>NZ_JAQRMY010000001.1 GCF_028613635.1 Devosia sp. ZB163
CCGCAAGAACCTCGCCGTCCACGTTTCTCTTTCTTCAATCTTCACAATGTCAAAGAGCTGACCCCGGATACGTCTCGCGACGGCGGCGTCGGTGGAAGCACAGCTTCCGAATTTCGAGGACAATGATCTGGTCCCGGTTGCCCGGCAGCAAATCTGCCCTTTCAGTGAGCGCTGAACAGTGGGAGCAGCAAGTGCTCGGCGTCGTCAACGTGGCGGGTTGTATGCGAGACATTTCTGTCTGTCAACACCTCCGCCGACGAGATTGTCAGAAAGTTTGCTGCGCGTTTGAAGTTGCCCCAAAACTCCATCGAACGTGACGGAGACTCGCGTTGGTTTTTGGTCGATTTGGCCGGGGCGGGCGACGAGGGCTGGCAAGGAGGAACGCAGCGCCAGGTCCGTCGCGGGTTTGAAGGTGTCGGCGCATTCGCCAGGCGTCAGCCAACCGAGCCGGTAGCGCGGTCGGTTGAGGTCGTGGTCGGCCGCCACTCGCCACTCCGTCCTCGCCTGCGGGCGCGAGGGGAAGAGTGTCTCGCTGAGCACCGCATCCGTAGTCGCCCGTTGAAGCTCTCGATGAATGCGTTCTGGATCGGATTGCCGGAGCGATGGCGCCGGTCGATCCGCTGCCTGTCCGCGATGCCCAGGATGGCGCTCGCGGTGAACTCGGTGCCGTTGCCAGAGACGATCATTCCGAGTCGGCCACGAGCGTCTCTAGCCCGCGGGCGACCCTCAGGCCAGACATCTGCGTATCGGCGACGAGCCGTCAGGCACTCACGGGTACAGTCGTCGACCACCGGAAGCGCCGGCCGTCAAAGCGGCGAGGAGCTGATTCAGCGCATGGACGTCTCGTCGTTCCTCTTGAGGAGGAAGCCGACGAGAACGGCGGCATCGGGCGGCGCACGAGTCCCCAGCCAGAGCAAAATGCGTCGCTGTGGCCAAACCTATACTCGGCGGTCGCGGCCTGCCGCAGCTTATGGAGACCCTCGCCAGTGTGGATCGCGTTCGCTGGTCCGAAGGCGTGCCAACGCGTCATCCTTGGTGCCCAAGCCCTCCTTGAACTCGGTCTTGCCAAGGATCTCCCGGCAATCCTTCCGGAGCACTTGCCGGCACCGCCAGATCTCGTTCTTTTCCTGATGTAGCGGAGAGGTCATGCGCAGGCGTTACGAGAGTTCCGCAGTACCTGGGATTTCCGTCTTGCCAGTGACTAAAGACAGGAAGTGGCGGAGAGGGAGGGATTCGAACCCCCGGTGGAGTTGCCCCCACGCCGCATTTCGAGTGCGGTGCATTCGACCACTCTGCCACCTCTCCGCGAGGTCGAGCTCGCGTTGCCGCGGCTGGTCGAGACGGGCGGGCTTATGGCATAGCAATTGTGCTGCTGCAACAGTCTTTGGCGCCCTTTCTCATGCACCTGCCCCTCTTCGTCTACGGTACACTGCGCGATCCCGATCTGCTCGCCGGGATACTCGACCGGCCGCTGCGGGGCGAGAAGGTGCATGTGGCGCGCGCGCCGGGATTCCGCGCCGTGCACTACCCCGGTCGCATCTACCCTGCGCTGATCCGCGTGCCCGGCGCAGCAGCGGAGGGACTGCTGCTCACCGACCTCACACCCTTCGAACGCGACCTGCTCGATGCCTTCGAGGGTGAGGAGTACCGGCGCGGTACCGTAGCGGCGATGGTCGAGGAGGAGCTGTTCGAGGCCGACGCCTATCTCCCCGTGATCACCGTCGCCGATACGGGGGAGGACTGGTCGCTCGCCCGCTGGCAGGCCGAGCACAAGCCTCGTGTTCTCGATGCCGAGGCGGCGACGGCCGCCGATCTACGCCTGCGCCTGATTGCCATCCGCCCCCATTGAGGAGTTTTCGATGCTGAAACGACGCGACGTCCTGCTTGGCCTTGCCGGTCTGCCCATCCTCGGCACGATCCGCCCCGCCTTCGCGGCAGAGCCCAATGTGCTCACCACCTCGGCCGGCGATCTCTCCATCATCCCCGTGCGGCACGCGAGCCTCGTCCTGACCATCGGCGATAGCGCCCTCTATTTCGATCCGGCCGGTGGACCCGCGCCCTTCGAGGGCCTGCCTCCCCCCACGGCCATCTTCATCACCCATGCCCATGGCGACCATTTCGACATGGCGACGCTCAATGCCGTCGCCGGCGACACGGCGCCGATCCTCACCTCCGAGGAAGTGTTCGCTCGCCTCCCCGCAGCGCTCAAGGAGCGGGCGACGGCGGTTGCGAATGGCGCGAGCGCCGAGTTCGCCGGCATCCCGGTCGATGTGATCGCCGCCTACAACACGACCGAGGCGCGCCAGCGCTACCACCCGCCAGGCGTCGGGAACGGCTACGTGCTCAACATCGGCGGCAAGCGCATCTATGTCGCCGGCGACACCGAGGACACTGCGGAGATGCGGGCGCTCGAGGCCATCGACGTGGCCTTCCTGCCCATGAACCTGCCCTACACGATGAGCGCCGAGCAGCTGGCCGCCGCAGTCACCGCCTTCAAACCGGCGGTGGTCTATCCCTACCACTACCAGGGCGGCAAACTGGACAAGGTGGTCGAACTGATCGGCAACGCCGCCGAGGTCCGGCTCGCCGAGTGGTATCCGGCCTGACCCCGGCCCCTCCGGATCGTCCTTCCGGCCTTGACTCGTGGTCCGTTTGCATCGATAAGGCCGCTCGAATTGCGTGCGGCGTCTGCTGCGCGCATTTTTGGTTTATTCAACCGCTGTCCGAGGCCGCCGCCGACACAAGTCGGCCGTATCTCGAAGTCCGCAGGATCAGGCATCGCCTGCGGCGCCACAGGGCGCGACAACACGGAGGCCGGGGAAACCCGGCACGCGAATGACGTTTGCAGTGATCAAGACCGGCGGCAAGCAATACAAGGTTGCCGCCAATGATGTGGTGAAGATCGAGAAGATCGACGCTCAGCCCGGCGATGTGGTCACCTTCGACCAGATCCTCATGGTTGGCGACGGCGACAATGTCACCGTTGGCGCGCCCCTCGTGGAAGGTGCCCTGGTCGCAGGCCAGTTCATCGCCACGGAAAAAGAGCGCACCGTCATCATCCTGAAGAAGGAGCGCCGCCAGCACTACGATCGCCGCAACGGCCATCGTCAGCGTCTGTCGACCGTGCGCATCACCGAAATCCTCGTGGGTGGCGCCAAGCCGACCACGAAGGTCGACGAGATCGCCAAGGCCCGCGCCGAAAAGCGCGCCGCCGCCGCCGCCGAGACCGCCAGCGTGATCGAGGCGAAGCACGCCAAGGCCGCCGGCAAGCCGTCGGCTACCGCCGCTGCGCTCAAGGCCGCCGCGCCGAAGAAGGCCTCGGCCAAGAAGGCGGCTCCGGCTGCTGACGCGACCGAGACCAAGGCTCCCGCCAAGAAGGCAGCGCCCAAGAAGGCCGCTGCCGACGCTGGTGACAAGCCCGCGACCGAGAAGAAGGCCGCTGCCAAGAAGGCAGCTCCCAAGGCCGACAAGGAATAAGGAGAGTAACCGATGGCACATAAGAAGGCAGGCGGTTCCTCCCGCAACGGTCGCGATACGGCTGGCCGACGCCTCGGCGTCAAGAAGTTCGGTGGCGAGTCCGTCATCGGCGGCAACATCATCATCCGCCAACGCGGCACCAAGTGGCATCCGGGCAGCGGCGTCGGTATGGGCATCGACCATACCATCTACGCCCTCATTCCCGGCACCGTGGCGTTCAAAACCCGCGCCAACGCCAAAGTCTACGTGTCGGTACTCCCGGCAGCAGAAGCAGCAGAATAACCCGGTGAGGCCTAGCAACCCCTGCCGGAGACCCGCTCCCCGGCAAGGCGACTAGGCAGTCGACCGCGCGACAAGACCCAAGGGGAGCCGGAATCCGGTTCCCCTTTTGTCTTTTTCGTCGTGAGGGCGGCTGAAAATGAGACTGTACCTGAGCTCCTACCGGATCGGCGACCGCGCCGGTTCATTGCTGGCCCTGTTGGGAAACGGCCGGCGCACCGCAATCGTCGAGAACGCACTCGACCATATCCCCGAGGCCGCGCGGCAGCTCTACCGACGCGAAGGCTACGATCCGGCCGCCGAGCTCGCCTCGCTCGGCCTCATGTCCACCCTGCTCGACCTGCGCGACTACTTCGGCAATCCCGAAGGGTTGAGAACCACCCTTTCGGGCTTCGACCTCGTCTGGGTCCTCGGCGGCAATGCGTTCGTCCTCCGCCGTGCCATGAAGCAGTCGGGATTCGATGACGTGATTACCGACATGCTGGACAATGACGAGATCGTCTATGGCGGTTTCTCGGCCGGAGCGGTGGTGACCGCCCCGAGCCTCGAAGGCATCCATCTGATGGATGATCCCGACGAGGTGCCGGCCGGCTACGATCCCGAGGTCGTCTGGGATGGCCTGGGACTCATCGATCATGCCATCGTTCCGCACTATCGCTCACCCCATCCCGAGTGCGCGGCTGCCGAAAGGGCCGTCCGCCACCTCTGCAGCCGCGGTCTGCGCTATCGCGCGCTGCGCGACGGCGAGGTGATCGTGTGGACCGAGGACCGGCAGTCCTCGGTCGATCCGACGCGGAGGATCGCGTGATGAAAGAGATCGAGGACGACATTCTCCCCAAGCGCCGGTCCCATCTGATGGGTCCGGCCGCCCAGGCCAGGGCGCTGGCCGAGGCTACGGCTCAGCTTGCGGCGCGGCGGCAGCGCGATGCCCTGCCGCACCGCATCGAGACGCCCCGCCTCGTGCTGCGCGCGCCCATCCGCGGCGACGTGCCCGCACTGGTCAAGCTCGCCGACAACCTCAAGATCTACGAGGTTCTGGCCCGCCTGCCCCACCCCTATACCCGGGCCGACGGCATCGCCTTTGTCGAACTCATCGCGCAGCGGCCCGATGAGCGTCCCTATGCCATTACCCTCGATGAGCAGTTCATCGGCGTGGTCGGCTTCCACTTCCACGAGGGGCAGCCGCCCGAACTCGGCTACTGGCTGGGCGAACCCTACTGGGGCAAGGGCATCATGAGCGAGGCCGTGAAAGGCCTGCTCGAGGCAGCGTTTGCCACCCGCCTGTTCCCCAGGATCAAGGCCCGCGCCCTGGTCACCAATCTGGGTTCGCTCAACGTACTGGGAAAAGCCGGTTTCCAGCGTCTCGGCGAGGGGCCCGACCCGGTGGGGCAGAATGCCGGTAAGCTCGTGGCCTTCCTCGAGCTGGAGCAGCCCAAATGGACCTGACCATCAGGACGAGCCGGCTCCTGCTCCGGCCCCAGGTCGAAAGCGACATTCCCGCCATTGTCGCGGGGCTCAACGACTATGGCGTGACGGGCTATCTCACGGTGGTGCCCTACCCCTACACCGACGCTGACGCCACGGACTGGATTGCGATGCAGCAGCCGGCGCGGCCGGGAGCCGCGCAATTTGCCATCGACCTCCCCGGCACCGGATTGATCGGCGTCCTCGGGATCGGCAAGGAACTGGGCTACTGGCTCGCGCGCCGCCACCACGGGCACGGATACATGACCGAGGCCAGCGAGGCGCTGCTCGACTGGCATTTTGCGCTACTGCCGCACAGTGTAGTGCCGTCGGGGGCGCACGTTGGCAACGAGGCTTCGCTGCGCGTCCAGAAGAAGCTGGGCTTCGTCGACACGGGCGTTCGCGACATGCGCTTCGCCGCCTCGCAGCGGCGCGAAGTCGAGCACGTCAACACGAGCCTGGTCCGCGCCGACTTCGAAACCGCGCGCAAGAGTCTGCGGAGAGACTGATGGACGTATCTATTCGCACCCCCCGCCTCACGCTGCGCCAGCCGCTGCTCGACGATGCCGCCCGCGTCGCCCGCTTCCTCGACAACTTTGCCGTTTCGGGCAACCTCGCGCGCGTGCCCTATCCCTATCGGCTCTCCGACGCGAAAGCCTGGCTCAGGACCTGGCGGCCCGACCGGCCGGCGAGCGAGACGGCGTTCATGATCGACCTCGAAGGCGAGGGCGCCATCGGCAATGTCGGCTTCCACCGCGACATCGAGGGGACGGTGCTCGGCTACTGGCTGGCCCAGCCCTTCTGGAACCGCGGCCTGATGAGCGAAGCTGTCCGCGCAGCAGTAGACTGGTACTTTGAGAACACGGCCGCCATGAGCGTCGGCTCCGGCGTCTTCCACTTCAACAAGGCCTCGCTCGCCATCCAGAAGAAGATGGGTTTTGCCGAGATCGGCACCTCCATGCGGCTTTGCCTTGCGCGCGGTGAGGAGGTGCGCCATATCGACACCGAACTGACACGTGCCGCCTGGCTGGCCCATCGGCCGGTCGCCCAGGAAAGTACGAAATGAAATTTCTCGACCAGGCCAAAGTCTTTGTGCGCTCGGGCAATGGCGGTGCCGGCTCGGTCAGCTTCCTGCGCGAGAAGTTCCTCGAGTTCGGCGGCCCCAATGGCGGCAACGGCGGTCGCGGCGGCGATGTCATCATCCGCTGCGTCGATGGGCTGAACACGCTGATCGACTACCGCTTTCAGCAGCACTACAAGGCCGGCACCGGCCACCATGGCATGGGCAAGGACCGCCACGGCGCCAAGGGCGACGACATCATCATGAAGGTGCCGGTCGGCACCCAGGTGTTCGAGGAAGACAACGAGACCCTGATCGCCGATTTCACCGAGATCGGCCAGGAGATCGTCCTGCTCTCCGGCGGCAATGGCGGCTTCGGCAACGCCCACTTCAAGACCAGCGCCAACCAGGCGCCGCGCCGCGCCAACCCGGGCCTCGTCGGTACCGAAAAGTGGATCTGGCTGCGCCTGAAGCTCATCGCCGACGCCGGCCTCGTCGGCCTGCCCAACGCCGGCAAGTCGACCTTCCTTGCCGCGGTGTCGGCGGCAAAGCCCAAGATCGCCGACTACCCGTTCACCACGCTCCACCCCAATCTGGGCGTGGTCACCGTGGATGACCGCGATTTCGTCCTCGCCGATATTCCCGGCCTCATCGAGGGCGCCTCCGACGGCCTCGGCCTCGGCACCCGCTTCCTTGGCCACATCGAGCGCTGCTCCATCCTCGTGCACCTCATCGACGGCACGCAGGAGGACATCAAGACCGCCTACAAGACCATCCGCGGCGAGCTTGCGGCCTATGACGACGGCCTTGCCGACAAGCCCGAGCTGGTCGTCCTCAACAAGATCGACGCCATCGATCCCGACGAGCTCAAGGACAAGATCAAGACGCTGAAGCGGCTCTCGAAGACCGACGTGCTGACCTGTTCCGCCGTGACCGGCGAGGGCGTGCGCGAAGTGCTGTTCAAGGTCGTGGCCGCGATCGATGCGGACAAGGCCGAACGCGATGAAGCCGAACGCCGCAAGACCCAGCCGACCTGGACACCCTGATGTCGATGGTCCGTAGCCTCACCCCAAGCACCGGCGGTGCAGCATGACCAACGCCCTCGCGCCCTACCGGCGCCTCACCATCAAGATCGGCTCGGCCCTGCTCGTTGATGGCACGTCCGGCAAGCTCCGCTCCGAGTGGCTCGCGGCCCTCGCGGAGGACCTTGCCGAACTCAAGGCGCTCGGCGTCTCGCTCGTCATCGTCTCGTCGGGCGCCATCGCACTCGGCCGGCGCCTGCTCGGGCTCGACGCCAAGGTACTGCCGCTCGACCAGAGCCAGGCCGCCGCCAGCGCCGGCCAGATTGCCCTCAGCCAGGCCTGGGCCGATGCGCTCGGCAAGCACGGTATCGTCACCGGCCAGATCCTGCTGACACCCAACATCACCGAGGAGCGGCGCTACTTCCTCAACGCCCGCACCACCATCTCGACCCTCCTCGGGCTCGGCGCCATCCCGATCATCAACGAGAACGACAGCGTCGCTACAGCCGAGATCCGCTATGGCGACAATGATCGCCTTAGCGCCCGTGTCGCCACCATGATCGAGGCCGATTGCCTGATCCTGCTGTCCGATGTCGACGGCCTCTACACGGCGCCGCCCGCCAAGGATCCCACCGCCGCGCATATGCCCTTCGTCTCAGCGATCACGCCCGAGATCGACGCCATGGCCGGTGGCGCCGCGAGCCATCTCAGCCGAGGCGGCATGACCACCAAGGTGGAAGCCGGCAAGATCGCGACTCAGGCCGGCACCGCCATGATCATCGCCAAGGGCACCGAAATGCATCCGCTGCACGCCCTGACCGAAGGCGTGCGTCACACCCTGTTCGCGCCCGTCGAAACGCGCGCCCAGGCGCGCAAGCGCTGGATCATGGGCCATCTCGAACTGCTCGGCTCGATCCACGTCGATGCCGGCGCCGCCCGGGCCCTGCTCGATGGCCGCAGCCTGCTGCCGATCGGGGTCACTCGCGTCACCGGCGATTTCGAACGCGGCGACGCCGTCGCCATCTTCGATCCTGACGGTCGCGAGATCGCCCGCGGCCTTGCCGGTCTCGGCCGCGAGAAGGCCGATATCGTCAAGGGCAAGAACTCGAAGTCCGTATCCGACCTTCTCGGGATAGGCACGCGCTCCGAAATGGTCCACCGTGACAACATGGTGGTGCTGATGGGCCTGGAGGCCAAAGTCTGATGGCAATCATCCAAGCAGTCTTCGGCGAGCAGGGTCAGAGCCTCGAGGCGATGATGCTCGAGATCGGCCGCCGCGCCCGCGCTGCCGCCGACAAGCTCGCCTTCGCCGATCCCACAACCAAGACCAGGGCGCTCCACGCCGCCGCCGACGCGCTCGACAGCCGGCGCGACGACATCCTCTCGGCCAACGCGCTCGACATGCGCGCCGCCGAAGGCAAGGGCATCTCCAAGGCCTTCCTCGAGCGTCTGCAGCTCAACGACAAGCGCATCGACGGCATCATCGAGGGCCTGCGCACCATCGCCGATCTGCCCGATCCGGTCGGACGCGTCCTCGCCGACTGGACCCGACCCAACGGTCTCAACATCCGCCGCGTCGCCACCCCGCTCGGCGTCATCGGCGTCATCTTCGAGAGCCGCCCGAACGTCACCGCCGATGCCGGCGCGCTGACGCTCAAGGCCGGCAATGCGGTGATCCTGCGCGGCGGCTCGGACAGCGTGAACTCGACCCGCGCCATCCACGCCTGCCTCGTCGAGGGCTTGCGGGCCGCGGGCCTGCCGGCCGATGCGATCCAGATCGTCCCCACCACCGACCGCGCCGCCGTCGGCGAGATGCTGCGCGGGCTCGGTGGCAGCATCGACGTCATCGTGCCGCGCGGCGGCAAGACGCTCGTCGCGCGCGTCCAGGAAGAGGCGCGCGTGCCCGTCTTCGCTCACCTCGAAGGCATCTGCCACACCTATATCGACAGCTCGGCCACGCTCGACATGGCCGTGTCCGTCACCGTCAACGCCAAGATGCGCCGCACCGGCATCTGCGGCGCCACCGAGACGCTGCTCGTCCACAAGGATGTGGTCGCCACTCACCTCAAGCCCGTCATCGACGCCCTGATCGCCAGGGGCTGCGAGATTCGCGGCGATGAAACCGTGATGGCGATGGTCCCCGCGGCCCGTCCCGCCACCGAGGAAGACTGGCGCACCGAGTATGAGGACGCGATACTCTCGGTGAAGGTCGTCGCCGATGTCGGCGAGGCCATCGCACATATCGGCAAGTACTCCTCGCACCACACCGAGGCGATCATCTCCGAGGACCCGGCCTCCGTCGCCCGCTTCTTCAACGAGATCGACAGCGCCATCCTGCTCCACAATGCCTCGACGCAGTTCGCCGACGGCGGCGAATTCGGCTTCGGCGGCGAGATCGGCATCGCCACCGGCAAGTTCCACGCCCGCGGCCCGGTCGGCGTCGAGCAGCTCTGCTCGTTCAAATACCTCGTCGAAGGCAACGGACAGACAAGGCCTTGAACCCAGAGCACTTGGCCAGGCCCCTCACCCTGGCCCTCTCCCCGGAGGGGCGAGGGGACGATAGGACCACCGCCCGTGCAACAACGCCCCCTCGCCCCTCTGGGGAGAGGGTCGGGGTGAGGGGCGCCCCGCGGCCGGCGAGGGATGCCAGGCGCACATGACCCTCCCCCCCGACATAACCGCCCTCCCCCCCTGCGGCTCCGGCCTGCGCGTCGGCCTCTTCGGCGGCAGCTTCAACCCGATCCACGAGGGCCACCGGCTCGTCGCCGAGCAGTGCCTGAAGCGCCTCGCCCTCGACGCGGTTTGGCTGCTCGTCACCCCGGGCAATCCGCTGAAGGACCATGACGAA
Organism: Devosia sp. ZB163; assembly: GCF_028613635.1. Classification (GTDB taxonomy): domain Bacteria; phylum Pseudomonadota; class Alphaproteobacteria; order Rhizobiales; family Devosiaceae; genus Devosia_A. Next base: position 10,151 of record NZ_JAQRMY010000001.1, read on the forward strand.
CTGGCCCCGCTCGAGACCCGCGTCCACGCGGCCCGCGAGCTCACCGCCAACCCCCGTATCCACGCCACCGGCGTCGAGGCCGTGCATAATTTCCGCTACACCGTCGATACGCTCGAATGGCTCGTCGCCGCCTGTCCCGACACCCGCTTCGTCTGGATCATGGGGGCCGACAATCTGAGCCAGTTCGACCGCTGGGAGCGCTGGCAGGATATCGCGGCGCTGATGCCGATCGCCGTCTATGCCCGCCCCGGCTCGACCTTCCGCGCCACGGTTTCGAAGGCCGCCGTCGCACTCAAGAAGCACCGCCTGCCCGAAGCCGAAGCCGAGGCGCTGGCCTCGCGCGAGCCCCCCGCCTGGGTGTATCTCCACGGCATCACCTCACCCCAGTCTTCGAGCGCGATCCGCGCCCGCCGCACTGCCGAGGCAAATTGAATCGACCGCTCGCCTTGCAGAACGGGGCGCAAAGCGTCATATTGAGAGTGTAGTGGCTATTTTTGCCACTAAAGATGGGATTGCACCGATAGCTACGCAGTTGCGAGCCTTTCGACCCAACAACCAAGGACAGCTGAAACACGCATGACCCATGCTTGTGTCGCATGGGCTGAGGCCGCTTGATGGCTCAGCCCAGGAAGAACACCGAAACCGCCCCGGCGGCCGAAATTGCCCCGGAACCCCACATGATCGATCTGGTTCTGAAAAGCCTTGACGATGCCAAGGCAGAGCAGACCGTCGCCATCGATATCGCCGGCAAGTCGTCGCTGACCGACCACATGGTCGTCACGTCCGGCCGCTCGAACCGTCACGTCAGTGCAGTCGCCGACCAGCTGGTGAAAGCGCTGCGCGAGCATGGCTTCGGCAAGCCGCGGATCGAGGGCCTGCCGCACGCGGACTGGGTGCTGGTCGATGCCGGTGACGTCATCGTCCATATCTTCCGGCCCGAAGTGCGCGAGTTCTACAACATCGAGAAGATGTGGGCGGTCGATTTCGCCGCCGACGGCCGCTAGGCAACCTGCGGCCGTCCCGCCTTGCGCATTGCCATAGCCGCCATCGGCCGGATGAAGCAGGGCCCCGAGCGCGAACTGGTTTCGCGCTATCTCGACCGCGCCCGGGCGGCCGGCAAACCGCTTGCGCTCACCGGCTTCGATATCCTCGAATTCGCCGAGTCGCGCGCCGCGACAGCCGATAGCCGCAAGGCCGACGAGGGCGCGACGCTGCGCTCCGCCCTTCCCGAAGGCATCCGCATCGCCCTCGACGAACGCGGCAAGACCATTGGCTCTGCCGCATTCGCCACCCAGCTCGCCCGCTGGCGCGATGATGGCCGCCCGGCCGTCAGCTTCGTCATCGGCGGCGCCGACGGGCTCGATCCTGCCTTCGTCCAGGAAGCCGACCTGACGTTGAGCTTTTCTCCGCTCACCTGGCCGCACCAGTTGGTCCGCATCATGCTGGCCGAGCAGCTCTATCGCACCACCACCATCCTGTCGGGCCACCCCTACCATCGGGAGTGACGGCTCGTCGAAACGTCAGTGAAGACAAGCATGCAGAAGCCGATCGTCCACCACATTCCCGTCTGCCCTTTCTCGCAGCGGCTCGAGATCATGCTGGCCCTGAAAGGACGGCGGGACGCGGTGACGTTCTCGGTCGTCGACATCACGCGCCCCCGCTCGGCTGAACTGCTGAAACTGAGCGGCGGCAGCACTGCACTGCCGATCCTCGAAACTGCGGACGGGGTGCTGAAGGAAAGCCTCGTCATCCTCCGCTATTTCGACGAGATCTTCCCCGAAACGCCGATTGCCCGGGCGACGCCCTACGAGCGGGCCGTCGAGAACATGCTGATCGCCATGGAGGGCGACTTCACATCGAGCGGCTACCGGCTGGTGATGAACCAGGATCCGGCCCGGCGCGTGGCGCTGCATGACGCGGTCCTGGCCCAGTATCGGCGGATCGAGGCGTTTCTTGCGACCCACAATCCCGACGGGACGTTCCTGTTCGACCGCTTCGGGCTGGCGGAGGCCGTCTTCACCCCCATGTTCGTGCGCTTCTCGTTCCTCGAGTATTTCGAGGCGTTCGACCTGCCGGCCGAGGGCTATGAACGGGTCCGCCGCTGGCGCGCCGCCTGCCTCGCGCATCCTGCAGCGCAGCAGGTGAGCAGCGAGGAAGTGGTGAAGGCCTACTATGACTATGCGCGCGGCGCAGGCAACGGCGCGCTGCCGATGGGCCGGACGCTCTCCAGCTTCGTCTTCGAGCCGAGCTGGCGTGTGCGCCCGTGGCCGCCCAAGGACAAGTATGGTCCCGGCGCGACTGATGCGGAACTCGGACTGGTTGCGGCTGGCTGAGCTGCTGGGCGCCTCGTCGGCTGACGAGCAGGCCACGCAAAAGACAAAACGTCGGGATAAGGGCCTTCTGCGCTATGGTCGCACAATCATGATTCGGATGGGACTGAAGATCTGATGCCGGCAAAAGGCTGGTCGAGACATGCTGTCGCTGGAGGTACCCTCCTGGCGCTTGTGCTCGGCACCGCGAGCCTCGCCCAGCAGTCCACCGAACCGGCAGCGCCGGCCCCCGAGGTCACCACGCCCGCTCCGGCCGCCGGCGAACCGCCCGCCGCCCTAGCCCCGGCGACCGACCTGAACCTGCGCCCCTCGGTCGATTCCACGGCTCCAGCCGCTCCCGCCGACCCCGAGATGGCGGCCCAGCAGCAGGCGCTCGACCAGATCGAGGCCTCGATCTCCATTTCCAAGGAGCGCGCCGACGCCCTGAAGAAGGAGATCGTCGACATGCAGGGCGATCGCACCAAGCAGAATGCCGCGCTGATCGCCGCCGCCGCTCGCGTCAAGCGCGCCGAGGGCGACATCGCTGTGCTCGAGGAAAAGCTCGGCGACCTCATCGTCCAGGAGCTCGAAGTGCGCGGCCGCCTCGACGGCGCCGATGCCAACATTTCCAACGTCCTCGCCGCGCTCGAGCGCATCTCGCGCAACCCGCCGCCGGCCCTGATCGTCAACCCGTCCGACGCCCTCGGCTCCGCCCGCTCGGCCATCCTCATCTCGGCCATCCTGCCCGAGCTGCGGGGCAAGGCCGATCTTGTGATGGCCGACCTCGCCAAGCTCAGCGAGATCAAGTCCGCTGCCGTCAAGCAGCAGGAGCAGCTCGAAGCCAATCTGCACATCCTCGAGGAGGAGCAGCTTCGCATCGCGAGCCTGATCGCCGCCCGCAAGGAAAACGAGAACCGGGCCACGATCGCGCTGGCCGCCGAGGAGGCCGAGGCCCAGGCCCTCGCCGACAAGGCGACCTCGCTCAAGCAGTTGATCGACGATCTGCAGAAGCGCGCCGTCGCCGTCAACGCTGCCGCCGAGGCAACTGCGACCGCCAATGCCGGCGGCCCCGCGCCGACCCTCGACCAGGAGACGGTGCGCCTCGCCCTCGCCAATACCGACCGCAGCGAGCCTGCCGTGCCCTTCGCCCAGGCCAGGGGCTTTCTCACCATGCCCTCGAGCGGCGTGACCGTGATCGATTATGGCGCCGGCGACGGCTTCGGCGGCATCTCGCGCGGCCTCTCGGTCGTCACCCGCGCCGACGCCCAGGTGGTGTCCCCGGCCGATGGCTGGGTGCTATTTGCCGGCGAGTACCTTAATTATGGCCAGATCGTCATTCTCAATACTGGCCAGGATTACACCATGCTTCTCGCCGGGCTGGCCAAGGTCGATGTGCAGATCGGTCAGTTTGTGATGATGGGAGAACCCGTCGGCACCATGGGGTCACAGACAATTGGCCGTACCGTTGCGACCAGTGCTGGAGTCTCCCGCCCGACCCTCTATATTGAAATGCGAAAGAACAACGAGCCGGTAGACCCCACAGGATGGTGGGCGACGGTCTCGGTTCCAACCCAAAGTGGATGATTTGATGCGCCTGACGCCCCTCCGCATTGTCGCTTCGATGGCAGCTGTGTTTACGCTCGGCCTCGCCTGCGCCCCGCTGATCGCGCAGGACCAGACGCCCCAGGACACGCCGGCCGAAGTCGCCGGTCCCCGTACATCGGACGAGGTTTACTCCGATCTCGACCTGTTCGGCGAGGTCTTCGACCGCATACGCGCCGAGTATGTCGAGGCGCCCGATGAGCGTAAGCTCATCCACGCCGCGCTTCAGGGCATGCTGACCTCGCTCGACCCGCATTCGGGTTACATGGAGCCGGTCGAGTACTCCGACGTCCAGGAGGATACCTCCGGCCAGTTCGGCGGCCTCGGCATCGAGGTCCAGATGGAAGACGGCGTGATCAAGGTCGTCACTCCCATCGACGATACCCCCGCCGCCAAGGCCGGCATCCTTGCCGGCGACTACATCGTCGAACTCGACGGCACGCAGATCCAGGGCCTGACCCTCGATCAGGCCGTCGAGAAGATGCGCGGCCAGATCGGCACCAAGATCAAGGTGACCGTGGTGCGCGAAGGCGTATCCGAGCCGCTCACCTTCGAGCTCACCCGCGACATCATCGCGACCCGCGCCGCCCGCCTCACCATGCAGGACGACGTGGCCGTGATCCGTCTCGCCCGCTTCTCCGAGCAGGCCTTCCCGGGCATCCAGAAGGCCATCGATGACGCCTACAAGCAGCTTGGCAAGGCGCCCAAGGGCATCGTGCTCGACCTGCGCAACAATCCGGGCGGCCTCGTCGACCAGGCGGTGTTCGTCTCCGACGCCTTCCTCAAGCAGGGCGCAGTCGTTCTGACCCGCGGCCGCATCGAGCAGGAAAGCGCGCGCTACGACGCCAAGCCGGACGCGCTCGACGAGAAGCTCGCCCAGATACCGATGGTCGTGCTCGTCAACGGCGGCTCCGCCTCAGCGGCCGAGATCGTCGCCGGTGCCCTGCAGGACCACAAGCGCGCCACCGTCGTCGGCACGCGCTCGTTCGGCAAGGGTTCGGTGCAGTCGATCATCCCGCTTGGTCCCGATGGCGCCATGCGCCTGACCACGGCGCGCTACTACACGCCGAACAACCGCTCGATCCAGGCGGCCGGCATCCAGCCCGATATCGTCATCACCCAGGACGTCCCCGACGAATTCAAGGGTCGTGACGAGATCATCGGCGAGGCCGCCCTGCCGGGCGAGATCGGCGGCGGCACCGAAGAGCGCGCCACTGTCGGCTCGTCGGTCTACGTCCCGGCCGAGGCCGACAAGGACAACCAGCTGCAATACGCCATCAAGCTGATCCAGGGCACCGAGACCAACGAGGCCTTCCCGCCCAAGGCCGCGGGCTGATCTGGGCTCAGGGTTAACGCTCCGTTACCCATTGCCCACGCACTGTGCCTGATGACGGGGCGGCGATTCGCCGCCCCGCTCCATTTCTGTCCCTCCGGGGACGCGAGGCACGCCGATGACCGATCTCAGCGCCCCCTTGAAGCGCCGGAGCGCCAGGGCCCGCTCGGGCCCGCGCCTTCCCCGCCATATCCCCGTCACGCGTATCGCCCTGGGCCTTCTCGCCATTCTCGCAATCGGCGTCGTCGCGCGCGTTGTGCTGGTCGATGATCCCGACGGTGGCCGTCCGGGCGCGACGGTCGACATCGCCGCAAACACCGGCAACAACAGCCTTGCCGGTGCCATGGCGAGCCCGAGCACCGCGACCATCACCGCCGATCCCGAGATGTTCCCCGCCGACCAGGTCCCGGTGGTTTCGGCCACCTCCGTCAGCGACGCCGATCCTCTTCCCGATCCGGCCGCCACGGACCCCGAACTGCTCGAAGAGACCGAGTTCGGCCCCATTCCGCGCATGTCGGCCACGGGACTGCGTCCGTTCGATGCCTATGCGCGCCCCGTCGTCGCCGGGGATGGCCGGCCGCGCATCGCCCTTGTCGTCTCGGGCCTCGGCCTGAACCTCGACGGCACGCTCGAGGCCATCGAAGCCCTGCCCGATGAAGTGACGCTGGCCTTTGCTCCCTACGGCAAGACGCTCGATCGCACCGTCGGCGCGGCGCGGGTGGGCGGACACGAGATCTTCCTCGAGGTTCCGCTCGAACCCTTCGACTATCCCGACAATGACCCTGGCCCCGACACCCTGCTCACCGGCCAGGCGCCGCGCGACAACTTGCAGAAGCTCTTCCACGTCATGAGCCGTTTCCCGGGCTATGTCGGCGTGATCAACAACATGGGCGCCCGCTTCACCTCGTCCGGCGCCGATTTCGCCCCTGTGATGGAAGAATTGGGCGCGCGCGGTCTCGGCTATCTCGACGACGGCTCGTCCAACCGCTCGCTGGCGCCGCAACTGGCGCGCGCCAACCGCGTCCCCTTCGCGCGCATCGACGCCCTTGTCGACGCCAACCCGGCCCGCGAACCGATCCTGGCCGCGCTGCAGGACCTCGAGAAGAAGGCGTTGCAATCGGGTTCCGCCATCGGCATCGTCTCCGCCCTGCCCGTATCGATCGAAGCCATTGCCGATTGGGCCGCCGACCTTGCCGGCAAGGGCATCGACCTCGTACCGGCCAGTGCTCTGATGGGAGACAGCTGATGCCACGCCGCGAAGACATGCCCTACCGCGACTGTGTCGGGGTTGCTGTGTTCAACCGCGAAGGCCGCGTCTTCATCGGCCGCCGCAAGGCCGAGGGCGACCCGGAAAGCTCGGCCGCGCTCGGCGCCCCCTGGCAGATGCCGCAGGGTGGCATCGACAAGGGCGAGAGCGCCATCGACGCCGCCTGGCGCGAACTCTACGAGGAAACCTCGATCCGGACCGCCGACCTCATCACCGAGGCGCCGGACTGGATCTATTACGACCTGCCCGACGAGGCCCTCGGCATCGCGCTGAAGGGCAAGTATCGCGGCCAGCGCCAGCGCTGGTTTGCCTTCCGCTTCACCGGCGAGGAGAGCGAGATCGACGTCGAGACCCCCGGTGGCGGCGCTCACCCGGCCGAGTTCGACAAGTGGCGCTGGGAGGAACTGGAAAAGCTCCCCGACCTCATCGTCCCCTTCAAGCGCGACGCCTACCTGCAGGTCGTCGACGCCTTCCGCAAAGTGCCGGCCGGCGTTCGGGGCTAGCCACCGGGCGAATTCACTCCCGGTCCACGCCGGGGCGCGCTAGAAGCAACCGCATGAAAACCATCGGCCTCATCGGCGGCATGAGCTGGGAATCCACGGCTCACTACTACGCCATCCTCAATCGCGAGACAGCAGCCCGTCTGGGTGGCCTGCACTCGGCGCCCGTGATCGTCCACTCGGTCGATTTCGCCCCCATCGAGGCGATGCAGCGGGCGGGTGATTGGGAGGGCGCCGGCGCGATTCTCGCACGCATCGCCGCCTCGCTTGAGGCCCAGGGCGCCGGCGTCATCGGCCTGGCCACCAACACCATGCACATCTGCGCCCCGCAGATCGTCGCTGCGCTGAATGTCCCCTTCGTCCACATCTCCGCCCCCACCGCCGATGCCCTGCTGGCCGACGGCATCGGCAAGGTCGGGCTGCTGGGCACCCGCTTCACCATGGAGAAGCGCTTCTACATCGAGGGGCTGGAGCAGCGCGGCCTCGAGGTCCTGGTGCCCGATGTCGGCATCACCAACCTCAACGGCATCATCTACGAGGAACTCTGCCTCGGCATCGTGCGCGACGAGTCCCGCCGCATCTACATCGACGCCATCACCCGGCTGCAAGCCCGCGGCGCCGAAGCCGTGATCCTCGGCTGCACCGAGATCTGCATGCTGATCGACGACAGCGTCAGCCCGCTCCCGACCTACGACACCACCGACCTGCACGCCAAGGCGCTGGTCGCGGCCGCTTTGAGCTGAGCCCTCCCCTTGCCTTCTCCCCTTGTGGGAGAAGGTGGCGCGCAGCGCCGGATGAGGGGTCCCGCAGCCAATGGCTGCGCGATCGGAGCGTAGCGAAGAGCGATGGTGTGCGCGCAGAGATAGCCCTCATCCGCCCTTCGGGCACCTTCTCCCACAAGGGGAGAAGGTTGCCATCGACAGCTTCCGGGCTAAGCCGCCCGCCGCATCCCGCCATGCTGCTCCGACACCTGGAACACCTCGACGATCCGGTCGAGCTCGGAGGCCTGCGCCTCGGTCTGCTCGATCGCCGCATTGGTCTCCTCGACCAGCGCCGCATTATGCTGGGTCATCTCGTCCATCTGGCGGACCGCGGTGTTGACCTCTTCGATCGCCGCCGCCTGCTCCTGGCTGTCATTGGCGATCTTTTCCATCAGCTGGTTCGACGAACGCGCCGCCCCGAGGATGGCCTCGAGCTTTTCGGCTGCCTGGGCCACGAGCCGCGAGCCGGAGCCCACCTCGCTGCCCGATTGCTCGATCAGCGCCTTCACTTCCGCCGAGGCTTCCGCCGCCGACTGCGCGAGCCGCCGCACTTCCACCGCGACAACTGCAAAGCCCTTGCCCGCTTCGCCGGCCCGTGCCGCCTCGACCGAGGCATTGAGCGCGAGGAGGTTGGTCTGGAAGGCGATGTCGTCGATCATCCCGATGATGTTGGAGATCTTGGCCGAGGAGCTGGTGATCCGCTCCATGGCCGCATTGGCCTCCTGCATCACCTGGCCGCCCTGCTCGGCCGCGAGCGTCACCCGCCCTGCCGCCTCGCTTGCCTGCAGCGCGTTCTGGGCATTGGCGCCGACAGTGGTCGCCAGCTGCTCCATGGCCGCCGAGGTTTCCTCGATGGTCGCCGCCTGCTTGGTGGTGCGCTCGCTGAGATCGTTCGCGCCCGACAGGATTTCTCCGGTTGCCGTCTTCAGCCCGCGCGAGGTCTGCTTGAGCTGGCCGACAATCTCGGTGAGCCGTTCGGCCACGAGGTTGGTGTCCTGCTTGAGCCGCTGGAACGCCCCGCCATACTGGCCCGTGACACGCCGGGTAAGGTTCGTCTGCGCCAGCGCCGACAGCACCTCGCCGGTTTCGCCCAGCCCGCGATCCACCGTCTCGACCAGCGAGTTGACGCTGCCCGCGAGCGCATTGAGCTCCTGGTCGGGAAACTCCGCCGACACGCGCCGGGAGAAGTCGCCATCGATCGCGGCATCGACCACGTCGCCGAATGCGGATTGCAGCTCGGCCATCATGCGGGCCCGCTCTTCCTGGTCCCGGATGATGCGCACCGCCTCGGCCTCGGTCATCTCGGCGACTTTCTTGCCGTTCTCGCGGAACACCTCGACGGCGCGGGCCAGCGTGCCCACCTCGTCGATCCGCTCCGTACCCGCCACCGTGACCGAATAGTCGCCGTCGGCCATCGTCTTGACCGTCCGGCCCATCGCGCCGAGCGGACCGCCCACAAGCGTGCGGATCAGGACGAACAGCAGGGCACAGGCGGCGATCACGCAGATCGCCGAGAGCGCGATGATGGTCATCCGGCCCTGGTTCAGGGCCGCCTCGAGCGTCGCCACCGGCACGCTCGCGATCACCACCCAGCGATCCGCGGTCCCCGCGACGCTGAACGGCTGGGCCGTCTGCCGGATGGCTGTGCCGTCGGTGCCGGTGGTGTCGGCTTCCTTGGCGGCGCCGTCGGCAAGTGCGGTCGTGACGATGCCGCTGATCGGGTCGGCCGGATCGACCGTCTTGCCGATCATGGCCGGGTCGGGATGCGCGACGACGATGCCTGTCGCCGAAACGATGGTGATGCTGCCCGTGCCGAACGGCTTGATCTCGGCCATGCGGGTATTGATGTCGTTGAGCGCGAGGTCGACGCCGCCCGTGCCCATGTAGGTATCGCCGGCCTTGATCGGGCCGCTGAACGACATCAGCAGCACGTCCTTGCCCCCCACCACGTAGCTGTAGGGCTCGATCGCAACCATGCGACCCAGTTCCTTGGGCTTGAGGTAATAGTCGCCGGCGCCCGGCTGGTCGTAGCCGGCCAGTGCCTCGAGGACGACCTGGCCCGAGCCGCGGTTCCAATAGGGAATGTAGCGGCCCGTCGCGTCATGCCCCGGCTTGCCGGTGAACGCGGCGTCGTTGCCGTCGAGCGCATTCGGCTCCCAGCCCGACCAGGTGCCCAGAAGGTTCGTGTTGTTCTCGAGGAACCGCCGCAGGGTGGCATCGTAGACGGCGCGGTCCCGGATCCCCGCTGTATGCAGCCCTTCGATCGCGGCGATGATCCCCGCTGCCGCCCGCTCGCCGCGCATCAGCTCCGCCGACACGTCATTGGCGATCCCCTGGGTGGTCTCCGCCTGGAGTTCCCGCGTCTGGGACTCGATGGTGCCGCCGACCTGCTGCACCAGGAACGTCATGCCAACGGCAAACACGGCTGTAAGGGCGGCACCACCAAGCAGTGCCACCTTGAGGGATAGAGAACGTATACGCATGAAGAGCCGCTCCTCCGGCCGTGGAGACTTCTGTCGTGCCCAATAAAGCGGCAACAGTCGTTAATTAACTCTCAACCATGATTGCTGTTCGGCACGCCCGTCTTGGGGCCGTGCCGAACGCCTCGCGGCGCTAGAACTCGGCCCAGTCCCTCGCCACGGCGGCATTGCCGTCGAGGTAGTTGCGGGCTGCCGTCTTCACCCTCTGCTGGAGGGCCTGCACCGAACCTGGCCGGGGCATCTCGGGCGCCGGCATGGTCGGACCGTCCCCGATCGAGAATACGTCGACGATCCGGTCGAGCTCGTTGGCCTGCCCCTCGGTCTGCTCGATCGCTGCGTTGGTCTGTTCAACCAGTGCCGCGTTCTGCTGGGTCATCTCGTCGAGCGTGCGGACTGCGACGTTGACCTCCTCGATCGAGGAGGCCTGCGCCCGGCTCTCGCCGGCAATGCCCTGCAACAGCTCGTAGTTGGTGCGCGCACCCTCGAGCATGACCCCGAGCTTGGCGGCCGCCTCGGCCACCAGCCTTGAACCGCCGGCGACCTCCGTCCCCGATTGCTCGATCAGCGCCTTAACCTCGCTCGAAGCACTCGCGGCCGATTGCGCCAGTCGCCGCACCTCGACAGCGACCACGGCAAAACCCTTGCCCGCGTCGCCGGCTCGTGCCGCTTCCACCGATGCGTTGAGCGCCAGCAGATTGGTCTGGAACGCGATGTCGTCGATCATTCCGATGATGTTGGAGATCTTGGCCGAGCTCTGCGTGATCCGCTCCATCGCGGCAGTCGCCTCGCGCATCACCTCGCCGCCCTGCTCGGCGGTTCGCGATACGTCAGCGGCGTTGCTGCTCGCCGACTCGGCGCGCTTGGCATTCTCCAGCACCGTCACCGCCAGCTGTTCCATCGCCGCCGAGGTCTCTTCGATCGTCGCGGCCTGCTTGGTGGTCCGCTCGGAAAGGTCGTTGGCGCCCGAGAGGATCTCCCCCGTCGCCACCTTGAGCGAACGCGAGGTCGATCGCAGGTTGCTTACGACATCGGTCAGCCGGTCGCCGACCGCGTTGGCATCGTCCTTGAGCCTGAGGAACGCCCCCTCGTACTGACCCTCCACCCGTTGCGTCAGGTCCGTGTTGGCCAGCGCATTGAGCACGCCGCCGGTCTCGGTCAGCCCCCGCTCGACAGTGTCGAACAGCCCGTTGAAGGCCCGCGCGATGCCGGCGAGGCTCTCATCGTCGAAATCGGTGGGCAGCCGGCCGCTGAAATCGCCGCGCATCGCCGCACCGGTATGCTCGGCCAGCAGCGCCCCAAGGCGGTTGCCCTTCTCCTGCCGCACCCGCTCCACTTCCGCCGCGGCATCGCCCTCGGCGGTCATCTGCGCCCGGCTGATCAGCGCAGCACGGAAGTCCGCCAGCACGTCGCCCAGCATCGCCATCTCCGTGACGATGCCGCCACGCGCCGCTGCCACCTCCAGGTCGCCGCTCGACAGGCGCTTGAAGCCGGCCGTCATGCCGGCCAGCGGCCTCAGGAACAGGATGTTGGAAAGGACCAGCGTCGCGATGGCGAGGAGGACGATCATCCCCAGCCCCACGACGCTCGCGATATCGCTCAGCCGTGCCGTCTGCGCCGCCTCGGCCATCACGTCGCCATTGGCGGCCTCGATCGCGTCGGACACGGCGCTCAGCCGGTCCTCGAGCGCCTTGAACGCCTCGTTGAAGCGCGGCAGCGCCGCCTTGGCACCACCAAGATTGCCGCTCGCTACCGAGCTGACCACGTGCTCTGCCGATTCGAGATAGGCGTTGAGCGGTTCCGACACCGATCCGACCGCATCGATCACCGATTGCGGCACCGAGATGCTGGCTGCCGCCCCCACCGCTGCGCGCATCTCGGTCCCATACTCGGCGATCTCGGTGCCGGCTTCCGCCAGCCCGTTCGCATCGTAGGTGATGCCGGAGTACATCGCCCGGTACACCACGCCGCGCAACCCGTCATGGAGCATGTCGGCGGTCATGTGGGCCCGGAGCGCGCTCATGATGGCGGCCGAGTCGCGCGACGCTTGCTGGAAGCTCTGCGACACCATGAAGGTCATCGCCGAGTAGATGCCGCCGATCATGACGATCACGACGCCGAGCGCAAGCACGACCACTCTGGTCGGAATGCCCTTGCCGAGCACCTGACCCAACCCGAACACCATTCCGAACCTCCTGGTTCTCAGCGCGGCGACGACCAGCCTGGTGAAAACGCTTAGGGGGTTATGGTTAATGCACCGTTTCCGGTGGCCGCACCGCCGAGAATTCGGCTCAGTCTTCGGACTTGTTGGCCGTGCTTTCGTGGCTGAAGCAGCTCTGTGCCACCGTTATCTTCCGCGCCGGCCAGGTCTTTACCGCCGCGTATCCAGTTCGGGCACAGCGAACAATCCATGTTCACTTGTCCAATACAGCGGGGGAGGATCGAGGGGAGAAGGAAGAGCATAGGCCCCAACCCTCCTCCCCCTCGGTTGGCCTAGAACTCCGACCACTCGTCGGACTTGATCGCTGCGTTGCCGGAGCTGAGATAGGTCCTCGCCGCAGCCTGCACCTTCTGCCGGCTGACGGCGCCCTCCCGCCGCGGTGGCAACTCGCGAGCGGGAGCGACAGCTTCGTCCCGTCCGTCGAGGGTGAACACCGCCACGATCCGGTCGAGCTCGCTGGCCTGCGTCTCGGTCTGCTCGATGGCAGCGTTGATCTCTTCCACCAGGGCGGCGTTGTGCTGGGTCATCTCGTCCATCTGGCGCACCGCGGTGTTCACCTCCTCGATCGCCGAGGCCTGCTCGCGGCTGTCGCGGGCGATGCCTTCGAGCAGTTCGCGATTGCCGCGGACCGCGACGAGCATCGCCTCGAGCTTGCCTGCGGCGTCGGCGACGAGCTTGGAGCCCGCCTGCACCTCTGTGCCCGATTGCTCGATGAGCGCCTTGACCTCTCTCGAAGCTTCAGCCGCCGACTGGGCTAGCCGCCGGACCTCCACCGCCACAACGGCGAAGCCCTTGCCGGCTTCGCCCGCCCGCGCCGCTTCCACTGACGCGTTGAGGGCCAGCAGGTTGGTCTGGAAGGCGATGTCGTCGATAAGTCCGATGATGTTGGAGATTTTCGCCGAACTGTCGCTGATCCGGCCCATCGCGTCGTTGGCCTTCAGCATCACGGCGCCCCCCTCCTCGGCCGCGTTCGTCACCTGGCCGGCATTGTCGGAGGCGCCGGCGGCGCGTTGCGCATTCGCGAGGACCGTGGTCGCGAGCTGCTCCATGGCCGCGGACGTCTCCTCGATCGTCGCCGCCTGCTTGGTGGTGCGCTCGCTGAGGTCGTTCGCTCCGGCGAGGATCTCGCCGGTCGCATTCTTGAGATCGAACGAGGTCTTCTGCAGCTGGCCGACGATCTCGGTCAGCTTCTCGGCGACAGTGTTGGTGCTGTCCTTGAGGCGCGCGAACTCACCCTGGTACGCCCCTTCCATGCGGCGCGTCAGGTCGGCATGGGCCAGCGCCGAAAGCACGTCTCCCGCCTGGCTCAGGCCCGATGCAACGGTGTCCATCAGTCCGTTGAAGTTGGAGGCGATGCGCCGGATGTCACCATCCGTGAACTCGGCATCGATGCGCTTGCTGAGGTCGCCGCGCAGCGTTGCCGCCACCACGGCGTCGAACTCGTCCTGGAAGCCCTGCATCATGGTGGCACGATCGGCCGCCTTCTGGTGCCGGGTGCGCTCATCCTCGTTCATCTCGGCGACGCGGATGCCGTTCTCCTTGAACACCTGAACGGCGGCCGCCATCTGGCCGATCTCGTTCTTCTCGCCGGCATAGGGGACCTCGGTGGTGAAGTCGCCCTCCGCGATACGCGCCATCGTGTCGGTCACATGGGTCAGCGGCCGCGAGACGTAGCGGGTGCCGACATAGAGGGCCGCGCCCACCCCGGCGAGGAGTCCGAGCAGCGTCGCGCCGATCATCGCCGGCACGATCAGCCCCTGGAAGGCGTGCAACTCGTCCTCGATGGCGACGAAGTTGGCCTGGTCCTGTTCGACCAGCGCGTCGATCTCGGCCTGATAGGCCTTGCGGTTGGCGCGGTTGGCCTCGTTGTTGCCCTGGTCGTTGGCCTGCCGTGGATCGATCGTGCCGAGCCGCGCCGTCTCCGCGCGGAACTCACGGAACTCGGCGGAACGGGCGACGACCTTCTCGAAGGCCTCGAACCCGTCGGGCGTCACCAGCGGACGCCAGGCGGCGAGGTGCGCGTCGATCTTGTCGAGCGACTTGAGAATGCCCTCGCCGAAGGGCGCGGCCGCTTCGGTGTCCTTGGCCGCGTAGATGCCGCGCGCATCCATGACGACGGCCGTGACGAGGCGGTTGAGATGCTCGCCATTGTAGGCGCGCGTCGCAGCCGCTTCGAGCTGCAACATGCGGTCGGAGAAGGACAGCGTGGCGTAGACGGCAAGCCCGCCCAACAGCGACACGACCAGTCCCATGACGGCAACGATGAGAAATAGTCTCGTCCGGATCTTCATTGTCGACTAGGCGCACGGCCTCCCCGAAGTCATTTGGACATGAGCAGGCCGCTCCGGCGCAGGGTCCGGCAAACGGCTTGCGGTTGCTTGGTTGGTGGAATGCATAACGATAACCAGGCTCCGCCCCTCCTGTGGGCAGCGCGATGAATTTCTAGGCATTCCCTACATGACAGCTAGGCTGTTTTGCTTAACGACCGGTGAAGAGAAAGTGAGAGCGGCCGCGAGCACGTTCACGGGATGCTGAAAGCAGAACGGGCGCCCCGTTGGGACGCCCGTTCAAAACAGAGTTCCGGCAGATGCCTTAGTGCGCGGTCGCGCCCGTACCGACCGAGGATTCGAGCAGCAGGTTGCGCCAGCTGTCGATTTCCTGCTGCAGACGCATCTCTTCGTCGGCAGTGGTCGCCGCCTGCTGCGCGGTGAGACCGGCGGCAATCAGCCCTTCGATCTTGGCGCGGTCGAATTCGGCGATGTCCTGCGCTTCTTCGGCGAGGATGGTGAACCCCTCCGGCGACACGTCGGCGAAGCCGCCGCGCACATAGTAGACGTGGCTGATGCCGCCATTGTCCACCACGGTGATGAAGCCCGGCTTCATCGTCGTCATGAACGCGGCATGGTCGCCCAGCACGGTGAAATAGCCTTCGGCGCCCGGCACGGTGACCGACTTCACGGTCTCCGAGAAGAGCAACCGCTCGGGCGAGACGATCTCGAGTTTGACGCCTTCGGCCATGATCCTGCCTCGGAAAGAGTTCGGGTCCGCCTTTGCGGCGAACCCATCGTGTGGGTTGGTGCCCTTAGGCCGCGGCGGCCAGCTTCTGTGCCTTCTTCACCGCGTCCTCGATCGTGCCGACCATGTAGAACGCCGCTTCCGGCAGGTGGTCGTACTCGCCGTTCACCAGGCCCTTGAAGCCCTTGATGGTGTCTTCGAGCTGCACGAACACGCCCGGAGCGCCGGTGAAGGCCTCGGCCACGTGGAACGGCTGGCTCATGAAGCGCTCGACCTTGCGGGCGCGCGCCACGGTCAGCTTGTCCTCTTCGGAAAGCTCGTCCATGCCCAGGATCGCAATGATGTCCTGGAGCGCCTTGTAGCGCTGCAGGATCTGCTGCACCTGGCGGGCGGTGTTGTAGTGCTCTTCGCCGACGATGTTGGCCGAGAGCATGCGCGAGGTGGAGTCCAGCGGATCCACGGCCGGGTAGATGCCCTTCTCGGAGATGGCGCGGTTCAGCGTCGTCGTCGAGTCGAGGTGGGCGAACGAGGTCGCCGGCGCCGGGTCGGTCAGGTCGTCGGCCGGCACGTAAATCGCCTGCACCGAAGTGATCGAGCCCTTGTTGGTGGTGGTGATGCGCTCCTGCAGCGCGCCCATGTCGGTCGCGAGCGTCGGCTGGTAACCCACCGCCGAAGGAATACGGCCGAGCAGAGCCGACATTTCGGCGCCCGCCTGGGTGAAGCGGAAGATGTTGTCCACAAAGAACAGCACGTCCTGGCCCTGGTCGCGGAAGTGCTCGGCGACGGTGAGGCCCGAAAGCGCCACGCGGGCACGGGCCCCCGGGGGCTCGTTCATCTGGCCGAACACGAGGGCGCACTTGGAGCCTTCGGTCGAGCCGCCGTGCTCCTTGGGGTCCTTGTTCACGCCCGATTCGATCATTTCGTGGTAGAGGTCGTTGCCCTCGCGGGTACGCTCACCCACGCCGGCGAACACCGAGTAACCACCGTGCGCCTTGGCGACGTTGTTGATCAGTTCCTGGATCAGCACGGTCTTGCCCACGCCGGCGCCGCCGAACAGGCCGATCTTGCCGCCACGAGCGTAGGGGGCGATCAGGTCCACGACCTTGATGCCGGTGACGAGGATCTGGGCTTCCGAGCTCTGCTCGGTGAAGCTCGGGGCCTCCTGGTGGATAGCGCGACGCGACGAGGTCTTGACCGGGCCGGCTTCGTCGATCGGCTCGCCGATCACGTTCATGATGCGCCCGAGCGTCTCGTCGCCGACCGGCACCGAGATGGCTGCACCGGTGTCAACCACGGCGCCGCCGCGGACCAGACCTTCGGTCGTGTCCATGGCGATGGTGCGGACCGAGTTCTCACCCAGGTGCTGGGCAACTTCGAGCACCAGGCGGTTGCCGTTGTTGTCCGTCTCGAGGGCGTTCAGGATGGCGGGCAGGTGACCATCGAAGGTCACGTCCACCACGGCGCCGATCACCTGCGAGATCCGGCCGACCGACTTGCCGCCGGTGGCGACCGATGCGGTCGTGTCGGAGGCCTTGCGGGCCGGGGACTTCTTCGCGGCGGGAGCCTTTTCGGTCGCCGGGGCTTTTGCTGCAGTCGCTGCGCGGGCCATGTTGTTACCTCGTTCCTGCTAGAGCGCTTCCGCGCCCGAAATGATTTCGATGAGTTCTTTGGTGATCTGGGCCTGGCGCTGGCGGTTGTAGTTCAGCGTCAGCTTCTTGATCATTTCGCCCGCATTGCGCGTGGCGTTGTCCATGGCGCTCATCTGCGCCCCGAAGAAGGATGCGTTGTTCTCGAGCAGCGCGCGGAGCACCTGAACCGAGATGTTGCGCGGCAGGAGATCCTCGAGGATCGCCTCTTCGCTCGGCTCGTATTCGTAGATCAGCGTTTCGCCGGTCGGCGCTTCCGCCGTCTGGAGCTGCGCCGGGATCAGCTGCTGCGCCGTCGGCACCTGGCTGATCACGGACTTGAACTGCGCATAGAACAGCGTCGCGACGTCGAATTCGCCTGCGGCATACATCGCGAGGATCTTCTCGCCCACCAGCGACGCCTGCGCGAAGCCGATATTGCGAACCTCGCGGAAGCTGATCGCCTCGACGATCTTGTCGCCCAGCGTACGCTTGAGGATGTCGTTGCCCTTGCGGCCGACGGTGAGGATCTTCACCGTCTTGCCTTCGGCGAGCAGCTTGATCGCCGTATCGCGGGCGAGGCGCGCGATCGACGAGTTGAAGCCGCCGGCAAGGCCGCGCTCGCCCGTCGCGACGACGAGCAGGTGCACCTGGTCCTTGCCCGTGCCGCCCAGCAGCGCCGGAGCGTCCGCACGGCCGGCATAGGCAGCGCCCAGCGCCGCGAGCACCTTGCCGATGCGCTCGGCATAGGGCCGCGCAGCGACGGCGGCTTCCTGAGCGCGACGCAGCTTGGCAGCGGCCACCATCTGCATGGCCTTGGTGATCTTCTGGGTCGATTTGACCGAGGCGATCCGGTTCTTGAGGTCCTTTAGCGAGGGCATCGGGCCGCTCTTACTCCTCTGGGTGAAGCCGGGAAGGTCCGCGGACCTTCCGCTTCGACTTCACGTCTAGGGTCAACGGGCGCGGCCCGGTCGGGGCCGCGCGTCGATCCGAAGGTGTTACGCGAACGTCTTCTTGAACGCCTCGATGGCGGACTTGAGCTTGGCGCGCAGGTCGTCCGACAGCGCCTTCTCCTTGGCGATCGCCTGGAGAATGTCGGCGTGCTTGGAACGGAGGTTCCCGAGCAGGCCGTTCTCGAACTCGCTGACCTTGTTGAGCGGCAGGTCGTCGAGGAAGCCCTGGCCGCCGGCAAAGATCACCGCGACTTCTTCTTCCGGCTTCAGCGGCGAGAACTGCGGCTGCTTGAGGAGCTCGGTGAGACGGGCGCCGCGGTTCAGCAGGCGCTGCGTGGCGGCGTCGAGGTCCGAACCGAACTGCGCGAAGGCAGCCATCTCGCGATACTGCGAGAGTTCGCCCTTGAGCGAGCCGGCAACCTGCTTCATCGCCTTGATCTGGGCGTTGCCACCCACGCGGGACACCGAGATACCGACGTTCACGGCCGGACGGATACCCTGGAAGAAGAGGTTGGTCTCGAGGAAGATCTGGCCGTCGGTGATCGAGATCACGTTGGTCGGAATGTAGGCCGACACGTCGTTCGCCTGGGTCTCGATGACCGGGAGCGCCGTGAGCGAGCCGAGGCCATGCTCTTCGTTGAGCTTGGCGGCGCGCTCGAGCAGGCGCGAGTGCAGGTAGAACACGTCGCCCGGATAGGCTTCGCGGCCCGGCGGGCGGCGCAGCAGCAGCGACATCTGGCGGTAGGCGACGGCCTGCTTGGAAAGGTCGTCATAGGCGATCACGGCGTGCATGCCGTTGTCGCGGAAATACTCGCCGATCGCGGCGCCGGTCATCGGCGCGAGGAACTGCATCGGAGCCGGGTCCGAAGCGGTGGCTGCGATGACGATCGAGTACTCGAGGGCGCCGGCGTCTTCCAGCACCTTCACGAACTGCGCCACGGTCGAGCGCTTCTGGCCGACGGCGACGTAGATGCAGTAGAGCTTTTCCTGCTCCGAAGCACCGGCCGCATGGGCGGGCTTCTGGTTGAGGAACGTGTCGAGGATCACGGCGGTCTTGCCGGTCTGGCGGTCGCCGATGATCAGCTCGCGCTGGCCGCGGCCGATCGGGATCAGGGCGTCGATGGCCTTGATGCCGGTGGACATGGGCTCGTGCACGGACTTGCGCGGCAGGATGCCCGGGGCCTTCACGTCGACGCGGCGACGCTCGGTGTACTGGAGCGGACCCTTGCCGTCGATCGGGTTGCCCAGCGCGTCGACGACGCGGCCGAGCAGCCCCTTGCCGACCGGGGTGTCCACGATGGCGCCGGTACGCTTGGCGACGTCGCCTTCCTTGATGCCGCGGTCATTGCCGAACAGCACGACGCCGACATTGTCGGTCTCGAGGTTCAGGGCCATGCCCTTGATGCCGCCCGGGAACTCGACGAGCTCACCGGCCTGCACGTTGTCGAGGCCGAAGACGCGGGCGATACCGTCGCCGACGCTCAGCACCTGGCCGACCTCGGATACCTCGGCTTCCTGACCGAAATTCTGAATCTGCTCCTTGAGGATCGCAGAGATTTCCGCGGCTTTGATATCCATTATCCGACCTCTTTCATCGCGATCTTCATCGCCGTGAGCTTGGTTTTGAGTGAGCTGTCGATCATCTGGCTACCGACCTTGACCACGAGGCCACCGATCAGGCTGGAGTCGACATGTTGGTTGAGCGTGACGGACTTGCCGATCTTCGCCTTGAGCGTATCGGCCAGCGCCTTGGCCTGGGCCGCGCTGAGCGCAACGGCCGAAGTGACGTCGGCGGTGACTTCACCGCGATGCGCGGCAGCCCGCTCCTTGAACGCGGCGACGATCGCCGGCAGCGCAAAGAGGCGCCCGTTACGTGCCACGACCTTGACGAAGTTGCCGACCGTGGTGTGCGCCTTGGCCCGCTCGAGCACGGCGTGCATCGCCTGTGCCTTCTCCTCGGTGTTGATCACCGGGGAGCGCAGGAACCGCGCAAAGTCGATATTCTCTTCGGCAAGAGCGAGAAGCTTGTCCAGCCCCTGCTCGACTGCGGCGACGGACTTGTCGGCCTCGGCCAGTTCGAACAGCGCTGCCGCATACGGCCGCGCGATCTGGGAAAGCACTGAATCCTGCGCTGCCAATGCCCCGTCATCCTCGTGCTGCGCAACCCGAACCCGGCCACTGGAGGCGCCGGAGGCTGCTGTCGCTTATGATTGTTCGCCCGGGGAAAAACGTATGTCCCCCGGATTTTCGCGCCCCGTCTATCACGCGATGTTGGGCATCGCAAGGCACCGGAACACGAGTCTTTCGGGGAGTTTTGTCGCAGGGGAAAGCGTCCCGCGCCAAGGGCTTCCTCAAAGAAAACTCTGCGGATCGATATCCACCTGCACCCTGAGGTTGCCACTGACCTTCGGTCCCTGCTCCAGCCAGAAGCGGACATAGCCGGAAAGGTCGAAATCCTTGCCCGATTGCGCGAGGAGCCGCACCCGGTGGCGACCGCGGATCATGGCGATTGGGGCGTCTGCCGGCCCGAAGAGTTTCAGCCCGTCCGCCATCGGGGCCGCGCTGAGCAGCTGCTTGGCAAAACCGAACGCCGCGTCCTGCTCGTTGGCCGACACGATCAGCGCCGCTAGCCGCCCGAATGGCGGCAACTGCCCGGCTTCGCGTGCCAGGAGCTCGTGCCGGTAGAAGGCCTCGCGGTCGCCCTTGACCATGGCCTGCAACACCGCATGGCTGGGATGGTAGGTCTGGAGGAACGCCTTGCCCGCCCGGTTGGCCCGCCCGGCGCGCCCGGTCACCTGCGTGAGGATCTGGAAGGTTCGCTCTGCCGCCCGCGGATCACCGCGATCGAGCCCGAGATCGGCATCGAGCACGCCCACCAGTGTCAGCTTCTCGAAATGGTGCCCCTTGGCCACGAGCTGCGTGCCGATGATGAGGTCATGCTCGCCGTTTTCGATCTCGTCGAACCGCTTCTTGAGCTCGTGGTTCGAGCCCATGTCCGAGGACAGCACCACCGTCCGCGCCCCCGGGAAGCGCGCCGCCGCCTCCTCGGCCACCCGCTCGATCCCCGGCCCGATCGGGGTCAGCGAATCGACGGTGCCGCATTCCGTGCAGGTCTTGGGCGTCCGCACCGTGTAGCCGCAATGGTGGCACATCAGCACGCCGCGGAAGCGGTGCTCGACCAGCCAGGCCGAGCAATCCGGGCACTGGTACTGGTGCCCGCACGATTTGCACAGCGTCAGCGGCGCATAGCCTCGCCGGTTGAGAAAGAGCAGCGCCTGCTCGCCCCGATCGAGCGTCGCAAAGATCTCGCGCGCCAGCCTCGGCGCGATCCAATGCCCCTTCTCGGGCGGCTCCTCGCGCATGTCGATCGGCGTGATGTCGGGCAGCCCCGCCTCGGCAAAGCGCGAGGTCAGCAGCACATGCTTGTAGCGGCCCTGGTTGGCATTGTTCCGGCTCTCGACCGAGGGCGTCGCCGAACTGAGGATCACCCGCGCCTCGGCGAACTTCGCCCGCACCACCGCCATGTCGCGCGCGTGGTAGTTGACCCCGTCCGATTGCTTGAACGCCCCGTCATGCTCCTCGTCGAGGACGATCAGCCCGAGTTCCCTGAACGGGAGGAACAGCGCCGACCGCGCCCCCAGCACGGCGCGCACGTCGCCATTGAGCACGCCGCGCCAGGTCCGCGTCCGCTGCGCCGGCGTCATGTCGGAATGCCACTCGGCCGGTTTCGTGCCGAACCGCCTGGTGAAGCGCTGTACGAACGTCGAGGTCAGCGCGATCTCCGGCAACAGCACCAGCGCCTGCCGCCCTGCCCTCAGCGTATCCGCCACCGCCTCGAAGAATACCTCGGTCTTGCCGCCACCGGTGACGCCATCGAGCAGCGCCACGCCGAAGCCGTCGACCGGTATGTCGCGCAATTGCCCGAGCGCTACCGCCTGCTCCGCACTGAGCGTGGGGGGATCGGCGTCCGGATCGGGCGGCAGGGCGACGGGCGGCGGCGGCATCTCGATCCGCTCGACCGCGCCGGCCTTCTCCAGCCCCTCGATAACCGAAGCGGAAACCCCAGCCGCGCCGACCAGCGCCGATTTCGCCCACGCCTCGCCATCCATCAGCAGCTCGAGCACCTTCTCGCGCGAGCGGGTCATCTTGTCGGGATCGACCCCGGTCGACCGGAACGCCGTGATCGGCCGCTCCGGCTCGAGCGCCTCGGTCGAACGCAGCACGCTCCGCAGCACCAGCCCGGGCGCCGCCAGCGTGTACTTCGAAACCCAGTCGATGGTCTTCAGCAGCTCCTCGCTCAGCGGCGGCGTGTCGTAGACCTGCGCGATGTCCTTGAGCCGGTTATGCGCGAAATTGTCCTTGGGCACGCCCCAGACGACGCCAAGCGTCAGCCGGCCCACCAGCGGCACGGCGACGATCGAGCCGCGCTCCACCTTCATCCCATAGGGCACCCGGTAGCTGTACGGCCCATCGACCGACACGCTCACCATCACCGCCACGATGTCCGGAAGCTCTGCCATCTGTGCCCGCTTTGTTCACGTCCGGGCCGGGAAATGCAAGGCGATTTTGCACGATCCCGGACGGGAGCCTCCGCCCGGCTCTCCGCGTTTGCTTCCACGACTGCTGACAGTGCCTGTCATCGCGCTACCGGAGACTGCCGGGACACCAACCGAAGGAGCGTCTAATGCCCAGCAATATTCCCCAGGGCTACACCGCCGTTACGCCGTGGATCATCTCGGCCGATACCGGCCGCCTGCTCGACTTCATCGCCGAGGCCTTCGGCGGCACCGAGCTGGCCCGCATGACGACCGCCGAAGGGATCGTCGAGCATGCCGAGATCCGCATCGGCGACGCCGTGGTCATGGCCTTCGATGCCCCCGCGGGCACCCCGCCGCAACCCGCCTTCATCCGCCTCTTCCTGCCCGACGCGCGCGTCGCCTTCGCCAGGGCAATCCAGGCCGGCGCCACCGAGGTGACCAAGCCGACCCTGCTCGCCTTCGGCGACCGCGTCGCCCGCGTTCGCGACCCCTTCGGCAACATCTGGTGGCTGCAGCAGCACATCGAGGACGTCAGCGAGGAGGAAATGGGCAAGCGCGGGACCGATCCCAACTGGTCCACCCCCATGGCCTACGTGCAGAAGTCCCTGGCCGAAGCGCTCAAGGGTTAGTTCGGGATCATTCCTCTCCCCGCCGGGGAGAGGAATGGCACAAGTAGCCGGCCCCGCCGCATTCTTCTCCCCCGTCGGGGAGAAGGTGGCGCGTAGCGCCGGATGAGGGGTCCGTCTCCGAAGCTGCGGCTACATCACCAGGATCGGCGAGCCCGACGGCACACGCTGGTAGAGGTCGATCACGTCCTGGTTGAGCAGCCGCACGCAGCCCGACGAGATCGCCTTGCCGATGGTCCGCTCGTCGGTCGCGCCATGCACGCGGTAGATCGTGTCGCGCCCGTCCTTGAAGATGTAGAGCGCCCGCGCGCCGAGCGGGTTCTCGAGGCTCGGAGCCATGCCGCGGCGATAGGGCTCGAGCTCGGGCTGCCGCGCGATCATCTCGCTCGGCGGCGTCCAGGTCGGCCACTCCTTCTTGTACTGGATGACGCCGCGTCCCGACCAGGTGAAGCCATCGCGGCCGATGCCGACGCCATAGCGCATCGCCTTGCCGTTCTCCTGCACGAGGTAGAGGAAGCGGTGGGTCGTATCGACCACCACGGTGCCCGGCCGCTCGCCGGTCGGGTCGTCGACCACCTGCCGCCAGAACTGCGGCTCGATCAGATCCATGCGCGCCGCCGGGATCGGGAAGCGCTCCTCCGGCCGCGCCCCATACATGGCGAGGACGTCGTCGGGAATACGGACGGTCTGCGCTTCCAGCCTGCGCTGGCCGCTGGTCGCACAACCGGCGAGGGAAAGGGCAGCGAGGCTGGCCGCGCCGGCGAGCAGAGCCCGGCGGCCGATCATCAGTTCAGTCATGTGGAAAATCTCGTTGGCGGCCGGAAGGCCGCTGGTCAGTCGGGAGGGTGGAGGTGTCGGGCGCCTAGCCGAGGCGCGGCGGAGGGAGTTCCGCGGCCGGGGCGCGCCCCTCATGCATCGGCTCGTCCGCAAGACCGAGCGCCCACTGGGCCACCATCGCCCGCGGCACTTCGGCAACGAAGCGGGCGAGGTCGGACCGCGACGGCATCACGCGCTTGCCGCCCTGCATCTCGCAGGGGTTGGGCAGCGGCACCGAGCCGTCGTCGCCGGCCACCATCGCCAGGCCTCCATGCGCAACGCATACGCCCGTGGCAAAGCTCGGGCTGGCAAGCGCGAAGAGCGCGACGAAGACGATCAGGATGGAGAGAATCCGGTGCATACCTAGGCCGATAGCCCGCAGAATGCGGCACGCAAAGGGCGCCTCACGCCCGTGTGTCCCCCCAGGCAGCCGCCACCCCCCGAGTGATGCAGATCGGCAACAGTCGGGGACGCCAACCGGATTGCCGCGTTAGAACGAGCCCTTAAGTCCGGCCGAAAGGCTCGCCGCGAACAGGTCGCCCCCTCCGCCATCGACGTACGTGCCGTCATACACTCCATCGGTGATCCGGTAGCTCTCCGTATCGCCGCGCGCCGTGAACACCTGCTCGGCTGTGCCCTCGACGAAGAGGTCGAGTCCGTCTCCGAGCTGGTAGCGCACCGATGCACCGAGCGTGACCAGCGGAGCGGGATTGAGTGTGTCGATGAAGTTCAGGTTACGCTGCCAGTGGTGGTCGTCGCCCTGCGCATAGAAGGTGGCGCCGACCTGTGCTGAACCAGTTACCGTCCATGGCCCGTCGCTGATTTCTCCATCGATGCCGGCCACCAGCGCCGGGAAGGTCTGCCGGTAGGTAATACCCGGTTCCCCGTCGGAAAAGTCGCCGACACAGCCGCGAAAGCCGCAAGGGTCGCCGTCCTCGAAGTCGCTGTAGACGAACGAGCCGCCATAGGCCGCCCATTGCACGTCGGTGTACTTGAGCCCACCGTTGAGATTGACTCGCATCCCCTCGCTCACTGGCATGTCGTATCCAACCAGCAGCGAGCCGTTGAAGTACCAGTCGAGATTGGTGTCGTCGTGCTGCGAACGGTGCGTCCAGTCGTCCGAGTCGAAGCTCACGAATGCCGGCCCGAACCAGTCAAAGTCCTCCATGTAACTGTCGCCCGACATGGCGACCTGCGCCTTGGCGGCAAGGGTCCAGCCTTCCGGCGCCTTCACCGCAATGCCCGCCGACAGCATCGGCGCCGTGCTCTGCCAGATCAGGTGGCTCAACAGCGCCTCGGAGCCGGACCCGGCATAGACGTACTCGTGGGCTTCTAGCCTGACCACGCCGACCCCGCCCGTGAGGCTCACGCCGCTCTCTTCCGGCTCGCCTGTCGCGTAGTCCGACCAGCCAAGCTCACCCGCCACCGTCGTCCCACAGGCAAACAGCACCAGCACTGCCGCGATCTCGCGCGCCCCGATCCGCCCAATCATGAATTCCGCCCCAAAACACGTCGGCGGCCACGCGGCGCGACCACTCGTCTTCCGGCACGCTGCCAAATCAGACTTAACTTTCCGCTCGCGCGCGTGCTTAACGCGCTGTTGACGTCGCGCCGTTTGCCCAATGCTAACCACGCCGCGCTAGGCTGTCCGCATGTCCCACGCCCTGCTCGCCAAGCCCGACCTTGCCGCCGCCATTGCCAGCTGGCAGCGCGATCTCGGCGCCGTCCGCCGGCTCGCCCCCAAGACCCTTGAGGCTTACCTCAGCGATCTCGGCCAGTTCGTCACCTTCCTCAGCGCCCATACCGGCGGCGAAGTCTCGCTCGCAACGCTCAAGGAGCTGCGCGCCGCCGATATCCGCGCCTTCCTCGCCGCACGCCGGGGCGACGACATTGGCCCCCGCTCGCTCGCCCGCGGACTGTCGGCGATCAAGAGCTTCTTCGGCTTCCTCGAGCGCGAAGGCGTCCTCGCGACCGAAGCGCTCAACACCGTGCGCATGCCCAAGCAGCCGCGCTCGCTGCCCAAGGCGCTGACCGTGCTCGAAGCCAAGGCCACGATCCGCACTACCGACGAACTCGAGGACAAGCCCTGGGTCGCTGCCCGCGATATGGCGGTGATCTCACTCTGCTACGGCGCCGGCCTCCGCATCTCGGAAGCCCTCGCCGTCACCCGCGCCGACCTCGAATCGAGCGCTCTGCGCGTCACCGGGAAGGGCGGCAGGACCCGGCTCGTCCCGCTGATCGCGCCCGTGCGGCAGGCCATCGACGCCTATCTCAAGCTCTCGCCCTTCCATCCCGGCCCCGACGAGCCGATCTTCCGCGGCGAGAAGGGCGGCCCACTCTCGCCGCGCCTCATCCAGCTCCGCATGCAGCAACTGCGCGGCGCCCTGGGCCTGCCGCCCTCCGCCACCCCGCACGCCCTCCGCCACAGCTTCGCCACCCACTTGCTCGGCAAGGGCGGCGACCTGCGCACCATCCAGGAGCTCCTCGGCCACGCCTCGCTGTCGACCACGCAGATCTACACGGCCGTCGACACCGAGCGCCTGCTGGAGAGCTACAGGGCAGCGCATCCCAGGGCATGAGCTCTGATCTCACCGCGATCACCTTCTCCCCTTGTGGGAGAAGGTGATCGAAGGCCGGATGAGGGGTGATCCTCCCCTGCGAAGCGGGGGAGGGGGACCAGCGAAGCTGGTGGAGGGGGCGACCACAGGCGCCGGCGTTTCTAGGTGGAGCCCCAAAGGCGCCCACCGAACGCACCGTTCACCCAACCGCCCACTTTACAGCTGCACCGCCCGAGCGTACCTATCCCGCCATGACCGTTTGCATCCTAATTATTGGCAAAACCTGCCTTATCCCCTCCGGGGACCGGGACGCGACGGCCGTTTGACCCTCGATTGCTCACCGGGCCCCGCCATCAGGCGCAGGGACAACCGGTGTTCTGATGGCAGGGCCGCAACTGGACCCGCCAAATGTCTTCCGACACTGCGTCTACGCCGTCCATCTCTCGGCCAGGCTTCCGGCAGTTCGCCTGGGCCGGCATTGTGCTGGCGCTCGCCGGCGCCGCGTTCTTCGCCACCAAGGGCATCGTCATCAAGCTGGCGCTCCTCGAGGGCATCGACTCGGTCACCACCCTCACCTGGCGCATGATCGTCGCCGTGCCGATCTTCCTGACGGTCGGCATCCTCGGCTTTCGCACGAAGCTCGCCCAGCAGCCCGCCGGCGCCCCGCCAGTGCTGACCTGGCCCGTGCTGGCGCAGACCCTCGGCGTCGGCGTCATCGGCTACTATGTCGCGAGCTACCTCGATTTCTCGGCGCTCGAATACATCACCGCGCAGTTCGACCGGCTGATCCTGCTCACCTATCCGTTCTTCGTCGTCTTGTTCGGCGCCATCTTCTTCAAGCGCAGGATCACCCTGCCCATGGTCGTCGCGCTGCTGGTGTCCTACCTCGGCATCGGTGTCATCTTCTGGCATGACCTCCACATCGAGGGCGACAACGTGCTGCTCGGCGCGGCGCTCGTCTTCGGCTCGGCCATTGCCTACGCGGCCTACCAGATCATGGCCAAGCCTTTGATCGACAAGCTCGGCCCGCAGCTCTTCACCTCCATCGCCATGAGCGGCGCCGGCCCGGCGGTGATCGCGCACTTCCTCGTCACCCACCCGGTGAGCGACCTGGCGGTGAGCGGCAACGGCTTCATGCTCATGCTCGCCATCGGCACCATCTCGACGGTGCTGCCGGCCTACTGCATCTCGGGCGCCATCGCGCTGATCGGCCCCGAGCGCACCGCCATCATCGGCAACGTCTCGCCCGTGGTGACCGTCGGCCTCGCCATCTCCATCCTCGGCGAAGCCTTCAC
Organism: Devosia sp. ZB163; assembly: GCF_028613635.1. GTDB lineage: Bacteria > Pseudomonadota > Alphaproteobacteria > Rhizobiales > Devosiaceae > Devosia_A. The sequence goes on from NZ_JAQRMY010000001.1 coordinate 38,047, forward strand.
CGTCTACCATGCCCTCGGCACCGTGCTCGTCCTCGGCGGCGTCTTCCTCTTCACGCGGAAGGAAAAGCCGAAGGTGAAGGTGCTGGAGGAGACTACGGCCTGAGGGCTGTAGAGGCCCCGGAAAACGAACATCCCCGCTCACGCGGGGACGTTACAAGGCTACTGGATGGCGCAGGGCGAAGCCCCGCACCGAGATCAGATGTGGATGGCGCCATCCCCGCACATCAGCGCGGCTTCCTTCACCGCTTCGCTGAGCGTGGGGTGCGCGTGGGTCGTCCGCCCCAGGTCCTCGGCGCTTCCCGAGAACTCCATGAGCACGGTGATCTCGTGGATCATCTCGCCCGCGTTCTTGGCAATGATCTGTGCGCCCAGCACGCGGTCGGTCGCGGCATCGGCGAGGATCTTCACATAGCCCTGCGTCGCCAGCATCGCCTTGGCGCGGCCATTGGCGGTGTAGGGGAACTTGCCGGTCTTGTACTCGATGCCCGCCGCCTTGAGCTCGTCCTCGGACTTGCCGATCCAGGCGACTTCCGGGCTCGTGTACATCACCGAGGGGATGTTGCCGTAGTTGATATGCGGCTTCTGCCCGGCGATGATCTCGGCCACCGCGTGGCCCTCGTCCATCGCCTTGTGGGCCAGCATCGGCCCGGCGACCACGTCGCCGATGGCGTAGATGCCCCGCACATTGGTGCGGAACTGGGCATCGGTGCGCACCCGGCCGCGCTCGTCGAGCGCGACGCCCGCACCCTCGAGGCCGAGGCCTTCGGTGAAGGGCTTGCGGCCCACCGCGACGAGCACCGCATCGGCTTCCGCATAGGTCGCCTCGCCCCCGGCTGCGGGCTCGAGCCGAGCGCGGACCGAGCCGTCGGCCTGCTTCTCGATAGCCGTCACCTTGGTCGAAAGCTTGAACTCCATGCCCTGCTTCTGCAGCGTGCGCTGCATCTGGCGGGCCGCCTCGCTGTCGAGGCCGGGCAGGATCCGGTCGAGGAACTCGACCACCTGGATCTTGGCGCCAAGCCGGCCCCAGACCGAGCCCAGCTCGAGCCCGATGATGCCGCCGCCGATGACGAGCAGCCGGTTCGGCACCTGCGCGAACTTGAGCGCGCCCGTCGAGGAGACGATCTTTTCCTCGTCGATCGTGATGCCCGGCAGGCTGATCGGCACAGAACCCGTGGCGATCAGGATGTTCTTGGTTTCGATCGTCGTCGGCGCGCCGCTCTCGGGCGTCACCAGCACGCGGCCGGCGGCGGGAATGGAACCGGTGCCGCGGAAGGTCGTGATCTTGTTCTTCTTGAACAGGAATTCGATGCCGCCGACATTGGCCGTGACGGTGTCGTCCTTGTGCGTCAGCATCTGCTTGAGGTTCAGCTTCGGCGCGACCTCGATGCCGAACTGGGAGAACTGGTGGCCGGCTTCCTCGAACAGCTCGGAGGCATGCAGCAGCGCCTTGGAGGGGATGCAGCCGATATTGAGGCAGGTGCCGCCGAAGGTCGGCCACTTCTCGACCACTGCGACCTTCATGCCGAGCTGCGCCGCCCGGATCGCCGCCACATAACCACCCGGGCCGGTGCCGATTACCGTGAGGTCGAAATTGTCCGCCATTTTATCTCCGAGAGGCTGATACGCGCCGGGAGGAACCGGCGCCCGCGCTGCCGATATAGGGCTGAGGAACCGGTTAAACTACCCGCGTTTAGGATGGAACCCCGCACGTCGAGCGAGCCATGCGAAATGCTCATGATTCCTCGGGATTATGCCCCGCCCGTCGGGCAGGTCAGGTAAAGAGCGCGCGCCCCCCGGTCACCGACACCGTCGTGCCGGTCACGTAGGAGGCCTCGTCCGAAAGGAGCCACAGGATCACCTGGGCAACCTCCTCGGCTGTACCCGCACGCTCCATCGGGATGCTCGCTGCCAGCCGCTGCGCCCGGTCCGGCTCGCCGCCCTGGGCATGAAACTCGGTGTCGATGATGCCCGGCCTCACCCCGTTGACCCGGATCCCCTCCCCCGCCACCTCGAGCGCAAGCCCGACCGTGATCGTATCGAGCGCGCCCTTGCTCGCCGCATAGTCGAGATAGGACCCGGCGCCCCCGAGCTTGGCCGCGGCCGACGTCACATTGACGATGCCGCCACCCTTGCCGTCATGGCGGCTCGACATCCGCCGCACCGCTGCGGCTGCACACAGGAGGGCGCCCAGCGTATTGACCCGCAGGATCTCGGCCATGCGGCCCGGTTCCATCGCGTCGAGCCGCGATGCGGGCGCGATCATCCCGGCATTGTTGATCAGCGCCCCGAGCGGCCCCATGCGGTCGGCAGCACGGAAGATGTGCTCCACATCTTCCTCGCGCCCCACATCGCCCCGAACCGCCACCGCCTCCCCGCCATGGGCATGGATATCCGCGCACACCGCTTCCGCCGCCGCGACGTTGCCGAGGTAGTTCACCACCACGCCATAGCCGCGCTTGGCCGCCAGCCGCGCCGTCGCCGCTCCGATCCCCCGGCTCCCGCCGGTGACCACCATCACCTTGTCGGACATGACGCTCCTCCGCTTCGGCACCAGTGTAGCGCCGCGCTCCGCCGAGGCAAGGCGCGGAATCGGCAGCAAAACCAGCGACGTAGGTGAACCGCCGCTGAACGCGGGCTTCGGCTTTCGTTCAAGACGGCGTCCCTAGAAGCGGCGCCATCAACACGCCGGCACCGCGCCGGCCCAATGGACAATAAGATGAACAAGATCATTGCACTGGCGCTCGTTGGCGCCACCCTCGGCCTCGCTGTCGTCCCCACCGCCTTCGCTCTGGACAGCAGCATCTCCAAGCTCTGCGGCCCCGATGCCCCCGCGGGCTACAAGGCCCCCGGCGGCTTCTGCGAGCAGGTCAAGAACACCCAGTCCCTCGTCGAGGACTCAGGCGAGGACTTCGTGGTCATCGTCTACCACGACTGATCATCCGTAACGCCGGAACGAAAAAGGGCCCGCAACGCGGGCCCTTTTGCTTTGTCGATATACGGCGCGATCAGAGATCGAGCACCAGCCGCTCGGGCGCCTCGAGGCTTTCCTTCACCCGCACGAGGAAGGTCACGGCTTCCTTGCCGTCGACGATGCGGTGATCGTAGCTGAGCGCCAGGTACATCATCGGGCGGATGACGATCTCGCCGCCGACGACCACCGGCCGCTCCTGGATCTTGTGCATGCCGAGAATGCCCGACTGCGGGGCATTGAGGATCGGCGTCGACATCAGCGAGCCGTAGACGCCGCCATTCGAGATCGTGAAGGTGCCGCCCTGCATGTCGGCCATCGACAGCGCGCCGTCGCGGGCGAGCTTGCCCAGCCGGGCGATCTCCTTCTCGATGCCGGCAATCGACATCTGGTCGGCATTGCGCACCACCGGCACGACGAGGCCCTTGTCGGTCCCCACCGCGACGCCGATGTGGGCGTAGTTCTTGTAGACGATGTCGTCGCCGTCGATCTCGGCATTGACCGCCGGGATTTCCTTCAGCGCGTGCGTCACCGCCTTGGTGAAGAAGCCCATGAAGCCGAGCTTCACGCCGTGCTTTTTCTCGAACAGCTCCTTGTAGGAGTTCCTGAGGTCCATCACCGGCTTCATGTCCACCTCGTTGAAGGTGGTGAGCATGGCGGCCGTGCTCTGCGCTTCCTTCAGGCGCCGCGCGATGGTCTGGCGCAGCCGGGTCATCTTCACCCGCTCTTCGCGTCCCTCGTCCCCTGCGGCGACCGGACCACGGGCCTGGGGCACCGGTGCCGGCTCGGGAGCCTTGGCCAGCGGGGCCGGAGCGGGTGCCGGCTTGGCCGCCGGAGCTGCTGCCGCCGGAGCAGGCGCAGCCACTGCCGCGGCGCTCGCGGGCTTGGCCAGCGTTGCCAGCACGTCTTCCTTGAGTATCTGGCCGCGCTTGCCCGAGCCGCTGATATCGGCGTCGCCCAGGTTGTTCTCGGCCATCAGCTTCTGCGCGCTCGGGGCCGGCGGCATGGCCGACCCGTTGCCACTGGCGAACTTGAGCGCCGGCTCGGCGGCAACCGCCGCCGGCTGGGCCCCTTCGGCAGGCTTGGCTGCTGCGGCGGGCGCGGCTGCGGCAGCCGCACCGGCAGCGCCGATCGCGCCGATCAGCGCCCCCACGTTGACCGTATCGCCCGGGTTCGCCGTGATCGATTCGAGCACGCCGGCTGCCGGGGCCGGCACCTCGATCGTCACCTTGTCGGTTTCGAGCTCCACCACCGGCTCGTCGGCGGCGACCGTGTCGCCCACCTTCTTGAACCACTGGCCGATCGTCGCCTCGGTGACGCTTTCGCCCAGCGTGGGCACCCGGATGTCAGTCGCCATCAGTTATGGTCCTTTGCCGCCTATTCTAGTTACTTTGCGAAGGCTTCTTCGAGGAAGGCCTGCAGCTGCTGCAGATGCGTGCGCATCAGGCCCGTCGCCGTCGCAGCGGAAGCCGCACGGCCGACATAGCGCGGCCGGTTGCCCGGCTGGCCCATCTGCTCGAGCACCCAGTCGACATAGGGCTGCACGAACGCCCAGGCACCCATGTTCTTGGGCTCTTCCTGGCACCAGACGATCTCGGCGTTCTTGAACCGGTTGAGCTCGTCGAGCAGCGCCTTGGCCGGGAACGGATAGAGCTGCTCCAGCCGGAGCAGGTACACGTCGTTGATGCCGCGCTTCTCGCGATCCTCGAGCAGGTCGTAATAGACCTTGCCCGTGCACAGGATCACCCGGCGGATTTCCGAATCCGGTGCCAGCTTGATCGTCGTCTTGGGCACGCCCGGCGCCTCGGCATCGTCCCACAGCAGCCGATGGAAGGTCGAATCCGGCCCGAATTCGACCAGCCCCGACACCGCCTTCTTGTGGCGCAGCAGCGACTTGGGCGTCATCAGCACGAGCGGCTTGCGGAAGTCGCGCTTCATCTGCCGGCGCAGGATGTGGAAGTAGTTCGCCGGCGTCGTGCAGTTGGCGACCTGCATGTTGTCTTCGGCGCAGCTCTGCAGGTACCGCTCGAGACGGGCCGATGAGTGCTCCGGCCCCTGGCCTTCATAGCCATGCGGCAGCAGCATCACGAGCCCGCTCATGCGGAACCACTTGCGTTCGCCCGACGAGATGAACTGGTCGACCACCACCTGCGCGCCGTTGGCGAAGTCGCCGAACTGGGCTTCCCACAGGGTCAGCGTGTTCGGCTCGGCCAGCGAATAACCGTACTCGAAACCGAGCACCGCCTCTTCCGAGAGCATCGAGTTGATGACCTCGTAGCGCTCCTGATTGTCGGAGACGTTGTTGAGCGGGGTATAGGCGCTCCCGTTCTCCTGGTCGTTGAGCACCGAATGACGCTGGCTGAACGTGCCGCGCTCGACGTCCTGGCCGGAAAGCCGGATCGGGTGGCCTTCGGCGAGCAGCGTGCCGAACGCCAGCGCTTCGCCGGTCGCCCAGTCGATACCTTCGCCGGTTTCGATCGCGGCGAGCCGGTTGTCCATGAACCGCTTCACCGTCTTGTGGACGTTGAAGTCGGCCGGAACCTGGGTCAGCCGCTGGCCGATCCGGGTGAGCTCGGCGATATCGACGCCGGTGTCACCGCGGCGCGGGCCCTCGACATCGGCGCGCTTCAGGTCCTTCCACACGCCGTCGAGCCAGTCGGTCTTGTTCGGGCGGAAGTCCTGCCCCGCCTCGAACTCGGTCTCGAGATGGGCGCGCCAATCGGCCTTCATCCTGTCGACGTCCTCGGACGTCATCAGCCCCTCGGCGACGAGGCGCTTCGAATAGAGGTCGAGCGTCGTCTCGTGGCCACGGATCTTGGAATACATCAGCGGCTGGGTGAAGCTCGGCTCGTCGCCTTCGTTATGGCCGAAGCGGCGGTAGCAGAACATGTCGATGACGACGGGCTTGCCGAAGCGCTGGCGGTACTCGACCGCCACCTTGGTGACGTAGACCACCGCTTCCGGATCGTCGCCGTTCACGTGGAAGACCGGCGCCTCGATCATCTTGGCGACGTCGGTCGGGTACGGCGACGAGCGCGAGTACATCGGCGCCGTGGTGAAGCCGATCTGGTTGTTGATCACGAAGTGGATCGAACCGCCCGTGCGGTGCCCCTTGAGGCCCGACAGGCCCAGGCACTCGGCTACCACGCCCTGGCCGGCGAACGCGGCGTCGCCATGGATGAGCAGCGGCAGCACGACCGAGCGATCGGTCTGGCGCGTATCCATGAGGAAATGGCCGTCGACGGCCGAGCGCTGGTCCTGCTTGGCGCGCGCCTTGCCCAGCACCACCGGATCGACGATCTCGAGGTGGCTGGGGTTGGCCGTGAGGCTCAGGTGCACCGTGTTGCCGTCGAACTCGCGGTCCGACGAAGCACCGAGGTGGTACTTCACGTCGCCCGAACCCTCGACTTCCTCGGGGTAGAAGGCGCCGCCCTTGAACTCGTGGAACAGGGCGCGGTGCGGCTTGGACAGGAACTGCGTCAAGACGTTCAGGCGGCCGCGGTGGGCCATGCCGAGCACGATATCCTTGACGCCCAGCGCGCCGCCGCGCTTGACGATCTGCTCGAGCGCCGGGATCAGCGCCTCGCCGCCGTCAAGGCCGAAGCGCTTGGTGCCGGTGTACTTGACGTCGATGAACTTCTCGAAGCCCTCGGCCTCGACCAGCTTGTTGAGGATCGCCTTCTTGCCCTCGGGCGTGAACTTGATCTCCTTGTCCGGCCCCTCCATGCGCTCCTGAATCCACTGCTTGGCCTCGGGATCGGAGATGTGCATGAACTCGACGCCGACCGTCGAGCAGTAGGTGCGCTTCAGGATCTCCAGCATCTGGGGGATCGTCGCGTATTCGAGACCCAGATAGTTGTCGATGAAGATCTTGCGGCCGTAGTCGGCCTCGGTGAACCCATAGGTCCTGGGATCGAGCTCGGGCGCCGGGTCCTCGTCGCGCATCTTGAGCGGATCGAGATCGGCATGCAGGTGTCCGCGCATGCGATAGGCGCGGATCATCATGATGGCGTGGATCGAGTCGCGCGTCGCCTGCAGCACGTCGATCGCACTCGGCGCTGGTGCCTTCTCGGCCTTGGCCTTGTCGGCCACGGCCTTCTGCACCTTGACCTGGATATCGCCCCAGTTGCCGTCGAAGGCCGAGACCAGCTCGCCATCGGCGGATCGCGGCCAGTCGCTGCGGGCCCAGCTCGGGCCTTCGGCATTCCTGTCGATGTCCTGGGGGGCGTCTTCCAGGCGACCGAAATACGAGGCCCATGTCGGGTCGATCGAATTCGGATCCTGCTTGTAGCGGGCGTACAGCCCTTCGATGTAATCGGCGTTGCCGCCATAGAGGAAGGAAGAGAGCAAGAACTGTTCGTTCTTTTCTTGTCGGGTCATGTCCGTCGCGGGGCGTTGACCCCGCCATCCTTATCAAATGCCCGGGAATGCTCGACCGGGCCCTGCGCGCACGGGCCTAGATGCCCGTGAAGTCCTTTGTTTGACGTTAAGGCGCGGGTCTTTCCCTCCCGCGCCCCGTCATTTCGTCTCGCCTTTGCGTCAGCCTTTTAGAACTTCCGCAAGCGTTTGACCAATCCTTGCAGGCGACTGCGACACCTTTATGCCCGCACGTTCCATCGCCGCGATCTTGTCCTCGGCGCCGCCCTTGCCGCCCGAGATCACCGCACCGGCATGGCCCATCGTGCGGCCCGCCGGAGCCGTACGGCCGGCAATGAAGCCGGCCATCGGCTTCTTGCGGCCGCGCTTGGCCTCGTCGATGAGGAACTGCGCGGCGTCTTCCTCGGCGGAACCGCCGATCTCGCCGATCATGATGATCGACTTGGTGGCATCGTCCTTGAGGAACATCTCGAGCACGTCGATGAACTCCGTGCCCTTGACGGGGTCGCCACCGATGCCGACCGCAGTGGTCTGGCCGAGCCCGGCATTGGTGGTCTGGAACACTGCCTCATAGGTAAGCGTGCCCGAGCGCGAAACAATGCCCACCGAGCCCTTGGAGAAGATCGAGCCCGGCATGATGCCGATCTTGCACTCTTCCGGCGTCAGGACGCCCGGGCAGTTGGGTCCGAGCAGCCGCGACTTCGACTTCTCGAGCCTCGCCTTCACGCGCACCATGTCGAGCACCGGAATGCCCTCGGTGATGCAGACGATCAGCGGGATCTCGGCGTCGATCGCCTCGATGATGGCGTCGGCGGCACCCGGAGGCGGCACATAGACCACCGAGGCCGTCGCGCCCGTGCGCTCCTTGCCTTCGGCAACCGAAGCGAACACCGGCAGCGTCGCCGAAGCGTCGAGACCCGAAGTCCAGATTTCGCCGGCCTTCTTGGGGTTCACGCCACCAACCATCTTGGTGCCGTAGTAGGCGAGCGCCTGCTCGGTATGGAACGTCCCGGTCTTGCCGGTCAGCCCCTGCACCAGAACGCGCGTGTCTTTGTTGACGAGGATCGACATTGCTTCTTCCTGGCTCAGCGGGTCTTCACGGCGGCGACGATCTTCTGCGCCGCGTCGTCGAGGTCGTCGGCAGAGATCACGTCGAGGCCGGACGAATTGAGGATGGCCTTGCCTTCCTTGACGTTGGTGCCTTCGAGGCGCACCACCAGCGGCACCTTGAGGCCCACTTCCTTCACCGCCGCGATCACGCCTTCCGCGATGATGTCGCAGCGCATGATGCCGCCGAAGATGTTGACCAGGATGCCCTTCACCGCCGGATCGGCGGTGATGATCTTGAACGCCGCCGTAACCTTCTCCTTCGATGCGCCGCCACCGACGTCGAGGAAGTTGGCGGGCTCGGCGCCGTAGAGCTTGATGATGTCCATCGTCGCCATGGCGAGGCCGGCGCCGTTGACCATGCAGCCGATATTGCCGTCGAGCGCCACATAGGCGAGGTCGAACTTCGACGCCTCGATTTCCTTGGCGTCCTCTTCGGAGAGGTCACGCAGCGGCTTCAGCTCTTCGTGCCGGAAGCCGGCATTGTTGTCGAAGCTCACCTTGGCGTCGAGCACGCGCAGGTGCCCGTTCTCCATGACGATCAGCGGGTTCACTTCGAGCAGGGACATGTCCTTCTCGACGAAGGCGCGGTAGAGCGCCGGGAACACGAGGCCGGCATCGGTGCGGGCCGGGCCTTCGAGCTCGAGCGCATCGGCGAGCTTTTCGACATCGTCCGTGGTGACGCCCGTCTCGGGATCGATCGCCACGGTGACGATCTTTTCCGGCGTGTGCTCGGCCACCGCCTCGATGTCCATGCCGCCCTCGGTCGAAACCACGAAAGCCACGCGGCCGACGCTGCGATCGACCAGCAGCGAGCAGTAGAGCTCACGGGCGATGTCGGCGCCGTCTTCGATATAGAGCCGGTTCACCTGCTTGCCGGCCGGGCCGGTCTGCTTGGTGACGAGCGTATTGCCCAGCATTTCCCTGGCGTTGGTCACGACGTCGGCGACCGACTTGGCAAGGCGCACGCCGCCCTTGGCGTCAGGACCCAGTTCCTTGAACTTGCCCTTGCCGCGCCCGCCGGCATGGATCTGGCTCTTGACCACATAGAGCGGGCCGGGCAGCTGGGCCGCGGCGGCCTCCGCTTCCTCGGGCTTGAAAATCGCGACGCCCTTGGCCACGGGCAGGCCATAGGTTGCGAGCAGGGCCTTGGCCTGGTGTTCGTGGATGTTCATTGTGTCCTACTGACTTGCGTTCTGAGGAACCTGTCCCACCCACCGGGCTGATCCACGCCGGCGGCGGGAACGGTGTCGGCGATGGTGAGGCACGCTCTGTATCGGCGACGCTCCGGGCTACTCGGAACGCCTCCGGTTAAGGCTGCTCTCCCTTACGCCAGCTTCGGCGCGATCTTCTTGCAGGCATCGACGAGGCCGTTGACCGCAGCCACCGACTTGTCGAACGCCTTCTGCTCGGAGCTCGACAGCGAGATCTCGACGATCTTCTCGGCGCCACCGGCCCCGATCAGCACCGGCACACCTACATAGGTGCCCTTGACGCCGTATTCTCCCTTGAGGAAGGCGGCGCAGGGAAGGATCCGCTTCTTGTCCTTGAGATAGCTCTCGGCCATCTCGATCGCCGAAGCGGCCGGGGCGTAGAAGGCCGAGCCGGTCTTCAGCAGGCCCACGATCTCGGCGCCACCGTCGCGGGTGCGCTGGATGATCTGCTCGAGCTTTTCCTTCGACAGCCAGCCCATCTTGACGAGGTCGGGCAGCGGAATGCCGGCGACCGTCGAGTAGCGGGGGAGCGGCACCATGGTGTCGCCGTGGCCACCGAGCACGAACGCGGTGACGTCCTCGACCGAAACCTTCAGCTCCTCGGCGATGAAGTAGCGGAAGCGCGCCGAGTCGAGCACGCCGGCCATGCCGATCACGCGGTTGGCGGGCAGGCCCGAGAACTTCTGCAGCGCCCACACCATCGCGTCGAGCGGGTTGGTGATGCAGATGACGAAGGCTTCCGGCGCGTACTTGGCGATGCCCGCGCCCACCTGCTCCATCACCTTGAGGTTGATCTCGAGCAGGTCGTCACGGCTCATGCCGGGCTTGCGCGGCACGCCGGCGGTGACGATCACCACATCGGCGCCCTGGATGTCCTTGTACTCGGAGGTGCCCTTGAGCGAGGCGTTGAAGCCTTCCACCGGGCCGGACTGGCTGAGATCGAGCGCCTTGCCCTGCGGAACGCCGTCGACCACGTCGAACAGGATCACATCGCCCAGTTCCTTGGTCGCGGCCAGCAGAGCCAGAGTGCCACCAATCTGCCCCGCACCGATCAGAGCGATCTTCTTGCGCGCCATCCACCGAACCCCGTTTTGCTTATGCTGGAAATTGCGCGCCCCTATTAACCCTAGAGGGTGACGGGGGCAAGTCAGCCGTACGATCTACCTCGCAATTACCATGCCCTCCCGAAGCGCCTGCTTCCCGGGCACTTTTGCGGCTTCACTCGCCCCGGTGCGGGGCCGCGAGGTAGTCCGCCGACTGCATCTCAACCAGACGTGACACGCAGCGGGCGAATTCCGCCTTCGTCTTGTCGTCCTGCCCGAGCTCGTCGAGGGGCACCGCAAAGCTCGCCGCGAGCTTCACGCCGCGGTCGTAGAGCGTGTCGACGAGCAGGATGAAGCGCTTGCTCGCGTCGGTCCTGAGCCGGTTGAACTGCGGCACATGGTCGATCATCAGCGCCTCGTAGGCATGGCTGATCCGCACATAGTCGCGCGCCCCGAGCGGCTTCTCGCAGAGGTCCGCGAACTCGAACCGCGCTGCCCCCATCGCCGCGTGTGGCACATGGATCGTGCGCCCCAGCGACACCAGCTCCTCGGGCTCCCCCGCCTCGCCGCCGGTGAGCTTCAGCCACAACCGGTCCATCGCCCGATCCACCTCGGGCCCGGTGCCGAAGTGATAGACCGCCTCGCCCTCGAACTTCAGGCGCCGGTAATCCGTCGGCCCGTCGAGCTCGACCACCTCGGTATGCTGCTTCAGCTCGGCGATGAAGGGCAGCACCAGTTGCCGGTTGAGCCCGTGCTCGTAGAGGTTGTCCGGCCGGGTGTTGGACGTCGCGACGATCGTCACCCCGCCCTGGAACAGCCGGTCGAACAGCCGCCCCAGCAGCATCGCATTGGTGATGTCCTGCACCTGGAACTCGTCGAGGCAGAGCAGCCGCAGGTCCTCGAGCAGCGGCTTGGTCACCGCCGCCACCGGATCGGCATCCTCGCCTCGCCCCTTCCGCGACTTGCGGAAATCGGCGATCGCCGAATGCATCTCGTCCATGAACTCGTGGAAGTGCACCCGCCGCTTCTTGCTCGTAGGCGCGAGCGAGAAGAACAGGTCCATCAGCATGGTCTTGCCACGCCCCACCTGCCCGACCATGTAGACGCCGCGCACCGGCTCGGGTCCGCCGAAGAACGACGAGAAGAACCCGCGCGGCGCGCTCTGCTCGCCCAGCTCGTTCGCCACCCGGTCGAGCGACGCCGCCGCCCGCAGCTGGAGCGGATCAGCCGCGAGTGCGCCGGCCTCGACCAGCGCATTCAGTCTGTCGGTGATGGGTGTGCCTGCGGGCCCCTTCCGCTGGCTCGGCAAATTAGCCGACCATTGAGATGCCCTGGCCGCCCGCCAGGGTGCCGATGAACTGGCCGGCGGAGAGGATGAGCGAAGCGACGATATCGCCGTTCTCGTCGAACAGCTGGACCTGGTTGCCCACCAGCTGCCACGAGGCGACGACGTTCAGCCCCGTGAGCGCGCAGCCCGGCGTCGAGGCGCGATAGCGCGACGTGCCGGATTTGGCCGTCTGCGTCAGGTTGAGCTTGCACTGGTCCTGACCGGAAACGACGGTCCAGCCGCCGAGCAGCTTTTCGACCGAAAGTCCGGTGGACAGGTCGCGCCCCGGCATCGTCGGCGCACCCACCCCGCCGCCAAGGGAGAGGCTGTCGGCGCTCGCTGCATGAACGGGCGTACCGATCGTGCCGGGCGCTTGCGGCTGGCCCGGCACAAGCGGCGCCGGCTGCCCGAGCGAAGCCGGCTGCACCTGCGTGCCCGGCAGCGCATTGAGGTCGGAACTCGCCACCGGCGTATTCTGGATCGGCGTGATGGTCTCGGTGCTGGCGATGCTGCTGGTGGTCACGCCGCTCGAGGCGCACCCCGAGAGCAGCAACGCCGCCCCGGTGACCATAGCTACGGAAAAGCCCGCACGCTTCGACATCATCATCGGCCCTGCTCCGCCAATGGTTAAGGATATATGACCGGCGATACAGCCTCGACGCCGGAGCCGTCAACCGCCAAAGCCCAGCTTTCCTTAGGGGATAGCAATGTGGCGGAGTTATGGGCCGCAAAGCGGCCATCCCCAGACGGGCGAGCGCCTGGTGCCGCCCCCTCGGTCACCCCAACATCGGCTGTCATCCCTGCCATCACGCGGCCAGTGCCACCGGGAGACTACCGCTGCAGCATTTCCTTGAGCAGCGCCTCGGCCAGCACCCTGCCGTCCGCCGCCTCATCCTCGGGCAGCTCGATCGGGATGCCCTTGGGGCCATACACCCCCGCGAGCCCCGGCAAGCCGTCCTCCCCGCCCTGCTTGGGGTGGAACCCATGGGCCTTCAGCGCCGCGATCAGCACGCGGGCAACAGACGGATCCTCGATCTCGGCGACTGTCTCGTACAGCTTACGCAAACTCCCGCGTGACCATCATCTGCTTGATCTCGGCGATTGCCTTGGCCGGGTTCAGGCCCTTGGGGCAGACCTTGGCGCAGTTCATGATCGTGTGGCAGCGATAGAGCTTGAACGGATCCTCGAGATCGTCGAGCCGCTCCTCGGTCGCCTGGTCACGGCTGTCGATCAGCCAGCGATAGGCCTGCAGCAGCACGGCCGGGCCGAGATACTTCTCGCCGTTCCACCAGTAGCTCGGGCACGAGGTCGAGCAGCAGGCGCAGAGGATACATTCGTAGAGGCCGTCGAGCTTGGCGCGGTCGTCGCGCGACTGCAGCCATTCCTTCTCCGGCGTCGTGGTCGTCGTCTTCAGCCAAGGCTGGATCGAGCGGTGCTGGTCGTAGAAGGTCGTGAGATCCGGCACGAGGTCCTTGATCACCGGCATGTGCGGCAGCGGATAGACGCTGATATGGCCCGAGAAGTCGTCCATGCCCTTGGTGCAGGCAAGCGTATTGGCGCCCCCGATATTCATCGAGCACGACCCGCATATGCCCTCGCGGCACGAGCGGCGCAGCGTCAGCGTCGGATCGACCTTGTTCTTGATCCACAGGAGCGCATCGAGAACCATCGGACCGCAATCGTCGCGATCGACGAAATAGGTGTCGAGCCGCGGGTTTTCGCCGCTATCCGGATCGTACCGGTAGATGCGGAACTCGGTGAGCCGCGTCGCGCCTGCGGGCTTCGGCCAGGTCTTGCCCGGCATGATCCGCGAGTTCTTGGGGAGCGTAAGTTCAGCCATGGCTCAAAGTCCTAGGATACAATCTTGCACGTCTGCAGGGCCGTGGCAGACGTCTGGGTGACCGTGATCACGTCATTGGCACTCACATTGCCGATGACGGCCGGATCGAGAAGCTTTGCCGGGTCCGTCTGCGCATAGGCCGCGAGCCGCATCAGTTCCGGCTTGAGCCTGCTCTGCAGCTCCTTGGCGTAGCACTGGCAGCTCTCGACCGTGGTCCGCGGGATCTTCGCACAGGCATCGGCCACCTGCTGCGCCTCAGGCGACAGCCCGCAGGCGCCCAGCAACAGCGTTGCGAGGGCCCCAGCGATCAGTCCGGCGGTCTTGGGCAACAGGTTCGACACGTTCGGCCTCAGTAGTTCGGCTTGCAGATCTGGTTCGATTTGGCGACGTAGGTATTGTACGCCGAATATTGGTCGGCCGGCGGCGACTTGCCCTTCATCGAGGCGATCACCATCGCCATGAACTCGCCGTCGATCAGCGTCATCGCCGCATCCGCCTTGCAGGTGCAGAGCGCCTCGTCCTCAGCAATGCCATAGCAGGTCTTGTAGAAATCGGCCTTCTGCTCGGCGCTCGGCGCAGCCGCCTGCGCACCGCCAACCATCAGCCCCAGCGCTGCAAGCGCCACCACGAACGTCTTCATTCCTGCCCCGTTTCTCACCGCAACTCCTTGCGGATCATCAGTTTCAAACCCGACCACACGTCGCTGACCGCGGCCACCTTGATATCGACCAACCCGATCGGCAGCACCACCTCCCGGATCACATCTTCCGTGATGTCGGTCGGCACCTTGCTCGCCTTCTTCGGCCACGAGATCCAGATCACCCCATCCCGGGTAATCGCCTCCATCAGCGGCCGCGCATTGCCCTCGAGCACCCCGCGCGAAGCGGTGAACCCATGCACGAAGTCCCAACCCTTGCTGCCGCGCCACGTATCCCACTGCGCGTCACGCACCTCGACGAAATCGCGCGCGGCCTTAAGTTCTCCGAGCTCATCCGGCAACCCAAGAAACAGCACCCGCTGCCCATCCTTCATGCCGAGCTTCTGAGGGAGCGGCGTGCCGGAATAGCCAGGCTCACTAGACATAAACCACCATAATCGCGGCATCGATTGCAGCGAGGTTTGCGAACGGCCCACCCCTGACTTCCTCCGGGAAGATCGCTATGCGTCCATCGGCTTTGAGCCGGTCTGCATAGATTGCAAGCTGACCAATCGCGAGTGCCGCTGACTGCAGACTGGCTTCAGGTTTGACCTCCACCACATAAGTCTTGCCGTCTCTCTCGACGTAGTAGTCGGGGCGCCATCCGGTCCTGCTGACAGGCTCGAACCCTTCGGATTTGAGCCACTCCTGCGCGCGAAGAGAAACGGGATGGTGCTTGGGAAGGACGATGCAACCAGACCTATACCCATTGGCGCTTCGACCGTGATCACCCGCCCCTTCCCAACTGACGTCATCCGACGAAGCGGTGGGCTCGGCCGCGAGGTAGAACTCCATCATGCGGACACCAAGGCCTTCGCCGATCTCTCCAACGACGTACCACTCACGGGCGCCAGCCTGAACGACTGCAAAGGTCGGGCGCGGTCCAATCGCCAGCTGCTCGGGTGAGCGAAGCAGATAGTGCTTGCCGCATTCCACACCGACGGACGAGCGACGCCCTTTCCCCAGATTGAACTCTACAAGGTTCTGGTTTTCTGTTCGCAGCTGAACGAAATGTCCGAAGTACTGCTCATGATCGACGCAGACGATCCGATAGGTATCATCTACGACAATTTCGCTGGCACTCGAATCTGCCCACCTAGTGCGCTTCGCTCCGAAGTCGCCTTCCACCGCTCGCCTTACTTCTTCGGCGAACCTAGCGTTGTCAGACGACACCAGTTCCATCAATACACTCTCGCCTTCGGCGCGATCTTCTTCAGCGAGATCCCGCCCTCGCTCTCCGGCGTCAGTGGGTCGACATGCACCGGCCGATAGCCCAGCGTCACCTTGCCCGACTTGGTGTCGATCCAGCTCAGCGTGTGCTTCCGCCACTCGACGTCGTCGCGGTTCGGGAAGTCCTCGTGCGCATGGGCGCCGCGGCTTTCGTGCCGGGCTTCGGCCGAGACCACCGTGGTCGCGGCGCAGGCCATCAGGTTCTCGAGCTCGAGCGTCTCGACGAGATCGGAATTCCAGATCATCGAACGGTCGGTGACCTTGATGTCGTGGAGCGCGCCCCAGAGCTTGCCGATTCGCTCGACGCCCGACGCGAGCGACTTCGAATCGCGGAACACAGCGGCGTCTTCCTGCATGATCTTCTGCATCTTCTCGCGCACCTCGGCCGTCGGCGAGCCGCCCTTGGCGTTCCGCAGCCGATCGAACCGGGCGAGGATGCGCTCGTCCTCCGACGCGATCGCCGCCGGCACCATGGCGGCCTTGTCGACGGTCTTCGCGGCGCGGAGGGCCGCTGCCCTGCCGAACACGACGAGGTCGGTCAGCGAGTTCGAGCCCAGCCGGTTGGCGCCGTGCACCGAGGCGCAGGCCGCCTCGCCCACCGCCATCAGCCCCGGCACCACGCGATCCGGATCATCGGCGGTCGGGTTCAGCACCTCGCCGTGATAGTTCGCGGGGATGCCTCCCATGTTGTAGTGCACCGTCGGCAGCACCGGGATCGGCTCGCGCGTCAGGTCGACGCCAGCGAAGATCTTGGCGCTCTCCGAAATGCCCGGCAGCCGCTCGTGCAGCACCTTGGGATCCAGATGGTCGAGGTGCAGGTAGATGTGGTCCTTGTTCTTGCCCACCCCCCGCCCTTCGCGGATCTCGATGGTCATGCAGCGCGAAACCACGTCGCGCGACGCGAGATCCTTGGCGTTGGGCGCATAGCGCTCCATGAAACGCTCGCCCTCGGAATTGACGAGATAGCCGCCCTCGCCGCGCGCCCCCTCGGTGATCAGGCACCCCGCGCCGTAGATGCCGGTGGGGTGGAACTGCACGAACTCCATGTCCTGCAGCGGCAGCCCGGCCCGCGCCACCATGCCGTTGCCGTCGCCGGTGCAGGTATGCGCCGAGGTCGCCGAGAAATAGGCCCGGCCATAGCCGCCCGTCGCCAGCACCACGAGCTTGGCGCGGAAGCGGTGGAGCGTGCCGTCGTCGAGCTTCCACGCCATCACGCCCTGGCACGAGCCGTCGGCGCCCATGATCAGGTCGAGCGCAAAATACTCGATGAAGAACTGCGCATTGTTGCGCAGCGACTGGCCGTAGAGCGTGTGGAGGATCGCGTGCCCGGTCCGGTCCGCCGCCGCGCAGGTGCGCTGCACCGGCGGGCCGTCGCCGAATTCCGTCATATGCCCGCCGAACGGGCGCTGGTAGATGGTGCCCTTCTCGGTGCGCGAGAACGGCACGCCGTAGTGCTCGAGCTCGTAGATCGCCGCCGGCGCCTCACGCGCCAGGTATTCCATGGCGTCGTTGTCGCCCAGCCAGTCCGACCCCTTCACGGTGTCGTACATGTGCCACTGCCAGTTGTCGGGCCCCATGTTGCTCAGCGAGGCCGCGATGCCGCCCTGCGCCGCCACGGTATGCGAGCGGGTCGGGAACACCTTGGTGATGCAGGCGGTGTTGAGCCCCTGCTCCGCCATGCCCAGCGTTGCACGCAGGCCCGCGCCGCCGGCGCCGACGATGACCACGTCGAATTCGTGGTCGATGATCTCGTAAGCGGCCATGCGGCTAACCCCAGAAGACGAGCTTGGCGATGGCGCCCAGCGCCACCACGAAGAAGAAACCGGTGAACAGGTTGTTGGCGACCATCGCCCAGCTGTGTGCGCCCTTGTCGAAATAGTCCTCGATCGTGTCGCGCATGCCGTTGCGCATGTGGACCGACACGTTGACGACGAGCAGCACGAGGCCGATTGCGACGAACGGGTTGCGGGCGAGTTCGATCATCTCGGCCGGCGCCTTGCCGGCGAGGCTCACCACGAACCAGACCATGAACAGCGCGAACAGGATGTTGAACGCACCCGTGAGGCGCTGCGTGATGAAGTGCCGGGTCGCGGCCTTGCCATTGCCGTAGTGGGTCGAGGGCGCCTGGATCTGCGCCCGGGTCGGCTTGTCGCTGCTCATTTGAACCACACGAAGATTGCCCAGACGATGAGCGTCAACAGGATCGAGGCACCCAGCTGGATGCGCACCGCGAGCTCGCGGCCGACCGGGTCCATGGCCTTGGCCATGTCCCACACGAAGTGGCGCACGCCGCCAAGCATGTGGTGGAACAGCACCCAGGTGTAGCCGAACAGCACGAGCTGGCCGAACCAGGTGCCGAACAGCCAGGTGACGAAGTTGAAGAAGCCGCCGCCCGTCGCCGCCGCCACCAGCCACAGCACCAGCAGCAGCGTGCCGCCATAGAGCGCGATGCCGGTCGCGCGGTGCACGATCGACATGGTCATGGTGAGGGTGAAGCCATAGATCGACAGATGTGGCGAAAGCGGCCGTGAAGAAGGAGCCATACTCGTCTCGCGCCTCGCCCGGCCTGAGGGAGGAATGGCGGGCGTTCCAGTTTGGAATGGTTCGAGACTTCTAGCGGCGGTTTGCCCGGAGGTCAAAGGCTCTGCTTATGCCGAGCATTCGCCCTTCGGCCCATGCCTGTCAGCGGCCGGCCGGCTCGGGCAAACGAGCCAGGACCCCCGGCGCGGCCCGCAGCGCCTCGAGTGCGAGCACAAGGCTGAGCACTCGCTCGCTGCGGTTGCCGGACGCCACCGATGTGGAGGACGAAAGCGTGGGTGGGAGCACTGGGCTCTCGTTCCCTTGGACCTCCCGTACGAAGCTGCCATTGGTTGCCATGGGGGTGGCTGCAATGACGATGCCTGCGGCGAGTCGATCCATGTCTTTCGTCCCTTGCGGGCGCCCCATGGAGGTCACCGTGGGGTCCGCTGCTTGACGTTGTGTTTAGCGCCGGCTTGTTGGCCCTGCCGTGAAGCCGACATTCACATTGGGTTCAGCAACGCCTGTCATCGCTGCAGGTTCCAGATCGGGGGATGATGTGACAGAGAGAGTGCGGATCGTCGGCGAGGAGTTGCTCTCCGACAACTGGGGCGTGGTCAAGAAGACCACGATCGAACTCCGCCGCTCCAGCGGCGAGTGGCAGCGCCAGGTGCGCGAAACCTACGATCGCGGCGATGGCGCCGCCGTGCTGCTCTATAACCGCGAGCACCGCACCGTCGTCCTCACCCGCCAGTTCCGCTTTCCGGTCTACGTCCATGGCGCCCCGGGCACGAGCGGCGACCGGGGCTGGCTGATCGAAGCCGTGGCCGGCAAGCTCGACGGCGACGACCCGATCACCACGGCGCGCAAGGAGGCCGAGGAAGAATCGGGCTACCACGTCCACGACGTCGAACTGGTGATGTCCGCCTACATGAGCCCCGGCTCGGTCACCGAAAAGCTCTCCCTCTTCATCGCCGAGTACGACAGCACCACCCGGAAGTCGGCCGGCGGCGGCCTCGCCGACGAGGGCGAGGACATCGAGGTGCTGGAATTCGGCATCGACGACGCGCTCGCCATGATCGGCACCGGCGAGATCGCCGACGCCAAGACCATCATGCTGCTCCAGCACGTGCGGCTGAGGGGAATCATTTAGTGCGGAGCTCGGACAGCCCTGCCTGCCCAGTCAGCCCCTCATTGCCGGGCTCGTCCCGGCAATCCAGCCGCTCCGCGTCGGCGGAGCGAGAGGACGCACAGGCCTCACCGCGCGAACGGGTCGCTGTCCACTTCGAGCACGGTGTGGCGCGTCGGCAGCCGCACGGCCAGTTCGGTATTCTCGTAGGGGTCGAGCACCAGCAGCGAAAGAACCTGCGCCGTCTGCAACGACGGCTTGAGCTTGCCCAGGCTGGCGGGCGGCTGGCTGGCGAAAACCGCGAGCGGGAGCGCGACGGCAGCGAGTCCGGCGGCGGCGACAATCAGTTTGATCTGCATTTCGGAACCTCAATCGTGGCGCAATCTCTGCGCGTTGTTGAGGTCTTGTATCGGGGCTCGCCGGAACCGGCCTTGAACCTGCCGTTCAGTTTTCGTTAACGGGCCGCGGGTGGATCTCCTCCCCATCCGCAGCCCCTGCTTGCGACCGATTGTGCCGGCTGCTGGCCGGCGACTCATGCCTACACGTAGTCGACGAGCTTCCTGTCCGGATCGTAGGGCTGGTCGGACACGACCTTGGTCACGGCCTGCCCGCAGCGCATTTTTTTGGTCATTGCGTCATACGCATAACTGGAAGAGCCGTGCAGCTCCCAGCCCTCACTCAACGCCTTGGTAATCTTGTGGCAAAAGCTCGAGTCGTCCTCTCCCGACAGGAAACGATAGATCAACATGCAATATCCCTAACCCCCAGCCCGGTTTGCCCGGGCGATTGAAATTTAGTCCACTTACCGCTAATCGCTTCGGTATGGATCGGTTTCCAGCATTTTTGCTCGACGGCTACAAGTCGTTCATGTCCGACCGCTACGACCCCCAACAGGGCCGTTACCGGGAATTGGCGGACAACGGACAGTCCCCCACCACTATGATCATCGCCTGCTGCGACAGTCGTGCCGCACCAGAGACGATCTTCAACGCCGGCCCGGGCGAACTGTTCGTCCTGCGCAACGTCGCCAACCTCGTGCCGACCTTCCAGCCCGACGGCGGCCAGCACGGCACCTCGGCCGGCATCGAGTTCGCGGTGAACGGGCTCAAGGTCTCGAACATCGTCGTCATGGGCCATGGCCGCTGCGGCGGCATCCGCGCCGCGCTGAACCCCGCCGGCGCCCCACTCGCCCAGGGCGATTTCATCGGCAAGTGGATGAGCATGCTCGCCCCGGTGTCGGAGGCCGTGTCGAAATACACGCTGCTGACCGACAAGGAGCGTCAGACCACGCTCGAACGCTTCTCGATCCGCAACTCGATCGCCAACCTCAGGACCTTCCCCTACGTCCGCAAGCTCGAGGAAGAGGGCAAGCTCGCCGTCCACGGCGCCTGGTTCGACATCTCGACCGGCGAGCTGTGGGTGATGAACAGCGACGGCGACTTCTACCGCCCGGACGTCTAGAGCGCGCTCCGCCGTTTCGGCGAAGCGGTCAATGCTCTAGGCGGTCTTCCGCCGCTCGCGCCGCGAGCGGAACCCGATCACGGTCGCGATCACCACGCCCAGCGCCACGACGCCGATGATGATCGTGGCCAGCGCGTTCACGTCCGGCGACACCCCGAGGCGGATCTTCGAGAAGATCACCATGGGCAGCGTCGACGAGCCGGGGCCGGATACGAAGCTCGCGATCACGAGGTCATCGAGCGACAGGGTGAAGGCGAGCAGCCACCCCGAGACCAGTGCCGGCGCGATGATCGGCAGCGTGATGTCGAAGAACACGCGCGCCGGCGTGGCGCCCAGGTCCATCGCCGCTTCCTCGAGGCTGAGGTCGAGGTCGGAGAGGCGCGACTGCACCACCACCGTCACATAGGCCATGCAGAAGGTCGTGTGCGCGATGATGATCGTGGTGATGCCGCGGCCGGCGGGCCAGCCCAGCGTCGATTCCATCGCGACGAACAGCAAGAGCAGCGCAAGGCCGGTGATCACGTCCGGCATCACCAGCGGCGCCGAGACGGCGCCGGCCAGCACCGTGCGGCCGCGGAAGCGCTTGAAGCGCACCAGCGCCACGGCGCACAGCGTGCCCAGCACCAGCGCGAAGCTCGCCGAGAAGAACGCGATCCTGAGGCTGAGCCAGGCCGCGTTCAGCATCTGCTTGTCTTTGAACAGCTCGACGTACCACTTGGTCGAAAAGCCGGACCACACCGTCACCAGCTTGCTCTCGTTGAACGAGAACACCACCAGCGAGATGATCGGCAGGTAGAGGAAGGCGAAGCCGAGCGTTGCCGCGATGGGAAGGAACCAGCCGCGCCGCATCTACTTTTCCTTTTCGACCACGGCATCCTGCGCCTTCTGCAGCAGCAGGATGGGGATGACGACCACCACCAGCATGGCGACGGCGACAGCGGCGGCACGCGGCCAGTTGGTGGCCGTGAAGAATTCGTCCCACAGCACACGGCCGATCATCAGCGTCTCCGGTCCGCCCAGGAGCGACGGGATCACGAACTCGCCGATCGCCGGGATGAACACCAGCATGGAGCCGGCGATGATGCCCGGCAGCGACAGCGGCAGCGTGACCGAGAGGAACGTCTGCCAGGGGCGCGAGCCGAGATCGGCCGAAGCCTCGAGCAGCGACGTGTCGAGCTTCACCAGCGTCGTGTAGAGCGGCAGGATCATGAACGGCAGGTAGGTGTAGACGATGCCGACATAGACGGCGAAATCGGTCTGCATCATCACCAGCGGCTGGATGCCGAACACGCCCAGCACCTGGTTGATCACGCCATTGCCGCGCATGAAGCCGCTGAGCGCGTAGACCCGCAGCAGGAACGAGGTCCAGAACGGCAGGATCACCAGCATCAGGAGCACGTTGCGCCACGTCTCCGGCGCCCGCGCGATGGCATAGGCCATGGGGTAGCCGATAAAGAGCGTGATTACCGTCGAGATCAGCGAGATGCGGATCGAACTCAGATAGGCCGCCACATAAAGCGGATCGGTGAACAGCTTGACGTAGTTCGAGAGGTGCAGCGTCAGCTGCACCGTGCCGTCCTCGGTCTTGAGCAGCGGCGAGTAAGGCGGGCGGCCGAACTGCTTGGTGGCGAGCGAGATGCCGAACACCACCAGCAGCGGCACGAGGAAAAATACGGTCAGCCAGATTGCCGGCGCCGCGATCACCAGCGTGCGGCCGGAGATCCCGACATCGCGCAGGCGGCGCTCCAGCCCACTCCAGGGGCGGAGGCGACGCGGCGGCGGCAGCTGGTTACCGGTGAGGGTCATACCGTCAGCACCGATCCGGCATTGTCACCCCAGGTGACATAGACCTCTTCTTCCCAGGTGATCGCATCCGGCTTGCCGCGCACCGAGTTGGTCTGGCTGACGCGGATGCGTTTGCCGCTCTCGAGCACCACCTGGTAAACGCTCATGTCGCCCAGGTAGCCGATCTCCTCGACCACGCCCTTGGTGACGTTGGCGCCGTTGAGTTCCTCTGGCTTCTCGCGGCTCAGGTGCATCTTCTCGGGCCGGATCGCCCACCACAGGATCTGGTCCGGTGCGCAGTCGACGCCGTGGCCGACATAGATGTCCGAGCCCAGTTCCGCCGAGCGGATGCGCACATGGTCCGGTTCGTCCTCGGTGACGATGCCCTCGACCATGTTCACCGAGCCGATGAAGCCGGCGACGAAGCGGGAGTTGGGATATTCGTAGATATCGGTGGGCTCGCCGATCATGGCGATCTCGCCCTGGTTCATCACCCCGATGCGGGTGGCGAGCGTCATCGCCTCTTCCTGGTCGTGGGTGACCACGATGAAAGTGACGCCGAGCGATTCCTGGATCTTCACCAGCTCGAACTGGGTTTCCTCGCGCAGCTTCTTGTCGAGCGCGCCGAGCGGTTCGTCGAGCAGCAGCAGCTTGGGGCGCTTGGCGAGCGAGCGGGCGAGCGCCACGCGCTGGCGCTGGCCGCCCGACAGCTGGTGC
The DNA here is from genome assembly GCF_028613635.1 of Devosia sp. ZB163. Lineage (GTDB taxonomy): Bacteria > Pseudomonadota > Alphaproteobacteria > Rhizobiales > Devosiaceae > Devosia_A. Next base: position 61,459 of record NZ_JAQRMY010000001.1, read on the forward strand.
GGCCGGCGCCGGCCGTAGTCCTGCAGCTTCACCAGCGACAGCAGCTCGGCAACGCGGTCGGCGATCTCGCCGCGGCCCATGCCGTCGCGCTTCAGGCCATAGGCGATGTTCTGCTCCACGTTCATATGCGGGAACAGCGCGTAGGACTGGAACATCATGTTGACGGGCCGGTTGTACGGCGGAACCTCCGTCATGTCCTGGCCATCGATCTCGATGGTGCCGGACGTCGGGTTCTCGAAGCCGGCGAGCATGCGGAGCAGGGTCGACTTGCCCGAGCCCGAGCCGCCCAGCAGGCAGAACAGCTCCGAGCGGTAGATGTCGAGCGACACGTCGGACACGGCCTGAACGTCACCGAATTTCTTGGTGACGTTGCGGATCCGCACAAAAGGCTTGGACGCCGGATCGCGCCAGGGGCGCGTATCGATGGCGAGCTGAGGCTTCTTGGCCATGCTGCACCTGAAAAGGCTGAGGGGGCGGAACGGGCCGCCCCCTGAAGGAGATTACAGACCGGTTTTGATGCGGGTCCAGGTCCGGGTCAAGACCTCTTCGAATTCAGGCGAGTGCGCCTTCATCACGAATGCCTTGGCGACGGTCTCGGCCGGCGGGTAGATGCCCGGGTTGGACTTCACTTCCTCGTTCACGAACTCGAGCGAAGGCAGGTTCGGATTGGCGTAGTAGACGTAGTTCGTGATCGCCGCCACCACCTCGGGCTTGAGGATGTAGTTGATGAACTTGTGGGCGTTGTCCGGATGCGGAGCATCGACCGGGATGGCGAGGAAGTCGAACAGCGTCGCCGCACCTTCCTTGGGGATCAGGTACTGCACCTCGACGCCCTGCCCGGCCTGGGCCGCGGCATCGGCAGCGATGAACACGTCGCCCGAATAACCCAGCGACAGGCAGACTTCGCCGTTGCCGAGGTCATCGATGTACTGCGAGGAATGGAAATAGCGGATGTGCGGCTTGATCGAGTTCAGCAGCGCTTCCGCCTTGGCCAGGTCCTCTTCCTTCTCCGAGTTCGGATCGAGCCCGAGATAGTGGAGCGCAATGCCCACCACTTCGGTCGGGCTGTCGAGCACGGTCACGCCGCAGGAGGCGAGCTTCTCGACCACTTCCGGCTTGAACAGCAGGTCCCAGCTGTCGATCGGAGCGTCGGCGCCCAGCGCTTCCTTCACCTTGGCGACGTTGTAGCCCAACCCGATCGTGTTGATCATGTAGGGCACGCCATGGGCGTTGTCCGGGTCCTGGCCGGCGGCGGTCGCCATCACGGACGGGTCGAGATTACCCAGGTTGGTCAGCTTGGACTTGTCGAGCGGCAGGATGAGGCCGGCCTTGATCTGGCGCTCGAGGAAGTTGCCCGAGGGCACCACGATGTCATAGCCCGAGTTGCCGGCCAGCAGCTTGGCGTCGACGATCTCGTTGTTGTCGTAGACGTCGTAGTTCACCTGGATGCCGGTTTCCGCCGTGAAGTTGGCGATGGTGTCCTCGGCGATGTAGTCCGACCAGTTGTAGACGTTCAGCACCGGCTCTTCCTGGGCCAGGGCGGGCGCGGCAATGGCCAGCGCTCCCAGGGCGATCATCAGGGGCTTCATCATAGTCGTGTTTCCTTGTGCGAGTGCCGAGGGTGGCCGACGGCGCATGGTTGATGGTTCCGGCGCTAGCTGCGTCGGTTGACGGAAGTCCAGTGGGACCAAAGGCGATGAGTGGGAGCTGGGCGCGTTGTACGACGGCGCGCGGATATGAGGGAGGGCAGGCCAAGCAGCGCGAGATCCGCGCCGGGAGAGGAAAGGTTCATCTTGTGCCCGGAGCCGGGCGCCCATCGATCCGGCGGAGGTTCCGGATCAACAATGACCTTAAGCAGTGAAGTTCCCCCTCGCGTCCTGCGCCTTCAGCCGCGCGATTCCTAGTAGCAAATCCCCTGTGGGGCAAGGGGTTTGGGGCAGCGTCCATGCCGCTTTTGTTGCCATGCGGCCGGAGCGCGACCAGTAGTCGCGCCGCACCCCCTCCACGCCGCCCCTCGACCCCATCCAGTTGAATTCGCCCCGGTTTCGGTCCAAGGGAGCAGGCAGCACAACAACAGGGGCCGCACGTGAGCCTTCGCAACCATCTTTCCATCTCGCCTGCCGTGCGCGAGGCCCTCGATTCCGGCCGTCCCGTGGTGGCGCTTGAATCCACCATCATTACCCACGGCATGCCCTATCCGCAGAACCTCGAGATGGCTGAGAACGTCGAGAAGGTGATCGCCGACAACGGCGCGGTCCCCGCCACGGTCGCCATCATGGACGGCAAGTTCAAGATCGGCGTCACCGCCGACGACCTCGAGCGCCTCGCCCGCACCGGCGGCAAGGCTGCCAAGGCCTCGCGCCGCGACGTCGCCGCCCTCCTCGCCTCGGGCGAGATCGCCGGCACCACCGTCGCCACCACCATGATGGGCGCCGAAGCGGCCGGCATCCGCGTCTTCGCCACGGGCGGCATCGGCGGCGTGCACCGCGGCGCCGAGTCGACCTTCGACATCTCCGCCGATCTCGACGAACTCGGCCGCACCCAGGTCGCCGTGGTCTGCGCCGGCGCCAAGTCCATCCTCGATATCCCCAAGACCCTCGAAGTGCTCGAGAGCAAGGGCGTCCCCGTGCTCGGCTTCGGCACCGACGCCTTCCCCGCCTTCTGGGCCCGCGAGAGCGGCGGCAAGGTCGATCACCGCGTCGACGATGGCGAAGCCGCGGCCAAGGTGATCGCCCTCCAGTTCGAGCTCGGTCTCGGCGGCGTCCTCGTCGCCAACCCGATCCCCGCCAGCCACGCGCTCGACCGCGACATGATCGAGGCCCGTATCGACCAGGCCATCAAGGGCGCCGAGGCAGAAGGCGTGAGCCGCAAGGACCTCACGCCGTTCCTTTTGAAGCGCATCTTCGAGTTGACCGACGGCAAGAGCCTCGTCGCCAACATCGCGCTTGTCGAGAACAACGCCCGCGTCGCCGCCCAGATCGCCGTTGCCCTGAGCAAGCGCGGCAAATGAACCAGACCGCCGGCCGGGTCATCGTCATCGGCGACGTGATGACCGACGTCATCGTCATCCCCGAGGGGCCGCTGGTACGCGGCTCCGACCGGCGCGCCTCGATCACCCAGCGCCCCGGCGGCTCTGGCGCCAACCAGGCCGTCTGGTTCGGCTCGATGGGCACCAATGTCAGCTTCGTCGCCCGCGTCGGTGCGCGCGACAAGCCGCATCTCGAGGCCTATCTCCGCGGCTTCCATGTCGACCCGATCCTCGTCGCCGACCCGGCGCGGCCCTCGGGCATCCTCGTCACCATCGTCGATCCCGATGGCGAGCGCAGCTTCCTCACCGATCGCGGCGCGAACCTCCTCCTGTCGCATTCCGACATGCCGGTCTGGCTGCTCGACGACACCCGCTACCTCGTCGTCTCGGGCTATTCGCTGTTTGCCGATCAGCCGCGCCACGCCGCCCGCTGGATGGCCGAGGAAGCCCGCTCGCGCGGCATCCTCGTCGCCGTCGACGCCGCCTCGGTCGGCTTCGTCGAGGAAGTCGGCGCCGGCCAGTTCCTCGAGTGGACCAGGGGTTTCACCACGCTCTTCGCCAACGAGGACGAAGCCCAGGCCCTCTCAGGCACCCCCGACCTCGACGCCCAGATGCGCCTCCTCGGCCCGAACTTCGGCCGCGTCGTCGTCAAGCTCGGCGCGAAGGGCGCGGCGGTAGGCGACGCGAGCGGCGTCCGCCTGCAGCTTCCCGCACCCGTGGTCGACGTCGTCGACACCACCGGCGCCGGCGACGCCTTCGCCGCCGCCTTCATCTCCGCCGAACTCTCGGGCGCCGGCTTGGAGACCTGCCTCGAACGCGCCATCACCGCCGGCTCCGCCGCCGTCACCAAGGTCGGCGGCCAACCGGAATAGCCCGGAATAGCTCCCCTCCCCCTTGAGGGGAGGGAGGCAGTGGCCCAATCATGGATTTCTCAGTCAGGCCTTCTCCCTTGATGGGAGAAGGTGGCCGAAGGCCGGATGAGGGTGGAGCAGCAGGACCGGATCGTCCGCCTGAACCCCTACAGCCCGCACCAATCCAGCCCCTGCCGCTTGAACTCCCCGCGCGTCCCCTCGATGTCGCCAAGCTCCGAGATCATGTGCGAGCGCACATCGTCCATCGTCGCGTGCGGCGCCGTCAGCTCGCAGCCGCGCGCCATCTGGTAGCGGTCGTTGTCGATCGGGGCGACTTCCTTGCCCGCCTCGGTGATCCGCTTCATCACCCGCACCAGCCGCCCGTCGGGCGAGAAATAGAGCCGCCCCTCGCGGGTGATCGCCGGCCCGTCGGCCCCCTGCGCCATGTTGGGCGAGGTCATCTCCGAATAGAGGAAGGCGAGCGTCCCATCCTTGCGGAAACAGGACGTGTCCTTCTGCGTCGCGATGGCGTCGATGAGCCAGGTCTGGACCAGCACGCCCGATCCGTCCGTCGCCTCGTGGAACTCGAAGTGGTCGGCATAGCCGCCGTCGAAATTCCGCCGCCAGCCGGTCCATTCGTTCGGGCTCTGGTCGATGAGGCCCGTGCACGCATCCCAGGCGCGCCGGATTTCCTCGATCTCGGCGTCCTGCGCCAGCACCGGCGTTGCGGCAAGGGCAAGGGCCACGATCAGTGCACGCATCGCCTACTCCTCCCTCAGGAACCGCGACGGCCTGATCGACAGCGCCGACCATGTCGTCAGCATGCCGACCACCACCGCCAGTACGATCGTTCCAGCCGCGACCCAGACGATGAGCCACAGATCGGCCCAGAAGTCGATCTCGAGCACATACTCGACGAAGGCCCATGTCCCGACGAGCCCCAGGATCGCCGCCAGCACCGCGGCGAGCAGCCCCAGTACGCCATACTCGACGAGGAAAGCCCGGATCACGTCGCCGCGCGTCGCGCCCAGCACCTTCGTCACCACCGCATCGGCCTCGCGCTGCTTGCGCCCCGCTGCCATCGCGCCAGCCAGCACCAGCACCCCGCTCACCACCGCCAGCCCGCCGATCACCTCCACTGCCGTCGTGACATTGGCGAGCAGTGCCGCGAACGTCTCGAGCGCCTCGCCCACCGGCAGGAACAGCAAGTCCGGGAAATCCGCCACCAGCCGCTGCTGCACCTCGCGCTCATGCCCCGGCGAGGCCTTGAGCAAACCCAGGTAGCTCAACGGGAAGTCCGCAAGCGCATTGGGCGAGAGCACGAAGCCGAAATTCACGCTGCCCGACCGCCAGGCATAGTCGCGGAAGCTGCCGATCTTCACCGTCACCGGCTCTCCGAAGATACGGAAGGTAATCTCGTCCCCGAGCTTCAATCCCAACGGCCCCTTGAGCCGCTCGAACACCGACACCTCCGGCGGACCGATGAAGTTCGGCGGCCACCAGCTCCCCTCGGTGATCTCCGACTGATCGGGCAAGCCTTCGGACGCGGTGAGCGGAATCTCGCCCTCGAGGACGAAGGCGAACTCGGAAGGCGGCTTGCGCCCCAGCTCCGCCACCGGCACGCCGTTGATGGATTCGATCGCCCCGGTGACCATGGGCAGCGACGCGAAATTCTCGACCTGCTTGTCGTTGACGGTGAAGTCCTTGAGCGCCTCCACCTCGTCATCGAACAGGTCCATGAACACGAAGCTCGGCGCATTCGGGATCGATTCCCGGTTGAGCTGGTGCCTCAGGTTCGCATCGATCAGCGCGATCAGCAGCAGCAGCGCCAGCCCCAGCCCCAGCGACAGGATCACCACCGGCGCCGGCGCCCCCGGCCGGTAGATCGCCTTCACGGCATTGCGCAGCGCCGCATTCGGCGCCGGCGGGATCAGCTTCAGCCCCCGCTGCAGCAGCCACCCTGCCCCGCGCAGCACGAGAAAGGCGAGGATCACCGCCACCGCATACCACAGCACCAGCAGCGGCCGCCCCGTGGTCAGGGCGGCGAGCAGGTAGATGCCGAGCGCCGCCAGCCCGAGCGGCAGCCACAGGCTCGGCCTCGCAAGGTCGCTCCAGCCCAGCCCCCCCTCCACCGCCGACCCCGCCGAGCGGAACAGCAGCGCCGGCTTCAGCTTCTCGGCCCGCACCAGCGGCAGGTAGCCGAAGGCGAAGCCGACCAGCGCCCCGAACCCGGCCGCCGTCCAAAGCGTGCCGATATCGACCACCGGCGGCAGGTTGACCGACAGCAGCCCGCCCAGGATGGGCAGGATCGCCATGCTGAGCAGCGTGCCGATGATGAGCCCCACCGCGATTCCCGCCACCGTCAGCAGCATCACCTGGGTGAGGAAGTGGAACAGGATGCGCGGTCCCGTCGCCCCCAGCGCCTTCATCGTCGCGATCGAGCGCTGCCGCTCGGTCACATAGGCCGAGATGGCATTGGAGACGCCCACCCCGCCGACGAGCAGCGAGGAGAGGCCCACGATGGTGAGGAAGCGCGCGAAGATGTCGAAGAAGCGTGCAAGATCAGCCGTCGCGTCGCGCGGCGCATTCACCTTCCAGCCCACCGTCGGGAACCGGGTCTCGATCGCCGCCTTCGCCGTCTCGAAATCCGTGCCGGGGTTGAGCAGCACCTTGTAGCGATAGGTCGCGAGCACCCCCGGCGCGAGGATGCCGGTGCCGTTCAGCGCCTCGACCGAGATCAGCACCGGCAACCCGAACTGGATGCCCGTCGTCACCTGGTCGGGGAGCTTCCCCAGCACACCCGTCAGCGTGAACTCGGCCTCCCCCACCGTCACCGGGTCTCCCACCTTGAGCCCCAGCCGGTCGAACATCAGCGGGTCGGCGACGAGCCCGAAACGGCCATCGCGCTCGGCCAGCAGCGCCGGCAGCGGCTCCGTCGCCCCCTCGACCGTCAGCGTGCCGATCAGCGGATAACCCGCATCCACCGCCTTGATGGCGAGAAAACTCGACCCGCTCCCGCCGTCGGCCCGCCCCTGCACCTCCACCACTTCGCTGAGCTGGCCGAGGCTCTGGAACAGCGCCCGCTCCTCGGCATTCGCAGCCCGATAGGTGAGCGTCGCCTCGAGGTCCCCGCCCAGCAGCGTCCGAGCATCACGCAGCAGCGCCGATTGCAGCGCCGCGCCCACCGAGCCGACGAGCGTGATCGTCGCCACCCCGAGCGCGAGGCAGGCGAGGAGGATTGCGAAACGCTTGAGGTCGCCGCGCAGGTCGCGCAACGCGACGCGAACCCAGCCCTTCAGCCAGCTCACGCCGGCACCTGCTCGCTGAGATGTCCTTCGTTCATCCTGAGCTGCCGGTCGGCCTTCCGCGCCAGCCCCGGGTCATGCGTGATCAGCAGGATCGCCGTGCCGCGCTCGCGCGCCAGCTTGAACATCAGCTCGATCACATGCGCCCCGGTTTCCTGATCGAGATTGCCGGTCGGCTCGTCCGCGAGAAGCAGTTTGGGATTTCCCACCATGGCGCGCGCCAGCCCCACTCGCTGCTGCTCGCCGCCCGAAAGCGCGCTGGGCAGATGCTCGAGCCGTTCGCCGAGCCCCACGTCGGTCAGCGCCGCTGCCGCCCGCTCGCGCACCGCCGCCCAGGGAAGCGCCGGCTCGGCGATCTCGAGCGTCAGCGCCACGTTCTCGAGCGCGGTCAGCGAGGGAATGAGGTGAAAATTCTGGAACAGGATGCCCAGCGCCTCGCGCCGGAACACCGCAAGCTGGTCCTCGTTGAGATCAGTGATATCGGTGCCGACCACATTGATCGTTCCGTCCGTCGCCTGCTCGAGCCCCGACAGCACCATCAGCAGCGAGGTCTTGCCGCTACCCGAGGGCCCGACGATTGCCACCACCTCGCCGGCCTCGAGCTTCAGCCCGACATCCTTGAGGATATGCAGCGGCGTCCCACCACTCCGCAAATGGAGGTTGACTCCTTGGGCATCGACGACGGAAGCGGTCATGGACTGGCCGTTTGCTATTGCTGGACAAGGAAATAGGCGGATCGCCACCACGGTTCAATGGACCGTGCCGCCGCGCGGTTCCGCAACACTAAAATTCAAGCACGCAATAAGCGCGAGCCGAATTGGACTCGAATGGACCCGCCCCCGGTAACCGCACGGTACGTTCCCGCGCGGTAATCTCAGCCCTGCCTCACTTGCTCCGGCCGTTCCGGGCGCGGCCCAAGGCGAGGACACCATGCGCAAACTGACCGCCCTGATCATCGCGGCGTCGATGGCTGGCTCCATCTACGCCGTGCCCACCATCAGCTTCGCCATGGATTGCAGCCTGCTCTGCTACGGCTTCTACCCACCCCAGTCGCTCCTTTCCGACAGGAACGACGACGACCAGTGCGAGCGCCGCGTCAATGACTCCGGCGGCTTCTGCACCAAGAACGGCAAGCTCAACCTCGGCAAGGACGTCCCCACCCGCGAGGACTATCTCCGCCGCTATCATCGCCAGAGGACCGATCTGCGCTGGTGGTGATCGGCCGCGGAAGGGCTGACGGTCAACCTTCGGGCAGCCCGAGGTCGAACATCGTCTCTAGGATGCCCTCGCTCGCCGCGACATAGGCCGGGCTGGTGTTCAGCGTAGGCGGCGCAACATTATGCGCCGTCGAGCCCGGACGAAGCGCCATCGCCCGGGCGAACGCCTCCCGTGCCTCTGCCGCGCGGCCAAGGCGCTGCTGCGCTACGGCAAGCAACAGGTGACTGCGGCCCGAGGCCGGGGTGATGGCGATGGACCGCTCGATCCACTCCACCGCCTCTTCGTTGCGTCCCAGCAGCAGGCAGGCCCACCCCGCACCCAGCATCCAGGTCCACCGGGACACCGCCGGAGTGTCATAGCGATCGGCCAGCCTGAACGACGCCAGCGCATCGTCGAAGCGGCCGAGGAACAGCTGTGCCAGCCCGATCTGGTAGAGCACCGATCCGTTCCACGGATCGAAGCTGGCCGCCTTCGCGCAGGCGACGAGGCTCTCGACGAAGCTGTTGGTCGCCGACAGGAACCGGCACTGCGCCTCGAGCGCCGCAATCGAGCGCGGCCGGGCAGCGACCGCCCGCTCCAGCAGCAGCTGCCCGCTATCCCGGGCACTGGCCGCGCCATCCGCGTCGTACCACACCATCTGGATGCCGCGGGTCCGCAGCGCAGCCAGCGCCACCTGCAGGTCCACGCTGTCGGGCTCGGCGACGAGCGCCCCTGCGAGCATGGTCTCGGCTGCGGCGAAACGCTCGCGCGATGTCTGGCTGATCGAGGCGGAAGCCTGCTCGATGACGACACGCGCCCCCGCCGCCGAGACCTTGCTGCCGGTATCTCCCTCGAGCAGCTCGTTCAGGTCCCGCGCCAGCGGATCACCCGCACCGGCGGCAAGCCGCACCTCCTGAAGCTCGGCGTCGAGGCCGGCATCCACCGTTGCGGTGGCGACCGACGCGACTTCGCCTGTACCGGTACGGATGGCGCGCAGCTTGAGCGTCCACGATCCGGCATCGCGATGCAGTTCGCCCCGGATCTCGAGCTCCGAGGACGGCCGGGAGCCCGCCCTGGGCACGACGACGCGCAGGTTGTCGATCCCCGCAAGCCCATCGACCAGCTCGTCTGTCACTCCCGCCGCCAGCGTGCCGCCCAGGGGATCGGAACTCACATCGAGGATCGGCAGCACCGCGACGGTCGGCGTCGATCGCTGGAAGACGAAACCGGTCGAGCCCGCAGCCAGCCCGACGACCGCCATCAGCACCACGCCGGCGACCAGCGCCACGCGGGTGCCAGCCCCGCCCCATCTCCGGCGCATCGCCGGTTCGGCGCTCGCTCCCTCGGATACTGCTGCGGCCGGCTCCGCCGATCCCGCCGCCACCTCGACCGCAAGCAGGTAGCCGCGGCCCGAGGCCAGCCTGATCATCTGCCGCTGCTCGTCGCCGAGCGCCGCCCGGATCTCGCGGATGCACTGGAACAGGCTATCCTCGCCGACATGGACGTTCGGCCAGACCGCCTCCATCAGTTCCTGCTTGCTCAGCACCTGTCCGGGATTGGCGGCGAACAGGCGGAGCATCTCGAAGGTCTTGGGGCGGAGCTTGACCATCGCGCCGTCCGGCCCGCGGAGCTCGGCGCGCTGTTCATCCAGCTCGAAACCGGCAAAGCGGAACGCCGTCACCCCTGTGATCCCCCAACCCCTCAACCGCGCCACGATCTATCGATTTCGACCCTAGCAGGCGAAGCACGAAATGCGAATTTCAGAAAATTTCAGAACGAAAACCCCTGCGCTTCAGGACGTAGTGCGTTGCCGGTGGGATGAGGGGTCGGTGATCCCGAGTCCCCGGGGTCCTGGGGGCAGCTCATGTCGGATCTGTTGTCGGCGGACACCGCATCGGTGCGCACCGTGGCACCGCATGAAGATCGCATGCTGATGACGACGGCCCTGTGCGCCCCGGCCGCCGCGCTCGGTCTGCGCGGCGCATATCAATTCGTGGTGGGCCAGGGTGGTCTTGCGACATTCAGCGGTGGCATCGGCTGGCGTCGTGGCTTTGGCGAGGCGCCCACCGCGCAACTCGGGTTCTACGGCGGCTCGCCATTCGTGGCTGAAGCCACCCCCGCCGCCGCGGACTCTCTCCTCGTCGATGCCGGCGACAAACGAGAAAAGCCCCCAAAGGGGCTATCCACAACGCCTGGAAAAGTCAGGAACAGACCGGAATGGTGGAGCTGAGGGGAATCGAACCCCTGACCTCATCATTGCGAACGATGCGCTCTCCCAACTGAGCTACAGCCCCGCTCCGATCGGTGGGCTTGTTAGCCGATCCGATCGGTTTGGGCTAGAGGTTTTTTGTGGGCGTCCGATCGCCCTCAGGCCTTCAGCAGGCCATGGACGAAGAGGCTTTCCGCCGTGGCCGTGACGGCTTCGGGCCCGGGGATGGTGGCGCGGCGCAAGAGCGCCCGGCCGGCATCCCCGTTGACCGGGCGGGTGCGGCCGAGTTCGGCTGTGTTGTCGCGGATCTGGCGGTCGAACAGGGCGACGAGCCGGACCAGCCAGTTCGGCAGCTCGAAGCGCGGCGTGCGCACATTGGGGCGCTTCAGCCCGGTCTGGATGGCATCGGCCATCTCCTGCAGCGTCATCTCGCGATCGGCGAGGATGAAGCGCCGCCCACCCGCCGCAGGGTCGGTCATCGCCGCAACCTGCGCCGCGGCGACGTCGCGCACGTCGATGACCGAGAACGACATCCTGGGCGTCCCCGGCATCGAGCCATTGAGGAGGCGAATGGCGATCAGGCCCGACGTGCCGGGATCGTCGTCCAGCAGCGGCCCGAGGATGGCACCCGGGTTGATCACCGCGAGCCGCTCGCGCGCCCCGAACCCTTCGGCGAGGCGCCAGGCTTCCTGCTCGGCCCGGGTCTTCGATTCCTGGTAGGGCGTGATGCGCGGGCTCTCGAGGTTGCTCCAGTCGGCCTCGGTGAAAGTCCGCTGCTGTTCGCGCTCGTGGCCGTAGGCGATGGCGGCGACCGAGGAGGTGAGGACGATCCGCTCGACGCCGCCCCCCATGGCCGCCGTAACGGCGCGGCGAGCCCCTTCGACGGCGGGTCGGATCAGCTCGTTGCGATCCCTGGGCTGCTCGATGACGAAGGGCGAGGCGACGTGCTGGACGTAGCGCACGCCCTCCATGGCCGCCTCCCAGCCCTCGTCGCTGAGGAGATCGAGCGCCACGAACTCGAGCCGCGAAACGTCCGCGCCATGGGCCGCGAGCGTCTCCCGCACCCTGTCCGCCTTGTCGAGGCTTCGGACGGAGCCGCGAACGGTGTATCCTTTGCGGAGCAGTTCGAGTGCGACGTGGCCGCCGAGGAAGCCGGATACGCCAGTGACGAGAACGCGGTCAGACATGGTCACCTCCATTGAACTGAACGAAATGTACGAATATCGTTCAGTTCGTTCAAGTGACTCGTGAAGGAAAATCGGCGTGGCGGAAAACGACAAAGAGCAGCAGATCCTTTCGGGGGCACGGCGGCTCATCCTGCGCCAGGGCCTGCGCGCCACCTCGATGGAGGCGATTGCCCAGGAGGCGCGGGTCGCCAAGCCCACGCTCTACAAGTACTTCCGGGACAAGAACGAGGTCTTCGAGGCCATCCTTGCCGAGCTCATGACCGAGCTGCACGCGAACTTCGCCAGAGCCCTGCACGGCGATGGCCCTGTCGTCGCCCGGCTGGGCGCGGCGCTCGCGGCCAAGTACGGCGCCATCTCGCGCCTCCTCGGCGATTCCCCGCATGCCGACGAGCTCTATGACGAGCACGAACGCGTCCGGCCCGAGGTGCGGGCCACCGAGAATGTCATCGAGCGGATGGTGGCCGAGGAACTCGGCACGGCCGGCGCCGCCGACCCCGAAGCCCTCGCCTGCCTCGTCCTCGACGCCGCCTACGGCATCAAGCGCAAGGCCCGCCCCACCGACGACATCGGCCCGGCGATCCGCCTGCTGGTCGAGCGGCTGGTGGGGCCGGAAGTGAAGGGGTAGCGACGAGCCACCTGCAAAGTCTCGGTCGGGCCTCCTTCTCCCCTTGTGGGAGAAGGTGCCCGAAGGGCGGATGAGGGGGTCGCCCCCACCCACCAGCCTGCGTGGAAGGTGCCGGCCTAGACCGTCGCCCACCCCCCGCTCTTCTCGCTGGCAAAGATCGCGTCCAGCACCTTCATCGAACTGATCGCATCCTCGACGCCCCACTCCATCGGCTTGCCCTCGAGCACCGCCTTGCAGAACGCATTGGCCTGCTCGGTATACTGGTCGCAGGGCGGGATGATCTCGCGGCGCGACAGGTGCCCATCCGGCGAATAGCCGTTGTCGATGATGATGGCCGTCGCCGTATCCGCCGGAGCGTTGAACGGGACGACCAGTTCCACCCGGCCCTTGGTGCCGATCAGCTCGAGCGACTGGTGCCCCACCGACTGCGTCGAGCACACGAAGCTCGCCTGCTTGCCGCCGCCGAAATCGAGCAGCACCGAAGCGAGCCGGTCGGTCTTCAGCACCGGGTCGCGGTCGACCAGCGATACGGCCCGCAGCGGCTCCGCCCCGAACAGGAAGCGCGAGCCCGTGACCGGATAGCAGCCGATGTCATAGATGCCGCCGCCGCCGATATCGGCCTGGTTGCGCACGTTCGTGGGGTCGGTGAGGTAGTAGGTGAAGACGCCGCGCACCGCCCTCAGCTCGCCCAGCTCGCCCGACCGCGCGATCTCCCGCGCCCGCTGCCATTGCGGGTGCCAGCGCACCATGAAGGCCTCGTAGAACACGATGTCCTTGGGCAGCTGGCGCAGCTGCTCGGCCTCTTTCGCATTGAGCGCGATCGGCTTTTCGCACAGCACGTGCTTGCCGGCCTTGGCGGCGGCGAGCGTCATCGGCACGTGCAGGTGATTGGGCAGCGGATTGTAGATCGCATCGACATTGGGGTCGGCGAGCAGCGCCTCGTAGCTGCCATGGGCCTTCGCCTTGCCGGTGAGCCCGAGCTCGGCGATGTACTCCTCGGCCTTGCCGAGGTCGCGCGAAGCCACCGCCACCACTTCGCTCAGCGGCGACTTCATGATCGCCGGCGTGACCTTCTTGAGCCCGATATTGGCAGTCGACAGAATGCCCCAGCGCACCTTCTTGGTCATGCAAAACCTCCCTGAAATGACGGGCGACCCTAACGGATGGACAGCGTCACTGCCATACATGTTATGACAATCCCGGATCGCGCCTCCGATCAGCCCTTCGTGATTTCCGTTGGCCGGACGCCGGAAGGCGCATAGTCTCTGCCGGTCACTCCCGGAGGAGGCATCGATGCGGCTTCGCACACTGCTCCTGAGTATCGCGCTTGCCACCATGGCGCCCGCGCTGCCTGCGCTGGCGCACCACGGCTGGACCTGGGCCGTGGACGAGCTGTCCGAGCTCACCGGCACCGTCAAGGCGGTCTATGTCGGCAACCCGCACGCCACGCTCGACCTCGATGTCGACGGCGTCGTCTGGCACGTCGAACTCGCACCGCCCGGCCCCACCATGGCGACCGGCTTCACCGAAGAGACGGTCAAGCCCGGCGATCAGGTGACCGCCATCGGCAACCGCTCCAAGGATCCCAACGAGACGCGGATGAAGGCGGTGCGCATCACCGCGGGCGGCAAGAACTACGACATCTACCCGGCGCGCGTACCCCAGGACTGAACATGGAGGAGGCGCTGGGGGCGATAGAGCAATTGGGCGTCGTCCAGGCGCTCAAGACCTCCTTTTTCGCCTACCCCGTCGTCAACGCCCTCCACATCCTCGCGATCGGCGCCCTGGTCACCACCGTCATCCTGATGGACCTCAAGCTGCTCGGCCTCTTCGACGAGATGCCCGAGCCGCATTTCATCCGGCTTCTCCGCCGCATCGCGCTCGGCGCCTTCGTGGTCGCCAGCGCCACCGGCCTCGCGCTCTTTTCCGTCCGCGCCAGCGAATATGCGGCCATGCCGCTGTTCTGGGCCAAGATGGGCCTGATCGGCCTCGCCGCCCTCAACTTCATCGCCTTCATCACGATCCGCAACGGCCCGAGGCGCGTCTTTGCCCTGGTATCGATCACCCTGTGGCCGCTGGCCCTGCTCGCCGGACGCTTCCTCGGCTTCGTGCTTTGAGCAAGGGGCGGGATGGAAACACGCGTCAGTGGAGGACGGCATGCCGGGGTTCGACGTCGGTTTCGTGATCTTCCCGCAGCTCACCCTGCTCGATTTCGCCGGCCCCTTCGAGGTCCTGAGCCGGCTCGGGACCCCGCCCTCGGTCTCGGTGCCGAGCCGTCTCCCCCAGACGAGGGTCCATGTTGCGGCGAGAACCATGGCGCCGGTGATGAGCGACCGCGGCCTCGCGGTCCTCCCCACCTGCACCTTCGAGGATTGCCCGCCGCTCGACCTCATCTGCGTTCCGGGTGGCGGCGGTGTTGCGGAAGCCCTCGGCAATCCCGAAACGGTCGAGTTCGTGCGCCGCCAGGCGGCAGGCGCCACCTATGTGTGCTCGGTCTGCATGGGCGCGTTCCTGCTAGGAGCTGCCGGCCTGCTGCAGGGGCGGAAAGCCGCGACGCACTGGGCCTATGTCGACCTGCTGCCGCTGGTCGGCGCCACTCACGCCCATGGGCGGGTGGTGCAGGATGGCCGCATCTACACCTCCGGCGGCGTCACCGCCGGGATCGACTTCGGCTTCCGCATCCTTGCCGATCTCGCCGGCGCGGAGGTGGCACAGGCCGTCCAGCTCGGGATCGAATACGATCCTGCGCCGCCCTTCGACGCCGGCCACCCGGCAAAGGCCTCCGAGGCCGCCATCGCCCTCATGGTCCAGCGCAACGCCGGCGCCCACGCCGAAATCCGCCGACGCCTCGAAGGCCGCGCGCCGTAGCCCCTAGGCCGCCTGCCCCGCTGCCCAGCCGCTGGCCCAGGCCCACTGGAAGTTATAGCCGCCCAGCCACCCGGTGACATCGACCGCTTCTCCGACGAAATAGAGCCCGGGGACGGTCCGCGCCGCCATGGTGGTGGAGTCGAGGCCGTCCGTGTCGATGCCACCCAGCGTCACCTCCGCCGTGCGATAGCCCTCCGAGCCGGTCGGCTTGATGGTCCAGCGGCGCAGCGCATCCTCGATCTTCTGGAAGCTCTTGTCGCTCATGTCGCCCATCATGGTGGTGATGCCGATCTCTTCGGCCAGCATCTGGGCGAGGCGCTTGGCGAGGTGGTTGGAGAGCACCGTCTGGAGCGCCAGCTTGGGCGTATCGCTGCGAGCCTCGCGCAGGATGTCGCCGAGGTCGCCATTGGGGAACAGGTCGATGACGATCGCGTCGCCCTCGCGCCAGTAGCTCGAAATCTGAAGGATCGCCGGACCGGAAAGCCCGCGATGGGTGAAGAGCATCGCCTCATCGAAGCTCTTCTTGCGCACCGAAATCCGCGTTGGATCGACGGCAATGCCGCTCAGCGGCGCCAGCCGCTCGAGAATGCGCGGCTCGAACGTCAGCGGCACCAGCGCCGGCCGCGTCTCGGTGACCTTCAGCCCGAACTGCGTCGCGAGCTGATAGGCCAGCCCCGTCGCCCCCATCTTGGGGATCGACTTGCCCCCGGTGGCGACGACCAGCGCCGCCCCCGTGAAGGACGCATCGGCAGCATTCACCGTGAACACGCCGTCGGCATGCGTGACGCCCTCGATCACCGTCTCGAGCCGCAGCGTGCCGCCGGCCTTGCGCAGTTCCGCCAGCAGCAGGTTGATGATCTGCTGGCTCGAGCCGTCGCAGAACAGCTGCCCCAGCGTCTTCTCGTGGAACGGGATCGAATAGGCATCGACCAGTGCGATGAACTTGTCCGGCGTGTAGCGGGCCAGGGCCGACAGTGCGAACCGCGGGTTCTGGCTGAGGAAGCGGTCGCGTCCCGCCTTCACCGTCGCGTTGATATTGGTGAAGTTGCAGCGCCCGCCGCCCGAGATGCGGATCTTCTCGCCGGCGGTCTTGGCGTGATCGAGCACGATCACCTTGCGCCCGCGCTTGCCGGCCTCGATCGCGGCCATGAGTCCCGCCGCGCCGGCGCCGAGGACGATGATGTCATATTGGGTCATGCCGATCACCTATCGCGCCCGTCGCAGGGCGACAAGCTGCCGGGGCCGGGTGCGGGTGGGCGACCGCACCACCCCACGACCCGGCCTGCCGCGACAGGACAATCACGAGCAAGAACGATCCATCTCGCTACAGTATTGATGCTTGTTGGATTTGACGAATGCACCATACGTCGCCATAGACACCCACCATCGACCAGAAAGATGTCACGACATATCGGGGGAACATTGCAGGGCATGGTCTGAATGCAGGCAGAAAGGTTCGAACCGCTGCCCTATTTGGAGAAACGGATCATGAGAAAGCACATCCTCGTCATTGCAGCTGCGGGTTTGATTGCCGCGACGGTCGGCGAAGCCGCGGCAGCCAACATCTGGAAAAACTACGGCTCCGGCAACAGCAACGGAGTCATCCAGATCGGCCCCAACTATTCCAGGACCGTGCAGAAGGGCGACGACAACAAGAACTACGGCGTGCAGGCTGGCGCCTACAACAAGGCCGTTACCCGCCAGAATGGCGACGGCAACACCAACGTCTTCGTCCAGGTCGGCAAGGGCAACGAGGCCAAGACCCAGCAGAGCGGCGGCGGCAACACGGCTGTCACGATCCAGGTCGGCAAGGACAACACCTCCTCCATCTCGCAGAGCAATGGCCTGCGGACCACCTCCAATCCCGACTGAGACCGGGCGAGGCCGCCCGGCCCAGCGCCGGGCGGCTACTCCTTCAGTAGCGTAGGCAATTTCCTACAGGTGATTGACTCTTGGCCAAACTGGCGTAGAAACGCGGCGCCGTTTGGAAAGGGATCGGTGCGCCATGCGCATGGACCAGATGATGTCAGCGACGACCGCGGAGGCCACGGGCCCCGGCGCGCTGCTCATGGCGGCGACCAAAACCACCAAAACCCCCTGAGCCGTCCCCGGGCCATCCCCGCCGGGGAGCGGCCCGAGCCATGCGTGCCGCGGACCGGTTGGTCCAGCGCGGGGGACTGAAGGCAAAGAGGACTTTTCAAAATGGGTTATCGCGTCGCTGTCATCGGGGCCACGGGCAATGTGGGCCGTGAAATGCTCAACATCCTCGATGAGCGGAAGTTTCCCGCTTCCGAGGTGATCGCGCTCGCCTCGGCCCGCAGCCAGGGCCAGGAGATCAGCTTCGGCGACAAGCGCCTCAAGGTGCAGAACCTCGAGAATTTCGACTTCTCGAACGTCGATTTCGCCCTGATGAGCGCCGGCTCCACGGTCGCCAAGGAGTATGGCGAGAAGATCGGCGCCACCGGCTGCATCGTCGTCGATAACTCGAGCTTCTGGCGCTACCACGCCGATGTGCCGCTGATCGTGCCCGAGGTGAACGCCCACGTGCTCGATGCGTACATGGCCCGCAACGACCGCAAGAACATCATCGCCAACCCCAACTGCTCGACCGCCCAGATGGTGGTGGCGCTGAAGCCGCTGCACGATCTCGCCAGGATCAAGCGCGTGGTGGTGGCGACCTACCAGTCGGTGTCGGGCGCCGGCAAGGAAGGCGTCGACGAGCTCTGGGCCCAGACCAAGGGCATCTTCGTCAACGACACGCCGACCCCCCGGAAGTTCTCCAAGCAGATCGCCTTCAACGTCATCCCGCACATCGATGTGTTCATGGAGGATGGCTACACGAAGGAAGAGTGGAAGATGGTCGCCGAGACCAAGAAGATCCTCGATCCCAAGATCAAGGTGACCGCAACCTGCGTGCGCGTGCCCGTCTTCGTCGGCCACTCCGAGGCGATCAACCTCGAGTTCGAGAACTCCATCACCGCCGACGAGGCACGTGACGCCCTGCGCGAGGCCGCCGGCATCTCCGTCATCGACAAGCGCGAAGCCGGCGGCTACGCCACCCCGATCGAGGCGGTGGGCGAGTACGACACCTACGTGTCCCGCATCCGCGAGGACGTGACGGTCGAGAACGGCATCGCCATGTGGGTGGTCTCGGACAACCTCCGCAAGGGCGCCGCCCTCAACACCGTCCAGATCCTCGAAACCCTCATCGAGCGCAACCTCGTGGAAAAGAAGGCGGCGTAAGGGAAGGACCTTGGGCCGCATCCCCTCACCCGTCCCGGCTGCGCCGGTCCACCCTCTCCCCGACGGGGGGAGGAACACCGGCGGCACGGCCGGCGCCCTTGTCTTCTCCCCGTCGGGGAGAAGGTGGCGCGCCGCGCCGGATGAGGGGCGCAAGGCACGATCGTCCATTCGCCACGGCGCCCCGAGACATCCATGTCCCCCCGCGACCTGATCCTCGCCCTCTTCGTCGTCACCGTCTGGGGCGTCAACTTCATCGCCATCCGCTGGGGTGTCGACGAGGTGGCCCCGCTCCTGATGACGGCGTTGCGCTACCTGCTCGCCGCCATCCCCGCGGTGTTCTTCATCCGCCGCCCCGCCGTCTCGCTCCCCATCCTCGTCGGCTATGGCTTCGCCATCGGCGTCGCGCAGTTCGGCCTGCTGTTCATGGCCATCCACCTCGGCATGCCCGCCGGGCTGAGCTCGCTGGTGATGCAGCTCCAGGCCTTCTTCACCATCGCGCTCGCCGTCATCTTCCTCGGCGAACGCCCGAGCCCGCTGCAATGGGCCGGCGCCGCCATCGCCTTTCTCGGCATCGGCCTCATCGGCCTCGAGCGGCTCGAGGGCGCCGCGTTCCTGCCGTTGCTGCTCACCATCGCCGCCGCCTTCTTCTGGGGCGTGGGCAACATCGTCACCAAGAAGGCCGGCAAGGTCGACATGCTGAGCTTCGTCGTCTGGTCCTCGCTCGTCCCGCCGCTCCCCATGCTGGCGCTGTCGCTGATCTTCGAGCCCGGCGCCATCCCGGCCGCAGCTGAGAACCTCACCTGGCAGGGCGGCGGCTCGCTGCTCTTCATCGCCTATGCCTCGACCCTGTTCGGCTACGGCGTCTGGTCGATGCTGCTCTCGCGCTACCCGGCCGGGCTCGTCGCCCCCTTCTCGCTGCTGGTCCCCATCGCCGGCATGGGCAGCGCCGCGCTGCTCCTGCACGAGACCATCAGCGGCATCGAGATCGCCGGCAGCCTCCTCGTCTTCGTCGGGCTGCTGATCAACGTCTTCGGCCCGCGCCTCCTGAAACGGGCGCCCGCATGACCACGCTCCGCCTCGCCACGCCCGATGATGCCGAGGCGATCGCCGCCCTCTTCCGCCGCTCGCGCGCCCTCCTCGCCTTCCTCCCCGAGCTCCACACCGCCGAAGAGGATCTCGGCTTCGTCCGCGACGTCCTGCTCGCCACCCACCGCGTCACCCTCGCCGAGCAGGGTGGACAGCTCCTCGGCTTCATGGCCGAGGCGGATGGCTGGATCAACCAGCTCTACCTCGACCCGGACACCCGCCGCTCCGGCATCGGCTCGCTGCTGCTCGACGACGCCAAGTCCCGCAGCGACACCCTCACCCTCTGGTGCTTCGCCGAAAACACCCCCGCCCGCGCCTTCTACGAAAAGCACGGCTTCACGCCCGTCGAGTTCACCGACGGCTCCGGCAACGAAGCCCGCCGCCCCGACGTCCGCTACGAGTGGAAGCGGTAGCAGCGCATGCAGCCATCGCCTCCCTCCCCCTTGAGGGGAGGGACTGAGGGAGGGGGTGGTCCGGTGATCACCGACGGACCCCCACCCCCAACCCCTCCCCTCAAGGGGGAGGGGAGCCCCAGCATCAGTGCCCATGAATGGGTTCAGCCCCTGGCCCCCAACCCAGTATCCCCCGTGTGCCTCCTTGCGCCCAACCGCGCATCGGACTATTTCTCCACCGTTGGCCGGGGTTACCCGGCCGGCATGTTCTCAGGGCGGGGTGTAATTCCCCACCGGCGGTAACGGGAGAAATCCCGAAGCCCGCGAGCGCTTTCCAGTTCACTGGAAGGGTCAGCAGATCCGGTGCGATTCCGGGGCCGACGGTATAGTCCGGATGAAAGAGAACGGGACAACGCGCTGGCATCCGCCGGCGCCCACGCCCCATTCGGGGCACGCTCCCACTAGGGAGCCGGGCGCCATCCCAGGCGGAGCCTGCTCAGGAAAGGTCGAGAGACTTTCCGGTTCGAGCGGGCGACCACCCAAGAGCGCCGATCCCCGTAACTCCCTGAGGGAACTGGTTACGGAAAGGATCGATTGATGAGCCAGATTTCCTCGCCTACCAACTCTGCCACCACCGGCGCCGCATTCATGCTGGCCGCCGCGCTGGCTTTTGCCGGCTCCAACACCTTGCAGGCCGTGCTGCCCACTCCCGTCGAGTATGGCGGCTACGGCATGTCATCCACCGGCATGGCCTTCTGGCAATATGTGATTGCTGGCCTCCTCAGCCTGCCGCTGATCTTCCGCATCGGCCTGGGCAACCTCCGCACCAGCCATCCCCTGGCCCATGAGATCCGCGCCTTCGTGTCGGCGCTCGGCGTCCACGTCTTCGTCTACGGCTTCGCCTCGGGCGTGCCGATCTGGCAGATGGTGACCCTGCTCGCCACCGGGCCGCTGTTCATCATCGTCGGCTCGACCCTGTTCCTCGGCGAACGCGTCTCGAGCGCCCGGATCGGCGCGGCGCTCGTCGGCTTCGCCGGCGCGCTCATCGTCTCGGGCTTCGGCGCCGAGGGCCTCGGCTGGTCGACCCTCGTGCCGATCGTTGCTGCCGCGCTCTGGGCGACGACGGACGTGCTCACCCGCTACCTTGCGCTCAAGGGCGAGAGCCCCGAGACGCTGACCATCTCGCTGCTCGTCCTGATGACGCCGAACCACCTGCTGATCCTCGTCGCCGTCACCGCCTTCGGCTGGCTCGTGCCGTCGCTGCTGCCGGCCGGCGTCGCCACCGGCTTCCCCTTCGCCCTGCCCACGGGCGACGGGCTGTGGCTGCTGCTGCTGCTCGGGGCGCTCACCGGCGCGGCCCAGTACCTGCTCGCCTTCGCCTACAAGGCGGCCGACGCCACCTATCTCCAGCCCTTCGGCGACACCAAGGTGCTGCTGGGCGGGCTGGTCGGCTGGTTCGCCCTCGGCCAGGTCCCCTCGGCCTGGTTCTGGCCCGGCGCCGCGCTGATCGTCCTCGCCTCGGCCTATATCTACTGGGTCGAACGCAAGGGCCCCGCCCCGACCCTCGCCACCGCCTGACTGGCTCCCCTCAAGGGGGAGGGAGGCCCGGGCCGCTGCACGCCCTGGCCTCCCGGAGCCGCTCGTGACTGGCGGCTCCGGACTCCACTCGCGCAGTCAGCGCCTTCTCCCCTTGTGGGAGAAGGTGGCCGACAGGCCGGATGAGGGGTCTGCAGACGAACGTCTGCACGATCGGAGCCATGCGACGAGCGGTGGAGTGCGCGGAGAGATACCCCTTACACCCGCACCCACGCCCCCTCGTGATGGCTCCGCGCCATCGCATGCACCGCCCGCTCGATCTCCAGCCCCGCCTCGAAATCGACGATCTGCGCCGCCTCCCCGCCGATGGCGCGCAGCAGCTCGTGGCACTCGATGATCTTGAGTTCGTTGAACCCCAGCCCATGCCCCGGCGCCGGGATGAACCGCTCGTAGGGCGCATGCACCGGCGCCGTGAGTATGGTCCGGAACCCCTGCTCGGCCGCATGGTCGCTCGCCGTATAGAGTTGGAACTCGTTCATCCGCTCCTGGTCGTAGGCAATCGTCCCCTTCGAGCCGAACACCTGCACCGCGATCCGCCCCTTCCGCCCCCAGGCCGAACGGTCGAGCGCCATCACGCCCGCTGCCCCGTTCGTGAGCTCGATCAGCACCGAAGCAATATCGAACGTCTCGACCTTCCGCCTCCCACCATCCCGGCTTGGCCGGTCGGCATAGGGCATCGAAAGCTGCGCCATCACCCGCGTGACCCCGCCGAACAGGTACTGGATGAGGCTCAGCGGATGGACGCCGAAATCGTCGAGCGCGCCATAGCCGGAGGAGGCCTCGCTCTTCCAGTAGAACAGCGCCTCGGGGTCGGCCATGAAGTCCTCGTCCATCTCGAAGCGGAAATGGTTCACGGTGCCGATCGTCCCCTCCTCGATCAGCCGCTTGATGTGCCGGATCACCGGGTTCTGGATGTAGTTGTAGCCGAGCGCCGTCACCTTGCCCGCCTCGAGCGCTTTCAGCGCCATCCGTTCGGCATCCTCGAGCTTCACCGCCATCGGCTTTTCGCACCAGACGTGCTTGCCCGCCTCGAGCGCCGCGATCGCCATCTCCGCGTGGAACGCATTGGGCGTCGTCACCGACACCACCTCGACCTCCGGGTCGGCGATGAGCTCCCGCCAGTCCGACGTCCATTTCTCGAACCCGAACTCGTCGGCGCGCCGATGCGCCAGCTCCGGCGACACCTCGGCAAGGTGCTTCAGCACCGGCCGCGGCCCATCCCCGAACACCGGCTTCACCGCATTCCAGGCCAGCGCATGGCACTTGCCCATATACCCCGTCCCGATAAGCCCGACGCCGATGGTGCTCATTAGGAAGACTTCCTCTCTCTTCGTCTCGCGCTTCGCGCGATCCACCCTCTCCCCGACGGGAAGAGGAACACCGACTGCACAGTCGGCGCCTTGTTCTTCTCCCCGTCGGGGAGAAGGTGGCGCGCAGCGCCGGATGAGGGGGCCCCATGCACCACCCTCAAGACAACGCCCGGAGCCGAAACCCCGGGCGCCCTTGCTCGCTGGAGGCAAGCTTACTTGTACTGCTCGGCATTGTCCTTGGTGACGAGCACCGTGCCGGTGTCGATCACCGGTTCGATGGTCTTGCCGCCCTTGAGGTCGACCAGCGCCTGGATGCCGAAGCCGCCCATGTTGGCCGGGGCCTGCGCCACCGTCGCCGCCATGTCGCCGGCGAGCACTGCCGCCGCGGCGTCGGGGTTGGCGTCGAACCCGACCACCATCACATCCTTCTTGGCCGCGGCCTTCAGTGCCTCCACGGCGCCCAGCGCCATGTTGTCGTTCGAGCCGAAGATGCCCTTGATGTTGGGGTTGCCGGCGAGGATGTTCTCGGTCACCGACAGGCCCTTGGCGCGATCCCACTCGGCCGTCTGCTCGGCCACCACCTTGAGCCCGCAGGCCTCGAGCCCCTGCTTGGAGCCGTTGGCGCGGAACTGGGCCGTCGAGTGGGCCATCACGCCCTGCAGGATCGCCACTTCCGAGCCGGCCGGCAGGTTGTCGCACATGTACTTGGCGGCGAGCGCGGCGCCCACTTCATTATTGGTGCCGATGAAGGTCACGCCTTCGTTCGAACCGAGCGTATCGACGAACACCACCGGAATGCCGGCGGCCTTGGCCGCATCCACCACCGGGGCGAGCGCACCCGGATCGGTCGGCGCGAGCGCAATGCCCTCGACCTTCTGCGCGATCAGGTCCTCGACCTGCGACACCTGGGCCTGCACGTCCGTCTCGGCCGGCGGCGCCACGACCACCACGTCGACGCCGAGTTCGGCGCCCTTGTCCTTGGCGCCCTTCTCCACCGCCGCCCAGAACGGGTTGCCCGCGCCTGGGCCCTTCATCACCAGCGCGTAGGCGGCATTGGCGCTGCCGATCATGCTGGACATCGCCACGAGCGCCACGCCAGCCATCAGAATATGCTTCATAACCTGGTCCTCCCTGTCTCCAGTTCCTCTTCGCCGCGCCGCCGGAGACGGGTGCGCACGGCGTGTTCGTCGCCCTCTCTCGTCACCTCTCCCTCGGGGGGAGAGGCCGGCGCGACAGCGCCGGTTGAGGGGGCCTTTCCGTAGCCACCGAAATCACCTCCGCACCGCCGCCCGCCGCCGCAGCACGTCGATATAGACCGCGAAGATGATGACGAGCCCGATCAGGATCTGCTGCCAGAAGGCGCTGACATTGTTGATGTTGAGCCCGTTGCGCAGGATCCCCATGATGAGGACGCCCGCCAGCACGCCGATCACCGTGCCGCGCCCGCCGAAGAAGCTCGCCCCGCCGATGATCACCGCCGCGATCGCATCGAGCTCGATGCCGAGCCCCGCATTGGGAAAGCCGCTGTCGGTACGCCCCGCGAGCAGCAGGCCCGAGAGCCCGGCGAAAAAGCCCGAGATCATGTAGACGACCACGAGGGTCCGATCGACATTGATGCCCGACACCCGCGCCGCCTGCGGATTTCCGCCGATGGCGAAGATGTGCCGGCCCATGTTGGTCTTCTCGAGGAAGAACCACAGCACCACCGCGCTGACGGCGACGACGATCAGGCTCGCCGGCAATCCGGCCGGCGGCGGGAAGATGCCGAAATCGTAGTACGCCTGCCCCAGATAGCGCACCTCCGGCTGCAGCCCCGAGATCGGCGCGCCGTTCGAGATGAGATAGGTGAGCCCGCGCGCCACGTTCAGCGTGCCCAGCGTCATGATGAACGGATGCGGCAGCTTCAGCACCGTGAGGCCGACGCCGTTGACCCAGCCCACCGCGAGCCCGATGGCCGGCCCGATCAGCAGCACCAGCGGCCACGGCACCCCGGCCTTCGACGCGATGGCGAGCGCCACCATGCCCAGCGCCATCACCGAGCCGACACTGAGGTCGATACCGGCCGTGACGATCACCACGTACATGCCGAGAGCCAGCAGCGCGAGCGTCGCGTTCTGCTTCAATATGTTGGTGAGGTTCTGCGCCGTGAGGAACACCTCCGGCTTGATCAGCGCCAGCACCAGCATCATCACCACGACGACGAGGATGATGCCGTACCCCTCGAGGAACTTGCTCAGCACCGGCCGGCTGATCCCGAACCCCGGCTTGGCGGCGGGAGTGTCAGACATGGCCCGTCCCCTCATCCGGCGCTAAGCGCCACCTTCTCCCCGACGGGGAGAAGAACACCGCAACATCGGCGATCACCCCTGTTCCTCTCCCCCTCGGGGAGAGGGTGGACCGGCAAAGCCGGGACGGGTGAGGGGTCGAGGTACGGTGGAAGAGAGGTGCAGGCGGCACGCTCTCGCCCACCCACCACCTCTCCCTCGGGGGAGAGGTCGGCGCGCCAGCGCCGGGTGAGGGGGCCTTCTGCCACTGGGAGGTCTGAAGCAAGCTCATCTCCCTCAATGCATGTTGTCATGGGCGAGGCCACTCGTGTGCCCCTTGGTCCCCATGATCCAGCCGATGACCTCGTTGCGCGAGGTCCGGTTGAGTTCGGCTTCCGCGAAATTGGTGCCCTGGTAGAGCGCCATCACCCGGTCGCAGCAGTAGAAGATGTCGTCCATCCGGTGCGAAATGATGATCACCGCCACGCCATGGTCCTTCAGCGATCTGACGAGGTCGAGCACCTTGCCGACCTCCTTGATCGCCAGCGCGGCCGTCGGTTCATCCATGATCACGATCTTGCCGTCGAAGGCGGTGGCGCGCGCGATGGCCACGGCCTGGCGCTGCCCGCCCGAGAGGTCCTCGGTATTCTGCTCCACCGATTTGACGTGGATATGCAGCCGGTCGAGATGGTCCGACGCCATCTGCCGCGCACGCTTGTGGTCGACGATGGTCAGCGGCCCGAACTTCGTTCCCGGCTCGCGGCCGAGATAGATGTTCTCGTAGATCGGCATGTTCCCGGCCAGCGCGAAGTCCTGGTAGACCATCTCGATGCCGAGCTTCTGCGCGTCCTTGGGCGAGCCGAACTTGACCGGCGCGCCGTTGAAGATGAGTTCGCCTTCGCTGGGAGTGAACAGGCCCGAGAGGATCTTCATCAGCGTCGACTTGCCGGCGCCGTTGTCGCCGACCACGCCCAGCACCTCGCCCGGCATGACGTGGAAGTTCACGTCCCGCAACGCGGTGATCGCGCCGAAATACTTGGATATGCCGCGCGCCTCGAGCAGCGGTGCTGCTGACATCCTCCGGCCCTCCCCGACCTTCAGAGTTCGTTCACGGTTGGAACGATTGGTTCCGTATTCCCTATTGATAGAATGTTTATTCCATTCTACGGTTGAGCGTCAAGTGTCCCGGGAATGACTTGGGGCTTTGGTGGATAAGGCGCACCGACCGGCAGAAGTTCATGGACTTCGCTCGGACAATCGTTGGACTTTGTCTGCGCCAGCGCTTCGTAGTATGGGGCCGGTATGGACGACCAGGATATCAATGTTGCGGAAGCTGCCCCGCGCGACTTTCCCGCCCTGCGCGCGCTGATCGCCGCCCGGGCGCCAAGCCTGCCGCGCCGGCTGACGCAGGTCGCCACCTATGCGCTCGACAACCCCGACGAGATCGCCTTCGGCACCGCTGCCAGCATCGCCCAGCACTCGGGCGTCCAGCCCTCGACGCTGGTCCGCTTCAGCCAGGCCCTTGGCTATCAGGGCTTCTCCGACCTGCAGGACGTGTTCCGCGCCCGCCTGCGCGACCGCGTGCCGAGCTACGAGGAACGCCTCAAGCAGCTGCGCGAGCATGGCGGCGCCAGCAAATCCGGCCTCCTGCTCCAGGGCTTCGCCGATGCCGCCGAGCGCTCCGTCGCCGACCTGAGGCTGAAACTCGACCCCGCAACGCTCGAACGCGCCGTCGACATCCTCGCCAAGGCCGAGACCATCTACCTCGTCGGCCTCCGCCGTTCCTTCCCCATCACCAGCTACATGGCCTACGCCATGGGCAAGCTGGGGATCCGGAACCTCCTGGTCGACGGCATCGCCGGGCTGGGCGCCGAGCAGATCGGCTTCATCTCGCCGCGCGACGCGGTGCTGGCCATCAGCTTCACGCCCTATGCCAGCGAGACGGTGAACCTCGCACACGCGGCCAAGAGCCGGCATGCCAGGATCGTGTCGATCACCGATTCCATCTTCTCGCCCATCGCGCCGATCGCCGATGCCTGGCTCGAGATCGTCGAAGCCGACTTCGAAGGCTTCCGCTCCATGGCCGCAACCATGGCGCTCGCCATGACGCTCACGGTCGCAGTGGCGGGAAAACGAGGCGAGAAGTAGAGGCCACCTCTTACCTTCTCCCCTTGTGGGAGAAGGTGGCGCGCAGCGCCGGATGAGGGGTCCCGCAACCCTGGGGTTGCGCGATCGGAGCGAAGCGACGAGCGGTGGAGTGCGCGGAGAGATACCCCTCATCCGCCCCGCGGCGACGGCCTTTGGCCGTCCTTCTCCCACAAGGGGAGAAGGCGATCACTGCCAGGTCGGTGCCTCAGCCCTTCTTCACCGGATAGCCGATCGCTCCACCACCACTCGCCCCGATCACGGTCTGCTCGTACTCGACGCACGACCCCGTCATCGGCGCCGACTCCGGCCCTGCGAGAAAAGCGATGACCCGCGCCACGCCCTCTGGCTTCAGCAGCTGCCCGAACGGCCGCGAGGCCTCGGCCTTCTCCAGCCAGTCGTCCGCCGCATCGTGGAAGGTCTTGAGCGTCACGTGCTCGCCCGGCGTATCGGCCCAGCCGAGGATGATGCCGTTGACGCGGATGCGCATCATGTTGACGGCGTTCGCGGTGTTCTTGGTCAGCGTCATCAGCGCACCCTTCGACGCGCTGTAGGCGGCGAGATTGGGCGAGCCGATATAGGCGTTGACCGAGAGGATGTTGACGATCGACCCGGCGATGCGCTCGCGCTGCATCACCCTGATCGCGTCCTGCATCAGGAAGAACGGCGCCCGTACATTGATGGCGAACATCCGCTCGTAGAGCGCGATGTCCGTATCGAGGATCGTGCCGCGATCGGTCAACCCGGCGATATTGGCCAGCACATCGACCCGGCCGAACGCCTTGTCGGCCGCCGGGATGATGGTCGCAACCTGGGCCGGGTCGGCAAGATCGGCCGTAACGAAGATGGTCGGCGTGCCGGCCTCGGTGAGCGAGCGCGCCACCGCCTCGCCCTTGTCCGCCTGCCGGTCGGTGATCAAGATGCCGGCGGCGCCGCGTTCGGCCAGCAGCCGCGCCGTCGCCTCGCCCAACCCCTGGGCGCCTCCGGTCACAACGGCGATCTTGCCGGCAAACTGGGCGGAGGAATTCTCGGTCATCGCAGGGGACTCAGGGCTGGTATGGTGGCCGGACACTAGGGAGTTGAGGGACGTAAGCCAAGCCCCGTGTTGCAGGCCCGATCCACCGCCGTCATTCCCGCGAAAGCGGGAACCCGGTGGGATACTTCGGCAGCAGCGATATCGGACGAACCCCACAGGGTTTCCGCTGGGCCGTGAAGCGCCCGGAGCAAGCGACCCCACTCCGTCATCCCCGGGCTTGACCCGGGGACCCATGCCCCACGCTCCGGACTATCCGACCCGCACGACCTGCCCGGTCTGCGAGCTTTTCGTCGCCGCCTCGGCCAGCTTCTGAGCTTGCAGCCCATCCTGCCCCGAAGGCGTCGGGGTCGTCCCGTTCGCCATCGCGTCGATGAAGCTGTTCACCTCGGCCGCATAGGCCGCGACATAGCGGTCGATGAAGAAGTTCTGGATCACGTCCTGCGTGAACCCGTTGCCGTCGGCGCGCTCGAGCGTCGTCATGTGCACGTTCCCCGCGCGCAGCATGCCCTTCGACCCATGCACCTCGATCCGCTGGTCATAGCCATACGTGGCGCGGCGCGAGTTGGTGATCACCGCGATCTTGCCCGAGGCCGTCTGCATCTGCACCGCGGCCGTGTCGACATCGCCGGCCGTCCCGATCGCCTTGTCGACCAGCGCGCTGCCCAGCGCATGCACCGTCACGAACTCCTCGCCCACGAGGAAGCGCGCCATGTCGAAATCGTGGATCATCATGTCGCGATAGAGCCCGCCCGAGCGCTCGATATAGCTGACCGGCGGCGGCGCCGGGTCGCGCGAGATGATCGTCACGATCTCGACGTCGCCGATCTCCCCACCCTGGATCCGCTTCTGCACCGCGGCGAAATTCGGGTCGAACCGGCGGTTGAAGCCGATCATCAGCGGCACGCCCGCCTTCTCCACCACCGGCAGGCACGCCTCGATCCGCTCGACCGAAAGCGACACCGGCTTTTCGCAGAGGATGGCCTTGCCCGCCCGCGCCGCCTTCTCGATCAGGTCGGCATGCGTATCGGTGGGGGTCGCGATGAGAACGGCGTCAACATCGGAGCCGATGATTTCGTCAACCGTCGAAACCTGTGCCCCCACGCTCCTCGCGAGCGATACTGCGGCGTCGGGAATGGCGTCAGCGACATAGGCGACGCTGGCACGCGGCGAGTTGGCGATCGTGTTCGCATGCACCTTGCCGATACGCCCGGCGCCCAGAATTCCGAATTTGACCACGAGTGCCCCCCTCATGCACGGCGTCCCGCCGTCGCTGCCACATCAGCTATGGAACATTCATTCCGAATACAGGCATTTCGGAATTGACGTTTCATCCGCGCGAGGGATACAACGGCCAAAACAGGCCGTCCAGTAGAAACACGCGGGGGAGATCATGCCGGAGCCCAGGCTCGATGTCATCACCATCGGGCGCTCGTCGGTGGACCTCTACGGCCAGCAGATCGGCAGCCGGCTCGAAGATATCGGCAGCTTCACCAAGGCCGTCGGCGGCTGCCCCACCAACATCGCGGTCGGCACCGCCCGCCTGGGGCTGAAATCGGCGCTCATCACCCGCGTCGGCGCCGAGCAGATGGGCGGCTTCATCAAGGAACAGCTCGGCCGCGAAGGCGTCGAGACCGCCGGCATCGCCATCGACGCGGAGCGCCTCACCGCCCTCGTGCTCCTCGCCGTCGAGGCCGAGGGCGTCTCGCCCATGATCTTCGTGCGCACCGATTGCGCCGACATGGCGCTGAGCGAAGCCGACATCGATCCCGCCTTCATCGAAAGCGCCGCGGCCATCGTCGTCACGGGCACGCATTTCTCCACCCCCAATGCCGAGGCGGCCCAACTCAAGGCCATCCGCATCGCCAGGGCCGCCGGCCGCAAGGTGGTGTTCGACATCGACTACCGCCCCAATCTCTGGGGCCTCGCCGGCCACGCCGCCGGCTTCGAGCGCTATGTCAGATCCGACTACGTGACCGGCAAGATCAAGCCGATCCTGAGGGATTGCGACCTGATCGTCGGCACCGAGGAAGAAGTGCTCATCGCCGCCGGCGAGAGCGACTTGCTCACTGCCCTCAAGGCCATCCGCGCCGTCTCGGGCGCGACCGTCGTGCTGAAGCGCGGCGCCAGGGGCTGCGTCGTCTATGACGGCGTGATCGGCGACGATCTCGAGCATGGCGTCGTCGGCCAGGGGTTCCCGATCGAGATCTATAACGTGCTCGGCGCCGGCGACGCCTTCATGTCGGGGTTCCTCCGCGGCTGGCTGCGTGGCGAGGATCACGCCACCAGCGCCACCTGGGCCAATGCCTGCGGCGCCTTCGCCGTCTCCCGCCTGCTCTGCGCCCCCGAGTACCCGAGCTGGACCGAGCTCGACCATTTCCTGAAACACGGCAGCAAGCATAGGGCCCTCCGCAAGGACGAAGACCTCAACCACCTGCACTGGGCGACGACCCGCCGCCGGCACTGGCCACGCCTCACCGCCTTCGCCATCGATCATCGGAAGCAGATCGAGGACATCGCCGGCGACAGGGCCGACCGCATCCCCGCCTTCAAGGTCCTCGCCATGCAGGCCGCCGCACAGGTCGCCAATGGCCGACCCGGCTTTGGCATGCTGCTCGACGACAAATGGGGCCGCGACGCCCTGTTCGAAGCACCCAAGGACTTCTGGATCGCGCGGCCGGTGGAACTGCCGGGCTCGATCCCGCTCGAGTTCGAGTTTTCGCAGGATATCGGCAGCCGGCTGATCGAATGGCCGGTCGACCACTGCCTCAAGGTCCTCTGCTTCTGGCACCCGGACGATCCCAAGCAGATCAACAGCCAGCAGCTCGAAAAACTCCGCGCCGCCTACGATGCCTGCCGCAAGGTCGGCCGCGACATCCTCATCGAGATCATCCCCTCCAGGCTCGGCCCGGTCGACGACACGACCACCGCCCGTGCGCTGGGCCAGCTCTACGCCGCCGGCCTCAAGCCCGACTGGTGGAAGCTGGAGTCGCAGCCAAGCACCGCGGCCTGGGAAGCGGTCGACACCGCGATCGAGAACAACGACCCCTTCTGCCGCGGCGTCGTGCTGCTCGGCCTCGACGCCCCGCAGGACGAACTGGCGCGCGGCTTCGCCATCGCCAGAACCGCCCGCACGGTGCGCGGTTTCGCCGTCGGCCGCACCATATTTGGCGAAGCCGCCAAGGCGTGGTTTGCTGGCACCATGACGGACGAACAGGCAGTCGCCGACATGGCTGCAAGGTTCTCGGCGCTGGTCGGAATCTGGGGGGAGTGATGCGGCTCAAACCCCTCACCCGTCCCGGCTTCGCCGGTCCACCCTCTCCCCGACGGGGAGAGGAATACCGACTGCACAGTCGGCGCTCTGTTCTTCTCCCCGTCGGGGAGAAGGTGGCGCGTAGCGCCGGATGAGGGGTTCGCGCCGTAGCGCGTGAGGAGGAATCGCAATGACCGACAAAACCATCCGCCTCACCATGGCGCAGGCGCTGGCGAAGTTCATGACCCGCCAGATGACCGTGATCGACGGCATCGAAGTCCCGATCTTCGGCGGCGTCTTCGCCATCTTCGGCCACGGCAACGTCGCGGGCTTCGGCGAGGCGCTCTATCAGGTGCGCGAGGAACTCCCGACCTATCGCGCCCATAACGAGCAGGGCATGGCGCATGCGGCGATCGCCTTCGCCAAGGCCAGCTTCCGCCGCCGCTTCATGGCCGCGACCTCCTCGATCGGCCCCGGCGCCACCAACATGGTCACCGCCGCGGCGCTGGCGCATGTCAACCGCCTGCCCGTCCTCCTCCTCCCCGGCGACGTCTTCGCCAACCGTGCGCCCGACCCGGTGCTGCAGCAGGTGGAGAGTTTTCAGGACGGCACGGTCAGCGCCAACGACGTCTTCCGTCCGGTCAGCCGCTATTTCGACCGCATCACCCGCCCCGAGCAGATCATCCCGGCGCTCAACCGCGCCATGCAGGTGCTGACCGACCCGGCCGAATGCGGCCCGGTGACCCTCAGCCTCTGCCAGGACGTGCAGGCCGAAGCCTTTGACTACCCCGAGAGCTTCTTCGCCGAACGCATCTGGACCCCGCGCCGCCCGCAGCCGGACACGAACGAGCTCGAACAGGCGTTGGCGGCGATCGTCTCGTCGGAAAAGCCGGTGATCATCGCCGGCGGCGGCGTGCTCTACTCGGAGGCCGCAGGGACGCTGCGGGCCTTCGCCGAAAAGCACGGCGTGCCGGTGATGGAAACCAACGCCGGCAAGTCGAGCCTGCCGCACGACCATCCGCTGAACATGGGATCGGTGGGGGTAACGGGGTCGTCGGCGAGCAACCTGCTCGCCGAACAGGCCGATCTTGTCCTGGCGATCGGCTCGCGGCTGCAGGATTTCACCACCGGCTCGTGGGCACTGTTCAAAGCCGATGGCGTCAAGATCATCGGGCTCAACGCGCAGCCGTTCGATGCGGGCAAGCACCGGGCATTGCCGCTGGTGGCCGATGCGAAGGCCGGGCTCGAGGCAATCGAGCACAAGCTCGGCGACTGGAAGACGGCGGACAGCTGGGTTGCGACGGCCAAGGCGGCAAAGGCCGAGTGGCTGAAGGCGGCCAGGGCCGTGACCGACCCCACCAACGCCCTCCCCTCCGATGCACAGGTCATCGGCGCCGTCGCCCGCGCCCGCGGTTCGGGCGCAACGCTGGTCTGCGCCTCGGGCGGCCTGCCCGGCGAGTTGCACAAGCTGTGGCCGGCCGGCGCGCCGGGCAGCTACCACATGGAATACGGCTACTCGACCATGGGCTACGAGATCGCCGGCGGTCTTGGCGTGAAACTCGCCAAGCCCCATGACGACGTGATCGTCATGCTCGGCGACGGCAGCTACATGATGATGAACTCCGAGATCGCCACCTCGGTGATGCTGGGCAAGAAACTCACCATCGTCGTGCTCGACAACCGCGGCTTCGGCTGCATCAACCGGCTGCAGATGGCCACCGGCGGCGCCAACTTCAACAACCTGCTGAAAGACGCCGTCCACGAGACCCTGCCCGAGATCGACTTCGCCGCACACGCCGCCGCGATGGGCGCCTGGGTGCGCAAGGCCGCCTCGATCGCCGAACTCGAAAGCGCCCTCGCCGAAGCCGAAAAGGTCGAGCGCACCACCGTCCTCGTGATCGACACCGACCCGCTGATCTCCACCGAAGCCGGCGGCCACTGGTGGGACGTCGCGGTGCCCGAAGTAAGCGTCCGACCCTCGGTGAACGCCGCCCGCAAGGAATACGAAGAAGCGCTGAAGGGCCAGCGGCTCTGATCCCCTCATCCGGCGCTACGCGCCACCTTCTCCCCGACGGGGAGAAGAATACCGAAAGACTGGTGGCCACCACTGTTCCTCTCCCCGTCGGGGAGAGGGTGGATCGCGCGTAGCGCGAGACGGGTGAGGGGTCGCGGCACTGATCTTGGAGCGAGTATGCTGAAAGCCAAACTGGGCATGTCCCCCATCGCATGGTGGAACGACGACCTGCCGGAACTCAGCGATGACGTGTCGCTCGAGGAATGCCTCCGCCAGTCCCGCTCGGCCGGCTTCACCGGCATGGAAAAGGGCCGCCGCTTCCCCGACGATCCCGATGTCATGCTGCCGATCCTCAAGGCCGCCGACGTGAACCTCTGCGGCGGCTGGTTCTCGGGCACGCTGGTCGACGAGGACCTTGCGGCCAACAAGGACCGCATCGCCCCCATGATCGAGCTGTTCAAGGCCGTCGATGCCCCCTGCATCGTCTATGGCGAGGTCGGCCGCTCGATCCAGGGCGACCGGACCAGGCCCCTCGCCACCAAGCCAAAGCTCTCGGACGACGAGATGCGGGCCTACGCCAGAAAGCTCACCCAGTTCGGCGAATGGTGCGCCGGGCAAGGCATGCCGCTCAGCTACCACCACCACATGGCCGCCGTGGTCGAGACCGAACCCGAGCTCGATGCCTTCATGCGCCATTCCGGCCCCGGCATCCCGCTGCTGCTCGATGCCGGGCATCTCGCCTTCGCCGGCGGCGACGTGCTGCGCGCCATCGACAATCACCACGCCCGCATCAGCCACGTGCATGTGAAAGACATCCGCCGCGCCGTGGTCGATGGGCTCGATCGCACCCGTCAGAGCTTCCTCGATGCCGTGGCCCTCGGCGCCTTCACCGTGCCCGGTGACGGCTCCCTCGATTTCGCGGCCATCGTCCGGAAGTTCGCCGACTACGGCTACGAAGGCTGGTTTGTAGTGGAAGCCGAGCAGGATCCGAGGAAAAACCCACCTCTCAGGATGGCCCAGGTGGGCTACAAGGAACTGATGCGGGTGATGACTGCGGCCGGTTACACGGTGGAGACGCAGGGTTTCCCCACCCGCTAGAAAGGGAACCGGCGTGTCCGACGAACAGAACAAGAAACCGCGGCTCTTGACCCTGCCCTGGTTCAAGCCCTTCTACCGGCGGGCCATCCTCATCGGGGTGATCGCGATCTGGTGCGGCTGGGAGTGGTTCTACAACCGGGACCAGTTCTGGGGCCTGATCACGCTCGCCGCGCTCGCCTATGCCGTGTGGTCGTTCGGCATCAACTACGACAAGGAACTGAAGAAGTACGAGGATGGCCAACCTAAGAGTTAGGCCCGCGGCTCCGAGCGGGCATGTCCACCACATCACGCCCGGGAATGCCGGCTGGACCTATGTCGGGTTCGACCTGCACCGGCTGCCCAATGCCGGCGACGTAGCGAAGGGCGGGCATTCCGACCGCGAGGCCTGCCTCGTCCTGATCTCGGGCCGCGCCTCGATCGAGGTCGACGGCCTGACCTTCCTCGCCGGCGAGCGCATGAGCCCGTTCGAAGGCCCGCCGCATTCGGTCTATGTCCCGGCCGGCATGAACTGGCGCATCGAGGCGCTGACCCCGCTCGAAGTCGCCGTCTGCACCGCCCCCGGCAAGCCCGGCGCCCGCCCGCCCCGCCTGATCGGGCCCGCCGATGCCGAGCGCCTGACGCGCGGCAAGGGCACCAACACCCGCTACCCCACCAACATCCTGCCCGAGACCGCGGACGCCGATTCCCTCCTCGTCGTCGAGGTCATCACCCCCGGCGGCCACACCTCGAGCTACCCGCCCCACCGGCACGACGAGGACGACCTGCCCCGCCAGAGCTTCCTCGAGGAAACCTACTACCACCGGTTCAGTAAGCCCCAGGGCTTCGGCTTCCAGCGCGTCTACACCGACGACCGCTCGCTCGACGAAACCATGCTGATCGAGGACGGCGACGTCGTCCTCGTTCCCCGCGGCTACCACCCGGTCGCCGCCGTCGCCGGCTACGACATCTACTACCTCAACGTCATGGCCGGCCCGAAACGGACCTGGAAATTCTACAACGCCCCCGAACATGAGTGGATGCTGGGGTAGGCAGCACGCCACGATGCCGAACGCAAACCACCGTCATCCCCGGGCTCGACCCCGGGACCCAGGCGATCCCTCCCAGCGCACGGCGTCCCCCGCAACCCACTCCCCCCGCCGCGCGTTATCGCCGATCCGTGACTTCCGGCTGAGCAAAGCCATGCTCATCCACAGGGGCGGACTTGAGGTTTGTGCAATGCAGGTTCGGCTGCTACCCTCTTCATAGAAAGGTTTTTCGCAACAGCGAAGGGCGGCGACTTGGCGCTTCCTTGAGAATGCCGACTGAACAGGTAGAGTTACGGTAGTTTCTTCACCAGGAGGACATGATGAAGACAACGGCCAGAATTCTTGCGCTTGGCGGCCTTGCCGTAGCGCTCGCCTTCAGCGGCGCGGTGACCGTCCGCGCACAGGACCAGACGCTGCTCAATGTCTCGTATGACCCGACGCGCGAACTCTATGCGCAGTACAACGAGGCCTTCGCCAAGCACTGGAAAGACACCACCGGCGGCAACGTCACCATCGAGCAGAGCCATGGCGGCTCGGGCAAGCAGGCCCAGGCGGTGATCGACGGCCTCGGCGCCGACGTCGTCACGCTGGCGCTCGAAGGCGACATCAACGCCATCGTCACCAAGTCGGGCCTGATCGACGAGAACTGGCGCTCCGCGTTCCCCAACAACTCGACGCCCTACACCTCGACCATCGTGTTCCTCGTCCGTAAGGGCAATCCCAAGGCGATCAATGACTGGGGCGACCTGGTCAAGGACGGCGTCGAGGTGATCACCCCGAACCCCAAGACCTCGGGCGGCGCGCGCTGGAACTACCTCGCGGCCTGGGCCTACGCCAACAAGACCTTCGGCGGCGACGAGGCCAAGAACACCGATTTCATCAAGCAGCTGTTCGCCCACGTGCCGGTGCTCGATACCGGTGCTCGCGGCTCCACCGTGACCTTCGCGCAGAAGGAACTGGGCGACGTGCTGCTGGCCTGGGAGAACGAGGCGTTCCTCGTGCTCGACGAATTCGGCGCCGACAATTTCGACATCGTCTATCCGCCGTCCTCGATCCTCGCCGAGCCGCCGGTGGCGATCGTCACCAAGAACGCGGCGGCGCACGGCACCACCGAGCTGGCCAAGGCCTACCTCGAGTATCTCTACTCGCCGGAGGGCCAGACCATCGCCGCCAAGAACCACTACCGCCCGTCCGACCCCTCGATCGTCACCGACCAGGCGCTGGTCGAAGCCTTCCCAAAGATCGATCTGATCTCTATTGATGATCCGCTTTTCGGCGGCTGGAAGACGGCACAGCCCAAGCACTTCGGGGACGGGGGTATCTTTGACCAGGTCTACACCCCTGCGCAGTGATGCAGCGGCTGGGGCGCCTCGCGGCGCCTCCCGGAACCCATCCCACCCCGCGAAAGCGGGGTGGAGCTTTGTAAAGCCCAGCGTCATCCCGGGCTTCGGGCTGACGTTCGGCTATACCATCCTCTATCTCAGCCTGATCGTCCTGATCCCGATCGCCGGGCTGTTCCTCAAGGCGGCGACCACGCCGCTAGAGCAGATCATCAGGATCGCCACCTCGCCGCGCACCCTCAAGGCGCTTGAGGTGAGCTTCGGCTCGTCGCTGATCGCGGCGCTGGTCAACGTCTTCTTCGGCGTCATCGTCGCCTGGGTGCTGGTGCGCTACAAGTTCCCCGGCCGCCGGCTGCTCGATGCCATCGTCGACCTGCCGTTCGCCCTGCCGACGGCGGTCGCGGGCATCGCGCTCTCGACGCTTTATGCCCCCAAGGGCTGGATCGGCTCGCTGTTCTCCGACAAGGGCCCGCTCTGGCAGTGGTGGCACGCCCAGACCTGGCTGCCGCTGGGGCTGAACGAGTTCTCGCTCAACTTCAAGATCGCCTACACGCCGACCGGCATCGTCATCGCGCTGATTTTCATCGGCCTGCCCTTCGTCGTGCGTACGGTGCAGCCGGTGCTCGAGGAATTCGAGCAGGAGTTGGAAGAGGCCGCCGCGACGCTCGGCGCCAACCGCTGGCAGACCATCACCAGCGTGATCCTGCCGCGCCTCACCCCGGCGCTGCTCACCGGCTTCGCGCTCGCCTTCGCGCGCGCCGTCGGCGAGTACGGCTCGGTGATCTTCATCGCCGGGAACCTGCCGAACATCTCGGAGATCGCCCCGGTGCTCATCGTCATCAAGCTCGAGGAGTTCGATCAGGCGGGTGCGGCGGTCATCGCCGGCATCATGCTGATCATCGCCTTCGTCATGCTGCTGGTCATCAACCTGATCCAGGCCTGGGCGCGCCGGAGGTTCGGCAATGTTTGAGCCAGAAGTCGTCTATGACAGCCGGCGGGTGATCCCCCCCGCCGACCACGCCCGCCCGACCACCGAACGGCCCTGGGTCCGGCGGCTGCTGATCGCCATCGCCATCGCCTTCATGGCGCTGGTCCTCGTGCTGCCGCTGGTCCTCGTGTTCACCGAGGCGTTCCGCAAGGGCGCGGATGCTTACTTCGCCTCGTTCTCCGATCGCCAGTCGCAGCAGGCGATCTACCTGACGCTGCTGGTGGCCGCCATCGCGGTGCCACTCAACCTGGTGTTCGGCGTCGCCGCCGCCTGGTGCGTCGCCAAATACGAGTTCTGGGGCAAGAGCTTCCTCACCACGCTGATCGACCTGCCGTTCTCGGTCTCTCCCGTGGTTTCGGGCATGGTCTACGTGCTGCTGTTCGGGGCGCAGAGCGCGCTCCATCCGCTGCTCAAGGCCTACAATATCGAGATCATCTTCGCGGTGCCGGGCATCGTGCTGGCGACAATCTTCGTCACCTTCCCGTTCATCGCCCGCGAACTGATCCCGCTGATGCAGGACCAGGGCAATACCGACGAGGAAGCAGCCCTTTCGCTGGGCGCAACCGGCTGGCAGACCTTCGCCCGGGTGACGCTCCCCAACATCAAGTGGGGGCTGCTCTACGGGGTGCTGCTCTGCAACGCCCGCGCCATGGGCGAGTTCGGTGCGGTGTCGGTGGTCTCGGGCCATATCCGCGGCAAGACCACGACCATGCCGCTCGACATCGAAATTCTCTACAACGAGTACAACTTCACCGCCGCGTTCGCCGTCGCCTCGCTCCTTGCGTTGCTGGCGCTGGTGACGCTGGTGTTCAAGACCATCCTCGAGTTCCGCTTCGGCGACGAACTCGCCGGCACACGCCGACACTAGGAGCGCGGCCAGGAAAAGTTGCTGACTTTTCCACCTCGGCCGCGCGACAGACCAAGAGACTGAAAGGGCAAAGTTTGGATATTCGTGTCGACACCGTCCGCAAGGAATTCTCGCACTATCCGGCGCTGAATGACGTTTCGCTCGACATCCGTTCGGGCGAACTGATCGCGCTCCTGGGGCCCTCGGGCTCGGGCAAGACGACGTTGCTGCGCCTCATCGCCGGGCTCGAGATGCCGACCGCCGGCCGCATCTACTTCGGCGACGAGGACGCATCGTCGAAGACCGTCCAGGAGCGCAATGTCGGCTTCGTGTTCCAGGCCTATGCGCTGTTCCGGAACATGACCGTCCTCGACAACATCTCGTTTGGCCTCTCGGTCCGCCCGCGCGCCACGCGCCCGCCCAAGGCCGAGATCCGCCGTCGCGCCCTCGAGCTGCTCGACCTCGTGCAGCTCACCGGTCTCGAAAAGCGCTATCCGCAGCAGCTCTCGGGCGGCCAGCGCCAGCGCGTCGCCCTCGCCCGCGCCCTCGCCATCGAGCCGCGCGTGCTGCTGCTCGACGAGCCCTTCGGCGCGCTCGACGCGCAGGTCCGCAAGGAATTGCGCAAGTGGCTGCGCGAGATCCACGATCGCACCGGCCACACCACGGTCTTCGTCACCCACGACCAGGAAGAAGCACTCGAGCTCGCCGACCGTCTGGTGGTGATGAGCCAGGGCAAGATCGAGCAGGTCGGCACGCCCGACGAGGTCTACGACAAGCCCAACGGGCCCTTCGTCTTCTCCTTCATCGGCGAGTCGAGCTCGATGCCGGTCACCGTCGAGAACCACGAGATCTGGGTCGGCGGGCGCGCCATCGGCCTGCCGGCGCCGCACGACGCGATCGGCGAGGCGGTGCTGTTTTTCCGCCCGCATGATGTCGAGCTGGTCGAGGATGGGTCAGGCGCCGCGCTCGCCGGCGTCGTCGCCGCCTCCCGCCGCGTCGGCGGCACGCGCCGCGTCGAACTCGAGGTCGGCGGCAATCCGAACCGCGTCGAAATCGACCTGCCCTTCGACCACCCGGCCGGCGAAAAGACCCGCATCGCCTTCCGCCCCAAACGCTGGCGCGTCTATCCCAAGGGCTAGAAACTACGCTCTGAGCGCGCCCCCATCGTCCCCTCGCCCCTCCTAGGGGACGCAATAGCGTCCCCGGGGGGAGAGGGCTAGGGTGAGGGGCGCCCCCCGACGGAACCCCGCACCGCCGTCGCCAGCCAGATCCCGAGGCTGACCAGCGCCAGCGCGGCAAGGTTCTTCCACTCGAGGAAGGACTCCCCGAGCACCAGCCCCGAAAGCGTGACCCCGAACACCGGGATCAGGCAGTTGAAGATCGCCACCGACCCCACCGGATTGTGCTTGAGCAGCATGGCCCACAGCGCGAACGCCGCCGCCGACAGCGCCGCCAGATAAACGAGCAGCAGCACGGCCTCGAGCCCGAAGGCACCGAGGTGCCCGCCCGTCGCGAGCCCGGCAAGCGTCAGCATCAGCCCGCCCAGCCCGAGCTGCCAGCCCGTCATCACCGTCACGTCGAGATGCCCGCTGACGCGCTTGCCGTAGATGCCGGCCGCCGAAAACAGCAGCGCCGCGATGAGGATGAAACCTTCGCCGAGCAGCGTGAAGCCGAAATCGAGGCCCACGCCGGAGAGATTGACCACCACCACGCCCGCAAAGCCGAGCAGGCATCCGAGCAGGCGCCGCCCCGTCAGCTTGTCATTGGCATAGAGCCAGTGCGCGAGGATGACCGAAAAGAAGGTCGAGGACGACGTGGTGATCGACACCTTCACCCCGGTCGA
This sequence comes from Devosia sp. ZB163, assembly GCF_028613635.1. Lineage (GTDB taxonomy): Bacteria > Pseudomonadota > Alphaproteobacteria > Rhizobiales > Devosiaceae > Devosia_A. The sequence goes on from NZ_JAQRMY010000001.1 coordinate 102,206, forward strand.
ATGGGCCAGCCCGACATAGTAGAACAGATACTGCCCGGCCGTGGAAACGAGCCCGAGCAGGGATACCTCGCCAAGCGTCCGCGGCGTCAGCCCGACCGGCTTCCCTGTCAGCGCCGCATAGGCGAGCAGCAGCGCCCCCGCGAGCGTGAAGCGCACGCCCGCAAACAGCAGCAGTGACGGCGTGTCCGACGGCGCGATGGCGAGGAGCCCATAGCCAAGCTTGAGCGCAGGAACGGCGCTCCCCCACAGGAAGCAGCAGAAAATCGCGACGAGGAGAACGACGCGGCGGTCGGAGAAGGCGGAAGGCTGGGTCACGCCGCCTTGTGGGCGATTTCATTCAGCGGGGCAAGCTGGCGAGTACCGGCGCACCGTGGAAGCTGCGGCCCCATGCCCGGCACCGATCTGGCCACCATTTCACCGTCATCCGCGGCCTTGACCCGCGGACCCACGCAGGCCTTTCGGCTGCTGAAAGCTCGCCCCTACGCCGCCTTCCCAAACTCCTCCCGCGCCTCGCGGATGGCCCCGTGGTTCTCCTCGGTCCAGGCGACGAGCGCGCTCAGCGGCGCGAGGAAGCTCTTGCCCAAGGGGCTCAGGCGATATTCCACGCTCGGCGGCGTGGTCGGAAACACCTCGCGCTCGATCAGCCCGTCGGCCTGCAGGTCGCGCAGCGTCTGGGTCAGCATGCGCTGGCTGATATCGACGATCTCGCGCTTCAGTTCGCCGAACCGGTGCGGCTTGGCGGCGAGCGCGATGATGATCAGGACGCTCCACTTGTCGGCCAGCTGGTCGAGCACGTCGCGCACCGCGCAGTTCTGCAGCGCCGGATAGCGCTGACGCCACCGCTGCAGCCCGTGCACGAGATGGGTCGCCGGATCGCCGCTCATGGGGTGGTTCTCTCCAGGTAACTACCGGCGGTAAAACTGCCGTCTTGCGCCATCAGGGTGGTTCTCTCCATATACCTACTCTCAAAAAGAGACAAGGCGGCGCTCCCTCGCCGCCCGACCACGGAGACTCCAGATGACCCAACCCACCCTGTTCGTCGCCGGTGCCGGCGGCAAGCTCGGCCGCCGCGTCGTCGAGCTGCTGCGAGAACGCGGCTATCCCGGCAAGATCATCGCCGGCTCGCGCCACCCCGAGAAGCTGGACTTCCCCGGCGTCGAAACCCGCAAGGCCGATTTCTCCGATCCCGCCGGTTTCACCGACGCACTCGCCGGCGTCGACCGCGTCCTCATCATCTCGACCGATGTCATCGGCGAAGCGCGCATCAGGCTGCACACCGACGCGGTCGCGGCTGCCAGGGCCGCGGGCGTCAAGCGCATCCTCTACACGTCCCTGCCCCACCCGGAGCCCGGCAGCATCATCCCGATGGCCGCCGACCACTACGCCACCGAGCAGGCCATCAAGGCGACCGGCATCGACTACACGATCCTGCGCAACAGCTGGTACACCGAGGGCCTCCTCGGCTCGCTCCCCGCGGCAATCGCCAGCGGCAAGTGGTACACGGCGGCGGGCGAGGGCCTCATCTCGCACGTCTCCCGCGAGGACACCGCCAAGGCCGCCGCCGGGGCGCTGATCGCCGATGCCCCCGGCAGCCGCGTCTTCACCATCACTGGCCCCGAGGCGCTGACCGTGCGCGAACTCGCCGCCATCGCATCCGAGGTAACCGGCAAGCCGATCGAAGTGGTCGACGTCTCCGACGAGCAATACGCCGCGGGCCTCCAGCAAGCTGGCTTCTCCGCCGACCTCGCCGCCCTCTTGACCACCTTCGAAATCGGCCACCGTCGCGGCCTGCTCAGCATGGTCACCGACGCAGTCGAGGAACTCTGGGGCGAAAAGCCAACGACGGTGCGCGAATTCCTCACCGCCAACAGGGCCGCGCTGACCCCGGCCGCGTAGCCGCTGCCGAGCTCCCCTCCCCCCTGAGGGGAGGGGCTGGGGGAGGGGGTCCATCAGTGACCCACCGCACCACCCCCACCCTCATTCCCCCGCAAGGGGGAGGGAAAACTCTCACATTAGTTCCGGAGCCAGTGGGACGAAGGCGTGCGAGCGCAAGTCACCTCCCCCCTTGCGGGGGAGGGACAGGGTGGGGGGTACTCTTCCCGCACCAATCTCTCAGTCGTTTCGAACCTCAGGCCGCCTTGGGTCCTCGGCGATGCGCAGGATTGGCGTTCGGCAGGCGCACGACTACCCGAAAACCACCGTCTTCCGTCCGTTCAGCATCACCCGGTTCTCGAGGTGGAGCTTTACCGCGCGGGCCAGCACCCGGCTCTCGATATCCCGCCCGGCGGCCACGAGGTCGTCCGGGCTCATCGCGTGCGTCACCCGCGCCGTCTCCTGCTCGATGATCGGGCCCTCGTCGAGTTCCGGCGTGACGTAATGCGCCGTGGCGCCGATCAGCTTCACCCCACGCTCATGCGCCTGGTGATAGGGCTTGGCGCCCTTGAAGCTGGGCAGGAACGAGTGGTGGATGTTGATGATCTGCCCGTAGAGCCGCGTCGCGAACCGGTCCGAGAGGATCTGCATGTAGCGCGCCAGCACCACGAGATCGGCGCCCGTTTCCTTGAACAGCGCGATGACCTGCTCCTCCTGGGCCTCCTTGTTGTCCTTGCCGACAGGCAGCACGTGGTAGGCGATGCCCTCGTAGTCGGCAGTGCGGCGGCTGTCCTCGTGGTTCGAGACGATCGCCACGACCTCGGCATCGAGCCAGCCGACGCGGATCTGGTAGAGCAGGTGCAGCAGCGTGTGGTCGAACTTCGAAACCATCACGAGGATCTTCTTCTTCTTGGCCCGGTCGACCAGCGTCGTCCGCATGCCGAAGCGCTCGACTGCCGGCTTCAGCCCGCGCTCCACCGCGTCGCGATCCACCCCCTCGGGCGCCGTGAAGGCGAGCCGCATGAAGAACTGCCCGGTCTCGCGATCCCAGAACTGGTTGGATTCCGCGATGTTGCAACCGAGGCCCGCCAGTTCCGTCGTCACCGCGGCTACGATCCCCGGCCGGTCGGCGCAGGAGAGGGTGAGGATGAAATTGGCAGGCATTTGAAGCTCCAAACGAAAGTGGCGGGAGCGATGCACGCGGCCGGGCACGGGGTCAAGGGGAAGGTGCGCCGCAGGGCTGCGGGCAGCGCCCGCGTGCTGGCCTCCCCTCAGCCGGCGCGTCGCGCCACCCTCTCCCTCAGGGGGTGAAGGGAGACCCGACTGAAATGTCGAGAGGTGGCCTTCTCCCCTTGTGGGAGAAGGTGCCCGAAGGGCGGATGAGGGGTAGCCCCCCGCGCCAGCCTTGACCGCTAAGCCAGCACGTCCTGCGCCACCACCGCATCGGCCAGCGTCGTCCGGTCCAGCACCTCGCGCGTCGCGATGGTCACGCGCGCAAACACATGCCGGATTTCGCAGGTGGCCTCGTCGGCACAGTCGACGCAACGGCGATAGGCGATCTTGGACAGGCACGGCAGCGGCGCGATCGGCCCGTCGATCAGCCGCAGCACCTCGCCGAACGTGACCTCGTCGGGCGAGCGCAGCAGCACATAGCCGCCCAGCCGGCCGCGACGGCTCATCACGATGCCCGCGCGCTTGARCTCGAGCAGGATCTGCTCGAGGAACTTCTTGGGGATGGCCTGTCCGCGCGAGATTTCCGAGATCATCACGGACTCGCCTGGCGGCACCTTGGTAAGCGCCACCAGCGCCCGCAGCGCATATTTGGCCTTTTGCGAAATCATCGCCTGGCTTCCGGCAGTCCCAAACTCGACCGCAGGGCTAGGATATAGGAAAGCGAGCGTGAAGAAAGCCTTGCCTTTGGGCTAAGCCTTCTCCTCTTCGGCCAGCGGCGGCGGGATTTCGGGGTTGAATCCGCGGGGGGACGCCTCCCCATGGCTGAACGGACTGCCCGGCGTGGTCGCCGGCCTCAGCTGCCGCCGCTCCGGATTGATCACCGGCTCGGGCACCACCACGACCGGTTCCGGCGCCGGCTCGGCCGGCACGCCGTCCAGCGCCTCGAGATCGGCGATCTCCTCGGCCTCCGCCACGCTCTCCTCGGGCACGTCCAGCTGCTCTACCGCGGCAGCGGCGGCCGCATCGGGCTCCTCGCCATAGGCGGGAACTACGGCCGGCGGCTCGGCCGGTCCGGCGTCGGGATGCTGGACGCGTGCCTGCGCCGCCTCGATCGCCTCGGCCAGGAGATTCGGATCGGCGCGAAGCTTGGGTCCGCTGGCCGCGCCGAGCGGACCGAGCACGGCCTCGACCGCGTCTGCGGCCGTGATCTCGGCCACCGCCTTGCTGTCGCGGTTGATGATGTCGACCATGCCGAGGCCGATCTCGCGCTCGCCGAGGATCACCACGTCGGCGCCCAGCCCCTTGAGGTGACCCTCTTCTTCGTCGGAATGGGCCCTGGCGACGATCAGCACCTTGGGATTCTGCTTGCGCGCCTGCTCGGTCGCCTGCCCCGCCTCGAAGGCATTGGGAATGGCGATGATGACGTTTGAAGCCCCGGCAACATTGGCAAGCGCCAGCACCCGGCTCGCCGCGGCATTGCCCGGCACGACCTCGATGCCCATGGCACGCGCCGCAGCGGCCCGCCCCTCGGAATCCTCGACCACGAGGAACGGCGTCTTCGATTCGAGCAGCGCCTGCCCCACCACCGTGCCGACCCGGCCGAAGCCGACGACGATCACGTGGCCCGACTTGGCCGTCGGTGCCGGCGCGGCTTCGGGCTCTTCCGCCGCCTCGGCCGGGCCCGCCACGGCGCTGGCCGTGAGATCGGGCTCGACCCGAACGCCGGCGGGGGCCATGGCCGGCTCGGCCGGGCGGCCGAAGCGGCTCTCCAGCCAGGGCCTCAGCGCATCGACGGCGAGGAAGATCACCGGGTTGAGGATGATCGAGATGATGGCGCCGGCAAGGATCAGGTCGCGCCCTTCCTCGGGCAGGATCCCGAGGTCGACCCCGAGGGCGGCGAGGATGAACGAGAACTCGCCGATCTGGGCCAGCGAGGCCGAAACGATCAGCGCCGTGCCGATCGGCTTGCGGAACGCCATCACGATGATGAAGGCGAGCACCGACTTGCCGATGAGGATGATGAACACCGTCGCCAGCACCGGCAGCGGATCGTGCAGGAGGATCGCCGGGTCGAACAGCATGCCCACGGCGACGAAGAACAGCACCGCGAACGCATCGCGCAGCGGCAGGCTTTCCTGCGCCGCCCGGTGGCTGAGCTCGCTCTCGGAGAGGATCATGCCGGCAAAGAAGGCGCCGAGCGCCAGCGACACGCCGAACAGGTAGGCCGCGCCGGCAGCGACGCCCAGCGCTATGGCCAGCACGGCGAGGCGGAAGAGTTCGCGGCTGCCGGTATGGGCCGTGTAGTGCAGCACCATGGGAATGAGCCGCCGGCCGACGACCAGCATGAAGCCGACAAAGGCCGCGAGCTTGACGAGGGTGACACCGAGCACGCCGACAAGGCCCAGGTCGGCCCCCGCGATGCGCTCGACGAAATCGACGAACGGATCATGCGACTGCGCCGCCGCGATCCCCGAGATCGAGGCGATCGCCGGAATGAGCACCAGCGCCAGCACCATGGCGAGGTCTTCGACGATCAGCCAGCCGACCGCGATGCGGCCCTTCTCGCTGTCGATCATGTGGCGGTCTTCGAGCGCCTTGAGCAGCACCACCGTCGAGGCGACCGACAGCGCGAGGCCGAAGATCAGGCCGCCGCCGAGGCTCCAGCCCAGGAGCGTCGCGAGCCCCAGCCCCATGATCGTCGCGCCGCCGATCTGGACGATGGCGCCCGGCACGGCGAGCGCGCGCACGCTCAGCAGGTCCTTGAGCGAGAAGTGGAGGCCCACCCCGAACATGAGCAGGATCACGCCGATCTCGCTGAGCTCGGTCGCGAGCTCCGTATCGCCCACGAAACCGGGCGTATTGGGCCCGACCAGCACGCCGGCGATGAGGTAGCCGACGAGCGGCGGCAGCCGGAGACGATTGGCGACCGCACCGAGAACGAAGGCCAGCACAAGTCCCGCGACGATCGTCGAGATCAGTGGCGAACTGTGCGGCATTAGCGGTCCTCCGGCGGGGATCTAACCTGAAGATTCGTTGAAAGATGAGTGGATAGGACGATGCGGCAATAACCCATCGTCCGCAACCGATGAAGGGCGGAAAACTGCGGCGAAATCATGGGAATGCGCGGTTTTCGTCACGACTTTCGCCACTGGCGGGAGCCTCGCGCGTCATCATCACCTTGATCTCGCCCATGGCCGGCGCCGCCCCGATCACCCCGGGCACGTCCTCGAGCCCGATCGTGCGCGTGATCAGCCGGTCGAGCGACAGCGCGCCCGCCGAGATGAGCGCCGCCGCCCGCTGATGCGTCCGCGGGTTGAGCCAAGCACTTTCGAGCCGCAGCTCCCGCGTCAGCAGCTCGAACGGCGAGATCTGCACCCGGTCGTCCTGCGGCACGACGCCGAACAGCACCACCGTACCGCCCCGCCGCGCCAGCCGGATCGCCTGCGTCACCGTCTCGGGCACCCCGGCGCATTCGAACACCACGTCGGCGCCCCCCGGCAGCGCCGCAAGGATTTCGGTGTCGGTGTGCCCCCGGCCCGCCTCGATGGCGTGGCTCGCGCCCAGCGCCAGGGCGAGCTCGCGCCGCGGCGCCTGCCGTGTCGCAACGACCACGGAGCCGGCCCCGGCTTGCCGCGCCAGCTCCAGCATCAGCAGCCCGATCACCCCACCGCCGAGAATCAGCACCGAGCCGCCCGGCGGAATGCGCGCCACGTCGATGGCGTGGAGGCAGCACGAAACCGGCTCGCAGAACGCTCCGTGACGCGGATCGAGGCCGGCCGGCAGCACCGCCGCCTGCCCCTCGGGGACCAGCACATATTCGGCAAACCCGCCGTCGCGCATCACCCCGATCGGGCTCAGCGCCACGCACAGGTTCGGCCGCCCGGCCCGACAGGCCTCGCACACCCCGCACGCGATATTGGGATCGCCGCTGACCCGGTCCCCGACCCGGACGCCCGCCACCTCCGCCCCCACGGCCTCGACGCGCCCGCAGAACTCATGCCCGAGCGTCACGGGCTTCGCGGTCGGGTACTCGCCGCGAAACATGTGCCGGTCGGACCCGCAGATGCCGCAGGCCTCGACCCGCACCAGCAGGTCACGCGCCCCGGGCACAGGCCGCGCCACCTCCTCGACCACCATCTGTCCCGGTGCATGCAATCGCGCCGCGCGCATCCGCCCTCTCCCTCTGCTCCCCTCCCCCGTGAGGGGAGGGGCCGGGGGCGGGGGTCCATCGGTGAGCCACCGCGCCACCCCACCTTCAGATGCCCCTCAGGTGATCAGCCGGTCGATCTTTTCGGCCAGCGCGATGTCCTTGGCCGTCAGCCCCCCGGCCGAATGCGTGCACAGCGTGATCGTCACCTTGTTGTAGGTGTTGGACCAGTCCGGGTGGTGATCCATCTTCTCGGCCGCGAGCGCCACGCGCGTCATGAACGAGAAGGCGTCCGGGAAGGACTTGAACTTGAAATCGTGGCTGATGGCGTCGGCCGCCGGATCGTAGATCCAGCCGTTAAGCCTCCGAAGTGCGGCTTCACGCTGGGCGGGGTCGAGCTTGTCTGCCATTACGATTTCCTCTGCTGCAATGGATCGCAGTCTCCGCAGGCAAAACGCCCGATTGGTGGCAACCGGTTGCGCGGCCGCAAAAATCCCGCATTCTGGCGGCAAGGACACCGTTCCGTTCCACATGCCGGAACAATAGCGGCGGGATCGGGCGCACAGCCTACCAACCGTAAACCATTCGGCGCGAATAGCCCGCATAACCTGGGGTCGGCGAACCGATTTCCCACCTCGAAAGCAGGCATTAACGCCTCCCCCCGCAAGATCATCACGCCTTGGTGAGGTCAATGTTCGAGCCCGCGCATAAGTCATTGCCGCCTGTCGACTACGTGTCGATGATCCGGTCGCTGTACGCTGACCGGCGCGTCATGATTCTTGGCGCGCTGTCGTCGGGTCTGGTCGCCGCCGTCGCCGGCGTGGAATCCGGTTCCTGGGTGCTGCTCGCCGTCGCCCTCGGTTTCATCCTCGTCGGCATTGCGCGCGATTTCGACATGCGCGCCTTCGAGCACGCGCAGCTCGACGACGACGACGTCGCCACCGCCATGAAGTGGGAGCGGCGCTCGACCATCGGCGCCGCCGCCATCGCGGTCCTCTATGCCTTCTGGATGAGCTACAGCTTCCTCGTGGTGAACACCGCGTTCGCCGAGCTGAGCTCGCTCTCGGTCACCGTTTCGGTGCTCGTCGGCGTCGCCGGCCGCAACTTCGCCATCGACCGGCTGGTGACCACGCAGGTCGCCATCATGAGCGTCGGCATGGCCGTGGGCATGCTGTTCGACGGCGCCTTCCACACCGCCATGCTGAGCGTGGTGCTGATCGCCTTCGTCTTCTCGCTGCGCAAGGTCTCGGCCAACATCCGCGCCATCCTCCTGCGCGCCGTGCACGGCCGCATCGAGGCGACCCGCCTCGCCTCCGAGCTCGATACCGCGCTCGAGACCATGCAGCACGGCCTCTGCATGCTGGACGAGCATGGCCTCATCGCCGTCGCCAACGACCGGGCCGAACTGGTCTTTGCCAGCTTCATGCCCGGCAACTGGGCCGGCCGTCCCTTCGCTGCCATGATCGCCGCCGCTGCCCAGCGCGGCACCATCCCGCAGCGTTCCGCCAGCCAGCTCATGGACACCGTCAATGGCGGCGATGGCGGCAAGGTCGTGCTCAAGCTCGCCGACGGCCAGTTCTGCGAAGTCACGGTGTCGTCGCGCCTCGACAAGACCGTGCTGCTCTTCGAAGACATCACCGAGCGCGTGAAGGCCGAAGAGCGCATCAACTACATGGCCCACTACGATACGCTCACGGGCCTGCCCAACCGCGCCTATTTCACCGAGCAGGTCGAGGCCGACCTCGCCCGCCGGCGCCGCAGCCGCAACGGCAAGCTCGCCAACGACACGGCCATGCTGATGATCGTCGACATCGACGACTTCAAGCATGTCAACGACACCATGGGTCACCTCATCGGCGACCGCGTGCTGATCGAGACCAGCGAGCGCCTGACGCGCGTGCTCGGCAAGGATAGCCTCGTCGCCCGCCTCGGCGGCGACGAGTACGTGGTCTATCGCTCGGGCGGCGTCGCGCTGTCCGAAACCGTGACCGACCCCGAGGCCATCCTCGGCGGCTTCCGCGGTCCGTTCGAAGTCGATGGCGAGGTCTTTGCCGTCAACGTGTCGGTCGGCGTCGTCACCGTCACCGACAGCGACGAGGATCTCGACGGGCTGATGACCAAGGCCGACCTTGCGCTCTACAAGGCCAAGGCGCTCGGCAAGGGCCGCAGCCAGGTGTTCCACGACGAGATGGACACCGACTACCGCTACCGCCAGCGGCTCAAGGCCGAACTCAAGGAAGCCGTGGCCACCGGCGGCCTGTCGCTGGTCTTCCAGCCCATCGTCGACCTGCAGACCCGCCGCGTGGTGAGCTGCGAGGCGCTGGCCCGCTGGCACCATCCGGAACTGGGCGCCATCCCGCCCTCGCTCTTCATTCCCATCGCCGAGGAAACCGGCATCATCTCCGAGATCAGCCGCTGGGTGCTGGCCACGGCCTCCGCCGAGTGCCGCAACTGGCCCGAGGAGGTCTCGGTCTCGGTCAACATTTCGGCCCGCGACTTCCGCAACGCCGACGTCGCCGCCATGGTCAAGGGCGCCCTCTCCTCCTCCGGCCTCGCGCCCGACCGGCTCGAGATCGAGGTTACCGAGACCGCCCTGATCGAGGAGCGCACCGCCGCCACCAAGATCCTGCAGAAGCTCGCGCGCCAGGGCATCGGCATCGCGCTCGACGACTTCGGCACCGGCTATTCCTCGCTCAGTTACCTGCAGGCCCTGCCCTTCACCAAGCTGAAGATCGACCGGTCCTTCGTCATGGACATCGTCGATAACCCGCGCTCGCTTAAGCTCCTCTCCAACGTCGCCCAGCTCGGCAAGGACATCAACCTGACCGTCACGGCCGAGGGTGTCGAGACCGAGGAGCAGCTCAACCTGATCGCCGAGCACAGCAAGGTCGACCAGATCCAGGGCTACCTGTTCGGCGTGCCGCTGCCCCGCCGCGAGGTCGCCGAGCTGATCGACCGCATGGCCGCACGCTCGCCGGTCGCGTTGCTGGCCGTTGGTACGGAATCTCGCAAACGTGGTTAATTTGGCCTAAACGCTTCCGGCACCTACGGATTTAGACGTAGCCGCGCGTTGGCGTCTTCACTATGCACGCTCCGCGCCTGTGCCCTGCACACTTGGTGATTTTATTATAGCTAACGAAAGGTTAAGCTTCCGCGGAAAGTTGCGGAGTTATTCATGCGTTCAGACGGTGAGGCTTCGGCGGCCACGTCAGCTGCCCCGGTGTCACGTTTTGCCGGTACGCTCATGGATATTTTGGATCGGGTAGAATATTCGCGCGTCCGCATGGATGTCGCGGACAATCCGATCTATCGCCTGCGCTACGAAGCTTATCGGCGCGAAGAATCGGTGCCGTTCAATGATGCCGGCATAGTCGTCGACGACCTCGATACTGCTCCCAACGGCATGAGCTTCGGCGTCTACATCGACGGAGAGCTGGTGAGCTCGATACGTCTGCATCACGTTAGTGCCAAGTACCCCTTCGGGCCCAGCATGAAAAGCTGTCCCGATGTTCTGCAGCCGCTGCTCGACAAGGGCGAAACCTTCATCGATCCTTCGCGCTTCACCGCCGATTACGAAGCGTCACTTGCCTATCCCGCCCTGCCCTTCCTGACCCTCAGGATCGCGGTAATGGGCTCGATCTTCTTCAAGGCCGACGCCTGCCTCGCGCTGGTGCGCCCCGAGCACACCGCGTTCTATCGCCGCGTCTTCGGCTCCGAGGAAATGTCGGATGTGCGCGTCTACCCCGGCCTCACCTTCCCGGTGACCCTGTTCGGCGCCTACGTGAACACCAAGCTGCCGGGAACGCTCCGGCGCTATCCCTTCTTCATGTCGACCGAGGAAGAGCGCGAGAAGCTCTTTGCCCGCGCCATGGACGAGCATTTCGAGGCGCCCCAGCGCGCCAGCTCCCGCCTCGCCTACGAGCGCGCCCTGCTCGAACAGCAGTTCGGCACCCAGATCGCCGCCGAGTAGGGACAACGTGACCATAAAATGAAAGCGCCGGCAGTTCTGCCGGCGCTTTTTGCATCCCTGGTGCTCCGGATCCATCGCGCCAGCTGTATCCTCCCCCGTTCACGGGGGAGGGGGACCGCCGAAGGCGGTGGAGGGGGCGCCCCGGCCCTCAGTTCTCGGGGATCCACACCACCATCGAGCCCTGCCCGCGGTTGGCCCACAGGTAGTAGGGCAGCGCCGTCAGCGTCGCCGGGCCTTCCTTTGGCGGGCTGGTGCGGTAGAGCGGCTGGAACTCGCCCTCGTCCACCGCCCTGGCCTCGGCCGTGAGCTGGACGATGCCGTCGAACAGGTTCGACTGCTTGATCGCGATGTCGCTCTGCCGCGGTAGCTTGAAGCGCTGCACCGTGCCGCCCGGATTGTCGGCTTCCTCGAGACAGTAGACCAGCGGCCCGCGCGTCAGCGCCACGCGGCCGATGTCCATCACCACATGCGGGTTGGCGTAGACGCGCTCGACCGGCATCGGCAGCGTCAGGCCGATCTTGTCGCCCTTCTTCCACACGCGATTGATCGTGGCGTAACCATTGACCGGTGACAGCGCTACCGCCTCGCCGTTGACCGTGGCCGACGCACCCTTGCACCAGCCGGGGATGCGGAGCTTCACGTCGAACGCCTTGTCGTTCGCCGGATCGATCTCGATGGCGATGTCGCCCGACCACGGATAGTTCGAGGTCTCGCGCACCGCCACCTCGGTGCCGCCGACATCGAGCGTCGTGGCGATGCCGCCATAGAGATGGAAGGCGATGCCGTCCGGCGCGGTCGAGACGAAATAGCCGCCGACCGAGGCGACGAGCCGGCTGACATTCATCGTGCAGCACGGGCAGGTGTGCCAGTCCCAGCGGGTCGGCGTGCCGTTGCTCTCCAGCGGGTTCATGTAGAAGTAGTGCTCGCCGTCGCGGCTGAGCCCCGCGAGCGCGCCGTTGAACAGCGCCGTCTCCAGCACGTCCGCATACTTGCCGTCGAGATCGAGATGCAGCATGCGCTGCGCCCAGAAGATCAGCGCCACCGACGCGCAGGTCTCGGCATAGGCGGTCTGGTTGGGCAGGTCGAAATCGAAGGTGAAGCCCTCGTTATGTGCCGACGGCCCGAGGCCCGCCGTCACATACATCTTGGTCTCCATCACATCCTTCCACAGCGTCTCGCACGCGGCTTTCAGGCCCGCATCGTTCAGCTCGACGGCGAGGTCGGCCATCGCCGTGTACATGTACATGGCGCGCACCGCATGCCCGACCACCTTGTCCTGGCTGCGGACCGGCTTGTGCGACTGGCTGTATTCGTACGTGCCCTGCACGTAGCGCTGCCACTCCCAGCCCTTCTTCTCGCGCTCCTCGCGCTCGACGTCGAAATAGTGCGGGTTGGGATTGCCGCGCTCGTTGATGAAGTAGGCGGCGAGATCGAGGTGCTTCTTCTCTCGAGTCAGGTGATAGAGCTTGATCAGCGCCAGCTCGATTTCCTGGTGCCCGCAATAGCCGCGCTTCTGCCCCGGCCCGGTGCCGAAATTGGTCCGGATATGCTCGACATAGCGCTCCATCACGTCGAGCCAGCGGCGACGGCCGGTGGTCTCGTAATAGGCAATGGCGCCCTCGAGCATGTGGCCGGCATTGTAGAGCTCGTGGTTGTCGCGCATGTTCGACCAGCGCTTCTCCGGCTCGTGCCCGAGATACCAGCAGTTGAGGTAGCCGTCCGGCGCCTGCGCCTTCTCGAAATCGTCGACGATCGCCTCGATCTTGGCCTCGATATCGGCATCGCGCTTGTGGCTCAGCGCATAGGCGGCGGCTTCGATCCACTTGCCGATGTCGCTGTCCCAGAACACCTGCACGGTGAAGCCGTTGGCATGGCGCGGGAAGCGCAGCGGCGGCGGCGGGTTGGGCAGCTTCAGCGAGTCGAGATAGCCGTACTCGGTGAGCTTCTTGTGCTGGCTGGGAATGGTGCGGGCGAGCACGGTGTCGAGCCGCTCTTTCCAGAAGTTGCCTTCGAGGCGGACATCGACGAAACGCACCGGATGATACTGGCTCATTGCAACTCCTCTTGGCCCCGCCGCCGAGCAAGCGGCCGGGTGACGAAATTCAGCCCTGTCTGCTGGTGGATTGGCGCACCACCAGCGTGCAGGGCAGCCGGCGGATGCCCCGCACCTTCTCTCCGCCGATCATGTCGATCAGCAGCCGCCCGGCCTCGTGGCCAAGCGCCGAAAGATTCATGTCGACACTGGTGAGCGGCGGTCGCGCCGCCGTGGTCATCACTTCCCAGTTGTCGAAGCCGACCACCGCCACCTGGCCCGGCACCGAGATGCCGCGCTCGCGCAGCGCATCGACCACGCCGCGGGCGATCTGGTCGTTGCCGCAGAAGATCCCATCGGGCGGCGCGTCGCCGGCAAACAGCAGCTCCGTCGCCTCGCGTCCCCACGCCTCGGACCAGAGGCCCGCCCGGTAGTAGCCCGGATGCTCGGCGAGCCCGGCTTCTGCCAGCGCCGCGTAGTAGCCGCGCTTGCGCTGCTGCACCGCCTCGAAATGCTCGGGGCCGGTGACATGGGCGATGCGGCTGCAGCCGATGTCGGCGAGGTGCTTGACCGCCAGCCGTGCCCCGCCATCCTCGTCGGCGAGCAGCGACAGCGCATCGCCGTCATCGGCCTGCGAGTAGACATAGACCACCGGCAGCCCCGGCGGCAGCGGACCGACCGGCGGGCGCTTGTCGGCCCGGCGCGCGGTGACCACCAGCCCGTCGATGCGCTTGCCCAGCAGCTGGTCGAGATGCTGCCGCTCCCGCTCCGGATCGTCGGTGGCATTGCACATGAAGATCGCGATGCCGCGATCGGCGAACTGCTCCTCCAGCGCCTGGAAGATCGGCAGGGTGAAGCGGCCGAACGAGTCGGTGGAGAGCACCCCCACGGTCATCGAGCGCGTCCGGTGCAGGCTCTGCGCCATGTCGTTAGGCCGGTAGCCGATCTCGCGCGCCACCGCCGTCACCTTGTCGCGCGTCTCCTGCCGCAGCCGCCCGTTCGAGTTGAGCGCCTTCGACGCCGTGCCGATCGACACGCCGGCGATCCGCGCCACGTCGCGGATGGTCGGGCCGTGACGGCCGGTGCGGTCGGTGCTGGGGGGAACGGAAGGGGCGTCGCTCATGCCGGACTGTCAGCCTTTCACCGCGCCGGACATGAAGCCGCGCACATAGTACCGCTGCAGCAGCAGGAACAGGATGATGCACGGCAGCGCCATCACAACCACGCCCGCTTCGGTGGCACCGTAATTGATCACACCCATCGTCTGCTGGCGCAGGTTGGCGACCGTCACCGGCAGGGGCTGCTTGGTCGGGTCGGTCAACAGGATCAGCGGCGCGAAGAAGTCGTTCCACGCGGCAAGGAAGGCGAACAGGCCCACCGTCACCAGACCCGGCGTAACCGATGGCAGCATGATCCGCCAGAGCACCCCGAAACTGTTGCAGCCATCGATCTGCGCCGACTCTTCCAGCTCGCGCGGGATCGCCTCGAACGAGATGCGCATCATGTAGGTGGCGAACGGCAGCTGGAACATGGCGATCATCAGCGCCACGCCGACCAGCGAGTTGGAGAGCCCCACCGCATTGAGCAGCACGTAGAGCGGGATGAGCAGCGTGGCGTACGGCACCATCAGGATCGATAGCGTCAACAGGAACAGCGCGTCCTTGCCCCAAAACTTGAACCGGGCGAAGGCATAGCCGCCCAGCGTCGAGACGGCCAGCGTGATGGCGACGGTGAGGATCGAGATCACCGCGCTGTTGGCTGCGACCGTTGGCAGCCCGGCGCCGAAATCGAACATCGTCTGGTAGTTGCCCCAGCCGAAGCCCTTGCTCTGCGCGGTGCCCGCCTGCGGGCTCACCGAGGCGTAAAAGCTCCAGACCAGTGGGAACAGGAAGATGATGGCGAGGCCGCCCGTCAGGACATAGTACGGAGTGCGGCCGAGTAGCGGCTCTTGTTTGCCGGCAATCATGGTCAGTCTCGCTCCGTTCCGCGCAGGAAGCGGAACTGCAAAATGTTGATCAGCACCAGGACGATGAGGACGAGGATCGACAGCGCCGCGGCAGTGCCGAGGTTCTGGCGCTGGAACGCCTCGCGATAGATGACCTGCACCGCCGTCACCGTGGTGTTGTCCGGCGCGCCCTTGGTCAAGATGAAGAACTGGTCGAAAGCCAGCAGCGAGCCGGTGACGCAAAGGATGGTCGCCAGCGACAGCGAGGGCCTGAGCAGCGGCAGCGTGATATGGAGAAAGTTCTGCCAGCTGGACGCGCCATCGAGCGCGGCCGCCTCGTGGACGTCATCGGGAATGCCCTGCAACCCAACCGTCAGCACCAGCATGTAGAAACCGGCGAACTTCCAAACCACGAGGAACGTCGTCGACAGCAGCGCCGCCAGCGACGTGCCGAGGAAGGCGATCGGATTGTCGATCAGCCCCAGCGCCTCGAGCGGCGGACTGATCGGGCCGATGGCCGGGGAGTAGAAGCCATAGGCGAGCAGCGATGCGGCAGCGAGCCCGAGCGACACCGGCAGCAGGAACACCGTGCGCAGGAACGCCGACCAGCGGGTCACCGTCTGCACCAGCAGCGCCAGCCCCAGCCCCAGCCCGAGCAGCATCACCGTCACCAGCACCGTGTACTGGACGGTGAACCACACCGACGGCCAGAACAGCGGGTTGCGCCAGATCGACACGTAGTTCCGCGGAAAATTGATGCCTTCATCGCCGGTGAGCAGGCCGTATTTGCTCAGCGACATCTTCGCCACCAGCACCAGCGGGGTGAGGAAGAACACCACGATGAACACCAGCGTGGGGATGGTGTAGGCGAAGCCGGTCAACTGGCGGCGCAGGTTGATGCGGGCGCGCCGGACTGGACGTTCGGCCGGCGTGGCCTCCGAGATTGACGTCGTCGTCACCATGTATCCTCACCTTGAGATATCGGCCCGGTTCCGGCGTGAGAACCGGGCCGACAGGCACTGCAGCTTACTCGCTCAGCGATTCGGTCATTGCCTGGTTGTTGCTCTCGAGGTTCGCTCCATCGCCGAACACCGCGTCACGGAACAGCACGATCCACGGCCCCTGCGGGTCGTTGAAGGTGGCGCCGAAGTTCTTGCCGAGCGGCGTCTGGCCCTTGGCGCCGATGGTGTTGAACAGCTTCACGCGCGGATCGGTGATGTACTTGTTGTCGGCGAGATCGGTGCGCGTCAGCACGTTGCCGTTCTTGGCCACGACCTCGACCTGCGCCTCTTCGCTCTGCACCCAGGCGATGAAGTTCCACGCCGCGTCGGCCTTCGTGCTGTCGCGCGAGATGCCGATATCGTCGCCGCCGACAAAGGTCGACTGGCCGCCCTTGAGGCCGGCGATCGGCGCTACGCCGATGTCGGCATCCTCGAGCCCGCTGCCGACGAGCGCCGAAATCTGCGTGGCCGGCATCGGCTGCACGCCGATGACACCCTTGGGGAAGAAGGCGGTCCAGGTCGGACCGGCCTCGTCCTTGCTCTCCGGCATCATCATGGTGCCGTCGGCAACGAGGTCACGGAAGACCTTGTAGATCTGCTGCCATTCCTCGCTGGCGAGGTGCGACTCGGTGCCTTCCGGATTCATCACCGTCTCACCGTCGGCCCAGGCGATCGGGAACCAGGTGAAGGCGTTGCAGCCGCCGCAATTGCCGCCGAAATAGGTGCCATGGACGTCGCCGCCGAGCTTGGCGACGGCGCGGGCCTGGTCGGCGAATTCCTGCAGGGTCGTCGGCCCCTTCTCGGGATCGAGGCCGGCCTCTCTGTAGAGCTTCTTGTTCCACATCCACACCGACAGGTCGGCGATGAACGGCATGCCGTACTTCTTGCCGTCCCAGGTGCCGACATTGATGCCGGCAGGCGCGACCTTGTCGATGTTGGGCATGGCGTCGATGCGGGCGGTCAAGTCCTGGAACAGGCCGGCCGAGGTCCAGTTCGGCATGAACACCACATCTGCCGAGAACAGGTCCGGCAGGCCGTTGGCGGCTGCCGCGGCGCCGATCTTGGTCTGGTAGTCGTCGGTCACGACATAGGTGGCGGTGACCTGGTTCTTGTGCGAGGCGTTATAGGCCTGCACCAGCTGGTCCACCCGAACCTGCGTCGCAGCGCGGGTCCACAGCGTCAGCTGGGTGCCGTCATCGACGCCGAGCGGATCAGCGGCGAGCGCCGTCCCCGGCGCAGTCAGCAGCAGCGCGGCAAGCGCCGTCTGCCAAAGTCTTGGCATTCTCATCAGGTTCCCTCCCATTTGCCGATGCCATCCTCCGGCCCTGCCAAGCAGGTTCCTCCCGGGAAACGGCGACGAAAAACCCCTCGCTGCCATCCACCACCCGCATTTCGTTGCCGGGTTGGCCGATCAGGAAAAGCTTTTCTCGCCTGTTTCGTGCCATGTTTCCCAAAGGGGTGCAAGAGGCAGGGAAAAGCTTTTCGCGGACAGCCCGCGAAGCCTTCGGGTAACTGTTCCAGCCTCCCCATCCCAGCGTACGACCCGTGGCAGCCCGCCCCCACAGCACGGCATGGCTACGCCGTCGTGCCCATTGCCGCCCGCGCACCGCGGCCCCGATCAGGTGACCCTAGAGCAGCCCGCCATCCAGCGCCTTGAGCTCGGCCACCCAGTCGGTGACATTGGCCACCCCCTGCTCGGCCGGAAGGAAGCCCTCGGCCAGTTCCGCGAGGCGCAGGGCCGAGGAATAGAGCATCACCAGCCGGCGATCGACCGGGACGCGCGTCAGTTCCTCGTAGCGCTCGATGATCCTCAGCGTCAGGTCGGCCGAAATCCAGTTGCTGTAGCTGAGGTCGCGGTGGCGCGAGCCGAAGCCGGAATCGGCGAAGTCGAACACCCCGTTCAACAGGCCCGTCTTGTGGTCGAAGGCCATGTTCCAGCCATGGCCGTCGAAATAGCCGTAGACGAGTTCGCGCCCCTCAATGGTGAGCTTGCGATATTCGGCCATGGTGCGCTTGAGGAAGGTCTTGTAGCCGCGCGGCAGCTTCGGCTCCGCCCCGGCGACGATCGCCTCGGGCGCCATCCACGGGTCGACGCCCACGGCGCCCACCTGCCGCATGCGGGCGAGCGGCAAAGCGTGCAGCTCGGCATAGAGCTGCGCCATGCGCATCGCGATCGCATTGCGACGCCCCTCCTCGAGCTCGAGATACTGGGCCCGTTCCAGCGAGGCCCCGTCGATCTTCAGGTGCTGGGTGAACGGCACTGGCCCTTCATGCAGCAGCATGTGCGGCAGCGGCATGGTGATTCGAGGCTTGAGGTAGCCGAGCAGGGCCACCTCGCGCCTCAGCCGCGTCAGGGCCTCGTCATGACGCGCGAACTTGAAGATCCAGCCGTCGCATTCGAGCGCGACACTATCCCAACCCTCTGCAAGGGTTGTGAAAGTCCCGCCCGCGAACTGCGGCAACGTCCCGATGACGTGCGCACGATAGCGCGCGATCTCCGCCGCCGGCACACCCTCCATCCTCACGTCCCCCTGTCCAGGGGACGGAATCTAGATCAGCGGCAGGGAAAGTCCAATCAGGCTGGATGAAGTTCGCGCGGCACCTGGCGGGTTCGCTTGGACTGGGTCTTGACCGCGGCCTTGGTCTTTTCCGGGGCGCGGCGATGCTGTGGCATCCTCACACCCAGGGCGTCGGCGACGGTCTTTTCTAGCAGGCGATCGAGTTCAACCTTTTGCATGACGGCGTCTCTCCGTTCGCACGCGAAGTTGGTCTCCGCGCTTTGTGGCGGGAAAACGCCTGAACGTGACCGGGGTTGCCGGGCTGCCGTTCAGTTTCGGATGACGCCCCGCCGAGGACGTCACCGTCTTCCCTGTGCCATAAATATTACACAGGAAAACGAACTCATTGAGTGAAATAAACGTGATCGAATGCGTACCAAATACAGTAGCCAGCGTGCGAAACCGTACGAACTTAAGTAGTTCTCGTGCGAAATCGCACGAACTCTTGTAGTTCATTTCAACCACGGCAACGGAGCGGTCCGTCACGGCGCCGCACCGGAGCGCCGGACGGCGGCAACCATCGGTTAAGTGGATCACGCGACAATGGGTGCGCCGGAAGCGTCACCGGGTACCTTTGATCACTCATTCCGCCTGGCGGAGGGCGCCCCCATGCGAGCCATCGGTCTTGCAGCGATCCTGCTCAGTTCGCTGTTCTTCCTGTTTCCCTGGTACCGGGAATGGGTTCCCGTCATCGACATGACGAACAACGACACCCGCCTCGTCGCCGGCCTGCTGCTCGCTGTCGGCGCGCTGACCCTCGCCGTCCACCGTCGCTAGGACGCCGGTTCAGTCCTTGTCCGGCTGCTTTGCCGGCACGGGCTCGATGCGCGCATTGGCGAAGGCGTCAGCGAACATCTCCTCGACGCTCTTGCGCGTCGCCGGCTTGACCGGCTGCGGCGCGACGGCCTCGATCCGCTTCGGCTCGGCCGGTCCGGGTTTGGCCTCGACGGGCGCAATGGGCGCGGCCTTCGCGGGTTCCGCTGCTTGCCCGGCAGCGGTGGCGGCCGGCGCCGCGTCAGGCGCCCGCGCGGGCCTCGAAACCGGCTTCGGCTCGAAAGGCCTGGGCGCCGGATCGTTGGCGGGCTTGCCGACCAGCTCACGGGTTGCCGGCTTGGGCGCCGCCACCGGAGCGGCGGGCTGGCGTTCCCGCGCCGCAGGCATCGGCAGTTCGCGTCGCCGCAGCGGCGCGGCGCGCGCGGTCTCCGCCGCCCGCAGGGCCCGTGCCTTCTTCATCCTGCCCTTGAGGCGCAGCCCTTCGAGCGTCGCATACCCGATGAACAGCAGCAGGCTCAGCGCCACGCCGAGCCCCAGCCCCACCAGCAGCCACACCATTGCATCGGGGCCCATGCCGCCCGGCCTCCCAGTCGATTCAATGCCTTGGACATAGGCGTGATGCTATGCCCGCGCAACGGACATGCTATGACGGAAAAAACGCCGAAAGAAGCATCCATGCAGCATGTTCGCGTGCGCCCCCTTTTGCCCGACGTCGTCCGTGCCGAACTGCGCCGCCTGATCATCGGCGGCGAATTCCCGCCCGGCTCGCGCCTGCCCAACGAGGATGCGCTGTGCACGCGCTTCTCGGTGAGCCGCATCACCCTGCGCGAGGCCGTGCGCGGCCTCATCGAGGACGGTTACGTCACCCGCCGCCAGGGCTCGGGCACCTACGTCAATGAGGGGCCGGCGCTGCGCAACTCGCTCGATACCAACTTCAGCTACACCGACTACCTCGAGAGCATCGGGGTCAAGGCGAGCCGTGAGGTCCTCGACGTGTGCCGCACCCCCGCGTCCGACACCGTGGCGCTCGAACTCGGCCTGCCGCTGGGGTCGGAAGTCGTCGTCGTGCGCCGCGTCCGCAGCGCCGATGGCAAGCCCGCCATCTATTCGGTCGACAGCCTCCCCGTCGACCTCGCCGATGCCGAGCGTGACGCCGACCGCTTCACCGGCTCCATCTACCGCCTGCTCTCCGAGCGCGGCCACGATATCGATCACGCCCGCGCCGTGGTCCTGCCGGTCATCGCCGACAGCGAGCTCGCCACCATCCTCCAAGTGCCCGAGGGCACGCCGCTGCAGCATCTGAAGCAGATCGACCACGACACGGCCAACCGCCCTGTGATGCATTCGCTCGAATGGCACGTCCCCTCGGTCATCGAGCTCCGCGTCTACCGCCGCGGCCCCGGCCGCGTGCAGAACTGAACACCGGCCGTTCGCCTCCCTCCCCCTTGAGGGGAGGGACCGAGGGAGGGGGTGGCGCAGGCGGCACTAGCCCGACAGCTTGCTCCGCAGTTCGTCCAGCTCGAGGATGCAGCGCTCGATCTCGGATTTCAGCGAGCGTTTCTCCGCCGGGGTCAGCGCCGGGCGCGGCCGCCCCACGATTTCGCCCAGGGTCGCGATCTCGCGCTTCAGTTTGGCAATCTCGCTTGTCGCTAGCATCGGGCATCTCCGGTCATCCGGCCTTGTCGCCCGATCCGGCCCGCCGCCGCAAGCGCCTTCCGGCGCTCACGCGATCTCTGACGTCCTGGAGGCGACCCAATCAGCCGAAATATTCCAGGTGAATGAGTGGATATGGCCTGCCCTGTCCGTCGACCGGCGAACGGCCTGTCTGCCTGAATCCCATTCGCTCATAGAAGCGAACAGCTTGCTCGTTCTGCTCGTTGACATCGGTTGTCATTCTTGGATGAAGCGTGAGGCCATGCCGCACCAGGGCAGCGCCAATACCGGTTCCGCGCCAGGCGGGATCAACGAACAGCGCCTCCATGTGCCCGCCGTCGATCAGCATGAAGGCTAGCGGGTAGTCATTCTCATCAACTGCCAGCCAGAGTGGAGCCTGCGGAAGGAAACCGCACACCATTTCATCAATGGCGAGCCGATCCTCAGGCGTTAGGAAGTGATGAGTCGCATCAACTGCGCCGCGCCAGATCTCGATGATGCGGGCGCCCTCGTCGGGCCGGGAAGGTCGGATCATGATCATGCTCACCGGATACAATGCTTTCATCAGGTGGGCAAAGCGAGTTGCTGAACAGGCCTCAAAGGCAAGCAAAAAGCCCGCCCGGCAAGCCGGACGGGCATGGATGCATGATGGGAAGATGGGGCCGAGGCTAGTTGGCCGCCACCACCACGCCGGGCGAATAGACGATCGTGCGGTCCGAAAGCTTCACGAAATAGGCCCGGTCCTCGGTATAGAAGTACCCGTAGTCCGGATCGCTCTCGACCACGCGCAGCTGGACGGTCTCGGGCACGGCATAGCCGACCTCGAGACTGCCATCGATCACCACCGGCTCGGTCGGATTGAGCCGCACGTACTCGACCGCGTCGTCGCTGACCACGGAAGATCCGATCACGGCACCGGTGAACCCACCGATGATCGCGCCGATCGGTCCGAAGATCAGCCCGCCGGCAACAGCGCCGGAAACGCCGCCGGCGGTACCACCGACCACCGCGCCGCTATCGCTCTGAGCCATGACCGGGGCGGCGCCGAGCGCCAGGACGGCCACTGAGGCAAGGAGAAGTTTCTTCATTTTTTTCACTCCTAGGCTGTTGGATAGCCAAGGGGGAAAAGCCCGGGAACGCGATCGGTTCCCTATGGCACGCCGATGCCGCAGCACCGTTGCGCATGAGCAACCGCAGGCCGAAATCATCATGTCTGGGAGGAAGGGTGGTGCCGCATGCCGGATTCGAACCAGCGACCCCCTCATTACGAATGAGATGCTCTACCGACTGAGCTAATGCGGCGTACCGGCGCGCGTGGGCGACGGACAATTTGCGTCTCATACAGGCGACGCCGGTCACGCGCAAGACCTTGCAGGCCCTGCTAGGCCTCGGGCAGCGCCAGCGGCCCGGCCTGCGGCTTTTCCGCCTCGGCCGGCGCAGCAGCCGGCGTCGTTTCCGGCAGCGAGGGCAGGCTGGCGCTGGGGCTCGTCCGCGTCGCCACCGCGCTCGTCGGCACCCGCCACTCGAACGCATCGAGCTTGCCGGTGACCGGCGACAGCGGCTCCCACTCGTCGGCCGTGATGCCGTCCGCCGTCCACACCGGATCGCGCGGCGCCCGTACCGCCCGGTTGAGCCAGTCGCGCGCCTTGCCCTTGTCGCCCGTCTGCCCTTCCTCGATCTCGGCCATCAGCAGGCACACCGCCTGCGACGGGTTGGCGTTCGAATAGCCGGCCAGCGCCTGCCGCGCGCCCACCCAGTCGAACGCATCGATCGAGGCGCGCGCCAGCACCAGCGCCGCGGCCTTGTTGGGCGGCGGCACATCGACCAGTTCCTGGATCCGCTTCAGCCGGTCGACGGCCGAAACCCCGGGCACCGCATTGGCGAACAGGGTCGCCACATCCGGATGCGAAGTCGCCCGCCACACGCGACGGAGGAGGCTCATGGCCTTGCGCGCCTCGCCGCGGTTCGAGTAGATCCGCGCCGCGATCAGCGCCGCCGGCACGAAATCGCCCTGCAGCTTCAGCGCCGCCAGCGCATGCTCGAGCGCCGCATTGGGCTCGCGCCCTTCCGCGATCTGGGCCCGCGCCGTCTCGACCACCGCCATGCGGCGGCGCTTGCGCATCTTTTCCTCGCGCGTCACCGCCGGCTCGTCCGCCACCATGCGGTAGGCCTCGTCCCAGCGCCCGTTGCGGGTGAGGTCGTCGAACACCGCCTCGCGCGCCCATGGCGCCTGCGGGGAAATGTCGATCGCCTTCTGTGCGAAAGTCAGCGCCGCATCGGGCCGCCCCTGCTGGCGCGCCTGGTCATAGAGGCCGGACAGCGCCGCGAGCGCGGTCTTGCGATTGGTGATCAGCGCCCGGTAGTGCTCGCGCGCCGAATGCATGTCGCCCAGCGCCAGGTCCGCCCGCGCCTCGAGCAGCTGCGCCGCGGCGTTGCGCGGCAGGTTGGTCTGCGCCTCGCGCGCCAGCTGGCGCGCCCGGTTGGCGTCGCCCGCCTGCAGCGCGATGAACCCGTCCGAGAGCGCGAGGAAGCCCTGGTCCTTGCGCTTTTCGCGCGACCGCCGGGCGATGTAGTAGGGCGCCGCGATGATGCGCTTGACGATGCCCCAGACGAGAATGACCACCACCACCGAGGCGACCGCAAGGAATGCCGCGACGCCCAGCCGCGGCTGCAGGCGATAGTTGAGGAACTCGATGGTGAGCGTCCCCGGCAACCCGATCAGCCAGGCGATGGCCGCGGTGACGAGCAGGCTTCCGATCAGCCAGTAGGCAAGCCGGATCAAGGCGTCGCCTCCGTCGTCGGAGCAAGCGCCCGGGCGCGGAGTTCGGTGAGGAAACCGTCGGCCGCCGCGAGCTTGACCACGTCGGCGCCGGCCGTTCCGGCCCCTGCCTGCATGGCCGGCGGCAGCGCCGCGAGCAGCTGCGCCGCGGCGGCGAAGTCCTGCCGTTCCGCCGCGCCTTCGAGTCGCGAGACGATCGCCTCGGGGCTGTCGCCCTCGAGTTCACCTGTCGGCCGCAAGGCGAGAAGGCCCTTCATCCATTCGACCGCGTCCTGCCCGAGGTCGCCCGTGCTCTGCGCGGCGCGGCCGGCGAGGATCTCGGGCACCGCGGCGCTGAGCCGGGCCGCCACGGCGTCCGGCCGCGGCAATCCGCTCTCGGCCGAAGCCGCGATCGGCTCGGGAATGGCAAGGTCGGGCAGCAGCGCCTTGATGCTGGCGAGTTCGGCCGCGAACGGCCGCCCGTTGGTGATGGCGCTCTCGAGCCCCGATACGACCAGCGGCAGCCGGATGGCCGGACCGACATCGGAGCCCGAAATGGTCTGGTTGGCTGTGGCGACTGCCGTCTGCAGCGCCGCTACCTGCTGGCGCAGCTCGGCAATGCTGCTGTCGAGCGACGTACCCGTGGTCACGCCTTCGCTGAGCTGCTGCTTGAGGCCGGCGATGTCGTTTTCGATCGTGCCGATCGTCTCCGCCAGCGCCGTCGCATCGGCGCCCGAGGCACCGGCGCCGATTGCCGTCACCCGGTCCTCGAGGCTCTTGAGCTGTGTTTCGATGGGCGTGAGGTCGACCGGCTCGGCCGCCGGCACGGCGGCGATCGACTGCCGCACCTCGCCAAGGCCGGTGTCCATCTGTGCGATGGTGGCGTCGAGGCTGACCTGTGTCCGCTTGGCCTGTTCTTCGATCGCGGCGAGCCGCGCCGTGAGGTCGGCAAGCGACGTATCCTGCGCATCGAGCCGGACGGCCGGATCGGCGATCACCGGGACCTTGTTGGGCAGTGGCAGCCAGTTGCCCAGCGCATAGACGAGGCCGGCGCCGAGCAGCGCCCCGCCGACCGTGGCGATGGAAATCGCGCTCCACGGCATGGCCAGCCGCGCCTGAGGACGCGGCGGCGGTGGCGGAGCGGGACGGGCTGTCTCTTCCGACGGCGCGGCCTCGGGCGCGACGGACTCCGGCGCGACGGTCTCCGGCACGACGGTCTCGGCCGCGACCTCCTCGGCCTTGCCCTCGGCGGTCGAAGCGGCCTTTTCCGCCTCGCGCGCCTTCAAATCGATGACCGGTGGCTTCACGGGCCCCGACTTGCGTACAGCCATGCGGCGTTCCTTGCTGGTTCCGGTCAATGAGGGTTCTGATCGCGCGCAAACGACAAGGCAAGCCCCATCATGGCCTCCTCGTCGGGATGCTCGGCGAGTCCCACCCGCACGAAATGGGCATCGATGAGCGGAGCGGCAACCGCTTCGGACATGCAGAGTACGCCTAGCTTCATGCGCCGCTCACGCGCGAGGCCCGCGGTGAGCCGCACGAAGCATTCGGCGGTGCGCTTCGAATAGAACAGGGCGGCGCCGATTTCGCCCGAGGCAAGCCCCGCTTCGGCCACCTCGTCGAGCACCATCACCGGGTTCATCGCGTAGACCGGCACCCCGCTGATGCGCTTTCCGAACGGCTCGAGCGAGCGGCCGAGGTCGGCGGAGACCTCGCGGCCATGCGGGTAGAAGATCGGCCCGTCGATCCGGGCAT
Source organism: Devosia sp. ZB163 (assembly GCF_028613635.1). Taxonomy (GTDB): domain Bacteria; phylum Pseudomonadota; class Alphaproteobacteria; order Rhizobiales; family Devosiaceae; genus Devosia_A. The sequence continues at coordinate 127,844 of NZ_JAQRMY010000001.1, forward strand.
GGGCAAGCAGTTCCGCGAGGTCCGCGAAGGCGCCGCTGGCGCTCGTCACCATGACGAAGCCCAGCGCTTCGGCAAGGTCGGCCGTGCGGTCGCCCACGGTGTAGACGGGCAGCTCGCGGTAGCGCCCGATGGCATCCATCTCCTGCAGCGCCCGCAGCGCATTGGCGCTGGTGAGCGTGATCGCGGCGACAGAATCGGGGGCCGGCAACTCCGCCGGCAGCGTCTCATGGATCAGCAGCGGCGCAATGACCGGCTCGATGCCGAGCGCCTCCAGCCGCGCCGCCGTGTCGCTCGCGTCGGGGTCGGGCCGGGTCACGAGCATCTTCACTTGAGCAAACCTATCCTTCGAACTGTTTCTGGAATTCGGGCCCTGCCGCTTCCAATAGTCTTTGCCCCAGTTCCGTTCCGAGCCGGGCCGCCTCAGCCGCCTCGCCCTCGACGCTGTCGCGATAGAACTCGCGCCCGTCCGGACTGAGGATTTCAGCCGTCAACCTGCACGAAACCCCATTCAATTCGGTAAACGCACCGATGGGGGTTCGACACGATCCGTCGAGCGTCGCGAGCAATGCCCGCTCCGCCGCGATGCTGGTCGCCGTGGGTGCATGGTTGAGCACCGCCACGAGTTCGGCCGTCCGCGTGTCGTCGCTGCGGATCTCGATGCCGATGGCGCCCTGCGCCGGGGCCGGCGGAAAGGCCTGGGGATCGAGATAGGCCGTGATCTTGTCCTGCTTGCCCAGCCGGTTGAGCCCGGCGACCGCCAGCAGCGTCGCATCGGCGACGCCGGCTTCCAGCTTTTGCAGCCGCGTGTCGACATTGCCCCGGAACTGCACGATCTCGAGGTCGGGCCGCGCCCTCAGCATCTGCGCCCCGCGCCGGATCGAGGACGAGCCGAGCTTGGCGCCCTGTGGCAGGGCCTCGAGGCTCGCATGCTTCAGCGACACGAAGGCGTCGCGCACGTCCTCGCGTTCGAGGAAGGCGGCAAGCATCAGCCCGTCGGGCAGGAAGGAGGCGAGGTCCTTGCTCGAATGGACGCCCAGGTCGATCTCGCCGGCTTCGAGCGCCGCCTCGATCTCCTTGGAGAACAGCCCCTTGCCGCCCGCTTCGCTCAGCGGCCGGTCGGTCAGCCGGTCGCCGCTCGTGGTGATGACGCGGATCGCGATGTCTTCGAGCGCAACCCCGTGCGCCTCGGCGAGGAGCCGCTGCACCAGCCGGGCCTGCGCCATGGCGAGCATGGAGCCGCGGGTGCCGAGCCTGAGGAGCGGTGTCGATTGCATTTCGTTTCAGACCTATGTAGGCGGGAGGCCACGGGCTTACCCCTATAGATAGGACCCGGACAAGCGTGATGAGAGTTCTCGGCATCGAAACCAGCTGCGACGAAACCGCCGCCTCGATCGTCGAGCGCGACGCCGCGGGTCGCGCCACCATCCTCTCCAATGTCGTGCGCAGCCAGCTCGAGGAGCACGCCCCCTATGGCGGCGTCGTGCCCGAACTTGCCGCCCGCGCCCATGTGAGCCATCTCGACCGCATCATCGCCAAGGCTGCCGAAACGGCCGGCGTGAAGCTCGATGAGGTCGACGCCATCGCCGCGACCGCCGGCCCCGGCCTCATCGGCGGCGTGCTGGTCGGCCTCACCACGGCCAAGGCCCTCGCCGCCGCGCTCGGCAAGCCCCTGATCGCGGTGAACCACCTCGAGGCGCATGCGCTGACCGCCCGGCTCACCGACGGCATCGCCTTTCCCTACCTGATGCTGCTCGTCTCCGGCGGGCACAGCCAGTTCGTGCTGGTGCGCGGCGTCGGCGACTACGAGCGCTGGGGCACCACCATCGACGACGCCCTCGGCGAGGCCTTCGACAAGGTGGCCAAGCTTCTCGGCCTCGGTAACCCCGGCGGGCCGGAAGTCGAGAAGATGGCGGCGAAGGGCGATCCGCGCCGCTTCAACTTCCCCAGGCCCCTGCTCAAGGAGGCGCGGCTCGATTTCTCGTTCTCGGGACTGAAGACCGCCGTCCGCCTCGCCGCCGAACAGGCGGCCCCCCTGACCGACCAGGACGTCGCCGACATCTGCGCCAGCTTCCAGCGCACTGTAGCCGAGATCGTCGCGACACGCGCCCGTTCGGCGCTCCAGAAATACGCCGCCGAGCTTCCCGGTCAGCCGCTCCGCCTCGTCGTCGCCGGCGGCGTCGCCGCCAACAAGGCCATCGGGGCCGCCCTGCGTGAGGCGGCCGCAGCGTCGGGGGCCGAGCTGATCATCCCGCCCATTCCGCTCTGTACCGACAATGGCGCGATGGTCGCCTGGGCCGGAGCCGAACGGCTGGCGCTCGGTTCGAGCGACCGGCTCGATATCTCCGCCAAGGCGCGCTGGCCGCTCGACAGCGAGGACATGGGGTTGAACCATGCAGCTTGACCGCGTCGCCATCCTCGGCGCCGGCGCCTGGGGCACCGCACTCGCCCAGGCCGCAGCCATCGCCGGCCGCGAGGTGACGCTGGTCGGCCGCGATCCCATGGTGATCGCCGAGATCAACGAACTGCGCGTCAACAGCGCCCACCTGCCGGGCGTCACGCTGCTCGACACCATCTCCGCCTCCACCAGCCTGCCCGACGCCGACCTCGTCGTCCTCGCCGTGCCGGCCCAGGCGACCCGCTTCGCCGTCGCCGCCCTCGACGGCCGGCTCGATGGCAAGCCCGTCGTGCTGACGGCCAAGGGCCTCGAGCATGGCACGCTCGCCCGCCAGAGCCAGGTGCTCGCCGAAGCCGCGCCCGGCGCCATTCCCTATGTGCTGTCAGGGCCGAGCTTTGCCGCCGACGTGGCATCCGGCCGCCCGACCGCCGTCACCCTTGCCGGCGACCATCCCGATCGCACCTCGGCGGTCGCCGCCGCGCTCGCCGGCCCGACCTTCCGCCTCTATGCCGCCGACGACCGGCTCGGCGTCGAGCTCGCCGGGGCGTTGAAGAACGTCTACGCCATCGGCTGCGGCGCCGTGGACGGCGCCGGCCTCGGCGCCTCCGCCCGTTCGGCCCTCCTCGCTCGCGCCTTTGCCGAACTGACCCGCCTCGTCGTCCGCATGGGCGGCGGCGCCTCGACGCTCACCGGCCTTGCCGGGCTCGGCGACCTGACGCTGAGCTGCACCTCCACCCAGTCGCGCAACTACCGCTACGGCGTGAGCCTCGGCCGTGGCGAGAGCCCCGGATCCGACCTCGCCGAGGGCGCGCTCACCGCGCCGGTCGCGCGCCAGCTGGCCAACCAAGTGCGCATCGACGCCCCGCTCATCGATGCAGTAAACCTGCTCATCGATGGAAACACCTCCATCGCCGATATCGTCGCCGGGCTCATGTCGCGGCCGCTCAAGAGGGAAGAAGACTGATGCCGTTCTATTCGATCATCGCCACCGACAAGCCGAACGGCCTCGAGCACCGCATGGCGGTCCGCCCCGAGCATCTGAAGCACCTCGACAACCTCGGCGACAAGCTGGTGATCGCCGGCCCCTTCCAGACCGAGGAAGGCAAGGCCACCGGCAGCTTCATGGTCATCGAGGCGCCCGACCTCGCCACCGCCACCGCCCTCTATGAAGAGGACCCCTTCATCAAGCAGGGCGTGTTCGAGCGCTACGAGATCAGCCGCTGGGCCCTCACCATCAACAAGGCTGCGGGGCGTTGAGATGGCCTACTGGCTGATGAAATCCGAGCCGAACGTCAACTCCTACGACGATGTCGTGGCGCGTGGCGTTCCCGAGGAGTGGCACGGCGTGCGCAACTACACCGCACGCAACAACATGAAGGCGATGCAGCTCGGCGACGAGGCGTTCTTCTACCACTCCAATATCGGCAAGGAGATCGTCGGCATCATCAAGGTGGTGGCGCTCGCCCACCCCGACTCGACCGCCGAGCCCAACGAGAAGGGCAACATCGTCTGGGAGTGCGTCGATGTGCTCCCGGTCAGGAAACTGCCCAAGCCCGTGACGCTCGAAACGATCAAGAAGACGCCCGAGCTCGCCGACATGGCGCTGGTGAAGCTCTCCCGCCTCTCCGTCTCGCCGGTCACCGACGCCGAATGGAAGCTCATCTGCAAGATGGGCGGCCTCTAGGGCGTAATTCCGTCGGACTGTCCTGGACTTCCGCCGCCTCTTTTTCGGCAATGAGGTGGCGGAAAGGTCCAGGTTCCACCCCGGTCTAGAAGTCCGCGGTCAGGCCCTTGATCTCCCAGTCGCCATAGCGCGCCGGGTCAAGTCCACCGCGCCCGCCCTTCTCTTTTTTGCCCGCGGCCGCCTTCGCATCGATCGCCGCCCGCCGCTCCGCCGCCTCGGCCAAAGCCCGCTGCGCCGCGGGACTCAGGGGCTTGTTCTCGCTCTCTTCGTCCATCTCAGTCTCCACAGGTCCTTGTGGGGAACCCTGCGCCATCCCATCTACTTTCCATTCCGATATCCCCGTGAGGTACAAGACTTACCGGCAATGCTCAACTTCCTCCGCACCACCGTCCTCCTGGCCGCCCTCACCGCCATCTTCATGGCCGTCGGCTACTTTGTCGGCGGTACGAGCGGGATGTGGGTCGCCTTCATCTTCGCCGCGCTCACCAACCTGTTCGCCTACTGGAACTCGGACAAGATGGTGCTGCGCATGCAGAACGCCTACGAGGTCGATCCGCGTACCCAGCCCGATCTCTACCACACCGTGGAAGTGCTCTCGCAGCGCGCCGGCGTGCCCATGCCACGCCTCTACGTGATCAACACCGAGCAGCCCAACGCCTTCGCCACCGGCCGCAACCCGCAGAACGCGGCGGTCGCGGTCTCCGCCGGCCTCCTGCGCTATCTCGAGCCGCGCGAAGTCGCTGGCGTCATCGCGCACGAGCTCGCCCACATCAAGAACCGCGACACGCTGACCATGACGATGACCGCGACGATCGCGGGTGCCATCTCCATGCTGGCGCAGTTCGGCCTGTTCTTCGGCGGCGGCAACAACCGCGACAACCCGCTCGGCCCGATCGGCACGCTGATTGCGGTGATCGTCGCTCCCATCGCCGCTGCCCTCGTGCAGATGGCCGTGAGCCGTACCCGCGAGTACGAGGCCGACAAGGATGGCGCACTGATCTCCAACGATCCACTCGCGCTGGCCTCGGCGCTCAACCAGATCAGCCAGATCGCGCATCGCACGGTGAACATCGGCGCCGAGCGCAACCCGGCCCAGGCGCACATGTACATCATCAACCCGCTCAACGGGCAGCGCATGGACAACCTGTTCTCGACCCACCCAAATGTCGAAAACCGCATCGCCCAGCTGCAGCGCATCGCCTCCCAGATGCAGGTCGACAGCACCGGCCGCCGCTACCAACCGCGGGACGGCGGGCCGGGTCGCAACCCCCATGAGAATGGCGGCGGTTGGCGCATCCCCTCGACAGGCGCGAGCGAGGATGGCAATAGCACCCGCGGACCCTGGGGCTGAGCTCGTTGAAGAAACAGAAAAACCCGCCGGGGCTCGCGCTCCGGCTCTTGGCCGCCGAGAAGCTCGGCGCCGTGCTCAAGGGGGCGAACTTCGCCCCCTTTTCCGTCGCCGACATCGCCGACGGGCGTGATCGTGCGCTCGCCAATCGGCTCGTGACCACGGCGCTGCGCCGCCACGGCCAGATCAACCTGATGCTCGCCCGCTACCTCGATCGCGGCGTGCCCAAGAAGTCCGGGTCGTTCGAGGCCATCCTGCGGCTGAGCCTCGCCCACCTCGTATTCCTGCCTGAGCTCGGCGACCACAGCGCCATCTTCCTCGCAGTCGAAGCGACCAAGCGCGACACGCGCAGCCAGCACCTGTCGAAGCTGACCAATGCCGTGCTGAGGCGCGCCCAGGCCGAAGCGCACTCGCTGCGCCACCTGCCGCACGAGGCGCTGTTCCCCGAAACCCTCGGCCCGCTCTGGCGCGATACCTATGGCGAAGATGCCATCGAGGACTTCGCCGATGCGCTCATCGAGGGCGCCCCCCTCGATCTGACGCTGAAGGACACCGACCCCGAGCTGATCGAGGCGCTTCGCGCCGAGCCCGTCCTGGGCGACACGGTCCGCATCGACGAGCGCGATCGCCCCGTCGAAGCACTTCCCGGCTACACCGAAGGCCGCTGGTGGGTGCAGGACGCCGCCGCCGCCATTCCAGCCCGGTTGCTGACGCTCGCTCCGGGAGCCAGGGTACTCGACCTCTGCGCCGCGCCGGGCGGCAAGACCGCCCAGCTCGTGAAGGCCGGCTACGTCGTCACCGCCGTGGACAACGACGCCGACCGCGTCGGCCGCATGCAGCAGAACCTCGAGCGGCTGGGCTATGCCCCCGAAGTGGTGACCGCCGATGCGCTGGCCTGGGAGCCGGGGCAGAAGTTCGACGGCATTCTGCTCGATGCGCCTTGCTCCGCCACCGGCACCTTCCGTCGCCACCCCGAGGTCATCTGGCACCGCGACGCCGCCGACATCGCCGGTCGCGTCGCCCTTCAGCGCCGGTTCATCGAGCGCGCGCTATCCTGGCTCAATCCGGGCGGGTTGCTCGTCTATTGCGTCTGCTCGCTCGAGCCGGCCGAAGGCGAAGAGCAGGCCCGGTGGCTCTTTCAACGCGACGATGTCGAAGCGGTCCCTGTCGCTGCCGACGAACTTGCCGCCTTCCCGGAGGCTGTCTCGTCGGATGGCTACGTGCGAACCCATCCGGGCATGCCGGTTCCTGGGGATAAGGGCGGCACCCTCGATGGGTTCTTCGTTGCGCGTGCTAGGCGGCGCTAGCTAACTTGGCGGACCTCGGCGAAGGGGCAACAGGGGCCTTGGACGGCTCTCCGGCAACAACGGTTGTGAGGACGTAGTCTTGGCACATTCGCTGCGCTTCCTCGCGCGCCGGGCGCTCCTGTCTGCGGCCGACCATCTCGTCACCAATCCGCTGGTGCGCTGGACCTGGACAGGCCCCGGCAACGAAGACCTGATGGGCGCGCTGAGCGAGTTCCGCCCCACCGACCGTGAAACCGTGCTCGAAATGATGCAGGGGCGCTATCTACTGGCGTCCAAGCTCGTCGATACGCACGGCGTCTCGCCCTTCTCGATCGAAGTCGAACACTCGGACTGGCAGGAAGACCTCCAGGCTTTTGCCTGGCTCCGCCATTTCCGCGATGCCCGCACCGACGAGGAGCGCCGCTTCGCCCGCACACTGACGCTCGACTGGATCGGCCGCGAAGGCCAGTTCGACCGCGACACCTGGGGCCCCTCGCTCACGGCGCGGCGCGTACTCAACTGGCTGCGGCACTACAACATCCTGCTCGAGGGTTCGACGCCGGAGCAGAGCCAGCAGATCACGCGCTCGCTCGCGACCCAGATCTCCTCGCTCCGCCTGCGCGGCGTGCTCGCCACCGATCCTGTCGATGCGCTCCTCGTCGCCATCGCCCTCGTCGGCGTCGCGCTCTGCTCCGACCGGCCCGACACCGAAGTCGAGGCGAGGGTCCGCCACGTCATGCGCCTGCTCGACGAGCAGATCGACGAGGACGGCCTGCACCGCACCCGCTCGGCCAGGACGCAGATCCAGCTCCTCGTCGAACTCATCACCATCAAGCTGGCGCTGCGACGCGACCACGAGCCGCTGGCGGCCGAGGTCGAAGAACTGACCGAGAGCATGCACCGCGCCCTCGATGCCATCTCGCTGGGCACGGGCGAGCCGGCCTATTTCAACGGCACCGGCCAGATGCCGCACGACCAGATCGTCGCCGTCCAGGCCCAGAGCCCGACCCGGGCCCGCGAGACCGGCACGGCCGGCGGCTATGGCCGGCTGGTCACCGGCCGCTCGATCGTGGTCGCCGATTCCGGCCTCGTCCCGGATCCGTCCTTTGCCAAGAATGCCCATGCCAGCGCGCTGGCCTTCGAGTTCAGCCATGGCCGCGATCTTGTCGTATGCAACTGCGGCCCCGCCCCGTCCGGCTACGAGGACGAGCTGCTGTTCCGCCAGGGCATTGCCCACTCGGCCCCCACGATCAACGCGCTGTCGGCGGCTGCCATTCCCACCACCGGCCCGTTTGCCGGCCGGCTGGTGCCGCTTGGCCGCCCGAGCGAGGTTGAGGCGCGCAGCGCCGACGATACGCTGATCATCTCGGCCCACGGCTATGCGGAGCGCTTCGGCGTCACCATCGAGCGCCACCTGACGCTGCTCGCCGAAGGCAAGACCCTGGTCGGGCAAGACCGCTTCATCCGGCACCGCCAACGCGTCTCCGGTGCCGCCACCATCCGCTTCCACCTCGCCTACCAGACCGAAGTCCAGATGACCGACGACCTGGTGCGCCTGCGGCTCGGCTCGGGCGCCGTCTGGACCTTCCTGTGGGAAGGCGCCGAGATGCGCGTCGAGGACAGCGTGCGCCAGTCGGCCTATTTCGGGTTCCACCGCACGAAACAGCTGGTGCTCGAAGTGCTGGTCGCCGACGCCAGCGAAGTGAGCTGGATCTTCACGCTCGAAGAGAACTGAGCGACCCCCGATTTGCCGGGGTGACAGGCGGCGGGGGAAGTGCTAGCGAGCCGCCAACTCAACACATCGCGGGATAATGGGCATGTCTGACGGCAAGGTAGTTCCGGTCAAGCGCGCGCTGCTTTCTGTCTTCGACAAGACGGGAATGGCCGAGTTCGCCAAGGAGCTTGCCGCCCTCGGGGTCGAGCTGGTCTCGACCGGCGGTACGCACAAGCTGATCGCCGGAACCGGCGCCGCCGTCCGCGACATCTCCGATCTTACCGGCTTCCCCGAGATGATGGATGGCCGCGTCAAGACGCTGCACCCCAAGGTTCATGGCGGCCTGCTGGCTGTACGCGACAACCCCGGCCACAAGGCCTCGATGGACGAGCACCAGATCGGCGGCATCGACCTCGTCGTGGTGAACCTCTACCCGTTCGAGGAAACCATCGCCAAGGGCGCCTCCTACGAGGAGACCATCGAGAATATCGATATCGGCGGCCCGGCCATGATCCGCTCGGCGGCCAAGAACCACGCCTACGTCACCGTGGTGGTCGACCCCAGTGACTACGGCACCGTGCTCGAGCACATCCGCACTTCTGGAGGCGTGCCCTACGAGCTGCGCCAGAAGCTCGCCGCCAAGGCCTATGCCCGCACCGCCGCCTATGACTCCGTGATCTCTGGCTGGTTTGCGCAGACCCTCGACTACCCCGAGATGCCGTATCGCTCCTTTGCCGGCCGGCTCAAGGAAGTGATGCGCTATGGCGAGAACCCGCACCAATGGGCCGCCTTCTACACCACCGGCGAGCAGCGCCCTGGTGTCGCCACCGCCCGCCAGGTGCAGGGCAAGGCCCTGAGCTACAACAATCTCAACGATACCGACGCCGCCTTCGAACTCATCTCCGAGTTCGATCCGGCCGTGCCTGCCGTCGCCATCATCAAGCATGCCAACCCCTGCGGCTTTGCCATCGGCAAGACGCTGATCGAAGCCTACCAGCTGGCGTTCCGCACCGACCCGGTGAGCGCCTTCGGCGGCATCGTGGCGCTGAACCAGACCATCGACGGCCCGACCGCTACCGAGATCGTCAAGATCTTCACCGAGGTGATCGTCGCCCCCGACGCGACCGATGAAGCCATCGCCATCATCGCCGCCAAGAAGAACCTGCGCCTCCTCCTCACCGGCGCATTGGCCGACCCCAAGGCCGGCGGCCTGACGGTCAAGTCGCTCGCCGGTGGCCTCCTCGTCCAGAGCCGCGACGACCGCAACGTCGATGACACCGAGTTCAGGGTGGTGACGAAGAAGCAGCCGACCGAGGCTGAATTGCGCGACCTGAAGATCGCCATGAAGGTCGCCAAGCACGTGAAGTCCAACGCCATCATCTACGTCAAGGACGGCGCCACCGTCGGTATCGGCGCCGGGCAGATGAGCCGGCTCGATTCCTCGCGCGTCGCCCACCGCAAGGCGATCGACGCGGCCGAGGCGGCCGGCATCGAAGGCGCCCTGACCAAGGGCTCCGTCGTTGCCTCCGACGCCTTCTTCCCCTTCCCCGATGGCATGCTTGCTGCGGTCGAGGCAGGCGCCACGGCGGTGATCCAGCCTGGCGGGTCGGTCAATGACGACAAGGTGATTGCGGCCGCCGACGAGGCCGGCATCGCCATGATCCTCACCGGCATGCGCCACTTCCGGCACTGACGTCCCGCTCCCCCATCGAGAGGGAAGCTCTAGCTCGACGCCAGGTCTCCGAGGAGGCCTGCCGCGACGCTCAGCCGCGACACGGTCATCTCGCCCTCGGTTAGCCCCCGTACGGCCTCGGCGACGCGGGCGATGGCATCGCCATTGGCGTCGCTCCAGGCGACAAGGCGCTTGCTGACGTCGCCACGCCCGCTCTCGAGCACATCGGCGGCGAGGTCGCGCTGCGCCCGCATCAGGTTGGCGAGCGCCCGGTCGAGCGCCATTCGGTCGAACTTGTCGCTGAGGACGATCGCATGCCCGGCCTCGATCACCCGGGCGAGCCGGAAGGTATCGAGCACGCCGAAGAAGGCCACTGCCGCATCGCGCACGGGAACGGTCGCCCGTTCGGCGACGAGCACGATATCGGTTGCGAGCGACAGCACCGGCATCTCGCCGAAGCGGCGCGCCAGATCGCGAGGCGTCCCGGCCGCCTCGAGTTCGGCCGCCCGCTTCGCCACACTTGCCTCAAGCTCGGGGCCGACGAGATGGCCAAGATGTTCGGCAACCTCGGCTACCCCCTCGCGATAGCGGTCAACGAGTGGCCGCAGGCCCTGACCAAACCGGCCATTGCGCAGGAACCACAGCGTCTCGCGCTTCAGCAGTGCCTGCACCTCGGCATAGAGACCGAGTTGCGCCTCGCCCGACATCAGGCCGTCGAGGGCATCGATCTCGAGGTTGAGCTCCGTCGTGCCGTACACATCGCGCGCCGCGGCGTAGCCCGCCGCCACCGTCCCCGGATCGGCGCTCGAGGCCGAGGTCATTTCGTTGACGAAGCCCGGCCCGCCTCGGTTGATCATCGCGTTGGCGAGGACCGTCGCGATGACTTCGCGCCTCAGCCGGTGGTGCGTCACCGTATCTTCGAACGTCTCGATCAGTCGGTCGGGGAAATAGCGAAAGAGTTCCTTACCCAGGTACGGATCGTCCGGTACCCCGCTGTCCAGGAGGGCCGCATTCGTGACGTTCTTGGCATAAGCGAGCAGCACCGCGATCTCGGGACGGGTGAGGCCCCTGCCCGATTGCAGCCGCGTCCTGAGTCCAGCCGCATCGGGCAAGAACTCGACCGCGCGATTGAGCTCACCCGTGGCCTCGAGCGTCTCCATCAGCCCCACATGCTCGGGGAAGGCGGCGAGACCCCGCCGCTCCTCGACCGACAGCGCCAGGGTCTGGAGGTAATTGTTCCTCAGGCACAAGGCGGCGACTTCGTCGGTCATCGAGGCAAGGAACTCGTTGCGCACCTGCGTGGTGAGCTGCCCGGACCGTGTCAGTGCCCCGAGCGCGATCTTGATGTTGACCTCGAGGTCGGACGAGTTGACGCCGGCCGAGTTGTCGATGGCGTCGGTGTTGATGCGGCCACCCTTGAGCGCATACTCGACACGGCCGAGCTGGGTAACCGCGAGGTTTGCCCCCTCGCCCACCACCTTGGCGCGGATCTCCGCCCCGCTGATGCGCACGCCGTCGTTGCCCTTGTCGCCTACCTGCGCGTCGGTTTCGGCCGTGCTCTTCACATAGGTGCCGATCCCGCCGAACCAGAGGAGGTCCACATCGGCGCGGAGGATGGCGCGGATGACGTCGCTGGGGGTCACCGCATCGGAGTTGAGCCCCAGGATCCTGCGCGCCTCGGCATAGAGCGGCACCGTCTTGAGGCTGCGCGAATAGATCCCGCCGCCCTTGGATAGCGCGGCCGTGCTGTAGTCCTGCCAGCTCGAGCGCGGCAGATCGAAGAGCCGTTTCCGCTCCACAAAACTCACGTCCGGAACGGGATCGGGGTCGATGAAGATGTCGCGATGGTCGAAGGCTGCGATGAGCCTCAGCTCGGGCGAAAGCAGCATGCCGTTGCCGAACACGTCGCCGCTCATGTCGCCGACGCCGACCGCGGTGAAGGCCGAGGTCTGGATATCGCGATCCATCTCGCGGAAATGGCGCTTCACCGCCTCCCACGCACCGCGGGCGGTGATGCCCATCTTCTTGTGGTCATAGCCGGCCGAGCCACCCGAGGCGAAAGCGTCACCGAGCCAGAAATCGCGATCGATGGCGATGGCATTGGCCGTGTCGGAAAAGCTCGCCGTACCCTTGTCTGCCGCCACCACGAGATAGGGGTCGTCCCCGTCGCGCCGCAGCACATCGGGCGGCGGCACCACAGTGTCGCCCTCGAGGTTGTCGGTGACGTCGAGCAGGGTGGAGACGAATATCCTGTAACAGCTCGTCCCCTCTCGCAGCTGCGTCTCTCGATCGGCGCCCACCGGCATCTGCTTGGGAACGAACGCGCCCTTGGCGCCCACCGGGACGATGATGGCGTTCTTGACCTGCTGGGCCTTCACCAGCCCCAGCACCTCGGTGCGGAAATCTTCCGGACGGTCCGACCAGCGCAGCCCGCCGCGCGCAATCGGCCCGAACCTCAGGTGCAGCCCCTCGACCCGCGGCGAATAGACGAAGATTTCGCGATAGGGCCTGGGCTCGGGCAGCTCGGCTACCTTCGAGCAATCGAACTTCAGCGCCAGCGCCGGCCGCCGCGAGCCGGTATGGTCGCGCTGGTAGGCATTGGTCCTCAGCACCGCCTCGGCAAGGTTGAGATAGCGCCTGAGAATCCGGTCCTCGTCGAGCGAGCTGGTCGCCTCGATGGCGGCGAGGATGGTGGCGCGTGCCTTGTCGGCGGCGTCCTTCCGGTCGCCGATGAAATGCGGGTCGTTCTCGGCATGGAACAGCTTCACCAGTGCCGACGAAACGCCGGCGTGGTTCGCCATCACCGTGCTCAGGTAGTTGCGCGAATAGGGGATGCCGACCTGCTTCAGATAGCGGGTCAGCGCCCTCAGGATCTCGACATCCTCCCAGTCGATCGCGGCGCTCACCGTCAGCTGGTTGAGCCGGTCGCTCTCGGCTTCGCGTCGCCACACCGCAAGAATGGCGCGCTCGATCTGCTCGCACCGCTTTCGGTTGTCGAGATCGAGCGCGGCATCGGCTTCGAGCAGCATGTCGTGCAGGTAAGTCTCGGCGCCCCGCTTGGGCCGGACGGTGAAGGTGTCCTCGTCGATGACGCGGAAGCCGAAATTCTCGAGCATCGGCACCCGGTCCGAGAGCGCGATGGGCGCCCCCCGGTGGTAGACCTTGAGCCCCATGCTCGAGCGCCCTTCGCGCGGCCCGAGCCGCAGCGCGATGGCCCGCTCGTCGGGCAGCATCTGGATCACCGCGATGTCGCCCAGCGCGGCCTCGGCCGAGTGTACGGCCTGATAATCCCCGGGGAAGGCCTCGGCATAGTCGGCAATCGCCGACCGGTCGGGCGCCGCTGCCGCCAGCCGGTCGCCAAACGTGCGGATGCGCTCGACGACGCCGTCCTCGAGCTCATCCTGGCTCGGTGTCGGCGTCTCGCCGCCATTGCGGCCGATGATGAAGTGGACGCGCACCAGCTCCCCTTCCGGAAAGCTCGGATAGAAGGCGGAGACGCGCCCCTGGTAGACCTCGGCAAAATAGTCGCCGAGCCGCGCCCGGACCTCCGAGTCGTAGCGGTCGCGCGGCACGTAGACGAGCAGCGAGACGAAATTGTCGAACCGGTCGATGCGGCTGAGCACCCGCACCCGCGGCCGGTCGACGAGGTTGGCGATGGTCGTCGCGAAGTCGTAGAGCTGGTCCTCGTCCACCTGGAACAGCTCGTCGCGCGGGAAGGTGTCGAGCGCGTTCATCAGCGCCTTGCCGGCATGGCCCTTGGGGTCATGCCCGGCGCGCTTCATCACCTCGCTGATCTTCTTTCGGACCAGCGGCACGTCCGTATTGGGCGAGTTGAGCGACATCGAGGTGAACAGCCCCAGGATCCTCAGCTCGCCCGAGGTCTTGCCCTGTGCGTCGTAGAGCTTGACCCCGACATAGTCCATGTAGCTGCGCCGGTGCACGCGCGACCGGATATTGGCCTTGGTGACCATGATCGGCGCCGGTTCCCTCAGGAACGCGTAGTGCTGCGGCGTCATCTCCACCAAGCCGGAGCCCGAGCGCAGGAACAGCACGCTCTTGTCCTCGAGAATGCCCAGCTCGCTGTCATGCACCGGCACCAGTCGCGCCTCACCCCCCTCGCCCTCGAGCTGGTACTCGCGCATGCCGAGAAAGGTGAAGTTGTGCTCGACCAGCCAGCCCAGGAAATGCATGGCCTCGGCGATCTGGGCGGGCGGCGCCTTGGGCGCGTGCGTATGCCAGTCGGTCATCGCCCGCTTGACCCGCGCCAGCATCGGACGCCAGCCGGCGACGGCGCGCCCGACATCGGTCAGCGTCTCGTCGATCTCGCTATGCATCGCCTCACGCACGACGATATCGGCGAGCGGGTCGATCTCGACATGCAGGAAGCTCTCGAGCCGGCTCCCCGGCTGCGGCAACTCGAGCACGCGATAGGTCGCAGGGTCGAACTTGAGGATCGGGTGGGTGAGGAATCGGATGACCCCGCCGCGTGCCCGGATCGCCGCCAGCACGCTGTCGACGATGAACGGCATGTCGGCCGAGAACACCTCGATCGTCTCGGCCCCGCCGGGCCGTTCAGGCGGCGTCACATAGACATTGTGGCTGGCGAGTTCGCGCTTGCCCAACCGTCCGTAGGAGCGCCGGAAGGTCGCCTCGAGCTCGTCGACATTGCGGCCGACCAGATCCTCGGCATCGGTCGCCGCCACCACGGACCTGAGGAAGCGGGCAAAGCTCGGTTCGGTCGTAAGGAATTGCTCCGCCCGCGCAACCAGAGCCGCGCGCACATCGAAAACGGACGCCTCGTTCATGCGCCTGCCTCCCCCGTCCCTCACCCCGACTCTGCGTCCCCGATCACAACTTGTCGAGTGGGCCGTTGAGCGCTTCCCGGTAAGACCTTGTCAGCGCTCCCCTGCCATAGTCCCGCAGCT
The DNA here is from genome assembly GCF_028613635.1 of Devosia sp. ZB163. Classification (GTDB taxonomy): domain Bacteria; phylum Pseudomonadota; class Alphaproteobacteria; order Rhizobiales; family Devosiaceae; genus Devosia_A. The sequence goes on from NZ_JAQRMY010000001.1 coordinate 142,868, forward strand.
TCACTGTTACGGCCATTCATGTCCCCTCCCCCCACCGATCTCCGGGCCCTGCTGAGGACAGGACTCAGCAAGTCGCTGGCGTCGCTCCTCATCAAGGTCGCGACTGCGGGGCTGACTTACCTGATGTACGTGGTGCTCTCACGCACCATGGGCGCCGCCGAGTATGGCTGGTTCGCCTTCGGCCTGAGCCTTGCCACGGTACTCGCCATCGGCGCTTCCATGGGCCAGCAGACGGCCGTGCTCCGCTACTGGCCCGAGGAAGAGGTCGCCGGCCGCCACGACCGGGCGCTCGCCGCCCTCCGCTCGGGCGGAGCGCTGACGCTGCTCGCCGGCATCGGCCTGTCGCTCCTCTGCGTCGCCGGAGCGGCTGTGACCGGGCTCGTCGAACGCGACCCGACCTGGCACCTCTATGCCGCCGCCGCGTTGATTCTCCCCATGGCGCTCGCCGAGTACTGGTCCTCGGCCCTGCGCGCCCAGGGTTCGGTATGGACGGCGCTGACGCCACGGGACCTGATGTGGCGGCTGCTGACGCCGCTGAGCGTCGTCGCCCTTGTTCTTGCCGGCTGGCCCTTGAGCGGCTGGCAGGCTCTGCTTCTAACCGCGCTCCTGCTCGTCCTCTCGCTGGCCGTGCAGTATGCGGTGGCGCGGGCCCGCCGCTACGAGATCGCCCCCGGCTTTGCCGGCCTCCGCCCCTACTGGCGCGAACATGGCGGCGCCAGCCGCTGGTTCCTCCTCGGCACGGTGATCGATTCCGCCGCGCTCAACATGGACACCATCTTCATCGGCCTGCTCGTCACCGCCGAAGCCGCCGGCATCTACTTCAATGCCTTCCGCACTGCCGGCCTGCTGACGCTGTTCATGTTCGCCATCACGCTGGTCGTCGCGCCGATGGTGTCGCGCCACTACCACGCCGGCGAGATGCGCGCGGCGCAGGCGGTGACGGCGCTCTGCGCCTGGGCCGGTTTCGTCTTCTCGGTTGCCGTCTTCGTCGGCTACGTGGTCTTCGGAGATCTGATCCTGTCGCTCTTCGGCGACCACTCCACCGAGGGCTACTGGGTCCTGATCCTGCTGTCGGTCGGCCTGCTCTTCGATGCCGCCACCGGCCCCTCGCGCATCGTCATGATGATGACCGGGCACGAGCGCGACTACGTGCGCATCTGGGGCGGCATCATGGTTGCCGGCCTGCTGCTCGAACTCGCCGTCATCCCCTTCTACGGCATCATCGGAGCCGCCGCCGTCAACGCCGGCGCGCGCGCCGTGGCCCAGATCGCCATCGCCTGGTGGAGCCGCCGCAACATCGGCATCGACACCAGCCTCCTGGGCGCGTTCCGCGTTCATAGTCTCGTTGACCGGACCCCACGCATGGCCTCCCCTGGGCCGTCCGCCATCCGTTCATCTTGACCAGACGTACGCCCGGAGCCTATTACCGCTCGTTTTCCCCTAACCGAGTTGGACCTCACCAAGAAATGGCCGGCAGAACTCTGTACGATAAGATCTGGAACGATCACCTTGTTTCGAACAACGAGGATGGGACCAGCCTTATTTACATTGATCGCCACCTGGTCCACGAGGTGACGAGCCCGCAGGCCTTCGAGGGCCTCAGGATGAACGGCCGCAAGGTGCGCCATCCCGAGCGCACGCTGGCCGTGGTGGACCACAACGTCCCCACCACCGACCGGTCGCTCCCCAATCCGGATCCCGAAAGCGCGATCCAGATCGAGACGCTGGCCGAGAACACCCGCGATTTCGGCATCGAGTACTACGATCCCTTCGACAAGCGTCAGGGCATCGTGCACATCGTCGGCCCCGAGCAGGGCTTCACACTGCCGGGCATGACCATCGTCTGCGGCGACAGCCACACCTCGACCCACGGCGCCTTCGGTGCGCTCGCGCACGGCATCGGCACGTCCGAGGTCGAGCACGTGCTCGCCACCCAGACGCTGATCCAGCAGAAGGCCAAGAACATGCTGGTGCGTGTCGATGGCCAGCTGCCCCCCGGCGTCACTGCCAAGGACATCATCCTCGCCATCATCGGCGAGATCGGTACTGCCGGCGGCACCGGCCACGTCATCGAGTTCGCGGGCGAAGCCATTCGCGCGCTGTCGATGGAAGGCCGCATGACCATCTGCAACATGACCATCGAAGGCGGCGCCCGCGCCGGCCTGATCGCGCCCGACGAGAAGACCTTCGAGTACGTCAAGGGCCGTCCGCGCGCACCCAAGGGCGCCGCGTACGACCATGCCGTTGAGTACTGGAAGACGCTCTATTCGGACGAGGATGCGGTCTACGACAAGGTCGTGATCCTCGACGCTGCCAAGCTCCCGCCGATTGTTTCCTGGGGCTCCTCGCCCGAGGACGTGATCTCGGTGAACGGCGTCGTGCCGAACCCCGACGACATCCAGGATCCTAACAAGCGTGCGTCCAAGTGGCGTGCGCTCGAGTACATGGGCCTCGAGCCCGGCACCAGGATCACCGACATTACCGTCGAGCGCGTCTTCGTCGGCTCGTGCACCAACGGCCGCATCGAGGACCTGCGCGCCGCCGCCAAGGTCGTGGCCGGCAAGAAGGTGGCCGCCGGGGTCAACGCCATGGTGGTCCCGGGTTCGGGCCTCGTGAAGGAGCAGGCGGAAGCCGAAGGTCTCGACGTGATCTTCAAGGATGCCGGCTTCGAATGGCGCGAGCCCGGTTGCTCGATGTGCCTCGCCATGAACCCCGACAAGCTGAAGCCGCAGGAGCGCTGCGCTTCGACCTCGAACCGCAACTTCGAGGGGCGTCAGGGCTTCAAGGGCCGCACCCACCTCGTCTCGCCCGCCATGGCGGCGGCAGCGGCGGTGGCCGGCCACTTCGTCGACATCCGCGAGTGGCAGTAAGCCCAAATCAATGGACGGAGCGCACAGCTCCGTCCCTCGACGATTTCGAACAGATTGCGGCGGCGGCCTTTGCGGCCCTGCCCCCCGAGTTCAGGGCGCTCACCGGTAACGTGCCCTGCATCGTCGCCGAGTTCCCTGACGAAGAGACCGTCCGCGAGATGCGTCTCGAGAGCGAGTTCGACATCCTCGGGCTGTTCAGGGGCGTCGGCCTGCCGCAGGGGGCCGCCAATCCGCATACCGGGCAGATGCCCAACATGGTCTGGCTCTACCGCCGCCCCATCCTCGACTACTGGGCCGAAAGTGCGCACGGCGAAACGCTGGGCGAGATCATCACCCACGTGCTGGTGCACGAGATCGGCCACCATTTCGGCTTTTCCGACGACGACATGGAAGCCATCGAAGCGTCCGCTGAACGCGGCGACTAGCTCCTAGCGCAGCTCGTCGCGCTGCACGAACTCGTAGTAGCTGTCGAACGCGCCGGGGCGCTCGTCCTCAACCAGCAGCCCGTACTTCTGCGCATCGAACAGCTCGAACCACTCGTCCCAGCCGACGAGGTCGAGCCCCCCGGGCCGGTCCCCGTACTGGCTCTCGCCGGAGTTGAGGGCCTGCTGGTCGAACACGATGCGCAACACGGGCGGGCCCCCGATCCCGGTGGCCCGATCCTCGATCGCCGGATTGCCCGACCGGGCCCCTGCCCACTGCCGGATTTCGTCGTGCTTCACGAGGACCTGGGTCATGTCACTGCCTTTCTGGTCTTCTTGGCTTGGCTCCTGAGGGGGAGCTTAGCTGGAAATTGCCTCCATCTTAAGTGGTCCTGTTGCCCCTTGGTTCCACCGCCCCTGCAGGGTCCTATCGCCTTGATACGCAATACGGAGAGGGCTCTCGGACGCGACGCTTTGCCACCCCGCTGCCGACTTTCGTTAACGACTTCTTTTGCGGCTCCCGCCTAGTGTTGTTCCGATCTGTGGGACGCGAGATCAGGTATGGCCGGCGCGAGCTTCATTCTCGCCATCAATCTGTTTGTGGCGGCGCTCTTTGCGCTCGCCTTTTTCCTGGTCGGCATCTCCAACCGTGCCGACAGGGTGGCCCACTTTTTCGCCCTCGCCTACGTCTTCGGCCTGATCTACATCGCCTCCGAGTTCGTCCTGCCGCTGCAGGATGTCCCCCAGTTCGGCTACACGGTCGGTTTTGCCAGCTTCCTTGGCGCCGTCACCTCGGTGACGCTCGGCATCGCCCGCCGATACGGCCACCGGCTGCCCTGGACTGGGGTCTGGGTGACCGTAGTGATCTCGGTCGCCGCCAATTGGTTCGCCTATCTCCTGCCGCACGATACCGTGCTGCGGAACCTGATCTACCAGGCGCCATACGCCCTCATGCAAGCCATCGCTGCCTGGTTCATCCTTGTTTCGCGGCGCCGCCAGCCGATCGATATCGGACTCACCGCGCTGTTCGTCCTCAGCGCCCTGCAGTTCCTGACCAAGCCGTTTGCAGCGGTGCTGCTGGGTGGCTCCGGGGACAGTACCAGCACCTATCTCGCTACCACCTACGCGCTCTATTCCCAGTCGCTGGGCGCCATGCTCCAGGTGGCGACGGGCCTCCTGATGCTCACCCTGCTCGTCCGCGACATGCTGGTGGAGGCTACGGCGCGCTCGGAGACCGATCCCCTCTCCGGCGTCCTCAACCGTCGTGGCTTCGATGACCGCGCCACGCCTGGCATGCAGAATACGCTGCCAGCGTCGCTGGTCCTTGCCGACCTCGATTCCTTCAAGCTGGTCAACGATGCCTATGGGCACCCGGTCGGAGACCAGGTGATCGTCGCCTTCGCCCAACTGCTGCGCGACAATGCCCCGCCACAGGCCGTGATCGGACGCCTCGGCGGCGAGGAGTTCGCGGTGTTCCTGCCCGAATCCAATGCCGCGACGGCGCGGCTGCTCGCCGAGAGCCTTCGCATCAACTTTTCCGGCATGAGCATACCCGGTCTGCCCGTCTTTGCCCGCTGCACCGCGAGCTTTGGCGTCGCCGAGCGCATCGGGTCCGAAAGCCTGTCGGACCTGCGTCGCCGCGCCGATGCGGCCCTCTACACTGCCAAGCGTAGCGGTCGCGATCGGGTCATGCAGGCGGCCGACCCGCAGTCAGATGCAATGCCGCTCCACCCCGTGTCCGGCACGTCGCTTGCCCGATCCGCCTGAGCGTCAATGCACCTCGCGCCGATCGACAAACTCGAAGCCTGATCTGTCCCCGACCCTGAGCGCCAGGTTCTGGCGGTCGAGCTCGGCAAGCCAGGCGGTCCACGAGCAGGGGCTCATGCCGTCGTCCTGCGTCGGAGTTTCGGTAGGCGTGGCGGGTCCCGCGAAATGGATGGTGAGCCGGGCGCTGATCCGGCCCATGGTATCGGGCACGCGCCGCAACGCCGGCTGCCCGTGGCGGGCTGTGATCCATTCCTGGATATCGTGGTGTTCTACGAGTGTGTGGCTGTTCATCCTGGCCTCCCCTCAGATGACCTTATGATCCAGAACGTACTTTCGCCGTCCTGGTTCCGCCCCCCTCACCTCACCCTCGGGGCCGATTATGGCCCGTTTCAAATCGGCCGGAACTTAATCCACGGACATGTGGATAACCCTTGCGCGAGCTAGCCGTGAAGACGCCGCAAGACCTTCTCGATCCTGGACTTTTTTGCCGGGGCATCGATGTGGATAACGCGCTCTTCGAGGATATCGCGGAACGCCTGGCGGTGCGCGGCATCGATGACGGGCGCCGCGATCTCTGCATACATCGGGAACTGGTTGGGCGCCGCTTCCCGCACCCGCTCGAGCAGCATCGGCACTACCTCGCCATGCCCCGCAGCCGCGAGCCTAGCGAGAATCTGCACGGCCTTGTCCTTGGCGATCACCGAGCCCTTGTCGGCGGCGGCGATGATCTGCGGCAAGGCCGCCGCCACCTCGTCCGGCACCAGTTCGGTGACCGTCTCGACGGCCTGCAACGCGCCCCAGACGTTGCGATTGTTCTTCGAGCCCACGAGCGTCAGGAAGGCGCCGACATGCGGCGCCACCACGTCGGGCCGGCGAGCGCCCAGCTCGTACAGCACCTTGATCGCGTCGTTGGAAACGGCAACCGGGCCGGTCAGGGCCGCAACCAGTTCGAAGATCCCAGCCGCGTCCGGCTTGCTGGCCAGGGCCTCCGCAAGTTCGACATTCGGCCGCTCGTCGTTACGGCCGAGCGCCGAAGCCAGCCGGTTGAGGACGCTCACGCATCGACCGCCGTGTCGAGCGCCACCGTGATCATCTCCCTGAGCGAGCTCTGCCGGTCCTGGGCGCTCAGTTCCTCATGGGTGATGAGGCAATCGGTCATCGTGCAGATGGTGAGCGCCTTCTGCCCGAACCGCGCCGCCAGCGTGTAGAGGGCGGCCGCCTCCATCTCGACCCCGAGGATGCCATGTGCCGGCAGGCGCCCGTAACCGGCGAGGCCGGGCTCGATATGGTAGAAGATGTCCGACGAGAGCATGTTGCCCACGTGGTAGCGCATGCCTGCCTTCTCGGCCCTCTCCACCGACGAGCGGAGCAGCCCGAAATCGGCGATGGGTGCGAAGTTGAACGGGGCGAAGGCGTCGCGCACGATGGCGGAATCGGTGGTGGCGCCCTGCGCGATGACGAGATCGCGCACCTTCACATTGGCGTTGAGGCCGCCGCAGGTGCCGACGCGGATCAGCGTCTTCAGGCCGTAGACGTTGATCAGCTCATGCACATAGATCGACAGCGAAGGCTGGCCCATGCCGGTCGCCTGGACAGAGACGCGCTTCCCCTTCCACGTGCCGGTGTAGCCTAGGCAGTTGCGGACCGAATTCACCTGCACTGCATTCTCGAAGAAGTTCTCGGCGATCCACTTGGCGCGCAGCGGGTCGCCGGGCAGCAGGACGGCGTCGGCATAGTCTCCGGGCTTGGCATGATTGTGCGGGGTCATTTTCGGCCTCTCGTGAGAATTGTTGCAGGGCAACCAAACCCTTTGCGCCGAGGGGACGCAACCCCTATATCTGCCGCGCATTTCCTCCTCAGTTTGGGAGCCTCAACATGGTCGCGAAGATCTTCATCGATGGCGAAGCCGGTACCACGGGTCTGCAGATCCGCGAGCGCCTCGCCGGTCGCCGCGACCTCGAGGTCATCTCCATCGCCCACGACAAGCGCAAGGACCTCGAGGAGCGCAAGCGCCTCCTGAACCTCGCCGATGTCGCTATCCTCTGCCTGCCCGACGACGCGGCCAGGGAAAGCGTGTCGCTGATCGAGAACGACACTACCAAGGTGATCGACGCCTCGACTGCCCATCGCATCGCCGATGGCTGGGCCTATGGTTTTGCCGAGATGGACAAGGCGCAGTCCGCCGCCATTGCCAGCTCCAGGCGCGTCGGCAACCCCGGCTGCTGGCCGCAGGGAGCCATCGCGACGCTCCGGCCGCTGGTCGAGGCCGGCCTCGTGCCCGCCGACTTCCCCGTCACCGTCAACGGCATCTCCGGCTATTCCGGTGGCGGTCGCACCATGATCGAGGACTATGAGGCAAAGGGCGAGGACGCCAACGAGTTTGCGCTCTACGGCCTCACCTTCAAGCACAAGCACCTGCCCGAGCTGCAGAAATACGCCAGGCTCGCGCATGTCCCGCTGTTCCAGCCCGCCGTCGGCAACTTCCGGCAGGGGATGATCACGGCCGTTCCGCTGCAGCTGTGGTCGCTCGACAAGGTGCCCAGCGGCAAGCAGCTTCACGCCGCCATCGCCGACCACTTCGCTGCCATCGATGGAAGCTTCGTCGATGTCGCGCCGCTGGCCGATCTCGAGCGCACGCCTGAGCTGAACCCCGAAATCTACAACGACACCAACCGCATGCGGCTGCACGTCTTCGCCAATGACGACAAGGCTCAGGCTCTGCTCGTCGCCGTCTACGACAACCTGGGCAAGGGTGCTTCGGGTGCGGCGGTGCAGAACCTCAACCTGATGCTGGGCGTCGCGGCGGATACCAGTCTCGCCGCCTGAGGCCACGAATCGCCCGGCCGCCGGACGGTTCCCTCTATCTCCGACTTGATTCTCTACCTTCGTTGCGCCATTACACGGCCCGACCGAAAGGGACTATTGCAATGGAAAAGTTCACGACCCTCACTGGCGTCGCCGCGCCGCTGCCGATCATCAATATCGACACGGACATGATCATTCCCAAGCAGTACCTCAAGACGATCAAGCGCACCGGACTTGGCACGGCGCTATTTTCGGAGATGCGCTACCAGGAAGACGGCACGGAAAACGCCGACTTCGTGCTGAACAAGCCCGCCTATCGGCAGGCCAAGATCATTGTCGCCGGCGACAATTTCGGCTGTGGTTCCTCGCGCGAGCATGCCCCCTGGGCCCTGCTCGACTTTGGTATCCGCTGCGTGATCTCCACCAGCTTCGCCGACATCTTCTACAACAACTGCTTCAAGAACGGCATCCTGCCCATCAAGGTGACGCCCGAGCAGCTGGCTCTGCTGCAGGACGATGCCGAGCGCGGCTCCAACGCCACGCTGACCGTCGATCTCGAGGCCCAGACCATTTCCGGCCCCGATGGCGGAACCATCCACTTCGATATCGACCCGGCCCGAAAGCAGGTGCTGCTCGAGGGTCTCGACGACATCGCGACCACCCTGAAGTCCGACCCGGCGATCTCGAGCTTCGAACAGACGCTCGGCGCCCAGCGCCCCTGGATCTGACCCCAGCGGGCCCATCCCCGCGGAGGCATTGATGGTCATTCACATCTCGTCGGGTTCGCCGTTCGAAGCCAGGATCGGTTATTCGCGCGCCGTGCTGGACGGCAACATGGTCTATGTCTCGGGCACCACCGGCTACGACTACAAGACCATGGTGATGCCCGACGACGTGCGCGACCAGGCCCGCAACGCCTTCGCCACCATCAGTTACGCGCTCGAGGAAGCCGGCAGCACCATCAAGGATGTCGTGCGGGTGCGCTACTACATCACCGACATGGCCCACTATGACGGCCTGGTCGAAGTCGCAGGCAAGGTGTTCGCCGAGATTCGTCCGGCTGCCACCATGCTGGTCTGCGGCCTCACCCGGCCGGAGATGAAGGTCGAGATCGAGGTCACGGCGCGTCTCGGCGTACACGAGCGCTAGCCGCGTGGACCTCTCCGCCAGATTCCATCGCTTCGGCCCTGCGATACGGCCGTTTCTCGAGCAGACGCGCATAGCGCCGCCTGCCTCCCAGCCGCCCTGACAAGCATCCGGCGGCGACCTCGCCGCCGGGTGGTCCCACCACGGTCAGCCTCGGCTTCCCAATGAGGGGAGCGCTGCGAGCCGCCGCCCTTTCGTTTGCCGTTCCCAAGGAAGTTCCATGTCCGACGATACTTTGCTCGACCGCGCCCTCACCCGCCTCGACGAGGCTGCCAGCCACCTCAGGATCGACCAGGACGTCATCGAGAAGCTGAAGTATCCGCGCGAGACGACCAAGATGCGGCTGATGATCCGCATGGACGACGGCTCGCGGAAGTCCTTCCTCGCCTGGCGCTGCCGCTATGACGACACGCGTGGCCCGACCAAGGGCGGCATCCGCTTCCACCCGGACTCGACCATCGAGGAGGTCGAGACGCTCGCCTTCTGGATGACCTTCAAGTGCGCCGTGATGAACCTGCCCTATGGCGGCGGCAAGGGCGCAGTGCGGGTCGATCCGCGCACGCTCTCGAAGTCGGAGCTGGAGCGGTTGTCGCGTGCCTACATGCAGGCCTTCGCCCGCGTTGTCGGCCCCGATCGCGATATTCCGGCGCCGGACGTCTACACCAACGCCATGATCATGGGCTGGATGGCCGACGAGTACAGCCAGATCGTCGGCCAGCTGAGCCCTGCCGTGATCACAGGCAAGCCGATCGCCTTGGGCGGATCGCTTGGCCGCAACGACGCCACTGCGCGCGGCGGCTTCTACCTGGTGCGGCACCTCGCGAATGAGCTTGGGCTCGGCGCCGGCATGCGCGTCGCCATCCAGGGCTTCGGCAATGCCGGGCAGTATTATGCCCAGCTGGCGGGGGCCGATGGGCACAAGATCGTTGCCGTCTCCGACTCCGCCGGGGCGATCCATCGCGCCGACGGCCTCGACGTCGCTAAGCTGATTGCTGGCAAGGCCGAAGGCAAGCACGTGGCCGAACTCGCGGCCGAACTGGGCGCCGACGTCATTGCCGCAGATGCGCTGATCGCCGTCGACTGCGAGCTGCTGGTGCCGGCGGCGCTCGAGGACATGATCACCATCGAGAATGCCCCCACCATCAAGGCCAAGGTGCTGCTCGAACTCGCCAACGGTCCGGTGACTCCGGATGCCGACAAGGTGCTCGAGGCGCGCGGCATCACCGTGCTGCCCGACATTCTCGCCAATGCCGGCGGCGTGACGGTTTCGTACTTCGAGTGGGTGCAGAACCGGCAGGGCTACTACTGGGACGTCGACGAAATCCACGCCCGCCTGCTGCGCATCATGGAGCGCGAGGGCCGTGCCGTCTGGCAGATCGCCAAGGACCGCAACACCACGATGCGCACCGCCGCCTATGTGCATGCGCTGTCGCGCCTCGCCACCGCCATCGAGGCCCACGGCACCCAGCCGTTCTTCACCAGCTGACCCAGCGCGCCCCGGACTTGAGCCGGGGCGCCCACTGCGGGCACCACTGATCTAGCCTCCGCCTAACCGCGCGCCGCCTTGAAGGCGCCGAGAGCCCGCTCGACCATCTCGTCCGAGGCGGTGAGGCTGATGCGGAAGTGACTTGCCCCGCCCAGGATGCTGCCCGGCATGACGTAGACCTCGCGATCCGCCAGCCGGTTCCAGATCGCTTCGGCATCGCCCGGCCACCTGGCCCACAGGTAGAACGTCCCCTCGGGCTCGAGCACGTCGTAGCCAGCCTCGCCGAGATCGGCGATCAGCAGGTCGCGTCGCCGCGCCAGCGCCGCCTGGTCGATGCTGAGGCTCTCGAGGTCGGCGATGGCGTGCTGCATGATGGCGTTGGGGAAGCACCAGCCCAGCGCCATCTGCACCGGGAACATGGCGTCGCGCAGCGCCTGCCGCTCTGTCTCGGGCATGAGCGGGGAGATGGCGAGGTAGCCTAGCCTCTGCCCCGGCGCCAGCAGCACCTTGCCATAGCTGTAGTCGATCAGCGTCCACGGATAGACCGCCGCCGGGCTGACGAAGCCGCGACCGTCGAAGCGCAGCCGACGGTAGGGCTCGTCCGAGAGGATGAAGATGCGGCGCCCGATCCGCGCCGAGGCGCGCTCGAGCATCGCTGCAAGCGCCTCCCAGGTGGCGCGGTCGTAGATCCGCCCCGTCGGGTTGTGCGGCGAGTTCACCACGACGAGCCGCGTCCTCGGCGTGATCGCCGCCTCGATCGCCTCGATGTCGAGATCGAAACCGGGCTCTCTGAGCCGCACCGGCACCGGCACTGCATCGGCCGCAAGCAGCGTTGGCTCGTAGCAGAACCAGGCGGGTTCGGAGTAGATCACCTCGTCGCCCGCATCGAGCAGCAGGCGGAACGCCACCATGATGGCGGCGAACGCTCCCGACGTCAGCGCGAAATCCTCGGGCGCGAAGTCGAGCCCTAGCTCGGGCCCGACATGCTCGGCGAGGAACTGCTGCGGCTCGGGCTCGCTCGATTTGTAGGCGAACCAGTTCTTGTCCTCGGGCAGCGCCGCCTTCCTGAGGCCGTCGACCAGCCCCTGCAGCGGCATCTCGTGCGGATTGCCGAAGGTGAAGTCGGCTATGGCCGCATCGCCGCGTTTCTCGCCATAGCGCGAGGTGAAGTAGAACTCGGCAACACGTGCAAAGCTTCGGCTCGCCGCCAGCGCGCGCTGCGAGAGGACCGTAGTCAGGCTCTTGTGCATCTCATCCTCCTCGTCTCCCGCGGACATTGTAGAACTGGGCGCCCGCGCCCGGAAGCGGTGTACCGGGCAACGGGATTCCGTACTTTCGCCGCGCCCGCGCATTGGCTAGAAGCTGCACAGGACGGAACAACGGGATCAAAATGGCTAGCAAACTCTTCCTCCTCCCCGGCGACGGCATCGGCACCGAGATCATGCAGGAGGTCGAGAAGGTGATCGCCTGGCTCAACAGCCAGGGCGAGACCGACTTCACCATCGACACCGGCCTCGTCGGCGGCTCGGCCTACGACAAGCATGGCGCCGCCATCTCCGAGGAGGACATGCAGAAGGCGCTGGCCGCCGATGCGGTGATCTTTGGCGCCGTGGGCGGCCCCAAGTGGGACAAGGTGCCCTACGAGGTGCGCCCGGAAGCAGGCCTCCTCCGCCTGCGCAAGGATCTGAAGCTCTTTGCCAACCTGCGCCCGGCCATCTGCTATCCGGCGCTCGCCGACGCCTCCTCGCTCAAGCGCGAGCTGATCGAGGGCCTCGACATCCTCATCGTCCGCGAGCTGACCGGCGGCGTCTATTTCGGCGAGCCCAAGACCATCACCGATCTCGGTGACGGCCAGAAGCGCGCCATCGATACCCAGGTCTACGAGACCTACGAGATCGACCGCATCGTCCGCGTCGCGATGGACCTCGCCCGCACCCGCAAGAACAAGGTGCACTCGGCCGACAAGAAGAACGTCATGAAGTCTGGCGTGCTGTGGGACGAAGTCGCCCAGGCCGTGGCCAAGGACTACCCGGACGTCGAGTTCCATCACATCCTCGCCGACAACGCGGCGATGCAGCTCGTTCGCAACCCCAAGCAGTTCGACGTGATGGTGACCGACAACCTGTTCGGCGACATCCTCTCTGACGCGGCGGCGATGCTGACCGGTTCGCTCGGCATGCTGCCCTCGGCCTCGCTCGGCGCGCCCGACCCGGTGACCGGCAAGCGCAAGGCGCTTTACGAGCCTGTGCACGGCTCGGCCCCCGACATCGCCGGCAGGGGCATCGCCAATCCCATCGCCATGCTCGCGAGCTTTGCCATGGCGCTGCGCTACTCGTTCAACCTCGTGGCGCTGGCCGATCGGCTGGAAGCCGCGATTTCGGCCGTTCTGGCCGATGGCCTGCGCACCGGCGACATCGGCGAACAGAACCGCAAGACCGTCGGCACCGAGGAAATGGGCGCCGCGATCCTCAGGAAGCTGGCGGCGTAGGCGCTCCGGCGCGAACGGATAGGGACGGCCCCCTCCCATCCTCCCCCATGAAGGGGGAGGTGCCCTGCCGGTGAGCGAGGCTCGATCGAGACACAAGCTCGACTCTTCACCTCCCCCTTCATGGGGGAGGCCGGGAGGGGGCCGTCTGCTAATGGTGGGCAACCGTCACTCCTCGCGCCGCATCGGGTTGAACAGCAGCGAACTCTGGCGTCCCTCGAGGGCGTCGATGACGTCCCGCGGTTCGATCCCCATGTCGCGCAGCAGATGCGGATTCATCTGCTCGAGTTCGCCGAGCGTGATCCGCTGCAACTGGCGCACGCGCCGCTTCTCCAACCAGCGCCGGAACCATCCGGTTCGCGTCGGACGTCCAACGTGGATCAGGGTGTCGTTGATTTCGATCGTAGACATTTCGAGCGGTCCTTTCGGCCCCCCGCTCAGATTCAGTCAGTTGAGATGCTGATGATGCTACCCCGGCAGGCACGTCGCGCAGATCGCGTCGATATGCCGGTGGTCTGTGCCGCAGCAGCCGCCGATCACCCGGATATTGGGCAGTGATGGCAGCACCCGCGCGTAACGTTGCGCGAGGTCGGGGATGTTGCCGGTGTCGAGGCTCGGCGCGTTGTCGAGCTCGGCATGGCTCATCATCGAGGCATTGACCCTGAGCCCGCCGATCCGGTCCACCCACTTGCCGCCGTGGCGGACCACGGACGCAAAGTGGATCGGATGCACGCAGTTGATCATGTAGTACGCGGGGTACCAATGGGTCGCCGCGTCCACTTCGCTGATCGCCACCCCGAGCGGCTTGCCTCCCGGCAGGTTGCCGTCGGTCTCGAGCGTGAAGCTCAGCACGACGGGAACGCCGGCCTTCTCGGCTGCCCTGGCGATGCCGACCGCCTCGGGGACATTGGTGAGCGTGTAGGCGCTCACATAGTCCGCGTCGGTATCGGCAAACGCCTCGATCTGCGGCGTGTGGTAGGCGGTCGCTTCTTCGACCGTCATCCAGGCATCGTACCGCCAGGCGTCGCGCCGCGGACCGAGTACGCCCGAAATGATCGACTCGACGCCCGCCGCCGCGAACTCGGCCTGCATCTCCTCGCAGAAGGCTACCGCTATCTGGTTGGCCTCGCGCAGGCGGACGGCGTCATAGCCGGCCCGCGTGCCCCAGTCGGGATTGGCCCGCCAGGTATTGGTGTCGAACAGGAACCCCTGCCCCGCCTTCTGGCAGATCGGGATATAGGCCCGATAGTATTCGCGCATCTTCGCGCGGCCGGCCTCGCTCATGTTGAGCAGGTAGACGGACTGGTCCGGCACGTCCTGCCCTTCGTTGAAGATGAGATGGGTTTCGACGCCACCGTCAGTGACGAACATCTGCCCCCTCAATTGAGGAAGCAGGTGCGTTTGTGTACGCATCGTGTCTCTCCATGGCTCTTGATTGGAACGGCAAACGGGGCTATCGCCCTTCGCCGCGGGTGGCAAGACGTATGACGACTTTACCGGTCCGGTGATAGCGGGCAGATGGTGCAGTCAGGCGTCGTGCAGAATTGGTCAGCAGCCAGAACGGGTTAACGGGTAGGTTCCGCTAGGGACGACAACCCGGATCGGGGCGAGGAACCCGAAAACCGTACTGGAGGTACTGTAAACCGAGAGGGACCTGCCCATGCGCAAGGGTATTGAGACGCGCGAGCGTATACTGGAAATCGCCGAGGCGGCGGTGCTCGCCAAGGGATTCGGCGCCACCTCGATCGACGAGTTGATCGCCGAGGCTGGCATCACGAAGTCCGGCTTCTTCTATCACTTCAAGGACAAGAACGAACTCGCCCGCGGCCTGCTCGCCCGCTACAGCGCGCGCAACAACCTGCTGCTGGCCGGTGTCTTCGGCCGCGCCAACGAACTGACCGAGGATCCGCTCCAGCGCCTGCTGATCGGGCTAAACCTGTTCGCCGAGCACATGGCGGCAATTCCCGAAGGCCATCCGGGCTGTCTCGTCGCGACCATGAGCTACCAGGACCGGCTCTTCAATCGCGAGATCCGTGAGCTCGTGACCGAAACCGTCAAGGGCTGGAACGGCTTCTTCCGTGGGATGATCGAGGACATCCTCGCCATCTACACGCCGCGCGAGGCCATCGACCCCGATCGACTGGCTCGCACCATCTGCTGCTCGATCGACGGCGGCATCATCATGAGCAAGGCCCTCGGCCAGCCCGGCGTCCTGCCCGAGCAGATGCTCATGGCCCGCAACTACGTGAAGATGCTCTTCCACCCCGTGACCGTCCACGCGGTGCAGATCGAGGAAGTCGAGGCGGCCTAATCCGCCTCGACGCTAGGCTCCCAGCCCGAACGCCTCAGCCAAAAGCCGATACGACCGGAGCCGCAGCTCGTAGTCCCACACGGTCGTCGCGATCATCACCTCGTCCGCGCCACTCTCGGCGACCTTGCGATCGATCTCGGCCTTCACCGTCTCGGCCGAACCGACGATCCACAGCGGCCGTTGCTGCTCGATGATCCGCAGCTCGTGCGGCGTGTACTGGTGCGCCGCTGCTTCCTCGGGGGGCACGAGCTTGCGCAACTGCCCCGAATGGAACAGTGCCCAGCTCAGCTCCTGCGAACGCGACAGGAACTGCGCCTCCTCGTCGGTCGGCGCGACCAGCGCCGAGAGCGCGATGATCGCATGAGGCTTGGGGAAGGCATCCGTCGGCGTGAAGGCCGCGCGATAGGCCGCGAAAGCCGGAGCCGCTGGGGTCTGGCTGAAATGCGCCGCGAAGGAATAACCGACGCCCAGTTGCCCCGCCGCCTGCGCACTCGCCCCGCTCGAGCCGAGCAGGTACACGGGCGGCAGTTCGACCCGCTCTGGCGCCACGATCACCGGATGGAAGGGATGGTCGGGAGCGAAATTGCCTTCCTCGAAGGCCAGCATCTCGGCCAGTTCCTGCGCGAAATACTCCCCGCCCACCGAACGCAGCGCCTGGAGCGTCCGCCCGTCGCTGCCGCCGGCCCGGCCGATGCCGAGATCGATGCGGCCCGGATTGAGCCCGTTGAGCGTGCGATAGGTCTCGACGACGCGCAGCGGCACGTGGTTCGGCAGCATGACGCCGCCCGACCCGACGCGGATGCGCGAGGTATTGGCCGCCGCCGTGGCGATCAGCACCTCCGGCGAGGACGAGGCGATCGAGGGCATGCCGTGGTGCTCGGCGTACCACAGCCGGGTGAAGCCAAGCTCGTCGCCGAGCTTGGCCAGTTTCACGATGTTGCCCAGCGCATCCGGCGTCGAGGTGCCTTCGGATACCGGAGCGAGGTCGAGGATGGAGAGGGGGAGGGAAGCCATGGGGGGTTATATCGTCATTCGCCGATGGATGCCAAGGTCGCACACTCCCGTTTGACACCCCTTCCAGATTCACTAGCCTCCCGGCGTTGCGGGAGGAGAGGCTCATGTCGGGGGAGTTCGGCAGGCGCATCGCGCCGATCACCGGATCGGTGATCTTCCTGTTCGTCGCGCCTGGGGTCGTCGCAGGGCTGATGCCCTGGTGGCTTTCTGGCTGGCAGGTGGGACCGCCGCTGGCGGCCATCGAGCCGGTGCGCTGGATCGGCGTGCTGCTGCTGGTGCTGGGCGCGGTGCTGCTGGCCGAAACCTTCGCACGTTTCGCACTCGAGGGGCGCGGCACGCCGGCGCCTGTCTACCCAACCGAGACGCTGGTGGTCACCGGTTCGTACCGCTTCGTGCGCAACCCGATGTATGTGGCGGTGCTCTCGCTGATCCTCGGACAGGGGCTGCTGTTCGGCAATCTCGCCGTGCTCGCCTATGGCGCCGCGATCTGGCTGATCGTCCACCTGTTCGTCGTCAACTACGAGGAGCCGACACTGGCGCGCAGCTTCGGCGCCCAGTACTCGCGCTACAAGGCCAATGTTCGCCGCTGGATTCCGCGGCCGACTCCGTGGACGCCGGAGGACTGACCCGGCCGGAGAACCGGACCGGGTCGTCAGTGCTACTCGGCCGCCTCGAGCCCCTTGATCAGCTCGAGCGCCTGGCGCTCGAACAGGCGGCGGTAGATGCCTTCCGCCCGCTTGACCAGTTGCTCGTGCGTACCCTCCTCGACGATCCGGCCATCATCGAACACCAGCAGGCGGTCGAGGGCGCGGACTGTCGAAAGCCGGTGGGCGATGACGATGGTGGTACGGCCCACCATCAGCCGCTCCATCGCCTCCTGGATCAGCTGCTCGCTCTCGCTGTCGAGGCTCGAGGTCGCCTCGTCGAGGATGAGCACCTTCGCATCGGACAGGAACGCCCGGGCGATGGCGACGCGCTGCCGCTCGCCGCCCGACAGCTTGATGCCGCGCTCGCCCACCAGCGTCTCGTAGCCCTTGGGCAGCCGCATGATGAAATCGTGGGCGTTGGCGAGCTTGGCCGACGCCTCGATTTCGGCCCGGCTGGCGCCCGGCTTGCCATAGGCGATGTTCTCGGCCAGCGAGCGGTGGAACAGCACCGGCTCCTGCTGGACGATGGCGATCTGCTGGCGCAGCGAGGCCTGCTGCACGTCGCGGATGTCGACGCCGTCGATGGCGATCCGGCCGCCGGTCACGTCGTGCAGCCGCTGGATCAGCTTGACGAAGGTCGTCTTGCCCGAGCCCGAATGCCCAACGAGACCAACCTTCTGGCCGGGCGGGATGGTGACGTCGAGATCGGTGTAGAGCGGCTCGAGGTGCGGACCATAGTGGAAGTCGACATGTTCGAACCGGATGCCGCCCTCCTTGACGGTGAACGGCTTGGCGCCCGGCTTGTCCTCGATGCCGAGCTTCTGGTCGTTGAGCCCGACCAGTTCTTCCATGTCGTTCACCGCGCGCTGCAGGTTGCGCACGTGCTGGCCGATGTCCCTGAGGTAACCCTGGAGGACCAGGAACGTGGTGATGACGAAGGTGACGTCACCGGCAGAAGCCGACCCGTTTGCCCACAGCATCAGGCCCGAGCCGATGATGACGCAGCGCAGCACCCACAGCATCGCGTTCTGGACGGTGCCGTTGAACGTTCCCCGGTTCCAGGTCCGCGACGTGCGCTTGCGCCACTTGTCGACGACGAGGCGCAGGCGGCTCTCCTCGCGATCCTCGGCGCCGAAGCCCTTGACCACGATATTGCACGAGATGGCGTCGGCCAGCGCCCCGCCCATCCTCGTGTCCCAGGCATTGGCGAGGCTGGCCGCCGGCGCCACCCACAGTGTAGAGAGGCTGACTGTCACCGCGATGTAGATGAGCGAGCCGATGCCGACGACCAGCCCCATTACCGGCCAGAACAGGCTCAGCATGATGGTCGATCCGATGAGCATCACCAGCGAGGGAAAGAGCGCCATCAGCAGCACGTCGTTGAGGCTGTCGAGCGCCCACATGCCCCGCGTGATCTTGCGCACGGTCGAGCCGGCAAAGGCATTGGCATGCCAGTCCGACGAGAACCGCTGGACGCGGTGGAACGCGTCCTGGGCAATGTCGCTCATCCTCCTCAGCGTCAGTGCGATGATCTGCTGGAAGGCGAACTGACGCAGGATCACCGATCCGGCCCCCAGCGCCACGATGGCGAAGAAGGCCGTCATCGCCGCGTTCCAGGCGACTTCGTTGCTCGCTGCCCCCGTCGCCACCGCCTCGACCAGCCGGCCGGCGAAATAGGGGGTGAGGATATCGGCAACCGTCTCGGTGAAGAACAGCCCGACAATCAGCGCGACGCGCCTGGGCTGCTTGCGCCAGTGTCCGGCGGTAAAGCCCAGCACCTTGGCATAGGCCTGCCCGCGCAGGTTG
This sequence comes from Devosia sp. ZB163, assembly GCF_028613635.1. Taxonomy (GTDB): domain Bacteria; phylum Pseudomonadota; class Alphaproteobacteria; order Rhizobiales; family Devosiaceae; genus Devosia_A. The sequence goes on from NZ_JAQRMY010000001.1 coordinate 161,627, forward strand.
GATGTGGTGGAAGCCATGTCGATTGTCCGGCGACTGCAGAAGGCAGCCAACCGGTCCCGGTCTGAAAACAAATCTGGAAGAATGAAGCCGGGCTGTCCCCGGCGGCGGGCTGGGTCCGTGGCGGACCGCGGGCTACCTAACGGTGGTAGCCGCTGGCTTGCCCAGCGAGGCGAGGTCGAAATGCTGTCATGTCGCGCCTCCCTGGCTGCAGTCGAGAGCTGTCAGTCATAGAGGGGTTTGGGTGGCGCGGCAAGCCCGCTAGAGCGCGGCCGCAATAGCCATCGGCGCCAATACGAAGAGAATAATCAAGGCGATCGACGGGAAGTCGACGAACTTTGCCTTGTCCTTGAGCGACATGGAACTCTCCTTCCGCCCTCAGAAACGCTGGGCGGAAGGAGACGTTCCGTTGCCGCTCAGAACTCCGGTTCGGCCCCGATCGAGTGGATCGAGAGGTCAGCGCCGCGACGTTGCTGCTCGTCCCCGAGGCGGATGCCGAAGAGCCGGTTGGTTGCGTAGTAGAGTGCATAGCCGGCGACGAAGGCGAAGGCCGAGACCGCCAGCGAGCCGACGAGCTGGCCCAGGGGGCTGACCCCACCCATGCCGCCGAGTGCCTCGAGGCCGAGCACGCCGGCAGCCACCCCGCCCCACAGGCCGCACAGCCCATGCAGCGGCCAGACGCCGAGAACGTCGTCGACCTTGAGCTTCTCCTGCGTCCAGATGAAGCCCCTGACGAAGATCACGCCCGCCACGCCGCCAACGACGAGCGCCGCGATCGGATGATAGAGGTCCGAGCCCGCGCATACGGCGACGAGGCCCGCCAGCGCCCCGTTGTGGGTGAAGCCGGGGTCGCTGCGTCCAACAACGACCGCGGCGATGATGCCGCCAACCATGGCCATCAGCGAGTTGATGGCAACGAGCCCCGAGACCCCCGCCACCGTTTGCGCCGACATGACGTTGAAGCCGAACCAGCCGATGCAGAGCAGCCACGTGCCGAGCGCCAGCCACGGGATCGAGGACGGCGGGAACGGCCGGCCGTTCGGCCCGTAGCGTCCGGTGCGCGCACCGATCCGCAGCACCGCCGCGAGTGCCAGCCAGCCGCCCAGCGCATGCACCTGGATCGAACCGGCGAAATCGTGGAAGCGGGCCCCGAAGGTCGCCTCGAACCAGGCCTGTATGCCGTAGTTTCCGTTCCACACGATGCCTTCTGAGAACGGGTAGATCAGCCCTACGATCACCGCCGCCGAGAAGACCTGCGGCCAGAACCTTGCCCGCTCGGCGATGCCGCCCGAGATGATCGCCGGCACGGCGGCGGCAAAGGTCGCCAGAAAGAAGAACTTCACAAGACTGAAGCCCTGCGGCGCGAAACCGGCACCGCCACCCGACAGCGTCGCCGCATCGTGCAGGAACGTGACGCCATAGGCGATCGTGTAGCCGATTGCGAAATAGGCCAGCGTCGAGAAGGCGAAGTCGACAAGGATCTTCACCAGGGCATTGACCTGGTTCTTGCCACGCACCGTCCCCATTTCGAGGAAGGCGAAGCCGCCATGCATGGCGAAAACGAGAATGGCACCGACGAGCACGAAGAACACGTCGAGTCCGGCATTGGACTCCGTCATCTGAGACCTCCCAAAAGACCCGGCTCGCATCCGGGGTTATTCAGAAGGCAACACAATCAAGCCGCGTGCCATCCCGGGGGATGCCGGATCAGTCAATCAGATCAACTGGTTGAATGAATCGGACAAATATCGACCGCGCCGCGGGAAGCGACGTGCCTACCAAATGGGCGATCAACGGCCAACTGCTGCCCATGAATCAGGCAGACGCGGGTCGTCTGGCGGGACGTCCGGGCCCGTTGCCGGGCATCGGTCCGTTGATCGGGGTGTGCAGCCCACGCATTTGCGAGTGGGAAGCCTCTGTGGCGGGCCAAGAGGTACGCAGGCTGCACGCCGCGATCAGCGGCAGGAGGAGCGTCTTCAAGGAAAAGTTGCAGACTTTTCCGGTTCGAAGGCGCGACCAACCGAAGGCGACGAGATCGGAGAGCCAGGCAGGCCCGGCTCCCCGGAGTTTGGCGCGGGACGGAGGGGAGGAGATCCCCGCCCCACGCCATTCGCTTAGTTGTAGGCGCGCTCGCCGTGGCTCGAGAGGTCGAGGCCATCGCTCTCGGCCGACTCGGAGACACGGGCGCCACCGAACACGGCCTTGACGATCAGCATGGCGATCAGCGCAACCACGGCCGACCAGACGATGGCGATACCGACGCCGGTCAGCTGCTTGATGAACTGGCCCCACATCTCGTAGTCGGGCAGCGGGTAGCCGCCGAACGACGGGTTGGCGACGAAGGCGGTGCCCAGCGCGCCGACGATGCCGCCGACGCCATGGATGCCGAACACGTCGAGCGAGTCGTCGTACTTGAACATCGGCTTCAGCGTCACGACGGCCCACAGGCAGACCACGCCGGCAATGGCGCCGAGGATGATCGCACCGACCGTACCGGCGAAACCGGCGGCCGGGGTGATGGCGACGAGGCCGGCAACCGCACCCGAGGCAAAGCCGAGGAGCGAGGCATGACCGCGGGTGAACTTCTCAGCCACACCCCATGCAAGGGCCGCGGCGGCCGGAGCAGTGATGGTGTTGAGGAAGGCCTGGGCGGTCAGGCCGTTGGCTTCGAGGTTCGAACCTGCGTTGAAGCCGAACCAGCCGAACCAGAGCAGGCCCGTACCGATGAACACGAAGGTCAGGTTGTGCGGCGGAATGGGTTCCTTGAGGAAGCCGGTGCGCGGCCCGAGGACGATCGCGGCGACGAGAGCGGCGACACCCGAGTTGATGTGCACCACGGTACCACCGGCGAAGTCATAGGCGCCGAGGTTGAACAGGTAGCCCGTGCCGGCCCAGACCATGTGGGCGATCGGCAGGTACGAGAAGGTGAACCAGATCGCGAGGAACAGCATCACGGCACCGAACTTCATCCGCTCGGCGATACCGCCGACGATGAGGGTGGTGGTGATGCAGGCGAAGGTGAGCTGGAACACCACGAACACCAGTTCGGGCAGCTGGAAGCCGGCCGAGAAGGTGGCGGCGGTCGACTCGATCGTCACGCCCGAGAGGAACAGCTTGTTGAAGTCGCCGATGATGGCGGAAAGACCGCCCTCCGCGCCGCCGAAGGCCAGCGAGTAGCCGTAGGCGACCCAGAGCAGCGCGATCATGGCGACGCCACCGAGCACCTGGCTGAAGATCGAGAGCACGTTCTTGGCGCGCACGAGGCCACCGTAGAACAGGGCGAGGCCCGGCACGATCATCACGAAGACGACCATGGTCGAGACCAGCATCCAGGCGGTATCGCCCTTGTCGATGACCGGGACGACTTCTGCGACGACCTCAGCCGCCGGAGCGGCCGCTTCCTGCGCAAAGGCGGGCAGTGCGAGAGCCAGCGAGGCCAATGCCGCAGCCCCCAGTACTTTTGACATTTTCACGTCTGTCATTGTTGTTTCTCCGAATGATTGCGGCATCAGAGCGCGGCCGCGCCGGTTTCGCCGGTGCGGATGCGGGTAACGGCCAGGAGGTCCAGGACGAAAATCTTGCCGTCGCCGATGCGGCCCGTCTGGGCGCTCTCGCGGATGGCCGAGACGATGGCGTCGGACTGGGCATCGTCCACGGCGATCTCGATCTTCAGCTTGGGCAGGAAGTGCACGGCGTATTCGGTGCCGCGGTAGATTTCGGAATGACCCTTCTGCCGGCCATAGCCTTTGACTTCGGTCACGGTCATGCCGTGCACGTCGAGCGAGTTGAGGGCCTGCCGGACCTCCTCCAGACGCGACGGTTTGATGATTGCGATCACCAGCTTCATGGATGCCCCTTTCAACACGTGGGTTTTTGACGGTCTCCCAATCGGCTCTTTCAGACTCAAGTCGCGTGCCAAACTGCTGCCGCTATCGACAAGTTTATGATTTTCTTGAAGAATTCTGCATGTGCGTCAGTCTGACTGCCCTATGAGGCAGTCTGCGTCCCACTGCACTGCACACTGTTTAGGCAAAACTGCTCAATATGGTGATGTTTTGTGCAGCAGCTTGCGACGCCGCGCGCCCTTGCGCCGCCCTCGGCAGCGCGCGACAAAGCCCCCACCAACGCGGAGAACGCCATGAACGGGGCCAGCTTTGACATCGCGATCGTGGGGGGCGGCCCTGTCGGCCTCACCATGGCCGTGGCGCTCGGCCGCTCGATGAAGGGCCTCAGGATCGCGCTCATCGACCGCCGCCCCTTCTCCGTGCCACGGGATCAGCGTGCTTCGGCCATCGCCGCAGGCGTGCGCCGCATCTTCGTGGAACTCGGCGTCTGGACCGGCATGGCCATCGGCGCCGAGCCCGTCAGGCAGATGAAGATTACCGATTCCGGCACCGGCGACATCTCGCGCCCGCTCTTTCTCCGCTTCGATGGCGATGTCGCGCCGGGCGAGCCCTTCGCCCATCTCGTGCCCAACCAGCTCGTGGCCGAGACCCTGCTCGGCGCCCTGGGCCCCGATGTCGAGATCATCGCCCCGGCCGAGATCACCGGCTTCACCGCCGGGCCGGCAAGCGCACGACTCGACCTCGCCGACGGCCGTACCATCCTGGCACCACTGGTGATCGCAGCCGACGGCGCGAACTCGGCGCTGCGCCGCATGGCCGACATCGAGGTGATCGCGCACGACTACCAGCAGTCCGGCCTCGTCACGACGATCATGCATGAGCTCGACCATGAGGGGACGGCCTACGAGCATTTCCGGCCCGCCGGCCCCTTCGCCAGCCTGCCGCTGCCGGGCAGGCGCTCGTCGCTGGTATGGACCGAAGGGCGCGCCCGCGCCGAAGAACTGAAGGCCCTGCCGCTCGAGGCGGTGGCCGAGGAGATCGAGGCCGTGATGGGCTCGACCCTGGGCAAGGTGACGCTCGAGGAAGGACTGCAATCCTTCCCGCTGCGCCTGCAGGTCGCAAAGAGCTTCACCGCGCCCCGCCTCGCCCTCATCGGCGACGCCGCGCATGTCATCCATCCGGTCGCCGGCCAGGGCCTCAATCTCGGCCTCAAGGATGTCGCGGCCCTCGCCGAGGTCGCCGTCGACGCCTTCCGCCTCGGCCTCGACCCCGGGGCGGCCGATGCACTCGAGCGCTACCAGCACTGGCGGCGCTTCGATACCGCGCTGATGAGCATGGTCACCGACGGCATGGTGCGGCTGTTCTCGAACGATGTCGCACCCGTACGCGCCCTGCGCGACCTCGGCATGGGCGTCGTCGACCGCCTGCCCCCGATCAAGGATTTCCTGATTCGCCGCGCTGCCGGCCTCGACTCGCGCGGCCCGAAGCTCCTCCGCGGCCTGCCGATCTAGCGCGCTAGTTGTTCCCCGGCAGCTTGGGCAGGCTTCGGCCCATGTCGCCGGGCTCGATCTCGCGCGCCTCGTCGAGGCTGAGCATCGGCACGCCCTCGCGGATGGGGAAGGCGAGATGCGCGGCGACCGAGATGAGCTCGGTGCCGTCGACCGACAGCGACAGCCGTGTCTTGGTCAGCGGACAGACCAGCATTTCGAGCATCTTCACGTCGACGACGTGGCGCGGATTGCTGTCGGGAGGCCGCGTCGCGTCGGTCAATTGAGTGGCGAGGCCCGGTTGCCGCCCTTGGCCATCTCGAACTCGGCCATCGCGATCAGCGTTTCCGCCCGCGCCTCGAGCGACTGCGCCTCGAGCAGCGCCTGCTTCTCGGCCGCGCCGTAGGGCGACACCATGCAGCAGAAGTTGACGAGGTCGGCCGTGCCGGTCTTTTCGATCTCGTCCCAGTTGAGGTCGAAATTGCCGAACTCGGCATAGTCCTTCATCATCCTGAGGAAGCGCGTCCGGTCGACGGCCTCTTCCCCGTACTCCCGGTCGAAGTCGGAGACGAAGGCCTCCGTCGAGACCATGGCGCGCCGGAACGGCGTCATGGTCGGCACTTCCTTGATCAGCTCGAAGCGGGTGAGCCCCTCGAGGATGATGAAGTAGCGCGCCTCCTCGACCTCCTCGAAATGGGTGATCCGTCCGATGGTGCCGATCTTTTCGAGCGGTGCCTCGCCCTGCGGGCTCTCCTCGGACGCGTCGAGCGGCTGGATCAGACCAATCAGCCGGTCGCCCTTGAGCGCATGGTCGACCATCTCGACATAGCGCGGTTCGAACACGTTGAGCGGCCGCCGCGCAAACGGCAGCAGCAGCGCCCCCGAAAGCGGGAACACCGGGATGCTGGCCGGAATGTCGGCTGGCGATTCGGGACGCTTCAGCATGGGCGGGGAACCTCCTAGCTGAACAGGAGCGCCGAAAGCAGCCGGCGTCCTTTCAGGGTAGCCGGATCCTTGGGGCCCCAGGCATCGAACAGCTCGAGCAGCTTCTTGCGAGCGCCGTCCTCGTTCCAGGTCCGGTCGCGCTTCATCAGCGTCATCAGCGCCTCGGCGGCTTCGAGCCGCTTCCCCTCGGCATTGTACTTCACCGCGAGGTCGAAGCGCGCCTGGTGATCGTCGGGGTTCTTCTCGAGCTGGGCGACGGTCTCGTCCGTCTCGCTGAGGTCGGCCGCTTCACCCAGCAGCTTCAGCGACGCGAGCGTCGAGGTATAGTCATCACCCTTGCGTTCCGCTTCGGGCATCGTGTCGAGCACCGCCTGCGCCTGCTCGGAATCGCCCGCCGCGAGAAAGACCTTGGCCATGCCGACGATGGCGCCCGGATGATCCGGCTGATGCTGCAGCACCATGCCGAAGAGTTGCGCCGCCTGGTTGAGGTCACCAACCTTGAGCGCCTCCTGGGCCGCCTCCACGGCATTCTTGATCTCTTCCTCGATCGAGCCCGGGGCCGGCTGGCCGGCCGGGGCACCGGAGATCACCTTCTCGGCGAAGCGCCGGACTTCGCTCTCGGGAATGGCGCCGAGGAACGCATCGACCGGCCGGCCGCCGGCAAAGGCGAAGACGGCCGGGATCGACTGGATGCCGAGCTGCCCGGCGATCCCCGGGTTCTCGTCGATGTTGATCTTCACCAGCCGGATCTTGCCCTGCTTCTCGTTGATGACCTTTTCGAGATTGGGCGTCAGTTGCCGGCACGGCCCGCACCAGGGCGCCCAGAAGTCGACCAGCACGGGCGCTTCGAGCGAGGCGTCGATCACGTCGGCCTTGAAGGCGCGATCGGTCGAATCCTTGATCAGCGCCGCCGGCGGATTCGCGGCGGAAGTGGTGGCGGTATTGAGTTCGTTGAGCGACATGCTGCTTGTTTCCTACTCGGACGGGTCCCTGCGAGGCCCGTATCGCCTTGTTTTTTCTGCGCCCCGAAGGGTCTCATGGGCAAGGTTTAGCATGCCTTGCACAAGACCAGAATTATCGGTTGCAAACCCGCTTTCGATTGGGCATATAGGCCCGCGTCGACGAGATGCCAAGCGCAACTGCGGTTGCCGAGGCGGCGTGGACATGGAGTGCGGGTGTAGCTCAGGGGTAGAGCATAACCTTGCCAAGGTTAGGGTCGAGGGTTCGAATCCCTTCGCCCGCTCCAATATCCTCCCGACATGTACGGGATGCGACAAGAGGCCGGACAGCTGTCCGGCCTTTCGCATTTCTAGGCCCGGTACCGCAGCGCCTCGACCAGGAGGGCAAAGGCCGGCGAGGCCTGTCGCCGATGCGGGTAGTAGAGATGGTAGCCCTGAAAGTAGGGACACCAGTCGGCGAGCACCTCGACCAGCCGCCCCGCCTCGATGTGCGGCTGCACCAGGTCGATGGGAATGTACGCCAGGCCCATCCCGTCGAGCGCCGCGTCGAGAATTGGCATGATGCTGTTGAAGGCGAGCTGGCCATCGACCCGGGCATTGATCTTGCGCCCGTCCTTCTCGAACTCCCAGGCATAAAGACTCCCCGCCGACGTCAGCCGGACGTTGAGGCAGCTGTGGCCGGTGAGGTCCTCCGGCCGTTCGGGTTGCGGATGCGCGGCAAAGTAGTCGGGCGAGGCAACCACAGCGAAACGCCAGTCGGGCCCGATGCGCACCGCGATCATGTCCTTTGCCAGCGCTTCGCCCAGCCGCACGCCCGCGTCGATCCGCTGCTCGACGATATTGGTGAAGCCGTGGTCGATGATGACCTCGACCTTGATGTCGGGGTGCTCTCGGAGGAAGGCGTTGAGCCGAGGCTGCAGCACCATGCTGATCACCGAATCCGAGCAGGTGAGCCGCACCGTCCCGGCCGCCCGGTCTCTCAGGTCACCGAGCGCATCGAGTTCGGTCTCGATCTGCTCCAGGTGCGGGCCGATCGAGCGCAGCAGGCGCTCGCCCGCTTCGGTCGCCGAGACATTGCGGGTCGTGCGCGACAACAGGCGCAGGCCGAGCCGCTCCTCCAGCCCCCTCATCGTATGGCTGAGCGCCGATGGCGACACGCCCAGCTTCTTCGCCGCGCGCGTGAAGCTCCGTTCGCTGGCAACCGCGACGAAGGCCACGAGGTCGTTAATGTTGGCGCGCGGCATTGATGAATTCGCTTCACAGGTTCATGCGAACTCTACCCACTAGTCCCGATTATAGGTGTTGACTAGCTTTTGCACCGCCGCTCCCGGGACCATCACGACGGGGAGCGTTCAGCAAGGAGGCCAGCCATGGAAATCACCCGTGCTGGATCGCAGCCTTCGGGCAAGGGCCCGGCGGACTGGTTCACCGGCACCGTTCGTATCGATCCTCTCTTCAATCGCTTCGACCCGGCTCGCGTCCAGGGGGCAAGCGTCACCTTCGAGCCGGGGGCTCGCACTGCCTGGCACACGCATCCACTGGGCCAGACCCTCCTCGTGCTCTCCGGCGCGGGCCGGGTAAGGCGCTGGGGCGGCCCGATCGAGGAAATCCGTCCCGGCGATATCGTGTGGTTCGCCCCGGGAGAAAAGCACTGGCATGGGGCGGGGCCATCGACCGCCATGACCCATGTCGCGATCCACGAAGTCCAGGACGGCCGGACCGTCGACTGGATGGAACACGTCACGGACGCCGATTACGGCGCCTGACGCCCGTCAACATCACCAGACTGAAAGGGGCAGGGATGCTAGCAACAGTCCTCCACGCACCCGGCGACATCCGTTTCGAGGAGGTCGCCGAACCGAAGATCCTCAAGCCGACCGACGCCATCATCAGGCTCTCCGCCACCTGCGTCTGCGGCTCGGACCTCTGGCCCTATCGCGGGCTCCAACCCGTCACCGGCCCGCAGCACATGGGCCATGAGTATTGTGGCGTCGTCGTCGAGGTCGGCAGCGAGGTCACGACCGTCAGGCCGGGCCAGTTCGTCGTCGGCTCATTCTGCCTCTCCGACAACACCTGCCCGCACTGCCGGCACGGCTTTCAGTCCTCATGCCAGCAACGCGAGTTCATGTCGGGAGCCCAGGCGCCCTACGCCCGTATTCCGCTCGCCGACGGCACCCTCGTTGCGACCGCCGAACTGCCGCCCGAGGACCTCATCCCGAGCCTCCTCGCGGCATCCGACGTGCTGGGAACCGGCTGGTATGCGGCCGACGCCGCACGTGTCCAGCCCGGACAGACCGTCGTGGTCGTCGGCGACGGCGCGGTCGGTCTGATGGGCGTACTCGCGGCCAAGCAACTGGGCGCCGAACGCATCATCGCCATGAGCCGCCACAAGAGTAGGCAGGAACTCGCACTCGAATACGGCGCCACCGACATCGTCGAGGAGCGCGGCGAGGCCGGTATCGCCCGCATCAGGGAGCTGACCGGGAACGTCGGCGCCGACGCCGTGCTCGAATGCGTGGGAACGCAGCAATCCATGCAGCAGGCCTTGAAGGTGGCTCGTCCAGGCTCGATGATCGGCTATGTCGGGGTGCCGCACGGGGTGCAGTTCGACGGGCAGTCCCTGTTCTTCAACCAGGTCGGCATGCTGGGCGGCCCTGCCCCGGTCCGCCGCTTCCTGCCCCACCTCATGGACCTTGTCCTCGAGCGCAAGATCAACCCCGGCAAGGTGTTCGACCTCGAGCTGCCGCTGGCCGATGTCGCCGAAGGCTATCGCGCCATGGACGAACGCCGCGCCATCAAGACCCTGCTGCGCGTCTAGCGCTCACACGGAGGACCACATCATGCAAAAACGCAAGCTCGGCCAAGGACTTGAGGTATCGGCCCTTTCGCTTGGCGCCATGGGCTATGGCAAGTCGCGCGAGATCGAGGACCGCGCCGAGATGATCGACCTGCTGCGCAAGGCGGTCGATCTGGGCGTGGATTTCTTCGATACGGCAGAGGTTTACGGCCCCTGGACCAATGAAGAGATGGTCGGCGAGGCCTTCCGTGGCCTGCGCGACAAGGTGAAGATCGCCACGAAATTCGGCTGGAACATCGACCAAACGACCGGCATTAGCGGCGGTGATGTCAACAGCAAGCCCGCACAAATCCGGCAGGCTATCGAGGGCAGTCTGAAGCGGCTCGGCACCGACTACGTCGACCTCTACTACCAGCACCGCGTCGACCCCGACGTGCCGATGGAAGACGTGGCCGGCGTGGTCAGGGATCTGATCGCCGAGGGCAAGGTCCTCCACTTCGGATTGTCCGAGGCCGGCGCCACTTCGATCCGCCGCGCCCATGGCGTACAGCCGGTGGCGGCGCTCCAGAGCGAGTACTCGCTGTGGACCCGCGAGCCCGAGGCCGAGATCATCCCCACGCTCGAGGAACTCGGCATCGGCTTCGTCCCCTTCAGCCCGCTCGGCAAGGGCTTCCTCACCGGCAAGATCGATGCCTCGACGCAGTTGGCCGACAACGACTTCCGCAGCAAGATCCCGCGCTTCGCGCCCGAGGCCCGCGAGGCCAACCAGGCGCTTGTCGATCTCATCCGCACGATCGGCGAGCGCCACGGCGCAACGCCCGCGCAGGTCGCCCTCGCCTGGATCCTCGCCCAGAAGCCATGGATCGTGCCGCTGTTCGGGACGCGCAAGCTCGAGCGGCTGACCGAGAACCTTGGCGCCCTCGGGGTCACCCTCACCGCCACCGATCTCGCTGAGATCGAGGCGGCCAACATAAGCGTCGAGGGCGCGCGCTACCCCGACGAGATGATGCGCCGCGTCGGGATCTAGCGGTGATGTGAAGGGCCGCCGGCCCTGCTGGCGGCCCGGTCCGGCGCAGGCTATAAGCGCTGCGCCGGGGGGCGTCATTGAGGGTTGATACTCTTATGCGCTTGTTACTGGCCGCCTTCGGGCTTGTTGCCGCCTGCCTGCCTGCCGTTGCGGCGGGCGACCCCTTCCCCGGCGCACCCCGCGCCAAGCTCCATGTCCGCATCGAGTTCGCCGGCGCCAACCGGGTCGATCTTCCCAACAAGGTGGAATGGGCCGCCATCGAGGCCTGGCGCACGCTCGAGGTCGACTTCGCGCTCGTCGATGTCGGCAATGACGGCGTTGCTATCGTCGCGCCGGCCGGCGCCGCGGAGGTGCCGCCGGCCATGGCCGACCTCGAGGGCAAGATCGAGGCCTGCGGCGAGGACCAAAAGTGCCTCGCGGCGACCATGAAGGAATTCGCCGAGGCCAGCGCCGGAACGCCCGACATGTTCGCACAGATGACCGGGCAGCAGCCCGGCCGCTTCCGCAACTTCGCTGCCGACCTCCAAGGCACCTGCGCCACCGGAACCCTTGTGGTCCAGGATATCCTCTCCGGCGTCTACATCCCGCCGCCGGAGCCCGCCCGCGCCTACCGCTTCACCCGCGACGGCAACCTGACGCTGCCCCAGGACGATTTCGGCCTGATGGACTATGCCTGCCGCGTCGAGGTCAGCCTCGACCAGGCGACCGGCAACATGAGCCTGCGTCTCCCCGCCGCCAAGCTCGCCGTACCCGTGAAGCTCGGCCCCGGCGCCTTTACCGACGAAACCGCCGTGCCGCTCGTCGAGGACCTCCAGACCATCGAGATCTTCGATCAGCCCGCCGGTTCGGACGGCGCGTGGACCGGCGTCGCCGAACTGGAGGGGGCAGGAGCCGCCTCGCACAACTCGGGCCAGGTCGTCGCCCCGCTCAAGGCGCGCATCGTCTGGCGCCTCGTCGAGAGCTGATACAGCGCTACTGCGACCGGCCGGCAGGAGCCCCCTTCTGCCGGTCGGTCTAGTCGCTGTCTGCGGCTACTGCGGCCAGCACCCGGCCCCGTCCTTGCGCCCGCAGCACCAGCGGCAGGATCAGCGCGACCGCCGCGAGAAAGAGCAGTACCGCCGAAATCGGCGAGGTGAAGAGCACCATCACATCGCCCTGCGAGATGGCCAGCGCCCGCCGCAACTGCTGCTCGGCCATCGGCCCGAGGATCAGCCCGACGACCACCGGTGCGATCGGGAAGTGGAAGACCCGGAGCCCGTAGCCGAGGAGCCCGAACACCAGCAGCATGGCGAGCTCGAACACCGAGGGGTTGGCCCCGATCGTGCCGAGCGTCGCAAACATCAGGATGCCGCCATAGAGCCAGGGCTTGGGGATGGTGAGCAGCCGGACCCACAGCCCGATCAGCGGCAGGTTGAGGACGATCAGCATCAGGTTGGCGACGAGCAGGCTCGCGATCAGCCCCCAGACCAGCTGCGGGTTGGAGGTGAACAGCAGCGGGCCCGGCTGCAGCCCGTATTGTTGGAAGCCGGCGAGCATGATGGCCGCCGTCGCCGAAGTGGGCAGCCCCAGCGTGAGGAGCGGCACGAGTGTTCCCGCCGCCGAGGCGTTGTTGGCCGCCTCCGGTCCGGCGACACCCTCGATCGCTCCCTCCCCAAATTCCTCGGGGTGCTTGGAGAGCTTCTTTTCGACCGCATAGGAAAAGAAGGTGCCGAGTTCGGCCCCACCCGCCGGCATGGCGCCGATCGGAAAGCCGATCACCGTGCCGCGCAGCCACGCCTTCCACGAGCGCGCCCAGTCCCGGGCGCTCATCCACAGCGACCCGCGCACCGGCTCGATCGATTCGGGCGCGCGCTTGCCCTGCGCCGCGACATAGAGAGTTTCGCCCACCGCGAACATGGCGACGGCCAGCGTCGTCACCTCGATGCCGTCGAGCAGCGAGGGATGGCTGAACGACAGGCGCGCCTGCCCGGTCTGGAGGTCGATGCCGACCAGCCCCAGCGTCAAGCCGATGAAGAGCGAGGTCAGCCCCCGCAGCGCCGAGTCGCCGAAGGCGGCCGAGACGGTGACGAAGGCCAGCACCATCAGCGCGAAGTACTCACGCGGGCCGAAGGCGAGCGCAACGCTCACCACCCATGGCGCAAGGAAGGCAAGCGCCAGCGTGGCGATGAGCCCCGCGACGAAAGAACCGATGGCGGCCGTGGCAAGGGCCGGGCCGCCGCGGCCCTTCTTCGCCATCTTGTTTCCCTCGAGCGCGGTAACGATCGAGGCGCTCTCGCCCGGCGTGTTGAGCAGGATCGACGTGGTCGAGCCGCCATACATGCCGCCATAGTAGATGCCGGCGAACATGATCAGCGAGCCGGCCGGATCGAGCTTGTAGGTGACGGGGAGGAGCAGCGCGACCGTGGTCGCCGGCCCGATGCCGGGGAGGACGCCGACGGCGGTCCCCAGCGTCACGCCGACCAGCGCGTAGAGGAGGTTGATCGGCTGGAGGGCAACTGCGAGGCCCTGCCAGAGGAGGAGGAAAGTATCCATCAGGCAACGCCTCCGAACAGGCTGGACACGGCTGTGCCGATGCCTGTCACGACAGTCACCAGCGCCGCCTCGAGCGGGCCGCGCGGCAGCGTCAGAGACAGCCCGCGCGCGAAGATGAGCCAGATGATGCTGGCGAAAAGGATTCCGGCGGGAATGGTGAGCCACATCTTGCGCGCACCGAACCCGCGCGCGACGAAGCCGAAGAGCAGGCCCGTGGCGATCGAGAAGCCGGCGATGCTGATGGTCGCAAGCTGGAGGACCAGCCCTCCGACGATCCACAGCACCGGGGCGAACTCCTGCGGCTCGCGCTCGGGAAAGTCGCCGCGCCAGGCTTCAATCACGGTCCAGAAGGCGAGGCCGCCCAGGCAGATGGCAATGGCATAGGGGATGGTTTGCGGCCCGATGCGGGCATAAGCGCCGCCACCGCCGAGCCGCGACGCGTCCCAGGCGACCACCGCCGCGAGCAGCGCCAGCCCTGCCGCAATGATGAGCGCCGCCCAATCGGGGCGGCGCGTATTTGCGTTGGTGCCGGTCGGCATCGTCATTCCACGAGGCCGATGTCCTTGAGGATCGCGGTCGTCGCCTCGATCTCGGTGGCGAGCTGGGCCTTGAACGCATCACCGGCAAGCCAGGTGTTGTTCCAGCCCTTGGTCTCGAGCGTCTTCTTCCAGGTTTCCGAGTTCACCATCTTCTCGATGTCGGCGGTGATGGCCGCGACCTGCTCGGCCGAGAGGTCGGGGCCGGCCCAGACGCCGCGCCAGTTCTGCACCACGAGATCGACGCCGCCTTCCTTGAAGGTCGGCCCGTCGATGATGGCGACCTTTTCCGGCGCCGAGACGCCGATGACGCGCAGCGCGCCGGCCTCGACCTGGCTCTGGAACTCGCCATAGCCCGAAATGCCGACGGTGACCTGGCTGCCAAGCACGGCCGCGAGGGCCTCGCCGCCGCCCGAGAAGGCGACATAGTTGACGGCCTTGGGATCGACCCCTGCGGTCTTGGCGAACAGGCCCGCCGTGATGTGGTCGGTGCCGCCGGCCGAGCCGCCGGCCCACGACACGCTGCCCGGGTCGGCCTTGAGCTTGGCGACGAGGTCGGCCAGCGTCTTGATGTCGGAGGCCGCCGGCACGACGATGACTTCGTACTCGCCGGTCAGGCGGGCGATCGGGGTCACCGCGTCGAGCGTCACCGGGGCCTTGTTGGTGAGGATGGCGCCGACCATCACATAGCCGCCCACGATCAGCCGGCTCGGATCGCCCTTGGCTTCCTGCGCGAACTGGGCGAGGCCGATGGTGCCGCCGGCGCCGGGAACGTTGGTCACCTGCACATTGCCCGAGATGCCTTCGGCGGTCAGCGCCTCCTGCATGGCGCGGGCGGTCTGGTCCCAGCCGCCGCCGGGCGCCGCGGGCGCCATGATCGAATAGTCGGCCGCCATGACGCCAGCCGGCAGCGCCAGCGCCCCGGCGAGAAATGCTGTCGCGAGAAGATGCTTCATTGCCAGTCCTCCATGTAGGCCGCGCGTCGGCGACCTGCCCTGTTCACTGGGATGGTGTCCCGGACGGTCATGCGACAGCGCGCGGACTTGGGTTGCCGCGGCACGAGACCGATTGTCGGGGTCCTCCCAGACTCCTCGGCCGAACGTTTTTACGCCTCGGCC
The DNA here is from genome assembly GCF_028613635.1 of Devosia sp. ZB163. Taxonomy (GTDB): domain Bacteria; phylum Pseudomonadota; class Alphaproteobacteria; order Rhizobiales; family Devosiaceae; genus Devosia_A. Next base: position 176,870 of record NZ_JAQRMY010000001.1, read on the forward strand.
ATCCGGGAAGCAAAGCACATGAAGCTGTCGCCAACCTGACGCTGGCCGATCCGACGGCTCCCCTCCCCCTTGAGGGGAGGGGTTGGGGGTGGGGGTCCATCGGTGATCGCCGCACCACCCCCTCCCTCGATCCCTCCCCTCAAGGGGGAGGGAGGCGAAGGCCGAGAGTCTCGCGGGCTACTGGATGCTCAACGCGTCGTTCCAGCGCCGGATCAGCCGGGCCCGCTTCACCTGGTCGAGATAGACCATCAGCCCCGGGCTGACCGGTACCGGCCGCAGCTGGTTGCCGAGCGCCTGCTGCATGGCGTTGGCCGTGTTATCGCCGGTGACATCGGGATTGAGCGCCGCGATCTGCAGTTGCTGCGCCATGATCGTCTGGCCCTCGGCCGACATGAAGAACTCGAGATAGCGCCGCCCCAGTTCCGGGTTGGCCGCCGCCTTGGGCACGAGCCCGATGCGCGAGGTGACGATCGTGTAGTCGGCCGGGAGCACGATGCCCAGGTCCGGGTTCCGCGCCGCCGCCTCGGCCGCATAGGAGCCGAGGATGTTGTAGCCGAAGACGAACCTGCCGTCGGCGACGCGATCGACGATGGCCGAGGTGGTCGAATAGAGCTTCACCCCCGCCGCGCCCATGGCGCTGACCAGCGTCCACAGGTCCGAGTACTGCTCCTGGTCGCGCGAGAAGAACATGAAGCCCACGCCCGAGCGCTCGATGTCGTAGGTGCCGATCCGGCCGTGGATCGCGTCGGCATTGGTCTTGAGGTACTGGATCAGCTCGGCCCGCGTCGACGGCGGCTTCGTGCCGGCAAAGCTGGGCTTGTGGTAGATGAAGACCGCCGGCTCGTAGGTGAGCGCATAGGCCGTGTTGCGCCAGTTGGCCCAGCGCGGCCAGCTCTCCGCCAGCGGCACGTCGCTTTCCTGCGCATAGCCGTCATTGGCGAGCTTCACCTGCAGGTCCATCGAGGACGAGAAGGCGAAGTCCGCCGTCACCCCACCAGCATCGGTCTCGGCAACCACGCGGTCGAAGATGTCCACCGTCTGCAGGTCCTCGTAGGCAACCGCGATATCCGGGTTCGCCGCCTGGAACGCGGCGATCATCGGCCGCGCCAGCGGCTCGTCGAGGGACGAATAGACCGTCACCTTGCGCGCCTCCCCGGAGCCGTCGATTGCCGGGTAGAGCTTGAGCTCGGCCAGGGCGGGCGTGGCGAGCAGGACGGTAAGGAACACGAGCAGTCTGATCATGGGGCGGGACCATGCGCTTTGACCCGCGCCTCCCGCAAGACCCCAGCGCCCGCTGCCTGCCCTTCTTCCAGCAGCGCCGGATGAGAGGGGTGGGCAGCAATCGCCGCGCGTTCTAGGTTCCCGCCCCGGGGGAGAACCGCATGCGCATCCTGGTCGTCGAAGACAACCGCACCTTGGCCGATGGTCTCGCGGCCGTGCTGCGCGTTGCCGGCTACGCCGTGGATGTGGTGCATGACGGCGTCTCGGCCGACGCGGTGCTTTCGGCCGAGAGCTTCGACCTCGTGGTGCTCGATCTGAGCCTGCCCGAGATGGACGGCCTCGAGGTCCTCCGCCGCTTGCGGGCGAAGCGGAACACCTCCTCGGTGCTGATCCTCACCGCCCGCGGCGCCCTCGACGAACGCGTCAAGGGCCTCGATCTCGGCGCCGACGACTACATGACCAAGCCCTTCGAGGTTTCCGAACTCGAGGCCCGCATCCGCGTGCTGCTGCGCCGGCGGGCAGGCCTGCACAGCGCCCGCGTTGCCTTCGGCGACATCGAGCTCGATACCACGACGCGCACCCTCTCCGCCTTCGGCCAGACCCTCGACATTCCGGCCCGCGAGCTCAGCGTGCTCGAGACGCTGCTGTTCCGCGCCGGCCGGGTCGTGACCAAGCAGGCGATCATCGAGTCGCTCGCGGGCTTCGACGAGGATCTCAGCGAGAACGCCGTCGAGCTTTATGTCTCGCGCCTCCGCCGCCGCCTCGCTCCCTACGCCCTTACCGTCCGCGTCGCGCGTGGGCTGGGCTACTATCTCGACCGGATCATCGATTGATGGCGCGCCCCTATTCCCTGCGCCGGCGCCTCCTCGTCTGGCTCACCCTCGCGCTGATCGCCGTGGCGGCGCTGGCCATCGCCGATACCTGGCGCGAGGCGCGCGACACCGCCAGCTCGCTCTCCGACCGCGTCCTCGCCGGCTCCGTCCTCGCCATCGCCGAGCGCGTCATCGTCACCGAGGACGGTGCGCTCGAGGTCGACGTGCCCTATGTCGCGCTCGAGATGCTGACCTCCGCCGCGCAGGACCGCGTCTTCTACCGGGTCGATGGGCCGGCGGGCTTCATCACCGGCTACCAGAACCTGCCCACCCTCGCCGGGGCGGGACCGGAGATCGTCTATTCGGATGCCCATTTCCGCGGCGAGCCGATCCGCATCGCCGTGCTCCGCCGCGCCGCCTCGTCGGGCGTCAGCGCCATTCCCTTCACCGTGACCGTGGCCGAGACCACCATCGCGCGAAGCCAGCTGACCCAGACCCTGCTGCTGCGCTCCGCCATCCGCCTGACGCTCCTGATCGTCGTCGCCGGCATCATCCTCTGGCTCGCCGTCGGCTTCGCCCTCGCCCCGCTCTACCGGCTGCGCGACGCCATATCGAAGCGCGCGCTCGATGATCTGAGCCCGATCGAGCAGCAGGTGCCCAAGGAAGTGCAGGGCCTCGTCGATACGATCAACTCGTTCATGACCCGGCTGTCATCCGCGCTGGAGGCGCTGCGCCATTTCACCGGCAATGCCAGCCACCAGCTGCGCACCCAGCTCGCCCTCGCCCAGCGCGCCGAGACGCCCGAGGCCGCCCGCGCCGCCGCCGGCGCCGCCGATGCGGCGGTGGTGCACGCCGAGCGCGTGCTCGCCCAGTTGCTGCTGCTCGCTCGCATCGACGAGGCGGCGTCCGACCGGCTGGGCTTTTCCACCATCGATCTCACCGATCTCGCTCGCGAGCGCACCGGCGAATACGTCGTCCGCGCCCATGCCGCGGGCATCGACCTCGGCTTCGAGGGCGGCGAGCCTGCGCCGGTCGCGGCCGATCCGATGCTGCTCGGCGAACTGATCGGCAACCTGATCGAGAACGCCATGGCCTATGCCGGCGATGGCGCCGAAGCGACGGTTCGCGTGGTGCCGGAGGGCGATGATGTGGTGCTCGAGGTCGCCGATACCGGGCGCGGCCTACCCCAAGGCCAGGTCGCCACGGTGCGCAAGCGCTTCAGCCGCGGCGAAAGCGAAAGGCCGGGCGCGGGGCTCGGCCTTTCGATCGTCGAGGAGATTGCCGCGCTGTTCGGCGGCGCCGTGACGGTCGCCTCCGAAGCGGGCCGGGGCTTTGCCGTCACGGTCCGCCTGCCGCGGGCCAAATCCGATCAGATCACTTCGAGATAGTCGGTATCCGGCAGCGGCTCGAACGGCACGGTCGGCAGCGTCTGGTACCAGAACGCGACGGACGCGATGTCGTCCTGCAGCGGCAGGTAGCGCCGGTCCTTCTTCTCGGTGCGCCAGCCCAGCGCCTGAATGGTGACCTTCATGTCGCTCTCGAAGCGGATCGGGTCGCTCAGGTGCCAGCGATACATGCCGAAGCGGGTCTGGCTGCGATAGGTCCCGTCGGGGCGCAGCACCTGCGGCAGCCCGGAATACGGGGTCGAGAACTCGCGATAGCGGCTGTCCATGGTGTCATCGACCACGCCGCCGTCGAAATTGTAGGCGCCGCAGAAATAGTCCTCGGTGCCCGTGCCGCAGATGGTGGGGAAGTCCTTGTCGCCGTCCATGAAGAACTTGATCTCGCCCTCGCCCCACCAGCCGGCATTGTTGACGCCCCAGGCCATGTAGGTGCCGACATACTGCCCGCGCCCCTTGATGCCGTCGATGATGGTGTAGTCCGTGCCGAACGGCAGCGGGTTGGTGCGGCGGAACTTGGCGTGGAAATAGGCCGCGTCCTCGGGCACCTCGGTGAGGGTGTAGTTGATCTGGTAGTAGATGATGCCGAACTCGGTCTTGTCCGTGTTCTCGATCTCGATGCGCGCGGCCTTCCGGAACGGCATCTCCCAGTAGCAGTTGAAGGCGCGGCCAGGGTTCACGCACACGGCCAGCGAGCTGATCTGGGCGAACTGGCCCCAGCCCGAGCAGAAGAAATCGCCGAGCGGCGCCTCGACCGAGGGGTGCTCCTGCCCGTCCCACCACATGCGGATGATGAGGCTGCGCCACCTGAGGTTCGCCGTGGTGAGCCAGATCTGCTGGATGGCGCCCATGCCCTCGATATCGGCAATGACGCGCTTCTCGCCTGGCTCGATCCGGATCGAGGGCGAGACCTTCCAGCCCAGCCCCGAGCCGTCGGGGCCGAGGCCGCGGGCATGCACGGCGCCGGTGCCTTCGGTGGCCATGCCACCCTTGCCCTTCTCGCCCGTGAAGTTCTCGGGTGAGAGGGAGCGGGTCTTGGCCGGACTCAGCCGGTAGAGGTTGGAGAGGTTGGAGCCGAGTCCGTTGAAAGAAGCCATGTTGGTATCCGTTGGAGGTTTTGGCCCTAGCCCTTGAGGCCGGACGTCTTGATGGAATCCATGATCTGCCGCTGGAAGATCACGAACAGGACGAGCATGGGCACCGCGACGATGGTCGAGGCGGCCATGGTGTAGTTCCAGCTGGCGGCGTACTGGCTCTTGAAGTTGGCAATCGCCACCTGCACGACCCAGAGGTTCGGGTCCGAGGCGACCGTCAGCGGCCACAGGAAGCTGTTCCAGTTGGCGAGGAAGAACAGGATCGCCAGCGCCGCGATGATCGGCCGGCTCAGCGGCAGGATCACGCTGGTATAGATCTTCCAGTAGCCCGCCCCGTCGATCACCGCCGCCTCCTCGAGCTCGCGCGGCAGCGACAGGTAGTACTGCCGGAGGAGGAAGATGCCGAAGGCGTTGAAGATCGCCGGGATGATCAGCCCGCCATAGGAATTGAGCATCCCCATCGTGCGCACGAGGATGAAGAGCGGCACGATGATCACCGGCAGCGACACGAGGAAGGTCGAGAACATGGTGAGGAACAGCGCCTCGCGCCCCGGAAAGCGCAGCCGTGCCAGGGCATAGCCCGCCATCGTGTGGAAGAAGAGCGCCACGGCGGTGATCACCGCCGAAATGAAGAACGTGTTGAGGATGTACCGCCAGAACGGCACCTCGGTCAGCACGTAGACGAAGTTGTCGAGCGTGGGCTTGGCTGGAATGAGGTTGGACTTGAAAACCTCGGTCGGCGCCTTGAAGGCGATCGACAGCATGTAGAGCAGCGGGAAGATCGCCATGATTGCGAGCACCGCCGTCACCAGCATCCAGGTGAGCCGGACGATATTGGCCTGCGAGCGGGAGAGGTTACTCATCGAGACGCTCCCGGGCCGGCGGTCGGGTCTGCTCCCCACCCCCGGCTCCTCCCCTCAAGGGGGATGGGGGCCATCGGCCGCGGCGTCAGAACAAAATCACTCATAGTCGAACCTCCCGCCCTTGGTGACCACGAAGAAGAACACCGTGATGACCATGAGCAGCACCACCAGCAGGGCCGCGAGCGCCGCCGCGTAGCCGAAGGCCGAGTACTGGAAGGCCTGCGCGTAGATGTAGCTGATGAGCAGCGCCGTCGAGTTGGCCGGCCCGCCGCGCGTCATGACGTAGATGAGGTCGAAGGCCTGCGCCCCGGTGACGGCCGCCACCGACGAGGTGAGCAGCACGAAAAAGCTCGTCGGCCGCAGCAGCGGCAGGGTGATCGAGAAGAAGCTCTGGGTCGAGCTCGCCCCATCGATGCGCGCCGCCTCGTAGAGCTCGCGTGGAATGTCCTGCAGACCGCCCAGAAAGATCAGCATGTAGAACCCCATGAGGAACCACACGGCGGCGAGCGTGACGGTGAAGAGCGCGATGTTGGGATCGCCGAGGAACGAGATGCCCCCCAGCCCGATCGAGGCGGCAAAGCGGGTCAGGACGCCCAGCTTGTCGACCACCATCAACTGCCAGACCAGCGCCACGACGACGAGGCTGACCATCTGCGGCGCAAAGAACATCGAGCGCATGACGGTGTTGAACTTGCTCGTCCGCTGGACGAGGAGCGCGAGGCCGAGGCCCATCACATAGAGCAGCGGCACCAGCATCACCATGAAGCGCACCGTCACGCCCAGCGACTGCCAGAACAGCGGATCATTCCACATGCGGATATAGTTGGCCGCCCCGACGAACCTGAAGCCGCCGAAGCCATCGACCTCGAACACCGAGATGCCGAGGGCGAGCACCATGGGCAGGCCGATGAACAGCATCAGCCCGATGGCGTCCGGAGCGACGAACAGGTAGCCGGCGATCGCCTCGCGTTGCCGCGTGGTGAGCCGGAAGGCGGCGGGCTTGGCGCCCGCCACCGAAGTTGCAACGTTGGTCACTGCTTGTTCCCAATGCTCTGGTCTGTGCTCCCCTCCCCCTTGAGGGGAGGGGCGGGGGGTGGGGGTCGCGAGGTGGGCTCGGTGCCGACTGCACCACCCCCTCCCTCGATCCCTCCCCTCAAGGGGGAGGGAGGCGATGTGGAACTGTCCTGCTCCACCGACCGACCCCCGATTGGCGACGTTCCCTAGAGGATCGGCGCGCCCGCATAGGACTCGAGGAACGCATCGAGCTGCTGGCTCGCGGCGGTTGCCGTGGCCTGCGGGTCGGCGCCGCCCAGCTGGGTCGCCTGGATGGCGTCGGAGATGATCTTGTAGACCTCCGGCGGCACGCGCGGCTCGGCGCGGGTACCGGGATGGATGTCCTTCGAAAAGATCCCCATCTTGCCCTTGTTGAAGGCCTCGCCGCCGGCCGTGAGCGCCGAGTTGCGCGGCGGCATGTCGGACTTGGCCACCGTGCACCAGTCGACGACGCGCTGGACCGAATCGGGCGCCATCGAGGCCAGCGCCCAGGCGATGAACTTCGCCGCCGCTTCCGGATTCTTGCCCTTGGCATTGGCAACGAACGCCCAGCCACCACCCACGGTGACGTACTTGCCGCCAGTGGGAACCGGGAGCTTGAAGATGCCGTAGGGGACGTCCGGGGCGTTGTTGTCCATCGCCGAGATGCCCCAGATGCCGACGTTCTGCATGGCGCAGTAGCCGGAGCCGAGGTTGGCGACGATGTCACCGCCACCGCCACCCAGCATCTGGCGCGGCGCCGCGCCCGAGTTGACCGCTTCCTGCCACAGCTTCAGCGCCGCGACCGTCGCCGGCGAGTCGAAGGCCGACTTGCCGTCGGCGGTCTGGAACTCGCCGCCGCCCTGCCACATGAACGGATACCAGGTAAAGTTCTGGTAGTAGCCCGGGTTGGTCTCGAACAGCACGCCGTAGCGCTCGGCCGTGGTCAGCTTCTTGCCCACTTCGAGCAGCTGGTCCCAGGTCTGGGGCACGTCGTTCTCGTTGAGGCCGGCATCCTCGAAAGCCTTGACCGAGTAGTAGAAGGCCATCGGCTCGACTTCCATCGGCACGCCGAAGATCTTGCCGTCCACCATGCGGTTGGCGATCACGCTCTCGGGGAAATCGGCGCGCGCCGCTTCCTCGATCGAGGGCGTCAGGTCGTGCAGCACGCCGCCATTGTAGTAGCGCAGGAAGTCGCCGGGCGAGATGATGAAGATGTCCGGCCCCTGGCCCGAGGCGAACGAGGTCGCAAGCTTGGTGCCGGAGATGTATTCCGAGCCGACGACATACTCGAGCTTGACCTGGTCGGGCTGGGCCGCGTTCCAGTCATTGACCATCTTCACGAACCACTCGACCTGCGGCTTCACCTCGCCGTCGGGCGCGTAGAACTGCCAGAAGCTGAGCGCATTGTCCTGGCCGAACGCCTTGCCCACGAGGGGCATGGTGAGGCCGGCGGCGGCAAGCGCGGTGCCGCCCTTGAGGATAGACCGACGGGACCATCCCGCGGGCATGTTGGACTTGATCATAGTCTCCTCCCATGGAGCTTTCGCATTTGTCCTCGCGCGGCCACCTCCCCCGAAACGGCCGCGAGTTGGTCTTGTTGTCCGCCCTATGCGGACTCGAAGACCTGCAGCGCACAGGGGATGACCTCCGTGCGCGGTGGCCCCTCGAACGTTCCTTCGATCCGTTCGAGCAGCATCTGGGTGGCACGTCGTGCGAGCGCCCCAGGGTTTTCGCCGGCCCGCGTCAGCTTGGGCCGGACGAATTCGAGTTGTGGAAGGTCGCCGAAGATGGCGACGGCGATATCGTCGGGCACCTTGATGCCGAGGTCGTGGAACGCCGCGAGCGCGCCCGTCGCCATCAGGTAGTTGCCGATGAACACCGCTGTCGGCTTGTTCGCGCCGGTGAGGCCCGAAATCCACTCGACCGCCTCGCGGCCCGAGGCCGGCAGGTAGGTGCCCTGGTAGCGTTGCGTCAGGCGGTCGAAGGCGATGCCATGGTCGGCCAGCGCCTTTTCGAAGCCCTCGGCGCGTGACATGGCGGACTCGAAATTGGCCGGGCCGGTGACCTGCACAACCCGCTTGTGGCCGCGTTGGGCAAGGTGCTTGCCCACCATGTAGCCGCCGCCGAAATCGTCGATGTGAACACTGTCGACGACGCGGTTGGTCAGCTGCCCGATGAACACTGCCGGCGTATCGAGCTTGGCCAGCTCCTCGTTGATGCCGTGCAGCGCGAAATCGCCGACGAGCAGCCCGTCGACGCCCTTGCGGGTCAGCTGCCGCAGGTAGTCGCGGCCGTGGACCTGCCAGTTCCCGCCGGGAACGTCGGTATTGTAGATGAGCGCGTCGAGCCCGGCTTCCTCGAGCGCCGCCTGCGCCGCCTTCACCATCTCGGTGTAGAACGGGTTGCCGATATCGGGGATCAGCACCGCCACCATGTTGGTGCGCCCCGTGCGCAGGCTCTTGGCCGCCGGATTGGGCGTGTAGCCGAGCTCGTCGATCGCCGCGAGCACCCGCTCGCGCAGCGGCTTGGACACCCGGTCGGCATGGTTGAGGACATGCGAAACCGTCGTCCGCGACACCCCTGCCCGCTCGGCAACTTTCGAGATCGTGCTCATGGCGGCAACGGCTAGCACCAAACGAAAGGCGCATGCAAATGGATTTGTGAATGCATTTGCAGATCCATTCACAGCTGCTAGGGTTTGCCCTGCCAGAAGACGGAGCTCACTCCGCGGCGGAGGAAATATAACCCAACGCATTTAATGGCTTAGTGAAACAGCGCCCCGATTCCGTTGCCCTTGAGGGGATGCGGTGGCGGGGTTGAGAACGATGTTTTCAAGCGGGCGCGGAAAACCGCGATCCCGAGCCCGGCGGAGCTTTGTCCACAGCCGGGCAAGAGGAGGGAACCATGAAGAAACTACTGGCAGCGCTGCTGCTGACTGCGAGCCTCGTCTCGCCTGCCCTCGCGCAGTCCGACGAGGCCGGCAAGCTGCGGCTGATGACCTTCGGCGGCGAGGCGCAGCTCAAATCCACCCAGGACGCGGTGGCCCGCTTCAACCAGAAGTATCCCAATGTCGAGGTCGAGATCGGCGTCGATCCGATCAGCGGCGGCTGGGGCGATTTCGTCTCGCGCGTGCTGCAGCAGTACAATGCCGGCGAGCAGTACGACGTCTACCACACGGCGGTCGAGACGCTGCAGAGCTTCGCCGCGCGCGACCTGTTCGTGCCCCTCGACGACTACATCGCCGCAGGCGACTTCTCGGACTTCGACCCCAAGCTCTTCGACCTGACCAAGTACAAGGGGAAGACCTATTTCATCCCCTCGACCTGGAACAACATCATGGTCAACTACAACCGCGCCTTGTTCGCAGAGGCCGGTATCGAGACGCCCAGCAAGACCTGGACTTGGGATGAGTTCGCCGCGGTCGCCGAAAAGCTGACCAAGCGCGACGCCAACGGCAACGTCACCCAGTTCGGCTACGAGGTCCCCAACTTCTTCTTCGGCCTGATGCCGTGGTTTCTCTCCAATGGCACCTCGCCGGTGACGGCGGACTGGTCGGCCTCCAACATGACCGATCCCAAGGTCGCCGAGACCCTGCAGTATCTCTACGACCTCATCCACACCAAGAAGGTCTCGCCGGTGCCGGGTCAGGAGGGCATCGAGAACCAGTTCTTCGCCGGCCAGATCGCCATGATCTCGCGCGGCCACTGGATCGTGCAGAATGCCATTTCGTCCAAGCTCGACATGGATATCGCGGTGCAGCCGGGCAAGCTGAGCAACGACACCGTCATCGGCTTCGGCGCCTATGGTATCTCGGCCAAGGCGCAGAACGTGAAGCTCGCCGAAGCACTGGTCACCGAGCTCCTGAGCTACGAGACGCAGGTCGCCGAAGGCGATCTCGGTGGCGCCGTGCCGGGCCGCAAGTCGGCGGCCGAGACCGAGAACTTCCTCAAGTTCCCGCCATCGGCGCCCCTCTACTACGAGACGCTGCCGACCACCCATGCTGTGCCGTCGCCGGCCAACTTCCAGGAAGTGGACCAGATATTCATGCGCTACTTCCAGGCCGTCATGGCCAACGAGATGACCATCCCTGATGCCGTCGCCAAGGCGGACCAGGAACTGACCCGCTCGTTCGAGCGCATCAAGCGCGTCACCCAGTAGTCCTCCCCCGGACTGCCCGCGTCGGACCTGTCCGGCGCGGGCACTTGGTTTGCACTAGCGAGAAGCCTGCCGATGCACGCGTCCGACCCATCCCGGCTGGGGCCATCCCCGCCCTCCGCCCCTCCTCACAAGGAAGCCCATGGCATCGCCGCCTCGGCTCCTGCGGCGATCAGCCGAGGGCGTGCCCCGGCGCGGCGACTGTCCGACCTCCGCAAGGCGCAGATGCGGGCGGGCTACGTCTTCGTCCTGCCGTCCATCGTCCTCTACGCCGCCTTCGTGCTGGCGCCCGTCGCCATCACCATCATCCTCAGCTTCACCTATTACGACATCAGCTTCGGCGCCGATTGGGTGGGCTTCGAGAACTACGTGCGCTTCCTCACCGAGCCGCGCTCGCTCGAGATCTTCTGGAACACGCTGCGCTTCGCCTTCCTCGCGGTCACCTTCAACGTCGCGGTCGGCCTGATCCTGGCGCTGGCGCTGAACCGGGCGATGCCGAAGTTCCTGCTCTACTTCTTCCGCCTCGCCTTCTTCCTGCCGGTGATCATCTCGGCGGCGTTCGTGGCGGTGGTGTGGAGCTATTTCTACAGCTTCGATTTCGGCGTCCTGAACTACTACCTGCAGCAGATCGGCATCCCGGCCGTGCCGTGGCTGTCGTCGTCCAGGTTCGCCATGACCTCGATCGTCATCATGGACGTGTGGAAGAACACCGGCTTCTTCATGATCATCCTGATCGCCGCGCTGCAGGGCGTGCCGAAGCCCATCATGGATGCCGCCTCGATGGATGGCGCCTCGCCCTGGCGCCGGTTCAGCCGCATCACGCTGCCGTTCATTTCGCCGGTTCTGTTCTTCTGCATCGTCTTCGCCTCGATCGGCGCGCTGCAGGTGTTCGAGTCGATCATGATCCTCACCGGCGGCGGCCCCGGGGACTCCACCCGCTCGCTGTCGATCTACCTCGTCGACGAGGCCTTCGGCAGCTTCGAGCTCGGCTACGCCGCCGCCGTCAGCGTCATCATGATGATCCTCGTCCTCATCATCACCATCATCCAGATCGTCGGCTCGCGCCGCTGGGTGCGGGAGTAGCCGCCATGCAAACCAGATCCATGCAGACGCGCGAAGCCAGGAAGTGGGTCGATCGCGCCATCATCGCGGTGCTGCTGCTGATGGGCATCGCGATGCTGATGCCCTTCTTCTGGCTGTTCTCGATGTCGTTCCGGCCGGCGGCCGAAGCCTACAAGATGCCGCCGAGCTTCTTTCCGCCCAGCTTCGACCTCACCAACTACCAGACGGTGCTCGACTCCTCGGTGCCCTTCCTCAGGATCTACTGGAACAGCCTTTACGTCGCGGTGCTGGTGACCATCGGCCAGCTCGTCACCTGCACGCTCGCCGCCTTCGCCTATGCGCGGCTGCGGTTTCCCGGACGCGACAGCCTGTTCTTCGTCATGCTGATCGGGCTGATGTTCCCGGCGCAGGTGACGATCCTGCCGATCTATCTCGGCTACGCCAAGCTCGGGCTGCTCAACAACCCACTCGGCCTCGTGCTGATGGGGCTCACCTCGAGCTTCGGCGTGTTCATGCTGCGCCAGTTCCTGCGCAGCCAGCCCAAGGAACTCGAGGAAGCGGCGCTGATGGATGGCGCCGGCTACTTCAAGATCTTCTGGCGCATCTCGCTGCCGCAACTGAGCCCGGCGCTCGGCGCGCTCGCCATCATCACCTTCACCGGGGCGTGGAACTCCTACTTCCAGCCGCGCGCGCTGATCGAGTCGCAGGCGTCGATGACCCTGCCGATCGCGATGGACCTGCTGCGCGGCTACATGAGCCAGGGCAACCTGTCGGTCGTCATGGCCGCCATGAGCATGGCCATCCTCCCCGTCGTCCTGCTTTTCCTCGTCGCCCAGAGAATGGTGATCGAGGGCGTCACTTTCTCGGGCATCCGGGCCTGACCAATGGATTTCGCTATGACCAAGACCGATCCGCGTTTCATCTACGAAGGCGACCGCACGCGCCACATCGCCTTCCCGCTCGGCGGCATCGGCGCCGGGGGCCTGGCGCTCTCGGGCAGCGGGCGGCTGGTCGACTGGTCGATCCGCAACCGACCGGGCCTCCAGAGTTTCAACGGCTACAGCCACTTCGCCATCAAGGCGGAACGGGGTGGCGAGCTGCTCGACGCGCGCGTGCTCAACGGTCCCTATGAGGGCACCCCGACGGGCTCGCCGACGACGCGGAAATTCTTCGACGGCTTCGGCTGGGGCGCCAACCGCAACACGCTGGCCGGCGTGCCCCACTTCGAGTCCACCACCTTCACCGGGCAGTTCCCGGTGGCGGAGGTGGATTTCCACGACGCGACCTTCCCCGGCAAGGTGAAGCTCACCGCCTGGAGCCCGTTCATCCCCACCAACGAACGCGATTCCTCGCTGCCGGCGGCGATGTTCGAGATCGAGGTCACCAATACCGGCACGACCCCGGTCGACTACAGCATCGGCGGCACGCTCGGGAACCACGGCTGCCAGAACGGCCGGCACGGCTATGCCGAAGCGGGCGGGGTGAAGTCGCTGCTGCTCACCGCCGCCGACGAGCTGCCCGACTGGCAGACCGGCGACGTGTCGATCGCCACCGACGCCGCCGATGTCGACCATATGGACTACCATTTCCGCGGCCAGTGGTTCGACGACCTGAACCTGTTCTGGCGCGAGTTCGCCCGCGCCGGCCGGCTGCCCGAGCGGCACTACGACAAGCCGCGGCTCAACAAGAACATGTTCGACCAGCCCGAGCACGGCACCATCGCCGCCCGCGTCACCGTGGCCCCGGGCGAAAGCAAAACCATCCGCTTCGCCATCAGCTGGCACTTTCCGGTCGGGCAGGTCTACTGGCGTCCGGGGCAGGTCAACGGCGAGACCGGCACCTGGCGCAACTATTATGCGAGCCAGTGGGCCGACAGCCGCGCCGTCCTCGCCGAAGCCTTCGCGCGCTGGGACGAGCTGCGCGCCCCGACCTTTGCCTTCCGCGACACGCTGTTCGGCACCTCGCTCCCCGTAGACATCGTCGATGCGGTGCAGGGCACGATGAGTATCCTCCGCACCGCCACGGTGATGCGGCTCGAGAACGGTGAGTTCTGGGCCTGGGAGGGCCAGTTCACCGACGGGGGCAGTTGCGACGGCAGTTGCACCCATGTCTGGAACTACCAGCAGACGCTGCCCTACCTCTTCCCCGGGCTCGAGCGCACGCTGCGCGAGACCGACTACACCTACAACCAGCTGCCCAATGGCGGCCTGACCTTCCGCCAGGTCATCCCGCTCGGCTCGGGCTTCTTCCCGCTGAACCCCTGCGCCGACGGCCAGTTCGGCTCGATCATCAAGACCTTCCGCGACTGGAAGATTTCCGGCGATACCGAGTGGCTGAAGCGCTACTGGCCGAAGGTGAAGACCGCGCTCGAATATGCCTGGTCCGCCGACAACCCTGACCAGTGGGACCCCGAGCGCACCGGCATCCTCTGGGGCCGCCAGCACCACACGCTCGACATGGAACTGTTCGGGCCCAACTCCTGGCTCTCGACCATGTATGTCGCGGCGCTGAAGGCCGGGGCCGAGATGGGCCGCGCTGCGGGTGATACCGCCTTCGCCGCCGAACTCGAGCGCATGGGCAATGCCGGCGCCGACTATCTCAACCGCGAACTCTTCAACGGCCAATATTTCATCCAGAAGACCGACCTCGGCGACAAGGCGCTGATCGAGAAGTTCGACAAGGCCGTGGGCAAGGTCGGCGTCCTCGCCGATGGCTTCATGGAGACGTACTGGTCGGACGAGTACGGCGAAATGAAGTACCAGTTCAACGATGGCTGCGCGACCGACCAGATCCTCGGCCAGTGGCACGCCGACCTCGCCGGGCTCGGAAGTTTTCTTGACCCGGACAAGGTGAAGACCGCGCTCGCCTCGGCCTATCGCCACAACTACCGCGCCGACCTCAAGGGTCACTTCAACCCCTGCCGCGTCTATGCCTACGAGGACGAAGGCGGCGTGCTGATCGCCACCTGGCCGGAGGGCACCACCAAGCCGGCCGTGCCGGCGCCTTATTCCGAGGAAGTGTGGACCGGGCTCGAATACATGCTCGCCTCGCACCTGATCTTCCGCGGCCTCACCGACGAGGGCCTCGCCATCGTCCGCACCGCCCGCGCCCGCCACGACGGCCATCGCCGCAACCCATGGAACGAGATCGAGTGCGGCAGTTACTACGCCCGCTCCATGTCGAGCTTTGCGCTGGTCAACGCCTGGTCCGGCCTCAGCTACGATCTCACCAGGGGCGCCATCGGCTTCTCCCCCAAGGACGAGGGCGACGGCAGCTGGTTCTGGTCGGTGGGCGAGGGCTGGGGCGTCGTCACCCGCACCGGCAACCGGGTCCGGCTCGAAGTCCGCTACGGCAGCCTCGACCTCAAGGACCTCTCCTTCGCCGGCACGACCGCCCGCATCGGCCGCAAGCTTTGCGCCGGCGACACCGCAGACCTGACCCTCGGAGGCTGACCATGGCCCAATTGCAGCTGCGGCAGGTCCGCAAGAGCTTCCAGAACTTCGAAGTTATCCACGGCATCGATCTGACCGTGGATGACGGCAGCTTCACCGTGTTCGTCGGCCCTTCCGGCTGCGGCAAGTCCACGCTGCTGCGGATGATCTCCGGGCTCGAGGAAACCTCGGACGGAGAGATCTGGCTCGACGGCACCCGCTGCGACCACCTGCTGCCGTCCGCGCGCGGCATGGCCATGGTGTTCCAATCCTACGCGCTCTACCCGCACATGAGCGTCGAGGAGAACCTCCGCTTCGGTCTCGAGAATGCCAGGACGCCCAAGGCCGAGACCGCCGAGCGCGTGGCGAAGGCCGCCGACATCCTGCAGATCAAGCACCTCCTGAAGCGCCGGCCCAACCAGCTCTCGGGTGGCCAGAGCCAGCGCGTCGCCATCGGCCGTGCCATCGTCAAGGAGCCCAAGGTCTTCCTGTTCGACGAGCCGCTCTCGAACCTCGACGCGGAACTGCGCGTGAAGATGCGTTCCGAGATCTCGGCCCTGCATCGCCGCCTCGGCGCGACCATGATCTACGTCACCCACGACCAGGTCGAGGCCATGACCATGGCCGACCGCATCGTCGTGCTGCGCGAGGGGATCATCGAGCAGGCCGGCGCCCCGGTGGAGCTCTATGCCCGGCCGCGCAACCAGTTCGTCGCCGGTTTCCTCGGCGCGCCGCAGATGAACTTCCTCGTCGGCACCGTCGAAGAGGCGGGCGCGCATCTCGTCGTCGCCCTCGCCAATGGCGGCCCGCGCCTCACCCTCGGTGGCCGCAACGGCGCGGCCAAGGTGGGTGACGCAGTGACCGTCGGCATCCGGCCCGAACACCTCGTTCCAGCCGCCAACGGCGCCCTCGCCGTCGAAGTGGTGTCCACTGAGGTACTGGGCGCCGAGACGGTGGTCCACGCCAGGACCGTCAGCGGCACTCCGGTCACGGCCACCATGCGCGGCATCCTCGGCGCAAAGGCCGGCGATCGCCTCCACTACGAGATCGTCGACGCCTTCACCCACGTGTTCGACAAATCCGGCACGACCCTGGAGCCAGCCCGCGCCTGGGCCGACGACTACATGCGGGTTCTCGCCTGATGCAGATTCACCGTAGCAACGCCACTGACGCGCTGGTGCGGGAAGAGCACCCCCACCCCTGTCCCCTCCCCGCAAGGGGGAGGGAGACGCCAACTGCGATGCCGGTGTTCTGGTCTCCTCCCCCCTTGCGGGGGAGGGACAGGGTGGGGGGTACTCTTCTCGCGCTGTGCCATGCCTTGGCTCTGCTTGCCTTCGCCGTCGCCAGCCCCACCCTCGCCGCCGGCTACACCGTCACCTCCGAGAAGGTGAAGGCACTCACCGGCCCCAACGCTCCCGCGCCGATGAAGGGCCCGGACATCTGCGGCACCGACCTCGGCACCATGGCCGAGATCGACGGCAGGATCGTTCTCGCCTTCGGTGACACCTTCGGCTGGAAGGAGAACGCCTGCATCCGCTTCGGGCCGAACTGGCGCTCCAACGTGGTCGCCTTCACCTCGGACCTCGACGCCTCGGACGGCATCGTCATCGACGACTGGGTGACCGGCGACGACGGCAAGGCGGTCGAGATCGCGAGGGGCGGGCACCAGGACGCGTTCAAGGGCGAGCAGACCAAGATCCCCACCGCCATGGTGACGGTCGGCGATACGCTCTACCTCCATTACATGTCGGTGAACGGCTTTTCGTCGATGGGTGGGGTGTGGCTCTGCAACTTCTCGCGCTTCATCTCGTCGACCGATGGCGGCAAGACCTGGAGCCCGGGGCCGGACGAGTTCGGCAGCTTCAAGTCGAGCTTCAACATGCTGGCGCTGTCGGCCCAGCCGGGCGCCGGCAACGAGGACGGCCAGTACGTCTATGCGGTCGGCACGCCCTGCGGCCGCTTCTCCGGAGCCCGCGTCGGCCGTGTTGCGGCGGACAAGGTGCTCGACACCAAGGCCTGGGAATACTTCGACGGCAGCGGCTGGGTCAGCGATCGGGCGCAGGCCGTGGAAGTCATCAAGCCCGGTGCCGGCGAAGGCTCGCTGGTCTGGAACCCCGGCATCAAGCTCTGGATGTACACCACACTCAACGAACTCTCGGAAGCCATCGAGCTGCGCTTCGCCGAGCGGCCGGAAGGCCCGTGGTCGGCGCCCGAGGTGCTGGCCCGCGGCTCCGACTACGCCCAGGCTTACAACGCCTACATGACCCCGTCATGGATCGCCGAGGATGGGCTGAGCTTCTGGTTCGTGATGAGCCAGTTCGGGCCGTACAACACCTACGTGATGAAGGCCACGCTGACGCCGGAGTAAGCCCTCCCTCCCCCTTGAGGGGGGATCGAGGGAGGGGTGGTCCTGTGATCACCGACGGACCCCCACCCCCAGCCCCTCCCCTCAAGGGGGAGGGGTGCGGCCCCTCAATCGTAGGTATCTTCCTCGGCCCCGGCGCTGCGGAATCCCGCCGCACCCGGCATTTCGTGATCGGCCTGCTTGGCGCCGGGCTTGTCCTCCGCCCGCTTCTTGATCTCGTCGCGCTTGTCCTGCTTGGCGTGCCGCGTGTCCTGCTTGTGGCCCTTGTGCTTGTCCATCTCGCGCCTCCTTTCGACTGAAGAGGAAACGCATGAGGGCGGCTTTGGGTCCGTCAGGAACCCGGACTCTGCCGCCTCCCTCCCCCTTGAGGGGAGGGATCGAGGGAGGGGGTGGTCCGGTGATCGCCGATAGACCCCGCCCCCTGAAGCGCTACCGCCCTAGCGCCAGCTGCTCCGACGTGATCCGATCCATCAGCGGATCGAGCTCCATGTTGACCGGCGCATCGGACGTGAGCCGTTCCTTGAGGAAGCCGATCGATTCCGCCAGCACCTCGTCGAGGTCCTCGGAGCATTTGAAATCGCCGGCGACGCGCTTCACCTTGGAATTGTCGAACAGCGCCGACCAGGTCTTGTCGCCGATCAGCGGGCCTTCCCACGCCTTGTTGTAGGCGACGAGCGTGTCCGACGGCACGTGGACGATATTGGGGGCGAGCCCGACCCCGCGGCCGATCGCCTTGTAGATGTCGTCCCAGCTGTAGCCGCGGTCCGAAGTGATGTGGAAAATCTCGCCCAGCGCCGCATCCTTGCCGAACAGGTTGACGAAGGGCACGGCGAAATCGCGGCTCCGCGTCAGCGTCCACGGCGAGGTGCCGTCGCCGGCGACGATCACGGGCTTGCCCTGCTGCATGCGGCGGATGACGATGTCGCCCTCCCCCATCATGGTGGGCAGGCCCGTCCGCACCGTGTGGCTGGGGCGCACGATGGTCCACTGCAGGCCCGTCGCCTCCGCCACCATCTTCTCGCAGGCGATCTTGGCCTGGCTGTAGGCCCAGTACGGGTTCACCGCCGGGGTCTTCTCGGTGATGATGTAGTGCCGCGCCGGCTTCTCGTAGACCGAGGCCGACGAGATAAAGATGTATTGCCCGGTCTTGCCGGCGAAGGTCGCGATGTCCTCGGCCATCTGCTCGGGCGTGAACACCATGAACTGCGCCACGACATCGAAGTGCATGTCGCCGAGTTTGCGGTAGCTCGCCGGGTCCTTCATGTCCCCCACGATCGAGGTCACCCCCGCCGGCAGCGCCGCATCGCGCAGGCCGCGGTTGAACACGCTGACCTTGTGGCCCTCAGCCACCGCATACTCGACGCACGGCAGCGAAATCTGCCCGGTGCCGCCCACGAACAGGACATTGAGCCCCATGCAACCCTCCCTCAAAAACAGCCGGCCGGAAGAGCATCCGGCCGGTCGCTGAAAAACTGACGACGCCCGCGCGCGGCGGGCGCCATCTGACCTTAGGCGGCTATCGCCCGTGCCGCTACCTCATTGCGAAGTGGGCCCGGTCTTCAATCGGGAACCGGTGCCCCCTCGCCCGCGGGAGCCGGTTCTTTCATCGCCCGAGGCTCGCACCATCCGTCGATCAGATGCAGGCCATCGACGCACCCGGTCAGTTCCGCCGGGGATGTGTCCCACCCCGCGGGCGCCCGGTTGACGAAGAGCTTCACCGACAGCCGCGTTACCACGGCCGGTGCTCCCTCGCCCGCGGGAGCCGGCTCCACCTTGGCGCGCGGCTCGCACCATCCGTCGATCAGGTACAGGCCTGCGACGCACCCGGTCGGTGCAACCGAGGCTGGCGCCCCTTGCTGGGCCAGCCGGATCCTTGCTTGCGCCATCTGCGCGGGGTCCTCGGAACCCGGATTGTCGAAGACGAAATTCGCCCCCGCAGCGTGGGCCTCCGCGACGACCGGCATTGCCGGTGCCAACGCCAGAAGAGCCGCGACCGCAAGGCTCGAGAGCAGCTGTTTGGTGTCCATTCCTGGTCTCCTCACCGCGCCCTGCCTGGGCCGAACTAGGTGGAGCGACAAAGGTTCCCCATCATCGGATGCACTGCGCAACCAGTCAGCGCCCTGGTGCGGACCTCAGCCAGCCGTTGCTCCCGCCTCGGTGCGCTGAGGCCCGTCCCGCTACTTCATTGCGAGCCGGGCCTAGTCACCGACCGGCAGGCACCGGCCCTCGACGAGTTGCTGACCCTCGGGACACTGGATCGGGGGAGGCGCCTGTTCGGCAGGAGCTTGCTCAGGGGCGGCCTGCTCGGGGGCAGCCTGCTCGGCAGGAGCGGTTTGCTCCGGAGGAGCGGTTTGCTCCGGGGGAGCAGCTTGTTCCTGCGGCGCAGCTTCCTTGGCTGGAGGCGCCTCCTGCTGGGCGGGCGCTGCCTTCTCCTCGGCCGGGGCCGGCTCCTGCGGGGGCGCGATCGGGGCGCACTGGCCTTCCAGCAGCTCCTGGCCGTCCGGGCACTGAACTGGAGCCTGCTGTTCGGCCGGGGGCTCCTTTTCTGCGGGGGCGGCCTCTTCAGCCGGTGCTGCCTCCTCTGCCGGGGCAGTTTCCTCAGCCGGTTTTGCCTCCTCTGCAGGTTTCGGCTCTTCAGCCGGCTTGGTTTCCTCGGCCCGAGGCGTTGCTTCATCTGCTGCCGGCGCCTGCTCCTCGGCCGGAGCCGTTTCTTCGGCCGGAGCCTGCTCCTCGCCCGATGCGACCGGAGCGCACTGGCCTTCGATCAGTTGCTGACCGGCCGGGCATTCGGTCGGAGTAGCCGGGGTCTCCTCGGCCGGGGCTGCCTCGTCGGCCGGGGCTGCCTCCTCGGCTGGCGCAGCCTGTTCATCCTGCTGGGTCTGCTCCTGGGCCTGCGGCAGTTCCTGCGCCGCCTGCTCGGGCTCGACCGCATCGGGTGGCGCCGCCTCGGGCGTGGGGGGCTCGACCTCGGGCGCAAAGACCGGAACCGTGTCTCCGGTGATGTCGGGGGTCTGCGCCTCGGCCGGATCGCTCACGGGCGTCGCCTCGACCACCGGGACCTCGACCTTGGCCTGTTGCTGGATGAAGTCGAGGTCGATGGCGTCGTTGACGACGACATTGTTCTCGACGCTCACCGGCCCGACCAGCTCGGTCTCGCGCAGGAGCTCGGGTCTCCGATCCTCGAGGATAACGTTCACCGCCAGATTGACCGAAACGAAGTTGACCACCGGCACGAACACCCAGTCGTCATCCGCCGCCGGCTCGCGGACGTTCACCGCCAGGTTGAGCTGGAAGCCTTCCTCTTCGGGCGGCAGCGGCGCCCAGCCGACAATCCGGTCGCTCCGGCGCCAGCTCACCCAGGCGGGAGCCCAGCGGTTCCCCGGCACCCAGCACCAGCCCAGCCGCCGGTCGCGGAACCACCGGCCATAGTGATAGACGGCCCAGGCGAACGGCTCCGGCGACTTGAAGAACCAGCCTCGGCCGGCGAGCCAGACCCAGCGTCCGCGCGTATAGGGCCACCAGCCCGCATCGACGCGCGGGCAGAACACATACCTGTAGCGCGGGTCCCTCACCCACAGGCCATGCGACCCGAGGTTGTCGAAGAAGATGTTGAAGCTCACCCGCACATCCTGGGCCTGCGCGACGCCCGGCATCGCCGGCACCGGCACCGTCGCCGGCGTCACCGCCAGAAGAGCCGCGAGCGCAAGGCTCGAGAGCAGCCGTTTGGTGTCCATTCCTGGTCTCCTCACCGCGCCCTGCCCGGGCCGAACTAGGTGGGACGACAAAGGTTCCGCATTGAGGGGAGTCTGGCCGCGTCAGCTCAGTCGCGCTTGACCTTGCGGATGGCGCCGGCCTGGGGGTCGTAGCCGTGGGAGGCGAGGAGGAAGGCGGCGAGGCCGCAGCCGGTGACGACGGCGAGCGAGACGAGGTTGAGCTGGCCGTACATGGCGAAGCGGATGAGCTCGACCGCGTGGGTGAAGGGGTTGACGACGCTCAGCCAGTAGACGATGTCGGCCCCCGCCTCGCGCAGCTTCCACAGCGGGTAGAGCGCGGAGGAGAGGAAGAACATCGGGAAGACGACGAAGTTCATCATGCCCGCGAAGTTCTCGATCTGCGGGGTGTAGACCGAGACCAGCAGCCCGATCGAGCCCAGCATCAGCCCTGCGAGGATGATGGCCGGAATAGCGGTGAGATAGCCGATATCGGGCACGCCATAGCCGACGAGGCGCGCAATGAGGAGGAAGGCATAGGACTGCAGCAGCGCAAGGATCGTCGCCCCGGTGATCTTGGCAAAGAGCAGGAACCCGCGCGGCAGCGGCGTCACCAGCATCACGCGCATGACGCCGGCCTCGCGGTCATAGACCATCGAGAGGGCCGACTGCATGCACTGGAAGAGGATCACGATGCCCACGAGCCCGGGCAGGATGTACTCCTGGTAGGGCGTGTAGGTCTTGTAGGGCGCGACGATCGAGACGCCGAGCAGGTCGTGCAGGCCCGTCGCGAAGACGAGCAGCCACAGCGCCGGCCGCACCAGCGCCGAGAGCAGCCGCTCGGTCTGGCGCAGGAACTTCTGGATCTCGCGCCAGGTGATGGCATAGACGCCGAGCCAGAGGTGGGCGAGCGTTACTGGCAAGTGTGCTCCGGCTGATCGGTGCCGAGGGTGTCGAGCGTGTTCGTCTCGTGGAGGAACCCTTCGAGCGGCGCCTCGGCGATGACCGCGTTGTGCGTCGCCAGAACGATCGGGAAGCGCATCTGCCCATCCCAGGGCCGGAAATTGAGCTGCACGCCCTTGGCCCCGTCGATCTTCAGCCGGTTGCCGCGGATGTAGTCGGCCGTCTTCTGGTACTCGCCGGTGCGCGCCTTGGCATAGGCGGTGACGACCGCCTTGGCTGCGATCCAGGTCGACCAGTCCTGCCCGGTCATCCGGCGGCCGTCGGTGAGTGTCTCGAAGCGCGAGGTCACCTGGGTCGAGCCGTCCCTGTCCCAGCTCCACTGCCACTCGGAGGCGACGAGCCCGGTCGAGCCGACGACGAGCCGCGGCAGCTGCGTGTCATAGGGCAGGTAGCGCGCGAACTCGCCCTGGTGGTCGGCGACGAAGACGAGGTCGTAGTCGGCATTGCCGGTGACGAGGAGCGTGTTGTTCTTGTCGCGGTTGGCCGGGTCGGTGGCGAGCGTGAACTCGCGCTCGTCGACGATGTTGAGCCGCAGCCGCTCGGCCGAGGCGCGGAACGCCGCCGCCATCGACTTGTCGCGGGCTTCCGGGCCGACCAGCATCAGCACCTTGGTCCAGTTGCGGGTGCGCAGCAGCTGCACCATGGCGTCCGACAGCATCCGGTCCGAGGCCGCGGTATGGAGAAGATTGGGGTAGCACCGGCTGCGCAGGTAGTCCTCGGGCGCCGTGGCGTTGACCAGCGTCACCGGCTGGTCCTTCGTCGCCGCGGCCACCTGGTCGACCAGGTCGGCCGGCAGGTCGAGGATGATGAACTGCTCGCCCGCCGCCGCCATCTCGTTGACCTTGGCGACCAGCGCGGCGGCATCGGCCGCCTCCTGGTGATCCAGCACGACCTGCTGGTCCACCGCGTCGGAGACGACCTTCAGTTCCTCCACGCCCATGGTCGCGCCGTCGATCGGGTTGCCGCCCGGCGCGATCTCGATGCGGGTGTAGACGACGTCCGGGTGATAGCGCGGATCGTCCTTGAGCCCCAGGTAGCCGATCCTGACCTCGGCAGAAAATGCGGCGCCGCTCAGGAGAAGCGACGCCGCCAGGGGGAGGACTGCGAAAGTCGAGGCCAAACCCCTCATCCGGCGCTGCGCGCCACCTTCTCCCCGACGGGGAGAAGAATCGCCGTGGCCAGATCGGGGCACCATTCCTCTCCCCGTCGGGGAGAGGGTGGACCGGCGAAGCCGGGACGGGTGAGGGGTTGGGGCATCAGTCATCGATCACCACCGAATGCGGCACGCGGCCGACAGCGACGGACTGGATCGGCTTCATCGTCGCCATGTCAATGACGGTGATATCGTCGGAAAGCCCGTTGGCGACATAGGCCTTGCTCTCGTCGCTCGAGAGGTCCACCGACCAGGCGCGCTTGCCCACCAGCACATAGCTGAGGAGGTCGTGCGTCTTGGCGTCGATCACGGCCACATGGTTGGCGCGCCCGAGGCTGAGCAGGATCTTCGAGCCATCCCTGGTGACGGCCATGCCCACCGGCGTCACGTCTTCCTCGCGGAAGCCGGGCGGCACGTAGATCAGGCTGTCGCCCTTGATCTCGTTGGTGGCGGTATCGATGATGTAGATCTCGGATGAGAGCTCGCAGCTGACCCAGAGCTCGGTCTGGTCCGGCGTCAGGATGAACCGGCGCGGGCGCGTGCCCACGAGGATGTTCTTGGTGACGGCGCCCGTGGCGGTGTCGACGACATGCACCATGTCTGCGACTTCGGAGGTGACATAGGCGGTCTTGCCGTCGGGCATCACCAGCACGCCCTCCGGCTCGGCGCCGGTCGGGATGTCCTGGATGGAGACGCGCGTCTCCATGTCGATGGCCTCGAGCCGGCTGTCTTCCTCGTTCGAGACGTAGATGATCTTCTCGTCCGGCGAGAAAGCGAACACCTCGGGCGAGGGACCGGTGGGGATGGAATCGACCACTTCGAGGCTCGCGACATCGATCACGTCGATCGCGTCGTCGTCACCGCAGGCGACGTAGAGCAGTTCCTTGGTCGAGTTGAAGTGCATGTCGCGCGGCCGCCGCGAGGTGGCGATGCGCTTGACCACGTTCAGCGCCTGGTCGAGCACGACGACCTCATGCCCCTTCTCGGTCGACACGAAGATCATCCCCGTGCCCTTGGCCGAGACGCGCGGCACGGCAGCGGCGGTCGCCAGAAGCGCCGCCCCTGCCCCGATGAATGTGCGCCGGTCGATCATTTGACGACGAACTTTCCCTTGAGCCCGCGGTTCTCGTAGCCCGGCACGTAGATCTCGTACTCGCCCGGCCGGATCGGCACGAACGAGATGTTGAACGTGCCGGCATCGTCGAATTCGACCGAGTAGAGCCCGTAGCTCTTCACTTCGAGGTCGTTGACGACGATCTGGTTGATCCAGGAATTGCGGAACAGTTCCGGGGCGACGACCGAGATCTCCTCGTTGCCGTCGGACGTGATGTCGAGCTGGTAATACTTGCCGGTCTCGAGTTCCCATACCTCCTGGGAGAACTTGAGGTCCACGGTATTGATCTCGAGCGTCAGGTCGGTGCCGTTGGCCGCGAGATTGCCTTCGGCCTGGGCGCCGCCCGCCAGCGCAAGAACTACCGCCGCAGTAAGGGCCAGCTTCTTCATTATCGTTCCCCCATAGGACATATCGTTTGTCTCGTTCGAGAACGGACAATCGATGGCGCTGGAAGGGCCTGCAATCCCTGGGTCGCAATACGTGATATTGCCAAGCCCAATGAGGTCGGTGATAGCGCTGCATGACCAGAACTCCAGCGTTCCGGGAGGAACAATGCGCAATCTCTTCCGCGTCGCGGCCCTGGGCCTCGCCCTCGCGATCGCAACTGTAACCGGTGCGGCCGCCCAGCATGGCCAGGACCCCAACAAGCTTTCGCTCGGCGTGCAGGCGACCGGGACCGTCAAATGGGAGCTCGCCGCCATGGCGGCGCTCGGCATCGACAAGAAGCACCACCTCGAGCTCGACATCCGCGACGTGGCCGACAGCAAGGCCGGCCAGATCGCGCTGCAGGCCAAGGAAGTCGACGTCATCCTGTCCGACTTCGTCTGGGTCTCGATCCAGCGCCACGAAGGCAACATGGTCACCATGGTGCCGCACTCGCTGACGGTGGGCGGCCTCGTGGTCGATCCCGCTGCCGGCATCACCTCGGTCGCCGACCTCAAGGGCAAGACCCTCGCCGTCTCGGGCAGCCCGGTCGACAAGAGCTATGTCATCCTCGCCGCCTACTACAACAAGCTGACCGGCGGTGACCTGACCGAAGACGCCTCGGCCAAGTTCGGCGCCCCGCCGCTCGTCAACGAGCTCATCACCGGCGGCCAGGCCCAGGCGGCGCTCAACCTCTGGAACTGGAACTCGCGCGCCAAGCTCGCCGGCAAGACCGAGCTGATCTCGGTTGCGGCCATGCTCGCCGACCTCGGCGTCTCCGAGACCCCGCCGCTGCTTGGCTGGGCCTTCTTCGACGACACCGCTCGCACGAAGAAGACCGAACTCAAGGCCTTCCTCGACGCCAGCTTCGAGACCAAGAACGCCCTGCTGACCGATGACGCCGTGTGGGACCAGATCCGCGACGTCATGAATGTCGGCGACGACGACGCGCTCTTTACCCAGCTGCGCGACGACTATCGCGCCGGCATCGTGACGAAGTATGCTTCGTCCAGCATGAAGCCGGCCGAGGAATCCTTCGCGGTGATGGCCAAGTTCGGTGGCGCCGACGTGGTCGGCCCCTCGACGGAACTGGCCGACGGCACCTTCTGGAAGGGCTATCGCAAATAGCGGTTGAACTGCGCGACGGCAGGACCGCTGCCGAAACCGAAGCACGGCAGCAGGCCAGGATCGGGCGGGGCATCCCGCTCGAACTCCTGAGCCTGCTGCTTCTGCTTGTGGCCTGGCAGGTGCTGGCCATGCTGTTTCCGTCGCGGCTGTTCCCCACCCCGATCGAGGTGGGGATCAACCTGGTCAACCTTGCCGTCAACGGCAAGCTGATCCCCGACCTCGGCAAGACGCTCTATCGCGCCACCATCGCCTTCCTCGTCGCGATGACGCTCGGCACGGCCATCGGCATCGCGCTGGGCCGTTCCCGCACCGCCGACCGGCTGTTCTCGACCTGGATCGTGGTCGGGCTCAACGTTCCCGCCATCGTCGTCGCGATCGTCCTCTACATCTGGCTGGGGCTCACCGAGTTCGCCCTCATCCTCGCCGTGGTGCTCAACAAGCTGCCGCTGGTCATCGCCACCATCCGCGAGGGCGTGCGCAGCTTCGATCCGGCCTATGACGAACTCGGGCGTGCCTTCCGCATGCCGTTCGCGCGCCGGCTGCGCCTCGTTTTCCTGCCCCAGCTGATGCCGTTCGTGCTGGCTGCGGCGCGTACCGGGCTGAGCCTCATCTGGAAGATCGTCCTCGTCTTCGAGGTGCTGGGCTCCGATGGCGGCGTCGGCTTCCGCATCTCGGTGTTCTTCCAGTTCTTCGACATCAAGGGGATCCTGGCCTACACCACGGCTTTCATCCTCGTGGTCTTCGTCTTCGAGTACCTCGCGCTGCGCCCGCTTGAGCGGCGCATCCTGCGCTGGCGCCAGGGGAGGACGGCATGAGCACCGGACCGCGTCTACAGATCGAAGTCGACGGCAAGCAGTTCGACCCGGCGGCGGCCCCGCTCTTTGATGGCTTCCGCCTGACGGTCGAGCCCTCCTCCGTCGTCGCGCTGGTCGGGCCCAGCGGGGTGGGCAAATCCACTCTGCTCCGCATGGTCGGCGGCATCGACCAGACCTTTGCCGGCACCGTGCTCGTCGATGACGTGCCCGCCGCCAGCGCGCCCCCCGCCGGCTTCGTCTTCCAGGACGCCCGGCTCCTGCCCTGGCTCACCGCCTCGGACAATATCCGCGCCGTCCGGCCCGAGACGACCGAGGCGGAAGCCGCGGCGCTCCTGATGCGCGTCGGGCTTGCCGGCTTCGAGCACTATTATCCGCACGAGCTTTCGGGCGGCATGCAGCGCCGCGTCGCGCTCGCCCGCGCCTTCTCGGTCAACCCGCGCCTGCTGCTTCTCGACGAGCCCTTCGTCTCGCTCGACCGCACGCTCGTCGCCGAGATGGAGCAGGTGCTGCTGACCCTCATCGACACCAGCCAGCCCACGGCGCTGCTGGTGACCCATCTCCCCGAGGATGCGGCGGCCCTCGCCGATCGCGCCGTCGTCCTCGCCGGGCGGCCGGTCAGGGTCGTCGCCGACTATCGCTTCGAAACCTCTCCCGGCCATCGCTCGCGGGTCGAGCGCGAGCACATCGCCAATCAGATCGCCGCTGCCGCCACCGGGGTCGCCGCATGACCATCCCCGTCCTCGCGCTCACCGACCTGCGCAAGTCGTATGGCAGGCACGAAGCGCTGAAGGGCATTTCGCTCACCATCGCCCCC
Organism: Devosia sp. ZB163; assembly: GCF_028613635.1. Classification (GTDB taxonomy): domain Bacteria; phylum Pseudomonadota; class Alphaproteobacteria; order Rhizobiales; family Devosiaceae; genus Devosia_A. Next base: position 204,428 of record NZ_JAQRMY010000001.1, read on the forward strand.
GGCGAGATCGTTGGCCTGCTCGGCCCCAACGGCGCCGGCAAGTCGACCCTGTTCCAGATTGCCTCCGGCCTGTTCGCTCCCGATGGTGGGGAAGCCCGCCTGTTCGGCCTGTCCTACCGCGACAAGTCCTCCGAGATCCTGCGCCGCCTCGGCGTCGTCTTCCAGTCGCGCTCGCTCGATCTCGACATGAGCGTGCGCGCCAACCTCAGGTTCCACGGCAACCTGTTCGGCCTTTCGGGCAAGCTGCTGGCCGAACGCATCGAGCGCGCGGCCGAGATCTTCGAGGTCACCGACCTGATCGACAAGCCGGTACGCACCCTCTCGGGCGGCAACCAGCGCCGCATCGAGATCGTCCGCGCCCTGCTCAACCTGCCCGACCTGCTGCTGATGGACGAACCCTCGGTCGGGCTCGATCCCACGACGCGCAAGCTGCTCGGCGAACACATCCGCACCGTCCGCGATATCCACAACGTCTCGATCCTGTGGGCCACCCACCTCGTCGAGGAAGTCGAGCACGCCGACCGCATCGCGCTGATTATCGCCGGCCGCATCGTCATGACCGGCACCCCGGCCGAGATCATCGCCGCGTCGGGCGCCAGCAATCTGAACGACGCTTACATCGCGCTCACCGGGGTGAAGCCCGGCGAGACTGAAGCGGGTTCATCGGCTCAGGTTCAGGCATGAAGGTGCGGTAGCTCCCCTCCTCCCTGAGGGGAGGGGCTGGGGGTGGGGGTCCATCGGTGATCCCCAAACCACCCCCTCCCTCGATCCCTCCCCTCAAGGGGGGGGGAGGCGCTGGAGCCGTGAACTTGCCGAACACGACGGAGGGAAGGCGGACCTGACCAGCGGGCCCACGACACCCAACCCATGCGATTGGGAACTGACACCGAACTCTCGCTCCCCTCCCCCCTGAGGGGAGGGGCTGGGGGTGGGGGTCCATCGGTGATCCACCGCACCACCCCCTCCCTCAATCCCTCCCTCAAGGGGGAGGGAGGCGCTGGAGCCGAGAACTGGCCGAACACGACGGAGGGAAGGCGGACCTGGCCAGCGGGCCCACGACACCCACCCATGCGATTGGGAACTGACACCGAACTCTCGCTCCCCTCCCCCCTGAGGGGAGGGGGTGGGGGTGGGGGTCCATCGGGGATCACCCGGACCACCCCCTCCCTCGATCCCTCCCTCAAGGGGGAGGGAGGCGATCGACCGGCTGACTGAATCCTACCGGTAGTTCCGCGGGTCGCGCTTCCGCCAGGCCCAGGGGTCATCGATCTTGGCGCCGGGCTGGAACACGCCGATCTGCGCCGCCTTGGCCTCGCCTTCCTCGGTGAGGTAGTCCTCGCCCTGCTCGACATAGGCCCGCGCCACGCCCAGCCGCACGAGTTCGGCGCCGATATCCTTGCCCGCCGAGGTGCAGACGCCATGGCGGCGGTTGAACTGGTCGGGCTTGCCCTCTTCCAGCGTGCAGCTGGCCTCGCCCGAGGCGATGAGTTCGCCGAGCGCCTGCCGTGCGGCGCCATAGCAATCCCACTTGAGCTCGCCGATGTAGCACTCCTGCGTGCGCTCGGGCGCATCGACGGCCCACAGGATCACGCGCTGCTTTTCGACCATGATGATGTCGGCATCGACCACCTTGGCCGCCCCGCTCACCACCTCCTTCGCCACGGCGCTGCCGGCGAGGGCAAGGCTCAGCGCTGCTGCCGCAATCGCGATCGTCCTGTTCACTGTTCCGTCCCCTGCACCCGTCCGTCGGGCATGATGTTGCGCGTCAGCGCCCCCGGCGCGAACTGGCCGAGGTCGACCCGCGCCCGCGTGAAGCGGTTGTCGTTGGCCTGTGCTCCGGCGAAGCTCGCCTTGTCGAGCTTGGCCCCCCAGAAGTCGGTAAGCGAGATCGTCGCGCCCGCAAAGCTCGCCCCGGCGCCGCTGACTTCGACGAAGCCGGCACTGACGATGGTGGTGCCGTCGAACTTCGTGCGCCCGATGCTGGCCTTCGCGAGGTTGGTGCGCTCCATCGAGGCTGCGGTCAGGTTGGCGTTGTTGAGCCGCACGTCCTTCATGATGGCCCAGTCGAGATTGGCGCCACCGAGATCGGCCCCGGTCAGGCGCGCGTGCTGCATGCGCGTCCTGCTGAAGTCGGCCTCGGTCGCCTTGATGGCCGAGAGCTGTGCTTCGTAGAACATCGCGCCGCTGAAATCGCCGCCCTCCATCACCGCCCCACCGAGGTCGGCGAGGTTGAAATTGGCGTCCCTGGCGACGACACCGGCGAGATTGGCCCCCTTGAGACTGGCGCGATGGAAGCTCGCGCCACTGAGGTTGGCCCCGCTGAGGTCCACGCCGTCGAGGCTGGCCTTCTTGAAACTCTGATTGGAGAGGTCGCAACCGCGGCACTCGGTCCGCGCGCCGCTGATGAGGTCCTCGACCGGACCGGCCAGCGCCGGCAGCGACAGGACCGCGAACGCGAGCGCGAACAGTGTTCTCATCGGCATGTCACCGCACCGGCGTCGTGTCGGGTTGATAGGGTTTCTGCACGACCTCGAGCCGGGTGGCGCTCTGGAAATAGTTGCGCTGCACCTTCTGCGTCTCGAGGTTGATCGAGGTCTGCCCCTTCTTGCGGAAGTAGGTCGCCTCGATCCGCATCGTGGCGTCGGCCGAGGGGCTCGAACCGGTGCAGATTTCGTGGATGAAGATCTGGCCTACCGGGAGCTGCCCGTCGGTTGCCGGAACGTCGGCGCAGTCGGGCGACCAGTCGCGGTACCGGCCCTTGAGGTTGTCGGCGAGCCGCATGGCGACCCGCCGGTCGCGCTCGCTTGCCCGCTCGTCGGTCACGATCCTTATGCCCCGCGCGAGGCCCGCGTCGTCGACAAGGACGGTGAACACCACCGGATGGGCGTAGATCGACGAGCCGCCCTGCACGAAGCGGTATTCCTCCTCCATCGCGCGCGCGATGTAGTCCTGCTCGTCGTCATAGGTGAAGAACACCTCGTGGAGGCCCGAGGGCTCTGCCGGGCAGGTGGCGAACTCGGAGAAATCCCTCAGCGGCGTCGATGGCGGACCGCCATTGGTGCCGCAGGCAATCAGGGCGGTCGCGCTTTCCGGGATCTGGGAGATCGGCTCGCCGAACTTGACGTCCCAGATCGTGAAGGCCGGGACATAGGTCAGGTCGAGCTGCGCCTGCGCCAATGCCGCTGGCGGCGCCATCAGCGCCGTCGCGACAAGCCAGACTGCAGCTGCCCCGGTCCGGCGCATCGGCCTTACGGCTTCATGCCGGCGCAGTTCTTGTCGGCGGTGCCTTCGAACCAGGCCACGCAATCCTCGTAGGTCGCCGCCGGCTTGGCCTGGATCGAGGTCATGATGTAGGCCACGAGGTTGACGATGTCGTTCTTCTTGATCGCCTTGCCCTTGTGCGGCTCGCCACCGGCCTCGAAGTCGGCCTTGGTCATGCCGTAGCAGCGATCGTCCTTGTAGGCCTGGCTGTCGTGGTAGGGCATGGGCGATCCCGGGATGCCGCAGCCGATGATCTCGATGAAGCCCGCAGCGTCGAGGCCGGACTCGCGCAGCAGCGCGGCGTTGCCTTCCGAGCGCGGGTTCTTGCCGAGGCCGTTGCCGTCCCAGCCGTGGCACGAAATGCAGTTGCCGCCCTGCTGGCCGTACATGCGCTTGCCGCGCACGATGTCGGCGCCTTCGAGCTCGGCCACGCCCTCGATCCTGGTGAGATCGGCATTGGCGGGCAGGCCGGCTTCCCCTGCTGCCCCGCCGCCGGCGGGAGCGTTGGCGGCGATGGCGACCGAGGTCGCAGCGATTGCGCCGGCAACGAGCAGCAGCGCGAGGGGTTTGCGAATGGACATCATGCGATCCTGTTTCTGGCAAAGCTGCCGGGCGGCCAAGGCCGCCCGGCGCAATACTCGTTATTGGCCGCGCCGTGCTTAGAGCGCGAACACGTAGAGCACGTTGGCCGCGGGGCGGTTGGCGAGCTCGGGGTAGCCGAAGGTGATCAGCGCGCTGCCGCCCGAGGCGATGGCGATGAATTCCTTGTCGCCGACCTTGAAGGCGATCGGCGGGGCGGTGAACGAACCACCCAGGTTGATCGACCACTTCTGCTCGAGCGTCTTGGCGTCATAGGCGCCGAACGTGCCGTCGAGTTCGCCCGTCCAGACCAGGTCCGGGGTGGACATCACGCCGGCATAGTTCGGATAGGGACGGTCGACCTGGGCGATCTGCTTGCCGGTCGACACGTCGAAGGCGAACAGCGAACCCGTCTGGGCGCCCGAGCCGGCCTGCGAGCCACCCGAGAACGAAGTGCCCTCGGTCGCGGTCTCTTCCTTGTTGGTCAGCGTCGAGCAACCCTCGATGCCGGCGCCGAAGGCAACCGAAGTGGTGGGGTCGAACGCCGGCGGCCAGAAGTTCATGCCGCCCTGGATGTTCGGGCAGGTATCGACCGTCGCGCCGCCGCGGCGGAGGGCACCGGCCGCATATTCCTGCAGCGACTTGGACGCATCATACTCGACCGGCTTGCCGGTCTTGGGGTCGATGCCCTTGGTCCAGTTCAGCTGCTTCACATAGGGGTTGGCAGCGATGAACGAGCCGTTGGTGCGGTCCAGGGTGTAGAAGATGCCGTTGCGGCCGAAGTGGGCCAGCACCTTGCGATCCTCGCCGTCGACCTTGGTATCGACGAGCAGCTGGGCGCCAACTTCGTCATAGTCCATGTAGTCGCCGGGAGTGTACTGGAAGTGCCACTTCAGCTCGCCCGTGTCGGCGTCGAGCGCCACCGAGGAGTTGGTGTAGAGGTTGTCGCCCGGACGGTATTCGGGGTCGAACATCGGCACCGGGTTACCCGTGCCCCAGTAGGTGGTGTTGGTCGCCGGGTCGTAGGAACCCGTCACCCAGGTCGCGCCGCCGCCGGTCTTCCAGCAGTCCGGATTGCCGGCTTCTTCGCACTTCCACGTTTCCGAACCGGGCTGGCCGGGCTCGGGAATGGTGTTGAAGCGCCAGCGCTCTTCGCCGGTCTTGACGTCGAGCGCCGCAACCCAGCCGCGGGTCGCCCAGTCGCCGTAGGACTGGCCGACGAGGACCATGTCCTTGACCACGAGCGGAGCATTGGTGAAGCCTTCGCCCGGCTCGGTGCCGACCTGCTGGTCCCACACCACGTCACCGGTCTCGTCGTCGAAGGCCATGACGCGGCCGTCGTTGAGCACGGTGATGACGAGGTTGTCGACCAGCGCGAGACCGCGCGAGGCGAGGAGGATCCCGCGGCTCGGGTCCTTGTCGATGCCGGTGTCGCCGATCCAGGCGAGCTTGCCGGTCTTGCCGTCGGTCACGTCGATCTTGTAGGGCGTGCCCCACGGATCGGAAATGTAGAGGAACCCGTCCTTGGCGAGCGGGGTCGCTTCCATCGAGCCGATGCCGAAGCCGGCCGGCTCCGTGCCGCCGAGCGGAATCGCGAAGGCGAGCTTGAGCCCCGCGACATTGGCCGCATTGATGTCGTTGAGCGGCGAATGGCGGCTCGCGCTGTAGTCGCGATGAACCATGAGCCAGTTGTTGGCTTCGCTTTCGCTGCCTGCGGCAGCAAGTCGCTCTGCGGTCACGTCCTGGGCCATGGCGAGGCCCGGCAGGACCAGCATGCTGCCCGCCAGCATGGCGGACATCAGGTGTTTGAGGCGCATTGGTTTCCCCCCTCTTTCAGTCGGTTCTTGGGTTGGCGCTGCGCCACATAAGACCGATGCGAGGGGAAGTTTGCCTATTTCATCTATTGGAAATTCTGCTGCAGGTCGCCGGCAAGGGCCAGCACGGGGGCGTGCTCCTTGTCCGTCCGGGGCCTGTCCGGATGCGGCAGTTCCAGCACCGTGCCGGCGGGTACGTTCTGGCTGTACTCGTTGCGGCAGAAGTCCGTGAGGCGCCGGAAGATGTTGGCATAGCCCGGCAGCGTCATGAGGTGTTTGGGCATGGCGAGGACGATCGAGCGGTCCATCGCCGCGAGCGCATAGACCCGGATCTTGCTGCGCACGGAGCCGGCGAGGCTGGGCAGCAGCGACAGCGGCACATGCGTCGTGGCGAGGCCTTCGGCCACGATGTCGGCGGCCGCGACATAGGTCATGGCCGAGAACGCCGGCGTCGAGAACGGCAGGTTGGCGCGGTACCAGGCATCCGACACCGGGCGCATCGGCACGTTCGAGCTGATCTCGACATGGCGCGCGAAGGCCGGATGGAGCTGGGCGGGCTTGGCGCCCTTGGTCAGGGCCTTCTCCAGCATGCCCTCGGGCGCGTCGCTGGGAACGAGGAACACCATCGGATCGCGGAACAGCAGCGCCGTGGCGAAGCTCGAACGATCTTCGGCCAGCGCCTCGTCATTGACGATCACGCAGTTGAGCTGGTGCAGCCGCAACTGCTCGACCAGGTCGCTGCTGGTGGTCGAATAGCTCACCTCGAACTTGGCGAACCCCGGCTCCTCGCTGGCGATGCGCGCCGCCGCCGACAGGAACCGCCCGCGCAGCGTCGGCGACAACCCGATCCTCAGGAACACCCGGCTGTCGACATAGCGCTTCTCGTGCTCGTCGATGGCCTGGTCGAACTTCCTGAGCACCTCGTCGGAGAACTTGAACCAGTACTCGCCCGAGGGCGTGAGACTGACCGTGCCGGTGCGGTTGCGGTTGATGAGCTGCGTGCCCAGCCGCTCCTCGAGTTTGGCCAGTTGCTGGCTGATCGAAGGCTGGCTGAGTCCGACGCGCCGCGACGCCTTGGTGATCGACCCCGCGATCACGACGGCGCGGAAAATCTGCATCTGCTTGAGGGTGATATCCATGCGAGGCCCTGTAATCCGGCGCCCATGTCAGCACAATGCGGCACATTCGATAAGCCAATAGAAGGTCGCACCGATCACATGGTCGGCAGGATACGCCCAAAGTCGTAGGCCAAAGCAAACGGCCCCCTCCGCATGAAGGGGGCCGTTTCACAGAGCGAAACTGCGAGGCGCGCTTACTGCGCCGGGGCCTCGGCAGGCGCCGTCGAGAAGGTCTCGAGATAGGCCACGAGATTGTCGACGTCAGCCGGGTCCTTGAGGCCCGGGAAGCTCATCTTGGTGCCCTTCACGAAGTCCTTCGGCTTGGTCAGGAACTCGTGCAGCGTCTCGGGCGTCCAGGTGAGCCCGCCGGCGCCGGCATCGATCATGGCCTGGGAATACTTGAAATCGGGGACCGAGCCGGCGACGCGGCCGAACAGGTCGTTCAGCTCGGGGCCGACCTTGTTCTTGGCGCCCTCGCCCACCGCATGGCAGGACTGGCACTTCTTGAACACCGCAGCGCCGGCAGCAGCATCGCCCTGCGCGAAGGCGGGGGCGGCGAGCAGCGCCGACATGACCAGACCGAGGGCCAGGATTCTCATGAACTCATCTCCAAACAACGCACCGGCTGGCGATGCAATGCAAAACGGGTGCGCCGGGTTCCCGCGCGTACGCGCGCGGGCAGGACGCACCTCCCCGGCTGCCTAATGCCACGGCTCGCGCCCGGATTTCCCAATACTGGTTATCAGTGCGGGCCCTTGCGGATGCGGCGGATGCCGAGGAACACGAGCAGTATCACCACCGGCGCCGACACCGCCAGCATTTCCCCCTTGGTGAACGGCACCACTTCGTGCAGGCCCTCGAACACATAGCCCAGGATTCCCAGGGCATAATACGAGATGGCGATGATCGAGAGCCCCTCGACCGTCAGCTGCAGCCGGTACTGGCTCTGCGCCGTCCGCGAGATGCCGTCGAGCACCGCCCGGTTCTGCGTCTGGATCGACAGCGTGATGCGCGCGTCGAGCAGCTCGATGGCCCTCTGCACCTTGTCGGTCAGCGCCAGCAGCCGCTTCTCCATCGCCTTGCAGGTGGCAAGCGCCGGCTGCACCCGGTTGTTGATGAAGCGCTCGATGGTGGTGAACTCGCCGATCGCCTTTTCCCTGAGCCGCGTCAGCCGCTCCGCCAGCACCTCGCCATAGGCCTGCGTCGCGGCGAATCGGAAGCTCGTCTCCTCGACCGTCCGGCCGATCTCGGCCGAGAGCCGGTGCAGCGCCTCGAGCGAGGCAGCGTGGGCCTCGACGCTGTCCCCGCCACCCACCTTCTGCATGATGCCGGCGAGCTGGCGCTCGTAGTCCGAGACCCGCCCGTTCGTCTCGCGCGCCAGCGGCAGGCCCATCAGCGCCATGATGCGATAGGTCTCGATCTCGAGCAGCCGCCGGGCGATCACTCCGATCCTCAGCTCGCCACTGCGCGCCGCCGCGACCTCGAAGCGGGTGAACCCCTCCTCGTCGAGATGAAAGTCGGTCGCCGCCTCGGCGCCGCCGTCGAAGATCGAGGAGTAGCAGAGGCTGAGCGGGCTGAAGCCGGCCAGCGCCTTCTTCCCGATCGCCTCCGTCGCAATCACGTCGATGCGGGTGGCGAGCACCAGCAGCAGCTTGTCGTGGAACTCGAGCCCGATACCGGCCGGGCGCGCATCCCAGTCGTCGGGAGACCCCGTCCAGGTGATGGTCGCGAACTCGTTGTGCAGCTCCCAGGTGACCTGCCGCCCGTCGCGCTCGAAGTCGAGCTGCCGGGCCCAGGCCGGGCCCTGCGGGTCGGCACCGGCGATTCGGCCCATCTGCTCGTGCAGCGCCCTGAGGTCGGCACCGCCGTCGGCACTCATGAAGCCCAGCCGCCGGATTCGGATTGGCGGCGACATGGGCAGCACGGGGCGCGCATGCGTCTCCGCCTCGATGATCTGCCGGTACTGATGTTCCTGCCAAGTCACTTGCCGCGTCCTTCCGCCTGCTTCGCCTGGAGCGTGCGCGCACTCGCTCGCCCCCGCAATCGTCACATTGTCGCGTTTGGGCCCATCGGGTTTGGCATTTCCAATGCCATGCATAGGCAGTTGCGATCGGGCCCCCATGCTAGCGGTGGCGCCAGTATCGACGCGCGACAGGAGGGGAGCGGCGTGGACGACGTGAAGGCAAGGGTCATCGGATCGCCCGCCGAAATCCGCGACTATGGCCCGGTGCTGCGCTGGCTGATCGTCACCGTGCTGGTGCTCCTCGGCCTCGCCGTCTTGTGGCAGCTCGGTTTCCTGCACACCGTCCTCGAGTCCGACCACACGCGCATCTCGCTGCTGATCCTCGCGATCTTTGCCATCACGAGCCTCCACTGCCTGTTCCAGTCGATCGACATCAGCCGCGAGCTGGTGGCGGCGCGGAAGGCCCGGGCGGCCATCGAGGCCGAGTCCGCCGCCGGCTTCCGCCTTCTCGGCGAACGCGTCCTGACCGGCGCCGGCACCGTGCTCGAGCCCGGCGTCCTCGCCCGGCACGTCGCGAGCCTCGTCCGCAAGTCCGAACTGGGCGGCCCCGGCCGGCTCGACCAGACGCTGCTGCTGCGCAATGTCGCCGACAAGCTGCGCGGCCGCGAAAAGCTCGGGCTGTTCGTTTCCGAGGGCCTGCTCCGCCTTGCCCTGCTCGGCACCGCCATCGGCTTCATCCTGATGCTGATCCCGATCGCCGGGCTCACCTCGTTCGATGCCGAAACGCTCCGCACCGCGCTCTCGGGCATGACCGGCGGCATGGCCGTGGCGCTCAACGTCACCGTCGCCGGCATCGCCACCGCGCTCGTCCTCAAGTTCCAGTATTTCCAGCTCGATGGCGCGATCGGCGAGCTCTTCTCCTCCATTGCCGAGGTAAGCGAGATCCACGTCGTGCCGGCGCTGGAGAAGGCGCAGAATGGACGGGCCTAGCCTCTTTTCCGGCTCGGAGGGCGACGACGGCACGTTCGTACCGTTCACCGACATCCTGTTCAACGTGCTGCTCGGCTTCACCATGATGGTGTTCGTCGCCTTCGCGTTGATCCGGCCCGACGCCAAGTCGGGCATGATCGACACCAATGCCGAGTTCATCATCACCACGACCTGGCCGGACGACAACGACGACGACATCGACACCTATGTGCAGGACCCGACCGGCAACGTCGTCTGGTACCACGCCATGCAGAAGGGCTTCGTCACGCTCGACCGCGACGACCGCGGCAACTATCTCGACGAAGTGACGGTCAATGGCGTCACCCACCATGTCGCCTTGAACCAGGAGACGGTGACGGTGCGCGGCCTCGTGCCGGGCGAGTACATCGTCAACATCTACCACTTCACCAACCCCACTGCCGCCGCGGTGCCGGTGACCGTGAAGATCGAAAAGATCAACCCCAAGGTCTCGGTCGTCTACTACGACACGCTCGTCCTCGATCATAAGGGCGACGAGAAGACCGTGGTCCGCTTCAATGTCGACGCGTCGGGCGCCGTCAGCGACATCAACACCGTGCCGGTGTCGCTGATCCAGGCCGTCCGCAAGGGCTGACCGGCATGACCACGCTCGTCATCTCCGCCGCGGTCGCCCTCTTCCTGCTGCTCGCGCTGCTGCTGGTCAGCCTCAACCTTTTCTCGCTGTGGAAGTGGTGGGTGAAGGCCGCCGCCATCGTCGTGACGCTCGGCTCCGTCGTGGTGCTCTACTTCGCCATGACCAACGTCGTCGGCTGGGCCACCACCGACCAACTCCCGGCCCGTTTCAGCCTTCTCCACACCCGCATCGTCGAGCCCGACAAGCTGCGCGGCCTCGCCGGCCGCATCTACCTGTGGGTCGAGCAGGTGGACGACAAGCAGGTCGTCATCTCCCCGCCGCGTGCCTACGAAGTGCCCTACGAGGTCGAGACGGCGAGCGAGGTGGCGACGGCCCAGCAGCAGATCGAAGGCGGCGGCAAGGTACTCGGTCAGTTCGCCGCGACCGGCAGCGAGGCGCCGACCAAGGACATCAACCCCACCGAAAAAGGCGAGGTCGTGGTCCACGCCGAAGGCGCCGGCCGCCGCGAGGGCGGCCCCAGCGGCGAGGGCATCGAAACCGTCGGCGACCCCGGCGCGCTCACCTTCTCCGAGATGCCTCCGGTGGAACTGCCCAACAAGGCCGTCATCCAGGTCGGGCAGTAGAACGCTACGCCCGCTTGCTCAACGCCTCCGCGGCGAAAGTCAGCGCGTTCTCGACCGCGCGGATCTCGACCACCACCGGCGCGACCAGCGGGTCGGATTCCCAGGTGTTGAAGCCGCGGTCCTTCGCCATCGCCGCCATCTCGTCACCGCGCCGGCCGACGATCTCGGCGGCCGTGCGGGCTTCGCCGAGGGCATTGGAGCGCATCACTTCGGGGGTCTGCGGGCTGGAGGCGAGCGACTGCAGGCGCCTGGCGTTGATCCGCCATTGCCGCGCGAATTCCTCCGCCCGCTTGAGGCGGAAGGAAATCACCGTGTCGCTCAGAACTTCTCCCATGCCGCCACCATTGATTCGCGCCGTCGTAGTGTCAATTTGCACCCGGCAATTTGATGGCGGCATGGCTAACCCGTGGCCGAAGCGCAGAAATCCTGCGACGGACTAGGGCAGCGGCTTGAGGTCGGCGAGCAGCGCCGGCACCAGTTCGCTCACCGTGGGGTGGACATGCATGGTGCCGATGATCGTATCGACGCTGACGCCCGCCGCCATCGCCTCGAGCAGCGACTGCATCACCTCGTCCCCTTCGATGCCGAGGAGCGCCACGCCGAGGATCTGGCGCGTCACCGCGTCGGCGAACACCTTCATGAACCCCAGCGTCTCGCCGCGCTCGTTGGCCCGGCTCACCCGCGTCATCGGCCGCGTCGCAACCAGCGCCGGCAGGCCCCTCGCCCGCACCTCCCGCTCGCTCATCCCGGCCCGGCCGAGCGGCGGATCGATATAGAGCCCATAGGCCGGGATGCGGTCCGAGACCTTGCGGCTGGCGCCGTCGAGCAGGTTCTGCGAGACGATCTCGAAGTCGTTGTACGAAGTATGGGTGAAGGCCCCGCGCCCGTTGACGTCGCCCAGCGCGAAGATGTGGGGCTGGCTGGTCCTCAGCCTGTCGTCGACCGCGATGTAGCCCGCCGCATCGAGCGCGACGCCGGCCTTGTCGAGCTGAAGATCCTCGACATTGGGCACCCGCCCCACCGCCAGCAGAAGGTGGCTGCCCTCGACCTCGCCGGCATGGTCCTTGCCGTACTTCACCACCACGCCCTCGCCGCGCCGTTCGGCCGCGAAGCACTCGGCATCCGTGATGATGCGGATGCCCTCGCCGGCGAGGATATCGCGGATCGCATCGGAGATGTCGTCATCCTCGCGCGACGCCACCCTTCCGCCCCGCGCCAGCACAGTCACCTGGGCGCCGAAGCGCCGGTACATCTGGGCAAACTCGAGCCCGACATAGGAGCCGCCCACGATGACGAGGTGCTTCGGCAGCGTATCGAGTTCGAGGATCGAGGTGTTGTCGAGATAGGGCACGCCCCGCGCCCAGTCGGGCGCCGACGCCCGCGCCCCGGTATTGAGGAAGATCTGCCGGCCCTCGAGCACCTGCCCGTTGACCTCCACCGCGTTGGGCGAGACGAACGCCGCCGAGCCGCGGATGACGGTGAGGTTCTCGGTGCTCTCCATCCAGCTGTCGAGCCCGTTGCGCGACGCCAGCACCACGCCTTCCTTGCGCGTCCGCACCGCCTTCATGTCGACGCTCACCGGCCCCGTGACGACGCCGAAATCGGCAGCCCGCCGCGCCAGCCACGCCACCCGGGCGCTCGCTACCAGCGCCTTGGTCGGCTGGCAGCCATCGTTGACGCAGGTGCCGCCCATGAAGCGCCGCTCGATCAGCGCGGTCCGCCAGCCCGCCCCGGCGAGCCGCGCCGCGAGGAACGGGCCCGCCTGCCCTCCGCCGATGATGATGGCATCGAATGACTGGCTCATGGGTGCTCCTCATGGGGATCGGCGCGCCCCGGGACCATAGCCGGGCAGCGCCGCTGCGTCATGGCTCGCCTGCAGCCGGTGTGCTTCGCGGCGACCCAATGTGCTGCTAGTGTCCGTCCCGGGTGGTGCGCCATCCCGGCGCGCACCGGCGATCGAGGGAGCCACACGACATGCCCGCCAAATCGAAGTCAGCCGACCCCGCCAGCACGGTCAGCGAAGACGCCATTCGCCACCGCGCCTATTTCATGTGGGAGGCCGACGGCCGTCCCGACGGCAAGCACGAGCACTACTGGCACGAGGCCCATGCCGAGGCTGCGAGGGGCAGGACCCCGGCCGAGCCGAGAGCCAACGGCTCCGGGGCCAAGCCGGTGAAGGCCAAGGCTGCCGCGGACAAGCCGACGAAGAAAGCCGCAACCAGGCCCCGCGCCGCGGTCGCGGCCAGCAAGGCGAAATAGTCCCGGCGACGCATCGCCAGCAATACTGGCGACGGTCACCGCCTCCCTCCCCCGCGAGGGGGAGGGAATGAGGGGGGAGGAATGAGGGAGGGGGTGGTTCAGCGGGCCACCGAGGGACCCAGCACCCCCAAACCCCCTCAGTCCTTGGCCGCGACGGCGATGATCTCGACCTTGAGCGAGGGATGCGCGAGGCGCGCCTCGATGCAGGCGCGGGCCGGCGGGTTGGCCGGGTCGATCCAGGCGTCGTAGACCGTGTTCATCGCGGCGAAATCCGAGATGTTGTTGAGCACGACCTGGCAGTAGAGGACCTTCGACTTGTGCGAGCCGGCTTCGGCGAGGAGCTTGTCGATCGTCTCCAGCACTTCGGACGTCTGCTTCTCGATCGTGCCGTTGTAGTCGGTCGCAACCTGGCCGGCGAGATAGACGGTGTTGCCATGGACCACGGACATGCTCATGCGCTTGCCGGGCTGGTGACGGGTGATGCTCATCTGATGCTCCTGAAGAGTACTGCGCGAGCCTCTTAGCCGCTGCGCCCTCCCGGCGGAAGCGGTCAATTTTGCGCAGCGCTCCCGGCGCGCACCGGCGGCAGGGCTCGCCAGGACGCTCGTCAGGACGGCCGGAGCATGCCTGACGCGTTATCGCGAGCATCTGCTGACGCCGACGGGCGCCATGGACGCCGCTCCCGTGTATGACGCTCACCTGCACTTCGGTATCTCGAACCCCGTGTGTACTATTTCGCACAAGTCATCTTTTACGTGTTTGTCTGACAACAGAGAAACACCCTCCGGAAACCCGATGTGATTACGATTGACCAACTATTGACTAGGTTTCGTTTTGCAGAAAGGATGCTGATGCGTGCCGCTCCAGAGGAGGGAAAGGGAGCTTGGGAGAGCTCCTGAGGTACGTACCTAATGACGCTACGCCGCCGCTGCGGCGGCCAGGGAGGAACAACATGAAGTCTCTAGTCAGTCTGGCGGCCGTGCTGGCCGCCGGGTTGGTCCTGTCGACTGTTGCCTATGCCCAGGACAAGCCCAAGCTCGCCTTCGTCGTCAATGCCGCCTCCGATTTCTGGAAACTCGCCGAGGCCGGCGTGAAGAAGGCGCAGGGCGAACTGCCCAACTACGAACTCGAGTTCAAGTATCCCGCCCAGGGCACCGCGGCCCTGCAGAACGCGCTGATGGACGACCTCGTCGCCGCCGGCACCGACGCGATCATGATCTCGTCGGCCGATCCCAAGAACTCGATCGACGCCTTCAACCGCATCGCCGCCCAGGTGCCGCTCTTCACCACCGACAGCGACGCCCCCGCCTCCAACCGCATCGCCTATCTGGGCTCGTCCAACACCGAAGCCGGCATCCAGGCCGGCGAGGAAATGGTCAAGGCCATGGCCGGCAAGGAAGGCAAGTGCATGGGCTTCGTCGGCTTCCTCGGCGCCGACAACGCCGTCGAGCGCATCAACGGCTTCAAGCAGGCCATCGAGGGCAAGGGCATCGAGCTGCTCGACGTGCGCGGCGACGACGTCGACTTCACCAAGGCCCGGACCAATGTCGACGACGTGCTCGTCGCCAACCCCGAGGTCAACTGCATGGTCGGGTTCTATTCGTACAACTCGCCCAAGATCTACGAGGCCCTGCAGGCCGCCGGAAAGCTCGGCCAGATCACCGTCGTCGCCTTCGACGAGGATCCGGTGACGCTGGGCGCCGTCAAGGAAGGCTCGTTCGTCTCCACCATCGTCCAGCAGCCCTTCGAATGGGGCTACCAGGGCATGTTGCTGATGGCCAAGTATCTCGAGGGCGACAAGTCCGGCATTCCCGAGAACAAGCTGATCATCGTGCCGACCAAGGTGATCAACAAGGAGAACGTCGACGCCTTCGAAGCCGATCTCAAGGCCAAGATCAGCGGCGGCTGATCTCTTTGGCGGGCTCCGGCGGGGCCCGCCCTTCTTCTCCCGGGGTTTACCCGATGATAGCCTCCCCGCTGCGGCAGGGAACGAGTAGGGAAGTTCGATGCCTGATGGCGGCAGCCCGGTGGGGGAACCGGAGATGGCCGGCAAGCCGTTCCTGCGGCTCACCGGCGTACGCAAGACCTATCCCGGCGTGGTGGCCCTCGCCGGCCTCGACATGACCGTGTCGCCCGGCGAGGTCATCGGCATCGTCGGCGAGAACGGCGCCGGCAAGTCCACCCTCATGAAGATCCTGGGCGGCGTCACCAAGCCCGATTCCGGCACGGTCGAGATCGACGGCGTGCGCTATGACGGGCTGACCGTCGGCGGCTCGATGCGCGCCGGCATCGCCTTCGTCCACCAGGAGCTCAACCTCTTCGACAATCTCGACGTCGCCGCCAATGTCTATATCGGCCGCGAGCCGCGCACCGGCGGCATCCTCAACCTCGTCGACGAGAAGAAGATGCGGGCCGACGTCGCCCCCTATCTCCGCCGGCTCGGCGCCCATTTCGCCCCCGATACGCCGGTAGCGCGGCTGTCGCTCGCCCAGCAGCAGATGGTCGAGATCGCCAGGGCCCTGTCGGTCAATGCCCGCCTCGTCATCCTCGACGAGCCGACCTCATCGCTGCCCATCGCCGAGACCGACAAGCTTCTCGAGGTGATCGCCGGGCTCAAGGCCGAGGGCATCGCCGTCATCTTCATCTCGCACCGCCTCGCCGAGGTCGAGCGCGCCTGCGACCGCGTCATCGTCCTCCGCGACGGCGTCCTCGTCGCGCGGCTCGATCGCGCCGAGGTCACCCACGACAAGCTCGTCAAGCTGATGATCGGCCGCGACCTCAAGGTCGCCTATGCCCCGCCCCACGCCGCCCGAGGCGCGCCGGTACTCGCCGCACATGGCCTCCGCACCGCGACCTGGCCCACCCACGATGTCGATCTCGAGCTTCATGCCGGCGAAATCCTCGGCCTTGCGGGGCTGGTCGGCGCCGGCCGCACCGAGCTCGCCCGCGTGCTGTTCGGGGTCGATCGGGCCTATGGCGGCGCCATCCGGCTCGACGGCAAGCCGCTGACCCTGCGCGGCGCTTCAGACGCCGTCGAACGCGGCATCTTCCTCGTTCCCGAGGACAGGAAGGGCGCGGGCATCCTGCTCGACATGACGCTCGCCCAGAACATCACCCTGCCCGACCTGCCGGCCTATGCCCCCGGCGGCCTCGTCTCCGAGACGCGCGAACTGGTGCGCGCCGAGGCGAGCCGCGGCGAGCTCGCCATCAAGGCGCCGTCGGTGACGACGCGCACCGCCAGCCTTTCGGGCGGTAACCAGCAGAAGGTCGTGCTCGCCAAATGGCTGGCCATGAAGCCCCGCGTCCTGATCTTCGACGAACCCACGCGCGGCATCGACGTCGGCGCCAAGGCCGAGATCTACCGGCTGATGCGCGGCCTCGCCGAAGCCGGCGTCGCCGTGCTGATGATCTCGTCCGACATGGAGGAAGTCATAGGCGTCTCCGACCGCGTCGCCGTCATGCACGAGGGTCGCATCACCGGCATACTCGAGCGCGCCCAATGCACCGAGGAGAACATCCTGACCCTTGCCATCGGCGCACCTCTGGCAAGGGCAGGCTAGAGCGTTTCGAGGAAAAAATGGCTGCGGTTTTCGGGTTCGGAAACGCGACAGGAAAGTGACGGGGAAGGCAATGAACAAGAAAGACCTGGGGCTGCTGGTTCTCATCCTCGTCGTCGGACTGGGTGTCTACCTGAAGAACCCGCTGTTCCTCTCGCCCAACAACCTCGCCAACACGGCCAACCTGATTGGCCTCTTCGGCCTGTTCGCCATCGGGCAGGGCTTCGTCATCATCACCGGCGGCATCGAGCTCAGCGTCGGCTCGATGATCGCGCTTCTGGGTGTGCTGTTCGTCGACATGGTCGGCAACAAGGGCGTCCCCTGGCCCATCGCCATGGCCGTGGTGATAGTCCTCGGCCTCGCGCTCGGCCTCGCCCACGGCCTGCTCATCACCAAGCTGAAGATGCAGCCGTTCGTGGTGACGCTGTGCGGCCTGCTCATCTATCGCGGCATCGCGCGCGGCTACACCGCCGACGCCACCGCCGGCTTCCCCTTCGGCTCCGTCTATCCCGGCCTCGATTTCTTCGTTGCCCGCTATTTCGGCATCCCCGTCTCGGTCTACGTGCTGGCCGTCGTCGCCGTGATCGCCTGGTTCACGCTGCACCGCTCGGTCTTCGGCCGCTATCTCTTCGCCATCGGCAAGAACGAGGAGGCCGCGCGGTTCTCGGGCATCCGCACCGACCTCGTCGTCACCTCCGCCTATGTCATCTGTGCCGGCCTCACCGCGCTCGCCGCGATCTTTTTTGCCATGTACACGCGCTCGGTCCAGCCGAGCTCGCAGGGCAATTTCTACGAGCTCTACGCCATCGCCGCGGCGGTGCTCGGCGGCTTCTCGCTGCGCGGCGGCGAGGGCTCGATCGTCGGCGTCATCCTCGGCACGATCCTGCTGCAGGAGTTGCAGAACCTTGTGAACCTCCTCGGCATCCCCTCTTCGCTCAACTTCGCGGTGATGGGCGGCGTCATCCTCATCGGCGTCATCGTCGACCAGCAATGGGGCGCCATCCGCGCCCGCCGCAGGATCGTCGAGGCGGCGCGCGGCACTCCGACGGCAACCGCCAGTCCCGAGCGGGAAGTCTCCTAGGCCGCGTGCCGCGAGCCGCCGCTATAGGCGATCCACAGGATCAGCACGCCGCTGCACAGCATGCTCACGCCCAGCATCAGGCCGAGGAACCAGCCGGCGTTGAAGGGAAAGCGCGTCAGCACGGCCACCGCGAGGACGATGTCGAGGATGCCCGAGGCCAGCAGCCAGGGCCAGATCACGGGTATGCTCGTCCGCTGCGCCACCGCTATGGCCACCTTGGCCAGTCCCGATGCGGCAAAGAACCCGACGAGCACTGAAGTCAGCATGTCCCCGCCGCCTACGGGCGCCCAGAGCAGCAATGCCCCCGCCGCGGCCGCCGCCAGCGCACCGCCGAAACCGAGCCAGGCCTTCCAGCCCTCCCGGCCGGAGAACCAGGTCATCACCCCGGCCGTCAGGCCACCGAGCAGCAGCAGCCAGCCCACGATCCGTTCGATGGCCTGGCCGGTCATGGCCGGCGCGAAGATGGCTCCCAGGCCCAGTATCGCGAGGATCACTCCGGCGATCGTATAGGCCATCCTGCTCTGGCGAATCTTGTCCGTCGTGATCGGAAATGAGCGCATCATCCTGCCTCCGGCTTGCGTTCGCGCATGCGCTTCTCATCGAGTTCGCGCAGCTCCGTCTGGTCGCGTTCGAGGAAGAAGTTGAGGAAGGTCCGGATCCCCGCGATCGCCGCCAGCTTGCCGATATCCTCCCAGTTCGGTGCCAGCGCCGTCTCGATGATGTCGGCGGCAAGCTGGATGGTGAGACCGGCGACGAGCCAGCGCGAGAACTGCAGCCAGACCAGGCGCGCCCGGTGCTGGTCGACCGGCCTGAAGATCAGGCCGACGGAGCGGATGAACGCATCGATCGTGCCGTAGGCGACGACCGCCAGCGCCATCAGGTTGAACAGCGGGACAAAGAACTCGGTGGCACGGGTAAGCCACTCCTCAAGCATTCCTGCCCTCCTCGGCGAGGAGGAGGCGGACTTGGTCCCGCCACACATCCATGCGAAAGTTGGTTAGCGAGTAGTAAATGCGTATGGAGTGAGTGCAGTGCTTCGCGAGACCAATGGCGAGTGGAATGGGGGCAATGGCCGCTGGTGCCGGGCCTGCAAGCAGCCGATCGAACAGGGCCAGGCCGCGACACGCCTGACGTTCGACCAGGATCCGCACGGCTTCGATGGTCTCACCGGCGACTATCACACCACCTGTTCGAGGCCCTACGCCTCGATCGCCCGGGCGCTCGACGCCCTGTCGCGCTTTCCGCGCGGGTAGTCCGGTCGCGTCGGCCAGCATCGCCGCCCTCCTCAGATGAACGGGCCGAGCCGGAACAGGATGCTGAGGACGGCGAATATGCCGACCAGCAGCAGCAGAACGGCGAGGACCAGGTTGAAGGAGAACGGGAAGGGGCTCTCGGCGTGGATGCTTCCCTCACGTTCGAGCGCGGCACGTTGCCCCCTGAGCTGGGCCATGTATCTGAGCTGGTAGATGATGCCGGCGATGAGCGTCACGATCCCGATGAGGATCAGAGTGACGCCGAAATTCCGCGCCGCATGGTCGCGAAGCTGCCCCGTGCCCTGGATACCCTCGATCACCTTGTAGATCGTGAACCCGAAGCTGATCAGTGACAGCGACGTGCGGGTCACGGCCATCATGTTGCGGTCCGCCGCGAGGCGGGTGCGCTGGAACGCCAGCCCGGTCCGTCGGGCTGCCAGGTCCGTCCCCCGGTCGTCGTCGATCATGAAGGGATCGGGCATCACGCCCCCCTCGATACGATCAGACGCGAGGAAGTCTGGTTCTCCGCGGCCATGGGCCATCCTCAGTGGGCGGCCCGAGCCCGGTTATCGATGCTCTGGTGACTCAGTCATGGCGCGCGCGTTGCGGCACCAGCGAGGAGACTGCTCGGGGACTTAAAGCATGGTGCGCTTTGCGCCGTGGTTTCCGTGAAAGGAGCAAACTGGCGAAAACTCGTCGCGCAATGGAGGCAATCCGGGCCGCGGGTTAAGGAAGTCGCAGCGCCCACGCGGGGGGCGCTTGTCGTTCGGCGACTCCAGTCGGCCTCGTTTGAACGGAAATAGAGTCTGTTTTTCGCCGTTCACTTAACGGCGCGCTGCACCAAAACATGGAGAAGTCCCCGCAGCGGGTTCCTCACGCTCGCGTTCAACCAGGAGCGAGAGGGATTTCATCATGCCCGCCAGCAAACCAAACGTCCTCGTGATGTGGGGCGACGATATCGGCCAGTCGAACCTCAGCTGCTACAGCAAGGGGGTGATGGGCTACCGGACGCCCAATATCGATCGCATCGCCGATGAGGGGATGTGTTTCACCGACTCCTATGCCGAACAGAGCTGCACCGCCGGCCGGGCCTCCTTCATCACCGGTCAGTGTGGCCTCCGCACCGGGCTCACCAAGGTCGGTCTCCCCGGCGCCGAACTCGGGCTCAAGGCCGAGGACATCACCATCGCCGAAGCGCTGAAGCCGCTGGGCTACCGCACCGGCCAGTTCGGCAAGAACCACCTCGGCGACCGCGACGAGCACCTGCCCACGATGCACGGGTTCGACGAGTTCTTCGGCAACCTCTACCACCTCAATGCTGAGGAGGAGCCGGAGGAAGTCGACTATCCCAACGAGAAGGACTTCCCGAACTTCAGGAAGAAGTACGGCCCGCGCGGCGTGCTGCACTGCTGGGCCGACGGCAAGGGCGGGCAGAAGATCGAGAACACCGGCCCCCTGACGAGGAAGCGCATGGAAACGATCGACCTCGATTTCCTTGCGGCAGCCAAGAAGTTCATCCAGGCCGCCCACGATGCGGGCGAGCCGTTCTTCGTGTGGTTCAACACCACGCACATGCATGCCTGGACCCACGTGGATCCGAAGAGCCGTGGCCAGTCCGGCCGCTGGCAGTCCGAGTACCACGACGTGATGATCGATCACGACAAGTGCATCGGCGAGATGCTCGACTTCCTCGACAAGCTCGGCATCGCCGACAACACGTTCGTGCAGTACTCGACCGACAACGGCCCGCACATGAACACCTGGCCCGATGCGGGGATGACCCCCTTCCGGTCCGAGAAGAACACGAGCTGGGAGGGCGCCTATCGCGTGCCGTGCATGGTTCGCTTCCCCGGCAAGATCAAGGCCGGCTCGGTGTCGAACGAGATCATCAGCCACCTCGACTGGTTCCCGACCATCCTCGCCGTTGCCGGCGAGGACGACATCGTCGACAAGCTGAAGAAGGGCCAGAAGATCGGCGGCCAGACCTTCAAGGTCCACCTCGACGGCTTCAACCTGCTGCCGTACCTGACCGGCAAGGCGGACAAGAGCCCGCGCCAGGGCTTCATCTATTTCACCGACGAGGGCGACGTGGCGGCACTGCGCTACGACAACTGGAAGATGCTGTTCCTCGAACAGCGGGTCGAGAAGACGCTCAAGATCTGGCAGGAGCCGTTCATCGTCCTGCGCACGCCATACATCTTCAACCTGCGGTTGGACCCGTACGAGCGCGCCCAACAGACGTCGAACACCTACTACGACTGGATGTTCCGGCACATCTACATGCTGGTGCCGGCGCAGGCCATGGTCGGCGAGTTCCTTGCCACCTTCAAGGAGTTCCCGCCGCGGCAGAAGGCGGCGAGCTTCAGCCTCGACCAGGTGGTCGAGACCATGACCGATGCGGCGACGGGCGCGTAGTCACAAGGGCCGGGCAGCCGACTGCTGCCCGGCCCTCCCAGTCCGCTGCACCGGGACTGGTCAATCCATCCGTGTCGCCGACTCGCCGAGATACCGGTAGCGGAAGCCATCGAGCGCGGTGAACCTGCCGCTCGTGCAGTTCCCCCGATTCCCGCTGCTACATCGTGATGCCGCCGTCGGCGATGAAGTTCGTGCCCGTGGCGTAGGCACTCTCGTCGCTCGCGAGATAGACGCAGAGGTGAGCGATTTCCTCGGGTTGCGCCATGCGCCCCATGGGCTGGCGGGCGATGAAGGTCTTCCAGATCTCGTCGTGGTCGCCCAGCGAATTTGCGCGCTCGTGCAGCGAGGGACTGTCGACGCTGCCGGGGCAGAGGGCATTCGCCCGGATGCCGTTCTTCATGTAGTCGAACGCCACCGACTTGGTGAAGCCGATCACGGCGGCCTTCGACGACATGTAGCTCACCCGGTTGGGCACGCCCTTCAGCGAGCTCGCGACCGAGGCGACGTTGATGATCGAGGCCCCGCCCTGCGCGATGAACGCCGGCAGGAACGCCTGGGTCAGGATGAACATCGGCGTCACATTGATGTCGAAGCTCAGCTGCCAGTCCTCGAGGCTCGTCGTCCCGAGCATGCCCTGATGCACCCAGCCGGCGCCGTTGTAGAGCACGTTGACGCCCTGGTGCCGCGCCGCAGCTTCCCGGAGCGCCAGATGGTCGGTCACGTCGAGCGCATAGACCTCGTGACCCGAGGAGATTCGGTTGAGCTCCTCGCCCTTGAGCGCGATGCCCGCCGCGTCGCGGTCGGTCGCGATCACCCGAGCGCCCTCGCGGGCGAAGGCAACCGCGGACGCTCCACCGATACCGGCCGCCGCGGCCGTCATGAACACTACCTTGCCTTCCAGCCGGCCCATTGGCATCTCCTCCGATTTGACGATACCGGCTTCGGCGCCGGTCGATTGTTCCAATGCCTCCCATCCGCTACCATTCCAGTCAAGGGAGCGATGAACCGCATGCACGATGACAACCTGAGCTGGGAAGCCCTGCTTCCCCCGATTTTCGCCGCCGCCGGTGTGGATTGCGGCCCTACGCTGACGGTCGAGCCGCTGACCGGCGGGGTCTCCTCCGACATCGTCCGCATCACCCTTGCCGATGGCCGCCTCTATTGCGCCAAGCGCGCGCTGAGCAAGCTCAAGGTGGCGAGCGACTGGCAGGCGCCGCTCGAGCGCAACCACTACGAAGTGGCCTGGCTGCGCCGCGCCAACACGATCGTTCCCGGCGCCGCGCCGCGGGTGATCGGCGAGGACCAGGCCCATGGCATCGCACTGCTCGAATATCTGCCGGCCGAGGACTATGTGCTGTGGAAAGCCGAACTCCTCGCCGGCCGCGCCGATCCCGAGGTTCCGGTCGCGGTTGCCGACGCGCTCGGCCGCATCCATGCCGCGACGCTGAACGACCCTTCCGCCGCCGCCCAGTTCCCCACCGATCACCTGATCGATGCGCTCAGGCTCGATCCCTACCTGCGCTTCACCGCCGGCCGCCATCCCGATCTTGCCGACCGCATCCTCGCGGTGCTTGAGACCACCGCCTCGACCAGGCTCGCGCTCGTCCACGGCGACGTCAGCCCCAAGAACATCCTGGTTTCGCGTCGCGATGGTCACCCGGTCCTGCTCGATGCCGAATGCGCCTGGTACGGTGATCCGGCCTTCGACGGCGCCTTCTGCCTCAACCACCTGCTGCTCAAGTCCATCCACCTGCCGGCGATCGGTGATACCCTCCTCGATCAGGCGACGGCCTTTGCCTCGACCTGGCTCGGACACTTCCCCGCTTCTCTGCGGGCGGAAGTCGAGGCGCGGACGGCGACGCTCCTCCCCTGCCTCATGCTTGCCCGCGTCGACGGCAAGTCGCCGGTCGAGTATCTCAGCGACGAGAACCGCCAGGTCGTGCGCGACCGGGCCATTCCGCATATCCGGAAGCCACCGGCGGATCTCGTTCATCTTTTCGACAGCCTTCGTTCATCGCGGTAGTTTCGACATGTCAGCCATCAAGACCATTCACGGCCGCCAGGTGTGGGATTCGCGCGGACGCCCCACCGTCGAGGTCGAGGTCACCCTCGCCTCCGGCGCCATGGGCCGCGCCATCGCCCCCTCCGGTGCCTCGACCGGCAGCCGCGAGGCACTCGACAAGCGCGATGGCGGGCCCCGCCTCGGCGGCTACGGCGTCAACGCCGCCCTCGCCGCCGTCAACGGCGAAATCGCCAGCCGCCTCAGGGGAATGGAGGGCGCCGACCAGTCGGCCGTCGATGCCGCCCTGATCGGGCTCGACGGCACCGAACAGAAGACGCGGCTGGGCGGCAACGCCATCGTCGCCACCTCCTCGGCCATCGCCTGGGCCGCCGCTGCCGAGCAGAAGATCCCGCTCTGGCAGCACCTCAGGCACCTCGCCGGGCTCGACCCGGCGACCCCGCATATCCCCGCCCCGATGATCCAGATCTTCGGCGGCGGCCGGCATGCCGGCAACCGCATCGACATCCAGGATTTCCTCATCCTCGCCCTCGGCGCCACGAGCTTTGCCGAAGCCACCGAGCAGATCGCCGAAGTCTACATCGCGGCCGCCAAGTCCATGGCGAAACAAGGAAAACTCAACGGCGTCGCCGATGAGGGCGGGGTGTGGCCCGACTTCACCGCCAACGAGGACGGGCTCGACCTGCTCACCCGCGCCATCGAGGATGCCGGTTTCCGGCCGGGCACCGATATCGGCATCGCCCTCGATGTCGCCGCGACATCCTTCTTCTCCAATGGCGCCTACCGCCTCGCCCTCGAAGGCAAGGCCCTCGACACGCTGCAGATGATCGACCTGCTCGCGGGCTGGGTCGACGCCTACCCGATCGTATCGCTCGAGGACCCGCTCGCCGAAGACGACGACGCCGGCTTTACAGAAATCACCCGACGCCTCGGCAATCGCATCCAGGTCATCGGAGATGATTATCTGACAACTTCTTCGTACCGTATCGTACACGCAGCAGAGCGGAATTCCTGCAATTCCGTATTGCTGAAATCAAACCAATGCGGCACGTTGACGGAACTGATTGCTGCCAGTGCGCAGGCCAGATCATTCGGCTGGAATACGATTCAGTCAGGCCGATCGGGTGAAAGCGAGGACATAACGCTCAGTCATCTCGCGGTAGGTTTGCTGTCGGACCAGATCAAGGTCGGTTCGATGACCCGCTCCGAGCGGACTGCAAAATGGAACGAAGTCATTCGCATCGAGGAGCACTTGTCCTCGCCAGGTTACTGCGATTTAGGATACCTCAAATCGAATAGTGAATTCTGGTAGTCGGGGAACTGCTTGGAATCTGGAGAAAAAAGACGGCGTCCAAACCGACCGGTTCGCGTCGAGGACGTAGCAAGGGTCGCCGGGGTCTCCCCGATAACGGTCTCGCGTGCGCTCTCGTATCCCGACAAGGTCAAGGAGGAGACGCGCGCCCGCATCCTCGAGGCCGTAGCCCAGACCGGCTATGTCGTGAACCGCTTCGCCTCGTCGCTCCGCTCGGGCCGCTCCAACGTCATCTCGGTCTTCGTCTCCAGCCTGATGAACCCGCATTTCGCGAGTTCCATGCAGGGCATCCTCGATGCCTTCGAGGGCAGCCCCTACCAACTGATGTTCGCCCAGACCGGCTATTCCGAACAGTTCGAGGCCGACCTGCTCGAAACGGTGCTGCCCTTCCGCCCCGCCGGAGTGGTCTTCACCGGCGTCATCCGCTCGGACAAGTCGCGCGAGGCGCTGCAGCAGCTGGCCATTCCCGTCATCGAGATGTGGGGCTACCGGCCCGATCCCATCGACATGCTGCTCGGCTTCTCCAACCATGAGGGCGGCCGGCTGATGGGCGAGCACTTCGGCCAGAAGGGCTTCCGCCGCATCGCCTATTCCGGCCACACGATCGAGCGCGGCGCCGAGCGCATCGCCGGATTCCGGGAGGGGCTCGCGCGGCACGACGCCACGATCAATCTCATCCATCCCATGGAGGGTACGCGCCGCATCGCCGACGGCATCGATGCCTTCAGGGATATCCGCGCGCAGCTGCCAGACGTCGACGCCATCTTCTTCGGCACCGACATCCTCGCCACCGGCGCGGTGCTGGGTGCGGAAAAGATGGGCGTCGAGGTACCGCGCGAGGTCGCCATCGCCGGCTTCGGCGGGCTCGACTATACCCCCCATGTCCGCCCCTCGCTGACCACCATCCACGTCTCCGGCTACGAAATGGGGCGCGATGCCGGGCGCATGCTGCTCCGCCGCCTCAATGGCGAGCGCGTCGACAAGCCGGTGGTCCAGCAGCCGATCTCCCTCGAGGCGCGCGACTCGACCAATCGCTGAGGTACGTGCAGCGAGCCATTGTCACCGGATGAGCGGATGTCTATCATCGCCACCGGTACGATCCTCCCTCAATCGAAGGAATGCCTGCCCGAACCGTTAGGTTTGGGGTATTGGATCGGCCGGTACAGATTTGAGGAGATCACCATGAGTTCGGGTAATGGCGTGACCAAGACGGGCAAGAAGCTCCGGTCGCGCGCCTGGTTCGACAATCCGGAAAACCCGGACATGACCGCGCTGTATCTCGAGCGCTACCTCAACTACGGCATCTCGCGGGAGGAACTGCAGTCGGGCAAGCCGATCATCGGCATCGCCCAGACCGGCTCCGATATCTCGCCCTGCAACCGTCACCACCTCGAGCTCGCCAAGCGCGTCCGCGACGGCATCCGCGATGCCGGCGGCATCGTCATGGAATTCCCGGTTCACCCGATCCAGGAAACCGGCAAGCGTCCGACCGCCGGCCTCGACCGCAACCTCGCCTATCTCAGCCTCGTCGAAGTGCTGTACGGCTACCCGCTCGACGGCGTGGTGCTGACCATCGGCTGCGACAAGACCACGCCCGCCATGCTGATGGGCGCCGCCACCGTCAACATCCCGGCGATCGCTCTCTCGGTCGGCCCGATGCTCAACGGCTGGTTCCGCGGCGAGCG
Organism: Devosia sp. ZB163; assembly: GCF_028613635.1. Lineage (GTDB taxonomy): Bacteria > Pseudomonadota > Alphaproteobacteria > Rhizobiales > Devosiaceae > Devosia_A. Next base: position 230,971 of record NZ_JAQRMY010000001.1, read on the forward strand.
CACCGGTTCGGGCACCATCGTCTGGAAGGCCCGCCAGATGATGGCGGCCGGCGAGATCGGCTACGAGCAGTTCATCGAGCTGGTGGCGTCCTCCGCCCCCTCGACCGGCTACTGCAACACCATGGGCACGGCCTCGACCATGAACTCGCTGGCCGAGGCGCTGGGCATGCAGCTGCCCGGTTCGGCCGCCATCCCGGCGCCCTACCGCGACCGTCAGGAAATGGCCTGGCGCACCGGCATGCGCATCGTCGAGATGGTGCACGAGGACCTGAAGCCCTCCGACATCCTGACCAAGGACAACTTCATCAACACCATCGTCGTGAACTCGGCGATCGGCGGCTCGACCAACGCCCCCATCCACATCAACGCCATTGCCCGCCATATCGGCGTCGATCTCAACATCGACGACTGGCAGAAGCACGGCCACAAGGTCCCGCTGCTGGTCAACATGCAGCCGGCCGGCGAGTACCTGGGTGAGGACTACTACCATGCCGGCGGCGTGCCGGCCGTGGTCAACGAGCTGATGAAGCAGGGCCTCATCCGCGAGAATGCCCCGACCGTCAACGGCAAGACCATCGGCGAGAACTGCCGCTCGACGACGATCCAGGACGACAAGGTCATCCGCCCGTTCTCGAACCCGATGAAGGCCGAAGCCGGCTTCCTCGTCCTGCGCGGCAACCTGTTCGACAACGCCATCATGAAGACCTCGGTGATCTCCGAGGAGTTCAAGCAGCGCTACCTCTCCGACCCCAAGTCGCCCAATGCCTTCGAAGGCAAGGCAGTGGTGTTCGATGGCCCCGAGGACTACCACAAGCGCATCGACGACCCGTCGCTCGCGATCGACGAGCACACGCTGCTCTTCATGCGCGGCGCCGGCCCGATCGGCTACCCGGGCGCGGCCGAGGTCGTGAACATGCGGCCGCCGGATTACCTGATCAAGAAGGGCGTCACCTCGCTTGCCTGCATCGGCGACGGCCGCCAGTCCGGCACGTCGGGCTCGCCCTCGATCCTCAACGCCTCGCCCGAGGCGGCGGCCGGCGGTAACCTCGCGATCCTCAAGACCGGTGACCGCGTCCGCATCGACCTCAACACCGGTGCGGCCGATATCCTCATCTCCGACGAGGAGATCGCCAGGCGCCAGGCCGAGCTGCAGGCCGCCGGCGGCTACAAGTACCCGGCGCACCAGACCCCCTGGCAGGAGATCCAGCGCGGCATCGTCGACCAGCTCGGCGCAGGCGGCGTGCTCAAGCCAGCGGTCAACTACCAGCGCCTGGCGCAGACCGCCGGTCTGCCCCGCGACAACCACTGATCAACAAGCAAAGGGCCGGTTCAAACCGGCCCTTTCTTCTTGCGGTGGCCGGGCGAATAAGACAACTAGCAGCGGCAATGTTTGACGAATGAGACCCGCCCGGCGCACAATTGCCGGGCATGATGCGGGTGAGGGCTCGATGTCTGATATTCTGGACTATTGCAAAGGGCGCAAGGCACAGACCTTCAAGCCCGGCGAAGTTCTGATCCGCGAAGGCGGTCAGGAAGGCAAGCTCTTCGTCCTGATCGACGGCCAGGTCGAAGTCCTGCGCAAGGATACCCAGGTCAGCTACATCGACGAGCCCGGCTCCATCTTCGGCGAGATGGCGCTTCTTCTCGACATGCCTTCGAGCGCCACGGTCAGGGCGCTCTCTACCGTCAAGGCCTATGCCATCGAGGACGCACTGAGCTTCCTTGGCGGCCAGCCCGAGATCGCGCTCTACGTCGCGACCCTCCTCGCCCGCCGGCTCTACTACACCACGTCGTACCTCGTGGACCTGCAGCAGCAGTCCGAAGGCCGCCGCGAGGACCTCGACCTCGTCGACAAGATCCTCGCCCAACTCGTCGAGCCCGACGAAAAGCACAAGCGCAAGTAGCGCTAGGCGCGCTCACCCACCCTATCAGGTGATCCCCTCGGGCCTGTCCCGGTGATCCAGCCAGGCGAAGTCCTTCGCGTGGGGAGACTATTTCGCCGCGCCGACGCGCGGCGGCTGGATTGCCGGGACAAGCCCGGCAATGAGGAACAAATGGAGCCTCGGGATGCAGCCGCGCCGCCGTCGCTCCCAGCAAGCGGAATTCGCGTGCGCTGCCGTTACACCACGCCCTTGGCCACCAGCACGGCGTAGATGATCACCCCGTAGGTCAGCTGGTGCAGGATCTGGTCGACGCCGTGCAGCGCCCAGAACCGCCGCGGCTGCGTGTCGACATGCACGCCCTTGGAGTAGTGGATCTTCAGCCAGTCGAGCACGTAGTGCACGACGAACTCGGCGACCACGATGCCTACCAGCCACCCGGCCGGCGTCCCCGCGACGAGCAGCACCAGCCCGGTGAGTGCCGCATGGACGCCCGCATGCGCATATCCGCCGATCTTGCGGATGTCGCCCTTGCCGCCGAGCATCCATCCCGGCTGCAGGAAATAGTCGGCCACGTAGTGCTTGAGCTCGAGCCCGGCGAACAGCAGAAAAAAGAGTGCGACCATTCGGTCTGTCCTTAGCGAGGCGGTCCCCCTGTGGCCCGCGCCGGACTCCGATGCTGGCAAGTCGGCCCTGTTGAGGCAAGCACTGAGTTGTGCCCTAATGATCGAGTCGGGGCCATGGCATTCATGGCCCGTTCAGATGCGCACTGTCAGATGTGCCGCGCCGGACGTGTGCCAGGCCAGGAGGTAGTGATGCGTATGCTGCTCGCCTCGTTCACACTGCTTCTTGCCTTTGCCGCATCGCCGGCCTTGGCCGCCTCCGGGAAGGCGCTGGGCGTCGATCCCGCGGCCCGGCTCGAGGATGAGGAAGGCCCGAGGACCCTGGTGGTCGGCACCGATATCTTCATCGGCGACCGCGTCGTCACGGACGCCAGGGGCCTCGTCCAGATCAAGTTTTCCGACAGGACCGAGCTGGTGGTCGGCCCGCGGTCGTCTCTGGTCATAGAGGACTACCTGCTGCGCGAGGACGGCTCGGACGGCAGGTTCGCCATCAACGCACTGAGCGGCACCTTCCGCTTCGTCACCGGCGGCGCCCCCAAGGACCGCTACGCCATCAAGACGCCCACCGGCACCATCGGCGTGCGCGGCACCGCCTTCGACATGAACGTCCACTCCGACCACGCCTCGCTGCTGCTCTACCATGGCGCCGTGACCATGTGTAACAACGCCGGGGCCTGCATCGATGTCGGCGATTTCTGCGACATCGGCATGTTCGACCTGAGCGAGGCGCGCCTGCTCGGCAACGCCGTCGACATGCGCGGCGCCGAACGTACGGCGATGCGCGGCATGTTCCCCTGGTCCGTCTCCGAGAGCGACCTCATCAGCGCCTTCTGGGTGGCCGAGGCCCGCTCCTGCCTCAACGGTGCCCCGACCAGCGCCACGCCCGAGAGCCTAAGCCCCAACGGTGAGGGCGGAAGCCCGCCGCGCCGTCAAGGCAACCCCAACCGCCTCCCCTGATCCCGAGGACCATCGACTCACATGCTCCGGCGCCTCGTTCCCATTCTCGCCGGCCTCGTCGTCGTCCTGCTGCTGACGCTCTTTCGCATTGCCGATCCCTTCCCGATCCAGGTAATGCGCGAGATCGCCTTCGATTTCTACCAGCGCCTGGCGCCCCGGCCCCAGGCGGAATTCCCCGTCCGCGTCGTCGACATCGACGAAGCCTCGCTGGCCGAGATCGGCCAGTGGCCCTGGCCGCGCGACCGCCTTGCCACCCTCACCGACCGGCTGACCGAACTTGGCGCCGCCGCCATCGGCTTCGATATCCTCTTCCCTGAAGCCGACCGCATGTCGCCCAGCCGCATTGCCGCGACCATTCCCGGCGTCGATGCCACAACGCTCCCCGACAACGACCAGATCTTTGCCGCCTCCCTCAGCCGATCGCCCTCGATCCTGGGCTTCTCGCGCACTCCCGGCGGCCGGCCGCTGACCGGCGGCCCCAGGGGCGGCTTCGCCATCTCCGGTCCCGATCCGACCGACGGCCTGCCCTTCCTCTCCGGCACCGCACCGCCTATTCCCGTGCTGCGGGACGCGGCACCCGGTCTTGCCGCGCTCAGCCTCAATTCCGAGCTATCGGCCACCGCCGTCCGGCGCCTCCCCATGCTGTGGACCAATGGCAACGCCATCTTCCCCACGCTCTCGGTGGAAGCACTGCGCGTCGCGATGGGCATCGGCGCCGTCGTCGTCCTCGGCGATACTGCCGCCACCGGCTATGTCGAGGGCCTGCGCATCGGCGATTTCAACGTCCCCCTCACGTCCGAGGGCGACCTCTGGCTCTATTACAGCCGCCCCAACGACGACCTCACGATCTCGGCCTCCGACCTGCTCCGCCCCGGCTACAAGCGGCTCGGCGATCGCATCGCCGGCAACATCGTGCTCGTCGGCACGTCGGCTTCAGGCCTGCTCGATCTCCACAACACCGTGCTCGGCGATAACGTGCCCGGCGTCACCATCCACGCCCAGGCCATCGAGCAGATCATCGCGGGCACCTATCTCAGCCGCCCCGACTGGGTCGGCGGCCTCGAGATCGTCGGCTTCCTCGCCCTCGGCACGCTGCTGGTGCTGATCGTGCTCACCCTCGGTCCCATTGCCGGCCTCGTTGCCGGCGGCCTCTGCGTCGGCGGGGCCGTCGCCTTCTCGTGGTGGATGTTCCGCACCCAGGGCACGATGCTCGATCCGAGCTACCCCATTGTCGGGCTGACGCTGCTCTACCTCGCCCTCGTCTTCTTCCGCTTCCTCACCACCGAGCGGGCCAAGCGCCAGATCCGCCGCGCCTTCGGCTACTACGTCGCCCCCTCGCTGCTCGCCCAGATCGAAAAGAGCAACGAGAAGCTGAAGCTGGGCGGCGACGTGCGCCGCATCACCGTGCTCTTTTCCGATATGCGGGGCTTCACCTCGCTCAGCGAACGGCTTGAGCCGCGCCGCATCCTCACCATCCTCAACACCCTGTTCGGCGCGCTGGGCCACGAGATCGTCGGGCGCATGGGTACCATCGACAAGTTCATCGGCGACGCCATCATGGCATTCTGGAACGCGCCGGTGGATGTGCCCGACCATGAGCGGAAGGCCCTCCGCGCCGCCCTCGGCATGCGCGAGAAGCTCGCCCAGCTCAACGCCACGGACGCCTTTCACCTCCGCGCCGACAGGGCCCCGGTCGAGGCCCTCGGCATCGGTATCGGCATCTCGACCGGCGAGGCACTGGTCGGCAACATGGGCCTCGAGACCCGCTTCGACTATTCGGCCCTCGGCGACACCGTGAACGTCGCGGCCCGGGTCGAGAGCGCCTGCAAGGAGGTCGGCTACGACATCCTCGTCTCCGACGCGGTCCGCCTCGTCGCCTCCGATTTTGCCCTGCTCGAGGCTGGCGCGCTCGCCCTCAAGGGCAAGGCCGAACGGGTGAAGATCCACCTCCTCGTCGGCGATTCCGAACTCGCCAAGTCCGGCGCCTTCAGCCTGCTGCGCACCACCCACAACGAGGTGCTCGAAGCGCTGCGCACCGGCAACGACGTGCGCGGCGGCCTCGCCGAATGCCTCGCGCTCTCCGCCCGCGTCGAGCCCGGCCTCGTCAAGTTCTACGAAACCCTCCCCAGCCGCCGTGCAGATTTCGAGGCGACCGATACCCTCCCGCCCGAGGTGGCCAAGGTAGGATGAAATCCCGGCCGGGCGCCTCCCTCCCCCTTGAGGGGAGGGACCGAGGGAGGGGGTGGTCCAGTGGATCACCGATGGACCCTCAGTTCAGGGAGAACACAGCTCACTCTCCCGCATAAACCTCGCGCATTTCCTCGATCTCGCCCAGCGCCGCATAGATCGGGCGCCAGTCGTCGGCCTCGGCGATCGGCGCCCACAGCGCCTCCATCTCGTCGATCAGCATGGTGCGGGGCGTATCGCGCTTGAAGTAGGGATGGTCGAGATTGGCGTCTGCCGCCCGGCCATGCGCCGCGATCATCCCCTTCAGCGCCGCGAACCCCTCGCCACGGTAGTGCTCCGCCGCCGGGCTCCGCAGCGCCCGCGTTTCGTCCCCGCCGCGCCAGTCGAAGAAGAACTGCTCGTAGCCCATCTGCGATTGATGGAGGAACGAGAACACCTCGGCGACGAGCGTCGAGTCCTGTTCGAGCCCGAGCGGCTCAAGCCCGAGCCGATCGAGGATCGCCGCCCAGATCGAGCGCTGGAACGCCGGCCAGTAGCGGTTGAGCGCCGCCTCCATTTCCGTATGCTCGCCCAGCGGCAGCAGCACCTCGGCAAGGCGCGTCAGGTTCCAGGCGAGGACGTCGGGCTGCTTGCCGAAGGCGTAGAGCCCCCACTCGTCGAAATAGGCGGCGGTGAAGTTGGGGTCGTAGGTCGGCAGGAACCGCCACGGTCCGTAGTCGAAGCTCTCGCCGGTGATGTTGATGTTATCGGTGTTCAGCACACCATGGACGAACCCGGCCGCGATCCAGCGCGCGCCCGTCTCGGCCACCGCCTCGCTCACTGCCCCGAGGAACTTCGCCGCCCGGCCATTGTCTCCGTCGACCCAGAGCTCGGGGTAGTAAGCCTTGACCGAATAGTCGAGGAGGCGTCCCAGCCGCTCGTCTTCCTTGAGGTAGCTGAGCCGCTGGAAGGTGCCGATGCGCGTATGTCCGTGGCTGAGACGCACCAGAACGGACGATCGCGTCGGCGAAGGCTCGTCCCCGCGCTGCAACTCCTCACCCGTCTCGATGAGGCTCAGCGATTTCGAGGTATTGACCCCCAGCGCTTCGAGCATGGCCGTCGCCAGCACCTCGCGCACGCCGCCCTTGAGCGTCAGCCGCCCGTCGCCCCCGCGCGACCAGGGCGTGCGCCCCGATCCCTTGGTGCCCAAATCCATCAGGCGCCCGTCATTGAGGTCCTCGAGCTGGGCGAAGAGGAACCCGCGGCCATCACCGATATCTGGGTTGTAGGTCTGAAACTGGTGCCCGTGATAGCGCAGCGCCAGCGGCTCCGCGAACGAGCCCTCAAGCAGCTCGAACCGTCCGAAATGGGCAATCCACTCCTCGTCCGTCAGCCCGTCGAGCCCCACCGACGCCGCCGCCCGCTGGTTGCGATAGCGCAGGATGTGCTGGGGAAAGGTGGCCGCCCGGACCTTGTCGAAATAGCCCTCGCCGAGCTCTGCATGGGTAGTGCGGGGTTTGAACGGAGTCATCGTGGCTTAGCCCCTCATCCGGCGCTACGCGCCACCTTCTCCCCGACGGGGAGAAGAATCCTGCAGAGCCGGTGACGGGCACCATTCCTCTCCCCGTCGGGGAGAGGGTGGATCGCGCGCAGCGCGAGACGGGTGAGGGGTCGCGGAGCCGTGATGCTGCAAGTCACCGCCGGAACACCCCCACCACCTCGACATGCGTCGAGTAGGCGAACTGATCCACCGGCACCACACTCTCCAGCCGATACCCGCCCTCGATCAGGATCGCCGCATCGCGCGCAAATGTCTTGGGCTCGCACGAGACAGCCACCACCGTCTTCACCTTACTCCGCGCGAGTTCCCTGGCCTGCGCTTCGGCCCCGGCCCGTGGCGGGTCGAACACCACTGCATCGAACGGGTCGAGCTCTATCGGCGCCAGTGGGTCGCGGAACAGGTCACGGACCTTGCCCTCGACCGGCTTCAGCCCCTGCACGTGGTTCACCGCCTTGACCAGCGCCGCGATTGCCGGCCGGTCGCTGTCGGCCGCGAACACCCGCGACTGCTCCGCGAGCCGCAGCGCGAACGGGCCCGCACCGGAGAAGAGGTCCGCGACCGACTTCGCCTTGCCCACGCCCTCGACCACCAGCCGCGCCAGCGTCGCCTCTGCCGCTTCGGTTGCCTGGAGGAAGCTCGCCGGCGGGATTTCCACCAGCCCCTTGCCCATCTTCACTGCCGGCGGCCGCGCCATGAAGATCGGCTCGCCATTGAAGGTCAGCCGCGCCAGCTTGTGGGTCCGCGCGAACTCGGCAAGCTGCACCGGCTTGAGTTTCCGCTCCGATTTCACCGAGAGGTCGAGCCCCGTGTCGGTGAGCGTGAAGCTCGCATCGCAATCGCCCGCCAGCGGATGGAGCGCCCGCGCAATGCGTGGCGCCGCCTTCTGCAGGCTGGGCACGAGGATCGCGCAGCTCTCGATGTCGAGCACCTCGTGGCTCCGGGCCCGCATGTAGCCCGCGGCGCCCTTGCGCACATGCAGCGTCGCCCGCCGGCGCCCGAGCCCCGTCGCATCGATGAGCTCTGCCACCTCCGCCACCACGCCGGCATGCGCCAGCGCCGTGACGACCAGATCGCGCTTGAACGCCGCATAGGCCGCCGGGCTCATATGCTGCAGCGCACAGCCACCACAGCGCCCGAAATAGGAACTGATCGGCTCGATCCGGTCGGGGCTCGGCTCGAGCACCTCGACCAGTGTGCCCCGCTCACCGTCGACATCCGCCTCGACCCGCTCCCCCGGCAGGGTGAACGGCACATACACGCGATTGCCGCCGGTCTCGGCGACACCGTCGCCATGCTGCCCGAGGGACTGGATGAGAAGTTCGGTCATGGCCCTGCCTTAGCAGCCCTTGCCTATGGCCGTAAGACCCCTCATCCGGCGCTTCGCGCCACCTTCTCCCCGACGGGGAGAAGAATACCGAGCGGCCGGTGGGCCACCACTGTTCCTCTCCCCGTCGGGGAGAGGGTGGATCGCGCACAGCGCGAGACGGGTGAGGGGTTGAGTTCCCACCCTTGCGCCCCTACCGGCTCACCCGCTCCAGCAGGCTCGCGATCGAGAAGAACGGGATCCCCATCCGCTCGCTGAGCCCCGTGGCGCAGGTCGAGACCGTGGAGAGGCCGAACTCGCAGCCCTCGGGGATCTGCGCCTTGGCGAAGCGCGTCGCGTGCGCGTTGAGCTCGGGCACATAGAGGCCCTTGTCGCCGGCATAGCCGCAGCAGGTGATGGCATCGAGCACCACGACCTTGTCCGCAATCGCCACCGCCAGCGCCTCGATCGCCGACTGTTCCTTGAGCCGCTGCGCCGAGCAGTTGTGGTGCACCGCCACCGCCGGCAGCTTGCCGGTGATCTTCAGCCGCGGCAGCACCTCGGCGATGAGGAACTCGGCCGAGTCGGCGACCGGCGCCGCGCCCGGATGCTCGCGCATGTGCTTGGCGCAGGTCGAGGCGTCGGTCAGCACCGGGAAGCGGCCGGCGCCGGAGAGCCGGTCGATCTCGGTGCGCGTCGAACTGCCCACCCGTTCCGCCTCGTCGGGGAACCCCTTGGAAAGGAACGGCTGCCCGCAGCACTGCCCTTCGGCATGCTCGGGCACTACCGGATCGAAGCCCGCGCGCCTGAGCAGCGCCATCATCGCGTCGGTCGTGGGCAGCATGCCGTTCTCGGCCGTGGCCGAGCCGAACATGCGCGTCGCGCAACTGGGGAAGTAGACCACCCGTCCCTGCGGCGCACCGGTCGCCACCGGCCCCGGTTTCGGCGCACCCGGCCCCGGACGCAGCGCCGGCGAGACGCGCGGCACCGCCTTGGGCGCCAGCGCATGGAGCGCCCCCGCCACCGCATCGACGACCCCGTCGCCGACGACCCGGCGCGAGAAGGCCTGCGTCGCAACGCCCAGCTTCATTCCCGTCTCGAGCGCGACCGTATGATCCGCAACCCAGTGCGCGACGCCCTTGGCCCGTTCGGTCCGCCGCCGCGCGCGTTCGCCGATCACCATGGTTCCGGTTTCGATTCCCACCGGGCAGCGAAGTGAGCAGAGATTGCATGCAGCGCAGGTATCGAGCCCGGCATACTGGAAGCCCTCGTCGAGCGCCGCGAGCCGCTCGGGGTCCTCACCCGTCTGGCGCAGCCGCGCCCGTTCGCGCGTCACGGCGATACGCTGGCGGGGCGAGAGGGTCATGTGGTGGCTGGGGCAGGCCGGCTCGCAGAAACCGCACTCGATGCAGAGGTCGATGACCTCGTCGGCCAGCGGCATCAGCTTCAGGTTCTTGATGTGGATATCCGGATCGGGATTGAGCAGGACACCCGGATTGAGCAGCCCCTCCGGATCGAACAGGCGCTTGATCTCATGCATGATGAGATAGGCCTTGGTGCCCCACTCGGCCTCGACGAACGGCGCGATGGCGCGGCCCGTGCCATGCTCGGCCTTCAGAGAGCCGCCATAGCGGACCGACACCAGCTCCGACAGCTCCTTCGAGAAGTGATCGAACTTCACCGCCGCCTGCGGATCCATGAAGCTGTCGCTCATCTGGAAGTGCAGGTTCCCGGCCAGCGCGTGCCCGAAGATGATCGCATCCTCGTAGCCGCAATCGTCCAGAAGCTTCCGCATATCGATGACGAAGTCGGCCAGCCGGTCGATCGGCGCCGCCACGTCCTCGGTCAGCATCGAGGTGCCCTTCGGCCGAGCCGCCCCGCCGGTGGCGAAGAAGCCTTTCCGCACATCCCAAAGCCCGTGTGAAATGTCTTCGTCGGCCGAGAAGGTGATGTCCGTCGCGCCTTCCGAGGCGAGGATCGCCGAAGCCTTCGCCGTCTCCTGCTCCAGCGTCGCCTGATCGGGCGCCGAGATGTCGATGAGGATCACCGGCGAGGTCTCGGTGAAGAACTTCACATAGGGCTGGATCGCCGGCAGGTGTTCCACCGTCTGGAGCGCCCGCCGCTCGATATACTCGGCCGCGGTCACCCCGGTCGTCGTCTGCACCCCGCCATTGGCGAGCTTCGAGATGGCGCGCGCGCACGAATAGGGATCGGGGAACGGGATCAGCCCGGTCACCTTGTAGGGGTGCTCGGGAATGGTGTTGTAGGTCACCTCGGACACGAACCCGAGCGTTCCTTCCGAACCCACGATCAGGTGGATCAGGATGTCGATCGGGTCGTGGAAATCGAGCAGCGCATTGATCGAGTAGCCGACCGTGTTCTTGATCCGGTACTTCTTCCTGATCAGCTCGACCAGTTCCGGGTCGGCCGCCACCTTCTTGTGCAGCGCCGTGAGTTCGGCGAGCAGGTGCGCATGCGACACCCGGAACGCCGCGACCGATTCCGGATCGCCGGAATCGAGCACCGTGCCGTCGACCAGCATCACCCTGAGGCGGTGCATGGTGTGGTAGGTGTTGTAGGCGACGCCGCAGCACATGCCCGACGAGTTGTTGTTCACCACCCCGCCGATCTTGCAGGTCGCCTGGCTCGCCGGATCCGGCCCGAGCTTGGCGTTGAACGGCTTCAGTGCCCGGTTGGCGTTGGCGACGATCACTGCCGGCCCCAGCGTCACCCTCAGGCCCTCATCGTGGACCTGCAGCTTCTTCCAGCCGTCGCCGAGCACCGCGAGGACACCCTCGGTGATCGCCTGTCCGGAAAGCGACGTCCCCGCCGCCCGGAAGGTCAGCGGCAGCCTCTCGGCCCGCGCCGCCTCGATCACGGCCCGCACCTCGTCCTCGGTGTTGACGATCACCACCACTGCCGGCACCAGCCGGTACGAACTCGCATCGCCCGAATAGGCGTAGGTCATCAGCGCGTCGGTCATGATCCGGTCCTTGCGGATCACGTCCTTGAGCCGCGCCACTACGCCCTGCGCCGCCGAAGCCCTGTCCACCCCGATGGGGGCCATCTCGTTCACGTCAGTTTCCGCCCTTTTTGGATTGGACCGGGATCAGGACAAGCGGCAGGCTTTCCGTTCGATCGCGCGACCAAGCAAGCATTGCTGACATGTTAGAGCCATTCCAACCTGCGTGGTAGTCGGCGGTTGGTCGCGTGGCGAAACAAAGTGGCGCCGCAGCACAAAAAGAAACTCCCGCCGGCCGGAGGCGGGCGGGAGTGATGCAGGCGGCAGGGGCCGGTTTAGCCGAGATCGATGTCGTTCGGGTCGTCGTCGAGCCCCGCGCGAATATCCTGGGCCGCACGGCGAAGGATTTCGCTGATCCGGCTCTCCTGCTCGGGCCCCTGCCGCAGGGCCTGCTTGATCGCCTTCTTGAGCGCCTTGCGGGCCTCGTTCACTTCCGGCGCCACGTCGTCGATATCACGGTCGGGCCGCTCCGCTCGGAAGGGCTGTTCCGGTCGTTCCGGGCGCTCCGGCCGGTCGGGGTGCGGAGGCGGCGAAGTCTCGCGGTCGCCGAACCAGCCGCGGCGGCCAAATTCCTTGCCCATGCCGCGAAAGTGCTCGCGGAAGTGCTCGGCCTCCTCGGGCGTGAACGGGAAATCGCGGCTCTGCATGCGCTCGCGCAGGTGCTCCATGCCGGAGCCGGCCTTGGCGAGGAATTCGAGCGTCGACTGGATCGCTTCCCGATTGTCCTCGAGATGCGTCCTGCCCTCATCGGTGATGGTGTAGAGCTTCTTGTTCCCGTCGGCCGCCGAGGTCACATAGCCCGCTTCCTCGAGATAGGTCAGCGCCGGATAGACGATGCCCGGGCTCGGCGAATAGAAGCCATGCGAGTGCTCCTCGATCGCCTTGATCAGGTCGTAGCCGTGCCGGGGCTGCTGCTCGATCAGGTAGAGTGCGACGAGCCTGAGGTCGCCCGAGGCCAGCATCCGCCCGATGCGGAAATTGCCCCCGAACCCACCCCAGTCGCCTGGGTTGATGTTGGCTTCGAAGTTCCCGAACTTGCGGAACCCGCGCCGCGCCATGGCTTCCATGCGCCGCCAGTTCCGGTCCCACCTATGGTCGTGATCGTGCATCTGTCACTCCAAGATATATCTTACGATGGCCGAAAGATATGCCTCCACCACCGGAGCTTCAAGATAGCTCTCAAGATATATCTTAAATCAGCGATACTGCCTGATCCTCCCCCGCGCGGCGGGGGAGGGGAACCACCCGAAGGGTGGTGGAGGGGGCGGCCAAGCTATCCGGCGATCGCCTTCACGTACCGCTCCGCCGAATTCCGCACCCGCGCCTTGGCGTTCTCGGTCATCACCCGATCCCACCACGCGGAGTAGATCCGGTCATAGGCGAACCCCTCGACGCAGCCCACGATCCGCTCCACCTCGCGCGCCGGCAGCGGGATCAGGTTGGGGTAGGAGTACATGAAGCTCACCCAGCGGGTGTCGGGCACCACCATGATGGTGTCGCCGGTCATCAGCACCCCTCTGCCGTCCGCGCCCGGCCAGTGGAGCGCCGTCGAGCCCTCGAAGTGCCCGCCGCAGCGCACGAGCGTCACGCCCTGCCCCAGGTCGAGCGTCTCGCCGTTCCAGAAGCTGACCCGCTCCGACGGTCGCATCACGTAGGGCCGGTTGGCCTCGTGGATATGGATCGGCACGCCGCCCAGCGCCTCGGACCAGTCGACCATGGAGGAGTAGAAATGCGGGTGCGAGATGGCGATCGCTCGCACCCCGCCCAGTTCCTTGATCCGCGCGACGGCTTCGTCCGTCACCAGCGGCGTGCAGTCCCACAGCACCCCGCCGCCCGGCTGCCGGATCAGCAGCATCCGCTGCCCGATGGCGATCGACGGCGTCGCCCCGATCCCAATCAGCCCCGGCTCCTGCTCCTTGAACTCGATGGTGTGGTTCTGCTGCAGCTCACTGAGCGTCGTCCAGCGCTGCCCTGCGGCCGTCACATACTGGCGCTCGTCATCGCAGATCGCGCAGCGTTCTGGCGGCACGGCGGACGGCGCATGGCCCACGCCACAGGTGACGCAGATAAAGGATTGCATCGGAAGGTCTCCGGTTCGAAAGGCTGCCGGCGTCTTTCTAGGACGAACCGCGATGAACCGGGAATGAAATGCGGTGCGGCTTCTAGGCCACCAGTCCCTTCCACTGCTCAAGCTCGTCCAGCGTCTCGCCCGCGCCGGCCAGGACGAACTGGTAGATATCGAAGCTGCCCACCATCACGCCGTAATATCCCGGCCGTCCGCGCGCCTCGTGCTTGAGCTTGAGGATCAGGTCACGGTTCGTGGTGGTGAGATCGGCCCTGAGGTTTGCGTCGCGGGCCTGGCGCACCGCGAAGTCGAAGGGCTCCCAGCCCCAGATATCGCACTTCCAGTCGTTGCCGGCAAAATCCCGGAACTCGATGCCCCAGTAGAGGCCGGCGCCGAGCGGATGGGGATCGACATAGTCGTTGAGGTAGTTCGCCTTGTGCAGCTGCAGCCCGGCCCGGTCGAACTGGATGGCGATGTCGGCGCCGAGCCCCGCCCATTCGGCCCAGCGCTCGGCCTCGCAGGGCATGTGGATGTCGATGTCGCGCCAGACCATCAGGTCGTAGCCGGCGCTGCCGGTCACAACCGCTTCGCCGAAGCGGGCGTTGAGCAGTTCGAGCAGGCCGGTATCGACCAGCAGGTTGCGCGCCTCGAGCCGCAGGTCTGCGGCCAGCTGGCGCCTCTCTTCCGCGTCCTGAAGAGCAGCGTCCATCCCAAAGTCCCCGCTTGGAATCAAAAGCCCGGCTCTTGAGCCGGGCTGAAACTCTAGGCGATCAAGCGCCCAAACTGTGGCAGCCGGATTACTCGGCCTTGCCTTCGGTCGCCGCAGCCTCGGCGGCGGCAGCTGCTGCAGCGGCGGCCTCGGCGGCTTCCTTCTCGGCGAGTTCCTTGGCCAGGGCCTCGGCAGCGGCGATGCGCTCGGCCTCGCGGGCGTTCTTGGCCGAGAGGGCGGCTTCGCGCTCGCCGGCTTCGATCTTCTTGGTGCGGGCGCCCACGTTCTCGAAGATACGGGCCGACTTACCGCGACGGTCGCGCAGGTAGTAGAGCTTGGCGCGACGGACCTTGCCGCGCTTGATCACTTCGACGCGGTCGATGTTCGGGCTGAGCACGGGGAACACGCGCTCGACGCCTTCGCCGTAGGAGATCTTGCGGACCGTGAAGCTTTCCATAATGCCGGCGCCGGAGCGGGCGATCACGACGCCTTCATAGGCCTGCAGGCGTTCCTTGTCGCCTTCACGGATCTTGACCCACACCTTGACGGTGTCGCCATGGGTGAATTCGGGGTGGTTGGCCTTGGCAAGGAGCTTGTCGTGCTGCTCCTTGTTGAGCTCGGCGATGATCTTGGACATCGGTTGTTCCGTTCTTGAATCTTTTCACAGGGGCGTTTCGCCGGCTCTGCCGACCGCCCGGTCTTGTTTGCACGGATTATATGCGCTTATTGGCCCGGCCGAAGCTCGGGCGAGCGGGGCTATAGAGCAAGAATGCCCACGAGTCTAGGCTTCGAGCTGTCCCGCGGGGCAAATCGCTCCAGCGGAGCGATTTGAGGTTGGCAGGCCCTGAGGGCTCCGCTCAAGCGGCCCCCGGTGAGGACCGATCAGAGCCAGCCGGCCAGCACGCCGATCCCGCCCAGCGCGAACACGCCGCCCGCGACCTGTGCAACCGGCTTGCCGTACTTGCCGACGAGCTTGGCGACGCCCATCGCGGCGCCGATACCGACCAGGTGCAGCAGCCCCGTTGCCAGCATGAAGCCCACCGCATACTCGAAGCCCGCCGCGTTCGTCGGCATCTCGGCGCCATGCGCATGGCCGTGGAAGATGGCGAACACGCCGACCAGGCTAGCGGCAGCGGCAACCGGCATCGGCCGGCCCAGCGCCGCGGCGCCGCCGATCACCACGCTCGAGAGCGCAATGCCGAGCTCGACGAACGGCACGTCAACCTGTGTCACGCCGAGGCCGAACCCGACCGCCATCATGACGACGAAGCTCGCCGGCACCAGCCACAGGGCCCGGCCACCCAGCACATAGGCGAACACGCCCACCGCCACCATGGCGAGCACGTGGTCGAGGCCGCCGATGGGGTGCATGAAGCCGTAGGCAAGGCCGGCCGTATCGCCGTGCCCGGTATGGGCAAAGGCCGCCGTCGGCAGGGCGATGAGCAACAGGGTAATCAGCGCGCGCATTTCAAAATCTCCAAATCCGGGACCCACCGTCCCGCGTCGCGTTACAGTTCAAACGACGGCCGGTCTCCTGGCTCCGGGCTCCCCGTCTCGCCTTCCCAGTCGCAAACCAGTGGCTCGCTGAGGCGGGGTCTTGGGCCCGTTACAGTCGCGGGGGCGGCGCCGGCATTCGACCGGCTTCCCGTTTCACGCGGACGTTCCTTCTCGAAGCGCCGCGCACCGTCACGACTGTTGTGTCACCCGGTTTGCGCAAGATCAATGACACGGGCTGCATTTGCCGCATGACGCTGGTGCAGGACATGCGCTAGATGCCTTGCCTGTCGTGACTGGAGAGCTGCCCTTGGTCGGCCTGCGCCACATCGGAGGAGACTTTGCCCGCGCCCTCGTGGTGCTGGCGCTCGTCTTCCTCAGCTTCGCGCACGCTCCCGTGGCCGCCGCCTCCGGTGATGTCCTCACCGCAACCATGGACATGAGCTGGTGCGGCGACGCCCCGGACACCGGCACCGACACCACACACGCCCCCTGCCATGCCTGCCGCCTCGGCGCCGGCGCCGACCTGCCGCCGCCGGCGGCACTGCCGCTGGCGCCCGGCGAAGTCGCCGACGTCCATTACGGCCCCCTGCCCGTCCTCGCGCTGCCGGCCACGCCGCTCGGCATCGCCAACGCCCGGGGCCCACCCTCCGCCTGATCCTTTCCGCGCATTCCAACGCCAATCGAAAGATCAGACAGATGAAGCACATCCTCGTTCCGGCCCTTGCCGGCCTCGCCCTCCTTGCCACCCCGGCCTTCGCCCATAACGGCCTCGTCCACGATGGCTGCCCGGTCGGCCAGGCCTTCAGTGCCGGCGACCTCACCATCACCGGCGCCTATACCCGCGCCATGCTGCCCCAGGCCAAGGTCGCGGGCGGCTATCTCGTGATCGAGAACAAGGGCACCGCCCCCGACCGCCTCCTCGGCGGCGCCACCGAAGCGGCCCAGACCGTCCAGATCCATCAGATGAAGATGGAGGGTGACATGATGAAGATGAGCCAGGTCGAAGGCGGGCTGGAGATTCCCGCCGGCGGCAGCGTCGCGCTCGAACCCGGCGGCTACCACGTCATGCTGATGGGCGTCGGCACCCCCTTCAAGGAAGGCGAGTGCCTCGAACTGACGCTGAAGTTCGAGAAGGCCGGCGACGTTCCCGTCATCCTCAACATCGGTGGCACGGCGGCAGATGCGCCGCCCGAAGGCCACGAAGGGCACTGAGGTCGGAGGCATCCGGCGCAGGCAGCCTGCCACGCTCGCGAAGCAACACTCCGTCATCCCCGGGCTCGACCCGGGGACCCATCGATGGTTCCGCGCGCGCCGAGAGATAGGTCCGCGGGTCAAGCCCGCGGGTGGTTGACTGGCACGCTCAGCGCGCGTCCCCCCGCGAACTCACGCCCTACTTCAGCAGATCCGGCCGGCGCGCCCTGGTGAGAGCCTCGCTCTCGGCGCGCCGCCACTTTGCGACCTTGCCGTGGTCGCCCGAGGTGAGCACTGCCGGAATCTCGCGGCCCTCGAACGCCTGCGGCCGCGTATACTGCGGATATTCGAGCAGCCCGTTCTCGAAACTCTCGTCGGCATGGCTCTCGGCCGCCCCCAGGACACCGGGGATCAGCCGCACCACCGCCTCGAGCAGCACCATGGCCGCGACTTCCCCGCCGGCGAGCACATAGTCGCCGATCGAGATCTCCTCGAGGTTCCGCGCCTCGATCACCCGCTGGTCGATGCCCTCGAACCGCCCGCAGACGATCACCGCCCCCGGCCCCGCCGCCAGCTCGCGGACCCGCGCCTGCGTCAGCGGCTTGCCCCGCGGCGACATCAGGATGCGCGGCCGCGCATCGCCCTCGGGCGACACCGTGTCGATGGCCCTGGCGAGGATATCGGGCTTCAGCACCATGCCGGCACCACCACCTGACGGCGTATCGTCCACCGTCCGGTGCCGGTCGGTGGCGAAGTCCCGCAACTGGGTGGTTTCAAGGCTCCACAGCCCGTCCGCCATTCCCCGCCCGATCACCGAGGCGCCCAGCGGGCCGGGGAACAGTTCGGGGAACAGCGTGATGACCGAAGCCGAAAAGCTCAATCGGCTTCCTCTTCGCCCGGCTCCGCCTCGATTGGCGGCTCGATGACGAGATAGCCCTCGGCAAGCCGGATTTCCGGCACCACTGCCTTGGTGAATGGATAGAGGAAAGTGTCCCCGCTGCGCTCGTCGCGCACTTCGAGGATGTCGCCGGCCCCATAGTTGGGGACAGCCGAGACGATGCCGACCGCCGTTCCGTCCTTGAGCTGGACCCTGAGGCCCAACAGGTCGGCGTGGTAGAAATCGTCCTCTTCGGCGATCTTGGGCAGCAGCGAACGGTCGACGTAAAGTTCGACGCCGTTCAGCTTCTCGGCCGCGTTGCGGTCGTTCACCCCCTCGAGGCGCGCCACCAGCACATTGGTGGTCGTGCGCGCCGCGAGGATACGGATCGTGAGGCCCGGTCGGTTGGTCTTGAGCGGGCCATAGTCGACGAGCGCCAGCGGGTCCTCGGTGAAGGACTGGATGCGTACTTCGCCCTTGATCCCATGGGCCGCACCGATGCGGCCCATGAGCAGGAGATTGTCGCTGTCGCCCGTTGCCACGGCTTACTCGGAAGCGGCGGCTTCTTCGGCGGCCGGAGCCGGAGCGGCGTCGGCAGCGGCCTTGTCGGCAGCAGCCTGGGCGCGGGCTTCGGCACGCTCGGTGGCCTTCTTGCCCGGCACGGCCCGTTCCGGGTTGTTGCGCGCTTCGCGCTTCAGCAGGCCCGCGGCGTCGAAGAAGCGCGCGACGCGGTCGGTCGGCTGGGCACCGACGCTCAGCCAGTGCTGGGCGCGCTCGGTGATCAGGGTGACGCGCTTTTCCTTGTCGGCGAGCTTGGGATCATAGGTGCCGATCTTCTCGATGAAGCGGCCATCGCGCGGCGAACGGGCGTCGGCAACGACGACGTGGTAGTAGGGGCGCTTCTTGGTGCCGGCGCGGGCGAGACGGAGTTTCAGAGACATCGTTCAGTCCTTCAGTTTGATTTCGTTCGTTATTTCTTCTTCGGCACGAAGCCGCCACCGAGGCCGGGAAGGCCTGGGAAACGCGGCGCGCCGCCAAGCCCGGGAAGTCCCGAGCCGGATTTGAGGAGCTGGCCGACATCGGTCGGCAGCTTGTTTTCGGTGAGCTGCTTGGGGGCTGCCTGCTGCTGCGGGATCGATGCCGGATCGATCCCCATGCGCCGCGCCAGCTGCTCGAGTTCGGCCGGGTCCATGTTCTCAGGCGAAGGCATGTTGCCGAGGCCGGGGATCTTGCCCCCCATCTTGCCGCCGAACATGCCCGAGAGCGCGCCCATGCCGCCCTTCGATACCTTCTTCATCATGTCCGCCATCTGGCGGTGCTGCTTCATCAGCTTGTTGACGTCCTCGACCTTGGTACCCGAGCCATTGGCGATGCGGATGCGCCGCTTGGCATTGAGCAGGTCGGGGTTCTCGCGTTCCTTCTTCGTCATCGAGTTGATGATGGCGATCTGCCGATCGAAGATCTTCTCGTCGAGATTGGCGCCGGCCATGGCCTTCTTCATCTGGCCCATGCCCGGCATCATGTTCATGAGCGAACCCATGCCGCCCATCTTCTTCATCTGCTGAAGCTGGCCGCGCAGATCCTCGAGGTCGAAGACGCCCTTCTTGAGCTTCTTCGCCATCTTCTGCGCGTCTTCGGCAGTGACGTTCTGCGCCGCCTTCTCGACGAGGCTGACGATATCGCCCATGCCGAGGATGCGGTCGGCGATGCGCGAGGGATGGAAGTCCTCGAGCGCATCCATCTTTTCGCCGACGCCGATCAGCTTGATCGGCTTGCCGGTCGCAGCCCGCATCGACAGCGCCGCGCCGCCACGGCCATCGCCGTCGACGCGGGTGAGCACGATGCCGGTGATATCGACGCGCTCGTCGAACGAGCGCGCGAGGTTCACCGCGTCCTGGCCGGTGAGAGCGTCGGCGACGAGGAGGATTTCGTGGGGATCGGTCGCGGCCTTCACCGCCGCCGTTTCCTCCATCAGTTCCTCGTCGATATGCGTGCGACCCGCCGTATCGAGGATGAGGACGTCATAGCCGCCGAGCTTGCCCTCGCGCTGCGCGCGCTTGGCGATATCGACCGGCTTCTCGTTGGCCTGGATCGGCAGCGTGTCGACGCCGATCTGCTCGCCGAGCACCCGCAGCTGCTCCTTGGCGGCCGGGCGGCGATCGTCGAGCGAGGCGAGGAGGACCTTCTTGCCCTGCCGCTCCTTCATGCGCTTGGCGAGCTTGGCCGAGAGCGTGGTCTTGCCCGCGCCCTGCAGGCCCACCATCAGCACGGTCATCGGCGGGGTGGTGTTGAAGTCGATCGGGACCTGCGTCTCGCCGAGCACCTTGACCAGCTCGTCGTGGACGATCTTGACGACCTGCTGGCCCGGCGTCACCGAGCGGGTGACCTCGATGCCCACGGCGCGGTCGCGCACCTGCTCGACGAAAGCCTTGACGACTTCCAGCGAAACGTCGGCCTCGAGCAGCGCCCGGCGCACTTCGCGCAGCGCTTCGTCGACGTCCTTCTCGCCGAGCGCACCGCGCCCGCGAAGTCCGTCGAAGATTTTCCCAAGCCGGTCGCTAAGGCTCTCGAACATCACACCATCCTTGTCCCGTTTGCACGGGATGTGGGGTCCACCGGCTCAAACGCCAAACACACCCGAGGGCGCATCGCGCTGTCGGGTGGGAGCCTCCGGGATCTCTTTATACCTTCGCGGGTCCCGGTCGGCCTTCAGGTGTCTGGACCTGATGGATCAGCGCGCCGAATAGAGGAGGAATGGGGCGGAGTCAAGGAAAGGCCGCACCGATCCGGCCTCCCGCGTCGGGGAAAGGGTGGCACTGCCGGGAGCTAGGGCGAGGGGGCATTGGCCGCCGCCATCCACCGCCCAGCGATGCCGCAATGCGATCCCGGCCATGCCCCCATGCCTTGTCCCGCCTCACCCGGACAAGCTATACCCCGCTCGGGTCTGCAGTTCACCCAGGCGCCGCCGCCCCGCAAGGGGAGCTAAACCTGCCTCCATCCGTCGCGACAGCACTTGTCCCCGTGCCAGTTCGCAAGCCGGCGGCCGCGACATCCTTTCGGATCGGCACCAACCGAGGATGAGTCATGTCCCGAACTGCTGTCCCACTGCGGGTGGATGATCTTTCGCCCTTCGCCAAGACCCTGCGCCAGAGCCTCGCCGGTCACGAGGGCACGCCGACCCATGTCGAGCTGCTCAACATGCTGGCGAGGGCCGCCGGCTTTGCCAACTACCAGCACCTGCGTGCCGACGCCGCGACAGCCGGTCGGCTCGCCGCCGCAGCCGAACCGGTGCCGCGCGCCGACCTCAACCAGGTCGAGAAGGCGGCGCGCTATTTCGACGGCCAGGGCGTGCTGATGAGCTGGCCCTCCCGCCTCAACCTGCAGACACTCTGCCAGTGGGTGTTCTGGTCGCGTGTCCCGCGCGGCGCGGTCTTCACCGAGCGCGAGATCAGCGACCTCATCCAGGACTGGCACGATTTCGGCGACCACGCCCTCATCCGCCGGGCCATGGTCGACGCCCGGATGCTCGAGCGCACGGTCGACGGCCGCCAGTACCGCCGCATCGAGCGGGCGCCACCGGCAGAACTGGAGCCGCTGCTGGCGCACCTGTCGGCGCGGGCCGCCTAGCCGGTGCAAAAAGGACCCCCACCCCTGTCCCCTCCCCGCAAGGGGGAGGGAGACACCTACACATCTGCCGGTGCGGTACGAAGACTTGCGAGCGCAGCTCACCTCCCCCTTTGCGGGGGAGGGACAGGGTGGGGGGTGCGTTTCCCGCACCGCCCTCGCCGATGAACCGGACCGCGACTCCCCCGCCACTGGCAATTTCCTGCCACTTCCGCCATATACACCCCCTAACGGCAGCCGCCCTTCATGGGGCGATCCGAGGTCACGCGCATGTCCAACGCCCCATTCCTCAAGATGAACGGGCTCGGCAACGAGATCATCGTCGCCGACATGCGCGGTCGCGCCGACCGGGTGACGCCTGCCGCGGCAGTGGCGATCAACGCGGACCCTGCGACCAGGTACGACCAGATCATGGCCATCCATGATCCCCGGACTCCCGGCACGCAGAACTACATCGAGATCATCAATTCCGACGGTTCGCTCGCCCAGGCCTGCGGCAACGGCATGCGCTGCGTGGTGCAGAAGCTAAGCGCCGAGAACGGCCAGAAGCACTTCGTCTTCGAGACGCTCGCCGGCATCCTCACCGGCGACGAGCGCGAGGACGGCCTCATCACCGTCGACATGGGCAAGCCCCGCTTCGGCTGGCAGGAGATCCCGCTGGCCGAGGAGTTTTTCGACACCACCGGCATCGAGCTGCAGATCGGCCCGATCGACGCGCCCGTCCTCCACACGCCGGCGGTGATGTCGATCGGCAATCCGCACGCGACCTTCTGGGTCGAGGACGATGTCTGGTCCTACGCGCTCGACCGCTTCGGCCCGCTGCTCGAGAACCACCCGATCTTCCCCGAGCGCGCCAATATCTCGATCGCCCGGGTCGTCGCGCCCGACCACATCATCCTGCGCGTCTGGGAGCGCGGCGCCGGGCTGACCCAGGCCTGCGGCACCGCCGCCTGTGCCGCGCTCGTCAACGCCGCCCGTACCAGGCGCACCGGCCGCAAGGCGACCGTCACCCTCCCCGGCGGCGATCTCGTCGTCGAGTGGCGCGCCGACGACCATGTGCTCCTGACCGGACCGGCCGAGCTCGAGTTCGCCGGCAGCTTCGATCCCTTTACCGGCTCGTGGTCGCGCGAGCAGCAGGTCGCCTGAGATGAGCGTAGAGACGCTCACCTTCGGTTGCCGCCTCAACGCCTATGAGGCCGAGGTCATGAAGGCCGAGGCCGAGAAGGCCGGCCTGTCCGATACGATCATCATCAATACTTGCGCCGTCACCTCCGAGGCGGTCCGGCAGGCCAAGCAAGCCATCCGCAGGGCCAAGCGCGACCACCCCGAGCGCAAGATCATCGTCACCGGCTGCGCCGCCCAGACCGAGGCGCGCTCCTTCGGCGACATGGCCGAGGTCGACCTCGTCATCGGCAACGCCGACAAGATGAAGGCCGAGAGCTACCAGCCCATGGCCTTCGGCGTGCCGCTGAACGACAAGGTGCAGGTCAACGACATCATGTCGGTCAAGGAGACCGCCGGTCACCTGATCGAGGGCATGGATGGCCGCGCCCGCGCCTTCGTCCAGGTCCAGAACGGCTGCGACCACCGCTGCACCTTCTGCATCATCCCCTATGGCCGCGGACCCAGCCGCTCGGTGCCGATGGGCCTCGTCGTCGAGCAGATCAGGAAGCTCGTCGGCAACGGCTACCGCGAGGTCGTCCTCACCGGCGTCGACATCACCTCCTACGGACCGGACCTGCCCGGCACGCCGACCCTCGGCAAGCTGACCCAGCAGATCCTCCGCCACGTGCCCGACCTGCCGCGGCTCCGTATCTCGTCGATCGATTCGATCGAGGCCGACCCGGCCTTCTATGACGCCATAGCATCCGACCCGCGCCTGATGCCGCACCTCCACCTCTCGCTGCAGTCGGGCGACGACATGATCCTCAAGCGCATGAAGCGCCGCCACTCGCGCGCCGACGCGCTCGAGGTGGTGAGCAAGCTCCGTTCGCTCCGCCCCGACATCGTCTTCGGCGCCGACATCATCGCCGGCTTCCCCACCGAGACCGACGAGATGTTCGAGAACTCGCTGAGCTTCGTCACCGAGGCCGACCTCACCTATCTGCACGTCTTCCCCTACTCGCCCCGTCCCGGCACCCCGGCTGCGCGCATGCCGCAGGTGGACAAGCGGGTGGCGAAGGAACGTGCCGCCCGCCTGCGCGCTTTGGGTGAGACCCAGTACGAAAAGCTCGCCGCCACACGCATCGGGCAGGTCGAGAGCGTCCTGGTCGAGCAGGATGGGATCGGGCGTCAGGAACAGTTCATCCCGGTGTCAGTACCGGGTCATCTGCAGGGTGAGATTGTGTCAGCCCGCATTACCCATTTCGAGAACGGCAACCTTGTCGGCGAAGCACTGAGGACCGCTGCCTGATGGCTGAGGAAAAGAAAAAAGGCTTCTTCCAGCGCCTGTTCGGCGGCGGCGACAAGCCTGCTCCGGCGCCCGAAACCGCCGACGAGCCCACGGTCGAGGAAGAGCTCCCCGCCGACATCGTCCTCGACGACGTCGTCGAAGCCGCCCCCCTCGTCCTCCCGCCCGACCAGGAGATCGCGCTCGAGGAGGCCATGCACGAGGCCGGCATGCTCATCGAGCCGAACGGCCCCGGCGAGCTGGCAGCCCCGGCAGAGCCGGAAGCGCCGCGGGAGCCGACGGTCGATGAAGAGTTCGTCGCCGACATCATCCTCGACGAGGTGGTCGAAGCGGCCCCGCTCGTCCTGCCGCCCGATCAGGAAATCGCGCTCGAAGAGGCCATGCACGAAGAGGGCATGACCATCGAGCGGCACACACCCCGTCCGCCGGGCGAGCCGCCCGCCGGCCCACCCGAAGCGACCCCGGCCTATATCGAGAAGGTCGAGGAACAAGCCGCTCCTGAACCCGAGCCCGTTCCGGCGGTTCCCGTATCGCCCGCTCAGGGCAAGAAGCAGGGCTGGCTGCAGCGCCTTGCTTCCGGCCTCAAGCGCTCCTCGGACCAGCTGACTGGCTCGATCGCTGCCGTCTTCACCAAGCGCAAGCTCGATCAGGCAATGCTCGATGACCTCGAGGACATCCTGATCCAGGCCGATTTCGGCGTCGACATGGCGACCGCGGTCACCGACGCCCTGCGCCGCGACCGCTTCGACCGCGATATCACGTCGGAGGAAGTCCGCGACGTCCTCGCCACCGAGATCGTCAACGTGCTCGATCCCGTCGCACAGCCGCTGCGCATCGACGTCAACCACAAGCCCTACGTCATCCTGATGGTCGGCGTGAACGGCACCGGCAAGACCACCACCATCGGCAAGCTCGCGAGCCTGTTCCGCAGCGAGGGCAAGTCGGTGATGCTCGCCGCCGGCGACACTTTTCGCGCTGCCGCGATAGAGCAGCTGCAGGTCTGGGGCGACCGCACCGGTGCGCCCGTGATCAAGAAGCCCGCCGGCTCCGATGCCTCGGGCCTCGCCTACGAGGCAGTCGAGCGCGCCAGGGCCGAGGGCACCGACGTTCTCCTCATCGACACCGCCGGGCGCCTGC
Organism: Devosia sp. ZB163; assembly: GCF_028613635.1. GTDB lineage: Bacteria > Pseudomonadota > Alphaproteobacteria > Rhizobiales > Devosiaceae > Devosia_A. The sequence goes on from NZ_JAQRMY010000001.1 coordinate 255,993, forward strand.
AGAACCGCGACGAGCTGATGGGCGAACTCGAAAAGATCATCCGCGTCATCAAGAAGGTCGACCCTTCGGCCCCGCATGCCACCCTGCTGACGCTCGATGCCACGACCGGGCAGAATGCCCTAAATCAGGTCGAAATCTTCGGTAAGCGTGCCGGCGTCACCGGGCTGGTCATGACCAAGCTCGACGGCACCGCGCGCGGCGGCATCCTCGTCGCCATCGCCAAGAAGTTCGGCCTCCCCGTGCACTTCATCGGCGTCGGGGAAGGCGTCGACAATCTGGAACCGTTCGCCGCGCGCGATTTCGCCGCCGCGATCGCAAGGACCGCTGAATGACCGAACAGACCAAGCCTGAAGAGATCAACTGGACGGAGCTGAAACCGCAGATCATCAAGATCGGGCTCGAGCTCGGCCCGTTGCTGATCTTCTTCTTCACGAACGCCAACTACGACATTTTCACGGCCACCGCCTGGTTCATGGGCGCCATGGTCGTCTCTCTGGTGCTGAGCTGGGTGCTGCTCAGGAAGATCGCCGTCATGCCGCTGGTGACGGGCGTCGTCGTCCTGATCTTCGGCACGCTGACGCTCGTCCTCAAGGACGACACCTTCATCAAGATGAAGCCGACCATCGTCAACTCGCTCTTCGGCTTGACGCTGCTGGGCGGGCTGTTCTTCGGCCAGTCGCTGCTCAAGTATGTCTTCGGCGAGGTCTACAAGCTCAAGCCCGAGGGCTGGCGGGCGCTGACCATCAACTGGGGCCTGTTCTTCATCTTCCTCGCGGTGGCCAACGAGGTGGTGTGGCGCCTGTTCGACACCGATTTCTGGGTGGCGTTCAAGGTGTGGGGCATCATGCCCGTCACCATCGTGTTCTCGATGCTGCAGCTGCCGCTGCTTACCAAGTATGCGCCCGATCCGGACGCGCCCATCGATCCCATCCCTCCGATGGATCCCCTGCCCTGACATGAATCGGGGCCGGCTTGCCGGCCCCACCCATGAGCGCTAGTGCCGCTTGATCAGTTCGTCCTTGGTGACGTTCAGCGTCAGGCCGTCATCCGATACGGAAGCGATCTGCTCGGGGGTGATGTAGCGGTCCGCTGCGAACAGCCCGTTGGCGTCGATGCGGACGAACCCCTGGTGCAGCAGGCGCTCGCGAATCTCCTCGGGCATATCGTCGGGATGGAAGGCCCTGGCGATATCGTCGATGAACGAGCTTTCGCGATCGCGCAGGTCGCTGAGCCCGCTCGCCTCGACTTCGGGCGTGTCCGGGTCATCGTCGCCGAAGCGCACGAACTCGACCTTGCCGATCTCGTGGTGCTCGCGATCGAACACCTTCATGCCTTGCTCGACGAAACGCAGTGTGCTGCCGGTTTGCATCTGGTCCTCTCCATTATGCCGCCGCATGGCTTGCGGCTTCGAGGAGAAGAATGGCGGCCCGGCTCGGCGGGTTCCGTCAGCCGGCGCGTGCCTTTTCGATCGCCGGGATCACGTCGCGCCGGAGCGTCTCCTCCGAGATCGGCCCCACATGCTTGAAGGTGATGACGCCTTCAGCATTGACGACGAACGTTTCCGGCACGCCGTAGACGCCCCAGTCGATGGAGACGCGGTTGTCGCTATCGCCGCCGATCCGCGCATAGGGGTTGCCCAGCTCATTGAGGAACTTCGTGGCGTTCTCCGGCGCGTCTCGCTGGTTGATTCCGAAGATGCGGACGCCCGTTTCGGCGCGCAGCTTCTCGAGCAGCGGATGCTCGTCGCGACAGGGAATGCACCAGCTGGCAAAGACGTTGACCACCGTCACCCCGCCCTTGAGCGCCGCCGTATCGAAGCCCTCGACCCCCGTTCCGGGCACGGCGGCGAGCGCGAACTCCGGTGCCGGCTTGTTGATCAGCACCGAGCGCACGAGGCTGGGATCGCGGTTCATGTTGAGCGCGAATATGGCAACCAGCCCGACGAGGAGGACGAGCGGCAGGACGGCGAGCAGGATGCGCTTCAACTGTTGGTCTCTGCAGAGCGGCGACGGATACCGGCCTTGTCGAGGGCCGCGAGCCTCTCTTTCACACGCCGGGCTTCCCATACGACATAGCCGATGAGCCCGAAGGTGAGCAGCGCCACCCCGGCATAGGCCCAGGCGATGAATTCGACATGCATCCCGTCACCGATCACTTGGCGCCTCCCTGGAGCGCGGCCTGCCGGCTGAGCGAATCGGCCCGGCGCCTGAGGATTTCGGTCCGCATGCGAACGATCTGCAGCAGCGCAAAGAGCAGCGTGAAGGCCAGCATCATCGCCAGCAGCGGCGTGAGGATCGATGCCGGCATGCGCGGGCCTTCGGCCGTGAACACGCTTGCCGGCTGGTGCAGCGTATTCCACCAGTCGACGGAGAACTTGATGATCGGGATGTTCAGGGCGCCCACCAGCGTCACGATGGCAACGATGCGGCCGGCCTTGAGCTGGTCGTCGAAGGCGCGCCACAGCGCGATGATGCCGAGATAGATGAGCAGCAGCACGAGCGTCGAGGTCATGCGCCCATCCCACTCCCAGAACGTGCCCCAGGTCGGCCGGCCCCACAGGGCGCCGGTATAGAGCGCGAGGGTCGTGAACACTGCACCGAGCGGCGCCGCCGCCTTGTTGGCGACGTCCGCCAGCGGATGACGCCAGACGAGCGTTCCCAGGGCGGCGCAGAACATCACGCCATAGACCGCCTGGCTCAGCCAGGCGTTGGGCACGTGCACGTACATGACGCGCACCATGTCGCCCATCTGGTAGTCCTCGGGCGAGTTTAGGAAGGCGAACCACAGCCCCACGACGAAGGCGACGACCGTCGCTCCGGCCAGCGGCCAGACGACATGGCGCGTCCAGTTGAGGAACTGGCCCGGATGTGCCAGGCGGCTGAACCAGTTGGGCTGTTTGACAGTGTCGACGGACATGGGTCTCGCTCTATTCCCCGGCCGCGCGCAAGGCAAGCGCCGCGGCCAGCGGGGAGAAGGCCGTGACGACGAGGCTCAAGGCAATGAGGAACAATGTCGCGCCGCCTCCGGCCATGGGGTCCAGCATGCCGACGCCGAAGATCATGATCGGGATGCAGAGCGGCAGGATCAGCACCGGCGCGATCAGTCCCCCCCGCCGCAGTCCCACCGTCACCGCCGCCCCCAGCGCGCCGAAGCTGACCAGCGCCGGCGTGCCGATGAGAAGGGCGAGCACCGTCCGCCCCCACTGCTCCCATGACATCGAGAGCAGGAGCGCCAGCACCGGCGTTGCGAACAGCAGCGGCAGCGCCGTCACCAGCCAATGCGCAATCACTTTTGCGGCAACGACCGCTTCGAGCGGCAGCACCGAATGGCGCAGCAGCACGAGCGAGCCGTCCTCGTCGTCGCTGCGGAACAGCCGGTCGAGCCCGAGCAGCATCGACAGGAACGCCGCGATCCACACGATCCCCGGAGCCAGCCGCGTGAGCTGCGGCCGGTCGGGACCGATGGCGAAGGGTACGATCACGCCTACCATGATGAAGAACAGCACCAGCGTCATCGCCTCGCCGCCGGCGCGGAAGGCGAGCTTGAGGTCGCGGCTGATCAACGCCTGGAACGCCTTCATGCCGCCTCTCCAAGAAGCAGCGTCTCGATCGTCGCCTCGTCCCCGAGCAGCAGGTCGTGATGGGTCGCGATGATCGCCACCCCGCCCGCCGCGCGGTGCGCGTCGATCAGGAGGGCAAGCAGCGTCTCGCCGGCAGCGTCCAGCGCAGCGCTCGGCTCGTCGAGCAGCCACACCGGCCGCACCGACACCAGCAGGCGCCCCAGCGCCAGCCGCCGCAATTGCCCCGACGAAAGATACCCCGCCTCGAGTTCGGCGAGCTTGCCGATACCCACCTGCTCGAGCGCGGCCGCGACCGGCAGCCCGGACGGCCCGTTCACGGCCCGCCAGAACTCGAGATTCTCGGCCACCGTCAGGCGCGGCTTCAGCCCGCTCTGGTAGTTGACGATATGCACCCCGTCGCGCGCGATGCCCTCGATCGTGCCGGTGTCGGGCCGCACGATACCGGCAAGCGCCATCAGCAATGTCGACTTGCCCACCCCGTTGGGCCCGCGCAGGAGCAGGACGCCGCCCGGGGGGACCTCGAACGACAGATCCCGGAACAACAGCCGTTCGCCGCCGCGCGTGACCGTGAGTCCGCGCGCCGTCACATGCGTGGGCACAAGGGCCCCGGGCGCGCGCTGTGGCAGGTTCATGGCCGCCATGCCTAATGAACCCACGACGGTACTGGCAAGCGTCATTTAGTTTCTCTATAAGCCAGCCCTAGATTGGAATCCTTCCAGTCAACCGACCTTTTGCCCCTTGTCCCACGGGCCTTTCACGGGTCTCGCGTCAGGACCAGGCGGCGCCTTGCAACACCAGCGCGTGAAGGCGACACCGTGACCTCCAAATCCCTCGACAGCTTCAAGTCCAGAACCACGATCACAGTCGGGGACAAGACCTACGCCTACTTCTCGATTCCGCTGGCCGAGAAGAACGGACTCAAGGGCGTTTCGCAGCTGCCGCACTCCATGAAGGTGGTGCTCGAGAACCTGCTGCGCTTCGAGGATGGCGTCACCGTCACCCGCGCCGATATCGAGGCCGTCGCCGACTGGCTGCGCACCCGCGTTTCCGAGCATGAGATCAGCTACCGCCCGGCGCGCGTGCTGATGCAGGACTTCACCGGCGTTCCCGCCGTGGTCGATCTCGCCGCGATGCGCGATGCCACTGCCAAGCTCGGCGCCGATCCCCAGAAGATCAATCCGCTGGTGCCGGTCGATCTCGTCATCGATCACTCGGTGATGGTCGACAGCTTCGGCACCCCGCTTTCGTTCCTGCAGAACGTCGAGCTCGAGTACGAGCGCAACGGCGAGCGCTACGAGTTCCTGCGCTGGGGCCAGAAAGCCTTCGACAACTTCCGCGTCGTGCCGCCCGGCACCGGCATCTGCCACCAGGTGAACCTCGAATACCTGGCCCAGACCGTCTGGACCCGCCAGGACGAAGTCACCGGCGAAACCTACGCCTACCCCGACACCCTCGTCGGCACCGACAGCCACACCACCATGGTCAACGGCCTCGCCGTGCTCGGCTGGGGCGTGGGCGGCATCGAGGCCGAGGCTGCCATGCTCGGCCAGCCCATCACCATGCTGATCCCCGAAGTCATCGGCTTCAAGCTGACCGGCAAGATCAACGAGGGCATCACCGCCACCGACCTCGTGCTCACCGTCACCGAGATGCTGCGCAAGAAGGGCGTGGTCGGCAAGTTCGTCGAATTCTACGGCCCGGGCCTCGACTACCTGAGCCTCGAGGACCAGGCGACCATCGCCAACATGGCCCCCGAATACGGCGCCACCTGCGGCTTCTTCCCGGTCGACAGCGACACCCTCACCTACCTCGAGACCTCAGGCCGCGACGCCGACCGCGTCGCGCTGGTGAAGGCCTATTCCGAGGCCCAGGGCATGTACCGCACCACGTCCTCTCCCGACCCGCTCTTCACCGATACGCTCGAGCTCGACCTCACCACGGTCGTCCCCTCGCTCTCCGGCCCGAAGCGCCCGCAGGACCGCGTCGCGCTGGTCGATGCCGCGCCGAAGTTCGCAGAGGCGATGAAGGACCTCGCCGGCGGTCGCAAGGAACGCACGGAACTGCCCGAATCGAAGGCGGAGAGCCGCTACGTTGATGAGGGCGCCACCGGCGTCGACGATATTCCCGAAGAGGCCGCCTTCCCGGTCAAGGGGTCCAGCTACGGCCTCCAGGACGGCCATGTCGTGATCGCCGCCATCACCTCGTGCACCAACACCTCGAACCCCAACGTGCTGATCGCGGCCGGCCTTGTCGCCCGCAAGGCCCGCGCCAAGGGCCTGAACTCCAAGCCCTGGGTCAAGACCTCGCTCGCTCCCGGTTCGCAGGTGGTCACCGACTACCTCAATGCCGCCGGTCTCTCGGCCGATCTCGACGCGCTCGGCTTCAACCTCGTCGGCTATGGCTGCACCACCTGCATCGGCAACTCGGGCCCGTTGCCGGAAGCGATTTCCGAGTGCATCAACGCCAACGACCTCGTCGCCGCCTCGGTGCTGTCGGGTAACCGCAACTTCGAGGGCCGGGTGAACCCCGACGTGCGCGCCAACTACCTGGCCTCTCCGCCGCTGGTCGTGGCCTACGCCATCGCCGGATCGATGCATGTCAACCTGACCACCGACCCGCTCGGCACAGGCTCGGATGGCAAGCCCGTCTACCTCAAGGACATCTGGCCGACCAACCAGGAGATCGCCGACGTGGTCCGTACGGTGATCACGCCCAAGATGTTCCTCGGCCGCTACTCGGACGTCTTCAAGGGCGACGAGAACTGGCAGGCCATCTCGGTCGAGGGCGGCGAAACCTATCGCTGGAACTCGAGCTCCACCTATGTGCAGAACCCGCCCTACTTCGAGGGCCTGACCATGGAGCCGGCGCCGGTTACCGACATCGTCGAGGCGCGCGTCCTGTCGCTCTTCCTCGACTCGATCACCACCGACCACATCTCGCCCGCCGGCTCGTTCAAGCCGACGACCCCGGCCGGCAAGTACCTGGTCGATCGTCAGGTCGCGCCCAAGGACTTCAACTCCTACGGCGCCCGCCGCGGCAACCACGAAGTCATGATGCGCGGCACCTTTGCCAACATCCGCATCAAGAACCAGATGCTCCCGGGCGTCGAAGGTGGCTTCACCAAGGGGCCGAACGGCGAAGTCGTGCCGATCTACGACGCCGCCATGGCCTACCAGAAGTCGGGCACCCCGCTGGTGATCTTCGCCGGCAAGGAATATGGCACCGGCTCGTCGCGTGACTGGGCCGCCAAGGGCACGCGCCTGCTCGGCGTGCGCGCCGTGATCGCCCAGAGCTTCGAGCGCATCCACCGCTCCAACCTCATCGGCATGGGCGTCCTGCCGCTGCAGTTTGCCGACGGCGAGAGCTGGCAGACCCTGAAGCTCGACGGCAGCGAGACGGTCTCGATCGAGAACCTCGGCGAGCTCGCCCCGCGCGCCAGCGTCAAGGTCAAGATCGTTCGCGCCGACGGCCGTGTCGAGGAGATTTCGACCCGCTGCCGCATCGATACGGTCAACGAGCTCGACTACTACAAGCACGGCGGCATCCTGCACTACGTGCTCCGCAACCTCGTTGCGGCCTGATAGCAATCGACTGCGCGGGCGGCTCCTTGACGGGCCGCCCGTGCCCTTCCGCGCGGACCCCGGTGGGCGCGCCCAGTGCCCGGAATCCCGGGTTTTCCCCCATCACGGGTTCTCGCGCCGATTTTACTCGCGCGCGATTGGCGGCGTGCCTACAAACGTCGCCATGCTTTTCCGATTGATCACTGCGGCGGCCGTGACTTTGCTCAGCTTCGTGGCCCCGGCCTCTGCCGGCGAGCTGAAGGTTGCGCCCAAGGCCGTGCTCGAGCTCTTCACCTCGCAGGGCTGTTCCTCGTGCCCCAAGGCCGATGCCATGCTCGCCGAAATGAGCAGGCGCCCCGACGTGGTCACGCTCGCCTACCATGTGGACTACTGGGACTATATCGGCTGGGAAGACACCTTCGGCACCAAGGAGAATTCCGACCACCAGCGCGACTATGCCGAGAGCTGGGGTTCGGGCCGCATCTTCACGCCGCAGCTCGTGGTCAACGGCAAGGGCGGTCTTGTCGGCGGCAAGCGGGAGGCGGTTAATGTCGCGCTGACCGGCGCGGCACTACCCTTGGCCGTCTCGCTCAGCGAAGCCCCCGACGACATGCTCAAGATCAGCGTTGACGGCAAGGACGGCCTGCCCGGCGCCATGATCTGGCTCGTGACCTACATCGATAGCGCCGACGTGACCATCGAGCGCGGCGAGAATGAAGGCAAGCAGGTCGTCTACACGCAGATCGTCACCGGCCGCCAGGTGCTGGGCATGTGGGACCCCAAGACCGGCGCCAACCTGACGCTGCCGCTCGCCGAGGTCCTGACCGGCAACGCGAATGGCGCGGCCGTCCTTGTGCAGGAAGACCGCAACGGCCTGCCCGGCCCCATCCTCGGCGCCGCCAGCTTCACCCGCTGAGGCAAACCAGCTCCGCTCAAAACAAAACTCCTGTCAGCTTGCGCAGACGGGAGGACAGAATGACTGGTGCATGTAAGAGGCGGCCGGCATTCGAGCATCGTGGTTTGGGGGCTCGGTCAGCCCGGATGCCGGCCACTGGAGGCAATGTCTGTACGGTGCCGGTCCAATCTGGCGCCATGTGGGAGGGAATGTGACGGAAATGCGGATTCTGCGCTGCGCCTCCGACCACCGCCCTTGGAGGTAGCCGTTTGGCTTGCCAAGCGTTGCGATAGACGCGATCATGACAGGCACGTGACGGGGAAAGGACAATGGCGGATCAATCCGACGAGATAGGGTCTGGGCTCCTGATCGACTTCCAGCCGGTCGTGAGCCCCTCCCAGACGAGCCATCAGGGCCGCTTCGTTCCGGCGATCGCCTTCGACCGCAGGGAACTGCAGACCATCCTCAACCTCTATGGCCGCAAGGTCGCCGAGGGCGAGTGGCGGGACTATGCCCTCGATTTCCTGCGCGACAGGGCCCTGTTCTCTATCTACAAGCGCGCCTCCGAGCGCCCCCTTTACGTCGTCGAGAAGAACCCCAAGCTCCGCCTGAAGCAGGGCCAGTACATGGTGCTGAGCCAGGAAGGCCGCGTCCTCAAGCGCGGCCACGACCTTGCCAACGTTCTTCGCGTGCTGGAGCTGGCCGTCGTCAAGTGATCGCCATCCGCTCGGCCACGCCGGCGGATGCCGCGGCGATGAGCGCGGTACTGATCGACTCGATCACCCGACTTTGTCTCGAAGACCACAGGAACAATGCCGAGGCGATTGCTGCTTGGACCGCCAACAAGACGCCCGCGACGGTGCTGAAGATGTTCGACAACCCGAACGTCCGTCTGTTTGTCGCCGAGCGCGATGACGAGATCGCCGCCGTCGGTTGCCTCAACGGCACCGACGAGATCGGCCTGAACTACGTTGCACCAACGCATCGCTTCATGGGCGTCAGCCGCGCCCTGCTCGCGGCGATGGAAGCGATCATGCAAGACAGCGGCGTCGTGCACGGCAAACTGTTCTCCTCTGCCACGGCACGGGAGTTCTATCGCACCGCCGGATGGGTCGACGTAGATGGATCCCTGTCGGGGCGGCTGGTCGCCGGCTATCCGATGCACAAGCGGCTGGCTAGCTGACCCGAGGGCGCTACAGCGCCTTCTGCAGGTGCACGATGTCTAGCCAGCGGTCGAACTTGTACCCCACCGCCTCGTAGCGCCCCACGTGCCGGAAGCCCGCCTTTTCGTGCAGGCGCACCGAGTTGGCCCGCTCCGCCGTGATCACCGCGATCATCTGCTTGAACCCGGCGACCCGGCACTGGGCCATCAGTTCGTCGAGCAGCCGTCCGCCGATCCCCTTACCCACCGCGTCCTTGGCCAGGTAGATCGAATCCTCGCAGGTGAACCGGTAGGCCGCCCGCGGCCGGTAGAACGAGGCATAGGCATAGCCGATGGCCCGTCCCCCGCACTCGGCGATGATCAGCGGATGCCCGAGATCGAGCAGCTTGCCGAAGCGCTCCGCCATCGCGGCCTCGCCCGGCGCCTCGGTCTCGAAGGTGATCACCGTCTCATCGACATAGTGCCGGTAGATCTCGGTGAGGGCAGGCACGTCGGACCAGGTGAAGGGGCGGAAGGTGACGTCGCTCATCAGGCGCTCATGCAAAACGAAGGGGCCGCGATCTGTTTAGATCGCGGCCCCCCGAACTGCCAATCAGACTTGCTGATTGCTGGGATTATTCCCTGTTACCGAACAGGCGGAGCAGCATCAGGAACAGGTTGATGAAGTCGAGGTAGAGCGACAGCGCGCCCATTACGGCGGACTTGTGCAGCACCTCGGAGCCCAGACCCTCGTCGTAGCTCTCCTTGATCTTCTGCGTGTCGTAGGCGGTGAGGCCCACGAAGATCAGCACGCCGATCGCCGAGATCGCGAATTCGAGCATGCTCGAAGCAAGGAAGATGTTCACGATCGAGGCAATGATCAGGCCGATCAGGCCCATGATCAGGAAGTTGCCGATGCCCGTGAGGTCACGCTTGGTGGTGTAGCCGTAGAGGCTCATCGCACCGAACGTGGCAGCCGAGATGAAGAACACCTTGGCGATCGAGGCGTCGGTATAGACCATGAAGATCGAGCTGAGGCTCAGGCCCATGACGGCCGCGAACACCCAGAACAGGAGCTGTGCGGTGGCACCGGAGAGTTTGTTGATGCCGAAGCTCAGCACCAGCACGAAGGCCAGCGGAGCGAAGGCGATCACCCACATCAGCGGGCTCTGGAAGATCAGCGAGCCCCAGGCGGTCATCTGACCGTCGGCGCCCACAGCGGCCTGAGCGCTGAAATAGGAAACAAGGCCGGTCACCACGAGACCGATGCCCATGTAGTTGTAGACCTTCAGCATATAGCTGCGCAGGCCCTCATCGATGGCCGCGGCGGTCCCGGCCCGCTGGGCGGCGATAGTCGGACGGTCGAATTCAGCCATGACGAATAAATTCCTTTCCTGGCGACAGTGACGGGGCGCTCCTCCGAGCCCTTGCCGTCGGTACAGCAATATGAGGTCTGCCGACGTCGAATACAAGACGCTGCGCTTCCCTTGGCCGATTCGCAATGTCGCAGCACGCCAACGGGTTAGCCCGGGCTTTTCGCCTCATGGGGCAGCACCCAATGACGAAGATGTGTCACCTCGCTTGCCCTGCTCCGGTCCAGACCGTACGGTCAAAGGGACAGCGAGGCCGAATCATGGCCACGTGGCGGCAAAGGGAGGGTCGGATGCCCAGGCTCTTTACCGGAATAGAGGTGCCCCCCGAAATCGGCCTGGCCCTCTCTCTCAAGCGCGGCGGCCTCGCTGGCGCCCGCTGGATCGACCCCGAAAACTACCACATCACCCTGCGCTTCATCGGCGATGTCGACCACCATGTCGCCAATGAGGTGAGCGACATGCTCGACCGCCTGGCCGACAGCGAGTCCTTCTCCATCAGGCTCGACCACCTGGGCTCGTTCGGCGGCAATACGCCGCGTGCCCTGTTTGCCGGCTGCTCGTCCAACGCCGCCCTGCTCCGCCTGCAGGCCGCGCAGGAGCGGGTACTGCAGCGCTGCGGGCTTTCGCCCGAAAGCCGCAAGTTCGTACCGCACGTCGCCCTCGCCCGCCTGCGGGGCATCCCGGCCGAGGAAGTGGCCCGCTTCATCGCCCTCTCGGGCCGCTTCACCCCGCTCGAATTCCCCGTTCGCCGCTTCGTCCTCTTTTCTTCCAAGGACTCGGTCGGCGGCGGCCCCTACCTCGTCGAGCAGGCCTATCCGCTGGCGGCATAGGGGGCGGTGTTAACGCTTCTTTTACCCTGCGGGCCCAAACAGAAAATCGCGCGACAGACGGCGTCAAATTGCCGACATGATTGCCGCTAAGGTCGCCTCTAACTCAAAATGCGCGACCGGTTTGAGACCTTGGTAACCATACCGTGGCAGGATGCTCAGGTGCTGGTTGCGCAACTTCGGACAAGGATGTTCGGGCGATGACATCATCTCGTTTGGCGCTTGCGAGCCTCGCGGCCGCAGCTATGTGCGCCACCCTTGCGGCGCCGGTCTCCGCGCAGGAAATCAAGCAGTTGGGGACCTACAAGGCGTGGACCGCCTGGACAGGCGCCGATTCGAGCGGCGCCATGTGCTACATCTCGGCCCAGCCCGAGGATTGGAGCCCCAAGGAAGTGAACGGCGCGCCGGTGCGGCGCAGCCCGATCCACTTCCTCATCATCAACAGGAAGGGCCTCGGCACCAAGAACGAGGTCCAGACCCAGGTCGGCTATCCCTTCGCCGCAAATGCAGGCGTCGTCGCCACGATCGACGGCCGGAGCTTCCCCATGGTCACCGAGGGCGAGGCCGCCTGGCTCGCCGTCGAGGCTGACGAACCCGGCTTCGTCGAGGCACTCAAGGCCGGCTCCAAGCTCGTTGTCACCGGCACCTCGCTGAAGGGCAACAAGATGACCGACAACTACAACCTGTCGGGCGTCACTGCCGCGCTTGGCGAGATCGCCAAGGCCTGCGCCTGACGGGCGTGCAACTGGCCCGCCCACCTGACCGTTCGGTATCCATGACTGTCCGCGCCCTCGCTATCGCCGCCATTGCCCTGCCCGCTCTGGCCACCACGGCCCTGGCGCAATCGGTCCAGCTGCTTGGCGAATACCGCGACTGGTCCGCCTATTCGGCAACCGAGTCGACCGGCCCCGTCTGCTTCGCGCTGAGCAAGCCTACTGAGGTCAGCCCCAGCCCCGACGACTTCAGCGAGGCGTTCCTCTACCTCACCAATCGCCCCGGTGAGGGCGTGCGGAACGAGTTGAACCTCGTCGCCGGCTTTACCTTCGCGCCCGACACCCCTGCCACCATCAGCATCTCGGGCCAGACCTTCGAACTGATCACCGACAAGGATGCGGCCTGGCTGCTCGACCCCAGCCAGGGCGAGAACCTCGCCGGCGCGCTGCGGGCGGGATCGACCCTGGTCGTCGAAGGCACCAGCGACAAGGGCATCCGCATCACGCAGACCTTCTCGCTCTCCGGCGCCACCGCCGCGAGCCGCGCCATCGAGAGCTGCACCGGCTGACCGGCGGCGAAAACCGTCAAGCCTCGCCCCTGATCCACTCGAGCTTGTGCCGCCCCTGCCCGGGGTCGCCCAGCAATTGCGCCAGCGCGGGTAGCAGCACGCGCAGCTCGCCCTCGAGCGTGAAGGGCGGATTGACGAGGATCATCCCCGAACCATGCAGGCGCGGCGGGTTCGACGCCGGGCGGACGCTGACCTCGGCCCTCAGCATCTTCGGAATGCCCGTCGCATGCAGCCCCGAGATGAAGTCGTGCACCGCGCGCGTATCCTTGAGCGGGTACCACAGCGCGTAGATGCCGTTGGCGAACTTCCTGTGCCCCTTCACCAGCCCATCGATCATGCGGTCGAACTCACCCTTCTCCTCGAATGGCGGATCGACCAGCACCAGCCCTCGCTTCTCCTTGGGCGGCACATGCGCGTTGAGCGCCAGCCAGCCGTCGAGATGGATCACCCGCACCTGCACGTCGCCCTCGAACAGGGCGCCGAGGCGCTTGACGTATTCGGGATGCAGCTCGAGCGCCGATAGCCGGTCCTGCGGCCTGAACAGCTTCCGGACCAGCAGCGGCGAGCCCGGATAGGTCTCGACCCCGCCACCCGGGTTCATCTCGGCGATCACCTTGAGATAGGGCTCGGCCAGCGCCTGCGCCTTCTGCGGCAGCGGCGTCTTGAGCAGCCGCCCGATCCCGTCCACCCACTCGGGCGAGCGCTTGGCGATCTCGCCGGTGAGGTCGTACCTGCCGATCCCCGCATGGGTATCGATCACCCGGAAGGCCGCATCCTTCTTCTGCAGGTACTGGACAAGCCGCGTCAGCACGATGTGCTTCATCACATCGGCGAAGTTCCCGGCATGGAAGGCGTGCGAGTAGTTCATTCGGAGCGTTCCCAGAAATAGTGCGGATCGGTTGTCCGGTCCGACACTTAGTGACGCGCCTGCGCCGTGAGGATGGTGGCGGCGAAAGCCGTGAAGATCGCGGCAAAGCTCCAGTTCAGCGCCCGCTCGATCCACTTGCTGCGCTTGAACGCTTCGGCGAGCCAGCCGGCAGCGAAGACGATCAGTACACCGAGCGGAATCGACAGCACCACGAACTGTGCGCCGAGGAACAGCAGCTTGCCCGCCGCCGCCGGATCGTGTGCCTCGACGAACTGCGGCAGGAAGGTCACGAAGAACAGGACGACCTTGGGGTTGAGGAGATTGATTCCGAGCCCGGTCGCATAGCTCTGCCACAGCGTCGGGGTCTTCTTCGCCGCCTCGCTGAGCCGCAGCCCGCCACCATGGGCGATCGCCTGCCACGCCAGCCAGATCAGGTAGACAGCGCCACCGATCTTCAGCGCCATGAACAGCGGCGGCGCGGCGAGGATCAGCACCGAGATGCCGAAGGCGACGAGCGTGGTGTGCACCATGATCCCGGTCATCGCCCCGAACATCGCCGCCAGCCCATGCGCCCGTCCGTAGTTGATCGCACGGCTCATCTGCAGCGCCATGTCGGGGCCGGGCGTGATCATCAGGACGAAGGTGGCGACCGAAAAGCCGAGAATGACGGCAAGGTCGGGGACGAAGGAGGGCATGAAGACACCGAGGGGTTGCGTCTCGTCGTCTTTGACACGCCCAGCACCCGCTTGCCAGCCCCATCGCCGGCAGGCGACAAGGGAGCATGCCCAACACGCTGATCACGCCGATCGACCAGGACGACCTGGCGCGCGTCGCCGACCTCGCCCATCGCATCTGGCCCGAGGCCTTCGCCGGCATCCTGCCGGCCGACCGCATTCCCGGCATGCTCGCCGAGATCTACGCGCTCGACGCCCTACGGGCCGATACCGCCGAACGTGGCCACCAGTACTGGCTCGCCACGCTCGACGGGCATGACGTTGGCTTCGCCTCCGCGTACCGCACCGATGGCCGGGTGTGGATCAAGAAGCTCTACCTGCTCGCCGAAACGCGCGGGCTGGGGCTCGGCAAGGCACTGATCGCCACGGCCCGCGCCCATTTCGGCGCCGAGCTGCCGGTGGCCCTCTACGTCAACGACGGCAACGCCGCGGCCATCGCATTCTACCGTTCCCAGGGCTTCGAGGTCGAAAAGCATGTGCCGGTGCAGATGGGCCCCTACCAGTTCACCGACTACGTGATGCTGAAGCCCGCCTGAGCAGCGCTGAGCACGTAAGCAAGAGTCCCACATCCTGAAGGGCGCCCGCGTGCAGCCCGCGCGGGCGCCTTTCATTTGCGCCCCCGCTCCCCGCGCAACCGATGTAATCGATTTCTGCGACTTAAATCGTTCTTAACTCGCGCTGATTAGCGTTCTCCGCTTGGGATTATGGGGTTTGAGGGGCCTGAACAGAAGTGAAGGCACGGGGCGATTCCGATCAGCGGGCGGCCGATGCGTTGCTGCTCAATGCGACCTTGCAGTCCATTCCATATGGCTTCTGCGTGTGGTCGTCGCAGTTCAAGCTGCTGATGTTCAATCAGCACTATCTCGATATCTATGGCTTTCCCTCGCGCCGCGTGCGCAAGGGCATGACGCTCGAAGCGATCGTCAAGCTCTCGTCCGAGATGGGCAACCATCCCGAGGAGTCGCCGGCCGAGTTCCTCGCCGCCTACAAGCAGGAACTGCTCAACAATCGCTCCGGCGCCCGCGCCAAGGTGCGTGAGCGCGTCGCCGGCGATCGCTGGCTCGAGACGGCGCATGTCTACTCGCCCGGCCTCGGCTGGGTGGTGACGCACGAGGACGTCACCGAGGAGATCGCTTCCACCGAGATCATCCAGCGCCGCAAGCGCGAACTCGAGCGCCAGAACATCCGGCTCGATGCGGCCGTGAACAACATCAGCCAGGGCCTCTGCATGTACGACCCCAAGGGGCGGCTCGTGATCTGCAACCAGCCCTACCAGCGCATCTACGGGCTGCCCGACTACCTGATGAAGCCTGGCACGCAGCTCGACGACATTCTCGCCCACCTGTTCGACGAAGGCATGCAGGCCGGCGCCAACCGCGAGGAGTACATCCAGTGGCGGCGCGAGGTGATCGCCCGCGGCGAGTACGGCAAGAACGTCCACGAACTCAACGGCCGCACCATCATGATGCAGCACCATCCCATGAAGGATGGTGGCTGGGTCACCACGCATGAGGACATCACCGAGCAGCGCCAGCAGGAAGAGCGGATCCGCCATCTTGCCCGCCACGACGCGCTGACCCAACTGCCCAACCGCCTCCAGTTCCTCGAGGAGATGGAAGCCGCCGAGCCGGGCCTCGATCGCGGCGACCATATCGCGGTGCTCTGCATCGACCTCGACCACTTCAAGTCGGTCAACGACACGCTCGGGCACTCGCTCGGTGACAAGCTGCTGCAGCAGGTTTCGGCACGCCTCTGGGGTGCAACGCGCGAGAACGACGTGCTGGCGCGCCTCGGCGGCGACGAGTTCGCGCTCCTCCTGCGCGACGTCTCCCAGCCCGCCGAAGCCGCCGCCATTGCCGAGCGCATCGTCAAGGCCATGTCGAACCCCTTCACGATCGACGGCCACCAGCTCGTCATCGGCACCTCGGTCGGCATCGCCATGGCCCCGCAGGACGGCGAGACGGCCGAGACGCTGATGAAAAACGCCGACCTTGCGCTCTACAAGGCCAAGAACGAGGGGCGCTCGACCTACCATTTCTTCGAGCCGGGCATGGATGCCGCCATCCAGAAACGACGCACCATCGAGGCCGGCCTGCGCCTCGCGCTTGCCAAGGGTGAGCTCAAGCTCGTCTTCCAGCCGCTGGTCGGTTTGAAGGAGAACCGCATCACCTGCCTCGAAGCGCTGCTCCGCTGGCACACCGCCGATCGCGGCATCGTCTCGCCCACCGAGTTCATCCCGGTTGCCGAGGAAACCGGCCTCATCGTCCAGATCGGCGAATGGGTGCTGCGCGAGGCCTGTCGTACCGCGGTCACCTGGCCTGCCGGCGTGCGCGTCGCGGTCAATCTCTCGCCCGTCCAGTTCAAGAACAAGCGCCTCTACGAGACGGTCGAAGCGGCGCTGCGCGAAAGCGGGCTGTCGCCCACCCGGCTGGAACTCGAGATCACCGAGTCGCTGCTGCTCTCGGACAACGAGCCGACGCTCAAGACCCTCCATCGCCTGCGCGCCCTGGGCGTCCGCATCTCGATGGACGATTTCGGCACCGGCTACTCGTCGTTGAGCTACCTGCGCAGCTTCCCCTTCGACAAGATCAAGATCGACCGCTCCTTCATGCGCGACCTGAAGTCGAAGGGCGACAGCCTTGCCATCATCAAGGCGGTGATCGGGCTCGGCCAGTCGCTCGGCATGTCGACCACCGCCGAGGGTATCGAGACCGAGGAACAGCTCGCCGCCGTGCGCGACCATGGCTGCAGCGAGGTCCAGGGCTTTCTCTTTTCCCCACCCGTCAGCGCGCAGAAGGTCACGGAGATGCTGGCCGAGCAGGATCGCCCCAAGCTCCGCGTCGCCTCGTGATTTGTCAGCCTCCCCGTGCGGGGCAATAGTGCCCCATGGGAGGAGGCCATGCACCAGTCCGCCTATGACAGCCTGCTGGCCTCGGCCCGCTACCAGTGCCGCGGCTCGACTGATGCCGAGGATCTGCTGCACGAGGCGCTGATCGAAGCCGTGCGCGCCGGCCGTGGCGACCTTTCGCGTCCCGAGCACCGGCGCTGGCTGATGGGTGTGGTGCGCAACAAGGCCCGCATGGCGGCGCGCTCCGCCCACCGCCGTCGGGAGCGCGAAACCGCCTGGCACGACCTCGCGGCACCACCGCCCGCGCCTCCCGGCGAAGCCGCCCTCCATTTTGTCGCAACCCTGCCGCCCGCCCTCAAGGCCGTCGCCGCCCTGGCCCTGTCGGGACACACTAGGCGCGAGATCGGCTATCTGTTGCGCCTCGACGATGCGGCCCTCCGCCAGCGCGTCATCGCGCTCAAGAAACGGATACTGAACGCCGGGATCGAGATGCCCGCGGGCCTCCCCGGGCTCGGCCTCGATCTGGCCTATGGGCGCATCCGCGACGCGCTGTTGCCGGCACTCCTGCGCGAAGGCGGCATTTTTGCCAGCCACGATCCCGACGGGCATCTTTTTGTCGTCCGTCGCTCACAATCCGTCGAACCGCGGCAACTAGGGTCGTCAGGCAAACAAAGGAGCCCAGCATGATCCCCAAACCGCACCGCGCCAGCATCGTCTTCTACGTCGCCGATATTGCTCGCACCGAAGCCTTCTACCGCGACACGCTCGGCATCGAGCTCAACCGGCTCGAAGGCGCAGAGCCCTTCTGGCTGCAGGGCACCCTCGACCAGGGCCTCGAGCTCGTATTCTTCGAGATGGAGGGCGTGCGCGGCAACACCCCGGCCCTGATCTTCGACATCGCCGAGGGCGGCATCGACGACGTCGTCGCGGGGCTGGTCGAAAAGGGCGTCACCATCGTCACCCCGGTCAGCGAGGCCCCGGGTGGCTGGAGCGCCGACTTTCTGGATCCGGATGGCTTTGGTCTGGGCCTCTACCAGTCGGGCGACAAGCCGCGATCGCTGAAGAAGGCGTAAGCCGAAGCGGGCTCTTGACAGATTCCGCAACTCAGCTATTCGGCGATTTTTCTTGAGAATGCGGCTCGTGTCCGATAAGGGGCGCGCTATCTCCAGAAAATCCGATCGGCCCCGCCCCTCATGTCTTTGCGCAACATCGCAATCATTGCCCACGTTGACCACGGTAAGACCACCATGATCGACGTCCTGCTCAAGCAGTCGGGCTCGTTCCGCGACAACCAGCGCGTTGAAGAGCGCGCGATGGACTCGAACGATCTCGAACGTGAGCGCGGCATCACCATTCTGGCCAAGGTCACCTCGCTGGTCTGGAAAGATACGCGCATCAACATCGTCGACACTCCCGGCCACGCCGATTTCGGCGGCGAGGTGGAGCGCATCCTGTCGATGGTCGATGGCGTGGTGATCCTCGTCGACGCCGCCGAGGGCCCGATGCCGCAGACCAAGTTCGTGCTGGGCAAGGCCCTGGCCCAGGGTCTCCGTCCGATCGTCGCGATCAACAAGATCGACCGTCCGGACGAGCGCCACCTCGAAGTGCTCGAGGAAATCTTCGACCTGTTCATCGCGCTCGACGCGACCCCCGAGCAGCTCGATTTCCCGGTGCTCTACGGCGCCGCCAAGCTCGGCTGGATGTCCGACAAGCCGGAAGGCCCCAAGGATTCCCTCGCCCCGCTGCTCGACAAGGTGCTCGAGTACGTGCCGGAGCCCAAGGTCGAAGCCGGCCCGTTCCGCATGCTGGTCACCACCATCGAGCGCAACCCGTTCCTCGGCCGCATCCTGACCGGCCGCATCTTCTCCGGCTCGGTCAAGGCCGGCGACGCCATCCATTCACTCGGCCGAGACGGCAAGGAAGTGGAGAAGGGCCGTGTCTCCAAGGTCCTGGCTTTCCGCGGCCTCGAGCGCACCCCGATCGACGTTGCCGAAGCCGGCGACATCGTCGCCATTGCCGGCCTCGAGACCTCGACCGTCGCCGACACCCTGACCATCCCCTCGGTCAGCGAGCCGCTGCCCAGTAAGCCGATCGATCCGCCGACCCTGTCGGTCACTTTCCGCATCAACGACGGCCCGCTGGCCGGCCGTGAAGGCGACAAGGTGCAGTCCCGCGTCATTCGCGAGCGGCTGCTGCGCGAAGCCGAAGGCAACGTCGCTATCCGCGTCACCGAGGGCGAGGACAACGATTCCTTCGACGTCGCTGGCCGTGGCGAATTGCAGCTTGCCGTGCTGATCGAAAACATGCGCCGCGAAGGCTTCGAGCTCACCATCGGCCGTCCGAAGGTGGTCATGCGCGAAGAGAACGGCGTCAAGCTCGAGCCGATCGAGGAAGTCATCATCGACGTCGATGACGAGCACACCGGCGTCATCGTCCAGAAGCTGACCGAGCGTAAGGGCGACCTCGTCGACATGCGCCCCTCGGGCGTCGGCCGGACGCGCCTGCGCTTCTACGTCCCCACCCGCTCGCTCATCGGCTACCAGCCCGAGCTGCTGTCGGACACCCGCGGCACGGCCATCTTCAACCGCCTGTTCCACGAGTACCAGCCGTTCAAGGGCGCCCTGCCGGGCCGCCGCACTGGTGTGCTGATCTCCAACGGCACCGGTCAGGCCGTGACCTACGCGCTGTGGAACCTCGAAGAGCGTGGCGCGATCATGATCGACGGCGGCGTCGACATCTACGAGGGCATGATCATCGGCGAGCACAACCGCGAGAATGACCTCGAGGTCAACGCGCTCAAGGGCAAGCAGCTGACCAATATCCGCACCACGAGCAAGGATGAAGCGGTTCGCCTCACCCCGCCCAAGAAGCTCACCCTCGAGCAGTCGCTCGGCTACATCGCCGACGACGAGTATGTCGAGGTGACGCCCAAGTCGATCCGCCTGCGCAAGATTGCCCTCGATCCGAACGAGCGCAAGAAGATGATGCGCGCCGCCAAGGCGAGCTGAGGCAACGAAGGCCCCCTCACCCGGTCCTACGGACCGACCTCTCCCTTGGGGGGAGAGGTCGCCGCATAGCGGCGGGTGAGGGGGCCTTGCCCCACTGCAATGGAGTATCGCTTGGCCACCTGGATCACCCAGATCATCACTGACCTCGGCTATGTCGGCATTGCCCTGCTGATGCTGCTCGAAGCGGTGTTCCCGCCCATTCCCTCCGAGCTGATCGTGCCTTTTGCTGGCTTCGCCGCCGGCCAGGGGCAGCTCAGCTTCGTCGGCGTGATCCTAGCCGCCACCATCGGCTCGCTGGTCGGCATGCTGCCCTGGTACTTCGCCGGACGCCTCTTCGGGCTCGAGCGGGTCAAGTGGCTGGCCGACCGCATCGGGCGCTGGTTCGCCTTCAATGCCGACGAGATCGACTATGCCGCGCGCATCTTCGAGCGCTGGGGAAGGCCCATCGTCCTCGTCGGGCGGCTCTTTCCGATCCTGCGCACGCTGATCTCGGTCCCAGCCGGCCTCGCCAAGATGAACTTCGCCACCTTCGCGCTGTTCTCGGCCATCGGCATGCTGATCTGGAACACCGTGCTGGTCAGCGCCGGCTACCTGCTGCACGAGCACTACCACCTGGTCGAAAGCTTCATCGATCCGCTGACCTGGGTCGTCCTCGCCGCCGTGGTCGGGCTCTATGTCTTCCGCCTCTTCACCTGGCGCCCGAGCCGCGTAAGCGAGAAGACCTGACGCGTTGCGGCAGTTCTCAGCTCAACTGAAGTGCGCCAAGCTACCGTCTCTCAACACAAAACTGGCCCATCGGCTTGTCGCTAGGCACATCGCCCCCTAAATAGGGCGACGAACCCGAGGGCGCCCCATGACTTTTGCCATTCTGCAGACGCTGAGCTTCATTCTGAACATCGTCTGGTGGATCTTTCTGATCATGATCATCATGAGCTGGCTGATCAGCTTCAACGTGATCAACACCCGCAACCAGTTCGTCGATGGCATCTGGCGCGTGCTCAACCAGATCACCGAGCCGATCCTGAAGCCGATCCGCCGCGTCATCCCGCCCGTCGGCGGGCTCGACCTGTCGCCGCTGATCGTCTTCGTCATCATCTTCTTCCTGCAGAACCTCCTGGCCTCCTGGGCCGTGGGCCGCGTGCTCTGACAATGTCCACGCTGCCGGCCGGGTTCGAGATCTCGACCGATCCCGGCCGGATCGACATCGACTACGTGCACACCTATCTCAGCGCCGACAGCTACTGGGCCCAGGGCATCCCGCGCGATCTCGTCGCCCGCTCGATTGCCGGCTCCCTGGCTTTCGGCCTCTACGGCCCCCAGGGACAGGCCGGCTTCGCCCGCGTCATCACCGACGGCGCCACCTTCGCCTGGCTGGCCGACGTGTTCATCGATCCGGCGCAGCAGGGCAAGGGCCTCGGCAAGGCGCTCGTCGAGGCCATCCTCGCCCACCCCGACCTGCAGGGCCTGCGCCGTTTCATGCTCGTCACCGCGGACGCGCACGGCCTCTACGAGCAGTATGGCTTCACCGCCATCGACCGGCCCGAGCGGCTCATGGCGATCGTCCATGCCGATCCCTACCGGGCCCCGTGACCGCGCCGTTCGAACGCCTGCACGACGGCCTGCGCCTCCACCTGCGCGTCACCCCCAATGCCGCCACTGACCGCATCGAGGGCATCGAGCAGCGCGATGACGGCACCGCCGTGCTCCGCGTCCGTGTCAGCGCCGTCCCCGACAAGGGCAGGGCCAATGCCGCCGTGATCGTGCTCCTCGCAAAAACCCTCGGCGTTCCGAAATCGGCGATCACGCTCGTTTCGGGCGAAACGGCGCGCCTGAAAACCGTGCGGATCGCCGGCGACCCCGAAACGCTCGTTCTCAACCTCGAAAAGCTCGGCTGAGCGAGAATCGGCGCACCTTGCGCCGTCTGCGACGATTTGGCACAAGTTTGCCACGCGATCTTCGGGGGGCGAGGAGGAGCGGTTCGCCGCTGCAACTACGGAGCGTTCCCCGCTGACGTCACATCGAGGGAACTATCTATGACACCATTGCTATGGGCGATCGTGGTTTGCGGTCTGCTCTCTATCGTTTACGGCGTCGTCACGACGCAAGGCCTCCTGAAGGCCGATGCGGGTTCCGCCCGGATGCAGGAGATTTCCGCCGCAGTGCGTGAAGGCGCCTCCGCCTATCTCCGCCGCCAGTACACCACCATCGGCATCGTCGGCGTGGTCATCTTCATCCTCGCCTTCTTCCTGCTTGGAGCCTACGCCGCCATCGGCTTTGCCATCGGCGCCATCCTCTCCGGCGCCGCCGGCTTCATCGGCATGAACGTCTCGGTGCGCGCCAACGTGCGCGTGGCGCAGGCGGCGACCAAGTCGCTCGCCGGCGGCCTCGACCTCGCCTTCAAGTCGGGTGCGGTCACGGGCCTCCTCGTCGCCGGCCTCGGCCTCCTCGGCGTCACGCTCTACTTCATCATCCTCACCCAGATGTTCGGGTTCGAGCCGACCAGCCGCACCGTCATCGACTCGCTCGTCGCCCTCGGCTTCGGCGCCTCGCTGATCTCGATCTTCGCCCGTCTGGGCGGCGGCATCTTCACCAAGGGTGCCGACGTCGGCGGCGACATGGTGGGCAAGGTCGAAGCCGGCATCCCCGAGGATGATCCGCGCAACCCCGCGACCATCGCCGACAACGTGGGCGACAATGTCGGCGATTGCGCCGGCATGGCCGCCGACCTGTTCGAGACCTACGTGGTGACCGCGGTCGCCACCATGGTGCTCGCGGCGATCGTCCTGCCCGATGCGTTCAAGCTCGCCGGCATGGTCCTGCCGCTGGCTATCGGCGGCGCCTGTGTCGTCACCTCGATCATCGGGACGTACTTCGTCAAGCTCGGCGCCTCCAACAACATCATGAACGCCCTCTACAAGGGCCTCATCGCCACCGGTGTCCTGTCGCTCATCGTGCTGCTCCCGACCCTCATCTGGGTGTTCGGTGGCCTCGACGTGCAACTCGGGCTCGAGGGCGGCAAGCAGTTCACGCCGTGGAACCTGTTCTGGTGCGGCGTTGCCGGCCTCGTCATCACCGGGCTGATCATCGTCATCACCGAGTACTACACCGGCACCAACAAGCGCCCGGTCAACTCGATCGCCGAAGCCTCGGTGACCGGCCACGGCACCAACGTCATCCAGGGCCTCGCGGTCTCGCTGGAATCGACCGCCCTGCCGGCGCTAGTGATCATCGTCGGCATCATCGTCACCTATAACCTTGCGGGCCTCTTCGGCATCGCCTTTGCCGTCACCACCATGCTGGCGCTGGCCGGCATGATCGTCGCGCTCGACGCGTTTGGTCCGGTCACCGACAATGCCGGCGGCATTGCCGAAATGGCCGGCCTCGACAAGGAAGTGCGCCACAACACCGACGCGCTCGACGCCGTCGGCAACACCACCAAGGCCGTCACCAAGGGCTATGCCATCGGTTCGGCCGGCCTCGGCGCCCTGGTGCTGTTCGCCGCCTATACGCAGGACCTGCAGTACTTCTCGGCCCAGGAAGGCGCCCCGGCGATCTTCCAGGGGCTCGGCAACCTGAGCTTCTCGCTCGCCGACCCTTATGTCGTCGTCGGCCTGCTCTTCGGTGGCCTGCTGCCCTTCCTCTTCGGCGGCATGTCGATGACCGCCGTCGGCCGCGCGGCGCAATCCGTCGTGGTGGAAGTCCGCCGGCAGTTCAAGGAAAAGCCCGGCATCATGCAGGGGACGGACAAGCCGGATTACGGCCGCGCCGTCGACATGCTGACCAAGGCCGCCATCCGCGAAATGATCGTCCCGAGCCTGCTTCCGGTGCTCTCGCCGATCGTCGTCTTCGCCGTGATCTACTGGATCGCCGGCAACGCCGCCGCCTTCTCGGCGCTCGGCGCCATGCTGATGGGCGTGATCGTCACCGGCCTCTTCGTCGCCATCTCCATGACCGCCGGCGGCGGCGCCTGGGATAACGCCAAGAAGAGCTTCGAGGACGGCTTCACCGACAGCCACGGCGTCAAGCACTACAAGGGCTCGGACGCCCACAAGGCCTCCGTCACCGGCGACACCGTCGGCGACCCCTACAAGGACACGGCAGGTCCCGCCGTGAACCCGATGATCAAGATCACCAACATCGTCGCGCTACTGCTGCTCGCAGTGCTGGCGCATCTCGGTGGCGGCGGGGTGTAGGCCGCTGTCAGCCGACACGGTAGCGAATGATAAAGGCCCGGGAGCGATCCCGGGCCTTTTTTTGGCTCGGCAAAGTCTGCCCCACCCCGACAGGGTATCAACACCTTGTTGACACCCTGCTTGTTGCCGTGTACGTTCAGATCACTGGATCACAGCAAGGGAGACCGCGACCATGAGTGAGACTCAAGAGACCCGTTCGTCCGCCTATGCAATCTTGGAGGCTGCCGGCTACAGCCTCACACCCATCGGCAAGGGAAACAGGGTGGTGATGAAGGTTCAGAAGGGTGGCAGCACCTTCGACGCGCTGGTCAAGACGGCGTCCCTCGGGAACGCCATGGTCAAGACCAGCAGCGGCGACCCCGACACTGCTAAGATCTCAGGTTTTGGTGGAGACACTAGCCATGTTATCTTTGCCGTCGGGGGGCGCCGGGGACGCGTGGATGCCTACCTTGTCCCTTCCATCGAAGCGGAAGAGGCGTTCCGAAAGGCGCAGCGGGACTATCTGCCGGAACATCCGAATGCAGTTAAGAACACAACGTGGGTGATATACTTCGGAAGCAACGGAGATGCCGGAGCGAACGGGTACGCGAACAAGTGGGCGAAGTATCGCATTGTGCCGGACGGAGGCCCAAGCGCTGCCGGGCAGGATGCTCCTGAACGGACTGATCCCGCTGAGCCCGGAAAGCTGACAATTGCTGAAGCCAAGAGACTGCTTGCGCTCTCGCTTGGCGTCAGACCGGAAGATGTCAAAATCTCGATCAACGCCTAGCAACCGTCCATACCTTCAGTCCCTCGGGTCTAGAGGCCGAGAGCTATCCCGGCCTCTGCTTGACGCAATCCTTGAGCCGCCTGCCGAGGTGACCTTGGCGCTGGCCGTGGGACTTGGCGATACCAGTTTGCTCCTGTAGCCATGTCTTGAGACTGCCGAGACGAGCCACATGGAGGAGCCCCACATGCCTGCATCGCCCACCACCCCCTGGCTCAGCCGCCCGTATCACCGCCAGTGGCTTCGCGATCAGGCCGAGGCGCTGTTCGCCTTCTACGGCAATCGCGCCTTCAATCCCGCCGGCGGGTTCTTCGAGCTCACCGCCACCGGCGCTCCGATCAAGCCTGATAACCCCGTACGCGGCATCCACGGCACGGCGCGCATGGTGCATTGCTTCGCCATTGCGAGCCTGCTCGGCCGCCCGGGCTCGGACCCGATCGTCGACCACGGCATGAACTACCTCTGGAACAACCACCGCGACGCCGAGCGCGGCGGCTATTTCTGGGCTGTCGATGACGATGGCGCTTCGGACAACGGCCGCAAGCAAGGTTACGGCCACGCCTTCGTGCTGCTCGCCGCCTCGAGCGCCAAGCTCGTCGGCCACCCGCTCGCCGACCGGATGATCGCCGACGTCACCGAAGTGATCGACACCCGCTTCTGGAACGCCAGGCATGGCGCCATCGACGAGGAGTTCAACGCCGACTGGTCGCCGATCAGCCCCTATCACGGCCAGAACTCCAACATGCACCTCACCGAGGCGCTGATGGCCGCCTTCGAGGCGACCGGCAATCGCGAGTACCTGAGCAAGGCCGAGCAGATCGCCGACCTCCTCATCAACCGCCTCGCCCGCGAGAACGGTTTTCGCGTGGCCGAGCATTTCGACGCCGACTGGCAGGTCGACAAGGGCTATACCGGCGACCAGATGTTCCGCCCGCCCGGCACCACTCCGGGCCACTGGCTCGAGTGGTCGCGCCTCGTGCTCCAGCTCTGGGCGCTCGGCGGCAAGCGGCACGCCTGGATGCCTGAGGCGTCTGAAGCCCTGTTCCGCCAATCCGTCACCATCGGCTGGGACGAAAAGCACGGCGGCTTCTTCTACAACCTCGATTGGTCCGACAAGCCGGACATGCGCCACAAGCTCTGGTGGCCGGTCTCCGAGGGTGTCGGCGCCGCCGCCTTCCTTCTCGCCCACCGGCCGAGCGAATTCCACGAGACCTGGTACCGCAACATCTGGGACGTGATCGCCCGCCACCACCTCGACCACGTCAACGGCGCCTGGCACGAGCAGCTGACCGAGGACATGCAGCCCGCCTACTCGCTGTTCGTCGGCAAGGGCGACATCTACCACGCCCTGCAGGCGTGCCTGATCCCGCTCTACCCGGCCGAAGGCAGCGTGACGAAGGGGATCATCGAGACGATGAAATAGCCCGGCCACTGCCCCACCTCCCCCTTGACGGGGGAGGCAAGCGAAGCTTGGCGGCTTGCCGCCTAGCGTAGCTCGGAGGGGGTGCGCCTCGAGCTCCGAGGTGCGCCTCTCCCCCCACCCCTGTCCCCTCCCCGCAAAGGGGGGAGGGTGACGTGCGCTCCAATGTCTTCGCACCGCTTGGCCCCGTGCTGGCAGGCGCTAGCCCGCAATCCCCGAAATCCGCCGTACCAGCGTCTCGCGCTCCGCCGCGAGCCCCTTGTACTCCGCCTGCTCGAACGTCAGCCCCTCGAGCTGCTGCACCAGCGCCGCCACCACCTCCCGGCCCTCAGCCTGCCGCGCCAATGCATCCACCGGCTCGAGATAGATCCGGATCGTGAACAGCACATCGCCTGTCCCGAGCTTGGTGATCGTCTGCCGCTCGAGCCGAACCACGGCCCTCTCGCCCTCTGTCCCAAATCGCGGCACCGCATGGCTCGGCTCTGGATGGAACAGAGCGCCGTCGCCGAACAGCGACCAGTTCCAGCGGATCATCGCCGCGCCGGGCTGCAAATTGTCGAACATCCGGGTGATCAGTTTCGCCGGCCGCGTCCCCGCGCCGAACCCCGGCACCGGCGCATGCACCTCGTGCATCGGCCGCCCGAACTTGTCGCCGAGCCGCCAGGCCGAGGGAAAGCAGAGCGCCGCTGCGGCAAGCCGCCAGCCCTCCTGCCCGCGCCGCATCAGCACCAGGTCCTCCTGCACCAGCAGCGCCGCCGTTTCGAGCGCCGGACGGCCGCCATCGAGGGCAACCAGTGCCCCCGTCGGCCGGATCCGGATCGCCTCGCCTTCGCGGCGGTAGGTTTCTGAGTGATCGGCGAGAAGGTGCGCCACCAGCCGCTCCAGCACCTCCTGTTGGGCGGGCTCCGTCCCCGCCTCTGCGGCGAACACCTCGGCATGATACTCAGCGAGGAGCCTCGACTTCTCGGCGAGGTAGACCCCTATTTCACCATCGACATCGACCCAACGCCTCGGATCGAGTGGTTTGATGCCGATAGAAAAGGCTTGAGCCAGCGGGTCGGCGAGGGGTGGGAGCGGCATCTCGGGCGGAGCCTCAGCCCCTCCGCATTCGCTCGCGGAACCCGCGCATCCCCACCAGTTCGACCCCGAGCTCGGCATAGGCCTGCTCCACCGCGCCCGAACGGAATATCTCGTACTCCCCCAGCCGGGTCGGCGCGTCATCCGAGATCATCGCGATGTCGCCGTGCTTGGTGAAATGGAACGCGCCCCAGTTGAGTCCGGGCTTCGCGCTCGCGAGGATGGCGCGATAGTCCGTCGCCGTCGGGGCGAGATTGCCGAAGGGAGTCGACAGCACGCCGTCGAACTCGGGGTTGCCCCGGTCCGCCGCGCGTTCTCGCGCCCGCTCCAGCGCCGCTGACGGCTCCACCCAGCTGTCTCCATGCCCCGGCAGGAAGATCGGCAACTGGTAGTCCGCCCCCAGCCGCTCATAGATTTCGACGAACTCGGGCAGCCATACCGTACCCATGTGCGCATCGAGATGCGTCACATCGATACCGGCTTCGAGCGCCCCGTCCACCTGCGCCCGCAATTCTCGTTCCACCGCCGCCGGATCGGCCAGCCGCGTGTCCGCCACCCGGCGCGGGAAGTATCCCTCGGCGTCGCACATGCCGTTGCCGACCACGCCCGTGATCGGACGCCAGCGCATGCGGTCGAACTCGGCCGTCAACGTCAGGTGCACCCCGATGTCGAGTTGGGGGTTCGCCCGTGCCAGCTCTGCCATGTGCGGAAACCATGGACAGGGCACCATCACCGAGCCGCAGGTGACGACACCCTGCTCGCACAGCTCGAGGAACGCCATGTTGGCACTCCAGCTCGCTCCCAGGTCATCGTGGTGCATCACGATCTGCCGTCCAGCGCTCATCGAATCGTCTCCCGTTCCCCGCGGGAAGCCTATCCACCCTTGACCGGCCGCGATACGCCCGCACTTGCCCGATGGCTCAACCTGCGGCACGCTTTGATGAAACGAGGAGAGATCGCATGCGTATCACCGTCATCGGCGGCTCGGGCCGCACCGGCCGGCTCATCGTCGAGCAGCTCCTCAGCAACAAGCACGCGGTCGTCGCCACCATACGCAGCACTAGGCACATGGCCGACCTCGTCAAGCTCGGCGCCGAAGTGCAGCTGGTCGATCTCGACAAGTCGGAGTTCGACGTGATCGTCAACGCGATGAAGGGCTCGGACGCGGTGATCTTCGCCGCGGGGTCGGCTGCCGGCGAGACCAGCGAACTCGACCGCAAGGGCACGCTCCGCACCGTCCGGGCCGCCGAGAAGGCCGGCGTTCCGCGCTATGTCTCGATCTCCTCGATCGGCGCCAGCACCGGGCTCTCGACCCGATCGATGGACGAAGAGATGAAGGACTACTACCGGCAGAAGCGCGCCGCCGCCAAGCACATCACCGGCTCGAGCCTCAAGTGGACCATCATCGAGCCGGGTCAGCTCACCGACGAGCCCGGTACCGGCAAGGTGACGATGACCGAAGAGGCACTCGATATCGGGCCTATCCCCCGTGCCGACGTCGCGGCGGTGACCGTCGCCGTGGTGGAAGAACCGCGGACGGCCGGCCATGTCTATCAGGTGATCGGCGGCCAGACCGCCATCGACACGGCGCTCGAGGCGCTGCTCGGCAAATGATGGAGATCGGCCCGCTCCTCGGCGGCGGACGCGTCGCCGACGCCTATGCCTATGGCGAGCATGTCCTCAAGCTCTACAAGGATCGGCATGCGCGTTCGACCGTCTTCGCCGAGGCGGCCATCCTCGCCATCGTCGCCGACCATCCACTGCCGGCTCCGGCCGTCCACGCGGCCGGCCTCTATGACGGACGCTGGGGCCTCGTCATGTCCCGCGCGCCGGGCGCGCCGCTTGCCGATGTCGTGCTGGCCGATCCCACTTCGGCGCCCGAAGCGCTCGAAGCCATGGTGGCCATGCACCTCGCCATGCATGCCCGAACCGAAGTGCGCCTCACGCCCATGAAGCGGCGGCTTCAGGGCCGCCTCGCCGTGGAACCCCGCCTCGACGCGGGCGCACGCCAGCGCCGGCTCGCCGACCTCGCCGCCCTGCCCGATGGCGACCGGCTGTGCCACGGCGATTTCCACCCGTTCAACATCATCGGCTCGCCCGGCGCCGCGATGATCGTCGATTGGCCCGATGCCACCTCCGGCCCGCCCGCCGCCGATGCCTGCCGCAGCTACCTGCTGCTCTATCCGCACGTGCCAGATTTCGCCGAGGCCTACCTCGCGCGCTACGCCGCCCTCAGCGGCATAGGCGCCGCCGATATCCTCGCCTGGCTACCCGTCCTCGCCGCCTCGCGGCTTTGCGAGAACGTGCCCGAGGAGGTCGAAGCCCTGCTGCCGCTGGCCAACGCCTAGAGCTTGAACTCGTAGTAGTGCATGTGCTCGGCCTTACCCCCGAGCTTGTTGTAGAGCCCGTTGGCCTCGACATTGTCGAGCTCGGTCCCCAGCCACGCCTCGCGGCAGCCGAGCTCCCGGCCCCAGTCGAACATCATCTCCACCATATGGGTGGCAATCCCCTGCCTCAGGTGCGTCGAGGCGGTGCCGACTTCGTCGACATAGAGCTCGTCCACCTTGTCGGGATGTCGATGGATCACGGCAGAACACTGCCCGACCACCAGCTCGCCGTCGAAGGCGAGGATCATCAGGTGCCCGGGCTCGACCAGATAGGCCGCGAGCCGCTGCGCATGGACGGGTTCATCGAACACATCGGCGGCGACGTTGAGGAAGACCAGCTCGTCACCGGGCCCCATGCGCCTGTACGCGATCGCCATCAGCCGATCTCCTCGACCAGCGGCAGCACGGCGGCGACGTCCGGCAGGCGGCGGAAACGCTGGCTGTCGGCCGGGTCGTCCGCAAGGTCGAGCGACCACACCAGCTCGGAGGGCACATGCACGCCCCAGGCGCCCGCGGCGATGGCCGGCACCACGTCGGCGCGCATCGAGTTGCCGATCATCATGGCGCGCTGCGGCCCGTCGCCGTGCCGGGTGAAGATGCGCTCGTAGATCGGGCGCGTCTTGTCCGAGACGATCTCGATCTCGTCGAAGAACGGCAGCAGCCCCGATGCAGTGAGCTTGCGCTCCTGGTCGAACAGGTCGCCGCGGGTCACGACCAGCAGCCGGTGCGTGGATTTCAGCGTCTCGAGCGTCTCCCGCACCCCCGGGAACGGATCGACCGGATGGGTGAGCATAGCCCGCCCCAGTTCGATGATCTCGCCGATCACCGCCGCCGAGATCGTGCCCTTCGTCAGCGACACCGCCGTCTCGACCATCGAGAGCGTGAAGCTCTTCACCCCGAACCCGTAGTCCCTGACATTGGCAATCTCGGTGTCGTGCAGCCGGCTACCCACCATTTCCGGCTCTCCATAGCCTGCAAGCAGTTCGACGAAGCGCGCCTTGGCGGCGACGAAGTATCTCTCGTGGTGCCAGAGCGTGTCGTCCGCATCAAAGCCGATCGTGGTGAGATAAGGCATGGCAGCTCGCTATCTGGCGCCGCGGATGCGCCGTGTCGGGGCGTGGAAACCGGGCGGCTTGTCGGCCACCCAGTCGATGAAGCGCCCGATCTCCGGATCGGCTCGCAGCGCTTCCATGCTGTTGAGGCGTCGCGCCAGCTCGCCCTCCGAGAAGCGGGCGTGGATGGCGCTGTGGCAGATCTGGTGCAGCAGCACCGTACCCAGGTGCGTGCCGCCCTTGAGGCGGGGCGTCAGGTGGTGCCGGCTCGACTTGGCGTCGGTCGGAATGGGGCGCTGGCAAAGCGGGCAAACGGGATCGTCCGCCATGGCCTTTCCTCAGGCGGTGAGCGCGTCGCGCTCCTTCTTGCTGAGCCGCTCGGTGGCGCTCTTGAGCTGACCGCAGGCCGCGAAGATGTCGCGTCCGCGCGGCGTGCGCACCGGCGAGGCATAGCCCGCGCGGTTGACGATATCGGCGAACTGCTCGATCCGCGCCGAGGTCGAACACTCGTAATTGGTGCCCGGCCACGGGTTGAACGGGATCAGGTTGATCTTGGCGGGAATGCCCGAGAGCAGCCGCACCAGCTCGCGCGCATCGGCGTCGGAGTCGTTGATGTCGCGCAGCATGACGTATTCAAACGTGATCCGCCGGGCATTCGAGAGCCCCGGATAGTTCCGGCAGGCCTCGATCAGCTCCTTGAGCGGATACTTCTTGTTGATCGGCACGAGGATGTCCCGCAGATCGTCGCGCACCGCATGCAGCGAGATTGCCAGCATGACGCCGATGTCGCGGCCGGTCGGCTCGATGAAGGGCACGACGCCCGAGGTCGAGAGCGTGATGCGGCGCTTGCTCAGCGAGATACCGGCCTCGTCGGAGGCGATCAGCAGGGCCTGCTTGACGTTCTCGTAATTGTAGAGCGGCTCGCCCATGCCCATCATCACGATATTGGTGATGGCGCGGCTGTCGCCTTCCGATCCGCCCGAGCCGCGCGGCGCGGGCACGAGGCCATCGGTCGGCCGCTCGCCGCCCGGAAAGTCGCCCAGCCGCTCGCGCGCCATGAGGACCTGGCCCAGGATCTCGCCCGCCGTCAGGTTCCGCACCAGCTTCTGCGTGCCCGTGTGGCAGAACGAACAGGTGAGCGTGCACCCGACCTGCGAGGAGACGCAGAGGGTCCCGCGGTCTTCCTCGGGGATGTAGACGGTCTCGACGTCAACCGGTGGCAGCAGCGGGTTCTTGGGGTCGCGGAAGCGGAACAGCCACTTGCGCGTCCCGTCGATCGACACCTGCTCGGTGACGATCTCGGGCCGGTCGAGCAGGAACGTGTCGCTCAGCTTCTGGCGGAATCCCTTCTGGATATTGGTCATCCGGTCAAAGTCGGTGACCCCGTTGTGGTAGATCCAGTTCCACAGCTGGCTCGAGCGCATCCGCGCCTCGCGCTCGTCGAGCCCGATCCCCATCAGCGTCTCGCGCAGTTGCGGCTTGGTCTGGCCGACAAGCGAAACCCGTCCGGCACTCGGACGGTCGGCATGGGCGTGGTAATCGAGGTCGAGGGCGATACTCATCGTGCGGGCGGCTCTCTCAGGGGCGTTCCCTTGGGGCGCAACAAGGCGCGGCCCATAACATAGGAACACCAATAGCGCAAAACACGGGTTCGCGGGTGCCGATAGTTAATCGCGGGACCGCTTGACTCCATCGGCCGTTCGTTCACCATATGTTCTCAACACGGTGAACCCGATGGACCGCGCCACCATCCTCCATGCCGATCTCGATTCCTTCTACGCCTCGGTCGAGCAGCTGCTGAACCCGGAGCTGCGCGGCAAGCCGATCGCTGTCGGCGGCGGTGTCGTGCTCGCCGCCTCATACGAGGCCAAGGCCTTCGGCGTGCATGGCGGCATGTCGGGCTGGGCGGCGAAGGAACTCTGCCCCGAACTGATCTTCACCGGCGGCCATTTCGAGGAGTACCAGCGCCTTGGCGATGCCGCGATCGCGGTGCTCCACGACTTCACTCCGCTCGTCGAGCGCATCTCGATCGACGAGGCCTTCGCCGATGTCGCCGGCTGCGAGCACCTGTTCGGCCCGCCCGCCGCCATCGCGACCACCATCCGCGCCCGCGTCCGCGCCGAACTCGGGCTGCCCATCTCGATCGGCGTCGCCCGCACCAAGCACCTCGCCAAGGTCGCCTCGCAGGTGGCCAAGCCCGATGGCCTCGCCGTCGTCGAGCCCGAACGCGAGCTCGAGTTCCTCCACCCGCTGCCCGTCTCGCTGATGTGGGGCGTGGGTCCCGTCACCGAGGGCAAGCTCGAGGACGAGGGCATCCTGACCATCGGCCAGCTTGCGGAGAAGCGCACCGAGTGGGTGCAGCGCCTGCTCGGCAATGCCGCCGGCGGGAAGCTGAGCGCGCTCGCCTGGAACCGCGACCCGCGCGCCATCGTCACCAATCAGCGCGCCCGTTCCGCCGGCGCCCAGTCGGCGCTGGGGCGCAAGCCGTTCGCAGAGCACATCTGGCGGCCGACGCTCCGCCACCTCGCAGATCGCATCGCCGGCCGGCTGCGGGCCAAGTCCTGGTTCGGCTACACCGTCACCGTGCGAGTCCGCTTCCGCGACATGAGCGCCGTCACCCGCTCGCTCACCATCGACCAGCCGCTCGCCGCGACCACCAGCCTCGCCGAGATCGCCGAGGATCTGGTGCGTGTCGTCCACGCCGATCATCCAGACCAGCGGACCATCACGCTCCTCGCCATCTCGGTCGCCCACCTCATCCGCGATCCGCTGCTGCAGCTCGAGTTGCCCCTTGGCCTCGCCGACGAGGCGCGCCGCTCGGGCAGCCAGCGGGGTCGCGCACGCCTCACGGCCGACCACGCCATGGACAAGGTGCGCGATCGCTTTGGCCGCGAGGCCATCGGCTACGGCTCGGCCATGCTCGAAACCCCGCGCGATGTGCCCGACGCCTTCCGCGGCCTCGCCGAAAAACCGCTCTGATCGACTGCCCAACTTCGGCCACGCCGCCCTGCGAGCCCTCTGCGGATTGGGGAAGTTCATGCGCAAGTTGTTGCTGGGACTGCTGTTCCTGCTTGTGGGTGCCGGCACGGCAACCTGGGCCTATGCCCCCTACCTGCCCCAGCTCATCGCCGAAGGCGTGCCGCCGCTGACCTGGCCGGCAGTCGGCCACTTTGCTCCTCTTGCAGGTGACGACAAAGCGCCCGGGCTGAGCCTCTCGCCCGAGGCTGCCACCCGTCCGCTCGTCCCCGAACTCGGGGCCGCCTTTGCCGCAACCGGCGGCAAGGCCCTGCTCGTCGCCCGCGACGGTCGGCTGGAGCTCGAGCACTACGCGCCGGGCATCTCGGACGCGACCCGCTTCAACTCCTTCTCCATGGCCAAGACCCTTGTCGGCGCCCTCGTCTACAAGGCTCTGGCCGAGGGCCGGATCTCCAGCCTCGACCAGACGCTGGGTGAGCTTCTGCCCGCCGACCGCGGGCTCGCCGGCGTAACCCTGCGCTCGCTGCTTGAGATGCGGAGCGGCATTGCCTTCGACCACGGCGAGGCCAAGGCCGACGCGATCAGCGGCGACAAGACCACCGATACCTCGGCCAACCCGTTCGGGCCGCTGGCGCGCCTGCACTTCCTCGGGCTGGGCGCGATCGAGAACGGCCTGGTGGCCGAAGTTGCCACGACGCCGGCGGAGTTCTCCTACCAGAACATCAACACCGCTCTTCTCGGCGAGGTGCTGGAGACCGTCTACGGCGAACCGCTCGCTACGCTTCTGACGACGAGGATCTGGGGCCCCTCCGGGGCAGGCAGCGCCTTTTGGCGCCAGCCGGCCGCCGATGCCTCCGTCTCTGCCTATTGCTGCATCTACGCCACCGCGCGCGACTGGATTCGCATCGGCATGTTCCTCGCCGGCAACGGGAGGCCGGAGGCGCCCTTCCTTCCAGACGCGCTCTGGCGGGCGTTCCTCGGTCTCGACATCGGCTATGCAGAGCGGCGCGACGACAACTACGGCCACCACATCCGCCAGAACGTGCTCGACCGCGCCGGCCAGCCGCTCCAGGGCCCGTTCTCCTACCTCATGGGCCAAGGTGGCCAAGTGCTGTACCTGATGCCCGACAAGGGGCTGGTCGTCTACCGCTCCGGCGAGCAGGCCCAGCTGCTGCATTCGACCCTCTACCGGGCCTGGAACAGCATCTACGCACCCTGACCGCCGCCTGGATATCACTTCAGTGATCGCTTTAGCATTGACGGGCGTCCTTCCTACGCTTAAGTCCACGCTTAACTTAATTCCGTGTCCTGGTGTCGATCTGGGTGTCGATCTGGCGCCGGCTGAACCGTCTTGTTGTCGGCGAACGGAGTTTCCAAATGCTGACACTTCTTGTCACAGGCCTCGTGCAAATAAGCCATGCACAACACGACACTGGCGCTCACATCTTAACCATGCAATACACCCGCCCCCTCATCGAAAATCATGCTCAGAAAGCAGGCCGCCCATGACCAGCGAAGCCATTGACGATATTTCGCCTGCTGTAACCGCCGCCCCGGCCGACGCCTCGACGGCGGCCCGTAACCGGCTGGTCATCGCGCTCCTGCTTGTCTCGACCTTCGTCGTCTTCCTCAACGAGACGATCATGAGCGTCGCCATCCAGCCGCTGATGACCGATCTCGGCGTCACGGCCACGGCTGCCCAGTGGCTCACCACGGCGTTCCTGCTCACCATGGCCGTGGTGATTCCGATCACCGGCTATCTGCTGCAGCGCATCAACACCCGGCCGATCTTCATGCTCGCCATGTCGATCTTCTCGGTCGGCACCCTGATCTGCGCCGTCTCGCCCGGCCTCGAACTGCTGGTCTTCGGCCGCGTCATCCAGGCGACGGGCACGGCCATCATGATGCCGCTGCTGATGACCACGGTAATGACGCTGGTGCCGCCCGAGGCCCGCGGCAAGACCATGGGCAACATCTCGATCGTCATGTCGGTGGCGCCCGCCATCGGCCCGACCATCGGCGGCTTTATCCTCACCCATTTCGACTGGCGCTGGATGTTCATCCTCGTCCTGCCGATCGCGATCGGTGCCCTCGCCCTCGGCGCGGCCAAGATGAAGAACATCTCCGAGCCGCGCTCGACCCCGCTCGACATCCTGTCGGTGATTCTGTCGGCGCTCGCCTTCGGCGGCATCGTCTATGGCCTCTCGGGCTTCGGCGAAGCGGCCGCCGGAGAACACGGCCTGTCGCCGTGGATTCCGCTCGGCATCGGCCTCGTCACCATGGTGCTCTTCGTCTTCCGCCAGCTCACCCTGCAGAAGGAAGATCGCGCGCTCCTCGACCTCAGGACCTTTGCCCACACCAACTACACGCTGTCGGTGATGATGATGGGGATCGCCATGATGGCGCTGTTCGGCGTCATTATCCTGCTGCCGCTGTTCCTGCAGAACGTCATCAAGCTCGATCCCCTGCAGATCGGCATGATGTTGCTGCCGGGCAGCCTGACCATGGGCCTCCTCGGCCCGATCGTCGGCCGGCTCTATGACAAGTGGGGCACCACGCGCCTCCTGGTCCCCGGCTCGATCCTCGTCAGCGCAGTGCTCTGGGGCCTCACCCTTGTCGACCAGAACACCTCGGTGTGGGTGATCCTTGCCGGCCACGTCACGCTCTGCATCGGGCTGGCGATCATGTTCACACCGCTCTTCACCGCCTCGCTGAGCTCGCTCCCCATGTCACTCTATTCGCATGGCAGCGCCATTCTCGGCTCGGTTCAGCAGGTGGCGGGCGCCGCGGGCGTTGCGCTGTTCATCGCCCTGATGACCATTCAGAGCACCACGCTCATGGCGAACGGTGTCGATCAGGTGGAGGCGCTTGCAGCCGGCATCCGTACCGGTTTCCTCTGCGGTGCCATCATCTCGCTGTTCGCCATCGCCGCGGCCTTCTTCGTCAAGAAGCCGCCGGCGAACCCGGAAATGGCGGGCATGGGCGGCCACTAGTAACCAACGCTTCACGTGAATCATCGGGCGCCGGAAACCCCTCCGGCGCCCGATTCTTTTCCGACCGCCTGTCGAAACAGGCCCGATCGCCGCGATAGCAGGACGCTCTATATGGTCGCCAACGAACGGGCCGGAACGGTAGATGTCACCCGCCCGACCGGGCGCATCTATTAAGCCCGGGTATCGGTTCCCCACGCTGGCTATCCGTGAGCCAGCCGCTCAAACGCACTTGGTCGCGGTGGATCGGTCAGCGCTGCCGCGATCCGCCCGGCGCACTCTTCCGGCGTCATCGCGCTGGTATCGAGCTCGAGGTCGTAGATGCCGGGCTGGTGCACCGCCTCCTGCCAGCGCGCCACCGGCTCGGGCACGCCTTCACCCGCAGCGTAAAAGCCGCCCTGCGGATTGGCATTGCGCCGCGCCATGATCACCTCGATCGGGCACCGCACGCCGACGAAGAGCACGTCGAGCCCGCTGAGTCGCTGCGCCGCGGCCTCGAGGATACCGAGCGGTCGCGAATACCAGTCATGATGGCCGACATCGACGACCACGTCGAATCCGGCTCGCGCCCGGGATGCTATGTCGTCATAGAGTTCGGAGTAGAGCCGGATCACCTCTGGCTCGAGGTCCGGGCGCTCGCCGCCCGGCCTGAGGCCGATGCCCGGCCGAAGCGCCTCCGGCAACCCGGCCGCCATGGTGTCGACGCCAAGATTCACCCAGGTCCCGGGAATGTCGGCGACGATTGCGCGGGCAATTGAACTTTTGCCCGCGCGGGGGACGCCGTTGAGGATGACGATGCGACCGTTCATGCGCCACCACTAGCCGGAAAAAAGAAAGGCGCTCAACCCTTTCGGGGAGCGCCTTTCCGTTGGGTCGGGACCTGGCTGCCGGGAGGGAACAGCGCCCGATCGACCAACCGTTGATCGCTATATGCGATCGGGTCGGTCGAGTTTCAAGGGCGCCCCGGCGATTACTTCGAGGCCTTGGCCCGCTCGATCGACTCGAGGATCACGGTACGAGCCTCGGCGACGTTGCCGATCTTCTCGATCTTGGCCCACTTGCCCGGCTCGAGGTCCTTGTAGTGGGTAAAGAAGTGCTTCACGCGCTCGAGCTGGATCGGCTGCATGTCGCCGATGTCGTGGATCGCGTCGTACATCTTGGTGAGCTTCGATACCGGCACGGCGAGGATCTTCTCGTCCGTGCCGCCATCGTCTTCCATGAACAGCACGCCGAACGGCCGGCAGCGCACGACGGCGCCCGGCACCAGCGGTCGCGAGTTCATCACGAGCACGTCAAGCGGGTCGCCGTCGCCGCATAGCGTGTGCGGAACGAAGCCGTAGTTCCCGGGGTAGCGCATCGGGGTATAGAGGAAACGGTCGACGAACAGCGCGCCCGAAGCCTTGTCGATCTCGTACTTGATCGGCTCGCCGCCCAGGGGCACCTCGATGATTACGTTGAGGTCATCCGGGGGGTTCTTGCCGATTTCGATGGCGTCGATATTCATGGAAGGTGCCTTGAGGGGAGAAGTTCGGGGCGCTTTTGGCCCATCAGGGGCCATGATTGCAAGGCATGGGTACGCGGGGAGCCCATGCAGTATCAGGGAGAATGTGCCGTGATCGATCGGATTTTCGCCAGTGCGCTTAGTGTCGCTCTTGTTCTGCCGGGAGCCGCATCGGCCCAGCAGATCGAGTCGAGCTACACCGATCTCGATCTCAACACGATGTGCACCGTAGTAGAATCCGACGATTTCGGCACCATGTGGGCGTGCGAGGGGTTGAAGGGATTCCCGGTGATGGTGACCGAGGGCGACCTCAGGATGTTCGTCTCCTACGGCCTCCACTCGACCACCGAGAAAGCCGCCGAGCAGACGCTCGGACCGTTCAACCGGCTGGGCGAGAAGATCGAGTGGCGCGTGTCCAACGCCGAGGGCCATTGGAAGCCCTTCGCCACGATCCTGCGCTTCTTCACCCAGCGTGAGGATAGCGAGAAGGCGGGCCAGGTTCTCGTGGTCACCAAGGTCGCGACCGGCGCCACCTGCCACATCGCCTATGTCGATGCCCTCGCCAATCCCGACGCCAACGAGCTCGCCCGCAAGGCCGCCGACGAAAAGGCCAAGGATTTCGACTGCGACAAGGACGAGCCCGAATATGTCGGCAAGTTCGAGGCCTGGGAGCGCTAGGCCCGCACCGGCACCTACTCGGGATGCTGCTGCCATCGCCTCTCTCCC
Organism: Devosia sp. ZB163; assembly: GCF_028613635.1. Taxonomy (GTDB): domain Bacteria; phylum Pseudomonadota; class Alphaproteobacteria; order Rhizobiales; family Devosiaceae; genus Devosia_A. The sequence continues at coordinate 295,197 of NZ_JAQRMY010000001.1, forward strand.
CCTTGAGGGGAGGGATTGAGGGAGGGGGTGGTGCGGTGGTTCGCGGATGGACCCAACCGCGTCAGTACGCCCTACAGCCTGACTGCCGTCCCCGAGACCGACACCATCAGCATCGAGCCACCCTGCCCGACAACCTCGTAGTCGATGTCGACACCCACCACGGCATCGGCGCCAAGGCGCCTTGCTTCCTCGCGCAGATCTTCGAACGCGGTGTGGCGCGCCTCGCGCAACGCGCTTTCATAGGCTCCGGCCCGGCCGCCCACGATGTCGCGGATGCCGGCGAACAGATCGCGGAAGATGTTGGCGCCGACGATAACCTCGCCGGTGACGATGCCCAGGTAGTCGCGGATCGGCCGGCCCTCGAGCGTCGGCGTCGTGGAGATGACGACCATCTTTATGTCCGCGCCACCTGGGCGCGCAGCACCGTGCGGTCGCGCGACGACACCCCGATCAGTTCGGCGATGCGCCACACCATGTTGTCCTCGAGCTCGTGGTTCCGATCGTCGGCAAAGACCACCTGCCACATCATGCGGATGATCTCGATCTTCTCGGAACTGTCGAGCGAGGAGAGCGCCGAGGTGAAACGATAGAAGTCGACCGATTCCTGGTCGCGCTTGGTTGCCTCGACGATCAGCTTTTTCACTTCGGCCTCGTTGAGCCCGTAATAGTCCATGAGCGTACCCTCGAGCGCATGGCGCTCGGCCTCCGACACTTGCCCGTCGATGGCGGCAAGGTGGACCAGCAGCGCCGCGACGGCGAGCTTGGGCTCCATGCTGAGCATGGTCGCATCGGGCCGCGAGAAGATGGAACGAAGGGCGTCGAACATTGGCATCCTTTGCTTTGATCCGGGGAAAGATAAGGGCTGCTGACCCATCGTGAAAGAGGCAGCAGTTCCGGATGTCCAACACGCTTCCGCTAGTGGAAGTTGCGTCCGGAAGGCAGCGCCGCCCGCGCCTGTCGCTCGAGCATCTCACGGCGCCGCCGTTCGCCCTCGTCGCGATCGGCGGCACCGAGGTCGTGTCCCTGGGCGAGTTGCACGAGCTCCGGGGTGAAATCTGTGAAGCTGCGCGAGACGAGATGAGTGACAAGGCCTTCGCGCTGCAGCTGGCCGCGCACCGCGAGGAGCCTTGAGCCGAGGACGACGCGGCGGTTCTTGTCGAAGGTCTTGCTCCACACGATGATGTTGGCGATCCCTGTCTCGTCCTCGAGCGTCATGAAGATCACGCCGCTCGCCGTCCCCGGCTGCTGCCGCACCAGGACGAGGCCGGCAGTCTCGACGATACGGCCGTTAGGCAGGTCGATGAGGTCGGCACATTTGACCGTGCCGCGCCGGTCGAGCTCGGGCCGCAGGAACCCGAGCGGGTGCCCCTTCAGCGACAGCGACAGCGTCCGGTAGTCATGCACCACCGATTCGCCCGGCGCCATGACCGGCAGGTCGGTCGCTTTGTCGTCGGGGTGGGAAACGCGTTTGGCCTCGGCAAAGAGCGGCAACTGCTCGGCCCCGGCGACGCCGTTGAGCCCGCGCACGATCCACAGCGCCTCGCGGCGGCTGAGCCCCATCGATCCGAAGGCGTCGGCCTCGGCCAGCTTTTCGAGCGTAGCGACCGGTACGCTGGTACGCACCCAGAGGTCGCGGATCGAGGCATAGCCGGTGCCGCGCCGGGCAACGATGCGGTTGGCGTGGTCCTCCTTGAGCCCGACCACCTGCTTCAACCCAAGGCGGATGGCATTGGTCGAGAGGATATCGCCCTGCATCTCCCTATGCTGCTTGGCGATCCGCTCATGGGCTGGAGGCCCGGGCTCAAGCAGGTGCGCCAGATCGGAGAGATTTACGTCGGCCGAGCGCACCTCGACCCCGTGCTCGATAGCGTCGCGCACGATCTGCGCCGGCGAGTAGAATCCCATCGGCTGGCTGTTGAGCAGTGCGCACGCGAATACATCGGGGTAGTGGCACTTCATCCAGCACGAGGCATAGACCAGCAGCGCGAACGACGCCGCGTGGCTTTCCGGGAAGCCGTAGTCGCCAAAGCCCTCGATCTGGCGGAAGCAGCGCTCGGCGAATTCCCCAGCATAGCCCTTCCCGGTCATGCCGGAGATGAACCGCTCCTTCAGCGTGTGAATTGTTCCGTTGCGCCGGAAGGTCGCCATGGCGCGCCTGAGCCTGTCGGCCTCGCCCGGAGTGAAGCCGGCGGCGACGACCGCGATCTGCATCGCCTGCTCTTGGAACAGCGGGATGCCATAGGTGCGCTTCAGCACCTCATGCAGGTCGTGCGGCATCTCTTCGACCGGCTCGATGCCGAGCCTTCGCTTCAGGTAGGGATGCACCATGCCGCCCTGGATCGGGCCCGGGCGGACGATCGCCACCTCGATGACGAGATCGTAGAACTCCCTGGGCTTGAGCCGCGGCAGCATCGACATCTGCGCCCGGCTCTCGATCTGGAACACCCCGATCGTGTCGGCCCGGTGCGTCATTCGGTAGACCGGCGCCTTGACCTCGTCGTCCGCCTCCTCTGCCATCAGTTGGTCGAGCGTGACGTCGCGCCCGTAATGCTGGTGCAGCAACTCGAACGAGCGCCTGAGGCAGGTCAGCATGCCGAGCGCCAGGATATCGACCTTCAGGATGCCCAGAGCGTCGATATCGTCCTTGTCCCATTCGACGATGGTGCGGCTCTCCATCGCCGTCTTCGAGATCGGCACCAGGCTTTCGAGCGAATCCCGGGTGATGACGAAGCCGCCGACATGCTGGCTCAGGTGCCTCGGGAAGCTCTTCAGCACCGAGACGACGTTGAACATCTGCGTGAGCGTCGGATCGTCCGGATCGAGCCCGAGCATCTTCGTACCCTGGGCACCCGCCGCATTGCCCCAGCCCCAGTGCAGCTGGTTGAGCGCACCGATCGTGTCGTCGGAAATCCCGAACACCTTGGCGGTCTCGCGGATAGCGCTCTTCGAACGATAGGAGATCACCGTCGCGGTCAGCCCGGTGCGCTTGCCGCCGTACTTCTTGTAGACGTACTGCATCACCTCCTCGCGCCGCTCGTGCTCGAAATCGACGTCGATATCGGGCGGCTCGTCGCGCTCGGTCGAAAGAAACCGACCGAACACCAGCTGGACCTTGGTGGGATCGACCTCGGTGATTCCCAGGCAATAGCAGACCGCCGAATTGGCCGCCGAACCCCGCCCCTGGCAGAGAATTTTCAGCTCGTGTCTGGCATAGCGGACAACGTCCTCTACGGTAAGGAAGTAGGACGCGTAACCCTTATAGGCGATTAGGCAGAGTTCATTCCAAAGCACCCTCTTAATGCTGTCGGGGACGCCGCGCGGATAACGCCGCGCCGCTCCCACCCAGGTCAGTCGCTCCAGCGTCTCCTGCGCCGTCTCGCCATTACCGATGGTCTCGGTCGGATAGTTGTATCGCAACTGGTCGAGCGAGAAGCCGATCCGGTCGAGCAGTACCTGCGTTTCGGCAAGCGCCTGGGGGTGATCGGAAAAGAGCCGCGTCATCTCACCCGGCGGCTTCAGATGCCGCTCGCCATTCTGTTCGAGCCGGCGGCCGGCCGTTTCCAGCGTCAGGTGCTCGCGGATGCAGGTCACCACGTCCTGCACGATCTTGCGGCTGGGCTCGTGGTAGAGCACGTCGTTCGCCGCCAGCAGCGGCACGCCGTTTCGCGATGCGATGTCGGCCAACCGGTTGAGCCGCCCGCGGTCGCTGCCCTTGAAGCTACAGGCTGCCGCAAGCCACACATTGCCCGGCGCCATCGTCGCCAGCGTTTCCAGCACCCGCTCCGATCCTGCCCAATCCGTCTCGTCGGCACTGAGGATCAGCAACTGGCCCTCGGCAAAATCGGCCAGGTCGGCAAAGTGCAGGATGCACTTTCCCTTCTCGCTCTCTGCCCTGAGGTTGCCGCGGCTCAGCATGCGGCAAAGCCGTCCATAGGCCTCGCGATCGGAGGGATAGGCGATGATCTCGGGCGTGATGTCGTCGAACACCAGCCGCACCCCGACCACGTAACGGAAGTCCGGCGCCTTCTCCCTGAGATCGCGCCAGGCGACATAGCCGCGGACGACGCCGGCAAAGCTGTTGCGGTCGGCAATGCCGATACCGTTCATCCCCAGCGCGATGGCGGCCGAAACCAGCTCCTCCGGGTGCGAGCCCGATCGCAAGAAGGAAAAGTTGCTCGTCGCCGTCAGCTCGGCATAGGCGCTCATGCGAAGAACCCGTGCATGAACCAGCGCGGCGCTTCTGTCGTACCGAACAGCCCGAGCCGGAACACCCAGAAGCGCCGCCCGCCATCGTCCTCGATGACGTAGTAGTCGCGCGTCACTTGCATGGGGTCGAAGGCCGTGAGCTTCGAAACATGCTCGGGCTTCTTGGGCAGCTGTTTGGCTTTCTTGTCCGCCTTCTCATCGTCCCGCGGGTCGCCGCGCTTCTGCGGCGGCAGGATGGTCGCGAGGTTCTGCCCGCTCCGCCACCACTCGGCATCGATCCGCTCCGGGCCCGAGGCCTTGGCAACGCGGTAGCCGATGCGCCGCCAGGTCATCCGCATGGGCGGCCCGTCCGGCACCTCGGCGATGACTTCGATCGCCTCCGGGTTGGGCAGCAGCCGCAGCGGCCGCACCAATGTCTGGTCCGGCGCCGCTTCAGGATCGTCCTCCGTACGCGCCACTACCGGCTCGAGCTTGATGGCCCGCTCGGGGATGTGGGTGTTGACGAACTTGCTGCGCATCAGCGCCGCCGCCCCCAGCCGGTTACTCATTCGGTCGTAGAGCCGGTCGAGGTCCCGCGCACCATCGTCGGTCTCGAACGCGCCGATCTGCGTACTCGCCATCGGCGACAGCGAACTGGCCGCCAGCCGGATCATGTCGATACCGAAGCCGGCATCGTACTCGCCCACCAGCCGCTCCGAGCGATGCACGAACAGCTGCGCGATGTGCGCCGGGTCGCGCGTCGCCCGCGCCGCGTTGATCGACAGCGTGATGACCTTGTGGTCGACCCGATAGAGGAAGAGGTGAAAGCTCTGCGCCCCTATCTGCTCGGCCTCGAGCCGGAGAGCAAGGCGCACCGCCAGGTCGCGCGCCATCATCAGCACGTCATCGAGATAACCGATCGGTTCGGCAAGGCGTTGCTCGGCAAAATGCTCGGCGAGCGGGATGCGCGGCGTGATCTTTTCCTCGATCTCGCCCAGCGCCTGGTCGAGCCGGAGTAGCAGCGACAGTCCGAACCGCGCCTGCAGCGCCTTTCGTGGCCGTCCATAGAGCTGGCCGATGCGCTTCAGTCCCATCTGGTTGAGCCCGGCCACCTGCTCATCGCTGAGCCGCAGCGCCACCACCGGCAGGTCGGCGAGGGCATCACGCTGCTTGTCCGGAGCAATGATCCCCGGCTGGAAGTGGCTCAGCGCCCATGCCGCCCCCACCGTATCGGCGATCGCACCGGAAACGGTAAAACCCAGCCGGGAGAGGCGCCCGACCAAGTGTTCCAGCATCTTTTCCTCACCGCCGAACAGGTGCGCCACCCCGGTGATATCGAGCACCAGGTCGCCATAGGCGGCGACGTCGGTGAGCACCGAGACGATCGGGCTCGCATTGGAGTGCCAGTCGGCGAAATCGGCGAAGACGTGTTCGAATGCGTTGCGGTCGGCTTCGCGCACCTCGAGATCTGGCACCAGCGCACGTGCGTCGGAGAGGTTCTGGCCTGGCGCGAGCCCGGCCTTGCTCGCTGCGGCGTCGACCGCCATGAGCTTCATCGCGCCCTTCTGCCTCTCCCACAGCGCCAGCGGACGCCTTGAGGCAGCGAGGGCGGGATCAGCCCGCTTGAGCGTATCGGTCGCCCAGCGCGGCAACGACAGGACGAGGTGCCGGCGCGGCGTAGCTTTGGCCAGTCCGGCTTCCGTCTTCAGCAGGAACGAACCCATTTTCAGTCCAGTCCAAAGTAAGGCGCATAGTTTCGGCCCGCGCGGTTTTCCCGGCGAGCCGCCGCTTTTCGATCTCGACGAGATAGCGCGGCGGCCCGGGGGCCTGCGGGTCGAACGGCTGGCCGGCGCTCAATTCCGGCTCAATCCGCCAGCGGAGTTTTGCAGCGCTCGCCTCGCGCTCCCGCCCATAGCGGATGAGGAACACCGAGCTGCCGCCGGCCGAGCTTCTCAGCGACAGCCGCCGCGACGCGGTGAAATCGAGCGCCTTGGGATGTCCATGGATGTCGGCGATCACCCCGGCCACCGCCCGGCAGGCAACCGCCTCCTCCATGGCCCAGAGCAGTTCGGTGAGCGAATTGGTGCGGGCGAGGATCAGCTTGTCCGGATCGATGCCGAAACGCTGCAACCCCAGCGCATAGGGCACGCCCATCTCCTGGGCCTGTTCGGCCAGTTGCAGGTAGAGAATGGCCTGCCGCCCGCCGCCGATCAGCCCACGGGCAAGTCCGAGAGCAAACCCCAGTCCCGCCGTGCCGTTGCGCTGCTCGTCGACGAACACCTCGTGCAGCACGCCGGGTGGAATGGCGAGCAGTTCCTCTACCCGCGGACGCGTATCATTGGCAGCCACCGGTCGGCCTGGCCGCTGCGCGGCAACAGCCGCTCCTTCGGCCAGAACAGGCCGCTTTTCCAGCGCGGCGATCTTGCGCCGCAAGGCATCGAGATCTGCAATGGCGAGGCCCCGCATATCAAGCCTCCTATCTGCTCACGAGAACAAATAGGGAACACTATTAAACGGGAGAGAGTCAAGCAGAAGAGTCCGGCCAAACAAAAAGGCCGCCCCAGCGGAGCGGCCCTTTGGAACTTCACGACAGACCGGCCTCAGCCGTCCATCTTGGCGCCCGACACCACCGCGTGCAGGTCGATCAGGCCGACCATGCGGCTGTCATGGGTCACGATGCCGTTGAGCAGCTCGGTGTCGATCGAGTTGCCCTCGGGTACATGGTGGATGTCTTCCTTGGCCACGGTGAGAATGTCGCTCACCGCGTCGACGAGTATGCCGACCCACTTCTCGCCCACCGACATGACGACCACGACGTGATTCTTGGTCGGCGAGGTCTGGCCTTCGCCGAAGCGGGCGCGCAGGTCGAAGATCGGCACGATCGTGCCGCGCAGGTTGATCACCCCGCGCACGAACTCGCGGGTATTGGGAAGCGGCGTCGCGCCGTTCCAGGCCCGGATCTCGCGCACCGTGGTGATCTCGACGCCGTAGGTCTGCTCGCCGATCGAGAAGGCGATCAGCTGCAGGCTGTTGGCGGTCTGGGCCGCGGAGCCGCCCGAAATGTCGTCCTTGAATGCCAGGGCTTCCATGGTCTTGTGCCTTTCCTGCCGGCCTCCTGGCCGGCTTCAGTTTCCCGGCGCGGGCCTAGGCCGCGCTCTTGTGATGCGATGTCTGCGATGATTTGAGGCCCTGCACGTCGACGATCAGCGCCACGTTGCCGTCGCCCAGGATCGTGCCGCCGGCGATGCCCTCGATCGACTGGAAGTTCTCCTCCAGCGATTTGATCACCACCTGCTGCTGGCCGATGATGTCGTCGACGATCAGCGCCACCTTCACCCCACCCTCGGCCTCGCAGAGAACGACGAACCGGTTGTCGCGCTCCACATCGGTCGTCATGGCGAAGCGCGAGGCGAGGTCGACGACCTGCACATACTCGCCGCGCACCTGCAGCACCTGCCCGCCGGTGGGCATGCGCGAGAACTTGGCACGGGCGCACTGGATCGTCTCGACGATCGAGCTCAGCGGAATGACGTAGGGGCTGCCGGCAACCTTCACCAGCATCACGTCGAGCACGGCGAGCGTCAGCGGTAGCCGCAGCGTCATCCGCGTGCCCTTGCCCGGCCAGCTCTTCACATGCACCGAGCCGCCGATCTTCTTGATGTTGGACAGGACCACGTCCATGCCCACGCCGCGGCCGGAAATGTCGCTGATCGCCTCGGCCGTCGAGAAGCCGGGAGCAAAGATCAGCTGGTCGATCTGGTCGTCGCTCAGCGTCTGTTCGGGGCCGACAACACCACGGTCACGCGCCACCTGCAGCACGCGCTCGCGGTTGATGCCGCCGCCATCGTCCTCGACCGCGATCAGGATGTTGCCGCCCGCCTGCTCGGCCGAGAGGCGGATTGCTCCGCCCTCGGTCTTGCCTGCGGCGAGCCGCTTTTCCGGGCTCTCGATGCCGTGGTCGGCCGAGTTGCGGATCATATGGGTCAGGGGGTCGGAAAGCTGCTCGATGATCGTCTTGTCGATCTCGGTATTCTCGCCGATCGTCTCGAGCCGGATCTTCTTGCCGGTCTTGGTCGCCAGCTCGCGCACGAGGCGCGGCATGCGAGAGAACACCGTCTTCACCGGTTGGGCGCGGATCGACATCACCGAGTCCTGCAGGCCCCGGGTGGTCTGCGCCAGCACTTCGAGACCGCGCACCAGTTCCTGGTAGCGGGCGCGTAGCGTCTCATCCATCTGCTGGGTGAGCATCGACTGGGTGATCACCAGCTCGCCCACCATGTTGACCACGCGGTCGATCTTGTCGAGGTCGACGCGGATCGACTGCACGCCGTTGCGGCGGTCCTCGACGCCCGAGCGCCGGTCGTTCTCGCCCTCGAACTCATGATGCTCGGCCGCGGCCTGCTTGAGCGGGGTCGGCATCACCGGCGGGGCAGCCTTGAGCACCGGCTTCATGCTGTCGGCAAGCTCGGCAAAGCTCAGCACCGGCGCCAGCTCAAGTTCTTCTTCCGCGATCGCGGGTTCGGCCGCGAATTCGGCAAAGCTCGGCATGGCCTCGATCTCGGCGTCCAGCGCCTCTTCTTCCACCACCGGGGCGGCGCCGCGCACGATCTCGAGATCGCAATTGCCCTCGACGAACTCGAACACCTCGGCGATCGCCGCTTCCGACGCCGTCTCGGAGCGGAGCGTGATCTCCCAGCTGCAATAGACCCCGAACGGCTCGAAATCGTTGAGCGGCGGAACCTCGTCGATGATGGCCCGGACGTTCGTCTCGCCCAGTGTCGCCAGCTCGCGGAAGAGCAGCAGCGGGTCATTCGCCCGCGCGTAGAGCTCGGAATGGGGCGTGAAGCGGATGGTCCAGGCGCCCATCTCGGGCAGGAGCGGTGGCGCCTCGAAGGCGTCGTCGATAATCGCGATGTCGAGCGGCTCGGCGAATTCGGACGGATCGTCCTCGGCGCCGGCGATGTTCACCATCACCGGCACGAAGTCGATGTCGAACTCCTCCAGCGGCTCGCCGGCCATGTCGGGATCACCCGAGGTCAGCGCGTCGAACTGCTGCTTCTCGTGGTCGCCATAGCCCGCTTCGAGCGCCGTGCCATCCTTGGCGGCCGCGACAAAGTCGGCGACGATGTCGTTGGCGCGGATGCAGAGCACGGCCACGGAGTCCGAAAGCTCCACCCGCCCGTCGCGGACGTGGTCGAGCAGCGTCTCATAGGCATGGGCGAACGCAACCAGCGCCTGGAAGCCGAAAGCGCCGCCACCGCCCTTGATCGAGTGGATGGCGCGGAACACCGCGTTCAGCCGGTCGCTCGAGCGATCGCCCTCCTCGATGGCCGCGAACTGCTCCTCCAGTTCGAGCAGCAACTCGGAGCATTCGTCGAAATAGGTCGCCTTGAAGTCGTCGAGGTCGCTCATGAGGTAGTCACGAACCCTTCTGGGTTGGTCCTGAAGGCAGTTCTGCCGGTGATCAGTGCACGACGCGGTGGATGACCGAGATCAGCTTCTCGGGGTCGAACGGCTTGACGATCCAGCCGGTGCCGCCCGCCGCGCGGCCCTGGTCGCGCTTGTCCTGGCTGGTCTCGGTGGTGAGGATCAGGATGGGCAGCGCGTTGTGCACGCCCGAGGCCCGCACCTGCTTGATGAACTCGATCCCGTCCATCACCGGCATGTTGATGTCGGTGATCACGACATCGACGCTCTCGTTCTTGAGCACGTCGAGGCCCTGCTGGCCGTCCTCGGCCTGCAGCACCTCGAAACCGGCATTGCTCAGCGTATGGTGCAGCATCGCGAGGATGGTCCGCGAGTCGTCCACCGTAAGTACGCGCATGATTATCCTTCCATTATCCCTGCGAACCGGCCCCCAAGACCGAGACGCGACACCGCGGCGCGAAAAGCTTCGCTCGGCGCGGTGACCTTGAAACCGAAATTGTTGCGGCGCGCCGTTTCGGCAGCGCTCAGCAGCAGGAACAGGGCATTGGTCGCGATGCGCTCAGTCCCCGAGCACGCGACTCTCACTTCGCCCGACTCGACGGCATCGACCAGCTCGTCCCGAATGGGATCGAGCGCGTCGAGATCGACGATTGCCGGCAAGGCAATGGTTCTGCTGCTTGGCTCTGCCATGGACTGGCTGTCCCCCAACCGACTGGTCCGGGCGTGAGCATCCGATGGAACGGTTTAAGAAGTGATAATCCGCGCCCGATTCAGGCTATTTGGCCGGCTCCGACCACGGCCTGGATCGAGCCGGTGTCGACACCCTCGAGCGTTCGCGGCCGCCACTGTGGTCGCTGGTCCTTGTCGACCAGCACGGCCCGCACGCCCTCGGCGAAATCCGGCAGCCGCGACAGGTACTTCGCGAGCCTCAGGTCGAGCGCCAGCACGTCGGTGACATCGGCCATGCGCCGCGCCGCCTGGTGGCTCTCGAGGATGGCGACCAGACTTGTGGGCGACCGCAACGGCAATTGCGCCAGCTGCGGATCGGCACCGGCCAGCCGGACGATCGTATCGGCATCGGTCCAGTCGAGCCCAACGTGCCTGTCGGCCGCGGCGCACAGCACCGCCTCGCCCAGCGGCGCCATCTCGACCTGCATGAGCGCTCCCAGCGCCGCCTCGACACGCGCCGCCCCGGCCGCCGCGATCACTCCCGCTCGCACCGCCTCGATCCGCTCCGGCCGGATCGCGCAGTCGGCAAGCCCGAGCGCAATGGCATCGGCGGCACCGGCCGGCAAGCCCGACATGGCGAAGGCCAGGGCCCGGTGCGGCTGGGCCTTGCCCAGGATGTAGTTGACCCCCACGTCGCAGACGAACCCGATGGCCGCCTCGGGCATGGCAAAGCGCGCCTCGGTGGTGGTGAAACGGAACGTGCAGTGCCCCGCGATCCCGATCCCGCCGCCCATGATGATGCCATGCGTCAGCGCCACCAGCGGTTTGGGATAACGCGCTATGACGCCGTTCATGTAATACTCGGCGGCAAAGAACGCGTCGCCCACTTCGGGCTGGCCGGCCACCACCGCCTGCCGGATCGCGCGGACGTCGCCGCCCGAGCAGAAGCCGCGCGGGCCGCGGCCCTCGAACAGCACCAGCCGGATATCCGCATCGTCGCGCCACAGCTCGAGCGCGCGCGTGATCCCGTCGATCATCTCGAGGCTCAGCGCATTGATAGCCTCGGGCCGGTTGAGGGCGATGATCCCCAGGTTCCCCTCGCGAATCACATCGAGCTGGCCGGTCATCTCTCAGGTTCCCATGTTGCCGCCCGGGTGGTAGAGCACCGCCCATGAAGGCCATCAACCCCCCGACTCCGCTCACCAATGTGCATCTCACGGGCATCGCCCGTGATCTCAAGGCGCGTGCCGATGCCGGCAAGCCGATCCGCATAGGCGTCATCGGTTCGGGCGAGATGGGGACCGATCTCGTCACCCAGGGTGGCCTGATGCGCGGCATCGAAGTCGCCGCCATCGCAACCCGCCGCCCGCACACCGCCCGCGCCGCCATGGCCATCGCCTATGGCGACGACGAGCACGCCGTCGAGGCCGATACCCAGTCCAAGGTTTCCGCCGCCATCGAGGCCGGCAAGATGGCCGTCACCTCCGCCGAGACGCTGGTCCAGAACCCGCTGATCGACGTCGTCATCGATGCCACCGGCAAGCCCGGCGTCGCCGCCGACTACTGTCTGACCGCGATGGAGCACGGCAAGCACCTCGTGATGATGAACGTCGAGGCCGACGTCACCATCGGCCCGTACCTCAAGCAGCAGGCCGACCGCCTCGGCGTCATCTACTCCGTCGGCGCCGGCGACGAACCTTCCAGCTGCATGGAGCTCATCGAGTTCGCCACCGCGCTCGGCTACCGGATCGTCTCGGCCGGCAAGGGCAAGAACAACCCGCTCAATCACGACGCGGTTCCCGACGACTATCGCGAGGAAGCCATCCGCCGGAACATGAACCCGCGCATGCTGGTCGAGTTCGTCGATGGGTCCAAGACCATGGTGGAGATGGCCTGCATCGCCAACGCCACTGGCCTCGTCCCCGATATCCCGGGCATGCACGGCCCCAAGGCCGACCGCGACGACATGGCCAAGGTCCTGATCCCCAAGGCCGATGGCGGCGTGCTCAACAAGAAGGGCGTCGTCGACTACACCATCGGCAAGGGCGTCGCCCCCGGCGTCTTCGTCATCGTCGAGGCCGAGCATCCGCGCATCATCGAGCGCATGGACGACCTGCATGTCGGCAAGGGTCCGTACTACGCCCTGTTCCGCCCCTACCACCTGACTTCGCTCGAAGTGCCGCTGACCGCTGCCCGCATCATGCTCTACGGCAAGCCCGACATGGTGCCGCTGCCCAACCCGGTCGCCGAAGTCTGCGCTGTCGCCAAGCGTGACCTCGCAGTGGGCGAAACCTTCGATGCCATCGGCGAGACCTGCTACCGCAGCTTCATCCTGACGGTCGAGGACGCCCGCCGCCAGCAGGCCGTCCCGGTCGGCCTCCTCGAAGGCGGCAAGGTCACTGCCCCGGTCAAGAAGGGCGAGCTTCTCACCCGCGCCAACGCCACCCCCGACCAGACCACCCGTCTCTACGCCCTGCGCCAGCGCCAGGACCAGATGTTCGACCTCAACGCCTGAGACGGGTTCCGGCCGAGCTTCTCTAGGTCCGCGGGTCGCCGTATCCCAGCAGTGCCATTGCGGCGGCGTTGCCGGGGCGCGACCAGAACAGCTCGTGCAACTCGTCCGGAAGCTCATCACGGTGCGAACCGACGATGCCGCGTCGGAAGAACAGCGCATCCCTCTCCCGCAGCGCGGCGAAATCAGGCGCTTCTCCACCCTCGATCGGCTGGATTTCCGGCAGCAGCGCAGTCATCGCCTCGGTCACACTGCGGACCGGATCGGCAATCAGATCGTCGTAGCGCAGCACCATCCGATGACCGGCCGCGGGCCGCATCCAGCTCAGTACATTGGCGCCCCAGCCGCCGGTGCCGGTCGGCGTATCGCGCTCGACTATCTCGCGCAGCCGCGCTTCGAACTGCGAGGGTTCGTCCTCGCTCATCATCCGCGCCCACGACACCAGGCTGTCCCGCCCGTCCCGCACCAGGCAGATCGCCCTGTCGCCCTCTTCGACGTCGAGGTCGCGCTGGCGGTGCGTCTTGACGAAGTGCACGGTGCTCGAGGCGCGCGTCGCCGCATAGCTCGCCGATCGCTCTTCGTATCCGACAAACCGCTCCCCGAGCCGTCGCGCGACTCCGTCGACATCGTAGACGGTCGAACTGCGCACCCCGTAGAGCCGGCTCAGCAGAATACGCAGGAACGTATTGCCTGACCGTGGAAACGACGCGAGCCAGACGATCACCTCAGCTCCCCCGCAACGCGATCTTCCCCAGCCGCCCCTTCGTATTGCTGGCCTCGGCCGCTTCCGCCGCCTGATCCAGTCCGAACACCTCGGCGATCGGCAGCTTCAGTTCGCCCTTCGCCGCCTTCTGCACGAACTCGATCAGGGCCCCGCGGATCTGCTCCGGCGTGTGGAAGGTCGAGGGCTTCGCCGCCCAGAAGCCTTTGACGATGGCGCGCTTGAACAAGAGGTTGTCGGCACTGATCTGCACCGGCCGCCCGCTCAGCGCCCCGAACGAGACGAGCCAGCCTTCGTCGGCGACGAGATCCATGAGCTCGTCCGAGGCACGTCCGGCGATCGAATCCAGCGCCCGCCTGATCGGCGCGCCCCCGGTGATCGCCCGCGCGCGCTCCTGCCAGTCTTCATGCTCGGTCGAAACCGCGTCGCCGATGCCTTCGGCGGCGAGTTCGGCAATCGCCGCCTCGCGTCGCACCACGTTCAGCACGCGCACGCCACGCTCTTCGGCGAGCTTGGCAATGATCTTGCCCACTGCGCCGTTGGCCGCGTTCTGGACGATCCACTCTCCCGCCGAGACTTCGAGTTCGCCCAGCAGCCGCCAGGCGCTCAGCGGCATCGAGACCAGCTGGCAGGCCGTCGCATCGTCGACGCTGTCCGGCACCGGCACCAGCGAGGCGGCGTTGCCGATATAGTACCCGGCCCAGGTGGCGCTCCCGCCGCCCGTCACGCGTTGGCCGACCGCCAGGTTGGTAACTCCCTCGCCCAGCTTGTCCACCACGCCCATCGCCTCGGTACCGGGCACATGCGGCAGCGGCGGCTTGTAGCCGTAGTGACCGGTTACGATCATCAGATCGTGGTTATGGATCGGCGACAGCACCATCTTCACCCGCACATGTCCGGGCCCGGGCTCCGGCAACGGCCGCTCCTCGACATGCAGCACATTTCGCGGGCTGCCAAACTCGTCGAACACCACTGCCTTCATCATTCACGCTCCATGAAACCGGGCTCGCCTTCGAACCGCTTCGCCAGCACGCTGACGACCCCCGGGACCTTGGGGTGATGTCGCGGTTGGAGGGATAGACCGCGTTGATGCCGACTGACTGTATCCTTCATTCGGGCAAAACCCTGACCAAACGGGACCTTCTATACTCGCCCTTCTGGAGTGATGGCCCCGACCGACCGCTAGCGCGCCACCGCGTAGCTCCAGGCCAACGGGTTCGGCGACACCTTGCCGGGCTCGCGGCCGAGCACGTCGCGGATCAGATCGTCCAGCACGCGCTGCCCCGCAAAGGCGCTGGCGTTGAACCAGTACTCGCCGGCGAGGAAATGCAGCTCCCTGGCGTGCAGCTCGGCAAAGCGCGCCCCGATCGGCGTCTCGAGCAGCATCTGGCGCGCATCCGACCCGGTCATGGCATAGACGAAGATATGGTCGGCCTCGATCTGGTCGATCTGCTCCAGCGACACCGGATAGGCGAACGGCCCGCCCTGCGCGACCTTTGCCGCCGCCTCGGGCGCCAGCACCTGCGGCGCGAACCGCAAACCCGCCTCCAGCGCCAGCTCCGCCCCGAAGGTCTTGCTGGTGAACAGCCACAGCTGGGTCGGCGATTCCACCTGGACGAAGGTGAAGGTCGCAGGCGCATCACCCAGTGCCGCCCGGAATGCCACAAGGCGGGCATCGAGCGCCGCGTCCAGCGCCTGCTGTTCGGCCTGCTTGCCGAACAGTTCCGCCACCAGCGCCGGCACCTCGCGCCACGAGGTCGCCTTGTCGGGATCGATCGCCACCGTCGGCGCCAGCGCGCGGGCAAATCCGTTGGCCGCGTCCCAGTAGATCGAGGTGACGACGAGGTCCGGATCAGCGAGCAGCAGCAGCTCCCCGTTCATCTCCCAGGTGTTGCCGACTTCGGTCGCCTTGGGGTCGAGCCGCCCAGCAACGCCCGGGAAATCCTGCACCATGACGCTCGAATAGTAGCTCGTCGTCACCGACGGAATGTCGAGCGCCACCGCGAAGGCGATATTGCTGTCGATGAAGGCCACGCGTTGCGGATCGTCCGGCACGCACACGGGCTCCGCCAGCAGCCGGTGGGCGAACTGGTGGGTCCCCGGCCCGCACTCGGCCGCGCTCGCCTGCCCTCCGAGGAGGAGCACCGCCACCAATCCGGCCAGCATTCGCATCGGTGCCTCCGTCGAAACCCGGCGAGAGCTATGTCCTCCGGCGGCCCGCTAGTCCAGCGTCTGCCGGTAGCGCAGCATGGCGACGCCCGAGATGACGAGCAGGATCGCCGCCAGCGCCCAGAGTTCACGCGTGACGTCGGCGACATCGCCCCCCTTCAGCATCACCATGCGCACGACGCGCAGGAAATGCGTCGCCGGCACCGCCTGCCCAAGCGTCTGGGCCCAGCCCGGCATGCCGGCGAATGGAAACATGAAGCCTGAGAGCAGGATCGACGGCAGGATGGTGAAAAAGCTCAGCTGCATGGCCTGCATCTGGCTCTTGGCCGCCGTCGAGATCAGGAAGCCGAGGGAGAGGTTCACGAGGACGAAGAGGTTGAACCCCAGGTAGAAGGCCCAGAAGCTGCCCTCGAAGGGCACCCCGAACACCAGCTGCGCCGCGATGAGGAAGACGATCGTCTGCACATAGCCGACGAACACATAGGGCAGGATCTTGCCCAGCATCACCTCGAGCGGCCGCACCGGCGTCGCGATCAGCATCTCCATCGTGCCCCGCTCCGTCTCCTTGACGATGGCGATGGCGGTGATCATCACCATGGTCATCGAGAGGATGATGGCGAGCAGGCCCGGCACGATATTGGTCGAGGTCTTGCCCTCCGGGTTGTACTCGCGGTGGACGATCATCGAGAAGGCGGGCGCTGCCGCCTGCTGCGCCAGCGGCCCGGTGAGCGTCTCGGCGATCGCCACATTGACGATGCCGTTCAGCGCCGACACCGCCCCGCCCGTCGCCGAGGGGTCGGAGGCATCGGCGGCAACGAGGATTTCCGGGCTTCGCCCGCGGATCACGTCGCGCTCGAAATCGCGCGGGATGACGACGACGAAATTGGCCTCGCCCCGCCGCAGCGCCTCCTCGCCGGCCCCCACCCCGGCCACGCCGCCCTTGAAGTCGAAATAGGTCGAGTTCTGCATCCCCGCGATGACGGCGCGGGTCAGCGGCCCGTTGTCGCCGACCTCGACCAGCGTCGGCAGGTGGCGCGGGTCCGAGTTGATGGCAAAACCGAAGAGGAACAGCTGGACGATCGGCAGCCCGATCATCATCCCGAAGGTGATGCGGTCGCGCCGCATCTGGATGAACTCCTTGTAGAGCACGGCGCCGAAGCGCTGGATCGAGAAGAAGCCGCTCATGCCACCTTCTTCCCGCCATCGCCGGCGAAATTGTCCCGCGCCCCCGCCATCAGGTAGATGAAGGCCTCCTCGAGCCCCGCGACCTGCAGGCTCCAGTCGTGCGTCCCTTCCGCCTTCAGCCGCTCGACCGTGGCACGCAGTGCCTCCCGGTCCGTCCCCGAGACATGCAGCACCGTACCGAAGCGGGCAACCTGCTCGACGCCGGGCTCCGCCAGCAGCCGATCCTCGAGTCCCATCAGGTTGGGCCCGGACACACGCCAGGTCTCGAGCCCCACCATTTCAGGAATGAGCGCCGAGGGCCCGTCGATCAGCTTCTTGCCGTAGGCGATGTAGGTGATGAAGTCGCACTGCACCGCCTCGTCCATGTAGTGGGTCGAGACCAGCACCGTGACGCCCTGCGCCGAGAGCCGCCGGATCTCGTCCCAGAAGTCGCGCCGCGCCTTGGGGTCGACGCCCGCCGTCGGCTCATCGAGCAGCAGCAGCTTGGGATCGTGCAGCAGGCACGCGGCCAGCGCGAGGCGCTGCTTCCAGCCGCCCGACAGCGAGCCCGCGAGCTGCTTCTGCCGATCGGCCAGCCCCAGGTGCTCCAGCGCCTCGTCCACCCGCTGCCTGCGTCGGTCGAGCCGGTACATGCGCGCCACGAAGTCGAGGTTCTCGCGGATCGACAGGTCCTCGTAATACGAGAACTTCTGCGTCATGTAGCCGACCTGCTCCTTGATCTGGTCGGCTTGCTTCCGCACGTCGAAGCCGAGGCAGGTCCCCTCGCCCTCGTCCGGCGTCAGCAGCCCGCAGAGCATGCGGATGGTGGTGGTCTTGCCCGAGCCGTTCGGCCCGAGGAAGCCGTAGATCGCCCCCTTGGGCACCTGGATATCGAAATGGTCGACCACGCGCTTGGGCCCGAAACTCTTGGTCAGGCCTTTGACGTCGATGACCAGCTCGGTGCTCACTTGAGCCGCTCCACCGTCACCGGCTGGCCCGGCGGTAATGCCGCGCCGGTGAGCGTCGCCTCGGCGAGGAAGGTGAGCCGCTCCCGCTCGTCGCGCGAATAGATCACCGGCGGGGTGAACTGCGGGTCCGAGGCGAAAAAGCTCATCGTCGCCGTCAGCCCGTCGGGGCAACCGTCGCAATTGACCCCTACCGTGTCGCCCATGGCGAAGGCCGCCCGCTCCGCTTCGGGCAGGTAGAACTTCACCTTGAGCGCCC
Organism: Devosia sp. ZB163; assembly: GCF_028613635.1. Classification (GTDB taxonomy): domain Bacteria; phylum Pseudomonadota; class Alphaproteobacteria; order Rhizobiales; family Devosiaceae; genus Devosia_A. Next base: position 313,268 of record NZ_JAQRMY010000001.1, read on the forward strand.
CCTTGGGCAGGATCGACATCACCGGCGTTCCCGCCTGGACGATCTCGCCGGGATCGAAGAACACCTTTTCGATCCGGCCCGCCACCGGCGCCGTGATGGTGCGGTCGGCAAGGTCCCATCTGGCCTTCTCGGCATCGGCACGCGCCGCCGCCAGATTGGCCTCGGCCTGCTGCTGCTGGGCATCGCGTGCCGGCAGCTCGGTCACCTTCAGCTGGGCCGAAAGCTGATTCACCAGCGCCTCGGCGCTCTTCTGGGTGGCGATGTCCTGGTCGAGCTGCGAGCGCGGCACCAGTCCCTGGTCGAACAGTTTCTGCGTGCGCGCGGCGCTCTCGCGGGCGAGGTCAAGGTCGGCCTCCGCCTTCTGGAGGCTCGCCCGCGCCACATCGAGCTCATCCTCGCGGCCGCCCGTCGTGAGGTTCGCATAGGCTGCCTCGGCCGCCGTGACGCGGGCTTCGGCCGCCTGCAGCAGCGAGATCTGCTGGTCCTGCTTGAGCCGGAACAGGAGGTCGCCCGCGAGCACCTCGTCGCCCTCCTTGACCGAGATGGTCTCGATCTGGCCGGCGCTGACTGGCGACGCATAGACGTAGCGCGCCTCGATATAGCCATTGAATGTCGACTCGGTCGTCGCCCCGAAGCCGGGGATGACAATCGCGATGAGGCCGGTGAGCCAGGCAAGGAACGTTTCCACTTCCCTCTCTCTAGCTCGCCGACCAGGTCTTGGCGCTCGGCGGCGCGCTCAACCCGTCGAACAGGATGCTGAGGTGGTTGTCGACCAGCTTGTCGAGGTGCAGCCCGCCCTCGGGCATGATCCCGAAGAGCTCGGCCATGGCGACATGGAGCAGCAATGGACCGATGATCGACCGGATGGTCAGGCTGGGGTCGACCTGACGCAGGTAACCCTGATCGATGCCGCGCCGGATCAGCCCTTCCACCGCGGGGATGACCCGGTCGATCACCTCGCGCCGGTACATCTGGGCCAGCTCCGGAAAGCCCAGCACCTCGCGGAAGATCAGCTTGGGCATGGCGAGGATCCTGGGATCGCTCAGTCGGGCGGCCAGCATGTTGAGCACCAGCCCGATGACGATCCGCGGGTCCCCCTCGTAGTCGTGCAGCGTCTGCAACGCCGAATCGGCGATCGGGACGATCGCCCGCCGCACCAGCGCCTCGAGCACCGCCTCCTTGGAGGGAAAGTAGAGATAGACGGCGCCCTTGCTGAGCCCGGCGCGCTTGGCGATGTCCTCGACCCGCGTCGCGGCGAAGCCCTTCTCGATGAACAGCGCCAGCGCCGCGTCCAGCACCTCGTCCGGCCGGGCCTCCGCCCGCCGCCGGAATTTCGGCCCCCGATCTTTCTCGATTTCGTTCACTGCCGCTTAACCGTAACTGACTGCGTGGTCAGTAAGGTAATAACTGACCGGACGGTCATTTGCAAGTTGCGGGCTGGCGAGCACGCGACTTTCGGCCAACTGTGTACGCTAACGCCCGCATCACGCACACCGAACGGAGCCCAGGATAACGTTGTCCTTGTCCCCTTGCGGCGGACGCCCCCAAGCGCGGCCGGCAGTCGAAACCTCCTTGACTGTCCGGCCGCAGCTCTGTCCTGGGGGTGCTTTCCGGAAATTGCGGCTGTTGCTGCGGGCTTCGAGTTGGAGCCGCGCCATCGCATGGGTCCCCGGGTCAAGCCCGGGGATGACGGTAGATGGTGGGGCGTGGGCGGTGCGACACCCTCGATGTCATCCCTGCGCAAGCAGGGACCCATCTCACCGCCGGCGCCGGCTGATGGTTGGGTCCCTGCTTGCGCAGGGATGACAGCCGGTGGGGTGGTGGACATACCGATGCATCCGACAGCCACGCGGCTTCGGAGTTCTCAAAGAGCGCATCTCTCGCGAAGAGAGATGAAGCGGGGCCGGCGAGGCGATTGCCCCTCGCGGGTAGTCCGCAGTGTTTGTGAGGCTCGCGCCTCGCCGGCCGGCCGGGGTTTTGGGCTTTGCCGGAGCGGATCCCGGGACCGTGGTCCCAACACCGTCTCGCCCGAGCCGTGGAAGCTGTCCTGCTGGTCCAGATCCTCGGGGGTCACAGGTGACCCCCGGACGTTTCCAGGCAGGCAGTCCGCTCTCCCCACGGAGAGCTGGTCGTTGGAGCAGAGCTGCCTCTGCCCCGGCGATATGACAGTGCGCCCGAGGGCGAACCGGCTCAGACTTGGGCCTGGATGATGCGACCACCACCCACCCGGTCTCCGCTGCACCAACCACTCGTCATGATCTCGCTTCGGTGCGGCGGACGGGGGGAGAGTCGCATGGGGCGGAGGTGAGGGGGATAAGTGGTGCGCTTGGCGCGGCTCTGGCGGGGCTGGAGCGAGGGGCGCACCCCCTCCCGGCCTCCTCCGTCTAGGGGGAGGTGAAGAGGGTGGCTGGTGTTGGTTGAGAGATGGGTCGGTAGCGCGGCACTATCGGGACCCACCGCACCGCCCCCATCCCCCGGTTAGCAACGGATTAACCCTAACCGCCTAGCATCGGGTCTTGGATCGGCGTGCCGTCTGCGCGCCGGGTCAGCGTTCCAGTTCAGAGTGTACCCAGACGATGCCTGCACAGCACCTCATCGAAGACGCCCGTCGGGCCTCCGGCCCTGCCATCGCGATTCGCATTCCGGCGCGCGTCATGGGCGCCATCGCGCTGGGGCTGGTGGCGATCGTCATGCTGGCCCTCGCCACCTGGTCGGTCGATGATCCCAGCTTCTCCTATGCCTCGGGCGAGCCGGCGCGGAACTGGCTCGGCTTTCCGGGCGCGGTGATCGCCGACATCTCGTTCCAGGTCTTCGGCCTCGGCATTCTCGTGCTGCTCGTGCCGCCAGCGCTCTGGGGCTGGGCCATGGTTCGCCAGCGTATTCCTTCGCGCATGGCGCTGCGCGTGCCGGCCTGGGTCGGCTCGAGCATCCTCGTCTGCGGCGTCTTCGGCTTTATCGCTGCCCCCGAGTCGTGGCCGCTGCCCACCGGGCTCGGCGGTCTCATCGGCCAGAGCTTCACCAATCTTGCGACCCTCGCCACCGGTGAGGCCCCGCAGCCGGTGACGGCCGTGCTCTTTGCCATCATCATCGCCGCCCCGACCCTGGCGCTGTTCTGGATCGCCATGGGCCTGGGCAAGGTCACCCTGCCCGATCTGCCCAAGGCGACGAAGGGCAAGGCCCGCACCGCCTCCGCCAAGGCCGCTCCCGTCGTCGACGATCGCGATGATGGGCCTGACCGCGATTCGGTCTTCGACGTGATCCTCGGCGCCGCCGTTCATCTGGGCTTTTCGGCCCGCGCCGCCGTGAAGCGCGCGTCGGCCCACATCGCCGAGCGCCGCGCCGCCGAACGCGAAGCCGACGCCTGGCGCGGCGAAGCGGTCGAGCCGAGCCTCCACAATCACGCCCCGTCCGTCCCCGTGGTGCAGCCCGAGGCGCCCTTCGTCGAGCACCGCTCGATCGTCGGCGCCCACGAGGAGCCGCCCTTCGACGACTATCCCGAGGAACCCGAGGAGGATGGTCTGGGCGCAGCGCGCTGGGAGATGCAGACCCCGCTGCGCGGCCCCATGGCCAACCGCAGCCCCGGCCCCATCCCCCATGCTCCTGCTGCCCATCCCAGCGCTGCAACCGCTTCTCCGCGCGTTGCCGCACCGGCGCCGCGCGTCCAGCAGGGCACCCGCGCCGCCCGCGAGGCCCAGGGCTCGCTGCTCGACGAGCAGCAGGGCTTCGAGCTGCCGGCGCTGAGCCTGCTCACCCCGCCCAAGCACAAGGGAGCGAGCCCCGAGCATGCGCCCGAGCGGCTGGAAGCCATGGCCCGCAAGCTCGAGTCCGTGCTCGCCGATTTCGGCGTCAAGGGCGACATCATCAACGTCCGCCCCGGCCCCGTCGTCACCCTCTACGAGCTCGAGCCCGCTCCCGGCATCAAATCGAGCCGCGTCATTTCGCTCGCCGACGACATCGCCCGCTCGATGAGCGCCATCTCGGTGCGTGTCGCCGTCGTTCCCGGCCGCAACGCCATCGGTATCGAGCTGCCCAACGAGGTGCGCGAGACCGTCTACCTGCGCGAGATGCTGGCCTCGTCCGACTTCGAGAAGATGAAGGGCAAGCTCCCCATCTGCCTCGGCAAGACCATCGGTGGCGAGCCGATCATCGCCGACCTCGCCCGCATGCCCCACCTGCTCATCGCCGGCACCACCGGCTCGGGCAAGTCGGTGGGCATCAACACCTTCATCCTCAGCCTGCTCTACCAGATGACCCCCGAGCAGTGCCGCCTGATCATGATCGACCCCAAGATGCTGGAACTGTCGATCTATGACGGCATCCCGCATCTGCTGACGCCGGTGGTCACCGATCCCTCCAAGGCCGTGGTTGCCCTCAAGTGGGCCGTCCGCGAGATGGAGGACCGCTACCGCAAGATGTCGAAGATCGGTGTGCGCAACATCGACGGCTTCAACCAGCGCGTCGGCGAGTCGAAGGCCAAGGGCGAGGTGATCACCCGCACCGTGCAGACCGGCTTCGACCGCGAAACCGGCGAGGCGATCTTCGAGAGCGAGGAGTTCAACCTCGAGCCGCTGCCCTTCATCGTCATCATCATCGACGAGATGGCCGACCTGATGATGGTCGCCGGCAAGGAGATCGAAGGTTCGGTCCAGCGCCTGGCACAGATGGCCCGTGCTGCCGGCATCCACGTCATCACCGCGACGCAGCGCCCGTCGGTCGACGTCATCACCGGCACCATCAAGGCCAACTTCCCCACCCGCATCTCGTTCATGGTGACCTCGAAGATCGACAGCCGCACCATCCTCGGCGAGCAGGGGGCAGAACAGCTGCTCGGCAACGGCGACATGCTCTACATGGCCGGCGGCGGCCGCATCCGGCGCCTGCACGGCCCGTTCGTCGCCGATAGCGAAGTCGAAAGCGTCGTCAATCACCTCAAGTCGCAGGGCGCGCCGGACTATCTCGAATCGATCACCGCCGACGAGGATGAACTCGACGAAGACGGCATGGTCGGTGGCGGCGACGACTACGGCGGGTCGGGCGACGAGCTCTACGACAAGGCCGTCAACGTCGTCCTCCAGGACAAGAAGGTCTCGACCTCTTACATCCAGCGCCGCCTCGCCATCGGCTACAACAAGGCCGCGACTCTCATCGAGCGCATGGAGCGGGAAGGCGTCATCTCGGCCGCCAACCATGCCGGCAAGCGCGAGATCCTCGTCGGCAACAACGCCGACGGCTACTGACGCATTCCCGACTTGTCCTCCCCCGGTACGAACCGGGGTAGGATCTCATTGGGGGATCGCGCTCCCGTCTCTTCAGTTGGAACAGCAGACCTTTCGGCTGGACTCTCTATAAGGTCGATCTTATATAAGCGTCGACTGATATAGAGGAGTATGACAATGCCATTCGATCTCGCCGCCCATCTGGGTGCCATGTCCCGCACCGTCGAGAACCTCGAGCGCGACGGCAAGCCGGCCAAGGCCGTCATTGCCGCCCGCACTTTCGAGACCGACGCCGCCGACCTGTGGGACGCGTTGACCAACCAGCAGCGTCTGCCTCGCTGGTTCGCCAGGATTGACGGCGACCTCAGGCTGGGCGGCCGCTTTCACGTCGAGAACAATGCATCCGGTACCATCACGGCTTGCGAGCCGAACCGCCACATCGCGGGAACCTGGGAGTTCGCGGGCGGGATGAGCTGGATCGAGATCCGCCTCTCGCCGGAAGGCAGCGGCACTCGCCTCGAACTCACCCATATCGCCCCCGTTGATCCCCATTGGGACAAGTTCGGCCCGGGTGCCGTGGGCGTCGGCTGGGACCTCGGCTTCATGGGCCTCGCCCGTCATCTTGCCGAGCCGCAGGCCGAAGTGGCGATGGAGGCCGTCCAGGGCTGGTTCGGGTCCGACGAGGCCAGGCAGATGATCCGCTCGGCCAGCGACGGCTGGGGTTCCGCCGCCATCAAGGCAGGTGAGAATGACGACCATGCCCTTGCCGCCGCCGAGGCAACGCGGCAGTTCTTCACGGGCGAGGCCCCTCCTCCGGAAATGTGATGCACGCCTTCGACGTCCTCGGCGACCCCGTCCGCCGCCGCATCCTCGAATTGCTCGCCGAGCGCGAACACGCGTCCGGCGAGGTGGTGGATGTGATCGCACGCGAGTTCGGCATCACCCAGGCGGCTGTCAGCCAGCATCTGAAGGTATTGCGGGACTCGGGGTTCGCCCACGTTCGGCCCGAAGGAACGCGCCGTGTCTACCAGCTCGATCCCACGCCCATGCGCGACATCGACGACTGGCTCGAGCGCTTCCGCGGGTTCTGGTCCCACAAGCTCGAGGCGCTCGCCACCGAGGTCGCGCGAGGGAAACGACGTCCGAACGGCGGCGAGGAACCGTGAAGGAACCTTCCCGCTGTTGCCGCAATTGCTATCTAGAGGCATGCTCACGTTTCCGGAGCCTCAAGGAAAAGACGCCCAGATGATCCGCCGCAGCTTCCTCGTCCTCGCCGCCCTGTTCACCGCCTTCCCGGCACTTGCACAGGCGCAGGGCGCCGCCGAACCGCGCCCCCTTACCGACGCCGAGCGGCAGCTGATCACCGAGATCAACCAGCACAACTCGGCCATCAAGACCATGGTCGGCCGGTTCCTCCAGATCGATACCCAGGGCAGCCGTATCGAGGGCACGTTCTTCCTTGAACGTCCCGGCAAGATCCTGTTCCGCTACAATCCGCCCTCCTCCGAGCAGATCGTCTCGGTCGGCCGTGGCTTCTACGTCGTCGATCGCAAGGAGCAGACGCAGTACGCCTACCCGCAGGACAAGGTACCGCTGCGCCAGTTCCTCGATGCCGAGATCAACCTGTTCAAGGCCAACATCGTCGCAGTCGCGCAGTCGGACGACTACTTCTCGCTGACGCTCCAGGACGACACGCCGGCCGGGGTCGTCCGTGTCGCGCTGGTGTTCGACACCGAGAGCAAGGATCTCAAGCAGTGGACGCTGACGGAGCCGTCGGGGTCCGAGCTGACCTTCTCGCTCTATGACGTCGACAAGAACGTCGAGATTCCCCGGTCCTACTTCTATATCGACCCGACCTTCCGCTCCGTTTCGGCGCCCAAGGAAGGCTGACGCGGTCGGCGCGAACCGGCTTTACGCCCCTCCTCCCGGTCTGCATAAGAGGCGCTCCGTTCCCACCGAGCGCCTTTTCCATGCCCACATCCCTAGCCACCTGGAACATCAACTCGGTGCGCCTGCGCCTGCCGCTGGTGCTCGATTTCCTGCGCCAGTATCAGCCCGATGTCCTCTGCCTGCAGGAGATCAAGTGCCTGAACGACCAGTTCCCGCGCAAGGAACTGACTGCCGCCGGCTACCCCTACCAGGCCGTGCACGGCCAGAAGGGCTATCACGGCGTCGCCATCGTCTCGAAGTTCCCGCTCACCGACATCTCCTCGCGCGTCTTCTGCGAGATCGAGGAAAGCCGGCACGTTTCGGCGATCGTCGATCTCGGCAAGGGTCCGCTGACGGTTCACAACTTCTACATCCCCGCCGGTGGCGATGAACCCGACCCCGAGATCAACCCCAAGTTCAAGCACAAGCTCGGCTTCCTGAGCGAACTCAAGGCCTGGTTCGGCGAGGATCATTTCCGGGAGCGCCAGCTGATCTGCGGCGACTTCAACATCGCCCCGCTCGAACACGATGTCTGGAGCCACAAGCAACTGCTCAAGGTGGTGAGCCACACGCCCGTCGAGACCGAGGCGCTGAACGAACTGCTCTCCGGCGGCCATGGCTGGGTCGACGTCGTGCGCAAGCACTTCCCGGCCGACCAGAAACTCTACTCCTGGTGGAGCTACCGCGCCCGCGACTGGGATGCAGCCGACAAGGGCCGCCGCCTGGACCACATCTGGGCCACGGCCGATATCGCCGAACACACCGTCGGCGCCGAGATTGTCCGGCCGGCCCGAGGCTGGAGCAACCAGCCGTCGGACCACGTTCCGGTGATCACGCGCTTCATCTGAGGATAGACATGCGCCAACTCGTCAGTTCCGGCTCCTACCTCGAGCCCGTCATCGGCTTCTCGCGGGCCGTCCGTGTCGGCAACATCGTTGTCGTCGGGGGCACCGCGCCGATCAAGGCGGGCGGCGGGACAGCGGCGGTCGGTGATGCCTACGGGCAGACGAAACGCTGTCTCGAGATCGTCTCCAAGGCGCTGGCGGATGCCGGCGCCCGGATCGAGGACGTGACCCGTACCCGCATCATCCTGACCGACATCGCCTTGTGGCAGGAGGCCGCCCGTGCCCATGCCGAGGTCTTCGGCGTCATCCGCCCGGTGACGACGCTGATGCAGGTGACGGCCTTCGTCGATCCCGACTGGCTGGTCGAGATCGAGGCCGAGGCCGTCGTCGCCGAGTGATTCACGTGGAACGTTGAGCTACTTGCGGAAACGCCCGCGGGCGCTCTCGATCGCGCCGAGGTAGGTCGAGAGCTCGCGCCGGATGCGGTCAGCCGCGCGCGCCGCGAGGTCAGGATACTGGTTGGCGAGCTTCATGAAGGCGGTGCGCGGCACGAACAGCGTCTCGACCGCGTCCACCGCCTTGATCGTCACCGGCCTGGCCTTTGCCACCACCAGCGCCATGGCGCCCAGAACCGAGCCCGTATCGTGGATCAGGAACGGATTGTCTTCCGCCCCCTCCTGCGTGCTCGACACCGTGCCTGAAACGAGGACATGCGCCCCTTCGGGAACATCGCCGGCTGCATAGATGACGCTTCCCGGCCGGAATTTCTTGCGCTCGGAAGCGAACGCAAGCAGCCGCCGCTGCTCGGCGTCGCAGATTTCGAAGAAATCCGCACGTCCCAGAATGGTCGCCGCGTCGTCGAGTTGCATACCGCCCTAGTTCCCGCGTCGCGTTCCGCAGGCGCGACTGGCGCCCGGCGACTTCGCCGCGACCCCCGATATAGAGCATTTCTTCCCGATGTCAGGAATCGAATTCACCCCGATCGATACAAAGCACACGGGGTTATGCACCGACAGAGAAATCCGGCTGGGACGCGGGGAGGGAGTAGGCCCGCGTCCCGGCCAGGTGGCCGTACTCTATGGTACCAGCCGATACCCACCCTCTTCCGTGACGAGGAGTCGGGCGTTCGAGGGATCGCGCTCGATCTTCTGGCGCAACCGGTAGATGTGCGTCTCCAGCGTGTGCGTGGTGACTCGGTTGTTGTAGCCCCACACTTCCTTGAGCAGGATCTCGCGGGTGATGGTCTTGGGACCCTGGCGGTAGAGATACTTGAGGATCGACGTTTCCTTGTCGGTCAGCCGCACCTTCGCCCCATCAGGCGACTCGAGGAGCTTGGCCGCGGGCTGGAAGCTGTACGGTCCGATGGTGAAGACCACGTCCTCGCTCTGGTCGTGCTGGCGCAGCGACGCCCGGATGCGGGCGAGCAGCACCGAGAAGCGGAAGGGTTTGGTCACATAGTCATTGGCGCCCGACTCGAGGCCGAGGATCTCGTCGGCGTCGCTGTCCTGCGCGGTCAGCATGATGATCGGGCTCTTGAAGCCCTCGCGACGCAGGATCTTCACCGCCTCGCGCCCGTCCATGTCGGGCAGCCCGACATCGAGCAGCATCAGGTCGACATGCGCGCCGCGCACCTTGCCCAGCGCGTCTGCCGCTGTTTCCGCCTCGAGAAGATCGAACTCGCGGTACTGGTTGAGCTGCTCAATCAGTGTCCTGCGAAGGTCCGCGTCATCGTCGACGATCAGAATGCGCCGTCTATTCATGGTGTTACCCCACCCCATCGGCCAGTAATCCTGAGTTAGGCCGGGCCCATCGGCCCCGCCAATCAAAACGTCGTTACACCGTCACACGGGGTAGGAACGTGATTTGACATGGGAAGTTTCAAGCTCCCTTCCTTGCCCTATCTAGACCCAGCTGACGGGACGCTGACAGCCGGGACGTTGTGTGTGTGCGGAACGGTACCGTTTGCGAACCCTTCCGCGCCGTTCTGCCCGGAAGCGCGTGCACAGAACAATGCTATGGCGTCATATTGACGCCCGGCCCGACGGCTTGCTCGTCCAGGCGACGAAGCGTCATGCCTCGACGAGCTCGAGCATCCGGTAGCTTATCCGCGGGTCCCGAACAGGGCAGACCCCACACGCACATCCGTTGCACCCATGGCGATGGCGGTCTCGAAGTCGCTGCTCATCCCCATCGAGAGCCTGGCTACGCCGGCGTCGCGGGCCAACGATGCGAGATGCGCGAAGTAGGGCCCCGGCGGATCGCCCTCGGGCGGGATGCACATGAGGCCCACGACATCGAGTCCGTGCTCGGCGCGGCAGCGGGCGACGAACGCCGGCGTCTCCGCCGGCGCGATGCCCGCCTTCTGTTCCTCGAGCCCGATATTGACCTGGACGAAGACCGGCAGCTGCCGCCCTGCCCGGTCCATCTCAACCTTCAGCACGCCCGCCAGCTTGTCGCGGTCGACCGTCTCGATGACATCGAACAGCGCCACCGCCTCGCGCGCCTTGTTGGTCTGCAGCGGGCCGATCAGGTGCAACTGTATGCCGTCATAGGAAGCCCGCAGCTCGGGCCACTTTTCCTTGGCCTCCTGCACCCGGTTTTCCCCGAACACGCGCTGCCCGGCGTCCAGAAACGGCCGGATTGCTTCGGCATCGAACGTCTTCGAGACGGCCACCAGTTCGACGTTGTCGGGCGGCGCTCCGAAACGGCGACGGGCCCGTTCGATGCGATTGCGAATGATCTCAAGGCGCCCAGCGGCGTTCTCTCGGGCGTTCTGCATGGCGCTCTCTGTTGACCGGCCAATAGAATTCTGATGAAGGTCCGGTAGCCAAAAACCCCCGCCGACGCAACGTAATCGGTGGCTTTAAGGACTGTTCCGAAGTGACTGGTAGAGTAACCGAGCGCTACAATCCGCGTGTCGAAGAACCGCGTTGGCAGAAGGCCTGGGACGAGGCCAAGACTTTCGTCGTCAGGAACGACGACCAGCGCGAGCCCTACTACGTCCTTGAGATGTTCCCCTATCCATCGGGGCGCATTCACATGGGCCACGTCCGCAACTACACCATGGGCGACGTTCTCGCGCGCTATATGCGCGCCAAGGGCCGCAACGTGCTGCACCCCATGGGCTGGGACGCTTTCGGCCTGCCGGCCGAGAACGCGGCCATGCAGAACAAGGTCCACCCCAAGAGCTGGACCTACGCCAATATCGAGGCGATGCGGAAGCAGCTGAAGTCCATCGGGCTCGGCATCGACTGGACGCGCGAGTTCGCCACCTGCGACGTCGAGTATTACTCCCAGCAGCAGAAGCTGTTCATCGACATGCTGCGCGAGGGCCTCGTCACCCGCCGCAAGTCGAAGGTGAACTGGGACCCCGTCGACATGACCGTGCTCGCCAACGAGCAGGTCGTCGATGGCCGTGGCTGGCGCTCTGGCGCCATCGTCGAGCAGCGCGAGCTGAACCAGTGGGCCTTCAAGGTCTCCGAGTTCGCCGAGGAACTGCTCGAAGCGCTCGATACGCTCGACCAGTGGCCCGAGAAGGTGCGCACCATGCAGCGCAACTGGATCGGCAAGTCCGAAGGCCTGCGCCTGCTGTTCGAGCTCAGCGCCCCATACAAGGACTTCACCTCGATCGAGGTCTTCACGACCCGGCCCGACACCATTTTCGGCGCGAGCTTCATCGCTATTTCGGCTGACCATCCGCTCGCCAAGGCTCTGTCGGACCAGCCGGCCGTTGCCGCCTTCATCGCTGAGACGCACCGCCAGGGTACGGCCACCGAGACGATCGACAAGGCCGAGAAGCTGGGCGTCTTCACCGGCCTGCACGTCAACCATCCGGTGAAACCCGGCGCCACGCTGCCGGTCTACGTCGCCAATTTCGTGCTGATGGACTACGGCACGGGCGCCATCTTCGGCTGCCCGGCCCATGACCAGCGCGACCTCGACTTTGCCCGCCGCTACGGCCTGCCGGTTATCCCGGTGGTGCTGCCCGAGGGCGCCGATCCCGAGGAGTTCGAGGTGGAGGCCGAGGCCTACACCGGCCCGGGCCGCGCCTATCACTCCGAGTTCCTCGATGGGCTCGACGTCGACGCCGCCAAGAAGAAGATCGCCGAGTATTTCGCCCAGCGATCGGTCGACAACCGCCCGCAGGGCGTGGTCGAGACCAACTATCGCCTGCGCGACTGGGGCGTTTCGCGCCAGCGCTACTGGGGCTGCCCGATCCCGGTCATCCACTGCGAGAACTGCGGCACCGTGCCGGTTCCCGACAAGGACCTGCCGGTCGTCCTGCCCGAGGACGTGACCTTCGATCGCCCCGGCAATCCGCTCGACCATCATCCGACCTGGAAGCACGTCGCCTGCCCCAAATGCGCCGGTCCCGCGATGCGCGAAACCGACACGATGGACACGTTCGTCGACAGCTCCTGGTACTTCGCACGCTTCACCGCGCCGCACGCCGACACGCCTACCATCCCGGGGGTCGCCAACAACTGGCTGCCGGTCGACCAGTACATCGGCGGCGTCGAGCACGCGATCCTGCACCTGCTCTACTCGCGCTTCTTCACCCGCGCGATGAAGAAATCGGGCCACCTGAACATCGACGAACCCTTCAAGGGCCTGTTCACCCAGGGCATGGTCGTCCACGAGACCTACAAGGACCAGGCCGGCGAGTGGCTCTCCCCCGCCGACATCTTGATCTCCGGCGGTGACAACCGCACTGCGGTTCACGCCAAGACCGGCGCTGCGGTGGAGATCGGCTCCATCGAGAAGATGTCGAAGTCCAAGAAGAACGTGGTCGATCCCGACGAGATCGTCCGCACCTACGGCGCCGACACCGCCCGCTGGTTCATGCTGTCGGACTCCCCGCCGGAGCGCGACGTGCAGTGGACCGAAGCCGGCATCGAGGGCGCTTCGCGCTTCCTGCAGCGCGTCTGGAAGCTGGTCGGCGACGCCGCCGAACTGCTGGCCCAGCCGGCTGGCGAGCCGGACATGTCCGACGCCGAGACGGCAGCGATCCGCCGCCTTGCCCACCGCACCGTGGCCAATGTCGGCACCGACCTCGAAGGCCTGCGCTTCAACCGCGCCGTGGCCCAGATCTACGAGCTGGCCAACGGGCTTACCAAGTTCACCGCAACGACCGTTGCGGCGAGCACGCCGGGCCGGGTCGGCGCCCTCGACGAAGGTGTGTCGCGCCTGATCCAGCTGGTCGCGCCGATGATGCCGCACCTGGCGGAGACCTGCTGGGCGGCGCTCGGCAAATCCGGCCTCGTCGTCGATGCTCCCTGGCCCGCCGTCGATCCGGCGCTCCTCATGGATTCGAGCGTCGTCATCCCGGTACAGGTCAACGGCAAGCGTCGCGGCGAGATCACCGTGCCCAAGGGCTCGGCCAACGATCTGGTCGAGAAAGAGGCCTTGTCTCTCGAGGCCGTAGCCCGCATGCTGGAAGGCAAATCACCCAAGAAGGTCGTGATTGTCCCGGACCGGATCGTCAATGTGGTCGTTTAGGCGACTGCTTCGCACTGCCCTGATCGCGCTGGGACTTCTCGGCGCGACGACGCTTGCCGGCTGCTCCGGCCTGACGCCGGTCTATGGCGAGCGCGGCCTCGGCGCTGAGCGCCACGCCTTCCGCTACGCCGACCCCGGTAACCGGCTCGAGCAGATCATCTACCAGGAACTGGTGCTGCGCATCGGCCGCACCGAGGACCCGATGAGCCCGACGGTCCGAATCGCGACCTCGAGCTACTCGCGCGACCTGACCCGATCGAACGTCGCCGGCCCCAACGAACAATCGGAAGCCGTCGTCGTGGCGACCATCCAGGTGCTCGACGCCACCGGCAAGGTCACGTTGCAGGCCACGCGCTCCGCCGCGACGGTCTACACCACCGACAACCAGGCTCTGGCCTCGTCCGAAGCGGAACGCCAGGCCTATGAGCAGTCGGCGCGCGAGCTGGCCGAGACGGTACGGCTCACCCTGCTGGGCGCCCTCAGCCAGCCGGCCGCCTGATGGTTGCGCTCAAGGCGCACGAAGTCGGCCGCTTCGTCGATCGCCCTGACCTCGAGGCCGGCATCATCCTCGCCTACGGCCCGGACGCCGGTCTGGTTCGCGAAACCGGGCAGCGGCTTGCCCGCCGCTTCGCCGGCAACGACGCCGACAGCATGAATCTCGTGGTGCTGGACGGTGGCGAGCTCGATTCCGACCCGTCGCGCCTCGCGGTCGAGGCCAAGACGACCTCGCTGTTCGGCGATCGCCGGGTGATCCGTGTCCGCAGCGCCGGCAAGTCGCTGGTCATGCCGCTGACCGAACTGCGCGACGATCCGGGCGCGATGATCATCCTCGAGGCCGGCAACCTGACGCCGAAGGACCCGCTGCGGGCGCTGGTCGAGGCCGCAAAGCTCGGCCGCGCCCTGCCCTGTTATCCCGATACCGACGAATCGCTGACCCGCCTGATTGCCGAGACATTCAACAAGGCTGGCATCCGGGCCGACCAGGACGCCGTCGCGGCGCTTCGAGATTCGCTCGGCAACGATCGCGAGATCACGCGCCGCGAGCTTGAAAAGCTCCTGCTCTATGCGGCCGAAACGAAGGTGCTGACGCGCGACGACGTCCTGACGCTCTGCGCCGACAATGCCGCGCTCGTCCTCGACCAGGTGATCGACGCCACGGCCAGCGGACATGCCGTCCAGCTCGACACGGCGCTCGAACGCGCTATCGCCCAGAGCGTGAATGCCCAGCAGATTCTCGCCTCGGCGTTGAACCACTTCGCGACCCTGCGCCGCTGGCGCGCGGAAGCCGATTCCGGCCGGTCCGCGTCCGCCGTGCTCGACAATGCCCGGCCCAAGCCGCACTTCTCGCGGCGCGCCTCGCTCGAGCGGCAGTTGCGGCTCTGGACGGACGATGCGCTGTCGGCCGCACTGGAGCGGCTGCAGCTGGCCGTGGGCGACAGTCGCAAGCGCTACGGCCTGCAGGACGTCGTCAGCCGACGGGCGCTGCTGGCTATTTGTGCAATGGCTGCAGAGCGTTAGCCGGATGTTTCACGTGGATCAGGCCGCCGTGGGGCGGCTGGATCGGCCTGGAACCTGGGGTATTCGGTCGGTAGTGGTCCAGAGAAGTTCCATTGCTTGAGCATGAACTTCCGGCAACAGGCCGCCGCGGCGCTGGCTCCGTCGACGCGATCGCTGCTTTCCAAACGAAAATCCCCGCTGTCGCGGGGATCAGGTCGACTAGGCGAGAGCGAGGCCGCCAGTTGCACGTGAAACAACCGGCCGGCGTGTCGTCATCTCAGCCGGTCAGCTTCATGCAGATGCCGTCGAGCTGCTCGAGCGTGCGGTAGCGGATCTCGAGGCGGCCGCCCTGGTCCTTGTGGTCGATGGCGACGTGGAGACCCAGGACGTCCGACAGGCGCTTCTCGAGCGCGGCCGTATCGGCATCCTTCTCGACCGGCACCGGCTTCTTCTTGGGCGCGTTGAGCTCGCGCTGCGTCATGGCCTCGGCCTCTCGGACCGAAAGCCCGCCGCCGACGATGCGCTTGGCCAAGGCGGCCGGATCGTCGGCCGTGATCAGCGTGCGGGCATGGCCGGCAGTGAGCTCGCCGCGGCTGACCATGCTGCGCACGTCATCCGGGAGCTTGAGCAGGCGCAGCGTGTTGGCGACGTGCGAGCGGCTCTTGCCGATCACCTGGGCGAGATCGTTCTGCGTGTAATCGAACTGCTCGATCAGCTGGCCGTAACCCATTGCTTCTTCCAGAGGATTGAGGTCGACGCGCTGGACGTTCTCGATGATGGCGAGTTCGAGCGCTTCCTTGTCGTCGACTTCGCGGATCAGCACCGGCACGTCATTGAGGCCGGCGCGCTGCGATGCCCGCCAGCGGCGCTCGCCGGCGATGATCTCGAACTGGTTGGGATCGTTGGTCGGGCGCACCAGCAGGGGCTGCATGACGCCCTTCTCGCGCACCGAGTTCGTCAGTTCCTCGAGCTGCTCGGGATCGAACTCGCGCCGGGGGTTGGCGCGGTTGGCAATGAGGAACGCGACGGGCAGGCGGCGCGTGGTGCCGTTCTCGGCCAGCCGAGCCGCGCCTTCCATGGTAGCCATGTCGCCGATAAGCGCCGCGAGACCGCGACCGAGCCGGGAGGGTTTGTCGTTCATTCGAAAGTCCTCATGCGGCCGCGAGCTGACGCTCGCGCCGGATCACCTCGGTAGCCAGGCGGAGATAGGCCTGGCTGCCGGCGCACTTGAGATCGTAGAGCAGGGCCGGCTTGCCGTAGGACGGCGCCTCGGATAGCCGGACATTGCGCGGTATCACCGTGTCGTAGACGAGATTGCCCATCTCGGAGCGAACGTCGGCCAGCACCTGCTCGCTGAGATTGTTGCGCCGATCGAACATGGTCATCACCACGCCCTGGATCGACAGGCGCGGGTTGAGCGTCGTGCGGATCTGCTCGATGGTCTGAAGCAGCTGGCTCATGCCTTCGAGCGCGAAGAACTCGCACTGCAGCGGCACCAGCACCGCATCGGCGGCCACAAGCGCGTTGATCGTCAACAGGTTGAGCGAGGGCGGGCAATCGATCAGGATATAACTGACCGGCTGGCCGTTAATCGAGAGCTCGCTGATCTGCTTGAACGCGTCACGCAGCCGGAAGGCGCGATCGGCCTGCTGCGCGATGCTCAGCTCGACGCCGAGCAGGTCGAGCGTCGAGGGGACGACCGCCACGTTGGGCACGCTAGTCATGACCGCAGCTTCGGCGACGCGCGCGTCGCCCATGAGGAGATCATAACTCGATACGTCACGACCGATGCGGGAGATGCCCAGCCCGGTTGAGGCATTACCCTGGGGATCGAGGTCCACAATCAGCACGCGCTCACCGATGGCGGCCAGCGCAGTTGCCAGATTGATGGCGGTAGTGGTCTTGCCGACCCCACCCTTCTGGTTTGCCAGGGTCAGGATTCGAGGAGCCAAGGGACGGCCTCCAGGCGTTTTCCGCCAACTAACTGTTTTTTCGTCGTAAATTGCTGACCTGCAGCAATGCGCCGGCCGCTTCGGTGGCGCTACGATTTATTAACACGTCGAAGTCCCAGGCCAAACGGCTTTCTTCGACTTCCCGGGCGTAATCCCGGCCCTTGTGCAGAATGGCCCGCGTTTCCGGGCCAAAGAAGGGGTGGATAAGTCCGAACAGGCCGGGAAGCGCGGCGAGAGCGCGGGAAGTGATGACGTCGAACCCGGCGCGAGTGCCGTCCGGCGCTGTTTCACGTGAGTCAAACGAGTCGCTGCGCCCACCATGTACGGCCGCATTGAGGCCGAGCTCACGGATCGCCTGGCGCAGGAAGGCGACCTTCTTGCTGATCGGCTCAACCAGCTGGTAGTGCGCGGGCCCGCCCTTCAGGGCGATCGCCAGCGGCAGGGCCGGCAGGCCGCCTCCCGATCCGACGTCGAGGAAGCGCGTATCCCCGGGTCGAAGGAGCGGCAGGACCTGCAGGGAATCGAGGATGTGCCGATCCCACAGATTCGCTTCTGTTTCACGTGAAACAAGATTCTGTACCGCGTTCCACTTCCTCAGCAGAACGGAAAACGATTCTAGGTCGCGGCGTACATCGCCGATGGGACGGGCGAAATACCCGGCATACGGGAGAAGGTCGTCCATCAACCTGCCCGGCGCAGGCTGCCGCGGCGGATCACCGACAGAATAAGAGTGATGGCGGCTGGTGTTACGCCGTCGATGGCCTGAGCCTGGGCGATGGTTGCAGGCTTCCTATCAGCCAGCTTCTGCCTGATCTCCATCGAGAGCCCGGGCATGGCGGCATAATCGAGCCACTCCGGAATGTCGCGGCCCTCGTCGCGCTTCATGGCGGCGATATCGGCCTGCTGGCGCTGCAGATAGACGGCGTACTGGGCGTCCACCGAAAGCTGCTCCATGACGGAGGCTGGGATCTCGGCCAGCTCCGGCCAGAGCGGCAGGACCTGCTCCACGGTCATGTCCGGGTAGGAGAGGAGATCGAATGCGCTGCGCTGCTGGCCATCGGCATTCACCTGTAGCCCGGCCTTGCGCGCTGTCGTTGGCGAAACCGTCAACGATGTCAGCAGCTTGCGGCCGGCGGTCAGTGCGGCGCTCTTCTGCGCGAAGCGCTCGCGTCGCTCCTCCCCGACCAGTCCAACCGCAACTGCCTGCGGCGTGAGCCGCTGATCGGCATTGTCGCTGCGCAGGTGCAGGCGGAACTCGGCGCGCGAAGTGAACATCCGATAGGGCTCTGAGACGCCACGCGTGACGAGATCATCGACCATGACGCCGAGATAGCTCTCGGTGCGCGACAGGCGCAGCGCCTCGGCGCCCTTGACGGCGAGGCCCGCATTGGCGCCGGCATAGATCCCCTGAGCGCCGGCTTCTTCATAACCGGTAGTGCCGTTGATCTGGCCGGCGAGGTAAAGGCCGGGCAGGCGGCGGAGCTCCAGCGTTGGCTTCAGCTCGCGCGGATCGACATAGTCGTACTCGATGGCGTAGCCCGGCCGGATGATGCGGACGTTCTCGAGCCCCGGCATCGACTTCAGGAACTGCTCCTGGACGTCGGCGGGCAGCGAAGTGGAGAGCCCGTTGGGATAGATCGTCGGATCGTCGAGGCCCTCGGGCTCGAGGAAGATCTGGTGGCTGTCGCGGTCGGCGAAGCGGACGATCTTGTCCTCGATCGACGGGCAGTAGCGCGGCCCGCGGCTCTTGATGCGGCCCGAATACATGGCCGAGCGATGGATGTTCTCCGCGATGATGCGGTGCGTGTCGACCGTCGTGCGGGTGATGAAGCAGCTGACCTGCGGGGTGGTGATGGCGGCGGTCAGCGCCGAGAAGGGCTCGGGCGGATCGTCGCCAAGCTGCTCCTCGAGGCCGGAGAAGTCGATGGAGGTGGCGTCCAGGCGGGCCGGGGTGCCGGTCTTCAGCCGCCCGAGGGTCAGGCCCAGGGCCTCGAGGCGGGTGGAAAGGCCGAGCACGGGCTTCTCGCCCACGCGGCCGGCCGGGACTGTCTCTTCACCGCGATGGATCAGGCCGCGGAGAAACGTGCCGGTGGTGAGGACCACGGCATTGGCGCCGAACCGGCGGCCATCGAGCAGCACGGCGCCGGCGATACGCCCGTTCTCGACGACCAGATCATCGACCTCCCCTTCGATGACGGTAAGGTTGGGTTGCGACGTGATCGCCGCCTGCATCGCCGCCTTGTAGAGCTTGCGGTCGGCCTGGGCGCGGGGGCCGCGGACGGCTGGGCCCTTTCGGCGGTTGAGGACGCGGAACTGAATGCCGGCGGCGTCGGCGACACGGCCCATCAGGCCATCCATGGCGTCGATCTCGCGCACGAGATGACCCTTGCCGAGCCCGCCGATAGCCGGGTTGCAGCTCATTTCGCCGATGGTCGCGAACTTGTGGGTGATCAGCGCGGTGGGAACGCCAAGGCGCGCCGAAGCAGCCGCAGCCTCGCAGCCGGCGTGTCCGCCACCTACAACAATGACGCCGAAGTCGGTCATGGCATGTTCCTTGTAGAGCGGCGGTCTACGGCAATGTTCCACGTGAATCAACCTTGCAGCCGCGGCCACCCGGTTTCACGTGAATCACTTCCCGATGCAGAAGGCGCTGAACAGCCGGTCTAGAACCGATTCGGCATCCATCCGGCCCAGCAGCCGCTCAAGCGCGGCAGACGCGTGGCGGAGGTCCTCGGCTGCCAGCTCCGGGTCTTCGAGGTGCTCGGTCACCTCGGCCAGGGCCGCGACGGCGGACTGAAGCGCGACACGGTCCCGCTCATGGCTGACGAGGAGGTCGGAGGCACGGACTGTGCCGGCACCAGACACCTCGTAGAGCCGCTGCAGCAAGGCCTCGATGCCGGCACCGGTGCTGACGGAGACAGACAGGTCCGCTCCCGGCATATCACCAAGGTCGCTCTTCGTGCCAACGATCGCGACCGGCGGCTGCCGCCAGGGTTCTGCCGCCAGTTCGGGGAAGGCTGGCGGTGGTGCCGTCGTGACATCCGGCGCCTGCAGCCATAGCACATGGTCTGCGCCGAGCATGGCCTCGCGGGCGCGTTCGACGCCGATCGCCTCGGCCTTCGACGTCGTGTCGCGGAGGCCGGCGCTGTCGATCAGGATGATGAGCTGGCCTTTGACGTCGAGCGGGATCTCCTTGAGGTCCCGGGTAGTGCCGGGTTCGTCGGAGACGATAGCGGCTTCTGACCGGGACAGGGCGTTGAGGAGGCTCGATTTGCCGGCATTTGGGGGGCCTGCCAGCACGACACGGAAACCGCTGCGGAGGATGCGGCCCTGTCCTCGGGTGGCGAGAACGTCTGCTATGTCGCTGCCAAGAGCTGTGACCTCGCTCGCGAACGAGTCTGGCAACGCGCCGACATCGCCTTCATCGGAGAAGTCGAGCTGGGCTTCGATCTCGGCGCGGAGGTCGAGCAGTCGCTCGCGCCAGCCCTCGACCTGCCGGGTGAGGCCTCCCTCGAGCCGCGCATAGGCGAGGGCACGCTGGTTCTCGGTTTCGGCCTCGATGAGATCGCCGAGACCCTGGGCTTCGACCAGATCGAGCTTGCCATTCTCGAAGGCGCGTCGGGTGAACTCGCCGGCTTCGGCGAGGCGGATCCCTGGGCGGGCAGAGAGCCTCCGCAACAGGGCGCGGACGACGGCCGGGGAACCGTGGACCTGCAGTTCGGCGCAGTCTTCGCCCGTGAAACTCGCCGGCCCCGGCATCCACGCGACGAGGCCGCGGTCGATGCGGTCGCCATCGAGGGTGATATCGCTGAGGGTGAGCTTGCGGGGGGTCGGGAGCTGGCCGAGGAGTTCCGCGACGATCATGCCGGCTGCCGGGCCGGACAGCCGAATGATGGCGACGCCGGAGGGAACGGCCCCTGACGACAGGGCGACGATCGTGTCGGTGTCAGGCATGGCATACCGCCCACGATGTGGGGGAGGCAGGATGGATCCCGGCTTGCACCGGGATGACATCGAGGGTGGTCGAACCGGTGGTGGGCATTTTCACGCCCGGCCGGATCAGGTGTTCATCGAGTCGAAGAAGTCGGAATTCGTCTTGGTCTGACGGATCTTGTCCATCAGGAACTCCATGGCGTCGACCGTGCCCATCGGGTTGAGGATACGGCGGAGGACATACATCTTGCGCAGGATGTCGGGCTCGACCAGCAGCTCTTCCTTGCGGGTGCCGGACTTGGTGACGTCCATGGCCGGGAAGATGCGCTTGTCGGAGACCTTGCGGTCGAGGACGATTTCCGAGTTACCGGTGCCCTTGAACTCTTCGAAGATCACTTCGTCCATGCGCGAGCCGGTATCGATCAGCGCGGTCGAGATGATGGTGAGCGAACCGCCATCCTCGATATTGCGCGCGGCGCCGAAGAAGCGCTTGGGGCGCTGCAGGGCGTTCGCGTCGACACCACCGGTCAGCACCTTGCCCGAGCTCGGCACCACCGTGTTGTAGGCGCGGCCGAGGCGGGTGATCGAATCGAGGAGGATCACCACGTCGCGCTTGTGCTCGACGAGGCGCTTGGCCTTCTCGATCACCATTTCGGCGACCTGGACGTGGCGCGAGGCCGGCTCGTCGAAGGTCGAGGAGATCACCTCGCCCTTCACTGAGCGCTGCATGTCGGTGACTTCCTCGGGCCGCTCGTCGATGAGCAGCACGATGAGGTAGCACTCGGGGTGATTGACCGCGATCGACTGTGCAATATTCTGCAACAGTACGGTTTTACCGGTACGCGGCGGCGCAACGATCAGCGCGCGCTGACCCTTGCCGAGAGGCGCCACCAGGTCCATGACCCGGGCGCTCTTGTCCTTGACCGTGGGGTCGGGCAACTCGAGACGCAGGCGCTCATCGGGATAGAGCGGCGTCAGGTTGTCGAAGTTGACCTTGTGGCGGACCTTCTCGGGGTCCTCGAAATTGATGGTGTTGACCTTGAGGAGGGCGAAGTAGCGCTCGCCTTCCTTGGGAGAACGGATCTGGCCTTCGATCGTATCGCCGGTGCGAAGCGAGAAGCGGCGGATCTGGCTGGGGGAGACGTAGATGTCGTCGGGGCCGGGCAGGTAGTTCGCGTCCGGGGAGCGGAGGAACCCGAAGCCGTCGGGCAGGACTTCCACCACGCCTTCGCCGGTGATGTCCACTTCGCGCGCCGCCAGTTCCTTGAGGATGGCGAACATCAGTTCCTGCTTGCGCAGCGTCGAGGCGCTCTCGACGTCATAGGTCTCGGCGAACTCGAGCAGTTCGGCAGGCGTCTTGGCCTTGAGTTCGCTGAGCTTGATACTTTCCATTGCGCGTACGGACCCTTGGGGATGCGAAGTGACAGAGATGTCAGGAAGGGGAAGAGGGTGCCCGGAAAGCGCCGGGGAGGCGCCCATCGATCAGGCGGTGCCATGAGATAGCTAAAACTACGGTTACATTCAAGAGCGGAACGGATTCACGTGGAACAGTTCGGTCGTGGCGGGGTGAAAACCGGCACCCGCGGATGCAGGTATCGAAGGCACCGCCAGTGCTGGCGGCGAGATGGTCCCCTGCTTTCGCAGGGGTGACACCGAGCAGGAGGGAAGGCCCGCCAACGGGCCCACCTCATTGGTCTCAGAACGGCTTCACCACCACCGAGATCACGATGATGATGGCGACGACGAACGGGATCTCGTTGATCGCCCGGAAGAACTTCGAGCTCCTGGTGTTCCGGTCGTTGGCGAAATCCCTGAGGATCCGGCCGTACCAGCCGTGGATGCCGCTGAGGACGATGACCATCAGCGCCTTCACCCACATCCAGCCCTGGCTGAAATCGACGATGCCGAAGCCGAAGGCGAGCCACAGGCCGAAGATCCAGCTCGCGATCATCGCCGGCGTCGTGATGCCGCGATAGAGCCGGCGCTCCATGACCTTGAACGTCTCGGACTGCACCGAGCCCTTCTCGGCATCGGCGTGGTAGACGAAGAGGCGCGGCAGGTAGAGCATCCCCGCCATCCAGGCGATGATGCTCAGGATGTGCAGCGCCTTGACCCATTCCATTTTCAGTAAGCTCCCCGCGCCACCGCGATCAGCCGCTCGACATGCGCGATCGGCGTTTCGGGCACGATGCCGTGCCCGAGGTTGAAGATATGGGGCCGGTCCCGGAATGCGGCAACGATCTCGCGGACCCGGACGTCCATCTGCTCGCCGCCAGCGAGGAGCCGTAGCGGATCGAGATTGCCCTGGACGCCGAGGCCGGCCGGCAGCTCACGGGCAAAGCCGAGCGGCGTCCCGTAGTCGAGGCCGAGGAGGTTCACGCCCGTCTGCCGCGCATAGGCCGGCAGGTTCCCGGCGGCACCACGCGGGAAACCGATCACCGGGGCGTCCGGGATTTCTCTCCGCAGCCCTTCGACGATCCGGCGGTTGGGTTCGATCACCCAGTCGCGGAACGCCACTTCGTCGAGATTGAGGGCCCAGCTCTCGAACAGCTGCACCACATCGGCGCCAGCCCGGAACTGCGCGGCGAGATAATCAATGCTCGCCTCGATGAGAATGTCGATGAGACGCGCGAATGCCTCGGGCTGCGTCAGGGCGAACACCCGCGCCGCTGCCTGGTCGGAGGAGCCGCGCCCGCCGATCATGTAGGTGGCAACCGTCCAGGGCGAACCGCAAAACCCGATCAGGGTCTTTTCCGAACTGAGACCCGCACGAACCCGGCGAACGGTCTCGATGACCGGGCTGAGCTTCTCCAAAGCCCTCTTCGGATCGAGCCGCCCGATGCTATCGGGGGTCACGGGCTCGAGTCGGGGACCTTCACCCACCTCGAAGCGCACGGATTGTCCGAGCGCATCGGGAATGACCAGGATGTCCGAAAACAGGATCGCAGCATCGAGATCGAAGCGCCGGAGCGGCTGGAGGGTCACCTCCGAAGCCAGTTCCGGATTGTAGCAGAGATCGAGGAAGCTTCCCGCCCTGGCGCGAAGCTCGCGATACTCGGGCAGGTAGCGACCGGCCTGGCGCATGATCCAGATCGGCAGCCGCTCCTGGCGCCGACCGAGCACTGTCTCGAGCAGGGGTTTGGTCACCGGCGTAGCGGTCATGCCCCCACCCAATCCAAGAAAGATTCTAGATTCTTCATCTTTATTATCATGGCGGTGTTTTGCAGGAATTCACGACTGCCCACAACGCAATAGGCGGCGACAGAAGCGCACGGGCCGTGGTGTCCCGGAGGCTGTGAATCCGCGACGGGTGGAAGGCCGGGACGACAGCCGGAGTCGGCTGGATTAACGGGGCGTTAACCATGCCACATTCGTTGACGTTTCGTTAATGGAGGTGTGGATGACCCACCCGTTCGCGCAATGGGTTATCCCCACAACTCACCTTAATCGTTTGTTAACCCGTGGGCCGCCTCGGCCTGTTGATGGATCGGGACCGAGCGGGGAGAACTCGGCCTCACCGGCTCGGCAGACGGTTTTCCACGGCCCGGGAACTTGAGTGAACAAGGACAGTGTGGAAAACGAAGGTCCATGCTGATCCTTGCCTCCCAGAGCCAGGCGCGAAAGGCCCTGCTTGCGGGCACCGGGCTCCGATTCGAAACGAGTCCAGCGCAAATCGACGAGCGTAGGCTCGAAGCCGAAGTGCTGGGGAAAGGCGGCGATGCCGCCGCGGTAGCCATGCGGCTGGCGGAAGCCAAAGCCTTGACCGTCGCGCAGAATCGGCCGGGCGATGTCGTCATCGGCGCCGACCAGGTCCTCGCCTCGGAGGGTGAGTTGTTCCACAAGCCCGGAACGATCGCGGAGGCGGCCGAACAGCTCGACCGGCTGCGTGGACGAACCCACGCCCTCCATTCCGGGCTCGCGCTGGCCCGGGGCGAGGTGATCCTGTGGTCGGGGACGGTGACGGCCCGGCTGACCATGCGGGCGTTCGAGCCGACCGAGCGCGACGCCGTCCTGGCGCTCGAGGGTGAGGACGTGCTGGGATCGGTCGGCGGATACCGGCTCGAGGGGCCGGCGATCCGGCTGTTCGAAGCCATCTAGGGCGACTATTTCACCATCCTCGGCCTGCCGCTCTTGCCTTTGCTGGCCGCGTTGCGGCTCCATGCCCCCGACGTTTTCGAGAAATGATTCACGTGAAAAAAGCCTTCGTCATCGGCCACCCGATCAAGCACTCGCGCTCTCCGCTCATCCACGGCACCTGGCTGGCGGCGCACGGCATTGCCGGCAGCTATGAGGCGATCGACGTGGCGCCGGCGGAGCTGACGCAGTTCGTCGAGCGCATCCGCGCGGGCGAGTTCGCCGGCGGCAACGTGACGATCCCCCACAAGGAGGCCGTGTTCGGTCTCGCCGACAGCGTCGATCCGCTGGCGCGGACCATCGGGGCGGTGAACACCCTGGTCCGTGAGGGCGACGGCCGCATCCACGGCTTCAATACCGACTACATGGGCTTTCTCGGCAATCTCGACCAGAACGCACCGGGCTGGAGCAATGGGCTGGAGCGCGCCATCGTGCTCGGGGCCGGCGGCGCTTCGCGCGCTATCCTCGTCGCGTTGCGCGAGAGGGGGATCAAGGAGGTCGTCCTTCTCAACCGCACCGTCGACAAGGCCGGGGCACTGGCCCGGGAGATCGCCGGACCGTTCATTCCGGGCCCACTCGCCGACTACGCCCGCTACGCGCCGACGGCCGGCCTCGTCGTCAACACCACCTCGATCGGCATGCACGACAGCCGCTTCGAGGATCTCGATCTGTCGCTGCTGCCCCGGACGGCGCTCGTCACCGACATCGTCTATGTGCCGCTGGTCACTCCGCTCCTCGCCGATGCGCGGGCGCTTGGCTTGAAGACGGTCGACGGGCTGGGCATGCTGCTCCATCAGGCCGTGCCCGGTTTCGAAGCCTGGTTCGGCGTCAGGCCGGCAGTGACGCCCGAGCTCAGGGCGAAGGTAGAGGCGACGTTGTGACGATAAAGCTCGGACTGACCGGCTCGATCGCGACAGGCAAATCCAGTGCCCTGCGCGCCTTTGCCGATCTGGGCATCCCGACCTTTTCCTCCGACGACTACGTGCACGAACTCTACCGCGGCGAGGCGGTGGCGCCGGTCGAGGCGGCTTTCCCCGGCGTGACCGTCGAGGGCGTCATCGATCGCGAAAGGCTCAGCCGGCATGTGGTCGGCGACCCCGTGCGGATCCGGCAGCTCGAAGCGATCGTCCATCCGTTGGTGCGGGCGGGGATCAGGCGCTTCCTCGCCGGGGCCGAGGCGAGCGGGGAGGCAATCGCCGTCGTCGACATTCCGCTCCTGTTCGAGAACGGCGTCGACTGGGGGCTCGACGGGGTGGTTGTCACCACGGTCGACGAGGCCGAGCAGCGCCGCCGTGCCCTGGCGCGACCCGGCATGACGGTGGAAAAGCTGGACGCCATCCTTGCCCGGCAGATGCCGCAGGCTGAAAAGGTGAAGCGCGCCACATACATCCTCGACACCTCCGGCCCCATTGCAGCGACGCGAAACGACGTTGCCGCACTGGTGGCAAAGCTCAGGGCAGAAGCCGAATCCCGCCGATGAACCGTGAAATCGTCCTCGATACCGAAACCACCGGCCTGTCGCCGGTGACGGGCGACCGCATCGTCGAGATCGGCTGTGTCGAGCTGCTCAACCACATCCCGACCGGCCGGCACTTCCACGTCTACCTCAACCCCGAGCGGGACGTTCCGGACGAGGCCTTCCGGGTGCACGGGCTGTCGACCGAGTTCCTGCGCGACAAGCCGCTGTTCTCCGCCGAGGCCGACGCTTTCCTCGAATTCATCGGCGATGGCACGCTGGTCATCCACAACGCGCCGTTCGACATGGGCTTTCTCAACTTCGAGCTCGAAAGGCTTGGCAAGCCCAGGCTCACCAACAAGGTGATCGACACCGTGATGGTGGCGCGCGAGCGGCATCCGGGCGCGCGCGTCAGCCTCGATGCGCTGTGCAAGCACTACGGCATCGACAATAGTAAGCGCGTGCTGCACGGCGCGCTGCTCGACAGCGAGATCCTCGCCGACGTCTACCTGGAGCTGATCGGCGGCCGCCAGGTGGCGCTGGCGCTGGTCGCCGACATCCACGCCGAGGCCCGCTCCGCCGTGGCCTTCGCGCCGGCCCGGCAGCGCCCGGTCCCGCTCGCGCCGCGGCTGAGCGATGCCGAACTCAAGGCGCACGCGGTCATGGTCGGCACGCTCGGCGCCGACGCGATCTGGGTGAAATACTCGGAAGTGTCGGTGGCGGCCGAGTAGGGCTCCACGGTTGCGCGTCCTGCGTCTCTCTTCCCCCGAGGGAGAGATCGAGGGAGAGGGTGGTCCGGTGATCACCGATGGACCCCCACCCCCAGCCCCTCCCCGCAAGGGGGGAGGGGAGCCGACCGGGGACTTGGTGCCGGCTTCAGTTCCACTCCCGCTTCAAGAATCGCAAGATCGGTCGAGCACGGTGCCGTTCCTGGCGGCTAGATCGCGTTGCCACGGAGAACGAGGGAACGGTGACGACGGCGCGGCAGAAGCATGATGACCGGATGCGGAGGGTGCTGGACCATATCGACCGGCACCTCGACGACGATCTGGCCTCGAGGCGTTGAGCCGGATCGCCGCCTTCTCGAAATACCACTTCCACCGGCAGTTCACGGCGACCTTCGGGCTGTCCGTCTATCGCTATGTCCAGCTGGCCCGCATGAAGCGGGCGTCACACCAGCTGGCCGCCGCTGCCGGTGGCGATCCTCGAGCATCGGGGCGAGCGGACGCTGATCGCGGAGACACGGGGGCGGTTGATGGCCTGGAGCAAGGCTGCGGGCCTCGCCGCCGGGAGCAGCCCGACCTACATGGTCTTCCGGTCGGAGAGACAGCCGGCGAACCCGGCCGACTACAGCATGGATCTGTGCGTGGAGACGGACCTGCCTATCGCGGCCAATGACCAGCCGGTGCAGGCCGGCGTGATCCCCGGCGGACGCTGCGCGGTGCTGCGCTATCCCGGCAACACCAACAATCTCGAACCGGCAGCGCTCTATCTTTATCGCGACTGGCTTCCGGCCAGCGGCGAGGAGGCTCGGGACTTTCCGATCTATTGCCGGCGGCAGTTGGCGCGCATCCCCCAGGTCGAGGCGCACGAAGTCGTCGTGGAGCTGTTCCTGCCGCTGAAGTAGCGCCTGGCGCTTCCCTCCCCCTCTGAGGGGAGGGATAGAGGGTGGGGATGGTTCAGTGGTCCGCTGATGGACCCCCACCCCCTGCCCCTCCCCTCAGGGGGGAGGGGAGCCCGTCGGGGCTCGTCTTAGTCTCAGTTCGGCTGCGGAGCCGTGCCGCCCTGCTGGGCCTGCATGCTCTTCATGTTCTGGACGTATAGCGCCATGAAGTCGACCGGCTCCATCATCAGCGGCGGGAAGCCGCCGAGCTGGACGACGGTCGCCAGCACGTGGCGGGCGAACGGGAAGATCATGCGCGGGCACTCGACCATCAGCAGCAGCGGCAGCTGCGCCTCGGGCACGTTCTTGACGCGGAACACGCCGCCATAGACGAGCTCGACGTTGAACAGGACGTTCGTCTCGCGCTGGGCCTTGGCGTTGAGGCTGAGCTCGACCGCATAGAGGTCGTCGGCCTGCTTCTTCACACCGACATTGATGCCGACGTTGAAATTGGGGTTCGGGCCACCGAGCAGCACCGAGGCCGGCGCGCCGGGGTTCTCGAAGCTCAGGTCGCGCGTGTACTGGCCCACCAGGCTGTAGCTGGGCTGGGCGGCAGCAGTCGGGGCCACACCGGCCGGGGTCTCGTCAGCCATAATCGAAATTCCTCGAGCTTTCGGTCGGCGCGCTGGCTAGCACCTTTGGCCCCTTGCCACAAGCTCGGGCATGCTCAGCGCGGCCGCCACTCGTCCGAATCGAGGTCGATCGTGCCATCTTCGACGCGGCGCGGGCCGGAGGTGAACCCGCTGGCGCCGGTCGCCGTCGCCACGACCTTCACCCGCGAGCGCAGGTACGCGTAGATTGCGCTCCGCACCGGCGGGATGAGGAGGAGCAGGCCGAGCAGGTCGGTGAAGTAGCCCGGCGTCAGCAGCAGGATGCCGGCGAGGCCGATCATCATCGCATCGGCGAGCGCCCGGGCGGGCAGCTGGCCGTGGCCGACGCTCGAGCGGATCTCGTTGATGATCGACAGGCCCTGCCAGCGCAGGATCAGCGAGCCGGCCACCGCCATGATGAGGACGCCCGCAAGGGTCGGCCACAATCCGATGGCCCCGCCGATCACCACGAAGAAGGCGATCTCGATCAGTGGAACAAGGAGGAACAGCAGAAACAAAAACCGGCCCAACGGCGTAACCCTTTCGAAAGCGCTGCGTCATAAAGGCCCGTGCAGCGTGCCTCAGCCAAACGTGAACTGGTTTCTGGCTGAGCGTTTCCCTATATATAGGACACGATCGTCGGCTTCCCAGCGATCCGACCCGACCCGGACCCCATTTCTTCCTCGCGAGACCCCTGCCTGATGGACGAATTCCTCGACATTCCCACGCTCATCGTGATCGGTCTCGCGATCGTGGTGCTGTTCCGCCTGCGCCAGGTGCTGGGCACCCGGACCGGTCGCGAGCGCACGCCGCTCGAGCGCCAGCGCGAGGCTGCAGCGGCCAAGGGCGCAGAGGAGAACGTCGTGCAGATGCGCCCACGTCCGGTGAACCCGAGCAACGAGGACCAGGAGCGCCTGCAGCGCAGGCTCGAGACCGAGATCACCCAGCTCTCGAACGGCGATGCGAATATCGCCGAGGGCCTGAAGGCCATCGCCGAGGCCGATCCGAGCTTCTCGCCCAAGACCTTCATGGAAGGCGCCAAGGCCGCCTACGAGATGATCGTCACCGCCTTTGCCTCCGGCGATCGCCAGACGCTGAAGAACCTGCTCGAAAAGGACGTCTATGACGGCTTCGAGCGCGTCATCCGCGAGCGCGAGGCGGCCGGCCGCACGGTCGACTTCACCTTTGTGGGCCTGCCCAAGGTCGATATCTCGGAAGCCGAGCTCGACAAGCGCAATGCGCTCGTCACCATCCGCTTCCATGCCGAGGTGGTGTCGGCCACCCGCGACAAGGACGGCACCCTCATCGAGGGCAATGCCGACCAGGTGACCAACATCGCCGACGAATGGACCTTCGCGCGCAGCACCAAGTCGCGCGACCCCAACTGGAAGCTCGTCGCCACCAGCCAACTCGAATAGGGCCGGGTCGGGGGCGATGTCATGGCCAAGCGCCGTTCGGACGGGAAGGGCCAGCTCCCTGACTGGCACCTTTGGCACGCGGTCAAAGAGACCGTCTCGCCCCTCCACCCGCCCAAGCGGCCGCTCGTGAACCTCGAGAGCGAGCCGCTGCCGATCCCCGCCGCCCCCGTGGTGAAGCCGCACCGGCTGTTTCCGGCGATGCCGGCCTACCAGTCCAGCGGCCGGCCGCAGCAGCAGAAGGCGCCGCGTCCGGGGATCGAACCCAATCTCAAGCAGCGCCTGCAACGCGGCCGCGTCGAGATCGACGGCACGATCGACCTGCATGGCATGCGCCAGGTCGAGGCCCATGCCGCGCTCATTCGTTTCATCTATGCCCGTGCCGCCCGCGGCGACCGCACGCTCCTCGTCATCACCGGCAAGGGGCTGAAAAAGGTCGGCGACGATGCCGCGGTGATCATCGAGCGCGGCGTGCTGCGCGCCATGCTGCCGATCTGGCTCACCGAACCGGATCTCGCCCCGCTGGTCGCCGGCTGGGACACCGCCGCCCAGGGCCATGGCGGCGATGGCGCCTTCTATGTCCGCCTGCGCCGGGAGCGCGACTATCGATGACGCCGCTGGGGATGAAGCTGCGCGCCATGCGCGATGAACGCGGCATTACGTTGAAGCAGATGGCGCGGGCCCTAGACGTGTCGAGCGCCTATCTCAGCGCGCTGGAGCATGGCCGGCGGGGCAAGCCGACCTTTGCGCTGCTCCAGAAGATCATCCAGTATTTCAACGTCATCTGGGACGATGCCGAGGAGCTGCAGCGCCTCGCCGAGATGAGTGATCCGCGCATCACCATCGACACCGCCGGCATGCCGCCCGAAGCGACCGAGCTCGCCAACCGCCTCGCCCGCGATATCGGCAAGCTCGAGCCCGAGGATCTCGTCTTCCTCCGCACCGAGATGATGCGCCGGCTGAAGTAAGCCGCGGCTCCGCCGCCAATTTGGCTAAAACAGCAGGCCGGGCCTGAAGGGGAGCGCAACCGGGCGGCGCGAAAGTGCCGGTGGCCTCACTCCGGTGGCGCGTCACGGCGCCCAGCTTCGAGTGCCGCCATGTCCCCGCGTCCGCCCAACATCCTCTACTTCCTCGTCGACAATCTCGGCTATGGCGAGCTTGGCTGCTATGGCGGCGGTGTGCTGCGCGGCGCCGACACGCGGCGGATCGACGCCTTTGCCGCCGAAGGAACGAAGCTCCTCAATTTCGCGCCCGAGGCGCAATGCTCGCCCTCGCGCGCCGCGCTGATGACCGGCCGCTACGCTATGCGCTCGGGGAACCACACCGTCGCCCTGCCGGGCGATGAAGGCGGGCTCGTCGCCTGGGAGAGGACGCTCGGCGATATCCTCTCGGAAGCGGGCTATGCGACGGCCTGTTACGGCAAGTGGCACATCGGGGCCTCCGAAGGGCGCTGGCCCACGGACCATGGCTTTGACGAGTGGTATGGCCCGCCGCGCACCTGGGACGAGAGCTTCTGGCCCGAGGACCCCTGGTACGTTCCCGACCGCGACGGCGTGACCAACATGCTCGAGGCGCGCCGGGGCGAAGTCCCCGCGGCGGTGCGGCAGCTCGATCTCGAGACCCGGCGCGAGGTGGACGCCGAGTTCCTCGCTCGCGCCGAGGCTTTCATCCGGAGGAGCGCCACAGCGGGCCAGCCCTTCTTCGTCTATTTCAACCACTCGCTCATGCATATGCCGACCATCCCCCGGGCCGCGTTTCACGGGCGGTCTGGCGCCGGGGACTGGGCTGACTGCCTGCTCGAGCTCGACGCCGATTTCGGTACCCTGCTCGACCTCCTGGGCGAACTCGGCATCGCCGACGACACCATCGTCGTCTTTTCCGGCGATAACGGTCCCGAACAGGCCGAGCCGTGGCGCGGCACGCCCGGGTTCTTCGATGGCTCCTACTTCACCGCCATGGAGGGCTCGCTCCGCACGCCCTGCCTCGTGCGCTACCCCGGCGAAGTCCGGGCGGGACGGCAGAGCAACGAGATCGTCCACATCACCGACATGTTCACGACGCTCCTCGGCTGGGCCGGAGTGCCGCCTCCCGCCGACCGCGAGATCGATGGGCTCGACCAGCGCCGGTTCCTCTCGGGCGCGAGCGAGGCGTCGGCGCGAGACGGCTTCCCGTTCTGGATGGGCTCGACGCTGCACGGCGTGAAGTGGCGGAACTTCAAGCTGAAGCTCTACCTGCAGCAGAACTCGTTTGCGCCAGCGCTGCCGCTCGCAACCCCGCACATCATCAACCTGATCACCGACCCCAAGGAGCAGAACGCCATCGACCTGCCTTACATGCACTCGTGGACGGCCGCTCACTTCGGCCGCATCCTCAAGGACTATGCCGAGAGCATCCGGCGCGAGCCTCTGGTCCCCGCCGGCGCTCCGCTTGATTTCGTACCGAAGCGTACAAATAACGCTTAAGTCATCTGCGAAGTACGATTGCGTACAGACTGATCGTGTATTCAGCGTTGCTGCAATAGGAGGCATGCACGAAAGCAACTAGCCGAATCAGATCCGAGTAATGACACTGACTGCGGCCGGTGTGGTCTTGGCAAGCGGTTCCTTGCGGGGGAGGACAGAGTGCGCATGAAGTTTCTCGCCATCTGGCTGGCCCTTGCGGGGGTCTCCGGCCCTGCGCTCGGCGCCGAGGCGGGATTCAGCGTCTATGCGCTGGGCGGGTCCGGCTTCAACGCCGGCATCACCCCGCCGGCAGGCACCTATGTCACCCCGCTCGTCGGCTATTATGCCGGCTCCATCGATGGCACCGTCACGCTGGGCGACGTCGACCTCGCGGCGGGCGCCGATGTCGGCTTCTTCCAGTCCGGCATCAACTTTCTCTATGTGCCCGAGTTCGAGGTGCTGGGCGGCACGCTCGGCCTCAGCA
This sequence comes from Devosia sp. ZB163, assembly GCF_028613635.1. Taxonomy (GTDB): domain Bacteria; phylum Pseudomonadota; class Alphaproteobacteria; order Rhizobiales; family Devosiaceae; genus Devosia_A. The sequence goes on from NZ_JAQRMY010000001.1 coordinate 346,322, forward strand.
TCACGCCGATGATCGGCCATATCGACCTCGAGGCCAACGTCTCGGTCGGCGGTGGGCCGGGCATCAACCGCGAGGTTGCCGGCTGGGGCCTCGGCGATACCTGGATAAAGGCCCAGGTCGGCTGGTCCGAGGGCACATTCTTCTACACAGGCTACGTGCAGGGCCTGTTGCCGACCGGGACGTACGAGACGGGCTTTTTTCCAAGCACCGGCCTCAATCGCCCGGCTATTGACGTCGGCGGGGCGTTCACCTGGATCGAGGCGACCTCCAAGATTCAGCTGAACGCCCAGGCCGGCTTCACCTTCAACTTCGAGAACCCCGCCACCGACTACCAGTCGGGCGCCGAGTTCCACCTCGATTGGGCCTTCGGCAAGGATTTCGGCAATGGCCTGACGGCGGGCATCGTCGGCTACAACTACCGCCAGCTCACCCCCGATACCGGCGACGGCGCCGTGCTGGGCGATTTCATGGGCCGCGTCGATGCCGTCGGCGTCGGTGGGCAGTACAGCACCAAGCTGGGCGAGACGCCGAGCACCTTCGCGCTGCGCTACTACCACGAGTTCAACGCCGAGAAGCGCTGGGAAGGCAGCACTACGCTCGCCACGGCGACGTTCGCCTTCTAGGACGCGAACCGCAAGACAGGGCGAGGGGCGCCACAGCGGGCACCCCTCATCTTCGTCCTAGAGGTTGCACCGGTGGTACTGACCATCATAGCCGAGGAACATGTCGGTCTGGGCATTGTAGGACCGATACTTGGCTTCGCAGGCCGCCACATGGTTGTCGTCGATCACGACCATGTTGTTGTTGTAGTAGCGGTCATTCGCGATGGCGGCGCCCACACCGAGCCCGACCGCGCCGGCCCCTATCCCCCAGCCGTAGGGACGGTAGCCCCAGCGGTTCATGTATCGGTTGCCGTTCCAGTAGTTGTTGTATCGCCGGTTGTTCCAGCCTCCATCCCAACGATTGCCCATCCCGGGACTGTAACCGTACCCGAGGCGTCCTTGCGCCTGGGCCGGCATCGAGGTTGCCATCAGTCCCAAAACTGCGGCCGCGACGGCTGCAAGAGCGAGCTTTCGCATCGCCTTCTCCCTTCCAAGTGAAGTGAGGCACAACGGAAATCCTCCACCCGCGTCATGGTTGCGCGCAGCACACCTGCGGGCACCGTCGCAGTCGAGGATATCCCTCGAACATGCGGGGCTCGGCCGCCAGCCACGACAGTTAACTCCCGCGGCGCATTCTCATCAAACTGGATGCGTACAGGACCGAGCTGGAAGAGGGGGGGAGTGCGTGGGCTATCTGCTTGATAGCCTTGGGATCGGTCCGCGAGTTTCCTGGAATGTCACGGGAGGAATCTCTCACGGGCGACCCTGCAGAGTTGACGTGAATAGACCGATCGAGGGTCCGGATTTGTTAAATGTCGGGACCGATTGCCTGTGTACCGCCCCGGGACATCAGCCGTAGCTTGGTTCGACCTGGCGGCGTTTTGGCGACGCAGGCTGGGCCGTTTCCAGGAGCCGGAGGCAAGACGTTCAACCTTATCCAGGAGGACAGATTGTCAGCAAAGTTCACGTTGAAAGTGACCTCCAGAACGGTCGCCATTGCCGGAATTGCCGCGTTGGCCGGACTGGCCGGCGCCATACCGTCGCAAGCCGACGAGGCTGATGCCAAGACGCTGCTCAAGCAGATGTCGGACTACCTGGCGGCCCAGAAGGCATTCTCGTTTGACTACGACAGCGACCTGGAGGTCGTGACCAAGGATCAGCAGAAGCTTGCGTTGGCGAGCTCGGGCAACATGGCCGTCGAGCGGCCGGACAAGCTGCGGGCCGAACGCGTTGGCGGCTTCACCGATGTCGAAGTCGTCTATGACGGGAAAACGCTCTCGATCCTGGGCGACCAGAAGAGCGCCTACAGCCAGGCGGAACTGCCCGGGACCCTCGACCAGCTATTCGACACCCTGCGCGACAAGTACGGCCGCCCGATCTCTGGAGCCGATCTGCTCTTGTCCGACGTCTACGATGCGCTGATGCCGGAGGTGAAGGATGTGAAGGACCTGGGGAGCGGCGTCATCGGCGGTGTCGAGTGCAATCATCTCGCGTTTCGAACGGACGAGGTCGATTGGCAGATCTGGATAGCCACCGGAGCCGATCCCTATCCATGCCGCTATGTCGTCACCAGCAAGGAGGTGCCGGGCTCTCCGGAGTACCGGGTCGACCTGAGAAACTGGAAGGCGGGCGACAAGGTGGCGCAGGCCGATTTCGGGTTCCAGCCGCCTGCCAACGCCAAGAAGGTCGAAATGTCCGATCTCCCGGAGACGGATGAGCTACCGAAATCGTTCGCGGTCGGAGGCACGAAATGACACTCAGTCGAAAGCTCGGAATAGCAGTACTGGCCACGGTGATTGGCATTTGCGGCCTCGAGATCGGAGTGAGCATTGGTGTACCGGGCGTGCCCGGGGTCGTGTCGGAGGCCTATGCCAAGGTGGGGCGGCCGCTGACACCGGTCAGCGCTGCCGGGGCGGCCCGGCGTACGGCCCGTCGGTGCGCGACAGGCGTCTACGCCTGCTAGCCCTCATCGCTCCCTGAACCCCGTACCTCCGGCGGCCTGTTGCTGTCTCAAGGATTCACGTGGAACATCTCACGCGAGGAAGGTGCGCAACCGCCTTGTGCCTTCGCGCAGCTTCTCCGCGCTGACGGCATGGCACCAGCGCAGCCAGCCGTCGCCCTCGGGGCCGAAGGCGCCGCCGGGGGCGAGGCCGAGGCCGGCTTCTTCGACGAGGCGCCTGGCGAGTTCGAGCGTATCGTCCTGGCCTTCGATGCGGAAGAAGACATACATCGCGCCGCCGGCATCGGGCACGACCACGCCCGGCATGGCGGCGAGTTCATCGACGAGGAGGCGGCGCGTCGTGGTCAGCTGCTGCCTGAGGCGGGCGACTTCGGCTTCGCCCTGATCGAGCGCCACCGTCGCGGCGCGCTGGATGGGCTCGAGGATGCAGGACGTGTTGAACTCGATGATCTTGCCCAGGTCCGTCGCCAGCGCCTCGGGGGTCACGATCCAGCCGACGCGCCAGCCCGTCATCGACCAGGCCTTCGAGAAGCTGTTGACCGAGAGGATCCGGTCGCCCGGCTCGTAGCGGCGGAGGAAGGACGGCGCCGATGGCCGGGCGGGGTCGTGCACCAGCCGCTCGTAGACATCGTCGCTGAGGACCCAGATGCCGTGCTTGCGGCAGTGGGAGAGGATGGCGTCGACCTCGTCTTCCTCGATGGTCCAGCCGGTCGGGTTGTTGGGCGAGTTGATGATGACGAGGCGGGTGTCGGGCGTCAGCGCCGCAAGCAGCCGGTCGAGGTCGAGCCCCCAGCGGCCGTCCGTCACCGCCAGCGGCACGCGCGTCACTTCGGCCCCGAGGATGCGCGGGATCTCGACGATGTTGGGCCAGAGCGGGGTGACGGCGACGACCTTGTCGCCGGCCGAGACGATGAGCTGCATGGCGAGCATCAGGCCCGAGACGCCCGAGCCGACCGCGGCGATCCGCTCCGGCCCGACCGGGCGGCCATGGAGGCCGGAGAGGTAGCGCGCGATCGCTTCGCGGAGGTACGGCCGCCCCAGGTTCTGCGAATAGAAGGTCTCGCCCGAGCCGAGCGATGCGATCGCCGCCTCGCGGATGAACTGCGGCGTCGGCTGGTCGGATACGCCGAACCAGAAGGCCAGCACGTCGTCCCGTCCCATTGCCGCATTGGCAACGTCGCGGATCAGCGAACTCTTGAGATCGCGTACCGCGTCGCGCGCGGCAATGGGGAAGGGGAGGGTGGAGAGGTCCATGGCGGGCTCGGCGTTCGGGATAACCGTTCGTAGAGCATTGGTGGCCGTTGAGCCAGCTGGGGACGGGCTCCCGGTTCCCGAGCCGCACCACCCCCACCCACGGTCCGTCCCCTCAGGGGGGAGGGAGGCGATAGGGGATGGCCCTACGGCGCGAACACTTCGATCGCGGCCGGGCGGATCAGGAAGTGCGCCGGGGTGTAGGTGACGATGTCGCCGTCGGTGTTCACCGGCATCGGCTCCCTGGTGCGGATGTCGAACTCGACCGATTTGTCGGTGCGGACCTCTTCCCAGGCCCCGTGCGTGCCGCGCCGGAAGTGGCCGAAGAGCAGCAGGAGCTTGAACACATTGTCCTGCTCGAGGCTGTAGAGGTCGAGGTGCCCGTCGTCGATCGCGGCATTCTCCTCGATCACCGTGCCGCCGCCATAGTGCCGGCCATTGCCGACCGCGATCTGCAGCGTCTTCACCTTCTCCTCGCCGCGCGCCGAAATGATCGTCGCCCTGAACGGCCGCGCCCGCGCCAGCACCTTGAGGGCTGCCAGCGCATAGCCGAGCTTGCCCCAGCGGCGCTTGGCCTCGCGGGTGAGCCCGTTTGCGAGGTCGGCGCTGAGCCCGATGCTTGCGACGTTGAAGAACGGGTGCCTGTTGACCTCGCCCAGGTCCACCCGCCGCGTCCTGCCGGCGATGATCACGTCGGCGGCGCTGAGCAGGTTGTCCGAGATCTCGAGGGTGCGGGCGAGATCGTTGGCCGTCCCCATGGGGAGGATGCCCATCGGCAGGCCCGTCGCCAGCACGCCCCTGGCCGCCGAGTTGAGCGTGCCGTCGCCGCCGCAGACGATGACGAGGTCGAAATCGTCGCCGCGCCGGATGATGTCGCTGCTCACTTCGTCAGCCGAGTTGAAGCGCTCGACCGAGACGCTGATTCCGCCTGCCTGCAGGCGTTCGATCACCGGCTCGAGCGCCGCCGTGCCGCGGCGCGCATTGGGATTGACCAGCATCAGGGCGCGTCTGGTGCGAGGTTCGATCATCGGCGGTCGGTATCCCCAAACTGGGCATCACATGGGGCAGAACGCAGCCGGGCGCAACAGCGACCGCGTTAACTCTTGGCGAGGTTCGTGACGTGGGCCGTCGCGGCCGAGATTTGCGCCAAAAGGCACAAATCTCGGCGGAGAAGCGGGAAGACGTGGCCCGTCGCCTAAGTCTGGCTTGCAAGCAAACGCATAGGCCTGTCTCGGCAGAAAGTTAAGATTTACTGCTCACAATGAGTAGATGAGCTGGAGCGTGGAGAAAAAGTTTCGTGCGTGCCTCGCGACTGTTCTGGGATGAGACTTCGCACTGGTCGATGGAGGGGGCCCAACTCGACGACGCAGGACTGGTGCTTTACTTCGGCACGCGCCGGATGCTCGCTGGTGGCCAGCTCTACGAGGCATTGCAGGAGCGCTTCCCCGAGGCGCATGTACTCGGGTGCTCGACCGGCGGTCAGCTGTCGGGCCTCGATGTCAGCGATGACCGGCTCAGCGCCGTCGCCATCGCCTTCGACGATACGCACCTGCGCGCCGCCACGGCCCCGATCGAGGGCGCCGCAGGCTCGCGCGCCGCGGGCGCCGCCATCGGTGAGGCCCTCAAGGCCAGGAACCTCGCGGGCGTGTTCGTCCTGTCGGACGGCATCAACGTCAACGGCAGCGCCCTCGTCGAGGGTATCGCCGGCGAGGTCGGCAGCCATGTGCCGGTGAGCGGTGGCCTCGCCGGGGACGGAGAGGCCTTCGTCGCGACGCTGGTCGGCTGCAATGGTCCGCCGGTATCCGGCCAGGTCGCAGCCATCGGCTTTTATGGCGGCGCGATCCGCCTGGGCTACGGCAGTGCCGGCGGCTGGGACGTGTTCGGCCCCACCCGGCGCATCACCCGCTCGGTCGGCAACGTCCTCTTCGAGGTCGACGGCAAGCCGGCGCTGGACCTCTACAAGCTCTATCTCGGCCCCGAGGACAGCCAGAACCTGCCCGGGTCGGCACTGCTGTTTCCGCTCCGCATCTTCAATTCGCGCCGCCCCGAAGAGGGGGTAGTCCGCACCATCGTCGCCGTCGATCACAAGGCGGCCTCGATGACCTTTGCCGGCGATATGCCGGAGGGCTGGTCGGCGCAGCTGATGCGCGGCAGCTTCGATCGCCTGAGCGCCGGCGCCGCCAAGGCGACGCATCTCGCGGTCACCGGGGCACGGCTGCAGCAGGATACGCCCAGCGTCGCCATCTTCGTTTCCAGCGTCGGTCGCCGCCTGCTGATGGGGCAGCGGATCGCCGATGAGATCGAAGCGGCCAATTCCGAGCTCACGCCGAACTGCCTGTCGGTGGGCTTCTACTCCTACGGCGAGTTCTCGCCCAACGAGGTTTCGGGCTTTGCCCAGCTGCACAACCAGACCATGACCGTCACGGTCCTCGCCGAAGAGGTGGTGTGACCGTGCGCAGACTGTTCGAGAGGCAGCTCAGAAAGGCGACCGATGACGATGGCAACATCGACATCGAGGCCCTGGGTCGCCTCGTCAGTGCTGCCTATGAAGAAGCCGAGCACGACCGGACGCGAACGGATCGCTCGATCGAGCTGATGGTCGAGGAACTCACCGCCTTCCAGGCCGGCCTCGAGGAGGAGATCGGCAAGCGCACGGCCCAGCTGCGGCTCAGCCAGCAGAAGCTGCGGACGCAGAATACCCGCTTCTTCACGGCGCTCGAGAACATGTCGCAGGGCCTTGCCATGTTCGACCGCAACCAGCGCCTGCTGATCTGCAACCAGCAATACCTCAACATGTACGACCTGCCGCGTCGCTACGGCCGGCGGGGCACCACCCTGACGGCCATCATCAAGGCCCGGATTGCGGCGGGGACCGCACCCGATATCGATCCCGGCGCCTATATCGAGGAGCGTCTCTCGACCGCCGCCGAAGGCCTCGATTCGAGTATCACCCACCATTTGAGGAACGGTCGCGTGATTTCGGTCAGTCATCGCGCCATGCCCGATGGCGGCTGGGTCACCATGCACATGGACATCACCGAGCTGCACCGCATGCAGGCCGAGCTGGCCTACCAGGCCTATCATGACGTACTGACCGGCCTGCCCAATCGCAACAAGCTCCACCAGGAGCTCGAAACCGCCTTCGAGAGCCTCGACACCGACGACTGCTTCGCCGTGCTCTGCCTCGACCTCGACAGCTTCAAGGCGATCAATGATACGATGGGGCACGCGGCCGGCGACGAACTGTTGCGGCAGGTCGCCAACCGGCTGCGCCGTAGCGTCGGGGACCGGGGGATCGTCGCCCGCATGGGGGGCGACGAGTTCGCCATCATGCTGCGCGATGCCGGCGAAGAGCAAGCGGCAGGGCTGGCGACGACCGTGCTCGACGCCATCCGCCAGCCGCTCGACATCGAGGGGCACTCCGTGCTCGTCGGCGCCAGCGTCGGCGTGGCGGTTGCGCCGCGCGACGGCAATACCCCGGACCGGCTGCTCAACAATGCCGACCTGGCGCTCTATTCGATCAAGCGCGGGCGGCGCGGCGGCTATCGCCTCTACGAGCCCGGCCTCGCCGGCTCGACCCGCGGGCGCGTCCAGCTCGAGAACGACCTGAGGCGGGCGCTTCCCAATGGCCAGCTCGAGCTCTGGTACCAGCCGATCCTCGATCTCGAATCGGGCGCGCTGAGCGGCTTCGAGGCGTTGCTGCGCTGGCAGCACCCGACGGAAGGCACGATCCTCCCCTCGCTCTTCATACCGCTCGCCGAGGAGACGGGACTGATCGGGCCGATCGGCGAATGGGTGATCCGCGAGGCCTTCGCCGAAGCCGCCAGCTGGCCGCATCCCCTCGGCATCGCCGTCAACGTGTCCTCGAGCCAGTTCGATCGCGGCAACCTTGTCGGCATCGTTGCCAACGCCCTGGGGGCGAGCGGCCTGGCGCCCGGTCGGGTCGAGATCGAGATCACCGAGACGATCTTCCTCGAGAACAACTCGGCCAACCTGAGCGTCCTCCACCAGCTGCGCGAACTCGGCCTCAAGATCGCGCTCGACGATTTCGGCGTCGGCTACTCGGCCCTGAGCTACCTGTTGGCGTTCCCGTTCGACAAGCTCAAGATCGACGGCTCGTTCGTCCGCGCGCTGGACCACAATCCGGGGGCGGAGGCCATCCTCAAGGCGGTCGCCGATGTCGCCGCTCGCATGGGCATCGTCGCGACGGCCGAGGGCATCGAGACCGACGCGCAGTTCAGCAAGGTACGCGAGCTCGGCTACGGCGAAGGCCAGGGATTCCTGATCTCGCGACCCCTCAACCGCAAGGGGGTGTACGAGCTTCTGCACTCGGACGCGGCCCCCGACCTGCGCAAGGCGGGGCCATAGGCAAAGGGCCGGGATCGCTCCCGGCCCTTCAAGCTTCAGAGCACGAAGCGGCTGAGGTCGGTGTCCGCCGCCATCTTGCCGATGCGGTCATCCACATAGGCTTTGTCGATGGTGATCGTCTGGCCTGACCGGTCGGGCGCATCGAACGAGATGTCCTCGACCAGCCGCTCGAGGATCGTGGCGAGGCGCCGCGCGCCGATATTCTCGATCGTGGCGTTCACATGCACCGCCGCATCGGCGATGGCCTCGATCGAGTCGGGGGTGAAATCGAGCGTCAGCCCCTCGGTCTTCATCAGCGCCACATACTGCTTGATGAGGCTCGCGTCGGTATCGTTGAGGATGCCGATGAGGTCCTCGCGCGTCAGCGCCTTGAGCTCGACGCGGATCGGCAGGCGCCCCTGCAGCTCGGGGAGGAGATCGGAGGGCTTGGCCACGTGGAAGGCGCCCGACGCGATGAACAGGATATGGTCGGTCTTGACCGGCCCGTACTTGGTCGAGACGGTCGTGCCTTCGATGAGCGGCAGGAGGTCACGCTGCACGCCCTCGCGCGAGACGCCGCCGCCATAGCCGCCTTCGCGGTTCACGATCTTGTCGATCTCGTCGATGAAGGCGATGCCGTGGTTCTCGACGAGGTCGACCGCTTCCTTGGCGAGCGCATCCTGGTCGACCAGCTTGTCGGCCTCCTCGGCCATCAGCGGGGCGTGCGCGTCCTTGACCTTGACCTTGCGCTTGACCCCGCGCCCGCCAAAGGCCTTGCCCAGCATGTCCTGGATGTTGATGACGCCGATATTGGCGCCCGGCATGCCGGGGATCTCGAAGCCGCCCGGATTGCCCGCCGGCTGCATCTCGATCTCGATCTCCCGGTCGTCCAGCTCGTTGGTCCTGAGCTTGGTCCGGAAGCTGTCGCGGGTCGAGGGCGAGGCGGACGAGCCGACCAGCGCGTCGAGCACGCGCTCCTCGGCATTGTGGTGGGCCTGCGCCTGCACCTCGGCGCGCTTCTTGTCGCGCAGCAGCGAAATGCCGGCTTCCACCAGGTCGCGCACGATCTGCTCGACGTCGCGGCCGACATAGCCGACCTCGGTGAACTTGGTGGCCTCGACCTTGACGAACGGCGCCTGGGCCAGCTTGGCGAGACGCCGGCTGATCTCGGTCTTGCCGACACCCGTCGGCCCGATCATCAGGATATTCTTGGGCGTCACCTCGGCGCGCAGGTCGTCCGAAAGCTGCTGCCGCCGCCAGCGGTTCCTCAGCGCCACGGCCACCGCGCGCTTGGCGTCGTGCTGGCCCACGATGAACCGGTCGAGCTCGGAAACGATCTCGCGCGGCGAAAAATTGGTGTCAGTCATTGGTTCATCACTTTCCGCTGCCCTCATCGAGGCGCAGCACCATGAGATAGTCATCGTAGAAGAGCCCATCGACCCTGAGGCCGCGGGGATCTTCGCCGTAGATCGTGAAGCCGTGCCGCTCGTAGAGCCGGCGGGCCCGGTCATTGTCCTGCGTGACCGCGAGGTGCAGCTGCAGGACGTGGTTGCGCGCTTCCGCGATAACCGCGCCGACGAGGAGGTCGGCGCCGCCCCGGCCGCGGGCGGCGGGACGCAGATAGACCCCGACGAGGTGCCCGCGATGCGCCGACTTGAGGATCGCCTCGCGGTAGAACCCGGCCGCGCCGACCAGCGCCCCGGTTTCGAACAGGCCGAACACGAAGCCCTTGTCGAGCCGGTCGACCCAGGCCGCAGCCGGCTTGTCGATCTCCTCGGCGAGACTCGAGCCGAACGAGGCGGGCGAATCCGCGAGCCCCTCGATCCGCAGGGCCCGGTAGGCCTCCGCGTCGGAGGCGATCAGCCGCCGCGCCGCGAACGTCACTTGTCCGTCTCGATGATTTCGACGGTCACGTTTTCGTTAGTGTAGATGCAGACCTCGGCGGCGATCTTCATCGCCTTGCGGGCGATCTCTTCGGCATCGAGCTCTGTGTTCTCGCTCAGCGCCAGGGCGGCCGAATAGGCATAGTTGCCGCCCGAGCCGATGGCGATGCTCGCGTGGTCCGGGGTCAGCACGTCGCCCGTGCCGGTGAGCACGAGCGTGTCATCCTTGTCGGCGACGATCATCATCGCCTCGAGGCGGCGCAGGTACCGGTCGGTACGCCAATCCTTGGCGAGTTCGACCGCGGCCCGCATCAGCTGGTCAGGATACTGCTCGAGCTTGTTCTCGAGCCTTTCGAACAGGGTGAAGGCATCGGCCGTGGCGCCGGCGAAGCCGCCGATCACCTTGCCGCCGGCGAGGCGCCGGACCTTCTTTGCCGTGTGCTTCATCACGGTGTTGCCGACCGAGACCTGACCGTCTCCGGCGACCACCACCTTGTTGCCCTTGCGGACCGCCACGATCGTCGTGCCGTGCCAGCCGGGGAAGCTATCGTCTTGCGACATGGGGGAAAACTCCGAGAAGTGTCCCGCCCTATTTAGGCGCGCGCGCGCCGATTTCAAACGGGGGGTGGTTCTGGTCCAGTCGCCGCTCCTGCGCTCAACCACCGTCATCCCCGGGTCAAGCCCGGGGACTCATGAATGTTGCGGCCAACAAATTGGTCTATGTCTGCGCGCGGAGAGCGCGGCAAACGCTGGTGCGGAGGAGAGATCGCTGGGTCCCCCGGTCAAGCCCGGGGATGACGGTGCGTGTGTGGCGCGTTCGGTGCGTGGATGGAGACTGGCGCGCGCCCATGCTGGCTCGCCCGAAACCGCTCAGCGGCTCTTCTTGACCCGCACCACCACGTCGACATGCGTGATGTCCATGCCCTTGGGGGGCTCGGGCAGGTTCTGGATGACGATCGAGGAGGAGGGGATGTCGATCACCCGCTGCTCGTCCTCGAGGTAGAAATGGTGGTGGTCCGAGGTGTCGGTGTCGAAATAGGACCGCGACGCGTCGATCGCCACTTCGCGCAGCAGCCCCGCTTCGCGGAACTGGTGCAGGCTGTTGTAGATCGTCGCCAGCGACACGTTGACCTTGGCGATGGCCGCCTCGTCATGCAGCTGCTCGGCGCTCACGTGCCGGTGCGGGCCGCCGAACAGCAGCTCCGCCAGCGCCACGCGCTGCCGCGTCGGCCTGAGGCCCGCCATGCGCAGGACGGCCGTCAGGCACGGTCGGCGCGACGGAATCGGACGGCTCTGGAGGCTGCGGTCGGTCATATGGTCCTTTGGTGACAGGCCGTGTCAGGTTCCGACGCTTATAACTTCCGCCACTTTAGCACACAAGCGGCGCTCGGTCGCGGGACCGCGCCGCTTGACCCCTTTACGCCCGCTCTCTAGTAACGAACCCCAAAGTAGGAACGGAGAAAGCCCCTGCCCATGGCGGAGCGCAAGAACGCATACGGATATGACGACCTCATCCTGAGCGGCAAGGGCGAGCTGTTCGGCCCTGGACGGGCCCAGCTTCCCGCCCCGCCGATGCTGATGTTCGATCGCATCACCCGGATCGATTCCGACGGCGGCGCCCACGGCAAGGGGCAGGTGCGCGCCGAACTCGACGTCAATCCGGACCTGTGGTTCTTCAAGTGCCACTTCATCGGCGACCCGGTGATGCCGGGCTGCCTCGGCCTCGATGCGCTGTGGCAGATGCTCGGCTTCTTCCTGTGCTGGGACGGTTCGCCCGGCAAGGGCCGCGCACTGGGCGGTGAAGTAAAGTTTACCGGCCAGGTCACTGATGATGTCAAACTCGTCGAGTATGGCATCGACCTGAAGCGCGTGATGAAGTCCAAGCTGGCGCTCGGCATCGCCGACGGCTGGGTCAAGGCCGACGGCAAGGTGATCTACGAAGCCAGCAGCTTGCGCGTCGGTCTGTTCACGGAAGTCTGATCGGCTCTGCCGGTCCTGCCAAGGAGGCAATATGAGGCGCGTCGTCATCACCGGCATGGGGATCGTTTCCTCTATCGGAAACAATCTCGATGAAGTGGTCGTGAGCCTCAGGGAGGCCAAGTCCGGCATCGTCTTCGCCGAGGACTATGCCAAGTACAACTTCCGCTGCCATGTGCACGGCGCGCCCAAGATCGATCCGTTCGAGGTGCTCGACCGCCGCACGACCCGCTTCATGGGCAAGGGCGCGGCCTGGAACTACCTCGCCATGCAAGAGGCGATCGCCAATTCCGGGCTCGAAGAAAAAGACATCAAGAACCCGCGCACCGGCATCATCATGGGCTCGGGTGGTCCGTCCACCCGCACCGTGATCGAGGCCGGCGACATCACCCGCGAAAAGGGCCCCAAGCGCATCGGGCCGCTGGCCGTGCCCAAGGCGATGAGCTCGACCGCTTCGGCGACGCTGGCAACGCCGTTCGGCATCCAGGGCGTGAACTATTCGATCACCTCGGCCTGCGCCACGTCCAAGCACTGCATCGGCGCCGGCTACGAGCAGATCCAGTGGGGCAAGCAGGACATCGTCTTTGCCGGCGGCCACGAGGATCTCGACTGGAGCCTGTCGAACCTTTTCGACGCCATGGGCGCCATGTCCACCGACTTCAACGCGACGCCCGAAAAGGCCTCGCGCGCCTATGATGCCAAGCGCGACGGCTTCGTCATCGCCGGCGGCGCAGGCGTGGTGGTGCTCGAGGAATACGAGCACGCCAAGGCGCGCGGCGCGACCATCTACGCCGAGCTGATCGGCTATGGGGCCACTTCCGACGGCTACGACATGGTCGCTCCCTCGGGCGAAGGCGCCATCCGCTGCATGCAGCAGGCGCTGGAGACGGTGAAGGGCAAGATCGACTATATCAACCCGCACGCCACCTCGACGCCCGTTGGCGATCTCAAGGAGATGGAAGCGATCCGCGCCGTCTTCGGCACCGGCGACGATTGCCCGCCGATCTCGGCCACCAAGTCGCTCACCGGCCACTCGCTGGGCGCCACCGGTGTCCAGGAATCGATCTACTGCATCCTCATGATGCGGGAGCGGTTCCTGTGCGAAAGCGCCAATATCGAGGAACTGGACCCGGCCTTCGCCGACATGCCCATCCTCCGCCAGCGCCGCGACAACGTCGATATCGGCATTGCGCTGTCGAACAGCTTCGGCTTCGGCGGCACCAACGCGACGCTCGTCTTCAAGCATCCCGACGCCTGATACGTCAGCGGGGCCTTTCGGCCCCGCTGGATCTGCTACTCGGCGGCCGGAGCCGTCGTATCCTCGGGCGCGCTCGGCGCCGGAGGCTTGGGCGGACGCGGCTTGGGCTGCTTCTGGCGCTTGATCTTGACGCGCTTGACCTGCCGGCTGTCGGCCTGCAGCACCTCGAACTCGAAACCCTTGATGCCATTGACGTGCTCGCCCTTTGCCGGCACGTGGCCAGCGAGCTCGAAAACGAGGCCGCCCAGCGTATCGACTTCGTCGGCATGGCTGCCCGGATCGAAATCGGGGCCGATGACCTCGCGCACTTCCTTGAGCTCGGCCCGGGCCGAAGCGATGAAGACGTTCGAATTGACCTTGCGGACCAGCGCGACGTCGTCGTCATGCTCGTCCTCGATCTCGCCGACCACGGCCTCGAGCAGGTCCTCGATGGTGACGAGCCCGTCGGTGCCGCCATACTCGTCGATCACCACGGCCATGTGCACGCGCTTGAGCTGCATCTGCTGCAGCAGGTCGCCCACCGGCATCAGCGGCGGCACGAACAGCACCTGGCGGGCAAGATCGAGCTTTTCGATCCTCGAGCGCAGCGGGGTCGAGACGAGCTTGACCGGCTGGGTGGCCTCCGGATCGGTCGCCGGCTCGGTGATCCGGCGCAGCGCGTCCTTGACGTGGATGAAGCCGGTGATGTTGTCGAGGCTGTCGTTATAGACAGGCATGCGCGAATGGCCGACCTGGCGGAAGCGGGACACCAGCGTCCCGAGTGTCTCGGTCGATTCGATCGCCTCGATGTCGGCGCGCGGCACCATCACGTCCTCGACACGCTTCTCGGCGAGATCGAGCACGTTCTTGAGGATGGTGCGTTCGGATTGGCTGAAATCGGCGGTGCCGCCGGATGCCTCGTTCTCGAGCGCGACCTCGAGGTCGTCGCGCAGCGAAACGGTACGCATGGCGAGCAGGCCGCGCACGCGGTTCCAGATTTTCTGCCCCCACGTCAGCGTGGGGGCGGTACTAGAGGGAGGCTCGCCGCTGGGTTTCGGAGCCGGCTTCTTGGCCGGGGTAGACTGACTGTCGGTCTCGTTCATCAAATTGGCCGCATCGCGGCCTTCCATGGATCGGAGCGCGTAATTTAGCTGTCGGCATAGGGATCGGCAATGCCGAGGGTGCGAAGGATCTCGGTTTCGAGCCCTTCCATTTCCTCGGCCTCGTCATCATCGAGATGGTCGTAGCCCAGAAGATGCAGGAAACCGTGCACCATCAGGTGGGTGAAATGGTCATTGAAGCTGATGCCCATCTCGTCCGCTTCGCGCTGGACCGTGCCCAGGGCGAGGGTGATATCGCCCAGCAGCCCCCCGACCGGACCAAACGGCTCGATCTGCGGGAAGCTCAGGACGTTAGTCGATTTGTCGAAGCCGCGCCACTGCCTGTTGAGCTCGCGCTGCTCCTCGTCGTCGGTGAGCACCACCGAGACCTCGGCAACGCCCGTGACCTTGGCTTCCGACTGCTTCAGCGCCTCGAGGATGGCGCGTTCGGCCACGGCCTCAAGACCATCGGGCCAACCGTCGGCGTTCACCGAGAAGGCGATGGAAAGCGGAGATTTGGGCAAGTTCAGGCCTTGTTGTTCTGTTCCGCGAGCCGACGCTGCGTGTCGGCCTCGTAGGCGCGGACAATACGCCCGACCAGCGCGTGGCGCACCACGTCCTTGTCGGAAAAGCGCGAGATGTGGACGCCCTCGACGCCGTCGAGCAGTTGCACCGCCTCGATCAGGCCGGATTTCTCGCCGCGCGGCAGGTCGACCTGGGTCGGATCGCCCGTGACGATCATCTTGGAGTTCTCGCCCAGGCGGGTGAGGAACATCTTCATCTGCATCGAGGTGGTGTTCTGCGCCTCGTCGAGGATCACCACGGCATTGGCGAGGGTACGGCCGCGCATGAAGGCGAGCGGCGCCACCTCGATGATGCCGGAGGTGATGCAGCGCTCCACATGCTCGGGGCGCATCATGTCGTAGAGCGCGTCATAGAGCGGACGGAGGTACGGATCGACCTTGTCCTTCATGTCGCCGGGGAGGAACCCCAGGCGCTCGCCGGCTTCGACGGCCGGACGGGACAGGATGATGCGGTTGATGTCGCCGCGCTCGAGCAGCGTCGCCGCATGGGCAACCGCGAGATAGGTCTTGCCGGTGCCGGCCGGGCCGACGCCGAAGACCAGCTCCGAGCGGTCCATGGCACGCATATAGGCGTCCTGCGCCGGCGTGCGGGCAACGATGGTGGCCTTGCGGGTCGCGATCTGGGCCATGCGCACGCGGCCCTTCTTTTCGAGGGTTGGAAGCGTGAGCTGGCTGTCTTCGGTCTCGATCATGCGGATGACGCCGTCGACGGTGGCGACATCGATCGACTGACCCTCGTCCAGCTGCTCGTAAAGCGATTCGAGAACGCGCCGCGCCTGGTCGACCGAACTGGCGCCGCCCTTCAGCATGACGTGATTGCCGCGCGGCGTGGCCTGCACGGAAAGACGCTGCTCGATCAGGGCGAGGTGCTGGTCGAAATCGCCGTAGAGTTGTGCGGCGAGCTTGTTGTCTTCGAAGGCGAGTTCAAGCTGTGAGGATGGGCCTTGGTCAATAGACGGGGGCAAATGCCTGCTCAAATCTCTGTTGGCTCCGTTGTTGCAGCCTCAGATATGGGCCGCGCTGGCTCGAGACTCAATCACGCTAGCAGGATTCGGTTCCGCCACTGTGACAATCTTGCCAGTCAGTGAATTATTCCCGGCCGCGACGATCTCGACCGGGACGATCTGCCCGATGAGCCGCGTCGGCCCGTCCATGTGCACGGCCTGCAGGTAAGGCGAGCGCCCGCCGACCTGTCCCGGCTGCCGCCCCGGCTTCTCGATCAGCACCGGCAGGGTACGGCCGACGACCGAGCGGCCGAAGTCGCGCATCTGGGTGGTGATGAGCGCGTTGAGGCGCGCGAGGCGCTCCGCTTTCACCGGCTCGGCGACCTGGTCGTCCATGGCGGCGCCGGGCGTGCCGGGGCGGATCGAGTACTTGAAGGTGAAGGCCGAGGCATAGCCGATTTCGGCGACGATCTGCATCGTCTCCTCGAAATCGGCATCGGTCTCGCCGGGGAAGCCGACGATGAAATCGCCCGAAAGCGCCATGTCGGGCCGCGCCGCCTTGATGCGCTCGATCACCGAGCGATACTCGGCCACCGTGTGCCGGCGGTTCATGGCCTTGAGGATGCGGTCGGACCCCGACTGGATGGGCAGGTGCAGGTACGGCATCAGCGCATCGAGGTCGCGATGCATCTCGATCAGCTCGTCCGTCATGTCGAGCGGGTGCGAGGTGGTGTAGCGGATACGGGCGATCCCGGGGATCAGCGACAGCCGGTAGCAGAGCTCGCCCAGCCCGACCGTACGGCCCCTGGCATCGAGCCCGTGGTAGGCGTTGACGTTCTGGCCGAGCAGCGTCAGCTCGCGCACACCGGCCTCGGCGAGCGTCTGCGCTTCGCGCAGCACCTGCTCGAGCGGGCGCGAGGTTTCCGAGCCGCGGGTGTAGGGGACGACGCAGAACGAGCAGAACTTGTCGCAGCCCTCCTGCACGGTGAGGAAGGCGGTGAGCCCGCGCGCCAGCGTCACTTCCTTCCGGGCCGCCGGCAGGTGCTCGAACTTGTCTTCCTCGGGGAAGTCGGTGTCGACGACCTTGCTGCCATTGTGGGCGCGCGCGATCAGCTCGGGCAGGCGGTGGTAGCTCTGCGGGCCGAAGACGAGGTCGACGGCAGGGGCCCGGCGCACGATCTCGTCGCCCTCGGCCTGCGCCACGCACCCGGCGACGCCGATCATCAGGTCCTGCCCGTTGGCCCGGCGCTCTTCGCGCAGGTCGCGCAGCCGGCCGAGTTCGGAGAACACCTTCTCCGAAGCCTTCTCGCGGATGTGGCAGGTGTTGAGGACGACGAGGTCGGCGTCTTCCATCACCTGCACCGGCTCATAGCCGTGCGGCGCCAAGGCATCCGCCATGCGGTCGGAGTCGTAGACGTTCATCTGGCACCCGTAGGTCTTGATGAACAGCTTCTTGGGCGTGTGCTCGGTCATGGGGGCGGGAAATACACCGAACCGGCCGCGAGTGCAAAAGTTGGGGAGCGGTGGAAGGCGGAAGCCCAACCTCCGCACCGTCATCCCTGCCTTGACCCGCGGACCCGTGGGGCCACACGCTGCGGCCGAGGGAGATCAGCAAATGGCCGGACTGCTCAAGGAGATCGTGTTCGACTGCCATCGCGCGGCGCCGCTGGCGCGGTTCTGGGCCGGCCTGCTCGAGGGCTATGCGGTGCGGGCCTATGATGACGAGGAGATCGCGCGGCTGGCCGCGCTGGGATTCACGCCCGAGACCGATCCGGTGGTGATGGTCGATGGGCCAGGCCCGACGCTGTGCTTTCACGAGATCGAGCGCGGGCGGGTGCAGGGGCGGATCCACCTCGACGTGAAGGTGGTCGATCGGAACGTTGAGAAGGCCCGGCTTCTGGCACTGGGGGCTTCGGTGGTGCGGGAAGCTGAGGGGTATACGGTGATGGCGGACCCGGAGGGGAACCACTTCTGCCTGGTGGACTGACCCCTCATCCGGCGCTACGCGCCACCTTCTCCCCGACGGGGAGAAGAATCCCGATAGTCCGGGTTACTCCGCCGCGATCGGCAGTGGCGTGCCGCGGTTGAGGGCGACCAGCATGCGGCGCACTTCGTTCTCGGTTTCCCGGGCGAGGAGCTTGCGGTCGGCGCCGGCAGACAGCGGGCGCGGCGTGCCGAAGGCGAGGGTCACCTCGCGGGTGCCGCCGGTGAGGATTTCCTTGACGTTCTGCTTGACCGACTTTGACTTGATCCAGGCGATCAGCGAGCGGTCGGTCCGGCCGACCGGCAGGCCCTGGAGCTTGGTATAGGCGATGGTCAGCGGCTGGATCATCACTTCGCCCGCGCCCGCCTCTTCCATTGCGTGCTGGGCCGCGCCGATCAGGGCCGAGCGGAACGGCAGGACGTGCGTGCCGATATCCGACTGGCCTTCGCCGAAGAGCAGCACCGCGCCGCCCGAGGCCATGCGCTTGCCCATTTCCTTGCTCGCCCGGTGCGCATCGGAACGGCGCTTGCGGTCGACATAGAGGGTGCGCTGGAGCGAAGCCATGAAGCCGACGAAGGGCCACTTGGCGATCTCGGACTTGGCGACGAACGTGACGTCGGCCTTCGAGCCCACCGCGACGATGTCGGTCCACGAGATGTGGTTGGAAACGATCAGCGTCGCCCGGTCGTGCGAGGGCTCGCCGATGACCCGCACCCGCATGCCCAGGAAGATGCAGCCGAGGGTATGAAACCAGCGCGGGATGGCGTTCCAGTCCAGCCCCAGCCGCGTGATGATGAACTGCAGCGGGACGAAGACGACGAGGAACGGGAGGTAGATGAAGATGAAGAACAGGGTGCGCTGGATCATTTGTCCTTGCCCTCGGTCTTGAGCGGCACGGCGTAGAGTTCGAGCCGGTGGTCGACGAGCTGGTAGCCGAGGCGCTTGGCGATCACTTCCTGGATCGCCTCGATCTCTTCGTTGCGGAACTCGATGACCTTGCCGGAGCGGATGTCGATCAGGTGGTCGTGGTGCTCGTCGGGAATGAGTTCGAAGCGGGCGCGCCCGTCCTTGAAATCGTGCTTGGTGACGAGGCCGGCTTCCTCGAACAGGTTGAGCGTGCGGTAGACCGTCGAGAGCGAGATGCGGGCGTCGATCGCGCTGGCGCGGCGATAGAGCTCCTCGACATCGGGGTGATCGACCGCCTGCTCGATGACCTGCGCGATGACGCGACGCTGGTCGGTCATGCGCATGCCCTTCTGGGCGCATTGCTCTTCGAGGGTCAGAACAGCGGGCTTGCTCATCGGGCGTGTCCCGTCTGCGTTGCGAACAAAACCGGGTTAGCCAAGATCGCGGGCCATGACAATAGCGGTGGCGGGCGTGCCGTCCGGGCGGGGATAGTAGCCCTTGCGCTCGCCGACCTTTTTGAAGCCGAGCTTCTCGTAGAGGCGCATGGCCGCGGCATTGTCGGTCGCGACCTCGAGGATGAGGCGCTTCGCCGGGCTCATCAGCAGGTCGTCGAAGAGGGCGCGCATCAGCGCGAGGCCCACGCCCTTCTTGCGCCACTTCTTGTCGACCGCGATGGTGATGAGCTCAACGTCCTCGCCCAGGTGCCGGATCATCGCGAAGCCCGCCACCCGGCGCCTGGCGTCGCAGGCGACGTAGATCGGCGTGCGCTCATCGAGAATGTAGGCGGCGAATTCCTCGCGCGACCAGCCGCGGTAGAAGCCCTGGGCATGGAGCTTGGTGATCGCATCGGCATCCTGGGTCCGTGCCGGTTCGATATGGAGCCCCGCCGGGGCGAGCCAGAGTTTCATTGCGGGACCCTCGCGACGCGGAACTTCTCCTGCGGCTTGGCATCGGCATCGCGGATATAGGCGGCTTCCGGCGGATAGCCGGCCGGATCGGCGGTGGCGGCAAAACGCGCCAGCGCCGCGATGTCGACGAAGGGCGAGGTCAGCACCTCGGCTCCGGGCGGGATACGGCGGCGCGCCTCGTCCATGGCAAGCACCGCCGGCTCGCCGACGGGAATCGCGGGACCCGAAAACAGCTGGAAATAGGCCTCGTTCCGCCGCGCATCAAGCAGCACGGCCATGGCGTCGCAGCGGCAGGCGAGCGACAGGGCGAGAAGGCTGGGAACACCGATGACGGGGATGCCGAGGGCGAGCCCCAGCCCGCGTGCGGCGCTGAGGCCGATGCGAAGGCCCGTGAACGAGCCCGGCCCGGTCGTCACGGCGATGCGGGCGAGATCCTTGTAGGCTGCGCCATTGCGCTTGAGCAGCTCGTCGATCGCCGGAAAGATCCGCTCGGCCTGGCCCTGCGGCATGTCCTCGACCAGCGTATCGGCGTCATCGCCCGTGAGCAGCGCGAGCTGCAGGCGCGGCGCGGCGGTATCGATGGCAAGCAGGCGCAGGGACATGGCCGACAGATAGGCTGCGCCGCCCGGAGCGGCAAGCGCTGTTGCTCGCTTGCGCCAATGCCGAACATCGAAAGGCCCGGACTTGCCCGGTTGAAACGATTTTATTAGGGTCGCCAGCCTTTCCCAAGCTGGTTCCTCTTCGACATGAGATTCGGTATCGAGCTGCCGCCGCAGCAGCGGGTCTATGGCGGCTTTTTCATCTACTCATTCTGCATGGGGAGCCTGCCGCCGCGCCTGCCCGATATCCAGCACGCCATGAATATCGGGGAAGGGGCGCTCGGTTTCGGGCTGATCGGCGCCGCCGTCGGCACGCTGATCTCGCTGAGTTTTGCCGGCCCGCTCCTGGAACGCTTCGGCTATCGCCGCGCGCTGCTGATGCTGATCCCGCTGCTGGCGCTCGGCTATGCGCTGGCGACATTCGCCCCCGATCCGGTGGCCTTCTTCCTCCTGCTGGTGCCCGTGGGTCTCGTGATCGGCGGCATCGAGATCATCCTGAACCTCGAGGCCGATCGCACCGAGCACATGATCGGGCGGCGCATCATGAACCGCTCGCACGCCTTCTGGAGCTTCGGGTTCTTCTCGGCCGGCATCATCAGCGCGGTGATCGCGCAATCAGGCCTCAGCCCGCAACTGCACCTGCTGCTGATGATCCCCGTGGTGGTGCTGGGCGTGGCGCTGATCCTCGGCCGCTTCGAACCCGCTCCGCATCGCACCGGCGGCTCGACCGAGGAGGCGCCGCGTTTCGCCATGCCCACCCTCGCCATCATGGTGCTGGTGGTGGTGACGCTGTCGGCGGTGCTCATGGAAGGCGCCGGCATCGACTGGTCGGCGATCTACATGAAGAAGGAATTCACGGTGGAGCCGTTCATCGCCGGCTTTGCGGTGGCGCTCGGCGCCTTCACCCAGGCGGTGACGCGGTTCTTTGCCGATCCGTTCGTCGAGCGCTACAGCCCCACGATCGTGTCGCGCTTCCTGCTCTCGATCCTGGGCGTCGGGGCGACCATCGTGTTCTTTTCACCCAGCGACTGGCTGGCGCTGGTCGGCTTCGGGCTGATGGGCGTCGGCACTTCGGTGATCTTCCCGCTCGCCATGTCGGCGGCGGCGCAGCGCACCGATCGCCCTGCGGCGACCAATGTCGCCTCGCTGGCGCAGATCTCGTTTTCCGCTTTCCTCCTCGGGCCGCCGCTCCTGGGCTATGTTGCCGAACACTTCGGCATCCGCTGGTCGTTCGGCATCGGCATCCCGCTGGTCATTTTGAGTCTGGTTTTCGCCGGGGCGCTGGGCGCCAAGCCGATCCGGCATGAGGTAGATTGATGTTTAGTCTGAAGCCGCATCAGCGGATCTATGGCGTTTTCTTCGTGTTCTCGCTCTCGATGGGCGCCCTGCTGTCGCGGCTGCCCGACCTGCAGCATTCGCTGAAGCTCACCGAAGGCCAGTTGGGCCTCGTGCTGATCGCCATGTCGGTGGGTGCCCTCTGCGGGCTGACCTTCTCGAGCCCGCTGATCGAGAAATACGGCGCCCGCACCACGGCCTTCGTCACCGTGTTCGGCGCCTCGACCATGTATGCGATCGTGCCGTGGGTACCGACGGCGCTGATGCTGGCGCCGGTGTTCTTCATCGCCGGCCTCTTCGCGGGCGCACTGGAGATCAACGTCAACCTCGAGACCGACCGGCACGAAGCCCAGCTCGGTAGCCGCATCATGAGCCGGGCACACGGCATGTGGAGCCTCGGCTTCTTCGTCACCGCCTTCATTTCGGCCGGTGTCCGCCAGCTGGGCATCTCGGTGCACCTGCACACCTTCGTCGCCCTCATCGTCGTCGTGATCTTCGGCATCATCGTCTTCTCCAAGATCGAGAACGCCCCGGCTCGCGTTGAAAGCCATGAAGGCAAGATGCCGCTCGTTGCCTTCCCCACCATCGGCTTGCTGCCTCTCTGCCTCATCGGTGCGGCCCCGCTGCTCGTCGAGGGCGCGGGCATCGACTGGTCGGCCATCTACATGCGCGACGTGTTCAAGGTGGAGCCGTTCATCGGCGGCCTGTCGATCACCATCTTCTCGCTGTTCATGGCGCTGGCGCGCCTGTTCATGGATCCGGTGGTCGAACGCTACAGCCCGCGCGTCGTCGCCGGGAGCCTTCTCGCCGTCGCCGCCGTCGGGCTCATCATCGTCGGTTTTGCGCCGCATCCCTATGTCGCGCTGTTCGGCTTCATGCTGATGGGGCTGGGCTGCTCGTCGGTCTATCCGCTGGCCGTCTCGGCCGCAGCGCAGCGCACCGACCGGCCGGCCTCGGTCAACGTCGCCTCGCTCGGCCAGATGACGTTCGTCGTGTTCTTCCTCGGCCCACCGCTGCTCGGCTTCGTGGCCGAGGCCTTCGGCATCCGCACGTCGTACTTCGTCGTCGTGCCGCTGGTGATCGCCGCGCTGCTGGCGATCCGGGCGCTGGCGGCCAAGCCTGTGCCGGTGCTGGCCGAACCGGAGCCCATCACACCCCATGGCTGAGTTGCCGCAGATCGTTGATCTCAGGCAATCGCCGACGGCGCTGCGCGTCCAGCGCGGCGTCATGCGGTTCCTGCGTGCGGCCCACGATTTCTGCTGCTTCGCCGAGGTGCCGCTCGCCAATGGCCGGCGGGCGGACGTGCTGGCGGTCGGGCCCAAGGGCGAGATCTGGATCGTCGAGATCAAGTCCTCGCTGGTCGACTTCCAGGTCGACCGCAAGTGGCCCGACTACAAGGATTTCTGCGACCGCTTCTTCTTCGCCAAGCCGCCCGAACTCGACCCCGACATCTTCCCCGTCGAGGAAGGGCTGATGGTGGGCGACGGGCATGACGCAGCGATTCTCAGGATTGGGCCGGAAACCCCGCTCGCCCCGGCTCGGCGCAAGGCCATGCTGCTGAAGCTCGCCCGCCTCGGCGCCGACCGCATCCACGTCCTGATGGACCCCAATGACCTCTGACCGGCCGGCTGAGGGCGAGGGGCTGACGGTCACGGTGTTGAAGTCGTTCCGGGCGTTCTGCGCCATCGAGGCCGAGTGGCGCGAGCTCTTCGCAGCCGCGGTTCACCCCACCACCTTTCTCCGCCATCGCTGGCTTCGCCTCTCGTGGGAGCTGCGCTGGCGGCGCTTTCCGAACCGGTTGCGGGTGATCCTCATCCGGCAGCACGGCCGGCTGATGATGGCGGGCGCGTTCGTCCTCGGCATGCGGCGGCTGAAGCCGAAGTTCGAGTTCCTCGCTTCGGGCACGCCGCAGTATCACGATGTGCTCTGGCGCCCATCGGACAGCACCAGCCGGCAGGCCGAGCTGCTGCTCGACACGCTGCTTTCCGAGACCGTGCTCCAGGCCAAGATCGCCACACGCTACCTGCGTGACGTCTCGCCGCTGCGGGCAGCGGTGCAGGCCCGGGGCCTCGAACAACGCGTTCGCCACCAGTGGCCGAGCCCGTATGTTGCCCTGCGCGAGCACCGCGATTTCGAGGGCTACCTTGCAACGCTCTCGCCCAGGCTGCGCTACGATCACCGGCGGCGGCTGCGCCGCTTCGCCGAGATCGGGGTCGGGTACGCGCATGAGACCGGCACGGCGGCCCGCGAGGTCGTGCAATGGTGCTTCGAGCGCAAGCGCGACTGGCTCGATCGTACAAACCAGAAATCCGAGTGGCTGAGCAGCGGATATGTGGATCGCTTCTTCGCCACCTTCCTCGAGGGTGAGAGCGACGTGCCGGACACCTGGGTGGCGTCGCTCCGCAGCGCGGGCCAGGTCTTCGCGGCCTCCATAGTCTTCATCGAACGCGATGCCGCGTTCTTCTCCAAGATTGCCCATGACCCGGCGTTCAACCGGCACTCGCCGGGCCGCACGCTGACGCTGCTGCTGATCGAATCCGCGTTCCAGCGCGGGCTCGCCGAGTTCGATCTCGGGGTCGGTACGCTCGAGTGGAAGCAGCGGCTGCAGCCGACCATGCGCACCTCCACCATCGAAAGCATCCGCCTCAAGTGAAGCTGCCCCAACCCATCGTCCTGGTATTCCTGCTGCATGCGCTGTCCCAGGGAGGGCTGTTCACCCGCATCCCCGATCTTCAGAGCGGTCTCAACCTGACCGAGGCCGAGCTCGGCCTTGCGCTCCTCGGCCAGCCCTTCGGGGCCATCCTGATGTTCCTCGTCTCGAGCACGCTGGTCGAGCGGCTCGGCACCCGGCTCGTGATCCTCGTCACCATCCCGGCGCTGGCCATCGCCATGGTGCTGACGGCGCTGGCGCCGAGCCTTCCCCTGATGTGGCTCGGCTTTGCGCTCTGGGGCAGCGTCTTCGCGCTCTCCAATGTCGCGATCAACGTCGAGGCCGACCGGGTCGAGGCGGCGAGCGGCAAGCGGCTGATGAACACCTGCCACGGCGTCTGGAGCCTCGGGCTGCTGATCTCGGCGCTGGTCGGCACCGCCATGCGTGGGGCCAACGTACCGCCGGCGCTGCATTTTGCCATCATGGCAGCCGTGGTCGTCGTGGGGATCCTCGTCGTCGCGCTGCCCATGCAGGCTGCGTCGCCGCGGGCCCATGCGCAGAGCGGCGGCAGCAAGCGCGTCCGCATCGCCCTGCCGACGACGATGACGCTGCTGCTGGTCGGCTACGCCTTCGGCTCGGCCCTGCTCGAGGGCGGGTTGCGCAACTGGTCGGTGATCTTCATGCGCGACAGCTTTGCCGCCCCCGAATGGGTGGATACGCTGACGCTGCCGGCCTTCATGGCGGCCCAGTCGATCGGTCGCCTGCTCGCCGACCGCGCCGTGATGCGCTGGGGCCCGGTGCGCCTGGCCCGCGGGCTCGGCGTCACTGCGCTCATCGGGCTGCTGCTCGTCATCTTCTCGCCCAACCTGGTGGTGGCGCTTGTCGGCTTCACGCTGATCGGGGCGGGCGTCTGCGTCGCCTTCCCGCTCTCGGCCTCGGCGGCGGCCCGGCTGGGCGACCGGCCGGCCTCGCAGAACGTCGCGGCACTGACGATGAGCCAGCAGGTCCTGCTGCTGGGAACGCCGGCGATCCTGGGGTGGATCGCGACGACGGCATCCATCCGGGTGACGTTCGCGGTGATGGTGCCGCCGCTGCTGCTGGCGATTTGTCTGGCGCGGTATCTGGCGCCGAAGGAGTAGGGGCCGGAACGCTGCCTCGCTACTCCCCGCTCGGTTCCCCGTGCAGCACCGGTGCGGCGCCGGCCTGGGTCTTCATCGGCAGGGGTGGGGTCACCGGCCCCTTGCTGGCGAGCGTCGCCTTGAGGGCATTCATCACGGCGATCCGCTGGGCGTCGTTGGGCGCGCTCTGGAGCTGGTGGCTGAGGTCGATGATGAAGCTCGCATAGGCATTGTGCCAGTCGAGCGTGACCTGCGAGAGGTCGACGCGGCGCTGAACCGGACGCTCGACCCCGGCAATGCCCTCGGCGCGGAGCTCGAAGGCATCGTCGAGCAGCGGCATCAGCACCTGGTCCGAGGCGAGGCCGTCATCGTGCATCAGCGCGGCCCTGAGCGCAGCGCGCTCCTCGTCCTCGCCATGGGTGAGGAAGATGGCGCCGTGCGCCGGCAGCCGCTTGGTCACCCAGTTGACCAGCTCGGAATGGTCGGCATGGGCAGAGTAGTTGCCGAGGCTGCGCACCTGCGCCCGCACCGGCACGAGCTCGGAATGGATCCGTACTTCCTTGGCGCCCGACTGGATGATCTGGCCCAGCGTGCCAGGCGCCTGGTAGCCGACGAACAGCACCGTGGCGTTGGCGCGCGGCAGGTTGTTGCGAAGGTGATGCTTGATGCGCCCGGCATCGGCCATGCCGGAGGCCGACATGACGATGGCGCCGCCGCGGATCGAGTTGATCGCCTTGCTCTCCTCGACGCTCTCGACGATGCGGAAGCGCGGATCGTTGAACAGTTCGTCCGCGCTGAGCTCGACGTCTTCGAACATCGACGCGTACTTGCGGTAGACACCGGTCACCTTGCTGGCGAGCGGGCTGTCGAGGAAGACGAGGCTGGGGCTGATCTCGCCGGTCTTGATGAGGTAGCCGATGTCGTGCAGCAGCTCCTGGCTGCGCTCGACGGCGAAGGTCGGGATCACGAGGTTGCCGCCGCGCGACAGCGCCTCGTTGATCTCCTTTTTCAGCGCGTCCTGGCGCTGCCTGAGCGTGTAGTCCTCGCGCTCGCGCCCGCCGTACGTGGATTCCGAAAGGATGTAGTCGTAGCCCGAGGGCGCATCCGGAGCGTCCCAGAACACCTTGATGTCGGGGCCGAGGTCGCCGGAAAAGAGAATACGGATCGACTTGCCGTTGCCGTCCGAAACCTCGACCTCGATCGAAGCTGAGCCGAGGATGTGGCCGGCGTTCCAATAGCACGCACGCACGCCCGGGCCGGGCTCGATCCACTCCTCGTACTTGACGCCCTTGCGGTGCCTCAGCACCTCGTTGGCGTCTTCCATGGTGTAGAGCGGCTGGAACGGCGGCTCGGCGCGGCGGCTGCGCTTCAGCGTCTCGCGGTCGGCCTCGCTCTCCTGGATGCCGGCGGCATCGGGGAGCAGGTACTCGAGGAGGTTATTGGTCGGCTCGGTCGCCCAGATCGGCTTGCGGTAGCCCTGCTTGGCGAGCTTGGGTAGTAGCCCCGCATGGTCGATATGGGCGTGCGTCAGCAGCAGGAAGTCGATGGCGCGCGGGTCGAACGGGAAGGGCTTGTAGTTGAGGTCGCGAACCGTCTTGTTGCCCTGGAACATGCCGCAATCGACGAGGAACTGCCCCTTGGGGTGCACCACGCGGTAGCACGAGCCGGTGACGGTCCCCGCCGCCCCGTGGAAGTAAAGCGTGACGGTCATCGGCGGTCTCCGGAATACCTTCGCGAATAGATGAAGGCCCCCTCACCCGCCGCTTCGCGGGTGAGCATGGGGCAGTATCGTGCCGAGCCACCACCTCTCCCTCCGGGGGAGAGGTCGGCCGAAGGCCGGGTGAGCGGGCCTTCGGTCTGGCTGAGTTCATTTACTTGGGGGCGCGCTTGGCGAGAATGCGCTGCAGCGTGCGGCGATGCATGTTGAGCCGACGCGCCGTCTCCGAGACATTGCGATCGCACAGCTCATAGACGCGCTGGATATGCTCCCAGCGGACGCGATCGGCCGACATCGGGTTTTCCGGCGGCTCCGGCGCCTTGTCGCCGGTGGCGAGCAGGGCGTTGATCACATCCTCGGCATCGGCGGGCTTGGACAGGTAGTCGACGGCGCCGAGTTTCACCGCGGTCACCGCCGTCGCGATGTTGCCGTAGCCGGTGAGGACCACGGCGCGGGCATCCCCGCGCTTCTGGTGGAGGGCCGCGACGACGTCGAGCCCGTTGCCGTCCTCGAGTCTCAGATCGACCACGGCATAGGCCGGGGGCGCTTCGGCCACGGCGGCGAGACCGCCCGCCACCGTATCGGCTATGCGGACATCGAAGCCGCGCTTCTGCATCGCCCGCTCGAGGCGGGTGAGGAAGGTTTTGTCGTCATCGACCAGCAGCAGGCTGCGGTCACCGGCGAGGAGTTCGTCGACTGTGCTCATCGGCGCCTGATGTAGGGGGTTTTGGGCAAAAGGTCAAAAAGGAGGCAGACTTCAGCCTCTTTCGATGGCGGCGCGCGGCCAGACGAGGCGAACCCGGGCATGGCCGTCGGCCGCCTCGTTCTCGAATCTGAGCCGGGCGCCGGTCCGCTCGAGCAGCGTCTTGGAGATGAAGATGCCGAGCCCCAGCCCGCCGGGCTCCGGACTGTCGGCGTCGCGCGGGCGCGTGGTGAGATAGGGCTCGCCCAGCCGGGCGATGAGATCGGCCGGAAAGCCCGGGCCGTCGTCGGTGATCGTTACCGTCAGCGCCGCCTTGTCCCAGCTCGTCTCGACGAGCACGGTGCGGTGCGCGAACTGGGCCGCGTTCTCGATGAGGTTGCCCAGCCCATAGAGAAGGCCGGCGTTGCGCTGCACCACCGGCTCGGGGCCGGCGCCCTTGTCGGTGCGGATCGAGATCGATTTGCCCATGCCCTCCAGCGGCTTGATTACCTCGGCGAGGAGCTCGCTCACCGGCACCGCGGCGAACGGGTCGCCCGGCGTGTCGCGGAGGCTGCGGAGCTTGCCCAGGATCTCGCGGCAGCGCGCCGCCTGCGACATTATGAGCTCGGCGTCCTCGCGCACTGGTCCTTCGGGCACCTCGTCGCGCATCTCGCGCGCGACGAGTGCGATGGTCGAGAGCGGCGTGCCCAGCTCGTGCGCCGCGGCGGCAGCGAGCCCGTCGAGTGCGTTGAGCTGCTCGTGGCGGGAGAGCGCCAGTTCGGTAGCGGCGAGGGCATCGGCCAGCTGCCGCGCCTCGTGCGCCACGCGGTTGGTGTAGGCGGCGATGAAGATGGTGCCGCACAAGATCGAGACCCAGATGCCGATCACATAGACGCGGTCGAAGACGATGCGCTGGTCCGGATCCCAGGGCAGGTCGAGGTGGAAGACCGAGAGGAGCGAGGCGAGGACGATCGCGAGACCCGCGAGGACGATCGTCGCCCGGGCCGTCAGCGTCGTCGCCGACACCGATACCGGGGCGAGCAGCAGCAGCGAGAACGGGTTCTGCAACCCGCCGGTCAGCGCCAGCAGCGCGCCGAGCTGGCAGAGGTCCCAGCCGAGGTGCACCGTCGCAACGGTCGGGCTCAGCCGGTACCCTTCGCCCAGGCGGAACCCCAGCCACAGGTTGAGCAGCACGGACAGCCCGATGAGCAGCAGGCACTGGGTGAGCGGTAGCGGGAAGCCGAGCCCGAACTCGACGAAGAAGACGCCGATCGTCTGGCCCACGATGGCCAGCCAGCGCAGGCCGACCAGCGTTCCGAGCCTGAGCGGCCGCCAGTTGCCGCCGACAACGGCCTGCGAGCTATCCGCCAATGCCATGAAATGGTCCTTTCCGGGCAGGTTCTTGCTGCCCGCATGGGGACTTTAGCACGCCATTTCAAGGCTAAAAATGCGCGCGGCCGCGCTTGATCCCGAAACGGACGGGACCACATCCGATCCTGTTCGTGACCTGTAATGTGTCGCGGGATCGGACCGGGGTCCCAGACCTCTCCCGACCCCGCCGTCTTGGGAGAAGTCCAATGCACACTGCGATTATCAAGCCGCAATGGGGCCCCCTCACCATCGCTTTGATGGTCCTGGGCTTCATTGTCTGGTGGCCGCTCGGCCTCGCCGTTCTCGCCTACATCCTGTGGGGCGAGATGTTCGGTGGTTCGGCGGAAAAGGCCCAGGGGTTCGTCAATCGATCCCGCGCCTGGGCTGACAAGAACTGCGGCCCGCGCGGCCACTCCTTCCGCGGCTTCGGTTCGACGAGCGGCAATGCCGCTTTCGACGACTACCGCTCCGAGCAGCTCCGTCGGCTCGAAGAGGAGCGCCGCCGCCTCGATGAAGAGGTCCACGCGTTCCAAGAATACATGCGGAACCTCCGCATGGCCAAGGATCGCGAGGAGTTCGACCGCTTCATGCGCGACCGCAATGGCTCCAAGCCCAACTACGGCGACGGGACGAGCGTCTAGCCCCGTCGCATTTCCTCCCTCCTGACGACTGCGCGCCCCTTCGGGGGCGCTTTTTTTGTTGCCGGGATCGCGCTCGAATCGGCGAGTATTGCCCCATGAATCTGCTGTTCTCAAAGGCACAGAAGGTGCCGGCGACGACCGTGCTCGACATCGACGGCGAGCCGGTGACGATCGACGTCAAGGTGAGCGCGCGAGCTCGCAGCTACCGCCTGACGGTTCCCCATCACGGGGCTCCCGTCCTGACCCTGCCCAGTACCGGCAGGTGGAGCGAGGCCGAGGGCTTTCTCGGTCGCCACCGGGGCTGGCTCGCGGCGCGGCTGAAGCGCAGCGCACCGAGGACGTCCTTTTCTGATGGCGAGCTTGTCCCGCTGCGCGGCGTACCCCATCGCATCCATGCCACCGGTCGGTTGCGCGGCCGGGTCGAGGTTTCCGAGATCGACGGCGAGCTGAACCTGCTGGTTCCGGGCGAAGCCATGCATATCCCCCGCCGGCTCACCGAGTGGCTGAAGGGCGAGGCCCAGCGCGATCTCCTCGAGCGCTCGAATGTCCATGCCGCGACCCTGGGCGTCGTCGTTAAGTCGGTCGCCATGCGCAGCCAGTCGACGCGCTGGGGCTCATGCTCCTCGTCGGGGCGGCTCAACTACAACTGGCGCCTCGTCCTCGCGCCGCCCTTCGTGCTCGACTATGTCGCGGCGCACGAGGTCGCCCACCTCGTCCACATGAACCACTCGCCCAGCTTCTGGAAGGCGGTGGAGGCGGCTCTGCCGGACATGACGAGGGGCAAGGCGTGGCTCAAGGCGCACGGCAAGGTGCTGATGGGCTACGGGCTCGCCGAATAGGCTACTGCCCGCGCACGATGCCCTCGGTCCAGCGGGCGACGATCTCGCAGCCGGTGCGCTGGCAGTAGCCCAGCGCATCGCGATCGGCTTCCGCCTGGCTCTGCCCGGAAGCCGCGCCCCAGCCGCCGCCACCGACCGCCAGCGCGTAATGGCCCGTCGGCTCGCTCTGCAACCCGATCGCGCAGGTCTGCGGATCGGAGGCACTCTGCTGGCAGTAGCGCATGGCGCATTCCGTCGCCTCGCCGAGCGACTGCATGTTGTTGCAGTAGCCATAAGCGAGGCTCTCGGAGAGGGCGACGGCCGTGTAGGCCATCGCGCCGGGCGCGGTCGCGAGCGGCAGCGCCAATGCGAGGATGCTGCCCAAGAGGGCCCGCCGCATCGTCAGTTCCCGCCGAAGATGTCGCCGAGCAGGTCGACCAGCGTGCGCTTGGGCCGCTCCACCGCCGGCTGCTCCATGGGCTGGAGCGCCTGCTGGTCGAGCCCCGGCTGCGTCGTGCCACCCGGCAGTTCGGCGACCGGTATGCCCTCGTGCGCCTTGGTCATGAACTGGCTCCAGATCTCGACCGGCACGTTGCCGCCCGAGAGCCTTGTGCCCACGTCGTCGTCGTTACCGAGCCAGACGCCCGCCACCATGCGCGAGGTATAGCCAACGAACAGCGCGTCGCGCGACTTCTGCGACGTACCGGTCTTGCCGGCCATCGGCCAGCCGTTGAGCTGGGCGCGCTTGCCGGTGCCGATCTCGACGGCGGCATGCAGCATGTCGTTCATCTCGGCCACGACATTGGGCTCGATCACGCGGCCCGGGCCGGACGGAACGGCGTCGTACAGCACCTTGCCGTCGGGGGTCTCGATGCGGGTGATGACATTGGCGATGACGCCGATGCCGCCATTGGCGAAGGGCGCATAGGCGGCCGTGAGCTCGAGCAGCGAGACTTCCTGCGTGCCGAGCGCGATCGAGGGCACGGCCTGCAGCGGAGAGGAAATGCCCATCCGCATCGCGGCCTCGACCACCTTCTCCGGCCCCACGTCGTTGGCGAGCAGTGCCGCGACGGTATTGCGCGACAGCGCGAGCGCCGTGCGCAGGGTCATCTCGCCGCCATACTTGCCGTCGGCGTTCTCGGGGGCCCAGCCATTGATGTCGATGGGACCGTCATTGGCGACGGTGTCAGGCGTGTAGCCCTTCTCCATGCCGGCCAGGTAGACGAAGGGCTTGAAGCTCGATCCGGGCTGGCGGCGCGCCGTGACGGCACGGTTGTACTGGCTCTGCTGGTAGTCGACGCCGCCGACGAGGGCCCGCACCGAGCCGTCGACATCCATGGCGACCAGGGCGCCCTGGGCGAAGCCACGCTCCTTGCCGTGCTTGGCGACGGCTTCCTTGACCACGAACTCCGCCTCCTTCTGGAGGTCCCAGTTGATCGTGGTGTGGACGATGACGTCCTCTTTCACCTCGCCCAGATAGGCGGTCATCAGGCTTTCGACCCAGTCGGCGACATAGGACTCGCCGCCCGTCACCTTGGTGCGGATGGTCTGGCTGGGATCGATCGCGGCGGCCTTGGCTTCGGCCTGGTTGATATAGCCTTCCTTGGCCATCGCCGAGAGGACGAGCCCCTGGCGCGCCTTGATCAGCTCGGCCTTGCCCCTGGGGTTGAGGCGCGAGGGCGCCTGCAGCGAGCCGGCGAGGATGGCCGCCTCGCTGAGCGACAGGTTGCGCGCCGACTTGCCGAAATAGAACTGGGCCGCGGCCTCGATGCCGTACTTCTCGTGCCCGAAATACATGCGGTTGAGATAGAGATCGAGGATGTCGTCCTTGGAGTAGTTCTGCTCCAGCCACACGGCGAGCAGCGCTTCCTGCACCTTGCGGCCGAGCGTCTGGTCCGGGGTGAGGAACAGGTTCTTGGCCACCTGCTGGGTGATGGTCGAGGCGCCGCGGGTGACTTCGCCCGCCTGGATCGATTCGAGCGCCACCGAGGCAAGGCCGACGACGTCGACGCCGAAGTGATCGTAGAAGCGCCGGTCCTCGATCGCGACGAACGCGGCCGGCACGTAATAGGGCAGTTCGCGCAGCGACACGGCCTCGCCGCCGGACTTGCCGCGGTTCGAGATGAGCTGGCCGTTGGCGGCGACGATGCGGATGTTGGCGGCGCGGTCCGGTACCTTCCAGGTATCGGCCGAAGGCAGCTGCACGGCGTAATAGACGATGACGGCTGCTGCCGCGAGGCCACCCCAGATCCCCAGGATGAAGAGCCAGGAGATGAGCTTGCCGATGACGCCGAACAGCGTCAGCGGACGCTTCTCGCGCCGGCCGCGGCCCTTCTTGGCCTTGGGCGCCCGTCCACGCGGCTGCTTGCCGCGCGGGGCGCGCTGGGAGCGTTCGTCGTCGACATAGATGGCGCCTTCGTCGAAGCCGGGTTCGACCCGGGCGCCGCGCGCCGTCTTCTTCGCTGGAGCGGTCCGTTCGGAGCGAGAGCCCTTCTTGGGCGCGCCACCGACGCGGTCTTCCGGCGAAACGTGAAAATCCATGAACAGGGCCCCGGCATTCTTCTTGCGCATGGCGTTTGATCCGGCTGCAATCCCGTTCGGGGCAGTGCGGTCGCCATGGGGCAATCCGACCGTCTCGCTAGCCCTGCCAAACCCGGATTCTTCCGGGCCCCTGACTCGCGCGGTCCCCTCGGCTATCCAAGGTAAATGTGGCCGGTTTATGTGGGATTAAGCTGGGCGGAGCCTGTGTGTTGCGGGTGGGAGACAGGGAGATCACCCCGCAGAACTGCGCACGTACAACCCCTAACTTCCGTCCACCCGGTTCGCGCTAACCTGATCGACGGGGAGGGGCATGGGTTGGCGCTCGACAGCACACCGACGGATACCGACCGGCTGGCGCATCTGCAGTCGCGCCAGCAGCTGGTCGTACTCGCGGTCCTCGTGACCCTCTATGCGGCACTTCCCGTCGCCCTCGCCCTCGATTTCCTGTGGCAGGTCCCCTTCGGCCTCGCCTCGTCCATTGCCGCGCCCAAGATCGATTCGGACGCACTGGTGCAGTTCATGGTGCCGCTGGCCAGCGCCGACGGCAGCGTGCTGGAAGCCCTGCACAAGCTGATTCTTCCCCTCGCCGCCCTCTTTCTCGGTGCGAACTTCGCCATGTTGAGGAACGGCCGGCTGGCGCTCTGGCTCTTCCTCGTTCCTCTCCTCGGAACCGTCGCCGCCCTGCTGGCCGCGAGCCTGATCGACGCCTACGGTTCGAGCGCGATCAAGGGAGCCGCGGGACTTCCGATGCTGCTTCGCGACATTGCCAGCAATCTGGGGGTCGTCCTGATGCTGCTGGTCGGCCAGAACATCGGAGGGGCAAGGTGAGGGCTGCATTCGTCGCATTGCTGGCCTGCCTCGTGGCGGGTCCGGTCTGGGGGCAGGCCGTCGAGGCGCAGCTGATGGTCTATGTCGAGCCGTCGGGCGTCGCCAGTGCCGCGGTTCTCTCGACGGGCGGAGAGGAAATCTCGCTGGCCCTCGGCACCGACGCGGACGAGGGGCCCATCGCCTTCAAGCCCGGTCCGGTCGATGACCTGCCCGGAAACCTGACCATCGAATGGAATGATCACAACAGCACGAGCCTGCCCGCCTTCGTCTTCGCCCCGTATTCGGGCATGAAGATTCCGGTGCGCGTCTACCGCTACAACTACACCCTCGCCGACTGGCAGCAGGCCGAGCAGCGCTGCTGGCATACCCGCCCCAGCGATGTGAGGAGCGCCTTCCGGGCCCTGTTCGGCTGCCAGGAGTGGGTGAAGCTGCTCGAGGTCAACGGTGAGCGCTGGACCAGGTCGCACCTCAAGGGACTGCGCGGCTGGTTCGACGGTTCGTACTACCTGTTCGCGCGAGTGCGTCCGGTCGACGGCCTCGGCCTCAGCCCCTGGGGCTTGCAGGACGAGCTGGTCGAGCGGTTGCGCGAGATCGTCGAGGCGGTGGATGGCGGACGCAAGCAGGCGAGGGAGTTCGAGCCGTTCCTGCGCATTGCGGACGTTCGCACGGCGCTCAACGAGTTCGACCGCTGGGAGCTGCGCCTGTTCGGGGTGATCCCGCGTCTCATTGCCCAGGGCGACTATCTCGGTGCCCTGAGCGTCAATGATCGGGTGCGCGCCGCCTATGCCCGATATGTCGGCCCGCTTGCGACCGAAGCTATCGACGGCGTCAGCCGCGACAACCTCGATGGCAACGAGGCGCTGATCCGGGAGCGGCTGTCGGCCAGTCCCTAGACGTCGAGGTTGGCGACGTTGAGGGCGTTGTCCTGGATGAAGATCCGGCGCGGTTCGACGATGTCGCCCATGAGCTCGGAGAACAGGATCCCGACTTCGCTGTCGTCTTCCTTCTGCTCGACCTTGAGCAGGGTGCGGGCGTTGGGATCGAGCGTCGTCTCCCACAGCTGCTCCGGATTCATCTCGCCCAGGCCCTTGTAGCGCTGCAGCGAGATGCCCTTGCGGCCGGCATCCGACACCGTCTTGAACAGCGAGTAGGGGCCGAAGATGTCGAAGCTCTGGTCCTTGCGGGTGAACTTGGCGACGCCGCCATAGAGATCGCCCAGCTTTTCCACCGTAGCGCGGATGCGGCGCACGTCGGCCGAGGCGAGGAGCTGGGAATCCAGCGCATGCGTCTCGGCCACGCCGCGGACGGTGCGGGTGAACACATAGCCGCCCTGGCCGTCGAGCTCGCCCTGCCAGCCGCGCTCGAACTCGTCGGCCAGCCGGTCGAGCCGGCGCACCACGCGCTCGATGACGGTGCGGGCATGGTCGGGATCGTTTGCCGCATCGGCGAGCCCGCCGACGATGGCCGCCTGCTCGATGATCGAGCGGTTGTACCTTGTGTTCAGCCCCTCGACGGCGTGCACGATATCGCGGGCCTGCCGTACGATCTGCAGCAGGTCCTGGCCGCTATGGGCGACGCCGTCGCGGGTGGTCAGCACTGCATCGTCGGTGCCGGCGGTAATCAGGTAGTCCTCGAGCGCGCGTTCGTCCTTGAGGTACTGCTCGGACGAGCCACGCTTGATTTTGTAGAGCGGCGGCTGGGCGATGTAGATGTGGCCGCGATCGATCAGTTCGCGCATCTGCCGGTAGAAGAAGGTCAAGAGCAGCGTGCGGATGTGGGCGCCGTCGACATCGGCGTCCGTCATGATGATGATCTTGTGGTAGCGCAGCTTGTCGATGTTGAAGTCTTCGCGCCCGATCGAGGTGCCCAGCGCCATCACCAGGTTGCCGATCGTCTCCGAGCTCAGCATGCGGTCGAAGCGCGCGCGCTCGACGTTCAGAATCTTGCCACGGAGCGGCAGGACGGCCTGGTTGCGCCGGTCGCGGCCCTGCGTGGCCGAGCCACCGGCCGAGTCGCCCTCGACGATGAAGATTTCCGACAGCGCCGGGTCCTTCTCCGAGCAATCCTTGAGCTTGCCGGCGAGGAAGTTGATGTCGAGCGCCGACTTGCGGCGGGTCAGCTCGCGCGCCTTGCGCGCCGCTTCACGCGCGGCAGCGGCCTCGGCGACCTTGCCGACCACGGACTTCGCCTCGGCCGGATGCTCCTCGAGCCATTGCTGCAGCTTCTCGTTGACGCCGTTCTCGACCACCGGCCGGACTTCGGACGAGACCAGCTTGTCCTTGGTCTGCGATGAGAATTTCGGATCGGGCACCTTCACCGAAAGCACGCAGGTCAGGCCCTCGCGGATGTCATCACCGCTGACTTCGACCTTCTCGCGCTTCAGGATGCCGCTCTCTTCGGCATACTTGGTCACCTGCCGGGTGAGCGCCGCGCGCAGGCCCGCAAGGTGCGTGCCGCCATCGCGTTGCGGGATGTTGTTGGTGAAGCACAGCACGTTCTCGTGGTAGCTGTCGTTCCACCACATCGCCACTTCGACAGTGATGCCGTCGCGTTCCGAGTTCAATAGGATCGGCGCACTGATCAGCGGGGTCTTGGCGTTGTCGAGATAGCGCACGAACGCCTCGAGGCCGCCCTCGTAGTGCAGATCGATCTCCACCGGCTCGGGGTGGCGCAGGTCGCGCAGGATGATGTGGACGCCGGAGTTGAGGAAAGCCAGCTCGCGCAGGCGATGCTCCAGCGTCTTGAAGTCGAACTCGACCATCGTGAAGGTCTGGGGCGAGGGCAGGAACGTGACTTCCGTGCCCGAGCGGCCTTCATAGGTGCCCGGCTGCATGTCGGGCACGTAGGTGCCGGTCTGCTTCAGCGGCGCCACGGCATCGCCGTGCGAGAACTCCATCTCGTGGATCTCGCCGTCGCGGCGGATCCGGAGCTTCAGCGAGACGGACAGCGCGTTCACCACCGAGACGCCCACGCCGTGCAGGCCACCCGACACCTTGTAGGAATTCTGGTCGAACTTACCGCCGGCATGCAGCTGGGTCATGATGACCTCGGCCGCCGACACGCCCTCTTCCTTGTGGATGGCCGTGGGGATGCCGCGCCCGTTGTCGTTCACCGACACCGAGCCATCGGCATTGAGCTGCACCGTCACGAGATCGGCATGGCCGGCCAGCGCCTCGTCGATGGCGTTGTCCACCACCTCGTAGACCATGTGGTGCAGGCCCGAGCCGTCATCGGTGTCGCCGATATACATGCCGGGGCGCTTGCGCACGGCATCCAGGCCCTTGAGGACCTTGATGGAATCGGCGCCATATTCGTTCGGATCGGAGGGGGTTTCGGAGGTGCTCAAGGGGGTCCCGAATCAGGTCAGCAGGTCCGCTGCGATGGGTCTAGCGGATGGGGCTCGGTTACCCAAGGGAAATGGCTATTTTGAGCCCGTTTTGCAAGGCTTTGCGGCACCTTCTTGTGACATCGGCTCTGAACGGGAAGCCCGGGACGCCTGAGGCGCACTAGACCCCGTCCGCCAGCCTGCCGTCCCGCACCGTGACCCGCTGGGCATCCTCGCCCAGCGCTTCGAACAGCATCGGGTCCGTGCCCGTCATGAAGCACTGGGTGCCGAGCCCGTCGAGCGCGGCAAACAGCGCGGCCCGGCGGCTGGGGTCGAGATGGGCCGCCACTTCGTCGAGAAGGAGAAACGGCGCAATCCCGGTCGAGCGCTTCACGAGGCGCGCATGAGCGAGGATCAGCCCGATCAGCAGCGCCTTCTGCTCGCCGGTCGAGCCGAGCGCCGCCGGCATGTCCTTCTGCGCGTGCCGCACCTCGAAATCGATGCGGTGCGGGCCGACGAGCGTCCGGCCTGCGGCGCGGTCCTGGTTGCGTCCGCGCCGCCAGGTCTCGCGCAGCTCGGCCTCGAGCGCGCTCGAGGACTGCGGCTCGTGCCGATCCTCGAACAGCGGCGTCAGCGCCAGCCGCGCGGCAGGAAAATTCGCTTCGTCCACCCCGGCAAGGATCAGCGCCTGCAGCTCCTCGAGGCTGTCGGCGCGGGCGAAATGGACCGCCGCCGCGGCGCTCGCCATCTGCGCCTCGACCGCGTCGATCCAGATCGGATCGGCATCCTCGTCGACCAGCCGGTTGCGCTGGCGCATGGCCTTTTCGAAATCGGAGACGGCGGCCGAGTGGCCGGGGATCAGTGTCGTCACCAGCCGGTCGAGGAAGCGGCGGCGATCGCTGGCCGGCCCGGTGAAGAGCCCGTCCATCGCTGGGGTGAGCCAGAGGACGCGCAGGTACGCGCTCATCTCCTCGATGGTGCGGGCGTTGGCCCCGTTGATGCGGACACGCCGCCCGCCCTCCGGTCCGCCGGAGCCGGTGCCGATATCGACCGGACCCTCCGGCGTCTCGATCGTCGAGGCCACGGCCCAGAGCCCGTCCGAACCCTGCGCCGCCACCTCGTCGAAGGCGGCGCCGCGCAGGCCCCGTCCGGGCGAGAGCAGCGACACCGCCTCGAGCAGGTTGGTCTTGCCCGCGCCGTTCGGCCCCACCAGCACCAGGTGCCGCCCGTCGAGATCGAGGGCGGCCGAGGCGTAGTTGCGGAAGTGGCTGAGGCGAAGCCGGGAGATGTAGCGGGAGGGGTTCATGGTTCGCCCTCCGCGAGAACGTGCGCGGCAGCCTTTCGAACGTGACCGTCGTGGTCACTGAGCAGCGGTCGCAGGGCCTCGCGATCGGCTGCATCGCCGAATTTTCTGACGAGTTCGCATGCCAGCTGGCGATGCCGCGGAACATCGCCGGCTACCAGCAGCTCAAAGCTGCTGCGCCAGGTGGATGGTCCTGCAACCGCGGCCAACGCCCAGGCTGCGGCATTCCGAACGTCACGATTGGCGTCGCGCGACAAAACCTTCATCAGCAGCTCAGCGTCCGCCTCGGACCCGAGGTCCCGTAGCGCCTCAAGCGAGATGCGACGAGTCAGGGGATCTGGATCGCCCGCAAGATCGCGCAGACGAGGAGCAGCATCAGCCAGCCCCCACCCGCGAGCAATCTCTACCGCAGTTCTCACAACGTATCCTGACGGATCATGCAGCGACGCAAGAACGAGAGCGGCAGTTTCGGCGTCCTTGGGGAGCCTTCCCAAGGCTTCAAGCGCCGAGCGACGACGGAAGGCGTCGCCACCTGCGAGTGCAGAAATCTGCTCGTGTCGATTGCGAGGTGCCGGTGCGGCAGTCACACCCGCATCGGCATCAGCACATAGAGCGCCTTGGCGTCGCCGTCCTCGCGCACCAGCGTCGGCGAGCCGGCGTCGTTGAACATGAAGACGGCATTTTCCGAGCGGATCTGGCCGATGATGTCGAGCAGGTACCGGGCGTTGAAGCCGATCTCGAAGCTCTCGGGCTCGAACTCGACCGCCAGTTCCTCGCTCGCCGTGCCGTGGTCCGGGTTGGTGACGCTGAGCTCGAGCTGCCCTTCCTTCATCGACAGCTTGACGGCCTTGCCGCCGCGATCAGAGGCGATGGTCGAGACGCGGTCGACGGCAGTGGCGAAGCTCGCCTTGTCGACGTTCATCTGCTTGTCGTTGTTTTTGGGCGTCACCCGGTCGTAGTCGGGGAAGGTGCCCTCGATGAGCTTCGAAAGCAGCACGACGCTGCCCAGCTTGAAGCGGACCTTGGTATCGGAGAGCTCGACCTCGACGTCGCCTTCGGCGCCTTCGAGCAGCTTCTGGACTTCCGACACGGTCTTTTTGGGCACGATCACGCCCGGCATGCCCTTGGCGCCGTCAGGCGCGTCGGTTTCGGCCCGCGCCATGCGGTGGCCGTCCGTGGCCACGGCGCGCAGCGTCGTCGTGCCATTGATGTCGAGTACATGCACGTAGATGCCGTTGAGGTAGTAGCGCGTCTCCTCGTTCGAGATGGCGAACTGGGTGCGCTCGATCAGCTCGCGCAGCGCCTGGGCCGGCATCGAGAAGGTGTGGGTGAAGGTGCCCGACTTGAGATCGGGGAAGCTGTCGGGCGACAGGCAGGCGAGGGTGAAGCGCGAGCGTCCCGAGCTCACCAGCAGCTGCTCGGAGCCATCGTTCTCGAGCCGGACCTCGGCGCCGTCGGCGAGCTTGCGCACGATCTCGTAGAGCGTATGCGCCGGCACCGTGGTGGTTCCGGCCTGGCCCACCATCGCGGGGACGCTCTCGGTCACCTCGATGTCGAGGTCCGTGGCGCGCAGGTCGAGCTTGCCGTCGGCGGCCTTGAGCAGGACGTTGGCCAGAATGGGGTAAGTGTTGCGGCGCTCCACCACGCGGTGGACATGCCCCAGCGACTTGAGCAGATGGTTGCGCTCGAGAGTGACTTTCATAAAACTCTAAACCCCTGCGGCATGCGTCCGTAAAGCCCGGCGGAGCCGGGCAGCGACATTTGCAAGCGAGGGCGAAAAAGGCAAGTGCAGCCGGGGCCGCAGCCCCGGATTCCCTCGGGAAAATGGCGCTGGGGCGCGAATTCAGCCCTGACGCCCCATTCCTCCGTTGAGGGCGGCCTCCATGGCCTCGAGTCGGCGCTCCGCCTCTTCCGCATCGAGCCGGGCCAGCATCTCATGCCAAGCCCGGTCGGGCGACGTCGGTTGCAACTCGGGCCGCGCCCCGAAATCGAGGCGGCGCAAACCCTTCCTGATCCGCAGCATCAGCCGCGGCGGCTTCATACGCGATGTCTGCAACGCTACTACTCACACAAGAGACCCTACTGGGTCGGAACTCGCAGCGCCGGCCATCCAGCCAGCTGGGCCCCCTCCGCCGGAGAGGGCCGGAAATCGCGACTTATTCTTCGAGCATGCGCTTGAGGAGTTCGATCTCCTGCGCCAGCTCGCCGTCATCCTTGATCATCTGCTCGACCTTGCGGACCGAGTGGAGAACCGTTGTGTGGTCGCGCCCGCCGAAGCGGCGGCCGATCTCGGGCAAGGAGCGCGAGGTCAGCGCCTTGGCGAGGTACATCGCGATCTGGCGCGGCCGCACCACATCGCGCGACCGGCGCGACGAGAGCAGGTCGTTGCGCGGCACCTTGTAGTGGCGCGAGACGATCCGGAGGATGTCCTCGATCCGCACCCGGCGGGCATCGCGCTGGCGGACGAGGTCGGCGAGGGTGCGCTCGGCGAGCGCAACGGTGATCGGCTCCTTGGTCAGCTGGTTGGCAGCGAGGAGGCGGTTCACCGCCCCGTCGAGGTCGCGGCCGTGGCTCACCACGACCCGCGCCACATAGTCGAGCACCGGTGCCGCGAAATGGGCATCGGCAAAGCGCTGGCTCGCCTGCTCGGCCCGGCGCGTGACGATCGCGCGGCGCAGGTCGAGGTCGAAGGGGTTGATCGGCACGACCAGGCCGCCCGAGAGGCGCGAGCGCACGCGCTCGTCCAGCATTTCGAGATCGCGCGGCGGCGCGTCGCCCGCCACCACCACCTGCTTGGCACCCGTCAGGAGCGTACCCAGCGTGTGGCCGAACTCGGTTGCCGACTTGCCCTGCAGGAACTGCATGTCGTCGATCAGCAGCAGGTCGACCCGGCGCAGCCACTCCTTGAAGCCGAGCGCCGACTGGCGCTGCACGGCCGTGATGAAGTGGTACATGAAGTGGTCGGCTGTCAGGTAGACGATGTTGCGGCCCGGCTCGGCCGCACCGGCGGCCCAGGCGATCGCATTGAGCAGGTGGGATTTGCCCAAGCCTACGCTCGAATGGATGTAGACCGGGTTGAAGCTCACCGTGTTGTTGGCGGCGGCGTGGGCGACCTGCTTGGCCACCTGGAGCGCCATCTCGTTGGCCGAGCCGACGACAAAGCTGTCGAAGGTCATCTTGGGGTCGAGCGCCGAGCCCGACAGCGCATCGCCGCGCGGCGCCGCCGTCGAGGACTGCAGATCGCGGACCGGGCGCGCCGCGACGGGCGCTGCACTCGCCGGAACCTGGGCAGGAGCCGGCTCCGGGGCGGGTTCGGCATGGTGGAGGCGCGGCCTGGCCTGGCCGTTGACGCGCACCGTGAAGTGCAACCGGCCGAGGTCGGCGGATTCGGCGCGGAACGCATCGAGGATCTTTTCGGCGTAGTTCGACTGTACCCAGGAGCACAGGAACCGCGTCGGCACGCTGAGGTGAGCGAGGTCGTCGACGACTTCCTCAAGCTCGAGCCGGGCGAACCAGGAGTTGAAGACATCTTCACCGACAGCGGCGCGCAGACGAGCGCGCACACGCTGGAACAGTTCGCTCGAGCTCAGTGACTGGCTGTCTTTGCCGATCATCACAATACCCCCCGCCGTACCGTCCGTTCCCTTTCCCTTGTTCGTTTCCAATGCCCAGTCAGCACGACTTGCCGCCGCGTTTGTCGCCATCGTGATAGCCCCAATCCTGTTATACAGCCGCCCCTTTCTGGGCACGGCTCCGCCAACCACGCCTGTCCTTTTCTCGGACAAGCCTTTTCTGTCCGCGAACTGTGCCGCGGTTCAGTCTACGCAACTATTTCATTTGGACCGGGCTACCGAGGCGCCCGGGCTACCGCAAAAGTCCTACGCACGCGCAAGACAAACACCAGGTACTAGTCAATCCAGTCCACGAATGGA
Organism: Devosia sp. ZB163; assembly: GCF_028613635.1. Classification (GTDB taxonomy): domain Bacteria; phylum Pseudomonadota; class Alphaproteobacteria; order Rhizobiales; family Devosiaceae; genus Devosia_A. Next base: position 388,865 of record NZ_JAQRMY010000001.1, read on the forward strand.
GTTCCCCAAGATTGTCGGCTGCGTCCCAAACCAACTCATCAGCCACATCTCAAGTCAGCATTCTTGTACAAAACACGGGCTCGTTGTTCGGTTCTGCCGCCGTTTGTCCTGAGCCAGTAGAGGCATCTTAGTGGGGGGCTATTTGCCAATCAACGGGGGTTTTTCGCCTTGAGGGGGTTGACTCGCAACTCTCGCAAAATCCTTTCCGGGACTCGGTTGGACGGGCGCTTTTTAAGGCGCTGTGACTCCACACTGAATCCGGTCTCCATCGCCATTTCGGGCCTTTGCCACAATTGTGACGGCCAAGGCCTGGATGCGACATTTCGTTTCAAATCCGGGGGCGGATTCAGCTGCCGTCCCATGCCAAGCGCTGGAAAACGCTGGGCTTTCAGCGTTGGAAAATGAGTCTTCGAAAGTGTCGCAAACCGGTCACACTCGGGGCAGATCAGTTGCGTACCAGTCGCGTCCGCGAGCGCACAAAAGCACAGGGCCCCCGCGAGGGAGCCCTGTGCCGGAATGAAACAGATCGGGTGCGGCTGTTAAGCCTGCAGCGCCTTCACGCGGGAGTTGAGGCGGCTCACCTTGCGGGCGGCCACGTTGGCGTGGACGATGCCCTTCTGCGAGGCGCGGACGATCTCCGGCTCGGCTGCCTTGAGGGCCGCGAGCGCAACGGCGTGGTCACCGGCAGTGATGGCTTCCTCGACCTTGCGAACGTAAGTGCGCATGCGCGAGCGGCGCGACTTGTTCACTGCAGTGCGGGCTTCGATCTTGCGGGTGGCCTTTTTGGCCGAGGCGGTATTGGCCATGAAATCCTCTTGGCGCTTCAACCCGCCGGCGCAGCAACTGAGCCGCAAAACCCGGGGGCGATGAAATGAAATCGGCGGCACCGAGCCGCCAAGTTGGGCGCTGTATAGTCGGGGCGGGCGGGTGCGTCAACTGGATTCACCGGCGCGGCCGCCCCGGCGCCTCAGCAATAGATGCTGTCCTTGCGCACCACGCAAGTGCCGTCCTCGGTAACGACGAGGGCGCCGCCGTCTAAGGGAGCAATGCTGAGGAACGAGCTCCCCGAAAAGGCCATGGCGGTGCCCCAGCGCCCGCCGCCCCACAGCCACAAGAGCTGAGGCGCTCCAGGCTTGGGTTCCTTGGTGATGCCGGGATACTCGACATTGGGACTGGCGAGCCCATCGGTCGAATAGGTGCCCGACGCCGTCTCCATGACGGAGACATAGGTGGTGCGCCCGTAACCGATCTTCCTGATCGTCGTGTCCGCGACCGCTTCGGAAGCGACCCCGGGCTCGACGTAATAGTCCCATTTCATGAGCTTGTCGGGATCGAAGGCCGGCGGCCAGAGCTCGCCGGGCGTGCTCAGCAGGGTCCGGATCGGTTCCTCCCCGGCGACCGCCGGCGGCAGCATGTCGGGCAGCGCCAACAGGAATGCGGCGCCAGCCCCCATGGCTCCCACCGCCATGATCGTACGTGTCGCGTCCATGGCCAACCTCCGCCTCACGGACCAAAGTTAACCACTTATCAACCATGTCCGATTCGTGCGTGTCAAAATGGAACACGCGTCAGGGTTAAGTTAACTATCGGGGAAGTTCGGCTGCCAGCTTCTCGACCGCCTCGACGAAGCGGTCATAGGCCTCGCGGGTGGGCCAGGGGCGGATGAGCTTTTCGAACGGCTCGAATTCGAAGACCGGAAAGCTGGGCTCGCCGAAGAAGCGCCGTGCCTCCTCCGGCTCGAAGCCGGCGAGATGCGTGGCCTCGAGGAAGGCAGCCTCGCGGTCGGCGCGCTTGATCTGCCGGGTGAGTGCCGCCGGCGGCATCGCGGGCAGCGAGAAGCGGAGATAGACCGCGCCCAGCAGCCGGTTCTCCACCTCCTTGTAATTGCCGCCCATCGCCGCCTTGAACGGGGAGATGATGTCGCCCATCACGTACTCGGGCGCATCGTGGAGCACGGCATAGAGCAGCGCCTTGGCGTCCGCCTCGCGATTGAGGGCCCGGAAGAGCTCGAGCACGAGGATCGAGTGCTGTGCCACCGTGAACGGATAGTCGCCCACCGTCTGCCCGTTCCAGCGCGCGACGCGCGCCAGCCCGTGGGCGATGTCGGAGAGCTCCACGTCGAGCGGGGAAGGATCGAGAATGTCGAGTCGCCGCCCCGACAGCATCCGCTGCCATGCCCGCTCCCTTCCCTTCGCCATGGATCGTCTCTCCCTCGTGCTGCGTACCGGCCGATGTTTCGGCGGAACGGATGGCCCCGGACGGTATTTCGCCAGACCATGATTCGCCAAACCGGCGCACCATCCCGTCTGGGCTCGCTCCCTCTCGCACAATGTTGCCTCACCCTCTTGATCCTCTAGTGGCTAGAGGTCCTATCTCAGGTGCCGTGACGCGAAAGGACAGGACATGGACCAGGCGGCAGGCAAGCTCAGATACCGGATCGGCGGCATGGACTGCGCCGCCTGCGTCACCAAGATCGAGAATGCCGTAGGGCGCCTGCCGGGTGTCGAGACGGTCGGCGTGTCGCTGGGCGCCGGAACCATGACGGTGACCGGCGAAACCTTCCACGGCGCAGCCGTCGAGCGGCAGGTTCGGGCCCTGGGATACGCCATCGCGCCCGCCGATGCGTCTGCCAAGGTCGAGGCCGCCCCTGACCATGCACATGACCATGACCATTATCAGGACCATGGTCACGACCACTCGCATGGCGGCCATGGCGCCGCCATCGACGGGCCCTGGTGGAAGACGCGCAAGGCGGTGCTGACGCTGCTGAGCGCCGCCGCTCTGGTCGTCGCCTATGCGGTCGGGCTCGTCATGCCCGACCTCGCCCCGTGGGCCTTCTTCATCGCGATGGCCGTCGGCCTCGTGCCGGTGGCGCAGCGGGCCGTCGTCGCGGCGATGACCGGCACGCCGTTCTCGATCGAGACGCTGATGACCATCGCCGCCGTCGGCGCCGTGTTCATCGGCGCTACCGAGGAGGCGGCCATGGTGGTTCTCCTCTTCCTCGTCGGCGAACTGCTCGAAGGCGTGGCCGCCGGCCGGGCCCGCGCCAGCATCCGAGGCCTGGCCGACCTTGTGCCCAAGACCGCACTTCTCGAGGCGGGCGGCACGACCACCGAAGTCCCGGCCGAAACGCTCGCCGTCGGCGCCATCATTCTTGTCCGGCCCGGCGACCGCATCCCGGCGGACGGCGTGATCGTCGATGGGCAGTCGGCGATCAACGAAGCGCCTGTCACCGGCGAGAGCGTCCCCCGCAACCGGGGCCCGGGCGAGCCCGTCTTTGCCGGCACGATCAACACCGATGCCGTGCTGCGCGTCCGCGTCACCGCCGCGGCGGCCGACAACACCATTGCGCGCGTCATCCGCCTCGTCGAGGAAGCCCAGGAGAGCAAGGCGCCGACCGAGCGCTTCATCGACCGCTTCTCGCGCTACTACACGCCCGCCGTCCTCCTCGTCGGCGCCCTCGTCGCCGTCGTGCCGCCGCTCATTTTCGGCGCCGAATGGAGCGAGTGGATCTATCGCGGGCTCGCCATTCTCCTCATCGGCTGCCCCTGCGCGCTGGTGATCTCGACCCCGGCTGCCATCGCGGCGGGCCTGTCGGCCGGCGCCCGGCGCGGCCTGCTGCTCAAGGGCGGCGCCGTGCTGGAGACTCTACGGCGCGTGACCCGTGTCGCCCTCGACAAGACCGGGACGCTGACCGAGGGCCGGCCGCGCGTGACCGACATTGTCGCCATCGGTCGCTCCGAGGCCGACGTGCTCTCGCTGGCTGCCGCGCTCGAGACCGGCTCGAGCCACCCGCTTGCTGTTGCCATTCTCGAGCGGGCAGCGGCCGACCGCGTTCCGGTGCCGCCGGCCGCCGCGGCCCGCGCCCTCGCGGGCAAGGGCGTTGCCGGCAAGGTCGGGGGCGTCGAGGTCTTCCTCGCCTCGCCCGATGCAGCGGGAGAGCGTGTGCCGCTCGAGCCTGGCCTGCTGGCGCGGATCGCCGCGCTCAACGATGCGGGGAAGACCGTCTCGGTCCTCGTCGCCAACGACACCGTCGCCGGCCTCATCGCCATGCGCGACGAGCCGCGCCCCGACGCGGCAGAGGGCCTGGCCCGGCTGCATGAAGCAGGGATCCGCACCATCATGCTGACCGGCGACAACGAGCGCACCGCGCGCGCCGTCGGGTCCGGCCTCGGCATCGACGAGATCCGCGCCGGGCTCCTCCCCGAGGACAAGCAGCGGATCGTGGGCGAGCTGATGGCTGACGGTCAGGTCGTGGCCAAGGTGGGTGACGGCATCAACGATGCCCCCGCGCTCGCTGCCGCCGATATCGGCATCGCCATGGGCGGCGGTACTGATGTCGCACTCGAGACCGCCGATGCGGCAGTGCTGCACGGTCGCGTCACGGATATTGCAGGCATGATCGAGCTGTCGCGCGCCACCATGGGCAATATCTGGCAGAACATCACGGTGGCGCTCGGCCTCAAGGCCGTGTTCCTCGTCACCACCATTCTGGGGATCACCGGCCTGTGGCCGGCCATTCTCGCCGACACCGGCGCCACCGTGCTGGTGACGCTCAATGCGATGCGGCTGCTCGCCTGGCAGCCGCGGCAGTAGCGATGTCTGGAGATGGCTTGCGCGAGGCTAGTAGCAGCGCTCGGGCAGGCCGTTGTCGATATGGGTGTCGGAGATGGGATCGTAGGTCGCGTAGCGGGCCTGGCAGCGGATCTGGTGATCGGCCCAGGAGCCGGTCGAGTAGGCCAGCCGCGAGGCCAGGCTGATATTGACCGGAAGCGTGCGCAGCCGGGGATGGGTCACCATCCAGGCATTGATGGCCATCGCCGCCGGGTCGAAATTCGGGTTGTTGGGGTTCTCGGGCCAGCCGTAGACATAGTCGTCGCCGTCCGGCAGATAAGTTGGCAACGGGCTGGGCGTGCCGCCGCGGACGATGATCTCGAGAGGCTGGGCGAAGGCGGGAGAGACGGCCGCAAGCGCTACCGTCGCAGTCAATACTGTAAGCAGAGTCTTCACGGCGTCCTCCACTAAACTGTGACGATTCCGATATTATCTCAAATAGTCACCATTGACCATGAGCGCCCCGGGACAAGTCTGGGGCGCGGTTAGTCGAACGTTTCGTGCTTGAAATGAATTGGTGCTGCGATGCTCACGGATACTGCACGTAACCTTGAGCGAAAGCGTACCGGACCGGTCAGGCGACCGCGGGAAGGACCGTGCCGTCCTGCAGGGCGACGAGACGCCGCTCCATCCGCTCCGCCGCCTCGCCCTCGTAGCGGCCGCGACGGAAGCCGTTGATGATGGTGACGATCTCCCCGCGCCGCGTCTCGTAGTGCGCGAGCGGCTCATCGTAGAAGCGTTCTACCTTGATGGCGGGCCAGAGTTCGTCGGACATGGCATTGCTCCGATGTGGAGCCGTCACGCTAGCGCAGTGATATTAGATGCCATTGAGGGCTTGGTTAGAATTTGGAGAGAAACGGCCCCTAGGGCGCCATCATGTAGCCCACGCCGCGCACCGTCTGGATCAGCGAGGGCCCGTCGGGAACGTCGATCTTGGCCCTGAGGTAACGGACGTAGACGTCGACGATCTTCGTGCCCGGGTCGTACCCGTACTCCCAGACGCTGCTGAGCAGGCGCTGGCGGCTCACCACCTTGCCGGCATTGACCATCAGGTAGCGCAGCAGGTCGAACTCGCGCACAGTGAGGGCGATCGGCTCCCCGTTCCGCGTCACCCGCCGCGATTGCGGGTCGAGCGTCAGCGGGCCGAAGCTCATCGGCGCCTCCGGTCCGGTTTCGTTGCGCCGGCGCGAGAGCGCCACGAGCCGCGCGAGCAGCTCGTCGAAGGCGAAAGGCTTGGTGAGGTAGTCGTCCGCCCCGCCCCTCAGGCCCTCGATCTTGTCGGCAAGGCTGTCCCGGGCCGTCAGCATCAGGATCATGGCCGGGCGGCGCTCTTCGCGCAGGAGCCGGGCGATCTCGACGCCGTCGACATAGGGCAGCATGCGATCGAGGATGATGATCTCGAACTCGTCCTGCCGCGCCCGCTCGAGGCCGTCGCGCCCGTCATGCTCGACGCTCACCTGGTAGCCCTCGGCGGCGAGGCCGCGCTCGAGGAAGGACGCAATGCGGCGGTCGTCCTCGACGACAAGGACCCTCATCTCCGGCTCCCCGCTGCCAGCGGCAGCTCGATCACGAGGACGGCGCCGCCTTCAGTGCCGTTGTCGAGCCGGATGATGCCGCCATGCCGCTCGACGATGTCCTTGGCGATGGCCAGCCCGATGCCCAGCCCCTGGTTCATGAGTTCCCCCTCACCCGCCCCCCGATAGAAGCGCTCGAACACGTGGGGACGGTCCGCTTCCGTCACTCCGGGCCCCTGGTCGGCGATCTCGAGCCGCACCTGCGCGCCCTGGCGGGCGGTCCGTACGGTGATGCGGGTTCCCGGTGGGGAGTGCTTGACGGCATTGTCGAGCCCGATCATCAGCGCCTGCCGCAGCCGGCGGAAATCCGCCTCGACCTCGGCGCCGGCATCGTCGCTTTCGGTGACGATCTCCACCTCGCGTGCGCCCGCGAGGACCCGCGCTTCATCGGTGGCCGCCGCAACGACCTCGTCGAGTTGGACGCGGGACGGCTGGTGCTGCTGCGCCTCAGAATCGGTGCGGGCGAAGGCGATGAGGTCGTCGAGCAGGTGGGACAGTTCCGCCGCCTGGCCGCGCACCCGTTCGAGCGACAGCCGCAGTTCCTCGGCGTCTGGTTTGCCGCGCAGGGCGACGTCCGCCTCGCCGCGCAGCACCGTCAGCGGCGTGCGCAGCTCGTGACTCACCTCGGCCAGCAGCTGCGTCCGCTTGACGTCGATGGCGCGCAGCTGGGCATTGGCCTCGCTGAGTTCGGCCGTGCGGGCGGCGATCTGGGACTCGAGCCGCTCGCCCGAACGCCGGACGGCCCGATAAAGCAGCACGCCCAGGAGCGTCAGCACGATCAGCGCGACCAGCGCCAGTATGCCGGCCACCGTGACGATCACCGCCTGCGTGCGCTCGACCCGCGCCAGCTCGGTCGCGACTTCGTTGCGCTCGTCGGTAAGCGCGCTGTCGATCAGCGGCTGCAGCTCGTTGGCGAGGCGGAAGGCGATGTCGCGGCCGTAGAGCTCGGTCGCGCGGGCCGTATCGCCGTCGCGCGATGCCGCGAGAGCGCGCGCCGCCGTCATGTCGATGGCGTGGTAGAGCTCGATCATGCGCCGCACGTCCTCAAGCTCGACGAGCTCGCTCTCCATGTCGGGCCCGCCGCCCATGGCGGCAATCTCGTCGCGCGTCGCCCGGGTCAGCCGGGCGAAGGTTCGCTCGGTGGCGATGCGCGCCGCCTGGACATTGGGCAGGTTGGCGCGCCCCAGCAGCAGCGCCGAGGCAACCTCCCGGCCATAGGCATTGATGCGCCCGTCGAGCTCCGCCATCACCTCGAAGCGGCGATGCACGGCGTCGACACGCTTGACGTAGTGATCGGCAAGCCCGAGCCCGATCGCCATGACGGCGATCATCGCGGCGAGCGACAACAGGCTCGCCAGCGCCAGCCCCACGATGCGCCAGCGCACGGTCACTGCCAAAACGCTCCCGAAATCATGCGGCTATCTCTAGTCGCGCGCGCCCGGACTGAAAAGCGCCGCCGCTCAATGCTGCTCATTGGGGGCAAGGGATATTGCGGGGCAACAGTTGCCCGCCGGGGCCAAACCCCATAACGTTCTGTCTTCCCCTTCAGTCCCGCGAGCCCATGGATCAAGCGCCCCTTTCCGCCCCGAGCGCCAGCGATGCTTCGCCCATCACCCCGATGATGAGCCAGTTCCTCGAGATCAAGGCGGTCAATCCGGGCTACCTGCTGTTCTACCGGATGGGCGACTTCTACGAGATGTTCTTCGAGGACGCCGAGATCGCGTCGCAGGCGCTCGGCATCGTCCTTACCAAGCGCGGCAAGCACCAGGGCCAGGACATCCCGATGTGCGGCGTGCCGATCCACGCCGCGCAGGATTACCTGAAGAAGCTGATCGGGCTCGGCCACCGCGTCGCCATCTGCGAGCAGATGGAGGACCCGGCCGAGGCCAGGAAGCGCGGTTCGAAGTCGCCGGTCCGCCGCGATGTCGTGCGCCTCGTGACCCGTGGCACCATCACCGAGGACGATCTCCTTCCGACGCGCGGCTCTGCCTATCTCGCGGCGCTCGCCATGGTGCGCCACGGCGAGACCGACTTTGCGCTGGCCTGGGCCGATGTCTCGACCGGCGAAACAGCCGTGCTCGATGTCTCGGCGGCGGCGCTGGGTGATGAGCTGGCCCGCATCGCGCCTGCCGAGCTGCTGCTGACCGAGGCTGCAAGGCTCGCCCTCGCCGAGGCGCGGATCCCGCTGCCCGACGCTGCGCTGGTCAAGCTCGATGGCGGCCAGTTCGACAGCGAGCAGGCGGCGCGCCGCCTCGCCGACACCTTCCCTGCCGGCACTGTCGATCCGACGGCTTTCTCGCGCGCCGGTCGCGCGGCGCTGGGGGCGCTCTGCGATTATGTGCGTGACAGCCAGAAGGGCGTGCCGGTGGCGCTGCGTCCGCCGACGGCCGAGCGCCTCTCCGCCCACATGGCGATCGACGCGGCGACGCGCGCTTCGCTCGAGCTGCTCGAGACGCAGCGCGGGCAGGAAAAGGGTTCGCTCCGCCACGAGATCGACCTCACCGCCACTCCGCCCGGCTCGCGCCTTCTTGCCCGCCGGCTTGCGGCGCCGCTCTGCGATGCCGCCGCCATCAATGCGCGCCTCGATGCCGTCGAGTGCTTCGTCGCCGATGGGCTGATCACCCAGCGCCTGCGCGGTGAGCTGAAGGCCGTGCCGGACCTGACCCGCGCCGTGACCCGCCTTGCGCTCGGGCGTGGCGGGCCGCGCGACCTCCGCGCTATCGGCGGCGCGGCCGCGGCCGCCATCGCCCTCTCCGAACGGCTGGCAACGATCGCCCAGCCGCCTGCGGAAGTCGTTGCCATCGCCGCGCGGCTCGCCGATGCCCCCGCGGCACTCGCCGCCGAACTCGCCGATGCCATCGACGAGGAGCCGCCGCTGCTTGCCCGCGACGGCGGCTTCGTCAGGCGCGGCTATGATGCGACGCTCGACGGCGAGCGGGCCCTTGCCTCCGAGACTCGCGCCGTCGTTGCCGCCCTGCAGCAGCGGCTGATCGATACGACCGACGTCAAGTCGCTGAAGATCCGGCACAACGGCGTGCTCGGCTATTTCGTCGAGGTTCCGGCCGGCCATGGCGGCAAGCTGCTCGAAGCGCCGCACCGCGAGACCTTCATCCACCGCCAGACGCTGGCCAATGCCATGCGCTTCACCACCACCGAGCTCGCCGAGCTCGAGGGGCGCATCGCCAAGGCGCACGATGCGGCGCTGGCTATCGAGGCCGCGATCTTCACCCGGCTGTCGGAAGCGGTTGCGCTAGAGGCCGAACGCCTGCGCGCCATCGCCGATGCGCTCGCCGAGCTCGATGTGGCGACAGGCCTCGCCCACGTTGCGGCAACCCGCAAATTCTGCCGCCCGACCATCGACGACAGCCTCGCCTTCTACATCGAGGGCGGCCGCCACCCGGTGGTCGAAACCAATGTCCGGGCCCAGCACGAGGTCTTCGTCGAGAACGGCTGCGACCTGACCGGCGGCGCACTGTGGCTCGTCACCGGCCCGAACATGGGCGGTAAGTCCACGTTCCTGCGCCAGAATGCGCTTATCGCCATCCTCGCGCAGATGGGCAGCTACGTGCCCGCCTCCGCCGCCCATATCGGCGTCGTCGACCGCGTCTTCTCCCGCGTCGGTGCTTCCGACGATATCGGCGGTGGCCGCTCGACCTTCATGGTCGAGATGGTCGAGACCGCTGCCATCCTCAATCGCGCCACGCAGCGCTCGCTCGTCATTCTCGACGAGATCGGCCGCGGCACCGCCACCTTCGATGGCCTTTCCATCGCCTGGGCCGCCGTCGAGGCGCTGCACGACGACACCGGCTGCCGCGCCCTGTTCGCGACGCACTTCCATGAGATGACCGCGCTTTCCAAGACGCTGAAGCGCGTGACGAACCACACCATGAAGGTGCGCGAATGGGAGGGGGAGGTCGTCTTCCTGCACGAGGTGGCCGACGGCGCCGCCGATCGCAGCTACGGCATCCAGGTGGCCCGCCTCGCCGGGCTGCCCGAGAACGTGCTGGCTCGGGCCCGCCAGGTGCTCGGCGTGCTGGAACAGCGCTCTTCCGGAGGCAAGGGGGCCGTGCTAGACGATCTGCCGCTCTTTGCGCATCAGCCGCCACCGCCTAAGGTGGCCGTTAATCCGATACATGACATGCTCGATCAGGTGCGCCCCGACGATCTGACTCCGCGTGAGGCCATCGACCTGATCTACGAGCTTAAGAAAATCCGTGATGCAGCTCGCCGAACTTGATGCCCGGCCGCGAAAACCGGCCTTCCAGCTGACGACAGCCGAGACCATTCTCGAAGACGTCCGGCGTCTCGCCGCCGGACAGGATCCAAAGGCCGCGGCCACCCGCGCCATCGTCCTGCAGCACATGCGCTCCGTGCTCGCAGATGCCCGCAAGAGCGCCGAGGCCGAACTGATGGCCACCGGCAAGGGCACGCGCTGCGCCATGAACCTGAGCGCCGCCGAAGACGAGATCCTCCGCGCCATCCACCGCTACGCCGTCAACGACGTCTACCCGGTCGACAATCCGTCGGGCGCCGAAATGATATCGATCGCAGCGGTGGGCGGTTACGGCCGCGGCACGCTGGCGCCGGGCTCCGACATCGATCTGCTCTTCATCCTGCCCTACAAGCAGACGCCCTGGGGCGAGCAGATCACCGAGTACATCCTCTACATGCTGTGGGACCTCGGCCAGAAGGTCGGGCACGCCGTTCGCTCGGTCGACGACTGCATCCGCATGGCCCGATCCGACATGACGGTACGCACCGCCACCCTCGAGGCGCGTTACCTTACCGGTGACAGGAAGCTCTTCAACGAGCTGGTGCATCGGTTCGAAACCGAGATCATGCCCAAGACGGGCCCCGAGTTCATTGCCGCCAAGATGGCCGAGCGCGACGAGCGCCACCGGCAGATGGGCAATACCCGCTACGTGGTCGAACCGAACATCAAGGACGGCAAGGGCGGGCTTCGCGACCTCCACGCGCTGTTCTGGATCGGCAAGTACTTCTACCGCGTCAAGTCGAGCGCCGAGCTGGTGGGCAAGGGCGTGCTGAGCGCCGAGGAATACCGGCTGTTCCAGCGCGCCGAGGACTTCCTCTGGGCCATCCGCTGTAACCTGCATTTCCTCACCGGACGGGCCGACGAGAAGCTGACGTTCGACGTGCAGCCCGATCTCGCCGAACGCCTCGGCTATCACGACCGCGCCGGCATGCTCGGGGTCGAGCGCTTCATGAAGCGCTACTTCCTCGTCGCCAAGGACGTCGGCGACCTGACCCGCATCTTCTGTACGTCGCTCGAGTTCGACCACGCCAAGCCGCTCGACATGGTCGGGCGCGTGCTGGCGCCGTTCAAGCGCGGCAAGGTGGCCATCAAGGGCGAGACCGATTTCGTCATCGATTCCGGCCGGCTCAACATCGCCGGTCCCGACGTGTTCCAGAAGGACCCGCGCAACCTCATCAAGGGGTTCATGCTGGCCGGTCGCCACGACCTCCACTTCCACCCCGACGCCATCAAGGCGATCCGCCGCTCGTTCAAGCTGATCGGCCCCGAACTGAGGCATGACCGGCAGGCCAATACCTGGTTCCTCGAGATCCTCACGGCCCCGACCTATGTCGAGCGCATCCTGCGCCAGATGAACGAGGCGGGCGTGCTCGGCCGCTTCGTGCCCGAGTTCGGCAAGATCGTCGCGCTGATGCAGTTCAACATGTACCACCACTACACGGTGGACGAGCACCTGATCCGCGCCGTCGGCGTCATGGCCGACATCGCCAATGGAGGCCTGCGCGAACAGCTGCCGCTGACGCATGAGCTGCTGCCGCACCTCAACGATACGCGGCTGCTCTACGTGGCGCTCTTCCTCCACGACATTGCCAAGGGCCGCCCCGAGGACCACTCGATCGCCGGCGCCCGCATTGCGCGCAAATTCTGCCCGCGCCTCGGCCTCGATCCGGCCGAGACCGATACGGTCGCCTGGCTGGTCGAGCATCACCTGGTGATGAGCGAGATCGCCCAGAGCCGCGACATCCAGGATCCCGAGACGGCGCGCAGCTTTGCCGACATCGTGCAGTCGCCCCAGCGCCTCGCGCTGCTCATGATCCTCACCGCCTGCGACATTCGCGCGGTCGGCCCGGGCGTCTGGACGGGCTGGAAGGGTTCGCTCCTCCGCTCGCTCTACTACGCCACCGAGCCGCTCCTCTCCGGCGGCCATAGCCAGGTCACCCAGCGCGACCGCATCGAGGCGGCCAAGACCGTCTTGCGCCCCGAACTCGCCAGCTGGCCGGCTGCCGAGGTGGATGCCTATCTCGGTCGCCACTACGATCACTACTGGCTGCGCGCCGAGCCCGAGCTGCAGGTCGCGCACGCCAAGATGATCCACGCCGCCGACCAGGCCGGCCAGATGTTCTCGGGCTCGATCCGCGTGAAGTCGTTCGAGTCGATCACCGAGGTCAGCTTCTACACGCCCGACCACCCGCGCCTGCTCTCGCTCATCGCCGGCGCCTGCACCATGTGCGACGCCTCGATCATCGGCGCCCAGATCTTCGGCACCCGCGACGGGCGCGCCGTCGACACCTTCCGGCTGCGCCGCTCCTTCACCTCCGACGAGGACGAGAAGGTACGGGCCACCCGCATCATCGATACGGTGAAGCAATTGCTCCAGGGCAAGCGCCACGTGCTGATCGACCTCGGCAAGGAGAGCCGCCACAACAAGCGGCTCAGGCCCTTCTCGCTGCCGGCCCAAGTTTCGGTGTCGAACACCATCTCGGAGAAGTTCACCGTCATCGAGGTGATGGGCCTCGACCGGATGGGCCTCCTCCACCAGCTCACCCGCGCCATTTCCGACCTCAACCTCACCATCGGCTCGGCCCATATCGGCACCTATGGCGAAAAAGCCGTGGACGTCTTCTACGTCACCGACCTCACCGGCCATAAGATCGAGTCCAAGTCGCGCCAGAAGAAGATCCACGACGAACTGCTGGCCGTCTTCCAGCCGGGCGAGGAGAAGGCCAAGGTGGTCAATGGGTAGCGTGCCGGGTGGATGGGACGGCGCTGAAAGATACCCCCCACCCTGTCCCTCCCCCGCAAGGGGGGAGGAGACGAAGGAGTCGCGGCCCTGGTGTAGAGCCAGATTCCGCAGTCGGGTCTCCCTCCCCCTTGCGGGGAGGGGACAGGGGTGGGGGTATTCTTCCCGCGCCGAACTCTCTTGACGGGGAACCAAGTTGAGCCTCTACCGCAACTTTCTCTCGGTCGGTGGGCTGACGCTCGTCTCGCGTGTCTTCGGCTTCGTGCGCGATGCGCTGATGGCGGCGGTGCTGGGCATTTCGCCGGTGTCGGACGCGTTCAACGCGGCGTTCCGGTTTCCCAATCTCTTCCGCCGGCTCTTTGCCGAGGGCGCGTTCAATACCGCTTTCGTGCCGATGTTCTCGGGCGCTCTCGAGACACAAGGGGCCGAGGGGGCCAAGGAGCTCGCGAGCCGCATCATGAGCTGGCTCGTGGTCGCGATCCTCGTCGTGACGCTCCTGGTCGAGCTCTTCACCCCGCAGATCATGGTGGTGTTCGTCCCCGGCTTCGTGGGGGACCAGGAGAAGTTCGACCTCACGGTCTTCTTGACCCGGATCATGTTCCCCTATCTCGCCTGCATGTCGCTGATGGCAGCCTATGCGGCGATCCTCAATTCGATGGGCCGGTTCGTTGCCGCCGCCTTCGCGCCGATCGTGCTGAACATCGTCAACATCGCCGCCCTCGTACCGCTGGCACTGATGACGCTGGCGGCGCCGGAAACGGCATTCTGGGTGGCGGTCGCGACCATGCTGGGCGGCGTCGCGCAGCTCGCGCTGGTCTACTGGGCCATCCGCCGCGCCGGCATGGTGCCAACCATCCGCCTGCCGCGGCTCGACCCCGAGGTGCGGCGCTTCTGGGTGCTGGCGGTGCCGGCGATCATTGCGGGCGGCATCACCCAGATCAACATCTTCGTCGGCACCGTCATCGCCTCGGGCGCCAACGAGGTGATGTCGATCATCTACAATGCCGACCGGCTCTACCAGCTGCCGCTGGGGATCATCGGCATCGCCATCGGCACGGTGCTGCTGCCCGAACTCAGCCGGCATCTCAGCGCCGGGCGCGATCTCGAGGCGCGCCAGAGCCAGAGCCAGTCGCTGTTCCTGTCGATGTTCCTCTCGATGCCGGCAGCCGGTGCGCTCATCGCCCTTGCGCTGCCGGTCGTCCGCGTCCTCTTCGAGCGCGGCGCCTTCGGTCCCTCCGACAGCGTCCTCGTCTCGCAGGCGCTTGTCGCCTTCGCAGTCGGCCTGCCGGCCTTCGTCCTGATCCGCGTGCTCCAGCCCGGCTTCTTCTCGCGCAAGGACACGAGGACCCCCACGATCTTTGCCGGCATCTCGCTGGTGGTGAATGTCGTGCTGTCGCTCGCCCTGTTCGAGAGCCTCAGGCATGTGGGCATTGCGCTCGCCACCTCGGTCGCCGCCTGGGTGAACGTGGTGCTGCTCGCCGCCTTCCTCGCCCGCCGCGGCCACTTCACCATGACCGGCACCGAATGGCGCCAGCAGGCATTGATCCTGCTCCTCACCCTCGTCATGTCCGGAGCCCTCTGGGGCACGGTCGTGCTGCTCGGCCCGGTCTTCGACCCCGGCTATTTCTTCCCGGTACAGGCCCTCGCGCTCCTTGCCCTCTGCATCGTGGGCGCCGCGCTCTACTTCGCGCTCGCCCATGTCACCCGCGTTCAGCCGCTCGGGGGATTGCTGCGTCGCCTGCGCCGGTCGCGGCGCTAGGCTTGCCACCCCCCAAGCAGATGGGCGATAAGCCCAGCCGCAAACTCCAGGACTTTCCCCATGGCATTCACCCCGCGCGTCTTTTCCGGCATCAAGCCGTCCGGCGACCTGCACCTCGGCAACTATCTCGGCGCCATCCGCCGTTTCGTGCCGCTGCAGGAAACGCATGAGACGATCTACTGCGTCGTCGACATGCACGCGATCACGGTGTGGCAGGACCCCGAGGACCTGAGGCGCTGGACCTACGAGATCGCCGCGGCCTACATCGCCGCCGGCCTCGATCCCGACAGATCCATCATCTTCAACCAGAGCCAGGTGGTGGAGCACGCCGAGCTCGCCTGGATCTTCAACTGCGTGGCGCGCGTCGGCTGGATGACGCGCATGACCCAGTTCAAGGACAAGGCCGGCGCCGAAGGCGGCGAGAACTCCGAAGCGGTATCGCTCGGGCTGTTCGCCTATCCCTCGCTGATGGCGGCCGACATCCTGCTCTACAAGGCGACCGGCGTGCCCGTCGGCGACGACCAGAAGCAGCATCTCGAGCTTACGCGCGACATCGCCAAGAAGTTCAACCACGATTTCAAGAAGCAGATCAAAGGCCAGGGCTTCAAGGGCGACTTCTTCCCCCTGACCGAGACGCTCTCCACCGGCCCTGCCATGCGCGTCATGTCGCTCAAGGACGGCAAGAAGAAGATGTCGAAATCCGACGCTTCCGACATGTCGACCATCTACATGATGGATGACGCCGACACGATTGCGAAGAAGATCAAGCGCGCCACCACCGACGCCGATGCGCTGCCGGGCGAGGCCAAGGGCCTCGAAGGCCGCGCCGAGGCCGAGAACCTCGTCGCCATCTTTGCCGCGCTCTCCGACCGGTCCGTCGACGACGTGCTGGCCGAGTTCGGCGGCCAGGGCTGGGGCACGTTCAAGCCGGCGCTCGCCGACCTTGCCGTTTCCGTCCTCGCGCCGATTGCCACCGAGATGAAGCGCCTCGTCGCCGACAAGGGCGAGATGGACCAGATCCTGCGCCGCAACGCCGATCGCGCCCGCGCCATCGCCGTGCCGGTCATGGACGACGTGCGCAAGATCGTCGGCTTCGTGCGCTGACTGGACGCGGCCTCACCCATTTGGGACAATGGCAACATTGAACCGGTGGGTGCGGCGCCTTGGCTGACATGAACGAATACAAGCGCAAGTTCCTCGTCGTCGTCGACGAGAGCAAGGAAACCGACCGCGCCATCACCTTTGCCGCCCACCGCGTGAACCGAACGGGCGGCACGGTGCTGCTGCTCTCGGTCATCGATAGCCAGGACTTCACGCAGTTCCTCGGCGTCGAGGATGTCATGCGGGCCGAGGCGCGCGAGGAGGCCGAGCGTCTGCTCGACGCCAAGCGCGCCCGCATCGACCAGATCGGCGAGGGCGTGCGGACCGAGACGGTGATCCGCGAAGGCGACCTCGTCACCGAGATCGAAGGCCTTATCCGCCAGGATCCCGGCATCGCCATCCTCGTCCTCGCCGCTTCCGCCGCCAAGGAAGGCCCGGGCCCGCTGGTCGGGGCCTTTGCCGGTCGCGCCGGCCAGGCGGCCCTGCCGGTCATCATCACCATCATTCCCGGTTCGATGACCGACGAGCAGATTGTCGCGGTGACCTGATGCAGGGCTTTGCCGATGTCGAGTGGGGCAACCAACTCGACAGAGTGCCTTCCGACATGGACGAGTTGGCCGACGCCTGGATACGCGACGATGTCGCGGCGCGCCGCACCGACGCGGGCCGGGATACCGATCGACCCGACTTCTGGGCCTGGGAGGCGGCCGACTATCTCGCTCGTCATCACCCGGATGGTGCCTTGTCCTTCATTCTGGCGGCGATAGACAGGCCGATCAGCGAAGAAACGCGATTCAGTCTTGCCGCCGGTCCTCTGGAAGACCTGCTCGTCCATCACGGGCCATCCGTGATCGCTGAAGTGGAGCGGCTGGCGCGACAGCGGCCGGAGTTCCGCAACACCCTTGTAGGCGTGTGGCAAAACGCAATGGGCGAGGACATCTGGCGTCGCGTGTCATTGGCTGCCGGGCGCTAGACCACGGCCTCGGCCGACAGTTGCTTCCGCTTCAGCATCGGGTCGTTGAGGAACGTGCCGAACGGGAAGAACGCGGCGACCGTGGTGCGCGTCCATTCCCATGCGGTGAGGCCACGGCCGGTGAGGCACACGAGCATCGCGCCGAGATAGGCGAGGAACGCAAAGCCGTGGATCAGGCCCACGGGCGGCACGAGGTCGGGAAAGCCGAACCAGTACTTGGCCGGCATGGCAACAAGGAACAGCGCCAGCGTTGTGAAACCCTCGACGAGTCCGATATATCTGAATGTGCGGATCATGATTTTCGATATGTGCATATCTGCCTCCGCCGCGACATGCGGCCGGAGGTCGCGAAATGGCTTGTAAACTGGGCACCAAGACCCTATTTTAGAACCGTTCTAACACGAGATTTCCGGCGCAATGTTCATCCAGACCGAAGCGACGCCCAACCCGGCGACCCTGAAATTCCTGCCTGGCCGCGATGTGCTGGTGGGTGAGCCGCGCGATTTCCGTGGCCCCGAATCGGCGGTCATCTCGCCGCTGGCGGCCGCGTTGTTCGAGGTCCCGGGCGTCGAAGGCGTGTTCCTCGGTTCCGACTTCATCTCGGTGACCAAGGACAGCGCCGAGTGGAGCCACATCAAGCCGGCGATTCTCGGCGTGATCATGGAGCACTTCCTCTCCGGCAAGCCCGTCCTCGCCGACGGCACCGCCGAGGTGGTGGCCGGCGAAGAGTTCTTCGAGGAGTCCGATGCCGAGACCGTCGAAGTGATCAAGGAGCTGCTCGCCACCCGCGTGCGCCCGGCCGTCGCCATGGATGGCGGCGACATCACCTTCAAGGGTTTCAAGGAGGGCACCGTGTTCCTCCACATGCAGGGCGCCTGCTCGGGGTGCCCGTCCTCGACCGCGACGCTGAAGTCCGGCATCGAGAACCTGCTCCGCCACTTCGTCCCCGGCGTCGAAGCCGTTCAGCAGGTCTGACGCGCACGCACTGCGGAATCTTACAATCGCCCGGCATTGCGCCGGGCGATTTGCTTTTGGACCATCCTCGTTGAGGTGAGGGGCCCGGGGGTGGGCGTCGGCGACAATCGGACTACCCCCTCCCTCAATCCCTCCCCTCAAGGGGGAGGGAGGCACGGAGATCGGGATTGCTCTGCGCCTAGTGCGCCGGCTGCATGTCGTCGCGCATCACGTTCACCCCGGCCATGACCGTGCGGATGATCTCGAGGCGGCGATAGAGTCCGCCTGCCGTCTGGCGCAGCCCGCGATCCGGGCCGAGATAGCCCGCGGTCTCGTAGTAGACCTGCGTGCGATCGACCAGCCGGTCGAGGCGGCCCGAGACGCGCTGGGCGGTGAAGGGCAGGGTGATGACGTCGTCGAACCCCATCTCGACGCAGGTCCTGATCGCCTCGAGCTGGGGGCTCTCGGAGAAATAGACCATCGGCGAGAAGCGGATGCGGCGGCCCGGTGAAAAGCGGATCGCGTCGGCGGCTGCCTTGAGCGTGGTGACGTCATCGACGGCGGCGAACAGGAAGAACAGCAGCGGCGTCTGCTGCGCCTGCGTCTCGGCGGCGGCGATCGAGGTGTAGTGGTGCACGCCGGCGAAGCCGAGGCCATTGGCGAGGTCGGCCAGCGCCGCCCCCGGTCCATCCGCCGGACCGACGATGTAGGCGCATGCGCGCATGCCGAGGCACTCCCAACCGTTGCATTCCCGTGCCTGAGTATCGCCGCTGGCGCTTGCGGCGAGGTTAAGAGGGCGGCCGCCGCCGCTCGCCACGGAACAGCGGACCATGCTCGCGCATCAGGGCGGCGATCCGCTCGGCGACCAGCCGGACTTCCGGGCGATGCCGGTCCTCGTGATGCGTCACCAGCCACTGCTCGGTTTCGAGCTCGGTGATCGGCATCGCCACGCGGACGAGCCGAGCGTCGCTGTCGCCGACGAAACACGGGAAGACGCCGAGCCCGGCGCCCGCCGCCACCAGTTCGCGCACGCTCTGCACGTCGTTGCCGCGCACGCTGATGCGATCGCCGTGATGCGCCATCAGCCAGCGCGCCGAGGCGATGTTGGCGGCCTCCCCGGTGACCCCCACGAACAGCCCGGCCTCGATGCCGTTGATCAGGTTCAGGCCCGAATAGAGCGCGTGCGCCACCCGGCCGATCTGCCGGCCGGCGAGGTTGGGGTCGAGCGGCCGCTCGGACCGCACCCCGATATCGGCGGCGCGCCGGCCGATATCGAGCTTGCCATAGGCGGTGGCGAACTCGATCCGGATATTGTCGTCGACGTGCCAGAGCTCGCCGATATGCCGGGCGAGAAAGACGGAGGTCCAGGTGCCGGCCGAGATGCGGACGATCTGCTCGCCCACCGCGCCGTCGCGCCAGCGGGTCAAGGCCCGCATCGCCGCCTCGACATCCTCGGCCCGGGCGAGGAGTTCCTCGCCCGCCGGGGTGAGCTGGTAGCCGGTCTGCCGGCGCACGAACAGCGGCTCGCCGATCTGCTGCTCGAGCGCCGTGACCCTCCGGCCCAGCGTCGCCGCGCTGAGCCCGGTGGTGGAGGTCGCGGCACTGAGGCCGCCGAGCCGCGCCACGTCGAGGAACAGCCGCAGGTCATCCCAGGAGATCGCGTCGCCGGCGCTCATCTTTTCATTCCTGCAAAACGCGTTGCGGACATGGTTGTATCGCTTCAAGCGCGAGACGGGCAAGTATGCGGCTGTCCGGAACGCGCTCCATCGCCGCTGGTTCGGCCCGCAGCGCCTCCGCTCAGCACAGCGTCATCATAGGGAATGTCCGGCCCCATCACGGGAGCGGAGACGGTGTCGCTTTGCGTGGTTGAAAGGAGACCAAGATGTTCAAGACCCTGACCCGACGCTTCAACGAGTGGTCGCGCATCCGCCGCGACATCCACCGGCTGCGGCAGCTCGACGACAACCTGCTGGCCGACCTGGGCATAGAGCGCGAGCGCATCGCGTCGTCCGTGCGCCGGGGCAGGAAGTGACCGCAACGGTCCGTTGAACGAGAGGAGCATCAAGATGGAAAAACGTCAGTTCGGCAGCATCGGCGAGGTCAGTTGCCTGACGCTGGGCGGTGGCGGTATCGGCCAGGTATGGGGCGAGACCAGCCGCGAGGAGGGGGTCGCCACCTTGAGGATGGCGGTCGACGAGGGCATCGACGTGATCGATGCGGCGCCCGGCCACAAGGTATGCGAGGCACTGATCGGGGAGGCCTTCGAGGGCCGCCTGCCGAAGGGGGTGAAGGTCACAACCAAATGCGGCCTCGGCACTGTCCCAGATGCCGAGGTCTACCCGCGCTTCCGCGCTTCGCTCGAGCACAGCCTCAAGGCCATGCGCCTCGAGCAGGTCGACCTGTTCTTCCTCCACAACCAGATCTGCCCGGACGACTTCGTCTACCCGGCCGAGAATGATCGTCGGGCCGAGATCGCCACGACCTGGTCGAGCTACCGCCATGCCGTCGTGCCGGCACTGCAGCGGCTGCAGCGCGAGGGGCTGATCGGCGGCTGGGGCATAACGGGGGTGAGCGTGCCCGCGACGATCCTCGATGCGCTCACCGAGGCGCCGCGTCCGCATGCGGTGCAGGCTGTGGCGAACCTCCTCGACAGTCCGGGCGGCCTGATCGGGTTCTCCACACCGTCCCGCGCCCGCGAGATCATCGCCGCGGCGCATCTCAACGGCGTCGGCGTGATGGCGATCCGCGCTGTGCAGGCGGGCGCGCTCACCCGACGTTTTGACCGAGCATCGCTGCACGATCGCGACACCGCCGACTTCCACCACGCCGCGCCGTTCCGGGCGCTCTGCGACAAGTGGGGCGCCGACCCGGCGATCATCGCCCATCGCTATGCGCTGGGCATGGCGGGCGTCGAGACGGTGGTGCTGGGGGTGAAGAACCGCGACGAACTGGCGGATGCGCTGGCCGCCGAGCGGCAGGGAGCGTTGGACCCTGCCGAGATCGCCGCCATCGATGCGCTGGCGCTGCGCGAAGTACCGGCCTGAACCCCAACGTCAGGCCGGACTGGCCGCCCCGCGCTCAAGGCGGGGCGGCCGTTTCGTCTGATCAGACGATGCCGCCGCCGCCGGCCGCGACCGCCGGACGGACTGCTGCGACGCGCTGCCGGTAGCCGGCCTTGCGATAGGCGGCGATCGGGTCGATGGCGCCGTTGGCGTCGAGGCGGGCCTTGGCGAGGATCGGCTCAACATCGGTACGGAAGGCGACCTTCAGCGTCTCCGACGCCATCAGCGCGTCGTCGTCCTGCTGGTAGCTCTCGAGCGCCTTGCGATCGACGAGCAGCGCCAGCGCATAGGCGCGGCGCACCTCGTTGGCCGAGCGGATCAGCGACTCGATCGGGTCGGTGACGTTGTGGCTCTGGTCGAGCATGTGCGCCGGGGCAAAGCCCTTGGCCTTGCGCAGTTCCGCATCGACCAGCTCGTTGAACACGAGGAACAGCCGGTAGGGGTCGATCGAGCCGGTATCGAGGTCGTCGTCGCCGTACTTGGAATCGTTGAAGTGGAAGCCGCCGAGCTTTTTGAACTGGATCAGCCGGGCGACGATCATCTCGATGTTGACGTTGGGCGCATGGTGCCCGAGGTCAACGAGGCAATAGGCCTTGTCGCCGAGTTCGGTGGCGATCAGGTAGTTCGTGCCCCAGTCCTGTACCACCGTCGAGTAGAACGCAGGCTCGTACATCTTGTGCTCGGTGAAGAGCTTCCAGTCGGCCGGGAGGTCCGCGTAGATCTCCTTCATCGCGTCGAGATAGTACTCGAACACCTTGGTGAAGTTGACCTGGCCGGGGAAGTTCGAGCCGTCGCCGATCCAGACCGTCAGGGCTTTCGAGCCGATGGTCTGGCCGATCTCGATGCACTCGAGATTGTGCTCGATCGCCTGCTGGCGGGTGTCTTTCGCATAGTTCGCGAGCGAGCCGTACTTGTACGAGTGCTTCTGGCCGACAGCATCGGAGAAGGTGTTGGAGTTCATCGCGTCGAACCCGAGGCCGAAGCGGGAAGCGGCCTGCTTCAGCCGGTTCGGATCGGCCTTGTCCCACGGGATATGCAGCGAGACGTTCGGCGTGGCGCGGGTCAGCTGGTTGATGACCGAGCAATCCTCGAGCTTGTCGAAGATATCACGCGGCTCGCCCTCGCCCGGGAACTTCGCAAAGCGCGTGCCGCCGGTGCCGACGCCCCAGGAGGGAACGGCGACGGTGTAGGCGGCGACCTTTTTCAGCACCGCGTCGATGTCGATGCCGCGGCGGCTGAGCTGCTCGCCGAGATGCGCGTAGTCGGCGTCGAGCGCCTTGCGGTTGGCGTCGTTGGTCTGGTCGACCACGGACTGGTCGATGAGTTGGTCGGTCATGGGTTCCTCCCCCGTTATGTCTGTGGCTTACCCCTCACCCGTCTCGCGCTTTGCGCGATCCACCCTCTCCCCGACGGGGAGAGGAACAGTGGGGGCCGCCGGCCTCTCCGAGTTTCTTCTCCCCGTCGGGGAGAAGGTGGCGCGTAGCGCCGGATGAGGGGTCAAGCCTCAGCGCGTAAAGCTCTGCGCGTTGCCCGCGTCGACATTGATGATGTTGCCGGTGGATTTGGCCGACATGTCGGAGGCGAAGAAGTAGATCGCCTCGGCGATATCCTCGGGGAACACGCTCAGCTTCAGCATGGAGCGCTGGCGATACATCTCCTCGAGCCCCTCCTTGTCGGTCTTGTACGTCGAGGCGCGCTGTTCCAGCCATTCGCCGGCCCAGATCTTGCTCCCGCGCAGCACTGCATCCGGGTTCACCACATTGACGCGGATCTGCTCGGATGCG
Organism: Devosia sp. ZB163; assembly: GCF_028613635.1. GTDB lineage: Bacteria > Pseudomonadota > Alphaproteobacteria > Rhizobiales > Devosiaceae > Devosia_A. Next base: position 411,699 of record NZ_JAQRMY010000001.1, read on the forward strand.
CCTTCCAGCGCGAGGCAGCGGGCGAGGTGGATTTCGGCGGCCTTGGCGGTGCAGTAGGCCGCGGCATTGGGGGAGGCGGCGAGGCCGTTCTTCGACGCCACGAACACGACGTTGCCGCCGATCTTCTGCGCGCGGAACATGCGGAAGGCTTCCCGGCTGACGAGGAAATAGCCCGTCGACAGGATGTCCATGTTCTTGTTCCAGAGCTCGAGCGTCGTCTCCTCGATGGGCGCGGACGAGGCGAGCCCGGCATTGGAGACGAGGATATCGATGCCGCCGAACTCGACCGCCGTGTTGGCAAAGCCCGCGATCACCGCCGCTTCGCTGGTGACGTTCATCTTGACCGGCCGGACGACGTCCTTGCCGAACGCCTTGCCCAGTTCGTCGTTGGCCGCCTCGAGTGCCGTCTCGTCGATATCGGCCAAGACGACGCACGCACCTTCGCGCAGGAGGCGGATGGCCGTGGCCTTGCCGATGCCGCCAGCGCCGCCGGTGACGAGGGCGATCTGCCCGGCCAGCGCCTTGGGCTTGGGCATGCGCTGGAGCTTGGCTTCCTCGAGCGACCAGTACTCGATGTCGAAGGCTTCCTGCTCGCTCAGGCCCTGGTAGGTCGAGACCGCTGATGCGCCGCGCATCACGTTGATGGCGTTGACGTAGAACTCGCCCGAGATGCGTGCCGTCGCCTTGTCCTTGGCGAAGGTGAACATGCCCACGCCCGGCATCAGGTAGACCACGGCATTGGGGTCGCGCAGCGCCGGGCTGTCCGGGTGCTTGCAGCGGTTGTAGTAGCCCTCGTAGTCGGCGCGGTAGTCGGCCGTCGCCTTCTCGAGGCCGGCAACCACGGCGTCGATATCGGGCTTTGCCGGATCGAACGCGATCACCAGCGGGCGGATCTTGGTGCGCAGGAAGTGGTCGGGGCACGAGGTGCCGAGCGCCGCCAGCGGTCCGAGATTCCGCGAGTTCACGAACTCCAGCACCGCGGCGCTGTCGTCAAAATGCCCGAGCATCCTAGTCTCGCCCGAGATCAGCCCCCGGATCTTCGGCATCAGTCGCGCCGCGATGGCGCGCCGCTCGTCGGCCGGCAGAGACTTCACCGCCTCGCCGCCGAAGGCCGGCTTGCCGGCGGTCTTGCCTTCGAGCCAGGCCATCGCCTTGTTGATTGTGTTGATCGTCTGCTCGTAGCACTCCCTGGGCGTGTCGCCCCAGGTGAAGAGCCCGTGGCTCTCGAGGATCACGCCCTTGGCCTCGGGATGCTCCTCGCAGAACTTGCCGAGCCACAGCCCGAGCTCGAAACCCGGCCGCTTCCACGGCAGCCAGCCGATCTCGTCGCCGAAGATCTCCCTGGTGAGGGCCTTGCTATCCTTGCTCGCTGCGATGGCGATGATCGCGTCGGGGTGCATGTGGTCGACGAAGGCGTGCGGCACGTAGGCGTGGAGCGGGGTGTCGATCGAAGCGGCGCGCGGGTTGAGGTTGAAGGTCGCGTGCGGCAGGTAGCCGACCATCTCGTCTTCGTGCGCGAGGCCGCGATAGAGCCCCTTCAGAGCGCGCAGCTTGTCCATGTAGAGCGTCGCGAAGCCGTCGAGCTTGATCGAGGCCGAGTCGCCGCCCGAACCCTTCACCCAGAGGACTTCGACGTCCTCGCCGGTCAGCGGATCCTTCTGGATGATCTTGGACGAGGTGTTGCCGCCGCCATAGTTGGTGACGCGCTTGTCCGAGCCCAGAATGTTGGAGCGATAGACCAGCCGTTCGGGCTCCGTCAGGCCTGCCGCCCTCGCATCGTCCCACAGGTTCTGAAGGCGCTGAGGCGCGGTGCTGGACATGGACCCCTCCCGTGGAGATGTATGGCAGTTATTGTGCTTGGGACTAGCTCCCGGCACTGCCCAGTGTCAATCAGAAACAGTCAGAACTGGTCACGGAGCGCACGTATCGGCCGCCACGTGATTGACAGTGACCGGTTTTTGGTGAAATTGACTCCGCTCAGGGAGAGGACCTTGCACGAGACCGAAAGACATCGCGTGATCCTGGCTGCCGTGCAGGCGCGGCCGCTCGCGACCGTGGCCGAACTGGTGGATATCACCGGAACGTCCGAGGCGACGATCCGGCGCGATATCGCCGCGCTGCATGTGCAGGGACGGCTGCGCCGCGTGCGTGGCGGCGCCGAGGCGATCAACCCGCCCGAGCAGGGCGCGCTGATGGGCAGGCCCTTCTCCGTCAACGAAACGATCAATATCGCCGCCAAGCGCGCCATCGCGCGCGCCGCCGCCGACCTCTGCAAGGACGGCGAGCCGGTCATCATCAATGGCGGCACCACCACCTATCAGATGGTGCACTACCTGACGGGCCGCCGGCTCTCGGTCTTTACCAACAGCTTCGCCATCGCCGAGCACCTGATCCACAATTCGCGCAACTCCGTCGTCATTCCCGGCGGCACCGTCTATCGCGAGCAGAACGTGATCCTCTCGCCCTTCGGCGGCGTGGTGGCCTCGCACTTCTATGCCAAGCGCATGTTCATCGGCTGCCAGGGTCTCGGGCAGCATGGCCTGATGGAGGCCGATCCGATGGTGGTGCAGTCGGAACTGGCGCTGATCAACCAGGCCGAGGAACTGATCGTCCTCGCTGATTCCTCGAAATTCTCCGGCCGCTCGAGCCTCATCCTGTGCGGGCTCGATCGCATCTCGGCCGTCATCACCGACAACGGCATCCGCGAGGAGGATCGCGCCATGCTGGAAAAAGCCGGTGTCGGCCTGACGGTTGTCGAAGTCGGCGAGCAGGGTAAGTCCCAGTCGGTCGCCTGACCGGCTCGCAACAGGGTGATTTCCAGGTGACCATCAGCAAGGTCGGCGTCATCGACATCGGCAAGTCCAACGCCAAGGTGGCCGTGGTCGACCTCGATACGCGCACCGAAATCGCCGTGCGCAAGCGCCCCAATATGGTGCGTCACGGCGGCAAGTATCCGCATTTCGACGTCGACGGCCTGTGGCGCTTCGCGCTCGATTCGTTGCGCGAACTCAACGCCGAGTTTCCGCTGGATGCCCTGAGCGTCACCACCCACGGCGCCTCGGCGGCGCTGATCGATGAGGAGGGCTTTCTTGCCCTCCCCGTTCTCGACTACGAGTTCGCGGGGCCCGATGAGCTGAGGGTAGAATACGACCGGGTGCGCCCGGCTTTCACCGAGAGCTTCACCCCGCGTCTCCCCGGTGGCCTCAATCTCGGCGCCCAGATCTTCTGGCAGTCGCGCACCTTTGCCGATGACTTCGCGCGGACGCGCTGGATTCTGCCTTATCCGCAATACTGGTCGTTCCGCCTGACCGGCGTCGCCGCCGCCGAGATCACCTCGCTCGGCTGCCACACGGACCTGTGGGACTTCTCGACTGATCTCTACTCATCGCTGGTGATGAAGGAGGGCTGGCTCGATCGGCTCCCTGCCGTGCGCCCGGCCTCCGATGTGCTAGGACTCACGCTGCCGGAGGTCACCGAGGCGATCGGGCTCAGGCGCCCTCTGCCCGTCTACTCGGGCATCCACGATTCCAACGCTTCGCTCCTGCCGCACCTGCTCGAGCGCCAACCGCCCTTCGGCCTCGTCTCGACCGGGACCTGGGTGGTGGTGGCAGCGCCGGGCGGGGACATCGACCATCTCGATCCCAGGCGCGATTGCCTCGCCAATATCGATGTCTTCGGCCGGCCCGTGCCCTCGGCGCGCTTCATGGGCGGGCGTGAGTTCGAGATGCTGACGACGCCGCGCGAGCCGGACGAAGAGACCATCGAGCGCGTGCTCGGCCGCCGCATCATGCTCTCGCCCTCGGTCGTCCAGGGGTCGGGCCCCTTTGCCGACCGGCAGGCGCAATGGACGGTGCCGCGCGAGGAGCTCGACGACGACGAGGTCTATGTCGTCACCTCGTTCTACCTCGCCATGATGACGGCGGAGTGCCTGCGGCTTACGGGAGCCGAGAACCATACGGTGGTGGAAGGCCCGTTCGCCGGCAACCCGCTCTACCTGCGGATGCTGGCCTCGGCCACGGGGCGGCCGGTGGAGCCGGTCAAGCGCAGCGCGACCGGTACCTCGATCGGCGCGGCTTTGCTGGCGCGCATGGACAAGGATCGGCACGAACAGCGCGACGCGGCGCTGGTCCAGCCTGACGGGCGGGCCGCCGAATACGCGGCCGACTGGCAGGAGCTGGTCTGGAGCTGAGGCTCAGGCCTCGGGCCGCAGGGAATCGCGCACCGCCGCCTCGGCCGCAGCGACCGACTTGAAGATCTTGCCGTCCACGCCGAAGGCGTCGAGCTTGACCGCGAGGAACCTGAAGCCGTCCTCGTGTGCAACGAGGACGCCCTTTGGCTCGCCGTCGATATCGACCGCTATGGGCTTGGCGCTATGGGGCTTTTCGAAATGGGCATGCTGCATGGAGTACCTCCATTCGGCACGTCGCTAGCAACGGCCGGGGTGTTACCTGAAGTGTGAGACGAATAGGTGACAGCGGTCACATTCGTTTGGGTCGGCAACACCCGCTGGAGCGATCTACCCATTTACCGATGATCCCGGTTTGGAGAGTGGTGCGAAGTGCGAAGTGCATTTTCGTCTCCTTTCCGGAAGGGGCCATCGGGCCGTGGGTGATTCGATGAGGACCGATTGTGGTTCGACCCCCGCAGCTTTTCTGTGACGAACCAGAGTCCGCCACGCGACTCTTCTATGGCACCGTCCGCCGCAGGTCTATCCGGCTTTGGTCGATTCCAACGCGAAGCGATGCTCGGGAAGATAGGGTGCGGCCGGCCGTTTCGCCAGATCGCGACGTTCCAAACCACTAGGACCGAAGTGAAATTTCCTGCCCCCGCGCGTCGCAGCGACGGAAAATGTCAGAGCGTGGCGATGAGCGCCTCGCCGCGCGGCGATAAACGATAACCGACATCGAGGCTGATCGTCAGTCCGAGCGCCTTGAGCTTTCGCACGTTGTCCTTGAACTGCATGCGCTCGATTCCCGCCGCCTCGGCGAGGCTCGTGGAGACGATTCCCGGGCGCTCCGCGATCAGCTTGAGGGCCTGTTTCGTCCACGCGGCGCCGGCTGACTTGTCCAGCTTGGCGAGCTTTTGCGACAGCCGTTCGATCTCGGCCGCATCGGGCAGCGATTCGCGCAGCGCGTCGTGCGGGTCGGTTCCCTCGGGGTGAAGCCGGATGCGGTAGCAGGTGCCTTCCTGGCCCTCGAACATGGCGATGACCCCGGCGCGGTCGCGATAGCCGGCCGCCCGCGCTTCGTCCTCGGTGACGCTCCCGGGCTCGATGGCCTCGATCGCGTCGATGCCGACGAGGCCAAGCTGCGTCCGCACGGTTCCGCCCACCTTCACCGTCGGCTTCTTCCAGCGCCGGAAGGCCAGCGTGCGCTCGCCGGCAAAGATCGCTTCGAGGTCTGTCTTGCGGAACAGCATGGGCCATGATGGCGCGCCGCCGATCGGCCCGCAACGGGTCCCGACGAAAGTATGCCGGCTGTCGGACACCTGCGGGGTTTCCCTCTTGAAATCGATTGCATAGTCTGTTGAGGTGAACTCGAGCGGACCCAGAAGCTGCACCTACGGCGTTGGAAGACCTCGCGAGAAGGCCCCAACTGCTTGAGGGAGGACACCCTTGGCCGAGACTGATACGCGCGACAAGAAGCGCGGCAAGCCGCGTCCTGTCGAGGGCGCGACACCCTTGAAGCCCGGCCGCAGGCCGACGCTCAGAACCATCGCCGAAATGACCGGCTTCGCGATCACGACGATCTCGCGCGCCCTCAACAATGCGCCGGAGCTGAGCGAGGAGACGCGCACCCGCGTCCAGAAGGTGGCGGCCGAAGTCGGCTACGTGCCCGACCGCACGGCGCTGCGCCTGAAGACCGGCCGCACCCATGTCATCAGCCTGATCCTCGATCCGCACGACGAGATCCTCGGCTTCGGCCAGTCCATGGTCTCGGGCCTGACCGAGGCCCTGCGCGGCACGTCCTACCACCTCGTCATCACGCCGATGTTCACCAACGGCGCGCCGATCGACCCGATCCGCTATCTCCTGCGCAACAAGGCGGCGGACGGCGTGATCTTCTCCCGCACCCAGCCCGACGACGACCGGGTGAAGCTGCTGATGGAGGAGGACTTCCCGTTCGTCTCGCACGGGCGCACGGCCTTTCCCTCGCCGCACCCCTATGTCGACTACGACAACTATGCCTTTGCGCATCACGCCGTGATGCGCCTCAAGGCCAAGGGCTGCCGCAAGGTGACGATCATCCTGCCGCCCATGCGCTTCAGCTTTGGCCATCACCTCAAGGACGGCTTCATGGCCGCGATCCGCGAGACCGGCCTCACCTTCGAGATCCTCGAGGGCGCCACGCTCGACAATACGGCCGATGATATCCGCCTCGCCGCCATGCGCCGCGCAGCCGAACCCGATTCGCCCGATGGCTTCATCTGCACGGGCGATGCCGCGGCGCTCTCGGTCATGGCCGGCCTGACCGATGCCGGCAGGAAGATCGGCGAGGACGTGCACGTCGTGGTCAAGCAGACCTCGGGCATCTTCAGCCAGGTCCGGCCGCGGGTGGACGCGATCTTCGAGGACACCGCCCTCGCCGGCCAGCAGATGGGCGAGCTGCTGCTGCGCCGCATCCAGGGCGAGCCGGCCGAAAACCTGCAGATCCTGCATGAGCCGGAGCTCTGGTACTGAGCCGGCCGGCGTGTTGGCGCGTGGGATAGTTGGGGCCGCGGGTCAAGCCCGCGGATGACGGCGGATATAGGGCGCGCACTGCCCCTTGCACCGCCTAGGCCAGAAGCACTCCGTCATCCCCGGGCTTGACCCGGGGACCCAGGCGTTGGTGTGGCGAGGCGCGTCAGCGTCCGCCTTCGACCTTCCGGTGCCGCTGGTCGACGCCGCCCTTGCCGTAGGGATAGTCCGCGACTTCCGGGGCACTCGCCTCGGTGAGGCGGGTGCGGATCTCGTCGGGCAGGACGAGGTCGGCGGCGCCGAGGTTGTCGGCGAGCTGCTCGCGCGTGCGGGCCCCGAGGATCACCGAAGTCACCGTCGGACGGTCGGCGACCCAGGCGAGGGCCACCTGCGCCATGGAGACGCCGAGTTCCTTGGCCGCCGCTTCGAGCGTTCCGATGATGCGCCAGGTCCGCTCCTGGGCGTTGCGCGGACCGTAGGACTCCTGGCCGCGATTGGGGTTCTCGCCCAGCCGGGTCGCACCGGTCGGCATCTGGTCGCGCCGGTACTTGCCGGTGAGCCAGCCGCCGCCGAGCGGCGACCAGGGCAGGAGCCCGATGCCGGCATCGGCGCAGGCGGGCACGATCTCGTGCTCGATGTCGCGGACGAGCAGGTTGTAGTGCGGCTGCAGCGTCACCGGCGGCGCGAGGTTGCCCATCCTGGCGAGGAACACCGCCTTGGTGATCTGCCAGCCGATGAAGTTGGAAAAGCCGTAATAGGCGATCTTGCCGTTGCGGATCGCGTCGTCGAGGAAGCGCAGCGTCTCCTCGAGCGGGGTCAGGGCATCGAAGGCGTGCATCTGGTAGAGGTCGATCTGCTCGACGCCCAGGCGCCTCAGCGAGTCATCGAGCGCGACGCCGAGGTGCCGGCGCGACAGGCCGAGGTCGTTCGGACCCTTGCCCATGGGAAAGCGCGCCTTGGTGGTGACCAGCACCTCGCGGGCAGCTTCCGGTCGCGCCTTGAGCCAGCGCCCCACGATCTCCTCGGACTTGCCCGCCGAATAGACGTCCGCCGTGTCGAGGAAGTTACCGCCGGCGGCGACATAGTCGTCCATGAGCGCAAAGGAGGTCGCCTCGTCGGCCTCGGCCCCGAAGGTCATGGTGCCGAGTGTCTGCGCCGAGATCACGGCGCCTGAATTGCCGAGCTTGCGATACTGCATGGTTCCCTCCGATTGAATCGCTTCAACCGGATTTAGCGCGTCAGGCAATTGTAGTCGAGAGCTCCTACCCCTCGATCTGCTCGCGCAGCGCCTCGAGCTCCAGCCATTCGTCTTCTGCCTTGCCGAGTTCGCCCTGCACCTTCTCCAGGATCTTGCCGGCATCGGTGAAGGCCTTGGGATCGCGGACATAGAGATTGGGGTCGGCCAGCACCTTGTTCAGGCGCGCGATCTCGGCCTCGAACTTCTCGATCTGCTTGGGCAGGGTCTCGAGCGCGTGCTTCTGCTTGAAGCTCAGCTTCTGCCGGGCCGCCGGTGGGGCGACAGGCGCGGCGGCCGACTTTTCCGCCTTGGCCTTGGCCGGCGCCTCGGGCGCGGTCACGCCGTAGCCGCGCTGCGTCACCATGTCGGAATAGCCGCCCGGATACTCGGTCCAGCGTCCGCCGCCATCGGCGACGATGACCGAAGTCGCGACCCGGTCGAGGAAATCGCGGTCGTGGCTGACCACGATCACCGTGCCCGGGTAGTCGCCCAGCATCTCCTGCAGCAGGTCGAGCGTCTCGAGGTCGAGATCGTTGGTGGGTTCGTCGAGGACGAGGACGTTCGAGGGCAGCGCGAGGACGCGCGCGAGGACGAGCCGGCCGCGCTCGCCGCCCGAGAGCTTGGCGACGGCCGTGCCGGCCTGCTCGGGGGCGAACAGGAAGTCCTTGAGATAGCCCATGAAGTGCTTGGGCTGCCCGTTGATCACCAGCGTATCCGAACCGCCGCCGGTCACCGCTTCCTTGAGCGTCATGTCTGCCGACAGCGAGGCGCGGCGCTGGTCGAGCGATGCGAGCTCGAGATTGGAACCGAGCTTCACCGTGCCGCTGTCGGGCGCAAGCTCGCCCGTGAGCAGCTTGATCAGCGTGGTCTTGCCGGCGCCGTTGGGGCCGATGATGCCGACCCGGTCGCCGCGGATGATGCGGGTCGAGAAATCCTCGACGATGACGCGCTCGCCGAAGGCCTTGGAGATCTCCTTGGCATCGACCACGAGCTTGCCGGACGTCTCGCCTTCGGCCACCGAGATCCGCACCTCGCCGACCGATCGCTTCAGGTCGCGCCGCTCCTGGCGCAGGTTGAACAGGCCCTCGAGCCGGCGCACGTTGCGCTTGCGCCGCGCCGTCACGCCATAGGTGAGCCAGTGCTCCTCGCGCACGATCTGGCGGTCGAGCTTGTGGCGGGCAGTTTCCTCCTCCTCGAGCACCTGGTCGCGCCATTCCTCGAAGCCGCCGAACCCCTTGTCGAGCCGGCGCGTCGTGCCGCGATCGAGCCAGACGGTCGAGCGCGTGAGGTCGGAAAGGAAGCGCCGGTCGTGGCTGATGATCACGAGCGCCGAGCGGATGCTCATCAGCTCGTTCTCCAGCCACTCGATCGCCGGCAGGTCGAGATGGTTGGTCGGCTCGTCGAGGAGGATGATGTCGGGCTCGGGCGCCAGCACCCGCGCCAGCGCGGCGCGGCGGGCCTCGCCGCCCGAGAGGCGCCTGGGGTCTTCTTCGCCGGTGAGCCCCAGGTGGTTGAGGAGGTAGGTCGCGCGATAGTGGTCGTCGCCGGCCTGCATGCCGGCTTCCACATAGGCCAGCACGTTGGGAAAGCCCGAGAGGTCGGGCTCCTGCTGCAGGTAGCGGATCGTGGCGCCGGGCTGGATGAAGCGCCGTCCGCCATCCGGGTCGATCTCGCCTGCCGCGATCTTCAGCAGCGTCGACTTGCCCGAGCCGTTGCGACCCACCAGGGCCACTTTCTCGCCCGGCAGCAGCGACATCTCCGCGGCCTCGAGCAACTGGGTCGAGCCGATGCGGAGGCTGATCTCCTGCAAGGAAAGAATGGGCGCGGCGGCCATGGGCGACAGTCCGGTGTCCTAGGGGGTCGGGCGGCATAGAGCATGCCGGGGCGGCGAGATCAACGCGGGGCCAGTAGCGCGCTGCTCTGCCACAAAGATGAATGAACCGTGGCTAAACGGCCGGATCACAAACGGTTCAAAGAACGAGGCGCAAAACCGCGCTGTTTCGTGAACGACACGTTCACCCGGCGCGCGTTCGAGGGCCCGCTGGCCTGGCCCTTACACGCTCGCCGATCGCGTATCCCGGAGAGAGACTCCGCCGCACAGGTTGAAAGCGCCCCTCCGGGTCGGGGCGTGTGCGGCGAAGAGAGGCGGATGCCGGACTTTTGGAGTCAGTCCGGTATCCGCCTTTTTCGTCGGCTCAGTGCGCGGCCTGCGCCACCAGCACCGGCTCCATGTCCTCGTAGTTGAGGCCCAGGCGCTGGCGCAGCGACCGGCGCTTGGACGCGAGGTCGGCGATGGTGTGGCTCTCGAGCACGCTGAAGAACGCACCCAGCGCTTCGCGCAGCGCCGCATTCACGTCGCAGCTGTCGGCGAGGGGGCACGTGATGTCCGTGTCCTCGAAGCACTCGGCCATCGAGAAGCTCTCCTCGGTCAGCCGGACGGTGTCGAGCAGCGTGATTTCCTCGGCCGGGCGGCCGAGCTTGATGCCGCCGCGACGGCCGCGCACGGTCTCGATGAGGCCGTGCTCGACCAGCGGCTTGATCAGCTTGAACAGGAAGAGCTCGGAAATGCCGTGCGCCTTGGCGATGTCGGCGACCCGGCTCAGTCCGGGGTCGTTCACCGCGCAGTAGATCAGGGCGCGAATGGCGTAGTTGGATTGACGTGTCAGTCGCATCAGGGGCTCCGGTCAAGGGCGGGATGCTGCCCCGCCCTTCCTTTGCCAGGGATGCGGCCGATCGCTGGGAGATCGGCCGGAATCGCCTGGGTCATCTGCCCCTAGATTATAACAGTTCTAAACTTCGTCAAGTTAAGTTGACGAACGGGTTCAAGATAAATCGCTACTTCTGGCCCGCATAGGCACCGTGGAGCCAGGTCGGCCGCGCCCATGCGGTCCTGGGCGGTGAAGCTCTGGTGCCAGTAGGGATAGATCAGGTTGGGCTGGCTGACCTCGGTGAGGCGCGCGACGTCGTCGTCGGTGAGCTTCAGCTCGGCGGCCTTCAGGTTGTCCTCGAACTGGGCTAAGTTGCGCCCGCCCACGATCACCGAGGCGACGAGCGGCCGCTGCAGCAGCCAGGCCAGCGCCACCTGTGCGCCCGACACGCCGTGCGCGCCCGCCACCTCGTTGAGAACGTCGACGATCTTCCACAGGTGCTCCGCATCATAGATCGGCGGCTCCTTGAAGCCGCGGACCTGGCGCCCGTCGGTCGGCTTGGTGTCGCGCGTGTACTTGCCCGACAGCCAGCCGCCCGCGAGCGGCGACCACACGAGAACGCCGACACCCTGGTCAAGCCCGGCCGGCACGAGCTCGAACTCGGCCTCGCGCGAGTGGAGCGTGTAGTGAATCTGCTGGGAGACGAAGCGCTGGTAGTTGTGGGCGTCCGAGACGCCGAGCGCCTTCATCAGGTGCCAGGCCGAGTAGTTGGAGCAGCCGATGTAGCGGACCTTGCCGGAGCGGACGAGGGTATCGAGCGCGTCGAGCGTCTCCTCGAGCGGCGTCTGCCCGTCCCACTCATGCACCTGGTAGAGGTCGATGACATCAGTCTTCAGCCGCTTCAGCGAGTTCTCGCATTCGCGAATGATGTGCCAGCGGCTGAGGCCGCGATCATTGGGGCCGGTGCCGGTGGCGAAGCGCACCTTGGTGGCGATCAGCAGCTGGTCGCGGCGGCCGTCGCTGAGCGCCTCGCCGATGATCGTCTCCGAGATGGTCTTGGAATAGACGTTGGCCGTGTCGATCAGGTTGACGCCGTGGTCGATGCACAAGTCGATCTGGCGCTGCGCATCCTTGAGGTCGGTATCGCCCCACAGGCCATCGCCGCCGAATGTGGCCGTGCCGATCGAAAGCGCCGAAACCTTGAGGCCGGATCGGCCAAGCAAGCGATAGTCCATGATTTCCTCCAGCTGGATGCGTCTCGGGCGCGGACCCTAGACCAGCGCGCGTCCCAAGGGGAGGTCATATCGTCGAATGGCGATGAATCGGGGCACCGGCCTCAGGTGACGACGGTGATGCGGTCCGAAGCGCGGGTGACGGCGGTGTAGAGCCAGCGCGCCCGGTCCTCGCGGAAGACGAAGCTCTCGTCGAACAGATAGACATTGTCCCACTGCGAGCCCTGCGCCTTGTGCACGGTGAGGCAGTAGCCGAAGGTGAACTCGTCGTACTGGCGGCGCTCGGGCCAGCTCAGCGCATCCTCTTCGCCCGAAAAGAACGCGGCATGGGTCACCACCTTGGCCTGGCTGGCCTTGGCGCCGGTCACCTCGTCGGGGTCCAGCGTCATCGAGTAGCGCGCGTTGGAGCGCTTCTTGACCTCGGCGGCCGTCCAGATCTGCCCGTTGAGCAGCTTCTTGATCGGATTGTTCCTGAGGCAGACCAGCCGGTCGCCGGCAACGGGTTCGTGCGCCGGCAGGTTCTTGAGCTCTCGGATGCGGTCATTGTAGGCGACGCGCGTCTTGTTGCGGCCGGCGAGCACCTGGTCGGCAGCCATAACCGCCTCGCGGTCGACGTCGCCGCGCGGGATGACGAGGCTCTCGCCATAGCGGCCGTGCTCGAGGTAGCCGCCCTCGCGGATCTCCATGGACATCCGGATGATCGGATTGTCCGCCGCCTGGCGGTGGATCTCGGTCAGCATGTAGTCGGGCTCGTCGGCCGTGAAGAAGCCGGCACCCTGCACCGGCGGCAGCTGGAACGGATCGCCCAGCACCAGCACCTTGGTGCCAAAGCTGAGGAGGTCCCGCCCGAGGTTCTCGTCGACCATCGACACTTCGTCGATGACGATGAGGTCGGCGGTGATTGCCTCGCTCTCTGGATCGAGGGCGAACTTGGGCTCGCCCTCCTTGTCGGACACCAGCGTGTAGATGAGGCTGTGGATGGTCGAGGCGCCGCGCGCGCCGTACTTGCGCATCACCATGGCCGCCTTGCCGGTGAAGGCGGCGTACTTCACCGACTTGACGCCCTGGGCGAGGTGGCGGGCGAGCGTCGACTTGCCCGTGCCGGCCCAGCCGAACAGGCGGAACACCTGCTTGCCCGACTTGTCCTTGATCCAGCTCGAGACCGCCTGCAGCGCCTCATCCTGTTGTGGCGACCACTCCATCAGACGATGCGGCACTCCACGGTGCCGATGCCCGCGATCGAGCCCTCGAGCCGATCGCCCTTGACCACGGCGCCGACGCCCGCGGGGGTGCCGGTCATGATCAGGTCGCCCGGGAAGAGCTCGAAGTACTTCGACAGTTCGGCGATCACGTGCGGCAGGTCCCAGGTCATGTCCGAGATGTCGGCCGACTGCCGCGTCTCGCCGTTGACCCTGAGCTCGATCGCGCCCTTGAGCGGGGTTGTGATGCCCTCGGCCCGCACGATGGTGCCGATCGGGGCGGAATGGTCGAAGCCCTTGGACACTTCCCAGGGTTTGCCACCCTTCTTGGCCCAGGCCTGGAGGTCGCGGCGCGTCAGGTCGATGCCGACGGCGTAGCCCCAGACATGCGACATGGCGTCGGCGACGGCAATGTCCTTGCCGCCCGCGCCGATGGCCGCAACGAGTTCGATCTCGTGGTGGAAGTTCTCAGTCCGGGGCGGGTAGGGGACGTCCGCGCCATCGGTGACGACCGCGTCAGCCGGCTTGGCGAAGAAGAACGGCGGCTCCGCATTGGGGTCATGCCCCATCTCCCGCGCGTGTTCGGCATAGTTGCGGCCCACGCAGTAGATGCGGCGGACCGGAAAGAGCCCCCCGCCGGCAACGGGGACGGCGGCCTGCGGCGGCTGAGCAATGACGTAGTCGACCATTTGAAATCCCAGGCTGGAACGGGCGCAACTTACGCGAAAACCGCGCAAGTACAAAACAGGAACTGGCGCTAGAGCTGCGGCAGCTCCGGGCGGGTCGCGATGGCGTCGCGGATGATCTTCTCGGCGCGCGCGCGGACATCGCCCGCCAGGGGCATGCGCGGCATGCGGACCCGTTCGTTCGTGCCGATCGCGAGCGCCTCGGCAAGCTTCACGTTCTGGACGAGATAGCTCGACACGTCGAGATCGAGCAGCGGCCGGAACCAGCGGTAGATCCTGAGCGCCTCGTCGCGGCGACCGGCCCGGAACAGCTTCCAGACAGCCACGGTTTCGCGCGGAAACGCGGTGACGAGCCCCGCGACCCAGCCCACGGCGCCAACCGCGAAGGCCTCGAAGGCGAGGTTATCGACGCCGGTGAAGACGTCGTAGCGATCGCCCAACAGGTTGAAGATCTCGGTGGTGCGCCGGATATCGTCGGAGCTTTCCTTGATGGCGACGAAGCGCCGGTCCTCGGCCAGCTCGACCATCATCTCGGGCGTCACGTCGACGCGATAGGCGATGCGGTTGGAATAGATCATCACCGGCAGGTCGCCGGCCGCCGCGATGGCCTTGAGATTGGCGATCGTCTCGTCGCGGTTGGTGAAATAGATCGGGCTCGGGACGATCATCAGCCCTGAGGCGCCCTCCCTCGCGGCGCGTTCGGCGAGCCGGCAGGCTTCGCGGGTGCCGGGCTCGCAGATGGTGAGGAGCGTCGGACGGCCCGCGGCGGCCTGCTGCACGGCCTTCAGCACGTCGATCCGCTCGTCATGGTTGAGCATCGGACCCTCGCCGAGCGAGCCGCAGGCGATGAGCCCGTCCACGCCGGCATCGACGACGATCTTGAAGCAGCGCTCCATCTCTTCGAAATCGAGGCGGTCATCCTCGGTGAACTTGGTGGTCAATGCCGGGTAGACGCCCTGCCACATGCTCTGCTCGCTCCGTGATCCGTGGCTGGTTATGCCACGATGCCGGTCGCACGAAAGCGGGAATCTCGGTTTGCGCGCAGGGAACCGGATTTCCCGCTTCCGTGTCGACGATCCGGTGCGCTACGACGGTCGCCAGCAAGGAGCAGGCAATGCGCTGGCAGCGAACGGTGACCATGGTCGAGGCCCATGCCGAGGGCGAGGTGGGCCGCGTCGTCACCGGCGGGGTGATCGACGTGCCGGGCGCGACCATTGCCGACAAGCTGAACCATCTCAACGAGGTCGACGACAGCCTGCGCCGCTTCCTCGTGTTCGAGCCGCGCGGCGCCGCGGCCATGAGCACCAACCTCATCTTCCCGCCCACGCGGCCCGACGCCGATATCGGCTTCCTCGTCCTCCAGGGCGACAAGGCACATGCGATGAGCGGATCGAACTCGATCTGCCTCACCACGGTGCTGCTCGAGACCGGCATGCTGAAGATGACCGAGCCCGAGACCGTGGTGCGGATCGACACCGCCTCCGGCCTCGTCACGGCCCGCGCCCAGTGCCATGACGGCAAGTGCGAGCGCGTCACCCTGACGATGAACCCCTCCTTCGCCCACGAGCTCGACGTCGACATCGATGTCGAGGGGCTGGGCAAGGTCAGGGTCGATATCGGCTATGGCGGCATCTTCTACGGCCTCATCGACGCTGCCCAGCTCGGCCTCGAGATTCGGCCGGACATGGCCAAGCGCCTCGTCGAGGCGGGGACGGCCATCCACCGCGCCATCAACCGGAAGCTCGATATCCGGCATCCGGAGATCGAGGCTATCCGCGGCATCGCCTACACCATGTTCACCGGCCGCAACGAAAGGGGCGAGCTCAAGGGCGCCACCATCCTGCCGCCCGGGCGCATCGACCGCTCGCCCTGTGGCACCGGCAATTCCGCACGCCTCGCGGTAGCCGCCGCGCGCGGCGAGGCCAGGCTCGGCGATCGCTTCACGGCCCGCTCGATCATCGATTCGACCTTCGAGGTCACCTACGCCGCCGACACCACCGTTGCCGGCCGGCCAGCGATCGTCCCCACCATCTCGGGCCGGGGCTGGATCCACGGCATCCACCAGGTCGGCTGGGATCCGTCCGATCCCTACCCCAATGGCTATTCCGTCGCCGACACCTGGGGCGACGCGTTCGACCTGCTCAACTGATGCGCCCGCTCCCGCCCAACGCGACCATTGCAGTCATCGGTGCCGGCATCGTCGGCACCAGCGTCGCCTTCGCGCTGATGGAGCGCGGCTATCGGGTGACGCTGTTCGACCGGGCCGAGCCTGGGCGCACCGGCCCGAGCTTCGGCAATGCCGGGCACGTGGTCGGCTCCGGCATCTTCCCGCTCGCGGAGCCGGGGATCGGGTTGACCGGGCTGCGAATGCTGATGGACCCCGAGGGTCCCCTCAAGATCCCGGCGTCCTATCTCGGCAAGGTGACGCCGTGGCTCTGGCGCTTCTGGCGTTCGAGCTATGGCGAGGCCTATGAGCGTGGCATCCGGGCGCTGATCGGCATGAACCGCGGGGCGGTCGACGACGCCGAGGCGCTGTGGACCCGCGCCGGCATCGGGCACATGCTCCGTCGCGCGCCTGCCCTCTATCTCTACGAGAGCGAAGCGAGCTGGATGTCGGTGCGCAGCCACTGGAAGCGCCGCATCGACGAGGGCTTTGCCTCCCATTTCGTCGGCGAGGCTGCCATTCGTGACCTCGAGCCCAACCTTGCGCCGGTCTTCGCTCGCGGGGTGATCTCGGACGATTGGGGCATCGTCACCGATCCCTTCGAGGTCGTGACCGGCCTGTTCCGGGCCGGCCAGCAGCGCGGCATTGCCTTCCGCGAGGCGGCCGTGACCGCCCTGGTGCCGGAAGGCGAAGGCGTTGCCGTCATCATCGATGGCGAGCACCAGAGCTTCGACGCGGCGCTGGTTGCGGCGGGCGTCTGGTCCCGGCCGCTGGCAGCGGCGCTCGACGAGAAGCTGCCGGTCGAGGCGGAGTGCGGCTACAACATCACCTTTCCCGGTCGCTCCGGGTTGATCAACCGTCCGCTGGTCTTCGGCGACCGCGGTGTCGTCGCGACGCCGCTGAGCCCCGGACTGCGCGTCGGCGGCTGGACCGAACTCGGTGGCACCGAGCTGCCGCCCAATCCCGCCCGCTGGCGCAAGATGGCCGAGATCAGCTCGGCGGTGCTGCCGGAACTCACGGGCGCCGACGGCGCGCAATGGATGGGGCATCGGCCGTCGATGCCGGACTCGGTTCCCGTGATCTCGCGCTCGGGCCGGCATCCGGCCGTATTCTACGCTGTCGGCCACGGCCACTATGGGCTCAGCCAGTCGGCCAAAACCGCGAAGATGATCGCCGAGCTCGTGGCGGAGGCTACGGACGAGCGCTACTCGGCTTACTCTATTGGCCGCTTCGCGGACTAGGCGACGGCCGCGCGGCTTGCCGCACGGGCCTGATCGTGCTGGGATAATCGGCAATCGGGCATGAGCGGTCGGGGCGACCGCACATTGCACCAGAGACTGGGAGCGTCACCCGCCATGGCCTACAAACCCTTCGATGCCGATGCGCTGATCGACGCGACGGCGCCTCTCCTGCAGCTGCAGGTCGCGCCCGAGCACCGCGCCGGGATCAAGGCGAACCTCAAGACGGCGGGCAAGATGGCGGCGCTGGTCGAGCAGATGAAGCTCGAGGACGACGCCGAGCCCGCGCCGGTCTACCGCGCATGAAGGCAAGCGCGACCGCAGCCGAGATCGCCGGCGACGTAAAGGCTGGCCGGATCAAGGCCCGCGCCGTCATCGAGGCGGCCCTCAAGCGCATCGACAGGCACAATCCCATGCTGGGCGCCTTCACCGAGGTGACGGCCGAGCGCGCCCTCGAAACGGCCGACAGGGTCGATGCGAAGCTCGCCGAAGGCGGCGATCCCGGGCCGCTGGCGGGTGTCCCCTTCGCGGTCAAGAACCTCTACGACATTCGTGGCCTCGTCACCCGCGCCGGCTCGAAGATCAACCGCGACAACGCCCCGGCGACGTCCGACGCCACCCTCGTCACCCGCCTCGAAGCGGCAGGGGCGGTGCTCGTCGGAGCGCTCAACATGGGCGAGTACGCCTATGACTTCACTGGCGAGAACGCCCATGACGGCCCCTCGCGCAACCCCCATGCCCTCGACCGGATGACCGGTGGCTCGTCGGGCGGTTCGGCGAGCGCCGTCGCCGGCGGGCTCGTTCCGCTGAGCCTTGGTTCGGATACCAATGGCTCGATCCGCGTGCCCGCCTCGCTGTGCGGTCTCTTCGGCCTCAAGCCCACCTATGGGCGCCTGAGCCGGGCCCATACCTTCCCCTTCGTCTCGAGCCTCGATCACCTCGGACCGTTCGCGCGCTCGGTCGAGGACCTCGCCCTCGTCTATGATGCGATGCAGGGCTTCGACGAGGCCGATCCGGCCCAGAGCAAGCGGGTCAACGAGCCAACGGCCGCGCGCCTCAAGCACCCGGTTCCCGGGCGCCGCATAGCCGTCGCGGGCGACTATTTCACCGGCTCGACCGAGGCCCAGGCCCATGTGCAGAAGGTCGCCAAGGCCCTCGACGCCACCAAGGTCGTGACCATTCCCGATGCCCAGGCGGCGCGGGCGGCGGCCTTCCTCATCACCATGGCCGAAGGGGCGGCGCTGCATCTCGACCGGTTGCGCTCGCGCCCTGATGATTTCGATCCCGAGGTTCGCGACCGGCTGCTCGCCGGCGCCATGCTGCCCGCCGTCTGGATCGAGCGGGCGCAGAAGTTCCGCCGCGCCTACCGCGACAAGGTACTGAAGCTGTTCACGGAAGTGGATGTCATCCTCGCGCCTTCAGCGCCGATGACGGCGCCGCTGATCGGCCAGAAGACGGCGAGCTTTGGTGGCGTCGAGATGCCGCTGCGCCCGCACATGGGCATCTTCACCCAGCCGATCTCGTTCATCGGCCTGCCGGTCGTCTCGGTGCCGGTGTGGCTCGAGGACGGGGCGCTGCCGCTCGGCGTCCAGGTGATCGCCGCGCCCTGGCGTGAGGACATCTGCCTCAGGGTCGCGCATCAGCTCGAGGCGAGCGGCACCTGTGTGGCGCCGGTCGCACGGGGCTTTGCCGAAGCAGAGGTGGGGTCGGCTTAGGCCGTCCAGCCACCGTCGATGATGTGGGTCTGGCCGGTGGTGTAGGTGGCCCCAGCGAGATAGACGGCGAGGTCGGCGACCTCTTCCGGCTGGCCGATACGGCCGATCGGCTGGCGGGCGATGAAGGCCTTCCTCGCTGCATCGAAATCGCCGGTGGCGCGCCAGCGGTCGTGCAGCGATGGCGATTCCACCGTGCCCGGGCAGATGGCGTTCACGCGGATGCCCTTGTCGGTATAGTCGGCGGCCATCGACTTCGTGAGCCCGATCACGGCGGCCTTCGAGATGGTGTAGGCGGCGCGGTTCGGCACGGCGGTGACCGACGAGGCAACCGTCGCCATGTTGATGATGCAGCCGTCGCGACGCTCCAGCATCTGCGGCAGCACGGCCTTGATGGCCCGGATCTGCGCCCAGACGTTGAGGTCGAAGGCGAACTCGAGGTCCTTGTCGGGCATCTCGAGGATGGTGCCCGACTGCACCACGCCGGCGCAGTTGAACAGCACGTCGATACGGCCGATTTCCTTGACCGCCTGGTTGACTGCATCCGTGTCGAGAACGTTCAGAATGCGGGTCGTGACGCCCGGGGTGCCGTCCAGTTCCTTGAGCTTGGCCTCGTTGACGTCGGTGGCGATGACCTTGGCGCCGGCCTTCACGAAGGCGTGGACGGAGGCGAGGCCGATGCCCTGCGCCGCTGCGGTGATGAGGACGATCTTTCCGCTGAGGTCGGCCATGGAATTCTCCCTAGAAGTCGCGCGTGGGTTCTGAACCCGGCGCCCCGGCTGATGCCGCTTGTTGTGCATATGTGAAGAGACTATTCGTGAGTAAGCACGCAGTCCGCGAGGCGTCAATTGCGCCGAAGGGAGGGGGCTTGTCCGAGGCCGACGAACTGGAGAAGTACCGCGCCCCGGCCCTCGACAAGGGCCTGGATATCCTCGAGCTGCTGGCCGGCACCGAAGAGGGACTGAGCCAGGCCGAGATCGCCAAGTCGCTCGAACGTTCTCCCAACGAGATCTACCGCATGCTCGACCGGCTGGTCCGTCGCGGCTACGTGCGACGCACTGCGGCCGACCGCTATGAGGTCACGCTCAAGCTGTTCGAACTCGCCTATGCCCGTCCGCCGCTCCAGCGCCTCCTGAGCCAGGCCCTGCCGGTCATGCGGCGCTTCGCCCGCGATGCCCAGCAGGCCTGCCACCTCGCAACCTATGATCGCGGCGCCCTCGTCGTCGCTGCGCAGGTTGATGGACCCGGATACTGGAACGTCTCGATCCGCGTCGGCTCGCGCATCGGCCTCGTCGATACCGGCTCCGGCCACGTGACGCTCGCCTTCGCGTCACCCGAGGAACGCCGGCTGATGCTCGAGGAACAGGATCCGCCCGAAACGCTGACCGCGGCCCTCGATGCGCGGCTGAGCCGTGTGCGCGAGCAGGGCTACGAGAACATGCAGAGCCTGCAGATCGCCGGCGTCAACAACCTGTCGGCCCCGATCCTGGGGCCGATGGGCCGGATCCTCGCCGTGTTCACCTGCCCCTATTCGGAGCGCCTCGACGTGCGCTCGGCACCCGACTGCGACGCCGCGCTGCGCATGGTGATCGCCTGCGGCCAGGAGATCTCGCAGTCACGTAGCGTCTGAGGCCTAGAGCTTGGCGGCTTCCGCCACGCTGGCGCTGCCGATCGCCACCTGCTTGATCACCAGTGCATACTCGCTGCGCCCATCGGCAAGGAAGCGGAACACGCCGTCGCGACCGTTGAAGCCGGCCGGCAGCGTCAGCTGCGCCCGGTCGTAGCGCGGCGTGCCATTGGCGAGCGAGCCGGCATTGGCGAGGATCGTCGCCGTGTAGGCGACCGTTGCGAGCTTGTGCGGCGCCGAGCCGAACTTGCTCTGGTACTCGGGCAGCAGCGCATTGTAGCCGGCATCGTCGACGGCCGGGAAGATCGCCCCCGCCAGCGTCGTGGTGTTGAGGACCGAGGGGTCGCCGTCCCAATCGGCTGAGCCGACAAACTGGACCTTGCCCGGAGCAATCCCGGCTTCGTTGAGGAGGTTGGCAAAGCTCGGCGCCGTCGCCCGGTCGGGGATGAAGATCGTGTCGATCTGGCCCGACTGCAGCATCGGCACGATCTGCGTCACGACGTTGCGGGCCTCGGCCTCCGAGGAGAAGTTGTAGACGGCCCGCACGTTGAGCCCGAGATCGGCGCCGGCCTGCCGGAAGGCGCCTTCCTGGATGCGGCCGAAATCGGTGGTCGGGAAGATGCCGGCAAACGCCTTCTTGCCCAGCTTCTTGGCGTAGCCCATCGAGCGCTTGACCTCGCTCTCGGGCAGGACGTTGAGGAGGTACACGCCCGGGCTCGCGGCGCCTGAGTTGTTGGAAAAGCCGATCACCGGCACGCCGGCGGATTTGGCTACCTGGCCGACCGCCG
Organism: Devosia sp. ZB163; assembly: GCF_028613635.1. GTDB lineage: Bacteria > Pseudomonadota > Alphaproteobacteria > Rhizobiales > Devosiaceae > Devosia_A. The sequence goes on from NZ_JAQRMY010000001.1 coordinate 432,906, forward strand.
TCACCTGGTCGGCGCGCAGGGGTCCGAGGATCAGGCTCGCGCCTTCGCCGAGCGCCTGTTGCGCCGCCTGCGTCGCGCCCGCTGTCGAAGCTCCAGTGTCCTTGAGGACGACGGTGATATTCTCCCCGATATTGGGGTTGGTCTCGACGAACTGGATGGCGAGTTCCGACGCATTGGCCAGCGATTGGCCGACGCCTGCGAGGTTGGGATCGCCCGAGAGCGGCAGCAACAAGGCGACGTGCACGGGGCCGCGACCGAAGCTCTTGCCTGCCGCGGTCGGCATGGTCTGTGCGCCGCCCCCAGTTCCCGGGCCAAAGCTGAAGCTGCCGGGCGAGCAGGCGGAAAGCAGCGCCGCAGCAGCAAGACCCAGCCCGACCACCCTGAGTCCTGACAGCGCCTGCGCGCTTTTCATACTTCTCACTTGCCCAACCTTCGCGAAGTCCAGCACTCTTGCGCCCGGTGCCGCCATTGGGCGTCTATACAGAATCGGGCCCGGCTCATAAAGGCCGAGCTTAACCTTGCCTTAAGTTTCGGGGGCGCGCGTTGGAGCGGCCGCACAGTTTTTTCATCGCCGGCAACGAGTTCGCCGCGCCACCGCTTGCGGCCGGGCTCTATGTCGTTGCGACTCCCATCGGCAACCTCAAGGACATCACCGTGAGGGCGCTCGAGACCCTTGCCGCCGCCGACCTGATCCTGTGCGAAGACACGCGCCATTCGGCGACGCTTCTTGACCACTACGGTATCCGCACGGCGCGTCGCTCGCTGCACGAGCACAATGAGCGCGCCCGCATCGGCGAGGTCGTGGCGGCGATCGGCGAAGGTCGGGCGGTTGCCCAGATATCGGACGCGGGAACGCCACTGCTCTCCGATCCGGGTTTTCCGCTGGTCCGCGGTGTACGCGAGGCCGGGTTGCCGGTCTTTGCCCTGCCGGGCCCGTCGGCGCTCCTCGCGGCGCTGGCCATTGCGGGGCTGCCCACCGATGCCTTCGGCTTTTTCGGCTTCCTGCCGGCCAAGGCGGGCGCGCGGGCCAACGCCATCGCGGCGCTCAAGGGGCGAACCGATACGCTGGTTTTCTACGAATCGCCGCGCCGGGTCGCCGACACGCTCGCCGCCATGGCGGAAATCCTGGGCGAGCGGCCGGCAGCGGTCGCGCTCGAACTGACCAAGCGCTTCGAGCGCGTGGAGACCGGCAGCCTCGCTGAACTCGCGGCGCGCTTTGCCGAAGTCGAGACCAAGGGCGAGGCGGTGATCCTCGTCGGTGGCGGCGCCGGCCTCGTCGTCGAGGAAGCCGATTGGCAGGCCGCGCTCGCGGAGGCGTTGGCGGCGCAGCCATTGCGGGCCGCCGTTGACGAGATCAGCAGCCGCTATGGCCTAAAGCGCAAGGAAGTCTACGATGCGGCTCTCGCCCTCAAGGCCGAGGAATAACCGGACCCGGACCGAACGGCTCGGTGCCGAAATCTTCGGGCGCCGCGGCGAGGCATTGGCGGCCTGGTACCTGCGGCTCAAGGGCTACCGCATCGTCGAGCAGCGCGTGAAGTCACCGGTGGGTGAGATCGACCTCGTCGCCCGCCGCTTCGGCACGACCGTTTTCGTCGAGGTGAAGGCCCGCAAGACCCCGGGCGAACTGGGTCTGGCGCTCGAGGCCGTCAACACGCGCCGCATCGCCCGCGCCGCCCAGCACTATGTTGGCCGCCATCCCGGACTGGCCGCGGCGCCCCTCCGCTTCGACGTGATTTTCCTTGCGCCCTGGGCGTGGCCGCGCCATGTGAAGGGCGCCTTCGACGCCAGCCAGGAATAGGGCATGTCTCTCAAGATCGCCGTGCAGATGGACCCCATCGAGACCATCAATCCGAAGGGGGATTCGACCTTCGCGCTGATGCTCGAGGCGCAGGAGCGCGGGCACAGGGTCGACTACTACGTGCCCCAGTCGCTGGCCCTGCGCGACAACAAGGTCTCGGCCGAACTGGCGCCGATCAAGGTGTTCGACAAGCCCAAGGGCGAGCACTTTGCGCTCGGCGAGTTCGCCCGGGCCGACCTCTCGGCCTACGACGTGGTCCTGATGCGCCAGGACCCGCCGTTCGACATGAACTACATCACGCTCACGCACCTGCTCGAGCGCATCCACCCGCATACTCTCGTCGTCAATCCGCCGGCGGCGGTGCGCAACGCGCCCGAAAAGATCCTCGTCACCGAGTTCCCGGAACTGATGCCGCCGACGCTGGTGACGCGCGACCGCGCGCTCATCCGCGATTTCCGGCGCGAGCACGGCAACATCATCCTCAAGCCGCTCTACGGCAACGGCGGCGCCGGCGTCTTCCTGATCCAGGAGGGCGACCAGAACCTCAACTCGCTGATCGAACTTTTCGAGCAGAGCTTCCGCGAGCCCTTCATGGTGCAGAAGTACCTGCCCGACGTGCGCAAGGGCGACAAGCGCATCATCATCGTCGATGGCGAGCCCGTAGCCGGCCTCAACCGCGTGCCCGCCGAGGGCGAGGCGCGCTCGAACATGCATGTCGGTGGCCGGCCCGAACTTTCGGAGCTGACGGCGCGCGAGCGCGAGATCTGCGCCACCATCGGCCCGGCGCTCAAGGCCCGCGACATGATCTTCGTCGGCATCGATGTGATCGGTGATTACCTGACCGAGATCAACGTGACCTCGCCCACCGGCATCCGCGAAATCAAGCGTTTCGGCGGCCCCGACATCGCGGTGCTGATCTGGGATGCGATCGAGCGGCGCCGGAGCTGACGGCCTGGTGCCGTCAGTCGAACGATTCGCCCTTGTAGACGCCCCAGAGTTCCTCCTGGCGCAGGTAGCCGTCGAAGCTCTGCGGGTTGCCGGTGACGGCGGGGGCCGTGGCGACCACCTTGCACCACTGGCCGTCGCATTCCTTGATCGCGACCCGGAAGTTGGGCGTGAGCCAGGCGCGGACGCCCGAATCATCGCCGGCGCTGCGCCTCAGCGCCACCTGCTCGCCGGCCGGCTTCCACGGCGCGACGACGCCGGCACGACTGCCGACGAGGAGGTTCTGGTGCAGCCAGCCCTCGGAGCCGTCGACGTCGCGGATTTTCCGCCACGTGTCGAACTCCTGGATGATCTCGACCGGCGTTCCGGACTTCACGTAGACCCAGGCCACGTCATACTTGGTGCCGGGGCCGACGCGGACATTGATCGGGTTGGAGCGCGTCGTGACGAAACGCGGCAGCGGCAGGCCACTGGGGCCTTCCGCGGCGAACGAAACCGGCGCCGGAAGGGCGAGAAGGGCGACGACGGCGGCGCGCAGAATCAGCTTGATCTGCCGCCCGGTGAAGCGCCTCGAGAGGAGCATGGAGCTGACTGTGCCGAACATGACTTTGCAGGGGTGTGCTTTTTTCCTATCACTAGGCAAAAGACCTTAATGGTCGCTGAAAGGCAGCAGATTTGACCCTCAGCCGACCCAAGATTTTTGTCACCCGCCGCCTGCCCGAGCAGATCGAGGCGCGGATGGCGACGCTGTTCGAAATGACCTGCAAGCCTGTCGACGGCGTGCTGAGTGCCGATGCCATAATCGAAGGGGCCGAGGGCAACGACGTACTCGTCACCTCGATCAACGATCCCATCGATGCGGCACTGATCGCGCGGCTGCCGTCGTCGGTCAAGCTCATCGCCCAGTTCGGCAACGGCTTCGACAATATCGACATCGAGGCGGCCTATGCGGCCGGGCTGACCGTCACCAACACACCCTCGGTGCTGACCGAAGACACGGCCGATATGGCCGTGATGCTGATGCTGGCCCTGCCGCGCCGGCTCGTCGAGGGCGCGGAAGTCCTGCCCCAGACCGGCGAATGGCCCGGCTGGTCGCCGACCTGGATGCTGGGACGACGGCTGCGTGGCAAGGCCCTCGGCATCGTCGGCATGGGCCGCATCGGCACCGCCGTAGCTGCCCGGGCCCGCACCTTCGGGCTCAACATCCACTATTTCTCGCGCCACCGCCGCCCGCCGCAGGCGGAAGAGGCCGTGGGCGCGACCTACTGGGAATCGCTCGACGACATGGTGGCCGAGGTCGACATCGTCTCGCTCCACACCCCGCTCAGCCGTGCGACCCACCACATCCTCAACGCCGACCGCATCGGCCGGATGAAGCGGGACGCCTATGTGGTGAACGTCTCGCGCTCCGAGCTCGTCGACGAAGCCGCGCTGATTGCCGCCATCGAGACCGGGCAGCTTTCGGGGGCGGCGCTCGACGTGTTCGAGAACCGCACCGGCCTCAACCCGCAGCTGCTGCAACTGGCGCGCGACCACAAGGTGGTGCTCACCGCCCACATGGCCTCGGCCACCCTCGAGGCACGGCTCGAGATGGGCGAGATCGTCATCGTCAACATCCGCGCCTTCATCGACGGGGCCCAGCCGCCCCATCGCGTCCTGCCCGAGAGCCGCACCCGCGTCGCGCGGGCATAAAGCGGATCAGTGCAGGAAGGCCGAGAGCTCCCGCAACCGGCCTTCGATGAAGCGCCGCTCCGCCGCCTGCTGGGTGAGTGCGAGCGCGGTCTCGTAGGCCGAGCGCGCTTCCTCAGTCCGGCCAAGCCGGCGCAGCAAGTCGGCCCGAGCGGCATGGGTGTAGCGGAAACTGGCGAGTACGCCTGATTCGAGGAGGTGCTCGATCTCGAAGAGGCCCGCCTCGGGCCCATCCCGCATCGCGACCGCCACGGCACGATTGAGCGCCACCACGGGTGAGGGATCGGCCCGCCGCAGCAGGTCGTAGAGGTGCACGATCTCGCCCCAGTCGGTCGCCTCGCCACTGGGGGCGGTGGCATGGACCGCCGCAATGGCGGCCTCGATGACATAGGCCGTCAGGGGAGACCGGGACATCATGTGCTCGACGAGCCTGACGCCCTCGGCGATCTCGGTCCCGTTCCAGCGCGAACGGTCCTGGTCGGCGATGAGGACGATGTTGCCCTCGCTGTCGGTGCGGGCGGCCTGGCGCGCATGTTGCAGCAGCATGAGCGCGAGCAGCCCCTCGACCTCGGGCTCCTCCTGCCGCAGCAACTCACGGAGGAGCCGCACCAGCCGTATGGCCTCGCGGCAGAGATCGGCGCGGACAGCGCTCACCCCGTGGCTTGCCGAATAGCCTTCGGAGAAGATGAGGTAGATCGTCCGCAGCACCGCATCGATGCGCGGCAGCAGTTCGGCCGCCTCCGGCACCTCGTAGCGCAGGTCCAGCTCGCGGATGCGGGATTTGGCACGCACGATACGCTGCGCGATAGTCGCGGGCTTGGTGAGGAAGGCCGCCGCGATCTCCTCGGTCGTGAGCCCACAGGTCTCCCGCAGGGTGAGCGCCACCTGCGCATCGGGCGGCAGCTCCGGGTGGCAGCACACGAAGATCAGCCGCAGCTGGTCGTCGGCAATGGGTTCGGCCTCGGGTGCCATTTCCGCCTCCTCGTCGGGCAGGGAGAGTTCCGCGGTGATCGCGGCAAGCTTGGCCCGCCTGCGCATCTTGTCGATCGCCTTGAAGCGGCCCGCAGACACCAGCCAGGCGCGCGGGTTGGCGGGGATGCCCTGGCGCGGCCAGTGCTCGGCGGCCGCGAGGAAAGCATCGTTGAGCGCTTCCTCGGCCCGGTCGAAATCGCCGAGCAGGCGGATCAGCGTGGCCAGCACGCGGCGCGATTCTTCCCGCCAGATGCGCTCGATTTCAGTCGGGCTGCTGGTCATGTCGCGGAATCTCGTACATGGCGCGCACCTCGATGGTGCCGTGCTTGGCGAGGGGAATGCCGGCGGCGATCCGGATCGCGTCGTTGAGGTCGCGCGCCTCGATCAGGATGAAGCCTGCGAGCTGCTCCTTGGTTTCGACGAAAGGCCCGTCCGTCGTCGACATGCGCCCGTCGCGGACCCGCACCAGCACCGCCTCCTCGGGCGGCTGCAGCGCCTCGGCGACGACGAGGTTGCCGCTCGCCTCGAGTTCTTCGTCATAGGCGAGAGAATCGGTATCGAGCTGCGCGCGCTGGGTTTCGCTCATGCCGGCGAATGTCGCCGCAACATCGAAATGCACGAGGCAGATATATCTCATCGGGCCAGCTCCTTTGGTTCGCATCAGCTGGTCGAGCGGCAGCGGGCACGTTCGACATCGCGGCGGAGAAATGAGCCAGATTTTCGTAACGTAGTCGAACGGCCCCGCCGATCCGAGACTTTTTAGCGATTCGGTAACCGCATGCTTCACCACGCGCCTTCACCCGTCGCTAAGCGATTCTCCCGATGGCGGTCGCAATGGATCCGATCTCGGGCATCATCGCTGGATACGTGAGGCGCCTGGGGGCTCCGAGTCATGTTTGCCAGCTTCGACAGCAAGACTGAGCGGACCGCGCCACCCGTGCGGCATCGTTCGCGCGTGCTTTCGCTGGCGACGATCGTTCTCGTTTTCACGCTGGTGGCCACCGCGATCTTCGGGTTTGCCCATGTCAGCTCGCAGCAGTTGACCATGGCCGAGCTGCGCGCCCATGGCCAGCGGCTGAAGACGGTGCATCAATCGATGGTCGCGGCCGACGGTGCCGTGCTGCATTACCTTGCCGGCGAAGTGAACGCCCTTCGCCTCCACCTGGCCGAGGTCGCGCGGCTGACCGGCGGCGCAACCGACATTCTCGACGATCTGCCCCCGATCATCCTCGGCATCGAGGCCGGGCGCTCGGCGAAGGTTCTGGCCGAGGAGCTGATCGCGACCTGGAGCGAGGCGATTGCGCTGGCCAGCGAGGGGCGTGCAGAAGCAGGGCGGACCCTCATCGCCACCAACCGCACCAGCTTGGTGCTCGAGAGGATCGGCGAGGAAGTCAGGCGTGTGCTGTTGCGCTCCGACAGCCTCCTCGCCATGCATGACGATCGCATCAAGGTCGGCACTCTCATGGTGCTGCTCATGCAGCTTGCCGCCGGCCTTCTGGCCATCCTTGGTCTGCTCTATGCCTTCCGCTCCAGCGTCAGCGAGGCCGACAAGCGCGCCGCCGCGGTGGCGTCGGCCGATCGCTCGCGCGTCCAGGTGGCGCGCCTGTTCGAGATGGCGGACGTGTTGCAGAGCGCTTCGGACCACGCCGATGCCAACGCCGTGCTCAAGGCCACGGCCGCCGACCTCGTGCCCGGCTTCTCCGGTGCGCTCTACGTCTTCAACAATTCGCGCGACCGGCTCGTCCTCTCCACCACCTGGGGCCGTGCCGAGAACGACGGCCTGCCCGAGACGATCAACCCGACGAGCTGCTGGGGCCTGAAGCGCGGCAAGCCGCACCTCAACCATGGCGACGGCAGCAAGCTGTGCTGCGCCCACCATGTCGGGACCGAGACGACGCTCGAGATCCCGATGATTGCCCGTGGCGAGATTGTCGGGCTGCTGCAGCTCTTCGCTTCGGGCGTCAGTGCCCTCGACCGCCTCGATCATGTTACCGGGCTGGGCTCCGCCCTGGCCGACGGCATGAGCCTCGCTCTCGCCAACATGGCACTGCGCGAGAAACTGAGGAACCAGGCGCTCCGCGATCCGCTGACCGGGCTCTACAACCGCCGCTACATGGAAGATTGCCTCCAGCGCTTCGTCCGTCTCGCCGAGCGCGAGAACCGCGAAGTGTCGCTGATCATGGTCGACCTGGACCACTTCAAGCGGCTCAACGACGAGCATGGCCACGCCTTCGGCGATCAGGTGCTGCGCGACACGGCGCTGACCATCACCGGCTCGCTGCGCGAGACCGACATCGTGTGCCGTTTCGGCGGCGAGGAACTGGTTGTCATCCTGCCCGATTGCCCGCTGGAGCGGGCTGCTGACAAGGCCGAGGTCCTGCGGTTGAGGATCGAGGAGCTGGGCAACACCCACGGCGCCGAGATCAGCGCGTCCTTCGGCGTCGCCTCGCTGCCCCACACCTCGCAAAGCGTCACCGATCTGCTGTCGGCTGCCGATGCGGCGCTTTACAAGGCCAAGCAGGGCGGCCGCAACCAGGTGGCCAAGGCCCCCCTCCGCCCATACCGGCTCGATCGGTATGTCGAGGAGACACCGCTGCTCGAGGACGACTTCGCTCGCGCCGCCGCCGAATAGCTAGGGCAGGAACGGTCGCCCGAGACCCGGCGGGTTGTAGGTCTGCAGCTGTTGCAGCATGAATTTCTGCTGCTGCATGTCGCGCTGCATCTTGCTGATCGCGGTATCGAGCTGGGTCTGCACGGCCCGATCATTGGTCGAGCGCTCCAGTTGGCGCTGGATGCAGACCGTGCGGTCCAGTCCGCGTTCGACATAGGAACTGCTGGCGTCATCGGGCACTGAATAGCAGTAGGCCTGTGCGCTGGTGGCAGTTGCTATGATGGCAAAGGCGACGATGAGCGTGCGCATGGGTGGAATCTGGGCGCGTGGGCGGCCGGATGCAAGTCACGATGCCGCGCGTGTCGATTCCCGGACGATCAGTTCGACCGGCAGGGTCTCCCGGTGCACGGAGCCGTCGCCCTCGAGGATGGCCTTCACCGCACGCCGCCCGATCTCGGCGATGGGCTGCGCCACCGTGGTTAGCGGCGGGATGCAAGTCGCGGCCTCCGGCACGCCGTCGAAGCCGACGATCGAGATATCCTCGGGGACCCGCAGACCGCGTGCCGCCAGTTCCTCGATGGCGAACATCGCCACCCGGTCCGACATGGCGAGAATCGCTGTCGGCCGTTCGGCCCCGGTGAGGATGTGGTCGAGCCCACGGCGTACGCTGTCCCGCGTGCTGCGCGTCTCGTAGACCGGGATCCGGTCCCGCTCGACGCCATAGAGCGCCAGCTCCTCGAGATAGCCCGTGGCGCGCTCGCGCGTGGTGGAATAGGTGGCGGCGGCCAGCTGAGCTTCGCCGACTGGGCCTTCATGCACTTCGTCGAGCTCGAGGGCGAGGACGCCGAAGCGCCGGTGCCCTAGTTCGGCGAGATGCCGCGCAGCGAGCTGGGCGCCGGCATAGTCGTCGATGCCGATGGCCGACACCGTCTCGTCGGGCTTGCCCAGCGCCAATGCGACGAAGGGCAACTGGCGCTCCCTCGTGAGCTCGACCAGCTTCTCGCCATTGTCGATGCAGAGCAGCACGAAGCCGTCGACCAGCGCGCTCTGGATGTTCCAGGCGAGGCGCTCCTCGTTCTGCGTCGAGACGAGGGCGAGTCCCGCGCCGTGCTTGTCGCAGGCTTCGGAGATGCCCTGCATGAGGAGGCGCGCGAAGGGATCCTCGAAGAAGTAGGAAAGCGGCTCGGCCGTGGCGACGCCGATGGCGTTGGACTTTCCCGCCCGCAGCAGCCGACCGCGCGGGTCAGGCCCGGCATAGCCCAGCTTCTTGGCCGTTTCCTTGACGCGCTCGCGTACCTCGGGGCGCACCAGGTCGGGTCGGCTGAACACGTTCGATGCGGTTCCCTGCGATACGCCCGCGGCTTTTGCCACGTCGCTCAGACGGACCAGATCACGCGCCATTGCCAGCCTTCCTGCCTTGTTTGCCTTATCATATAGCACCTCTCTTGTATCGGTTCAATTTCTGCTTGACTCGAGTGTGTATCGGCCTATCATTTGAACCGATTCAAGACGCAGCTGCGCCTGTCGTTTGAATCGGTTCAAGCCGAAAGGAGACTTGCTATGATCCCCGCGAGCTTTCTCTACAAGGATGCGTTCCGCCAGCACTGGGGCCGGGATTTCGAGCGAACCGAGAAGCTGATGCCGGATGAGCCCGTCGCCACGACCGAGTGGCCGCGGCCCTCCATCCTCCAGGCCGCACGCGACCTGTTCGGCCTTGCCCTCGGGCCGCAGCGCTCCAGTCGCTGAGAGCATAAGGGGCGGCCTGTTCACGAAGACGGACCGCCCGCCTGCTCAGCGGTTCTCCGGCCAGGCGCCGCTTTCGCGCTGGGCCTTCTCCCGGTCGAGGGCCTCGGCGGAGATGTCGTCATGGATGAAGTCCTCGACCTCCGACACACGGCGGACCTCGACTTCCTCGCCCTCGTTCCACATCGGGATCTTCTTCACCCAGCCCACCGCTTCCTCGAGCGAATCGGCCTTGATGATCCAGAAGCCGCCGATCAGTTCCTTGGCTTCGGTGAACGGGCCATCCCTGACGACGAGCTTGCCCCCCTCCATCTTCACCTTGGCGCCGCTCTTCGACGGCTGCAATCCCTCGCCGCCCAGCAGCACGCCGGCCTCGACCATCTCCTGGTTCAGCTTGCCCATGGCCGCCAGCATCTCCGGACTTGGCGGCGGGGAGGGCTCGGTCATTTTGACGATGATCATGTAGCGCATGGGGTTTTCTCCTCTGGTGGCGGGCAGTGAGCCAGAGCTCCTTCCGAAAAGAAAGCCGATTGCCATCGACCGAAACGAATAAAGGGCGCCCGATGGACGCCCTTTTTCAATTCCAGTGCCTGATGCCTCAGGCGCTCTTGTCGACGCTGCCTTCGGCCGGCTGGCCATTGGGCCCGCCGCCCTTGGAGACGCCGACCATGGCCGGGCGGAGCACGCGGTCGCCGATCGAGAAGCCGGACTGCACCACCTGCACGACGGTGCCGTCGGGGCGAGACGGATCGGGGACCTCGAACATCGCCTGGTGCTTGTGCGGGTCGAACTTCTGGCCTTCGGCCTCGATCGGCTTCACGCCGTGCTTGGCCAGCAGCCGCTGCATCTCCCGCTCGGTCATCTCGATGCCTTCGATCAGCGACTTGGTCGTGCCGTCGGCGCTCTCACGCGCTTCGGCCGGCAGGACCATGAGCGCGCGCGAGAGCGAATCGGTCGCCGTCAGCATGTCGCGGGCAAAGCCGGCGATGGCATAGGACCGCGTGTCGGCGATCTCGCGCTCGGTGCGCTTGCGCAGGTTCTCCATGTCGGCAACCGTGCGCAGGAGTCTTTCGCGCAGGTCGGCGTTCTCGGACCTGAGGGCATCCACAGGATCAGCCTCGGGCGCAGCGGCCTCTTCGGCCGGCTTGTTCGCCTCGGCGTTGATGTCGGTTTCGGCTGCGGTTGCAGCCTTCACGTCCTCGGGCTTGCTCGATTTGTCTTTCATTCGGACCTTGAAATGCTGTCGCTACTCGCGTTGCCCCGCATATCGGCCAATGAGTGAGAAGATTCAAGCCTTGGGAAAGGTTCCCGACAGGCTCAGCCTTTCCTCGCCATCATGGCCGAGACGACATTTGCGGTGTAGTCGACCACCGGAACAATGCGGGCATAGTTGAGCCGGGTCGGGCCGATGACGCCGAGCACGCCCACCACTTTCTGGTTGGCATCCTTGTAGGGGCTGAGGATCACCGAGCTTCCCGAGAGCGAGAACAGCTTGTTCTCCGATCCGATGAAGATCTTCACCCCCTGCGCCATCTCGGTATCCCCGAGCAGTTCGATCAGCCCGTCGCGGCTCTCGAGCTCGTCGAACAACTGGCGCACGCGCGTCAGGTCCTCGGACTCCATGGCGTCGTTGATGAGGTTGGCGCGGCCGCGCACGATCACGGTCGGCGGCTGCGCCGCGCCGTTCTTGCTGAGGGTGGCAAGACCCGCCTCGACGAGCTTGCGCGTCAGCTCGTCGAGCTCGTGCAGCGTCGCCTCGCGCTGGTCGCGCAGCGCCTTCAGCGTCTCGCCCACGGTCTTGCCGACCGCGAAATGCGCGAGGTAGTTCGATGCCTGAGCCAGCGCGCTCGCTGCGAGCCCCGGCGGCAATGGCATGATGCGGTTCTCGACCGAACCGTCCTCACCCACCAGCACGACCATCGCCCGCTCGGCGTCGAGCCGGATGAACTCGATATGCTTGAGGACGACATCGGCCTTGTGGGCGATGACGACGCCCGCGCCGTGGCTGAGCCCGCTCAGCAGTTGGCTCGCCTCGGTGAGCAGGTCCTCGACCTGGCCGAAGGCGGCCGGGCCCTGGATCTGCTTGGCGATCTGCGTCCGCTCGTCCTCGTTGACGGCGCCGACCTCGAGCATGGCGTCGACGAAGAAGCGCAGGCCCTGCTGCGTCGGCAGGCGCCCCGCCGAGGTATGCGGCGCAGCGATGAGGCCCAGATCCTCGAGGTCGGCCATGACGTTGCGCACCGAGGCGGGGCTGAGCCCCACGCTCAGCATGCGCGCCAGGTCGCGCGACGCCACCGGCGTTCCGGTATCGAGGTAACGTTCGACCAGCTTGCGGAAAATATCCTGGCTGCGCGCGTTGAGCACCGCGAGAACGTCTTCGGAGGGTTTGCTGCGCTCGGCCATGTTCACCATTTAGGCCGAAAGCGGTGTGACGCCAAGCCGGGCTGCCTTGTTCCCGACCCCAGCGAGGGTTAAGAGGCGGTTAACAAGAACCAAGAACGGTGATTTGAGCCTATGCGCCCTTCCGGACGCCAGCCAGACCAGATGCGGGCAGTGACGCTCGAGCGCAACGTGTCCCCCAAGGCCGAAGGCAGCTGCCTCGTCAGCTTCGGCGGCACGCGCGTCTACGTGACGGCCTCTGTCGAGACGAGCCTGCCCTCGTGGCGGCGCGGCTCGGGGCTGGGCTGGGTCACGGCCGAGTACGGCATGCTGCCGCGCGCCACCGACACGCGCACCCGGCGCGAGGCCGCGGCCGGCAAGCAGTCCGGCCGGACGCAGGAGATCCAGCGCCTGATCGGCCGGTCCCTGCGCGCCGTGGTCGACATGGCGGCGCTGGGCGAGAACCAGATCACCCTCGATTGCGATGTGCTCGAGGCCGACGGCGGCACCCGCACTGCCTCGATCACCGGCGCCTATGTCGCGATGGCTGACGCAATCTCCTGGCTCAAGGAGCGCGGCCTGACCAAGGGCGAGCCGCTGCGCGATTCCGTCGCCGCCATCTCCTGTGGCATCTATCGCGGCACCCCGGTGCTCGACCTCGACTATCTCGAGGACGTCGAGGCGCACACCGACGCCAACTTCGTGCTGACCGGTTCGGGCAAGTTCGTCGAGATCCAGGGTACGGCCGAGCAGGAGCCCTTCAGCCGGGCGGAGCTCGACCATCTCATGGAGCTTGCCGAGAAGGGTATTTCCGAGCTTACCATCATCCAGAAGGCGGCACTCTCCTGATGGCAGACAAGCTCACATTGCGGCGTGGCGACCGGCTCGTGCTGGCGACCCACAATGCGGGCAAGCTCAAGGAGTTCAAGGAGCTGCTCGACGGCTTCGGGCTCGACATCGTCTCGGCCGGCGAGCTCGGACTGCCCGAGCCCGACGAGACCGGCACCACGTTCATCGATAACGCCCGCATCAAGGCCCATGCCGCGGCCGTGGCTGCCGGCTGCATCGCGCTGGCCGACGATTCCGGCCTTGCAGTGGACGCGCTCGACGGCAAGCCGGGCGTCTACACCGCCAACTGGGCCGAAACCGCCAGTGGCCGCGACTTTTCGGTCGGCATGCGCCGCGTCGAGGATGCCCTGCAGGCCGCTGGCGCGCAGGGTCCGTCCGATCGCAGCGGCTCGTTCAACGCGACGCTCTGCCTCGCGCATCCCGACGGGCGCGACCAGCTCTATGTCGGCAAGATCGACGGCACGATCGTCTGGCCGCCGCGCGGCGTGCTCGGCCACGGCTTCGATCCGGTCTTCATGCCGAAAGGCTACGACATCACCTTTGGCGAGATGGCGCCCGAGGTGAAGCACTCCTGGGCTCCTGGCGAGGTCGGCCTTTCGCACCGCGCCAAGGCCTTCTCCAAGTTCGTCGACGATGTACTGGGAGGCGGCGTTGAGCACTGAGACCCTTGGCCACAATTCGGTCGATCCGCGCTCGAACGGGCTGTTCGGCGTTTATGTCCACTGGCCCTTCTGCGCGGCCAAGTGCCCCTATTGCGACTTCAACTCGCACGTCCATCGCGGTGAGTTCGACGAGCCCGCCTATGTCGAGGCCTACTCCCGCGAGCTCGCGCATTTCGCGCGCCAGACCGAGGGCCGCGTCGTCCAGTCGATCTTCTTCGGCGGCGGTACGCCCTCGCTGATGGATCCGCGCTCGGTTGCGGGCATCATCGATGCCATCGCCCAGCACTGGACCATCGATCCCAAGGCCGAGATCACGCTCGAGGCCAACCCGACCTCGGTCGAGGCCAACCGCTTCCGCGGTTACCGCAGCGCCGGCGTCAACCGCGTGTCGCTCGGCGTGCAGTCGTTGCGTGAGGGGCCGCTCGCCGAACTCGGCCGCCGCCACACGGTGGACGAGGCCATTGCCGCGGTGCGGCTGGCGCAGTCGATCTTCCCGCGCTCGAGCTTCGATCTCATCTACACGCGGCCCAAGCAGACCCTTGCGGACTGGGAAGACGAGCTGACCGATGCGCTGTGGCTGGCCGAGCCCGGCCACCTGTCGCTTTACCAGCTCACCATCGAGATGGGCACGCGCTACTACGACCTGTTCAAGGCCGGCAAGCTCAAGATGCCCGACGAGGACACGAGTGCCGATTTCTACGAGCTGACGCAGGAGCTGACCCAGAAGGCGGGCCTGCCCGCCTACGAGATCTCCAACCACGCGCGCCCCGGCCAGGAGAGCCGCCACAACCTCATCTACTGGCGCTACGGGGAGTATGTCGGCGTCGGCCCGGGAGCTCACGGCCGGTTGCTCATCAACAACCAGCGCCACGCCACCGCCACCGAGAAGATGCCGTTCGACTGGCACAAGAAGGTGCTGGCCCGTGGCCACGGCCTCGTCACCGACGACATCCTCACCTGGGAGGAGGAGGGCGACGAGATGCTGGTGATGGGCCTGCGCCTCCGCGAAGGCATCGACCCGCGCCGCTTCCACCGCATCGCCGGCCGCGCCATCTCCGATCGCCAGATCGCCGAACTCAAGGCCATCGGCTTCGTCGAAACCCTGCCCAACGGCTTCATCCGCGTCACCGACAAGGGATGGCCGGTACTGGACGCGGTGGTCGCGGACCTCGCGGCCTAAACCATCGCATCTGAAAGCCTGTCCCTCTTCAGGCGCATTGCGCTCCGCGTCGTAAACCGCTTTACTAAAGCCGTTGCCACCCGGAAAACAGCGTCAATGAATGTCCCCGACGATTTGATCCTCAGCCCCGAGGATGAGGTGGCTGTGCGCCAGCATCTGACCCTCGTGGCGCTGGCCAGGCGCCCCGCGGATCTGGTCATCGAGGTCGGCCGCCTGCTTGCCGTACACTCCCGCCATTGGCTCGAGGATCAGGAGATCGTCGTCTCCGGCCGCCGCATCGCCTATGTCGGCCCGCGCGGCAGCTACCGCGGCGAGGTCAAGGCGCGGGTGAGCTATCCGAACCTCAGCGCCGTTCCCGGCTTCGGCGAAGTGCACAAGCACATCGAATCGACCCACATCACGCCAGAGTTCGAGGCGGCGCTGGTCATTCCGCGCGGCAACACCTGGACCTGCGAGGCGAGCCATGAGTTCGCCAACGTCAATGGCCCCAGGAACCAGGAATTCTGGCAGAAGGCGCGCGGGCTCGGCTCGCCGCTGAAGATCTTCATCCAGCCCGGCTCGGCCGTCCCGCCCAGCGCCTGGGAGGAATCGGGCGGCTATTACGGCTACGAGGAGCAGGCGGGCTTTCTCGAGCACGACATGGGCACGGTCAGCCTCGACGAGGTGATGGACTGGCCCGCCGTCTGGGACCCGCAGAACCCCGGCTACATGCGCATGTGGGGCATGATCGGCGCTACCATGGAGAAGCGCGGCGTCGTCGAGGGGCACGGCTCGGGCCTGATCGACCCGCATGATCTCTCCGCCTTCGCCGCCGCCGGCATCTCCTCCGACCATGAGGTCTGGGCCTTCAAGGAGGCCTGGGAGCGGCTGAGCCACGGCATCTTCACCGAGCTCCGGCCGTTCTCCTATGACGTCATAATGCCCCAGCTGATCGAGCAGTTGGACGATTGGCAGAACGTCGCCTTCACCACCGACGACCGCTCGGCCACCGAGACGCTGGAAAAGGGTGCGTCCGACTACAACGTGCGGCTCGCCATCGAGTATGGCCTGAAGCCGGAGATTGCGATCCAGTGCGCCACCATCAATCCGGCGCGCCACATGCGCATCGACCAGTGGGTCGGCTCGATCGCTCCGGGGCGCTATGCCGACATAGTATTGCTCGACGACGTCCAGACGCTGTCGATCCGGCATGTCTATGCCGATGGTCGGCTGATGTCGGACGGCAAGCGCTTCCTCGGCCCTGAGGAGCCCATCGAGTGGCCCGACTGGGCCCGAAAGACCATGAATATCGGGCGCACGCTCGAGGCGTCCGACTTCGCCATCAAGGCCGAGCCGGGCCGCGAGACCATGGAGGCGGCGGTGCTGCGGCCCTTCCACTGGAACGAGGACTTCTGGGTCCGGACCCTGCCGGTGGTCGATGGCGAGGTGCAGCGTGACACCGCCGACCAGATCACCAAATGGGCGCTGATCGACCGTTATCGCGGTGACGGGGCCGTGGCGACGATGTTCTGGATCGGCTGCGGACCAGTCGATGCGGATACCGCGCTCTGTTCCTCGGTCGCCCATGACAGCCACAATGTCTGGTGCGTGGGCTCGTCCGATGCCGCCATGGCCAAGGCGGTAAACCGGTTGCAGGAGATCGATGGCGGCTGGGTCCTCGTCCATCGCGGCGAGATCGTCGCCGAGATGCGCTTCGAGATCGGCGGGCTGATGACGGCCCGGCCGGCCGAGGCCTATGATGCCGACATGCAGGCCTTCTATCGCGCGGCCGCCGAGGTTCAATGGATGTACCTGCCGGGTGGCGACAATCTCTGGAAGCCCGGATTCCCCGAGCACCTGAAGTTCGCCACCCTCACCTGCTCGCCCTGGCGCTGGGTGCTGGTGGCGCCGAGCGAGGCTTGCCCGGAGGGCTTCGTCAACGTGCAGACCGGCGAGCAGCACAAGGTGGTGTGGTGACGGGCCTGCGCGGGCGGGCCCTGCGTGGCACCTTCGTCCATGCGCCCGTGCGCGGCGAGATCGAGGTGCTGGACGATGTCGTCGTCAGCCTCGACGCGGAGGGACGGATCGACCGTGTCGTTCCGGCTGCCGAGGGCGTGCCGGAGGGGACGGTCGAACTGCCGGCGGGCCAGCTTGTGCTCCCCGGGTTTGTCGACCTCCACGTCCACGCCCCGCAATACCCGCAGCTCGGGCTGGCCCTCGACGAGCCGCTCGAGGTCTGGCTGCAGAAATACACCTTCCCGCTCGAGGCGAGGTACGCCGACCTCGATTTCGCCCGCGAGGCCTATGGCACACTGGTGACGGACCTGCTCGCAGGCGGTACGACCACGGCGCTCTATTTCGCGACGGTCCACCGCGAGGCGACCGAGCTTCTGGCCGAGATCAGCCTCGCGCAAGGCCAGCGCGCCCTTGTCGGCAAGGTGGTGATGGACCTCGCCGAGAGCTGCCCGGACTACTATCGCGATGCCACGCCGCAAGCGGCGATCGATGATACTCGGGCTGTGATCGACCATATCCGGGCGCTGCCCGGCAACGACCGCGTGCTGCCGGTCATCACGCCGCGCTTCATTCCGTCCTGCACGGACGAGGCGTTGACGGGGCTCGGCCAGCTGGCTGCCGAATGCGGCTGTCACGTGCAGACACACTGCTCGGAAAGCGACTGGGCGCACGGTTATGCGCTCGAGCGCTTCGGGCGCACCGATACCGACGCGCTCAGGCAGTTCGGGCTCCTGACCAGAAAGACCGTGCTCGCCCATTCGGTCTTTCTCACCGATGCCGACATGGATGAGGTGCGCGCCGCGGGCGCCGGTGTTGCGCACTGCGCGCTCTCCAACATGTATTTCGGCAATGCGGTCTTCCCGCTGCGCAAGGCGCTCGACAAGGGCCTCCATGTCGGACTCGGCACCGATATCTCCGGCGGACCTTCGGCCTCGATGCTCGAGGCCTGCCGCACCACGGTCGCCGCCTCGCGCGTGCTGGACGATGGCGTGGATGCGGAACGCCCTGCAGGCGAGCGCGGTCGCCCGGGTTCGCGGGTCGACATGCTGACGGCATTCCACCTCGCCACGGCGGGTGGTGGGGTGGCGCTGGATCTCGACATCGGTCTTTTCCGGCCCGGCTACCATTTCGATGCGCTTATTGTAGACCCCGCGGCAGCGGCGGGGACCGTCCGCCTGTTCGGCGCGCAACCGGTTGAGAGGATTGAGCAAATTCTCTACACCGCGAGCCGGGCCAACCTTGCTGCGGTCTATGTCGGCGGCGATCTGGTCAGCGGCGCTGACAGATCCGGCGCCTATTCCTGAACCATCCATTACCCGTTTCTGAACGAGCAAAATGCCTAAATCCGTCTATCTCGCCGGCCCCGAGGTCTTCCTGCCCAACGCGCGCGAAATCCTCGACCTCAAGATCGCGCTGACACGCGAGGCTGGCCTCGTTCCCGTGTCGCCCGGTGACCTCGAGCACCCCAAGACCGACAGCAAGTTCGAACTCGGCCTCGCCATCAGCCGGATCGACGAGCATCTGATGAACTCGGCCGACGCCATCATCGCCAACCTCACGCCGTTCCGCGGCATTGCCGCCGATACCGGCACCTGCTTCGAGCTCGGCTATGTCTGCGCGCAGGGCAAGCCCGCCTTCGCCTACACCAATGTGAAGGCCGACCACGGCGAGCGCACCCGCAGCCACTTCAACGGCGAGTGGTACGCCGACGCCGCGGGCCTGCCGCGCGGGCCTGATCATATCCTCATCGAGGACCTCGGCTTCATCGACAACCTGATGCTGCACGGCGGCGTCGTGAACCGCGGCGGCGAGGTGGTGGTCGGCGATGCCCCGGTGGGGGCCGAACTCACCGACATGACCGCCTTCAGGCGCATCCTCGCCATCGCCGCGGCAAAGCTGGGCTAGGCCCGCTCGAGGTTCCCCAGCACGATCTCGCGCCAGATGCGGGCCGGGGTGACCCAGCGCTCGAACAGGTTGTAGTCGCCGGCATAGATGACGCAGGCGACACCGGCTTCAGGCGCGAGCCACAGGCGCTGGCCGCCATTGCCGAACGCCCCGACCCAGCGCAGCGGCGTGTCGGAGCCGGGCGCCGGGGCCTCGTGCATGTACCACAGCCGCCCGTAGCCGAGGCCGTCGGGAAGGGTGATGGCAGGGGTCCATGATCCTTCGATCCAGGCCTCGGGCACGACCTGCCGGCCTTCGTGGCGGCCGCCATCGACCAGCATGGCGCCGATCCGGAGCAGGTCTGGAGCGCGAAGGCGCAGGCCGGAGGCCGGCGAGGCGACGCCATCGCTGCCGGCCATCCAGTAGAAATCGGTGATGCCGAGCGGCGCGAACAGCGCCTCGCGGGCGAACTCGGCTATCGGCTTGCCGGTGCCGCGCTCGATGAGCGCACCGATCAGGGCCACCGCCCCGCCCGAGTAGATCCAGGTCTTGCCGGGCTCCTCGACGATGGGCCGGTCGAGGACGAACCGGTAGCGATCCGGCGCCATTTCCATGGCGATCTCGGAATTGGTCGGGTCGGTGTAGGGTTTGTTCTCGTCCCACTCCATGCCCATGGTCATGTTGAGCGTATGCCCGACGGTCACCTTGCGGCGCTCCGGATCGGCGACGAGGTCCGGGTATTCGGGGAAGGCGTCGATCACCGGCGCGTCAATCGGCGGTACGAGGCCGCGTTCAAGCGCAATGCCGTAAAGGAGGCCGACGACGCTCTTGGTCACCGAGCGCAGGTCGTGCAGCACCTCCGGCCCGAACTCCACCCGGCCCAGCGAATCGGCCCAGCTCTCGTCCTCGCCCTCGAAATACTGCTCCAGCACCAGCTTGCCGCCGCGGCTCACGAGCAGCGCGTGGATGGGCAGCAGCAGCCCCGATTCGAAGCCCGCGGCGAGCTTGCGCTCCAGATTGACGGCAAAGCCCGCCGCTTCGGGCGCCACCCGGTTCCAGTCCGTCATCGTCGAAATCCCCCTGTTGCGGCCGCCTGCCCGATCACACCGGGGCGATGCCGTCTTGACCCCACGCCTCTGCCTCGCGACCTTGCCATATGCCCTTTGATTCGAGCGCCGCATGACCTGGCTCGCCGAGACCGTGATGCTGAGCCATGGCTGGCGGCGTTTCTTGATCCTGGTTGCGGCCGGTGCTGTTGCCGCGGCTTCCGTGCCGCCTTTCTTCCTGTTGCCGGCGCTCTTTCTCGCCCTGCCGGTCTGGGTCTGGGCCCTCGACGGCGCCGAGCATCGGCGTGGCTGGCGCCGGCTGGTCGGACCGGCCTTCGCGATCGGCTTTGCCTTCGGGCTCGGCTATTTCACAGTGGCGCTCCACTGGCTGGGCGCCGCCTTCTTCGAGGAGGGCGGCCTCTATCTGCTGCTCATGCCCTTCGCCATCGTCGGGCTCGCCGCGATCCTCTCGGTCTTCTGGGGTCTGGGCAGCGCATTGGCCCACATGCTGTGGTCGGGCGGGGCCTTCCGCATCGTCACGCTGGCGAGCTTCCTGGCGCTGGCCGAATGGGGCCGTGGGCACCTCTTCACCGGCTTCCCGTTCGACCTGCTCGGCTACGCGCTCACCGCCAATGACGAGATGCTGCAGCTCGCCTCGGTGATCGGCAGCTATGGCCTTACCTTCCTCGCCGCGCTCATCGCCATGACGCCGGCGCTGATCTGGCCGGCCGACCAGCGCGGACTGGTGCGCCGGCTGCTGCCGTTCTTCCTCGCCGTTGCCGTGATCGCCGGGCAGGTCGCCTATGGCAACTGGCGGCTCACCACCACGACGCTCACGGCGCGCACCGACATGAAGGTGCGCATGGTGCAGCCGATGATCCTCGAGCATGCCGACTGGGCGGTCGCCAATCCGGATACGATCATCAACCAGCTGATCAGCCTGTCCGAGAGCCGGCTGACGCCATCCGACCCCGGGCTGAGCGCCATCACCCACCTGGTGTGGCCGGAATCGGTGTTCCCGTTCTTTCTGACCAATTATCCCGACGGCATCGCGCGTATCGCCCGCATGCTGCCCGACACGACCCTGCTGCTCACCGGAGCGCCGCGCGAGCCGCTTGGCGACGACGGCCTGCCGATCCCGGACAACCCGGGCTACAACTCGATCCTCGCCATCGACACCAATGGCGAGGTGGTCGCGAGCTACGACAAGTCGCACCTCGTGCCGTTCGGGGAGTACCTGCCGTTCCAGAGCTTCTGGCGCCTGTTCGGCATCAACCAGTTCGTGCCCGGCACCAATGGCTGGGCCGCTGGCGACGGGCGCCGGCTGATGGCCCCGCCGGGCACGCCGCCTTTCCTCGCGCTGGTCTGCTACGAGGCGGTATTCCCCGGTGATATCGGCGACCCCGCCGAGGCGCAGTTCATCCTCAATGTCACCAATGATGCCTGGTTCATGGGTTCGATCGGACCGGCGCAGCACGCGCACCATGCGCGGATGCGGGCGGTCGAGACCGGCCTGCCGATGCTGCGCGCCGCCAATACCGGCGTGACGCTGAGCGTCGATCCGCTCGGCCGGGTGGTCGCGCAGCTGGCCGAGGGGCAGGTCGGGGTGCTCGACGTCGTGCCCGCCGAGCCCATTGCCGGCGGCACGCTGTTCAACCGGCTCGGCGACCTGCCGTTCTGGATTGCCGTCGGCCTTGGCATTCTCGGCTCGCTCATCGCCGCGCGGCGCCCCCGCCGCATAGCATGAATATTCCACGCCGGCCTTGCATCAAGACATAAAGCTACCTTTATATCCCTTGACCGCGTGCGGCCTGAGTGGCAAAACACGCCCCAACTATGCGATTTTCGCGTATTTGGACCATTTTTCGGGGGTTTCGCCTTGGCTCGGTCGTCCTACCTGTTCACGTCGGAGTCGGTTTCGGAGGGTCACCCCGACAAGGTCTGCGACCGGATCTCCGACGAGATCGTCGACCTCGTGTTCCGCGAGGCGAAGAAAACCGGCATGGATCCGGCCCAGGTCCGCATCGCCTGCGAAACGCTTGCCACCACCAACCGCGTCATCATCGCCGGCGAAGTGCGCGTCCCCGCGACGCTGCTGAAGAAGGGCAAGGACGGCAATATCCTGCTCGATGCCGCCGGCCATCCGGTGGTCAATCCGGCCAAGTTCAAGTCGACCGCCCGCAAGGCCATCAAGGCCATCGGCTACGAGCAGTCGGGCTTCCACTGGAAGACCTGCAGGATCGACGTGCTGCTGCACGGCCAGTCGGCCGACATCGCGCAGGGCGTCGACGAGACGGGCAACAAGGACGTCGGTGCCGGCGACCAGGGCATCATGTTCGGCTATGCCAGCCGCGAGACCCCGGAACTGCTTCCGGCCCCGATCTACTACGCCCACAAGATCCTCGAGACCCTGACCTATGCGCGCAAGAACGGCGATGCCAATGCGCGCAAGCTCGGCCCCGACGCCAAGAGCCAGGTGACGGTGAAGTACGAGAACGGCCAGCCCGTCGGCGTCACCCAGATCGTCGTTTCGACCCAGCATCTCGACGAGAGCCTCACGTCCGAGGACGTCCGCTCGATCATCGAGCCCTACGTGCGCTCGGCGCTGCCCGAGGGCTGGATCGACGCCGGCACCGTCTGGCACGTCAACCCGACCGGCAAGTTCGTCGTCGGCGGCCCTGACGGCGATGCCGGCCTCACCGGCCGCAAGATCATCGTCGACACCTATGGCGGCGCGGCCCCGCATGGCGGTGGCGCCTTCTCGGGCAAGGATCCGACCAAGGTCGACCGCTCGGCCGCCTATGCGGCGCGCTACCTCGCCAAGAACGTCGTCGCCGCCGGCCTCGCCGACCGCGCCACGATCCAGCTGAGCTACGCCATCGGGGTGGCGAAGCCCCTCTCGATCTATGTCGACCTCCACGGCACCGGCAAGGTCGCCGAGGACAAGCTCGAGACGGTGCTGAGCGAGGTGTTCGACCTCTCGCCGCGCGGCATCCGCACCCAGCTCGACCTCAACAAGCCGATCTACGCCAAGACCTCGGCCTACGGCCATTTCGGCCGCAAGCCCGGCCGCGACGGCTCGTTCAGCTGGGAAAAGACCGACCTGGTCCCGGCGCTCAAGGCGGCGGTCAAGGCGGCGTAGCGTCCCCAACTCATTGGATGTCATCCCCGCGAAAGCGGGGACCGATCCTTCCACAAGTGCCGGCCTCGAAATGGATCCCTGCTTCCGCAGGGATGGCGTCGTGGTGTAGGTGAGCCGCATGACCTCCAAGCCCCATCACCCCCTGAACGTCTCCGGCGAGCCGCGCGCCTTTTTCGGGCGCCGCTCGGGCAAGCGCCTGCACAAGGGGCAGGATCGGCTGTTCAAGGAACTGCTGCCTGAACTCTCGATCACGCTGGGCGAGGAGACGCTCGACCCGGCCGAACTGTTCCCCGCGAGCACCAGCCGCATCATCGAGATCGGCTATGGCGGCGGCGAGCATCTCGCCCGCCAGGCGCGCCAGAACCCGGAGACCGGCTTTATCGGCTGCGAAGTCTTCTCCGGCGGCATCGCCAAGCTTGTGCAGCAGATCGACGAGGAGGGGCTCGACAACGTCCGGCTCTATACCGACGATGCGCTGAAGCTGTTGCAGAAGCTCCCCGACGCTTCGCTCGACGGCGCCTACCTGCTCTATCCCGACCCATGGCCCAAGACTCGCCACCACAAGCGGCGCTTCATCTCGCCGATGACGCTGGGCGAGCTCGCGCGCACGCTGAAGCCGGGCGCCACCTTCCGCTTCGCGTCCGATATCGAGGATTATGCGAACTGGACGCTGGCGCATGTCCTCCGCTCGCCCGACTTCCGCTTCGCGCCGGAGCAGCCGGGCATCTGGCACGAGCCCTATGCCGGGTGGGAACCGACCCGCTACGAGGAAAAGGCCCGCGCCGAGGGCCGGCACATCAGCTTCTACCTGAGCTTCACGCGGCTCTGACGGTGCGGTTGTGCTGGCGCGTACGCCAGGCAGCAGGCTGTGGGCGCGGCGGTGGGCAGCGACGGGGGTGGTTGCCCTGATGCACGCGTCACGCGCCGGCTGTCATCCCTGCGAAAGCAGGGACCCATGTCTCCGCTGGCGCTGGCTGCGCGTTGGATCCCTGCCTTCGCAGGGATGACATCCCGAGGGTGGATGGGATCCTGTCGGGGAGGTTGAGGGTGGCCTCTGGAGGGGTCCGCTTGCTTTCGCGAGTTAACGCTACGTTAAGGCAACGGCTTCGGGAAAATACCTGCCGCCCTCTGGAAGAACGCGATTTGCGAACGATATCGGACGCTTGGGGAAGAGCTCGCGCCGTCCGTAAGGGCGGCCTCATCCGTCTATTCTGAGGAGTTGCCGCCATGCGGGAACAACGCCGGCCACCCATCGGCTACGAGGCCATCGAGGGCCTGCTGGCCACCCGCCAGAGCAAGTGGACCCTGGTCGTCGTCCTGCACCTGAGGCGCGAGACGATGCGGTTCTCCGAGCTGCAGCGCGACATCGGGGCCATCTCGCAGAAGGCCCTGACGCTGTCCCTGCGTGCGCTCGAGCGCGACGGGTTCGTCACCCGCACCAGCTACGCCACCATTCCGCCGCGCGTCGACTACGCCCTCACCGATCTCGGACATGAGGCGCTGAAGGCGTTCGAGGCGTTCGAGGCTTTCGCATCCCGGCATTGGCATCGGGTGCTGGAGGCGCGCACCCTGTTCGATGCCCGCGACGCGGAGCCGGTTGAACCGCAGGTGCGGGTTTCCGGCCTCCGCTAGTCTGGCTTAGCGAGCCGGCAGGCGATGCCCGCCGGCTCGGAGCGACCCGTCAGTCGAAGAAATTGTCGACGAGCAGCGAGTCCTTGCTCACCGGAGCGGTGCGCGCGCCGCTATCCACCTGCGTCATCACGCGGGTCTGCGAACCCGGAGCCTTCACCGGCTGCAGCGTGTCTTCATAGAAGTACTGGAACGCGGTCTTGCCGTCGGCGAGCTTCACTTCGGCACGGATCACGTTGTCAGAGTTCTCGTAGGCCGCGATGGCGGCGACGCCACGCTGCTGCAGCTGGGTGACGATGAAGTCGTCGTCGAAGCTCGAGTCCGACGCAAAGGCGGGAACCGAGAGGCCGCCGACAACGAGGAGAGCGACAAGGCCGAGGGGGGAGGTCTTCATTTTCATGTCCCTTTCGTTTCTGGACAACCGGGAGATCGGCCTTTCGACGTGTCTCCACAAGGACCAGAATCGACACTTCAGGGACTTGAAATTGGCGAGTTAGTGCAGAGACTTACAGTGAGGAGCGCCACTTTCAGATGAGATACCCACCCCCCTCCATGGGGGGTAGGTTGCCTCAACGAAACTGTAGGTCGGAGCAGGGCTTGCGTGCCATTTTCGGCTGCTGCACGCTGCAACCCGAAGGCTTTTCGCGCGTCTTTCGGGCACCGATGGAGGTGGGCCGTGCAGCAGAGTGTTAAGATTTTAGACATTTCGAAAGTCACGCACAATGTGCGGCGCTACGAGGTCGAAAAGCCCGAGGGCTTCCGTTTCGAGCCCGGGCAGGCGACCGAACTCTCGATCGACCGCAACGGCTGGCGCGAAAGGAAGAACCCTTTCACCTTCACCGCGCTGAACGACTGGGACCACCTGGAATTCACCATCAAGTCCTACTTCGACCATGACGGGGTGACGCGGCAGCTGTGGGAGCTCAACCCGGGCGACCGGCTGATCCTGCGCGATCCATGGGGCACCATCACCTACAGGGGGCCGGGTACGTTCATCGCCGGCGGGGCGGGCGTGACGCCGTTCATCGCGATCCTCCGCCAGCTCGAGAAGGACGGCAAGCTGGCCGGCCACCGCCTCATCGTCTCCAATCACCGCGCCGACGACATCATCCTGCGCGACGAGTTCGAGGCCATGGAGGGGCTCGAGGTGACCTGGACCCTGACCGACGATCCGAACGCGACGGGCGTCCTCCACGAGCGCATCGACGAGAACTTCCTCAAGCGCCACGTCCGCGACATCAGCCAGAACTTCTACCTCTGCGGCCCCGATCCGATGGTCAAGGAACTGCGCGGCACGCTCGAGGGCCTCGGCGCCAGCACCGAAGCCCTCACCTGGGAGAAGTAGGCCGGCTCAGTAGCGCTGCGGCGCCGCCGGCTTGTTGCCCATGATCTCCTCGATCCGGGCCAGCACGTCCGGGGTCAGCTTGGCCTTGTGCTTGAGCGCCTCGAGGTTGTCCTTGAGCTGGCTCAGCCGGCTCGCGCCGAGGATCACGGTCGACACGTTCGGGTTGGCGTTGCACCAGAGCAGCGCCAGGTGATGGATGGGCAGGCCGATCTCTTTGGCGAGCACGGCGAGTTTTCCGACCTTGGCCAACTCTTGCTTGCCCTGCTCGCTGTCGAGCCGCTTCTTCAGCCATTCGTAGCCGGGCAGGTTCATCCGTGAGTCGGCCGGGATGCCGTCATTGTACTTGCCGGTCAGGATGCCCGAGGCGAGCGGCGACCAGATGGTCGTGCCCAGCCCGAACAGGCTGTAGAGCGGCAGGAACTCGGCTTCGACCTTCTCGCGGCGGAACAGGTTGTATTCCGGCTGCTCCATGGTCGGCGGCGTCAGGTGCTCCTGGCGCGCGATAGCATAGGCCTCGGTGAGCTGCTGCGCGGTCCACTCCGAGGTGCCCCAGTAGAGCACCTTGCCCTGGGTGATGAGGTTGTGCATCGCCCGCACCGTCTCTTCGATCGGGGTATCGATGTCGGGGCGGTGGCAGAAATAGAGGTCGAGATAGTCGACCTGCAGGCGCTTCAGCGCCGCATGGGCCGCGTCGGTGACGTGCTTGGCGCTGAGCCCCTTCTGCGTCGGCTTCTCGCCGCCCCAGAAGACCTTGGAGGAGACGGCGTAGCTGTCGCGCCTCCAGTTCAGCGCCTTCAGCGCCTCGCCCATCACGACCTCGGCATTGCCGCTCTCGTAGCCCTCGGCATTGTCGAAGAAGTTGATGCCGTTGTCGTAGGCGTACCCCATGATCGAGGTCGCGTCGTCCTCGCCCACCTGCTTGCCGAAGGTGACCCAGGCGCCAAAGGAGAATTCGCTGACCTTGAGGCCAGCTTTGCCGAGACGGC
Source organism: Devosia sp. ZB163 (assembly GCF_028613635.1). Classification (GTDB taxonomy): domain Bacteria; phylum Pseudomonadota; class Alphaproteobacteria; order Rhizobiales; family Devosiaceae; genus Devosia_A. The sequence goes on from NZ_JAQRMY010000001.1 coordinate 459,761, forward strand.
GGTATTCCATGTCGATGTCCGTGGTTTGGGAGTCGGGGTACGCCATTCTATCGGCGCCTGCCGATGGAAGCAATGACGGTGGTATGGCAGTTAGTGAAGCATTGACTTAAGTCTCGCGCCGAAATAGCTTAAGCGCGCCCTTAAGTATCTGCGCAAGCGGAGCCGGGTGTCGTCGCTCACTGCTGCCGAGCGCCGACGGCGGCCGGCGGCGGCCTGAAGCGCTGGGCAGCGTAACGCCGTCGCCGGTTTCGCCCTTCGGCCGGGTTGATTGCCCGTCTCCGATCCCGCAAGGTCCCCCGACCCCGGGGTTCGTGGACCAGCGCATGCTCAGCATCCTCAATGCCATCCGTGGCGCCTTTGCCGCCCTGTTCAGCGAGCCCGAGGGCCTCGGCAGCGGTGCGCCGCCGGCGCCGCGCTTCATCGTCTTCGGCCTCGGCGCCGTCGGCGGCTCGCTCGCTGCGAGCCTTGCCCGGTCGGGCCACGAGGTCATCGGCATTGCCCGCGGCAGGATGCTGGACGCGACGAGGGCCGATGGCCTGCTCTTCCGCACGCCAGCCGGCGCGGAGCGCATCCGCTTCCCCGTCGTCGCCACCCCTGCCGAAATCCGCTTCCGGCCTGACGACATCATCCTGCTCACCATGAAATCGCAGGATACCGAGGCGGCGCTCCAGGCCCTGCGTGATGCCGGCGCGATCGAGCAGCCGATCTTGTGCGCCCAGAACGGCCTCAACAACGAGCGCCTGGCGCTGCGCTTCTTCCCCAATGTCTATGCCGTGACGGTGATGATCCCGGCCGACTACACCGTGCCCGGCGAGGTCAACTGCTTCGGCACGCCGCGCCACGGCATGTTCGACATCGGTCGCTACCCCGCGGGGCTCGACGACACCGTCCATCGCGTCGGCAAGGCCCTCGAGGCCGCCAACCATGCTGCCTACCCGATGGCCGATGTGATGCGCTCCAAATACGGCAAGCTGCTCGAGAACCTCGGCAATGTCGTCGAGGCGGCGCTCGGGCCCGGCAACGATCGCGCCGATATCATGGACGCCATCCGTGCCGAGGCCGAAGCGGTCTATCGCGCCGCCGGCATCACCGACTGGATCGAGATCGGGGGCGCCGATCCTCGCCGCGCCGGCGTCCTCTCGATGGGCGAGGTCGAGGGCGCGAGCCGTGTCGGCGGGTCCTCCACCCAGAGCCTCAGGCGCGGGGCAGGCAGCATCGAGACCGACTACCTCAATGGCGAGATCGTCCTCATGGGCCGCCTCCACGGCGTGCCCACCCCGCTCAATTCCACTCTCGTCGCGCTGGGCCATGAGCTGATCGCAAAAGGCGCTGAGCCCGGCAGCTACACTCCGGAAACCCTGAAGCAACGCCTCGGCCTAGCCTGAGCTTGCGCTTCAGCAGCTTCGGCGCTATATCAGCGCCAACAACATCTCTGGCTTTAAAGCGAGAGTGGGGTGCCGAACGGCCCCCGCTCTTTTTGTTTTCCGGGGCGGCATCTTAGCAGCCGCCAGTCAAGAAGGGCCGAATGAGCTTCGACCTCAACGAGAAACGATACGTCAAGGAGACCGGCCTCGAGGCGCGCATCGCCCGTATCGTCGAGCCGGTTGCCAATGATCTGGGCTACAGCCTCGTCCGCGTGAAGCTCACGCAGGAGAACGGGCTGACGCTGCAGATCATGGCCGAGGACCAGAACGGCCGTTTCAACATCACCGACTGCGAGCGGCTGAGCAAGGACCTCTCGCCGGTGCTGGACGTCGAAGACCCCATCGACCGCGAGTATCATCTCGAGGTGAGCTCGCCCGGCATCGACCGCCCGCTGGTCCGGGCCCGCGACTTCGCCAACTTCATCGGCCACGAGGCCAAGATCGAGCTCTCCGACCTGCTCGATGGCCGCAAGCGTTTCCGGGGGCTGATCAAGGCCGTGGACGGCGACACCGTCACCATCACGCTGCCCGACGCACCCAAGGACACCGACCCCGACAACAAGCTTCCGCTGGCCCTTCTGGCCGAAGCCAAGCTGGTGATGACCGACAAGCTCATGAACATGGCGCAGGTCGACCAGGAAGAATTCCCCATCGACGACGACGAGGACATCGAGACCGTCGAACTGGGTGAAACAGTAGAATCCGCCGACTCTGAAGAGGAGACACATTGAATGGCCGTTAGCGCGAACCGTCTGGAGCTGCTCCAGATCGCTGATGCCGTTGCTCGCGAGAAGTCGATCGACCGGATGATCGTGATCGAGTCCATGCAGGACGCGATCGAGAAGGCGGCCAAGACCCGCTACGGCGCCGAGACCAACGTGCGCGCCGAGATCAATCCGCGCAGCGGCGAGCTCCGCCTGTGGCGCCTGCTCGAGGTGGTTGAGACCGTCGAGGAGCCGTCGCGCCAGATCGAGCTCAAATACGCCAAGGCCAAGGCCCCCGACGCCAAGCTCGGCGACTACCTCACCGAGCCGCTGCCGCCGATCGAGTTCGGCCGCATCGCCGCCCAGTCGGCCAAGCAGGTGATCGTGCAGAAGGTGCGCGATGCCGAGCGCGACCGCATGTATGAAGAGTACATCAACCGCGTCGGCGAGATCGTCAACGGCACGGTCAAGCGCGTCGAGTATGGCAATGTCATCGTCGACCTCGGCCGTGGCGAGGCGATCATCCGCCGCGACGAACTGATCCCGCGCGAGGTCTACCGCTACGGCGACCGCGTCCGCGCCTATATCTACGACGTGCGCCGCGAGCAGCGCGGGCCGCAGATTTTCCTCTCCCGCACGCACCCGCAGTTCATGGCCAAGCTGTTCATGCAGGAAGTGCCGGAGATCTACGATGGCATCATCGCCATCCGCTCGATCGCCCGCGACCCGGGCAGCCGCGCCAAGATCGCCGTGACCTCGAACGACTCTTCGATCGATCCGGTCGGCGCGTGCGTCGGTATGCGCGGCAGCCGCGTGCAGGCCGTGGTCGCCGAACTCCAGGGCGAAAAGATCGACATCATTCCCTGGACCGAGAACATCGCTGACCTCGTCGTTTCGGCCCTGCAGCCGGCTGACGTCGCCAAGGTCGTGCTCGACGAGCAGGCCGAGCGCATCGAAGTCGTGGTGCCCGACGAGCAGCTCTCGCTCGCCATCGGCCGCCGTGGCCAGAACGTGCGCCTCGCCTCGCAGCTGATCGGCTGGGATATCGACATCCTCACCGAGCAGGAAGAGTCCGAGCGTCGCCACAAGGAATTCACCGAGCGGTCGGCTCTGTTCATGCAGGCCCTTGATGTTGACGAGATGGTTGCCCAACTATTGGCTTCCGAAGGTTTCTCGTCGGTCGAAGAGCTCGCCTATATCGATCTGAGCGAAATCGCCTCGATCCAGGGCTTCGACGAGGAAACGGCCGGAGAAATCCAGCAGCGCGCCGCCGACTACCTGGCCGCCATCGAGAAGGCCAACGACGACGAGCGCATCAAGCTCGGCGTCGAGGACGATCTTTACGAAATCCCGGGCCTGAACGCGGCGATGCTCGTCGCCTTGGGCAAGGAAGGTATCAAGAACGTCGAGGACTTCGCCGGTTGTGCCGCCGATGACCTCGTCGGCTGGACCGAACGCAAGGACGGCGAGACCAAGCGCTTCGACGGGACCTTCAAGGAGTTCCCGGTGAGCCGTGAGGAAGCCGAGGAGATGATCCTGCAGGCCCGCCTGAAGGCTGGCTGGATCACCGAGGCGGATCTCGCCGCGGACGAAGTGACTGAAGAGGAAGGGGCGCCCGCGTAATCGGGCGGTTCTGCCAAGGGTGCCGAGTAGAGAAGAAACAGAACGGATGTGCGCGCTCACCCGCGAGGTGAAGCCCGTCGCCGATCTCATCCGCTTCGCCGTCTCGCCTGACGACGAAGTGGTGCCCGATACGGACGCCAGGGCCGAAGGCCGAGGCGTCTGGATCACCCTCGGATACCGACAGGTTGCCGAGGCGCAGAAGAAGAAGGCCTTCGCCCGGAGCCTCAAGTCCGAGGTGAAGGTGCCCGAAGATCTCGCTGGGCTCACGCGCCGGCGGCTGGAGGAGCGGTACCTGTCCGCCCTCTCGCTGGCGCGAAAGGCCGGGCAGCTCGTCACCGGCGCGACCAAGGTGAAGGCCGCGATCGAGGGGGGCGAAATCAGTGCGCTCCTCACCGCGACCGACGCGGCCGAGGACGGCAGAAACAAGCTCCTGGGCTCGCTCAAGGGGTATACAAAAGCGGCGGAAGAGGCCGGTCTAAACCCGGCGGAAACCCCGCATTTCGAATTACTCGATTCCGGCCAAATGGGTTTGGCACTCGGGATCGAAAATGTGATACATGCTGCGCTCACAAAAGGGGGCGCGGCCCAGGCGGCAGTGAAACGAGCTGAAAGACTGGCTCGTTACATCGCCAACTAGATGGGTTATTCGAGCGGCGCGGCAACGCTACGTCGCCCCTGAGCCCCTGCAATCGGACTTGTTCGGAAAGAGCGGCCACGCACTTTCTAGGACGACGTTTCGTGAAGGAAGACGCGAGTACATGGCAGACAACGACGACAAGCGCGAAGATTCTGGTCAGGGCGGCAAGAAGACGCTGTCATTGAAGGGGGCTCCTCACATGGGGAACCGCCCGAACGTGGCACGCTCGTCGCGGACCGTGGTCGTCGAAAAGCGCACCCGGTTCGTGCCGGCCAACTCGCCACCGCACGTACCGCACGGCAATATCGGCGCCCCGCAATCGCGGCCGCAGCAGAGTTCGGCTCCGGCCGGTGGTGCAGCGCGTCCGCAGGGTGGACCCTCGCAGGGCAACCGCCCGCAGGGTGGTGCACCCGGTGGCCGTCCGTCCTATGACAATCGCTCGAACAGCTCGCGTCCGCCGATGCGTTCGGGCGGCCCTGCCCGTCCGACCGGCCTCAGCTCCACCGAATCCGACGCCCGGGCCCGCGCCCTGCGCGAAGCCGCCGGCCGCCAGGCCGAGGATGAAGCGCGCCATCGCGCCGAAGAGGCCCGCCGCAACGAGGAAGATGCGCGTCGTCGCGCCCTGCGCGAAGAAGCGCAGCGCGTCGAGGACGAGCGCCAGCGTGCCATCGAGGCCGAAAAGGCCGTGGCCGAAGTCGCGGAAGTCTCCAACGTCTCGCGTGAGCCGCGCGTGTCGCCGGCCGCACGTGCCGCCGAGCGCACCCCGGCCCGCCGGCCCGCCCCGACGCAGCCCGGTGCCAACATTCCGCCGGCCCCGCCGTCGGAGGCCGATGGCCGCAAGACCCGTACTGCACCCGCGGCCCGTCCGCTGGTCAGCGCCAACGAGCTCGAGAATGCCCGTCGTGGCGGTGCCGCCCGTGTGCCGGCGACGCCCGAGCGTCCGACCCGTCGTGCCGGTGAAGAGGCGTTTGCCCGCAGCCGCCTGACGCTGTCGAGCGCAACCACCGAATCCGATCGTGACCGCGGCCCCTCGCTCGCCGCGATGCGTCGCCGCCAGAACAAGAAGATGGGCCGCAACCAGCAGGCTGCACCCAAGCTCAGCCGTGAAGTGACCATTCCCGAGGCGATCACCGTCCAGGAACTGGCCAACCGCATGGCCGAACGCGCCGTCGACATCATCAAGATCCTGATGGCCCAGGGCCAGATGGTGAAGATCACCGACGTCATCGATGCCGATACCGCCGAACTCATCGCCACCGAGCTGGGCCATACGGTCAAGCGCGTGTCCGATGCCGACGTGGAAGAAGGCCTGTTCGACATCCAGTCGGACGACAAGGCCGAGGATCTGACCGATCGTGCGCCGGTCGTGACCATCATGGGTCACGTCGACCACGGCAAGACCTCGCTGCTCGATGCGATCCGCGAAGCCAACGTGGTCTCGGGTGAAGCCGGTGGCATCACCCAGCACATCGGTGCCTACCAGGTCGAAAAGAACGGCCAGAAGATCACCTTCCTCGATACCCCGGGCCACGAGGCGTTCACCGCCATGCGTGCCCGTGGCGCCCAGGCGACCGATATCGCGGTTCTGGTGGTGGCGGCCGACGACGGCGTCATGCCGCAGACGATCGAATCCATCAAGCACGCCAAGGCGGCCGGGGTTCCGATCATCGTGGCCATCAACAAGATGGACAAGCCGTCGGCCAATCCGCAGCGCGTTCGCACCGAGCTGCTGCAGCACGAGGTGTTCGTCGAATCGATGGGCGGCGACGTGCTCGACGTGGAAGTCTCGGCGGTCACCAAGGCCGGCCTCGACAAGCTGCTCGAAACCATCCTGCTGCAGGCCGAAGTGCTCGAGCTCAAGGTGGCCCGCGACGGGCGCGCCGAAGGCCTCGTCATCGAAGCCAAGCTCGATCGCGGCCGCGGTGCGGTGGCGACGGTGCTGGTGCAGCGCGGCACGCTCGCGATCGGCGACATCGTCGTCGCCGGCACCGAGTTTGCCCGCGTCCGTGCGCTGATCAACGACAAGGGCGAGCAGGTCAAGGAAGCCGGCCCGTCCATTCCGGTGGAAGTGCTGGGCTTTACCGGCGTGCCGAGTGCGGGCGACCGCTTCTCGGTGGTCGAGACCGAAGCCCGGGCCCGCGAAGTCACCGAGTATCGTCAGCGCGCCATCCGCGAGAAGACCGCGGGCGGTGGCGCCACCAGCCTCGAGCAGATGATGAATCAGCTCAAGGCCTCGGGCGTCGCCAAGTTCCCGCTGATCATCAAGGGCGACGTGCAGGGCTCGGTCGAAGCGATCAACGCTTCGCTCAACAAGCTCTCGACCGACGAAGTGTCGGCGCAGATCCTGATGAGCGGCGTCGGCGCCATCACCGAATCCGACGTGACGCTGGCTTCGGCTTCGAACGCCATCATCATCGGCTTCAACGTCCGCGCCAACAAGCAGGCCAACGACCTCGCCACCCGCGAGGGCATCGAGATCCGCTACTACAACATCATCTACGACCTCGTGGATGACGTGAAGGCGGCCATGTCGGGCCTCTTGAAGCCGGAACGGCGCGAGACCTTCATCGGCTACGCCGAGATCCTCGAGGTGTTCAACATCACCAAGGTCGGCAAGGTCGCGGGCTGCCGTGTCACCGAGGGCATCGTGGAGCGTGGCGCCGGCGTGCGTCTGCTGCGCGACAACGTCGTGATCCACGAAGGCAAACTCAAGACGCTCAAGCGCTTCAAGGACGAAGTCAAGGAAGTGCCGGCCGGCCAGGAATGCGGCATGGCCTTCGAGAACTACGAAGACATCCGCGCCGGCGACGTCATCGAATGCTTCCGCGTGGAGCAGGTGACCCGGACGCTGTAAGCGGTGGCCAGATCGAGCAAATCCAAGGAGGGGTACCAGCGGTACCCCTCCTTTTTGTTTGCGCTTTCGGCTCTGGGCATGGGACGGGTGGCTGCTGTCGTCGCCAGCCTCACCGCCGACCTCCTCTCCAGCCTGACGAGCCCTTACCTCGAGCCAGAGGTCCGCGTCCTGGCTTCTCGCCATCAGTGCAGGTTGAGAACCGGTTCCAGCTCCCCTAAGTATCTGTAATGCGTGGAGTCGGCGGCAGGGGTGGCGGGGGACGCGGGCTGAATGGCCCCGACATCCCTGATGCCCTGCCCTTCGACAAAGGCGAGCGGCTGAAGACCTTTCGCCATCTCGGGCGGCTGTTTGCGCAGATGTGGCGCACCAGCCCCTGGCTGATTTCGCTGTCGATCGCGCTTCGCCTTGTCGTTGCCATCCAGCCGCCGCTGGTGCTGCTGTTCACCAAGCTGATCATCGACGAGGTGGTGCACCAGACCGGCCTCGGCGTTCCCGGACCGGCTCTCGGCGACTGGCTCGAAAGCGGCCGGCTCAACTACCTGATGCTGCTGCTCGCCGGCGAGTTCGTGCTCGTCTTCGCCCGCGATGCCTTCAACCGCGCCATCAACGTCGTCGACAACATTCTCGGCGAGAGCCATTCCAATGCCGTGAGCCTCGAGCTCATGCAGCATGCGGCCAATCTCGACCTCAAGCATTTCGAACAGTCCGAGTACCAGGACAGTCTCGAGCGTGCCCGCCGCCAGGCCTCGAGCCGCTCGACCGTCATCTCGCAGCTCTTCGGGCAGGCGCAGGCGATGATCACCGCCATCGCGCTCGCCGCCGGCCTCTTCATCTATGCCCCGCTGCTGATCGGCCTCCTCGCGCTGGCGCTGATCCCGGCCGTATGGGGCGAGTTCAAGTTCAACCGCCTCGCCTACTGGATCTCGCACTCCCGTTCGCCCGAGCGGCGCCAGCTCGAATACCTGCGCCAGATCGGCGCCAGCGCCGAAAGCGCCAAGGAGATCAAGCTCTTCGGGCTGGGCGACTTTCTCTCCGGTCGCTTCAAGGTGCTGAGCGAGCAGATCCTCATCGAGAACAGGAACCTGTCGATCCGGCGTGCGCTGCAGACGGGACTGCTCGCCTCGATCTCGACCCTCACCTACTACGCCGCCTACGCCTACATCGTCTGGCGCACGCTCCATGGCGAGTTCTCGATCGGCACGCTGGTGTTCCTGTCGGGCAGCTTCAACCAGCTCAACGGGTACCTGCAGCAGATCCTCATCGGCTTCACCCAGATCGCCGGGCAGTCGCTCTATCTCGACGACCTCTTCGGCTTCTTCGAGATCAAGCCCGGTATCGTCGATCCCAAAAAGCCGCGGCCCTTCCCGACGCCGCTCCGGGAGGGCATCGTCTTCGACAATGTCGGCTTCCGCTATCCGGGCTCGGAAACCTGGGCCATCCGGAACCTGAGCTTCACTGTCGCCGCGGGCGATACGCTGGCGCTGGTCGGCGAGAACGGCGCCGGCAAGACCACCATCGTCAAGCTTCTCACCCGGCTCTACGACCCCGACGAGGGGCGGATCACCATCGACGGCATCGATATCCGCGAGTTCGCCCTCGCCGACCTCCGGACCCATGTCGGCGCCATCTTCCAGGATTTCCTGCGCTACAGCTTCTCGGCGTCGGACAATATCGGGGTGGGGCGGATCGAGGCCGCAGCCGATCGCGAGCGCATCGTCGCGGCCGCCACGCAGAGCCTTGCCGATGCGGTGATCAGGAAGCTCCCCGAGGGCTATGACCAGATGCTCGGTCGCACCTTCGCAAGAGGACACGACCTCTCGGGCGGCGAGTGGCAGAAGCTCGCCATCGCCCGCGCCTACATGCGCGATGCCGAGATCATCATCCTCGACGAGCCCACCGCCGCGCTCGATGCGCGCGCCGAGGCCGAGGTGTTCCAGCGCTTCAAGAATCTCGCCGAGGGGACGACCGCCGTGCTGATCTCGCACCGCTTCTCCACCGTGCGCATGGCCGACCGCATCGTCGTCCTCGCCGACGGCAAGGTGGAGGAAGAGGGCACCCACGACGAGCTCATGGCCAATGGCGGGCGCTATGCCGAGCTCTTCGAGCTGCAGGCGGCGGGGTACCGGTAGCGGGCCAGTTCCGAGGTCGCCGCCGCCATCCGCGGGTCCTTGCCCTGGCGGGAGCATCGGTCGGCTCCCCTCCCCCTTGAGGGGAGGGGTTGGGGGTGGGGGTCCGTCGGTGATCGCCGGACCACCCCCTCCCTCGGTCCCTCCCCTCAAGGGGGAGGGAGGCAGGCCGGCGCCGGGGATGGATCCCTACCTTCGCAGGGATGACAGCCGGTGGATGGAATGATCGGTGAGCATCGGCTCCCCTCCCCCTTGAGGGGAGGGGTTGGGGGGTGGGGGTCCATCGGTGATCACAGGACCACCCCCTCCCTCGATCCCTCCCCTCAAGGGGGAGGGAGGCGGGCCGCCGCACGGTAGGAGCTCGTGGTGGCATTGGTGGTGATGTTCACCGGGGGAGTACGGTATCGGCACCGGGAGGCGGCCCCTCGACTCCTCAGCCACGCGCGCATAGGTTCCGCGCGCTTTCGTGGAGGATCGAATGCGCGCCCTGTTGCTTGCCCTGGCCCTCGTGGCCGCTACGCCTGCCCTCGCCCAGGAACCAGCGGTCGGCCGTGATGGCGTGAACCTTACCTTCACCGCGCTCGGGCACCGGTTCGTGCTGCCCACGCCCGACTGGCTCACGCCGACCGAACGGCTGCAGCCCGATATTCTGCCGCTGGTGGAATCCACCACCTATGCCGATGCGGCACAGGCCTTCGTCGAGTTCTTCCCCAAGGGCCAGAGCGTAAAGGACTGGCGCACCACCTATGCCGCCCGCCTGACGCTCAATCCCGGCCGCAGCCTCGACGACTACCGGCGCGCCACCATGTACGGCTACTCCCAGATCTGCCGCGAGGATGCGATCGGCTTCTTCAACTTCGGCGAGGAGACGGCCGAGCAGTTCCCGGCGCTCGGCATGGTCTGCGGCGCCTACAAGGAGACCGGCGCGCTGAAGGGGCTGGGCGAGGTGATGGTCGCGGTGTTCAGGAAGACCGACGAGGGCGTCGCCATGGTCTACCAGGAATGGAAGGGGCCGGCGTTCGATCCGTCGGAGCCCAAGACCTGGCCAGTGGATGCCGAGGCGTTCCAGGCGCGGGCGAAGGAATTGCAGGAGGTGGTGAGGCTGGAGGCGGTTGGGGGCTGACTGAAGCAGACGGCCCCTCCCATCCTCCCCCATGAAGGGGGAGGTGCCCTGCCGGTGTGTCTGGCATCATCAAGCCACAGCCTCGACTCTTCACCTCCCCCTTCATGGGGGAGGATGGGAGGGGGCCGTCTCTCTCATCGATCCATTTTACCCCCGCGCCGCCAGCGCTGCGCCCGTGAGGCTCCCCTTCGCGCCCTTCAACCCCGCCGGTGTCCCCTCGAACACCACGTTGCCGCCTTCGTGCCCGGCCCCCGGACCGAGGTCGATGACCCAGTCCGCGCGGCTGATCACGTCGAGATTGTGCTCGATGACGATCACCGTCGAGCCGGCGTCGACCAGCCGGTCGAAGAGGCCGATCAGCGTGTCCACGTCGTTCATGTGGAGCCCGGTGGTGGGTTCGTCCAGCACGTAGATATTGCCGGACTTGCCGAGTTCCGCGGCGAGCTTCAGGCGCTGGCGTTCGCCGCCCGAGAGGGTCGAGAGCGGTTGGCCGAGGGTGAGGTAGCCGAGGCCGACGTCGTCGAGGCCCCGGATGATCTTGGCGATCGCCGGCTCGGTGAAGTAATCGAGCGCCTCGGTGACGCTCATCTCGTAGACGTCGCTGATCGCCTTGCCGCGCAGCTTGTGCTGCAGCACTTCCTCGGTGAAGCGCTTGCCCTCGCAGCTCTCGCAGACGCTGGCGACCGGGTCCATGTGGGCGAGGTCGGTGTAGGTGACGCCGAGGCCCTTGCAGTCGGGGCAGGCGCCCTTCGAGTTGGCCGAGAACAAAGCCGCGTCGACGCCGTTGGCCTTGGCGAAGGCCTTGCGGACGGTGTCGAGGATGCCGGTATAGGTCGCGGTGTTGGAGCGCGACGAGCCGCGGTTGAGGTTCTGGTCGATGATCACCGTGTCCGGGTAGGCCGCCGGGAGCGAGCCCTGGATCAGCGAGCTCTTGCCGGCGCCGGCGACGCCGGTCACCACGGTGAGGACGCCCTTGGGGATGGTGACCGACACGTCGCGGAGGTTGTTAGTCCTGGCGTTGGCGATCTTCAGCGCGCCGTCGGCCTTGCGCCCCTCGGTCTTGATCGGCTGGTGCTTCTTCATGTGGTTGCCGGTGAGCGTGCCGGACTTCAGCAGCCCGTCGAAATCGCCCTCGTAGACGATCTCGCCGCCTTTGCTGCCGGCGAACGGGCCCATGTCGACCACGTGGTCGGCGATGGCGATCATGTCGGGCTTGTGCTCGACGATCAGCACGGTGTTGCCCTTGTCGCGCAGCTGCTGCATCAGCCCGGCGAGCGGGCCGACATCGTGCGGGTGGAGCCCGACGCTCGGCTCGTCGAACACATAGGTGATGTCGGTCAGCGACGAGCCGAGGTGGCGCACCATCTTCACCCGCTGGCTTTCGCCGCCGGAGAGGGTGGAGCTTTCGCGGTCGAGGCTGAGATAGCCGAGCCCGATGGTGACGAGGTTCTCGAGCCGCGCCGCCAGCGCCTCGATCATCGGCTTGATCGAGGGGGCGTCGATCGAACGAACGAAGGGTGCGAGGTCGGAGACCTGCATGGCCGAGCATTCGGCGATCGACTTGCCGTTGACCTTGCTGCTCAGCGCCGCGGCGTTGAGCCGGGCGCCCTTGCAGGCGGGGCAGGTCGCGCGGGTGAAGATCTTGTCGTACTCGACGCGGACATGCGGCTGCAGGTTTTCGGGGTCCTTCGAGCCGAGCCCCTTCTTCAGCTTGGCGACCACGCCCTCGTAGGTGAGGCCGATCTTGCCGACCTTGATCTTGCGGCCGTCGTCGAGGTTGAGGAGGTTCTCGCGCTCCTCGGCGGTGAACTTGCCGACCGGCTTGTCCATGTCGAACAGGCCGGAATTGGCGTAGATTTCCCACCACCAGCTGTCGACGGCGAAATCCTTGGGCAGCAGGGCACCCTGGTTGAGGGACTTGCTCTCATCGAGCACCGCGCTCATGTCCATCGCCGCGACCTGGCCGATGCCTTCGCAGTCGGGGCACATGCCACGCGGGTCATTGTAGGAATAGAGCCCCGGTGCGCCCAGCCTAGGCTCCGCGGCGCGCGAAAAGATCACCCGCAGCATCTGCGCCGCGTCAGTGACGGTGGCGACGGTGGAGCGCGAATTGCCGCCCAGCCGCTGCTGGTCGACGATGATGGCGGCCGAAATGTTCTCGAGCTCGTCGGCATCGGGCTGGCCGTAATGCGGCATGAACTGCTGGACGAACGCGGGGTAGGTCTCGTTGATCAGCCGCTGGCTTTCCGCTGCGATGGTGCCGAACACCAGCGAGGATTTGCCGGAACCGGAGACGCCGGTGAACACGGTGATCTTCCGCTTCGGGATATCGAGCGACACGTTCTTGAGATTGTTCTCCCGCGCGCCGCGGATCCTGATCGAGCCGTACATGCAGATCCTCTTTGGTAATTTACCGAATGGTTGAATAAGGCGAGTGGGGGTCCCCGTCAAGCCGGTGCCTGGTGCACCCCCACCCCTCAGTCCCTCCCCACAAGGGGGAGGGAGGCGCACTTTGCACCGCCGGTTCAGTCGTCTCCCTCCCCCTTGTGGGGAGGGATCAAGGGTGGGGGTGGCCACACGCGCCGACCCTAGAGGCTCGCCTTGCGGATCGCTTTCGCGCCGATGCTGAGGCCGACGACGGCGGTGCCGGCGGCGATCAGGACGCCCCACAGCACCGTGGTGGTGAACAGCTCGCCGGCGAACAGCGCCCGCTCGGCTTCGACGAGATAGGTCAGCGGGTTGAAGCGGCTGGCGATGTAAAGCCAGCCCGGCCCGTTCTCGATCGGCAGCAGCACCCCGCCCAGCAGCATCAGCGGCAGCGCCACCGACTGGCTCACCATGTAGAACAGCGAGGTGTTGTGCCGCGCCGCGATGGCGAGCGCATAGGAGAGCGCCGCGACCCCGGCGCCGAACAGGGCGAGCAGCGCCAGCCCGAACAGCATCTGGATCGGATGGAGCTGCAGCCCGAACGGCCAGGCGAGGAGGATCAGCGCCAGCGCCTGCAGCGCGAGGGGGAACATCTCCTTCAGCGAGCGGCCGAAGATCAGCGCCGGCCGGCTCATCGGAGTGGCGAGGAAACGCTCCAGTACGCCGCTCATCAGCTCCTCGGTGAGGCTCCAGCCGACCATCGCGGTGCCGAACAGCGTCAGCATCACGATCATCCCCGGCACGAACCACTGCAGCGCATCGGCGGTGGAGCCGCCGACATCGAGCAGCGGCACGAAGAAGGCGAGGTAGAGGATCGGCTGCACGAGGCCGAACGCCATCCAGGACGGGTCGGCAAGGGTCGGCTTCATCTCGCGGGTGAACGAGGTCGCGACGTCACGGAAGAAGGTCATCGATGAAACTCCAAGTCTCTCGGGTCGCTTCTCCCCTCAGGGGAGAAGGTGGCGCGTAGCGCCGGATGAGGGGTGAAGGCGGCTCAGCTAGCGTAGATGGTGAGGCTGCACCCCTCACCCTGACCCTCTCCCCTGAGGGGAGAGGGGACTGCTCGGCTGGTGCGCGCCGCCCCCGTATCGGTGCAAACGGGCCCTTCATGTCGCCGTCTCCCGGAGCGAGCGGCCGGTCAGCCCCAGGAACACGTCGTCGAGCGTCGGGCGACGGATGTTGGCGGCGAGAACGCGTGCGCCGCGCTGGTCCAGCGCCCGGATGAACTCGGGCAGTACCGCTTCGCCGCCCTTCACCGTCACCCCGACCCGGGCGCCGTCGCGGACGACTTCGCGGGCTTCGGGGAGGTTGGCGGCGATCTCGGCGGCGACAATCGCGTTGTCGGCATCGATGGTGATGCGGTCGCCGGCGAGGTTGGCCTTGAGCCGCTCCGGCGTGTCGTTGGCGATGACCTGGCCGTTGTCCATGATCATCACCCGCTCGGCCATCTGATCGGCCTCGTCGAGATAGTGGGTGGTGAGGAAGATGGTCATGCCCGTGGACTTCCTCAGTTTGACGATGTGCTCCCAGAGATTGGCGCGGCTATGGGGGTCGAGCCCGGTCGAGGGTTCGTCGAGAAACAGCACGCTCGGGCTGTGCATCAGTCCGAGTGCGATATCGACGCGCCGCTTCTGCCCACCGGACAGGCTCATGCCGGTGCGTCTTTCGAGCCCGGTGAGTTCGAGCATGCCGATCAGTTCGTCGGCGCGGCGGGCCGCGGCGGCCCCGGTCATGCGCTGCGCCGCGCCCTGCGTCAGCAGTTCATCGCGCAGCTTGTTGTAGCCGCCGGCCCCGGCGCCCTGGCCGACATAGCCGATGCGGCGGCGCACCGCGTCGGCCTCGCGCAGCACGTCGTGGCCGGCAACGCTCGCCGCGCCCTCGGTCGGCGGCAGGAGTGTTGTCAGCATGCGGACGCTGGTGGATTTGCCGGCGCCGTTGGGGCCGAGGAAAGCGACGAGCTCGCCCTCCGCCACGTCGAGATCGAGGCCGCGCACGGCCTCGACGACGCCCTCCTTGGTCTTGAAGCTGCGCTTCAGTCCCCGCGCATGAATCATCGCTCCACTCCTCAGTTCGCTTCATTGGACAAACCTAGCCAGCCCTGCTGACATGACGTGTCAGCAGGCTGGATTTCGACACGCCGCTCGCCGGATACCCGAAGGGATATCTCGACTTTCGCGGGCAGTGCGTATAACGTTGTGCAGTGTACGAAGTTTGGATAGACCTAATCCTGTACACTGTAAAGAGTATTTTTGGAGGCCGGATGGCCGAGGAAATTGCCGGACGGGGCGATCCCGTACGGACGCTGGAACTGATGTGGGGCAAGGCCCCGGCGCCCCGGCGCGGGCCCAAGTCGCGGGTCAGCGTCGCCGATCTGGTGGCGGCCGCCGTCACCATCGCCGATGCCGACGGGATCGACGCGGTCTCGACCCGGCGGGTCGCCGAGGCGGTGGGTATCTCGCCGATGAGCTTTTACACACACATCCCCGACAAGGCCGTGTTGCTCGACCTGATGCTCGATGCGGTGGCGTCGCCGCCCGGCGAGGATACGCCGGCCAATCCGGCCTTCGATCCGGCCGAGTGGCGGGCCAATGTCACGTTCGTCGCGCGTGCCTTCCGCGCCTTCTACCTGCGCCATCCCTGGGTGCTGCAGGTGGGGACGCATCGTCCGGTGCTCGGGCCCAACACCATGCGCGCCTATGACGTCTTCCTCAGCGCCTTCGACGGCATCGGCCTGAGCGAAGTCGAGATGGACCTCTCGGTCACCATGGTCGCCAACTACGTGCATGGCGCGGTGCGCGACGTGGCGCGCGCCCATATGGTCAAGGAACAGACCGGCAAGAGCGACGACGAGTGGTGGTACACCATCGCGCCGTTCCTCGAGACCATCGACTTCTCGCCCTATCCGGTGGCAAACCGGGTCGGGCCGGTGGTCGGCGAACTCTACGGGCTGGGCGACCCCGACCTCGCCTTCGATTTCGGACTGGAGCGGCTGCTCGACGGGCTCGAGCGGCTGATCGAGGGCAAGGCTTCGTCCGCGGTCGTCATTCCGCCGAAGCTGACGCCGGCGGATCGAGAAGGTCTGGTCATCCCACCGTTGACGCCGCCGCGTGGAGCGCCTAACTCGGGCAGATGAAACGCGACACCCACAAGCCCACCGGTCCCAGTCAGCGCATGCTGCGCGTCGGCGAACTGGTGCGCCATGCCCTGGCGCAGGTCTTCGCGCGTGGCGAGATCGAAGATCCGCTGCTCGAAGGCAAGGTCATCACCGTGCCCGAAGTCCGCATGACGCCGGACCTGAAGCTCGCCAACGCCTACATCATGCCGCTGGGTGGCGAGGGGGCCGAGGAAGTCGTCGAGGCGCTCAACCGGCACCACCGCTTCATCCGCGGCCGTATCGCCCCCGATCTTGATCTGAAGTTCGCTCCCGACCTGCGCTTCTTCGTCGACAACACCTTCGAGGAGTTCGGCAAGATCGACGCCCTGCTGCGCTCCGACCGCGTGCAGCGCGACATCAGGGACGACGACGAAGACTAGCGCTTCCGCGAGGAACGCACCGACGCTCGTAGTCGCCTTCCTTCACCGGATGGGAGGGGTCAAGGATGGGGTGAAACCCCATGCCCGGCGCGAGTTGCACCCCCACCATCAATCCCTCCCCCGAAGGGGCGGGATGCGACAGGTTCGATATCCAGTGTCCCAGGCCAAATCCCCCAAGCGCGACGTCTCCGGCTGGCTCATCTTCGACAAGCCCTACGACATGACCTCGACCCAGGCGGTCGGCAAGATCCGCTGGCTGTTCGGCGCCAAGAAAGCCGGCCATGCCGGCACGCTCGACCCGCTGGCCACCGGCATCCTCCCCATCGCGCTCGGCGAAGCCACCAAGACGGTCCCCGCCGTGCAGGATGGCAAGAAAGTCTACCGCTTCGCCATCAAGTGGGGCGAGCAGACCACGACCGACGACATCGAGGGTGAAGTCAGCAACAGCTCGACCGCCCGGCCTTCCGAAGCCGATATCCGGGCTGCGCTGCCCCGCTTCACCGGCGAGATCATGCAGGTTCCGCCCGCCTTCTCGGCGATCAAGATCGACGGCGAGCGCGCCTATGACCTTGCCCGCGCCGGCGAAACCGTGGAACTCGCCCCCCGCCCGGTCTTCATCGAGACGCTGGAGCTCATCGCGCATCGCGGCGAAACGAGCGAGCTCGAGATGTCGTGCGAGAAGGGTACCTATGTGCGTGCGCTCGCCCGCGATCTCGCCCGGCACCTCGGCACGTTCGGCCATGTGGTCGAGCTGCGGCGCACCGCCGTTGGTCCCTTCACGACGGTTCGCGCCGTCGACCTCGCCACGCTGGAAGCCGCCGCCGATCGTGACGGCCTGCTCCTGCCCATCAGCGAAGGCCTGACTCTGCTGCCCGAAATTCGCCTAACGCCGGATCAGGTCAGCGTCGTCCGTCATGGCAACCCGGTTCTGCTCACCGGCCGCGCGGCGCCCATCGCGCTCGAGGAGTGCTGGGCCAGCTCGGGCGGCGTCGCCGTTGCGCTCGGCCGCGTCGAGATGGGACAGTTCAAGCCCCAGCGCGTCATCAACGGCTAATTTTTCTTCAACCTGTTGCAACTCACAGGCTAACCTGGCGTTTAAGGGCTGAAGTTTTCCTAGGGGCCGGGCGTATGTCTGCCGGAGTAGTTGATGGCTGACGGGTCCGGTTCGGCTGAAACCGGCGCTAGCAAGCGTACGCGCGTCGCGCGTCCGATCGCCGTCTATCTGTTTGTCCTCGCGCTCGTCGCGCTGGTTCCGGCCTTCATCTTCTCGGCCGTGCTGCTGCAGCGAAACAACGAGGCGCAGGAGCGGGTGGTCGAGACCCTGATCACCGGCAATGCCCGCGCCATCGTCCAGGCCGTCGACCGTGAGATCAACGCCAACGTCACGACGCTGCGCGTTCTCGCGACGACCCCGCCGCTCGAGCCTGCCGACTATCCCGCCTTCCACGCGCGGGTCAGCCAGGCCCTCGCCGATACCGGTTCGTACGTCTACCTGATCCACCCCGACTTCACCTCCGATCTCTCGACCCGCGTGCCGATATCGGAGCAGAAGGTCACCCCGATCGGCGACGTCGAGACGGCAAAGAAGGCCTTCGAGACGCATGAGGTCGTCGTTTCCGATGCCGTGTTCGGCCGTGTCTCCCAGCAATGGGTGGTCAACATCCTCCTGCCCATCTTCCCGCCCGGGAATGAGCCCCTGATCCTGGGGTTCAGCCGTTCCGCCAGCCAGCTCTCGATGCCGCTGCTCGCAAGCCGCATGCCCGAGGGCTGGCACGTCGCGCTCGTCGACCGCAAGGGCGTGATGATCGCCACCACGGGCGACGGCGGCGCCACCGGCGACGCCTTCAACCTGCTGCCGCTGGACCAGCTCGGCTCGGCTGCCGGCTGGCGCAACGTCCGCGACGGCAACACCGACTACCTCGTCGTCACCCAGCAGTCGCTGCTCACCGGCTGGACGCTCGTCGCCTGGGCCGACCGCAACGTGGTGGCCCAGCCGCTGGCCGATGCTTTCTGGTCGCTGCTCGCCGGCGGCGTGCTGCTCGCGGCGCTGGTCGTGCTCGTCGTCTATGGCGTGAGCCTGCAGATCGGGCGCTCGGTCCACGGGCTCGAGGCCGATGCCAAGCGGCTGGGCGCCGGCCAGCCCGTGGAGGCCCGGCACTTCCCCATCGAGGAGATCGAGACCGTCTCCGCTGCGCTCGGCGATGCGTCGCGGCGGCGGCAGGCCGCCGAAACCGAGGTGCGGTTCTTGATGCGCGAGCTGGCGCATCGATCGAAGAACCAGATGACGGTCATCGCCGCCATGGCCAAGCAGACGGCCCGCGGCGCCGATACCGTGCCCGAGTTCGTCCAGAGCTTCGAGCGGCGCATCTTCGGGCTCGCCCGCTCCACCGACCTGCTGCTCGCCCACGGCGTCGCCGGCGTCGACCTCAAGGAGTTGATGGTCAGCCAGATCGACCCGTTCTGCCCGGTCGATGGCAAGCAGGTGGTCGTCGAGGGCCCGGCGCTGCGGCTCAACGCCCAGGCGGCGCAGATCCTGGGCATGGCGGCCCATGAGCTGGCGACCAACGCGGCGAAATACGGCGCCTTCGCCCGCGAGGGCGGACGGCTCTCGGTTACATGGAAGCGTGAGGGCGAGGCTGTCGCCTTCACCTGGCATGAGACGGGCAGCACGCCCGGCGTCATTCAGCCCCGGCGCGGCTTCGGCACCACGGTGCTCGAGAACATGGTCGGCCGCTCGCTCAACGGCGAAGTGAACCGCGAAGTGCACGAACGCGGCATCACCTGGCGCTTCACCATCCCGCTCGCTTCGCTCGATCCATCGGACACGCTCAACGGCCGGGCCGAGGCCTAAGAGCGGGACCCGGCGGACAATTAGCTGGCATTTCCTGCCCCTTTCCCCTATAGAGCGCGCCAAGTTCCGGCTTGCCGGCACTTCTCATGGCTCCACCTGGACGACATCCCGGGTGGCAGCGTCCCGATGATCCTCTATTTGAAAGGACCTAGCCGATGTCGATTACCGCAGAGCGGAAGACTGCGCTCATCAAGGACTTTGCGACCAAGAAGGACGACACGGGCTCGCCCGAAGTCCAGGTCGCGATCCTCTCCGAACGCATCGCCAATCTCACCGAGCACTTCAAGAGCCACAACAAGGACAACCACTCCCGTCGTGGCCTGCTGAAGATGGTTTCGACGCGCCGTCGCCTTCTCGACTACGTCAAGAAGAACGACGAGACGCGCTACAAGGCGCTGATCGAGCGCCTCGGCCTCCGCCGCTAAGGCAGGGTCGATCGAACTTGGTCGCGAGGCACGCCTCGCGATCCTTTGCCCCGGCCGGATGCCGGGTGTTGCGTAGGCTGACGAACTACGCGGAGCATGGCGAGATCATCGGCCGCTCACGGTGCCAGTGGGCACCTCCCTCCCAGGAAAATGAGCGGCTCATCGTCTTGTCCATGTTCCGCCCCGGCCGCGGGAGCGTGATCAGGAAAAGTCATGAGACTTTTCCGGTTCGAGAGCGCGACCACAGAATATGCCGGGAGTCAGCGCCGAACCGTGCCGATTTTGGGCTGCGGTCGCACATGGGGTGCGGCGCGCGGCTGGCACACCGGATGAGTTCGCGGGGTGGCTACGCCTCCGCGTTCCCGCTCATTCCGGCAGAATGGAAAGACAACGATATGCCCATCAACTTCGACTACCACAAAGTTGAGCTGAACTGGGGCGGCCAGCCCCTCACCCTCGAGACCGGCAAGATCGCCCGCCAGGCAGACGGCGCCGTGCTCGCCACCCTCGGCGAGACCGTGCTGCTCGCGACCGTCGTTTCGGCCAAGTCGCCCAAGCCCGGTCAGGACTTCTTCCCCCTGACGGTCAACTATCAGGAAAAGTACTTCGCCGCCGGCAAGATCCCGGGCGGCTACTTCAAGCGCGAAGGTCGTCCGACCGAGAACGAGACCCTGGTCTCGCGCCTGATCGACCGTCCGATCCGCCCGCTGTTCCCCGAAGGCTACAAGAACGAGACCCAGGTGGTCGTCACCGTTCTGCAGCACGACATGGAAAACAACCCGGACGTGCTCGCCATGGTGGCCGCCTCCGCGGCACTGACCATCTCGGGCGTGCCGTTCATGGGCCCGATCGGCGCTGCCCGCGTCGGCTACATCGACGGTGAGTACGTCCTCAACCTCGACGTCAACCGTCGCTCTGAATCCAAGCTCGACCTCGTCATGGCCGGCACCCAGGACGCCGTCCTGATGGTGGAATCGGAAGCCCAGGAGCTCTCCGAGGAGATCATGCTCGGCGCCGTGATGTTCGGTCACGAAGCCTCGCGCAAGGTCATCGACGCGATCATCAAGCTGGCTGAACTCGCCGCCAAGGAACCGCGCGACTTCACGCCGCCGGACTACTCGGCGCTCGAAGCCGAAGTGCTGAAGGTTGCCGAGGCCGATCTCCGCGCTGCCTACAAGATCACCGACAAGGCCCAGCGCTACGCTGCGGTCGATGCCGCCAACGCCAAGGTCAAGGAGCACTTCGCCGCCCAGATCGAAGCCGGCACGGTGTCGAAGGAAGACCTGGCCGAAGTCGTCCATAACCTCCAGGCCAAGATCGTCCGCTGGAACATCCTCGACACCAAGTCGCGTATCGATGGCCGTGACCTGACCACGGTCCGTCCGATCGTGGCGGAAGTCGGTATCCTGCCGCGCACCCACGGCTCGGCCCTGTTCACCCGCGGTGAGACCCAGGCCCTCGTCGTTGCCACGCTCGGCACCGGCGACGACGAGCAGTTCGTCGACAGCCTCGAAGGCACCAACAAGGTGAACTTCATGCTGCACTACAACTTCCCGCCCTACTCGGTCGGTGAAGCTGGCCGCATGGGCTCGCCCGGCCGTCGCGAAATCGGTCACGGCAAGCTCGCCTGGCGCGCCATCAACCCGGTGCGCCCGAAGGCGGAAGACTTCCCCTACACCATCCGTGTCGTCTCCGAGATCACCGAGTCGAACGGCTCGTCCTCGATGGCGACCGTCTGCGGCACCTCGCTGGCGCTGATGGATGCGGGCGTTCCGCTGAAGAAGCCGGTGGCCGGTATCGCCATGGGCCTGATCCTCGAAGGCGACCGCTTCGCCGTGCTGTCCGATATCCTGGGTGACGAAGATCACCTCGGCGACATGGACTTCAAGGTTGCGGGCACTGCCGACGGCATCACCTCGCTGCAGATGGACATCAAGATCGCCGGCATCACCGAGGAGATCATGAAGGTCGCCCTCGGACAGGCCAAGGGCGGTCGCGAGCACATCCTGGGCGAGATGGCCAAGGCGCTCGACACCTCG
The DNA here is from genome assembly GCF_028613635.1 of Devosia sp. ZB163. Taxonomy (GTDB): domain Bacteria; phylum Pseudomonadota; class Alphaproteobacteria; order Rhizobiales; family Devosiaceae; genus Devosia_A. The sequence continues at coordinate 481,528 of NZ_JAQRMY010000001.1, forward strand.
CGTGCCACGGTGGGCGAGTTCGCTCCGCGCATCGAGACCATCACCATCCCGACCGACAAGATCCGCGAAGTGATCGGCACCGGCGGCAAGGTGATCCGCGAGATCGTCGAGAAGACCGGCGCCAAGATCGACATCAACGACGACGGCACCGTGAAGGTCTCGTCCTCGGACGGCAAGGCGATCGACGCTGCCATCAAGTGGATCAAGGGCATCACCGACGAAGCCGAAGTGGGCCAGATCTACCAGGGCACCGTGGTCAAGACCGCCGATTTCGGCGCGTTCGTGAACTTCTTCGGCGCCAAGGACGGCCTCGTCCACATCTCCCAGCTTGCCGACCAGCGCGTGGGCAAGACCACCGACGTCGTCAAGGAAGGCGACAAGGTGTGGGTGAAGCTGCTCGGCTTCGACGAGCGCGGCAAGGTCCGCCTCTCCATGAAGGTCGTCGACCAGGCGACCGGCAAGGAAAAGGCCGCCGAGGACGCGCCCGCCGCCGAGTAATCGGCAGCACCAGACAGTTGGAAAGGGCCCGGATCGATCGATCCGGGCCCTTTTGCTTAGGCGCTCGCCGATCCCGTCCGCCGGAACATCATGACCGAGGTGAGGGCCGCGACCAGGACGATGGCAGCGCTCACCAATAGTGGCCAATGGCTGCCTGACGGAAAGAGGCCCGGGGCTGGCGTGGCCCCGAGCACTTCCCCCGGCATCGCGGCGATCAGTAGCGGTCGGTCGCGTCGCGCACCGGGCGGTAGACGAAGTCGGTGAACACCGCCTCCTTGCCCGTGCCGTTGAGGTCGGAGCAGGCCATGCCGACGAAGGCGCCGGTGAAGCTGCCATGCTCGGCATGGCCGCCGCATTCATCCGAGAGCAGCGAGGCATCGAGCACCGGGCCGGCCGGCTGCCAGTTGCCGCCTGCTGCGGTATCGCCGGCGGCGTAGAAGAACTGCAGCTTCGGCCCGCGGATCTCGAGCTTCAGCCGCACCGGACCATCCTGCGGCAGCGGGATGGGATCGGCGGGGAACGTCAGGTTCCCATCGGGGTGCGAGGCCATCGAGCTCATGATGAGCAGCTCGCGCTTGCCGTCCGAATGGGCCGTGACCGTCACGTAGTGGAAGTTGTAGCGGCTGTAGTAGCCCGTGAGGCCCGCGAACTGGCGCTCGTCGACGGGGGAGAAATCGACCGTCACTTCGGCATCGTAGCTGAAGTGGGTCTGGCGGCGTGCGACGAGCGCCTGCTCGAACCAGCTGCCGATCGACTCGCGGCCGATCAGCGTCAGCTTGTTGTCACCGACCCTGAAGATGCGCTCGGTCTCGGGCGTGCGCAGCCACTGGAAGTCCTGGTGGAGCGTGTCGAAGCGGTAGCGCTGCTCGGCCCAGTAGGGGGCGTCGTCGCGCGTGCCGGGCACCTCGACCTCGATCGATGGGACCGGCCCGTCCTTGACCCACAGCCAGTCGTCATTGCCCCAGTAGGCTTCCTGGATGCCGGTCTCGCGGCCCAGCACGCAGCGGCGCTTCTGGGTGGTGGGGCGGCCCATCAGGTGGACGAGGAAGGTCTTGCCGTCAGGCGTCTCGACGATGTCGCCATGCCCGGCGCGCTGCACCTCGTTGAGCGGCGCGTCCTTGGCGGTGAGCACGTGCTTGATCGGGTGGGTCTCGTAGGGCCCCTCGATATTGCGCGAGCGGGCGAAGGTCACCGCGTGGTCGTAGCCGGTGCCGCCTTCGGCGGTCAGCAGGTAGTACCAGGGGCGGCCGTCCTTGCCGTTGCGCTTGTAGAGGTGCGGGCCCTCGACGAGCTTGAGCTCGGTGCCCTGGTAGATGTTCCTGACCGGGCCGACGAGCTTTCGCTGGCTGTGATCGTATTCCTGCAGCGCAATGCCGGCGAAGCGCAGCGGGCGGGCGCGATGGTCCCACAGCATGTTGACGAACCACTTCCTGCCGTCGTCGTCATGGAACAGCGAGGGATCGAAGCCCGACGAGTTCATGTAGACCGGGTCGGACCACGGACCTTCGATCGAGGGCGCGGTGACGAGGTAGTTGTGCGCGTCCTTGAAGTTGCCGTCCTTGCGCTTGACGTCGGTGTAGATCAGCCAGAACTGCTCGCCGTCATGGGTGAGGCACGGGGCCCAGATCCCGCAGCTGTCGGGGTCGCCGCGCATGTCGAGCTGGCTCTTGCGGGTGAGCGGGCGCGCGACCAGCTCCCAGTTGGCGAGGTCCTTCGAGTGATGGATCTGCACGCCCGGGTACCACTCGAAGGTGGAGGTGGCGATGTAGTAGTCGTCGCCGACACGCAGGATCGAGGGATCCGGGTTGAAGCCGGGGAGTATGGGATTGCGGATGGTGGGCATGTAACACTCAGCTAGCAGTCGGGATGCCTTCTCCCCTTGTGGGAGAAGGTGGCGCGAAGCGCCGGATGAGGGGTCGGCAGACGGCAGTCTGCGCGACCGGAGCGAAGCGACGGGCGACGAGTTGGCGGACAGAACCCCTCATCCGCCCTTCGGGCACCTTCTCCCACAAGGGGAGAAGGCGATCGCCGAAGCTGCGGAGGTCATCAAACGAACCGGTTGACCAGGTTTTCGAGGTATTCCTGCTGGCCGGATTTCGGTTGCGGGTTGATGTTCTCGGCTTCCACCCACTGGGCGATCTGCTCGAGGGTGCGTTCGCCCTTCAGCATGGCGGCCGCGCCTTTCTCGTTCCAGCCGGCGTAGCGCGCGTCCTGGGCCTTGTCGAAGGTGCCGTCCTCGATCATTGCCGCCGCGCCCTTGAGGCCGCGGGCGAGGACGTCGAGTCCGCCGATATGGCCGTAGAGCAGGTCGGCCGGATCGATCGACTGGCGGCGCACCTTGGCGTCGAAGTTGAAGCCGCCCTTGCCGAGGCCGCCGGCCTTGAGGATCTGGTAGAAGGCCAGCGCCATCTCGCCCGGATTGTTGGGGAACTGGTCGGTGTCCCAGCCCGATTGCAGGTCGTTGCGGTTGGCATCGACCGAGCCGAGGATGCCCAGCCCGCCGGCAACCGCCAGTTCATGCTCGAACGAGTGGCCGGCGAGGAAGGCATGGCCGACCTCGATATTGACCTTCACGTCCTTCTCGAGGCCGTAGGTCTTCAAGAACCCATAGACCGTCGCGACGTCGTAGTCGTACTGGTGCTTGGTCGGCTCCTGCGGCTTGGGTTCGATCAAGAGCTGGCCCTGAAAGCCGATCTTCTTCGCATGGTCGATGACCAGCGACAGGAAGCGCGCCGCCTGGTCCTGCTCCTGCTTGATGCGGGTGTTGAGCAGCGTTTCGTAGCCCTCGCGGCCGCCCCAGAGCACATAGTTGGCACCACCAAGCTCATGGGTGATCTCGAGCATCTCCTTCACCTGCCCGGCGGCATAGGCGAAGACATAGGGGTCAGGGTTGGTGGCGGCGCCCGCCATGTAGCGGCGGTTGGAAAAGAGGTTTGCCGTGCCCCAGAGCAGCCGGGTGCGCGAACTCTGCATCTTCTTGGCGAAGATGTCGGTGATGGTGCGCAGGTTCTTGTTGCTCTCCTTGAGGCTCGCACCCTCCGGCGCGACGTCGGCATCGTGGAAGCAGAAGAAAGGCGCGTCGAGCAGGTCGAACAGTTCGAAGGCGACATCCGCCTTGAGCTTGGCGCCTTCAAGGCCCTTGTCGTACCAGGGGCGATCGAAGGTACGGCCACCGAACGGGTCGCCGCCCTCCCAGGCGAACGTGTGCCAGTAGGCGACCGCAGGGCGGATGTGATCCTCCATCCGCTTGCCCAGGACGAGTTCATCCTTGTTGTAGAACCGATAAGCGAGCGGGTTGGCGCTTTGCGGGCCCTCGAACTTGACGGGGCTGAAACCCTTGAAGAAGTCAGTCACCGGCGTGCCTCCTCGATGGCGGGATAGAGCGCGCGATAGCGCTCGTACTGGCGGGAATAGGCGTCGGCGAGCGACGCATCGGGCGTGATGACCCGCCTGATGGCGGGGTTCTGCATGATTTCGGTGGGGTCGGCTCCTTCGGCGGCACAGAGGCCGAGCCGGGCAACGCCGAGCGCGCCGCCGAAATCCCCCTCGTCGGTGATGGCGATCTCGGTATCGAGATTGGTGGCGATCAGCTTGAGCCAGAGCTCGGACTTCGAGCCGCCGCCCACGGCGATCAGCCGGCCGAGATCAGTGCCGGCATCGTTGAGCACGCGCTTGCAGTCGCGGAAGGCGAAGGCGACGCCCTCCATCACGGCCTGCGCCAGCTTCGCGGTGTCCGTCGAGTGGCTGAGGCCGACGAAGCTGCCGCGCGCGCCGGCATTGTTGTGCGGCGTGCGCTCCCCGCTGAGATAGGGGAGGAAGATTTCCTCGCCCGGTCCCTCGAACTGCGCCTCCGCCGCGCCGGCGAGCTTGGCCGGGTCCTGCCCGGTGATCCTGGCCAGCCAGTTGAGGCTGTCTGTCGCCGAGAGGATCACGCCCATCTGGTGCCAGGTCCTGGGCACGGCATGGCAGAAGGCGTGGACGGCGCCCCTGGTGTTGGGCCGGAAGCGGTCATTGGAGACGAACAGCACGCCGGATGTGCCGAGCGACACGAAGCCCTCGCCCGGCTGGATCGCGCCGATGCCGCAGGCCGCCGCGGCGTTGTCGCCCGCGCCGCCCGCGACGATCACCTCGCCCGACATGCCCCAGCGATCGACGAACTCGCGCTTCAGTGCGGCCGAAGGCGCCGAGCCCTCGACGAGGCGCGGCATGTGCGAGCGGTCGAGGCCGGTGACCCTGAGCAGGTCGTCCGACCAATCACGCCTCGCGACGTCGAGCCACAGCGTGCCCGCGGCATCCGACATCTCCTCGACATGCTCGCCGGTCAGCAGCAGCCGGACATAGGCCTTGGGCAGCAGCACCTTGGCGATCTTTGCATAGATCTCGGGCTCGTGCTTGCGAACCCAGGCGATCTTGGGCGCCGTGAAGCCGGGCATGGCGATGTTGCCGGCGATGTCGCGCAGCGAGGGAAGCGCGGCTTCCATTTCGGTGCACTCCGCCGCCGAGCGGCCGTCGTTCCAGAGAATGCAGGGACGGAGGACCTGGTCGTTCTTGTCGAGGAGGGTCGCGCCGTGCATGTGACCGGAGAGGCCAATACCCCGCACCGCCGCCATCTCCGCGGGGTGCGCCCGCGCCAGCTTGTCGGCGGCTTCGAGCGTTGCGTTCCACCAGTCCGCCGGGTTCTGCTCCGACCATCCGGGGTGGGGACGGACCGGCTCGACGGCCTTCGCCGTGGCCTCGCCGATCGGCTTGCCGTCGCGATCGAGGAGCAGCGCCTTGACGCCGGAGGTGCCGATATCGATGCCGAGATAGGTCATGAGGCACGTACCTCAAGACGCGACAAGCCAACCATCGGACAGTCCTCCCCGGGCGATCTGTTTTGATTAGCCCTTTGGCAGATTGTCGCGCAGATAGAGGCCGATTTCAATGGGGGCGAGGAGGCGCCCGTCGTCCTGCCCGAGCGCGAGGCTGCGTGCGATGGCAAGGGCCGCGGCGATCTCGCCATCCGGGTTCTGGTCGATCACCACGTCGATGGCCCCGCTCGCCAGCCCCTTGCGGGTGGCGGCGGTGAGCTCGTGGGCGACGACGCGGACCTTGCCTGCCTGGCCCGAGCTTTCGAGCGCCCGGATGAGCCCGTCATTGCCGGCGCCGAGGTTGTAGATGCCGGCGAGCGGACGGCTGAGCAGTTCGGCCGCCGCCGCCTCGGTGCGCGCGTCGTCGTCGAAGCCTTCGAAGGGGCCGACGATCTCGTGCCCGGCGAATTCCGACTTCAGCACCGCCTCGAAACCCTCGCGCCGCTGGTGGTGGTCGGCGAGGCTGAGCGAGCCGGCGATGATCCCGATCGGCCCGGGCCGGACGAACCGCCCCAGCAGCGACGCCGCGGTGCGGCCCGCCGCGTGATTGTCGATGCCGACGAAATGCCGCCGGGCCGAGCCCGGCAGGTCGGACACCAGCGTCACCACGGCGATGCCGCGGCGGTGGGCCTGGTCGATGGCGCGCCGCACCACGTCATCTTCGGTGGCGACGACGACGGCGCAGTCGCAGGACTTGGGATCGAGCGCGCCGAGCGCTGTCGCCAGCGCGGCCGGATCGAAGGCGTGGACGCGCTGCGTGTCGATCCGCAGGCGTTCGCCCTTGCTCTGGCTGGCGCGCCGCTCGATCGCATCGATCAGCCGCAGCATGAACTCATTGCGGTTGTCGGGGATGAGGAAGCTGACGCCGAGATCGCGGGCGCGCGCCAGCAGCGACGCGGAGAGGTCGCGGCGGAAATCGAGCGCCTTGATCGCCTCGGCCACCTTCTCGGCTGTCTCGCTGCGCACCCCCGGCCGGCCGTTGAGCACCCGGTCGACGGTAGCGAGCGACACGCCGGCCTCGCGGGCCACGTCATGCACCGTTGCGCGGCGTCTGGTTTCGTCCATCTTGCCTCCCCCGCTTTCGCTCTCAAACGAATGCGGCTATCAACCCGTCGCACAAAAGAGGAGTTTTCGGCAATGAGCGTCGCGGTGGAAGCGTTCGGCAGCTTCGAGGGCAAGCGGGTCGATCAGTTCAAGCTCAAGAGCGACACGGGCGTCGAAGTCGACCTCATTTCCTGGGGCGTCACGGTGCGCGACTGGCGCGTTCCGGTCGCCGGCGGCCTCCGCTCGGTCGTCCTCGGTTTCGACCAGCTCGATTCCTATCCCACGGCCTCGCCCTATTTCGGCTCGCTCGCCGGGCGCGTCGCCAACCGCATCAAGGACGCGAGCTTCACCCTCGACGGCAAGACCTACAAGCTCGCGAGCAATTTCGTCACCCACACGCTGCATGGCGGGCCCGAAGGAATCGGCCGGCTGGTGTGGGACGGCGAGGCCGACAGCGCCAACAACGCCGTGAGCTTCACGCTCGATTCTCCCGATGGCGCGATGGGCTTTCCGGGCAATGTGAAGTTCACCGCCACCTACACGCTCACGGGGAACACCCTGCGGCTCGACATCGCCGCCAAGGCGGACCGGCGCACGCCGATCAACGTCGTGCAGCACCAGTATTTCAACCTCGGCACCGGCAAGGATGTGCTGGACCACACCTACAAGGTCAACGCCAGCGCCTATACCGAGCTCGGGGGCCCGCTGATCCCGACCGGCACCATCCTGCCGGTCGACGGCACCGTGTGGGACTTCCGCGCCGGCCGCACGATGCGCGACGCCGCCGGCAAGCCGATCGACTATGACGGCAATGTCGTCCTCGCCTCCGATCGCCGCTTCGAGGATCCGGTGGCCGTGGTCACCGGCCCCGACAAGGCCCTGACGCTGAAGCTCCGGACGGACCAGCCGGGCCTCCAGATCTACAATTCGGTGACCACCGATGCGTCGGCCGAAGGCAAGCATTTCGGCCACCATTGCGGCTTCTGCCTCGAGGACCAGGGCCTGCCGGATTCGGTGAACCACCCGCACTTCCCCTCGATCATCTATGGTCCCGACCGGGACTACAGCCACCGGGTCGATATCGAGATCGCCTGATGGCGGTCTGCGTCGCGCTGATCCGGGCGATCGGGCCGGTGACGCATGCCAAAATGAAGATGGCGGCGCTGCGCGATGCCTGCGCCGCCGCCGGGCTCGAGGACGTCTCGATCGTCGGCAATACCGGCAACGTCATCTTCCGCACCGGCCACACCCTCGCTGAGGCGCGGAAGATCGTGCAGGGCGCGGTGGACGGCTTCGGGCTCGGGCCGGCCAACGAGGTGTTCGTGCTGACGCCCACGGCCATGGCGGCGGTGGTGAGCGCCAACCCGTTCCCCGAGGTGGCGGCCGAGCGCCCGAGCGAGCTCGGCGTCTGCTCGTTCCACAAGGCGCCGGACTGGGCGCCGGTGCTCGACTGGGACGGGCCGGAGCTGGTGACAGCCGTGGGGGCGCACCTGGTCGTCGCCTACCCCAAGGGCGTCAGCACCAGCAAGCTCAACATCGAAAAGCGCCTCGGCGCCCGCATGACGCAGCGCAACTGGACGGTGTTTGCCGGCCTCGCCGAAAAGGCGGCGGCGCTGGCGAAGGCCTGACACACGGTACTGCTGACAGCATGTGGCAGCAGGCCTCGCGCATTGATCTCCGCGTACCCAACGTGGAGACGATCCTTGACCCCTTTCACCATCGCCATTGCCGACGCCGAGATCGCCGACCTCAGGAGCCGGCTGCAGCACGCCCGCTTCCCCGACGAGGTCGAGGATGCCGGCTGGGAGTACGGCACCAGCCTGCCGTTCCTGCGCCGCTTCGTCGCCTATTGGGGCAATGAGTTCGACTGGCGTGCCGCCGAGGTGCGGCTCAACCGCACCCCGCAGTTCACCGCCGAGATCGACGGCGAGACGGTGCATTTCGTCCACGCACGCGGCAAGGGCTCCAGCCCGGTCCCGTTGCTCCTTACCAACGGCTGGCCGAGCAATTTCGTCGAACTCTTGCCGCTGGTCGACCGGCTGACCGCCGAGACCGATGGCACCTCGTTCGACGTGATCATTCCCTCGCTGCCCGGCTACGGCTTCTCCGGCCGGCCCAGGCACAAGGGCATGAACCTGACCCGGACGGCGCAGCTCTGGGCCAAGCTGATGGACCGGCTCGACTACCCGCGCTTTCTCACCTCGGGTTCGGACCTCGGCACAGGCGCGATGATGAGCCTCGTGCGGCACCATCCCGAGCGGCTGCTCGGCGCACACTACTGCAACGTCTTCTCGGGTTATCCGAAGCCGGACGACCCGACGCCCGAGGAGGCCGAGTACTTCCAGAAGGTCGCCTATACCGGCTTTGTCGAGGGAGCCTACGCCCTGGTGCACGGCACCAAGCCGACGTCGCTGGCGGTGGGCCTCAACGATTCCCCGGCCGGGCTCGCCTCGTGGGTTCTCGAGAAATTCCACCGCTGGGGCGATACGGGCGGCGACATCGAGAGCGTCTTCCCGTTCGAGACGCTGGCGACGCTGCTGTCGGTCTACTGGTTCACCGAAACAATCGGCTCCTCGGTGCGGCTCTACAAGGAAGCCTTCGCCGATCACGAGGTCATGTCGCCGATGCCCAGGCACGACGTGCCGCAGGGCGTGCTGGTGCCGGCCGATGCCGACCTGCCGGCGCCGCGCGCCTGGGGCGAGCGGAACCTCCAGAACCTCATCCACTGGAACGAGACGCGCCAGGGCGGGCACTTCCCGGCACTCGAGGTCCCCGACGTGCTGGCGGGGGATATCCGGGCGTTCCAGCGCGAGGTCGCCGCGCGCGGCTAGCGCCGGTCATCCGGGGGTGGCCGTCGGCACGGCCGCCTCCCTCGCTGCAACCGCCCCTCGCATGGTGCAGCCGGCCGAACTTGGCTAGAACGAAGGCCCGGGAGATGATTGCTTGGACAAGACCGAACGCCTGTTTTCCGTCATGGATGCGCTCCGTCGTCACCGCCGCCCCGTCACGGCGGCGGCGTTGGCCGAGGAACAGGGCGTCTCCGTCCGCACGCTCTATCGCGACGTGCAGACGCTCATCGGGCTCGGCGCCCCCATCGATGGCGAGGCGGGAGTGGGCTACATGCTGAAACCCGGCTTCTTCCTGCCTCCGCTGATGTTCACCCCCGAGGAACTCGAAGCCCTCGTCCTCGGCGCGCGCTGGGTCCAGGCCCAGCCCGACGCCGGACTTGCCGGGGCCGCGCACAATGCGCTCGGCAAGATCGCCACCGCGTCGCCCGACGACCTGCGCGATCGCATCAAGGATACCGGCCTCTGGCCTGTCCTGATGCGCGGGCCGCTCGAGCCGACGCCCGTCCTCGGCCTCGTGCGCGAGGCCATGCGCAACGAGAAGGCCCTCCACATCGCCTATGCCGACGAGGGTGGTCGCGAGAGCGAGCGCGACATCTGGCCCGTGCAGCTCGCCTACTACGAAGGCAAGCAGATCGTCGTCGGCTGGTGCTGCCTGCGCGAAGCCTTCCGCAACTTCCGCACCGACCGTGTCGTCAGGGCCGAGGCGACCGAGAACCGCTACGGCCGCCGCCGCCTGCAGCTCGCCAAGGAATGGCGCGCCGAATGGGAGCGGCTGCACCCCGACTGGGCAACCGAGGCGGGATACTGAGGCCCCTGCCGGACACTCCTGCCACGCCCTGTCAGCAGGCCTGATGCACTCTCCTCCCAGACGCCGACGACAGTCGCCGGCGCTTTCAGAGGAGCCGCAGGATGACCGTTCTCGATCGCAGACAAGTCCTCGTTGCCGCCGCGGCGGCCGCCATCGCCCCGGTCCTGGCCGGCTCCGAAGCCATCGGAGAGAGCACCATGACCGCCGCCGTCACGCCGTTCAGGATCGACGTTTCCGACGAAGCCATCGCCGACCTCAAGGAGCGCCTCACCATGGCGCGCTGGCCGCACGCGACCACCACCGACTGGAGCCACGGACAGCCTGTCGCCTTTATCAGGGAACTGGCCGACCAGTGGCTCGGCAAGTTCGACTGGCGCGCCTGGGAGGCCCGGCTCAACGCCTACCCGCAGTTCACGACCAAGATCGACGGGCAGACGATCCATTTCCTCCACATCAGGTCGAAGGAGGCCAACGCCTTCCCGCTGATCCTCACCCATGGCTGGCCCTCGAGCGTGATCGAGTTCTTCGAGGTGATCGGGCCGCTCAGCGACCCGCGGGCGCACGGCCTCGACCCGAGTCTTGCCTTCGATCTCGTCATTCCCTCGCTCCCCGGCTACGGCTGGTCGACGCCGCTTGCCGCGCCCGGCTGGGACACCGCGAGGGTGGCGAGGACCTGGGACACGCTGATGAAGCGGCTGGGCTATGCGCGCTACGGCGCGCAGGGCGGCGATGTCGGCGCGCTGGTGGGTAAGGAGCTCGGCATCCTCAAACCCGAAGGGCTGGTCGGTGTGCACCTGCAGCAGATCTTCGCCTTCCCGACGGGCGCCGAAGGCGAGATGGAAAAGCTCACGCCCTTCGAGCAGGAGGGCTTTGCCAACCTCGACATGTTCACCAAGTACTCGGGCTACCAGGACATCCAGTCCAAGCGCCCGGGGACCCTCGCCTACGGGCTTGTCGATTCCCCCGTCGGGCAGCTCGCCTGGAACACCGAGCTGTTCTTCGGCTTCGAGGGCGAGGGGGTCCAGTTCGTCGATCGCGACCGCTACCTCGCGCATACCTCGATCTACTGGTTCACCGCCTCGGGCGGTTCGGCCGCCAGCATCTATCTCGAGGATGCCCGGTCGGGGTCAGGCTATCGCGAGGTGCGCAACGACACCCCGACCGGCGTCGCCGTGTTCCCGTGGGATTTCCGCTCGGTGCGCAGCTTTGCCGAGCGCGCCAACAACATTGTCCACTGGACCGAGATGCCCTCGGGCGGCCACTTCGCTGCAACCGACGCGCCGGACCTCCTGGTCGAGGATATCCGCAAGTTCTTCGGTGGGCTCATCTGAGCCCGTCCCGGGCGCGGCGGCCGATCCCCGCCGCGCTCAGTGCTTCGCCGGGCCGCCATTGGGGCTGACGAGATACCATTCCGCGCCGAAGTCCTTGAGGTCCTGCCCCTTGATGTCCCCCGGCGCGCTGTCTTCGCCGTAAAAGTACATGGGCCAGCCATTGTAGGTGAGCTGCTTGAGGCCGTCGGATCGGCTCATGGTCCCGAGCAGCGCGGCGTCCACCCCCTCGCCTCCCACCGGCTTGCCTTCGACGATCACCGCCGTCCACATGCCGATGCAATCGTCGACGCAGGCGCTGACGGCGCCGCTGCCGTCGCGCGCGCCCTTTGTGTCGGCCTCGAACAGGTACATGGCAGAACCGTTCCCGCCGACGAGATAGGCCCCCTCCTTGGCGTTGCGCATGACCCCGACCGGTTCGTCAGTCGATTGGGCCAGCACCGGCTGGGTCGAAAGGGCGAGCAGCAGGGTGAGTGACAGGGCACGGGCGTTCATGGCGGCATCCTCCAAACGCTCCGACAACGTCCGCGGACCCGCGGCGGTTTCAGGGGGGTTGCGTCGCGCACGCCATCGCACCAAGAATGCCCGGTCGCGAGGAGGGCGCCCCATGAAACTGCTTCACACTACGCTCGGGCCCAGGCGCGCCGACGAGCTCGGCATGATCCTGCCGCACGAGCACGTGTTCGTTGACCTCAGGACGCCGGACCAGCCCGGCTATGCCGAGGCGGACGCGGCCGACGTGGTGCGGCTGATGGTTCCCGAGATCGAGAAGATCAAGGCGCGCGGCATCACCGCGCTGGTCGAGTGCTCGACCGGCGGCGTCGGGCTGCGGGTCGACCTCGATCTCGCCGTCAGCCTCGCGACCGACTTCCCCATCGTCGTCCCTACCGGCAATTATCGCGAGCCCTGGATTCCGGACTGGGTTCGCGACGCGAGCGTCGATGAGCTCGAACAGAGCTTTTATCGCGACCTCGCCGAGGGCGTCGGCGATACGGGGGTCAAGGCAGCCTGGATCAAGATCTCCGCCGGCGACGACGGCATCACGCCGGTCGAGGAGAAAGTCCTGCGTGCCGCGGCCCGGGCTGCGAAGCGCACGGGCGCCGTGATAGGCAGCCACACGATCATGGGCCGGGTGGTGATGGACCAGCTCGACATCATCGAAGCCGAGGGCTATCGCGCCGACCGCTTCATCTCCATCCACACCCAGGCCGAGAAGGACTTCGGCCTCAACCTCGCGGTGGCCGAGCGCGGCGCCTGGATCGAGTACGACAATATCGGCTGGGTCGACGACGAGGAGTTGGCGCCGCTGATCGTCAAGGTGCTGGAGGCCGGCAGGGGCGACCAGCTGCTCCTCAGCCATGATCGCGGCTGGTACGATCCGGGCAAGCCCGGTGGCGGCGAGCCGCTGCCCTACACGCACCTGAGCGATGTGATGCTGCCGCTGCTGCGCGCGCGGGGTGTCGACGAGGCAGCCATCCGGCAGCTCACGGTGACCAACCCGTTCGAGGCATTCGCGCGCTGAAACAGCGGGTTGCGGGGGGCGGGTACTTGCCAGGGCGCGGCGGGCGGCGTTAGCATTTGCTAGTATGCTAGCGAAATCCGGAGTGTGTCATGAGCACCGGGCCCAAGGCGTATTTCTCCCAGATCCTTGCCGATGCGGGCATCGAACTCGGCGGCAGCCGGTCTTTCGACGTGACCGTGCATGACGACCGGCTGTGGGGCCGGGTCATCAGCCATGGCACGCTGGGCTTCGGCGAAGCCTACATGGACGGCTGGTTCGACACCGACGCGCTGGACGAGTTCGTCTACCGGCTCCTCGAGTACGACATCTACGCCCACCTGAAGCCGGACCTGGGACTGGCCATCAGCGTCGTCCGCGGGCGGCTCTTCAACCGCGCCCGCAGCCGCGTCGGCGAGGTGGGCGAGAAGCACTACGATATCGGCAACGACCTCTACGCCGCCATGCTCGACAGCCGCATGATCTATTCCTGCGGCTACTGGGCCGAGGCCACCGACCTCGACGCGGCGCAGGAGGCCAAGCTCGACCTCATCTGCCGAAAGGTCGGCCTCCGGCCGGGCATGAGGGTGCTCGACATCGGCTCGGGCTGGGGCGGGTTCCTCAAGTTCGCCGCCGAGCGCTATGGCATCGAGGGCATCGGCGTCACCATCTCGAAGGAGCAGGCGGCCTACGCCGAGCAGATGAAGGGCACGCTCCCGATCGAGACTCGGCTCATGGACTACATGGCGCTCGACGGCGAGTTCGACCGGGTGATCTCGATCGGCATGTTCGAGCATGTCGGCTACAAGAACTACGACGCCTACTTCCGCAAGGTGCGCTCGCTGCTGAAGCCGGACGGGCTGTTCCTGCTCCACACCATCGGCAACAACTTCACCTCGACCCACGGCGACCCGTGGACGGAAAAGTACATCTTTCCCAACGGTCTGCTCCCCTCGATCAAGCAGATCGCCAGCGCCAGCGAGCGCGTCTTCGTGCTGGAGGACTGGCACAATTTCGGCGCCGACTACGACCGGACGCTGATGGCCTGGTGGGCCAGGTTCGACGCCGCCTGGCCGAGCCTCAGGGACAAATACGGCGACCGGTTCTGGCGCATGTGGCGCTTCTACCTGCAGGTCTTCGCTGCCATGTTCCGGGCCCGCAACATGCACCTGTGGCAGCTGGTACTGAGCCCCGGCGGGGTGCGCGGAGGCTATCGGCGGATTTCGTAGGCGCTGCGGGGTGCCTGAGTTTAGGCGGCTCCGAAGAGGGGGCGGGCCAGGGACAGCATTTCCTCGGCGCTGATGAGACCGGTGGCCAGACCCACGAGCCACAGCGCGTGAACGCTTCCGACGATCGCCGTCGCGAAGATGAACGTCGGCTTGCGCGTCTTGTGGCGGAAGACCTCCTGGGCGAGGAGGCCGCCGATGACGCCGCAGAAGAGGTCCGCCGCCAGCAGCCTCGCCTCCGAGGTGCGCCAGCGTCTGGCTTCCGCCGCGGCCTTGTCGGACCCGTAGAGGGCGAACGAGACGACGCCCATCACCGCGTAGATCCCGACCAGCCACAGCGAGGCGGTTCCGCGGAAGACCGCAACCGCCAGCAAAAGCGCGAAGAGGCCGGCCACGACCGCACGCCAGCCTGGACGCGGCCTCGCGACGGGTGGAGCGCCGCGGCGGAGCACCTCGCGGTCGAAGGGGTTGGCGCCATCGATCTTCACCGACTTGGCGGCCGGCCGGCCATCGGAGCCTCGGCCGGCCAGGAACGTCACCGCATCGCCGTCGCGCGGCCGGGTGGCGATGCGGTCAATGGCGCTGATGTGCACGAAATAGCGTTCGCCGTCGGCGCCGGCGATGAAGCCGAACCCGCGTGCATCGTTCCACTGCGAAAGCTTGCCGCTGAGACGCATGGGTTAGCTCGTTGCCAGGTCGAGAAAGGCGTTGCGGCAAGAAGAGTTATGGGGAATGCAGAGCGCTCGCAAGCCTCGTCGCCGCTGACGTTATCCTCAACACGTGCCGGTGTCGGGACCGATGCCGGCAACCCAGCCGGCGATCGCCTCGGCGATATCGGCGAGATGCGACGTGCCATTGGGCGCCTCCATCCCGTGATCGAGGGCCGGAAACTCCCAGTAGGTCAGGTTGCACTTGCCGGCCGTCGCGAAGCGATCGGTGGTGGCGCGCGCCGCCGCCACCGGCGACGAGGTGTCCCGGTCACCCTGCACGATGAGGAACTGCGTGTCGCTGCGTGCCATGTAGTCGGCCGGGATGCGATCGAGGATATCGGCCCAGAAGCGATGCGATGAGCCGGCGAACAGCGTCCTGCCCTGCGGGTCGGAACGGGCGGCGGCGAAGCCGGCCCTGATGGACCCGTGGCCTTCGGGCGGCACGGTGCTCAGCACCATGTCGGCGAACGGGATGCCAGTGGCCGAGGAGAGAAGGATCGTGGCGGTGGGGGCCGCCTGCTCGGCCAGCATGGCAACGGCGAGCCCACCCTCGGACCCTCCGAACAGCACCAGCGGTGTGTCCGGCCTGCGCTTCAGGCTGTCGAGCACGCTGACATAGTCCGCAACGCGCTGGGCCACGGTATGGCCGGCATGAAAGGCCGCTGGGCAATCGGTGAAGCCGTCGGCGATGACGGCGTCCGATGCGATGCCGTATTTCTCGACCATGACCGTGACGTAGCGCGGGAAGGCTTGTCGCATGACGGCGAAGTTGGCGTTGGCGGTCGTCGGCTGGCAGCCGGACCCCTGGGCGAGCACCAGGATGCCGTCCGGCTTGCCCGCCGGCGTATCGACCGAGAATGCGATGGAGCTGCCATCGGGGCGGGGCAGCACGCGATGTTCCGTCTGGGCGAGCGCAGGGGTGGCGGCAAGAGCCGCAATGCAGGCAGCGATGAGGCGATGCATCAGCGAACTCTGAGGTGGCGGTGGAGCAGCAGGAACGGGGCGATGGTGGCGAGCGCATAGAGCGCCAACACGTCCGGCGCGGGACCGCCGAGGCTGACCGCCACGGCATCCGGGCCGATCGCGAGATCGAGCGCCGTCGCGGCAACGAGCGTCGCGAGCATGCCGGCCAGCGGCCAGCCGACGCCGGCCCGTCGGCGGAGGGCACTGGCAGCGATGCTCCAGGCGATGACGAGCGGCGCGAGCAGCAGCAGCGGGCCGACGATCGCAGGCCCCATCGGCGCAAGGCCATGCCGGCCGGCGGCAACCAGCAGCACGGCGAGCAGCGCGATGACGCCGAGCTGGGCCAGCAGCGGCAGCATCAGCCAGGTCAGCGCCGGCACACGGCTCGGCAGCGACCTGAGGCCTGGTTGGCTCAGCATCGAAACCGCGAGGGTTTTGTGATCGCCGAGGCGTGACAGAGCTGCGGCACGCGCTTCGGTCGGTGACAGGCCGGTGGCGGCGAGTTCGTCGGTGAGGTCGGCGAGATGCTCGTCGAGCTCGGCGGTGTAGCGGGCGACACGGGCGGGCGAAATGCCGGCTCGTAGCAGCTCTTCGCCGAGGGCCGAATGGGGGTCACGCATGGCGCGGCTCCCCGAGTACTCCGGCTATGACTGTGGTGAGCTGCCGCCAGGTGTCGGCAAGGTCGGCGAGACGCGTGCCCCCCTGTTCGGTCAGCGCGTAGTAGATGCGGCTGCGGCCGTTGACGGTCTGGCGTTCGGTGGAAAGCGCGCCCTCACGCTCCAGCATGTGCAGCACGGGATAAACCACGCCCTCGGCGAGGACGACATGCTCGCCGGTGGCCGCGCGGATCGCCTGCACCAGTTCGTAGCCGTACATCGGCCGCTCGCGCAGGCATTGCAGCACCAGCAGTTCGGGGACGCCGTTGAGGAACGGAGGATTCTTGGGGCCAGCCATTGCCAATACCTAGTGTCGCTAGGTGTCCGTATACCTAGCTGTGCTAGGTATGGCAAGCGCAGAGCTAGGCCGGCGCCAAGTTCAGCCGGTAGCTCAGGGCTTCGGCGAGGTGCGGGCGGGCGACCTTTTCGGCCCCGGCGAGGTCGGCGAGGGTACGCGCCACCTTCAGCACGCGGTGGTAGGCGCGGGCCGAGAGGTTGAAGCGCTCGGCGGCCTGCAGCAGCAGGGTCTGGCTTTCCTTGTCCGGGTTGACGAGCTTTTCGATCAGCGACGGGCCGGCGGCGGCGTTGGTGAAGACATCGGGCTGGCCCGCCTCGATGTAGCGCTCCCGCTGGCGTTCCCGCGCCTTCTCGACCCGCTCGGCCACGCTGGCCGATGGTTCGGCCGTCGCGGGGCCGATCATGTCGGCGGCGGAAACGGCGGGAACGTCGATCCTGAGGTCGATGCGGTCGAGGAAGGGGCCGGAGACTCGGCCCTGGTAGTCTGCGGCACAGCGGTCGCCGCGCTTGCAGGTGTGGCCCGGCGTGCCGGCGAGACCGCATTTGCAGGGGTTCATGGCCGCAACGAGCTGGAAGCGGGCCGGGAAGGTGACATGCGCATTGGCGCGGGCGATCACCGTCTCCCCCGATTCCAGCGGTTGGCGCAGGCTGTCGAGGACAGACGGCTGGAACTCCGGCAACTCGTCGAGAAAGAGCACGCCATTGTGGGCGAGGCTGGCTTCGCCCGGTCGCACCCGCAGCCCGCCGCCGACCAGTGCCGCCATCGAGGCCGAGTGGTGCGGCGCGCGGAAGGGCCGCCGATCGCTGAGGGCGCCGTCGGCCAGCTCACCGGCGATCGACTGGATCATCGACACGTCCAGCAGCTCGCGCGGGTTGAGGGGTGGCAGGATCGAGGGGAGGCGCGCCGCGAGCATGGATTTGCCGGCGCCCGGCGGGCCGATCATCAACAGGTTATGGCCACCGGCCGCGGCAACCTCGAGGGCGCGGCGCGCGACTTCCTGCCCGCGCACATCGGCGAGATCGGGCAGTGCGCCCGGATCGGGCCGCCGACGCGTTTGCGGGCGGGCGCAGAGCTGGTAGCCGCCGAGATGGTTGACGAGTGCCAGCAGGTTCTGCGGCGCGATGATCTCGAGGTCGTTGCCGGCCCACGCGGCTTCCGGTCCCGAGGGCTCGGCGCAGATGATGCCCATATCGCGCGACAGCGCCGCGATGGCGGCCGGAAGCACCCCGGCCGTCGGCGCAAGGCGGCCGTCTAGCCCGAGCTCGCCGAGCGCCACGTAGCCTTCGAGCGAATCCGACGGGATGGCGCCGATGGCCGCCATCAGCCCGAGCGCGATGGGCAGGTCGTAGTGGCTGCCTTCCTTGGGCAGGTCCGCCGGGGCGAGGTTTACCGTGATGCGCTTGGGCGGCAGGCTGAGCCCGGAGGCATAGAGCGCGGCATGGACGCGCTCGCTCGATTCCTTGACCGCCTTGTCCGGCAGGCCGACCAACAGGAACTTCGGCATGCCGGGCGCGATCTGCACCTGCACGTCCACCGGCACCGCCTCGATACCCTGAAACGCGACGGTCGCGACCCGCGTGACCATGACAAGCCCCCAAGCTCCGCCGCGACGGTATCAGGAGATTTACTTATGTGGCAAGAACGTTTCGGGAACAGATGCAGTCGTGTTGCGCAACCCGGCCGCGCCGTTAACCATGCTGGAATAACAAAGGGTTAGCGCAAGGTTTCATTAATTACCGCATGTTGAATCAAAGGCTTTCACTCCTTGCGAAGGCCTTGTTGCGCATGCGTCTTGCCGTCCGCCCCACGCCCACTCTCCTCAAGTCCGCGTTGGCCGTGGGGCTGATGCTTTTCCTCGCTGCCTGCGGGCGCTCGCCCACACACGACTATCGTGGCATTCCCGGCGACAATGATCCGCATGAGGGCGTGCGGCGGGCCTGGGCCCTGCCCATCCAGGGCATGGACGTGGCGCGCTATCAGGGCCGCATCGATTTCGCCGCGGCGCGCAATGGCGGCATGCACTTCGTCTTCATCAAGTCGACCGAGGGCAAGGACTACATCGACCCCAATTTCTACGACAACTGGCGCGGGGCACAGGCCGCGGGCATGGCGCGCGGCGCCTATCACTTCATGACCTGGTGCAGCCTTGCTTCCGAGCAGGCCGCCTGGTTCGCCAAGAAGGTGCCCAACGATCCCGATGCGCTGCCGCCGGTGCTCGACCTCGAGTGGAACAACCACTCGAGCTGCAAGAACAAGCACAACCGTGCCGACATCCTCGAGAAGGTGCGGGTGATGCTGGCGGCGATGGAGCGGCACACCGGCAAGGTGCCGATCATCTACACCGACATGAACTTCTACCGCGACATCCTCGCCGGCGAGCGCTTCGACTCGTCGTTCTGGCTGCGCTCGACCGCCGCCGAGCCGCACCTGCGCTATGGCGACCGTCCCTGGACGTTCTGGCAGTGGACCCAGACCGGCACCATGTCGGGCATCCGCACCGAGGTGGACCGCAACGCCTTCTACGGCAGCGAGAGCGAGTGGGTGCAATTTCTGTTGACCGGCTGCGACCCGCGCAACCTGCAATGGCTCGGCCCGCAGGGCCGTTGTGGTAGTCTCAAGTAGAGTTGAGGCGGCTCGATTCGCCATCAACTTGTCACGACCTGGCGCAACTACTAGATTTCCCTATGTGAATTGCTGGCGCGAGGCCAGCCACAAGCGAGGAGGGTGAAGACCATGGCTAAGGGCCAGATGCGCAAGACCAAGGAAGCCAAAAAACCCAAGAAGGACAAGGCCGCTGCCAAGCCGGCCGCCGGCGCGACGACCATCGCTGCGGCCAAGAAGTAATTCTGGCCAGCCGGGTCAAGTCCATAGGGGCCGTGGCGCTGAGCTGCGGCCTTCCTGTTTGCGCTAGACCGCGGGAAGCCCCGGAATGAGGCCGCTGGTCCTCAGCCCATCGAGCAGGAACTGCACGGCGAGCGCCGCGAGCAGCACGCCGACGACGCGGCTGACCACGGCAAGGCCGGTAATGCCGAGCAGGCGCTGGATCGGAATCGCGACCAGCATCACGACATAGCAGAGGCCGAGGATCGCGAGCAGGGCCAGCACCACCACGACCCATTCGAGGTTGAAGCCGCTGGTGCCGGTGGTGAGCAGGATCACCGCGCTGATGGCGCCCGGCCCCGCGATCAGCGGAGTGGCAAGCGGGAAGACCGAGATGTCGGCGCGGCCCTGCGCCTCGTTTTCTTCCTCGGGCGTCGTGCCGGTGCCGCCCGAATGGCGGGCGAACACCATGTCGATCGAGATGAGCAGCAGCAGGATGCCGCCGGCGATCCTCAGCGAAGGCAGGCTAACGCCGAACAGGCGGAGCATGGCTTCGCCGAAGACGGCGAAGAAGAGCAGGATGCCGGTGGCGATGAGAACGCCGCGCAGCGCCATCGTCTGCCGCTCGGCCCGGGTGTTCTTGGTGGTCAGCGCCGCAAAGACGAGCAGCAGATCTGCCGGCCCCAGCGTGGCGAAGAAGGTGGAGAGCGCTAGCAGGAACGTATCGATCGGCATGGAGTGACCATGCCGGAAACTCCGGCGCTTGGCGAGGGGGGCGCTACACGCGGGCGCGCTTCAGCGCCGTGCCGAAAGCCTTGGCGAAGCTCGCCTTCTCATCCTGGTCGAGGAACGAGCCCAGCACCATGTCGCGGTCGCGGGTTCTTAGGTGGAGGGCCACCGTCCGCTCGTTGTAGTCGCGGTCTATGACGAGCTTGACGAAATAGGGATTGAAGCGCGTGAGCGTTTCCTTGCCGGCGCCGTCGACCTGCTTCAGCTCGAGCTGGTCGGGCCACAGCGTCACCTCTTCGTAGCGCTTGCCGTCGCGCTGGCTGGCGCTCATCGCCCACCAGATGAGCGCAACGTCGAGGCCCATGAAGCCGACGATGGGCCAGGCGCCCATGGAAAAGAAGACAATGCCGGGAATGGTCGCGAGGATCGCGACCAATACGATGACGGCGCGAGCACCCTTTCGTCCCATCGAACGGTGGGGCGTCAGCTTCGCCGCGAAGAGCGGCCTAGCTTGCGTTTGCGTCGTCATCTTGGGCATCACTATAAGCCGGGATTCGGGATGACGGAAATGGCGCAGCAAAAAGTGAAGCCGCTGCCTACGGCAGATGTCGAGGCGATTTTCGGCGCTTTTGCGGCAGCCAACCCCGAACCGAAGGGGGAACTCGAATACGTCAATCCCTTCACCCTCCTCGTGGCCGTGGTGCTCTCCGCCCAGGCCACCGACGCCGGAGTCAACAAGGCGACGCGGGGTTTGTTCCAGCTCGCCGATACGCCGGAAAAGATGGTGGCCCTCGGGGTCGATGGCATCGAGCAGCGGATCAAGACCATCGGGCTTTTCCGCAACAAGGCGAAGAACGTCTTTGCGCTGAGCCAGCAACTGATCGAGAACTTCGATTCAAAGGTGCCTGAGGACCGCGAGGCGCTCGAGAGCCTGCCCGGCGTCGGCCGGAAGACCGCCAATGTCGTGCTCAACATCGCCTTCAGCCAGCCGACCATCGCAGTCGACACCCACCTGTTCCGGGTCGCCAACCGGACGGGCCTCGCTCCCGGCTCGAACCCGCTCGCGGTCGAGCGGGGGCTCCTGAAGGTCGTGCCCGACCAGTACCTGCTCCACGCCCATCACTGGCTGATCCTGCACGGTCGCTATGTATGCAAGGCGCGCAAGCCCGAGTGCTGGCGCTGCGTCATCCGCGAATGGTGCCGGTTCGAGCCCAAGACGCCGGCGCCCAAAGGCAGGTGACGCCTAAGCCCCATACCCCCGCGCCAGTGCCGCGGCGAAGCTGGGGATGAAGATGAAGATGGCGGCCTGGACGAAGAGCATGCGCCGCGCGCCGGCAACCTCGCCGGCCGGCGGGACATAGCCGGCGTCCTTCCCCGCGGCACGGCGCCAGCGTGCCACCGCGATGGTGCCGGGTATGGAAGCCAGGCCCATGGCGATGAAGGCACCCATCTTGGCCCAGAATACCCAGTTGCCGGCATAGTATTCCCAGCCCGAAGCGCCGAAGATCACGCGGATGATACCGACGACGACAACGGTGCCGGCAGCAGCGCCGTAGGCGGCGTCGACCGCGCCGAGCTGGCCGATGCGCCTGCCTTCGATGCCCGGCCGGAGCAGGGCGAACTCGGCGGCGAAGATGCCGACGAGGGCGAAGACGGCGAGGTGATGGAGGATGGCGAGAATCAGGTCGAGCATGTCGTGTTCCTTCCCTCGAAAACTTCGAGGCAATATGTTAACACTGTTCGCATGACACCTAGATAGGCAGGGATGTAAGCGATGTCAACTTCAGAGCCGACGGATCGCTACCATCACGGCGACCTCAAGCGGGCGCTGGTCGAGGCGGCGCTCGAGATGCTGGTTGAGGGTGGAGCAGAGGCCGTGGGCATGCGCGAGCTGGCGCGCCGCGTCGGCGTCTCGGCTGCAGCGCCCTATCGTCACTTCCGCGACAAGCAGGCGCTGATCCAGGCGGTGGCGGCCGTCGGCTTCGAGCGCTTCCACGAAGCGGTGGAAGGCGCCCGGGACGGCGTGCCTGAGGACGAGCAGTTCGGCGCCATGGCCGAGGCCTATGTGAAGTTCGCGCTTGCCCACCCAAGGCTCTACCGGCTGATGTTCTCGGCCGAGTTGGGCCAGTTCGGCGATCCCGACCTGAGGCGCGCGGCCGACGCTGCCTATGGCAGCCTTGCCCTCGCGGCCGCCAAGGAAGACCCGGAGCGCCCGGGCGAGGCCGCGATCAGCGCCTGGGCCTTCGTCCACGGTCTCTCCATGCTGCTGCTCGATGGCCAGCTGCTCGGCGTCTCCATCGACAATGCCGACCCGCTGGTCCGGGCCCTGACGCGCCGCGCCGCTCAGCGGATCAGGACCACCCATCCGGCCTGACTTTCCGTTGCGCGAGGGGGAAATCTCCTCTAAGTCCGGCGCGGCTCGAATTTCTCTACTTCTGTGAAGGATTGCCGATGGCCGAGGCCCGGTTCGACGTGTTGACCATCGGCAATGCCATCGTCGACGTCATCGCCCCCATCGAGCACGGCTTCCTCGAGCGCGAAGGGTTGTCCGAGGGCATCATGCACCTCGTCGACGCCGAGCGCAGCGAGTACCTCTACGAACGCATGCCGGCCGACAAGCGCCAGATTTCGGGTGGCAGTTCGGCCAATACCGCCGCCGGCGTTGCCTCGCTGGGCGGCAGGGCAGCATTCGTCGGCAAGGTCGCCAACGACCCGCTCGGCGACGTCTTCGCCGAGGACCTCACGCGCATCGGCGTCCACTATGGCGTGTCGCGGCTCGAGGACGGACCGGCCACGGCGCGCTCCATGATCCTGCTTTCCTCGAGCGGCGAGCGGACGATGAACACCTATCTCGGCGCCTGCCATCAGCTGACCACCGCCGATATCAAGGAAGACGAGATCGGCGCGGCGACGATCACCTACATGGAAGGGTTCCTCTGGGATCCGGCCGAGGCCAAGAAGGCCTTCGTCCAGGCGGCTCACTACGCGCACAAGCACGACAAGGCCGCCTCGTTCACGCTGTCCGACCCGTTCTGCGTCAACCGTTATCGCGACGAGTTTCTCGACCTGATCCGGTCCAAGACCATGGATATCGTGTTCGGCAACATCGAGGAGCTGAAGTCGCTCTACCAGTGCGACCTCCACGGTGCGGTGCAGGCCATCGCGCAGGATGCCGAACTCGCGGCGATCACCATGGGCGCCGATGGCGCCATGGCCATCCACAACGGCGAGATCGTCACCGTGCCGGCCTATGCCGTGCCGGAGGTGGTCGATGTCACCGGCGCCGGCGACCTCTTCGCCTCGGGGTTCCTGCTCGCCGTCGCCCGTGAGCGCGATTTCCGCACGGCGCTCCAGGCCGGCTGCCTCGCAGCGAGCGAGGTGATCTCGCATATCGGCGCACGCCCGGTGGCGGACCTCGCGGCGATGACGCGCGAGAGGGGCATCGGGGTTTAGGCTCAGATCTCTCCGTGATCATCCACCGCGTAGCGGGGGAGGGGGACCACGCAAAGCGTGGTGGAGGGGGCGACCAAGTGCGTCCGGCTACTCCGCTCCTGTCAGCGCCAGTCGGATCGCCGTCAGCACACCCTCAATCGAACGATCGTCAAGTATCTCGGCGGCGGCGAAGCGCAGTACCCGGACACCCTGTTGACTGAGCCAGGCATCCCGCCGCTCGTCGTGCAGGGCTTGCTGGACGAAATCATGTGCTGCCCCGTCTACCTCCACGGCCACGTTGGCGCCGGAACAGTAGAAATCCAGAACATGCGGTCCGACTGGGTGCTGGCGCCGAAAGTGCTTCGATAGCTGCCTGCGACGCAAGTCCTGCCAAAGCACGACCTCCGGCAGCGTCATTTCTCGACGCAGGCGCTTGGCGTGCTTCAGCGTGATTGTCGGTCCGCGCATCTGGCCGCCCCCTCCACCACGCTTCGCGTGGTCCCCCTCCCCCGCCTTGCGGTGGAGGATCAAGGGGAGATCCTGCCACAGCTCGGGCCTGGACTCACACCTTCCGCAAAGCCACCCGCTCGATGGCGTGGCTCGCGCCCTTGGTCAGCACCAGGTCGGCCCGGCTGCGGGTCGGCTGGATGTTGTCGCGCAGGTTCGGCAGGTTGATTTCCTTCCAGGCCCACATGCCAAAGGCCTCGGCTTCCTCGGCGCTCATCTGGGTGAAGCGGTGGAAGAAGCTCTTGGGGTCGGCGAAGGCCGTCTGGCGCAGGCGCCGGAAGCGTTCCATGAACCAGGTGGTGAGGACCTGCTCGTCGGCATCGATGAAGATCGAGAAATCGAGGAAGTCCGAGGCGAACAGGATCGGCTTGCCCGATTTGGGCAACTCGCCCGGCTGCAGGATGTTGAGCCCCTCGACGATCAGGATGTCGGGCCGGTCGACGGTGACGAACTGGCCCGGCACCACGTCGTAGACGAGGTGCGAATAGACCGGCACCTTCACCTCGGGCTTGCCCGACTTGATATCGGCGAGGAAGCGGATCAACGCCGGGCGGTCGTAGCTTTCGGGAAAGCCCTTGCGGTCGGCGAGCTTCAGCTGATCGAGCCGGGCATTGGGAAAGAGGAAGCCGTCCGTGGTGACGAGATCCACCTTGGGCGAACTGGGCCAGCGGCTGAGCAGAGCCCTCAGGATGCGCGACGTGGTCGACTTGCCCACGGCCACCGAGCCGGCGACGCCGATGATGTAGGGCACCTTGCGCCCGTCGGCGCCGAGGAAGCGGGTCGATGCCCGATGCAGTTCCTGCGTCGCCTCGACATAGAGCGAGATGAGCCGGCTGAGCGGAAGGTAGATTTCCTCCGCCTCAGTGAACGAGATCGGGTCGTTGAGCGCGCGCAGCCGCTCGATGTCGGCCGGCTCGAGCGTCATCGGCTCGTCGGCGCGGAAGCCGCTCCACTCGGCCTTGGTGAAGGTGTGATAGGGGGCGAGCTCGAGCTTGTCCGCCATCAGGACTTCGCCTTTCCGCGCGCGGCCTTCTCCTCGAGGCCGGATTGCGCCGTGCGCTTCTCCAGCTCGGTCATCACCTCGGCGAGCGGGACGCCGGCCGCGCGCAGCACCACGAGCAGGTGGTAGAGCACGTCCGCCGCCTCGGCCGTCGTGCCCGGCTTGTCGTGCGTCACCGAGGAGATGATCAGCTCGGCCGATTCCTCGCCGAACTTCTTGGCTGCCTTCTCGACCCCGGCAGCCAGCAGCTTGGCCGTGTAGCTCTCCTCGGGCGAGGCGGCGGCGCGCAGGGCAAGGCGCTCGTCGAGCGCTTCGAGCGTGAAACTCATGAGGTCAGGCTCCCGCGTTGGTGTCGCGCCGCATCGGGATGCCGTGGCGCTCCATGTAGTCCTTGGCCTCGGCTACCGTGTAGGTGCCGAAATGGAAGATCGAGGCGGCGAGCACCGCCGAGGCGTGACCCACCTTCACCCCGTCGACGAGGTCGTCGAGCGAGCCGACGCCACCCGAGGCGACCACCGGCACATGCACGGAATCGGCAATGGCGCGGGTCAGCTCGAGGTCGAAGCCGGACTTGGTGCCGTCTCGGTCCATCGAGGTGACGAGCAGCTCGCCGGCGCCGCGCTCGACCATCTTCGCGGCGAACTCCACCGCATCGAGCCCGGTCGGGTTGCGCCCGCCATGGGTGTAGATTTCCCATTCGTCGCGGTTCTGCTGCCCCGGCGCCTGGGTCTGGCGCCGGCGGGCGTCGACCGAGACGACGATGCATTGGTCGCCGAACTTGTCGGCAGCGCGGGCGACGAAATCGGGGTCGTTCACCGCGGCCGTGTTGATCGAGACCTTGTCGGCGCCGGCCAGCAGGAGCTTCCGGATATCCTCGACCCGGCGCACGCCGCCGCCGACCGTAACCGGCATGAAGCAGTGCTCGGCCGTCCGCGCCACGACATCGAAGATCGTGTCGCGGTTCTCCGAGCTCGCCGTGATGTCGAGGAAGCAGAGCTCGTCCGCGCCGGCGGCATTGTAGGCGATGGCGGCCTCGACCGGATCGCCGGCATCGATCAGGTCGACGAACTGCACGCCCTTCACAACGCGCCCGTCCTTGACGTCGAGGCAGGGAATGATGCGGGTCTTGAGCGTCATTGGCGCGGGTCCTTGGGGCGTTTCCTGAGCTTGCTCGCGATGGCGAAGACCAGGCTGAACAGCCAGAAGAAGAAGGCGAACAGGCCGAGCAGGCCGATGAAGGGCGAGAGGATTCCCGAAAAGCCGAGATAGATCAGCGCCAGGATGGGAAGGAGCGCGATGCCGTACCACCACAGGTCGACCTTGCCAACCAGCACCGGCTTGTTCTTGAGCTCAGCCATCAAAGCCCATCCTCTTCTTCCAGCGCGACCGATGCCACATCAGCACCAGGAGCCACACCGTCATCGCCACGATGCCCGCGGGCCAGGAGTAGAGAGCGTACCAGAAGCTGTTGGCCATCGCCTGCAGCTCCGGTGCCTTGTCGACACCCTCGACGATGCACGGGTCGAACAACCCGCCCGTCGCCGTGCAGCCATAGCCCTGGGCGCGGTTGACCGCGTAGACCGTGAGCCCGATTGGCGCCATGGCCCCGATGAAGATCAGCGCCAGCGCGACGAGATAGGGCCACCAGGGAAAGCGCGGGATGGTCATGGCTTGGCCGCCTGCCTGCGACCCCACACGGTCCGGTGGATGACGAGGATCACGAGCCACGCCATGATCGCCATGCCGCCCAGCGGGATGGTTGCGATCATGAGCCAGCCCATGACGCCCATGGCGTAGAGGGTCTTGCCCATGTCGGAGCCGTTGACGATGCAGGGGTTGGAGAAGCCCTCGTGCAGCGTGCAGCCATTGGCCTCGGCGATCGAGCCCGCGATGACCACCGGGACGACCGGCAGCAGCGCGACGACGAGAATGAGGGCCAGCAGGACCCAGTATACCCACCAGGGAAAGCGGCGGGCAGCTGGGTCGGTCACGCTGCCCTCACCTGCTTGAGCAGCGCCAGCGCCTCGCTCGGATCGATGCGGCCATCATAGAGCGCGCGGCCCGAGATGGCGCCTTCGAGGATCTGGTACTCGGGTTCGGTCATGGTCCGGATGTCGTCCATCGAGGCGAGCCCGCCCGAGGCGATGACCGGGATCGACACGGCCTTGGCCAGTTCGAGCGTCGATAGCCAGTTGATGCCCTTCAGCACGCCATCGCGGTCGATGTCGGTATAAATGATGGCGGCGACGCCCGCGCCTTCGAAGCGCTTGCCGAGCTCGATGGCGCTGAGTTCCGATGTCTCGGCCCAGCCTTCCACGGCAACCTTGCCGCCGCGCGCATCGATGCCGACGGCGACCCGGCCGGGGAACAGCCTCGCCGCTTCCCTGACCAGCGCCGGATCGCGCACCGCGACGGTGCCGAGGATGACGCGGCTGAGACCGCGGCCGAGCCAGTCCTCGACATGGGCGATCGAGCGGATGCCGCCGCCGAGCTGGACGGGGAAATCCACGGCATCGAGGATGGCCTGCACCGCCTCCCCGTTCACCGAACGCCCGGCAAAGGCACCGTTGAGGTCGACGACGTGCAGGTACTCGAAGCCCTGGTCTTCGAACGACTTCGCCTGCGCGGCGGGATTGTCGTTGAAGACGGTCGCCTGCTCCATGTCGCCCAGCTTCAGCCGGACGCACTGGCCATCTTTCAGGTCGATGGCGGGGAAGAGGATCATGGCGTCCACCTCAGGAAATTGCCGATGAGGGTCAGGCCGAGGGTCTGGCTCTTTTCGGGGTGGAACTGGGTGCCCAGCATGTTGTCGCGACCGACGATGGCGGTCACCTGCTGGCCGTACTCGGTCGCGGCGACGAGCGTCTCCGGACGTTCCGTGGCGAGGTGGTAGGAGTGGACGAAATAGGCATGCAGGCCCCGTTCACCATCCGGGATGCCGGCGAGCAGCGGATGCTGGCGCTCGAAACGAAGCGTGTTCCAGCCCATGTGCGGCACCTTGAGGTCGCCTTTTGGCTCGAGCCGCACCACGGCGCCGGGAATCCAGCCGAGGCCCCTGGTGATGGTCTTCTCGCGGCCCTCGCTGGCCATCAGCTGCATGCCGACGCAGATGCCGAGGAATGGTGTGCCGCCCTTGATGACGCGTTCTTCGAGCACGTCGACCATGCCGGTCACGGCGTCGAGCCCGGCGCGGCAATCGGCGAAGGCGCCGACGCCCGGCAGCACGATGCGGTCGGCGCGGCGCACCTTGTCGACATCGTCGGTGACGAGGATCTCGTCGCCGGTCCCGGTTTCGCGGGCGGCGCGTTCGAAGGCCTTGGCGGCCGAGCGGAGGTTGCCCGAGCCGTAGTCGATAATGGCAACCGTGCTCATGAGGCGCGCCGCTTCAGGTAGTCGACCAATGCGAGGTCCTCGTCGGCGGCGATCAGGTCGCCACCGAACTGGCCGCCGGCCTTGGCGGTCTTGATGCGGAGGAAGGTCGAAGCCTCGAAGCCGAGGAAGGCGGCAAACAGGACATAGAGCCAGAATCCGGCTTCGGCGCCGACAAAGAGCCCAATGCCGGCGATGGCGAGCGTTCCCACGACCCACAGGGCCAGCATGAGCCACAGCCCGTGGAAGAGCGCATGCACCGGCGGCAGCAGGGCTGCAGACCAGGAGAAGCGATCTGAGACCACAAGGGGCTCATCGCTTCGGCGCTCGTAGACGGAGTAGAGGGTCACGGGTTAACCTCGGAGGGATCGGCGTTGATCGAGGTTCGCCTTAGAGCAAAACCTCGGCGGTTGGAAGATCAGGGGAACCAGCCGCTGCTAGCATCGTTCGGCGCCGGAGCCATGAGGAGAGGCATATGTCGCACGATTCAACTGATGGGCTCGGTTCCAGCCCGAGCGATGGTGATATCGGCCAGGCGATATTCCTGGGCTGGCTCGCGGCCGGGCTGCTCGGCTTCATAGCGGTATTCACCGTCGCGGTACTGGTCATCGCAGCCATGCACGGCTTCAGCTGATCCTGCCGACCGCTCCGACAGTTTGAACCGGTCGCAGGTTGCGACCGGTGTTATGCTGGCGCCGCAGGGTGGACGTCATGCCGCTGCCCGGGACGGAGACGGACGACGAAGGCCGGCCGAAGCCCTGAGCGTTACAGCGTGCCTTTGGTCGATGGGATCGCATCCGCTGCCCGCGGATCGATCTCCACGGCCGAGCGCAGCGCCCGGGCCAGCGCCTTGAAGGCGCTTTCGGCAATATGGTGGTTGTTGTCGCCGTAGAAGGTCTCGACGTGGAGCGTGATCCCGGCATTCATCGCGAAGGCCTGGAACCACTCGCGGAAGAGTTCGGTATCCATCTCGCCCACCTTGTCGCGGGTGAACTCGACCTTCCACACGAGGAACGGCCGGCCCGAGACGTCGAGCGCGACGCGGGTCAGCGTGCCGTCCATCGGCAGGTCCGAGCTGGCGTAGCGGCGGATGCCCTTCTTGTTGCCGAGCGCCTTTTTCACCGCTTCACCCAGCGCGATGCCGACATCCTCGGCCGTGTGGTGGAAGTCGATATGCAGGTCGCCCTTGGCGCGCACCGTCATGTCGATCAGCGAGTGCTTGGACAGCTGGTCGAGCATGTGGTCGAGAAAGCCGATGCCGGTCTGCATGTCATGCTTGCCGGTACCATCGAGATTCACCGACACGGTGATGTCGGTCTCGTTGGTCTTGCGTGCAATCTCGGCGGTGCGCATGGCGTGAGGTCCCTGTGTGGCGCGCGGGCTTTAGCAGATAGCGCCCAAGGGATGAAGATGCGATGAAGTCCCGGCCCGCGGTCAAATCCGGGTCGCTTCGACCGGTGCGCGCGCCTATCTATGTCCGCATGAGCAAGCATGAAACCATCATCGCCAATTCGGACTACGAGACCGTCCAGGCCGCGATCGCCTATCTCAGCGAGACGCTGCCCGATGAAACCGACCTGCCGCGCTTTGCCCGTGCGCTCGGGCTGACCGAGCGGCAGCTCACCGACCTCTTCCGCCGCTGGTGCGGGTTGAGCCCGAAGAGCTTCGCCCAGTGCGTGGCGCTCAACCACGCCAAGAAGCTGCTGGCAGACAACCAGAGCGTTCTGGACACCACCTATGAGGTCGGCCTCTCATCGACCTCGCGCCTGCATGATCTCTTCGTCACCCACGAGGCCATGCCGCCCGGCGCCTATCGCAACAGGGGCGAGGGCATCGAGATGACCTGGGGCGTCGCGCCCTCCCCGTTCGGCACCGCCGTGCTGACCATGACGGAGTATGGCCTCTCGGGCATCGGCTTCGCCGATGAGCGCATGAGCATCGAGGAAGCCTTCGAGGACCTCGCCGACCGCTGGCCCAACGCCCGTTATCGCCGCGACGACAAGGCGGTGGCACCCGTCGCCGCTCGTGTCTTCGATCCCGGTCGCTGGAACGCCGAGGAGCCGGTGCGCGTGGTGCTGATCGGCACGGACTTCGAGGTCAAGGTCTGGGAGACGTTGCTGAGGATTCCGGTCGGCAAGGCGACCACCTACCAGAAGGTCGCCGACCATATCGGCAAGCCCACCGCAGCACGCGCCGTCGGCGCGGCCGTGGGCAAGAACCCGATCAGCTTCGTCGTCCCCTGCCACCGCGTGGTGGGTTCGAGCGGCGCGCTCACCGGCTACCACTGGGGCCTGCCACGGAAGCGCGCGATCCTGGGATGGGAGAGTGGGGTGGTCGGGGCTTAGCCAGTGCGTCACTGAGCCGGACGGCCCCCTCCCGGCCTCCCCCATGAAGGGGGAGGTGAAGAGTCGAGCTTGTGGCTGGATCGTGCCAAATACTGGATGCGGCACCTACCCCTTCATGGGGGAGGATGGGAGGGGGCCGTCTCTATCGGCTTGCGCCTAGACCGCCACCGTCCCCGCCAGCTTCCCGTCCGCGCCGATCTTGTAGACCACCGGCTCGCCCGTCGCGAGTTCGCGCTTCAGGATCTGCTCGGGCGTCAGGCCTTCGATCGCCATGACGATGGAGCGCAGCGAGTTGCCATGGGCAGCGACGAGGACGGTCTTGCCGGCCTTGAGCAGGGGCAGGATTTCCTTGTCGAAATAGGGCAGCGTGCGCGCCGCGGTGTCCTTGAGGCTCTCGCCGCCCGGCGGGGGCACGTCGAAGGAGCGGCGCCAGACATGGACCTGTTCCTCACCCCACTTCTTGCGGGCATCGTCCTTGTTGAGGCCGGCGAGATCGCCATAGTCGCGCTCGTTGAGCGCCTTGGAACGGGTGATCGTCACCTCGGTGATGCCGAGCTCGTCGAGGATCAGGTCGAGCGTGTGCTGGGCGCGGCGCAGCGCCGAGGTGAAGTAGACGTCGGGCACGAGCCCGGCCTTCTTCAGCCGCTCGCCGGTCGCCTTGGCCTCCCCGATTCCCTTCTCGGTGAGGTCCGGGTTGCGCCACCCGGTGAAGAGGTTCTTGAGGTTCCACTCGCTCTCGCCATGGCGCACGAGGATCAGCGTACCGGTCATCGACAGTTTCCTGGGTTCAGTTGAAGCCGAGCACATCGGCCATGGAATAGAGGCCGGGCCGCTGGTCGCGGGCCCAGAGCGCTGCTCGCATCGCGCCGTCGGCAAAGAGCGCACGATTGTCGGCGATATGCGTGAGTTCGATCCGCTCGGCCGGCCCGGCGAGGATCACCTTGTGCTCGCCGATGACGTTGCCGCCGCGCAGCGTCGCAAAGCCGATGCTGCCCGCTTCACGCGCGCCGGTATGGCCGTCGCGAACGCGAACCGAATGCGTCCTGAGGTCGACGTTACGGCCGCGTGCCGCCGCTTTGCCCAACATCAGTGCCGTGCCCGAGGGCGCATCCACCTTCTTGTTGTGGTGCATCTCGAGGACCTCGATATCGAAGTCCGGCAGCGCCGCCGCCGCCTGCCTGACGAGGCCGAGCAGCAGGTTGACGCCGAGCGAGAAATTGCCGTCCTTGACGATGCGCGCGCCGTTCGCTGCGGCAGCGGCGATCGCCGCGTCGTCGGCCTCGCTGCACCCGGTGGTGCCGATGATGTGGATCAGCCCGCGCTTCGCCGCCTCGTTGGCGAGCGCGACTGAATTGGCCGGGGCCGTGAAGTCGATGATCGCATCGGCGCCAGAAAGGGCTGCCTCGACGTTGTCGGTGATGGCGACGCCCAGCGCATCGACGCCCGCGAGTTCGCCGGCATCCTTGCCGATCGGCGGCGCGCCGCTGCGATCGAAGGCGGAGTGAACGGTGAGGCCCGGCGTCGCAACGATGGCGCGAATGTTCGCGCCGCCCATGCGTCCGCCCGCTCCGGCGACTGCAACCTTCAGGTCCGACATGCTGATCCCTCGTTGTTGACCGACGCCTATAGCGCAGGCCGGGGGCTCAAGCCAACCGCGTGCCACCAGCCATTTCGGCAAGAATGGCCTGCGCGGAGGCCCGGGGATTGGCGGCGGCCGTGATGGGCCGTCCGACAACGAGGTGACTGGCGCCGGCTGCGAGGGCTTCGGCCGGCCCCATGACGCGCTTCTGGTCACCCAGCGCGCTGCCGGAGGGGCGGATGCCCGGCGTGACGATATCGAGCTGCGGTCCGACGATGGCCCTGACCATCTGCGCCTCGTTAGGTGAGCACACGATCCCCCCGATGCCCGCGGCCCGGGCCTGCTCGGCGCGCAGCGCCACGAGGCCTGCCGCATCGCGGGCATAACCGGCTTCGATCAGGTCGGCGTCGTCCATCGAGGTCAGCACGGTGACGCCCAGCACGGTGAGCCCCGACCCGGCCGCAGCCTTGGCTGCCGCACGCATGGTCTTGGGATAGGCGTGGACGGTGACCATGGTGGCGCCGGTCCTGGCGATGGCGCCGACGCCCTTTTCGACGGTGTTGTCGATATCGAGCATCTTGAGGTCGAAGAATACGCGCTTGCCGGCGGCGAGCAGCGCCTTGCCGAGGTTCAGTCCGTCGCCGCCGTAGAAGAGCTGGTAGCCGATCTTGTAGAAATCGACCGCGTCGCCAAGGTCCGCGACCAAGCGTTCGGCCTCGTCTCGGGTGTCGAGATCGAGCGCCACAATGAGCGTGCCAGCCATCAGATGTCTCCGGATTTTTGGGCTCTTTGCATGCGTCGGCATGGTCGGTCAAGCCTTGTACGCCGGACTGGCCGCACTCAGTATGGCGCCATAGGACGTCTGGATTCGGTCGGGGTTACATGCAGCAGCAGGCGCTTTCCGCCACCGTCGCGTGGGTGCGGCTCGAGCGCGCGATGGCGGCATTCGAGGCCGAGCTGAAGAAGCGCTTCGGCATCACCGGGCTGCAGCTGCAGGTGCTGCGCATCTGTGCCGAACGACCACAGCTGCCGCTTGCGGCGCTGCGCAAGGCCCTCGTGATGCATCCGGCGACGCTCGGCCAGTCGATCGACGAACTGCGCCGCATGGATCTCGTCGCCGTCCGCACCGATCCCAATGACAGGCGGGCGCGTCTTGTGGGGCTGACCGACAAGGGGGCGGAACTCGTCGCGAAGATCCCGTCCGCCGGTCCGGTCCGCCTGCGCGAGATCGAGCACGACGTCGCCCGCCTCGACAGGCTGAAAAGCGCCCTCGAGGATGCAGTGGAGCTGTTCGGGCTCGCCGAGTGGGCGCCGGGTCGCTAGGCCGCCTCCCTCCCCGGGGAGGGATCGAGGAGGGGGTGGTGCGGTGATCACCGATGGACCCCCACCCCCAGCCCCTCCCCTCAAGGGGGAGGGGAGCTAGAGGCCGGTGATTGTGTCCGGTAGCACTTCCATGGCCAGCCAGTCGGTGAGCAGCGCCCGGTCCGACAGGCGGACGACGAAGACGTTGCCGCCGCCGGGATCGCCGATCCGGCGCTGATCCTCGTTGCGCGAAATGGCGCGGCCGCCGAGCTGGCATTTGAGGAGCGTCCCGACAGCGCCGTGCCCGGCGAATGCGATGGGCAGGGATGGGTCGTGGTTCGCCAGCGCGGCCTCGAAGGCGGCGGTGATCCGACGCTGCGCCGCCCGGGCGGTTTCCCAGCCTTCCGCCGAATCGTCCGGGCTCGCGAAGAACGCGTCGGCCAGCTGCTCGAAGCGGTCGGGCCCGACATAGCCGGTGCTCGTCCGGTCGTTCTCGGCAAAGTTATCCCCGCTGTCCACAGGCTTGCCGGACACCGTACCGAGAATCGCCGCGAGCTCGAGAGCCTTGGTTTCCGGGCTCGAGACGACCCTCGTGGCGGCGCGGACCAGCGGGTGGTTCGCGAATCGTTCTGCACGTGACCTGCCGAGCGACGAGAGCCCCCAGCGCGGCACCGGCACGGCCGGGTCCTGCACAACCTGCGGATGGGTGATGTAGAGCGCGTAGCTCACGTCAGATGCCGCCGCGCGAGAAGTGGGTGAGCTCGCGCACCGTCTGGCCGACCTTCCACTTGATGTTGGCTTCGTTCGGCTCGCCATTCTCGTCGAAGACGTCGGGGTAGGGCCCGATGCCGAGCAGCGTCGGCACGACCAGCGCGCCCAGCTTGCTGAGAGAATCGCGCAGGTGCGAGAGCGCGAAGATGGTGGCGTACTTGCCGTCGCTCACCCCGCCGATGCCGAAGATCGCGTGTTTGAACGGGTTCGGCTTCTGCCGGCTCACCCACGAGATCATGTTGACGATGAGCGGAGTGACGCCGCCGTTGTACTCGGGCGAGGCGATGAAGACGATGTCGTAGCTGCGGAACATGTCCGCGAGGCGCTTGGCTGCCTCCGGCGTCTCGCCGGTTTCCTCGATGTCCTGATTGAAGATCGGCATGTCGAAGTCGCGCAGGTCGAGGTCGGTGACCTCGACGCCGGCTTCGCGCAGCTTGTTCGACATCAACCGGCGAAGCGGCTCGTTGATCGACTCCTTGCGGAGCGAACCGCAGAGCGTGATGGCAGTCTTGGGGGAGGGCGCTTCAGTGGTCATGGCGCGAACGCTAGCCGATTTGCCGGGGCTGGTGGAAGAACCCCTCATCCGGCACTGCGCGCCATCCTCTCCCCGGCGGGGAGAAGAATGCGGATGGCCCGGCGGCGGGCCCTCGCCCTAGTTCTCGAAGATGCTCTTCAGCTTGGCGAAGAAGCCCTCGCTGGTCGGCGAGTTCTCGCGGGTCGATTCGCGTTCGAACTCCTCGAGCAGCTCGCGCTGGCGCTTGCTGAGGTTCTGCGGCGTCTCGACGTCGAGCTGGACGTAAAGGTCGCCGAAATCCTTCGAACGAAGGATCGGCATGCCCTTGCCCTTGAGCCGCACGCGCTGGCCGGGCTGGGTGCCCGAGGAGACCTTCACGCGGGCCCGCGATGCATCGAGCGTCGGCACCTCGAACTCGCCGCCCAGTGCCGCCGTGGTCATGGCGATGGGGACGCGCGCGTAGAGGTCGGCGCCGTCGCGCTGGAACAGGTCGTGCGGCTTGATCGAGATGAAGATGTAGAGATCGCCCGGCGGTCCGCCGCGCAACCCTGCCTCGCCTTCGTTGGCGAGCCGGATGCGGGTGCCGTCCTCGATCCCCTTGGGGATATCGACGCTCAGCGTGCGGTTCTGCTGGCGGCGACCCTGGCCGCCGCAATCGGTGCAGGCCTGCTCGAGGATCTGGCCGCGACCGTTACAGATGGGGCAGGTGCGCTCGATGGTGAAAAAGCCCTGCGCCGCGCGCACCTTGCCCTGGCCATTGCAGTGCCGGCAGGTCGACATTCCGGTGCCGGGCTTGGCGCCAGAGCCCTCGCAGGTGTCGCAGGCGGCGAGCGTGGGCACGTCGATATCGACGGTGCGGCCGGTGAAGGCCTCCTCGAGGCTGATCTCGAGGTTGTAGCGCAGGTCCGAGCCGCGCAGGCGTGACTGGCCGCTGCGGCCGCGGCCACCGCCGCCCATGAAGTCGCCGAAGATGTCCTCGAAGATATCGGACATCGACGAGGTGAATTCCGGCCCGAAGCCGCCCGGGCCGCGGCCCCCGCCATTCTCGAACGCCGCATGCCCGAACCGGTCGTAGGCCGCGCGCTTCTGGGGGTCCTTCAGCGTGTCGTAGGCTTCGGAGATTTCCTTGAACTTGTGCTCGGCATCGGCATTGCCCGGATTGCGGTCCGGGTGG
The DNA here is from genome assembly GCF_028613635.1 of Devosia sp. ZB163. Lineage (GTDB taxonomy): Bacteria > Pseudomonadota > Alphaproteobacteria > Rhizobiales > Devosiaceae > Devosia_A. The sequence continues at coordinate 517,798 of NZ_JAQRMY010000001.1, forward strand.
AACTGCATGGCAAGCTTACGGTAGGCGCCTTTCAGCACCGCTTCGTCGGCACCCTTAGGTACGCCGAGCACTTCATAAAAGTCGCGTTTGGCCAATCCGTCTCGATCCCAGCTGCCCAGTGCCCAATCCAGGCATTCCGGCTAGATAAGTACTGTTCCGCGCTCTTACCATAGGTTGAGATCGCTTCAATCCTACCGAACGGTGCAGGTTCGGGAAGTATGGTGGTGTTGCTTATCCACCGCGGCAGCCCGCAATGCGGTCAACCGCCGAAGGCAGCTATCAGATTCCGGCTCAGCTGGCCGTGCGCGAACATGGCTTTGTTGACCACCCGATAGAGTCCAAAAAAACCGTGGGTCACGCCTTCGTAGCGCGTTTCGTCGACCCAGACGCCCGAGCGGCGCATGGCATCGGCCAGCGCTTCGCCCTCCGAGCGGAGCGGATCGGCATCGGCGAGGATGATCGTCGCCGGCGGCAGGCCGTCGAGATCGAGGCGGCCGGCAACGTTCATGCGCACGTCATGGGCCTCGTCCTTCTTGCGGAAGAGCTTGCGCGCCGCCCATTCGAGCGCCGCTGTCGAATAGGGGAAGGTCGCCTTGTTCTCGAGATGCGAGGGCAGGTCGAACAGCATGGCCGCCATCGGCGTCACCAGCCCCAGGTGGAGCGGCATGGCCTGCCCCTCGAGCTTGGCGCGCAGCGCGACATTGACGGCAAGATTGGCGCCCGAGCCCTCCCCGACAAGCGCGGCCCGCTTCGGATCGCCGCCCAGCGCCGCGGCATGCTCGTTGAGCCACGTCCAGGCCGCCCAGGCGTCCTCGTGCGCCGCGGGAAAACGATGCTCCGGCGCCTTCCGGTAGTGGGCCGAGACCACGAGGGCCCCGGTTCGCGCGGCAAGCGCCCGCGGGGTCGCGTCATACTGGTCGACGTCGCCGAGGACGAAGCCGCCGCCGTGGAAATAGAGGATCATCGGTCGCGGACCGACGATGATGTCGTTCTGCGGCAGGTAAATGCGGGCCCTGAGGTCGCCGGTATGCCCGTCGATGAGCCGCATCTCCATGCTGACGCCCATGTCGTCGATCTGGTCGCGCAGGATCCGGCGCAGCGCCATGTCGAGGGTCGGCAGCGCCCGCGCTTCGGGCGAGTTGCAGACTTCGATGCGCTTGCCGCCCATCGATTCGAGCACCGTCAGGACATGCCGCATGTCGGCGTCCAGCCGATCGGCAGGCAGCTCTGCTGGCGCCGCCGCGTGCGGTTCGCTGTTCTGCGCAAACCGCCTCACCTCTACCGATGACATTCAATATCCTTCTAAGAAGCCGCCGCCCCAAACGGCGGACCTGATGGCCTCAGAGGTCCGCCGCCGCCCCTGCCGGGTGCACGCCGTTACCAGCGAATCCCAAGCATCCCCTCAGCGCGATCAGCTTTAGCGTCCGATGTGAAGAGAGTTGGGCGGAGCTGTGGCGGGATTGCGGAAGCTGGGGATGCTGCACCGGCGTCCGGCGGGAAGGGGCGGCACTGGTGCCAAAAAGCAAAGGGCCCGGGATCGCTCCCGGGCCCTGTTCGATTCGTCCGAACCGGATCAGGCCGACCGCTTGTCGTCCTTGACCTCTTCGAACTCGGCGTCGACGACGTCGTCGTCGGCCGGCTGGTCGCCGCCCTCGGCCTTGGCTTCCGCCTCGGCCTGGCTGGCCTTGTACATGGCCTCGCCGAGCTTCATGGAGGCCTCGGCCAGCGCCGCGGACTTCTCCTTGATGACCTCGGCCTCATCGCCGTCGATCACGCCGCGCAGGTCCGCAATCGCGGTCTCGATGGCGGCCTTCTCCTCGGCGCTGACCTTGTCGCCATAGTCCTTGAGCGACTTCTCGGTCGAGTGGATCAGCGATTCGGCTTGGTTCTTGGCCTCGACCGCCTCGCGCTTCTTCTTGTCCGCCTCGGCATTGGCCTCGGCTTCCTTGACCATGCGCTCGATATCGGCGTCCGACAGGCCACCCGAGGCCTGGATGCGGATCTGCTGCTCCTTGCCGGTGCCCTTGTCCTTGGCGTGGACGTTGACGATGCCGTTGGCGTCGATGTCGAACGTCACTTCGATCTGCGGCACGCCGCGCGGGGCCGGCGGGATGCCGGCGAGGTCGAAGTTGCCCAGCAGCTTGTTGTTGGCTGCCATCTCGCGCTCGCCCTGGAACACGCGGATGGTCACAGCGCTCTGGTTGTCCTCGGCGGTCGAGAAGACCTGGCTCTTCTTGGTCGGGATCGTGGTGTTGCGGTCGATCAGGCGGGTGAACACGCCACCCAGCGTCTCGATGCCGAGCGACAGCGGGGTGACGTCGAGCAGCAGCACGTCCTTGACGTCGCCCTGCAGCACGCCGGCCTGGATGGCGGCGCCCATGGCCACGACTTCATCGGGGTTCACGCCCTTGTGGGGCTCCTTGCCGAAGAAGTTCTTCACCGTCTCGGCGACCTTGGGCATGCGGGTCATGCCGCCGACGAGAACGACCTCGTCGATCTGCGCGGCGGTGACGCCGGCATCCTTGAGGGCCTGGCGGCAGGGCTCGACCGTCCGCTGGATCAGGTCGTCGACCAGCGATTCGAGCTTGGCGCGGGTGAGCTTCAGCGTCAGGTGCTTGGGACCCGAGGCGTCGGCCGTGATGAAGGGCAGGTTGATCTCGGTCTGGGTGGCGCTCGAAAGCTCGATCTTGGCCTTCTCGGCCGCTTCCTTCAGGCGCTGCAGGGCGAGCTTGTCGCTCCTGAGGTCGATGCCCTGATCCTTCTTGAACTCGTCGGCGAGATAGTCGACGAGGCGCATGTCGAAGTCTTCGCCGCCGAGGAAGGTGTCGCCATTGGTCGACTTCACCTCGAACACGCCGTCGCCGATCTCGAGCACGGAAATGTCGAACGTGCCGCCACCAAGGTCATAGACCGCGATGGTGCCGGTGTTCTTCTTGTCGAGGCCGTAGGCGAGCGCAGCCGCCGTCGGCTCGTTGATGATGCGCAGCACCTCGAGACCGGCGATCTTGCCGGCGTCCTTGGTGGCCTGACGCTGGGAATCGTTGAAATAGGCGGGAACGGTGATGACCGCCTGGGTGACGTTCTCGCCCAGGTACGACTCGGCCGTTTCCTTCATCTTGGTGAGGATCATCGCCGAAATCTCGGACGGCGAGTACTTCTTGCCGTCGACCTCGACCCAGGCGTCGCCATTGTCGCCGTTGACGATCTTGAAGGGGACCAGCCCCTTGTCCTTCTCGACCATGGGGTCGTTGTAGCGGCGGCCGATCAGGCGCTTGACCGCGAACAGCGTGCCTTCCGGATTGGTCACCGCCTGGCGCTTGGCCGGCTGGCCGACGAGCCGCTCGCCGTCCTTGGTGAATGCAACCATGGAGGGCGTGGTGCGTGCGCCTTCCGCGTTCTCGATGACCTTGGGCGTGCTGCCGTCCATGACCGCAACGCAGCTGTTTGTCGTACCGAGGTCGATACCGATGACTTTACCCATACCTACTGCCTCTTTCCTGGCGAACCCGTTTGAAACCCCTCACGGCAGTTTCTCAAAGTCCCTCGCGGGGTTCGGGCTCCCTCACTGAAATTGACCCGTCGCCGGGCCTTGAGCGCTATATAGGAGGGGTGATTTGGGCCTGCAAGCGCCGTGCTCGTACAAAGTCACGAAGGCGCGAGGCTGGTGTCACCGGGACAGGGCCCGGACTGGACCGGCGGCGCGGGCATGGACCCATGGCGCCACCGGAAGACTTGCCTGTCAGGCAGGCCGGATCACTGCGCGTTGGACAGCGTGTATTCGCCCAGTTCGCACAGGTCGATGCCCTTCTCGATGAACTCGGAATCGTCCTCGAGGATGAATTTCATGTCGTAGACGCACTGCTCGCGGCCATCGCCGATCGTGATGCTCACATAGTTGCCGGCCGGCAGGTAATTCTCGCCGAACACGTCCTCTTCCCAGGTGTCGATATCTGCCGGCGAGGTGAAGAAGGCCTTCACCGCATAGGACGAACTGTTGGTCAGAACGAATTCCAGGTCCTCGGCCAGCGCGACGCCGGGCAAGGCGAGGAGAAGAGCGGCGGCGACGCCACCCACGAACAGATGCTTCACATAAGCCCCCAAAAAAACGCGCCGCTTCTGCGACGCTGAACGGTTCGATAGCATTTTAGGCGCATAAGCCTCAAAGGCCGCATCGTCGCGTGGTTAGAGAAACGTTCTGAAGGCGCGGCCCCCCGCGTGGCCGCTTGTCCGTCAGGCGCGCCGTATGGTCTAAGGAGCGCTCGTTGCCGACCGAAGGAACGCGACCATGCTGAGGTTCCTCGCACTCTTGCCGGCCGTCCTGGCCCTGACGCTCGTACCGCTCGCGGCCTATGCCCAGGAGGTGCCGGCGGAAGCGCAGATGGACCTGTGGTGCGGCACCGCCTTCGAGCTCATGACGCGCGATGCTCCGCCTGACGCCACGGCCGGCAAACTCGCGTCCGCCGAGATATTCGCCGATGGCGGCAAGCGCCTGATCGATCGCGCCATCCCTATCTTCCTCGAGGCCGGCTACTCCGACCAGGCCCTCGCCGACTACCGCTCCCGCCTCGAAGACTCCGTCGGCCGCGTCGTCAATGGCTCCGCCCGGGCCCATGAGGACGCCGCCTTTTCATTTCAGGATTGTTCGGCCTTGATCGGCCAGTGAAAGACAGACCCGTTATGGCCTTTACCCCCCGCTCCGAAGACCTGCTGCTCGTGGTCGACCTGCAGCACGATTTCCTGCCCGGCGGACAACTCGCTGTCGCCGGCGGGGACGAGATCATCATTCCGATCAACCGGCTGGGCCGCCGCTTCGAGAACGTCGTCATGACGCAGGACTGGCATCCGCCGGGCCACATCTCGTTCGCCTCGAGCCATGCCGGCGCCAAGCCCTTCGACATCATGGGATTGCCCTATGGCCCGCAGGTGCTCTGGCCGGATCACTGCGTCTGGGAGACCCACGGCGCTCAGTTCTCGCCGGATATCGAACTGCCGCACAACCAGCTGGTGATCCGCAAGGGCCATCACGACGTGGTCGATTCCTATTCCGGATTCCGGGAGGCCGACCGCAAGACGAGGACCGGTCTCGAAGGCTACCTCAAGGAGCGCGGCATCAAGCGGCTCTTCATTGCCGGCCTCGCCACCGACTTCTGCGTGAACTGGACCGCCGTTGACGCGCGGGCGGCGGGCTTCGAGACTTACGTCATCGAGGACGCCTGCCGGGCCATCGATACATCGGGCTCGCTCGCCCAGGCCTGGGCCGATATGAATGCTGCAGGGGTCAAGCGAATCGTGGCGGGGGACATCGCCTGAGGAGCCATGCTGAAGGTTGCACTGGGGCTATTGCTGGGCGTGCTTGCCACCACGGCTGTCGCCGAGGAGATCTCGGCGGCGACTGACCGCCTGCTCTGGTGCGGCAGCGCCTTCTACTGGCTCTCCACTGACGCCTATGATTCGGGCGACACCGTCGAGGGCGACCAGTACGAGGCCTGGTCCAATGACCTGGGCGCCCGTGCCGACATGATGCTCGAATCGGAAGGCAAGGGCGAGGACGAGATCGGCACCATCCGCGAGGATTACGACACCCGCGTCGTTGCCGAGATGGGCCAGCCCGGAGCCAAGTACGACGTGACGACCTGTCCCGACCTGGTGGCCGCACCCTAGGCGAGCGGCAGTCGCACGATGGCCTCGAGACCGCCCTCCGGGGCGCGGCCGAACCGGACGCTGCCGGCATTGAGCGCCACCACTTCGAGCGCAATGGCGAGGCCGAGGCCGGACCCGCGGCGACTTTCGTCGTGGCGCAGGCCCCGTTCGCCGAGCCGGGCGGCCTGATCATCGGGCAGGCCCGGGCCGTCGTCGGCGATCCTGAGCTCGGCGTACGCCCCGGCCACCACTGCCTCGACAGTGACCGCGGACCTGCCCCACTTGGCGGCATTCTCGAGAATGACCCCGACCAGCTCCATGAGGTCGTGGCGGTCGATATCGACCTTGAGTTCGGGCGCGACGTCGATGCGCCAGTCGAGCTCCTCGCCCTCCTGCGTCCGGCTCAGCACCGCGACGGTGCGGTCCACCGCCTCGTTGAGCGAGGCGGAGAGCTGGTGCGCACGGGTCCGCATGCGCAGCCGTGACAGGCGGAGCTGGTACTCGACCCGGTCGTCCATCTCGCCGACGATTTCGTCCACCTCGTTGCCGGCCGCCGCTTCACCGGTCGCTTTCATCTCGGCCGCGAGATTGCGCAGCACCGAGAGCGGCGTCTTGAGGCCGTGGGCGAGGTCGGCGGCGCGGGCACGGGCGAACTCCATCGATTTCTGCTGCTGCTCGAGCAGGGCATTCACCTCGCCCACCAGCGGCAGCACTTCGGCGGGATAGTGCGAGGCGAGCCTCTGGGTCGCGCCGCGGCGGACTGCGCCGATGCCCTCGCGCACGCTCTCGAGCGGCTTGAGGCCAAGCCGGACCTGCAGCCAGGCCGCCAGGATCAGCGCCACGCCGAGGACCGCAAGCGCCACCAGCAGGTCGCCCCCGAACTTGCGGATCGATTCGTCCAGCAGGGCCCGGTCCTCGGCCAGCGTGACGCGGAACCGCTTCGGCGTGCCGCCGGCGGAAGCGCTAAAACTTACCTCGCGCACCATCGCCGACAGCGATTGCCCGCCCGGTCCGGCGATCGTCGAGAAGCGCTCCACCCCGCCCGGGGCGGCAGCGTTGCGTGTGTCGAGCACATGGTCCCACAGCGAACGCGAGCGCCAGGACTCGAGCGTCGCCACGTCCTCGATCTGCCAATAGGCGCCGGAAAGCGGCGTGTCGTAGTGCGGGTCGGGCAAGGGGCCGGGCTCGACCGGCTCGGCGGCCGCCGGATCGATCTGCGCCACCAGCCGGTTGAGGCTCGCCGTCAGCTCCTCACGCATCGAGCGCTCGACATTGGCGGTGAACATCCAGCCGATGGCGATACCGGCGACGACGAGGGCGAGGACGATCCAGAGGGCCGCGCCGCCCAGGAGCCTGAGGCGCAGCGAACGCGACCTCATTCCTCCAGCATTCCCATGTAGTAGCCGAAGCCGCGCCGCGTCTTGATGATGTCGTTGCCGAGGCGCTTGCGCACCCGCCCCACCAGCACCTCGACGGAGTTGGATTCGCGCTCGAAGTCCTGCGCATAGAGATGCTCGGTGATCTCGAGCTGCGACACGACGCGGCCGCGCTGGTGCGCCAGATAGGCGAACAGGCGGTATTCCTGGGGCGTGAGGTTGACCGGCACGCCGTCCCGGCTCACCTGCATGGCCCGGGTGTCGAGCACGAGGTCGTCGACCTCGACGCGCGAGGAAGCAAAGCCGCTCGAGCGCCGGACGATGGCGCGGACGCGCGCCACCACTTCCTCGACGCGGAAGGGCTTGACCACATAGTCGTCGGCGCCCGCCTCGATGCCCTCGACACGCTCCTCCCAGTGCCCGCGCGCGGTGAGGATCAGCACCGGGCCGGTGCGCCCGGCCTTGCGCCAGCGCTTGAGAATGGTGAGGCCATCGAGCGTGGGCAGCCCAAGGTCGAGGATGATGGCGTCGAAATCCTCGGTATCGCCGCGGTGCCAGACGTCCTCGCCGTCGGCCTCGATCTCGGCGACGAACCCCGCGGCCTTGAGGGCTGCGGCAAGCGCTTCGGCGATCCGGCGGTCGTCTTCGGCGACAAGTACGCGCATGGTGCGATCAGTTGCCTACGGGGAGCCCTGAGCGAGCATAGAAGTAGAGCTCGCTCACGTCACCCGCCTTGCCCAGCACCTTGACCTCGTAGAGCAGCACATCCTGCACCGCGATCAGCCGGGCATCGATGATGTCGCCATCGGTGAGCAGCCTGGCGCGCAGGAGAATGTCCTCGAGCGGCAGCGCCCGGCCCCGCCTGACAGCCTCCGAGGCCTGTTTCTGGCCCAGCGCCAGGGTGTCGGCGCCCTCGCCCAGGTCGAAGTCGAGCCTGCCGCCGGAGCCGCCTCCCAGGTTGAGATCGAGTCCGAGACCTCTGTCACTGTCACCATCGCCGCCCACGTTCACGTCGAGCCCGGTGGCGCTCTCGCCGCCGATGTTGAGGTTGACGCCGGCGCCGTCGTCCCCGCCCAGCTCGAGGCCGAGTCCCAGCCCCTGCGCGGCGGCCGGCGAGGTGGCGGCGAGTGAGAGAAAGAGCGCAAGTGGCGCCAGGCGATACGAAATCAGGCGGAACATGCGGGCGTTCCTAGCGCAGCGCGGCTGACCGTTTGCTGACAGCGTCCTCACCGGCATGTCAGCCCGGCGGCGCCAAACTCCGATTCGCATGAACTGCAAAGGAGCCATAGTCATGAGAACCCAAACCCTCGCTGCAGCGCTTGCCTGCCTCACGGCGCTGTCCGCGCCCGCCCAGGCGCTCGACCTCGGCCTCGGTGCTTCCATCGGTGTCGGCGCATCCACGTCCGCGGAAGGAAGTGGCCTCTCGCTTGGCGTCGGCGCCGACCTCTCGGCGGGTGCCAGCATGGGGGCCGCCAGCCCTTCGGACACCGTTAGCACGTCCGCTTCGCTCACTGCCAATGCTTCGGCCGATGCGTCCTTAACCGCCGATGACGAGCTTGGGCAGATCATCGCGCTGATCGACGCTAGCGTGTGGACCACGAAAAGCCTCTCCGGCGTCACCGCCACCGATGCGACCGCCTATGATGTGGCCGCCTGGATCGATTCCGGCAACCAGGCTGCCTTCGACCTGGCGCTCAGCGCCAATGCCGATGAAATCGAGGACCTGCAGGCCGCCGTGGCGGCCAACCAGTCGCTCGAGAGCTGGCTCGAAGCCAACAACGCGACGGCGGAAGACGTGATTGCGATCGGCGTCACCGCCGACGGCTCGCTCGCGGTGTTCACGAACTAACAACCAGCAGCCCCCGACACAACTGGCGCGGCTCTCGCTTCCGGCCGCGCCACTTTCTTGCCTGCCAAAGCGAAAGGGCCGGTCGAGGACCGGCCCTTTGCGCATCTGTCGTTCGGACCGTCAGGCCTTCTTGGGCAGGATCTTCCAGATGCCGACGATCGAGAGCGCCGCGAAGCCCATCTTGAGGATGTCCCACACGATGAACGGGGCAACGGCGCCGTTCCAGGCCGTGGCGATGAGGTTGGTCGCATCGAGCCAGGACGGCAGCGCCGCCCCGGTCTGCATGATCACGTTGGCGACCACCAGCAGCCAGGTGAAGCCGAAGGCGAAGGCCACCGCATCGCCAAGGAGCATCGCGCCGAAAAGCAGCACGATTCGGCGCGAGGCGCCCATGTCGGCGGCGCGGCCGATGATGTAGGCCATCGGCAGGTAGCCGAGGATGAAGCCGAAGGACGGGCGCAGGATGTAGTCGAGGCCGCCGCCCGTGGCGAAGACCGGCAGGCCCGCAAGGCCCTGGGCGATATAGAGCGCCACGGTCGCGACGCCGATGCGCCAGCCGAACCCGGCAGCGAGGGCGGCGACGGCGAGGGTCGTCAGCGTCACGGGCACCGGCATGACCGGTACGCTGACCTTGGCCGACAGCGCCAGGACCAGCGAGCCCAGCACCACGGTGACGATGTTGAGGGCGAGGCGCGCCGACTGCGACTTGGGCGAAAGCACGCCGAGAACCGTGTTTGGCGTGGTGAGCGTCAAGGCCATTGCCAATCCTTCAGCAAGAGGAGATTTTCCAGGGCCCTTTACTATTCGGTCGCTTCGGAGAGCGCAATGGCTGCCCCGCCGCCGGTACTGCGCTTCAACACCGAGTTCGAGGCCCGGACGGGACTGCCGGTCGAGCTTGCCCCGGGGCTCGTCCGTGTCACTGCGCCCAATGCCGGCCCCTACACCTTCAAGGGCACCAACAGCTTCCTCGTTGGCACCGACAGCGTCGCCGTGGTCGATCCGGGGCCGGAGGACGAAACCCACCTCGAGGCGCTCCTCGCCGCCATAGCCGGCCGACCGGTCGAAGCCATCATCCTGACCCATACCCATCGCGACCACACAGCCCTCGTGCCGGCGCTGAAGGCGGCCACCGGTGCGCCGGTCTGGTCGGGCGGCAAGCATCGGCTGAGCCGGCCGGCGCGCCTGTTCGAGATCAACCCGGTCGGCACCGACAGCGACTTCCGCCTCGAGCCCGACCGCGTGCTCGTCGACGGCGAACGCCTGATGGTCGGCGGGGTGCCGGTCGAGGTCGTCGCGACCCCCGGGCACTGCGCCAACCATCTCGCCTTCGGCCTCGAGGGGACATCCCTGCTGCTCACGGGCGACCACATCATGGGGTGGAACTCGACGCTGGTCTCGGTCCCCGACGGCTCGATGGCCGACTATCTGCGCTCGCTCGAAAGGGTAATCGGGCTCGGCTACACCCGCTATGTGCCGGCACATGGCGGCCTGATCGAGAACGGGCCCGACTATGCCAGCGCGCTCCTCGCGCACCGGCAGGAGCGCAACCGGCAGGTGATCGAGGCCGTCGGGCTCGGGGCGCGCAAGGTCGGCGACCTGCTCAAGCCCATCTATCCCGATCTGCCCCAGCCCCTTCACGGTGCGGCGCTGATGACGCTGCAGGCCCACGCCGAGTATCTCGCCGATCGCGGGCTCATCGGGGCCACCTACGGCGTCATGGGGATGAGGCTGTTTCCCTCGAACCCCTAGTCGTCATCCTCGTCCGCTGCCGGGGTCGGCGGGGTTTCGCTGTCGGCCGGGGCGGCCGTCTGCGGCGTGTCGCGCAGGGTGAGGGTGATCTTCTGGTCGAGTGCGAGCAGGAATTCCTCGACGCGCCGCCCGTTCTCGCCGAAATCGTGGCCCCCGCTCAGCGGCACCGAGCGCATGTCGATGACCGAGCCCTGCGAAGTGCCGGTCACGCGAATCGCCACCTCGTCGCGCCACCCCAGCAGCGACACGGCGATGGCATTGAGCTGGCCGGAATCGAGGGCCGTGGGCGGGGCCCGGCGCATCCGCACCTCCCAGCCGCGCGCCGTCACGAGGTCGGCGACGATTGTGAACATGTCGGTCGCGTCCACCGGATAGGAGCGCGTACGGGCATTGGGGAAGGTGGCGGCGGTCTTCTCGCGCAGTGCCGCACTGGTGGGGGCGACGCGGATGGGCGAGGACAGCGTCAGCGGGTCGAAGATGTCCGTGCTGACCTCGTTGACGAGGGGATAGCGCGCAGCTTCGGTGGCCAGCCAGGCGAAGGGCAGCAGGCACAGCCCGCCGAAGACGAGACCCCACACGGCCCGCCCCCAGCCGCGGTCGCCCGTGATCCACAGGCGAACGAAGGCGCCGAGCGCCAGGATCACCGCCAGCGTCGCAAGGCCCGCGGCCACGGCCTCGATCACGGCGAAATCGCCCGACGAAACCATCTGCGCCCGGTGCATGAACACCGGGATGATGGTCAGGGGGACCGCGAGGCTCCCCAGTCGGCGGGCCCAGATCGCCCATTTCGAAGTGCGGATAAGGATACGCATTGCAGCCCGATTTCACTCGGCACTAGCCATAACCATGCCGGGGCCCTTCACGCAAAGCCAGCGCGAAGAAAGCTGTTAGGAGCGTGGCGGGATCCCGGTGAGGGCCGGCTCGGCTTCACGGGCAAACGGTCAACTGAACCGGTCGCACATCAGCTTGATCGCGGTCCACTCCTCGTCGCCGAAGGCGCGCAACCCCGGCGGCGGCTTGGGGAGCTGTTCGAGCGCCACCCGCCGTTCCACCGTCAGCGGGTGGGTGCTGAACACCTGGAAGAACCGTCCGGCCTCGTTGTCGCCGGCGACCCGCTCTATCAGCGTCGCGAGCGCAGCCGGGTCGAAGCCGTATCGCGCCCCGACAGCGCCGGCGAAGGCATCGGCCTCGTGCTCGGCTTCACGTGAGAAACGGGTGTCGATGAGGGCCGCCCCGAGGCCGCCGGCGACCGATAGCCCGGTCATGTCGCCCAGCACGAACCCGACGAGGAGGCCCGTGGCGGAGGTGGAGATCAGCCCGTCGAGGCCGTGCCGATGGTGGACATGGCCGAGCTCGTGCGCCAGCACCCCGGCGAACTCGTCCGCGGTTTCGGTCTGCTCGAGCAGCGCCGAGAAATAGTAGCTGTGCCCTCCGGGCAGTGCGAAGGCATTGGGAATGTACGCGGCGACGACCTTGACGTCGGGGGTGAAGGGTGACCCGGCGTCGGCGAGGACTGTCCTCGCGAAGCGATCGATCGCTCGGTTGGCGAGGCTATCAGGATCTTCGTCGCAGAATGTGACCTGTCCCTGGTAGCCGATGATCTGGTCGATCTGTGCAAGCGTCGCCTCGCCCAGCTGCGACTCCCATTCCGGCGGTATGGACGGAACGAGGGCACGGGCGAGAAGCGGTATGCCGAAGACGTAGGCGGCAACCAGGGAGAAGAGCGCGCCCGATGCGATGCCGATGAGCCGGCGTTGCTCGCGTCGTTCGTTCGCCTGCTGGTTCTTCAGCGCTGGCAGGAGCTTTCGGGTTGCCTCGACCAGCGGCGCTCCCGTCAGGCTGAGCCGTGCGCCATCGGGGCGGCCTCTGGCGCCCAGCCGCAGCCGGTTGGCGAGGCCGTGGACCTCGAACACGTCGTCGATCGGCCAGCGGTCGATCACGTCATGCGTTTGGCCATCGGCGATGATGATCGCGGGCGTAGCGGTGTCCCGGGTGATGGCGAAGGTGACGTCCCTCGCTGCGGAAACCCTGCCGTCATGGTAGCGGGCCAGCGGATTCATCAGAACGCCCCCACATTGAGCGCGTCGGCGAAACCTTCGCCGAGCGTCGACCTGTCCTCATCGATGGCGCGGACATCGCCGAGGCTCTCGACATTGACGATCCAGGATCCGCCCGCAACGAGCTTCCACCAGCCGAAATCGAGGATGGTTTCGCTGAGGAGCGAGAAGGCTCCGACGGTAAGGACGTACCCGCCCACAACGAGTGCGGCGCTGGCCCAGCCGTTCGTCGAAATTGACCTGATACCGGCCAGGGTGCCCTCGGCGCCTCCCGCGACAGCCAGTATGGCCGAGCCCGCAAACCACGCCACGATCACCAGCAGCAGCCAGACGAGGCCAAACGCGAGGTGCTGCCCGAACAGGGAGCGGGCCTTGATCGTGGTCTCGACGCGCGCCGGGCCGAGCCGGATTGCCGAGAACATGCGTGTCGCTTCCCGCGAGCGCCAATAGACGAGGGCCAGGCCGCCCAGGACGATCACCGCGACCGGTGCCAGCGCGAACACCCGCAGGTTGCCCGTCACGCCCAGTCCGACTACCAGTCCGACTGAAACGGCCACCACCGCGTACGCGCGGTAAAAGGGCCCGGCAATTGTCCTCCACGTGCCCTCGAAACTGACCTGCCGGTCGCCGAACCAGGTGTTCGCGTAGCGGTAACGCCAAAGGCTGGCCGACATGAACGGATAGGCCAGCCCGAGCGTGACCACGACGAGCAGGGACCACAGGAACCTGCGGGTCGCATATGCGACCGCGCTGCCCTTCTGGTCGAAACGGATGCCGCGCCAGAGCGTTCGCGACAGGCGGAAGTCCCGGCCGCGATACTGCGCGTAGCCGACGAAGAACCACAGGCAGCCGAGCACGACAACATAGCCGATCGCGCCGATTACTCCCGCGAACAAGGAGAGGACAAACAAGGCTATGTAGGCTGGAAGAAAGAACGCGATGGCAAGCAGGAAGCCGACCAGCAACTGCCGGGCCGTTCCTGTGTATTCGAGCGGGTCACCATCAATGACGGTGTGGCTCCAGTAGAACCTGCGCTTGAACGTCGTAACCCAGAAGCGATAGACGCCGAGCGTGGGCAGCATCAGCAGGTAACCGCCGAACAGCCGACCGAAGAACTCATCGCGCGGCCCGGTAAAAGTCACCGGTGCCGCGGCGGAATCGTTTAACCCGGCTGCCATTTTGCCCCCACCGCAGCGCCACTCCCTGCGTGAGGATTGCATGGTCATGCAATATCTACAATAGAGATCGAATCAGTTGGTGCGGCGGAAAGTATTCCTGCCGGCGAAGCAAGCTTACGGGTAGAGGCGCTGCCGCTTCCATTGCCCGTTGGGCAGGGTGCGGGTGAAGCGGACGCGGTCGTGGAGGCGGTTGGCGCCGTCCTTCCAGAATTCCATGACCTCGGGAACGAGCCGGAAGCCCGACCAGTAGGGCGGGCGCTGCACCGGTTCGTCCTCGCCGAAGCTCTTCTTCAGGGTCTCGACGCGCTCGAGCAGCGTGTAGCGGTTGGCCAGCGGGCGCGACTGCTTGCTGGCATGCGCGCCGATCTGGCTCAGCCGTGCACGGGTCGCGAAATAGGCGTCGGCCTCGCCATCGGGCACGATCTCGACCGGGCCGCGGACGCGGATCTGCCGGCGCAGCGACTTCCAGTGCATGACGAAGGCGGCCTTGGGGTTGGCGAGCAGTTCGCGCGCCTTGTCGCTCTCGAAATTGGTGAAGAAGCAATAGCCGCGCGCGTCGCGGGCATTGAGCAGCACCATGCGCACGTCGGGCATGCCGTTCTCGTCGACGGTGGCGAGAGCCATGGCGTGGGGGTCGTTCGGCTCGCTCTCCTGGGCCAGCGTGAACCACTCCTCGAACAGCGAGCAGGGATCGATCGGCGCGGTGTCGGAATCGTCGAACAGGCGCTCGGTCAAAGTCGTCGACGTCATGCTAACCCCCTCAAGCCCGACGGGAAACTTGCCGACCCTTGCGGTTCGGTCCCGTGGTGACTCTCTGCTGGCGCACCGATCTGGACAAGGCCCGGGCGCGTCGCCATATAGGATGTGGCAGGGGGCGAAAGCAAATCCCAACCCGCGCCAACCAAAAGGAACCGATGCGCGATCCCTATACCGTGCTCGGGGTGCCGAGGTCCGTCACCGACAAGGACCTGAAGTCCGCCTATCGCAAGCTCGCCAAGGCGCATCACCCCGACCAGAACCAGGACGATCCGAAGGCTCACGCGAAATTCGCGGAGATTTCGTCTGCCTATGACTTTCTCACCGACAAGGAGAAGCGTGCGAGCTACGACCGCGGCGAGATCGACGCCGACGGCAACCCACGCTTTGCGGGCTTCAACCGCACCAGTGGCGGCCGTGCCGGCGCAGGTGCGGCCGGCGCCGGAGGCTTCTCAGCCGAAGACATCCTCAAGGAATTCATGTCGGGCTTTGGCGGCCAGCAGCCGCGCGGCGGCGGCCGCGGCGCCGGCAGCCAGAGCTGGGACCCCTTCACCGGTGGCGGCGCATCGAGCGGCGGCTATTCGAGCCGCACCACGAGCTTTGCCGGCGAAGACCTCAATGCCACGGCGACCGTGACGCTGGAGGAAGCCCATACGGCGGCCAGCGTGCCGCTGCGCATGCCGACCGGCAAGACGCTCAACGTCAAGCTGCCCAAGGATGTCGAGGAAGGCCAGCAGATCCGCCTCAAGGGCCAGGGCAACGCCTCGCCCATGGGCGGCCCGCCCGGCGACGCCATCGTCACCGTCAAGTTCGAGCGCCACAAGCAGTTCCGCCGCGAAGGCAGCGACCTCCGGGTCGACGTGCCGATCACGCTCTATGAGGCTGTGCTTGGCGGCAAGGTCCGCGTCCCCACGCTTGATGGTTCGGCCGAGCTCAACCTGCCGGCTTCGGTCAATACGACCAAGGCGCTGCGCCTCAAGGGCAAGGGCCTCCACGGCAAGGGCGACCTCTATGTGACGCTGCGGATCGTCCTGCCCGAGACCGGCGACCCCGACCTCGAGAGCCTGATGCGCTTCTGGCGCGACCAGAAACCCTACAAGGTGCGGGACAACTAATCCCGCGGCGCCGCCGCCCGCTTCAGCCGGTCGTTGATCGCCTCGCCCAGTCCCAGGTTGGGGATTGGCGCGACGGCGATGCGGCTCGCGGTTTCGTCGAGCTGGTGCAGCATGGAAAAGAGATTCCGCGCGGCTTCGCGCAAATCGCCCGTCGGCGAGAGGTTGGGCCCGTCCCAGCCGGGGCCGAAGCCCAGATAGGTCTCGCCGTCACCGGGCCTGTCGGCGTCGAGCCGCAGCGTGGCATTGGGCGCGTAGTGGCTCGCCAGCATGCCCGGCGCCGCGACCTTGGCATCATGCGCCGCGATGGCGACCGGCCTGCCGAGCGCAGCCTCGATTTCCTCGCGCGGCAGCGCGCCGGCCCGGAGCTGGACCACGGCATCGCTGTCGACCGAGAGAATGGTGGATTCCACCCCCGAATGCGACGGCCCGCCGTCGAGCACCGGTACCGCTCCGGCAAAACCGCGCTCGACCTGTGCGGCCGTGGTGGGCGAGAGCTTGCCCGAGCGGTTGGCCGAGGGCGCGGCGAGCGGGCGTCCGGCGACGCGGATCAACTCGAGTGCCAGCGGGTGGTCCGGGATGCGGATGCCGACCGTGTCGAGCCCGGCGGTGACGATATCGGAGAGCCCGGCCTCCGCCCGCCGCGGCAGCACGAGCGTCAGCGGGCCCGGCCAGAAGCGGGCGAGCGCGCGGGCCACGGGGCCGATTTCCACCAGCTGTTCGGCCATGCCGAGATCGGCGACATGTACGATCAGCGGGTTGAAGCGCGGCCGGCCCTTGGTCTCGTAGATCTTGAGCACGGCATCCGAGTTCGTCGCGTCCGCACCCAGCCCGTAGACCGTCTCCGTGGGGAAGGCGACGAGCTCGCCGGCGCGAAGGCGGGCGGCGAGGGCGGGGAGGTCGGCAGGGGAATGGACGGCGCTGGCCATGGCGCGAGGTTTGACAAGCTCGCTGGCGCAACGTCAAGCTGGCTTTGCAGCGACAGTTCCCCGGATCATGGCCACCCTTCTCCTCTCCCAACGCAATTTCGAGAGCCACGTCACTCCTGCGGGCCATCCGGAGAGATCCGAACGGATACGCGCCGTCGAGCAGGCACTGAGCCGCGAGCGGTTCAGCGGGCTGATCCGGCGCGATGCTCCGTCGGCCGACCTGAGCCTCGCCGAGCTGGTGCACGACAAGGACTACCTGGGCATCCTGACCCGCGCCCGCCCGGCCGAGGGGATCGGACGGATCGACGAGGACACTTTCATCTCCTCGCGCTCGCTCGAGGCGGCGGCGACCGCGTTGGGCGCGGGCCTCGCGGGCCTCGAGGCCGTGGCGCTGGGCGAGGCGAGGAACGCGTTCTGCGCCGTGCGGCCACCGGGCCACCATGCCGAGATCGACCGGCCGATGGGCTTCTGCCTCGTGAACACGATCGCCGTGGTTGCGCGCGAGGCGCAGCGCAAGTTCGGCGCCGAGCGGGTGGCGATCGTCGACTTCGATGTCCACCACGGCAACGGCACCGAGGACATCTTCAAGGACGATCCGACGGTCTTCTACGCCTCGAGCCACCAGATGCCGCTCTATCCCGGCACCGGCTCGCCGAGCTTCACCGGCGTCGGCAACATCGTGAACGTCGCGCTCGCCGCCGGCTCCGGCACCGAGGCTATGCGCGAGGCCTATGACGGCCACATCCTGCCCGCCCTCGAGGCCTTCCACCCCGATATCCTGCTCGTCTCCGCCGGCTTCGATGCCGACTACCGGGACCCTCTCGCCGGGCTCAACTGGCGGCCCGAGGATTTCGCCTGGGTCACCGGCCGCCTCATGGAAGTCGCCGACCGGGTCTGCGACGGCCGCATCGTCTCGATGCTCGAAGGGGGATACGACCGAGAGGGCCTCGCAACGGGCGTCGCCGCGCATGTTGAAATGTTGATGGGCGCGGGCTAGCAACGGGGCCGAATACGAGGAGCCGCGAAATGGCCGATTCCCCCGCCGAGGACGACATCAAGACGATGAGCTTCGAGGCCGCGTTGCGCGAGCTCGAGACCATCGTCGGCAAGCTCGAGAGCGGCCAGGCGCCGCTCGCCGAGTCGATTGCCATCTACGAGCGCGGCGAGGCGCTGAAGCGGCACTGCGAGGCGCTGCTGAAGCAGGCCGAGATGCGCATCGAGAAGATCACCCTGCGCAACGGCCAGCCGACCGGGACCGAGCCGCTCGATCCGCAGTAGCGGCCGTTTCAACCCTTGGTGACTGCGACAACGCTGCGCGCACCTGCGATGCCGCGGGGCGGTATAAGCGGCACCAAGTTCGGGGACCTCTCACCATGGCCGACACCTCTTCCTCTCCCGCGCTCGCGCGCTTCCGCATCATCCTGTGGACGCTGGTCGTCCTCGCTGCGCTCGGGGCGACCGCGCTCTTCGTCTTCCGTCCGCCCACGGCGCCGCTGGCGGTGACGGGCAAACCCTTCGCGCTCGAGTCGACCGGGGGCGGGACCTTCACCGAGGCCAGCCTCAAGGGCACGCCGAGCCTCGTCTTCTTCGGCTACACCCACTGCCCCGATGTCTGCCCCACGACACTCGCCGAATCGGCGGTCTGGAAGGATGAGCTCGGTCTTTCGCCCGAGCAGCTCCGCATCATCTTCGTCACCGTCGATCCCAAGCGCGACACCAAGGAAGTCCTCGCCGACTACCTGAGCTCGTTCCCGGGCACGATCGGCCTCGTCGGCAACGACCAGCAGACGGCCGATGCCAAGGCCTCGTTCGGCGTGGCGTCGGAAACGACCGAGCCGGACGCCGACGGCTACTATCTCGTCAACCACACCGCGAGCGTGTTCCTGATCAACAAGGACGGCCAGTTCGAAGGCACCATCGCCTATGGCGAGCCCAAGGATACCGCCGTGGCCAAGATCAGGAAGCTGCTCGCGTCGTGAGCCGCACCCGGCTCGACCAGGAGCTGGAGGCCCGCGGGCTCCTGCCCAGCCGGGCCCGCGCCCGCGACGCCATCCTGCGCGGCACGGTGACCGTCAACGGCGCCGTCGCCAGCAAGCCGAACCAGCAGGTCGGCCCCGGCGATGTGATCGTGCTCGACGATCCCGCTGCCCGCTACGTCTCGCGCGCGGCGCTGAAGCTGGTGGCCGGCCTCGACGCGGGCAGCATCGATCCCGGTGGCAAGATTTGTCTCGACCTCGGTTCCTCGACCGGTGGTTTCACCCAGGTGCTGCTCGGACGCGGCGCCATCAGGGTCTATGCCGTCGACGTCGGACACGACCAGCTGCACGACACCGTGAAGGCTGACCCGCGCGTCGTTTCACTCGAGGGCGTCAACGGTCGCGACCTGACACCCGGGTTGATCCCCGACCCCGTGGCGCTGATCGTCTCCGATGTCAGCTTCGTCTCGATCCTCAAGGTCATCGACCCGGTACTGGCGCTGGCGGCGCCGGGGGCTGAGGCCGTGCTTCTCATCAAGCCGCAGTTCGAGGTGGGCCGCGACCATATCGGCAAAGGCGGCATCGTGACCGACGAGGCGGCTGTCGCGGCCGCGGTCACCCGGATCGTGGATCACCTGGCGGCAGCCGGCTGGGCCCACCGCTTCAGCGTTCCCTCACCCATTGCCGGTGGCGATGGCAACCACGAGATCGTCGCCGGCTTCCGCCGCTCCGCTCAGTAGCCGATCCCGCCTTCGCGCCCGGTCTGGCCGCGGTGGCGCAGGAAATGATCCGCGAGAACCAGGGCCATCATCGCCTCGCCGATCGGCACGGCGCGGATGCCGACGCACGGGTCGTGCCGGCCCTTGGTGATGACTTCGGTGTTCTCGTTGTGCGTCGTCACCGTCTCGCGCGGCGTGATGATCGACGAGGTCGGCTTCACCGCGAAGCGCACGACGATCGGATCGCCGTTCGAGATGCCGCCGAGGATTCCGCCGGCATGGTTGGACTTGAAGGTCGGCCCGCTATTGCCGGCGCGCATCTCGTCGGCATTCTCGGTGCCGGTCAGCGCCGCCGCCGCCATGCCTTCGCCGATCTCGACGCCCTTGACCGCATTGATCGACATCATCGCCGAGGCGAGGTCCGCACTGAGCTTGCCGTAGATCGGCGCGCCCCAGCCAGGCGGCACGCCTTCGGCCACCACCTCGATGATGGCGCCGACGGAGTTGCCGTCCTTGCGGATGCCGTCGAGATAGACCTCCCATTCTCTGGCCGCGACCGGATCGGCGCAGAAGAACGGGTTCTGGTCCACCTGGTCCCAGTCGAAGCGGGAATAGTCGATCTTGTGCGGGCCGACCTGGACGAGGCTCGCACGCACCCTGACGTTCGGGATCACCAGCCGCGCTACCGCACCGGCCGCCACCCGTGCCGCCGTCTCGCGCGCCGAGGCGCGGCCCGAGCCCTTGTAGTCGCGGATGCCGTATTTCTGGTGGTAGGTGAAATCGGCGTGCCCCGGCCGGTACTTGTCCTTGATCTCGGAATAGTCCTTGGAGCGCTGGTCGGTGTTCTCGATCATCAGCGAGATCGGCGTGCCGGTGGTCTTCACCAGCCCGTCGCGCTCGTCCTCGAACGTGCCGGAGAGAATCTGGACCTGGTCGTCCTCGCGCCGCTGCGTGGTGAAGCGCGACTGGCCGGGCTTGCGCCGGTCGAGATCGCGCTGGATCACCTCGGGCGAAATCGGGATGCCCGGCGGGCAGCCATCGACCACGACGCCGAGCGCCGGCCCATGGCTTTCGCCCCAGGTGGTGAAACGGAAGAGGTGGCCGAAACTGTTGAAGCTCATTGACGTGCCCCGAGGGTTGCGGCGGTTCTAGGGGCGGCAGACAGGTGCGTCAATTGGACGGCTGGAGGTATGGCCGCATCGCCTTCGCCATCTCGGCGGCAATCTCGATGCGACGGATCCACTGCAGTGGGTCGGCGTCGTAGCTGTCGGCAGCCGCCGCAAATTGCTCGATCGTGCGATACAGCAACCCATCCGCTTCGACATGACCCACGGCATGGCCCATCTGTTCCGCCAGCAGCGGCCACGCTACGTCGTTGGCGAGCGTATCGACCTGCGAGTGTGCGACGATGTCGCTGGCCGCCGCCCTGTCCATCCGGCGCACCGCGGACAGCAGGTCTGCACGCCGCCCTGTCATCAGTTCGTAGGCCCGGTTGATCGGCCCTTCGGTCTGCTGCAGCCGCTGCGGCACCGCTGCGAACGCACGCTCGGACCGCCCGACGATCAGAAAACCGACTTCCGGCCGCGCAGCGAGCACCGCCTTGAGTTCTTCGGGGGCCGCATTCAGCCAGTGCAGCATGTGGTCGGGGTCGGCATAGAGCACCCGCTCCGTACCGAGCTCCAGAGCCAGGGCGACAGCGGTGCGCCGGCCCAGACCGATGTACTGTTCGCCCGTCGGGTGTCGGGTGACCCGCGCGCCCAGTGCATCGACCATGATGCGCTCGATATCCGGATGGGTCGCCTCGGTGAGGCTCACCGCCACGCCCGAGAAGTTTTCGGCCAATCCGGGCGCTGCCGCCTTGATCGGACCGGCTAGCAGGGCCTGGGGGTCATGCAGGACTGTCGCGAACGCTGTGCTCCTCAACATGCCCTGCTCCCCGAAACCCCTCAGTCGTCCCAGCTATGCCCGGCTGGATAGACGACGCTCTTGCCATCGATGAAATGCACCACCGAATCCTGCGGCGGGAACCAGTTCACCGCCCGCTCGGCCGGAAAGTCCTCGATCAGGCGGCGGAGGATACGGAGTATCCCGCCATGCGCCACGATGATCGCCGGGCCATTGAGATTGTCGCCGGCAAAGCCCAGCACGCGCTGCGCCACGTCCTCATAGCTCTCGCCCGAGGGCGGGCGGAAGAACCAGAAATCGGCGTCGCGCTCGCCGGCAATGGCCATTTCCGATGTGCTGAGCTCGGAGTGGAGCCGCCCCTCATAGACGCCGAACGAGACCTCGACGAGCCGCTTGTCGAAGGCCACCTCCGGCAGCGGCTCGGAAAACGCCGAACGTACCCGTTCCATGGTCTCGCGCGTGCGTCCGAGCGGGGAGGCATGCCAGGTGAACTCGCCCGGCTTCCGTCCGGCGCGCTTCAGAATCTCGACCAGCAGCCTGCCGTTGAGATCGGCCTGCCCCCGCCCGATGTCGTTGAGCGGAATGTCCTTGGAGCCCTGGTAGCGCCCCTCGGCGTTCCAGTCGGTCTCCCCGTGACGGATGAAATAGAGTTCAGGCCAGTTGAAGGACATCTATCGACGCTCGGAAACAGAAAGGGCCGCCTCGCGGCAGCCCCTGGACAGGTCACGCAGTAGCTTCCGTTTCATCGTCGACATGCATGCCGATGATGTTGAAGCCGCAGTCGACATACTGGATCTGGCCGGTGACACCGGAAGCGAGGTCGCTGAGCAGGTACAGTGCGGCCGAGCCGACTTCCTCCTGCGTGACGTTGCGCTTGAGCGGCGCGGCCTTCTCCTGGAAGTGCAGCATGGTCCTGAGGCCCGAGATGCCCGAGGCCGCAAGGGTCTTGATCGCGCCAGCCGAGATGGCGTTGACGCGGATGTTCTTGGGGCCGAGGTCATGCGCGAGGTAGCGCACCGACGCTTCGAGCGCCGCCTTGGCGACGCCCATCACGTTGTAGTTCGGCACGTACTTCTCGGCGCCGTAATAGGTCAGCGTGAGCAGCGAACCGCCGGGGTTCAGCATCGCCTCGGCGCGCTTCGCCACGGCGGTGAACGAATAGACCGAGATGTTCATGGTCAGCGCGAAGTTGTCGGCGCTGGTATTGATGTAGCGGCCCTCGAGCTCTTCCTTGTTGGAAAAGCCGATGGCGTGGACGAGGAAATCCATCGTCCCCCACTTCTCCTTCAAGACGCGGAAGGTCTCGTCCATCGCCGCATCGTTCGACACGTCGCACTCGACCAGCGTCGTGACGCCGATCTCGGCGGCCAGCGGCTCGACGCGTTTCTTCAGCGCCTCGCCCTGGTAGGAGAAGGCAATCTCGGCGCCCTGGTCGGCAAGGGCCTTGGCGATGCCCCAGGCGATCGAGCGGTTGTTCGCCACGCCCATGATCAGGCCCTTCTTGCCGGCCATCAGCCCGTTCGCCATCGTCTTGCTCCGTAATGGATGTCTCGTTGGCGCCGCTTGTCGCATAGCGCCAAGTGGTGAGCAAGATTGGGCGGGCAAGTTCACCCTTGCGTCGATCCCGCCCGCCGCTATCTTCCCGGCCATGACGCTCGCCCCCGACGCAATCATCTCCGGTCTCAAGGCTTTGCTGGGGGAGGCGGGCGTGATCGCCGATCCCACGGCGATGACCACCTATCTCACCGAGCCGCGCAAGCGCTTCAGGGTCCCGGCCGTGGCGGTGGCCCTTCCCGCCGATGTCGCGGCGCTGCAGGCGCTTTGCCGCTGGGCCAACGCCAACCGCGTGCCGCTGATCCCGCAGAGCGGCAATACCGGCCTCGTCGGCGGCCAGGTGCCGCTCAGCGGCAACGAGGTCGTCGTCAACATCTCCCGCCTCAACCGCGTCCGCGAGGTCAACGCCGCCGCCGGACACATGACGGTCGAAGCCGGGCTGATCCTCGATGAAGCGCACAAGGTGGCGGAAGCCGCCGGTGCCATGTTCCCGCTCTGGCTCGCCTCGCAAGGCTCGGCCCGTATCGGCGGGGTGCTGAGCTCCAATGCCGGCGGCGTGCAGGTCCTCGCCTTCGGCAACGCCCGCGAGCTGACGCTCGGGGTCGAAGCCGTGCTGGCCGATGGCCGGCTCTACAACGGCCTCAATGCGCTCAAGAAGGATAATACCGGCTACGACCTCAAGGACCTGTTCGTCGGCGCCGAGGGCACGCTCGGCTTCATCACCGCCGCGACGGTGAAGCTCTTCCCCATCCCCGAGGCCCAGGAAACGGCGCTGGTCAACGTCGCGAGCCCCGAGATGGCACTCGAATTGTTCTACATGCTGCGTGAGCGTACCGGCTCCCGCCTCACTGCCTTCGAGTTGATGAACCGCTTCGGTGTCGATCTGCAGCTCAGGCACGGGCTCCTCGCGCGCGATCCGACTGCCAGCGTCTCGCCCTGGTACGTGCTGGCCGAGGTGAACCGCATGAAGGGCGGCGTGCCCGGGGCCCTCCAGGCAGCGCTCGAGGAAGCGCTGGGGGCGGGGCTCGTGACCGATGCCGTGGTCGCCGAATCCGAGGCCGACCGCACGCTGATGTGGGCGGCGCGCGAGCAGATGAGTGAGGTGCAGTCCAAGGAAGGCGCCTCGATCAAGCACGACGTCTCGGTGCCGATCGGCGCCGTCCCCCAGCTCATCGCCGAGGGAACTGCCGCAGTCGAGCGCGTGATTCCCGGCGTCCGGCCCTGCCCGTTCGGCCACATGGGCGACGGCAACATCCACTTCAATTTCAGCCAGCCGGTGGGCGAGGATCCCAAGGCCTTCATGGCGCGCGAGAAGGACGCCAACGCCGCGATCTATGAGGTCGTGCAGCGACTCGGCGGCTCGGTCTCGGCCGAGCACGGCATCGGGCAGTTGAAGCGCGACTTGCTGAAGGAGCTGAAGGACCCGGTGGCGCTCGACATGATGCGCGCTATCAAGGCGGCGCTCGATCCCAACGGCATCATGAACCCGGGCAAGGTACTCTGAGGTGCCTTGTTGACGGGGCGCCCACTCCGTCCCATCTCACGCCTATGCTTCTCGATATCGGTTTTCTCGACGACGCCACCCGTCCCGCCCCCATCCGGCTCGAAGGGCTGACGGAGGCCCAGCGCGCGCCCGGCCTGCACCTCCGTGAGGTGCACGACCACCTGCGCGACAACATGAAGACACTGGCAGTGCTGATCGAGCGCGCCGCGGCCGGCACAGTCGGCGCGCGGGCGGCGACCGATGAGGCCGCGAGCCTTGCCATGGTCGCCAACTATCGGCGCTTCGGCAACCTCTGTGGCCAGCACTGCAACATCGTCAACATGCACCACTCGATCGAGGACGAGGCGGTGTTCCCCGCGATTGCCGCCCAGGGCGCCGGCTTCAGGGCCATCGCCGACCGGCTCCGCGCAGAGCACGTGGTGGTGCATGAACTGCTGGTGCGCCTGATCGATGCGCTGGGCGAGCTGGCAGCCGATCCCGGGCCGAGCCGCTTCGACGATACGCTCGAGATCTATCGTGCGCTCGAGCGCGTGCTGCTCAGCCACCTCGGCTACGAGGAAGAGGCCATCGGCGACGCGCTGGGCTATTTCGACATTTTCTAGAACAGGTCGAGCTGCCCGCCGCCGGCCGCTGCCTTTTTCGGCTTCCTGGCCCGTGTTTCGTCCTCGGCGGCAAGCTCTTCCGCCGACATCTCCCGGATCAGCGCCGGCTCATCCACATCGGTCCGGCCCACCGCCTTGCCTACCGGGTGGTACTTCAGCGATCCCGCCGGGAGCGGCAGGGCGAGCTGAGTCGCGGCCCGCGTGTCGATATCGCGGGTATTGAGCCACAGGTCGACATTTTCCCCGGTCAGCATCGCCGGCATGCGGTCGTAGATCGAGCTGATCTCGAGATTGGGCTCGACCGTGACGATGCAGGCGGTGTCGACTTCCTCGCCGTCGGGGCCCGACCAGGTCGAGTAGAGCCCGGCAAACACCATGGGCGAGCCGTCTGCCATGGTGATGTAGTAGGGCCGGCGCACGCCATCCTTGCCCTTCATCCACTCATAGTAGCCCGAGGCCGGCACGATGCAGCGCGAGTTGCGCACCGCGTCGCGGAACGATGGCTTCTCGGCCATGGTCTCGGCGCGGGCATTGATGAGCAGCGAGAACTCGCGCGGATCCTTCACCCAGCCCGGCACGAATCCCCAACGCACCAGCTGGATGGTCCGGCGCCCCGATTGCTCCCAGACCACCGCGATCGGCTGGGTCGGGGTGATGTTATAGCGCGGCGGAAAGTCGATCTGGTTGAGCAGGTTGAACAGCTCGACCATCATCTCGGGGGGCAGGGTGGCCGCGTAGCGTCCGCACATGGGGCGAGTCTCCTTCAGGCACTAGTTAGGCACTTGCCGCCGAAGGGGCAAACCTCAATCATCGCGGCATGGCCGACTCCGCCCGCCCACCCAACGCCGCAAGCGTTGCGCTCATCGACCGCGACCGCGTGCTGCTCATCCAGCGGGCGCGAAAGCCCTATCACGGCATGTGGAGCCTCCCCGGCGGTCGGCTCGAGCCGGGCGAGACAGCCGAGCAGGCGGCCGAGCGCGAGATCATGGAGGAGGTGGGCCTGCGCGTCTGGCGCCTGCATCCGATCCGCCGCATGTGTCTCGCCGAGGGCCGCTTCGTGCTGCAGGTCTATGCCACCGAGGCCTTCGAGGGCGAGATCGTCACCTCCGACGAGGTGAGCGACCATCGCTGGGTCCGCGCCGACGAGATCGGGCTCATGCATACGACGCCCGACCTCGCCGAGGTCGTGGCCGGAGCCTTCCGCATCTTCAACCGCAGTTGAGGCGGGGGCCCGATTCCCATAAGGATGCGCCATGCGCCTCCGCTTCCTCCCCGCCGCGTTTCTCGCCGTGCTGCTGGCCACCGTGCCGGCACGTGCGATCGATCCGCCCTACCAGGCGGAAATGGAACGGCTGAGCGAGATCATGGGCAGCCTCTACTTCCTCGCCCCCCTCTGCCGTCCCGACAACCAGACGGACTGGCGCACCGAGATGGGCGAGCTCATCAGCCTCGACGAGCCCGATGACGACCGCCGCCAGCGCCTGACCGGGGCCTTCAATGCCGGCTACGAGGCCTACGCGCGATTCTACCGCCTGTGCACGCTTTCGGCCGACGAAGCCCTGTCGCGGCTCCTCATCGAGGCCGAAAAGACCGCCCGCGACATCCACTCCCGCTACGCCGAGTGATCCGGCCCGCGGGTTAAGGATAATTGAAGAGTGCATATTAACCTTTTGGCGACGACTTGGACGCGACTCAGGTGAGGGCATGCTACGGCCCTCGGTCATGAAACTCTCAAAGACCCTCAAAAGTCCGAACGGTATCGAGCTGCCGGCCGACGCCGACCGCGAAGAGCGCCAGGTGGCGCTCGAGTATGTCGCCGAGGCCTGGAACGAAGCCGAGGACGACGGTGTCGCAACGCTTGCGCTCGCCCACGCCTCGCTGTTCGCCGCCATCACGTCGCTGGTCGAGTATCACGGCGAGAGCGCCGTCGCCGCCCTGATCGCCAGCCTGCCCGCCAAGATCGAAGCCGGCGAATACAGCCTCGGGCGTTCGCTGCAGTAGCGCGGCCCCGCCAGATCGCGCCCTTCCAGCAGCGGCGTGATCCAGTCCTCGATCACAGCGTTTCGAGAAACCGCATCGGCTGGCCGACGCTCGGTGTCACCAGCTCGCCCTGCCACATGACGGTGTTGCCGCGCACGATCGTGCCCACCGGCCAGCCGGTGACGGCGACGCCGTCATAGGGCGTCCAGCCGGCACGGCTCTTTACCCACTCATTGGTGATGGTTTCGCGCCGCTTGAGGTCCACCACCGTGAGGTCCGCGTCATAGCCGACGGCGATCCGGCCCTTGCTGGCGATGCCGAACAGCCGATTGGGGCCGTGACTGGTCATGTCGACGAAACGCTCGAGGCTCATGCGTCCGGCATTCACGTGGTCGAGCATGATCGGCACCAGCGTCTGGACGCCGGTCATCCCCGAATGCGACTGCGGATAGGGATGGTCCTTTTCCTCGCGCGTATGCGGGGCATGGTCCGAGCCGAGGATGTCGGCGACGCCGTTCCTGACTCCGGCCCAGATGCCTTCGCGATGCGCCTTGTCACGCACTGGCGGGTTCATCTGCGCATACGTGCCGAGCCGCGTGTATGCCGTCTCGTCGAGCGTCAGGTGGTGAGGCGTCACCTCGACGCTCGCGACGTCCTTGTGCGCAGCGAGGAACACCATCTCCTCGGCCGTCGAGATGTGGAGGATGTGAACGCGCTTGCCGGTCTTCCGCGCCAGGGAAACCAGCCGCCGCGTCGACAACAGCGCTGCCTCGGGGTCGCGCCACACCGGATGCGAGCTAGGGTCGCCCGGCACGCGCAGGGGCTTTCGCTCCTCGAGCCGGTACTCATCTTCCGAATGGAAGGCGGCGCGGCGGGAAATGGCGCGAAGGATCGCCTCGACCCCACCATCGTCGGGAACCAGCAGCGAGCCGGTGGACGAGCCCATGAACACCTTTACGCCGGCGCACCCGGGCAGCCGCTCCAGTTCCGGGAGCTGCGCCACGTTGTCGTGCGTGCCGCCGATGTAGAAGGCGAAGTCGCAATGCATGCGGCGGGTGCCGAGCCGGATCTTCTCCTCGAAGGTCTCGAGCGTCGTCGTCAGCGGGTTGGTGTTGGGCATCTCGAACACGCCGGTAACGCCGCCCATCACCGCCGAGAGCGATCCGGTTTCGAGATCTTCCTTGTGGGTGAGCCCCGGCTCGCGGAAATGCACCTGCGTATCGATCACGCCCGGCAGGATATGGAGCCCGGTGCAATCGATCGTCTCGCCGGCGGATTCTGCGGCGAGATCGCCCAGCGCGACGATGCGGCCGTCATTGACGGCGATGTCGGCGCGATGGATGCCGTCTTGGTTGGCCACGGTGCCGTTCTTGAAGATCGTCTGATACTGCGCCATGTCTCTGGTCCCGGCCATTCCGTGTTCGGCCGGGTGTAGCGGAACCCTCCCATGCCCACAATCCTCCGTCCGTCCCGTGCCGCCTTCCGCTTCTCCGGCCCAGAGGCGCAGAAACTGCTGTTCGACGTGGTCACGGGGCGCCTCCTCGCCGAGCCGGGTCCGGCCGTGTGGTGGGCGCTGCTCTCGCCCCAGGGCAAGGTGCAGGCCGAGGGCCTGAGCGGCTGGGCCGCGGATGCCTTCTGGCTCGATGTCGATACCTCGGTCGCCGATGCATTCCTCAACAAGATGAAGCTCTATCGCCTTCGCGCCAAGGTCGAGATCGACGACCTCAGGGACACCCACTCGGTGGGCTGGAACTTCGACGGCTGGAGCGGGGGCATCGCCCATGCCGACCCGCGTGGCCTGGGCGAGCGTGTCATCGCGGGGAAATCCGCCACCGCGGAGTGGCTTCCCGCCGACGAGACTTTCGCCCGTCATCGCATCGCGGCCGGCATCCCCGAGCAGGGGCCCGATTTCGGCATCGACGAGGTCTTCGCCCACGACATCGGGCTCGACCTGCTCGACGGCATCGACTTCGTGAAGGGTTGCTATATTGGCCAGGAGGTCGTGAGCCGGATGAAGCACCGCGGCACCGCGCGCCGCCGTCCAGTCATCGTCTCGGGCATCGAGGCCCCGGCCGGAACCGCCGTCGTCGCCGGCAACCGCGAAGCCGGCACGATCGGCGAGGTCGTCGACGGCAAGGCCGTCGCCATCCTCCGCCTCGACCGCATCACCGACCCCGCAGCAGTCACCGTCGCCGGTCGCCCGGTCAACGTCACGCTGCCGCCCTACGCCACCTATCAGTTCGGCGAAGCGACTGCGGACGAAGGCTGAGCTCAGCGCATGGGGAACGTATCCCCCCCGTGGCGGCGCCCGAACCACCAATCAGCTTTGAGGGTCATTAGCGTGGTCTAGTTCGAGTGGAGGTCATTTGTGAACGGCCGCTGCTCGCATGCTCGAACTGCCAACGATCAATGATGCGGCCACCAGGCCAGGGCATAGTGCGGACATAGGGACCTGACGCTATGGATTTTGGATCCGTACCCGACTGGATCGTCGCCATCGCTGCTGCGCTGGCCGCTTGGCAGGGCATCAAGAGCCTCAACGCCTGGCGCCGAGAGGAAGCCGGCCGCCGGCGCATGGAGTTGGCGGAAGTGGCCCTGAGCGAATTCTACGAAGCACGCGACATCTTCAAATGGGTGCGCAGCCCGGCCCGCGAAGACAGCGATCCGGCGGCACAGTCAACTCCTGATGACCCAGAGACACGCATTCAGTCACAGCGCGACATCTACTACCCGATCCTCAAGCGCCTCGCCGATGATGGGGATTTCTTCGGTCGCATGCGAGCGCGCCGTTACCGAGTCCAGGCCTTGTTCGGCCCCGCCGGAGCAGAGCCCTACGACATAATCAACGACGTGCATGGCAAGGTCGCACTAGCGGCCAAGATGCTCGTGCAGACTCAACAGCAAGGAACGCCTACCGAGGCGGAGATGGCGCGGAGCGGCGAATGGCAGGATACAGTGTGGGATGATGCTGAAGGAAGCGACGAGATCAACGATCGCATTGAGCTGGCGATCCGGAAAGCCGAGGAGGTCTTTCGGCCAACGATATCGGTGTGACGCCAAACCGCCTCGTGGCTCCGTTACGGCTTTACGGGCTAGCCCGCAGCGCAGATTAGTCGACCCCGGCTTCGGCTCTAGATGGTGAGTTCCGCCTTCGACGCAGAACCGATGCTGCGTGACCGCCATGTCCCCGTCCCAACGTTCAAAAGTCTCCGTCACGTGGTGCACTTTTCATCCGCCCTCGCGTTTCGAATGGTAGAGGAACAGAGCGATGAGCAGGCCCGGCGAACCCAACGCCAGCAAAAACGCCTGGCGGGCAATCAAAGCGGGGCTGCGCGGACGATGTCCGCGGTGTGAGAAGGGCGACCTGTTCGCCGGGTTCCTCCGGCAGGTCGAACACTGTCCGGTCTGCGGCGAGCACCTGGGCCGCTACAACGTCGGCCTGTTGCTGCCCTTCATTGTCATCACCATTGTTGCACACGTGATCATTTTCGTGATGCTGGACATGGAGTTGAATCGGCGTGCCAGTCCGCTGATTTACCTCAGCGTGCTCGTTCCGATGTCAATTGTGGTACCGCTGCTGATAATCCGTCCAGCCAAGGGAGGACTCATTGGTTTCCTCTGGGCTCGCGGGCTGAGCGACGAACTCGATCGCTAGCCCGTCGGTGCCGGGCAGGTGAATTGGACTGCCAGCAGGTAGTTGAATTCGTCTTGCGGAGTCGGCAGGCAGCCCTGCAAGCCGGTCAGTCGACGGCCGAAATTGCGGCCGTTGTCCGCTCGAGGACTCTGGTGTGAACAGTACTAGTTGTTGGCGGCGTCGCTCGCACTTTTTTCTGCCAAGTCGGCAATTGCCTGCAACCGGATGGCTTCGGCGAGCCGCCGCAGACCCAGTCGCCTCAGCATGCGGGAACTGTGGACCTCGACAGTTCGCACGCTGATGCCCAGCTCGAACGCGATGGCTTTGTGAGAATCGCCTCGCGCGAGGGCGAACAGGACCTCGCTCTCGCGCGGTGACAGCATCTCGATGCGGCGGACCGCGCGTTCCACAGTCCCGCGAAGCTCGGGGGTAGGATGCTCGGCCATGGCGGCATCAATGGCGAGGAACAGCTGCTGCTCCTCGAAGGGCTTTCCCAGGAAGCCCGAGGCGCCGAGCTTGGCCGCACGCATGACTGTTTCCGGCTCGGTTTGCCCGCTCATCATGACCGCCGGCAGGTTGACATTGCGCTGCCGCAACTCAGCCAGCAACGACAACCCGTCGGTGCGGGGCATGCGGACATCAATAAGCAGGCAGCCGCGCCACAAGTTGTCATTGGTGGCCAGCACTCCGGCCGACTCCTGATAGAGATACACTTCGTAGCCCGCGAACGTCAGCTGTCGGCCGAGAGTCCGAAGGAACGCGGCATCATCGTCTACAACATGAACCGTATAGGCCTTCAGTTCGGCCTCCTCAGTGAGTCACCGGACAGCACTGCGCCGCTTGGATGCCCGGCTGGCGCCGCGGGTTCTGCCTGGCCTGCGCAACAACCCACATTGTCAATGTGTGACTTCGGTTCCGGACGTCAATTCTATCGACTTTGGCTGACGACCATCATTGCGGCCGGAATTTTCCTGCTGCCTTGGCGACCGGCAGATAGACCGTGACCGACGTGCCCATCCCGACCTTCGTTTCGATGCGCATCCCACCGCCGGATTGCTGCAGCACGCCGGAGATATGGGCGAGTCCGAGGCCCGAGCCCAGGCCGTTGGTTCTGGTCGTGAAGAAAGGCTCGAAAACATGGGGCAAGACATCGTTGCTGATGCCCTCACCGGTGTCCTCGACGAGAAGGGCGGCATATTCGCCCGCCGGAGGATGTTCCTCCCTCGTCGCCGACGCTGCCACGATGTTGAGCGTTCGCACAGTAAACGTGCCTTCTCCCAACATGGCATGGCGCGCGTTGTTCGCGAGGTTGAGGAGGATCATTTCGACCTGGGTGGGATCAACCAAAGCAGCTTTGAGATTTGGCGCCAACGCCATTTCGAGATGAATGCCCGCACCCAGTGCGGCACGCAGCAGATCGCTCATGCCGATGATCTGTGCATTCAGGTCGACGACTTGCGGCTCGAGTTGCTCCTTTCGAGCAAAGGCGGCGAGTTGCGCCGCGATCCTGGCTCCTCGGTCGGCAGCAACTCGGATCAGCTCGAGACCGTCGCGGTCTTCAGGATCGTGGATCGAGCGCTGGAGCAGCTGCACATTGGCGAGCACTATGGCTACCAGATTGTTAAAATCGTGAGCTATTCCAGAGGTCATCTGCCCAATGGCCCTGAACTGTAGAGCTGCGGCCTCGGTAGCTGCGTGTTGTGCGACCTCTTCGCGCAACTTCCCGTTGAGCAACTCGAGTTCGCGCGAGCGCGCGTCCACACTCTGCGCGAGCGCCTCCTCGATGTGCTTCCGCTCGGTGATGTCGATTACCGCGCTGTACAAGGCAACCGCCTTGCCGCCCGCGAAGCTTGCGGCTCCACGCGCTGCGACCCATCGTTCGATGGCATCATAGCCGATGACCCGATACTCGATATCAAACACCTCTCTGGTATTCGGATCGAGGCTCGATCTGATTGCCGCGTCCACGGCTCCGAGATCATCGGGATGAATGGCGGCCCGCCATAAGGCGTAGTCGCCTCCTGGGTGTGAGGGCAGTCCCCAAATCGCCCTGGCGACCGCATTCCATTCCATGTCATCGGTCTGAAGAGTCCACCGGCAGATCCCCAGTTGCACCAAGTCAGCCACGGCCTTCAAGCGAGCCTCACCTTCTCTCAGGCCGTCAGAGGCGCGCCTCTCACCGGATACGTCCTCAAGCGTCGCAACGGCACCCGAAATGCCGCCCCTTTCATCGCGATACGGGGCCGCGCAGACACGTAACCAACTGTAAACTCCCGCCTTATCGGTATAGCGGAAATCCACACCGGGGGTCACAGTTTCGCCGCGCAACGCCCGCGCTTCGGGGTAGTCTGCCGGGGCGAGGATACCTCCGGCGCGGTCGTTCCCGCGCCAGCGATGCTCCGACTCGGGCGTAAAGGCGGGCATCCGATCACCCCAGACGTGCGCCAGCCTTCCATTCCGCAGGAGCAAGCGCCCTTCAAGGTCAAACACCCCGATCGCGCCGGACAAGCTCAGGATCGACAACAACTGAGCCTTGCTAACCCTAAGGGCGTGATCGACGAACCGCTGGGTCATGGCGATGGCCTGTTCTCGACCCAATCAGTGACGAAAACGAACCGAGTCCGCTGGGCGGGAGCTCGGCGGTCCTCAATCTGACCAGATCCTTGTGCTGGTCGACGCGTCGGATGCGTGCCGAGCATGCACAATGACTAAAACGGCGGTCGCGATGTTTGGTTGCGGCGGCAGACAGCGCCTCAGGCCACGTCCTCGCCCGGCGTTACCTGCGGTGGATTGGGCAGCAGCGGCGTCAGTCCTGAGTCCCGCAACCAATTGGAGGGAACCAGCAGGGCCTTGTCAGCGGCGGCCTTGTCGATGAACAGGGTTACGCTGGCGAACACGTCCATCCCCGTATCGACCAGGTGATAGCCGCGAAAGCCCTCGACTTTGCTGATGATGGGGAGGAATTCTCCGGAGACCCGGCGCAAGACTTCCTGTGGCTTGATGACTCCGGCGTAGCGCCGGATGATGACATACATATCGCACCTCCGCGACATATTGAGCAGCGGGATTCTACGCGTTCCGCCCTGCCACGCCTTGCGATCGGTCAGGTTTAGAGCGGTTTGCCGAGCAGTTGCGTGATCGATCGGTTCCTTTAGTGCGCAATCAGCAGCGGGACTGGTGATCGCTGCAGCAGCTTTCGGGTCGTTCCCCCCAGAAGCCATTCAGCAAGACGGGAATGACCGTATCCACCCATGATGGCAAGGTCCGCATCGAGAGCCCTGAATTCCTCGATCAGGCCGTCGGCGACGCTGCCCTGGGTGGGGATGGTCCGCAGCCGTCCCTCAATTCCGTGAGCCTTGAGATAGCCGAGGGCCTTCTCCCCGATCAGGGCGTCGATTTCGAGGTGCCCCCCCCTGCCGACTACGAGGACGGTGACGATTCGCGTGTTGTGGAGATAAGGTCGTGCTTCGGAAAGCGCCCGGGCGACTTCGCAGCTGCCATTCCAGGCAATTACGGCGTGCTTGAACCCACCTTCATAACTACGCCGGTCGTTTACGAGGAGAAGGTGTCGTCCGCCTCGGAAAAGGACAGTCTCCACGACATCCTGCCTTTCGCTGTCGCCGCTGGCCGACGGGCGCAAGGTCAGGAACACGTCTGCGGCACGGGCTTCGCGCGCGCAGACCCAGCCGATATCGGCTTCGAAAACGTCAAACCGGCGCAATTCGGAACGTTGGCCCAGTTCCGCAAGCCGCGTCTTCAATTCGGCTGCGGCGATATCTCCCGACTTCCGCGCTGCCGCGACCAGAGGCGACCAGGCATCGGTGTGGAGGTCGACGCGTGGAATGGGAGAGGGGAGTACGTTGAGATAGAGCCCGACGACCTGCGCGTCGAACAGTTGCGCGAGCTCGCGCGCGGCGTGGAGCCGAAGGCCGTCGGGCGTCGTGTTGCCGTCAAAGCGAACAAGGATGACCTTGATCATACTGCTTTCATGCGACTGATCGGAGGGTGTGGCTGTCGATGCCACGCTGGATCAAATAAGGCCGGCGTCCGCCCCTCGCCCTGACCGTTGTCAGGTCGTTGCAGGACCGCACTCGGCAAGATGCAGGTTCATCGAGGACGGCCAGTTCCAAGTCGGCCCTCTGCGTCTAACCATGCGTGTCGGGATCTGCTCCATGGCCAGGAAAGTAATGCTTGAGGCGATCAATACCGGCCACCGGCTGTTGGTGACCCCGGAAGAGATACGTCTGTGGGGGGAGGCACGTTCCGGGTTGCCTGCCATCGAAGATCGGCCGCCAAACATACCGGGCCCGCCGATCCTTCGCATCGTTTTCGACCAGCAGCTGCTGAATACGGGCGAGAGCCAATACGGGGATCGGCCTGGCGGCCTGGAACTTGTTTCGTGGGACGAGTGGGTGGCCGAACTCGAGGTGCGCAATCTCGCTCTCAAGGTCGCGATCGAGGTTCCCGGTATGCTCGATGACCGCTACGAGTTCGTGGAACTTGACAGGCCCAGGAGCGAAATTTCCTAGTCCAAGGTCGTCACCGATCGATCGTTTGGATCGCAAGATAGGCGACAAGATCGGCAAGCTCTGTCGGATCCTTGATGCCGGGAAATGCCATCTTGTTTCCCAGTGCCGTTTCGCAATCCTGGTCCCGGAGACGGATCATCATGCTGACCTCCCGGTGGACGTATCCGAGGGCGCCGCAGCTGCGAGGGCATCGCGAAGAGCCTGCTCCTTCTCGGGATCGAGCGATGCCTTGATTACCTCGCCACCCGATCCCTTGATGGCCTCGAGCACCTTTTCGAACGAGACCTTGCGGATCAGGAGGAACAGTGCCGCATGACCGGGGGCAAGCTTTTGGCTCAACTCCTTCATGAAGTTGTCATCGATGCCGAGATCGGTGAGCGCGCCACCGATAGCGCCGGACGCTGCCCCGAGCGCAACGCCCGAGACCGCGCCGATAGCAAGTCCCGCGACCGGCATCAGGAAGAGAGCGCCGAGTAGCAGACCCCACATGCTGCCCGACAACGCGCCGGCGGCAGTCGGGTTGAGCAGCTGGTTCAGACGCACATGGCCGTTGCCGGTGTTGACCGCGATCGCCGCATCGTCGAGCTCGATCAGGTATTCCTTCTGGAGCTGCAAGAGCTTCCGGCGCATCTCCTCGGCCTGTTCTTCGCTGGGGTACACGATGACAGCAAGGTCGGGCATCTGGGGTCTCCTTGGTACGCGCGCAGATTGGGGAAGCGATGGTGCGAGAAAGCTCAACCGGAGCCGCCGGGACGGCCTTGACGTCCGTCAGTCAGGCTTCCGAAATGCAACGGCGGCAGAAGCTTGTGCCGCTGCCGCCGTGACACGCGCCGGGGAGGAGGCGGCGCTATTTCATGCCTTCGAGGTTCCGGCAAAACGCCACGACGACAGGAGGGTGGTCTGCCGCGGGTTCTACCAGTTGCACCAGACAGGCCTCCTTGACCTTGGCCTGCTGGTCAGCGGACAGCGAACGCATGAATGCCTGGTTGTCTTCGGCGGTCGTTCCCGCATTCGAAATGTCGACGCCGAGTTCTTTCATGCCTTGGGTGTCGGCGTTGGAGCCGGTCGTCTCTTGCGAAAAGCTCTGGGTTGGCGCGAGGGCGAACAGGATCACGCCGGCGAGTGCGATACGGGTGCTAGTCTTCATGACAGTTCCTTGGTTGGGACCAGGCGCGACGGCCGCACGACGCAGGTCCGGAGCGGTCCTATTTGTCCTGGCCGTATTTGAACTCTTGGGTCTGCTGCAGCTCTTCTTTGGAACCGCCGCTGGTCAGCACGATCCCACGACCCCCATCGCTGATCTCGAGGCTCTCGTAAGGGACCGCGACGAGGTAGCCGCCAAGCCCGAGAAATGCGCCGACCTGCAGGATTGCGTAAACAAGCCGGTCCTGATCGAAGATCAGGTCGTCGAGCGTGCCGACTTCCTCCTTGGCGGAGTTGACGACTTTCGTTCCAAGGAGCTTGGAGGCGCGGAAGCCTTCCGCAACCTTGACGACGTCGACGACAGTTACTGTCTGGGCGATGGCCGGGCGAACAGTCACCGTGACGCTCAGAGCAGCACAGGCGGCCGCGGCCAGCAACGCTGCGGAGAGCCAATGCCGCTGATGGCGGTTACGGGATTCGGCGGCGTGAGCGATGGCTACTTTCATTGTTGATCCTCGCTGTGATTGAACTGGTCGCCGATGGTTGGATCGGGGACCTTGCGAGTATCCCGGGATGCGCGCCCTCTGTCCTTGACCGCCGTCAGGTTTGGTGTGCGGGCGCGTTCATTGCGGCATTGATCGCAGTGATCAGCTCGGGCGCGAGGTACGCACCATTGTAACGCTCGCCGTTGATGAAGAAGGTCGGGGTGCCGTTCACACCGCTGCGGATGCCCCCCATGAAATCGTCGTTGATCTTGCTGCGATAGCGGCCGCGGTTGATGGCATCGCGCAGATCGAGCTGGGAGAGACCGAAGGTGCTCGCGAGCGCGAACAAGGTGGTTGGGCTGAGCATCCGCTGGTTCCGGAAGATCGCCTCATGCATCTCCCAGAACACTCCATTCTCGCCAGCGAACTCCGCTGTTTCCGCGGCGACGAGCGCGTACGGGTGAATCTCGGTCAACGGGAAGTGCCGGTACACCAGCGCCAGCCTTTCGCCGAACTGGGCTTGCACCCGCCTGACGTTTGGTTGCGCCGCGGCACAGTGCGGGCATTGATAGTCACCATACTCGACCAACGTCACGATCGCATTGCGACCGCCCGAGATGTGGTCATGCGCGTTTACGGGCACTCTTAGCGTCGACATCGAGGCTCTCCACAGCTGGCATCTTATCGAGGGCGTCGAGAATTCCATCGGCGCCGGGATTGACGGCAAGCGGGGACTGGTAGCTCCATACAATCATACCCTGCTCGTCGATCAGAAAGAGCGCGCGCGCCGCCTCTCCCACGTCCTCCATGTAGCAGCCATATGCCGTCGCAACGGCGCCCTTGGGGTGAAAGTCGGCAAGTATGGGAAAGTGAAGGTTGCGCGCCTTTGCGAATTCCTGATGGCACCACGCGCCGTCGACTGAGATGCCGAGAAGCTCGGCGCCGCGCCGGCGGAACTCAGGCAGGATCTGGTTGTAGAGCGCCAGCTGGTCGCCGCAGACCGGACTCCAGTCGGCGGGATAGAAGGTGAGAATGACCCGACGGCCGGCAAGCTCCGACAGTGCGAGTTTCTGGTCAGGTGTGACCGGAAGCGAAAATGCGGGGGCCTTGGTTCCAGGTTGCAGGTAGCGAGCCATGACGGTGCTCCGCTTTGGAGGGGGGCGTACGCGGCCAGGGAAACCGCGGACGCATTTCAGGATGCTCGGACGGGGGCAACTCGTTGCTTGGCTTTGCCAAGGCGCATCCCGAGTTGGAATGCCAATGCGACGATCCCAAAAGCGATGGCAAGCAGGCCGCGCAGGCTCACGATCCACCAGTTTCTGACGAGGTTGGCGTTTATGGCGCCGGCTCGCCCCGTGGACGCCGTTGCGTTGCCGCTCATTGCGAGACTCCCTGCCTCGTAGAAGTAATGACAATGCGATTCTCGACGACCTGGACGCCAGGCGTCTGCCAGGCGACGTGCTCGGCTTCCTGCCGCTCGGCCCAGCTTCTGACCCTGCCACTCAGGACAATC
This sequence comes from Devosia sp. ZB163, assembly GCF_028613635.1. GTDB lineage: Bacteria > Pseudomonadota > Alphaproteobacteria > Rhizobiales > Devosiaceae > Devosia_A. The sequence continues at coordinate 555,988 of NZ_JAQRMY010000001.1, forward strand.
CGATCGTCGTCGGCCTCGATTTCGATACTCTTCGCATCGGTCTCGGCAATGCGACGGAATGCGTCTTCGATCCTCCGCCTGAGGGCGGTCTCCGCCGAGGCTGCGCCAACTTCCAAGTTATTGTTGACCGCAATCACGTCACGCACCTGAGAGGCGAGCTCACTGGCGCGAAGCCGCTGCGACTTGCTCGCGACCTGACCCTCGAGGGTCACGGCACCATTCTGAACCGAGATCCTGATGCCGTCCGCCACATCGCCGAACTCAAGAGCAAGTACTGCAGCGAGGTCGCTGGCGATCTCTGGGTCGGGGCGCCTGTCCATACCGGGTAGCCGGACTTCGATCTCGTTCACAATGACGCCAACACCTTCGACGCCCTTGACGATGCTTTCGGCGAGCCACTTCTGGTCGAGTCGCTCAACGACGCCGCCGATCGTCACAACGCCCTCTCTGGCGGCAATGCTGATCGTGGCTGACCTGAGCTCGGGGCGCTCGTCGAGCGCGGCCTGAATCTGGCTGGTGATCGCTTCGTCCGATGGCATTGTCATCGAGCTCCGGTGATGATCGTGGTGACCGCTGGACGGTAGCGGCGGCGAGGCGTCCGGACCTTGACCAGTGTCAGTTTCACTGCCGGCAGCCGGACCGGCGGCGACGACTGGCCCCCAGGCTGGTGGGTCGCTGGCGGGGAACGAGTCCTCGCTGGCGCGATCGACCGGGTCCGAAGCCTTGTCGCCGCCGGCCATTGTTGTCAGCTCCAATCGATGGTGATCAGGTTCCGGACGCTTTTTACGCCCGGGGCGCGCCACGCTGCGCGCTCCGCCGCCTCCTTCTCCGCCCAGGACTTCACGGTGCCTCGCAGCGTGACTTCCGAGCCTCCCACCTCGACGGTGATCCGTTGCGCATCCAGCTCCGCGGTTCGCTTGAGTGCCTCCTGGATCTTGGCCTTGACTTCGAACGGCTCCACCTTCGGCTTGATCGCGATCAGGTTGGAGACTCCCTTCACGCCAATCACGCGGCGGATCGCCTCTTCAGCGCGACGGCGCTGATACTCCCACTCGACGTCTCCCTCGAGCGTCAGCCAACCGTCCTTCACCACGATCTTGATCAGTTCGTGGGAGAAGGGGAGCTCCGCCTTCAGCTTGGCGACGGCGTCCCGGGCAATTTCGGGATCGGGGCGCTCACTTGAGGAGGGAAGCCGAACTTCGAGGTCATTGGCTACGGCGCGCACGCCGGAAACGCGCTTGGCCACCCGCTCCGCCTCCCACTTCTGGGTGTAGCTGCGTACGAAGCCCGTCAGGGTCACGACCCCATCCTTCACCGCGATCGCGATGTCGGTCGCATCGATGTCCGGTTCCCACTTGAGCTCGGCTTCCACGTCCCGACGAATGTCACTGTCTGTTCTCATGTCTCAAACTCCCAATGGGGCTCAGAGCCGATCCGGTCGATCGGTCCGCATCACCCTAAGGAGGGCCGCGCCGGTCGCCTTGACCGCTGTCACTTTTGAGGCGCGAATTTGAGGCGCGAAAAAGCCCCACGGTGAGGCGCCGTGGGGCTCAGAAGGCAAGCGAGGGAGGGAGGTCAGCTTGCCTGAATCTTGATCCTTTTTTGACCGGACCGCGACTCGACCGACTTGGGGACCACGATAGTCAGGGCCCCGTTCTTGAAGCGCGCGGCTGCCTGATCGGGCACTGAACCCTCGGGCAGAGGGATGGTACGCTCGAGAACACCGACGCTTCGCTCGATCATGACCGCGGTGCCGCTGCTTTCCTGCCGCGCTTGCTGGCGTTCGGCGCGGATCGACACCGAGCCCGTCCCAACAGTGACCTCGATATCGTCCTCGGAGAAGCCGGGCAGCTCGGCAACGATCTCGACCTCGTTCCCCTTGTCGCGAACATCGACCTTGAAATCGGGCTGTTCTACACCGGAAAATGCCCTCAACACGGCTTGGGGTTGGGAGAATGGCATGAGGTTCCAGAAGCTCCCGAAGGCGCGGTCCATGTCGGCCTGAAGAGCAAGGATGGGATCGCTATCGCTATCGCGATCTGTCGGCGCCGGTACATTTGCGCGACGCTGACGGAAAGGAACGACATCGAATATGCCCATTTCATTCTCCTCAGTTGAGCTTGACCGAAATCTTCTTGGACGGCTGCTGCGCTGCTTTGGGCAAGGTGAGGCGAAGCACACCGTTCTTGAGCACTGCATCGATCCCGTCCCGGTCGATCTGATCGGAGATGACGAACTTCCGCTCGTACGAACCGTCGCGATACTCCGCATAAAGTGGCCTGAGGCCCTCAGGCGCCGTGGACATCGACTGCGCGGCGATGGTGAGCACGCGTTCGTCGAGAGTGACGTCCAGTGTCTCCGGGTCAGCCCCTGGGACGTCGAGAATCATCACCAGGGCATCGGACCGTTCGATGATGTCCGTTGCCGGAATGAAGGTTGGACCGACGCGCGTCGGCTCGGCGCCGTTGCCGTTGGTGGCAGCTGGACGACCGTCTTGCTGAAGCTCTGCCATGGGTTCCTCCATCACGACGGCTGAACTTTGATGCGCTTGGGACGCTCTGACTCCGGACGCGGTAGCTCAAGGGTCAGCACGCCATGTTTGAAGCTCGCCTTCACACCGTCCGGATCGACATGGAACGGTAGAGTAAAGCTGCGCGCGAATGCTCCGGCGGTACGCTCAGCCCGGTGGACGACATCCCCTTCGGAGAGCGCTTCGGGTTCGCGGGTGCCGCGAAGAGTCACGGTGTCCTGGTGAACCGAAACATCGAGGGCGTCGGGCTCGACCCCCGGCACCTCTGCGCACAGAACGGCGTGATCGGCGCTGGCCCATACGTTGATCAAGGGATAGTCGGCCTGGGTGGGGGCGAAGCGCAGGGAACCAATAGCTCGGTTGAGCTCTGACTGCGCACGCCACATCTGCTGGAATGGATCCATCTGACGGGGGGAGGCGATGGGGACTGGACCTTGCATCATTTTTCGCTGCTCCGGGCTGAGGTCGTGCTGACGACGACCATCCCAGCTTGCCCCGGCCGCATCGGCGGGTCGCTGATGCCCATCATTTCCCCGGGCCGCAGCAGGGATAACCTTGCCGCTTTCGATCGCAGGAGCCGGCCGTGGCTGCCAATCCGTACCAGGTTCTCGGAGTGAAGAAGGACGCCTCCCAGAAGGAGATCCAACGGGTCTACCGGCAACTGGCGAAGAAATCGCATCCCGATCTGCATCCAGGGGACGCTGAGGCCGAGCAGAAGTTCAAGGAACTCACCGCAGCCTACGAGCTGATCGGCGACGCCGATAAGCGCAAGCGTTTCGATGCCGGCGAGATCGACGCCTCGGGACAGGAGACGCCGAAGCGAAGCTACTATCGCGACTTTGCGGGATCAGAGGCAGGCGCGGGCGCCTATCGATCAGCCGCCGGGTTCTCCGATTTCGGGGACGCGGAGGACATCTTCTCCAGTATGTTCGGTGGCCGCTCCTTCCGCTCGCGTGGACCGGACATTCGCTACCGGCTGACGATCGACTTCCTCGATGCCGTCAATGGCGGCACGAAACAGGTGACGCTGGCGGACGGCTCGAGCATCGACGTCAGTATTCCGCCGGGGACGCGTGACGGCCAGGTTCTGCGACTGCGCGGGAAGGGCCAGCCTGGCACCGGGGGAGGTCCCCCGGGCGACGCTCTCGTCGAAATCGTCGTGCGGCCGCACCCCTTTTTCACGCGCGATGCTGACGACATTCGGCTCGAGCTCCCTATATCCCTCACCGAGGCGGTGCTCGGCGGCAAGGTTAAGGCGCCGACGCCGACCGGTACCGTTATGGTCACTGTGCCCAAATGGTCGAGTAGCGGCAGGGTGCTTCGGATACGCGGTCGCGGCGTACCTCGCCGCGACGGATCTCGCGGAGACGCCTATGCTCGTCTCGCCATTGTCCTGCCTCAGAAGCCGGATGCGGAGCTCGAAAAGTTTGCCACCGGCTGGTCCGCCGGCAAGGCGCATCAGCCCCGCCAGCATATGGGAGTGTGATGCTCACGACTGCGGAACTTTGCGACGAACTGCACATCGGACGCGATCTCCTGGACCGCTGGATCGCCAGCGGCTGGCTTAACCCGGCCACCGAAGGCAGCGTCGCCAGTTACGCCGACATCGACATCGCTCGCGCCCGTCTCATCCTCGAGCTAAGCACTGATTTCGAGGTGAACGAGCAGGGGATCGGCATCATCATCGATCTCATCGACCAGATACACGGTTTACGTTTCGCGCTGCGGCATGTTCTCGACATCCGCTAGCCCGTACAGTCCGGAATCAGTCGGCGCCAATTCCGATCCCCTCGTTATCGACCACTCCAACCTTTGCCGGCCGCAGCAATCGATCGTGGATCATATAGCCGGGCAGGATTACTTCCATCACCTGGCCGGTATCGAGGCCCGGCTCAGCGCGCTGGTAGACAGCCTCGTGGTAGCGGGGGTCGAACCGCTCGCCCAGGGGTTCGATCTTGCGGATGCCGTGCTTGGCCAGGGCTGCAAGCAGGTTGCGCTCGGTAGCGACTACCCCCGAGAGCAAACTTTCGACGCCGCCTTGTGGCGAACTCTCCACCGCCCGGCGCAGGTTGTCGACCGACTCCAGCAGGTCCCCCGCCAGCTGTGCGGCGGCGAAACGCACGGCTTCATCGCGTTCCCGCGCTGCAAGCTTTCGCACATTGTCCTGATCGGCAAGAGCGCTCCGAAGAGCCTCGCGTGTTTCGACGAGAGCCCTCTCGTTCGCGGCCAGACGCTCGTGAACGTCCGGCTCTCCTATTGGATCGCCGTCAACGCTCTGGTCGTCCCGCGGAGGCGGCTCAGCCGCGTTCTGGTCGCCCGGATGTGGTCGTGTCATGCTCGTCTCGACTTCATCGCAGTGCCCTAGGGCGATCCATGGGTTTGGTTGTCGTCGACATCTTCAAACTCGGCATCGACGACATCGTCGTCGCCCCCGGGCGTGCCGCCAGCGCCATCGCTGCTGTCGGCGGAGCTTGTCTGTGATGCAGCCTGAAGCTGTTGCGTCGCTCCTGCGAGCGCGGTTGTCTTGGCATCGATGTCCGCCTTGTTGTCCGTAGTCATGGCGGTCTGGAGCTCGGTGATCGCGGTCTCGACCGATTCCTTCTGGTTCGGCGCCTTGTCTCCCGCCTCGGTGAGGGCGCGTTGTCCTGCGGCGATCTGAGCGTCTGCCTGGTTCCTGGATTCAATCAGCGCCCGCCGAGCCTTGTCGGCCTCCGCATTCTGCTCGGCCTCCTTGATCATGCGGTCGATGTCCTGCTGGGTTAGCCCGCCAGAACTCTCGATCTTGATCTGCTGCTCCTTGCCGCTCTGCTTGTCCTTGGCGGAAACGTTGACGATCCCATTGGCATCGATGTCGAAGGTGACTTCGATCTGCGGAACGCCACGCGGCGCTGGCGGAATGCCGACGAGATCGAACTGGCCAAGCAGCTTGTTGTCGGCGGCGAGTTCGCGCTCGCCTTGGAAGACCCGAATGGTCACAGCATTCTGGTTGTCCTCGGCCGTCGAGAACGTCTGGCTCTTCTTTGTCGGGACGGTCGTGTTGCGCTCGATCAGCTTGGTGAACACGCCGCCGAGCGTCTCGATGCCGAGCGACAGTGGCGTCACGTCGAGCAGCAGGACATTGGAAATGTCGCCTTGCAGGACGCCGGCCTGGATGGCGGCGCCGATGGCGACGACTTCGTCGGGATTGACGCCCTGGTGCGGTTCTTTCTTGAACAGGCCTTTGACCGTCTCCTGCACCTTGGGCATGCGCGTCTGGCCGCCGACAAGCACGACTTCCTCGAGCTCATCGGCCTTCAACTTGGCGTCCTTGAGGGCAGCCTCGCACGGTGGCACTGTGCGCTGGATGAGGTCGCCAACCAGTTCCTCGAGCTTGGCCCGCCGAATCTTGATCTCGAGATGTCGCGGGCCGGACGCGTCGGCGGTGATAAACGGCAGGCTGGCCGTCGTCTCGAGGGTCGAGGATAGCTCGATCTTCGCTTTCTCGGCTGCGTCCTTGAGCCGCTGCAGCGCAAGCCGGTCCTGCCTGAGGTCGATACCCTGGTCTTTCTTGAATTCCTCGGCGAGGTAGTCGACGAGGCGCTTGTCGAAATCCTCGCCGCCGAGGAACGTGTCACCGTTGGTCGCCCGCACCTCGAACACTCCGTCCCCGATATCGAGAATGGAGATGTCGAACGTGCCGCCGCCAAGGTCATAAACCGCGACTTCGCCATGTCCTTGCTTCTCGAGGCCATAAGCGAGAGCCGCCGCCGTCGGCTCATTGATGATGCGCAGCACCTCCAGTCCTGCGATCTGTCCGGCATCCTTGGTGGCCTGACGCTGCGAGTCGTTGAAATAGGCAGGAACCGTGATCACAGCCTGGGTGACTTTGTCGCCGAGGTAGCGCTCCGCAGTTTCCTTCATCTTGGTGAGGATGAAGGAGCTGATCTGGCTTGGGCTGTACTTCTTGCCCGCGCATTCGACCCAAGCGTCCCCATTGGGACCGGGTACAATCTTGTAGGGCACCAGCCCCTTATCCTTATCTACGATAGGATCGTCGTAGCGCCGGCCGATAAGACGCTTGATGGCAAAGACCGTGTTCTCCGGGTTGGTTACGGCCTGGCGCTTGGCCGGCCATCCCACCAGGATTTGCCCATCCTTGGAGAAGGCTACGTATGAGGGGGTAGTCCGCTGGCCTTCCTCGTTCTCAATGACTTTGGACTGCCGGCCTTCCATAACCGCCACGCAGCTATTGGTGGTCCCGAGATCGATGCCGATCACTCGCTTGGCCATTGCTCGTCTCCTTCAACCGGCGCGATGGCGCCGCGTAGCGCGGGCCTGGTCGGTGCCTGTCGCATCCTCGCGCGCGTGCGGGACGCGCGCGTTGACGGACGTCAGTGGGTTGGATGCTTGAGCATTGGATCAGGTTGGATATCTCCGAGTGGCAGGTCGCTTGTCCGCTTGCCGATCTCGATCTCATGGACGCGAACTGCGTCGGCTCCGCTCTTCTGCAGGATCTCCTGGGCACGCCACTCGTGTTCGGGGTCGTGAACGCGCACCCAGACGACGACTCCCCCTGCCGCCAGGTTGTCTTCAATCCCGTTCTCAAAGGTCCTGAGCAGCTTGCGGGCCAAACCGAAACCGATGAGACCGGCGGCGAGCCCGGCGACAGCCGCAACGATGAGGGCGGGGAGGGCGCCACCGCCGCTTGCCACGACCGCTGCTCCGCCAGCAAACGCGCCAACGACGAATAGAGATTGGAAGACGGCGATCATGGTCAGTCGCTGATCTTCCCGAGTGACGAGGGAATGTCGCGGGGCATTCGGCACGTCGGCAAGCTCTTCGACCGCCACCACCGTGCCAAGTCGACGATAAACGACATCAACATCGCCGAGAACGTCGATGTCGCTGCGGTCAAAGCCGGCCGTCAGCAGTTCTTTGATCGCCCGTTCCAGAGCGTCCCTGGTTCTGAACACGCCCACCGCTTCGCGGGCGATCGATGTCTCCAACAATGTGTCTTCAGGGATCACAGTACTAACCACCGTTCGATACTGGTTCGTCACGAACCACAATCAATCCAGGTAACGTGGCTCGATCGTCTGCAGATTCCTTGGGCTGCCGAGGTGGATGGTGCCCAATACCCTCAACTCGGTGATGGCGCGGCTCACCGTCTCCGCCGAGATACCGAGCTGGTCGGCAATGTCGTAGCGCGACACTGGCAACGTGATACCGCTGCCTCGGCGATTAGGCAGCCGATCGAACATGTTGGAGAGAAAGGCCCGGACCTTTTCCGCAGCTGTCATGGTGCCGACGACGAGCAGATGCTCCTGCAGTCGTGCGATAGTCGAAATGGTCCGTTCTCGTATCGCACGTGCAACAAGGGGGTCGGCATCGGCTGCCGCCTCGATCTGGCTTCGCGAATAACTCGCGACAATGGTGTCGGCCGCAATCGCCTGCACCGCGAAACGATGGGCAGTTTCGACCGTAAAGCCGAAGAAATCCCCAGGAAGCAGAATGTCCACGATCCGCCGCCGGCCGTCCGGTCGCACCATGTATTGGCGGCAAGCTCCCGAGATCACGCAGTACCAGTCGTCCGCGCTGTTGCCCTGGTAGACGATGTCCTGGTCGCGCGGCCAGCGCTTGATCCTGGCAAAGGGCCGTAGGATTTGGGGCCCGGTGGATGCTTGTACGGGCTCTGCCGCGAGAAAGGGAGTGAGTGCGGCAGGGCCAACGGTAACGTGCATGCTCATGATGGCCTCCATGTCTGGGATGGACCGTGGTCCGTCGACTTGGGTCGACCTCGCCAGCCTCACGGAACTTGCATTCGATGCCTATAGCGGGGATGCCCGTTAAGGGAGTTCCCGTAACGGGCAGCGTGACGTTTCGCCTGCAGTTCGGCAGACGCGTCGGTCTCTGAGCCTCGCGCATTCCCTTCAACAGCGCCTTCCGCGCCCGGTCTCTGCGTCTATCCCGGGCCCATCGTCCAGGCGGAAAGCTGTGGTCAGGCGTCTAAATGAACATTAATGAAACCTGTCCGAATGGTAAGTTCCGATCCTCTCTCCGATTTGAGAAACTCGCCGCGTCTATCTGGAGACCAAGCATGACCACCTTCGTCCCGCGCGTGAGCGAGCTTACCCGCGAACGTATTTCTCGCGAGTTTGATGAGTTCGGGCCGCGCGCTTGCCGCGCCGAGGTCACGGGCCTTCTCGCCGACGAGAATCCGGAGATCCTCGACATGATGACCCGGTGCGCGGAAGACATCGGCACCACACCCGACGTCATGATTGGCTTTGCGATGTTCTATCGCCTGCTCATAGCCGAGGCGCGAATGGCGCCAGGCTTGGTGTTGCCGCGCGTCACCGCCGAAACGCGCGCCCTCATGGTTGAGGAAATCACGGAGCTTGGAGAGGATCAGTTCACCCTGGCCGCGTGCGACCAACTGGGGAAGGACAACCCGGAATTGCTTCGGATGGCCGAGAGCTTCGCTTCGCGCCACACGGACTATCTGGGAATTATGCAGGGCTTCTGTCTCGTGTACGGCACGCTCGCTCTGCAATCGAAACTGGAGCGCGGGTCCGTCCACTAGTGTGAACGCCGTTCGGGCAACCCTGTCGATTACGCCAGCGGGCACTGTCCGACATGCAACTCCGGCGCTTTGCCCGGAAAGGGCGCCAGATTCCGATACTCAGCCTTAGTGCAGTTGTCGCAATCACTCTGAAGGCGGCGCCCCATCCGCTCATACACAGGAGAGCTGAGGTCATCACCGCGCTGGCGATGAACAAGATCCAGAAGGACGGGAGCCGGGAAGCTGGTTCCCGTTGATCATTCGTCGAAGACCCTTGAGCCTCCGGCATCCTACGGCGCCAGTCTTTCGTCGTAATCGCGTCACTCATTCGCGGGCAGAACACAGAACGGGCGTCTGGCTGGGGCGCTAGGATTCGAACCTAGGAATGGCGGTACCAAAAACCGCTGCCTTACCACTTGGCGACGCCCCAACGGGCGCGTTCCTACACGCTTCACCACGAGCGTGCAACCAATCGCAAAGAGCGTTGAGTTAGGCGCTTGAACCCCAAACGCGCCGAGTCTATAAGACGCCCGAGCCGCCGGCCGCCCCGCCGACATGACCTGGATTTCGGCAACGCGGGCACGGGATACGGCAACCTGACGGAGTATAGCGCAGCCTGGTAGCGCACCTGCTTCGGGAGCAGGGGGTCGAGTGTTCGAATCACTCTACTCCGACCAATCGAACCCCGGTCTCGCAAGAGGCCGGGGTTTTTGTTTGGCGCGGGTGGCTATGAGGCCAGCAGTGCTTCGATTTCGGGCCTGGTCGGCATGGATGGGGCTGTGCCCGGACGCTGGACGGAGATGCCGGCGGTGGCGCAGCCGAAGCGGATGGCTTCGACCGGCGACTTGCCCTCGGCGAGTGCAACGGCGAAGCCGCCGTTGAAGGCGTCGCCGGCGCCGGTGGTTTCGACGACCTTGTCGACCTTGAAGGCGGGCACGACATGGGTGCCGGCTTCGCCATGGAGGACGGCGCCCTTTTCGCCGAGCGTGATGAGCGCGTTGCGGGCACCGCGTCGGACGAACTCCTTCGCCGCGGCGAGCGCTTCCTCCTCGGTCTCCACCTTGAGGCCGGTGAGCGCTGCCGCCTCGGTCTCGTTCGGCGTGACATAGTCGCAGAGCGCGTAGATGGCGTCGTCGACGGCGACGGCCGGCGCGGGATTGAGAATGGTGGTGACGCCGTGCCGGCGCGCCAGCGTCAGTCCCGCGATCGCCGTTTCGACCGGCTGCTCGAACTGGGTGAGAAGGACGCGGGAACCCGCTATCACAGCCTCGGCTGCGGCCACATCGGCCGATGAGAGGTTCGCTGCGGCGCCGCTCTCGACGATGATGGCGTTGTTACCCGTCTCCGTCGAAACGAAGATGAAGGCGGCGCCGGTCGGGGCGGTGTCATCGACGGTCACGGCGGAGATGTCGATGCCGTCGGCGGCCCAGGCCTTCTGCGCCATTTCGCCGAAGGTGTCGCGGCCGATACGGGTGATGATGCGCGCGTCTCCTCCCGCCCGGGCCGCGGCGATGGCCTGGTTCGAGCCCTTGCCGCCCGGACCGTCCTTGAAACCCTGGCCGAGGATGGTCTCGCCCATGAGCGGCAGGCGCGGCGCCCGGAATGCCAAGTCTGCAACGAAAATGCCGAGCACGGCGACGGGTGCGCGCGTCATCAAGAGTTCTCCCCCAGTTTCCCGCCCGCCGCCGCCTCGTCGCCGGGGTGAGCCTGGCGACGAGGGCTGGCGGAGAACGGCTTGTCCCCTCGGCGTGCCGACTTACGTCAGCTTGCCCGCTTGCAATGCCGCAAGGATCCAGTCGCGATAGGTCTGGTCCTTGTTCTCGATTTCGGGAACCACCTTGCTGGCTTCGGTCATGAAGTAAAGGTAGTCGCGCCCCATTTCCTCGCCGCGCAGCGTGTGCATGTCGACGGCGAAATCGGGGATCTCGGGCAGGCGCTCACCAAAGGCGACGACGTGCCTGGCCCAGTTGACCATGTCGTCGCTGGTGCGGTCTTTCTTGCCCGAAGCGAGCACGCGGATGGCGTGCGCGGCAAACAGGAACCGATCATGCGTCGGCCGGTCGAAGCGCTGGTGCGTGCGATAGAGCGTATCCACCAGCACCGGAGCATCGAGGTTGCCGAAGCCGACATCCTCGACCGAGATCACCGCGAGCCGGTCCCACAGCTTCTGCTCGAGCTCGGGGCTGGTGAGATACATCTCCCAGCCGAGCAGCAGCGCGTTCTCGGTGAGGCCGCGGCGAATGGATTTCTGCAGCGCCGAGATCACCTCGTCGGCCGGAAAGCCGTTCTCGGTAGTGGTGCGCTGCCAGGGATCGGGAGCCTGCTTCACCTTGGTCATTTGCGGGAGTCGTCCTTTGCCACCCAGTTCGCGATGTTGTTCCACAGCGGTGCATAGCCGGCCCAGTCGACGAAGGGCGGCGGAGCCCAGTGCGGGCCGCAATCGGAGGTGAAGGCGACCGACCGGCCCTTGCCCGCCTTGCCGGCGACGATGAGCGGATCGCCTCCGACCCGGACCAGCACTTCGGCGTCGGGCTTGGCCGTCACTTCGTTGTAGCCGAGCAGCGCCGGCCAGTCCCCGTCGATGCCGCTGGTGATCGGGTGCGACGGGTTGCCGACATGCGGGACGACGCCCTGCGGCGATTCCCGGCGGTCGTCGTGGCGGAAGAGATCGACCGGCAGCACTTCGGCGACCGGCGAGCCGGCCCACTGGCCCTTGGCGTCGATCCCCTGGAAGGTGAGGTAGCCGCCGATCATCACGAGACCGCCGCCATTGAGGACATAGTCCCTGATCGCGACGAGGCGGTTGGGCAGCGGCACTGAGCGCACGAACGTATCGGGGTGGAGCAGCAGCGTGTTGGCGCCGATGTCGGAGAGCATCACCACGTCATAGGCGCCAAGCGCCTCGGCAGTCTGGGGGAACTCACGGGCGGCAAGGTGATTGGGCAGGAACGTCACCTCCCAGCCACCGGCTTCCAGCGCCGCTCGGAGCCAGCGCACGCCCTCGTTGTATTCGGTGGTGGTGAAGCTGTCGAAGCCCTTGGTGTGGATCGAGTGGGTGACCCAAGACTCGCCGGCAATGAGGACGCGTTTACTCACGTTCTGAAATCCTTGGCTGTGGGGGCCGCCACCGACTGCCGGCGGATGAGCTCCACCGGTAGGCGGGTGAGAAGCGGCGGCGACTCCCCGTTGAGAAGGGCGAAGAGGGCGAGAAAGCCCTGCCGCCCGAGTTGTTCGACCGGCTGGCGGATGGCGGTCAGCGGCGGTGTCAGCAGCGCGCCTAGGGCCATGTCGTCGAAGCCGATCAGCGACATCTCGTCGGGCACGCTGACGTTCCGGTCCCTGAGGCCCAGCACGGCGCCGATGGCGAGATAGTCCGACGAGGCGAAGATGGCGGTCGGCGGCAGCGGCAGGTCGAGGAACCTGAGCGTCGCCGCACGCGCCAGCTCGGGCGCAAAGCTGCCCATCGCCACATACTCGTTGCGCACCGGCACCCCGGCCTCGTTCATCGCCATCAGGAAGCCTTCACGGCGCTCGGTCACGGTCAGCAGGCCGTGCGGGCCGCCGAGGTAGGCGATGCGCCGGTGTCCGGCCTCGATCAGGTGCCTCGTTGCCTGATAGGCGCCTTCGGTGTTCTCGACGAAGATGCGCGGTACACTGACGCCGGGGATGTCCTCGTCGACGATGACGACGTTCTGGCGCTTGCCGATGAGCCCCGACAGCGTGCCGTCGTCGGGCGTGTTGGTCATCATGAGCAGCCCGTCGACATGCCGGTCGTGCAACCGCTCGAGCGAGGCGATCTCGCGGTGGCGGTCCGACCGGGTCGAACTGATGAACACGGTGTAGCCGTGCTGATCGGCCTCGTCCTCGAAGGCAGAGGCGAGCTCGGCGAAGAAGGGCTCACGAATCTCGGGTGTGACGAGGGCGACGGCCTCGGTCTTGCCCGTGGAGAGCCGCTTGGCGAGGAGGTTCGGGCGGTAGTCGAGCTTCTTGATCGCCGCATCGATGCGCGCCGCCGTTGACGCCGGCAGTTCGATCCGGTGGTTGAGATACCGCGACACCGTGGTCGGCGACACCCCGGCATCCTGCGCCACATCATGGATAGTTGCCATTGCACCCCCCATTCGCACTGCCAAGCTATGGCAAGAAAACCGCTTTAGTAAAGCGGTTTCGTAACCAGCTCACCCATTACCACACCACCGGATGCGTTTGCCCGGTCGCGACGTTCACGAAGCCTTCGGGCGCCAGTGGCGAAGGCGCGACCAGCACCCACTGCCAGGGTGCGCAGGTCAGTGTTGCGAACATAAGCCGTTCGGGAAAACCCGGATGCCAGCGCGGATGCCAGGTCGGCTCGTACATCCACTCGATCGCCTCGCCCGCCTTGCGCAGCACCGCCATGTCCGCCGCCACCGCTTCGGCGGAGCGCTGCGACATGAGCCCGCCCACCTCGAACTGCACAGTCGCGACGACCTCGCCGCGATGCACCAGCGCCCAGCCCCCCTGCTGATCGCGCAACCGGTTTACTGCGAGCGCCATGGCGGCATCCGACGAGCCGCAGACCCAGATGTTGTGCTTGTCGTGGGCGACCGAGCAGGCGAGCGCCGTCTCGGGATCGCGCGGGCCGCAGCCGCGCCAGAACATCTTCGAGACCTTGCCCTCGCCCGAGAAGCGATCGACGATGGCGAACTTGGTGATGGTCTCGGCCGCGAGGCGCTGCACCTCGCCGTTCTCGACCGGCAGCTCCTCCGTGAGGAACTCCGGATGCCAGTGGAACGGGCGGATCACGGCTGCCTTCATGCTGGTCCGACCGGGGTCCGCCTTGATGGCGAAATCGGCTGCCGTGATCTCGCGTCCGATGTTGACTGTGTGTGTCGCCCAATCCGGCCAGTCGATCGCCGGCACCTGGCCGGTAAACCGGTTTCCTTCAGAGACCAGTTCGCCGTCAGCCCAGACCTTGGCGATCGTGAGGCTCGGCACGTCCTCAAGCAGCACGATGTCGGCATAGCGCCCGGGCGCGATCGAGCCGACATGCGGCGTGAGACGCATGTGCCGTGCCGGGTTGATGGTCACGCACTGGATGGCGATCTCCGGGGCGAGCCCGGCCGCGATGGCGGTGCGGACATTGTGGTCGGTAGCGCCGATCTCGAGCGTCAGCGGTGCGCTTCGGTCATCGGTGGCAAAGGCGACCTGGCTCCAGTCGTTGAGGCCCCTTTCGATGAGACCCTTGATGATCTCGGGCATGGTGTGGATGCGGATCTCGATGAAGAGCCCGCGCCTCAGTTTGTCCCAGGCCTCCTCCGCGCTGAACATCTCGTGGTCCGAGGCCATGCCGGCGGCGGCGAAGGCGTTGATCTCGGGCAGGGCCCGCAAACCGGCCGCATGCCCCTCGACGACGCCACGCGCCGCGAAGGTCGCCTCGATCATCCCCCAGAGCCGCTGGTGCGAGGGGTTGTCGGCGTTCCAGACCGCCGGCCAGTCCATCACCTCGTCGAGCCCCGTGACCATCGGGTGCTGCATGAAGCGCTGCTGCTCGTCGTGGCCGAAATACCCGCCGCCCCATTCGTAGGCCGTGGGCGGCACGGCGGAGCCGGGCTGGGTGAAGATCTTGAGCCGGGAGCCGGCGGCGCGCGCCTTCATCCAGAATTCGAGATTGTGTGCGCCGTCCACATTGGAGAACTCGTGGCTCGCCTCGCAGGTCCAGGTATTGCCGCGCGGCATGACCAGCGCCGCCTCCCATTCCGGCGTCAGGTGCGAGCTTTCGATATGCTTGTGCACATCGCCGAAGCCCGGCACGGCGCTGAGCTCCGGCTCATGATGGCGCTCGGCCACCTCGCCCTGGTACTGGCCGGCCGGCCCTACCCAGGCGATCCGGCGCCCGCGGATCACGATTTCCTGGTCTTCGAGCCATGTCCGCGAATGGACATCGAGCAGCCGTCCGACGCGCAGCAGCCGGTCCGCCGGGCGCTTGCCCAGTGCAACGAGCAGCAGGTCCTGCCGGATCTTGACCTCGTCGGCGGCATTGAGGAGGAGGTCCGAGGGGAGCGGAGGGGTCATCGGGTGGACGTACTCACAGTCATATCCCCCACTTGTCGCGCCAGACGCCGATCAGGCGGAGGGACTCCGCAGCGATTCCCGCGATCATCGCCTCGCCCTTGTCGGCGGTGGCGGGGCGCGGGTCGCCGAAGACGCCACTGCGGTTGAAGGCACTCAGCTTCATCGGCTCGGCGCCGAACAGTTCGGGGAACTCCGGATACTCCGGCGCGGCCCGGTACATTCGCACCGTCTCGGGCGCGAGCGCCAGCATGATCGAGGTCTCGACCTCGTCGGCGTGGTAGAAGCCGGGGCCTGCCGGCTTGCTATCCATCAGTTCGCCGGCCAGCGCTTCGAGCCGTGGATAGTCGAGATGCAGCACCGGGAAACCGGCTTCGCTCAGGACGCGCGCCGCGAGGTTGATCGGCTCGCGATTGCCGAAATGGCCGTTGACGGTGACGAGGCCCCTGACCCCCATGCGCTGGAGGCCGCGACCGATATCCTCGACCGAGCGGCGCAGAGTGTCGGGCGAAAGCGACAGGGTTCCGGCCCAGTCTTCCGCCGTCCAGGCGTCGCCATAGGCGAGGGCGGGAAGCAGGAAGCCATCGCAGCCCTCGGCGATCCGCCGGGCGACACCGGCCGCCATGACCGTGTCGGTGAGCAGCGGCAGGTGCGGTCCGTGCTGCTCCACCGCGCCGACCGGCAGTACGGCGATCAGCCCGCGCGCAATAGCGGTGGCGACGTCTTCCCAGCTCGCGCTGGCCGCATCGAGCATCATGCCCACCCCACGATCGTCAGCGGCGCCGGGGGCGCCAGCCTGCCGAGGAGTTCAGTGACGCTGAGCGAATAGTCGACGCTGCCGCCGACCCGGGTGACGAGTGCCACCTCGGCGATGTCGGAGGCTTCGTAGCCATGGGCCACGAGGTCGATCATTGCCGCCTGCAGCGGTCCCATCGTGGGGTTGAAGGCGACGCTTTCGATCGCGAAACCGCTGACAGTGTTGCCGTCGCTGAGCGCCAGCACCACGGCGCCCGGGCACTTGCTGTAGGGCGCATGGGAACGCCGGCCGGCGAGCAGCAGCCGGTCGGCGATGGTCGCCGGCAGGTCGTGGTCACCAAGGTCGATCGCGGCGTTCGAGGTACCGGGCACGAAACCGGATTCGCCCAGATAGTTCGGGTCGAACGGCCAGGGATAGAGCTCGGCCATGGTCAGCCGGTGCCCGAGCGGGTCGATCAGCGTCAGGTCGCGCGTCGGTGCGAACTCGCTGAGATACTGCCGGCAGTGCGCGCAGGGATGGGCCTCGCCGATGGCGATGGTCTCGATGGATGTGCCTCGCGAGGCCGCCCGCGTGAATACGAACCCCTCGCCGTGGATGGTGAAGCCGAGGTGGGTAGCCGGGAACTCCATGTTCCCGCCCAGGATCAGGTTGCCTGTCTCGCGCTCGAGCCCCACGGCGCCGACGAAAAATCCGGAAATCGGCGGCCTGGCGATCTGGCGGGCCGCCGGCAGCGCGAGCAGCATCAGGTCCTCGACCCCGGCGAGGCCGTAGCTCTCGATCAGCTGCCGGGCCTCCTCCTTGAGGATGATGCCGCCAAGGTTCTCTTCCGGGCGCCGGTGCTTTTGAGCCGCCAGCCGGGCGATATCGGTCGCGATGTCGCCGCCGATCAGGGCCCCCAATTCGCTCAGGCGGTTAGCGATCTCGGGGTCGGCCCGAAACGGATTGAGGCTCACTGGGCGCGCGCTCCCTGTTCGGTGTTCTGCCGCGATTGCATTTGACAAGCAGCGCGGACGTGTCGTTAATTCGCAATGTAAACCGGTTTACCGGATGGGGGTCAAATGAGTTCGACGCTTATCCACGGAGCGACAATCCTGTCCGTGGACGCTGATAATCGTGTGTTTGAGGGTGGCTACATTTCCATCCACGATGGCCGGATCAGCGGCGTTGGACAAAGGGCCGAGACTCCCGACCCGTCCGGCTACGACGAGGTGTTCGACCTGACCGGACACCTCGTCATGCCGGGTCTCGTCAATGCCCATACCCACTCCGTCATGGTGCTGTTCCGCGGCCGCTCCGAGGGCCAGAGCCTGCTCACGATGGAGGGCTGGTACAATTCGATCCGCGAGCCCGAGCTGTCGCTGACCTCGACCGATATCGGTCCCGCCGTCGCGCTGAGCTGTGCCGAGATGGCGCTTTCGGGCACCACCACCTTCTGCGACCAGTATTTCTTCGCCGAGGAGATCGCCGAGGCGGTGAAGGCCGCCGGGCTGCGCTCGGTGATCGCCTATGGCATCGTGCAACTGGGCGACAAGCAGCGCGGCGAGGAAGAGCTCGCGAAAGCCACCGCGTTCCTCGAAAAGCAGCGCTCGGCCGATGGCCGGGTCATCCCGTGGTTCGGGCCGCACGCCCCCTATGTCGACAATTCCGAGGACCTGCTGCTGGCCGAGGTGGAGGTTGCCAACAAGTACGGCGTCGGCCTGCACCTGCACATGGCCTGCGGCCCCGAGGACAACGAGGAAACGGAGCGTCGCTACGGCACGACCGCGGCCGTGGCCCTCGAAAAGATCGGCTTCTTCAACGGCCGCATCCACGCCGCGCATTGCCTCGACCTCAGCGACGAGGACATCGCGGTGTTCGCCCGCGCTCCGCATGCTTCAGTCTCCTACAACGCCACGGCGGGGCTGCGCTCCGGTCGCGAGGGCATCTGCCCGGCGGTGAATCTGAAGGCCGCCGGTGTCACGGTGGCGCTGGGCACTGACAACGTTGCCGCGAACAATTCCTACGACATGGTCTCCGAGATGCGCGTCGCCGGGCTCGTCGCCTCCCACCGCGAAGGCGTGGCGCAGCCGCTCTCGAGCCGAGAACTCGTCCGCATGGCCACCATCGAGGGGGCGAAGGCCCTCGGCCTCGACAAGGAGATCGGCAGCCTCGAGGTCGGCAAGGCGGCCGACATCGCTGCCTTCGACCTGCGCGGCGCCGGTTACTCCGAAACGCCCGATCCCGAGACCCTGCTCATCTATTCGGGCTCCGGCCGCGATCTCAGGCACCTGTGGGTATCGGGTGAGCAATTGGTCGCAGATCGCAAACTCACCCGCAGGCCTTATGACGACATCCGGCACGCGTACTCGGCGACCTATTCCGATTTCTGGGATCGCGTGCGAGACGCCAAGAACAAAAGAGAAGTAGCCTGATCTTGACCAAGCGTAAGTTCATTTTCGACAGCGACGGCGGTGTTGACGACGCCCAGGCGCTGATCCTCCTGGTCGCCAATGGCAAGGTGCCCGATCTCATCACCACGGTGTTCGGCAATGTCGGACGCGACCAGGCGACGACCAACCTGCTCGCCACCTGCGCCCAGCTGGGCGTCGACATTCCGGTCCACCGCGGTGCCGATCGCCCGCTGACCCAGCCCGTCATCGACGCCAAGTACGTCCATGGCGACGATGGCCTGGGTGGCGCGCCGCGGCCCTCCTCGCAGCCGCCCCATGCCTCTGATGACGGCATTGGCGTCCTTGTCCGCACCTTCCGCGACGCCGCGGCAAAGGGTGAGAAGGTCGACATCCTGATGATCGGGCCGCTCACCAACCTGGCGCTGGCGCTCCGCCTCGATCCGACGATCGTCGACGGCATCGGTAGGCTCACCATCATGGGCGGCAACGTCTACGGCCGCGGCAACACCACGCCGGCCGCCGAGTTCAACATCTATGCCGACCCCGAGGGCGCGCATGTGGTGCTGACCGCCGGTATCGAGACCGTGGTGGTTCCCTGGGAGCCCTGCCTTACCCACTTCATGGAAGGCGAGAAGGTCGACGCGCTGTTTGCCGGCATCCCGGCCTCGCCGCTCAAGGACTTCAACGAGGCGCTGCAGCAGCACGCCCGTTCGAACGGCGTGAAGCGCGGCCTGCCCGACCGCTTCCTCTATGTCGATCCGCTCGCCGCTGCCGTGGTGCTCGATCCGTCCATGGTCACCAAGTCCATCGACGCATCCTCGTCGGTCGTCCTCGCCCCGGGCATCGCCCGCGGCATGACGCTCGTCGACCCTTCGGGCCGCCTCGGCACGCCCAGCATTACGTTCGTCGAGGAGGTCGACGTCAGCAAGGTCGACGCCCTCTACGCCGTATCAGCCGCCTATTCCCCATGATTGAGAACAAACGCAAACAGGAGTGCGCATGTCTCTGATCTCGACTCTCGGCAAAACCGTAACCGGTGCTCTGCTCGCAGCCGCATTGATGGCCTCGACGGCCATCCCTGCCTTCGCACAGGAGTACACCAAGGATAACCCGCTCAAGGTCGTGCTCATGCTGCACGGCACCCAGGGCGACAAGAGCTTCCTCGATTCCGCCGTCGCCGGCGTCAAGAAGGCCGCCGACGAGCTGCCGGTCGAAGTGAAGATCATCGAGGCGGGCTATGACCGCTCGAAGTGGCAGCCGGCTCTCGCCGACGCCGCTGACTCGGGCTACGACGTCGTCATCGCCGGTACCTTCGACATGACCGGCTACATCGTCGAACTCGCGCCGCAGTACCCGGACGTGAAGTTCATCGACTTCGACGACGCGCCCGACTTCGCCAACTGCGACTGCGACAACATCCTCGCCGTGCAGTACGGCACGTCGACCGCCGGCTACCTCGCCGGCTACGCCGCTGCCAAGCTCTCGAAGTCCGGCAAGCTGGGCACCATCATCGGCATGGAGTTCCCCACCGTCACCGACTTCAAGGTCGGCTTCGACCAGGGTGCCAAGGACGCCAATCCCAACATCGAGATCCTCAACGCCGTGGCCGGCACGTTCTCGGATCCCGCCAAGGGCAAGGAAATCGGCCTCGCCCAGCTCAACCAGGGCGCTGACGTGATCTTCCCGATCGCCGGCGGTACGGGCCTCGGCGCCCTGCAGGCCGTCAAGGAAGCCGGTGGCGGCAAGCTCGCGGTCGGTGTCGACAGCGACCAGGCCACCATCTTTGCCGCCAACAATGACCAGGCCCAGGCCGACGTCATCTTCACCTCGGTGGAAAAGAAGGTCGGCGAGTCGCTCTTCCTGGCGCTCAAGGCTACGATCGACGGCACGCAGCAGTACGGTCAGCGCGTCCTTCTCGGCCTCAAGGAAGGTGCCGTCGGCATCTCCAAGAACGCACAGTACGAGGCGCTTGTCCCGGCTGAACTGCGCGCCGAAGTCGACGCGCTCGAAGCCAAGATCATCGCCGGTGAAATCACCGTCGCGACCGATATGAAGTAATGAATGGGCGCCGCCGGCCATCCGGCGGCGCCCGTCTCTTGGCCCCGGGGCAATGGGGGCCGATAGGGAACGGGCTGCAAGGCCCTGACCCGGAAGGAATACGGGGAAGGCGCGGGGCAAAATGGCGCTTCTTGAAGCTATCGGGATCGGCAAGACCTATCCCGGCGGGGTCGTGGCCAATGACGGGGTCAACCTCGTCATCGAGCCGGGCGAGGTTCACGCCGTTGTCGGCGAAAACGGCGCGGGCAAATCCACGCTCATGAAAATCCTGTTCGGCATCGAGCAGCCGAATGCCGGCAGGCTCCTGCTCGACGGGCGCGAGGTGCATTTCGCCAATCCGCGCGAAGCCATCGACGCCGGCATCGGCATGGTGTTCCAGCATTTCTCCCTCGTTCCCACCTTCTCGGTCTACGAGAACGTGGTGCTCGGCTCCGAGCCGAGGAACGGCATCCGGCTCGATCGCCAAAGGGCGATCGCCGAGGTGCAGGAACTGAGCGAGCGGTTCCGCCTCAAGGTCGACCCGCTCCCGCCAGTGCGCGCGCTTCCGGTCGGCCAGCAGCAGCGCGTCGAAATCCTCAAGGCGCTCTACCGCAACGCCCGCATCCTGATCCTCGACGAGCCGACCGCCGTGCTCGCGCCGCAGGAAGTGCAGGAGCTGTTCGTCGCCATCCGCTCGCTGGTGGCACAGGGCAAGACCGTCATCTTCATCGCCCACAAGCTGCCCGAGGTGCTGGAGATATCGAACACCATCACCGTGATGCGCCAGGGCAAGACCGTCGGCCAGGTGAAGACCAGCGAGGTTACCGAAAAGAGCCTCGCCGCCATGATGGTCGGCCGTGAAGTGAGCCTGCGGGTCGAGCGCAAGCAGACCGACCAGTCCGAGTGCGTCGCCTCCGTCGAGGGATTGCGCGTGGTCAACGCACGCGGCACCGAAGTGGTGGCCGGGCTCGACCTCAACGTCCATGCCGGCGAGATCGTCGGCCTCGTCGGCGTCGAGGGCAACGGGCAGGCCGAGACTCTCGAGGCCATCGCCGGCCTCCGCTCGATTGCCGAGGGCACCATCACCATCGCCAACGAGAACGCCGCGTCCCTGAGCGTGCTCGAGCGGCGCGGGCTCGGCCTCGCCTCCATCCCCGAGGACCGGATCGCCGAAGGCCTCGCCACTGGCTCGAGCGTGGCCGAGAACCTCGTCGCCACGCGCCTTAACGATCGCCGCTACGTGCGCAACGGCCTGCTCGACCTCAAGGCCATCAAGGCCCACGCGACCAAGCTCATCGAGCAGTTCTCCATCCGGGTGGGTGGGCCCAGCTATGCCGTGGGGACGCTCTCGGGCGGCAACATGCAGAAGGTGGTCGTGGCGCGCGAGCTGTGCGAGCAGCCCAAGCTCCTGCTCGTCAACCAGCCGACCCGCGGCGTCGACCTCGGCGCCACGCAGTTCATCTGGCGTACGATCACCGACGCGCGCGACAAGGGCGCCGCCGTGCTGCTGAGTTCGGCCGACCTCTCCGAACTGCTTGCCCTCAGCGACAGGCTGGTGGTCCTCTATCGCGGCAAGATCGTCGCGGCCTTCGTCAATACGCCGGACCTCACGCCCGAAACGCTCGGCACTTACATGCTCGGGCTCTCCACGCAGACCGCGGACGAAATGAAGGCGGCCCTCAAATGAGCAACATCCCGGCCATCGACCGCGCGTCGCGCTGGAAAACGATCCGGCGCGAGACGCTGCGCGCACTGGCGGCGCTGGCAATCGCGCTGCTCGTCACCTTCATCGTCGTGCTCTTCACGTCCAAGGCCCCGTTCGAGGCCTTCACCCAGCTGCTCACCGCGCCCGTCTCGCGCGTGCGCACGGTCGGGCTGTGGATCGACGATGTCGTCAAGCTGACCATCACCGGACTGGCCTTCTCGCTCGTCTTCCAGGCCCGCCAGTTCTCCATGGGCGTGCAGGGGCAGGTCTACATCGGCGCCCTGGCCGCGACCTATGTCGCGCTCTCGCCCCTGGGGGCAACCTGGGCCGGAATTCCGCTCGGCATCACCGCGGCCATGCTTGCCGGCGCCGTCTACGGCTTCCTCCCCGGCATCGCCAAGGCCAAGCTGGGCGCCAACGAGATCGTCTCGTCGCTGATGCTGAACTACATCGCGATCGAGCTCTGCAACTTCCTCGTCCGCACCAACCTGCCCAAGCCACAGGCGGGCGTGCTGACCACCAACGACTTCCCCGACAGCGCGGTATTCCCCGCCCTTGTTGCCAACACGCGCATCGACCTGGGGCTCATCTTTGCACTGGTCGCAGTCGTCGTGGTGTGGTTCGCGCTCTACCGCACCAGCTGGGGCCTCAAGCTCCGCCTCGTCGGCCACAATGCCCGCTTCGCCGAGTATTCCGGCATCAAGGCGACCTTCATCATGGTCTCGGCCATGACCGCCTCGGGGGCCCTGGGCGGGCTGCTCGGCTCGATGTTCGTGCAGGGCCAGACCTACGGCAAGCTCACGGTCCTCTTCGAGGGTGGGCTCGCTTTCGAGGGTATCCTCGTTGCCATCGTGGCCCGCAGCCGGCCGCTCGCGGTACCCGTCGTGGCGCTGTTCTACGGCTACCTCAGGCAGGGGGCGCAGCTGATGAACATCCGCACCGACGTGCCCGCTGAAGTGATCGGCGTCGTTACCGCCATCATCATCCTGCTGGTCTCGTCGTCCTTCTCGTTCGGCTTCATCAAGAAGCTGTTCAACCGTGATCCGGCCCGCGTCTCGGCGCCGGTCGCCGCCGGTGGTGCCGCCAAATGATGGAACTGTTCCTCACCGTCTTCTCGGCGGCGTTCTTCGTCACGGTCATCCGGACCACGACGCCGCTGCTGCTCGCAACGCTGGGCGGTCTCATCGCTGACCTCGGCGGCGCGCTCAACGTGGCGCTCGAGGGCATGATGCTGATCGGGTGCCTCACCGCGGTTATCGTCTCGGTCTATGCGCCGTGGTACGTGGCGGTCGCCGCCGGGCTCGGCGCCGGGGCGCTGCTCGGGCTGATCATGGCGTTCTTCGCTTTCCGCCTGAAGGCCGACATCATCCTGGTCGGCTTCGCCATCAACATCTTCGCCGCCGGCGGCACCGTCTTCGCCCTCGCCCTCGCAACCGGTGGCGACAAGGGGACGTCGATCAACCTGCCCTCCAAGGCCATCCCGGCGGTTGACCTCAGCGTCCTCAGCAACATCCCGGTGGTCGGTCCGACGCTCACGGCCTTCCTCTCCGGCCATTCGGTGCTGAGCTGGTTCGCGGCGTTCCTGGTTTTCGCCGTGTGGTATTTCCTCTACCGGACGCCCTGGGGCCTGTGGCTGCGCGGCGTCGGCGAGTATCCGGCCGCGCCGGAGGCCGCCGGCATTCCGGTCAACAAGATCCGCACCTGGAGCCTCGTCGTCTCGGGCGCACTGGCCGGCCTCGGCGGCGCCCAGCTTGCCATGTTCAACTATGTCGGCTTCACCCGCGAGATGACCGCGGGCCGTGGCTTCATCGCCCTCGGCGCAGTGCTTCTCGGTGCTCGCCATCCGGTCGGTGCGCTGCTGGCGGCCCTGCTCTTCGGTGCCTTCGAGGCGCTGGCGGTGGTGATGCCCGGCCTCTTCAACGAGATTCCGGCCGAGATCATCCGCATGATCCCGTTCGTCGTGACCATCGCGGCGCTGGTGCTCTTCTCGGTCCGCGCCCAGCGCGCCCTGGCGATGCGCGGGGCGAAGTAGGGAAAAACCGCCCGTCACCGATGGTGGTGGCGGGCCTCCTGCTAGTACATGAGCTCGGTGAAGCGCGCAGCGCGCCCGTCGTAGAGCAGCAGGCGGCCGACCAGCGGCTCGCCGACGCCGGTGACGAGCTTGATCGCCTCCATCGCCATCAACGTGCCGATGACGCCGGTGACGGCACCCAGGACTCCCACCACTTCGCAAGCCGGCAGGTCGGCTTCGTCGGGCGTATCCGGATAGAGGTCGCGGAAACTCTTGCCGCCGGGCATGAACACCGTCACCTGGCCATCGAACATGGAGACGGCGCCCGAAACCAGTGGCAGTCCTGCCTCCTCGGCCGCCTCTGCAACGATGGCGCGCGTGCCAAAATTGTCGGTGCCGTCGAGGACCAGCGTGTAGCCCTCCATCAGCCGCGCCGCATTCTCCGAACTGATCCGCTCGATATGGGGGACGAACTCGACATGGGCGTTGAGTCCCGCAACGAACTCACCGGCGCTCTCCGCCTTGGGAGTGCCGATGCCGGCGCTCTGGTGGATCATCTGGCGCTGCAGGTTCGAGAGCGACACCGTGTCGTGGTCGACGACGCCCAAAGTCCCGACCCCAGCGGCAGCGAGATAGGCGATAGCAGGGCTGCCGAGCCCGCCGGCGCCAATGACAAGCACGCGCGCCGACTTGAGCTTCTGCTGTCCGTCGCCGCCGACGCCACGTAGCACGATGTGCCGGGCGTAGCGCTTGATCTCCTCGGGGCTCAGCGCGCTCATGGCGACGCCGTGACCGGCACGGCGATGAAGCGCCGGTCCGGTCCCTCGAAGCCGTGCGAATAAACCGAGACGATGGCCACCGGCGTGAAGTTCCTCCACGCCCAGTTGACCGGTGCGACCACACCATGGAGGCGGTAGTCGACCGTGCACGAGCGCGAGGCCGGCACCGTCTCGTCGCGATGCAACTCCCGAACCCCGTCGGCCGTCTTGAGTTCGAGGGCAAAGCCGACCGGCGCCTCAAAGCCGTAGCTCTCGACGCAGGGAAGCGTGGAAGTCGAGGGGAAGGTCGACAGGGTGAGCGTCGATATGTCGGTAGGGGGCTCGAGCCCGAAGCCGGGAGCCCCGAAGCTCAATGCGCGCCGGTCTTCGACCGGCTCCGCGTCGCCATTGAGAGCGACGATGACAGGCGGTTCGGTGATCGCGAGATCGGCCAGTGCTTGTGCCGCCTTCTCGTGCGACTGCTCCCGAACCTGCACCAGCCCCGGCTGCTCTTCCTCGATCCGTACCCGGAAAGGCGAACCGCCGGACCACTTGTCTTCGGCGACGTCGAGGATGAACACGTTCGAGAAGGGAAAGCCGGAGCCGTCCTGGACGCCGAACTCTTCGTAGGCGAAGTAGCGGCCATCGGCGGAAAAGCCGAGCGGCAGGAAGTTCGCAGCATCGCCGGAGAGGGCCGGCGATGCGAGGGCGAGAACGCCCAGGCTAGCGACCAGTCGAGCCGAAGCCGCCTGAACCACGTTGCGTCTCATCGAGTGCCTCCCGGAGTTCGAACTGCACTGCCGTCACCGGCGCCACCACCATCTGGGCGATACGGTCGCCGCGGCGGATCTCGAACGGGGCCTCGCCGAGGTTGATCAGGATGACCTTGATCTCTCCGCGATAGTCCGCATCGATGGTACCGGGCGTGTTGAGCACCGTCACCCCGTGCTTGGCCGCCAGCCCCGAGCGCGGGCGAACCTGCGCCTCGTAGCCGGGGGGCAGGGCGATCGCCATGCCCGTCGGCACCAGCGCGCGCTTACCCGGTGCGATGGTCATGGTCTCGGAAACGGCAAGCGCGGCGAGGAGGTCAACTCCTGCCGCGCCTTCGCTCTGCTGGCGCGGGGCCTCGAGGCCCCGGCCATGTTCAAGCCAGATGAACTGGACTGGAAGACGTCCCGTCATCAGCGGGTATCGACCACCGCGTAGAGCTCGTCGGGCAGTTCGGCCGTACCGTCGAGCAGCGCGGTGAACGGGATGACCTTCTCGGCGGCGCCGTCGGCAGCCGTGTCCATGTTGGTCTCGATGATCTTCTTGCCCTTGATGCGGATGGTGGCGTTGTGGCCCTCGAAATAGGCCTTCATCATCTGGGCGCCCTCTTCGTCCTGGCCCTCGGTAACCTGGCTCGACATCTCGGAGGTCTTGAAGGCAACGCGCACGACGCCCGGGCTGACGACGGTGAAGACCGTGTCTTCGCTGACGCTGTCCTCGTCGGCGGTGATTTCGGTGAGCGGGCCTTCCTTGACGGAGGTGCAGGTGGCGCTGCCATCGGCGTTCTCGGTCAGGACGTCGGCTTCTTCCTCGCAGAACCCGCTGCTGGCTGCTGCCTCGGCGTCTTCACCGCCGGCCTCTGCCATCTGCTTGATCATGGGGTAGAACTCGGCGCCCATGGTCATCGTGGTCGTGGCCTTGCCGGTGGTCTCCGACAGCACGTCGATCTCGGCAGTCACGTCCATACAGCCGGCAAGCCCGGCGCTCAGCATCAGAACGCCGGCCAGCCGGGCGATCGTCTTCACGGTCATCGAATTCTCCTCAACAGTCAGCCAGCGGCTTCCCCGTCACGGTATTGGCCGGGGCCCAAGAGCTGCAAGCTCGTTCTGCCTCGGTATGGCCCCAATCCTGAACGGACAATGAACCGGACCTAAGATTCCAGCAGCCGCCACAGCGCGACCAGCAGTACCACGACGCCGAGCCAGAACCCCGTCAGGATCATGAACCGGTTGAAGCGTCGGGTCGGCGCATGCTTGTCGCGTTCGTAGTCGTCGAGTGCCACCTCGGCCTTGTTGACGATGGCAGGCAGCCGACCGAGCGTTTCGACTGCTGTGTCGAAGTGATCCTTGAGGTCCTCGAGCCGGCCGAGCGGGCCGGCCTCCCTGCGCACCCAGTCGCCCACGATCGGCTCCGAGATCGTCCAGATGTCGAGCTCGGGATCGAGCGAGCGCGCCACGCCCTCGACCAGCACCATCGACTTCTGGAGAAGGATCAGTTCGGGACGCGTCTGCATCTCGAACAGCTCGGTCGTCGCAAAGAGCTGGCCCAGCACCTTGGCCATCGAGATATCGGAGACGCGCCGTCCGTGCTGCGGCTCGCCGATGGCCCGCAATGCCAGCGCGAACTCGTCCACCGACTGGTGTCGCGGCACGTAGCCGATATCGAAGTGCCGCTGGGCGATCAGCCGGTAGTCGCGGCTGATGAAGCCGTAGAGGATCTCGGCGAGGAACCGCCGCTCGCGCCGCGTGATCCGGCCCATGATGCCGAAATCGACGGCGACGATGTCATTGGTGCGCGGGTTGGCGAAGAGGTTGCCGGGGTGAAGGTCGGCGTGGAAGAATCCGTCCCGCACCGCATGGCGCAGGAAGGACTGCATCAGGTTGCGCGCCAGAGCCTTGCGGTCGGCGCCGGCCGCATCCAGCGCCGCGTTGTCGCGGATCGGGATACCTTCGACCCAGGTCGTCGTCAGCACCGTGTCCGAGGTGTAGTCCCACAGCACCCGGGGGATGACGAAACCCTTGTCGTCCTTGATGTTGTCGTGGAACTCCGAGATCGAGGCGGCTTCCATCCGGAGGTCGAGCTCGATCCGCGCCGAGCGGTCGAGCGTCGCCACCACGTCCACCGGCCTGAGGCGCCTGAGCTTGGGCACGAAGGTCTCGGCCAGCCGCGCACCGGCATACTGGCTCTCGATGTCGTCGGCGAAGCGCCGGCGGACGCCGGGCCTGAGTATCTTCACTGCGACCTTGGTGCCGTCGGGCAGGCGGGCGTGATGCACCTGCGCGATCGAGGCGGCCGCGACGGGTGGCGAAATCTCCGCGAGCTCCGCTGCGCGTGACCCGATCGCTTCGGCGAGGAGCCCGGGGACGAGCTTGTCATCAAACGGCTCCATCGCGTCCTGCAGTACGGCGAGGTCTGCGGCGACGGCGGGGCCGACGATGTCGGGGCGGGTGGCGAGGGTCTGCCCGAGCTTGACATAGGTTGGGCCGAGCCGGTTGAGGGCGCGTGTCAGGCGCTCAATCTTGCCGGTGCGCCTGACCTCGCCGCGCTCGAACAGCCGCCCGACCCGCACGCCGAACTTCATCACCGGCGGCAGCGCCTCGTTGTCGGCGATCGATAGTGCGCCCTCGCGCGCCAGCACGAAGCCGGCCCGAGCCAGTCGGAAATAGGCCCCCAACCCCATGGCGTCAGAGCTTCCAGGCTGCGTGCAGCGCCGCGATGTTCCCGCTGAAAGCAGTGTGCGTCACCCGCTTGAAGCCGGCATCGGCGATCATGCGCGAGAAATGCTCCGGGGTCGGGAACTTGCGGATGGATTCGATGAGATACTGGTAGGGCTGCGCGTCGCCCGTCACCACGCGCCCGATCGGCGGGATCACCCGGTCCGAGAAGGCCTTGTAGACATCGGACAGCACGGGCGTATCGACCTGGCTGAACTCGAGGCAGAGGAAACGCCCGCCGCGCTTGAGCACGCGATAGGCTTCCTTGAGCGCCAGCTCGATGCGCGGCACGTTCCTGATGCCGAAGGCGATCGTATAGGCGTCGAAGCTCTCGTCCTCGAACGGCAGCTGCTCGGCATTGGCCTCGACGAACGTCGCCTGACCCGGAAAGCGCCAGCCCTTCGACCGCTCCTCGCCCACCCGCAGCATATCGGTATTGATGTCGCTGACCGTCACCTCGGCATAGCCGACCGAGGCGTTGACGATGCGCTCGGCGATATCGCCGGTGCCGCCCGCCATATCCAGCACGCGGTAGGGCACCGTGCCGGACTTGGGCGGCGCGAGCCGGGCGACCATGGCGTCCTTCCACAGCCGGTGGACGCCGCCGCTCATCAGGTCGTTCATCAGGTCGTAGCGATCGGCGACGTTGTGGAAGACGTCGTTGACCAGCCCCTGCTTCTCGTCGAGGGCGACCGTCCGTTCGCCGAAATGGGTGGTCTCAGCCATGCGCGCGTCTCCGAAACTGGCGGCGTTATAGCGAAAGCCCGTGAGCCTGACCATGACGCAAACCGGCGCATGGTTGCCTGGTTTGGTCACCTAACCCTGACAATACGGTGGGCTTGTTTACCCCTCCGCTTCCGGCCACATATCGGCTCACCCGGAGAAGAGAGCAACATGCCCGAACTGCCAGAGGTCGAAACCGTCCGCCGCGGCCTCGAGCCCTATGTCACCGGCGCGCGCATCGACAAGGTCGTGCTGAAGCGCAAGGACCTGCGCTTCCCTTTTCCGGAAGGCTTCGGGCCAGCGCTTGAAGGGGCGACGATCGAAGCCACGGGCCGCCGCGCCAAGTACCTGCTGTTCCGCCTTTCGACCGGCAAGACCTGGCTGAGCCACCTGGGCATGACCGGCACCTACCGCTTCGAGGACTTCAAGTACAAGGACCCCTCGCGCTATTACGAGCCGACCGAGGACAGGAAGCACGACCATCTCGTGCTCGAGCTTACCCATCCCGAGCACGGCACGATGAAGCTCATCTACAATGATGCGCGCCGCTTCGGCTTCATGGATATGTTCGAGGACGAGGAGCAGAGCCCCTGGCTCGCCGAGCTCGGCCCCGAACCACTCTCCAACGCCTTCAACGCCGCCGAGATGGCCGACCGTTTCCGCGGCAAGAAGGCGCCGATGAAGGCGGCGCTCCTTGACCAGCGCGTCGTCGCCGGGCTCGGCAATATCTATGTCAGCGAGGCGCTGCACCGCGCCCACATCCGCCCCGACATTGCGGCGGGGACGCTCGTCCTCAAGTCCGGCAAGCCCTCGAAACGCCTCGAGAATCTGGCCGACGGGGTCCGCACCGTGCTCGTGGAGGCCATCGACGCCGGTGGCTCGACCCTGCGCGATTTCCGCGCCGCCGACGGCAATTCCGGCTACTTCCAGCACCGCTTCGCCGTCTACGACCGCGAGAACGAGCCGTGCCCCACGCCGGGTTGCCGCGGCACGATCAAGCGCATCGTCCAGTCAGGCCGCTCGACCTTCTTCTGCCCGATCTGCCAGCACTAGACGGCGCCTTTGACTGTACCGAACTTCCTGATACAAACGCCCTCTTATTTTGGGAATGCGGGCGAGTCATGAGCCGGAATTTTTTGCTCGTTGATCCGGAGGAGCGGCCGGAGGTGCTGAAGGCGCTGGCCTCCGAGGTTCGGGTGGCGATCCTGAAGCTGCTGCACATCGAAGGGCCGATGAACGTCAACGACATCGCGGCCAAGCTCGGCCAGCCGCAGTCGACCGTCAGCTCGAACATGCAGACGCTGGTCGAGGCCGGGCTCGTCCGAACCGAGACGCAGAAGGCGCGCAAGGGCAACCAGAAGATCTGCCACAGCCTCTTCGACGAGGTGCTGGTGATGTTCAAGGAGGACATCCGGCCGCTGAAGTCCAACGCCATAGAGGTGGCGATGCCGCTCGGCCTCTACACCAGCTGCGACGTCACCGCGCCCTGCGGCCTCTGCTCCACCGAGGGCATCATCGGGCTGCTCGACGTGCCCGATACCTTCCTCGATCCCGAGCGCATGAAGACCGGACTCATCTGGTTTACCAGGGGTTTCGTCGAGTACCAGTTCCCCAACAACGCCCGCCTCGCCCAGCAGAAGATCAGCTCGCTGGAGTTCTCGCTCGAGCTGAGCTCCGAGGTGCCCGGAACGAGCGCCGACTGGCCCAGCGACATCACCATCACGGTCAACGGCCACGACATCGGCACCTGGACCTCGCCCGGCGATTTCGGCGACAAGCGCGGCGTCTACACCCCGGACTGGTGGAAGCTGAAGGGCAGCCAGTACGGCAAGCTCAAGGGTTTCCGCGTCAACGGCACGGGCACGTTCGTCGATGGCGTGAAGATCTCGCCGGTATCGCTGAAGGACCTCGACCTCGACACGCACCACTCGATCCGGCTCAGGATCGGGGTGAAGGAGGATGCCAAGCACCCGGGCGGCATCAATATCTTCGGCCGTGGCTTCGGCAATTACGACCAGGACATCGTGCTCCGGATCGAGACGGAATAGTGCCGGAACATCGAGACCAAGCCCGACTCAAGTCCATGACGGGGCTATGAACTTCTACCGGCCCCGGTGACCCCCTTGACGGTTCCCAGTCGCTTCCATATCAAGTCCAACGATATAGATCACCAAATCTGGTGACATGGAGGAGCGGATGCGGGCGACGGTTACGGCGCACAAGGACTATACCATCTCGAAGATCGACGACCGGGTGTACGGGGCCTTCCTCGAACATCTCGGGCGCGCCATCTACACCGGCATCTACGAGCCCGATCATCCGACCGCCGACAAGAACGGCATGCGCGGCGACGTCGCCCAGCTGGTGCGCGAGCTCAAGGTGCCGATGGTCCGTTACCCCGGCGGCAACTTCGTCTCCGCCTACAACTGGGAAGACGGCGTCGGCCCGCGCGCTGAGCGCCCGACCCGCCTCGACCTCGCCTGGCACACCTCCGACAGCAACGCCGTGGGCGTCCATGAATTCGCCGACTGGTGCGAGCTGGTCGACACCGAGATGATGCTCGCCATCAATCTCGGCTCGCGCGGCCTCGACGATGCGCGCAACTTCCTCGAATACGTCAACGGCCCGACCGGTTCGTACTGGGGTGACCTCAGGAAGAAGAACGGCCGCGCCGACCCGTTCAACGTCAAGCTCTGGTGCCTCGGCAACGAGATGGACGGCCCCTGGCAGGTCGGACACAAGACCGCCTACGAGTATGGTCGCCTCGCCAACGAAGTGGCCAAGACCATGCGCGCCTTCGACAAGCAGCTCGAGCTGATCGTCTGCGGTTCGTCCCATGCCAACATGCCGACCTATCCCGATTGGGAACGCGAGGTGCTCGAGCACACCTACGACAACGTCGACCACATCTCGCTGCACATGTATTTTGCCAACCGCGAGAACGAGCAGGCCCTGCTCGATGGCGCCGCTCCCGAAGTGCTGGCCAGGAACACCGCCAACTACCTGGCGCTCAACGAGAAGCTGGACGGCTACATCGCCACGGTGGCGTCGACCATCAACTTCGTGAAGGCCAAGAAGCGCTCGAAGCACAACGTCTATATCAGCTTCGACGAATGGAACGTCTGGTACCACTCCAACAAGCAGGACCGGAAGATCCTCGACGGCAACGCCGGCTGGCCGCATGCGCCGCGCCTGCTCGAAGACATCTACAATTTCGAGGATGTGCTGCAGGTCGGCCTGATCCTCAACACCTTCATCCGCCGTTCCGACGTGGTGAAGCTCGCCTGTATCGCGCAGTTGGTGAACGTGATCGCGCCGATCATGACCGACCCCAAGGGGCAGGCCTGGCGGCAGACCATCTACTACCCGTACTACTTCGCCTCCGTGTTCGGCCGCGGCACCGCGATGCAGCTCGACGTCAAGTCGCCCGGCTATGACTCGGTGCATGGCGACAATATCGGCTATGTCGACGTCGCGGGCGTCCACAACGAGGAAGACGGCACCATCAGCTTCTTCGCGGTGAACCGTCACGCCACGGAATCGATCGATGTCGACCTGAACCTCCAGGGCTTCGGCACCGCCACGGTGATCGACCACCAGGTGATGACGCACGAGAACCTGCGTGCCGTGAACACCGCCACCGCGCAGACCAATGTCGCTCCGGCCAAGGGCTCGGGCGCCAAGGTCGAAGGCAAGGTGCTGAGCGTGAAGCTCGCTCCGTACTCGTATCAGATGATCCGCGTTAAGGTCTGATCGCGAGGTCTTTCCAAACACAGCGGAATCGGGAAAGTTCACGCTTTCCCGATTCCGCTTTCGCGTTCCGGTCCTCCCGGAAAAGTCCTCCGGCGCACCGCTCCCACGGGGCGCTGGAGGGCGCTTGGGGCTGGCGATGCAGCTCGCGCCCCCTTCATAGGTGCCCCTGACCTGGCCGGGATGACGCCGCTGGAGCGGTAGACACCACTTGCTCAGGTTCCCTCATCACCGGGCTTGTCCCGGTGATCCAGCCGCGCGGCGTCTGCCGCGCGAAAAGGAGTCGTCCCGCTCCGCCGACGCGGAGCGGCTGGATTGCCGGGACAAGCCCGGCAATGAGGGCAGACTGTGGGCCATCGCCCCGAGGGGATGGACGATGGTAGGGCAGTATGTACCTCGGCCTGTTTGTTTCCCATTTGTTCCTGTGCTATCTTCACGCCAGAACGAGGAACTCATCATGGCCACTCGCGCGGGAAGCGCCGATCTGCCGCTGCATGGCGGACGGGTGCCGAAATGGCTGAGCGAGCGCATGGCGCGGCTCGGCGCGGTGATCTGCGAGGCCATCGCCCATGAATATGGCCGCGACGAACTGCTGAGCCGGCTCGCCAACCCCTTCTGGTTCCAGTCCTTCGGGGCCGTCATGGGCATGGACTGGCATTCGAGCGGTATCACCACCAGCGTCATCGGGGCGCTGAAGGGCGGCCTGAGGCCGCTCGAGCGCGAACTGGGCCTGCATGTCTGCGGCGGTCGCGGACGCCATTCGCGCAAGACCCCCGACGAACTGGTGGCCATCGGCCACCGCGTCGGCTTCGACGGCGCCGGGCTGGCGCAGGCCAGCCGGCTCGTCGCCAAGGTCGACAGCGCCGCCGTGCAGGACGGCTTCGAGCTTTACCTGCACGGCTTCATCGTTGCCGATGACGGCAAGTGGGTGGTGGTGCAGCAGGGCATGAAGGGCGATGCGAAGACGGCCCGGCGCTACCACTGGCAGTCGGCCGGCCTGAAGAGCTTCGTCGAGGCGCCGCACAGCGCCATCGAGGGGATGGGGCAGGGAACGATCGTCAACCTGACCGATGTCCGGGCGGCGCTCTCGCGCACGGCCCAGACCGAACTGCTCGCCGGCATGGGGCCCGATGCCATCGTGCGCGAGGTCGGCCGGATCGAAGGGATCGTCGAGCCGGCGCCGGTCGAGGACGACCGGCCGATGCTGCCGCACCTCGTCATGCCCGAGCACCACGACATCCGCCCCAAGGACGTGATGCTGCGCCGCCTGCACGGCAGCCTCGCGGCCGCGGCCGACCGCGCGCCCACGGATTTTTCCGAACTGCTGCTCGTTCCGGGTGTCGGCGCCCGCACCGTGCGGGCCCTGGCCCAGGTGGCCGAAGTCGTGCACGGCGCGCCGCACCGCTTCGCCGACCCGGCCCGCTTCGCCATGGCGCATGGCGGCAAGGACGGCCACCCGTTCCCGGTGCCGCTCAAGGTCTATGACGAGACCATCCGCGTGCTGAAATCGGCAGTCGGCAAGGCTCGGCTCGGCGCCGAGGAGGAACTGGGCGCGATCCGGCGGCTCGACGCGCAGGCCCGGGCGCTCGAAGGGGCGCAAGGGCCGAGCTTTCACGAGTTCATCGCCGAGGAGCGACGGCGTTCGCCCGAATATGGCGGACGAACCGTGATGGACGACATGCCGAGCAGCTATCTCAAGGCAAAGATGCGGGTGTGAGGGTAGGTCGGGCCTGACGGTTTCGAGGGCCCGCGATCGCCGCCCATTGCTAGGGCCGCCTCGGCGACAACGTCCGTCCTGCGCCACGAGCAGACTGCATCTCCTGCATGCGTCGTGACTTGCGTCGCGTCCCGTTGCATCACTATTGGGTAGAAACTCGGGCGAGGATCGAACGTGCAAAGCCAGTCAATTGCGTCCCTCGTGCTCGCGTTGGTCTGCTCGCCTACCATTGCCTGCGACCTCATTCCACCCAGCAGGCCGCCGACGCTCGCGGAGAAGCTTGGCGGGGTGAAGGAAATCTTTGGTGGGACGGTAATTGGATATGTCACTCCAGATGGCACCCAGTTCATTGGATTGCCACCGGCGAGTTGCGTCGACGACGATGGCGATTTCCGCTGGTGGGAGTGGGAAGAGCTGCGGCAGCAGCCTGAGTGTTCGGCCTACATGGATATTGAGGCTGCGCTGTTCCGTGTGGATGTTCATATCGTGGGGCCCGCCGTCGGCGAAACGGCAACCTACGAGATGACGTGGGGTGACGGCGACTGCAACACCGACTTCGGCATCGGCGACAAGTGGCTCATAGCAGGTCCGCATGTGATCGAGGAACTCCAGGCGCCGATACGTGACGACGAGGTCGTCACGCTGCAGCGACTGGCAGCTCGACCTGCTTTCGACATGAGCCAACTGTATCGCTGAAGGTGTAGCCTCCCACACCCCGGCCCCAGGCGTGGGCAACCGAATGACCGCTCTGCGCCAGAAGCGGACACTCGCTCCCCCACGCCCCATCATCGTTTGCGGGCTCCCGCCGCATAGAATACGGTGCACGCTAGGGGGTGGTGCTAATGAAACGTCTCATTATTGCTTTGTCGTGCCTCGCCGCGGCGCCGGCGCTGGCATCGGAAACTGATGTCCTGCGCAGACTTGGTCGGCCGGACGTCCTCTGCCTGCACCAGTATTACGTGAGTGTTCAGGCGGCTACTAAACTTTGTCATTGGCCGAGAAGTGCGGTGGATGACGCGATCGATGCCTCAGTGCTGCGAATTGAGAGCTACCTGATCTCAATTGCGCCGGTGCATGTTGATGCAGCCCTCGCATCTCAGCGAAAGTGGCTTTTCGACATGCTTGAAGTCGGTGACAGCGAAGTGGAGATGTTGAAGGCCTGTCAGGAGTGGGACGGGATCGCTGCCCTTGCCACCCTCAGATCGTCCTTTAGCAATGGTGAGCAAATAGAGCGAATAGTGGACACAACGCTTGCTGGCCCGCCACCTGAACGAATGGTTTGCTAGCGAAACCGCAATCCGGCAAAGAGTCCGCTTCGGGCCAGAACCAGACGTCCCCTGTGCGCCAAAAGCGGTCACTTGATTTGGAACTGAGCCGCCGTCATTCTGGTCAGCGCGAATTCTTCGCTCTGGAGCACCCCATGCGAGCCTACTGATCCAAGGCAACGATGCCACCTGGGCAGCGAGCGCTTGTGCTCGCCCGGGATTCGGCGCGACCGCCATGGATCAGATCGTTCCCTGGGTTGGACTCGCTTCTTTCAATCGCCCTGGGTGGCTCGGCAGGAACCTGAGTTCTCCCTAGGATTGGGTCGCCTACGCCGGCGCATGTCACTGCCCGCCATGGGTGAGCAGTGATGCCGCTTCCTCGCTGAGGCCTGCCTTTGGCGGCGCGGGGCCGCCGGCCGCGACCCGACACTCCCGGAACACTGATCCCACTCAAGGTCCATTTGAGGGGATGACTATGCTTGACGTGACGATCGGCGCGGTGGCGCTGCGATTGCAGACCGAACCTGGCCTCTTCTCTCCGCAACGGCCAGATGCCGGCACGCTGGCAATGCTCTCACGGATCACCTTCGCTCCACACGACAAGATCCTCGACCTCGGTTGCGGTTACGGCCTGGTGGGCGTTCTGGCCGCCCACCACGTTCCTCCAGCGCAGGTGACCATGCTCGACAACGACCCAAGGGCCGTGGCTGTCGCCCGCCGCAACGCCGACGCCAACGGTGTGTCCGGCGTGACGGTGGCGCTGTCAGATGGTTTCAGGGACACGCGGGAGACCGGGTTCACCAAGATCATCTCGAACCCGCCCTACCATGTCGATTTCTCCGTTCCCCGGCACTTCATCGAGAAGGGCTTCAACCGGCTGGTGCTGGGCGGGACGATGTGGATGGTCACCAAAAGACGCGATTGGTACAGCAACAAGCTCGGCGCGATCTTCGGCGGCTGCCGGGTGCACGAGATAGACGGATACTATGTGTTCGAGGCCACCAGGCGTCGATCGACCTACGCTCGGTGGCGCTAAGGGCTCTGGTCGGATTGCCGGCCTGTGACAGACGACCGATCTGGGCCAGAAGCGGCCCCCCCGCACCCGTCATTCTGTGGGGTCACAAGTCTGGAATAGGCCTTGGCTGGAGGAATAGGCCAGCTGAGACGCGATAGTATGCCGTCGCCCCCTGATTGGTCACCGAGAGTTTCTCTGCACGGAGCGCCGGTTGATCCAGCCAAGTCAAAATGCTTGCTGCCCCAAAGGTCACTGGGTCAGTGGTCCGAGAAATCGCGACTCCTAGAATGCACAAATCACCAGGGAGTTCTCGCGGATTGTGAAGTTTGACCGCATGCGGGTTGTCCGGGTCGTCGGTGATCGCGATCACTGGCCAACGTTCTGGCGGCAGCAAGCACTCATCAACGAAAACCCTATCGACCTGCCTCAAAAAAACTGCAGCGTCGTCCAAATCGTTTGTATCCGGCGGAGAAACCTCACACGCATCGGATATGATGTTCGCTAAAGGTGCACCGCCCGGCGCAGGAGAATTCAGCGGAAAGAAATATCGTCCGTCCGCCGCCTCTCCACGGACCGTCTCACCACGCCAAATATACTGAATGCCCATGTGGTTAGGCACGGAACTAGGTAGGTAGGAAACCTCGATAACGCCCGAGGTCGCCTTCTGTGTGCCACCCGTCTCGTAGACGACCGCCAAACGATATCTGAGTTCAAGCGGCTCATAAGAATGTCCGCATCCAGCCAACACGCCAATTGCGGCGAGAAGTGCCAATGCCCGAGCATGTAACATTGCTTTCTCGGCAGAATGGTTGGACGGGTTCTTATTCGATGGCGACCAAATCCTTACAGTGCGTCACTTGGGTTGGGCATGATTTTGGGCAAAGTGATTAAGAGGCGGTAGGCCCCACACCCGCACTACGGGCGGTGAGACCTGAGGGCCCGCTCTGGCTGCCGCTCGTCGGCGTCCGCTGTGCGCCACAAGCGGCTACTCCCTGATCGGCCGACGACTAGAGCTACAGCAGCTTCAGGCCTGACGCGGCTACAGCCACTCGACTGGCTCGAAGGGGAGATCGGCAGGCTGACGGAACTGGGATTGCCATCGAACCACATAATCCCATCGATGGTCAGAGGCAGGTTCACCTCGGCACGATTCCAGCCAAGCGGGCTGCAGTGCCGTTTCTACTTAAGCTGTGGATGCACTGGCCAAACCCGGTAGAAGGATGTCGGCGGAACGGCGTTTGGGGGACTTGCGCTTGGGCAGCGACAGCACATCGCCGGAAGCCGGGGCGGCCAGGGTCGCAGACGTTTTCCGCCTTCCCAATTTCTTCCCGTTCTGGTTCGCCGAGACGGTCTCGGGGTTCGGGAACTACGTCACCTTACTTGCGGTCCAGACCACCGTTGTTCTGCTGCTTGGCGGCACGGCGACCGATGTCGGCCTCGTGACGATGGCGGGGTTGCTGCCGAACCTGTTCCTCGGGCCTGTCGCCGGTGCGGTTGTCGACCGCTTTCGGCGCATCAGGGTCCTCGTCGTTACCGACATCGGGAATGGAGCGGTCCTCTGTCTCCTCCCGCTGCTGTGGGTCGTGGGGCTGCTCAACACGCCCGTGCTGATGGCGATCATGATCGTCTCCGGGGTTCTGACGATCCTGAACCGGGCCGCGAGCCAGTCGGTGTTGCCGAGGCTCGTTCCCAGGCCGCACCTGCTCGCGGCGAACGCACGAATTGACCAGGGTGCGACCGTGGCGCAGACGTCTGGCAGCTTCGTAGCCGGGGGGCTTGTCGCGCTCCTGGGGGCTCCGCTCGCCATCCTGATCGACGCCGCGTCCTACTTCGTGTCGGCCGCCGCGATGGCGACGATCCGCCTCGACGAGTTGCCCCAGAAATCCAGGGCGACCCTGCGGGCGCTTCATGCCGAAGTCGGCGAGGCCGTGCGCTGGCTGTACGGGCACAAGGTGCTTGGGCCGTTGGCCCTGTCGACCCACATCTGGTTCTTCGCCAACGGCTTGGTCGGTACGGCGATGGTGGCCTACACGCTGCAAGCCCTGAGCCTTGGTCCATTCTGGCTGGGGGTCGTCTACGGCGTCGGCGGCATTGCGGGCCTCGTGGGCAGTTTCCTTGCGGTGAGGGTTGGCCGGTGGCTCGGCGAAGGCTCGACCGTCATCGCCTGCCGGACGCTGGCATGCCTTGCGTGGGTGCCGGTCGCGCTCATTCCCGATCCGGCGCCATTGTGGTTGCCGATCGCTCTGCTGGCGCTGGGGCAAGCGCTGTTCGGCCTGAGCATCGGCGTCGAGAACGCCAGCGAAGCGAGCATCTGGCAGAACGCGGTGCCGGACGACCTCCAGGCCCGGGTGGTCTCGACGCGGCGTTCCGTCAACCGGACTATGATCGTCATCGGCGCTCCGGCAGGGGGGCTGCTTGCCGATATGGCGGGGTTCGGAACCACGTTCTGGGTCGCCGTGTCCGTCTTCGCCATCGCCGCAGGCGCTCTCGGATTGGCAGGCTTCCGGAAAATCCGCGAAGCATAGGCTGGCGCAAGCACGGCAGCGAGCGCTACTGCGTGAGGAAGGCCGTCGCGACCTCGGTGAGGAGCGGCGACTGGATCAGGCTGTAGTGCGTGGTGTTGGGGATGATGGCGAGCTGGCTGGCGGGGCGCAGCGAGCCGTCAAAGCCGGCGTCGCGCTGACCGCCGCCGAGCAGCTTCCAGAACTCGACCATGTGCTCGGGCCGGATGGAATCCGAGTCGGCGAAGACCAGCAGCGTCGGAGCCTCGATGGCCTTGATCCCCTCGGTCCAGTCGCGCTCGGGCTGGTTCATCTCGCCGCTCTTGCGCATCATCGTCTCCCAGTTGACGTCGGGATAGAACTGCGCGAGCGGCGAGGCGGCGATCTGGCTGCCGATGGCAGCGGCCATGGCAGGCATCTGCTCGAAGGCCTGCCGGACTTCGGGATAGTCGCCGTCGGTGCGGAAGGCCACGGAGACCAAGACCAGTTTCTCGACCAGTTCCGGGTGCCGGAAGGCGACCTGCAGCGCGACGGCGGCGCCGAGCGAATAGCCCATGAAGCGCGCCTTGTCGATGCCGAGGTGCTGGAGCATGGCCGCGACGTCGTCGGCCATCAGCTCGTCGGACCAGGGCGCGTCGCTGTCCGTGCTGAAGCCGTGGCCGCGCATGTGGATGGCAATCACCTTGTGCGTCTTCGCCATGGCGGCGAGCGGAGCGCCGAAGGTCTGGGACGGGTCGACGCCGCCATGCAGCAGCACGAGCGGCGGGCCGTCGCCATGGATCTCGTAGTAGATTTCGGCGTCGCCGACCGTGACCTTGCCCGTGCTGCTGGGGGTGCTCATCGGATCGTCCACTGGGGTTTGGCCTACGGCGGCGCTGTCACCTAGGCCCTCAGAACAACCACTTTCGTGTTGACCGGCGTGCGTGAGTAGAGGTCGATCATGTCCTGGGTGAGCAGGCCGATACAGCCGCTTGAAATGCCCCTGCCGATCGTCTCCGGCGCGCTGGTGCTATAGAGCGTGTAGAGCGTGTAGACGCCGTTCTGGTAGAGATAGAGCGCCCGGGCGCCGAGCGGATTGTCGAGGCCTGGCGCCATGCCGCCGGCATACTTGGCCACTTCCGGCTGCCGCTTGATCATTTCCGCGGGAGGCGTCCAGATGGGCCATTCGGCCTTGCGTCCGATATAGGCGTCGCCGCTCCACAGGAAGCCGGCGCGGCCGACACTGACGCCATAGCGGGTGGCGTTTCCATCGCCTTCGACGCGGTAGACATAGTGGTTGCGCGGATCGACGACGATCGTTCCGGCCACTTCCGCGGTGTCGTAGCGCACTGTCCGGCGATAGTACTTGGGATCTACCTTGCTGACATTGACGGCCGGGATCGGGAAACGCTCGTTGGGCCGCGGCCCGTAGACATTCCTCGCTTCGGCCAAACTCATGCTCCCGGACGGGGCGCAACCGGCGAGCGCCAACGCGCCGAGACCGGCGGCCGATCCGAACAGAAACGAGCGGCGACTGACAATCGTGGGCCGAACTGCCGCGTCCGGTTCGCCTGCCGGAATCCCATCGTCTACGATCATGGCTTGAGTCTCCCCACTCCCATTCCCCAGCCAAGAATAACACGGGCCCACACCCGCAGAAGGCCCGGAGTAAGGCTGGTCTCATACCGCACAATGGCAGGAAGGGGCTCCCGTTCGGCGTGCTCCGGCCGGGACTTAGCGAAGAGTTCCGACATCGGCCTGGTTCGCGCTCGCGTGCGCGCGGTTCGAGCCACCGAGGCAGAAGCGGCCCTCCGCCGTAGCATCAGGGAGGTGGCGAGGAGCCTGAGTCGCGGGGTGAACCGGGATGTGCCGGGGACGTGGCGTCAGCACCACGACCGCCCCACCGTGGCAGCCTGACGCAGCGACAAACCGTGCAGGTGGCGAAGCAGCGCGATGCGCTAGCTTGGTTCCCCTTTTGCACTGAATGACCTTGGGGATACCAATGCCACAGCACCATAGCTGGTCGCCGCTGCGCGTCCCGCGGCGCGAGACCGAGACCGTCGATCAGTTTGAGCGACGGCGCGCCGAGATCGAGCGCATCGTCGCTGGTTTTCGCATGAGCCGCTACGGCCGAGCCGAGGCGGAGCGCCTCGAAAGGCGCCTCGCCCGGCTGCGTTCGGATCAGTCGAAGAAGCCGGCGTCTTCTTCCTTGAGGTAGCGCTTGGCCGCCTTGGCGTCGATGTCGAGACCGAGGCCTGGGCCCGGCAGGAGGTCGACATGGCTGTCGACGACGATCGGGCCGGAGGGGAGGCCCGTGACGATCTCGTTCCAGAAATCGTCGGAGGCCGACGGGTACTCGAAGGCGATGTAGTTGGCCGGCAGCGTCGCGCAGACATTGATCAGCGCGCCGAGACCGAGCAGGCCGTTCGCGGTGCCGTGCGGCGCCATCATGATCGAGTGCATGTAGGCGTGCTCGGCCACCCACTTGAGCTCGGCAATGCCGCCGATATCGGCCGGATCGGGACCGACGACGCGGACCGCCTGGGTCTCGATCAGTTCCTTGAAGTTGTGGCGCAGGTAGATCTGCTCGCCGGTATGGATCGGCGTCGAGGTCGAGGTGGTCAGCTCACGATAGGCCTGCGGATTGACCCACGGCACGTAGTCGCCGGTGAGCATGTCCTCGAGCCACATGATGTTGTAGGGCTCGACCGCGCGGGCGAACTTGATGGCGTCGTTGAGGAACCAGCCCGGGCCGCAATCGAGGGCGAGCGAAACCTTGTCGCCCAGCGCTTCCTTCATGGCGATGACGCAATCGAGCAGGTAGTTGAAGCCGTGCTCGGAAATCTGGCCCTGGTCCATGGCGCCGTGATAGCCGGCCTTCTTGCCGATCGGGCCATAGTGGAAATCGGGGTAGCTGTCCTTCTGGGACGAGTGGAAGCTCAGGCCCTGCTTGACCATAAAGAACTTCTGCGGCTGCTCGGCCATCCACTTGACGTCGGCGGCGAAGTCCTCGGGGCGATCGCCACTACGCTTCTGGCGCACTGAGCCGTTATAGACGCGGACCTTGTCGCGCACCTTGCCGCCGAGGAGTTTGTAGGCCGGAACGCCCGCCGCCTTGCCGGCAATGTCCCACAGCGCATGCTCGATCACCGAGACGGCGGCGCCGTAGGGCTTGAACGAGCCGCGCTGGCGGATCTTCATCATGCAGCGCTCGACGTCGGTCGGGTCCTCGCCGATCAGCGCCTC
The DNA here is from genome assembly GCF_028613635.1 of Devosia sp. ZB163. GTDB lineage: Bacteria > Pseudomonadota > Alphaproteobacteria > Rhizobiales > Devosiaceae > Devosia_A. The sequence continues at coordinate 598,443 of NZ_JAQRMY010000001.1, forward strand.
GCGGAAGTGGAGGATGAAGGGCTTGAGGTAGGTCTTGGTGTATTCCACCTCGCCGATGCCGTAGATGCCCTCGTCGGTGACGATGCGGACGATCGGATGCTTGCCGATGACGGCAACGCGCAAGTCTGTGATTTTCATGGTGTTCTCTCTATTCGTCCGGACGGGCCGGTGGCGTTCGTGCTCTGTGCCTCGCCGGCCTTGACCCTTCCCTACCGGGGCGGGGGGTGTCGCTGGTTGTCGGTTCCCTCCCCGTGCGGGGAGACGATGAGGGTGGGGTATGCCCCACCCCCGATGCGTCAGCTCCAGGTGCGGTCCCAGGAGTACTCGTTGTCCCAACGGTCGGTCGGCTCCCAGATGCCGGTGACGCCCGGCTGCAGGTGCTCGCGCAGCAGCTCGTCGTTGAGATCGTCGATGCCGAGGCCGGGCTTGTCCGAGACGGTGATGAAGCCATCCTTGACGATCGGCTTGGGCAGGCCGAGCTGGATGTCGTCCCACCACGGCACTTCCACCGTGTGATACTCGAGCGCGAGGAAGTTCTCGGTGGCGACCGCGACATGGGCGGCGGCCATCGCGGCGATCGGGCTCTCGGCCATGTGGATGGCCATGGCGATGCCGTGGTCCTGCGCCGCGTCGCCGATCTTCTTGGTCTCGAGGATGCCGCCCGAGGTCAACAGGTCCGGGTGGATGACCGAGATGCCGGCGTTGAACAGCGGCTCGAAGCCTTCCTTCAGATAGATGTCCTCGCCGGTGCAGATCGGCACCGAGGTTGACTGCTGCAGTTGGCGGTACTGCTCGGTATGCTGCCAGGGGATCACGTCCTCGAGCCAGGCCGGGGTGTACTTCTCGATGCGCTGGGCGAGGCGGATGCCGTCCTGCAGCGAGATGTGGCCAAGATGGTCGATGGCGAGCGGAATCTCGGGCCCGATGACCTCGCGGACTTCGGCGATGTACTGCTCGAGCAGCTCGAGGCCCTTCTCGGAAAAGTGCAGGCCCGTGAACGGGTGCATGACGTTCTGCGCGTCGTAGACGAGGTTGCGCTTCTTCCGGCCCTCGAGCGTGCGCGGCGAGGAATCGCCGGCATGGTGGCGGAAGGCGTCGAGCACGCCGGCCGGGCCGACGACGGCGCCCGGAACGTCCGCGATCTGCATCAGGCCGAGGTCCATCTTGAGGAAGGTGAACCCCAGGTCCATGCGCTCCTTGAGGCGCCTGCCGGTCTCGGCGCCGCTCGGCTTTTCCGCGTCGGTGTCGCAATAGACGCGCACCTTGTCGCGGAACTTGCCGCCCAGCATCTGGTAGATCGGCACGCCATAGGCCTTGCCGGCAATGTCCCACAGCGCGATCTCGATGGCCGAGACACCGCCGCCCTGGCGGCCATGGCCGCCGAACTGCTTGATGCGCCGGAACAGCCGGTCGATGTCGAGCGGGTTCTCGCCGAGGAGACGGCTCTTGAGCATCAGCGCATAGGTGGCGCTGGCGCCGTCGCGCACTTCGCCGAAGCCGACAATGCCCTGGTTGGTGTAGATCTTGAGGAGCGCCGAGGTGAACGGGGCGCCGACGATCTCGGCGACGCGGATGTCGGTGATGCGCAGTTCGCTCGGCCGTGAGGCCGTGCGGACATTGCCTTCGATCCGCTCGTTCGCTGTCAGGTTGTCAAGTTCAAGCGTCACTACCCTCTCCTCCTCGAAATGGCTGACTGAAAAATGGATTGCGCGATCAGCGCCGTGTGGTGCCGTTGCGCTGCGCCACGCCCATCTGCTCGATGATGTGCCGGCCCGAGCCTTCGACGTGGCGGGCGACGACCGCAGCGGCGGCCTCGGCATCCTGGGCGCGGATGCAGGCGATGAGTTCGCGGTGTTCGCGTAGCACGGAGACGCGCCGGCTGAGCGAGGTGGGGAAGCGCCGGCTGATGGCGCGCAGAATCTCGCGATGCTTCCACCACAGTTCGGCCGCGTGCCGGTTGTAGTGCCGGTCGTAGATGAACTGGTGGAAGCGCGTGTCGAGTATCCCGTGCCGGGTCCGGTCGGTGAAGTTGTTGGCCTCGATCTCGGCCTGGATCGCCTCGAGCTCGTCGATGTCGGAGTCGCCGGCGATGGAGACGAACCAGCGCGTCAGCGCTGCCTCGATCAGCATCTCGATCTCGATGATGTCGCGCACGAAATCGGCGTCGATCGGCCGGACGCGGGCGCCGCGATTGGGCTCCATGAGCACGAACCCCTCGCCGCGCAGCTGCTGCAGCGCTTCGCGGATGGGGTTGGTCGAGGTCTGGTAGCGCTCGGCGAGGTCTGCGACCTTCAGCCGCTCATTGGGCTCGAGACGCCCGGAGACGATGTCCTCGCGGATCATCTCGTAGACGGAACCGTGCTGCTCGAGCGTCTCCTCGGGCTTGTCCGGTATGTCGGTCACCTCACTCATTGCACCTGTTTATGCATGTTTTTTGGGCAAGCCAAGTCCGATTGCACGCTATCTTTCAGAAATAATGTACAACTTTGGTGATGTTGACATACATGACGTTGTCTGGAACTGTGCCATACCAGTTGGGAGTGCCGACAGCAGGCCGGTTCCCGAGCACCGTAACAGCGCAAGCTGTGGGGCGACGTTGCGAGGGCCGGATGGCCCGGGCGCGCTCAGATTTTTTGGAGGAGGATTCCTGAATGCCTACTTCGCGTCATCGCGAGAAGCGTGCCCGCCGTTTGCTCGGGCTTTCGATCGCCGCCCTGAGCGCAGCGAGCATGGTGGCGAGCACTGCCACCGCGACCTACGCGCAGTCGGTTGATCTGTCCAAGTGGTCGCCCGAGTACGTCAAGTCGATCGCCGGCACCAAGCAGTTCGACGCTGCCAAGGATTGCGGCGCGGTCGTGCCGAACGACTACACCGGTTCCGTCAGCTACTGGTACACCGGGCCGTTCGAAGCCGATCCGGCGATCGCGCATGAGCAGGACAAGGCGTTCTGGGAGGCCTTCAAGGCCGCCTATCCGAACATCACGACCGACGTTCAGTCGATCACCTACAACGAACTGCTCGACAAGTTCCGCACCTCGCTGCTCGGCAACTCGGCCCCGGCCGTCATCCGCCTGCAGATCCTGGGCGGCGTCGAGTTCGCCGCCAAGGGCTACCTGCAGCCGCTGAAGCCGGAAGATGTCGGCTACACCGCTGCCGATTTCTGGCCCGGCGCGCTGAAGTCCGTGACCTATGAGGGCGTCAGCTACGGCCTGCCGACCAACAACGAAACCATGGCGATGATCTGGAACGCCAAGGTGTTCAAGGATGCCGGCCTCGATCCGGAAAATCCGCCGGCCACCTGGGACGACGTCGTCACCTATTCCAAGACCATCAACGAAAAGCTCGGCATCCCGGGCTACGGCCTCGTGGCCAAGCAGAACGCCGGCAACACGCCGTTCCGCTTCATGCCGCAGATGTGGGCCTATGGTGGCGGCGCGCTGGACGAAGCCTCGGCCGAGCCCGGCTACAAGGATGTCTGGATCAACAATGCCGGCTCCAAGGCTGCGCTCCAGGCTGCCTACCAGATGTATGCCGTGGACAAGTCGGTCCCGACTTCCGCGCTGACCAACACGCAGGGTGAAAACCAGGCGCCGTTCATCGCCGGCAAGCTCGGCATGATGATCGCCCACCCGGCCGAATACGCCAAGATGACCGACCTCGCCTCCAAGGCGACCGGTGCCGACAAGGCAGCGGCCGACGAAGTGGTGGCCAACATGCGCTATGGCCTGATCCCGGCCGGTCCGGACGGCAAGCGCGCCGTGGTGTTCGGCGGTTCGAACATCCACGTCGTCAAGCCCGAGTTCGTGCAGGGCGGCAAGGTGGACGAGCAGGCCGTCAAGGCTCTGATCTGCTTCTGGAACAGCCCGGAATGGTCGACCAGGCTCGCCTGGGTCGGCTCCAACCCCGGCAACATCAATGGCTTCCTGACCGACGCCATGAAGGAACGCCTGGACACCATCAAGTTCCTCGACGTCACCACCTCGATGTTGCCCAACGGCATCCCGTTCCCGGTGATCCCGCAGGCTCCGGAAATCATGAACATCATCGTTCCGGACATGCTGCAGAACGCTCTCACCGGCAACATGACGGTCGACCAGGCGGCCGATGATGCGGCTGCCAAGGTGCAGGCCATCGTCGACGGCGGCGGCGGCATCTGATCGCCTGATCCATCTGATCTCGGACCGGCGGCATCGCCGCCGGTCTCTTATTCTCACCAACTAGGGTATGCGCTGTGAGCACCGTTCAGGGACAAGCCATCTTCCGCGACGTGCCCGAGCCCAAGCGCGTCGGCCTTCGCCAGAAGGTCTGGAACAGCCGGTTCGACTATCTGTATGTGGCGCCGGCGATCATCGTGATGCTGATCGTCATCGGCTACCCGATCTACTACACGATCGAGCTGAGCTTCTTTAACACGCCGGCGAGCCTGGCGCTCAGCGCCAAGCAGTTCAACGGCCTCGACAACTACGTCACCATCCTGACCAGCCCGATCTTCTGGAAGGTCACCTGGCAGACGGTCGTGTGGACCGTGGTCTCCACCTTCTTCGCTTTCATGATCGGCCTCGGCGCCGCGCTTGCCCTGCATCGCGAGTTCGCCGGCCGCGGGGTCCTGCGCGCAATCCTGCTCATTCCGTGGGTGGTGAGCGCCGTGGCGGCCTCGTATGTGTGGAAGTGGCTCTATCACTCCGACTTCGGCGCCATCAGCGCGATGCTGACGCAGGTCGGCCTCGTCGACAAGCCGATCAACTTCATCGACAACACCAGCACCTCGCTCTACGCGCTGATCGTCGTGAACGTGTGGAAGGAATTCTCCTTCGCCATGATCATGCTGATGGCGGGCCTGCAGACGGTGCCCGATACGCTGCTGCGCGCTGCGCAGGTCGATGGTGCGAGCCCGTGGCAGCGCTTCTGGCACGTCACGTTCCCGCATCTTCGCGGCGTGTCGATGGTCACCCTGCTGCTGCTCGCGGTGCAGAACTTCAACTCCTTCATCATCCCCTGGATCATGACCGGCGGCGGCCCGGCCGGCTCGTCGGACATCTGGATCACCCATATCTACCAGCTCGCCTTCGGGCGGCAGCGCTGGGGCGTCGCCTCGGCCTATGCGGTGATCCTGTTCATCGTGATGATGGTGCTCGGCTACTTCTATGTCCGTGCATTGACCAAGGGCGACGACGCGAGGGCCGCCACATGACCGCAATAACCGAAGCTGCGGTGACGCAACGCAAGGGCGCCGGCGGCTGGCGCTGGAGCGGACGGATCTTCCTCCTTCTGCTGCTCGGCTTCACCGTGATGCCGATGATCTGGATGTTCATCACCTCGCTGAAGACGGGTTTTGCCGCCATGCAATACCCGCCGCAGTGGTGGCCGTCCGAGCCGACGCTCGAGAACTACTGGCGCCTGATCGATCCGTCGGGCAGCGTCGGCCGCGACTTCGTGCAGTATTTCCTGAACAGCGTGTGGGTTTCGACCCTCACGACCATCCTCGCGGTGGTGGTAGCGGTGCCGGCGGCCTATGCGTTCTCGCGCTTCCGCTTCCCCGGCCGCACCTTCCTGTTCTTTGCGGTGCTGCTCAGGAACATGTTCCCGGCCGTGGTCTTCCTCGTGCCGCTGTTCATCCTGATGAAGGCGCTCGGGCTGGTGAACACCCACGGCTCGCTGATCCTCACCTACCTGACGTTCGGCCTGCCGCTCGCCATCTGGCTGCTCAAGGGGTTCTACGACAACATCCCGGTGCAGCTCGAACAGGCGGCCCGCATCGACGGCGCGACGCGCTTCCAGGCGTTCTTCCTGATCGTCATGCCGCTGTCGACGCCGGGCATCATCGCCACCTCGATCTACAGCTTCATCGGCGCCTGGAACGAGTACATCTACGCCTACACGTTCCTGACCCGGCACGATCAGATGACCCTGCCGGTCGGCATCCAGCGCTTCTTCTCGGAGAACGCCACGGATTGGCCGGGGCTGATGGCGGCCACCTTCATGATGAGCATCCCCGTCGTGGTGCTGTTCCTCGTCCTGCAACGCTACTTCGTGCGTGCCCTGACCGAGGGCGCCGTGAAGCACTAGTGCGCTCCGAGGAGCGCGACCAAACAAGACCCAGAGCGGTTCGACGAACCGCTCCTGCCTATGGAAAGCTAAGTTTATGGCTCAGGTTGTCCTCAAAGACGTGGTGAAGAATTACGGCGACGTCTATGCCGTGAACCACGTGTCACTGACCGTCGAGGACGGGGAGTTCGTCGCACTGGTCGGCCCTTCGGGCTGCGGCAAGACCACGACGCTCAATCTCGTCGCCGGCCTCATTCCGATGTCGGGCGGCACGATCAGCATCGGCGACCGCGACGTCACCGATCTCGATCCGAAGGACCGGGACATCGCCATGGTGTTCCAGAACTACGCGCTCTATCCGCAGAAGTCGGTCTACAAGAACCTCGCCTTCCCGCTGCAGATGCGCAAGCTCCCCAAGGACGAGATCGACAAGCGCGTCCAGGCCGCGGCCAAGACGCTCGATATCGTCCACCTGCTGGAGCGCAAGCCGCGCGAGCTTTCGGGCGGCCAGCAGCAGCGCGTTGCCCTCGGCCGTGCGCTCGTGCGCGAGCCGCGCGCCTTCCTGATGGACGAGCCGCTGTCGAACCTCGACGCCAAGCTGCGCGTGCAGATGCGTTCGGAGATCAAGCGCTTCCACCAGGACCTCAACGCCACCATCATCTATGTGACGCACGACCAGCTCGAGGCCGTCACCATGTCCGACAAGATGGCGGTGATGAACGGCGGGTTCCTGCAGCAGTACGACAGCCCGGCCAACGTCTTCGCCAACCCGGTGAACATGTTCGTCGCCAGCTTCGTCGGCTCGCCGGCAATGAGCCTCGTGCCGCTGACCGCGGTGACCAAGGGGACCGACGTCGTCCTCGCCAGCCCCGAGGGCTGGGAACTGCCGCTGAACGCCGCCAACGCCAAGAAGGCGCTGAGCGCCAAGTCGAACAAGGTGGTGCTGGGTGGCCGTCACTCGACCATCAAGGTGCACAAGGCGCAGGTGCCGGGCTCGGTGCCGGGCAAGGTCTACACGGTCGAGCCGACCGGCGACGTCACCTTCGCCCAGGTCTTCGTTTCGGGCGCCGTGGTCAATGTCAGCGTCGATCCGACCTTCCTGCTTCGGCCGGACGAGCCGGTGTTCATCGAGTTCGACCAGAACCGCATGCACCTGTTCGACGGCGAAACCGAAATGGCGCTGAAGCTGGCGGACTGACGATCCCATCTGTTTGAAGTCGCGCGGCTCCCTTCTCCCTTGAGGAGAGGGACAGGGGGTTGGGGACGCGCGGCTCCTGTCGTGCCTGCTGCACTCCTCTCTCCCTAAACCCTCCCCTCAGGGCGGAGGGAGGCAATGGTCAGTGGACATCAAATGAAGATCAAGGAAATCAAGGTCATCGTCTGCTCCCCGGGGCGCAACTTCGTCACGGTGAAGGTGATCACCGACGAAGGCGTCTACGGCATCGGCGATGGCACGGTGAACGGCCGCGAACTGGCGGTTGTCTCGTACCTGCAGGACCACATCGCGCCGACGCTGATCGGCAAGGACCCGCTCCGCACCGAGGACATCTGGCAGTATCTCTACAAGGGCGCCTACTGGCGCCGCGGCCCGATCACCATGGCCGCCATCGCCGCCATCGACATGGCGCTGTGGGACATCAAGGCCAAGGTTGCCAACATGCCGCTCTACCAGCTGCTCGGCGGCCGGTCGCGCGACAAGGTGATGGTCTACAAGCACGTCGGCGGCCTCGACATCAGCGAAGTGACCGAAGGCGTCATCCGGATGCGCGAGCAGGGGCTCGACGCCATCCGCGCCCAGGTCTCGATCCCCGGCCTGCCGCCGATCTACGGCACCGGCCCCTCCACCGACCAGGCCGCCGGCGGCATGATCAAGCCGATGGTGACCGAGGAAGTCTGGGCGACGCACAAGTACCTGCCGCTGGTGCCCAAGCTGTTCGACAAGCTTCGCGACGCCGTCGGCTGGGACGTGCACCTCTTGCACGACGTGCATCACCGCCTGACCCCGATCGAGGCAGCGCGGCTGGGCAAGGACCTCGAGCCTTACCGCCTGTTCTGGCTCGAGGACGCGATCCCCGCCGAGCTCCAGGAAGGCTTCCGCATCATCCGCCAGCACACCACGCAGCCCTTGGCCGTGGGCGAGGTGTTCAACTCGATCTACGACACCACGACGCTGATTTCCGAGCAGCTGATCGACTACATCCGCGTCACGGCCGTGCATGCGGGTGGCGTCACCGGCATCAAGAAGATCTTCGACTACGCCTCGATCTACCACGTGAAGTCGGCCTGCCACGGCCCGATGGACATGTCGCCCGCCACCATGGGCGCCAATATCCACGTCGACACCGCGATCTCGAACTTCGGCATCCAGGAGTTCACCGGCTACACCAAGGAGACGTACGACGTCTTCAAGTGCGACTGGCGCTATGACCGCGGCTACCTCTACCCCAACGAGACGCCCGGCCACGGCACCGATATCGATGAAGAGCTGGCGGCCAAGTACCCCTATGCCGCCGCCTACCTGCCGGTCGCCCGGCTGGAAGACGGCTCGATGACCAGCTGGTGAGGGCCACCCCATGAAGATCACTGCAATCAAGCCCTTCCCCGTCTGGGTCGGGCATCGCAATCAGCTGATCGTCAAGATCGAGACCGACGAGGGCATTTTCGGCTGGGGCGAGAGCGGCCTGTCGGGCCGCGAGAAGGCAGTGGTGGGTGCCCTCGAGCACTATGCCCAGTTCCTCGTCGGCAAGGACCCGTTCCGCATCGGCGCCATCTGGCAGGAGCTCTACCGCAGCCAGTATTTCGAGGGCGGCCGCGTGCTGCTCGCCGCCCAGTCGGCCATCGACATCGCGCTCCATGACATCAAGGGCAAGGCGCTCGGCGTTCCCGTCTACGAACTCCTCGGCGGCAAGCACCGCGAGTTCATCCCGACCTTCGCCTCGACCGGCGCCATCACCGAGAGCGGTGACGAGACGATCGAGGAAGCCAAGAAACTCATCGCCCGCGGCTGGTCCACCATCCGCTTCTTCCCCGCCGCCTGGAATGATGCGTCCGGGATCTTCGAGCCGCGCGAGAGCGTGGGCAAGACCGCGAAGTTCCTGATCCGGGCGCGCAAGGAGTTGGGCGAGGACGTGGTGCTCGGCATCGACTACCACCACCGCCTGTCGGTCGCCGAGACGGCGAGCTTCTGCCAGAAGATGCCGTCGGGCACGATCGACTTCCTCGAGGAGCCGATCCGCGACGAGACGCCCGAAGCCTACGAGTCGCTGCGCACGCTGACGGACGTGCAGTTCGCCATCGGCGAGGAGTTTGCCTCGAAGTGGCAGTTCCTGCCCTACATCGAGCGCGGCATCCACCAGTACAACCGGCTCGACCTCTGCAATGTCGGCGGCTTCACCGAGGCGATGAAGGTCGCCGGCTGGAGTGAGGCGCACTATGTCGACCTGATGCCGCACAACCCGCTGGGTCCGATCTGCACGGCGGCGACGATCCATTTCTCGGCTGCGACGCCCAACTTCTTCGCGCTCGAAGTGCGCGCCAACGCCACCGACCTTTATGCCGGCACGCCCACAGCGGACCTGTTCCCTGAGATGCCGATGCTCGATGGCGCCGTGTTCCAGGTGCCCAACGGGCCCGGCCTCGGCATCGAGGTCAACGAGAAGATGCTGGAAAAAGACAGTTTCAAATTCTGGGAGGCACCGCACCTGCGCCGTCGCGACGGTTCGGTCACCAACTGGTAAAGCCACATCTCATTTTGGAGGAGACACATATGGTCCACGTCATGCAAAGCCCGATCCCGGCGTTCAAGCGTCCGAGCAAGGACATCATCGCCGCGCTGAAGGATATCGGCACCGCCACCGTCGCCGGCTCGCTCGGCCATTCCGGCTTCCGCAACCCGCACATGATCGGCCCGGTCAGCCAGTACAAGGGCAAGTCGATCGTCGGCACGGCGCTGACGCTGCAGTTCATGCCGCAGCGCCCCGACCTGTTCAGCGAGGGCGAGTATTCGGATCCCGAAAAGCAGCTGCACCGCCACGTGCTCTACGAAGTCGAGGAGAACGACGTGGTCGTGGTCGACGCGCGCGGCGACCTGAGCTCGGGCGTGTTCGGCGACATGATGTCGACCTACTTCAAGGGCCGCAAGGGCGCCGGCATCGTCATCGACGGCGTGATGCGCGACAAGCCCAATGTCGACAAGCTCGACCTCGCCATCTGGATGCGCGGCTGGACCCCGAACTACCACGTTCAGGTCTCGATCTGGCCGTCGGCGGTGAACGTGCCGATCTCCTGCGGCGGCGTCATGGTCATCCCGGGCGACATCATCATGGCCGATGACGACGGCGTCGTGGTGCTGCCGCAGTCGATGGCCGAAAAGGTCATCGAGGATTCCAAGAAGCACGCCGAGTGGGAAGTGTTCAGCCGCGAGAAGCTGACGGCCGGTGAATCGCTCCGCCGCTACTACCCGCTGCACCCCGATGCCGAGGAAGAGTACCAGGCCTGGCGCAAGGCCAAGGGCCTGCCGCCCAGCCCGAGCCACTGAGGCAGCAAGAGAGACTCCGGAAAAGGGCGCCCCAGTGGCGCCCTTTGCTTTTGGTGGGCGGCGCTAGCTCGGCTGCTGCACGAGATCGAAGACGTATCGCGCGCGATCAATGGCGAGGAACTGGGGCACGGCATCGAGCGAGGGTGTCCAGCCCGCAAGACTGTTGCGGCCCTGCAGAATGGGCTCCGGCGCACCGAACCGGATGGTGCCTCGGCCATCGGCGCGCTCGCTGAGGTCGATCGCCGGCAGCTTCGCGCGATCAACGGCCGTGAATCGTCCGGGCGGTGCGGCGCGCATGACGAGCACGCGCCGATCCGTGACGGCATACTGCGTCCTGCTGCGCAGCCAGGCGTCGAGCAGGAACCTGCCGACAACGAAGTAGAGCCCGGCAACGATGAACAGGACGCCGAACAGCGCGAAGAAGTCGGGCGCTCCGTAGTTCGAGGCCAGCATCGTCCAGTAGATGGAGAAGCCGAGGAAGACGAGGCTGGAGGGGATCAGCAGGGCGTCGCGTCGTGTGAGCAGCAGTCCCTGCGCCGGGCGCCCTTCCCACAGGATGTGCTCCCCGGCGAGCAGGCGCCCCTGAATGTATCTGTCGTCCACACCAAAGCCCCCAATGGTGGGCGAGTGTTGCACCATGGGAGAGGGGAGTTCAACGGCAGCCCCGTTCTTGACAGATCGACCCGTCGCGATACTGGTATACTAGATCAACAAGAATGGTACGTTCGATGCGGCTCAAGGAAATCCTGGTCCTTCACCATAGCCACCTCGACGTGGGCTATACCCATAGCCAGCCGGTGGTCTGGGAGCTGCATCGGGAGTACATCGACCAGGCGCTGGAGCTGCTCGAACAGACCGCCGACTGGCCGGAGGCGGTTCGTCCGAAATGGACCTGCGAGGTGACGGCGCCGGTCACCCGGTGGCTCGAGACGGCCAGTGCCGGGGACCAGGAGCGGTTCCATCGCTTCGTACGGGACGGGCGGTTGGCGATCGGGGCGCTGCAGTACAACCTCACGCCGCTCAACTCGGTGGAGCAGCTGGCGCGGCAGCTGGCGCCGATCGGTGGTTTGCGGGAGCGCTTCGGGGCGCGGATCAACACGGCCCTGCAGCATGACGTGACCGGCGTTCCCTGGCCGCTGGCCGACCTGCTGCTCGATAACGGCGTCGAGCTGCTGATCATGGCGGTGAACCGCCACCTCGGTGGCATCGTCACGCCGCGCCCGGGTGTGTTCCGCTGGCAGACGCCGGACGGGCGCGAGCTCAGGGTGATGAACGGCAATCACTACACCATGTTCGACCAGATCCTCCTGACCTGGGAGCGCTCGCTCGACGCCATGGAGCGCGGGCTCGGTCAGTATGTCGAGCACCTCGACCAGATCGGCTACCCGCACGACTTCCTCTACCTCACGACGACCGCGCCGCCCGAGATGTGGGATAACGCACCGCCCAATCCGGCCGTCGCCAAGCTGATCCGGCAATGGAACGAGGCCGGACGCGAGCCGCCGATCCGCTACGTCACCAGCGAGGACCTGGCGGAGCGGATCAAGGCGATCCCCGCGGCCGAGTTGCCGCTGCTGTCGGGCGACTGGACCGACTACTGGAATTTCGGCTGCGCCAGCACGGCGGCGGACGTTGCGCGGTCGCGCGCCGCCAAGCGGATGCTGTCGACGGCCCGAACGTTACGGAGTGAGCCGCCGGCGCCCGCCGTCCAACGGGTGGAGGAGCGTGCCCGCGACCTGCTCGATCTGTTCGACGAACACACCTGGGGCTATTGGGACACGCTCGGGCAAACCGAAGCCGGCGCGATCCAGGACCGGCTGAAGGCCGCGCCGGCGATCGAGGCAGGGGAGTTGGCGCGCTACGTCCTCGTCGACCAGCTCGACGCCACGGCCGGCAACCCTGCGCATTCCGAAGTCGCCCCGGACCACGTCGTGTTCGCCAATCCGTCGCCGGTTGAACGCCGGGAGTATGTCGAGGTGCCCAGGGACTGGCGGAGGCCCGGACCGCGGCTGCGGGCGGAGCGGCTGAAATCGGAGCCGCTGGGCGCGACGGATGTCTGCGGTCCGCTCGAGGTTCCGGCGCACGGCGTGCTGCGCGTGCCGTTGGCGGAACTGGTGCCCGCTGCGGACGATCCGGCCGTGTGGCACGAGGATCGCCGCGCCGCCGAGACGGTGCAGGCGTTCAACAATGCGCTCCTGAGCAATGCCCGCAAGGGCGATGCGGTAATCGAGTCGCCTGCGCACCGGCTGACCTACGATCCGTCGAACGGACGAATCCTCGGTCTCTTCGACAAGGCGCTTGGCTGGGATGTCGTCCCGGCGGGCGGCGCGTATGAGCTGTTCGACTTCGTGCGCGAGCGTCCCGATGCGCTGGTCGATGGCAGCCGCAACGCCTACTACGAGCGCAATCTCGATTGGGAGAAGATCGACCGCTCGTGCTGGAAGCCGTGGCGCGCCGTGCGGGAACGGGCAACCCGGCTGGTCGAGTGCGGCGTCACGCGTACCGCTGGAAGCGTCACGCTGGAGCGGCGCTTCGCGGCGCCGGGGACCAACGGGCTGACGCAGCGGATCACGCTCAGGGCCGATACCCCGGTCATCGCCATCGAGTGCGAGATCGACAAGCTCGCCGATGCCGAGCCCGAGGCCATCTACTTCGTGCTGCCGCTCAACCTCGCGGAGGGCTGGCGCTGCCATTTCGATACGGCGGGCCTGCCGGTCGAACTGGATGCCGAGCAACTGCCTGGCGCGTGCCGCAACTGGTTCACGGCGGAGTCGTTCATGGCGATCCATAACGGGGAGCGCGGCGCGACGCTGTTCTGCCCGGATGCGCCGATGGGCATGGCAGGCGGCTTCCACTTCGGTCCGCCGCTCGAGGCGATCCCGCGCGACGCCGATCCGCTGCTGCTGGCCTGGCCGATGAACAATTACTGGAACACGAACTTCCCGCTGGTCCAGTCCGGCCGGCACACGTTCCGCTACGGGCTCCAGACCCATGCCGGCTTCGATGCGCAGCGGGCGCTGGACGCGGCTTCGGCCTTCGCCAACCCGATCATCGCCCACCCGGGATTTTCGCGGAACGAGCGCTGATCGCTGCGGGGAGTGGGGAGGCGGTTGCCCGCCTCCCGCGATAACGTCAGGCCTTGCCGAGGAACTCGGCCATCCTGATCAGGCCCTGCATGTAGCCGATGGCGTGCGAGCGGCCGCGGTGGTTCCAGTCGCTGTCGCCGTCCATCTTGGGGACGTGGTCGTCGAGGAGGAACCCGTCGAAGCCGTTCTTGGCGAGGAGCACGATGACCTCGGCCGGGTCGAAATTGCCGTCGCCGATGAAGCACTCGACGAAGTTCGGGACCGAGCCCTTCACGTCGCGGAAGTGGATGTAGGAGATGCGGCCCTTGGGGGCGAAGTACTCGATCATCTCGTTGACGTTGGCCTTGCCGCCTTCCATCTCCGAGCAGCAGCCGAGGCAGAGGTCGAGCGACCAGGCTTCCGAGCGGCCGACGAGGTCGTAGGCCTTCTTGAAGTTCTCGGGCTTGTAGAAGAGGCGGGCGACGCCGCCCAGCATCGGCACCGGCGGATCGTCGGGGTGCAGGGCGAGCTTCAGGCCCTCCTCCTCGGCGACCGGCAGCACGGCCTTCATGAAGTACTCGTAGTTGCTCCACATCTGCTCTTCGGTGATCAGCGGGCCGTCCTTGCCGAACAGCGGCATCGAGGAGGCGCGGCCGAGCGTCGTCGGCATGAACGAGCGGAGCAGTTCGAGATTGTCGATGTTGGCTTCGACCACGGCCATGTCGAACTGGCGGGCGACGGCGCCGCCGCGGGTCGCGGCGTCACGCTTGGTGGTCCAGACCGAGTTGGGCATGAAGTGGAGGCCGAGCACCGGGATGCCGGCGCGGGCGACGGCGCGGATCGTCGCCTGGTAGTTCTCGATCTGCTCGTCGCGGCCGTCGAGGCCCATCATCGCCTTGTGGTAGAAATGCGTCGGGACGTTTTCGATCGCCTCGAACTTGAGGCCGGCGGCTTCCACCTGGTCGACCAGTGCGCGAACGTCCTTCTGCTCCCAGCGGCTGTCGCCGGGGAGCGTGGGATTGTTCATCTGCAACCCGGTGGCGCCGATCTGCGCCGCAAAGCGGAGCCTTTCCTCGCTCAGCTCGTGGAACTGGCCTACCGCAACCCTGATACCCATCGTTCTCTTTCCAATTCTCGAAGTCAGTTCGTTGTTTTCACTGAGTTATCCCCGCGAAAGCGGGGATACCCGTCTCGTGGTCGCTGTCCACACGCACCGACGGCGATAGGGACGCGCGTACTGAGGTCATCCCTTCACGCTGCCCTCGGTCATGCCCGCCACCATGAAGCGCTGGGCGACGAAATAGAGGATCATCAGCGGCACCGACGAGATGGCGGCGCCCGCCATCAGCGGCCCCCATGGGAGCACGTCGGAGGTGATGAGATAGTTGAGGGCGAGCGGCGCGGTGCGCACACTTTCCGAGGTGGTGAGGACGAGCGCGAACAGCAGCTCGTTCCAGGCGCCGGTGAAGGTGAAGATGGCGACGGCGGCGAGGCCGGGGGCCGAGAGCGGCAGCGTGATCCTGAGCAGCGCGCCGAAGCGGGTCAGCCCGTCGATCATCCCCTGTTCCTCAAGCTCGCGCGGCACGCCGCGGAAATAGCCCTGCAGCAGCCAGGTCGAGAGCGGCAGCGAGAAGGTGAGGTAGACGAGGATGAGGCCCTGCAGCGAGTTGCCGAGCTTGAGCTGCGCCATGACGATCGACAGCGGAATGAACAGCAGCGAGCCGGGGGTGAGGTAGGCGAAGAGGATCAGCCGGCCGATCACGCCGCGGAAGCGGTAGCGGAAGCGCACCATCGAATAGGCGGCGAACGACGAGATGACCACCGAGATCACCGTGACGGTCGAGGCGACGATGAAGCTGTTGCGGATGGATAGCAGGAACTGCCCGTCGGCGAGGAGCTTGGAGAAGTTGTCGAGCGTGAAGGTCTTCGGCCACAGGGACGGGACGCGATAGATCTCGCGCGGCAGCTTCAGCGAAGTGACGATCATCCAGTAGATCGGGAACAGGACGAGGATCACCGCGATGATCAGAAGCGCGTAGCTGATCACGCGGCCGGTGATGAAGCGGCGGCGCGCCGAGGCGTTGGCATTGATCGGCGCCGCACTGGCGACTTCAGCGAGGCTGGCCATTATTCCTCCCTCCGCATCATCAGCGAAGTGGCAAAGAGCACGAGAATGGACAGCACCGGCAGCATGTAGACCGAGACGGCTGCCGCCTCGCCGATGCGCTGCGTCTGCATGCCGAAATAGGCGAGCACCGGGAACACCATGGTGGCGTCGGACGGGCCGCCGGCAGTGAGCAGCCAGACGTGCTCGAAGCCGTTGGCAGTCCAGATCGAGCTCAGCAGCGTCGTGACGATGATGACCGGCAGGATCGACGGGATGGTGACGTTCCAGAACCGCTGCCAGGTGTTGGCGCCGTCGACGATCGCCGCCTCGTAGAGTTCCTTGGGCACCGATTGGAGGGCCGCGAGGATCGAGATGAACCAGAACGGGAAGCCGCGCCACACCGAGGCGATGATCACCGAGGCCATCGCGGTCTGGCGGGTGCCGAGGAAGTCGATGACCTCGGGGTAGAGCCCGGTCTGGGTCAGGATGAGATTAATGCCGCCGCCGATCGGCTGGTACAGCACGCGCCAGGTGAGGAAGGCGACGAAGGCCGGCATGGCCCAGGGCAGCATCAGGAACGAACGGAAGATGCCGCGGCCGGGGAGGTTCTGGTGCACCAGCAGCGCGAGGCCGAGGCCGATCACCAGCTTCAGCACGTCCGAGACGAGGACGATGGTGATGGTGTTCCAGATCGCGCTCCAGAAGGTGGAGGTTCCGGCGAGATACTCGAAGTTCTTGAAGCCGACGAACTGGCCGGTGCTGCCGACCACCATGTCGGTGAACGACACCCAGATGGCGAACAGGAACGGATAGGCGACGAGGCCGAGGATCAGCAGCACCACCGGCGCGACGAGCGCGTAGGCGAAGAGTTTTAGGCGGAAACCGCCGCCGAAGCGGCGTCTCACAGGGCCGGTTTCGACTGTCATCTCGTGGTGCCCGCCTGCCTTCTCCCCTTGTGGGAGAAGGTGGCGCGAAGCGCCGGATGAGGGGTCCCGCAACCGGAGGTTGCGCGATTGGAGCGGAGCGACGAGCGAGGGCGTGTGCTGAAGCAACCCCTCATCCGCCCTTCGGGCACCTTCTCCCACAAGGGGAGAAGGCACTCAGCCTCGTCATTCGTGGCCATCGAAAATGCCATCCAAAAACACCCGCGGATGGTCCCGGGAGAGACCATCCGCGGCAGGGAGGAATTCAGGTCAGTACTTGTCGTAGATCGCCTGGCCTTGGGTCTGTGCTTCGGCGATCGCCTTGTCGAAGTCCCAGCCATCCACCACCACGCGCTGGGCGAGCTTGGGGATGAGGAAGTTGGAGCCGAAATCGGCGAAGGCGGCGTTGTTGACGTCCGGGTAGGCCGGGGCCGTGCCGTTCTTGGCGAGGCCGAGCAGGCCGACGAGGATGGTGTTGGTGCCATCGAACGCCTGCAGCTTTTCCTGGTTCGCCAGCACCGGGCCATAGATCGCCACGTTGAAGTAGGCGTTCATGAACTCGGGCGAGGACAGGTGCTCGAGCAGCGCCCTGGCTTCGTCCTGCACCGGGCTCCCCTTAGTGATGGCACGCAGCTGCACGTCGATCGGCGAGATGATGCCCTTCGGCCCGCCCGGCAGCGGCGAGAAGGCGCTGGCTTCGAACAGCTCCGGATCGTCCTTGCGTGCGGCGATACCGACCGAACCGGTATTGGCGATGAAACCGGCCTGGCCCGACAGGTAGGCCTGGTTGTCGCCGGCGCCGTCCCAGGTGGTGTTGCCGGGCGAGAACAGGCCCTTGTCCCAGGCGTTCTTGAGCCAGGTGAGCCACAGGCGGGTTTCGGGCGAGTCGATCGTCACCTTCTTGCCCGCGTCATCGGCGATGCGGCCGCCGAACGACTGCAGCACCGCGACCTGGAGGTTCGCGTCGCCGACATTGGAGAGCGCGAGGCCGAGGCCCGAGACCGGGGCCTTGTTGATGGCTTCGGCCTGCGTCACCAGTTCGTCCCAGGTCTTGGGCGCCTCGGTGAAGCCGGCGGGCTCGAGCAGGTCCTTTCGGCGCAGCAGCAGGTTGCCGTTGACGCCGAACGGAATGCCGACGCGGGCGATGCCACCGTCAGCGGTGAGGTCGGACGCGGTATCGGGACCGGCGAACCAGCCGCCCTGCGCGTCGCCGATCTTCTTGTAGAGGTCGCCGACATCGGAGAACTGGCTCTGCCGCGCCAGCAGGCGGGCGAGGCCGAGCCCCATGTCGAGGGCATCGGGCATGGTGTTGGACGACACCGCCGCCGAGACCTTCTGGGTGGTCTCGTTCTGGTTGATCATCACCACTTCGGTGGCGACGCCGTTGTCGGCGCCCCAGGCGTTGATCGTGTCGGCGAGGAGCTTGTTAGCGTCGTCCGAGAAGATCAGCCCGCCCCAGTAGGTGAGCTTCTTGCCCTGCGCGATGGCGGGCATCGGGAAGCCGCTTGCGGCGGCGACGGCGAGGCCGCTGGCGGCCGTTGCCAATACGCGACGACGCGACCAACCGCGCTGGTTGTTCTTGATTTCGGTCATGCTCTCCTCCGTGAGCTCCTGCTATCCCCTGGCGGGAAGGCCGGCACGGCGCAGCGGGACGGCCCGACGGGCCGCCGTCATCCGATACGTCGTACTGCTCCTCCGCGCCGCTCCCTTTCGCGGGCCACACCGAGAGGCGCAGCCACGCTCAGTCCCGTAGTCCGACGCTTTAAATATATTTATTATTCTGAATAAGAGCGTATTCTGCGGTTCAAACAGCTGTCAATGCGTCGCTAATAGGAGAAATGGATGAGAGGTGAAATCGAGAACGCCGGGTACCAGGCGTTCTTCGGTGCCTTGATCGAGGGTCGGCTGAAGCTCGGCCAGACCCTGACGCAGGAAGAATTGTGCCAGGTGGTGGGCCTGTCGCTCTCGCCCATGCGCGAGACGACGACGCTGCTCGAGGCCGAGGGGCTGATCACCGTCCGCCGCAAGGTCGGCATCACCATTTTCTATCCGGACGTGAAGTTCGTCGGGAACTGCTTCCAGTTCCGCGGCGTGCTCGAACGCGAGGGGCTGCGCAAGTTCGCGCAGACCGTGACGGCCGGCTGGATCGAGGCCATGCGCGGCGAGCATCTCGGGATCATCGACTTCGTCCGCAAGGTCAACGACATGGAGCGCTACCGCGTCCCGGTGAAGCTGCTCGAGCGCAAGTTCCACGACACCTTCGTCGACGCCTTCGAGAACGACCAGATCAGCGTCAACTATGCCCGGCTGACCCAGAAGATGTACCTGCTGCGCCTGCACAACCTCAACGCCGTGGGACCGGCCCAGACCGTCACGTCGATGGAGGAGCACCTCGCCATCCTCGACGGGCTGGCGGCCGGTGATGTCGAGGGCGCCATCGACGCGCTCGACCTCCACCTGCAGGGCGTGCTGCACCGGGTCCTGACGGCCTAGACGGCGTCTCCGGTCGGGCTTTCGACGCCGCGGCGGACGTTGGTCTCGTGGTCGTGGAGGACCACGAGGACGGCGGCGACGAGCCCGCCGAGCAATCCGGCGAGGAACCCGATCGCCATGCTGTCCCCGATCTCCATGAGCCGGCCGATGCCGCTGGCCGCAAGGCCCGCTGCGACAGCCGTGACGAACGCGCCGACCCAGACCGAGAGCGGCGGATGGCGCTCGCGATCGTCCAGAAAGAATCTCGGCAGCGAGCTGCCTACGAAGCGGCGCAACAGGATCTCGGCAGCGATGCCACAGAAGGCGGCGACGATGCCGACCGAGGCGCGGCCCGCGTCCGTATCGTCGAAGATCGCGCCGACAAGCGTGCCGACCAGCGTCGAGATGATGACGGCGGCGAGAATGTAGAAGGTGACTTCGTAACTGGCCTTCGGACGATCCGGCATTTCGCACTCCGATCACTCACGGCCCGAGCGGGAGCGTAGCGCGGGCGGGGGAGGCGGGCAATGCCGGGCTGGTGTCCGCCACCGCCCCCTCCGCCGCCCCCCTCCGCAGGTCGCATTTCGACGCCCGTTGACTCCATTTCCGCTTCGAGCTTAGCCTGTACCTAATGTGAAACGCTCGTTCCAGATGCGGAACGCACGGCGGGCGGTGGAGGAGAGATCCGATGGGGAACGCGGCCGCAGCGCCCGTGCTCGAGGCGCGCAATATCGCGCGGCATTTCGGCGCCGTGACGGCGCTGGCCGATGCCTCGCTGCAACTCTATCCGCGTGAAGTCGTCGGCCTCGTCGGCGACAATGGCGCCGGCAAGTCGACACTGCTGAAGATCCTTTCCGGCATCGTCGCGCCCTCAGCCGGCGAGATCGTCATCGACGGCCGGCCGGTGGTGCTGAAGCGGGCGCAGGACGCCATGGATGCGGGGATCGAGACGGTCTACCAGGACCTCGCCCTCGTTGACACCATGTCGGCCTACCAGAACGTCTACCTCGGCCGCGAGGAGCTTTCGGCCAACCCGCTGAAGCGCTTCTTCAACCTCGTCGACGACCGCCGGATGCGCGAACGCGCCCGCGAGGTGCTGGACGCGCTGCAGGTGAAGATCCCCTCGATCAATGTGTCGGTGAAGGGCATGTCGGGCGGCCAGCGCCAGTGCCTCGCCATTGCCCGGGCCCTGCTCTGGGGCCGCCGCATCGTCATCCTCGACGAGCCGACCGCGGCGCTCGGCGTGCGCGAGACCGGGCAGGTGCTCGAGGTCATCCGCGACCTCCGGAAGCACGACGTCTCGGTGATCATCGTCAGCCACAACATGCAGCAGCTGATGAGCGTCGCCGACCGCATCACGGTGATGCGGCTCGGCCGCTCGATCGCGACACGCACCGTCAAGGACACCGAGGTCAACGAGATCGTCGGTCTGATTACCGGCGCCATCCCGGGCGACTCGCCCGAGGCGCGCGCCGCTGAGGTTGCGGCCTGAGCCATGCGCTCCGGCCGCCGGAAGACGTTACCGCATATTCTAGGGAGGAGACCTATGTTGCGTAACACGACCACCCGTACCCTCGCCATGATGGCGCTGTCGGTCCCGGCCATTCTGGGCCTCGCCGGCGTCGCCGAGGCGCAGGACAAGTTCAAGCTCGGCATGGCGGTGGGTGGCAACACCTGCTGCGAGTGGATGAAGTCGCAGGGCGACGTGGCCCGCGCCCTTGCCGAGAAGGAAGGCTGGGACTATGTCGAGCTTTCCAACAACAACGACCCGGCCACGGCGCTGAAGAACGCGCAGATCTTCGTGCAGGAAGGGGTCGACGCGGTCATCCAGTTCAACGGCCAGCCCTCGTCCAACCCGGCGATCTCGGCCGTCATGAAGCAGGCCGGCGTCCCCATCGTCACCTACGACATCGCCGATCCCGGCATGTACTTCGTCGGCATCGACAACCTGGCGGCCGGCATTGCCGGCGGCGAGGGCCTGGGCGCCATCGTCAAGGAGAAGTGGGCCTGCAACCCCGACCTCGTCATCTCGGCTGAAGGCGCTGCCGCCGGCATCGTCAACGAGTGGCGCACGGGCGGCATGCGCACCGGCCTGAAGAACGTCTGCCCGGATATCCCGGCCGAGAAGTGGGTGAGCTTCGAGAGCCAGGGTGACGCCGCCGTCGGCCTGCCCGCGGCCCGCGACCTGCTCGCCGCGCATCCCGATGCCAAGAAGATCGCCGTGGTCGGTTTGAACGATGGCGGCGTACTGGCGCTGATCAATGCCGCCGAGCAGCTCGGCCGCGCCGATGAAGTGATCGGCTGGGGCCAGGACGGCGCCTTCATCACCGGCGACAACGTCAACCCGCACCTCGCCGGCTCGGTGTTCTACTTCCTCGAGGGCTACGCCGTGTACGCCATCAAGGACGTGATCAAGCCGATCGCCGAGGGCAAGGAAGTGCCGCTGAAGGCCGATGCCGGCGACCCGGCCTCGAAGGTCCAGCCATGCCCGGTCACCGCCGAGCAGGCCAAGGCCGTGCCCGACATGGCCGAACGCGTGAAGCAGCTGCTCGCCGCGCCGGCCGGGACCACCGAGTACGAGCTGTTCTGCCCCAACAAGGGCTGAGCCTCACGAGATAGCTGGCGCCCAGACCGCCGCAGCTATCGCCCCCTCTCCCCTCAGGGGAGAGGGTTGGGGTGAGGGGTGCAGCCTCTCGATAAGCGCTCGCTGCGCCGCTTCACCCTTCATCCGGCGCTTCGCGCCACCTTCTCCCCTGAGGGGAGAAGGGACAGACTGCCAGATTGTAACGAGCCGAACGCCATGTCCTTCAACCAAGCCATCGAGACCGCGCCGCCGGCCGTACCGTTAACGGTCCGTTTCGGCGGCTGGGGCACCGGACTGATGCTGCTCGCCGTGTGGCTGCTGCTCATCGCGGCCACCAGCCTCTACCGCCCCGACTTCTTCTCGCACCAGACGGTGCTGGCGGTGACCTTCACGATGGCCGTGGTCGGCGTCCTTGCCATCGGGCAGGGCATCGTCGCCATGTCGGGCGGCTTCATCGACCTGAGCCAGCCGGCCAACATGATCCTTGCGAGCCTCGTTGCCGTCCGGCTTTCGGAAGCCGGCATGCCGCTCGCCGTGGTGATCGTCGGCGCGATCCTTGCCGGCATGCTCTGGGGCGCGTTCAACGCCGCGATCATCGTCTTTGGCAAGCTCAACCCGGTGATCGTCACGCTCGCCACCAACTTCATCGGGCTTGCGGCGCTCTTTCTCGTCTTCCAGCTCGCCGAGGTGCCGATCGGCAGCGAGATCTATCATTTCGGCCGCGCCAGCTTCCTCGGCCTGCCCGCCATCTTCTGGCCCATGCTGGCGCTGGTGCTGGTCGTCGGCTTCCTCGTGCCGCGCACCCGATACGGCCGCCGCATGATCGCGGTCGGCGGCAACCGCGCCGCTGCCAAGGCGCGCGGCATCTCGCTCAAGGCGACGCGCTTTGCCACCTTCATGGCGGCAGGCGGCTTTGTCGGCTTCGCGGCGGTCCTGTTCGCGGCGACCGCCGGGCCGTTCAATCCCGGCTCGGCCAACACGCTCCAGCTCAACATCATCGCCGGGGTGATCCTTGCCGGCATCTCGCTCGCCGGTGGGCGCGGCAATTTCTGGATGCTGCTGCTCTCGGTCGGGTTCCTTTCGACCATTCCGACTTCGCTGGTCTTTTTCGGGCTGAGCTCGGACACCCAGTCGATCTTCCAGGGCTTCATCCTCGTCATCGCCGTCGCCATCGACGGCTGGCGCGCACGGAGGGCTACGCCATGACCGACGTCACCGCCGCCCCAGCCAGGCGCCCGGGCCTCAGCGAGGACTGGCGCGCCGCGCTTACCGGCTCGGTCGCCTCGATCACGCTGACCTTCATCGTCGTCGTCGCCATCGGCTGGTTCTGGGTCGGGCCGAAGTTCCTGAGCTTCGGCAACATCTCGATCATCGGCACCTTCGTCATCGTGCCGCTGATCGTCGGCGCCTTCGCGGGCTTTGCCCTGC
The DNA here is from genome assembly GCF_028613635.1 of Devosia sp. ZB163. Classification (GTDB taxonomy): domain Bacteria; phylum Pseudomonadota; class Alphaproteobacteria; order Rhizobiales; family Devosiaceae; genus Devosia_A. The sequence goes on from NZ_JAQRMY010000001.1 coordinate 621,604, forward strand.
TCTCCGGCGTCGTCGATCTCTCGATCGGCTCGATGGTCGGCTTCTCGTCGGCGCTGTTCGCGCTGCTGCTGTCGCTGGGCTGGGACCCGGCGAGTGCCGGCGCGGTGACGCTGCTCGCATGCCTCTGCTTCGGCGGCATCAACGCCATCGCCATTGTCGGGTTCGGCGCCGAGCCGATCGCGGCGACGCTCGGCATGCTGGTGGCGCTGCGCGGCATCGCCTGGGTGCTGCTCGGCTCGCAGGGCTCGATCTTTGCCTTCAACCTCGACATGTTCAACCTCGTGAGCACGACCGTCGGCGGCCTGCCGCTGTTCTTCCTTCTCGCCATCGCGCTGACGCTGGTCGCGGCGCTGGTCGTCACCAAAACTCGGGTCGGCCGGCACATCCGGGCCGTCGGCGGCGATGACAAGGCGGCGGCCCGCGCCGGCATTTCGGTGAAGAAGGTGCGCGTCGCGGCGCTGCTGCTCTCGGCCTTCGGCGCCGGCCTCGGTGGTATCGTCTATGCCGCCCAGCTCGGCTCGGCGGCGCGGGCCACCGGCTTCGGGCTCGAGTTCCAGGTCTATGCCGCGCTGATGATCGGCGGGTACTCGATCCTGCGCGGCGGCGTCGGCAACCCGATCGGCGGGGCGCTCGGCCTGCTCGCCGTGGCCGGGGTTTCCAACATCCTCGATCTCAAGGCCATCAGCCCGTACTTCGTGAACATCATTGTCGGCCTGTTGCTGCTTGCCGCCGTGCTGCTCGACCGCATCCGTGGCGGCGACGCCTACGAATAATCCTGAACCATTAGGGACACCCACGCCGTGAAGATTTCAGACATCACCATCAAGTCGTTCCGCACCTATGCCGATCGCTGGGACGTCGGCCACGCGCTGCCGTTGCCGAACACCCAGATGATGCAGACCGTGCTCACCATCCACACCGACGAAGGCGTGGTCGGGCACTATTTCGGCGGCGGCTCGCATGGCGACAACGAGGGCCTGAACGTCGTCGACCAGCAGCAGATCCTCTGGCGCATCAAGGACCTGCTCGTCGGGCAGGACCCGATGGATCGCGAGATGATCTGGAAGTGGATGTGGGTCGCCAACGTGCAGGAGAACGTCGCGTCGGTGATCGACAACGCGCTCTGGGACCTCGCCGGCCGCTACGCCAACCTGCCGGTCTACAAGCTGATGGGGGGCGCCGGGCGCGAGAAGGTGAAGGCCTATGCTTCGACCTATCCCAATATCGGCAAGCCGCACGTCTATGCCGAGCACGCGCTGGCCTGCAAGAACGAGGGCTACCAGGCCTACAAGATCCACCCGCACTATTTCTGGAACCCCGAGACCGGAACCCCGACGCCGGGCCGCCCCTCCAACATCAAGGCCGATATCGAGACCTGTCACCTGGTGCGCGAGGCGGTGGGACCGGACTACGTGCTGATGTTCGATCCCTGGGGCACCTACATGACCATGGAAGAGGCGATCCAGGTCGGCCGCGAGCTCGAAAAGCTCAACTTCTACTGGTACGAGCACCCGATGCCGGAATACCGCACCGAGAGCTATGTGCGGCTGTCGCGCGAGCTGTCGATCCCGATCCTGTCGCCCGAGATCATCGCCGGCGGCGTGTTCTCGCGCGCCGAGTGGATTCTGCGCGGTGCGGGCGACATGAGCCGTATCGACGTGGTCCGCGGCGGCATCACCGGGGCGCGCAAGACCGCCATCGTCGCCGAGGCCTATGGCCTGCGCTGCGAGATGCACATGGCCGGCTGGGGCAACCTGCAGGTGATCGGCGCGACCTCGGAAGATACGTCCGAGTACTACGAGAAGGGCCTCCTCGCGCCGGGCGTCGATTACGACGCGCCGCACCCCTACCTCCACAACACTGTCGACAAGATCGACTCGGAGGGCTTCGTGCACCTGCCCAAGGGTCCGGGCATGGGCTACGAGATTGCGTGGGACTACATCGACGACAACCTGATCGAGCCCAACGCGACGACCAAGAAGACGCATTGGTAAGGACGCATGCTGGCCTGTCTGTCTCCATTTGCACCGGCCCACACCCTCCCCTCGACGGGGAGGGCTGGGGTGGGGTGTGCGGAGCCAGTGACAGTGCAGTCGGGTACCGGGCTCGTCGCCCCCCACCCCATCCCTCCCCGCAAGGGGGAGGGTGACCCGACTGCAGCCGCAGGAGTTGAAACCTAGATGTCGAGCATCACCCGATCGGTCCAGGCCATGGACCTTCTCGCAAGGAAGGGTCCGCTCGGCGTGCGCGCCGTCGCGCAGCAGTTGCAGCTGCCGCTCGGCTCGGTGCACCGGATGCTGCTCGACCTGGCCGAGGAGGGGGTGGTCGACCGCACGCCTTCGGGTGAGTGGGAACTGAGCTTCCGGCTGCTCGAGATCACCGGGCTGCAGCTCGATCGCATCGACCTGCCCCGGCTCTGCCGGCCCTTTGCCGAACGGATCGCCGAGGCGACGCGGGAGACGGTGAACGTCAATGCGCTGAGCGGCGTCCATGGCGTCTGCATCGACAAGGTGCGCGGCAACGAGGGCATGCAGCTCGACCTCCGCATCGGTTCGCGTGGGCCGCTCAACTGCGGCGGCGCGGGCAAGGCCATGCTCGCGTATATGCCTGAGGCGCGGCAGGAGGAGATCTATACCCACCCGCTGCCGGCGCTCACCAGCCACACCATCACCGACGCAGAGGAACTGCGTGCGGAGATCGGGCGCATCCGCGAGCGCTTCTATTCGATCGACGACCAGGAGGTGGTGATGGGCGTCTACTGCGTCGCCGTGCCCCTGCTCGACCGCTCGGGCCATTCGGTTGGCGCAATGAGCGTCACCGGGCCGTCGGTGAAGAAGCCCGGCGGCGAGAACGTCATGCCTGTCGTCGCCATGCTGTGGGATGCCTGCGAGCATGTGAGCCGCCGCCTCGGCTTTGCCGGGACGTGGCCCCCGGTCGCGGTTGCCGCCGACAAACGCATCGCTGTCTGAGGAGAACAAGACGATGGTCCGCATCGCCTGGATGATGAAGCTGAAGCCCGGCAACGAGGCGATCTACAAGCAGAAGCACGACGAGATCTGGCCCGAGATGCTCGAGGCCATGAAGCGCGACGGTGTGCGCACCTTCTCGATCTACCGCAACGGGCTCGACCTGTTCGCCTACATGGAGCGCGACGGCGCGCCCGGCCCGGACGACAAGCCGACCGACCTCACCTGGCGCTGGTGGGAGATGATGGCGCCCTACATGGAAACCAATTCCGACTTCTCGCCGGTGCAACGCCCGGTCGAGGAAATGTTCAACTTCGAAAATCGCTGAAAGAGCTTTTGCCCATGACTTCGGCCGCCATCAGGGGCGTTGTGCCCATTCTCGTCACCCCGTTCCATCTCGATGGCAGCATCGACGAGGAGAGCCTTGCGCGCCTGATCGAGTTCAACATCGCGGCGGGCGTACATGGCCTCGGCGTGGCGCTGGGCAGCGAGGTGTTCAAGTTCAACGAGGCCGAGCGGGCCCAGATCACGCACGCGACGGTGAAGGCGGTGAACGGCCGGGTGCCGGTCATCATCAACTCGGGGGCGGCCGGTACCGACCTTGCGGTGTTCTACTCGAAGGCCGCCGAGGCCGCCGGCGCCGATGCGCTGATGGTGATCCCGCCCTCGTTCATGCCGGTGACCGCGGAAGAAATCTTCGACTACTACCGCGCCATCGACGCCGCAGTCGGCATCCCGATCATCCTCCAGGACGTCCCGCAGGGGCCGATCTCGCCGGCCCTGGCGCTGCGCATCGCCAAGGCCTGCCCGAACGTGACGTATATCAAGGTCGAGACCCAGCCGGTCACCGGCAAGGTGGAGGCGATGGCTGCGGCGGTTGGCGACAAGCTGACCATCTTCGGCGGCGCCGGCGGCAGCCACTTCATCGAGGAACTGCGGCGCGGCGCGCATGGCACCATGCCGTTCTGCAGCCAGCCGGCCGACTTCGTCGCCGTCTGGGATGCTTTCCAGAAGGGCGATGAAGCCACTGCGCGCCAGCGTTTCGACGCCACGATCATGGCGGTGAACCGGCTCGGCAACCAGGGCGGCGATATCTTCTACGCCATTCACAAGCAGCTGCTGGTGCGCCGCGGCATCATCCGCCATGCGCTGGTGCGGAGCCCGACCACGGCGGTCGATCCGATCACGCAGCGCGAGATCGACGAACTGCTCGCGACGATCGTTCCGACGCCGGTCGCCTTCGGAGCCTGAGATGGACCCCTTCGCGCTGAGGCCGCTCGGCCGGACGTCGCTCGAGCTGCCGCGGCTCGGCATGGGCGGCGCGGCGCTGGGCAACATCTTCAGTGTCATTCCCGACAGCGAGGCCGACGCCACCATGGACGCGGCCTGGGACGCGGGCGTGCGCTTCTACGACACCTCGCCCTGGTACGGCCGCGGCCTCAGCGAACACCGCATAGGACGGGGGCTCTACCTGCGTCCGCGCCACGAGGCGATCGTCTCGACCAAGGTCGGCCGCATTTTCACCGCACCGGCTGACCCCGACGCCTTCGAGCGCAGCGAGCGGGCCTGGCCCAACGGGCTGAAGTTCGAGCACCACCACGACTACACCCATGCCGGCATCATGCGAAGCTACGAGGACAGCCTGCAGCGGCTGCGGATGAACCGCGTCGACGTGCTGGTGATCCACGACCTCGACCTCGCCAATCTCGGCTCGGAGGAACTGGTGGCGAGGCACCTCGACGAGCTCGATGCCGGCGGCGGCATGCGGGCGCTCGAGGAGCTGAAGGCGGCGCGGCTGATCAAGGCTGTTGGCGCCGGCGTCAACCGCATGGGCACTATCCCCCGCTTCCTCGAGCGCTTCGATCTCGACTTCTTCCTCGTGGCGCTGCCCTACACGCTGGCCGAGCAGCCGGTGCTGGATGCGGAGTTCCCGCTCTGCGAGGCGCGCGGCGTCGGTGTGATCATCGGCGGCGTGTTCGCTTCGGGCATCCTCGCGACGGGACCGGTGCCGGGGGCGCGCTACAACTATGCGATCGCCAACGAGGAGCAGCTGGCCCGGGTTGGCAGCATGCAGGCCGTCTGCGAACGCCATGGCGTGCCCCTCGCTTCGGCGGCGCTGCAGTTCACGCTGCATCATCCGATCGTTGCTTCGGTGATCCCCGGCGCCTTCCAGCCGGATCAGCCGCGGCGCAATGTCGAGAGCATGCGCGTCGATGTGCCAGCCGACCTCTGGGCCGAACTGAAGCACGAGGGGCTGCTCCGCGAAGACGCGCCGACGCCCTGACCGGGGCCCGGACTCGTTCGGCTTGTCGATAATATTGAGTCGAGATCGACGCTTAGTTGGCGCAATATAGTTAGGTAGGGCGGGCTCAGACTGTTTCCGTAGGTTGGAGCGGAGACGTCGCCATGCTGATCAACGGCCCCGTGACGGCAATAGCTGTACTATCGATCCTGACGGCAATGCCGGTCGATGCGAGCGCGCAGTCGGCCACCTTGTACGAAAACGTACGGATATTTGACGGGCATTCGCCGGCATTGAGCGCGCCAAGCAATGTGCTGGTCAGTGGCGGCAAGATCGCGACCATATCGCCTGCCCCGATCACGGCCCCCGATGCCCAGGTGATCGACGGGGATGGCAGGGTGCTCATGCCCGGCCTGATCGATGCGCATTGGCACGCCATGCTCATCCGCTCGACGCCGGAAGAGGGGCTCAACAACGACCTCGGCTACTCGACGCTGCTCGCGGCCGACGAAGCGCGGGCGACGCTGATGCGCGGCTTCACGACGGTGCGCGATCTCGGTGGCGCGAGCTTCTCGCTGAAGCGCGCGATCGACGAGGGGCTCGTTGTCGGACCCCGGATCTACCCCTCCGGGGCGATCGTCTCGGTCACCAGCGGCCACGGCGACTTCCGCCACCTGTACGAGTTGCCCCGCCGCGTCGGCGAGTTGAGCCGCATGGAGGAGCTGGGCATGGCCATGATCGCCGACAGCCCCGACGAGGTGCGGATGCGGGTGCGCGAGCAGCTGATGCTGGGCGCCTCGCAGATCAAGCTCACGGCGGGCGGCGGCGTGGCCTCCCCGTTCAGCCCGATCGATGTCTCGACCTTCACGCTCGATGAGCTGAAGGCGGCAGTCGAGGCCGCGGACAACTGGGGCACCTATGTCGCGGTGCACGCCTACACGGCCGCCGCCATCGAGCGGTCCATCGAGGCCGGTGTGAAAGTGATCGAGCACGGCCACCTGATGGCTGAGGCCGATGCCCGGCAGATGGCGGAGAAGGGGATCTGGCTCAGTACGCAGCCGTTCCTCCCCGGCTTCGAGGAAGGCATCCCGCTCTCGCCCGAGAGCCGGCGCAAGCTGATCGAGGTGATCGCCGGGACGGACCGGATCTACGGCTACGCCAAGAAATACGGCATCAAGACCGCCTTCGGCACCGACATCCTGTTCTCGCCGGAAGCCGCCAAGACGCAGGGGCTGATGCTGACCTGGCTGACGCGCTGGTACACGCCCGCCGAAGCCCTCGCCATGGCGACCGGCTCGAACGGCGAACTGCTGCAGCTTTCGGGCCTGCGCAACCCCTATCCGGGCCGACTCGGCGTGGTCGAGGAGGGGGCGCTGGCCGACCTGCTGCTCGTCGACGGCGATCCGCTGGAGGATATCGACCTCATCGCCGATCCGACCAACTTCGTGGTGATCATGAAGGACGGCAGGATCGAGAAGAATACGCTCGCGCCTAGCGGGGCACACGGCGTAGGGCCATCGGTGACCGCCGGGCCACCACCTCCCTAGTACCCTCCCCTCACGTCGGCTGGCTGTCCCCTTCGGGGTGCGGCTTGGCCTGTTCGGCTTCCTCGCGGAACTCGTACCACATGGCGTTGAGGATGCCGAAGGCGGCTGCGAGGCCGACGCCGAGGATCCAGGAAAAATACCACATCGTTTGGCTCCTAGTAGGCGTTGGGATTGTTGTCGACGCTCTCGGCGGTGACCGGTCCGCGCATCACCCGGAACACCCAGGCGGTGTAGAGGAGGATGATCGGCAGGAAGAAGACGGTCGCGACCAGCATGGTGAAGAGCGTCAGGTGGCTCGACGACGAGTCCCACAGGGTGAGGCTCACGTTCGGATCAACCGAGGAGGGCAGGAGGAAGGGAAACAGCGTCAGCCCGGCCGTGGTGATGATGCCGAAGATGGCGACGCTCGAGCCCAGGATCGGCGCGAGCCTGGCGCGTGCGCCAAGTCCCCACCATGCGATGAAGCTGCCGACGATGGAGAGGAGCGGTATGGCGAACATCCACGGGAACAGCCCGTAGTTCGCGCGCCAGGCCCCGGCCTCGAAGACCACGGTCTTGTTGAGCGGGTTGGATGGCCCGAACACGTCCTGGACGCTGGTCACGCGATAGCCGTTGAGGACATAGAGCGCGAACACGCCGCCGAGCGCGAACAGCACGATGGTCGCGAGCGCCGCCCAGCGTCCGTAGTTGCGGGCCCGCTCGGCCATCTCGCCTTCGGTGCGCGCGGCGATGACCGTCGCGCCCTGCGTCACCAGCATCGCGAGGCTCACCAGCCCGGCCAGCAGCGCGAAGGGCGTGAGGAGGAGGAAGAAGTTGCCCTCGTAGGTCGTCCTCAGGGTGTCGTCGAGCCGGAAGGGCGCGCCGAGGAACAGGTTGCCTACCGCCACGCCGAAGACCAGCGACGGCACGAAGCCGCCGATGAACAGCGCCCAGTCCCAGGTCGCCCGCCAGCGCGGATCGGCCAGCTTGCTGCGATACTTGAAACCGACCGGCCTGAGGATGAGCGCGAGCAGGATCGCGATCATCGCGACATAGAAGCCGGAAAAGCTCACCGCATAGAGCGGCGGGAAGGCCGCGAAGATGGCGGCGCCACCGAGGATCAGCCAGACCTGATTGCCCTCCCAGGTCGGTCCGGCGAGGTTGAGCAGTATGCGCCGCTCCTCGTCGGTCCGGGCGACGAAAGGCAGGAGCGTGCCGATGCCCAGGTCGCGTCCGCCCATGATGGCGAAGCCGATGAGCAGGATGCCGAGCAGGGCCCACCAGATGAGGCGCACCGCTTCGTAGTCGAGAGGGATCGAACTCATTTGGCTTGCTCCTTAGCCGGCCTTGACGGCGGTGACGGGCTCGACCGGAGCGCTCGGGGGTGGCTCTCCGAAGGAGAAGCGGTCGGAGGGCCCGGCCTTGATCGTCTTCACCATCAGGAAGAGCTCGACCACGATCAGCGCGGTGTAGAGCGCGACGAAGAAGGTGAGCGAGATGACGAGGTCGGAGACCTTCAGCCCGGACGCGGCATAGAAGGTCGGCAGTACGCCTTCCACCACCCAGGGTTGCCGGCCGTACTCGGCGACCAGCCAGCCCAGCTCGATCGCGATCCAGGGCAGCGGCAGGGCGGCAACCGCGACCCAGAGCAGCCAGCGCGGCTTCTCGATTTTGCGGACGGCCGACCTGTAGAACCACAGCGCGAAGAAGCCGATGAAGAACAGGCCGCAGGCCACCATGATGCGGAAGCTCCAGAAGAGCGGCCACACATCGGGCACCGTGTCGAGCGCTGCCTGGGTGATCTCCTCGCCGGTCGCGTTCTCGACGTCCGGGCGGTACTTCTTGACCAGGAGGGCATAGCCCAGATCCTGCTGCCGCTTGTCGAACTCGGCCCGCGCCACGAGGTCCTCCGGATCGGCCTTGATCGCCTGCAGCGACTTGTAGGCCTCGATGCCGTTGGCGATGCGGAGCGCCGCGTGTTCGGTGAGTTCGGTGATGCCGGGCAGGTCGCGGTCGAACGAGCGGGTCGTGATGATGCCGAGCACCCACGGGATCTTCACCTCGAACTCAGGACGGCCGTCCGCGCCCGGGATGGCGAACAGCGTCAGCCCGGCCGGGGCCGGCTCGGTGTGATACATCGCCTCCATCGCGGCGATCTTCATCTTCTGGTGCTCGGTCGCGACATAGCCCGACTCGTCACCGAGGACGACCACCGACAGCGCCGAAGCGAGGCCGAAGCTCGCTGCAACGACGATGGAGCGCTTGGCGAGCTCGATGTGCCGGCCGCGCAGCAGGTAGAAGGCGCTGACGCCGAGCACGAACACCGCGCCGCACACGTAGCCGGCCGAAACCGTGTGGACGAACTTCGCCTGCGCCACGGAGTTGAAGACCACCTCCATGAAGTTGGTGATCTCCATGCGCATGGTGTCCGGATTGAAGCGTGCGCCGACCGGGTTTTGCATCCAGCCGTTGGCGACGAGGATCCAGAGCGCCGAGAAGTTGGCGCCGAACGCGACGGCCCAGGTCACGATCAGGTGGGTCACCGGCTTGAGCCGGTCCCAGCCGAAGAAGAACAGGCCAATCAGCGTCGCCTCGAGGAAGAAGGCCATCAGCCCTTCCATGGCGAGCGGCGCGCCGAACACGTCGCCGACATAGTGGCTGTAGTAGCTCCAGTTCATGCCGAACTGGAATTCCATGACGATGCCGGTGGCGACGCCCATGGCGAAATTGATGCCGAAAAGCGTGCCCCAGAAGATCGTCGCCTTGCGCCAAACCTGGCGCCCGGTCATGACGTACACGCTCTCCATGATGGCCATGATGAAGCTGAGGCCGATCGTGAGGGGCACGAACAGGAAGTGATACATCGCGGTCGCAGCGAACTGGATGCGCGACAGATCGACGACGAGGGGATCGACCATGGAAGGGCGCCTTCATGTTGGCCGGCCAGCGCCGGCGGCCTCGGCTGCACTGGCGTCGCAGCCCCTTGATCCAGATCAAGGTAACCTCACCTGAGTATAGTGCAAACAGCGTCGGGTTCATCCGGTAACGCAATGGACGATAAGGCTAAAATTGTCGCACATGGCCGCTGGCTGAGCCGGCTCGGGGCCGCGCAGGGGCCGTTGCGCGCCGCTGTCGTGGTGCTGCCGCTGCTGTCGGGTGCGCTGCTGTTGGCGCAGGCTGCCATCCTTGCTTCGGTGCTGCACCGGGCGATCGTCGAAGGCGTGCCGCTCGCCGATCTCGCCGGCTCCGTGCTGGCACTGGGTGCGCTGATCGTCGTGCGCGTCTGTCTCTCCGCAGCAGGCGAACAGGCCGGCGTCGAATTTTCCGAGAGGATCAAGGCGGGCCTGCGCGGGCGGATGTTCAAAGGGCTGATGGCGCGCCCGCCGACCTGGACGGCTGCACGCAGCACCGGCGCGCTCTCGAGCTCGCTGGTCGAGCAGGTCGAGGCGCTGGACGGCTATTTCGCCCGCTACCTGCCCGCCATGGTGCAGGCGGCGATCCTGCCGCTTGCCTTTGCGATTGTGATCCTGCCCGTCGACTGGGTCGTCGGGCTCCTCTTTTTCATCAGCGCACCGCTGATCCCGCTGTTCATGGCGCTGGTCGGCTGGGGCGCGGAGGCGGCGAGCCGCTCGCAGGCAGGAGCGCTCAATCGTCTCAGCGCCCGCTTCGCCGACCGGCTGCGCGGGCTGACGACGCTGATGCTGTTCGGCGGTGCCGCGCGCGAGACCGCTGCGGTCCGCACGGCCTCGGAGGAACTGCGTCAGCGCACGATGCGCGTCATGCGCATCGCCTTCCTCAGCTCTGCCGTGCTCGAATTCTTCGCTGCCCTCGGTGTCGCCGGCGTCGCGCTCTATGTCGGGCTGACCCTCCTCGACCTCGTGTCGGTACGGGGCGGGGTGGAGCTGACGCTGTGGGCCGGCATGTTCTGCCTGCTGATGGCGCCCGAGGTCTACCAGCCGCTACGCCTGCTTGCCGCGCACTACCACGATCGCGCCGCGGCGCGGGCCGCCGTCGCCGAGATCGCTGCCGAACTTGACGGGCTGCCCGATGAGGTCGAGCAGTCGCGTTCGGCAGCTGTCGCCACCCACGAGGGGGCCGCCCGGCTCGAGCTGGCGCAACTGGAGCTGCTCACGCCGGCCGATCGCCCGCTGCTGGCCGGGGCCGATCTCACCGTTGTTCCCGGCGAGCGCGTCGCCATCCTCGGGGCGAGCGGCATCGGCAAGTCGACACTGCTCGAGGCCATTGCCGGCCTCAGGCCGTTCGGCGGCGAGATCCGCATCGATGGCGTGCCGGTCGGCCAGTTCGCCGAGGCGGACCTGCGCCGGCGCGTCGCCGTTCTGGGCCAGCGTCCGCGCCTGTTCGTCGGCAGCATTGCCGACAACATCCGGCTCGGCCGGCGCGACGCCGACCATGCCGCGGTGCGGCTCGCGGGGCAGCGCGCCCATGTCACCGACTTTGCCGATGCGCTCCCCGAAGGCCTCGCGACCCGGCTGGGCGAGGACGGGATCGGGCTGTCCGGCGGGGAGGTGCAGCGCGTCGCCCTGGCACGCATCTACCTGCGTGACCCCGGGCTGATCCTCCTCGACGAGCCGACTGCGCACCTCGATGCCGACACCGAGGCGGCTGTGCTCGACGACCTGATCGCCTTCGCGGCGGGGCGGACGCTGCTGGTCGTTACCCACTCGCAGGCCGTCGCGGCGCGGATGGACCACGTCTTCCGCATTGCCGGCGGCGGGCTGCTGCCCGCGCCCAAGCCGCCGGTGGCCGCGCGCAAGGCAGGTGCAGCATGAAAGCTCTCCTCGCATTCGCCCCGCTGTTCGGCCGGCTGAAGGGCGCGCTCGCCCTGACCCTGCTGCTCTCGCTGGTCACCGTCGCGGCCGGTATCGGATTGCTCGGACTCGCCGGCTGGTTCCTCACCGCTGCCGCCCTCAGCGCGGCCGGCGCCGCCTTCAACCTGTTCGGGCCGTCGGCCGGGGTGCGCGGCCTTTCCTTCGTCCGCATCCTGTCGCGCTATGGCGAAAAGCTGAGCGGGCACGACGCGACGCTCCGGCTGCTCTCCGACCTCAGGACCTGGCTGTTCGAGAAGCTGTTCCCGCTAGCGCCGCTCGGGCGGCGGTTCGGCCGCGGCGACCTCGTGAGCCGGCTGCTATCGGATGTCGAGGCGCTGGATACGGTCTTCCTCGTGGCGCTCGGACCGATCAGCACGGCGCTGCTGGCCGGGCTCGCCATGACCACGGTCCTCGCCTTCTTCCTGCCGGGCGCGGCACTCGTCTACGGGCTTATCGTTATTGCCGCGGCCCTCCTCGTTCCCGCCGGACTGGTGCTGGCGGCGAAGCGGACGGGGACCGAGGTGGTGGCCGCGACTGCCGCCCTCCGCCAATCGGTGCTCGACGGCGTCGAGGGCCACCAGGATCTCGTGCTCTTCGGGGCGCGCGACGCGGCCGAGGCGGAGACGGCCCGGGCCGCGGCGCGGCTCGGGGCGGCCAGGCGCCGGCTGGGTCAGCAGGCAGCGATTGCTGCGGGACTGGTCCAGGTCCTCAGCGGCACGGCGCTCGTCAGCACCTTGTTCTTCGGGCTGGCTGCGCTGGGGGCAGGGCAGATCGACGGACCGCTGCTCGCAGGGCTCCTTCTCGCCGTCATCGCCAGCTTCGAAGCCTCCGCCATGCTGGTGCGGAGCGCGGCGCGCCTCGCTGGCGCGGCGGCAGCGGCGGGGCGGCTCGAGGCGATCACCTCCTCGGCGCCGGCCATCAGCACCCCCGCCAACCCGCGGCCGCTCCCGCCCGGCAACGAGCTGCGCTTCGAGGGCGTGCGGTTCGGCTACGATCCGGAGCACCCGGTGCTCGATGGCCTGAGCTTTTCCGTGCGCGAGGGCGAGTGCGTGGCGATCATCGGCCCGAGCGGCGCCGGCAAGTCGACCATTGCGCAGCTGGCGCTTCGCCTCCTCGATCCCGATGCCGGAACGGTGCGCATCGGCGGCGCCGATATCGCCGAGGTCTCTCCGGCGGCGCTGCACGCCCGTGTCGCGCTCATGACGCAGGATGCGCCGGTCTTTCTCGATACCATCCGCGCCAACCTGCTGATCGGGCGCCCCGGTGCGGACGACGCGGATTTGTGGCGGGTGCTCGATGCCGTGCGGCTGGGCGACCATGTGCGGAGCCTCCCCGATGGCCTCGATACGGTTGCCGGCGAGGCCGGGCGGACCCTCTCGGCCGGTCAGGCCCGTCGCATCTGTCTGGCCCGCACCCTGCTGTCGGATGCCCGCATCGTCGTCTTCGACGAGCCGACCAGCGGACTCGATGCCGAAACCGAGTCGGCTTTCCTCGCCGACCTGCCGGAGCTGACGCGCGGCCGCACCGCCATCGTCATCACCCATGCCGTCATCCCCGCCGCCTTCGACCGGGTGCTCGAACTGCGCGCCGGCGAACTGGCTGAACAACGGGGCCGGGCCTGAAATGCAAAAGCCGGGCATTGGGCCCGGCTTGCATCACATGTGGTGAACTCTCGGGCGCCTTGCGCCTCAGTTGCTGTCGGGCGGACGGCCGGCGCGGTGATGTCCCCAGGCCAGCGTCACGGCGAGGATGAGGAAAGCGGCAGTGACGGCAGTCACGACGATGATGGCATCAGGCGGCATGGGTATCTCCCTTTCGTGCGGGACGACATCACCATGCCTGAGCGTTCCAGATCTTGATCTGGGTCAAGCTCTGACAATGACCTTGGTGCCAACGGGCACGCGGTTGTAGAGGTCAATAATATCCTGGTTGATCAGCCGGATACAGCCGGACGACACGCTCTGGCCGATCGAATAGGGCTCGATCGTACCGTGCAGCCGGAAATGCGTGTCCTTGCCGTTGCGGTAGAGATAGAGCGCCCGCGCCCCGAGCGGGTTCTTGATCCCGCCCTCCATACCGGCTGCGACCGGGCCGTAGCGTTCGGGCTGGGTCTTGATCATGTTGGCGGTCGGCGTCCAGCGCGGCCATGCAGCCTTGCGCGAGATGGTCGCCGTGCCTCTGAAATTGAGCCCTTCATCGCGGCCGACGCCCACTCCGTAGCGCATGGCCCGTCCGCCCTGCTGCACGTAGTAGAGGAAGCGATCGGTCGTGTTGACGACGATCGTGCCCGCCCGCTCCGGCCCGTTATAGGCGACTTCCTGCCGCCAGTACTGCTCGGGAATGCGGCGGATGTCGATGCCGGGGACGGGGTATTGCTCGTCCACCTTCATCGAATAGTAGCTCGCCCATGGCTCGGCGACGTGGATCACGGTGGCAAGGTTGAACCTGTCCCTTCCGGTGGAAGAGCAGGCACTGAGCGCCATGGCGGCGCCTCCGGCGAGGAACAAGCGGCGGCTGGTCAATGTGATCTCGCGAGTGGCTATTGGAAACGAAGCATCAACCAACAAATCCGGGACCACTTTGTCGAGTGCGGGCGAGCCACATCCGCAGCGGAATCCGATTCACGAAATCGTGGGCAACGCCTCGGGAACCTTCGGCAAAGTCCCCTCGACTGCCGCGATGGAGCGCAATTGGCGCAAGTTCGACGCCGGTCGTTAAGCCTGTCGCATCTTGCCGCCTCTACGCTTGTTCCCGGCGCCTCACAGCGAACCTGACGGTGCCGGCATGTACGATCCCAAGCAGTTTCGGCTGGACGGAAACGTAGCCCTGGTGACGGGGGCCGGCGCCGGTATCGGCCGGGCCATCGCCCAGACCTTCGCTGCTGCGGGAGCATCCGTCGTGGTGAGCGATCTGAAGGCTGAAACGGCTGAGGCCGTCGCGGCCGCCATCACCCAGGCGGGCGGCAAGGCCGAATCGATTGCCTGCAACGTCACCAAGGAAGCCGATATCGAGGCCGCGGTCCGACTCGCTGTGGACCGCCTCGGTGGACTGTCGATCCTCGTCAACAACGCCGGTGGCGGCGGCGCGAAACCCTTTGACATGCCGATGGAGGACTTCCGCTGGGCGTTCGAACTGAACGTCTTCGCGATGTTCCGGCTGTCGCAACTGGTCGTACCGCATATGGCGAGGCGAGGCGGCGGCGCGATCCTCAACATCTCGTCGATGGCCGGGGAGAATCGCAATGTGCGAATGGCCTCGTACGGCGCCTCCAAGGCGGCGGTGAACCACCTGACCCGGAACATCGCGTTCGATCTCGGCCCGCAGGGCATCCGGGTCAACGCCATCGCGCCGGGCGCGATCCGCACCGATGCGTTGGCCACGGTCCTGACGCCGGTGGTCGAGAAGACGATGCTGCGGCACACACCGATCGGGCGACTTGGCCAGCCGGACGACATCGCCAATGCCGCCCTGTTCCTCTGCTCGCCTGCTGCGTCCTGGATCAGCGGCCAGATTCTGACCATCTCCGGCGGCGGAGTGCAGGAGCTGGACTGACGTTGTCCCAGAACGCGGAAGAGGAGAGACTGCCGTGGCCACGTTCGACCCGTTTGCCGATTTCCGCATGGACGGGCATGTCGCCCTCGTCACCGGCGGCGCCCAGAACATCGGCGAGGCCATCGCCCGCAGCTTTGCCGGGGCTGGGGCCCGCGTGATGATCGCCGACCTCAACGGCGACAAGGCGCAGGCCACTGCGGCGGCCATAGCCGGGGAAACCGGCAGCGACGTGCGCGGCCTTGCCTGCGACGTGACGAACGAGGCCGAGGTTCAGGCCTGCGTAAGCGAGACGGCCAGGGCTTTCGGCGGACTGTCCACCCTCGTCAACAATGTCGGCTGGGGTCGCGCCTACGATGATCCGCTTTCGGTGACGAACGAGGAGATGATCGAGAGCTATCGGCTCAACACCCTCTCCGCCTATCGCATGACCGAGGCCTGTCGCCCGCATCTGCTCAAAGCCGACAACGCGAGCATCACGAACTCGGGCTCGCTGGTCGGGGTGGAGCCGGCTTTCGACTTCATCGCCTATTCGGCTGCCAAGGCCGCGCTCAACCACCTGATGCTCGGCCTGGCCCACTATTTCGCCCGTCAGGTTCGGATCAACACGGTGCTGATCGGCACGGTGCTGACGGAGGGCTACGCCGCCGCCGGACTCGACGAGAAGGCGCAGCAGGACCTGGCTCACCCGGACAGCCTCACCGGACGGGCGGGGAAGCCCCAGGATGTCGCCAACGCCTTCCTCTGGCTCGCTTCGCCCGCGGGAAGCTGGATGTCCGGCCAGACGATCCGCGTGCATGGCGGCGGCCGCCGCATTCGGCTGAAGCCGGAGTGACCGCCCGGGAAACTCCGATCACCCCGCCCCGGCGAGGCTGAGGCCATCGAGGATCATTTCCACGCCGAGCGCCACCTGCAGCACGCCGAAAACCGCGCCCAGGACCATGAGCGGCACCATGCCGATCGTCGCCATGAACCAATGGGCGATCCGCATGGCACCGTAGTCGAGAGCGACGATGGCCGCGGCCACTGCCAGGACGGTCGCCTTCTCCGCGCCCGTCGTGAGGGAGGCGGTGAAGATGATGACGACCCCGATACCCTGCGGCGAGACGATGGTCGGGAAGGCCAGCGGTCGCACCGCCGTCGCCTTCGGGTCGGGACCGTCCTCCGGGACGGCGGGAGTGGTCGCAGTCATCAGGACGGAGCGGACCGCGGTCAGGGCCAGGATCACACCGGCGGCGACGACGAGGGAGGAGTTGCTGATGCCCCAGCTCTGGAGGATGGCCTCGCCGATCAGGACGGCGAGCAGGACGCCCGTGGCGGCGAACAGCACCGTACGCAACGCCACCGCCTTGCGCGTCGGGCCGTCCATCCGGGCCGTTACGGCGGCAAACACGGGAATGAGGCCGATCGGACCCATCATGTTGAACAGGAGCGGCAGCAGCTTGCCGACGATCGTAGCCGTGTCCATTGCGGGTCCCTCAGGGCGGGCGGACTCGGGCTGCCTGGCGCTGTCGTGGAGGGCGGAGGCCCCCCACGATGAGATGCAGCGGCGCGTAGTTCATTGTGTCACGACCACCGCGCCCTGGCGTCCCTCGGTGACCGATGGCGGCGCCCACTTGCCGTTGAGCGCTTCGGACTTGGGTCCGTAAAGGCGCATCAGCAGGTTGAAGGGGCCCGTCGGCGCCGGCAGCCAGTTTGCCTCCTTGTCCGCTCCGGGGCTCGCGTTCTGGAAGTAGAGCTCGACCGAGCCGTCGGCGTTCGCGACGAACGGCATGTAGCTGCTGAGCGCGAAGCGGTTCTGCGCGTTCGGCACCTGGAACCCGTCCTTGTCGTAGAGGGTGATCGACCAGAAGGCGTTGGCCGGCGGCAACTGGTCCTTGCTGAACTGGATCGTGTAGCTCTTGCTTCCGTCGAGCGGCTTGCCGGTGTTGTCGGCAATGTTGAGCGGGTAGATCGCATCCTCGGGCAGGTTCGCGCCGAGCCCCTGCTGCGCGACGATGGCGCGCTTGAGGTAGTAGTTGCCGTAGACGCCCATGGTGTCGGTGTTCATCGACCAGCCGTTGACGACTGGCGCCAGCGTCGGGACCTTCCAGGCCATCAGCGCCTGCGCCGCCTTGGGCGCTGCTTCGATCGCGGCGCGCGCCTCAGGGGGGGCGGCATTGATGTCGAAGCTCTTGCCCACTTCGAAGCCGAGCTTCTTGAGGTTGGCGATCATCGGCTGGTCGGTGATGTGCGGCGGGTTGGCTTTGAGGGCCTCGGCAGCGGCAGCGAAGTAGTCTGCTCCCGACATGGCATCGACCTGCGTCTTGGGCGGCGTCTTCATGTCGATCGAGGGATCGATCGCGACCTTGGGCTCCTCGGCCGGCTTGCCCCATTGCGACAGCGGGGTCAGCTTGTAGCCATCCTGGATCTTGTGCACCGCGTCGTAGTCGGCCGCGCCATCCGTCTTGGTGCGACCGATGATCCACACATGCGGCGTCGGCGCGTCGAGGCGCTGGGTGCCCGCCGGTAGCTTGAACTCGTCGAAGTTGTCGCGCAGGTCCGGCCGCCAGTCGACCGGGGCAATGAGGAAGTTGCCCGCACCAGTGCCGGTCGTCCGCCAGCCGGGCGAGGCGAAGACGTCGGACCACAGGTCGAGCATCGGCATCAGGTAGTAGCGCCCGTCGGTATCGGGAACCGACAGCACGATCGGTTCCTTGGTGAGGTCGAGCCAGGCAGAGGAATAGAGCGTATCGAAGTTGGGCCGGACGACGCCCTTGAAGTCAGCGGGGGGATACTCGCGCGCGTGGGCGAACATGTTCGGCGGCGCGTGTCCCAGCACCTCGCCGGGCTTGCTGTTGGTGAACTGGCGCCGTGTGACGTCCATCGACAGCAACGGGTAGAAATAGACATAGGCGTCGGTGGCGATGGCCTGCAGGTCGTCGGCAGCCGAAGTGGCTTGTGCCGCTTTCGCGCCGGTATCCGGCATGGCGAATCCGACGAGTGACAGCGACAGCACGGCAACTGTCGCAAGGCCTGAGATCGTTGGCAGCTTCATCTGGAAATCCTTCAGGGTTGTCGGATTCCCAACCCCCGGACGGGGGCCCCGAGCCAGAATTACAGCAGCCGTCTTGACCCGCTCGGGCAAACGATCGCGATGCTTTCCAGGACCTGAATGGGGACGTCAAACCTCACCTGGATAGGTGATTCTGCTCACCTTACCGGTGCGCCGCGCGCTGCTATTGCGCGGAGGCCTGGGTGACGGAAGGCTGCGAGTCAGCCAGGGCCGAAGTGTCCTCAGAAGCGAACGCGGTGAGCGCTGCCTGATAGGCGAGGGACGGCCGGCGGGTGCGGATGGCGTCGACGAGGTCGCGAAGCGCTCCCGCGGGCAGGTGCCTGATCCGGTCGTCGAGGAAGTCCGGGTCGTCCTGCAGCAGGCTGCGAACGCAAGACGTGGTCAGCGACCGCAGGTAGCGATTGCCCTGGGCCGCGATCTCGAGCAGCAGGTGGCCCAAGGCGGTGCGACGCGCCGCGGCGTCGCCGGCGGCCTCGAAGCTTTGCAGCGCATCGTCGATGGCCCGCACGTGCCCGCTTTGCGCGACATCGGCGACCATGGCTGCCTGGGCTGCCGCCATGGCCTCCCATAGTTCGCGGCTGATGCGTCCGCTGCCCTCGCGGCGCGACCAGGCGATGACCTCGGGATCGAGCATGTTCCAGTGGCTGCGATCGAGCACCTGCGTGCCGCGCTTGCGGCGCGTCTCGACGATGCCCTTGGCGACCAGCCCGCGGATGGCCTCGCGCAGCGCCGTGCGGCTGACGCCCAGCTTTGCCGCGAGCTCGAACTCGGTAGGCAGGATCGTGCCGGGGGCGAAGCGTCCCGACGCGATGGCCTGGAAGATCTCGCGGGCCGCGAGCCGGTTGAGATCCTCGGCCTCGCTGCGCACGGCAGAGAGCGGGCCCTGCGAGGCAAGGCTCGCCGACCGGCGGAGCGGGATCGGATCTGGACGGCGGTAGACGGTCACGCGCCACAAGCCTCCGGGGCGGGCCGGCGAAGGGCCGGCATCAGGCAGTCCCCATTCGCACAAATTCCCCCTGTTGTCATCTTTTATATGTAGGATTTATACCGTTCGGGGCGTGGCGCCTTTGCGCCGCGCGGGGGAGTGTCCATGACCACAATCGTCTGCTTCGGGGATTCCAACACCTGGGGATGTCCGCCTTTCGCCAACATCGCCCAGACGCCCGATCGCATCCCGCCCCCGCGGCGCTGGGCCAACATCATGGGCCGGCAACTGGGTGAGGACACCTGGGTGGTGGAGGAGGGGCTCTCGGGGCGCACGACCGTGTTCGACGACCCGATCGAGGGCATCCACAAGAACGGCTCGCGCACGTTGATCCCCATCCTCGAGTCGCACGCGCCGATGGACATCCTGATCCTCATGCTGGGCACCAATGATTTCAAGGATCAGCTCAGCATCACGGCCTTCAACTCGGCGCGCGGCATGCTCACGCTGGTGCAGATGGTCAAGGGTCACTATGCGCTGGTGGACCATCCGCCCGAGGTGCTGATCGTCACGCCGCCCGCCATCACCGAGGACGCCGAGCCGGCGATCTGGGGCGAGGGGCACCGGCGTTGCCGCGACCATGCGCACTACCTCGAGCAGGTTGCGCACCGCACCGGGTGCTTCCACTTCGATGCCAACAAGATCGTATCGGCGGGCATGGACGGCATCCATCTCGACGAGCAGTCGCACGAGATCCTGGGCCGGGCGCTGGCCCGCGAAGCGGCGAGCATCCTCGCCATGCGGGCTGCCCGCTGAATTGTCACTTTACATCATACATATTATAAAATAGCTCTGTAGTCATGGCGCCGAAGGCGTCCGGGCAGCGCGCATCGGGAGGATGGGCGCGGTGAGCCCGCCACAGGGGAGGAACATCATGAATCTGAAGAAGCTGGGCGCGCTTGCGCTCGCCGCCGCCATGGCTGCTGCGCCGCTGGCCGCCAGCGCCCAGGAGGATGTGATCATCATGCTGGGTGGCCCGAGCTCGGACCCGTTCTGGGGCGCCGTGCAGCAGGGCTTCGACCAGGCGACCAAGGACTACGGCGTCAAGACGCAGTGGACCGCGCCCGCCGACTTCAACGACATCGTCCCCGTCTATACCAAGATGTTCGAGGCGGCGATCGCGAGGAAGCCGGCCGCCATCGCCGTGGGCAACTTCTTTCCGGAGCCGACCGAGCCGCTGATCAAGCAGGCGGCGGCCGAAGGCATCCCGGTGATCATCATCAATTCGGGCGGCGCCAAGTACCAGGATCTCGGCGCCATCGGCTTCATCGGCGAAGACAGCTACCAGATGGGCTACCAGGGCGGCAAAGTCGCTGTGGGCAAGGGCGTCAAGAACGGCCTCTGCATCAACCAGATCGCCGCCAACCCGGTGCTCGAGCTGCGCTGCAAGGGCTATATCGACGCCGTCACCGAAGCGGGCGGCGCGGCCAAGATGGTGATCCTTGCCTCCGAGGACATCGGCAACAGCCAGAAGGTGCAGGCCGCCGTCAGCGCCATGCTGATGCAGGACCAGACCATCGACGGCGTGGTGACGCTCGGTGTCGCGGTGGGCGTCGACGCGCTCGAATCCATCAAGCAGGTGCGCGCCACCGGCCGCTCGGTCGACCTCGGCACCATGGATCTGGGCAACGCGGTGCTCGAGGCCGTCGCCGCCGGCGAGATGAGCTTTGCCTCCGACCAGCAGCCGTTCCTGCAGGGCTATTACGGGGTGGTGATCCCGCTCATGTACAACAAGTACAAGATGGCTCCGTCGGGCGTCATCAGTGTCGGCCCCTACCTCGTCACGCAGGACAATGCGGCCGCGGTGCTCGAGGTCAACAAGACCATCCCCGGCTCGCGCGGCGCCAACTGACGATGCCGGTTCGGGCGGGGAGCCGGACGCACCCCGCCCGACTTGGCCGGAGCATCCTGTGCCTCGTCGCTGTGATGTCGCGCCAAATGCGACAGCCGAGCGGGAGGAGGAACGGTGGGTAACCGGCGCTTTTGTGTCGCGACGGTTCGGCCCCTGCCTCGCCTGACTGCCGCGTTGCGCTAGCATTCAACCTTCGACGGTTCTGATGAGATGACCACTTCCATGCAAACCACGACCGCCGACACGCCGGTTCCCGCGACCCGCTACGGCGTCCTCGAGCGGCTGCTGCGCATCGTCTGGATCGGCCCCGCGATCGCGGCGCTGGTGATCTACATCTTCTTCGTCATCGTCGGCGGCGCCTCGGGCTTCTTCTCGGTGCCGGGCACGGCGGGCTGGCTGAACACCGCGGCCGAACTCGGCATCATCGCCCTGCCGATCGGGCTGCTGATGATCGCGGGCGAGTTCGATCTCTCGACCGGATCGGTGGTGGGGGCGGCGGCGATCATCGTGGCGCTGGGCACCGGCTTCTACGGCCTGCCGATCGAGCTCACCATGTCGATGGCGCTGGCGATGGGCGTCGCCGTGGGGTGCTTCAACGCCTTCCTCGTCAACGCGACGCGCCTGCCCAGCTTCATCGTGACGCTCGCCTCGAACTTCATCCTCGCCGGCACCTCGCTGGGGCTGTCGCGGCTGATCTCGGGCTCGTCGAACGTCTCGCTCAAGGATGCGGGCTGGGCCGAGCCGATCTTCGGTTCGAAGTGGATGTTCTTCAACGTCTCGGTGCTCTGGTACCTCGTGGCGATCGTGCTGGCCGCCTGGGTGCTGAAGCAGACCCGCTTCGGCAACTGGATCTTCGCCACCGGCGGCAATGTCGATGCCGCGCGCCGCGCCGGCGTGCCGGTGGCGCGGGTCAAGCTGATCCTGTTCATCTGGACCGCCGTCTCGGCCGCCTTCGTCGGCATAATGTCGGCCGTCATGTACAACCAGGGCAACGCCGCGCAGGGCCAGGGCTACGTGTTCCAGACGGCCATCGCCGCGGTCATCGGCGGCGTGTTGTTGCAGGGCGGCTTCGGCTCGGTGATCGGTATCGTCCTCGGCACGTTCATCTACGGCATCGTCAGCCTGGGGCTGTTCTACACCGGCTGGCCGACGGACTGGCTCGCCACCTTCATCGGCGGCCTCCTCGTGATCGCGGTGCTGACCAACAACTTCGTGCGCGAGCTCGCGCTCAACCGCGGAAAGAAGAAACCCTGATGACCGCGCTGATGACGCTGGAGGGCGTGACCCGCACCTTCGGCAACAACGTCGCCCTCAACAATGTGAGCCTCGAGGCCCATCCCGGCGAGGTGCACTGCCTGCTCGGCGACAACGGCGCCGGCAAGTCGACCCTGATCAAGATCATGTCGGGCGTGACCGCGCCGACGCTCGGCACGCTCACCTTCGACGGCAAGGCGGTCAGCTTTCGCTCGCCGCGTGATGCGCAGGCCTATGGCATCGGCACAGTGCACCAGGACGTGGGCTCGATCCCGCTGATCTCGGTGGCGCGGAACTTCTTTCTCGGCAACGAGCCGACCAAGGGCTGGGGGCCGCTGCGCCGGCTCGACCACGCCACCGCCAACCGCATCGCGCTCGAGCAGATCCGCGAGATGGGCATCCGCCGCATCAACGATGCCGAGCAGCTCGTCGGCACCATGTCGGGCGGCGAGCGGCAGGCGCTGGCCATCGCCCGCGCGCTCTATTTCGGCGCCAAGCTCCTGATCCTCGACGAGCCGACGGCGGCGCTCGGCGTCAAGGAGAGCAAGATCGTCATCGACCTGATGGTCAAGGCGCGCGCCCAGGGCATCGCGCTGGTGTTCATCACCCACAATGCCACGCACGCGCTGCAGGTGGGCGACCGCTTCACCGTGCTGATCCAGGGGCGCGTCGCCAGCCAGTTCAGGCGCGGCGAAAAGACCCGCGAAGAGGTGCTCAACCTCATGGCGGGCGGCGAGGAGTTCTACGCCGTGGGGCACGGGGACTAGGCCGGACGGCGAGGGAGGGGATCTGTGAACTGGAAATCCGAGAGCGCTCCGGCGCAGGGCTATGTTGCGCCCGGTTTCGAGCCGGTGGCCGAAGAGTTCGCCCGGAACTTCTCCGAGCGGAAGGATGTCGGCGCGGCCTTCGCGGCGACCCATGAGGGCAAGCTGGTCGTCGATCTCTGGGGTGGCGCGGCGGCGCCGGGCACGCCCTGGGCGGCGGATACGCTGCAGGTGATCTACTCGGGCACCAAGGGGCTGATGGCCGCCTGCGTGCTCAAGCTCGTCGAACGCGGCCAGCTCGATCTCAATGACCCGGTCGCGGACTACTGGCCCGAGTTCGCTCAGGCCGGCAAGGGGCGAGTACTGGTGCGGCATGTCACGTCGCACACGGCGGGTCTCCCGGGAGTGCACGCGCCACTCACGGCGGACGACTACACCGACTACGAGAAGATGGAGGCGCTGCTCGCGGCCCAGCCGCTGGTGCAGGACCCCAACGGCTATCGCTGCTATCACCCGGTCACCATTGGCTGGCTGGTCGGCGCGCTGGTGCGGCGGATCGACGGGCGTACCATCGGCAGTTTCTTTGCCGACGAGATCGCCGCTCCGCTCGGACTCGAGGCCTATATCGGCCTGCCCGAGGCGCTGGAGCCAAGGGTCGGTCGCATCGAGTTGGGCGAAGGCATGCTGCCCTTCGACGAGGCTTTCTCCGACGCGCAGCGGCAGGATCCGGTCTTCGCCTCGGCCTGGGGCAACCCACCGCTCTTTCCCCAAGAGCTCGCCTGGAACACGCGGGCTTATCATGCAGCCGAGATTGCCGGGGCCGGCGGCATCGCCGATGCCCGCTCGATGGCGCGCTTCTACGGTTGCATGGCTGCGGGCGGGTCGGTGGACGGGGTCACGGTGCTCAGGCCCGAGACGGTTGCCCTCGGTCGATCCGAGCACTCGCGCTTCATGGACCCTTACATCGCCGAGGCCATGGCCTTCGGCGTCTGCTGGGCCCTCCAGACCCCGCAGGGCCGCTTCGGGCCGGCGCCCGACGCCTTCGGCCACTCCGGCGCCGGCGGCTCGATCCATGGCGGGTGGCCGACCGAAGGGTGCGGCTTCAGCTATGTGATGAACCAGATGCGCGGCGACCCCGAGGACCTGCGCTCGCGCCATGTCCTGAAGCGGCTCCACGAGATCGTCAGGGCGTGAGCGCCAAGCCGTTCGAGGCCAGCGGAATGCGCTGGCCTCCTTGTGCCTGTCAGGCGACTTCTTCCAGAACGTCGCGCGAGGCGAGTTCCATGCCGAAGCCGGGCGCGTCGGACAGTTTCAGCCGGCCGCGTTCGGGCATGGCCTCGCCCACGAACAGGTCGCCGAAGACGGGCGTGATGCTCTTGCCGTCGGAGCTGGCGGCGACGTACTCGCAGAAGGCGGGACCGGTCTGGCTGGCGATGAACTGGTAGGAATAGGGTCCGCTGCCATGCGGCACGACGGGAATGTCGTAGGCCGAGGCATGCGCCGCGATCCGCAGCAACTCGGTCAGGCCGCCGACCCACATGACGTCGGGCTGCACGATATCGAGCGTGCGTTCCTCGATCAGGCGGCGGAAGCCGTAGCGGGTGTATTCGTGCTCGCCGGTCGTCCATTTGACGAAGGGGCACGCCGCCTTGATGGCGCGGAAGCCCTCGACGTCGTCGGGCGAGAGCACCTCTTCCCACCAGTGGATATCGAGATGCCGCGCCGCCTCGGCCAGCCGGATGGCGTAGTCGACGGTCAGCGACATGTAGCAGTCGACCATGAGCGGGAAGTCGGGGCCGACCGCGGCGCGGTGGGCCGCAAGCCAGGCGACGTTCTTGTGCAGCCCCTCCTCGCCCTCGAAATGGCTGTGCGGCAGCGGCACCTTGGCGCCCCAGAAGCCCAGCGACTTGATGGCGACCGGATCGGGGCCAGTGCAGTAGAAGGTGATCTCGTCGCGCGCGAGCCCGCCGATCAGGTTGTAGACCGGCTCACCGCGCACCTTGCCGATCAGGTCCCACAGGGCGAGATCGACCGCGCTGATCGCCATGATCGGCAGGCCCTTGCGGCCATAGGGCAGGGACGAGCGATAGAGCTGGTCCCACAGCATGTTGGTCTTGCGCGCATCCTCGCCGACGAGGAAGCGGGCGAAATGGTGCTTGATCATCCACGCGGCCGGGGCGCCGCCCGAACCGGTGGCGACGCCGACCGTGCCATCTTCCGTCTCGATCTCGACCACGATCGATCCCAGCACGCCGATGCCCCAGCTCGAGCGCTTCTCGCGATAGCGCGGATAGCCCGACATCGGGTTGGAGATGAGGGAGTCGACGAGCCAGTGCTTGCTGTCGCCCGGTTTGAAATAGGTGCCGGCCTTGTCGCTTGCCTTGACGGTGTAGGCGCGGACTTCCTTGATGCGGAACGAAGTGCTCATGGCAGGAAGAACACGCGCTTGAGCGGAACCTGCACCGGCACGTTGTCGGGGTGTGTTTCCATGACGTCGGCCATGTGCGCCCACCAGCGCTTCATCACTTCGGTGTCGGGCAATTGCGCCATGGTGTGATCGTCGGTGCGGGTGAGGATACCGAACAGGTGGTTCGATTCCGGGTCGAGCCAGATCGTGTAGTCCGACACGCCGGCCGACTTCAGGGCCGCGACGAGCTCGGGGAAGATCTCGTCATGACGCTTCTCGTACTCGGCGGCCTGGCCGGGATTGAGGTTCATGCGGAAGGCAATGCGTTCGGGCAATCTGGGTCAGCTCCTCGTCAGGGCCATGGACTGGGTGGTGGTATCGCGCACGTGCTCGAGATGCCTGCGATAGGCAGCGGCCGCCGCTTCGGCGTCATGCGCGAGGATGGCGTCGGCGACTTCGATGTGCTGGCCGACGCTCTTGGCGATCACGCCCGGCACTTCGCTCGCGGTGCGCCGCACGTCGAGGCCGAGGTCGTAGAGCACCTGCGCGAGGGCCGACAGCAGGTCGTTGCCGGCGCCCGTGTTGATGGCCTGATGGAACTCGATGTCGAGCAGCCGGAACGCCACCGGATCGTGCTCGAAGGCCTGTCCGTCTACCGCGAGCTTGCGGATGCGCTGGCGCAGTTCGACCGACGCCCGCAGCGTGCAGAGCCGCACCAGCTCGAGATCGACGACGGTGCGCGCCTCGAACTGCTGGTGCACGTCGTAGTCGGCGACCGACAGCATGGTGTTGAAGGGCGCGAACAGCCGGCTCGGCGTGAGATCGGTGACGGTGTACCGGCCGCCCTGACGGCTCGCCAGCACGCCCATAAGCGTCAGCGCCTTCAGCGCTTCGCGCAGCGGCGGCCGAGAGATGCCGAAGGCGATGGTCATCTGCTGTTCGGTGGGCAGCCGGTCGCCCGATTTCAGGTTCCCCGACTTGATCATCGACATGATACGCGTCGCAACCTGCTCGGCGATCGGGCGCCGTTCGAGCGTGGGGCCGCCGAAGTCGCTGGCGGTGCGCCCGGCTTCGATGAGGCCGGAGAAGGCGCGGTTCTCTGGCGTGTGGTCCGGCTTGGGCTTGTCCCTGGACGGGCGGGTCATGGTCGCATCATTGGCTGCGGCCACGTCTGGTCCCAGACGTGCAGGTGGGTGTCGATGACAGCAAAATTCGGCACGGCGCCCGCTCCCATACGCCCGCTGTTGCACCCGGCGGTTTCGCTTCCGGTTCAGGAATGACGGTCGGGTAAAAACTTGTCAAACTAATTTTTGTCTGACAAATTATCCTGCGAGCCGGGAGCGGAGCCAACTCCGCCGGTATGGTTCAGGGGGAGGGTAGTGGTCGTGAGCGTTACCGTCGGCGCGCGTCGCAAAGTCGGGCGTACTGCACTGGAACTGCCGGTCTTCGGCTTCGGTGCCGCCCACCTGGGGGAGCTCTACGCCAAGCTCGACGAAGCGCAGTCGCGGGCCACCCTCGATGCCGCCTGGGACGCAGGCGTGCGCTTCTACGATACGGCGCCCTGGTATGGCCGCGGCCTCTCCGAGCATCGGCTCGGCGGCTTCCTCAGGACCAAGCCGCGCAGCGAGTTCATCCTCAATTCCAAGGTCGGCCGCATCCTGCGCCGGCCCGACGATCCGGCAACCTTCAGCACGGCGCCATGGGCCGGCGGCCTGCCCTTCGAGGTGGAGTTCGACTACACCTATGACGGCATCATGCATGCCTATGAGCAGCTGCTGCAGCGCCTTGCGGTCAACACCGTCGACTCGCTGGTGATCCACGATCTCGACACCATGTTCCACACGCCCGAGGCCGTCATCGGCTACATGAAGCAGCTGACCGGCAGCGGCATGAAGGCGCTCGAGGAGTTGAAGCGCAACGGGGAGATCAAGGCGATCGGCGTCGGCAACAACGTGCCCGGCAATCTCGACGAGATGCTCGCCGAGATCGACGTGGATTTCGCCATAGTCGCCATGCCCTATACGCTGCTCGACCAGAGCGTGCTCGATACCAGCATGAAGACGGCCCTCGATCGCGGCATGAGCGTCATCATCGGCGCCCCCTTCGCCTCCGGCATCCTCGTGACGGGTTCGGGCGCGGGCGCGATGTATGCCTACGGCAAGGCGTCGCCGGAGGTGCAGGCCAAGGTCCGCGGCATCGAGGCGGTCTGCAAGGCGCACGATGTGTCGATGCCGGTGGCGGCGCTGCAGTTCGTCCTGGCACACCCCGCCGTTGCGTCGGTGATCCCCGGGGCGGCCAAGCCATCGGAAGTGCAGCAGAACGTCGCCGCGCTTTCCGTCGAGATCCCCGCGGCCTTCTGGTCGGACCTGAAGGCGCAAGGGCTGCTCGTCGCCAACGCGCCGGTTCCGGCGGGGAGATAGGCCGATGGCGGAGACGGTTCCCCTCGTCAGGGCGCGCGGCATCGGCAAGGAGTTCGCGGCGGTCGACGTGCTGCGCGATGTCGACCTCGACCTCTTTCCCGGCGAGATCCATGCGCTGCTCGGCGAGAACGGCGCCGGCAAGTCGACATTCGCCAAGATCCTCGCCGGCGTGCACCGGCCCTCGACCGGGACACTGGAGCTCAACGGCAAGCCGGTCGAGGTGACCAGCCCGATCGTCGCCCAGAAGCTCGGCATCACCCTGATCCACCAGGAACCGATTTCCTTCCCCGACCTGTCGGTCGCCGAGAACCTCGTCTTGGGGCGGGCGGACGAGCGCTGGTTCAGCCGCGTCCCCTGGGCCGAGATGACGGGCGAGGCGCGCCGGCTGATGGACCTGCTCGGCGTGAAGATCGACGTCACGCGGCAGATGCGTGGCCTTTCGATCGCCGACCAGCAGATGGTCGAGATCGCGCGCGCGCTCGCCTCGGACAGCCGGCTCATCATCATGGACGAGCCGACGGCGCCGCTGACGCCCAAGGAAGTGGAGACCCTGTTCGGCATCGCGAGGCGGCTGCGCGACGAGGGCCGGACCATCATCTTCATCTCGCACCGGCTCGAGGAAGTGCGGGCGCTGTGCGATCGCGTCACCATCTTCCGCGACGGCAACAAGATCGCCACCGACACGATCGGCAATCTCACGGACGCGGACATCATCCGGCTGATGATCGGGCGGCCGCTCAAGGAATACATGCACAAGACCCGCAGCCAGATCGGCGAGGCGGCCCTCAGGGTCGAGGGGCTGACGCTGCCGGGCGTGTTCAACGATGTGAGCTTCACTGTGCGGAAGGGCGAGATCGTCGGTCTCGGCGGCCTCGTCGGCGCCGGACGAACCGACGTGGCGCGCGCCATTTTCGGCGTTGCGCCGGCCGCGAGCGGCACGGTCGAGGTCGACGGCAAGCGCGTGACCATCGCCGACCCGTCGCAGGCGATCGCGCTCGGGCTTGCCTTCGTGCCCGAGGACCGCGCCGTGGCGGGCATCTTCCGGACCCTGTCGGTGGAGCAGAACATCTCGGCGGCGGTGCCGGATCAGATCGCGCCCTCGGGCTTCATCCGCCGGTCGGTGGAAAAGCTGCTGGCAGAGGACGCCGTGCGCAAGCTCTCGATCCGGCTCGCCTCGTTGCGGCAGCCGATCGGCGAGCTCTCGGGCGGCAACCAGCAGAAGGCAATCCTCGCGCGCTGGCTGCTGACCAACCCAAGCGTGCTGATCCTCGACGAGCCGACGCGCGGCATCGACATCGGCGTCAAGGCCGAGTTCTACGACATGATCGGCGAACTCGCCGCCTCGGGTCGCGCGATCCTCCTCATCTCGTCCGAACTGCCCGAACTGCTGGCGCTCTGCGACCGTATCCTCGTGATGTCGGAGGGCCGGCAGACGGCCGACATTCCGCGCAGCGCGGCGACGCAGGAGGCGATCATGCACGCGGCGGTGCCGCAGGTGCGCGGGGTGGCGGCATGAACGCGCTCCGCTCGATCCTGCTCCGGCGCGAGGCCGGCATCGCGGTGATGATCGTGCTGTTCTGCCTCGCGGTCGGGGCGTTCAAGCCGCAGTTCCTGACGCTCGACCAGCTGCGCATCATCCTGCTGCTGACCCCGCTCATCATGATCGCCGCCATGGGGCAGATGATGGTGATCGTCGCCCGCCATGTTGACCTGTCGATCGGCTCGATCCTGGGCTTTTCGGCGATGGTGAGCGGCATGCTCTATCGCTTCGACATCGACTGGTTCGGCTTCGACGTGCCGTGGTGGACGGGCATCCCGCTGTCGATCGCCGTCGGTGCGGTGCTCGGTCTCATCAATGGCCTCTTGATCCAGCTCTTCCGGCTGCCCGCCATCATCGTGACGCTCGGCACGCTCAGCCTCTATCGCGGCATGACCTTCATCATCTCCAATGCCAAGCAGATCGACCGGCAGTGGATTCCGTCCGAGCTCAAGGGCCTGTCGCAGACCTCGCCGATCCTCGGCATCCCGTGGATCATCTTCATCGCCTTCGGCGTGGCGCTGCTCGCCTATGTCTTCCTCAACCACACCCGTGTGGGCCGGCAGATCTACGCCATCGGCTCCAACCCCACGGCGGCGCCGCTGCGCGGCATCAAGGTGACGCAGGTGACGCTTCTGGTCTTCACCATTTCCGGTGCGCTCGCGGGCCTCGCCGGCATCCTCTATGCGAGCCGCTGGGGCTTCGTGAACCCGTCCAATACCGGTAGCGGCTTCGAGTTCCAGGTGATCGCCGCGGTGGTCATCGGCGGCGTGTCGATCAATGGTGGTGTCGGCACGGTTCTCGGCACCGTGCTCGGCGTGCTGCTGCTGGGGTGTGTTGCCGCCGCGCTGCCGCTGCTCGGTATCCCGGGCACGTCGCAGGCCGCCATCTACGGCGCGGTGATCCTCATCGCCCTCGTCATCGACCGTACGGTGCGCCGGCAGGGGATCGTCGGATTGCGGCGGGTGCGCGCATGAGCACGCTCGAGACCCCGGCCCCGACATCGGGGCACGACGCGGCACCGGCCCGCCCGCGCTGGCAGGTGGTGCTGGTCCGCCCCGAGACGATGACGCTGATCCTGCTGATACTCGGCATCTTCGCCGGCGGCCTGCTGTCGCCGTTCTTCCTCGACATCAGCTACATCCTCAGGAGCTTCACGCTCTACAGCGAGTTCGCGATGGTGGCGCTGGTGCTGACCATGGTGATCATCGCCGGCGAGATCGACCTGTCGCCGGCCGCCAACATGGCGCTCTCCGCCTGCATCTTCGCCTGGCTGCAGCAGGCGGGCGTGCCGATCCCCGCCGCCGTCGCCGTCGGCCTCGCGTCGGGTCTGGCAATGGGGGCGCTGAACGCGTTCATGGTCATCGGCCTGCAGCTGCCCTCGATCATCGTGACCATCGGCACGCTGACGCTCTACCGCGGCCTTGCGCAGGTGATCGCCGGCGACAAGTCGATCCGTGTGCCCGAGTGGTTCATCGGCATCGACAAGATCATGGTCGCGGGCATTCCGCTGCCGGTCGTCCTCTTCGTCGTCGTCGCCCTCGTGCTGGGGATCGTGCTGGGCGGCACCATCTTCGGGCGCCAGATCTACCAGGTCGGCACGAGCGAAGTGGCGGCGCGCCATGCCGGCATCCGTGCCGCGCGCATCAAGCTCGTGCTGTTCCTGTTGGTCGGGCTCGTCGCGGCGACGGCCGGCATCATGACCGCCTCGCGCCTCGGCTCGGTCCGCTACGACCTCGGGCTCGGGGGCGAGTTGCAGATGGTGCTCATGGCCATGCTGGGCGGCACCTACATCTTCGGCGGCCGCGGAACGATCCTCGGAACGTTCCTCGCGGCCTGGCTGCTCGTCATCGTCTCGACCGGCATGATCGTCGCCAACGTGCTGCCGGCGGTGCAACTCGTCGTGCTCGGCGCGCTGCTGATCGTCTCCATCATCGCAACCAACTTCATCTATTCCCGCACCCAGCGGTGACGGGCCATACCGCCCGCACTGAGGGGTGACGGGCAATTCCGCCGGCTTGAACCGGCACACACCAGGAGGAACTGAAGTGCTCAAGAAAACTCTGCTGCTCGGCCTGGCCGCCGGCCTCGCCTTTGCGGGCGCCGCCATGGCCCAGGATCCGGTCAAGATCGTCTATATCGGCAAGAACACCGGCAACCCGTATTTCGACTCGATCACCGGCGGCTTCGAGGATGCGTGCAAGGCCAAGGGTTGCGAGTTCGAGTTCGTCGCTCCGGCCACTGCCGAAGCCACCTCGCAGATCCCGTTCATCGAGGCCCAGATCCAGCGCGGCGTGAACGTCATCGGCATCGCGCCCAACAGCCCCGATGCGCTCAACCAGGTGCTCGACGACGCCCGCGCCAAGGGCATCCTCGTGCTCACCGTGAACGGCGACCTGACCGGCAACGAGAGCCACCGCGACGCCACCATCCTGCCGGTGAACTTCGACATCGTCGGCCGCGACCAGGTCGAGATGGTGGGCTCGCTCATCGGCTACGAGGGCGAGATCGCGATCCTTTCGGCCACCACCGAAGCTCCCGACCAGAACAAGTGGATCGTGGGCATGAACGAGACGCTCAAGACCGATCCCAAGTACGCCAAGATGAATCTCGTGGCGACCGTCTACGGCGACGACCAGCCGGAGAAGTCGACCACCGAGATGGAAGCCCTGCTCTCCAATTACCCCAACCTCAAGGGCGTCATCGCGCCGACCACGGTGGGCATCGCGGCGGCCGCTCAGGTCGTCCAGTCGCGCGGCATCGCCGACAAGGTCCAGGTGACCGGGCTGGGCCTGCCCAGCGAAATGCGCGACTTCGTCAAGGACGGCACGGTGAAGGCCTTCCAGCTCTGGTCGCCCTACAATGAAGGCTGGCTCGCCGTGCACTTCGCGCTCGGCGTGCTCGACGGCTCGATCAAGAACGAGGTCGGCTCGACCTTCGAAGTGCCGAACCTGGGCACCATCACGATCAACGCCAACAACTCGATCAACACCCAGGCGGAACTGACCACGTTCACCGCCGAGAACATCGACGACTTCAACTTCTAAGTCGCACTTGCGGGCGCCGGCCCAGCGGCCGGCGCTCGTCCTCGCCTAGCGCCTGGCGTCCTCTTCACCGAAATAGGTGTTGGACCACTCGAGGATGTGCTCGCGCATTGCAGCCGATGCCTTGGCGCCCTTCCTTGCCCTGACGAGCTGGAAGATTGCGCGGTGGTCGTCGATCTCCTTGCGGCGGGCATTGGGGATCGCATCGATGCGCCGCCCGCGCTCCTGCATGATGTGCAGGATCGAGGACATGAAGGAGGCCGCGACGCGGTTGTGCGATGCCTCGGCCAGCCGGATGTGGAACCGCGCTCCGTATTCCGAGACCGGCTTGTTCTGCTCGTGCAGCGACTCGTGCTCCTGCAGTAGGTGCTCGATCGCATCGAACTCCGCTTCCGTGGCGCGCTCGGCCGCCAGCCGGACGCAATCGGGCTCGATCATCATCCTCGCTTCGAGCATCTCTTCGGCCAGAACGTCATTGATCAGCAGGCCAAGGCAGGACTGAGCGCCAGGAAGACCCAACGCGCCCGGGCTACCGTTTCAGCAGGGCCCGGACGCTTTCGGCCGAGGAGGCCTCGAGGAAGATCACGCCTCCGCCGGTGCCGGCCCGGCAGACGCTGTCGCATTCCCTGCCGATGGCGAGGCAGTCATCGATATCAGTGCCTTCGCCGAACAGGCAGTCGAAATACCGCTTCCAGCAGTTGTAGCAATCGCTGCCCTCCTGGGCGCCCCCGGCACCCTGGGCCGGGCGCGCCAGCAGGGCGACGGGCGGCATCCCTTCCTTCTCGACGAGGTACAGCTTGCCCCCGGGCAGTTCGAACTCTCTAGCGGTTGTCATGCAATCCTCCGTTTGCCAGGCCGGATCGTGACGGCTGCCAGGCCGATAGACCAACAGGCCCGAGCTAGCAGCTCCCGATCGGGATGTACTCGAACAGGGTTCCGCCGCTGCCATCAGGGCCGCAGATCACGTAGTAGAGCACCCCGTTGCTCCCGCATTCGATGATCCTGGCCACGGCCGGATCGGAATAGACCACCCTCGTGTCGCCCTTCGGCCCCTTGGATGGGACTGCAGTGTTCCCTTCCTTCATCGCGAGCACGGCCTTGCCGTCCTTCAACTCGATCCGGCTGTTCTCCACCGTTCTGAGGACGAAATCGAAGATCGCGTCGGATTGCTGGCCAGGGGGATCCGCGACCTCCACGAGCGCCAGCCGATGGTTGGCATTGGGCGTCGGGCCGGATGGAGGCATCCCCTCCGGCTGGGCGGTTGCGCCAATGATGTTGCCGTCATCGTCGTGCACGATTGAGAGGATCATTTGCTGCTCACGGGCTATCGATGCTGATGTAGATGCTGAAGCCTTCGATCGGGTTCTGCCCGCAGTTCTGATACGTGGCGTGCACCTGGGTGTGGCTTTCACTGCCGCCGACAGGTCCGACGAAGGGCACGCTCGCGATGTTCACCGAATGCACGAGCATGTGCTGCTGGCGGTGCTGGTAGTTGCTGCCGGGCAGCCGCGTCCACGGGATCGGCGTTACCGAGATCGCGCCGCCGACATTGTCGCCGATGCCGATCCAGAAATAGAAGTGCTGGCCGGGCGGCAGGCCCTGAGGCCCGATCCAGACCCGCATATCCAGCCGCCACGGGCCGATAACCTGGGTTGCCAAGGCGCACCTCCTCACTCGCTGACTACGAACAGGCGTCTCGCTCGCGCACCACAGCTGGTTGTCGCTCTGGCGGGGCAGGACTGAACGTTGCAGGCAGCCGCCCTCCGCAGCAATTGACTCAATTGCGCAACGATTTCGATAAATCGTCGTGCAGGACAAATATTCGACAAAGTAAAGTGCTTGCAGAGGTCCTCTGCGTTCGCGGAGGCGGCGATATATTACTTATGAATCAACGAGTCGTGCGCGCTATATACGGTACTTTGCTCATACTTATAAGTAGTATGGCGGAAACGTGCGTGTTGATCTGCTCGGTGCGGCATGTACTTGGCCACGTGGCGCCGGGACCCTCAAGTCGTGAGGCGTGAGCGCGCGCAGGTCTGTCGCCTTGCTTCATGCGCCACTAGTCCAGGACCGTCCGGACCATGTCGGCCAACTCGTCTCTGCTGTAGGGTTTGCCAAGCAGATGGATACCCTGATCGAGGCGTCCCTCGTGCACAAGGGCATTCTCGGCGTAGCCGGAGGTGAACAGGACCTTCAGGCCGGGTCGAATTGCGATAGCTTGCTTTGCAAGTTCCTCCCCGCTCATGCCGCCCGGCATCACGATATCGGTAAAAAGCAACGTGATGGCGGAATTGGTCACGAGCATGTGGAGGGCCTGGTGGCCGGCGGCGGCCTGCAGAACGGAATAGCCAAGGTCTTCCAGCAGTCCGGTGACGTGGTGGCGGACCAGTGCATCGTCCTCCACGACCAGGATCACTTCGCTACCGCCCCTGACCCTGCGCGGCCGAACACCCTCAGGGATCGAGGGGGGCTGCTCAAAGGATCGCTGAAAGCAGAGCCGTACCGAAGTCCCCTGTCCCAAGGTGGAGTTGAGGCGGACATGACCGCCCGACTGCCTGACAAAACCATACACCATACTGAGTCCCAGCCCGGAGCCCTTGCCCACCTCCTTGGTCGTGAAGAAGGGTTCGAAGACGTGCGGCAGTACCTCAGGCGCGATTCCTGCCCCGGTGTCAGTCACGGTGAGCACGACATAATCCCCCGGCGTCATGTCGCCGATGATGGCCGCTTGATTGCTATCAATCGTTGCATTGGCCAGTTCTATTGTCATGCGACCGCACTCCCTCATTGCGTCTCGGGCATTGATCGCCAGATTGAGCACCGCGGTTTCCAGTTGCGTCGGGTCGACCTCGGTCATCCACAGACCTGTCGGTCGGACGATGTTGATCTCGATGTGTTCGCCGAGTGTGCGATGGAACAACGCTTCCATCGAGGCGATGAGGGTGCTCAGGTCCACCACCTGCGGCTGCAGAGGTTGCTTCCGGGCAAATGCCAAGAGGCGACTCGTGAGGTCCGCCCCCCTCTGGGCAGCCGTCAGGATCATTTCGGCGAGAGCACGCGTCTGGTGCCGGTTTGCCTGATCCTCCGCCAGCAGCTCGGCATTTCCGAGGATGACCGTCAGCAGATTGTTGAAGTCGTGCGCGACGCCTCCCGTCAGCTGACCCACAGCTTCGAGCTTTTGCGCCTGCCGCAGGCGATCCTCCAGTTCGCGCTGACGTGAAACATCGAGCATGCTGCCCACCATCCGGATGGCCTTGCCGTTGCCATCGCGAATGACGAAGCCGCGGTCGACGACGCTGAGCGCATGCCCATCGCGGTGAAGGAATCTATACTCACTGACCCAAGTCCTTTCAGTGCCGTGGATCACCGTTTGAATGCTGTCGAGGACACGGCCGACATCTTCGGGGTGTATGCGGGTTGTCCAGGATTCGGGGCCCGGCTCAATGGAGGCGGGGTCGTGGCCGAACAGCGTTCTGAGGTTATCGTTCCACCACAGGTTGTCGCCGACGAGGTCCCAGTCCCAGATCACATCATTGGTGGCCTGCGCGACAAGCAGGAACCGTTCATTGCTGACACGCACGTCCTCCTCGGCCCGCTTGCGCCTGGAAATGTCACGGAAGTAGACCGCAAGTCCTTCCGGTGTGGGGTGGGCATCGACGTCAAACCATTTCGCCAGCGGCGGAAAGTACTCCTGGAATCGCACGGAGCGGTCATCCGCCATCGCCCGCCGATAGCTGGTTTCGAACATGCTCCCCACCGTTTGGGGAAACTCATCCCAGATGGTCCGGCCCTCCAGATCCTGGTGCCTGCGCCCCAACAGCATCTGGGCCTCGCCATTAAGGAACGAGAACCGCCAGTCCTTGTCGAGCAGAAAGAAGGCATCGCTGATGCTCTCGAGGGTTTGGCGCAGCCGACGCGACAGGGCGTCGGCATCATGGCGCATGGCGACCAGGTGGGAGATGTTCTGGAACGCCCCCTCGACGGCCACGATGGCTCCTGCATCATCGCGAACGGCTTCGCCGATCGAGCGAACCCAGAGGCGGTTCCCCTTCGCCGTGACCAACTCCAGCACCTCATCGAACGGCCTGCCGCGTTCGACACAGTCGGCGAACGCCTTGCGGATTACCGGCTGGTGCTCCGCCGTGTAGTAGCTCAGGGCCTTGTCGGCATCGGGCGAAAAGTCCGGCGGCTCTTCGTGAATCTCTGCCGTTTCCGCGCTCCAGCTCAGCCGTGTCGGATGGAGATCGACACGCCATCCTCCAAGGCGTGCAATACGGCTCGCGATTCGTCGTAGGCTGGCAGTCTCGGCCTGCCGCGGCCCTGCCGTTTCGCCGGTGTCCTGTTCCGTGGCGACCGGCTCCCGGGGTAGAGAATCCAGGGACTGGAGTGCGCTGATTGGGTGCATTGGGTTTCCATCTGTCTACCCGGCGGATCTTCTGCGGCTGCTGCGCTATTGCCCGCCAACCATGGCACCGACCGGAGCTTCAGGCGCTGTCGGACCAGGCAAGCGCGAGGGGGGCCGCCATGGGACGGCCGATGAAATAGCCTTGGGCGGCGTCGCATCCCAACTCGCGCAGCCGCATGTACGTGTCCAGATCCTCGACGCCCTCCGCGACCGTGGTCATCCCCAGTCCATTGCTCATCCCGATGATGCCCGCAACGATGGCCTGCGCCTCACAGGAATGGCACAACTCGGCAACGAAACTGCGGTCGATCTTGATTTCCGAGAAGGGCATCCGGGCCAACTGCACCAGCGACGAATAGCCCACGCCAAAATCGTCGATCGAAAGCTTCATGCCCATCAGCCGCACCCGGGTCAGGACGTCGAGGGCGGCTGAATCGGGCTCGACGGCGCCGCTTTCGGTCACCTCCAGGACAACCCGATCCGGGGTGACGCCGTACTGCGAACACGTGCGGCCAATGAATCGGATTATCTGATCGTCCTTCAGACACTGCGCCGGAACATTAATGGCTACCGAGTGGGGCGCAGAGGGGAAATTACTGCCCAGCCACTGGAGCGAACGATCCGCGATGACCTCAGTGAGCCGTGCTGCCTGACCCGTTTGCTCTGCCAGGGGGACAAACGTGTCAGGACTCCAGAGATTGATTTCGGCACGGGTCCAGCGCGCCAGTGCCTCGTACCCGACGAGACTACCATCGCTGCACCGCACCTTGGGCTGAAAGACGGGGCCGATTTCTCCGTGTTCCAGCGCGTGCTTCAGATCGCGGCTGGACGGCGTCGGCCGTGGTTCCGCCGGGACCAGATGGAACTGGGGAGCAGCGCAGCCCACTTCGAGGAGAGTGGCCAGAGCACTCCGGCTGAATGGCTTGGACAGGGCACCGGCAAGCGATAGACGGTGCAGCCTGGCTGATCGCTGCGCAGCGTCGAGCACCCGGCGATCGACGCCGCTGACAATGATCAGCTTCGCTTCGCAGCCCATCTCGCCGAGGCGCTGGATGACTTCCACACCATCGAGGCCCGGCATCACGAGGTCGAGCAGAATGTGACTGGGCGCCCATTCCGCGACCCGCTTGAAGAAGTCGGCGGCTGTGCGGCAATAGAAGGCGCTGGCACCAACGGAGCCGGCCATTATCCGGACGGTATCGCCAACGAGTGGATCATCGTCGAGGATCAGCAGTCTCAAGGCCGAACCCGGGTGTCCAGCTTGCGGCACGGAACTGTAGTCAGGCATGGACGCCTTCTTTGCTGAGGCTCGACATAAGGTTATCCGGTTACACGCTTCGGGAAGGTGAGCGGCTGAAGGCGGGACGGCGCGCGCGGTACGTCCTGCGAAAGGTGAACGGCTGTGCCGCTGACGTACGAAAATCCGCTCTCAACGGCCGCAAGGGCCAGCCCGATTGTGTTGGCGTTGTGGGCGAAGGTCCGCAATCCGTTGCGCTTTGCGAACTCCCAGAACTGCGGTCCCAAGGTCTTCAGGTTGGCGTTACGCAGTTGCCCGACCGACAGATTGCACGAGAGCGCCCACAGTGGCTCCGGATCTAGAGAAGGCAGAAAGCTGGCGTTGCCGTTCACCTGCAGTGTCAGGGAGGGACTGACGGTGCTTGCAGCGAGAAGCATACTGTTCAGTTGATCGACGTTAGGGCGAGCAGGCACGTTCGTGATTTCCAGCTTCACGAAGGGAGTGTAGACCTCAGGGATACTGGCCAGCAGCTTGAGGTACTCTCGCCTGGTCGCACTGCGGGCGAGCGTTTGATAGCCCACCGGGACAAGTAGGGTGGCGACGTTGCTCCCCCGGCCATGGCGGTGCAGCATCTCGATCGCCCTGGTTAGTGCAAGGCAGTCGATGTCGGCTAGCGTATCGACCATCTGATCGGGATCGGCGATTGCCTGAAACTGGGATAGTGTAGTGCAGCCCAGTGATAGGTCGAGAACACACCGATTAAGGTTCACCATGGCGCGCTCGGGGTCCCACACCGGAGCAAAGAGCAGCTGGAAATCCTTCAGCAGCAGGCGGCGATAGTTCAAGATTGCCCGATCCGCTTCCAGCCGCATGCCACGCAGGGTGAACACGAGGCGGTCAGCGAGGCTGCCCGTGCTTTCCGCAAGAGTCGCGAGATCGATTTCCGCGACGTATTGCTTGACGGTCAGGCTCGATGAAAACTCAGGGAGTTCGGCCAGCAGTTCTTGCTTGATCTCTCGTGCAATCTGCTTGGCTCGACCGGTCGCGGCGTCCGGGCTGAGCTTGGAAAAGCAGACGAGGAACTCGGTGTCGCCTTGCACTTCCAGAAGGTCCGAATCGGAGATTCGCCGCCTGATGCCCTGCTCGGCAAGTTCGCTCGCTCGAGCCGCGAGGCTGGCCCACCGCTCTCCCAGCGCCTCCTTGATTTCGTCCAGCCCGATGAGTTCGAAACTGCCTGCTGTCAGCGATTGCGGAGCGGGGCCCTTGGTTCCAGCAAAGCTGCTAATGCGGTCGTCGCTGGGGGACGGCGAACGACCTGGCACGTGGTCGGCAACGGTTGCCGGCGGAGAGCCGGGAACTTGAGGCTGCTGCCCTCCGGCAGGGAGAGGTCGCGGCGAGCTCGTTCTATGGAAGAACGTTCTTATGATGCTGAATACGGTCATATCTGACGCACAAGCGCTACCCCTTGCCCGGCTACCCTTGGGCGCAACTGATTAACGAACCTCTATCCCGCTTGCGCAGAAAACGCCTAAGCCCACACTCAGAGAACCGACACCACCGTCGACAGCCAGAACCCCACCGCCGCGGCGTTTCAGCAGCTCGGCCGCCTACCAATGATTGCGCTCTGACTCGCAGTTGGCGAGAAGAGAAGAATCCCGAACACCCGATCAGCTTGGAGAATAGCCAGCGTGGGTCCAGTTCGAGTGGTGGTATTTATGGATGGCCGCTCGGAGGCTTGACCCGGAAAGCCGAGGAGGTCTTTCGGCCAACGATATCGGTATGAGGGCTATCACCCGCCGGCAGGTCGAGCACAGCGAACACTTGGCCTTTATTCTTCGCCAGCAGCTTAACCGCCTTCATCTCGAAGGACGTGAGATCGCCGCATGACTGACGTTGAGCGGCGATCCCGAGTTCGGTCGCTGAGCGCTACGGAATGAGGCCGCGCCGCTGTAGCCAGCTTTTTCCGCGGCTCGTGATGTGGCAACGCTGCTTGTCGCCGCCCATTACCAAACGTTCGTCCCATAGGATTTGAAACTCGGGCCTGTCCGCAATTGGGGAACCTACCTCTCGGGACAGGCGAATGAGTTCATCGATGGCGTTCTGCGTAAGCTCATACTCAGCCGACATCGCTCGACAGCGACCTCAGATTGCGAACCACTCGCTCCAGGCGCAGGCGCCACGCCTCAAGATGAGCCAGTATCTTCGTTCGGGCCTCGCTCGGGGATGAGCCGCGGATGGCCGCTATTTCGGCGTCGACAAGATCGAGGGAACACTCCGCCTCCACTAGCGCCCACGGATCCGCGATCTTGTTCTGCTTGGCATCGAATGCCTCCTTCTCAAGCCGGGACACGTCCAACTGCCAGTCGAACAGCAGCTCTTCGCCGGAGGAGGATGTGCTAAAGTCTTTCATTTCAACACCTACCAAGAGCGGCCCTTGATGGAAGGGCCGGACAGCATCGCTGCCTGGTCGATCTCGTTGTCCAGCCGCGCCATGGCTTCGAACAGGCTGTCAATCGTCACCGTCACGCCGCGGGCACAGCGAAGCGACGGCGCCCCACTAACCGCATGCACATCCGAGGCCCAATATGACAGCAGGGCCTTCTTGCGACTGGGCGAGAGCGCAGGATCCTCAACGATGTCGGCGGCGCGCCAGTATCCGACCAAGTCGCTGTCGCTGACGTCGTCGTCCTCTGCTGTCTGGCTCGGCCACTGCCATCCGTTCGCGACGGCAACATAGCTTGTGTTCGTGTCATGCCCGTCGACCTGCCGCTTTGTTGCGAGCAGACCAGCTCGCCGGGCAGCGTCGATAACTGCCCGGCGAGCGACCTCTGCGTCGACCAGTCCCTCGATGGCCGACTCGCAGAGAGCCTTGGCCTGCCGGTAGTGAGCCGTGCGAGCAGCTGGCCAGTGCAGATCAAGATATTCGTGTGCCTCACAGGCGCTCCTGGCCTGGAAGCTACCAGCGTGGTGGAGCCTTAAGGACACCGGTTGGGAAAATGGTCGATTTGCCATCACTCTCTCCGATCGTCTGAACAAAGCGATGCGGCAGGCGCCGCGAGAGGGAAGGCGGCAATGCACCGCCCTCCCTTCAATCGTTTCACGCCACCTCCGCAACTGCGTCAACCAGAGGCCGCGTTGGTGTCGGTGGCGGGGCCCCCGCCGGCGCGGGCGGAGGATAGTCGTCGTCATCGTTGCCGCGCCTTCGAGTCAGCCAGGGCTGGAGAGGCCGCTTTCCCCGCAACGCAACTTTGTGCTCGAGCTCCGAGCTATCGTACTCATCCGAGGGATAGACGCTCACTGATCTTCTCCATGCTCTCGTCCTCCCGGTTGGCACCAGGTGGTCGCGTCCCTAAATCGAACGTTGGGGAGATCAGGCCGCAGTGCGAGCCGGTTGCTCGATTTGCTTGGGCTCTTGCCCGCTTGGACCCCGGGAGCCAGAGGCGTCTCCGATCGAGATACGCCGGGGCTTCAACTGCTCGGGAACCTCGCGCACCAGACTGATCGACAGCAAACCGTTCTCCAGCGAGGCACCCTCCACTTTCACGTGGTCAGCCAGACTGAAGGTCTGCTTGAAACTCTGGTTGGCGATTCCCTGATGCAGATACTGCCGCTTCTCGTCGTTTCCCGACTTTGAGCCGGTTACCAGAAGCGCGTTTCCCTCCTGGGTCAGCTCGAT
Source organism: Devosia sp. ZB163 (assembly GCF_028613635.1). GTDB lineage: Bacteria > Pseudomonadota > Alphaproteobacteria > Rhizobiales > Devosiaceae > Devosia_A. Next base: position 663,352 of record NZ_JAQRMY010000001.1, read on the forward strand.
CTCGCTGGCCGAGAAGCCGGCAACCGCCATGCTTATGCGGTAGCGATCCGCGTCGAGCCTTTCGATGTCGTAAGGCGGCCAATCTGGACGGATGCTACTATCGAGCATGTCGAACAGGCGGTCGAAGCCGACGGTGGAGCGATAAAGAGGTGCGAAGTCGAAGGTTCTCATAGCCACATTCTCCTTAGAGCAACATAGATACGAGGGACGGACCCATTGCCGGGCCACCCCGATTCTTCCGGCCCCGAAGGCGCCGGTGCCTTCGATCTAGGTAGCGCATCGCGACCGTCAAGAGCCCCAGATCATCTTTTTTCGGTCAGCACCACAGCGCCTCGCGCGCCCAGCGGGTGAAGGCTTGCGGATCCCTATGCAGACCAAAACTGACTCCTGCGGCCCATATGGTTCGACCAGGTTCTGAGCGGTCGCGCTGTTGAAGCAACTGGCTACGCTTGTGCGGGGAGCGGCACACACTGATGAGGCCGCGATCCTCACTTCTCTAATGGAATGGTCGACTGGTTCAGGCGTTCGGACTCGGTTCTGAAACTGGCGAGCGCTACGGTCGCAACCTGGCGACGACGTGCGTCGCGAACTTCCAGCCATACATCTTCCCAGTCATCAAAGGTCGCCTGATCGACCAGTAACTGGGCATCGCGAAGGGCCCAACTCCATGCTTGCGCCAGCCCGGCAAGTTCCACGCCGACGTGGTCCTCGTAGACTATGTTCGCCCAGCGCACATCAAAGTAAAACTCGCCCATAGCCCATGCATAGGACAATGGGCCCAGGCCAGACAAAGCTTATCCGAGTGAGTAAACTGAGGGACTGACTACTTCGCCCCCACCAGCTATCGATCCTGGCTCTCACCGAGCTGGCAGTAGACCGGGCCAGGCCGTCCGTTCAGTGCGCCCGCCGCATTGCGATCAGATCAGTCGGTTGGATCAGCCGAGCATGTGCCACCGTAACCGAGTGGATAGGACCCTCGATCTTCTCCTCCCAGAACGCCAGAAAGCCAGCAAGCAACGGAAACTCCGGGTAGGTGTCGTAACGCTGCCAAACAAACTCCTGAAAAAGAGAGCGATGGTCGGGCATCCGATAAACGATCTGCGCCGTGGTGAGCCCGTAGCCGACAGTGGTTTGCGTATCGCGGAACCTGGACATTCAAAGAACCTCCTAGAGCTGCCAGCGCTCAGATTGATGTCAATCGGCTGAGATTTCAAGGCCGTAGCGAGGCCTCGGAAAAATCTGATCAGCCCCTCTTGAACGAGAAAATCTCCGCTCCTAGCTGTTTTTTGCCTGGGCGCGGGCGCGTCCGGGCGACACTCACATCGTTGCAACTCAATGGAGGAAGCTTTGACGAAGTTCCGTCCTTTGCATGACCGTGTCGTGGTCAAGCGCATCGACGCGGAGCAGAAGACCGCCGGGGGAATTATCATCCCCGACACTGCCAAGGAAAAGCCGCAGGAAGGCGAAGTCGTGGCAGTCGGGCCAGGCGCCCGCAACGAGCGCGGCGAGCTCGTGGCCACAGAACTGAAACCGGGTGACCGGGTCCTGTTCGGCAAGTGGAGCGGCACCGAGGTCAAGCTCGATGGCCAGGAGCTCCTGATCATGAAGGAAAGCGACATCATGGGCGTGATCGAGCCCGTCGCTGAAGTCAAGAAGGCCGCCTGAGGCCTTCGCCAACCCAGAGTCAAATCTCGTTACGTCTCAAGGAGTGACGACAAATGGCTGCTAAGGAAGTCAAGTTCTCCCTCGATGCCCGCGACCGTATGCTGAAGGGCGTCGACACCCTCGCCGATGCGGTGAAGGTGACCCTCGGCCCCAAGGGCCGCAACGTTGTGATCGAAAAGAGCTTCGGAGCTCCTCGCATCACCAAGGATGGCGTGACCGTCGCCAAGGAGATCGAACTCTCCGACAAGTTCGAAAACATGGGCGCCCAGATGGTGCGCGAAGTCGCCAGCAAGCAGAATGACCTCGCCGGCGACGGGACGACCACGGCGACGGTGCTCGCTCAGGCCATCGTCAAGGAAGGTGCCAAGGCGGTTGCCGCGGGCATGAACCCGATGGACTTGAAGCGCGGCATCGACCTGGCCGTTTCGACGGTGGTTGCCGAACTCAAGCAGAACGCCCGCAAGATCACGTCCAACGACGAGATCGCCCAGGTCGGCACCATCTCGGCCAATGGCGAGACGGGCATCGGCAAGATGATCGCCGAGGCGATGCAGAAGGTCGGGAACGAGGGCGTCATCACGGTCGAGGAAGCCAAGACTGCCGAGACCGAGCTCGACGTCGTCGAAGGCATGCAGTTCGATCGGGGCTACCTCAGCCCGTACTTCGTGACCAATGCCGAGAAGATGCGGGTGGAGCTCGAGGATCCCTACATCCTCCTGCACGAGAAGAAGCTCTCCAACCTGCAGCCGATGCTGCCCGTGCTCGAAGCGATCGTGCAGACCGGAAGGCCCCTGCTCATCGTGGCCGAGGACGTGGAAGGCGAAGCGCTCGCCACCCTCGTCGTCAACAAGCTCCGCGGTGGACTGAAGATCGCCGCAGTGAAGGCACCGGGCTTCGGTGATCGCCGCAAGGCCATGCTCGAGGACATCGCCGTGCTCACTGGCGGCAACGTCATCTCCGAGGACCTCGGCATCAAGCTCGAGAACGTCACCCTCGACATGCTCGGTACCGCCAAGAAGGTCACGATCGAGAAGGAGAACACCACCATCGTCGATGGCGCCGGCTCCAAGACCGAGATCGAAGGCCGCGTTGCACAGATCAAGGCGCAGATCGAGGAGACCACCTCGGAATACGACCGTGAGAAGCTGCAGGAGCGTCTCGCCAAGCTTGCCGGCGGTGTGGCGGTTATTCGCGTCGGCGGATCGACCGAGGTCGAAGTCAAGGAGAAGAAGGACCGAGTCGACGACGCCATGCACGCGACCCGCGCGGCAGTCGAGGAAGGTGTCCTGCCGGGTGGCGGCGTGGCCCTTCTGCGAGCGACCAAGGCTCTCGAAGCCCTCAAGCCCGACAATGCCGATCAGCGCACCGGCGTCGACATCGTACGCCGCGCCATCCAGTGGCCTGCCAAGCAGATCGCGCTCAACGCCGGCGAGGATGGCTCGGTCATCGTCGGCAAGCTGCTGGAGAAGACCGACTATTCGCACGGCTGGAACGCCCAGACCGGCGAGTATGGCGACCTCTACAAGTGGGGCATCATCGATCCCGCCAAGGTCGTCCGCACCGCTATCGAGGATGCCGCCTCCGTCGCTGGCCTTCTGATCACCACCGAAGCGATGATTGCGGAGAAGCCGAAGAAGGAAGCTCCGCTGCCGGCCGCGCCCGGCGGCATGGACTTCTGAGTTGCGAAGGGCCGGTTCCAACCGGCCCTTCCTTTATTGTGAAGCTCGTTCTCGCTTGCTCCCAGGAGTACCTGCTCTCAACGTTCGTCGTACTCTACGACCGCTTCGGACCTACGCCGGTAGCGGCACCAGCATAACCGCAAGTCCCATGCCGCCGCAGACGGCCAGCGTCCACGTGATGCCCACCTTGAGGCGGAACAGGCAGACGCCTGCGACAATGCTGAGCGCCACGGCCGCCAGGTTCACTGTCATCAGGTTCGGGGTGGCGACCGATACCGGCCCCGCCGTGAACGTGCCGACCTCCCGGAACAAGACATGCAGACCGAACCAGATGGCAAGGTTGAGGATGACTCCCACGACCGCCGCCGTGATGGCGCTGAGTGCGCCGGACAGTTCGCGGTTGGACCTGAGCTTCTCGATGTAGGGACCGCCGAGGAAGATCCACAGGAAGCAGGGCACGAAGGTGACCCATGTCGTTAGGGCGCTGCCCAGCAGCCCCGCCAGCAGTGGGTCGAGCCCCCCGGGATCACGATAGGCCGCGAGGAATCCGACGAAGCTCAGCACCATCACGAGCGGGCCGGGTGTCGTCTCGGCCAGAGCCAGACCGTCGACCATTTCGCCCGGCCGCAGCCAGCCGAAGTTCTGCACCGCCTCCTGGGCGACGTAGGCCAGCACGGCGTAAGCTCCCCCGAAGGTCACCGTTGCCATCTGCGAGAAGAATACCCACAGAGTACCGAACGTGCTGGACCAGCCGAGCGCAGGCACGATCACCAGCAGCGGAGCGATCCACAGCGCAACCCAAACAGCGGCCGTTCGGAGCGTCGATGCGAGGGATGGGTGGGGCTTGGTGAAGTTCTCTCCGATGACAGAGGGCAGGTCGGGCGCCGCCGCCTTGTGCTTCGGTGGCGAGAAAAGTGCAGGGTTGATCCCGGTACCAATGAGGCCGATGAGCGCGGCAAGCAGGACAACCACCGGGAACGGCACGCTGAACGCGAAGAGGGCAACGAAAGCCAAGATCGCTATGCCCACCATCACACCGTTCTTCAGTGCCCGGCGGCCTACCCTGACGACCGCTTCGATGACGATCGCGAGTACGGCCGCTTTGAGCCCGAAGAAAAGGCTCGCCAGCCATCCCGCTTCGTGGAAAAGCGCATAGAGCGCCGACAGTACGGAAATGACCACGAAGCCGGGGATGACGAAGAGGGTTCCGGCGATGATTCCGCCTCTGGTGCCGTGCAGCAGCCAGCCGACATAGGTCGCCAGTTGCTGGGCCTCGGGACCGGGCAGCAGCATGCAGAAGTTAAGGGCGTGAAGAAAGCGGCTCTCTGCAATCCAGCGCCTCTCCTCGACTAGTTCCTTGTGCATCAGGGCGATCTGGCCCGCTGGCCCGCCGAAGCTCAGCAGGCCGATCTTGGCCCAGACCCTGGTGGCCTCGGCGAGCGTCGGAGCTCGGGGCGCGAGGTCGGGAGGCGTCGCCACGTTCATCGGGCTGCCTTTCCGCCCGGCCACGAGTGGGTCTCGTCGGTGGCGTCCCGCGCCCAGAGCGGTAAAGGGCATCGTAGATGCTCAGCCCCGCTTCGAGCTGCTCGAGGTCGTCGGCGTGGAGCCGGGAGAGACCCAGCGACACCGCAAGGAGTCCCGCCGCCTCGGGCGCGAGGTCTAGCCGGTCGGTGTCCGCCCCCCGGACGATCTTGGCGATGGTCGTTAGCGGCTCCGTCACCAGACCGAACTCCTCGACCATCACGTCGAACGTGCAGAGCTCTCCCCGGTGGCTCCAGAAAGCTCCTTCGACATCGAATGGCGTCGCCCCGAAGCGGTCCGCGACCGCGCTGACCTCGGACGGAGCGACGAACAGGAACACCGCAGACGGGTCGACGAAGCGTCGGATCAGCCAGGGGCAGGCGATGCGGTCGATCTTGGGCCGCGATCGGGTGACCCAGACGGTCGCACCGCTCGCGCTGCGCTTCGGCATGGTGCCAAGCGGGATCAAGGGAAGACCGGCATCGCGCCACCCCTCGAAGCCGCCTTCGACGACCTCAGCATCGGCCCCGTAGTGGCGCAGCCAGGCGGCGACTCCCTCGGCCAGCGCCTTGCCGTGCTGGCAGGTAACGGCAACGGTGCGCCCGGCATAGTCCAGAGCCCAGCTGTCGGCGGTCTCGTAGGGCAGGCATAGCGAGGTTGGGATCAGCCGCTGGTCGGCGGCGATGGCATCTTGCTCGCGCACGTCGATGATGACGGGGGCTTTGGGAGTGCCGAGGAGGCGGGCGAGTTTTCCCGGCGAAATAGAAGCATATGAGGGCATGGTGCGTCCTTTGAGGTGTCGTTGGACGCGAACTTCGGCGTGACGCCTCGTGGGGAGGTCGCAGTCCCCATGGCAATAGTGATGCCGTGCCGTGGCCGACTATGTCAATCGAGAGTGTCTGCTAGTGATGCGGTGGACGGCTCCTCCGCCGGCATCGCGATGTGCCACGTGGCGGTGTGTCGAGGACCGCACGAGAGGAGGCGCCCATGGAGGAGATTGGCATAATCGGATTGGACATCGCGAAGTCGCTGTTCCAGGTCCATGCCATCAGCGCTGCCGGCGAAGTGATGGTTCGCAAGAACGATCGAGCCCTTGTCGGCCGAAGCGGCGGCGATGCCGATCAGCAGTCGCAGCCCGCAACCACCCGACCGGCCGACAAAGGGCACTTCGGGATGTGTCTTGAGCCTCGACATGACGCGTTAGCCCCCTTGTTCGCGTTGGGGAAATGCGACGCGTGCGGTAAATCCGCTATCCCTGCCTATGGCCGGTGAGCGCAGCTCAAGCGTTCCCCCGACCTGCTGCAGGATGGTGTCGACGATGGCCAATCCGAGGCCTGAGCCGTCCGACGTCGCGTCGCCGCGCTCGAAGCGCCTGACCAGCATGCCAAGCCGTTCCGGACTGACGATCGGACCCTCGCTCGATATGTCCAGCACGTTCTCACCGATCGTCACGGTGATCGGGCCGCCGGTCGAACCGTGTTTGACGGCATTCTCGATCAGGTTACGCATGACGATACCCAAGGCATCCAGATCGAGCGCCCCGGCCAGATGAGCTTTCGGCCGCCGGACGACGATCAAACGGGCGCCCAGAGTGCGCGCCGCGTCGCCCAGGGTTAGATCGACCGCAGGTATCAGGTCGATCGGCGAAGGAAGTCGCGCGACGCCGGACTCGGCCCGCGACAGGGCGAGGAGCTTGGAGGCAAGAGCCGAAAGGCGATGGAGAGTGCCTTCGACATTGCGGGCGCGAGCTTGGGCAGGATGCCCATCCAGCTCCTCGACCAGGCGCTGGGTTTGCGCGAGACTACCGGCAATCGGCGTGCGCAGCTCATGGGCACTGTTCGCCGCCAGGGCACGTTCGGCTTCGAAGGCCGCACGCAGGCGCAGCAGCAGCCCGTCAATGGCCCGGATCATCGGCTTGAGTTCGGTCGGTGCGTCCGGCATGCCGACGAGTTCGAGGTTGGCGACGTCCCGCCGCCCGACCTCCTCGCCAAGCAGGCGGAGGGGTGCGAGGCCGCGGTCGACGGCATACCGGATGCCGAATATGGACGCCGGAATGAGCAGCAGAAGCGGTATCAGCAGGGCGGCAACGCTGCCCCAAAGGGCCGTGTTGCGACGATCCTCGGACTCGGCCACCTGAATGAAGAGGCCGGAGCGGGCATCGCCGGTGGTGTAGATACGCCAGGGCGGTGCAGTCACAAATCCTTCCGCGAGGGGCGCCGCAAAGGGCTGCGTGGGCGCGTCGTGTGAGCGCATCAGGACGTGTGTCGGCGAACGAACCTGATAGACGACATACTCGCCGCGTCCGGACTCCAGCATTGGCTCGTGATAGCCCTCGGCATCGCGGTCACCATCGCCGTCATCCGTGAGTCCATCGACCGCGAGAGGTAGGAGGCGTTCCGCGGTTTCGCGGAGCCCACCGTCGAGTGTGCGCTGCAGCGCATCCTGCACGAGCAGGATCGTGACCAGACTCCCGATGAGCCACAGAGCGGTGGCGCCTATGGTCAGGGTCACCACAAGTCGGCGCGTGATGCTGGTAGTGCTCACTGCGGCGCCAGCCGGTAGCCGAGGCCACGCACGGTGTGGATTACGCCGGCATCCAGCTTCTTGCGCAGGCGGCTGACGTAGACCTCGACGGCGTTGCTTTCGATCTCATCACCGAACCCGAACAGCGCCTCCTCGAGTTGCATGCGGGACACCAGTGTTCCGGGGTGTTGCGCCAGGCGCTCCAGAACCGCCCATTCCCGGGCGCTCAGGTCCAGCTTCCGGCCATTGACGGTCGCCAGCTTGTGCGGCGGATCGAGTTCCAGCGGCCCCACCACGATCAGCGGGTTGGGATTGCCGGCATAGCGACGGCCGACAGCGCCGACCCGGGCGAGCAACTCCCCGAGATCGAAAGGCTTCACCAGATAGTCGTCGGCGCCCGCGTTCAGGCCTTCGATCCGCATGGTGAGCTGGTCCATCGCGGTGACGATGATAACCGGCGTGGTGTCGCCCCGGCGCCGCAACCGCTTGAGGAACTCCATGCCCCTGCCGTCGGGCAAGTTCAGGTCGAGGAGCATCGCGTCATAGGCGACGGCGAGCTGGGCGGCGTCGGCATCGTCCAGTCTACGGGTCCAATCGGCGGCGTGGCCGTGCGCGACCAGGTGATCCCGTATCGCCTGACCCAGCATTTCGTCGTCCTCGACCAGCAGCAGGCGCACCAATTGCTCCCAAAAACTTGCTCAGTGCCAGCTTCGCCTTACACGGACCTTACGACGGCCGAGCCTGATCGTCAGCGGGCTGTAAGCGGGGGAGGCCAGTTTCGCCCTGCCGGCATCGAGCTGGCTCCCATGCAAAGGACGAACCACGATGAACTCGAAACTGATCGCTACACTGGCCCTTGCACTCGTGATCGCCAGCCCGGCGCTCGCCGCCGATACCTGCAACGTGCCAGCCGACAAGGCTCAGCCCAAGGACACCCTCAAGGCCCAGCTCGAAAAGGACGGCTGGACCGTCAAGCAGATCAAGGACGACCAAGGCTGCTACGAGGTCTACGCCAGCAAGCCGGACGGCACCCGGATGGAGAAGCTGTTCGACCCCGCTACGCTCGAGATGCTCGATGTCGAAGCTGACTGACAAGGTCACCGTGTGGGACCCGCTGGTGCGGGTCTTGCACTGGGCGCTGGCTGGCAGCATCGCGGTGGCGTGGTTCACTTCGGGCCATCCAAAGGGCCTGCATCAGTGGGCCGGCTACACCGCCGGCGCACTGATCGCCATCCGGCTGGTCTGGGGCTTCCTCGGCCCCGGCCACGCCCGCTTCACCAGCTTCGTGCGGCATCCGCGCACCGTGCTCAACTACCTTGGCGATATCTGGCGAGGCCGGGAGCGCCGGCACCTGGGACACAACCCGGCTGGTGGCGCGATGATCATCGCCCTCATGACTGCAGTCTCTGCGCAGGTGACGATAGGCTGGCTCCAGACCACTGACATGTTCTGGGGTGTCGAGTGGATCGAGGAACTGCATAGCGCTCTCGCCAAGGCGATCCTTCTGTTGATCGGCCTGCACCTGATCGGCGTACTGGTGGCGAGCATCCGCCATCGCGAGAACCTGCCGGCGGCGATGATCACCGGGTTGAAGCGCAGCGCTGAGGGTGACGACTTGAGCTAGTGTCGAAGCTATGAAGGTTGTTCATTCGAGGAGGTGCTGAGACGCTGGAGTTGCGAAGCCAACCAACCTTCAACGGAGCCCCTCGAAATCGACCCGGACAGGTTAGAGCTCGACGGTGAGGAGGACCAAGAGGAGGAGAGCGTTCAACTCCAACAGCTGTTCTTCAGCCTGGACGGGATGTCGGGGCGGATGGGGACGGCTTCGTAGTCTGGGTCGTCGACGTCGATGGGGAGACAGTGTTCATTCGAGCAAGCGAGCGGGTAGCCGGCGGCCGTCCTAGGCAACGGCCGCGATCCAATCCCGGCGCCGCCAGCCGCAGCGCCTGCGGCTCGAGGAGGGCACGAATATAGTATAGTGCTCGGCGGGCCGAACGCCCACCTCCGAAAGGAACCTCGAGGACATGAAGTGCGGTGAGCTTCGATGGAGCTCCGTTGAAGGTTGGTTGGTGTCGCAACCCCAGCTTCTCAGTCCCTCTCCGAATGAACAACCTAGCAACGACACCTAGATCAGCATCACGTAGCGTGAGTGACGCTCGACCAGCGTCGCCACATAGCTGGTCCGGGAGCCGCCGATGAGATCGCCTTCCCAGTGGCCGGGAACGGCTCGATCTTCGACGCTGGCGGGTCGTTCGCTGATCGAGACGGCGTCCTTGATCTGACCTTGGCCGCTTGCTTCATGCTGGCATGCCGGGAACGGGAGGATCGTCCGCCTCGCCCTAAAATGCTCCAGCAGTTCCTTTTTGAGCACTTCGCGGCCCTGACATGCCTGAGTGTTTCGGTAGCGGAGGTCCGCTACCGCCAATCCCCCCGACGAACAATTCCTATGCGCGTTCGGGTGTAGGAGAGGCAAACGGTCAGCTGGCTCAGCGCTCGCCTGCAGCAGAACTCGCTACCGCCACAGGACCGCGTTCGGGCCCTGTACAGGCCTCGTCAAGAGGCGGCTTCTCCTATGCGTTCGTTTATCCACGCCGTACGAATGGTCAGTACATGCGAGCATGCCCTCTGGTGCGACCGGAGGGTCTTAGTAGCGAGCGAACGCCGCGAGTGCTGCGACGGGGGACGCACCGACCATTGCATCGGCGAGCATTTGCGCCGTTGTCGGTCCGAGGGTGAACCCCTGGTGGCCGTGGCCGAAATTGAACCAGAGACCCTGGTGCCTGGACGCGGGACCGATCACTGGGAGCATTTCAGGCATGCAGGGGCGGGCGCCGCGCCAAGGTTGAGACTCAACCGCTTCGCCAAGCGGGAACAGCGTCTTGGCGACCATGGTCGCGTGCCGAATCTGCCGGAGATTGGAATTTGCGTCGAGGCGGTTGAGTTCCGCGCCGGTGAGCACCCTCACGCCGCGGTTCATCGGTGAGATCACCGTGGCATTCGCCACATCCATGAATGGCTGCAACGGCTCGGCTTCGCCCGCAAGATGCAAGTGATACCCTCGCTTCAGTACCATGGGAATTCGGTATCCGAGCGGCGCCAGGAACTGCGGCGTCCACGGGCCGAGCGCGACGACGACGTCGGGCGCATCGTGGGTTCCCGCCGAGGTCTGGACAGTCCAGCCGCCCCCTGATCGTGCGAGCGACTGGGCGTTTGCCGTTTCGATGCAGCCGCCTCGTTCAATGAACAGGCGGGCATACCGCGACACCAGTTCGCCCGGGTCGCGACAGCTCCAGGGGCTGGTAAAATGAATGGCGCCCGTCATCGGCACGCGCAGCGTCGGCTCGGCCTTCGCCAGCCCGGCGGCATCGAGTGCGATGGACGGCACTCCGAATGCACGGTTCTCCGCATCGGCCTCAGCCACCGCCGCTTCGAGGGAAGCGGCATCGCGATAGGCCTGGATGAAGCCGCGCCGCGCGATCAAGTCATCGGCGCTGGCCGCGGTGATCAGGCGGGCGTGGTCGTCGGTGGCGCGGAGGATCATTCGGGCGTATTCGGGAACGATCCGCCGGTAGTTGGGCGGCAGGCTGTGCCAGAAGTAGCCGAGGACGGGGGCGAGCCAGGAGGGCATGCCTCTGAGGTTCCAGGCGACGTCATGCGCGCGTCCGGCGGCGATCCTCAGCAGCCGGTCGAACGCCAGCGGGATGGCGTAGGGCGCAACGGCCTCGGCCTGGATGATCCCGGCATTGCCGTAGCTCGTTTCCTGACCGGGTCGCCGGCGATCGAGCAGGAGCACGTTGCGGCCGCGCTCCTGCAAGGCGAGGGCGGTTGCGACGCCCACCATGCCGCCGCCAATGACGATGCTATCCATTTTGGACCAGGATGCGCATGTCCGCGAATGTCTCCAGCAGTACGTCGCGTGCGTCCTCGACATCGAGGCGTCCGCGCTCTCCGATCAACACGAGGCGGCAGGCCTTATGAAGGCGGGCCAGCGGTTCCATCGTGGCGCGCCGGCCGACGAGATTGAAGCTGAAGCTGCCGTCGCGATCCAAAAGGTTGACGATGCCCTTGGCGCGAACGAGCTGCGGCGCCAGCCTGCCGATACAGGCCTGGAAGCGCTCGGCGCCGACTGCGCCCATCCACTCCCATTCGAGCGAGACGAACCGGTCGGCGGTCACTTTGGGTCGGTCGGCAGGCGCCGGGTGCGCGCTCGCCTGGGCCACCAGCAGGTCGAAGGCCCCCGGCTCGGAGGCGTCGAAGATCAGCGCCTTGTTGTAGGACGCGAGGCGTGCCCGCAGCGCGAGGGTATCGCTCGCACCGGATTTGGCGAGGCCGATGAAATCGGCGGCCTGCACCTGCGCGGTCCAGAGGGGGTCGTCGAGTCGCCCGGGCGCGTCGGTGATATCGGGCACATCGACGATGGTGACGACGGCGTCGAGCCGGACGGCTTCCCGCAGCACCGGATCCATCAGTGTTTCGATGATCCCTCGCGGGTCGGCCACGCCGCTCGCCTCGATAAGGATATGGCCGATGTCGCCCCGCTTGACGACCTGGCGGAGCGTGCGCAGGAGGTCGCCCTGCAGTGAGCAGCAGATGCAGCCGTTCTTCAGTCCTACGACGGTGTCGGCAGTATCGGCGATCAGGTCGGCGTCGATGTTGATCGAGCCGAAATCGTTCACGATCGCCGCGAGCTTCACACCCGCCGCGTCGCGGAGGGCGCGATTGATGAACGTGGTCTTGCCGGCCCCCAGGAAGCCGGTGACCAGCGTAACCGGGATGCTCACGCGTCGCCCCGGCGGATTGGGCGCCCCGGCGCGGCGGCTTCGATGAGTTGGCGGTCGGCGATGACCGGCGTGCCGTTGACCAGCACGTGGACCATGCCGTCGGACGGCCGGTTCATCTCTGAGAAGGTGGCCCGGTCGACGAGCGTACCCAGGTCGAACACCACGATGTCGGCATCGCTACCCACCTGCAGCCGGCCCTTGCGCCTGAAGGCGGGGGCAGCCGACTCAATGATCTGGGCCGGGATCAGCGTGCACTTGGCGATGGCGTCGATGAGCGGCAGGGCCTGGCGATCCAGCGCCCAGCGCTTCAGGAAGCGTACGAAGGTGCCGGACGAGCGCGGGTGGGCCGTCTTGTCGGCGGCCAGAGGCCATTCCGTGCCATGGTAGAGCGAGCCGTCGGCATTGCTCCACGGCATCGCGTCGGAGGCGATCGCGGAGTTGGGGAACAGCACCGAGACATCGAGCAGGTCACGGTGGCGGTCATTGTGCTCAGTGTCGAGAAAGTGCCACAGCACGAGAGCGGTCGGCTGCTTCTCGCGCTCGGTGACATATTCGGCCCTGTCGCTCATGCGGTGATGGGTCGCGACCAGTTCGATGTCCGAATAGGAGCCGCCGGTACGGTTCGGGAAGGCCGGGTCGGCGAAGAAGGCGGCGCCGAGGAAGGTGGAGCCAGTGCCGTAGGGATAGGCCTCGGTGGTGACCTTCAGCCCCGCCGCCTGTGCCTTGGCAATGAGCTGGGCGGATCGCTCGATATCCTGCAGGCTGGTCGAGTTGAGGTGGCAGATATGCATGTGTGCCCCGGTAGCGGCGGCCAGGCCGATCAGGTTCACATAGGCCTCGACCGAGCTCCTGGGGTCGATGTTCGACATTTGCGCCACATGGGTATAGGTCGGCACGTCGCTCGCTGCGGCAAGGTCGCAGATGAGACTCATCTCCTTGGTGCCGGCGCCGGGGGCGTAGGCGTAGGGAATGCCGATGCCGAGGCCGCCTTCCTCGATGCCCTGCTTGGTCATGGCGACGATGCGTTCAGCCTGTTCGGGGGTGGCGGCGTCCTGGGACCATCGGGAATCTTCGCTGTTGCGGCTCATGGCGCTGACGGCCGGATCACCGCCCACGAGTTCGACGCCGGCTATGACGTTCTTGCGGGCCATCACCCAGGCGGCGGCGGTGCCGTAGTTGAGGACGCGAGGCACCCGGGCCTGTGCCTCATACCAGGGCGCCACCGGCAGCACGCCGACTTCGAGTTCGAGCGCGGTGGTGACGCCGTCGAAGGCCTGCATGCGGTCGGCGGGCACGGACTGGCCATGGGCGTGGAGATCGAGGAAGCCCGGCGCAACGACGAGGCCGACGGCATCGATCGTCCGACGCGCCTCCCCCAGACTCTGGCCGATCGCGGCAATGCGCCCGTTCTTGATCGCCACGTCGGCAATGCCGTCATGGCCGGTTTCGGGGTCGATGACGCGGCCGCCTGTGATGAGGACGTCGAACATGAAACTTAGTCCCGAAAATGTTGTCGGACGTCCTGGCGCGCGAGGCGCCAGGTCTTGGGTGGAATGAGGACAGGCGGTGCCGGTCAGTTGGTCAGTTCATGGAACAGCGCCTGGCCGAGGCCGCCCATGAAGGTGGCGATGGCGTTGTCGGCGAGGAAGGACTGGTCGTCGCCGTACACGAACGCGGCCATCACCAGCGTCTGGCCGTTGGCGTCGACGATGATGGTGTCGGCGCGGAAACCAGGGAAGAAACCGGTCTTGCCGGCGACGGCCAGGTCGGTCTCCGTGCCGAGGTCTCGGGCATAGGGGTTGGCGGGCAGGTATCGCGGCAGCAGGTCGAGGTAGTGCTGGCGGGACATGATATCCTTTATCGCCGCCGACGCCTTCGGGCTGATCAGCCTGCCCTTGGCGATGCCTTCGAGCAGGATGGCGAAATCGGCGACGGTGCTCTCGGCGAGGTTGCGCACCTCGTTGCCGATGGCGCCGAAGTCGATCCTCGTTTTCAGCGTGGTGCTGGAAAGGCCCAGCTCGGCCATCGTTGCATTGATGAAGTCAATGCCTACACGGTCGGCGATGATGTTGGTGGCGGTGTTGTCGGAGAGGACGATCATGAGCGTCGCGACGTCCCGCAGCGACAAGGTGAGCCCTCCGGTGAGATGCTTCAGCACACCCGAACCACCAATCTGGTCGATGGGCTGCATCGTGATCATTTCGTTCAGGTCGATCTCGCCGCGCTCGGCCTTGTCGTAGAGCGCCACCAGCATCGGCAGCTTTATGCAACTGGCGGTGGGCATCAGCTTGCGGGGCGCGAACGCAATGGTCTTGCCGGTGCCGAGGTTCTTTCCGATGAACGACAGCGGGTGAGGGTAGCGCTCGGCGATGGCGGTGGACTGGGACATGAACTCGGCTCTTGGGGGAGGGGAGGTGGGAGGCGGTCGGGTCCAGCCGCCTCCCGGGAGATCAAAGGTCAGAGACCTTCGATCTTGGCGTATTTCTGCAGGATGCCCGTATCGGCGAGGTAGCGGTTCTCTTCGACCAGGGGTGGGAGCAGGATGGCAGTGCCTGCAGCGTCGTAGAACTTGTCGACGTCGGCCTTGGTGATGACAGCCTGCGGCGACTTGGTCAGCGCGGGCGGAGTGACGCTTTGGGTGATGGCGATGCCCATCGCAACGAGATAGACGCCCCAGTTGGCAATGAAGATGGAACCTTCTGCCACCCACTGTGGATTCTCGCGTAGTTCCTTGAGCGCTGCGATCGAGCCGCCGAGGCCACCGATCAAGGTCTTTTCGCCACGGCCGGATTCCTGCACGGCGCGCCACGCGCCCACTGCGCTATCGTCGTTGACGGTGAACAGCAGCAGGTTGCGGTCGGCCGGGATGGTCTGCAGCACGTTCTTGACGCTGGTGTAGCTGTCCTCCAGCGTGGCCTTGCCGTCCACCTGCACGCCGGCCGGCGAGATCACGGTGGTGGTGGCGCTGATCGCCTCGGGGTCAACCTGCGGGAAGCCCATCAGCTCCGCGGCGCGGACATAGAAATAGCGCACGCAGTCGTTCACTTCGACGCCCGAGGCCGACGCTTGGACGATCAGCACGGTAGTGTCGTCGGCGGTCCAGCCCTTCTCCTTGGCGAAACCGACGACCGTGTCGGCCGCTTCGATGCCGAGGTCCTTGTTGACGAGGTTGAACCAATGGCCACCCGGCACCGGCACGTTGATTGCCACGAACGGGATGTTGGCCTGCTCGAAGGTTCGACGCAACGCCGGCCCGATGCCTTCCACCGCGTTGTACTCGAAGATGACGTCCGGCTGCTCCTGCACCATCAGGCGCGCGTTGTTGGTAGCGGTGACGCCATCGAACTTGTTGTCGTAGCGCGAAACCGTGATGCCGGCCTTCTGGGCCACATCGACGAAACCGTCCCCCAACTGCTTGAACAGTTCACCCGCCTCGGTGACGTTGGCGAAGGCGAATTTCAACGGTTTGTCCTGCGCGAACGCGGCAAGGATGGGCGCCGTGAGTGCGGTGCCGCCGAGCGCGGCGGCCGCGGCAAGGATGTGGCGCCGCGTCGCCATCACTGTGTTGCGGTCGTAGGTCTTGGTCATTCGGTGTATCCCCTTGGAGTCGAAGCCGTTCTTGGTCAGGTAGTCTCGCGGCCCAGTACTTCCCGCAGCCGGGCAAAGCCGACGCCCATGAGCAGGATGAGTCCGGTGGCGATCTGCTGGTAGAAGGCCGGCACCTGCAGCAGGGCCATGCCATTGGCGACGGTGCCGAGGATGAGGACGCCGATCAGCGTGCCGGCAATGCCGCCGACGCCGCCCGAGAGCGAAGCGCCGCCGAGCACGACGGCCGCGATCGAGGAGAGTGCCGCGTCGGAGCCAACAGTGGCCGAACCGGCCAGCAACTGGCTCGCGACGACGATGCCGGCCACCGCGGCGAGCGCACCACAAAACAGGTAGACACCGATGGTCACGAGGTCCACGCGGATGCCGGCGAGGCGACTCGCCTCGGCATTGCCGCCGACCGCGTAGATCATGCGGCCGAAGATCGAGAAGCGCAGCAATGCTGCGGTGGCAATGGCGATGCCTACGAAAAGCAGCACGTACCACGCGACGCCCGGCATGAAGTGCTCGGCGAGGATGCCGGCGTCGTAGTTAGCGAACGGCAGGGTGACGCCATTCGACACGGTGTAGGCAACCCCACCCGCGATTGACATTGTGCCCAGGGTCACGATCAGCGGGTTGATCTTGATCTTGGTGATGATCAGTCCATTGATCAGCCCGACCGCAGAGCCAGCCAGCACCACGACGAGCATCGCCACCGGGATAGGCACACCGGCGTTGATCAGCACCGCGTAGACCACGGCGCCGAGCGGCAGCGTTCCGGCCACCGACAAGTCGAACCCGCCCGAGATCACGGCAAGAGACTGGCCCATCGCTACAATGCCGATCACCGCCACGTTGGTCAGGATGTTGGTGGCGTTGCTGTAGGTGAAGAAATACGGGCTCGCGAAAGCGAAAAAGACCAGTACCACCAGGTAGAAAGTGCCGATCCCGAACACCTGTAGCAGAATGCGTGTGAGCTGCTGGCGACGGATCGCGGCGTCGATCTCCGGCTTGCCGGCCGGGGCGGTCGCGCTGGTGGGCGTGTCAGTCAATGCTTGTCTCCTGCAGCCAGGGTGGCAGCCGATTGCTGGGTCTTGTCCGTGCCGGTGAGCTCGCCCACGATGCGGCCTTCGCGCACCACGATCAGCCGATCGCAGAGGTCCACGGCCTCCTCGATGTCGGAGGTGACGACGAGGGTCGGACAGCCGCCGCGGGCGATGCCCCGAAGGAAGGTGTGTATCTGGCCGCGCGCGCCGACATCGACGCCACGCGTCGGCTCGTGCAGCACGAGGAAGCGCGGCTTGGTGGCGACGCGGGAGGCAAGCAAAATCTTCTGCTGGTTGCCTCCCGACAGTTGCCCGACCGCTTGGTCAAGGGCGCTGAAGCGCACATCGAAGCGTTTCGCCAGGTCCGCGGCAAGGTTGCGCTCGCGGCGAGAGTAGAGGATGCCGAAGCGGCTCAGTGACTTCATCACCTGCATCACCAGGTTTTCCTGGATCGAGCGCTTCAAGACGAGGCCCTCGCGTTTGCGCTCGGCCGGCACGTGGGCGATGCCGAGCCGACGGGCGGCGATCGGATTGCGCGGGATATCGGTGCGTGCGCCGAACAGCGTCATTGCGCCGCTGATGTCGGGACGCACCCCACCAAAACCCTCGGCGACTAGGTCCGCACCCGAGCCCCGCAGGCCGTAAATTCCAAGGACCTCGTCGGGTGCCAACGAGAAGCTGACCCCGGCGAGGCTGGGCAGGCCGCTGCGGTTCCAGTTGTCGACTTGAACGGCAATGGGAGCGTCGGCAGCCGTGCTTGGGGGCGCGGCGCCGACGCGAGGCGCGCGATCGTGACCCAGCATGTGGACGATCAGCTGCGCGTGGGTCGTTTCCTGGGTAACGAGATCGGCGACTTTGCGGCCGTTCCGCAGTACTACCACGCGATGGCTGAAGTCGTAGACCTCGTCCATGCGATGCGAGACATAGATGATGCCCACGCCATCGCGGTTCAGTCGCTCGACGATTGCGAAGAGCCGCCGGCTCTCGTCTTGGCTTAGCGCCGCAGTGGGCTCGTCGAGCACGATGATCCGGGCATCGCGGGTGATCGCCTTGACGATCTCGACCAATTGCCGCTCAGCGAGTCGCAGCCGCGTCATCGGGCGCGAGAGATCGCCCAGATCGATGCCGACTTTCTGCGCTGCCTCCAGCGCGGCGGCTTTGACCCGGCCGGCGGTAAGGAATCCGGCAGTACTCTGCCAGCGGTTGAGCATGATATTGTCGGCGACCGACATCGCCGGCACATAGGCCAGTTCCTGCGGGATCAGCGCGATGCCCTTGGCCAGCGCGTCGCGCGGCGCATGGAACGCCACGGCCACGCCGGCAATTTGCATCTCGCCATCGTGATCAGGCTGCACGACGCCGGTGATGATCTTGGAGAGGGTGGACTTGCCAGCGCCGTTTTCGCCAAGCAGCGCGATGGTCTCGCCAACGGCGAGGTCGAGATCGATACCGGTCAGGACGGTGGTGAAGCCGTAGGTTTTGCCGATATTGCGCAGCCGCAGCAGCGGTGTCGTCATCCCGTCCGTCATCGTCTCATGGCTCGAATTTAAGCAATGTATGCACATGCGAATTGTTTGATCGATGGCAACCAAAAGCGTATGTTGTTGACTCAGAGTCAACGATCGAGGCCGCTGTGCAACTTGACGAACGACAGCTGAAATACGTCTATAGCGTGGTCGCGGGGCATGGCGTACGGGATGCCGCCGAGCAGCTAGGGGTAGATCCTTCCGCTGTCAGCCGGACCATCGCCGGAGCCGAGCGAATCCTCGGAATGACATTGTTCCAGCGGCACGGGCGCTCCATGGAGCCGACCGAGGCAGCCCGAATGCTGCACGACTACTACCGTGAGACGCTGCTGCAGCATGCCGACCTCCAATCCAAGCTCGATGACCTGCGCGGCATCCGATCGGGTTCGATCGGGTTGGCAGTGAGCGAGGGTTTTATTGAGGATCTCTTCGATGGGCCGCTCGACGAATTCCGCCAGCGCTACCCGGCGGTGCGAATTGAGCTGATGCACGCGTCGGTCGATGAGATTTCGCGACAAGTGGCGGAGAGCGCTGTCGATCTGGGAGTGACCTACAACGCCGCGCCACACGAAGGCGTGGTCGTCGTCGCAAGCCGACCGATGCCGATCGACCTCATTGTCCCCGCGGGCCATCCGCTGGCCAAGCTCCGGCGACCCGTGACGATTGACGAGCTGCTCAGCCTGCCGTTGGCGTTGGCGTTGGTGTCGAGTGGCTATGGTCTACGTCGCGCAGTGGAAGTTTTCGAGTTCACGCACCGCGCTCATCTCAAACCGGTGTTCACGACCAACGGCCTCGCCGCACTTAGGGGTTTCGTGGCCCACGGCCATGGAGCAACGCTGCTTTCCCACGAGACCATGCGGCGGGAGATCGAGGCTGGCCTCGTGGCGGCACTCGAGATCGACGACGTGGTGTTCCGTCGGGCCCAGGCGCAGTTGCTGGCGCGCAAAGGCCGACGCCTGTCACCTGCGAGCGCGGAAATGGTAAAGCTGGTGGCAACCGGTCTTTCGATGACGCTCGGATGACCGTACGGCTGCTTCCAGCGAACCGTCCTGATGAGAGGGGCTGCGCTCAGGATGAGTGCCTTGTTCTGCCTCGCCTTTCAAGCAACTCGCTGACTACCTGCGACGCGGCTTCAGCTTGCGCATGTCGCCGATCGAGGGTGGTGCCCCCGGGCTTGTCGTCCCGGCCGCAATCCACGGTTGGAGGTAAGAGGTTGCGGTCGCGGCGAGACGGGCCCTGCAGTCCGATCTCCCGCCCCACATTGTACCAGTCAAAGTACCAGCAGATTCGCAACTGGCGTCCCTGCCGGCCCGAAAGGCCCGGAAACTGGGGGTTTTGACGGTAATTGGCGGAAAGTCCCTCCGTTCCGCCATTCGTCCGTTCCTTTCGCGATCCGCAATGCACTGCTGCCGGACACGCCTCGAAGCTGGCAGCACCCTTGAGGTCTTGTGGCTAGCCTCCAAAATGCTAGTCGAAGATTAGCTTGTCGATCCAGGCCATCTGCTCAGCACTGGGGATGGGCGTCCCGTAGGTGTGGCGGACATGGCGGCCACGCGAGCCGGTCTTCTTGTCGCGACCTTTGGTGGCATCGTCTGGCTCGTGCCCCATGAACTTGTCGCGGATCTCGTAGGGCATGACGACCGCGTCACATGCCTCGGCGAACGAGTGGCGCGCCGAGTAGCCGACATAGTGCGGATCCTCGATCACCTCATCCACCTGCCGGTTGATGCGTTTTGATGCGGCTCCAGGGCGCTTGCCATACTTGTTGGGCTGCTCATCCGGAAACAGCAGCGCCAGAGGACCATCCTCCGGCGTCGTTTCTCGACCAACTCCAAGATCCCTTCATCCAGAATGGATCCGTGGAGTGGAAGCACCCTGCGCCCGGCCTCGGTCTTGATCTCCAGCTGCCTGCGGCGCGCCGCATTGTCTGGATCGCCGTCGTCGTGGTGCAGCAGATCGATGCACATGCGGCCATGATGCATTCGGAAGTCAGCTACCGACAGAGATGTTGCCTCCTCGAGCCGCAAACCCACCTTGCGCCTTAACGGAAACCACCAGCGGTCGATCGACCCGTGCGGCTTGCCCAGCGTGATCGCCTTGAGGGTCAAGATGTGTTCCGGTTTGAACGGCATGCGCTTTTCGCTGTTCAGCAGAGCGTCACCATCGTCCCACTCCTGGAGCGACTTGATGTCCGCAGCCGGATTCACGGCGAGAACCTTCTCCTCCGACACGAGGTAATCAAAGAAGCCGCTGACAGCAGAAAGATACTTTGCATTGACCGTGGTCGCTGAGATCACCTCGTACGGCTCTTTGCGCTTCTTGTTCATTTCGGCGGCCAGCCTCAAATCGTGGTGTTGAACCGGGTGACCGCATTGCAGGGCACATGTCGAGGGTGTTGCGATAGTCCCTGATTACCGATGCGTCGCATTCGTAAACCTGCTTGTCCGCGCAGAAGATCAAGAACGACTCGAGCTTGCTGACAATCTCGTCGAAGTGCTTGTTGCCCTTCAGTTCCTTGTGCTTTTTCGTCAGGTACGCCGGAAGGGCCTCACAGAGCACTCGGCGTGCGCCGGGGGGCGACTTGCGACTCACGGATACCAACTTCAATTGCGTTGCGAATGACCTCCGCAAGGTCGGGCACCGCTGGTGCTACCGGACCAGATGTCACCGGGACTGCCAAGGGCGCGCGTAACGGGAGTTCGTCGTACAATAGGCTGCCAGCGGCATTGTCTGATGACAGGACCGTGTCCTGTTTCACGAGGCGATCGATCAGAAACTGATACTTCGCGCGATTTCCTGCCTGCCGACCGTCCCGATCGAAGTCGTCGATTACAGTGTCAAGGATGTGCGTGAGGGCGAGCCGGACGTCCGGGCCCAGCCCGGCGCATCGCAGCACCTCAAACGCATCCTCGACCACGCGAAACAACAACCACGCCCTTCGCCTTGCCAGCGCCGGTCGCCGGTACGCTGCGAACGACGGATGTCCGAACATCCAAGGCAGGCGGTCAGGTCGGAAGGAATCGCCTTCCTGAACCAGAAGACCGGTCCGCGCCTCGTCACGAAGGGTGTGGTGAAAGCTAGCAAGGCACAAACGCTCCTGTTGCTGTGACGGAATCCGACATCAGATTCGGATTCTACCTTAGCAATATCTAGGAGTTAGAGGTGGCGGAGAGAAAGGGATTCGAACCCTTGAGACGGTTCCCCGCCTACACACTTTCCAGGCGTGCGCCTTCGACCACTCGGCCATCTCTCCGCTAGCAGCGGC
This sequence comes from Devosia sp. ZB163, assembly GCF_028613635.1. Lineage (GTDB taxonomy): Bacteria > Pseudomonadota > Alphaproteobacteria > Rhizobiales > Devosiaceae > Devosia_A. The sequence continues at coordinate 684,946 of NZ_JAQRMY010000001.1, forward strand.
CGGGCTTGGGCCCGGAGGTCTGCGCGTCCGGCGGAACCCCGCCAGAGCGGGCGCAATATACTCATCGAAGGCCGGACCGCAAGGCCGAACTGGGCGACTTGTCGAGCGCAGCGCGGACATGGCACAACGGGCGGCGAATGAGACTGCGGGCGCCTGGGACTCGCAGCGATGGAATGCGGGCTTCGGATGCGGCTCTTTCTGCGGATTCTGGGCACCTGGCTACTCGGCGTGGCGCTGATCCTGCTGATCATGGACGGCACGCGCTCGCTCGGCGCCAACCGGCTGGTCTTCACTTCGCTCGAGGCGAACTGGAGCTGGCTGCATCCGGCGAGCCTCGAGGTGGTGCGCGAGTTCCTGTCGACGCGGTTCTTCGGGGTGGTACTCGAGCCGGTGACGGAAGCGATTCTCGCTTTCCCCGGCTGGGCGGTCCTCGCCGTGCCGGGTGCGCTGCTGGCGTGGATGGGGCGGTCGCGCAAGACGCGGCTCTTCGTCCGTCACGATCAGATCTAGACCATGACCATACATGACCGCGACAGCTTCAGCGCTTTCGTCACCGGCCTGCCCGGCGTGACGCTTCACGAACAGTGGGAGGCACTCGTCGCCAAGGTGGGCGGCAAGGTCTTCTGCCTGCTCGGCGATACGAACGGCGGCATCGTCTTCAAGGTCGGCGAGATCGCCTTCGACGGGCTGACCGAGATGGACGGCATCGGCCAGGCCGCCTATTTCGCCAAGCGCCAGTGGTGAGCGTTGAGCCCGGCGCCCTGCCGGTCGACCTGCTGCAAGGTTACATCGGCGAGTCGCATCGGCTGATTGCAAGCAAGCTGACGCGAAAAGTCAGGTTTGAACTCGGTCTCTGACAGCGTTGACTTGCGGCGCTACTGCTCCTTAACTCTCGATCACCATCGAGAAGGGGGCGAATATGGTTGCCGGGCTGCTTTATCTGGTCGGCTTGATTGCGACTTTGGTGACGATTGTCATGGTCGGGGCGAGCGCTCCGGCGATCGTGCAGAACGTCAGCGCTGTCCTTGCCGCGGCTGATCCCGACTATATCGGCCTCCTCGTCGACACGGCGCGCAGCCTCAACTGGGCGCTCGCGCCCTTTGTCGGCGGGCTGGTGCTGATGGCACTGGCGCGGATCGTGATGCTGCTGGGCTCGATCGATCGCGCCCTGCGCGGCAGCGCCTGAAACGACAACGGGCGGCCCCAGGGCCGCCCGCTGCTTCTTCTAGGGGTATCCGCGGGCTGGCGATCAGGCGCGCGGCTGCGGCACGATGCGCAGGTACGGCTTCAGCGTCTTCCAGCCCTCGGGGTACTTCTCGCGCGCCGCCTCGTCGGAGACGGCCGGAACGATGATCACGTCCTCGCCGCTCTTCCAGTTCACCGGGGTGGCGACCTGGTGCTTGGCAGTGAGCTGCAGGCTGTCGACGACGCGCAGGATCTCGTCGAAGTTGCGGCCGGTCGAGGCAGGATACTCGATCTTGAGCTTCACCTTCTTGTCCGGCCCGATGACGAACAGCGAGCGCACCGTGAGGCTGTCATTGGCGTTCGGGTGGATCATGTCGTACTTGGTCGCGACTTCGCGATCGGTGTCGGCGATCAGCGGGAAGTTGAGCGTCGCGCCCTGCGTCTCGGCGATGTCCGCGGCCCAGCCGGCATGGTTCTCGAGCTTGTCGACGCTGAGGCCGAGCACCTTGACGCCGCGCTTGTCGAACTCGGGCTTGAGCTTGGCGGTGTAGCCGAGCTCGGTGGTGCACACCGGCGTGAAGTTCTTGGGGTGCGAGAACAGCACCGCCCAGCTGCCATCGATATGGTCGTGGAAACGGATACGGCCTTCGGTGGTCTCGGCCTCGAAATCGGGGGCGGTATCGCCGATGAGAATTGCCATAGATGAACTCCTTGTTGCGGTCGTTGCCGCTTTTGCGCGTTCAGGCCGCGCCCAGCGCTGGAATATCGGACGGGCGTCCGACGATTGCGACGGTGAGTGGTGGAATGTTTTTATGTTTTGCCGTCAAGGCGAAACATTCGCTTCCCGCGGGACGGCTGCCGGCGGCAAATCCCGGACGAGGGGCCTAGAGGGCGCCGATGAGCAGGCCGCGCTCGAGCGCTACGACATAGGCTATCGGGCTCAGCGCTAGGGCCAGCGACAGGCCCTGGCTCAGCCGGGCGACGCGCGCGATGAGGAACACCACGACGATCAGCAGGACGCTGGCGAACAGCACGGCCACCTCATGCTGCAGCAACTGGTACGCATTGGTCATGGCGAGGCCTCCCTGGCGCCTTGGCCGGCGCATCTCCCGAAGCCTGAGGGGCGCCGATTGCCGGGGGCTTGTCGCGATCGATCGGCTTTGATGCGAACTTTACTAGATGCTGCCGCCTTCCGACCCTGAGGCGGGGGCCGGAGCGGGAGTGGCAGGAGCGACGGGCTGCTGGACTCCCTTGGGCGCGCCGTTGGTCCAGGTGACGTCGACGCCGTTGAGCGGTACGACCGAGAGCGACATCTTGCCCGAGCCCTGCTGCAGTTCGCGCGCATGGGCGAGGTAGACCAGCGCATTGTTCTCGGCGTCGTAGACGCGCGAGACGCGCAGGCTCTTCCAGATCAGCGAGCGGGCCTGCTGGAAGATCTCCTCGCCGCCGCGGTTGGTGTTGATCTTGCCGATGGTGATCGGCCCCGACGCGGTGCAGTCGACCGCCGAATAGGACGGGTCCTCGAACCAGTTGCCCTGTTGCAGCCGGTCGAACAGCGAGCGGTTGAAATAGGCGACGTGGCAGATGACGCCCTTGACCTGCGGATCGGCGACCGCCTCGACCGAGATGTCGTTGCCGGTCCAGTCGACACCGACGCTGCCGACATTGGTGCCGTTATTGTTGCCGCACGCCGCGAGCACACCGGTAAGGACGAGGGCAGTGCCGAGATAGGCGAGGCGCTTCAGCATCGTGGGCAGACCTGGGGTTCGGGTTGCGATTGGCGCTGATGTGGGAACGGCCGGACCGGCACGCAACTACTGCCGATCGGATTGTTTCAGGCGCTGTTCAAGCCAGCGCACCAGCAGGGACAGCGAGATCGTCATGGTGAGGTAGAGGAACGCGACCACGTTGTAAGTCTCGAAGAACTTGAACGTTCCCGACGAGTAGACCTTGCCGAGCTGGGTGATGTCCTGGACGCCCAGCGCCGAAACGAGCGCGGAGTCCTTGATCATCGAGACGAAGTCGTTGCCGAGCGGCGGCAGGATGGTGCGCAGCGCCTGCGGGGCGACGATGAAACGGAAGGTGTGCCACCGCGACAGGCCGAGCGCCCGGGCCGCTTCGATCTGGCCGCGATCCACCGCCTCGATGCCGGCGCGGAAGATCTCGGCGATGAAGGCCGAGTAGCAGACGGTGAGCGCGACGATGGCGCGCCAGGTGAAATCGAAATCGCGCACCGTGACGGCTGCGAGCCAGCCGGCGTCGATGAACGGCGTCAGCAGCCAGTTGACCGCCGCGACCATGGCCGGCGCGCCGACGAAGGCGACGTAGAACAGCGCCACGAGGATCGGGATGCCGCGGATGATCTCGACATAGAAGGTGGCGATCTGGACGAGCCAGGGATTGCCCGAGGTCCTCGCGATGGCGACGACGAGGCCGAGGAGCCCGGCAAGCGCGAAGGCGACGAAGGTGACCCACAGCGTCATCGCGATGCCGCGCTGCAGGGTGATGAAGATCTCGTTGTAGCCCTCGTCGGCGACGATGGCCCAGAGCGTGAACACGCCGATGAGCGCGATGGCGAGCAGCCACCACGGGAAGCGGGCGAAGGCGTTGGTGCGGGACGAGGGCGGCATCAGGCTAGGGGGACGCGCAGGCTGCCCGCGCGTCCCGATCAGATGACTACGAGTTCTGCTGGCCGTACTCGAAGAACCACTTCTTGATCAGGGCATCCAGCGTCCCGTCCGTCCGCATCTGGTCGAGCGCGGCATTGAACGGCGCGACGAGGTCGGAACCAGGCGTCAGGATGAAGCCGAGCGGCTCGGACTTGATCGGTTCGCCCACCTGCTTGAAGGCACCCGGATCTGCGCCGATATAGCCCGCCGCCGCCGACTGGTCGGCGATCACGGCATCGACGTCACCCGACTTGAGCGCTGCGACCGAGGCGCCGAAGGTGTCGAACAGCTTCACCCGCGGATTGGCCTCGTCGCCGTCGAGCACATCGTAGATGGCGGTGTAGAAGGCCGAGGTGCCGGGCTGGGCGCCGAACAGGAGGCTCGTGTCGTCCTTGAAGCTTTCGACCCCGGTGATGCGGGCTTCGTCGGCGCGCACGAGGAAATACTGCTCGACGGTGATGAAGGGCTGCGTGAAGTCGATCTGCTGCTCGCGCTCTTCGTTGATGGTGATGCCGTCGGCGCCGATGTCGTACTGGCCGGTGCGGACCGCCTCGATCATCACGTCCCAGGCGCTGAGGCCCCACTCGACCTTGGCGTTGAGGCGCTTTGCCGCCTCGTTGATCACGTCGTACTCGAGCCCGATGCCTTCACCCGACTTGGGGTCGGCGAAGTTGAGCGGATAATAGGCATTCTCCGTCACCGCCCTGATGGTGCGGCCGCCGAGGTCCGGCAGCGCCTGGGCGTGGGCGGGAAGTGCAAGGCCGAGCGCCAGTACCGGCGCGGCGAGAAGGGTCAGCATGGATTTCATGAGGCGGCAATCTCCCGGAGTGCATCCGCCGGTCCAAATCCCCTGCCGGCGCGGCGGGACCTTATCCGCTAACCTCTCGCGCCCTCAACCGGATTGTTGGAAACGTCCTTGCCCGGCGGTGGCCTGGTCAGGAATGGCCGTGCCGCGCCGCCGGTCCGCGCGGATGGTCGATGTGCCCGAGGTCGCGGTCCGGATCGATGCGGTCGCGCACCAGTTGCTTGATCTGCTTGGCGTCGGGGAAGCCGCCATCGCGCCTGCGCTCCCAGACGAGCGCACTATCGAGGTGGATCTCGAAGATGCCGCCGGTGCCCGGAATGAGGCTGACCTCGCCCATCTCGAGGCTGAAGGTCGAGAGCACTTCCTGGGCCAGCCACGCCGAACGGAGGAGCCAGTTGCACTGCGTGCAGTAGGTGATGGTGAGACGGGGCTTGTCGGTCATATCTGCGGGTCGGACCAGGAAGAAAAGACGTTGCTGGGAAGCACGAGCACATCTTCCTCCGCTTCGGAGCCCCGCTGCTTGAGCTCGACGAGCTGCGCCGTGGTGGCGTTGACGCGCTGGGCGAGCAGCCGGGCGATCTGCAGCAGCCAGGCCGGATGTGCCGCGAGCACCTTGAGTGCATCGTCGATGACGTAGAGTTGCACGTCCGAGACGGCACGAACCGTGGCGGAGTGCCCGCGCTCGAGCAGCACGCTCATCTCGCCGAATATGGCGCCGGACTGCTTGATCGAGGCGACGAACTTGCCGTCCCTCAGTACCTCCACCTCGCCCTCCTTCAGCACCATGATGCTGCCATTGGCCTGGTTGCCCTGCGTGATGAGCTCGGCACCTGCCGGAAAGTAGTCGAACCTCAGCCAGTCCTGATCCACGATGACACCTCGCCCCCGATTGCGGGGCTGATGGTAGCGGAGGATGTGGCGGATGCGAAGCGGGTCGCAAGGGGGCCGCAAAGGGGCCGCCCGGACGGGGGAGGGTCCGGGCGGCTGGACCGGCGGTCGAGGGCGCTTCCGCCGACTGGGGACGCACCACGAACGCTTGAGGCTGCCTGCCGTTCCACTAATGTCGTTCGCGACTCGCGTGGGGGGATGATTTGACTATCGATGTGGCCGGCGCCGGTCAGCGGCCGCGGTATCAGTTGCTCGACATCCTGCGCGGGGTCGCGATCCTCGCCATGATCGTCTTCCACGTGGCCTGGGACCTCTACTATTTCGGCTATTCGTCGGTCGACCCGACGAGCGACCTGGGCTGGGTGATCTTCCAGAAGTCGATCCTTTCGAGCTTCCTGCTGCTGGTGGGGGCGGGGCTCTACCTCGCCCATGGGCGAGGCATCCGCTGGCGGAAGTTCTGGCGCCGCTTCGCCCTGATCGTCGCCGGTGCCGTGCTGGTGACGGCCGGCACCTACTGGATGTTCCCCGACTTCTTCGTGTTCTTCGGCGTGCTGCACGCGATCGCGCTGTTCTCGCTGATGGGCCTCGCCTTCCTGCGCCTGCCTCCGCTGCTTGTCGCCGCGATCGGCGCGGCGGTGATCGCGGCGAACTTCCTGTGGAGCGATCCGGCCTTCTCGAGCCGCGAGCTCGGCTGGATCGGCTTCTGGACCAGCTCGCCGCCGACCAGCGACGTGGTCCCGATCTTTCCGTGGTTCGGCGTCGTGCTGCTCGGCATCGCCGGCATGAGGTTGCTCCTCGCCTCGCCGCTGGAGCCGAGACTGGCGGCGTTCTCGAGCAATGAGCCGCTCGCCCGGGGGCTCGCCTTCGCGGGGCGCTGGAGCCTGCTCATCTATCTCGTCCATCAGCCGGTGATCATTGCCGTGCTGTGGGGGGTGAGCCAGGTCCAGCCGGCGGTGGTAAGCCCGCCGGTTGCCTCCGTGTCGGAGAGCTTCCTGCAGAGCTGCAACCAGAGCTGCGAGGCGACCGGCTCGGCGCCGGGCCGCTGCGAGCGCTACTGCCAGTGCGCCATCGAACAGGTCGAGAAGGACGGCATGTGGGACATCGTCATCGCGACCGACCCGACTGCCGAGCAGCTCGCCCGGATGAACCAGGTCGCGAACCTCTGCACCGCCATGGTGGATACGCCGCCGGGTCCCTGACGGCGCACCCCCTGGTCGATGACCTAGGCGGTCTTGTCGCCTTCATCGCGGACCAGCGTCGGTCCCTTGGCCCGCCGCTGCGCGATGATCTCGCCCAGTTGCTGTGGCGCTTCGGCCTCCCGGTGCCCTCCGAACCCGAGCCGCATCGCCGAGAGCATCTTCTCGGCGAAGTTGTGATCCTGCCGCGAGCGGAAGCGGGTGAAGAGGGCGGCGGTCAGCACTTCGGCCGGCACGGCTTCCTCGACTGCGGCTTCGACCGTCCAGCGACCTTCGCCGGAATCGGCGACATAGCCGGTGAAGTGCGCGAGCTCGGGATCCTTGGCGAGGGCCGCCGCGCTGAGGTCGAGCAGCCACGACGTCACCACCGAGCCGCGCCGCCAGACTTCGGCGATGTCGGCGATGTTGAGGTCGAACCGCTGGTCGATGGGCAGGCTGTCGCTGTTCTTGCTCGCGAGGATATCGAAGCCCTCGGCATAGGCCTGCATCAGGCCGTACTCGATGCCGTTGTGGATCATCTTGACGAAATGGCCGGCGCCCGCCGGACCGGCATGGATGTAGCCCTGCTCGACGCGCCGGTCGTGGCTTGTGCGGCCGGGGGTCACGGGAATGTTGCCCCGGCCCGGTGCGAGGGCGGCAAAGATCGGGTCGAGATGGTCGACCGCATCCTTGTCGCCGCCGATCATCAGGCAATAGCCGCGCTCGAGCCCCCAGACGCCGCCCGACGTGCCGACATCGACATAGCGGATGCCGGACTTGGCGAACTCTGCGGCGCGGCGGATGTCGTCCTTGTAGTAGGAGTTGCCGCCGTCGATCAGGATGTCCCCTGCCGCGAGGCACGAGGCGAGATGCGCCAGCATGCCCTCGGTGATCTTGCCGGCCGGCAGCATCACCCAGATGGCGCGGGGGTGTTCGGTCAGGGCGTCGGCGAGGGATTCGAGTGTCTCGGCGGGATGGGCGCCCTGCTGGCCCAAGGCGTTCCGCACGTTGGTGTCGATGTCGTAGACGAAAACATCGTGTTTGGCCTGCATCAGCCGTTTGGCGATATTGCCGCCCATGCGGCCTAACCCGACAATGCCGATCTGCATTACGCTCTCCACACTTGTATCGACTGCCGCGGAGAGTGTTATACGCCACCCAACCAGGAGGGGTAATCCCCCGTCGCTAGAGGAGAAAATATGCGCGTTGTGATCACCGGCGGCGCCGGCAATCTGGGCACCAAGCTGAGGCAGCACCTCGAAGCCGCCGACTGGGTCGATTCGATCGTCGCCATCGACGTGAAGCCGTTCGAGGTCGGTGCGAAGTCGAGGGTCGTGATCGCCGACCTCGCCGATCCCAACGACGAGCGCTGGCGCCAGGAAGCGCAGGCCGCCGACGGGATCGTGCACTATGCCTCGGCCAATCCTGCGCCGAACTCGAGCTGGGCCGAGTCGGCCGCTTCGTTCGACATGACCGCCAACCTGCTCGAGCAGGCCGGCGGCGGCACGAAGCCCTGCCGCTTCATCTTCGCCTCGTCCAACCACGCCATGGGCGGCTACAAGGATGCGCCGCTGCCGGCCGACGGCAGGCTGCGCATGTCGACCCCGCACATCAGCGGCACCCGCTACTACGACGTCGATGGCTACAAGTGGGGCGCGGCCTACGGCGCCACCAAGGCACTCGGCGAGCGTGTATGCGCCGCTCGCGCGGCGGCCACCAACGGCCGCATTACTGCCGTCTCCACCCGCATCGGCTGGTGCCAGCGCGGCGAGAACCTCGCCCACACCATCGCCGGCAGCGGTGGCGGCGATCGCGGCGAGACCGACCCGGCCGTGATCGAGCGCAACGCGCTGTGGTACCGCAACATGTGGCTCTCCAACGGCGACCACAACCGGCTGATGGAAGCGGCGCTCCGCGCCGACGCCAGCAAGTGGCCGGCGCCGGCCATCGTCGTCTCCGGCATGTCGAACAATACCGGCATGGCCTGGGACCTCAGCGAGGCCAAGGCCTGGATCGGCTACGAGCCCAAGGACGATATCTGGGCGGATCTCAAGAAGGCCGGCCTCGCCTGATCGTTGTAGGTGTTGCCTTCGGCAACCCCGACCAGTATTGCGCATAGACTTGGACCGGCGCGCCAACGGGTGCGCCGGCGACATTCTTGGGGGAGACTGATCATGACCTTTGCCGACCTCTACGCGCGCCTGGTGGCCTGGATCGGAGCGGGCGCCATCCTGGCCCGCCAGTTCAACGAGCCCAAGCGTTCGCCGATCTATGGCGGGACCCCGGACATTCCCGAGGCGCGCCCTCAGTCCATCCCGACCCTGAAGATGCCGACGGCACGCGGCTGGTCCGGCGACAACACGCCGGTGGCCGCAGCGGGCCTCAAGGTCAACGCTTTCGCCAAGGGCCTCAACCACCCGCGCTGGATGCATGTGCTGCCCAATGGCGACGTGCTCGTCGCCGAGGCGCTGAGCGTGCCGGGCGGCATCAAGAACGCCTTCGACTATGCCATGTACACCACCATGCGGCGCGCTGCGGCGGTGGGCGAGAGCCCCAACCGCATCATCCTTCTGCGCGACGCCGATGGTGACGGCGTCGCCGAAACCCGGCACATCCTGCTCGAAGGGCTGAACCAGCCCTTCGGCATGCAGCTGATCGGCGAGACGCTCTATGTCGGCAATACCGACGGCGTCTACGCCTATCCGTTCAAGCCGGGCGAGACGCGGATCACCGCGCCGGGCAAGAAGCTGATGGACACCAAGCCGGGCGGCCACTGGACGCGCAGCCTCCTCGCCAGCGCCGACAAGACCAAGCTCTATGTCGGTGTCGGCTCGCTCTCCAACATCGCCGAGCATGGCTTCGAGGCCGAGGAGGGCCGCGCCTGCATTTACGAGCTCGACCTGACGACGGGCAAACACCGCATCTTCGCCGGCGGCCTGCGCAACCCCGTCGGCCTCGCCTTCGAGCCCACGACGAACGTGCTCTACACCGTGGTCAACGAACGCGACGGGATCGGCGACGAGACCCCGCCCGACTACCTGACCTCGGTCAAGGACGGCGGTTTCTACGGCTGGCCCTATTCCTACTGGGGCAAGATCGTCGACGATCGCGTGCCGCAGGACCCGGCCAAGGTTGCCTCGGCGACCGCGCCGGACTTCGCGTTGGGCGGCCACACCGCCTCGCTCGGCCTCTGCTGGCTGCCCGAAGGCACGCTGCCCGGCTTCCCCGACGGCATGGCCATCGGCCAGCACGGCTCGTGGAACCGCTCGACGCTCTCCGGCTACAAGCTGGCCTTCGTGCCCTTCTCGGGCGGCAAGCCGACGGGGACGCCGCGCGAAATCCTCACCGGGTTCCTGTCGCCCGACGAGAAGGACTCCTACGGCCGCCCCGTCGGCGTGGTGATCGGGCCGGATGGCTCGGTGCTGCTCGCCGACGACGTGGGCGATGTGATCTGGCGCGTCACGGGCGCCTGAGGCGTCCGCTACTCGTGATCGACCCAGTTGCCGCGGGATCCCCGCGGCAACGCCGTCAGCGCCCCGAGGATACGGCGCACCAGTGCCTGCTCGCGCGGCTGGTCCGTCGCCTGATGCTGCAGCTCGACCAGAAGAGCCGAGGTGGTGTCGAGACGGGCACAGGCAATCGTCGCGATGTGCAGCAGCAGTTCCGGATACTGGGTCAGCGCGTCGACGGCATCGGCGAGGACTCGCACCTGGCATTCGCTCTCGGCCTCGACGGTTGCGCTGTGCGGCTTGCCGAGCAGGACCGCCATTTCCCCGATGATCGCGCCCGGCTGGTCGATCGTCGCCAGCGTCACTCCGCCCCGCGTCACGATGAGCCGGCCACTCTCGAGAATGTAGAGGTGCCCGATCCGGGTGCCCTCCGTGGTCAGGTGCGTACCTGGCGCGATGCTCTCGAGCGGCAGCGAAACGGTGAGCGCGGCGATCCCGGTCATGGCAGGGGCTCCATGGCAATGCCGCCCGAGTTTGCACGGGGCGGGCAGGCAACGGAAGTGTCCGCTAACGCACCGTTAAGCCTACCACCATGCGACCGCTTCACGTTCACCAAAAGTAACCATCCCACTGCGTAGCGTTACGGCATGTCGGCGGAGAATACCGCAGGCAACGAATGGGGGCATAGATGGTTCTGGGCCGCTTTGGCAGGTCGGTGCGGGTTGGGCTCGTGGCGGTGACGCTTGTCGCCGGAGTATCGGTGCTTTCGGCCTGCAGCACGGCCGGCATCGGCGCCTTCGGCCAGAACAAGCTCGAGGTCGCCGAGCTCTCCAACATCGGCGATTACACCGCAGATCGGGCGCTGGGCGAGGCCAAGGCCCATTTCCGCAATGGCAATTACGGGCACTCGGCAGCGCTCTATAAGCGCGCCGTGGAGCTGTCGCCCAACGATGCCCAGGCCTATGTAGGGCTCGGTGCATCCTACGACCGGATCGGCCGCTTCGAGCTCGCCGACCGCGTCTATGCCTCGCTCTACAAGATGACCGGCGGCACCACGCAGTACTACAACAACGTGGGCTACTCGCAGATGCTGCGCGGCAACCTCAGCCAGGCCCTGACGAATTTCCAGAAGGCCCAGGCGCTCGACCCCGACAACCTGGTGGTCGCCAACAATATCCAGATCCTGAAGGACGCGGCGGCCTCGTCGCGGGCCTGACCAGCCGAGTAGCTAGTCGCTCCGGGCCGGGCGCTGACTGCGCCGGCCGAGGCGTCAGTTCGCGGGCGTCGCCGCGGCTCCGCCGATCACCACGTCGGACTCGCTGGCAATGACGCCGTTCTTTCCCAGGCCAGTGGTCGAGTACATCGTCTTCTTGGACGGATCGACGGTCTGCTTGGCCATGTTCGCCTTGACGGCATCGCCGGCGCTGTATCCGACGCGGTCGGTGCGCTGCAGGTAGTCGTAGGCGCAGCCGCCCACGAGGGTGAGGGCGCCAAGGGCCGCGATCGCCGCAGCCGCTCTGATCGGGCTCGCCATCAGCTGCCGCTCCCCAGATCGATGATGTAGCCATAGGGTCCGACGATGCCGGCGCCGTTCTGGAAGCTCTTGATCATCTTGGGCGTCACTTCCATCTGGCCGAGCGCGAAGAACTCGAGGTCGTTGGCCGGCACGGTCTGGTCCATGGGTGTCGAGGCCACCTGGCCCGGGGTCAGCGGCTGGACCAGTCGCGGCGTGACGATGACGACGAGCTCGGTGTCATGCTTCTGGTAGCTCGACGACTTGAACAGCGAGCCGAGCACCGGCACGTCGCCCAGCCACGGCAGCTGGTTCTGGCTGAGCTGGGTGTCGTTCTGCAGCAGGCCAGCGACGGCGAAGCTCTGCCCATCACGCAGCTCCACCGTGGCATCGAGGTTGCGGGCATTGAAGATCGGGTCGCCCGCGGCGGTGAAGCCGTTGATGCCGCTCACCTCGGGGGTGAGATGGATCTGGATGCGGTCGCCATCGAGGACGACCGGGGTGAACACCAGTCGCACGCCGAAATCACGGTAGGTCAGGGCCGAGTTGCCCTCGTTGTCGACGACGCGGATCGGCACCTGGCCGCCGGCGAGGAAGCTGGCGTTGACGCCCGACAGCGTCGTCAGGTTGGGCTCGGCGAGCGTGCGCACCAGCGCCTTGCCCTCGAGCGCGTTGATGGTCGCCGACAGGTTGATCCCCGAACCCGAGATCACCTGGGTGATGAAACTGGAGAAGGAAGCCGCTTCGCCCGCCGGGTTGGACGGACCGCCGTTCACCCTGGCCTGGACGCCGCCGATGCTGCCACCCCACTGGATGCCGAGCTGCCGGCCGGCATCGCGTTGCGCCTCGAGAATGCGCACCTCGAGGTTGACCTGGCGTCCGCCGGTGATGGTCATGGTGTTGATCACGGCCGGGCTGCCATATTGCTCGACGATGCTGAGCACCTTTGCCATGGCCACTTCATCGGGCACCGTTCCGCCGATACGGACCCGGCCGTTGACGGTTGAGACCTTGACGTCGGCATTGGGCACCGCGGCGCGGACCGAGCGGTTCATGTCGGCGACGTCAGCGCCGACCTCGACCGCCAGAAGGCCGACCGGGGCGCCCGTCTCGGAGAACAGGTTGACCGTGGTCGTGCCAAACGACTTGCCGACGAGATAGATCGAGCGATCCGTGATCGGCTGGGCATCGGCGATCGCCGTGTCCGCCGAAACGACCTTGCCGACGGCGTCGGAGACGACGACCGTCACCGCTTGCGACACCGGCAGGTTGATACGCATGACCGAGGTGGTCTTGAGGTCGTAGTTGACAGTCTGTGCCGTGGCGGGAGTGGCGGCCAGCGCCGTCAGTCCCATCAGCATGGCGGCCATTGCCGCACACAACATCGCTCGGGCCATGGGCCCCCAAACTACCGACGTCACTTCCGATTGCCCGCCCGAGAAACCAAGCCCTGTTCCAAATGGTACCGCCCTTCGGTCAACGCGCGCTTAATGGCGCCGCCGTTCAGTTCGCCCAGAACGGGCTCGAGATACGAATGGCCTCGTTGGTTGCGGCCTGCCGGTTCTCCGTGTCCGCCGCGGCGACATCGGCAGTGGGGCGCAGCACCAGCGTCAGCCGGCCGGTGAGGGTTGCGGCGATCACCACTTCGGCCTCGCGCGGATCGAGTGCCAGCGTCGCCAGCGCGGTCGCGAAGGTCGTCGGCGCTGCGGCCTCTTCGGCCTCCTCGTCGGGCCTGTCGCTCTTGCCGCTGTCCTTGGCGGGCTCGCGCGTGCCAGCGGTCTCGCCCATGCGGCTGTTGATGGCGAGGACGCGGACGTTCTTCAGGATGGTGTCCGACACCTGCCGGTTGGCCACTGTGGTTGTCAGCACGACATCCACGCGGTCGTTGGGCAGGATGAAGCCGCCCGATGCCGATTCCGCGCCCACCTGCACGGCGACGGCGCGGGTCCCCGGATCGAGCACGGCGGAGAGGAACCCGTGGTCGGCGCGGGCGAGCTTCGCCTCGCGGATTGGCTCCCCGGGGAAGAATTCATAGCGCGCCACGGCGCCACTCATTTCGGTGACAGCCTCGGGCATCGCGGGCTGGGTGAAGAACTCGGCGCGCGCCGCGTCCTCGGGCCACTCGCTCCATTCGAGCACACCCGGCGTCAGGCGCTGGCCGACGGTGAGCGCAGTCTTGGCGACGAGCACCTGGACCGTCGGCTCCTCGATGACCTGCGTCACGACTTCCGGAGCGGCGGCGACGACCGTCGCAGGGCCCGGCGTTGAAGGCGCCTGGTTGAGGGAGAGGAACGCGGCGGTGCCGCCGGCGACCAGCGCAACGGCGAGCAACGCGATATTGGCGGGCTTCAGCAGTTGAGCCCAGCGGCCCCTGACCGCGCCCTCATCCTCGGCCGCCGCAACCGACTGCAGAACTTCGGCTCGCCAGCGCTCGATATTGCGTCGATGCTCCGGCGACATGGGGGGTGGCTCCTGCTCGGCCTGGCTGCGCCACCGCTCGGTGTTCACTTCTTCGACGACGGGCTCCGGCTGGGGTTCCGCAGCAGCACTCTCGGGCCGCAACGCGCCAAGGCCGCGACGCTGCGCGACGGATCGTGCAGCGTCCTGAAGCGTGCTGTCGCTGTCTTCCTTGAGGACGATGGATTCTGAGCGCCGAAGCAAGTGTCCCTCCTGGGAGCCGTCGAAACCGGGGGCGCCATCGGCCACGGACCTCAGTGAACCCCCTTATCCATCTAAGGGGAAAAGCTTCACTGCTTCGTCCCATACCGCACATGCGAGTTTAGCGATCGTCGCAAGCAGTCATTAAGGATGAGCACGGCAACGAAGGGCTCGCTGAACGCCATGTTTTCCGGCTATGGAGCCGCCATGGACAAAACCTCGCCATTCGAAATCTTCCTCGTCGCCACCCCGGGACTCGAGGCGCCATTGTATGCCGAGGTCGTGGAACGGGGATTTCCCGAGCCCAGACTGGTCGAGGGTGGCGTCACCATTGTCGGCGACTGGCACGATGTCTGGCGCGCGAACCTCGAGCTGCGCGGCGCCAGCCGGGTGCTGGCGCGCATCGCCAGCTTCCGCGCCATGCACCTCGCCCAGCTCGACAAGCGGGCGCGTCGCGTGGCGTGGGGCGACTATCTCAAGCCGGACGTGCCGGTTTCGGTGGAGGCGGTGTGTCGGCGCTCGCGCATCTACCACTCGGGTGCAGCGGCGCAACGCATCGCCAAGGCCATCAGCGAGGAACTGGGCGCGCCGATCTCGGACGGAGCCGAACTCGCGATCAAGGCCCGCATCGAGGACGATCTCGTGACGATCAGCATCGATACCTCCGGGGAGATGCTGCACCGGCGCGGCCATAAGGAGGCCGTGAACAAGGCCCCGATGCGCGAGACGCTGGCGTCGCTGTTTCTCCGCCAGGCCGGCTATCGCGGCGGCGAGCCGGTGCTCGATCCCATGTGCGGCTCGGGCACCTTCGTCATCGAGGCCGCCGAGATCGCGGCCGGGCTGAAACCGGGCCGGACCCGGAGCTTTGCCTTCGAGACGCTCAGGAGCTTCGACGCCGAGGCCTGGCGCGCGCTGCGCGAACATGTGCCCGCTGCGGCTCCTTCGCTCACCTTCTTCGGCAGCGACCGCGATGCCGGTGCCATCGAGATGAGCCGCGCCAACGCCGAACGTGCCGGGGTCGCGGGCCTGACCCGCTTCCAGCAACTGCCGGTCGAGGAGGTGGCGGTGCCGGAAGGGCCGCCCGGGCTCGTCATCGTCAATCCGCCCTATGGCGCCCGCATCGGCGAGCGCGGTGGGGTGACGCCGCTCTATCGCACGCTGGGACAGACGCTGCGCCGCTTCAGCGGCTGGCGCGTCGCGCTCATCACCACCGACAAGGCGCTGGCCAACGCCACCGGCCTGCCGTTCTCGACGCCGTTCCCGCCCGTGTCGCATGGCGGCATCCGGGTGAACCTCTTTGTTACCGAGCCGCTGAAATAGGCCTCAGGCCGCGGCGAGCGGCTGATCCTCGACCTCGTCCGGCTGGGCCAGTGTCCCGAGCGCCACGACGCGGTTGCGGCCGGCTTCCTTGGCGCCGTAAAGCGCGCCGTCGGCCATGACGAAGGCGCTGACCGGCGGTGCGCCGGCAGGATAGGTGGCAACGCCGAAACTGGCAGTGGGGCGATCCTCCGGCGCGATCCCGGGGTGGGCGATGAGTTGGAAGCGCTGGCGGATCATCTCCGCAACCTCGGCCGCTTCAACCGCTGACTTGCCCGAGAGCAGCAGCACGAATTCCTCGCCGCCGATGCGGGCCGCGCGGTAGCCCGTATGCTCGATGAGCGTCGCGAACGCGCGGATCACCTGGTCGCCGACCTGGTGGCCGAAGCGGTCGTTGACCCGCTTGAAGTGGTCGATATCGCAGAATATCACGGCGCCGCCCGCCAGGTCGGGGACACCGGCCATTTCGTCGAGCGCGCGGCGATTGTAGAGCCCGGTGAGCCCGTCGCGCTCGGCCCGGCTGCGATAGGTGGAGATGACGCTGCCGATGATGCGACCGAGCAGCAGGAACACCGCCGGCGGGGTGAGCAGCCCGGAGGTGGTGAGCAGGGTCTTCTCGAAGCCGCTCTCGCGGATGGTGACGAAGCTCGCGTCGAACCCGAAGATCACCGGATAGAGCGGGATGCGGATGAGGAACACTGTCGCGATGCCGCCGAGCACCGCCATGAGCAGCATGTCCCACAGGCCACGGTCCGATCGCGACAGCCGGTAGATGCTCTCGGCCAGCGCCAGTGCACAGGCGAGCTGGAACGGCACGGTCTGGATGGGGAAGGGCACGCCGAGCGCGAGCAGGGCGAGCGACAGTGCCGACAGGCTCGCGACGGCCCCGATCAGCACCCGATGCTGCGCGGTCTGGCCAAGCAGGACACGGACCGCCTGCGCAATGCTCAGATAGGCCGCCGGTACCAGCAGGGCAGCTGCGGCGAGCTCGAACGCCGTGCCGTCCGAGGCGCTGATGATGATCATCTCGATGCTGCCCAGCAGCATCGCGAGGGCCAGCCAGGCGAGCGAGGACTGGCGCCGGAGGCCGACGAATACGGCTCCGCACAATACCGACAGGAACGCGAACATCACCACATGGACAAGGGTGAGGCTGACCATGATCATCCGGAACGGCCCCCGCAAACGCCGCTGTCTATCGCACCAGTCTTAGGCGACGGCGGTTAACGGGGGCTTCCGAAACGGCAGCTAGAGGCCGAACCAGCGGGCGCGCCGGCTCGAGCCGAAATGCTCCTTGTCGCCGCGCAGCGCCGTCGAGGGCTCGTAATAGCTGCCGGTCGGCTGCGGGCCTGAAAAGAAATCGACCTCGACCTTGCCAATGCGGCCGGCGCCGAACTCGATGTAGCAGGTGCCGAAGCCGTTGTACTGGACGGCCTCGCCGCTCTGGCGGAGCCTCGCAACGAGCGCGCTCGCCACGGCCTTGGCCGCGCCCTCGGCGAACACGCCGGCCTTGGGCGTGCCGGTCGCGGCGCCATCGCCCACGGCATAGACGTTCTCGTATTTGGTCTCGAGCGTGCGCGGATTGACCGGGATCCAGCCGTTCTCGGACATGCCGCTCTCGAGCACCACGGGCGGGACGCGATGCTTGGGCACGCCGAGGAACAGGTCGAACGCCATCTCGCGGCCATCGTCGAGCACGGCGACGTTGCGGGCATTGTCGACCGAGGCGACGCGGCGGCTCGGGATGAACTCGATCCCGCGCTCGGCGAAGGCCTCGAGGAGGGCCCGCGACGTCTCGGGCGAGGGCGGCACGGGGCTCGACAGCGGCAGGACCAGCGAGATCTGGCAGTTGTCGCGCACGCCGCGCTGGACGAGATAGTCGTGCAGCATCAGGGCGCATTCGCTGGGCGCTGGCGGGCACTTGTAGGGGGCGCCACAGACGCCGATGAGGGCATGGCCCGAAGTGAAATTCGGCAGCACGTCGCGCAGCGCGATCGCGCCGGGGATCGAATAGAATTCGTTGGTGCCGGCGAGCCCGGGCGTGGCGTCGAAATCGTACTCGGCGCCGAGCGCGACGACGAGGTAATCGGCATCGAACACGCCGTCATCGGTGGTGACGCGGCGGGCCACGGGGTCGATGGCCGTGATGGTGCGCTTCAAAAGCTGCACGCCCGGCTTGGCGTAGTTGGAATAGGGCATGCGCACCGCGTCGGCCTCGGCATGGCCGAACATCACGTCGAGCTTGGAGAAGCCGAACATGAACGAGTCCGACTTGTCGATCAGCGTCACGTCGATGCTGTCGCCCATCTGCTCGGACAGCAGTGTCGTCAGCTCCAGCCCGCCGAAGCCGGCCCCCAGTACCACGATGCGCGGCTTGCCCATGCTCAATCGTCCCCCAATATGCGCGGCTCGATTGATTAGCGGATAAGTGCCGCGAGCAACACGGTTATTTCCATCGCAGCCGCCGTTCGGCGCACGAGGGGCAAGCCACAGTACGGAAGTGCACGGGAAAGGTTGCTCTGCGACTAGGTAGAAACCGGCATCAATACAGGCAAGAAGTGCTGAAATAGTGCCCTGGGCGGGACGTGTTACAATAGAGTAAACGACCAATACGGTAGTACATCCAATTGTGGGCGGCTCTGGTTCGCTTTACAAAGGTGATGCTGATCGCTGCCCCCAAAACCTGCGATCGGCCACGTCAGGGGGCCTCCGGGGTCCGCCGCGCCGGAGGCCCTTCTGCCTTTCAGCGGCACCAGTCAGACATCGTGAGCCACGCCGAAGCGCCCGGCCGCCATCAGGGCGCCGGGATAGCGGCAGGCAAGGACGTCGCGCCGGTGGAGTTTTGCCCCTGGCGGTAGTCCGCAGAAGTGGTGGAGCAGCACTCCACCGGCGCGGCCGGGGTTTTGGGCTTATGGCACGATGGCCCGGGCGCATCCCGTGCCGCATCGCGAGGAACCTGCCGGCTGCGAACGGCCGGAATCCACCGGAACCGCCCCGCCTCTGCGGCCGCCTCATGCGTGGCGGCCTCGTCCCCTCGTGCCACCCTGCATGGAGCGACACATCGCGTTGCCAGCGGCGTCCCCGGCGAACCGGTTCATGCCGTCGTGCTTTCGGCCTGGTGCAGGGCGACCCCCACACCACCCGGTCGCCTCCCCGCAGCCGTTCGTCTCGACTCCGTCCCGTGCGTGAAGGCCGGGGCAGTATGCGGCCGGCGGAGGTGAGGGGGGACTAGTCTATCTCGGTGCTCTCGTTGACCGGCCCGATCCGGGTGAGCGGCTTGCGCGGCGGCTTGCCGGCGCGGCCATCGCGATAGCCTTCGAGATAGACGGCATTCTCGCGCTGCAGGATGCGCTTCAGCACGGTTGACCGCATTTCCGCGTCGGTGACCTCGAGCGGATCGCGCCACTGGGTGGAAGGCTTGGGGGCAGCAGTCGCAAAGCCGGGCCGCGCCATGCGCAGGCGCGTAATCGGCACCGTTTCGCCGCCCGGCAGCTGCCAGACGGCATTGCCGCTGAAATCGCGCCCCGAATGCGCCGCCTCGAACTGCTCGAGCCCGGCCAGCGCCTGGCCGAGATGGATGGCGAGCCCGCCCTGGTCGAGCGGCGCACCGCCGGCCGGCTTCGGCGCCCCGATCCCCCGCCCCTCGCGCCCCAGCAGTCTTGCCGCCTCCCGGCAAAGCTCCCGCGCCAGCTTGAGGCTCGCCTCCGGCACCGCCATCGTCGGCCGCCGCGAAGCGGTGCGCTCCACCTGCTTCAGCAGCGAGGCGAGGCGGGGGTGGAGCCGCTCATGGGCGGCGATGAGGTCAGGGGTGAGGGCAGGGGTCGGCATGGGCGTATCTCCGCGAAGTGGGTTTGGGCGGAGGATACGGTGGGTGCGGGGGGCGGGGATAACGGCGGTCCGTCGCCAAGGAATGCTCTGGGATTGGACTTGCAATGCGAACCAAATCAAATGCAATTTTCGATCGCATTTCATTCGAGCCTTTACGTGTTTCACCAATCCGCCAGCAATGTCGACGACCTGATGCGCAAGGTGCTGACGCGGCTCTTGTCCGGCAACAAAGCCAACTATCGGGTCAATGCGACTAGGAAGCCCGGCAGCACAGAGGTGTTCGGGGCTCTTCTGGAGTTGACCGACCCGTTGGCGCGGCTGGGGCGGTCAACGACGCGCGCGCGTGTGTTCAGTCCACTCGGCGAACTGCTTTGGTACCTGTCGGGCAGTAACGCACTCGATCATATTGCCTACTACCTGGACGAGTACGGCAAGTACTCCGATGACAACAAGACCCTGAATGGAGCATATGGCCATCGCATTTTTGGCGAAGCGCGGCTGAGAGGGGACCCCGATCCCGGCGACCAATGGCAGCGAGTAATCGACACCTTGCGCGAGCGCGAAGGATCGCGGAACGCCGTCCTTCAGATCTACGCGAACGAAGACGGCGCCAAAAAAAGCAAAGACATCCCCTGTACGTGCACGCTGCATTTTGTGATCCGCAGGGGGCAACTACACCTTCACGTTCACATGCGGTCGAACGACGCGTACTGGGGCATGCCCCATGATGTGTTCGCGTTTTCGATGCTACAGGAGATAGCGGCCCGGGAGCTAGGAAAGGAACTGGGCACATACCAGCATTCGGTCGCGAGCCTGCACCTTTACGACGACACCGAGGACTTCGACGCTCGAAGTCGGGCGCAGAAGTATCTCGATGAAGGTCTGCACGACACCGTTCCAATGCCGCAGATGCCCCCTGGCGATCCGTGGCCGTCGATCAGGAGGGTGCTGGAAGCAGAGCGCGAAATACGGAACGGCAACGTAGAGTTCCAAACGCCAGTCGACCTGGACCCATACTGGCGCGACCTGGTCACGCTACTCCGCGCCTACGGTGCTAGCAAACACCACGCCGGTCCCTCGGAGGAGGAACTGGTACGGCAGTTGGTTCATGACGGCTACCGGCTATACGTGCTCGACAAGATCGCCAGACGCCGACCCAAGACCCCACCTGCGATGGGGGATATTTTCACCACGGAAGAGATCGATGCGCCACGGAATCCATAGGAAGCGTCATGCCGCACTGATGGCGGGTCTTGCAACCTACGAGGCGGCCAACGGCGCCCTACTCGGTATCGTCAACCCAGCGGCGAGAAGCACGCTAGTCGAGCAGATGGTGTCGAGCCTGCGGCGCATCGAGTATGTGCGGGCCTTCCGTCAGCGTCCCGTCATGTCACCATCGCGCGTTGACCCGCATTCCGATCTGTTCGATCCGCTCAAGGGCGCCTACTACCTCGACAGTAGGGGTGAGCGGGACGAGGCGGTGTGGATAGCCTTCATCGGTACCCACTTCGGAAAACACTCGGAGGATGGATGGAAGCTGGCGGCCAACGTGATGGGCTCCTTCGGCCGAGGGCCAGTATGGACGCTGGCGGAGTACAGCGCCAGGACCGCCGCTTTCGAGGCGATGCTTGCCTCGCATCAAGCCGACCTGGACGCCAAAGCCATATCCGGTCGCTTCTCCAATCACCGACAATATCAAAGCAAGGGTGCCGGCGTGATTTCGAACGTGTTTGCGACGTTCCACGAATGGCTAACCGGCCCTGGCGGCATAAATGCAAGAGTGCGGAGGGTTCACAACGCGGTAGGCCAACAGCCCACTGCCGTATTCGCGCAGCTCTACCGGTCAATGAAGGACGTCTACGGTTTCGGTCGCCTGGGGAAGTTCGACTTCCTGACCATGATAGGCAAACTGGACTTGGCGCCAATCGAGGCGGACAGCGTGCATTTCGTCGGTGCGACTGGACCACTGTCCGGCGCGAAGCTGCTACTTTTCGGTGCAACCAACGCGCAAGGCACCCCTAAGCAGATCGAAAGGATCGTTGACGACCTGGACAACTATCTCCAGGTCGGCAAGCAAGTGCTCGAGGACAGCCTTTGCAACTGGCAGAAAAGCCCTACCAACTTCGTCTATTTTAGGGGCTAGTCGATAAGGTCAGGTACGTGGGCGTCCTCATTCCAACGATAGCGCCGCTTGAGGAAATTTAGCTTGCTGTGATCCACGGCGCGGGCGCGTTGTAGCTGACCCACAATGATACCCGGTGTGACGTCAGCCTCCCGGGCAATCGCGATAATTGCCTTAGGCCGGATTGCCAGATCATTCAGCTCCTCCCGCAGGTCCGCCGGGAAAAGAATATCCTGAGCGAACTCGTTGGCTTCGCGCTCCTGCTTCTCGACATCGGTGCCCATTACCTGCCCGCCGTCACCATCGATGTGGTTCTTGCCGTGCAACACGACATGGCCCGCCTCGTGGAAGAACGTGAACCAGAAATGATCCTCCGCCATGTGGCGGAAGCTGAGCAGAATCACCGGATTCCCGCCTCGGTCGAACCATGATGCGCCACTAGCGCGACATCCGTCAGGCGTGCGTGCTGTTGCCACGGCCACGCCAACTGCACGACAGGCTTCGATGAGACGCGGCAGAAACACCGACGGGCGTTTGAAGGCCGAGAGCTTCTTCAAGCCCGGAAGCATCTTCTCGAAGGCGGTGCGGTCAAATTTAGGAAGGTCGCGGTCAGCAATAGCCAACTCGCCGGCGCGCAGCCAGACTAGCGTCGCCATACCATCGGATTCCAGCGTCACGGACGTACGGAAAGCAACTGCGCCGACACCCGACGAATAACGCTGACCCCATTCCTGCAGTGTCGTGCATCCGAAGAAACCAAGGATTTCGTGCTTGAGCCTATCCGGAGCTCGGATGCCCTTGGGCAGCCAGCCATACTTGCGCATTGACGACGTCGGCATGGATTCGAGCCAAGAGGCCTCTGAATCCTGTGAGTTCTCATCAAGACGAGCTCTGTCCACAACATAGGCTGCGTCGCGGGCCAGCCAGAACCGGGCGGTCGAACCCAGATTGGCGGCGAGTACTGCGGCATCGCCTTCTGTCACGCGACGCTGTCCCGTGATCAGGCTGTCGAAGTCGCCCTCGGACAGGCCCATAGCGTCCGCTAGCTCGACAGCGTCAATTTCCTTGCTGCTCATGAGGCGAACGATGGTTTCACCCGGCGGTGACGACCAGTTGGGTTCAGTCATGCCAGCACCTTCTCTTTGTCGAGAATTCGCAAAAGCTTGACGCGGTGAACATCGCCCCAATTGCTCCTGTCGATCACGCCGGTACCGATCGGCTCCGCGACCAATACTGCCGAATCTCCCAACGGATAGTTTAATACGAGCTTGCCGTCCGCCTGTCCAAGCACGGGCACCTCCGGCACTTCACCAAGAAGAATGGCGTTCCGCATATCGGCGACCAGACTCCGAAAGGAGCGCGCCAGGCTATCTCCGAGCATCTTCTGAGCCGCCTTTGCGTCATTGGTTGCCGATCGAATTTCCGGCGTCGCGTAGGTTAGTTCCAAAGCAAATCGCCCGCCGGTTCACCAGATGACGATGGTACGAATATCCGCCCAACTTGCATGGAACAATGCGTCTCGCCGGATACGAGGGTCAACTGAGTATCCTAGGCTCATGGCCAAGTCCAACACATCAACGAATGTCTACCATGGCGCCGCTGGTGGGCGTGGATTTACCCTCACTCATCCCCCATCTTCAGCGCCTGGATGAACGCCTCCTGCGGGATCTCCACGGACCCGAACTGCCTCATGCGCTTCTTGCCGCGCTTCTGCGCTTCCAGGAGCTTCCGCTTGCGGGTGGCGTCGCCGCCGTAGCACTTGGCCGTCACGTCCTTGCGGAGGGCGCGGATTGTCTCGCGCGCGATGATCTTGCCGCCGATGGCGGCCTGGATCGGGATGACGAAGAGGTGCGGGGGGATCAGCTCCTTGAGCTTCTCGCACATCTGGCGGCCGCGGCTTTCCGCGGCGTTGCGGTGCACCAGCATCGAGAGCGCGTCGACCGGCTCGGCGTTGACGAGGATCGAGAGCTTCACGAGGTCGCCGGGCCGGTAATCGGAGAGCGTGTAGTCGAAGCTGGCATAGCCGGCCGAGATCGACTTCAGCCGATCGTAGAAATCGAACACCACCTCGTTGAGCGGCAGGTCGTATTCGATCATGGCGCGGTTGCCGACATAGGTCATGTTGCGCTGGATGCCGCGCCGGTCCTGGCAGAGCTTGAGGATCGAGCCGAGATACTCGTCGGGCGTGAGGATCGTCGCCTTGATCCAGGGCTCGCGGATTTCCTCGATCTTGACCACATCCGGCATGTCGGCCGGGTTGTGCAGGTGCATCGTCTCGCCGCTGGTGAGCTCGATCTCGTAGACGACGCTCGGCGCGGTGGCGATGAGATCGAGGTCGAACTCGCGGCTCAGCCGCTCCTGGATGATCTCGAGGTGGAGGAGGCCGAGGAACCCGCAGCGGAAGCCGAAACCGAGCGCCGCCGAGGTCTCCATTTCGTACGAGAAGCTCGCGTCGTTCAGCCGGAGCTTGCCCATGGCCTCGCGCAGTTCCTCGAAGTCGGAGGCATCGACCGGGAAGAGGCCGCAGAACACCACCGGCTGGGCCGGGCGGAAGCCGGGCAGCGCGTGCTCGGTGGGCTTGCGATCGTCGGTGATGGTGTCGCCGACATTGGTATCGGCCACCTGCTTGATCGAGGCGGTGAACATGCCGATCTCGCCGGGGCCGAGATTATCGACGGTGACGAGCTTGGGCGTGAACACGCCGACGCGGTCGAGCTCGTAGGTGGCGCCCGACGCCATCATCCGGACCTTCTGGCCCTTGCGGATGGTGCCGTCGACGACGCGGATGAGGACGACGACGCCCAGATACGTGTCGTACCAGCTGTCGACGAGCAGGGCCTTCAGCGGGGCGTTGATGTCGCCCTTGGGCGCCGGCAGGCGGTGGACGATCGCTTCGAGCACGGTGTCGATGCCGATGCCGGTTTTCGCCGAGATTTCGAGCGCATCGGAGGCATCGAGCCCGATCACGTCCTCGATCTGCTGCTTGACGCGCGGGATGTCGGCGGCGGGCAGGTCGACCTTGTTGAGGACGGGCACGATCTCGTGGTTGGCATCGAGCGCGTGGTAGACGTTGGCGAGCGTCTGCGCCTCGACGCCCTGGGAGGCATCGACGACGAGGAGCGAGCCCTCGACGGCCGACATCGAGCGGCTGACTTCATAGGCGAAGTCGACGTGGCCGGGCGTGTCGATGAGGTTGAGGATATAGGTCTCGCCGTTCTGCGCCTTGTAGGTGAGGCGCACGGTCTGGGCCTTGATGGTGATGCCGCGCTCGCGCTCGATATCCATCGAGTCGAGCACCTGCTCCTTCATCTCGCGCAGGTCGAGCCCGCCGGTCGTCTGGATCAGCCGGTCGGCAAGGGTCGATTTCCCATGGTCGATATGCGCGACGATGGAGAAATTGCGGATGTGGTCGAGGGGCACGCTCATACTATCTTCCCGGTGCGCGCTACGCGCCGCTGGCTGGGCTGATAGCAGAGCCGTGTGGCGGGGCAAAGATGGTTTATCGGGCGTGAACAGCGCGTGAAGTGCGGGTCTCGCGGCCATATCGTGGCATGGGCGCCGGTCGTGCTATGCTGACGGCGCCCAAATGCGGCGGCTTCCACGGCGATCGAGGACAAGGACGATGGCAGACGAAGGCGGTTACGCAGCGCGGTTCGACGTCGACTATCCCGGCCCGATGAACCGGCTGACCACGTTCTTCCGGATCATCTGGGCGATCCCGATCCTGATCCTGCTGGGCCTCATCACCAATGCCGGGGTGACCCAGTACACCGACGCGGCCGGCAACATGGTGCAGACCGGCGGCGGCATCTCCGTGGGCCTGTTCATCGCCACGGTGCTGATGCTGGTGGTCCGGCGGAAATATCCGCGCTGGTGGTTCGACTTCGCGCTCGAGCTGGGCCGCTTCAGCGCGCGGGTCAGCGCCTACCTGTTCCTGCTGACGGACAAGTATCCCTCGACCGACGAGACGCAGTCGGTGCACCTCGATGTCGACTATCCCGACGCGATGGCGCTCAACCGCTGGCTGCCGCTGGTGAAATGGCTGCTGGCCATCCCGCACTACATCATCCTCGTGGTGCTGGCCGTCCTCGCTTTCTTCGCCACGATCATCGCCTGGTTCGCGATCCTGTTCACCGGCAACTACCCGCGCGGGCTGTTCGATTTCGTCGTCGGCGTGGGCCGGTGGGCGGCGCGCGTCTGGGCCTACGCATATCTGCTGGTGACGGATGTGTATCCGCCGTTCAGCCTGAAATAGCCGGGCCGTTCTCGTCGCGTCGCCGGCGGGCCAGTCTGGCCCTCGCCGGCAGGTTTCGTATCCACTCCCTTAAACCCTGACATGGTTTGGCAGCCTTAGTGTCGTATCACCGGGGCACGCCATAGCCGCGGAGGGCCGCCGGGTGGTGCGAGGAGGTCGAGATGAGCACTGAGACGCAGCGCGGGTTCGCGTTCAATCACGGCGACTGGGTGATCACCAACCGCCGGCTCAGGGAGCGCGGCGTCGGCTCGACCGAGTGGGACGAGTTCATCGGCAATGCGAGCGCGCAACTGCTGCTGGGCGGCACGGTGTCGGTCGACGAGACCGACTTCCCCGCCAAGGGTTTCAAGGGGATGACGATGCGCGTCTACAACCCCGAGCGCGACGAGTGGGCGATATACTGGATCAACTCGAGCAAGGGCGTGCTGGAGCCGCCGGTGTTCGGCCGCTTCGAGAACGGCCGCGGCAGCTTTGCCGGCGATGACATCGACGCCGGCCGGCCGGTGAAGGTGCTGTTCGACTGGCGCGACACCGATACGGCGACCCCGCGCTGGAGCCAGGCCTTCTCCTATGATGGCGGTGCGACCTGGGAGACCAACTGGATCATGGAGTTCCGGCGGCCGGGCTAGCCGGTTGCCTGCGGCATTCTAGGGCAGCCGCTCGGCTGGCATGACGGGGCCGACGGCAAGCAGCAGTTCGCCATCGACCACTACATGACCGAGCGCGCCGACTGGGTGCAGTGGCGCGGCATCCGCATCCATAACTGGCACCGGCCGCTGAGCCGCTACATGTCGCTGTTTCTCGCCGAGGGGCTGCAACTGCGCGCCTTCCTCGAGCCGATGCCCACGCCTGACGCCGCCGCGGCGGCGATCGAACGGCACCATCGCGTGCCGTATTTCGTGCTGATGGAATGGACGAAACCGGTCGCCTGAGGCCGGTCAAATCCGGGTCGCCGCCGGTACCGCGGCCATGGTTCTTCTCCGTCGTCGAACAGGAGATCGCCATGACGCTGCTCTACTCAGGAATGCCGTCCGAGCTTGCTGCGGCCTACCGGGCCGGGGCGCCCGATGCCAACGGGCAGGTGCCGGAGCGGCGGGTATCGGATGGCGACGGGGTGCCGTGCCGGCATTGCCTCGGCAATGTCGAGGCGGGAGAGCCCTATCTCGTCCTTGCCTATCGCCCGTTCCCGGCGCCGCAGCCCTATGCCGAGGTGGGGCCGGTGTTCATCCATGCCGAGGCGTGCCCGGCGCATGTGCCGGAGGCAGGCCTGCCCGAGCGGGAACGGCGGGCGCGAAGCGGGCGCATCCTGCGCGGCTATGGCCGGGACGACAGGATCGTCTACGGCACCGGGATCGTGGTGGCGAACGAGCGCATCGAGGCGGAAGCGGAAGCCATCCTTGCGCGGCCGGATGTTGCCTATGTTCACATGCGCTCGGCCACCAACAACTGCTTCACGCTCAGGATCGACCGCGCGAGCTGAAGCGTCGCTCTCCTTCGGGTTGCCCCGGTCGCGGGCCCATGGCACCAACGGCGGCGAGGGAGACGGGGATGCTGGACAAGCACTATGTGCTGCCGCGCATGGCGGCCTTCTATGACATCGAATGCGGCTGGTCCGCCGACCGCGATTTCTACCTCGCGCTTGCGGGCCAGGCGCCCAGTCGCGTGCTCGACCTCGGCTGCGGCACGGGCCTCCTGTGCGAGGCCTATGCCGCTGCGGGCCATGCGGTGACGGGTGTCGATCCGGCCGGGGCGATGCTGGCGGTAGGGCGGCGGAAGCCGCATGGCGGCGCGATCGACTGGCTCGAGGCAGCGGCCGGCGAGTTCCGCTCGGACAAGCGCTTCGACCTGATCATCATGACCGGCCACGCCTTCCAGGTGCTGCTGACCGACGCGGATATCGCTGCCGTGCTGAAGGTAATGCACGACCACCTCGCGCCGGACGGCCGCGCCGTGTTCGAGGTGCGCAATCCCGCGCTCGACTGGGAGAGGCGCTGGACCTACGAGCGGACGACCATCGCCTTGCCTGAGGGCGGCGAGGTCGAGAAATGGGGCACGGTGCTGGCCCGCAACGGCGAGCGCCTGCGCTTCGAGCAGCGCTACCGCTTTCCCGACGGCGAGGTCGTCGCCTCGGTCAGCGAGCTGCGCTTTGCGCCGCGCGAAACCATCCTGCGCCTCGCTGCGGAGGCCGGGCTGGAGCTTGTCGAGCTACTGGGCGACTGGGACGGATCGGATTACGATCCCGGGCGGAGCGAAGAGATGATCTTCGTGTTCGGGCGCGCCTGAGACGGCAACCCGAGGCGGGGCGAGGGCGTTGGCAGGGACCATGCGGATCGTTGCAGCCGTCGTCGCCATCCTCCTGAGCCTGCCGGCACTCGCTCAAGAGGCGAGCCCGCCGCTGCCGCGTCCAAAGCCACTGGTGGAGGAGAACGGCCCGGTCGTGCCGCTACCGCGCCTGCGGCCTGCAAAGGAGGCGCCGGCTGCCGCCGCTGAGACAGCCAAGGAAGTCTACGGCCCGCCGAAGCCCGAGCCGCAGAAGCCGCCGGCCCCGCCCCGCGTCTACCAGACCGCCTGCCCGGCGGTACTGCTCGGGCGCGTCGAGGCCAAGGCGCTGCCGCCGATCAGGGATGGCCAATGCGGAACCCAGTCGCCGCTTTCGGTGACGGGCGTGCTGGCCAATGGCCGCATGGTGCCGGTGTCCGGCGGGGTCGAGACCGATTGCGGCATGGCCTCGGCGCTGCCCGGCTGGATCGAGTCCGTCGACAGCTACATCCTGTCGCGCGAGGACACGCGTATCGCCGAGGTGGTCGTCGGGACCTCCTACATGTGCCGCAGGGTGAATGGCGGGAGCGACGGGAACCTCAGCTTTCACGCCTTTGCCGATGCGCTCGACGTGGTCGGCTTCAAGCTCGAGGATGGCCGCATGGTCAGCGTCGCGGGCGGCTGGTCGGATGCGCTGTCGCCCGAGGGGCGGCTGCTGCGCTTCGCGCACGGCTCCGCCTGCGCGCATTTCACCACGGTGCTGGGGCCCGAGGCCAATGCCGAGCACCAGGATCACCTGCATGTCGACCTCGGCTGCCACGGCAAGACCTGCACGGCCCGCCTCTGCGAGTGAACCGGGGCTAGTGGTGGCGGCGCCTCTGCTGCTCGCCGATCAGGCCGAGCGGCGACAGGTCCTTTTCGAGATAGGTGACGACCATGCGCGTGCCGTCGTCGAACACGTGCTCGCCGCGCCCCGTCACCTGATAACCGAGCGCGGTGTAGAAGCTGCGCGCGTTGAGCGCGGCGCGCACCCGGATCACGTGGCGACCGGCGCCCGCCAGCGTCAGCTCCATGGCGGTGAGCAGGGTGTGGCCGACGCCGCGGCGCGCCTGCTCGGGCGCGACGTAGCAGGCCGAGATCTCGTCCCGCGTCGGGTGCACGATGCCGAAGCCCACGATCTGCCCATGCAGTTCGGCGACGAGCGTCATCGCGCCCTCCGCCTGCGCCTCGCGGTAGAGCCGCTCGGCCCGACCGAGGCTGGGCTGCGGCGACCAGCGCTCGAGCACCTCGCGCGGATAGAACCCGGCGGCGAGGCGGTGCACCGAGACGTGGTGGAGGGCGGCGATGTCGCGCGCGTCGGCCAACCGGGCCGGCCGGACGATCACCTGCGGCGCCAGCGTCACAGCGCGTCGTCTTCGCGGCGCGGATGGTGGGTGGGCAGGTCCGCCCAGTCGCGCGGCGTCCAGGTGGAGGTCCAGTCGCGGGACTGCGGCTTGGCGGCGGGGCGTGTCCTGAGCTTTCTGAACAGGTCTCTCATCATCATTTTCCTTCTCCCCTCTTGGGGTGGACGGAAGCGATCTAGGGCCGCCTCGCTGAACCGCTCATGAACCCCGGGCTCAGCACCGGGCGGGGAAGCGATCCGATTGAGGATGGTAGACCGGCAGGTCCGCGAGCTCGCGCGGGCTCATCCGGCCCAGCGGATCCTGCGGCACCTCGGTCGCCAGCATTTCGGCGAACCAGACGCGGATGGTCGTGAAGATTTTGTGCATATCCACATCTCCTCTCGCGGGGGACTCGACTGGATATGGCTGCACGGCGGCGTCCCAACAATCGACAAGACCTGGACGTGGGTATAGAAAAACTATATGGCCAGCCCCTTTCCCATACCGCTCAACGCGCTGCGCGCCATCGAGATCGTGGCGCGGCGCGGGGCGCTGGCGCCCGCGGCCGAGGAACTGGGCGTGACCCCCGGCGCCGTCAGCCAGCACCTGCGGCGCGCCGAGGAGCGGCTCGGGGTCGAGCTGTTCGAGCGCACACCACAGGGGCTGCGGCCGACCGCGGCGCTGCGCCAGGTGTTGCCGCGGCTGACGGGCGGCTTCGATGCGCTGGCCGATGCCGTGTCCGGCCTCGCCGTGCGCGACGAGCACGTGCTGACGCTCACCGTGGGAAGCGTGTTCGCCTCGCGCTGGCTGATCTGGCGCATCGCCAAGTTCAACCGGCTGCATCCCGAGATCGAGGTGCGGCTGGTGGTGACGGGGACGATGATCGACCTCGCCCATTCCGACATCGATGCCGGCATCCGCTTCGGGCGTGGCAGCTGGCCGGGGCTCAGGTCCGAGCTCGTCGGCGGCGTGCGCTATCGGCCGGTGGCAGCGCCGCCGGTCGCGGCGCTGCTGAAGCAGCCGGCCGATCTCGCCCGGGTGCCGCTGATCCGCGACACCTCCTCGATGCTGCCCTGGGAGCCGTGGTTCGAAAAGGCCGGCATCGCACCGATGGAGCTCACCGGGCCGCGCTACGACGACCCCACGCTCGCCTTCGATGCGGCCATCTCCGAGCAGGGCGTGCTGATGGCGGTGGGCATGATGTCGGCCGACGCGGTGAGCGATGGCCGGCTGGTGCGGCCCTTCGACATCCATGTCGACAGCGACGTGGGCTACTGGATGATCGTCGCCGAGGGGCGGCGGGAGCCGAAGAAAGTCCGGCTGTTCCGCGACTGGCTGCGCTCCGAGGTGCCGGATTCGGCGGAAGGCTATGTGGCGCAGGTGCGGCGGGCGAAGGGCTAGCCGATCCGCCTACCCATCGTTGGCCGGTTTGGGCGCGAGGAGAACGCGGGCGCGCTCGTTGCGCTCGCTCGCCATCTGCAGGTCGAAGACCAGACCCCAGAGGAACGTGTGCAGCGGGCGGAGCGCGCTGACATCGTAGCCGAGATCGGTCAGGCGAACGATGAACCAGTCCGGCTTGGCGACCACTGACAGCTCGCCCGTCTTTTCGGCCAGGTCGAGGACCGGGAGCATCGCCGCATAGGTGTCGAAGCCGATGGCATAGGCCAGGGCTTCATCCACGTGGCTGGACTTGATCTGCGGGTAATGGTCACGAACCGCGTGCTTGAGAGCGGTAACGCCGGCGCGCGTGAAAGGCATGATGCCGAAGGGCATGACGAACCTCGCCTGTGGCCGACGTCCGCCGATTACGCATCGACCGTTGCTCGAGGTCGTCGCAGAGGTCCCTGAAATACGATCCCTTCAACCCGGCGGCAGGTTTGGCTGGAACGGCCGACGGGGAGGCTATCCCCGGCGGTGCCGCAAGGCAATCCGTGGGGGCGGCCCCTCCGCCGGCTTCGCCGGTCACCCTCCCCCGTTGGCACGGGGGAGGATCGGCAGGAGTGCTTACTCAAGGGTCAGCGCAATCAGTTCGCCCGTCTGGGTCATGGGCACGTAGACGACGTTGCCTTCGGCCCAGAGGTCGGCGGCGCCGGGGGCGAGGGTGGTGATGGCGGTGGCTGTGCCATCGGCCCAGGCGTAGAGCGTGCCGGCCGGGTTGTCGTCGAAGACGAGGCTGTCGCCGACCCTCGCGACGCCGTCGGTCAGGGCGACGCCCATGCCGCCATCGAGCGGCGCGATGGCCTTGCTGGCGAGGTCGACCGACTGGATGCCGCCCTTGGTCTCGAAGGTGAAGTCGGGCTTCATGCCGGTACCCATGGAGCCGACGATCAGCGCATTGCCGTCGACGAAGAGGCCATTCGGCGTGGCGAGGCCGGGATCGACCAGCCACTGCCCGGCCTTGCCGTCGGCGAACCGGTAGATGGCCGAGCCCATGAGGTCGGAGACGTAGATGGCGCTGCCGTCGGTCGTGACGTCATTGGGGAACTGCGCGCCGTCGAGCGGATGCGTTGCCTTGATGGCACCATCGCCGAGCCCGATCTCGACGAGGCCGTTCGAGTCGGCGACGAACAGGCTGTCGCCCACGATAGCCATGCCCTTGGGGTCGGAGAGGCCCGTCGTCCACTGTTCGGTTACGAGCTCGCCGTCGGGCGAGACGATCGAGAGATAGCCGTCGGCGCCGCCATCGGGCCCGAACGTCGCCATGTTGCCGACGATCAGGCGGTTGTTGGCTTTGTCGAAGATCACCGACTCGGGCGACTTCAGCCCGCTCAGCTTCCAGGTTTCGGTGGCGCTCTGGGCGCTCGCCGGCAGGGTCGCGGCCGCAATCAGGCCAAGCGCCAGGCTCGCTCGCAAAAACATGTCGTCCTCCACTATCGATTTGGCCGGGCTCCGCCGCATGCGTTCCGGCGCATTGACGCTAGCCTGCCCCGGCAAAGGGAAGGCCATTGCTCCACATCACGGAAGGGAATGACGGAGGTTGCCTGAGGTCGCGCCAGTGTTTAGAATAATTCTAAACTGAAAGGCTAGACGGTTATGTTTGCTCGGCTTCTGTCCCCGCAAAGGCGGGATTTCTCCACGCTCGACGAACGCGAGATCCTGTCGCTGGCGGTGGCGGCGGAAGAGGAGGACGGAGCGATCTATGCCGAGATCGCGGTGCGGCTCGCCGACCGGTATCCGGCAACCGCCAAGGTGTTCGAGGGCATGGCGGCCGAGGAGGAGAACCATCGCCGCCGCCTGCTCGATCTCTACATGGAAAAGTTCGGCAAGCGCCTCGTGCCGATCCGGCGCGAACATGTGAGCGGCTTTCTCGCCCGCAAGCCGGTGTGGCTGATGCAGACGATGAGTCTCGAGGCGGTGCGCCAGCTGGCCTGGGAGATGGAGACGGCGGCCGTAAGCTTCTACACCGAGGCGGCGCGGCGGACGACCGATGCCGAAGTCCGAAAACTTCTCGGCGATCTCGCCGTGGAAGAACGCCAGCACGCCGACCTCGCGGAGCGGCTCGAGCAGCAGGCGCTGGGCCCCGAGGAGCGCGAGGCCGAAAAGAGCGAGGAACACCGCCAGTTCCTCCTGACCTATGTGCAGCCGGGCCTCGCCGGCCTGATGGACGGCTCGGTTTCGACGCTCGCGCCCGTCTTCGCGGCAGCTTTTGCCACCGGCAATACCTGGGCGACCTTCCTCGTCGGGCTCGCCGCGGCGGTGGGCGCCGGCATCTCCATGGGCTTTACCGAAGCGGCGGCCGACGACGGCAAGCTCACAGGTCGCGGCTCGCCGATAACGCGCGGCGTCGTGACCGGCGCAATGACCATGGTCGGTGGCCTCGGCCACGCGCTGCCCTACCTGATCCCGCACTTCTGGACCGCGACCACCGTGGCCGCGCTCGTCGTGGTGGTCGAGCTCTGGGCCATCGCCTTTATCCAGAACCGCTACATGCAGACCCCGTTCTGGCGGGCCGCGCTGCAGGTGGTGGCGGGCGGTGCACTGGTCTTTGCGGCAGGCATCCTTATCGGCAGCGCCTGACGGCGCTGCGCGCAAGCAACCCGACCGGCCTCCCGGGGCCGGCCGCTATCTCACCGCGACGACGAAGAACACCACCAGCGCGAGCACCACGAAGAGCGCGGCCAGGTACGGCCACGGCAACAGGTGCAACTCGTGCTGGGTTTCGAGCGGGTGGTCCAGGTTCTCATGGCGGATGACGGCCATCTGAAGCCTCCAGTCCTCAGGACTCTGCCAAGCGGAGATTACCACTCCCGCCCAATTCGCGGAAGCATGCTCAGTCCGCGACGACCGCCACGCCCAGCGCCGCAAGCAGCGCGAGCAGCACGGCCTGGAACGGCCACGGCATGAAGTTGGCGGAGCGCCTGGGCTTGTCGTCAGGCTTGGGTGCATTGTCATGCGTGGGCATGGGGAGCCTCCAGTCCAATCGGCATTACCGAGGTTGGAGACAATACACCTAAACCCCGCCGCGTTGCTTCACGAGTTCGCGCATTGCCGTGGCCTCGGCGTCGGTTTCGGCTGCAAGTCCGTGGGCGACGCCGACCCGGTCGAGCTCGGGGCGGTTCTGGCTCGCCTTGAACTTGGCGTCGATCGCCGCGATCTCGATCTCGATACCGACAATGCCCTTGAGCTGGCTGGCAATGAAGGCGTCCGGTGCGTCGGAAACCGCCCACGGCTTCTGCCGGCTGCCCTCGTGCCGGTCGGTGAGGGCGGAGACGTTGGCGTGGAGCCATGCGGCATCATCGATGATGCGGGCAGCGCCGCGGGCCTGGACGATGGCGTAGTTCCAGGTGGGCACGACCTTGCCGTCGACCGCTTTCTGTGGGTACCAGCTGGGCGTGATGTAGTGCTCGGTGCCCTGGAAGACCACAAGCGCATCAGGGCTTTGGCTCAACGCCTTCCATTGCGGATTGGCGCGCGACATGTGGCAGCGCAGCGTGCCGAACGCGCCTTCGTCCGGATAGAGCAGGAACGGGATCGGGTTCGCCAGCAGCCCCGGTTCGCCACCAGAAACCAGCAGCCCGAGCGGATGGGCGACGATGAACGCCTGCTGGGTGGCGATATCGGTCTCGCGGAAGGCGGGTGGCTGGTACATGGGGGCATCTCCGGTGCTGCTCGCTATGGTCCGGGCGGGGTGAACCCGCCCTCAACGCGTCAGGCGAGCTTCAGCGGTTCGGGTTCGAGCGCGACATGCAGCTCGTGCCGGCCGTCGGGCAGGCCCGGCAGGTAGCCGAAATCGAGCTTGTAGTCGGTGGACTTGAGCCCGGCGACCGCAGCATGGGCGTAGAGCTTTTCGAAGCCTAGCGTGATCTCGGGCAGGGGCCCGTCATGGATCAGCCGGAGATAGCGTTGGGCCGGAATGGTGAGCTTCGTCATCCCCGGCGGCACTTCCGTCTTCTTGGCGGCGAGGTAGCCGACCAGTTCGCGATAGAAGCCGTTCTCGCGCGAGATCGAGACCTCGAGGAAATTCTGCGCGCCGGTGTCGGTTTCGAACAGCCGCGTCCACGCGGCGGGAATGGCCCGCGGCAACTCGTTCCAGTGGGCCTCGACGAGGATGCCGATGGCCGTCATTTCGGGGAGGTCGACGATCTCGATCATTTTCCGTGGTCCGCTGCGATCAGGGTTGCCGCCTTGCTGCCGATGGCCATCGCGATGGCATTGGTGTTGGCGGAGGGAATGGCGGGGATAATGGAGCAGTCGATGACGCGGAGGTTGTCCACGCCGCGGACCTGGAGGCGCTGGTTGACCACCGCCATCGGGTCGTCGTCGCGGCCCATCTTCAGCGAGCCGGACGGGTGGTAGTTGGTCTTCACCGTCTCCTGGGCGAAGCGCGTCATGCCGGCAATGTCGGTGACATCGCGGCCCGGCAGGATCTCTTCCTTGATCCTGGAGAGGAACGGCTCGGTCTCGAGGATGCGTCGCGCATGGCGCATCGAGGCGAGGGTGAGCCGCAAATCCTCGGGGTCGCCGAAGAAGTTGCAGTCGACCAGCGGCTGCGCCGCCGGATCGGCCGAGCGCAGGCGCACCGTGCCGCGCGCCTTGGGGCGGAGGAGGCACGAGGTCAGCGTCACGCCCCAGGTGGGCTTGGCCTTCGACACGTCCCGGTCCTGGTAGACGATGGGCGCGCAATAGAGCTGGATGGTCGGCCGGTCGCCGCCGTCGGGATCGTAGAACAGGCACGACTCGATGCCGGTGGTGGTCACCGGGCCCGAGTTGAACAGCATGTATTGCAGGCCATTGCGGATCATCGGCCAGCCGGTGTCCTGGCCGAAATAGCCGGACCTGCCCTTGGTGGTGGCGATAACCGGGACCTCGTGATGGTCCATGAGGTTCTCGCCCACGCCCTGGAGGTCGGCGACAACAGGGATCTGGAAATCGCCGAGATGGTCGGCGGGACCGATGCCCGAAAGCATGAGGAGCTTGGCCGAATTGTAGGTGCCGGCGCCGACCAGCACTTCGCGCTCGGCCCGCGCCTCGTGCGGATCGCCGCCGCGATCATAGGCGACGCCCACCGCCCGGCCGTTCTCGATGATGATGCGGTCGACCCGGGCGCCGGTGACGATGGTGAGGCGCTTGTCGCGCAGCAGCGGATCGAGGAACGCCTTCTTGGCGTCGGACCGGCGCCGGTAGCGGCCCCACTGGCCATAGGTGTGCTGCATGATGCCCACACCGTTCTGCCGCTCGCCGTTGAAATCGGGGTTGTAGCGATGCCCGAGCCCCTGCGCGGCGAGGAGGAAATCCTCGGTCGTGTCGGAGATGTAGCCGGGCTCGGCGACCCTCAGCGCTCCGCCGATGCCGTGATAGCGGTTGTTGAAGCGGGCATTGTGCTCGAGGCTGGTCCAGTGCGGCAGCAGGTCCTCGTAGCTCCAGTCGGGTGCGTTGCCGAGTTCGGCCGCCCAGCCGTCGTAATCCTCCTTCTGGCCGCGCATGTAGACCATGGCATTGACGGCGCTGCCGCCGCCCAGCGCCTTGGCCACCGGCACGATCGGCGCGCGCCCGCCGAGCTGGGGCTGCGGCACCGTCCTGTGCATCTCGAGGAAGGTGTCTTTCGCGAGATACTTCATGTAGCCCGCCGGCATGGCCATGATCCGGTTGGTGGAGCGCGGCCCGCGCTCGATCATCAGCACCGAAAAGCCGTAGTCGCGCACCAGCCGCATGGCCGCGACCGAAGCCGCCGATCCGCCGCCGCAGATGATGAAGTCGAAAGTGCGCTCGGCCATGTGGAGTCCTGGGAGGAATTGCCCCTCTATTAGCCGTGCGCGCTGCGGCTGGGTAGTCCGGTGCGAAACCGGCGAAACGAGCACGCCATCGTCATCCAACTGCATACTGCAGCTATTCGGCAACTTGATCGTGCAAAACACCTAGTAGAGTAAGTACTGATCTTGCCCGTTTACAGGCGCCGGTGGCACAGTCGCGCCATAGAGTGTTTGGGGCTCAATTCTTATGTCGATCTTGCGCATGACCAAGGCCGCATTGCTGGCCAGTGTGTTTACCGTGTCGTTCGGCTCTGCCATCCGCGCCGCCGACCTCATCCTTTCGCCCGGCCTGATTGCCGACGAGGACGTCGCCCTCGTCGCCCCGGCCGTGTCGGGTCCGAACGGCAAGATCGAGCTGGCGCTCGGCGGCATCACCGACCCCGACAGCGCGATCTTCCGCGCCGGCGGCTCGGTGTCCGTCCCGGTGGGCGACAGCTTCGGCATCCAGGGTGACCTGGGCTTCCAGAGCGTCGATGGCGAGTGGGCCGCCGGTGGCGCGCTGCACTTCTTCACCCGCGATCCGAGCTCCTACCTGCTGGGCGTCACGGCCGGCGTCGTCCTCGCCGATGGCGCGACCCTCGCGGCAGTCGGCCCCGAGGCGGAACTCTATCTCGACCGCATCAGCCTCGAAGGCTGGCTCGGCTGGGCCAGCATCGACTACGACGATGCGCTGCTCACCGACGATGACGGCTTCTTCGCCATGGGCGATCTCGCCTTCTACCCCACCGACGACTGGCGCATCAGCATCGGCGCCGCGACGATCCTGGGCAGCGAGTCGCTGAAGCTCGGCACCGAGTACCAGTTCGCCGGGCTCGGCTTCCCGCTCTCGGGCACCGGCGAAGTCCGCGGCTACGACACCGGAGCCTGGAGCGCCAAGATCGGCCTCAAGGGTTACTTCGGCGAGCCGGACAAGAGCCTCATCGACCGTCACCGCCAGGACGATCCGCCGAACCGCGTGCTCGACCTGTTCGGCGCGGCGGGGAACCTCATGGCCGATACCAGTGTCGAGCCGAGCGACTTCGACAACGAGACAGCGTGCGAGGACGCCGGCTTCTACTGGAACGGTCCGACCGAGACCGAAGGCGTCTGCGAGGCCTACGTTCCCTGATCCGCGCACGCGATCAGCGGCCGGTGCTCAGTTCACCGGCCGCCATTCATTGACATAGTCGGCGAGCTTGCCGCTCTGCGAGAGCCGGATGTCGTGCGTGCGGGTGAACTGCAGCTCGGCATCGGCAAAGAACGTGTCGGCAAAGAGCTGCCGCACTCGGTCCTCGTCGCCGAGAACGGCGTCGTCGGCCGGGATGTAGCGCATCTCGTAGGCATTGGGCCCCACCTGCGCCAGCTGCCAGAAACTGCTCCCGAGCAGTCCGGCAGTCTCGTCCGGCATCAGGTTGGCGACCGAGCGGCCATCCGGGTGCTGGAAGATGGCGATCGAACGCCCGCGGACGGCCTTGATGGCCGGGGAGTGGCGGCCGCAACGGCAAGGCTCGCCCACCGTGGCCCAGTCGCCCTGTTCGTAGCGGATCAGCGGTTGCGCGGTCTGGAAGAACGGCGTGACGACGACCCGGCCGGTCTCGCCCGCGGCGCAGGGGCGGTCGGCTCCATCGAGGATCTCGACAAGGCAGCCCTCGGCGTTCACATGCAGGGTGCCCTCGGGGCAGGGATGGGCCATCTGCCCACCTTCCTTGGAGCTGTAATGCTCGATGAGCTTGGCTCCGAATACGTCGCGGACCGCGGCCCGGTCCGCCTCGCGCACGACATTGCCCTGCGCCAGCACCGCATCGATGGCGACCGAGAGCCCGAGGCGACGGGCATCGATGGCGTTGATGTGCGCCATGTTGGGCCCGGCATTGAGGTAGCTGGCGCCGCTTTCGGTGAAGAACCGCAGCACGGCGGGGGTGTCGAACAGCCGGCTGATGCGGAACAGGTGGCCGTGGCGCGCCGAGTCGTCCCAGGGCGGGCCCCACACGCCGGCCGTCTCGCCTTCCGGCCAGCGCTGCATGTGGTCGCCATCGCCAAGCCGCGACATCAGGACCCTGGACCAGTCGAGACCTTGCCAGCCGTGGAGGCGCCAGCGGAACCCGTTATTGGCGATGCGGGTGAGCGAGTTGACCGTGATCTCGATCGGCAGGCCGGTGGAACCGGACGTGCCGATAACCGAGGTGGCGCCGTGGCCGGGCGGCAGTTCGCGGGCCAGCATTGCTTCGCGATGCGCCACCATGTCGGCGCGCCGCACGATCGGCAGCTCGTGCCAACGGTTCCAGTCGATGCTGCCGTCGGCGCGGAACACCGGATCGAGCCGGGTTTCGTAGAAGGGCGCATTTCGGCGGGCGTGCCGCAGCAGCTGCTCGATCTGGCTGCGCTGGTAGTCGGCGAGCTGCCCGGGCGACCAGAACTGGCTCTCGAGCAGCATTTCGTAGAACTGGCGCTGGAGTTCCTGTGGGGTCATCTGGCGTTCCCCTCAAGCCGCGTTCACCGCTGGCGGCAGCAGGCTCGATTCGAGGATGGTGCCGTTCCTCACGCACTCCGCTGCGATCTCGGTGGCGAAGTCGCGCAGCATCTCGCGGTCGAGTACCGACGCGTTGCGGACCACCATGGCGATGTCGCGGTGGACCGGATCGACGTCGGAGGGGCGGATCTCGGTGAGGCGGCCCGCGGCGATATCGTCGGCGACCGCGGAGTAGACGAAAAAGCCCACGCCTTCGCCGCGGATGGCGATGCGGCGGGCGGGCCCGGTGGGCAGCTCCACCGAGACCGGCGCGCGGCGGAACAGCGCCAGCGCGGCGTCCGGGTAGACCTGCCACCAGTTGATCGAGATGAGCCGCGGCACGCGCTTCAGCACCTCCTCCATCCTCGGCTCGAGCCCAAGTTCGGCGGCAATCTGCGGTGTCGTCACCATCGGCACGCGCTCGCGCATCACCAACAGGGGCACAAGGTCGGTGATCAGTGGATCGAGGTTGGGCCAGCAGAGGATGCCGAGCTCGATGTCACGCTCGCGCAGCATCGCGGCGATCTGGCTCTGGCGGCCTTCGTTGATGACCACATCGACCGCCGGATACTTCTCCTGGAAGCGCAGCAGCGATTCCGTGATGAGCGGCGACACGAGGCTGCGGAGCGAGCCGATCGAGACGCGCCCGCGCTCGACCCGGCGCAGCGCTTCCTTCGCCTCCTGCGCCGCCTGGAGGATGCGGCGCGCGTAGGGGAGGAAGGTCATCCCCTGGTCGGTGAGCTGGATGTTGCGGCCGCGATGGAAGAGCGGCACGCCGAGCAGGTCCTCGAGGGCCCGCATGCGCATCGACACGGTGGCCTGCGTGACGTTGAGCCTCGCGGCGGCCTTGGTGAAGCTCAGATCCTGCGCGATCCGGTCGAAAGTCCTGATCTGATCGAGGTCCATGGATCGGTCCGGCTTATGGGAGAGGGCGGAACGGGCCCTGAGGCGGGTGTCACATTGGATATGCTGATGGAGTGGGGCGGGAGTCAACGCCCACCCAGGGATGACACTCAGTGGTTGTGGGTCGAACGCCTCCTGCCGCCCGAGTCAGCTTTGTGACTGCCGCGACGCTTCTTTCCGTGCCAGCTTCGCCGCCTTGTTGCGCGCCGCAACCTCGGCTGCGTCGTCACCGAGGTGCGCCTCGCCCCGCACTCGCGCCAGCTCCATCTGCCGTTCGCGCTCGGAGGCGCCGGCGGGGGCGGCTTCGGCGCAATCGGGGCAGAGCGAGCCGACGGCTTCGTGCGGCAGCATCGGGTTGCGGCAGGCGCGGCAGAGGACGGCTTCGCCCTCGTGGAGGCCGTGGGTGACCGAGACACGCTCGTCGAAGACGAAGCACTCGCCGTTGAAGCGGCTATCCTCTGCAGGGACGGCCTCGAGGTATTTGAGGATGCCGCCCTTGAGGTGGAAGACTTCCTTGAAGCCCTGCGACAGCATGTAGGCCGAGGCCTTCTCGCAGCGGATGCCGCCGGTGCAGAACATCGCCACCTTGGGGTGCCGCGCCGGATCGAGCGTGGCGACGTAGTCCTTGAACTCGGTGAAGCTTTGCGTCTGGGGATCGCGGGCATTGGCGAAGGTGCCGAGCGCCACTTCGTAGTCGTTGCGCGTGTCGATGACGGTCACATCGTTGCGGCTGATGAGCCCGTTCCAGTCGCGCGCCTCGACATAGGTGCCGACGATCCGGTTCGGATCGGCCTCGGGCGCGCGCAGCGTCACGATCTCGGGCTTCAGCCGCACCTTCATCCTGAGGAACGGCATCTCGCTGGCGCCGGAGAACTTGGCTTCGGCCCCGGCGAGCCGGCCGGCCCAGAGCGGAGCCGTTTCGAACCACGCCATCAGCTCGTCGATCGCCTCGGGCGTGCCGGCGACGGTGCCGTTGATGCCTTCGGGGGCGAGGATGAAGGTGCCGCGGATCTTGCGTGCGCAGCAGAACTCGGCGAGCTCGGGCTTCAGCCCGGCGCAATCTTTGAGATCCGCAAATTTGTACAGGGCCAGAACCTTGTATCGGTTCGGCTGATCGGGCAGGTTCGCGGCGATTTCTTCAAGCTCGGACATCGGCGGCGGTGTAGCATCCGCGCGCGCTCCCGGGCAAATCACCAGAACGGGGAGAACGAAAATGACCTATCGGGCCAGCGATGCTCGCTATGGCAGCATGCAGTATCGGTACACCGGGCGCTCCGGGCTGAAGCTGCCGGTGATCAGCCTGGGGCTCTGGCAGAATTTCGGCGGCACGCGCGACTATCCCAGCGCCTTCGAGATCCTGAGCTACGCCTTCGACAAGGGCGTCACCCATTTCGACCTCGCCAACAACTACGGCCCGCCGCCGGGCGCCGCCGAGGAGCTGTTCGGCGACGTGATGGCGCGCGACTTCCGCCCCTATCGCGACGAGATGATCATCTCGTCCAAGGCCGGCTGGACCATGTGGGAGGGACCATACGGCGACCGCGGCTCGCGCAAGTACATCATCGCCTCGGCCGACCAGAGCCTGAAGCGCATGGGGCTCGAGTACTTCGATATCTTCTACTCGCACCGCTATGACCCCGAGACCCCGCTCGAGGAGACCATGGGCGCGCTGGCGCAGCTCTACCGGCAGGGCAAGACGCTCTATGTCGGCATCTCGATGTATCCCGAAAAGCAGACCCGCGAGGCGGTCGGCATCCTCAAGGACATGGGCGTGCCCTGCCTGATCCACCAGCCGAACTACTCGATCCTCAACCGCTGGATCGAGGAGGACGGCACCATGGCCGCCTGTGCCGAGCTGGGGGTCGGCATCATCGCCTTCTCGCCGCTGCAGCAGGGGATCCTGTCGGGCAAGTACAACAAGCTGAAGGGCGATCTCGAAGGCACCCGCGCCTCGGAGAACTACTCGCTCAACGCCGGCCGGCTCGAGCCGCGCATCCTCGAGGCGGTGGAAAAGCTCGGCGCCATCGCCGACGCGCGCAAGCAGACCATGGTGCAGCTGGCGCTCGCCTGGGTGCTCAGGAAGAAGGAAGTGACCTCGGCGCTGATCGGGGTGCGGACGCTTGAGCAGCTCAAGGACTGCCTCGGGGCGCTCGACAACCTCGAGCTCAGTGCCGAGGAGATCGAGGCGATCGATGCGGCCGCCAAGGGCGGCATGATCGATAGCCGGCCGAACAGGTAGGGGCTCGACCCAACGGGGCCCCGCCTCCCTCCCCCTTGAGGGGAGGGATCGAGGGAGGGGGTCGTACTGTGATCACCGATGGACCCCCACCCCCAGCCCCTCCCCTCAAGGGGGAGGGGAGCCCGGACGGCCCACGATCGCCGCCGACAGCACCACGTAGATCGTGAGCGTCATCGGCGCGGCGAGGAAGGTGTCGGGGAGGCCCAGCACCAGCGCGCCGGTGACCAGCACCAGGAGGGCATGGAGGCGCTGCGGGGAGCGGTCCTCGCGCGGCAGCCGAAGATAGCCGACGATCGGCGCGGCAAGGATCAGTGCCCAGGCCGCGAGGCCGAGCACGCCGCCCGAGACGGCGAACTGCAGCACATCGTTATGGAGATGGACGACCTGGCCCCAGCTCAGTTGCTCGGGGGTCAGGAGCGCGCGCACCGGCTCCATCATGGCGCTGGTCCAGCCGAGGCCGGCGAGCGGGTTGGCGGTGAACAGCTCGGTCCCGGCGCGATAGAGCCCGAGCCGGATGTTGATGGCGGCGTCGCTGACCGTGCCCCCCTCCGCGATGCGGAGCGCGACGTCGATCAGGCGCGTCCGCGCCGTGCCCGGCAACTCGACGAACAGGATGGCGGCGACGACTGCCGCGGTGGCAGCGATCACTGCGCCGATCAGCACCGGGCGGCGCACGAAGCAGAGTGCGGTGACAAAGAGCAGCGCCGGCAGCCCGAGCAGCGCCGTGCGCGAGCCGGTGAGGAGGATCACCCCGATGGCGGCGACGAGTCCGATGAGGCTGAGCCAGCGCCAGATACTCCCTCCCCCCTGAGGGGAGGAATCGAGGGAGGGGCTGGTCCGGTGATCACCGATGGACCCCCACCCCCGGCCCCTCCCCTCAAGGGGGAGGGGGGCGGAGGCGCTGGTGCGGCTGAACCAGGTGCCGAGGCCGAGCGTCGCGCAGAGCAGTGTCGTGACCGCGAGACGATAGGGGTCCGTGAGCCAGAAGCCTTCGGCGGCGCGGTTCATGCCGAGGCCGTAGCGGTAGAACAGCGCGGTGGCGAGGCCGACAAGGGCGCCGAGGATGGCGAAGCGGGAGAGGTCTATGCCGCCGACGAGGCGGGCGAGGGGGGCGTGGAAGAGCAGGGCGGAAAAGCCGAGGAGCGGGAGGAGGTCCGCCGGGCTCCGCATGGTGATGAGGGCGGAGAGGGCGATGAGGCCGAAGGCGAGGGCGAAGAGGAACGTGGCGCGGTCAAGCATCGCGTGCAGGGCCCACCCCCTCCCACCCTCCCCCGTCAAGGGGGAGGTGCCGTCCTGAGCTTGTGGCGAGATGGTGGAATCCCCACCGGCCGGCACCCTCCCCTTGACGGGGAGGGATGGGGTGGGGTGTGCCGTACGCTCGGCCGAGGCTGCAACCAGAACGAGCACGGCCACCGCCGCCAGCCCCAGCAGCACGTGCGTAGTGGCATACCCGAGCGCCGGGCTCAGCCCCAGCGCTACGAGGATGACCGCCGATGCGAGGATGCGTGCGGCGGCCATCTGCATCATCAGGCGCGCAGCGTGCCGCCGGTGGCCTTGGTGACCGCCGCGACGACGCTCTGGCCGACAGCCTCGATCTCCTCGTCGGTGAGGGTCTTGTCGGTGGGCTGGA
Source organism: Devosia sp. ZB163 (assembly GCF_028613635.1). Lineage (GTDB taxonomy): Bacteria > Pseudomonadota > Alphaproteobacteria > Rhizobiales > Devosiaceae > Devosia_A. The sequence continues at coordinate 728,961 of NZ_JAQRMY010000001.1, forward strand.
GCGTCACCGCGATGCCGACCGACTTCTTGCCCTCGGGTACGCCCTTGCCTTCGAACACATCGAACACGCCGACATCGGTGATCAGCGCCTTGTCGGCGCCGCGCGCGGCCTTGAGGATCGTCGCGGCCGGAACGGAGCGGTCGACGAGGAAGGCGAAGTCGCGGCTCAGCGGCATCAGGTCGCTCAGCTTCAGCGCCGGCTTCGAGCGCGTCGGCTTCCGGCGCGGCTCGGGGATGGCGTCGAGATCGAGCTCGAACGCGGCGACGGGGCCGGTTACGTCGAATTTCTCGAGTTCGGACGGATGGACTTCGCCGAACCAGCCGATCGTCACCTTGGGCCCCAGCTGGATGCGGCCGCCGCGGCCCGGATGGCTCCAGGATGCGGGCTCGGCCACCAGCTGCAGCTTGTCGATGTCATGGCCCATGGCGTCGAGCAGCGCCGCGATATCCGACTTGGCGTCGAACACCGAGACCTTGCCGTTCGCCGACTGCCAATGGCGCGAGCCGCCGAGCCGGATGCCTGAGGCATAGGTGCGCTGGCCCTCGGGCTGCACCGAGTGGAACACCTGGCCGACTTCGAACAGCTTGAGCTCGCTCGAGCCGCGGTTGGTGTTGCGCTGTGCCGCGCCGAGCAAGCCCGGCAGCAGCGAGGGCCGCATGTCGGTGAGTTCGGACGCGATCGGGTTGGCGAGCTTCAGCTCGGGCTTGCCGCCGCCGAAGCGCACCGCCTGGTCTTCCGGAATGAACGACCAGGTCACCGCTTCGTCGAGCCCGCGGGCCGCGAGGGTACGGCGGGCGAGGCGGCGGCGGTTCTGCAGCGTCGTCAGCATGCGCGGCGCCACGTGGTTGAGCCTTGGCAGCGGATCGGTGGGGACGTTGTCGACCCCGACCATGCGCATCACTTCCTCGGCGAGGTCGGCCTTCATGGTGACGTCGGGGCGCCAGGACGGGACATGCACCATGCGGGTGAGGCCCGTGCCTTCGAGCCTGAAGCCGAGGCGGCCGAGGATGGCTTCGATCTCGCTGGCAGAGGTCTCGAGCCCGGTGAGGCGCTCGACTTCCGACAGCGGGAACTCGACGACGGTATTGGGGAACACGTCCTCGCCCGAGATCACCGGCTCCATGGCTTCGCCACCCACCAGCTCCAGCATCAGCCTTGTGGCGAGCTCGAGGCCGGGTTCGGTGAGCGCCGGATCGACCGAGCGCTCGAGGCGATAGCGGGCGTCCGACACGATGCCGGTCTTGCGGCCGGTCTGCGCGATGAGGTCGGGGTCCCAGCTCGCGCATTCCATCAGGACGTTCACCGTCTCGTCGGTGGTGCCCGAGCGGATGCCGCCCATGACGCCGCCGAGGCAGAGCGCGCCGAGATCGTCGGCGATCACCGTCATGGTGTTGTCGAGCGTGTAGATCTTGTTGTCGAGCGCGTCGAACTCCTCGCCGGTCCGGGCGTTGCGCAGCACGGCCTTGCCGACGATCTTGTCGGCGTCATAGGCGTGGAGCGGCCGGCCCCAGCCGAGCGACACCAGGTTGGTGATATCGACCACCGCGTTGATCGGGCGGAGGCCGACGGCACGCAGGCGCTGCTGCAGCCAGTCGGGCGACGGGCCGTTCTTGATGCCTTTGAAGTAGCGCCCGGCGAACTTGCGGATCGCCTTGGGCTCGCCCTCGGCGAACTGGTGCGGCAGCGCCGGGATCGGGCTCGGGCCCTTCGACGGCACCGGCGACATGTCGGTGGGCTTGAGCGTGCCGACGCCGAACGCCGCGAGGTCGCGCGCCACGCCATAGACGCCGGTGGCGTCGCCGCGGTTGGGGGTGATCGAGATGTCGATCACCGTGTTGCCGAGCTTGGCGTAATCGACATAGGGCACGCCGATCGGCGCATCGGCGGGGAGCTCGATGATGCCGTCATGGTCGTTGCTGAGTTCGAGTTCGGCCGCCGAGCAGAGCATGCCGTTCGACGGCTCGCCGCGGATGACGACGCCGGCCTTCAGCGTGAAGTCCTTGCCCGGGATGTAGGTATCGGGGAAGGCGAACACCGACTTCATGCCGGTGCGGGCGTTGGGCGCGCCGCAGACGACATCGATCAGGGTGCCGGTACCGGCATCGACCTTGCAGAGGTTGAGATGGTCCGAGTTCGGATGGGGCTTGGCCTCCACCACATGCGCGACGACGAACGGCCTGAGCTTTTCGGCCGGGTCGACGATCTCTTCGACCTCGAGCCCGATCATCGTCAGCGCCTTGCCGATCTCCTCGGCCGAAGCGGTGGTGTCGAGGTGCTCCTTGAGCCAGTCGAGGGTGAACTTCATTTGTACATGCTCTCGGTCGCTTCGATGTACGGCAACGAGCCGCTGATCTCGAAAAGTTTGGCCAACACGTTGGCGAAGCCGCGCGCGTCGTCGATGGCGCGGTGGGTGTGTTCGATGTGGCCGTACCACTCGGGCGGCACGCGCTGCATGCCCCACTTGGTGTACTCGGCGCCGCGGAGGGAGCCGGCCATCGTGTAGAGGCAGATGCCGCCGCCGCGGAAGATCTGCCGGGTCTTGTAGGGCCCGCCGAGGACGCGGGTGCCGGCGAAGGCCCAGAGGTAGTGGTCGATCCACGGACCATCGAAGATCATCGGCGCCGCCGCGAAGACGCGGAAGCCGGGCAGCGACTCGACCCAGTCGGCATAGCGCGGCATCACCACTTCCGGGGCTTCCGGATTGGTGGTTGCCCACTTGTAGGCCTCGGGCTGGGTCGCCCACCACGCCATGGTGTTGGGATCGGGGACGCGATCGGCGCGCGGGTTGAGCACGGCCTCGAACTCGGAGATCACCTTGCCGGTGACATCCACCGCCACCGAGGCAAAGCTCAGCATCGAGGATTCGAGCGGGTTATGCCCGTCCGACTCGATGTCGGTGACGACGAAGGTGCAGAGGTCCGGTGCGCCGGGGGCGATGGGGGGCTGGAGGCTCATCGGGGGAAAACCTCGATCAGCTTGAAGCGCTCGCAGACCAGCTCAAGGTCCTCCGACCAGCCGCCATTGCGCTCGAAGTATGCGACGTGGCCGGCCCGCCAGGCGGCGAAGTCGCCCTCGCCTTCGGCCAGCGCGAAGGCTTCGGGCACATCGGCGAAGCGGCGGACGTCGAGCGAGATCGTCTCGATCACCGCGGCGGGCCTGCCAGCGCCGTCGAGGACGACATCGCGACGACCAATCTCGGGCATCGCTTCCTTGCCCGGGCCGTAGTCACGCACCGCGCCGCAGGTTGCGGTCTTGGTGCCCGCGAGGACGAGCGCCAGCAATTCGTCGGCCAGCGCCGGGCTGTCGCCGAACGAGAACTGCACCGCGTTCGCGTATTGCGGCAGAGGGGTCGACATCAGCTGCTCAGCCCCCCGAACAGCGTCGGCAGGTCGAGCGGGCGGAAGCCGTAATGGTCGAGCCAGCGCTTGTCGGCGTCGAAGAAGGCGCGCAGGTCGTTCATGCCGTATTTCAGCATGGCGATGCGGTCGATCCCCATGCCCCAGGCGAAGCCCTGGTAGACATCGGGGTCGAGCCCGCAATTGCGCAAGACGTTCGGGTGCACCATCCCGCAGCCGAGGATCTCCAGCCAGTCATTGCCTTCGCCGATCTTCACCTCGGCGCCCGAGCGGTCGCATTGCACGTCGACTTCCATCGACGGCTCGGTGAACGGGAAGAAGCTCGGCCGGAAGCGCAGCGTGACGTTCTCGACCTCGAAGAAGGCCTTGAGGAACTCCTCGAGCACCCAGCGGAGCTGGCCGATATGCGAGCTCTTGTCGATGACGAGGCCTTCGACCTGGTGGAACATCGGCGTGTGCGTCTGGTCCGAGTCATGCCGGTAGGTACGGCCCGGCATCACCACGCGGATCGGCGGATCGATCGCGGGGGTGAGGTAGGGCGCCGCCGGCTTCTCGTTGGACTTCAGCATCGTGCGGATCTGCACGGGCGAGGTGTGGGTGCGCAGCACGCGCTTCACCCCATCGGGCGAGGGCGCCATGAAGAAGGTGTCGTGCATCTCGCGCGCCGGATGCCCCTCGGGGAAGTTCAGCGCGGTGAAGTTGTACCAGTCGGTCTCGATATCGGGCCCTTCGGCGATCGAGAACCCCATGTCCGAGAAGATCGCGGTGATTTCGTCGATCACCTGGCTGACCGGATGGATGCGGCCTTCGGCGGTCGGCGCGGGGCGGACCGGCAGGGTCACGTCGACGCGCTCGGCAGCGAGGCGTGCGTCGAGCGCGGCCTTGGCGAGTTCGGCGGCCTTCTCTTCGATCAGCGCCGTGACTTCGGTCTTCAGCCCGTTGATGGCGGCGCCGGCGGACTTGCGCTCTTCCGGCGCGATGGCGCCGAGCGTGGCGAGGAGGGCGGAGACGGAGCCCTTCTTGCCCAATGCGGCGACGCGCACGGCTTCGATGGCGCCTTCATCGCTGGCGGCCGCGACGGCAGCGCCGATTTCGGCGCGGAGGGTGGCGATCTGGGCGTCGAGAGACATGTGTCAGTTCCGAGAATTGTGTTTCAGGGCCAAACGAAAAAGCCCCGCGCCATCCCGACAGATCGGGCGGCGCAAGGCTTAGCTTGAGGCCTCAGAAAAGGCTAGGCGATTACGCGGAAACGCGCTGGTGCGTGGCGGTCTCGATCGTCTCGAGATACCCCAGGGCCTTCTTGGCCTGGGCAACCAGGGCGGCGAACGCTGCGGGCTCGGTGATCGCGAGATCGGAGAGCACCTTGCGGTCGACGGCAATCTCGGCCTTGCTGAGGCCGTCGATAAATCGACCGTAGGTCAGGCCGTGATCGCGCACGGCAGCGTTGATGCGCTGGATCCAGAGAGCGCGGAAGTTGCGCTTCTTGACGCGGCGATCGCGGTACGCGTACTGGCCGGCCTTGTCGACGGCGGCCTTCGCGGTGCGAATGGTGTTCTTGCGGCGACCGTAGAAACCGGAAGCGGCCTTAAGAACCTTCTTGTGACGGGCGTGGGCGGTAACGCCTCTTTTAACGCGTGACATCTATCGGCGCTCCTTAACGGTTATACGGCATGTACCACTTGACCAGACCTTCATCGCCCTTCTTGAGGATCTTGGTCCCCCGATGCGAGCGAATGTAGTCGGCGTCGTGGCTAAGGAGACGGTGCCGCTTACCTGCGACGCCGACCTTAACGCGGCCCGTCGCAGTCATCTTGAAGCGCTTCTTGGCGCCCGATTTAGTCTTCATCTTTGGCATTTTGCTGTCCTGGTTAGAGGCGGCTCCAAAGAGCCAGCATTCGAACTGCCACGGCATGCCTTTTGGCCGGGCGGCCCGTCGAAGAAGCCGGGTGTATAGGGGGAAAGCTCCGGCCGCGCAAGGGGGCGTGGGAGGTGGGCGCTAGGCCCGGTTGGCAGCGGCGAGTTCGCTGAGCCCGTCGATCAATAGCGCTGCTTCCGTCCGCGATAAGGAGGCGAGCGCCTGCCGGTCGGCGTCGGCGGCAGCCTCGGCGGCGCGCGGAAGCACGTCCCTGGCCTTGGCGCTGAGGTAGAGGCCCTGCGCCCGGCCCTTGCCGAGGGATGACTTCTCGATCCAGCCTTCGGCTTCGAGCCCGGTGAGGGTGCGGGCGACGCCCGGCTGCTCGAGATCGAGCCTTATGACCAGCTCGGCCTGCGTCAGCCCCTCGCGCTGGGCGATCTCGCTGAGCGCAGTGAACTGCGCCGGGTGCAGGCCATAGGGCGCCAGCGCCTCGCGCAGCCCATTGGCGAGCTGGCGCGCGAGCAGGCTTGCGACGTGGAACAGCGTTTCCTTGTGGTCGAACATCGTCTCCTCCCCCGAGGGCCCGGAGATCATAGCGCAATTCGGCTTAAGCGATGCTTGTCGCTCAGCGTACGATATCGGACCAGGGCCGGCCGTTGCGGGCCGAGGTCGCCGCGAGCGCGATGGATCGCTTCTGCGCCGTGGTCAGCTCGTCCGAAACGATGTTGGCGGCGTTCGCCGGATCGAGCATGGCGCGCGGAACGAGCAGGCGCTCGAGGAAGCCGAGCGCGGCCCACACATTGTCGGCCAGTTCCCCCACCGGTCGTCGTCTCAGAGCCGCATTGACCGCCAGCTCAAGATAGAAGGAGGGGAAGTCGAGCCCGTTCTGGTCCCGCCACAGCTTCAGGATGCGGATCTCGCCCTGCCGGTCGGCCTCGTGGCTGTCGAGGACATGCTGGTTGAGATTGGTGGTGATCGGGGCGGCGCGGCGGGCCGAGTAGATCTCGTGGATGTCCGAGATCATCGACAGCCGCTTGGCTGGCAAGAGGTCGACGATGTGGGTGCCGAGGTTCAGTGCCAGCGTCACGTGGCGGCGGATCGGCTTGAGGCCGAGCCGCTCGAAGGTCGAGAACATCGATTCGTAGATTTCCGGGATGCGGCGGGGCGATGTCGTGTGGATCCACACGATGTAGTCGGTGCTGATGCCCGAGCGGTTGGCCATCCCCTTCTCGAAGCCGCCCCCGGGTACGACCTCGACGATGTCCTTGCCGCCCCAGGCCGCGCACAGCAGCCCGATCTTGTCCGTGATGACCGAAAGGGCCGAGCCGGCCCGATGATCCACGGCCTCGCGCTCGAGAATCGCGCGCAGGTATTCCGATGCTGATACGCTGCCAACTACGGTACTCATTCGCACAATGTACAAAATTGCGCCGATGGGCGCCAGTATTCGTCTGCTCGGGCAGGTCGTTTGGTTAGTGCGGAGAGTTAATCCGGTCGAGTTACTCCCTGAGGCCGGCCGCGATGGCTTCCATGAAGGCGCTCAACCGGCGCGGAACCAGCCGCCGCGAGGGATAGAGCAGGTGGATCGGCAGCGTCATCCGGTCCCAGTGCGGCAGGACTTCGACCAGCCGGTTCTCCCGTAGCGGCCGTTCGACGAGATCGACCGGCAGGTAGACGATGCCGGCCCCTTCGAGCGCCGCCGCGAGCTGGGCCTCGCCATTGTCGATCTGCAGCCCGCCCGATACTTCGGCAATGACGGACGCGCCGCCGGGCCCGATGAAGGGCCAGCGGTTCCTCGGTGTCATGTTGAGGTTGAGGATGCAGCGATGCTGCCTCAACTCTTCCGGCGTCGCCGGCGCGCCGAACGCGGTGAGGTAGGCGGGCGAGGCGACGCAGCGGAAGCGATAGGTCCCCACCCGTCGGGCGATCATGGTCGAGGCCTGCAGCTCGCCGACCCGGATGGCGAGGTCATAGCCTTCGGCGATTAGGTCGGAGCGGCGGTCGTTGAGGCTGAGCTCCACCGTCACCGCGGGGTTCTCGTCGCAGAAGCGGGCGACGATGCTGGCGAGGCGGAAGATGCCCAGCGTCGCCGGACCCGTCGCCCGGATGCGGCCGCTGAGCCGGCCCGGCTCGGTGCGTGTCAGGTCATCGAGCTCGCTCATCGCCTCGAGCACGGTCTCCGCCTGGGCGAAAAAGCTCTCGCCGAGCTCGGTCAGCCGCTGCGCACGTGTCGTGCGCTCGATCAGCCGCGCGCCGTGATGATCCTCGAGCGCCTGGATGCGGCGCCCCACCATGGCCGGCGAGATCCCGAGCAGCCGCGCCGCCCCGGCAAAGCTGCCGGCGCGGACGGCGGCGACGAAGGTTTCGAGGTTGGTGAGCTCGGCCATTCGATACTGCCTTGCAAGAGTGAAGCGCGAATGGCGGCAATTCTATACCGAAACGCCAAGGGCTAGATAGCGGTCATCGAAACCGCAACTGAGGGAGTTCCTCCAAATGACCACCGCAATCCTGGGCCTGGGCAACATGGGCAAGGGCCTCGCCAAGCGTCTCGCCGGCAAAACCGAGCTGGTGCTGGGCGCGTCCAACGTTGCCGCCGCCGCCGATTTCGCCAAGACCGTCGGCGCGACCGTCACCGACTACAAGTCCGCCGTCGCAGCTGCCGATACCGTCATCCTCGCGCTCCCCTTCCCGGTGGCGCTGGAGCTGGCCAAGACCCTGCCGCTCACCGGCAAGACCGTCATCGACATCTCCAACCCGATCAAGGCCGACTTCTCCGGCCTCTCGATCGGCCACACCACGTCCGCCGCCGAGGAACTGCAGGCTGCAGCGCCCGCCGCCAAGGTGGTGAAGGGCTACAACACGATCTTTGCCAGCCTGTTCGACACCCCGGCTTCGGCCACCGCCAATGTCCCCGTCTTCCTCGCCGGCAATGATGCCGCCGCGGTCGACGCCGTCGCCGAGCTGGTCAAGGCCTCGGGTTTTGCCGTCGAGAAGGTGGGCGGCCTCGATGGCGCGCGCCTCGTCGAGCCGGTCGGCATGCTCAACATTCGCTTCGGCTACGGCCTCGGCCAGGGCACCGCGATCGCCCCGGCCTGGCTGAAGCTGGCGGCGTAAGCCACAGATGAGAAAAGGCCGAGGAGCAATCCCCGGCCTTTCGCTTGTTTCGCGATTGCTGCGATGGTCGCCTTCTCCCCCTGTGGGAGAAGGTGCCCGCAAGCGGCAGACGGCCAAAGGCCGTCTCCGCGGGGCGGATGAGGGGTATCTCTCAGCGCACTCCACCGCTCGTCGCATAGCTCCGATCGCGCAGACTTCGTCTGCGGACCCCTCATCCGGCCTGTCGGCCACCTTCTCCCACAGGGGGAGAAGGCACTGACTGAGGGATCGGAATCCCTAAGCGTCGATGTCGACGTCCTTGGTTTCCTTGCCCAGCAGCAGGGCGATCAGCGTCAGCACCGCCATGGCGCTGAGGTAGATGCCGACCCAGAACGGGCTGCCGCCGCCGCTGCTCCACAGCGCCACCGCGATGAATGGCGCGACGGCCGCGCCGAGGATCGAGGAGACGTTGTAGGAAATGCCCGAGCCCGTGTAGCGCACGTTTGCCGGGAACAGCTCCGGCAGCAGCGCGCCCATCGGCCCGAAGGTCATGCCCATCAGCGTGAAGCCAAGGATCAGCCAGGCCATCACACCGATAAAGCCGGCCGACAGCATCGGCACCCAGACGAGGCCGAAGAGCACAATGGCGAGCGTCACCCAGATCAGCGTCTTGCGGCGGCCCCAGCGGTCGGCCCAGGGGCCGGAGACGAGGGTGAAGATGCCGAAGAACACGACGCCCACGATCATCATCAGGACGAACGTATTGTAGCTGTAGCCAAGGCCCGGCAGCGCCGCATCGGTGGCGGCCCGGCCATAGCTCAGCGAGAACGTCGTCATCAGGTAGAACAGCACGTAGGTCGCGAGCATGTAGAAGGTGCCGAGGATCAGCTCCTTCCAGTGCGTCCGGAACACCGCGGCGAGCGGCAGGCGCTGCACCTTGCCGGTGATCCTGGTCTTCTCGAACGCCGCGCTCTCGACGAGGTTCAGCCGGACCCACAGGCCCACCGCCACCATCACCACCGAGAACAGGAACGGAATGCGCCAGCCCCACTCGAGGAAGGCGGTCGAGGGCCGCGACGGGTCATCGGAGGGCAGCAGCGCCGCGATGATGAGGAACAGTCCGTTGGCGAGGATGAAGCCGATCGGCGCGCCCAGTTGCGGGAAGGTGCCGTACACGGCGCGCTTGCCCTTGGGGGCGTTCTCGGTGGCGACCAGCGCCGCGCCGCTCCATTCGCCGCCAAGCGCGAAACCCTGCGCGAGGCGGAGGATCACCAGCAGCGCCGGCGCGAACCAGCCGGCCATGGCGTAGGTCGGCAGCAGGCCGATGAGGAAGGTGGCGATACCCATGGTCAGCAGCGCGCCCACCAGCGTCACCTTGCGGCCGCGGCGATCGCCCAGGTGGCCGAAAAAGATGGCCCCCAGCGGCCGCGCCACCATGGCGGCGCCGAACACGGCGAACGAGGCGAGCAGCGCCGTCGTTTCGTTGCCGGCCGGGAAGAACAGGTGCGGGAACACCAGCACGGCGGCAGTGGCATAGACGTAGAAATCGTAGAACTCGATGGTCGTGCCGACGAGGCTCGCGAGAATCACGCGGGAACGCGGATTGGCGGGCGCGGCGTCGGCCGACACGGCGACGGTGGTCATCATCAACTCCAGGTTGGACCGCGGCACCCGATGGGGGTCGAACACGCACGGCCGGGAGGAGTCGGAGAGTTCGAACGGCGGCGCCGCAACAGAGTTCCGTACCAGCGGGTACGGTCGGCAGGAGCAATGTGCCTTGCTGCGACCAAGTGCAAGTGGAAACTTCGCATGCTTTGTCGCAGGACAGGCGGAACGATCATGAGGAGATCGACATGGTTCCCACCACTCCGGCCGGCCGCATGCTGCTGGTCGCCGCCGGCATCTGCGGTGGCCTCGGCGTCGCCGCGGCGGCCCGCGCCAGTCACATGGCGGACGACAACCTCGGCATCGCTGCCAATTTCCTGCTTCTGCATGCGCCGGTGCTGATCGGGCTGAGCCTGATGGCGGCGAGCCGGCTCGCGGCGATCGCGGGCGTCGTGCTGGCGATCGGTGTCGCGCTCTTTGCCGGCGACCTCGCCATGCGCGCCTTCGCCGGCACGGCCCTGTTCCCGATGGCGGCGCCGATCGGCGGGACGACACTGATCATCGGCTGGGTGCTGGTGACCGCGACGGGGCTGTGGGGGCGGGGGCGGTAGCGGCGCAGGTCTCGGGGCATTGTGCCCAAAGATACCCCCACCCCTGTCCCCTCCCCGCAGGGGGGAGGGAGACCCGTACTGCAAGCGCCGGCGCTGGAGGGACGATCGCTCGTGAGCGCAGGTCACCTCCCCCCTTGCGGGGGAGGGACAGGGTGGGGGTGCTCTTCCCGGTCCACTGTTCGTAGCCTGCGCAAAAAACAAAGGGCGCCTCGCGGCGCCCTTCTTCATATCGGCAGTGCAGCCGGCCTCACTTGGGGGCCAGCACCATCACCATCTGGCGGCCTTCCGAGCGGGGCGACGATTCGACCTTGGCCTTGGCCTCGAGTTCGCTCTGCACCTTGACCAGCAGCTGGGCGCCCAGTTCCTGGTGCGCCATCTCGCGGCCACGGAAACGCATGGTCACCTTCACCCGGTCACCCTCATCGAGGAACCGGTTCGCTGCCTTCATCTTGGTCTGGTAATCGTGGTCGTCGATGTTCGGACGAAGCTGGATTTCCTTGACCTCGATCACCTTCTGCTTCTTGCGCGCCTCGGCCGCCTTCTTCTGGGCAGCATACTTGAAGCGGCCCAGATCGAGCATCTTGGCGACAGGCGGGGTCGAGTTCGGAGAGATGATGACCAGATCGAGCCCCTGCTCCTGCGCCTCGGTCAGGGCCTCGCGCGTGCGAACAACACCACGGTTGGTGCCTTCAGCATCGATCAGCTGGACGTCGGGAGAGGAGATATCTTCGTTGGATTGCGGCCCATCTTTCTGGGGCGCGACGGGTCTCATGGGACGGCGAATGGCAGACGATCCTTCAGTTGTTCCGGTTCGGGCGGGAAATCGGTGCTAAAATCGTGCTGCGCCGATCATAAGTCAACACCACGCTGGACAAGAAACATGGGTGTTGGGCGCTTTGGTGACAAACTGTTGCCGTGAAGGCTAACGCGCGGCAAAAGCAGTGCCGCAGTTAGTTGGAGTTAGCGCGTGGTGGACCCTGTAGTTGAGTTTCTCGACGTTGGCGAGGGGGATGAATCCCGGCGCATCGCCATGCTCCGCCGTGCCGGCCGCAGCCCGGGCATTTTCTGGATCAACGGCTATCGCTCCGAGATGGTTGGCACCAAGGCGAGCGCGCTCGATGCCTTCGGGGCCGAGGAGGGCATCGCAGTCACCCGTTTCGACCATTCGGGCAACGGGCAGTCGGGTGGGGATTTCCTCGACGGCACGATCACGCGCTGGCTCGAGGAATCGCTCGCCGTGTTCGCCACCACCGAGGGGCCGCAGGTCATTGTCGGCTCGTCCCTGGGCGGCTGGCTGGCGCTGCTGATGGCGCGCGAACTGCGCCGCCGGGGGATCGACCGCGTCAAGGCGCTGGTGCTGGTCGCGCCCGCCGTCGATGCGACCGCCGAACTGATGACCAAGCGCATGAGCAAGACCGAGCAGGCAGCGCTGAAGCGCGACGGTGTCGTCCAGCGGCCCTCGCAATACTCGGACGAGCCCTATCCCTACACCGCCAGGCTGATCGAGGACGGCAACCGCCACCACCTGATGTTCGGGCGCGGCATCGATGTCGGCGCGCCGATCACCATCCTCCAGGGCGGCAAGGACCCCGACGTACCGCGCGACCACGCGCTGAAACTGGTCCAGCACCTCCTCACCGATCCCGTGACATTCACCCTCGTGCCCGACGGCGACCACCGCCTGAGCCGCCCCGAGGATCTCGACCTGCTCGAGGCCGCGGTGGAGCGGGAGGTGACGGTGCCGCCGGAGCAGCTGGTGCTCGAGCTCTGATCCATCTGCTAGTGTGGCGGGATGAAACCGCACCCGCTGTTCAGGAACCGGTCAGTTCCCACCGCCCATACCCTGGGGGAATTCGAGCTCAAGGCTCTCTCGGTCAGTGACCTGGAAAGGGATTTCGGCGCCGTGATGGAGAGCGCGGCCGAGATAAAGGCCGCGAACCCGGGATCGAGCTGGCCGGACGGCCTGACCAAGGAAAAGAACCTCATCGATCTGGCCTGGCACCAGCGAGAATTTGAGGCCCGCCGGAGCTTTGCGTGGGTGATCGAAGACAGCGCCGGTGCGTACCTGGGGTGCCTCTACGTGTACCCATCGATTGCCGGAGAAAAAGCAGCCGACATCGTCTGGTGGTGGCGCACCGGAGCCGTGGTTTCCAGGGCATCGTTCCGGAACCATCTGCTGGAATGGGTGTCGGGCAGTGATTGGCCGGCCCTGACCTACAATTTGCAGGACCATTAAGGCACCACGCGGCGTTGCGCATCCGGATCATCCGTGCGTTCCTCGATCGCCCAGACCTTGAGCACCCCGTCGACCGCGACCCGCGGTTCGAAGCGCCCTATGTCCGGGCGGTCGCTGACGTGGAGCCTCACCGCACGGCGAGCGGCGAGAGCTGCTTGGCCTCGGCATCGAAATTGCCCGGATCGAGCCAGCGCTCGAACCCGGCCTTTCGTTCCGGCCATTCGCCGTCGAGCATCGAGAACCATGCGGTGTCGCGGTTGTCGCCCTTGAAGATCATGTGCTGGCGGAACAGCCCCTCGAAGGTGAAGCCGAAGCGGATCGCAGCGCGCTTCGATGGCTCGTTGAGGTCGTTGCACTTCCACTCGAAGCGGCGATTGCCGAGATCCTCAAAGATGTGCCGGGCCATGAGGTAGAAGGCCTCGGTCGCGACGCGTGTCCGCGACATCCGGGGGCCCCAGTAGATGCCGCCCAGCTCGATGACGGCATTCGTCGGGTCGATCCGCATCAGTGAGTTCCGGCCCTCGGCCCGTCCGGTCGCCTTGTCGATGACGGTGAAGTACATCGGGTCGGCCGATAGGGCGGCGGTCCCGATCCAGCGCGACATGTCGGCGACGTCGACCGGCGGCACCTGCGAGAGATACCGGAACCGCTCGGGCTCGGCCGCGGCGAAAAGGTCGGCCGCATGCGATTGCGCGAGGGGCTCGATACGCGTGTAGCGGCCGTCGAGCACCACCCGTCCGGCGGGCGTTGCAGGTTGCGGCTTGCTCATGCGTGGGCCTTCCAGATGGCGTCGAGACCTTCGCGATAGGTCGGGAATTCGAGCTCGGTGCCAAGCGCTTCGAGCACGCGCTTCGAAGATACACGCTTGTTGTCGGAGTAGAAGCTCCGCGCCATGGGCGTCATCTGTGCTTCCGAGAACGGCGTCTCGGGTGGCGGCGCCACACCCATCACCTCGGCGGCATAGGTGACGAGATCCTGCGGCGGGGCCGGCTCGAGATCGGCGAGGTTGTAGGTGCCCTCGAGCCTGCCCAGCGCGGCGAGCGCGGTGATCCGGCCGATATCGGCGACATGGATGCGGTTGAACACCTGGCCCGGCTTGACGATGCGGCGGGCCGTGCCCTCGCGCAGCTTGTCGAAGGCGGAGCGGCCCGGCCCGTAGATGCCGGCAAGGCGCTCGATGAACAGCGGCACGCCGCGCGCCTTGGCGTAATCGCGCCAGGCCTGCTCGGCTTCGACCCGCTGGCGCGAGCGGACATTGAGCGGACGGGTCGGCGCGTCCTCGTCGATCCACTCGCCGCCGAAATCGCCATAGACCCCGACGGTGGAGAAATAGCCGATCCACTGCAGGTTCTCGGCCGCGTCGAGATCGGCGCGATGGTGCTGCAGCGCCGGGTCGCCGTCCTCGTCGGGCGGGATCGAGAGGATTACGTGGGTCGCCTGGCGCAGGTCCTCGCCCAGCGTCGGGCCCGGGGCTTCGCCGTCGAAGATGTGGACGCGGTAGTTGGTGTCGGCGAAGGCTTCCGCGCCCTCGGCACTGCGTGTGGTGCCGGCGATGGGGGTGCTGGGGTCGCTGAGCTGGTGCAGCGCTCGCGCCGTAGCCCGCGAGGAATAGCCCATGCCGAAGAAGAAGACGCTCATTGCAGTTGGTCTCTAGTTTGTGCGCACCGGCTGGACGGCCGCACTCCACTCTGCCCGGACGCTGATGTCGCCTTCATCGGTCAAAAAGGCAAGCTCCAGAGCATCGGCGCGCGTTTTGGTCACAAGCCGGCGGACTGCCCACACCGCCGCCCCGCGGATCAGCGGATCGGTGTCGCGGAGGCGTGCCTCGGCATGGACAACGAGCGCCGGGTCGCCCGAGTTGCCGACGGCGATGAGCACGTTCCTGAGGAACCGCGCATGCCCGATGCGCTTGATCGGCGATCCGGCAAAGAGCGCGCGGAAGCCGGCATCGTCGAGCTGGACCAGATCGGCGAGGGCAGGGGATTTCAGGTCATCGCGGGCCATCAGCCGCGCCTCGTGCGTCAGCGAGGCGAACTTGTTCCACGGGCAGACGGCAAGGCAGTCGTCGCAGCCATAGATGCGGTTGCCCATGGCGACGCGGAACTCGTGCGGGATCGGGCCCGGGTGCTCGATGTTGAGGTAGCTGAGGCAGCGCCGCGCATCGAGCTGGAACGGGGCAGGGAAGGCATTGGTGGGGCAGATATCGAGGCAGCGCCGGCAGTTGCCGCAGCTCTCGGGGTGCGGATCGTCCGCCGGCAGCTCGGCCGCCGTGAAGATGGCGCCGAGGAACAGCCACGAGCCGAACTCGCGCGAGACGAGCACGGTGTGCTTGCCCTGCCAGCCGATGCCCGCCGCCTCGCCGAGCGGCTTCTCCATCACCGGGGCGGTGTCGACGAAGACCTTCACCTCGGCGCCGGTGCGGCGGCTGAGGAGCCCCGCCAGTTCCTTGAGCTTGCCCTTGATGATGTCGTGGTAGTCGCGGTTGCGGGCGTAGACCGAGATATTGCCGCGGGTCGGGTGACCGAGGTCGGCCATCGGATCGGTGTCCGGCCCATAGTTCATGCCGACCATGATAACCGAGCGCGCATCCGGCCACAGCGCTTCCGGCGCGCCGCGGCGTTCGGCCGTCTCGGCCATCCAGCCCATGTCGCCATGCCAGTGCCGCTCGAGGGCGGCGCCGAGCTTTTCCGGCAGGTCCGGCCGCGCATCGGCCCGCGCGACGCCGAACGCGCCGAAACCCAGGGCCTGGGCGCGGTCGCGGAGTTCGGCGAGCAGAGTGCTAGAAGAGATCGACATATGGACCATAGCGGAACGCGCGGTTGCGCGCGTTGCCAGTGATTTCGAAGAGCAATCCCGCGTCGACCATTCTGCGCACCAGGACGTTTGCTCCGGCCTGCGTCATACCAAGCAATTCCGCCACGTATTTGACGCTCACAACGGGGTGTTTGAACAAGTCCTCAAGCAGGGTCAGCGCGCTTGCGGCGGCACGCGCGAAGGTGTCGGTGATGAGCTTGCGATGGGCCTCCCGCAGGGAGACGATTTTTCTCGCTGTCTCGGTTGCTTCATCGCTGACCGTCCGGATGCCCTCGATGAAGAACTTCAGCCAGGCCTCCCACGCGCCCTCGTCCCGCACGCCCTGGAGGAGTTCGTAGTATCGCTGCCGATTGGCCTTGAGATAGTGCGAGATATAGAGCACCGGCTGGGACAGGGCTTGTCGCTCGCACAGCAGGAGCGTGATCAGCAGCCGGCCGACACGACCGTTGCCATCGAGGAATGGGTGGATGGTCTCGAACTGGGCGTGCACCAAGCCGATGCGGACCAGTACTGGCAGCCGCTCGTTCGAATGGACGAAGTTCTCCAGCGCCGAGAGCGCGGGGCCGACTTCATGCGCCGGCGGCGGAACGAAGATGGCATTGTTCAGCGTGCTGCCGCCCTGGCCGATCCAGTTCTGGCTGGTCCTGACTTCGCCGGGGTTGCGCTCCTGTCCGCGTACACCCGACATGAGGTGCTCGTGGATCTCGCGGATGAGCCGGGTCGACACGGGTAGGCTCGCCAGCCTGTCGATGCCGTAGCGCAGGGCGTCTATGTAGTTGATCACCTCGACGACATCGCCTGGCCGGCGGGCGTCCAGCAGGTTGGCTTCGGCTTCGAGGACGTCGGTCAGCGAGGACTGCGTTCCCTCGATTTGACTGGAGAGAACCGCTTCCTTCCTGATGTACATCAGGACGAACAGGTCAGCGTTGGGAAGCGTCTGGATCGAACCATCGAGCCGCCCAAGGGCGCGGTCCGCATCCGACAGCAGGTCCTGCATCTCGATGTCGATCGACAGTGGCGGATCGAGCGGCGGCAGGGCGTTAGGGATGAATGCACTGTAGTCCAGCGGCTGTCTGACATAGCGGCCGGCCCTGCCGCTCGAACGCAGTCGGTTGTTCATGACGCCGCCCCAGTGAAACCAGCAGTTTCATTACTGGCACGGCCCGCCGCCATACTCAACTGGCAGTTGAATATGGAACGCGGCAGCGGCCATATTCAACCAACGCAGCGTTTCAGAAATCGAGATCGGCGTATCCGGCGGCCGCGGGCATGCCGCCGATGCGGTCGTTGAGGAGGGTCCGGAAGGCCGGGCGCGACTTGATGCGGGCGTACCATTGGCGCGTCTCGACCGAGCTGTCCCACAGCACGTCGCCCAGGTAGTCGAGGCTGGAGAGGTGCGCGGCGAGGGCGAAATCGGCCAGCGTCATGCTGTCGCCTGCGATCCAGTGCCGCGTCGCGAACAGCCAGTTGAAATAGTGCAGGTGCTCGCCGAGGTTGGCCTTGGCGACGCGCAGCACGCCCGGCTCGGGCACCGCGCCGCGCTGGTCGCGCTTCACGATCTTTTCCTCGAGGATGTAGCGTGTCACTTCGTCGTTGAGCTTGACCAGCACCCACTCGAGCAGCCGCCACATCTCGTTGCGCAGCGGGGGGTCGGTCGGCAGCAGCCCGGCAATGGTGCTGGGCGCGTGGCGATCCTCGATGGCGTGGATGACCGCGAGCGTTCCGACCACCCGCGCGCCGTCGTCCTCGATGAGGATCGGCACCGTGGCGGCGGGGTTGATCTCGAGCAGCGCCGGGTCGCGTGTCCACGGCTTGATGTCCTCGAGGTCCACGCCCACGCCATATTCGGCGAACATCAGGCGGGCCAGCCGCGAGGAGGGGTCGAGCCGATGCTGCATCAACCTTGGCATGCGTTGTTCGATCCTTGGCGGGGCCGGGCAAATCGGGCTAGAAGCCGCCGGTCTGCCCCTTCTATGGGGATGAGTTAGGGGATCAGATGAACGCCGATCAAGGTCTTTTTGTGCCGCTGATCCTCGGGATTATCGAGGGCCTTACCGAATTCCTACCGGTCTCCTCGACGGCCCACATTCTGCTCGCCGGCCACTTCCTCGGATTCAACAGCCCGGGGCGCGTTTTCGAGGTGCTGATCCAGTTCGGCGCCATCCTCGCCATCCTCGTCGTCTACTTCAAGCGCCTGCTCGCCATCGCGAGGGATGCGCTGGCCGGCAAGCCCGGGGCGCTACGCTTCATCCTGGGCGTCGTGCTCGCCTCGTTCCCGGCTGCCATTGCCGGCGTCCTGCTGCACGACTTCATCAAGACGGTGATCTACGAAACGCCCGTCCTGTTCTGCATCTCGCTGATCGTGGGCGGCATCATCCTGCTCTATGTCGACCAGCTGAAGCTGACGCCCAAATACACCGATATCTACAACTACCCGCCGCTGCTCTGCTTCTATATCGGCCTGTTCCAGATGCTCGCGCTGGTCCCCGGCGTGTCGCGCTCGGGCGCGACCATCGTGGGCTCGCTCCTGCTCGGCACCGACAAGCGCTCGGCCGCGGAGTTCACCTTCTTCATTGCCATGCCGATCATGGGCGGCGCCTTCGTCTACGACCTCTACAAGAGCCGCGAGTTCATCACCGCCGAACTCGGCGCCGCAGTGATCATCGGCTTTGCCGCGGCCTTCGTTACCGCCTTCTTCGTCGTCCGCTACGTGCTCGACTACATCTCGCGGCACGGTTTCGCGATCTTCGCCTATTGGCGGATTTTCGTCGGCGCCATAGGGCTTTGGGCGCTGCTGCTGTTCCGTTGAATGGCGCGGCGTCTCCGTCGGCGTGACAAACGCGTCCGGCTTCCCCATTATGGTTCTCCCGGAATCGGCGGTGGGGATGTCCGTGGCGAGTAAGGCCAATATCGATGCCTGGTTCGAGCGCATCGGCTTTGCCGGCTCGATCGCGCCTTCGCTGGAAACGCTGGGCCAGCTCGTGCAGATGCACGTGGCGGCGATTCCGTTCGAGAACCTCGATCCGCTGATGGGCGCGCCCGTGCGGCTCGACCTCAGCAACCTGCAGCAGAAGCTTCTCTTCGATCGCCGCGGCGGCTACTGCCTCGAGCACAACCTGCTGCTCAAGGCCATGCTCGAGGAGCTCGACTACGAGGTGAAGGCCCACGCCGCCGTGGTGCTATGGAATCATAGCGAACCGACGGACGATCCGCCGACCCACCTCGTGCTGACGGTCGGCGTGGCCGGTGTCACCTATCTCGTCGATGTCGGCTTTGGCGGGCAGACCCCGACGGCGCCGCTCCGGCTCCGCTCCGAACTCGAGCAGGCGACGCCGCACGAGCCCTTCCGCCTGATCGATGACGCCGGCACCTGGCGCCTCGAGTCCCTGATCGGCGAGGATTGGCGCCCACTCTATCGCTTCACGCTCGCTCCGGTCAGCGACGACGAACTCGGCCAGATGAATGAGCGCGCCTCGTCGAGCCCCACTTTCCGCGACGGGCTCATCGCCTCGCGCGCCGAGAAGGGCCGCCGGCTGGTGCTCGGCAACCTCCGCTTCGTGATCCATGTCACGGGCGGGGAGAGCGAGGCGCGGATGCTGACCAGCGTCGCCGAGCTGCGCGAAGTGCTCTCCGGTCCGCTCGGCATCCACCTGCCTGCAGCCGACCGGCTCGACCCCGCCCTCGACCGGATCGTCGCGACCAGCAGTCCCCCGGATCAGTCCTGATGCCGCCAGTCTTTGTCGATCCCGACAAGGTCCGGGAGTTCAAGGACTTCCAGTCCTTCTACGACTGGCTTGCCGAGCATCACGGGAGTGCCGACGAGATCTGGATCAAGCTGCACAAGGTCGGCTCCGGCCTGCCCTCGATCACCCCCAAGGAGGCGATCGATGCGGTGCTGTGCTGGGGCTGGATCGACGCCATCCGCAAGGGCCACGACGACAGGAGCTACCTGCAGCGCTACACGCCGCGTGGGCGAAAGAGCGTGTGGAGCAAGATCAATGTCGACAACGTCGCCCGGCTCCAGACAGTGGGCCTGATGAGCCCGCATGGGCTGCGGCACGTCGAGGCCGCCAAGGCGGACGGCCGCTGGGACAATGCCTATGGCAGCGGCAAGGACCTCAAGATTCCGGACGATCTGCAGGCGGCGATCGATGCCGAGCCGGCAGCACGGGAAATGCTCGGCAAGCTGACCGAGCAGAACCGCTTCGCCCTCGCTTTCCGCATGCACAGCATCAAGACCGAGGCCGGGCGGAAAAAGAAGATCGCGACCTTCGTCGACATGCTGAAGGCGGGCGAGACCATCTACCCACAGAAACAGAAATGACCGTCTGGGTCGCCTTCCTCCGCGCCGTCAATGTCGGCAAGCGCCAGATGAAGATGGCCGAGCTCAAGGCGCTCTGCGAGGAACTCGGCTACGGCAGGGTCAAGACCATCCTCGCCAGCGGCAACGTCCGCTTCGAGGCCGACCACGACCCCAAGGCCGAGCTCGAGGCGGCGATCGAGAAGCGCTGGGGCTTCCTGAGCGAGGCCGTGATGCGCTCGGACGACGAGATCACGGCGATGCTTGCCTCCGACCCCTTCTCCGCCTACCCCGATGAAGGTCCGTTCCATCGCTACGTGATGATGTTCGACCGGCCGCTGCCGGCCGGCTCCGCCTTTACCGGCATCGCCGGCGACCACGACATCGTGCGGGTCGACAGGCGCGACATCTACCTCGTCGGCTGGCGCCAGCCGGACGGACGGCACGGCCCGGGGCTGGACAAGTTCGACCGGCAGTTGGAGAAGGGCGCCATCGCGACCATGCGCAACTGGAACACCATTCCCAAGGTCCTCGGATGATTACCGTTCTCGGCTCCACCAATCTCGATCTGATCGGCACCGTGAGCCGTATCCCCAAGCCCGGCGAAACCGTGCCGGGCGACAGGTTCTCGATGGCCGCGGGCGGCAAGGGCGCCAACCAGGCGCTCGCGGCCCGGCGCGCCGGCGCCGAAGTCCGCATGTTCGCCGCGGCCGGCACCGACAGCTTCGCCGACGAGGCGCTGAAGCTGCTGCGCGCCGAAGGTGTCGATCTCAGCCGCGTGCGCATCGCCGAAGGCGCCACCGGCATCGCCATGATCTTCGTCGACGAGGCGGGCGAGAACGTCATCGCCATCCTGCCCGGCGCCAACGGCACCATGAGCCCCGCCGACGCCGACGCGGCGCTTGAAGGGCTCGGGATCGGCTCGGTGCTGATGCTGCAGCAGGAGATCCCGCAGGCGGCGACCATGCGGGCGCTCGAACTGGGGCGGGCCCAGGGCGTTGTGTCGATTCTCAACACCGCGCCCTTCCTCAAGACGACCCGCGACGTCGCCGAGCAGGCCTCGATCGTCATCGCCAACGAGACCGAGTTCGAGCTGCTGACCGGCGCTGGCAACGACAGGCTCGATGCGGCCATGGCCGACTGGGCCCGCTCGCAGAACCAGACGATGATCGTGACGCTCGGCCCCGATGGCGCGCGCGCCGCAACGCCCACCGGCAGCTTCCGCGTACCGGCGCTCAAGGTCGATCCGGTCGATACGGTCGGTGCGGGCGATACGTTCTGCGGCTATCTCGCCGCCGGCCTTGATCGTGGGCTCGACCTCGAAGTCGCCATGCGCCGCGCCGCCGTCGCCGCCAGCCTTGCCGTGCTGAAGCCCGGCGCGCAGCCGGCGATTCCGCATGCGGCTGATGTTGAGAAAGCGCTCGGGCGCTGACTGACGCGCCTCCCTGCCCCTTGAGGGAGGGATTGAGGGAGGGGGTGGCGCAGTCGGCACTGCAAGAGCCGCACGACCCCCACCCCCAGGCCCCCCTCAAAGGGGGAGGGGTGCAGGTCAGTTGTCGAACGTGTCGCCTAGGTAGACGCGGCGCGCCTCGGGGTCGGCGGCGATCGTCTCGGGCTTGCCCTGCAGCAGCACGTGCCCCTCGTAGATGAGGTAGGCCCGATCAACGAGGCTCAGCGTCTCGCGCACCGAGTGATCGGTGATGAGGACGCCGATGCCGCGCCGCGTGAGGTGCTTCACCAGCGTCTTCACCTCGTTCACCGCGATCGGGTCGACGCCGGCAAAGGGCTCGTCGAGCAGCATGAACAGCGGGTCGGTCGCCACGGCGCGCGCAATCTCGACGCGCCGCCGCTCGCCGCCCGACAGCGCCATGGCGTTCGAGCCGGCGATATGGGTGATGCCGAATTCCTCGAGCAGTTCGCCGAGCCGCGCCATGCGGTCGGCCCGCCGCGGCACATGGCCCTCGAGCACCGCGAGGATGTTGCCCTCGACGCTGAGGCCGCGAAAGATCGAGCTCTCCTGCGGCAGGTAGCCGATGCCGAGCCTGCCGCGCTGGAACAGCGGCAGGTTGGTGATCGGCCGGCCGTCGATCAGGATCTTGCCCTTGTCGGGCTTCACCAGCCCCATGATCATGGTGAAGACCGTGGTCTTGCCCGCCCCGTTGGGGCCGAGCAGCCCCACCGCTTCACCGCGGCGGACCGCGAGACTGACATTTTCGACGACGGTGCGCTTGCCAAAGCTCTTGTTGAGCCCGTGCGCCACGAGCCAGCCGGTCTGGTCGACCGCCGTCCGCGCTGCCGTCGCTGTCGCCGCCTCGTTCATTGCGGGGTGAAGACTCCGGTCACCCGGCCGCCATCGCCGCCCCGGAAGGTGGAGCTGTCGTCCTTGAGGTTGATGGTGAGCTCGGGCCCGTTCACTTCGCCCTGCGCGTTGCGGACGGTGACGTTCTCGGTGAGCCGCACGATCATCGTGTCGGGGTTGTAGACGGCCTTGCCACCGGTGGCGTCCTGCGTCGGCGTCTTGATCCGCACCTTGCCCGTTGCGGTCAGGCTGTCGATGTCGCTCTCGCCGCCGCTGCCATAGAGCACCACCACCTTGTCTGCCCAGATTGTGAGGCCGGCACGGGTGATGATCACCTCTCCGGCAAAGACGGCGTTGTTGTTCTTTTCGTCCACGGTCATGTCGTTGGCGGTGACCTTCACCGGCTCGACGGCGACGGCAGGGCTCACGAGGAGGAGCGTCGCGAGGAGGGGCAGCAGGCGCTTCACTGGTCTTCTCCCGGGGTCATCGTGAGGGTCACCGTCACATCCTTGAACGTGTAGAGACCGGTCGTCCGGTCGTAGGTCATGCCATTGGAGACGAGGGTCGAGCCATCTGACATGCTGAGGTTCACAGGCCCGCTCGCCGCCATCGTCCAGTTCATGAGGTCCGCGAACACCCCTTCGAGCGTCCCCACGATGCCGTCGCTCGAGCTCACGTGCATGACGCCGGGCACGTCGACCAGCTGGTCGTTGGTCTGGAGCCGCCCCTCGGCCGCGTCGGCGCGCAACTCCGCGCCGTTGGCCGGCGTCATGGTGAAGGCGGCGTCCTGCATGTTGACGATATCGCTCGCCGCCATCGACACCTTGGCCGTCCGCGCCCGGAGCGCAAAGAGGGTGCCGTCGGCGCCCGTTGCGGTCAGCATCGGCGTCTCGAGCACAAGGTTGTCGCGGTCGACGCTGATCGAGGCAAAGCCGAAGCGATGCGCCAGCGTGTCCAGCACCATCGCGCCGATCACGAAAGCCAGCACCGCCGCGCCCAGCGCCGGCACCAGCCAGCGCAGCACGTCGACGATCCGGTTGCGCCGCATCAGGCCCCTGTAGAGCCGTTCGCGCGCGTCGGGCCCGGCGACGGTCAGCGTCATCAGCTATGCGCGAAGATGTCGGTCTCTTCCCAGCCCATCAGGTCGAGATCGATCCGGTGCTTGAGGAATTCGAAGCAGGCGGTGGCGAGCTCGCTGCGCCCCTCGCGCTTCAGCATGCGATCGAGGTGCCGCTTGATGTCGTGCAGGTACAGCACGTCCGAAGCGGCATAGTCGAGTTGTGCCTCGGAGATCTTCTCGGCGCCCCAGTCCGAGCTCTGCTGCTGCTTGTTGAGGTCGATGTTGAGCAGTTCGCGCACGAGGTCCTTGAGACCGTGCCGGTCGGTATAGGTCCGCACCAGCCGCGAGGCGATCTTGGTGCAGTAGACCGGGCCGGTGACGACGCCGAAACGGTTCTTGAGCACGGCCATGTCGAAGCGTGCATAGTGGAAGATCTTGGTCACCGACTGATCGGCAAGCAGCCGCGTCAGGTTCGGCGCTTCCTTCAGATCCTGTGGAATCTGCACGACGTCGGCGCTGCCGTCGCCCGGTGACAACTGCACCACGCAAAGCCGGTCCCGGTGCGGATTGAGCCCCATCGTCTCGGTGTCGATCGCCACCTCCCGGCCATAGCGGGAAAGGTCGGGCAGGTCGCCCCGGTGCAGTCTGATGGTCATGTCTTGGTCCTGGCTCAGGCAATAAGGCTGTGATGCCATAGCATAAAGGCGTTGGAAAGGCCGTGACCGATGGCTACAACGTTTCGGTCGCGGGGCCACACGCGATTTTCGGTGTTTGGGTCAAATGGATACTTTAGGTCGGTTTCGGGACAGGCTGAGCAGCCTGCCACGGCACTTGAAGCAACTTCTGCTCATCTGTTTCGATGTATTGGCGCTTCTCGGCGTGCTTTGGCTGAGTTTCTCTACGCGGCTCGGTACAAGTTTTGCACCCGACGGCCCTCAGTTTGCGTTGATGTTGCTTGCGCCGGCCCTGGCCGTGCCGGTCTTTATCCGCATGGGTCTTTATCGTGCGGTGATCCGGTATCTGCCCGAGCGGGCATTATTGACCATCATCCAGGCCATGACATTGGCCACACTGCTTTGGGTCGCGGCATTGTTTCTGGCCGAGGCGACGCGCCTCGCCACCTTTCCGCGTACTGTGCCCTTCTTCTACTTCATCTTCGGCACTGTCGTCGTCGCCGGATCGCGGTTTGTCGCCAAGAGCCTGCTGTGGTTGCCGGAGCGGGGGCTCGCCCCGCGCGACAGCCTCGTCGCGATCTATGGCGCGGGCGCCGCGGGCGCGCAGCTCGCCGAGGCCTTGCGCGAAAGCCACCGTGTGATCTTCTTTGACGACGAGCGCGGCCTGTGGGGCCGGGACGTCGGCGGCATCCGGGTCCATCCCCCGGATTCGGTCGGGCAGTTGATCGAAGGTCGCGGCCTCAAGGAAGTGATCCTCTCGATGCCGTCTGCCGCTCCGGCGCGGCGCGGCGAGATCATCGCCGAGCTGAGCCGGCACTCCGTCAAGATCCGTACCCTGCCGGCCATTTCCGACCTCGTTTCGGGCAAGTACCTTGTCAGCCAGCTGCGCGAGATCGACATCGACGATCTCCTCGGCCGCTCGACCGTGCCGGCCAACCCCGACCTGATGGGCGCGATCCTCCCCGGCCGCGTGATTCTCGTCACCGGCGCCGGCGGCTCCATCGGCTCCGAACTCACCCGGCAGATCGTTCGCGGCGCGGCGCGCAAACTGGTGCTCTTCGAAGCCAACGAGTTCGCGCTCTACGAGATCGAGCGGCGCCTCAAGCCGCTGGCCGGCGACGTCGAACTGGTGCCGGTGCTGGGTTCGGTGGTCGACGCCGCCCTCGTGCGCCGTACGCTGGCCACGCATGGGGTCGACGTCATCTTCCACGCCGCCGCCCACAAGCACGTGCCGCTGGTCGAGGCCAATGCGCTCGAAGGCATCCGCAACAACGTCATTGGCGCAAAGGTCCTCGTCGATGCCGCCGTCGCCGCCGGGGTGCAGCGCTTCGTGCTGATCTCATCCGACAAGGCGGTCCGCCCGACCAACGTCATGGGCGCCACCAAGCGCTGGGCCGAGCTGATCGTGCGCCATTACGGCAAGGGCCCCGGCATGCGCTATTGCTCGGTGCGCTTCGGCAATGTGCTGGGCTCGAACGGCTCGGTCGTGCCGCTGTTTCGCGAGCAGATCGCGAGTGGCGGCCCGGTGACCCTGACGGATGCGCGCATGACGCGCTATTTCATGTCGATCCACGAGGCGGCCGAACTGATCGTCCAGGCCGGCGCCCTGGCCGAGGGGGGCGACATCTTCCTGCTCGAGATGGGGGAGCCGGTGGCGATCCGCGATCTCGCCGAGAACATGGTGCGGCTCGCCGGGCTGTCGGTGAAGGGGCCGGCCAACCCCACCGGCGACATCGCCATCGTCGAGACAGGGGCCCGCCCCGGCGAGAAGCTGTTCGAGGAACTGTTCTACGATCCGGCCAACGCCGTGCCTACCAGCCAGCCGAAGATCCTGCGCAAGCCCGCTGCCCGCGGCACCGACGGCCTCGACGAAGCCCTGGCCGCGCTCTGCGCCGCACTCGCCGCCGACAATGAGGTGGAAGCGCGCCGGGTGCTGTTCGAGCTTGTCGAAGCCCCGGCGCGCCTGGAGGTCAGCTCGCAAGAGCCGTGAGCTTGGTCTTCAGTGTATCCACTGTCGGCTTCAGCACATCGCTGACTCCCGGAATGGCCATGACCCGGTCAATCATCGGATTGATCGTCTGCAGCAGCGGAGCAACCATGCTGGTGACTGCCGCCTTCTGCTCGGTCGTGGCCTGGCCGATGGCCGAGACCACCGGGGTGAGCGCCGTGGAAACGCTCTCGAGCCTCGGCAGCGCCGCCTGAGCCGAGGCGGCGTCCGTCACGCCCTCCATCGTGGTGCGGAGCGTGCCGAGCTGGGTGCTGATCTCGCGGCCGACGTCGATGCCGCCGATGGTCAGGTTCGGCGCCGTGGTGACGTTGGTCGAGGTCGCCGCCGGAGGCGCCTGCGTGGTCGTGGTCACCGGCTGGGTCGGCCGGCCGAGGAAGTACCAGAGCAGCCCCAGGATCGCGAGCAGCGGGATGAGCCAGTAGAGCCAGCGCATGCCGGATCCGGTGTCGACCGCCGCCGAGGCGGACCGGGTCCCACTGGAGGCGGCGCTGCTGGCCGTGCGGGTGGCCGAGGCGGTGGCCCCGCGGACCTGGTCGGCGGCAGCGTCGAGGTTCTCGATCACGCCGCTGCCCTCGAGCAGGTTGCCGAGCCGGCTGGGCATGGCGTGGGCGATGTTGGACTTCTGCGACTCGAGCAGGTTGCTGACCGAAGCGGCGTCGATGCCGCGCGGTCCGACCTGCTTGCCGATCATGCCAAGGACGATCGGGGCGAGCGCGCCCATCAGTGCCGTCGCCGCACCCTGGCCGAGGCCGGAGAACTTGGCGATGGCCAACGAGATGCCGCTTTGCGCGTTGGAGCCGAGGAGCGAGCCGACGAGGCGGGTACCCGACTCGGTGAGGGAGTTCTGTCCGCCGCCGAGCAGCCCACCGATATCGTCGAGCGCGGTAGATTGCTGCTGAACCGCGTCGGCGATCTTCTGGGCGCCGCCATGGGTGGCGGTGCCGGCAAACCCGGCCAGCAGTGCGGGAACGGCCGCCCCGATTGCCGATTGCACCTGCTGCCCGTCGCCACCGACGCTTGCGGCGATCTTCTGCACCATGTCCGGTGTCAGGAACTGGGAGACGGTGGAGACGAGATCT
The DNA here is from genome assembly GCF_028613635.1 of Devosia sp. ZB163. Lineage (GTDB taxonomy): Bacteria > Pseudomonadota > Alphaproteobacteria > Rhizobiales > Devosiaceae > Devosia_A. Next base: position 755,951 of record NZ_JAQRMY010000001.1, read on the forward strand.
GAAGCCATGACTTACCTCACTGGTTACGTCACGGCCGCGTCCGACTATCCGGGTGAGGCACACCACCGGCCGTGGTGGGCCTCGTGGTAGGCCCGCCGGTCCTAACGGGAGGCGCAAAAAGCAGGTGGGATTTTCCTAGGATTCGATCCGCGTTCCCGCTCGCATGAGCTTGAGCTGGTGCGGATCCTCGCCGCGGAACTGCGCGATGCGCAGGCGGAAGTTGTTGCCGATGACCTCGGCCCGTTCGACGAACAATGCCGCCACGGCCGGCGGGCACAGCTCCTCGACCGTCATGCGGAACAGGCTCAGCCAGCGCTGGAAATGCGGGTCGGCTAGCTCGGGAATGGCGATGTGCGCGGGCATCGGCCGCCCCCTGTAGCGGCCGGTGCCGAGCAGCATCGAGCTCCAGAAATCGGTGATCTTGTCGAGGTGCGCCGGCCACTCCTCATCGGGAATGACCCGGTTGAACACCGGTCCGATGACGTCGTCCCGCCGCGCCTTGGCGTAAAAGCTCTCCACCACGGCGCGCACCATGGCTTCATCGAGCTCGGGCGGGATCAGCCGCCCGCTCGGGTGGAGTCGCGTCCCGGCCGGCTGGTCCATCAGCCCTTGACCACGAGGACGGGGGCTTCGGCAAGGCTGAGCACCTTGCTGGCCTGGCTGCCCAGCAGAAGTCGCTGCAGCCCGCGATGGCCGTGCGAACCCATGACGATCAGGTCAGCCCCGATCCGGCTGGCTGTTCCGAGGATTCCCTCGTACGGCAGCTGGTTCTCGACATGCACGGTTTCGGCGGGGACCCCGGCCTCGGCGAGGGCCGCATCGAGCAGCTTCCGGCTCGCCACGATATTGCCCTCGCGGATATCGTCGAACACCGACGCGGGCACCGACCAGCCGAGCTCGGGCGCCGCAAAGGTCGGCGCCTGTTCGGTCACCGTGACGATGGTCAGCTTGGCTCCGAACGCCTTGGCCAGCTCGCCGGCCTGTCGCACTGCCTTGCTCGCGATTTCGGTACCGTCGGTCGCGACGAGAATCTGCGTGTACATGCACCACTCCATTGGGGTCCGCGCCTAACCAGATCATGCGCTGCAAGGCGCTAGTCAACCGCGCGAAAGGCCGCGAAAGCAGAAAGCCTCCCGCGAGGTTGGGCATGTGCCGCCAAGGATCGCGGGCTTCACCACGCTCGCTGACGAAGCAACGACGGCCCGCAACCGCACACAACGGCGGCGGCAACCTTCCCTCGGCCTCACACGTTCTCGGTCGCACCCACTGGCAGTCCGCTGCGACCTCTAGGCACGGCGTCACTCCGGTGGCGCCGCCTTCGATCTTGCCGTGTCGTTCAAGTGAGGGGACGCCAATGCACCTTACCCCCAGAGAGCTGGACAAGCTGCTGATCCATATGCTGTCCGATGTCGCGTTGAAGCGAAAGGACAAGGGCCTGAAGCTCAACCATCCCGAGACGGTCGCCGTGCTCTGCGCCTATGTGCTCGACGGAGCCCGCGAGGGCAAATCCGTCGAGGAGGTGATGGACGGCGCGCGCAGCGTGCTGAAATCAACCGACGTGATGGAGGGCGTGCCCGACCTGCTGCCGCTCATCCAGGTGGAAGCCGTGTTCACCGACGGCAGTCGTCTCGTCAGCCTTCACAACCCGATCACCTGAGCGTTCCGCTGACCTTGCGTCAATCCAGGAGGGCCAGATGGCCACACCTCCGACCAATCGCACGCACCCGCAGGCCGAGCACACCAAGACTGCCCACAAGGCGGTGCGCCCGCTTGGCGGCTATGTGTTCGCCAAGGATCCCATCGAGATCAATGTCGGGCGGCCGCGCACCAAGCTGACGGTGCGCAACACCGGCGACCGGCCGATCCAGATCGGCTCGCATTTCCACTTCTTCGAAACCAACCGCTATCTCGAGTTCGACCGCGCTGCGTCATTCGGGCAACGGCTCGATATTCCGGCCAACACTGCGGTGCGGTTCGAGCCGGGCGACCAGAAGGAAGTGACGCTGGTGCCTTATGCCGGCAAGGCCTTCGTCTTCGGCTTCAACAACCTCGTGGATGGCTGGACCGGCGATGGTCCCAAGCCCGACTACCGCCCCGGCAGGGCAGCGGCGATCGAGCGCGCCGACAAGCTCGGCTTCAAGTCCGGCAAGACCCCGACCAAGTAGCACAGCGCGTCCCCTTCGGACGCCGCTTCATTTCGAGGTGCAGCATGACGCAGATCTCCCGTCAGCAATACGCCGACCTCTACGGGCCGACCGTCGGCGACAAGATCCGTCTGGGAAATACCGATCTCTATGTCGAGATCGAGAAGGACCTGCGAGGCGCCTATGGCGACGAGCTGCAATATGGCGGCGGCAAGACACTGCGCGACGGCATGGGCTCGGAAAACCAGCTCACCCAGGAAGCCGGATGTCTCGATCTGGTGATCACCAATGTCACGGTGATCGATGCCATCCTCGGCGTGATCAAAGCTGACGTCGGCATCCGCGACGGCAAGATCGTCGGCCTTGGCAAGGCCGGCAATCCCTCGACCATGGAGGGCGTGACGCTGGGTCTCGTCACCGGCACCGCCACCGACGCGATCTCCGGCGAGCACCTGATCCTGACCGCCGGCGGCATGGATACCCACGTGCACTACATCGCGCCGCAACAGGTCTATGCCGCGCTGTCGAACGGCATCACGACGCTCTGGGGCGGCGGCATCGGTCCGGCGGACGGAACGAACGGCGTCACCACCGCCAACGGCCCGTGGAATCTCGAGATGATGCTGCGCGCGATCGAGGGCCTGCCGATCAATTTCGGTATCTGCGGCAAGGGTAACTCCACCGGCACGGCACCGCTCGTCGAGCAGCTGCTGGCCGGCGCGGCAGGCTTCAAGGTGCATGAGGACTATGGCGCGACCCCAGCCGCGATCCGCACCTGCCTGTCGGTTGCCGACGACTACGACGTGTCGGTCGCCGTCCATACCGACACGCTGAACGAGTCCGGCTATGTCGAAGACACCATCGCCGCCTTCGATGGTCGCACCATTCATACCTATCACAGCGAGGGTGCCGGCGGCGGGCACGCGCCGGACCTGCTCAAGGTGGTCGGCCAGGGCAATGTCCTGCCCAGTTCCACCAACCCCACGCTGCCATGTGGGATGAACTCGGTGGCCGAACTCTTCGACATGATCATGGTCTGCCACAACCTCAACCCCAAGATTCCCTCGGACGTCGCCTTTGCCGAAAGCCGGGTGCGGGCCGAAACGATCGTCGCCGAAAGCGTGCTGCACGACCTCGGCGCCATCTCGATGATCGGCAGCGACTCGCAGGCCATGGGACGCGTCGGGGAGACTTTCCTGCGCGCCATCCAGACCGCGGACGCGATGAAGAAAGCGCGCGGCGCGCTCCCCGAGGACGCGTCCGGCAACGACAACTTCCGGGTGCTGCGCTACATCGCCAAGGTGACGATCAATCCCGCCCTCACCGCGGGGATCGCCGATGTCGTCGGATCGATCGCGCCGGGCAAGGTCGCCGATCTCGTGCTGTGGGAACCGGCCTTCTTCGGTGCCAAGCCCAAGATGGTGCTGAAGGGCGGCTTTATCGCCTGGGCCAACATGGGCGACCCCAACGCATCGCTGCCGACGCCGCAGCCGATGTACTACCGGCCGATGTTCGCCACGTTCGGCTCGACGCTGGCGAAGACCTCGATCACCTTCGTTTCGCGGGCCGCCTACGACAACAATGTCGCGGAGCGCTACGGACTGCAGCGCATGGTGCAACCGGTGTCGGCAACGCGCGTGCTCGGCAAGACCCACATGGTGCGCAACAGCTACCTGCCCGACATCGATGTCGATTCACAGACCTTCGCGGTCAAGATCGACGGCGAGCACGTGACGGTGAAGCCGCCCCAGACCATCGCGCTCAACCAGCTCTACTTCTTCAGCTGAACCGGACGCCACGCAAACCCAGGTGGAGATCTGCATGATTATCATCGAGGGCATCGTAGGGAATTCGAAGGACCCGCACTGGCAGTCGCGCCTCGCGGGGGCGGATATCGACCTGCTGGTGCTTGACCAGTGGGAGGCGCAGAAGAGCCGGCTGCGCAAGGCCACCACGCAGGACGTGGAACTGGCCCTCTCGCTCGACCGCAATACCCATCTGCACGATGGCGACATCCTCGCCTGGAGCGAGCCCGACAAGCGCGCGATCATCGCCCGGATCGACCTCAAGGAAGTGATGATCATCGACCTAGACGAGGTGGTCAGCGAGACGACCGAGATGATCGTGCGAACCATGTTCGAGCTCGGTCACGCGCTGGGCAACCAGCACTGGCCGGCGGTGGTCAAGGGCACCAAGGTCTACGTGCCGCTGACGGTCGACCGCAAGGTGATGGCGTCGGTGATGAAGACCCATGCCCTGCCCGGTGTCCGCTACGAGTTCATCGCGGGCGCCGAAGTCATCCCTTACCTCGCGCCGCATGAATCGCGGCGTCTGTTCGGGGGCGCGAGCGAGGCGTCGCACTCCCATGAGCATCAGCATGGGGGCGAGCGTCATGACCATGACGGTGATCACCAACACGGCCACCATCACTGAGCTGACCAGTTCGTACCGGTGCCTGCCGGAGCTGCTGCATCTGCTCCAGTTCGGCGACTCGGCGCTGCCGGTGGGCGGCTTCTCGTTCTCGAACGGGCTCGAGTCCGCCATCCAGCAGGCGGTGGTGCGCGACGCCGCGACGCTGCGCGAATTCGTGCTGACCGCGATGCGCCAGTCGGCAACCGGCGACGGTGTGGCGCTGCTCTGTGCGCACCGCGCCGCCAGGGCCGGCGACACGGCGGCGCTGCTGGCGATCGACCGCGCCACCTTCGAGCGCAAGCTCAACGAGGAGACGCGGTTGATGACGGTGCGCATGGGACGCAAGCTTTGCGAGCTCAGCGCGGCGATCATCGGGGACGACCTGAACCGCGAATGGCTGGTCCGGATCAAGGCCGCCGAAACCGCCGGCACGCACCCGGTGAGCCTCGCCATTGCGCTCGCGGCGCTCGGGGTCGAGCGGCGCGACGCCTTCGGCGTTCAGCAATACGGCGTCGCCTCGACCATTCTCGGCGCGGCGCTGCGCTTGATGCGCATGTCGTTCGTCGACACGCAGAAAATCCTGCTCGAAGCGACTGGGGGCGTGGCTGCGGCCTACGAGGAGGTCGCCGATGCGGGTGTCGAGGACATGGCGAGCTTCGCGCCGATGGTCGACATCCTCGCCGCCGTACACGTCAAGGGTCACGTCCGCATGTTCATGAACTAGCGAGGAACGAGATGAAGAAGATACCGCGTATCGGCATCGGCGGCCCGGTCGGATCGGGCAAGACCGCCATCATCGAGGCGATCACGCCGGTGCTCGTCGGCATGGGCTACAGGATCCTCGTGATCACCAACGATGTGGTGACCACCGAGGACGCCAAGCACGTGCAGCGCACGCTGCGCGGCGTGCTGCTCGAGGACCGAATCATCGGTGTCGAAACCGGCGGCTGCCCGCACACCGCCGTGCGCGAAGACCCGAGCATGAACCTCGCGGCCGTAGAGGAGATGGAAGCCAGGTTCCCCGACACCGACCTGGTGCTGCTGGAAAGCGGCGGCGATAACCTGACGCTCACCTTCAGCCCGGCGCTGGTCGACTTCTTCATCTACGTCATCGACGTGGCGGCGGGCGACAAGATCCCGCGCAAGAACGGGCCGGGCATTTCGCACTCCGACATCCTGATCATCAACAAGGTGGACCTCGCACCCTATGTCGGGGCCAGCCTCAAGGTGATGGACGACGATTCCCGCATGATGCGCGGCAAGAAGCCGTTCGTATTCACCAACTGCAAGACCGGTGAGGGCATCCCCGAACTGGTGCGGCTGATCCGCGAGAACGTGCTGTTCGACAGCGATATCGCGCGGGAAACCGCCTGATGTTCGCCAACGTTCGGGAACTGGCGCCCTACCAGGAGGAGCCCAGGCAGCTCCCGAGCGGTTCGTTCGGCAAGAACGCCTTCCTCAGGCTCGGCTTCGAGCCGCGTCCGGGGCGGACGGTGCTGAGCACCTTGCACCGGCGCGCGCCGTTGATCGTCCAGCAGGCGCTCTACTGGGACGAGGAAATGCCGGGCCTGCCCTGCGTCTCGATCATCTCGAACTCGGGCGGCATCCTGCAGGGCGATCGCAACGTCATCGAGATCGACCTGGCCCCGGGCTCGGCGGCGCATGTCACCACGCAGGCGGCGACCCGCGTGCACGAGATGGACACCAACTTCGCCACCCAGACGCAGACGTTCGTGCTGGGAGCGGACGCCTACCTCGAGTACATCCCCCATCCCACCATCCCGCACAAGCGGGCCCGCTTCCTGCAGCACACCAGGATCGTCATCGACCCGACGGCGACGCTGCTGTTCTCCGACATCCTGATGGCGGGCCGGAAGTACTACGGCGATGGCGAGCTCTTCGACTACGACCTGTTCTCCTCGACGGTGAGCGCCGAGCGTCCGGATGGGGCGTCGCTCTTCACCGAGAAATTCATCGTCCAGCCGCACCGGCACGGCGTCGCCTGCCTCGGCGCGATGGGGCCGTTCCATGTGTTCGGCAATGTGTTCCTGCTGACCCCCAAGCCGCACGCCGACAGGCTGTTCGAGGCGATCGATCCGCGCTTCGACGCCGAGGCGGGCCTCGCCACCGGGATGAGCCGCCTGCCTTACGACACCGGGCTGGTGTTCAAGGTGCTGGGGATGGAGTCGGCGCCGGTGACCGCAGCGATCCGGCAATTCTGGTCGCTTGCCCGACAGGAGGTGGTGGGGGCGCGCGTCCCCGACACCTTCCTCTGGGCCTAGCTCGGAGGTCGCGCCAATGTCCGACAGCACCAATCCCTGGGCCAAGGCAGTCGCCGGCAACTCGGCGCTGCGCTTCATCGACACCAACCTGCGCGGTGCTGGCCAGGTCATCTTCCAGAACAATCCGCTGACGGGGCTGCTGTTCCTCGTCGCCATCTGCTGGGGCGCCGCAATAGCCGGCCACCCGGGCATCGGGCTCGGCGCTGTCGCCGCGCTGGCGGTGGCGACGACCACCGCCATGCTGCTCGACGTCGACGAGGCCTCGCTGCGGCAGGGGCTGTTCGGCTTCAACGGGGTGCTGGTCGGGGCCGCCGTGCCGACCTTCCTCGCCACCAGCCCGGCGATGCTGGTGATACTCGTCATCGGGGCGGCGGTCTCGACCGTCGTCATGCTCGCAGTGTCCAATGTGATGAAGACCTGGGGCACGCCGGCGCTGACCTTTCCGTTCGTTCTCACCACCTGGTTCCTGCTGCTGGGAGCCTACTCGTTCGGCCACCTGCCGATCGCCGCGATGGGACCGCCGACGCTGCCCCTCCTGGCGGTGGCGCCGAGTGCGCCGATCGCGCCCCTGGAACTGCTGCAGGCCTGGCTGAAGGGCCCGGCTCAGGTGTTCCTGATCAACAACTGGATCAGCGGCGTGCTGGTGGTGCTGGGGCTGCTGGTCAGTTCGCGCTGGGCGGCGCTGTTCGCGCTCGTGGGCTCGGCGGTGGCGCTGCTGGTGGCGGTCGGGCTCGGGGCGACTGCCGAGAGCATCGACGCGGGGCTGTACGGCTTCAGCCCGGTGCTGACGGCCGTCGCGCTGGGCTGCGTCTTCTACAAGCCGTCATGGCGGGTGACCGGGTATGCGCTGCTCGGCACGGTGTTCACCGTGCTGGTGCAGGGCGCCATGAACGCCGCCGTCGCACCGCTCGGCATTCCGACCCTCACCGCCCCCTTCGTCTTCGTCACCTGGCTGTTCCTGTTGCCCAAGGCCAAGCTCGCGCCGCACCCGCACCAGCCGATCGTCGATGGCGTGGTCGGGCAGCGCGGACCGAAGCCGGATGGCAAGGGAGGCTGACGATGGACATCGCACTGCGCATCGGGGCCCTCGTCCTGGGTATCCTCGGGGTGGTGTTCTACTACAGGTCAATCGTCCGCGTGATGCTGCTCAACCGGCGCGAGCGCGATCCGGTGGAGCGCTACGCCCGGTTCGTGGCAGTGGGCATCACCCACATTCTGGCCGGCGGTTTGCACGACTATGAGCGGGTGCAGCGCTACCAGGCCTGGGTGCTGCCGATCTTCGTCTTCGTGGCCGTGGCCACATGGTTCGTGGTGGTACAATTCGCCTTCAGCCTCATCCTGTGGGCGCTGACGCTCGAAACCACCTGGCTGATGGCGCTCAGTGCGAGCGGATCGGCCCTCAGCACACTCGGCTTCAAGACGCCGCCCACGCTTGTCGGCGAGTTTCTCGCCGTCTACGAGGCGGCGATCGGTCTCGCCATCGTCGTGCTGCTGTTCACGTTCGTGCCCGGCTACCAGGCGGCGATCCAGGCCCGGGAACGCAAGGTCGGCTGGATCTACGCACGCACTGGCCAGCACCCGAGCTGCACCACGCTGCTCGAGGCGCTCAAGCTGGCCAAGCGCCTTGACGATACCGCCACCTGGGAAGACTGGGAGAGTTGGTTCCGCAGCATTCTCGAGACGCACTCGATCTCGCCCATCCTGTCCTACGTGCCCTCGGTCTATAGCGGCACCACCTGGGTCGGCGCCTCGGCGGCGGTGCTGGACACGACGTCGCTCCTGATCGCCGCTCTCCACCCCAAGGACACCATCGCGGCGCGCATCTGCCGCGAGACCGGGGTCACGGCGCTGCGACTGATCGCAATGGAACTGCACCGGAACATCCCCGAGGATGCGTGGGACCGCAGGCACGTCGACCCACGCTTCATCAGCGGCTTCGACCAGATCTATGACAAGCTGGCGGAAATCGGGCTGCAGGTGCGGCCCGATCGGCAGGCCTGCTGCGAGATGTTCATCACGCTGCGCGCCGAATACGAGGCCAGCATCCGCCACATTGCCCGCGCCACGCTGATGCCGATCGAGGAGCCGTGGATCCTGCCGCACCCGCTCGCGCCGACCACTCCCCCCGCTCCCGGCTGAGGCTTGTCGCCGATGAGACGTCTCCTGCTCCCTGCTGCCCTCGGTCTCGGCTGCTGTCTCGCGACGCCGGCCCCGGCGCATTTCCAGCAGATCATCCCGTCGGACGATGTGCTGGCGGATGGCGGACCGCTGACGCTGCAACTGGTCTTCACCCATCCGATGGATCGCGGACCGACCATGGACATGGCGAGGCCCTTGCGCTTCGGGGTGTTGCGGGACGGGATAATCGCCGACCTGACTGCGACCCTGGTCGAGCAGGATTTCGACGGCAAGCGCGCCTGGACCGCCAATGACGAGGTCACGAAGCCGGGCGCCGCGATCTACTTCGTCGAGCCGCAGCCCTATTGGGAAGCGGCCGAGCACAAGTTCATCGTGCACTACGCCAAGGTGGTGGTGGATGGCTATGCCTCGGGCGAGAACTGGAACGCCATGGTCGGCTTGCCGGTGGAGATCGAGCCGCTGACCCGGCCAACCGGGTTGTGGACCGGAAACCTGTTCACCGGCGTGGTGCTGCACGACGGCCGGCCCGCGCCGCATGCGACAATCGAGATCGAGTACCGAAACGACGGTTCGGTCGTGGCGCCCAACCCGGCCTTCGTCACCCAGATCATCACCGCCGATGCCAACGGCACGTTCTCCTACGCCATGCCCCGCGCCGGCTGGTGGGGCTTTGCCGCGCTGGTCGACGGCGACGCGCCGATGACGGGGCCGGACGGCAAGCCCGCTCCGGTCGAACTGGGTGGGCTGATCTGGGTCAAGGCGACGGACATGAACTGAGGAGGGAGCGATGGCGCATATTCCCGACGGATTGCTGTCCCTGCCGGTCCTGGCCGGCGGTGGGGTCGTGGCCGTCGCTGGAGTGGCGCTGGCGTTTCGCAAGCTCGACGACCAGCGCATCCCGCAGGTCGCGATCCTTGCGGCGATGTTCTTCGTCGCCTCGCTGTTCTCGGTGCCTGTGGGGCCATCGAGCGTGCACCTGCTGCTCTCGGGACTGATGGGACTGACCATCGGAGTGGCCACATTCCCCGCGGTGATGGTGGGGCTGCTGCTGCAGACGCTGCTGTTCGGCTTTGGCGGGCTGACCACGTTGGGGGTCAACACTGTCAACATCGCGCTGCCCGGGGTGATCTTGGGAGCGCTGTTCGCACCGCTGGTGCGGCGGTCGTCGCCGCTGGGCGCGGGCGCTGCGGCGTTCCTCTGCGCCGCGCTGTCCGTAGCCGCTACGGGTTGCGGCGTGGCATTGGCGCTGGCGTTGTCGTCGCCGGACTACGTGCCATCGGCGAGGATCATCGCCGCCACCTATCTGCCGCTTATGGCGGTCGAGGGGCTGATCACCGGGTTCGCCGTGTCGTTCCTCAAGCGGGTACGGCCCCAGGCACTGGGCGGGGTGGGAGCGCCATGACGCGTGGGCTGCTGATCCGGCTGGTCGGCGCATTGCTGCTCGCCCTGTGCCTGAGCACCGGGGCCGAGGCGCATCGGCTGAAGCTGTTCGCCACGGTCGAGGACGGCGCGGTCGAGGGCTACGGGTTCTTCATCGGCGGCGGCCGGCCGGGCGAAGCTGAACTCATCATCCGCGACGGGGCCGGAACCGAGCTGTTCCGCGGGCCGGCGGCCGCGGATGGCAGCTTCCGCTTCACCCCGGCGGTGCCGGCCGATCTGGCGCTGACCATGAATGCCGGCGACGGGCATGTCGCCGACACGCGGATTGCGGCGAGCCGGTTCCCGCAGGCCGGCGGACTGGCCCCGGTCGGCGCGGTGCAGGCCGCAGAGGGCGCGACGAGCAGCGTGCCGGCCGATCTTGCGATCCCCGCGACCGGAGACGATGCGGGACTGGCGCAACTGGTCGATCGCAGCGTCGATCGGGCGGTATCGCGACAGATCGAACCACTGCTGGAGGCTTATGCCGAAGCCGATGGGCGGGCCCGCTTCAGCGATGTGGTCAGCGGCATCGCGATGATCATCGGGCTCGCTGGGGCGGCGCTATGGGCGTCATCGCGGCGTCGCGGCAAGACACCGCCGACACCACCGGCCGAGCCGCCATGAGTGGCCGCGACCTTATCGGCGGGCTGCACCCGCGCACGCGGCTGGTGATGACGCTGATGGCGCTGCTGGCGGTGACCGTGGTGCACAATCCTGTAGTGCTGGGCACGGCACTGGTCGGCGCATTGACGCTGGTGTGGCTCGGCCGCCTGCCGTGGACGAGCCTCCGGCATCGCCTGCTGCATGTCGAAGGGTTCCTGATCGCGCTGTTGATCCTGTTGCCGTTCACCGTGCCGGGCGATGCCGTGTTCAGCCTCGGCCCGTTCGCCGCGACGGGGCAGGGGCTGTCGCGGGCGCTGCTGGTGGTGGTGAAGGTCAATATCTGCGCGCTGACCATCTTTGCGCTGCTCGGCACGCTCGACCCCGTGCTGATCGGTCGGGCGGCCGAGGGCATCGGCGTGCCGCCGCGCTTCGTGACGCTGTTCCTGTTCACCGTCCGCTACGTCTCGGTGTTTCGTGCCGAGACGGCGCGGCTGAGAGACGCGATGCGTGCCCGGGGATTCGTTGCGGGCACGAACCTGCACACCATGCGCACGTTCGGCGACCTCGCCGGGATGATGGTGGTGCGTTCGCTGGAGCGGGCGCAGCGGGTCGATGAGGCGATGCGCTGCCGGGGCTTCGCCGGCCGCCTGCCGGCCGAACCGCTGGTGGCCACGAGGCGCCGCGACGTGGCGGTGGCGACGGTGTTCGCCGGGGCGATTGTCGGGCTGCTGATGCTGGAGTTCCGGACATGAGCAAAGTGCTCAGCCTCAGTGGGGTCAGCGTGGTGCGCGATGGACGGCGGGTGCTCGATGCGCTGTCGCTGGGGCTCGAGGCGGGCGAGCGGCTGGCGCTGGTGGGCGAGAACGGCGCCGGCAAGACGACGCTGATGCGCGCCATTGTCGGGCTGGAGGCGGCGACTGGCGAAATCGTCGCCTATGGCCAGCCCTGCCGGAGCGAAGCCGATTTCCGCAGGATGCGGGCCAGGACCGCCTACATGTTCCAGGATCCGGACGATCAGCTGTTCTGCCCGACGGTGCTCGACGACGTGGCGTTCGGGCCGCTCAACCTGGGGCTCAGGCGGCCGGAGGCATTGGAGCTGGCGCGGGCGCAGCTGCACGACCTGGACCTCGACCACCTCGCCGACCGCATCACCCACCACCTGTCAGGAGGCGAGAAGCGCCTGGTGTCTCTGGCGGCTGTGCTGGCAATGCGTCCGGAAGTGCTGCTGCTGGACGAACCGACCAATGCGCTGGACGGGGCGCACCTGGCGCGGATGGCGGCGATCCTGATGCAGCAGAAGATCGCCATGATCATCACCTCGCACGACTGGTCGCTGCTGGAAAGGCTCGCCGACCGGACGGTGGTGCTGCGCGACGGGCGGCTGGCGCCGGCCATGCTGCACCGGCATGCGGAGTGGACCGACCACGTGCATCTGCACGAGGCCGGCTAGCCGCCATCGCCGAGCCCGCTGCCACCCAGCTTCAATCCGATCAAGACGGCGACAAAGCCGAGCAGCACGCTGGCAACCACATAGAGCAGCGATACCAGCGCGCCGTCGAATGACGCGGACATCAGCACGAATGAGCCATAGACGAAGCTCGAAAAGGTCGAGAGCCCGCCCATCACGCCGGTGCCGAGCAACGTGTTGACGCCATCGGTCAGCACCTTGCGGCGGTGCAGCGCGGTGACGAGGCCGAGGAGGAAGGCGGCGACCAGATTGGCGACGAGGATATCGAGCGGCAGGCCATCGGCGAGCGTCGGCACCATCAGCATGACGAACTCGCGGAGCATGGCGCCCACCGCGCCGCCGACAAAGACCAGGATGACGGTGTTGATCACGGGCATGGACCTTACCCCTGCAGCCGGGCGAGCGTGGCGCCCAATGCGGCGGCCAGGAGGCCGCAGACCAGCGAGATGAACAGGTAGAACGCCGCCTGCGGCGGGGAGCGCCCGGCGAGCTTGGCGGCGTCGAGTTGCATCGAGCTGAAGGTGGTGTAGCCACCGAGGATGCCGGTCAGCACGCCCGCATTGAGCGCGGTGCCGTAGCGATCGCGGAAATCGACCGCGAACAGCACCGACAGGTAGCCGATGACGAAGGCGCCGGAGACGTTGATCAGGAAGGTGCCGAGGGGAAACGCGCCGTGGTAGCGCTCTCCGGCCAGCTTGCCGATCCACCAGCGCAACACCGATCCGGCGCCGCCGCCGAGACCGACCCACATCACATCCAATGGCTGCATGGCGCCACTCCGATCATTTTCCGGCCTGGGACATTTCGGCCACGCACTGGGCCAGTTCATCGATCGCGGCATGCACCTGCTCGAGCGAGAAGATGAAGGCGGAGACGAAGGCCGCCGTGCGACCCGGGACGGCCTCGGTCTGCTCGGTGTCGAGATCGAGACGCTCCAGCCGGGCATGGCGTGCCGCGGCGTGGAGCCGGGCAAAGGCGGCTTCGAGCTCATCGGTCGGCGGCGGGGGCGCGCCCCGCCCCAGCGCCGGGCTGAGAGCCAGCAGATAGTCCCTGGTCGCCTCGTTGATGGCGGCGGTCGGGGCCTCCAGCACCTCGCCCAGGTGCGCGGGCAAGGCGAGGCTGGGCAGCCGGCGGAGGAAGAACGCGGCGGTGCGCAGGCTCAATAGGGCGCGTCGCAGGCGATCAGTATCGTAGCTGGAGTGCATCAGCCTGCTGTGCTGCTCCTGACGTGCCTCCTGGGCCAGTGCGTCGATCCTGTCGTAGGCGCCGTAGATCGCCTCGGCCAGTTCCTTGTCGCTCGCCTTGCCCGCCTGGCCCTGCAGTTCGAGGCTGATGAGCCTGGCGAGCAAGGGAAGGACGTGCGCGCCGGCGATTCGCAGGCCGGCATCGGCGCGCGCCGGCAAGACGAACATCGCCACGGCGATGCCGATCAGGCAGCCGAGACTGATTTCGGTGACGCGGTGGGAAGCCGATATCCAGGCCTGGGTATGGCTGGGCGCCGCGACCAGCACCATGGCGGCCGTCACCGGGGCGACGCGAAAGATCGGATTGTGCGAGGCCAGCACCGTCAACAGGCCCGTCGCCAGCACCAGCGCCACCATGGTGCCACCCGTGCCGGAGGGGGTGACGGAGGCTATGGCGAAGCCGATCACCGCGCCGGCAAGGGTGCCGAGCAGGCGATCGGTAGCGGCCTTCAACGAAGCGCCGACGCTGGCCTGCATGACGATGATGGCGGTGAGTACGGCCCAATAGCCCTGCGGCAGGGCGAGCAGGCTCGATACGCCCCATGCGATGCCGGCGGCGGAGGCAGCCCGCAATCCGGCCTTCCAGGCGGCAGGGTCCGGCTTGATCGTATCGAGAAACGACATCGCGCCCCACGAATGACAGCGGCGGAACATCCGGCAGGGATCGACCAGACAACGGCCATGGTTCGACTCAGTTCCGGGGCGAGCTTGCTTGGCATCTCGAGAACCACCGTCTCGCTTCACGCGCGAAGTGTCCGCCTTGCCTCGCGATCAGCAGCGACTCGGCGCGACTACCGCACCGGCCCGGCTTGACGGAGGTCGCGGACGCTAACGAAGCATGGACCGAACGCCCTTTGCCGACGCGCATGGGCCCAGGCTGCCTCCCGCAGTCGGGGCCACTCCCTTTTCCACTGGGGCCACCAGAACAGGCGGGGCAGGGTGAATTGGGAATGGGCAAACGGCAGGCAACAAAAAAGCCCGGTTTCCCGAGCTTCTTGGGTGCCGATGGTGCCCTGGAGAGGACTCGAACCTCCACGTCGTTAAACACACGGACCTGAACCGTGCGCGTCTACCAATTCCGCCACCAGGGCAAACCGATGGGCGCCGTTCCCTAGGGGAAGGCGCGGGGCGTGTCAATGCGCTGTTTGCGCGTTCGCCACGCGATTGTGGACGAAGCTACCAGGAGCGTCCGTCCCAGTGCTTGATCAGGCTCCGGTCGATCGCCGGTGCATCGACGAGACAGTTCACGTTGATCGTCACGAGGCGCTTGCCCTCGCCGTCCTTGCCGCGGGCGAAGCTCTCGATGCCGCACTCCGTGCAGAACAGGTGATCGATGCTGTGAGTGTTGAAGTGGTACGTCCTCAGCTTGTCCTCCCCGCTGACGAGCTGAAAATCGGCCTCCGGCACCGTCTGCATCACCCAGCCCAACCGGGCACAGCGCGAGCAGTTGCAGTCGCCCAGCGCCATCAGGTCGGTCTTCACCTCGTAGCGCACGGCGCCGCAGTGGCACTGGCCAAGATAGGTCTCTCGCTCGCTCATCGTCTCGCGCTCCTGTTCATCGAAAGGAACAAAACAAGAACAACAGAGGCCGGGAGTCAAGCCGGCTGCGTCGTCGTGTGCCGGGCGGCAGGCCTCGACACGCCCGGGAGTGCGCGCTAGAAGCGGCTCATTCGAGTTCGCCTTTAGGAGCCTAGTGGCATGGAGTTGTCGAACACCCTCGTCACCGTTTTCGGTGGGGCCGGTTTCATCGGCACGCAGGTGGTGCAGTTGCTCGCCACCAAAGGCTACCGCGTCCGCGTCGCCGTGCGCCGGCCCGACCTCGCTGGCCACGTGAAGCCGCTCGGCTTCGTCGGCCAGGTGCTGCCTATCCAGGCCAATGTCCGCGACCGCGGCTCGGTCGAGCGCGCTGTCCGCGGCGCTTCGATCGTCATCAACCTCGTCGGCATCGGCTATGAGCGCGGCAAGCAGCGCTTCCGCGCCGTGCACGCCGCGGGCGCGCGCAACGTGGCCGAGGCGGCCAAGGCGCTGAAGGCCGGCAGTCTCGTTCATCTCTCGGCGCTCGGCGCCGATCTCGAGGCACCCAGCCTCTACGCCCGCTCCAAGGCCCTCGGCGAGGCCGACGTGCTCGCGGCCTTCCCGTCGGCCGTGGTGATTCGCCCCTCGGTCGTGTTCGGTCCCGACGACAGCTTCTTCAACCGCTACGGCATGCTGGCGCGCATGCTGCCCGTCGTGCCGGTGATCGGCGCCAAGTCGCGCTTCCAGCCCATCTATGTGGGCGACGTGGCACAGGCGATCGTCGCGGCGGCCGAGGGCGCCGTGAAGGATGGCCGGATCTATGAGATTGGTGGCCCCGAGACGGCGACCCATCAGGAACTGGTGGAGCGTGTGATCGCCGAGACCGGCCGCACCAACCTGACTGTGCCGCTGCCCGCGGGCATCGCCAAGCTGATGGCTTTGCCGATCTCGTTCCTGCCCAACCCGCTGATCACGACCGATCAGGTCGACCAGCTGCAGGCCGACTCCATCGTTTCCGAGGCTGCGCAGCGCGAAAAGCGCACGCTGGCGGCCTTCGGCATCACGCCGACGGCGATGGATGCGATCCTGCCCAGCTATCTGTGGCGTTTCATGAAGAACGGCCAGTTCGACCGGCAGACGGCCTGAGCCGTCACGACCGCCAGTCGGGCGGCAGGCCGAGATCCATGAGCAGGTGCGGCGACAGCCCGTCCAGCCCGATGCGCTGCGGCGGCCGCAAGGTCCGGCGCAGCATGGCATTGGCTTGGTGGCGCAGCATGAACAGGCGGAACCAGCCGAGGCTCTTCGTCGGTCCTGCTGCATGAGACTGCCTACCGGGAGCTGGCTGGCGCCGCGCCCTGGCGGCGTGCCGATCCGTTTCACTGCCCTTCACTCGCTCGAACGTCATCGCGCTTCTCCTCGTCTCGTTGTCGAAGCGACTCTATTGCAGTTACACTGACATCTGTTGTCAGGGTTGGTGGTGTAGAGAAGAACTCATGCGAGCAAGCCGACTTCTCACCATCCTGATGATCCTCCAGACCCGGGGGCGGACCAGTGCCGAGACGCTGGCCGAGGAACTCGAGGTCTCGGTCCGCACTGTCTATCGCGACATCGACCAACTGAGCGCGGCGGGCGTGCCGGTCTATGCCGAAACCGGTCGCAATGGCGGCTTCGCGCTGCTCGATGGCTGGAAAACCCGGCTCAACGGGCTGACCGCGCCCGAGGCCCGGGCGCTGTTCTTTTCCGGCCTGCCCGGACCGGCTGGGGAGCTCGGCCTCGGCGAGGAGGCGGCTCAGGCCGAACTGAAGCTCCTCGCGGCCCTGCCGGCCGACTGGCAGGCCGAGGCGCGGCGCATGAGTTCGCGCTTCCACCTCGATCCGCGCGGCTGGTTCCAGCCCGGGCACAAGCCGGAATTCCTCAAGCTCGTCGCCGAGGCGGTGTGGAGCGAAACCCGGATCGCCATCCGCTACGAGAGCTGGAAGGACGTGAAGGATCGGGTCATCGAGCCGCTCGGCCTCGTGCTGAAGGGGGGCGTCTGGTACGTCGTGGCGCAGCGCGAGGGCAATGCCCGCACCTACCGGCTCTCGCAGATCCAGGCGCTCGGCCCGACCGGCGAGACCTTCACGCGCCCCAAGGACTTCGACCTGCCCCGCCACTGGGCCGAGTCGACCAGGCAGTTCGAGCGCGACATCTATGTCGGTATCGCCCGGGTGCGGGCCACCGCGTCGGGAGTTCGCAAGCTCAAGGACCTGAGCGACACGGTGAAGCACGCCATCGAGGCCCTGACGCTCGCGCCCGATGCCGCCGGCTGGTGCGAGTTCGACGTGCCGATCGAGGAAGTCGGCTGGGCCAGCCACGAGTTCAGCAAGATCGGCAACGACGTGGAGGTGCTGGGCCCGCCGGAGCTCCGCGCCCGCGTGGTCGGCAATATCGAGAAGATGGCGCGGCTCTACGGCCTCTTATCCGGCAAGTAGCCCTCCCAGGTTGTCGAACCGGCGGCAAGCTCGCCTGAGCCGCGCCGGGCGCATGAACCGACTTGCGCTTCACCTGCTCCTGGCTATATACTGAACTGTATGGTTCAGTTTCATAACGCCCGCTTCGATGCCTCGTTCGCCGCGCTTTCGGACGCCACGCGCCGTGGCGTCCTGGAGCAGCTCGGGCGCTCCGACGCCTCGATCACCGAGCTCGCCGACAGATTCCATATGACCCTAACGGGCATGAAGAAGCACGTGAGCGTGCTGGAGCAGGCGGGGTTCGTCGTCACCGAAAAGGTCGGCCGGGTCCGCACCTGCCGGCTCGGTGCCTACCGGCTGGAGGATGAAATGATCTGGATCGAAAACTATCGCCGGCGGTGGGCCGCTCGATTCGACGAGTTGGACCAGATCGTCGAAGAGCTGAAGCGCGAGGAGCAGACCGATGGACGTGCAAGTGAGTGAAGCCACCAAAAACGAAACGACGACGGAACGGACCTCCGGGTGCGAGCTCGTCGTCACCCGGACGTTCGACGGCCCGGCGCGGCTCGTGTTCAAGGCCTGGACGACGCCCGAGCTGCTGAAGCGCTGGTGGGCCCCGAAATCGCTCGGCATCACTCTCGTCTCGTGCGAGGTCGATGTGCGCACGGGCGGAACCTACCGCTTCGAGTTCGGAGTGCCGGGCTCGGACCAGCCGGTGGCCTTTTTCGGCCGCTATCTCGAGGTGGTGCCAGACAGCCGCATCGTCTGGACCAACGAGGAAAGCGAGGACGGATCGGTGACCACGGTCACCTTCGAGGAAAAGGACGGCAGGACACTGCTGGTCATCAGCGACCGCTATCCCTCCGACGCGGCGCTTGATGCGGCCATCGCCTCGGGCAGCGTTGCCGGGTACGACGAACAGTTCGAGCAGCTGGACGGGCTTCTCGCCGATTTGTCCTGACTATCGGCGCGGCCATGCCGCCTCGCATCTGGCAAGTAACCGCCGCGCCGGTTACCAACGGGGATGCCGCGCCCCAAGCTCGTTTCCGACGCCGAAGTCCTTGATGCCACCCACGCCGCCATGCTGCGGCTCGGGCCTGACCGCTTCACCCTGAGCGATGTCGCCACGGCCGTGGGGCTGAGCCGCGCTGCGCTCATCCAGCGCTTCACCGACAAGCGCACGCTGCACGTCAAGACCATGGAGCGCTCCACGCAGGAGGTGCGGGACTATTTCGTTGCCGCGCCGCGCGACCGGGGGATCATCCCGCTCTGGGCCATGCTCCGCGACCTGATCGCAGGCATGGGCACCGGCGAGGGGTTCTCCGGTTACCTGCTGCTCGCCTGGAGCGACCTCACCGACCCCGAACTGAGCCGGCTGGCGCGCGAGCGCAACGAGATGGTCCGTGGCGCCATCTACGAGCGCCTGCCCGACGGTGCGGGCCGCGCCGATGCGGCGGCGCTCATCCAGGCCGTGATCCAGGGCTCCTGCATGATCTGGCTGGTCGAGCGCCAGGGCGGGCTTGCTGCCTATACCGAAGCCGAGACGCGCAAGCTGATCGAGCGGCTCTATCCGGACGAGCGACTGGAGTAGCCCGACGGGTCCAGACAGCGTCCGCTGGCCGTATCAGCGCGCGGCCTTGATTTATAACTGACGTGTAAGTTATAAAATTCGGGACCAAGGATCCCGATCATGTCGCATCGACCGCATCCCGGCGCTCCCGGGACCGAACCATCATTCGCCCTCGACCTGAGCTACGATCGCTTCGATGAGTTGAACCGGCGGCCCGGACCGCAGGTGGCCTACCGCGACCTCTTCGTGCCGCATGAAGATCTGCCCAAGTCCCTGCGCCGTTGGGCCGAGGCGCGGGGCGTCGCCCTGCGCGCCCTGACGCGCCGCGACCGCCAGTTCGGTGGCACCTCGGAAAAGCACCTGTTCGGGCTGCGCGACGGCTACGCCATCGAGTCGGTGCTGATCCGCCGTCAGGACGGCTACACGGCCTGCATCTCCTCGCAGGTGGGCTGCGCCTTCGCCTGCCGCTTCTGTGCCTCAGGACAGGCCGGGCTGATGCGCAACCTGACGCCGGGCGAGATCGTCGAGCAGGTGGTGCGGCTCGGGCCGAAGGTAAACCGCATCGTCTTCATGGGCATCGGCGAGCCGCTCAACAACTATGACAACGTGCTCGGCGCGATCCGCATCCTGCGCGATCGCCGCGGCCTCGATTTCCCGACGACCGGCATCACCGTCTCGACCATCGGCATCCCCAAGGGGATGAAGGCGCTGCGTGAGGAGCATCTGGGGCTCAATCTCACGATCTCGCTCCACGCCACGACAGACGAGGTCCGCTCGCGCCTGATTCCGGGGACGCGGAAGCACGCGATTGCCGACGTCGTCGCCGGGGCGCTGAGTTGGGCCCATCGCCACAGCCGCATCGTCACCTTCGTCTACCTGCTGCTGCCCGGCATCAATGACACCGATGCCGATCTCGCCCGGCTCGTCGCCATGTTCCGCGGTACGCCGGCCCGCCTCAACCTCATGCGCTGGAACGAGGTGGATGGGCTCGGGTTCTCGCGCGTC
This sequence comes from Devosia sp. ZB163, assembly GCF_028613635.1. Lineage (GTDB taxonomy): Bacteria > Pseudomonadota > Alphaproteobacteria > Rhizobiales > Devosiaceae > Devosia_A. The sequence goes on from NZ_JAQRMY010000001.1 coordinate 776,202, forward strand.
TCCGACCACCGCCTCACGCAGTTCCGCCGCGGCCTCAAACGCGCCGGCATTCCCGTCGTCGTCCGCGACACCCAGGGCAACCGCATCGACGCCGCTTGCGGCCAGCTCTGGCTGCGCGATCTCAAGGGCGTACCGGTGGCAAGGGCGGCTTGAGCGACCTTCAGAATCCTGCTCATGAACGGCTGGACAGTGACAGCCACCGCTTCCTATGGTGCGCGAAACACTAAGTAACCAACTGGTTCGGAGGGTGGGGAGTGGCTGCGGCATATCTCGACGATGATCGGCTGTTCGATGCCGAGCCGAAGGCGCGCGGCATCGCGCGGGCGCTCTATGCCGGCATCAGGGACCTGCCGCTGGTCTCGCCGCATGGCCATACCGAGCCGCGCTGGTATGCCGAGAACGAGCATTTCCCCGACCCGGCGCAACTGCTGATCGTCCCCGATCACTATGTCTTCCGCATGCTGTTCAGCCAGGGCGTGCGCCTCGAAGACCTGGGCGTGCCGACGACGGACGGCAGCGCCGTCGAGACCGACGGGCGGAAGATCTGGCGGCTCTTTGCCAAGAACTACTACCTCTTCCGCGGCACCCCGACCCGCATGTGGCTCGACCACACCCTCACAACGCTGTTCGGCATCGAGGAGCGGCTCATCGAGGCCAATGCCGACGCCGTCTACGACCGGATTGCCGAACTCCTGCAGCGCGACGACTACCGGCCGCGCGCCCTGTTCGAGCGCTTCAACCTCGAGGTCATCTCGACCACCGACGCGGCGACCGACGAGCTCAAGTGGCACCGGATGATCAAGGACAGCGGCTGGAAGGGCAGGGTGGTGCCGGCCTACAGGCCCGACGCCGTGGTCGATCCCGATTTCGCCGGCTTTGCCCAGAACCTCGACCGGCTCGGCGAGCTGACCGGCGAGGATACCGGTCACTGGACCGGCTATCTCGAGGCTCACCGCAAGCGCCGCGCTTACTTCAAGGAGTTCGGGGCGACCTCGTCCGATCACGGCCACCCGACGGCTGAAACGGCCAATCTCAACCCCAAGGAAGCCGGCCAGCTCTTCGACAAGGTGCGGACCGGAAAGGCCGACAGCCGCGAGCGCGCCCTGTTCCGCGCCCAGATGCTGACCGAGATGGCTCGCATGTCCGTCGATGACGGGCTGGTGCTGCAGATCCACCCGGGCTCCTGGCGCAACCACTCGCCGTCGATGCTGGCGAAGTTCGGCCGCGACAAGGGTTTCGACATCCCCTCGCGCACCGACTATGTCGGCGCCCTGAAGCCGCTGCTCGACGCCGTCGGCACCGACCCGCGCCTCTCGATCATTCTCTTCACCCTCGACGAGAGCGTCTATGCGCGCGAACTCGCTCCGCTCGCCGGCGTCTATCCCTCGCTGAAGCTGGGGCCGCCCTGGTGGTTCCACGACAGCCCCGAGGGCATGCGACGCTTCCGCGAGATGGCGACCGAGACGGCCGGCTTCTATAACACCGTCGGCTTCAACGACGACACGCGCGCCTTCCCCTCGATCCCGGCGCGCCATGACGTTGCCCGCCGCGTCGACTGCGCCTTCCTCGCCCGCCTTGTCACCGAGCACCGCCTCGATGAGGACGAGGCCCACGAAGTGGCGCGCGACCTCGCCTACAACCTCGTCAGGAAGGCCTACAAGCTATGAGCACCCCCAGGGTTTTCGCCCAGCCCACCGATGGCAAGGTCACCCGGCTCGATGGCTCCACCCGCCGTGTAATCCTCGACCTGCCCGAGCTGATGCTGGTCGAGTTCACCTTCGACAAGGGCGGGATCGGCGCCCTGCATTCCCACCCGCACCTGCAGACCAGCTACGTGGCCGAGGGCGTGTTCGAGGTGACGATCGACGGGGTCACCGAGACCATCGCCGCCGGTGGGGCCTATATCGTCCCCTCGGGCCTCGTCCACGGCGTCAAGGCGCTCGAAGCGGGCAAACTCATCGACAGCTTCACGCCGCGCCGCGACGATTTCCTCTAGGATTCAGGGCCGATCACGATTGGCCTTGTCCACACAATCCACACGCCCGCTCGGTTGCCATCGGAAAGCCATTGAGCGAGTGGAACCTATCACACGGAACTGCATTTGCGACGCGGGCGCACTTCCAGGGGACGGCAAGTGGACGAGAGCTATCGCGGCTACACGATCCGCATTTCATGCGGTGCGATATGGCATGCCGTGCTGGTCGAGGCGGCGACGGGAGTCGTGCTTCCGACCAAGGCTACGGCTCGCCTCCGCGAAGGGCACATCGTCGCGCTGAAGCGTGCTCAGGAACTCGTCGACGTCTACTGCCGGGCTCTCGAGACCGCCTGAGGCTCAGCCGAAGCGGCGCGCGGCGTCGATCGCAAGTCCCAGCCCCACGCTGCCGAACGCATCGGTCTCGACCGCCTTGGCCGCGGGAAACAGCCCGCGCAACACCCGCGCCACTGCCGGAACGCGGGTCGAACCGCCTGTGAGAATCAGCGTGTCGATGCGATCGCTGGAGATACCGGCCGCCTCGAGCGTGCGCCCGATGGACCGGGCGATGGAATCGACCGCGTTGCCCAGCGCCGCATCGAGCTCATCAGCAGTGACCGGGGTTTCGAGCCGCACGTCGCGGGTGACGAACCGGAAGTCCGTCTGCGGCGCGGCGCTGAGCGCGATCTTGGTCTCTTCGACCCGGCCGGCGAGTCGATGGCCCTGCCGGTCCTCGACCAGCGCCACGAGCATCGAGACGAGATCGGGGAACTGCGCCTCGCGTTCGGTCTCGTGCAGCTCGGCCATCACCTTGGCATTGTAGAGCCGGTTGATGCGGTGCCAGGTGGCGAGGTCGTAATAGGGCGCCGAAGGCAGCGGGCGCTTGCCGTCCGCCGTCTCGGTGCCATAGCCCATCAGCGGCATCACCTTCTTGAGCGACAGCAGCCGGTCGAAATCGGTGCCCCCGATGTGGACGCCAGCCGTCGCGAGGATGTCCGCCTTGCGGTCCCGGGCCTTGGCGCGCTCAGGCGAAACGCGAATGACCGTGAAGTCCGACGTGCCGCCGCCGATATCGGCGACAAGGCCCAGTTCCTCGCCGGTCACCTGCTGCTCATAGTCGAGCGCTGCGGCGATAGGCTCGAACTGGAACTCGACATGCCGGTAGCCCTGGGCGCGGACGGCGCCCTCGAGCTGGGCCTGCGCCTCGGCATCCGCCGCGTCGTCATCGTCGACGAAGCGGACGGGACGGCCACACACGATCTGGTCGATCTCATGCCCGAGCGTCGCTTCCGACCGGTGCTTCAGCTCCGCGACGAACCGCCCGACGATATCGGAAAAGCTCAGCGCCTCGCGCTTGACCCGCGTCGTGTCCTTGAACAGCGATGTGCCCAGCACGCTCTTGATCGAGCGCATCAGCCGTCCGTCGGCACCTGTCACGTATTCGCTCACCGCGCGGCGGCCGAAAAAGGTGCGGTCCTCCTCGAACGAAAAGAAGATCGCGGTCGGAATGGTGGGCTTGCCATCCTCGAGCGGCAGCAGCTGCGGAGGCTTGTTGCCGCCGGCCGCGGCAACCGTCGAATTGGAAGTGCCGAAATCCATGCCGCAATGGGTGCGCGCCATTTCCAATTCTCCGCGTCGATGGATGGTCTCGCCCTGGGGGTGAGCGGGCGGGCCATATAGGCGGTCCGGTCGCCGCTGTCGAGGCCTGGGCCCCCGAAACCGGCCAACATGAGGGCGGAGCAGGACCGCGGTCCCTCACAGCACCCCGTTGATACTTCCCGTGATATGCCCGGTTCCAGGGCTTACCGCTGGGCGAGGACGCAAGATGTCGAGCCAGTATGGAACGTGTGTCGTGCTTGGTAGGGGGCGCGTCGGCTTTCTCACTTTCCTGATCGCGCTGGGAGTAACGCTGGCCTTGTGGAGTTCATCCGGTGCAGGGGGACGATCAAGTCTGCTGCTTACCCTGAGACAAACGATAACCTTTGCCACCCCCACCGGCGACGTCTCCGCAACAGGTGTCATCCAGAAGCGGGTGATCGGGAGAGGCGTTGGCCGCGACGCGGCAATCCACGAGGCCAGCTACGGCGAAGCGCCGGGAGTGTTCGTACCGGGCCTAGGGTTCACCTTCGTGACCTTCATATACCCAGGCCTTGAACCCCTAGGGGGATATCGGAACCTAGTCTCGGAAGCTTGCGGTGTCCCGCGGCTTGGTCGCACAGGGCAGACTGTCGAGCAGTGGCTAAGGGATGTCGACCGGGCGTTTGTCGACAGGTGCCGGGTTCCGCGCTCCATTCAGCCCATACTGGTCAGCTTTCCGGATCCTTCCGATCCACACAGCGCAGAGGCGTACCTGCCGGATCACCTGCCGAAGGGCATCTCCATCAGATCCTACGATGTCGAGCGCACGACGGAGGAGGTCACATTCGGTGGTCTCTCTCGGCTCGGATGGATCAAGGAGAACCCCGTACCTGGCGTGACGATTCAGGTTGCCGGGCGGGAGCAGTACGTTGGAATAAGCATCACAGAAGATCTGTTGGCCCAGAATACCCCATTGGGGCCGACTTGAGGGGGCGCACGGCCCGGGAGGGTCCCGGAAACACAAAAGCCGCCCGGAGGCGGCTTTATGTCGGTCGGCTAACCAGCCGGTCCGGGAATTGGTGGAGCCAAACGGAATCGAACCGTCGACCTCTTGAATGCCATTCAAGCGCTCTCCCAACTGAGCTATGGCCCCATCAACGATCACGTGGATCACATCCGGATGCCCGGGCGAGCCGGGCTTTGGGATTTGCGCGGCGGCGTTTCCGTCGCAGCGCGGGTGCTATCTACCTAGGTGCTCCGCTCCTTGCAAGCGGCTTTTTCACACCGGGGCGATTGTGGGGATATCAGCGCTCGTCGTTGCCGCCGCCCACATCGAAGTCGAGGTCTTCATCCTCGTCTTCATCCTCTTCGAGGAACACGTCTTCATCCTCGCCGAGATCCTCGACGTCCTCGACATCCTCGACATCGGGGATATCCTCGCCCTCGCCGGCTTCCTCAGCATCCGCTTCTTCGAGCGACACAGTCTCGGGCGCGTTCGGCTCGACGGCTTCTTCCGCCTCCACTTCCTCGTCTTCCTCTTCCTCGTCGCGCTCAGGCGCTGCCTTCACGCGGGTCGTGGTGAGGGTGTCGAAATAGGAGCGCGGATAGGACTTGCCGGTATAGGGCGAGACGATCGGATCCTTGTTGAGGTCGTAGAACTTCTTGCCGGTATCGGGGTCTTCCCGTTTCGTACCGCGTTCGTCCTGGGCCAATTGCTTGCCTCTTCGGAAAGGCGGGGGCTACCCCCGCTGGGAAAACGTCCGGTTAGGGTGAAAGTTTCGGCCTGTCAAACCCAAAATGCGCGCGATCCGCGGGGGGTGAAGCCGGCCCCGCTGGCAGGCGGGCGGGCCCGATGCTAGGGGAAGCGAAAGGCCTCCGTCACGGGGAGTGGGCATGATCATCGCGGTGGATGGGCCGGCGGCTTCCGGCAAGGGGACGCTGGCGGCGGGACTGGCCCGCCATTATGGCCTGCCGCAGCTCGATACGGGCCTGCTCTATCGCGCCGTTGGCCGCGCCGTGGCGAGCCTCGAGGATCAGCCTGGCTTCGAAGCGGCGGCGGTCGCGGCGGCCCGTACCATCGACACAGGCCATCTCGACCCTGTGGCCCTCTCCACGGCCGAGGTCGGCGTGCTCGCGAGCAAGGTCGCGGTGATTGCCGACGTCCGCAAGGCCCTGTTCGATTTCCAGCGCCAGTTCGCGCTCCAGCCGGGCGGCGCCGTGCTCGATGGCCGCGACATCGGTACCACGATCGCGCCGGACGCCGATGTGAAGCTCTTCATCCAGGCCGACAGCAAGGCCCGCATGGAGCGCCGGGCCCGCCAGCTCGAGGCGCGTGGTATCGAGGTTGACCGGTACACTCTCTATCACCAGATAGAACAGAGGGACGCCCGCGACATGGCGAACCCCAATGGCGGTTTCTACCCGGCGCCAGATGCCCACTTGCTGGATACGACGCTTCTGGATATAGAGGCCGCACTCCGCGCAGCCGTCGCCATTGTCGACGGGGCCATGGCACGCAAGGCGCAGCTCTAGGCTGTAAAACCAACCCTTGCGGCGTGCCCCACCGGCAAGTTCCAAGAGCCGGCACCGGAAACTCAATCACGACTTTCATTGGCTCGCGCGCCAGCGCACCGGATCGCCATTTTGAATTGGCGATGGCAGCGAGCCCTCAACACCAGCCACCGGGCGCGATTGGAGAAGTAGCTTGGCAGTTCAAACTGTGACCAAGGAAGATTTCGAGTCCATGCTCCTGGACTCGTTCCTCGACAACGAGCCCCTGGAAGGGACCGTCGTCAAGGGCAAGGTGGTGGCGATCGAGAAGGATCTCGCCATCATCGACGTCGGTCTGAAGACCGAAGGCCGCATCGCGCTGAAGGAATTCGGCGCCGCCGGCCGTGACGGCACCATCAAGGTGGGCTCGGAAGTCGAAGTCTATGTCGACCGCGTCGAGAACGCCGTCGGCGAGGCCGTCCTCTCGCGCGAGAAGGCCCGCCGCGAAGAGAGCTGGGTCAAGCTCGAAGAGATGTACAACGCCAACCAGCGCGTCGAAGGCATCATCTTCAACCAGGTCAAGGGTGGTTTCACCGTCGACCTCGAAGGTGCCGTGGCCTTCCTGCCGCGTTCGCAGGTGGACATCCGTCCGATCCGCGACATCGGCCCGCTGATGAACGTGCCGCAGCCGTTCCAGATCCTGAAGATGGACAAGCGCCGCGGCAACATCGTCGTGTCGCGTCGTGCGATCCTCGAAGAAAGCCGCGCTGAGCAGCGCTCCGAGATCGTCCAGCAGCTCGAGGAAGGTCAGGTCGTCGACGGCGTGGTCAAGAACATCACCGACTACGGTGCGTTCGTCGACCTCGGCGGTATCGATGGTCTGCTGCACGTCACCGATATCGCGTGGCGCCGCGTCAACCATCCGTCGGAAGTGCTGTCGATCGGCGAGACCATCAAGGTCCAGATCGTCCGCATCAACCACGAGAGCCACCGCATCAGCCTGGGCATGAAGCAGCTCCAGGCCGATCCGTGGGATGGTATCGCGTCCAAGTACCCGGTCGGCGCCAAGTTCACCGGCCGCGTGACCAACATCACCGACTACGGTGCGTTCGTCGAGCTGGAGCCGGGCATCGAAGGCCTGATCCACGTCTCCGAGATGAGCTGGACCAAGAAGAACGTCCACCCGGGCAAGATCGTCTCCACTTCGCAGGAAGTGGAAGTGATGGTGCTCGAGGTCGATCCCGACAAGCGCCGTATCTCGCTCGGCCTGAAGCAGACCCTCGCCAATCCGTGGGAAACCTTCGCCGACAAGTACCCGGTCGGCTCGGTGGTCGAAGGCGAGGTCAAGAACAAGACCGAGTTCGGTCTGTTCATCGGTCTCGACGGCGACGTCGACGGAATGGTCCACCTGTCCGACCTCGACTGGCAGAAGCCGGGCGAGCAGGCACTCGACGAGTACAACCGCGGCGACGTGGTCCAGGCCAAGGTGCTGGACGTCGATGTCGACAAGGAGCGTATCTCGCTCGGCATCAAGCAGCTGGCAGTCGGCGAAGTTGCCGATACCGGCGGCGACGGCATCCGCAAGGGTTCCGTGGTGACCGGCACCGTGACCGAAGTGAACGACGGCGGCATCGAAGTCCGTATCGCGGACACCGAGATGACCGCGTTCATCCGTCGAGCCGATCTGTCGCGTGACCGCAACGACCAGCGTCCGGAGCGTTTCTCCAAGGGCGAGAAGGTCGACGCGCGCGTCACCCAGTACGATCGCAAGACCCAGCGCATCCAGCTCTCCATCAAGGCGCTTGAAATCGCCGAGGAGAAGGAAGCCGTGGCCGCTTATGGTTCGTCGGACTCGGGCGCTTCGCTCGGCGACATCCTGGGCGCCGCGCTCAAGGGCCGCGACGACAAGTAAGCCTGCCGCGGGTAACCTGCCCGCGCGCCGGAAATCGGGGCTCGCACCAGCTATGGTGCGGGCCCTTCGTTTGGGGATCGCCGGAAATGCTCAGAGATGTCGCCTGGCGCACCATGACCGCCTATGACCTGCCGGCCGTGCAGGGCATAGCCGATACCGTGCATGTCGATTTCTTCGAGGCGCCCGAAGTGCTCGCCGAGCGGCTGAGCCTCTATCACAACGGCTGCTACCTGCTCGAAGTCGGCGAGAAGCCGGCCGGCTACGTGCTGAGCCACCCCTGGACCTACGGCACCCTGCCGCCGCTCAACACGTTGCTCAAACACCTGCCGGCCGAGCCTGACACTTATTACCTGCACGATCTCTGCCTGCTGCCGGTGGCCCGCCGCGTCGGCGCCGCGTCCCGCATCGTCGAGGCGCTGACCAAGCATGCCCGCGCCGAAGGCTACCCCACCATGACGCTCGTCGCCGTCGCCGGTTCGATCCCGTTCTGGCAGCGCCAGGGCTTCGAGACCGTCGAGATCGAGGCGCTCTACGCCAAGCTGCTGAGCTACGAGGACGCGGCCAGCTACATGGTCAAGCGCCTCGGCTGACGACCTCGCGGGGAACGACCCCGCTGCCGGCGCATTCTCCGATTGATCAGAGCGGGCCTCACCATGCCTCGGTACTATTTCGACATCATCGAGAACGACCACCGTAGCCGCGACCGCGAGGGTGTGGACCTACCCTCGCTCGACGATGCCCGGCGCGAGGCCCAGGAGGCGCTGGCCGATATGGCCGCCGAGGTCTTCCGCCGCAGCGAGAACGCTACCCTGACCATCGAGATCCGCACCGAGCCCGATGGGGCCTCGGTCGAGGTTGTCGCCTCCGCCTCCATCCGGACGAACTAGGAGCCGCATGAGCAAACCCACCGAGGACGAACTCCGTCCATTCTTCGCCACTATTGCCGCCCGCGACACGATCAGCGACGAAGAACACCGGGCGCTGGTGTCGGCCATGGGCGACCGCCGCGTCATCGCGGCCGGGACCGACATCGCGCGCGAGGGCGACCGTCCCCCCGTGAGCACGCTGGTGCTCAGCGGCATGACCGCCCGCTACTCCACCGTCGAGGACGGCGGCCGCCAGATCACTGGCCTGCACCTCGCCGGCGACTTCGTCGACCTGCACTCCTTCCCGCTCAAGATCATGGACCACTCGGTGGCCTCGATCAGCCGCTGCACCATCGCCGTGGTTCCGCATGCCGAGCTCAAGCACATAACCGAGCAGTTCCCGCACCTGACGAGGGTGCTGTGGCTGCTGACCCTGCTCGAGGGCTCCATCCATCGCCAGTGGCTGGTGGCCAAGGGTCGCCTCACTGCCGACGAGCAGATGGCCCACCTCTTCTGCGAGCAATACGTGAAGGCGGGCATCGCCGGCCTCACCGAAGGCGGCCGCTTCGCACTGCCGCTCACCCAGACGCAGCTGGGCGATGCGCTGGGCCTCTCCATCGTCCATACCAACCGGACGCTGCAGCGCCTGCGCCGGACGCGCGCAATCGAATGGCAGGACGGCATCGTCCAAATTCTCGACTGGGACATGCTCCAGGAGTTGGGCCAGTTCGACGGCAGCTACCTGCATCTCGAACGCGTGCCGCGCTAGCCTCCTTGCAATTGCCCCATGCCGCGGCTACGCCTCGGCCAGCTCATGGCATGAGGCTCCAATGACTGACCTTTCGGCCGAATCCGCGCACCAGATTGCTGCCACCCGGAAGCTCCGCCGCTCGCGCCGCATCTGGCGGGTGCTGTTCTTCGTCGCGATGGCGGCTGCCGTGCTGGCCATCGTCGGGCGCTTCAGCCTCGAGCAGGGCGGTCCCGGCGAGCGCATCGCGCGCGTCACCATCAACGGCACCATCACCTCCGACCATGAGCGCGTAAAGACGCTGCAGCGGTTGGCCGAGGACGACGGCGTCAAGGCCGTGATCGTCGCCATCAACTCGCCCGGCGGCACGACCGCCGGCGGCGAAGAGCTCTACGAGTCGCTTGGTGCCCTCAGGGCCAAGAAACCGGTGGTCTCGGTGATCAACGAGCTCGGTGCCTCGGCGGCCTACATGGCGGCGATCGGCACCGACCGCATCTATGCCCGCCGCCTCTCGATCGTCGGCTCGATCGGCGTGCTCTACCAGCACGTCAATGCCGGCAAGCTCCTCTCCACCATCGGCGTCGACCTCGACAAGGTGCAGACCGGCCCGCTCAAGGCCGAGCCCGATCTCGACGAGCCGCTGGAAGGCGAGGCCCGCGCCTCGCTCCAGTCGCTGGTCAATGACAGCTTCGAGTGGTTCGTCGACATCGTCTCCGAGCGCCGCGGCATCCCACGCCCGCAGACGCTGGTGCTCTCCGACGGGCGCATCGTCACGGGCCGCCAGGGCCTCGACTTCAAGCTCATCGATGCCATCGGCGGCGAGGCCGAAGCCATCGCCTGGCTGGAGTCGGACCGCTCGATCAAGGCCGACCTGCCGGTCGTCGACGCCTTCCCCAGGCCCGATACAGGGCTGGGCAGCATCACCCGCTGGTTGGGACAAAGCGCAGCCCAGATGGTACGTTCGAGCGTCGATGAGGCGATGTCGCTTGACGGTTTGGTCTCCCTTTGGCACGCTCAGCCATCGATGTGACGTTCATCGTCCTTTAGGAAGCGCCGGGGGGCGGTATGATCAAGTCCGAACTCGTGCAGCGACTGGCCGAGGAGAACCCGCATCTGTTTCAGCGGGATATCGAGAACATCGTGAACGCCATCCTCGACGAGGTCGGCGATGCGATGGCCCGGGGTGACCGGGTCGAGCTTCGCGGCTTCGGCGCCTTCTCGGTGAAGAACCGGCCGGCGCGGGTTGGCCGCAATCCGAGGACCGGAGAGACCGTGGACGTGGGCGAGAAGTACGTGCCCCAGTTCAAGGCCGGCAAGGAAATCCGAGAGCGGATCAATCGCGCGGGATGAAGTCTGGTCTCTCAGATGTTTAGACGGATCGTCGGCTGGTTCGTACTCGTGCCGCTCTGTGCGGCTCTGATCGTGTTCGCGCTAGCCAACCGCCAGCTGGTGGTCGTCAACTTCAATCCGCTCGCACCCGTCGAGGCGCTGAGTTCGCCCGGCGTTGGCGTACCGCTGTTCCTCGTGCTCTTTGCGGTCCTCCTGATCGGCGTGCTGCTCGGTGGCATCGCCACCTGGTTCGCCCAGAGTCCGCACCGCCGCGACGAACGGCACTTCAAGCGCGAAACCGAACGGCTTCATCGCGAACTCGAAGTTGCCCGTCGTTCGCCAGAATCACCCGTCACGCTTGCCGCGCAAGATTTCGCTCAGACCAACTAAACTCCAGCACCCATGGCCGATCCCCTCATCGTCAAGATCTGCGGCATCAAGACCCCCGCTCTGCTCGAAGCCGCAATCGAGTCAGGTGCCGACATCGTCGGCTTCATGCATTTCGCGCGCAGCCCGCGCCACGTCAGCCTCGAAACGCTGCAGGAGCTGATCTCTGCAGCCCGCGGACGTGTCGAGACCTGCGTGGTCCTCGTCAACCCGGACAATTCCTCCGTCATGGAAGTGGCGGCGCTGTCGCCCGACTGGATCCAGCTCCACGGCCCGGAGACGCCGCACCGCGTCGAGGCGATCCGCGACGAGGCCGGCATTGCCATCCTCAAGGCCGTCTCCATCGGCAGCGCCGACGATATCGGCAGTGTCGCCGCTTTCACCGAGGTTGCCGACGGGATCCTGCTCGACGCGAAGGCTCCAAAGGGCGCCGAGCGCCCCGGCGGGCTGGGTGTTCCGTTCGACTGGGGCCTGCTCAAGTCGCTTGACCCGAGCGTGTCCTTCATGCTTTCGGGAGGCCTCACGCCCGAGACGGTGGGGGAGGCGATCAAGGCCGTAAGGCCGTTTGGCGTCGATGTTTCCTCCGGCGTCGAAACTGCGCCCGGCGTCAAGGACGCCGCGCTGATCCGGGCTTTCATCGAGCAGGCGCGAGCCGCACACGGGTAGGAGTTCAGCACAGTGACCGCGACCGGGGCCAATTCCCTTCGCAACGGCCCCGACGAGCAGGGTCGCTTTGGGCTCTATGGCGGGCGTTTCGTCGCCGAAACGCTGATGCCGCTGATCCTCGATCTCGAGAAGGCCTATCGCGAAGCGCAGGTCGATCCCGAGTTCCAGGCTGAGATCAAGCACCTCGCCACCCACTATGTCGGCCGTCCCTCGCCGCTCTACTTCGCCGAGCGGATGACCGAGCACCTGGGCGGCGCCAAGGTCTACTTCAAGCGCGAAGAGCTGAACCACACCGGCTCGCACAAGATCAACAACACGCTCGGCCAGATCCTCTTGGCCAAGCGCATGGGCAAGACCCGCATCATCGCCGAAACCGGCGCCGGCCAGCATGGCGTGGCGACGGCGACGGTCTGCGCCAAGTTCGACCTGCCCTGCGTCGTCTTCATGGGCGCCACCGACGTCGAACGTCAGTACCCGAACGTGCTGCGCATGAAGATGCTCGGCGCCGAGGTCCGTCCGGTCACCGCCGGTGCCGGCACCCTCAAGGACGCCATGAACGAGGCGCTGCGCGACTGGGTCACCAACGTCGACACCACCTACTACCTGATCGGCACCGCCGCCGGCCCGCACCCCTATCCGGAGATGGTGCGCAACTTCCAGTCGATCATCGGCGAAGAGATCAAGGCGCAGATGCAGGCCGAGAACGGCAAGCTGCCCGACGCGGTCGTCGCCTGCGTCGGCGGTGGCTCCAACGCGATTGGCACCTTCCACGCCTTCCTCGACGATCCCTCGGTGAAGCTCTATGGCGCCGAAGCCGGCGGCCACGGCATCGAGGTCGAGAACGGCCATGCCGCGTCGATGACCGGCGGCCGCCCCGGCGTGCTGCACGGCAACCGCACCTATCTCCTGCAGGACGCCGACGGCCAGATCCTCGAGGGCCACTCGATCTCGGCCGGCCTCGACTATCCCGGCGTCGGCCCGGAGCACTCGTACCTGCACGACACCAGGCGCGTCACCTACGCGCCGATCACCGACAAGGAAGCGCTCGACGCGTTCCAACTCTGCACCAGGCTCGAGGGCATCATCCCGGCGCTCGAAAGCGCCCATGGCCTCGCACAGCTGATGAAGGTCGCGCCGACCATGGGCAAGGACGAGACGATCGTCCTCTGCCTCTCCGGCCGTGGCGACAAGGATGTCGAGAGTGTCGGCCGCTATCTGGGGATGAATGAGTAATGACCACCCGTATCCCCGCCCGCTTCGCCAAGTGCGCCGCCGAGGGCCGTCCGGCGCTCGTCACCTTCACCATGGCCGGCGATCCCGATCTCGCGACCGGCCAGGCCATCCTTGAGGCACTGCCTGCCGCCGGCGCCGACATCATCGAGCTCGGCATGGCCTTTTCCGACCCGATGGCGGACGGGCCGGGCGTCCAGGCCGCTGGCCAGCGCGCCCTCGCTGCGGGGCAGACGCTGAAGAAGACCCTCGCCATGGTCGAGGCCTTCCGCAAGAAGGACAACGACACCCCGATCGTGCTGATGGGCTACTACAACCCCATCTACATCTTCGGCGTCGATGCCTTCCTCGAGGCCGCCAAGGCCGCCGGCGTCGATGGCCTTATCGTCGTCGATCTGCCGCCCGAAGAAGATGACGAGCTGTGCATCCCGGCGCTCGCGGCCGGCATCAACTTCATCCGCCTGACCACGCCCACGACCGACGACAAGCGTCTGCCGGCCGTGCTCAGGAACACCTCGGGCTTCGTCTACTACGTCTCGATGACCGGCATTACCGGCGCGACCATCAAGTCGCATGCCGCCGTGGGCGAGGCGGTCAAGCGCATCAAGGGCCACACCGACCTGCCCATCGCCGTCGGCTTCGGCATCAAGACCGCCGACGACGCAGCCACCATCGGCCGCGATTCCGACGGTGTCGTCGTCGGCACCGCCATCTGCAACGCCGTTCTCGGTTCGCTCGACAACGGTAAGGCCACGGCCGGCACGGTTGCGGCGGTGACCACGCTCGTGGCGGGGTTGTCGAGCGGCGTCAGGCGGGCCAAGGCCGCCGCCTGACGATGAGCAAGCGGCTGGCGCGGATGAAGGAGAAACCCCGCGCCGGCTGGTCGATCAACGACATCGAGGCCGTCTGCCGCGAACTCGGAATCGCAAGCGACCCGCTGCGCGTCGGTGGCTCGCACTACAAGATCTCGGATCCGGCGATGACGGAGATTCTGACCGTGCCGTTCAAGCGGCCGTCAAACCCGTATATATCCGGAAGCTCGTAACCTTCGTCGAGAGCGTGAGGGCCAAGTCATGAGCCAGCTCACCTACCCAGTGATCATTTCGCCGCTCAGCGATGCCGATGGCGGTGGGTTCGTGGCCACCGTCCCGGACCTTCCCGGGTGCATGAGCGATGGTGAGACGCCCGAAGAAGCGATCGCCAACGTGCGCGATGCCATCGAGATGTGGCTGGAGGCCGCACGCGAGGCCAATCGGGACATCCCTGCGCCTTCCCGGGTCGCCGCCATCGCGTGAGTAAGCTATCCCCGGATTCCGGTTACCAATGATGGCACCGAAGCTTACTCACAGGCGTTGATCCTGATAACATTCGCCACAATCACCATATAGGCCCCGAGCGCGCCCGCAGGCGCGGTTACAGGCCACGTGAACAGGCTAGGCTATGAACTGGATCAACAACGTCGTCCGCCCCCGCATTCGCTCCTTTCTGAAGCCGAAGGACACCGGATCGGAGAACCTGTGGGTCAAGGACCCCGAGTCTGGCGAGATGGTGTTCTACCGCGATCTCGAAGCCAACATGTGGGTCGTGCCGAACTCCGGCTATCACATGAAGATCAAGGCCGCCGACCGGCTTTCGACCTTCCTCGATGACGGCAAGTACGACACCGTGCCGCTGCCGTCGGTGGCCCTGGACCCGCTGAAGTTCCGCGACAGCAAGCGCTATGTCGACCGGCTGAAGGAACAGCGCCTGAAGACCGGCGCCGACGATGCCATCACGGTCGCCACGGGCGAGCTGTTTGCGCAGCCCGTTACCGTCGCCGTGCAGGATTTCGACTTCATGGGCGGCTCGCTCGGCATGGCCGCCGGCTCGGCCATCGTGACGGGGCTTGAGACTGCCGCCGAACGGCATACCCCGTTCATCCTGTTCGTCTCCTCGGGCGGCGCGCGCATGCAGGAAGGCATCCTCTCGCTGATGCAGATGCCGCGTACCACGGTTGCCGTGCTGCGCCTGCGCGAGGCTGGCCTGCCATTCATCGTGGTGTTCACCAATCCCACCACCGGCGGCGTCACTGCGTCCTATGCCATGCTGGGCGACGTGCACCTGGCTGAGCCCGGTGCGTTGATCGGCTTTGCCGGCCCGCGCGTCATCGAGCAGACTATCCGCGAGAAGCTGCCCAAGGGCTTCCAGCGCTCGGAGTATCTCTACGAGCACGGCATGGTCGATATGGTCGTGCACCGCCACAACCTGCGCGAGACCATCGGCTCGATCGTCGGCATCCTCACCAAGGCGCCGCAGCGCGACGAGCTCAGCGAGACGGCACCCGCCCGGCTCGCCACGCCCATCGCCGCCAGTGCCGGCGATGACCTGATGGGTGTTCCCGAGGCGGCTCACGCCGAGTAGCGGCGAGCTGCCATCGGGGTCTTCATTGACCAGGGAATCGGGTGTTAGAAGCGCGCCATGCTCCTGTTCGAGAATCTGGTCCCCGTGTCCCGCACTGACGCCATCCTGAAGCGCCTCCTGGCGCTGCACCCGAAGCTTATCGACCTCAAGCTCGACCGCGAGTTGCGTCTGCTCGAGCGGATCGGCAATCCGCAGGATCACCTGCCGCCGGTGATCCATGTCGCTGGAACCAACGGCAAGGGCTCGACGCTCGCCTACCTGCGTGCCTTCCTCGAAGCCTCGGGCAAGAAGGTCCACGTCATGACCTCGCCGCACCTGGTGCGCTTCAACGAGCGCATCCGGCTGGCCGGCAAGCTGGTCTCGTCGCGCAAGCTCAACCAGGCGCTGGAGTTCTGCGAACAGGCGAACGGCGGCGAGCCCATCACCTTCTTCGAAATCACCACTGCCGCCGCGCTCAAGTTGTTCGCCGAGGCGAAGGCGGACTACCTGCTGCTCGAGACGGGCATGGGCGGGCGGTTCGATGCATCCAACGTGGTGACGCGCCCGCTGGGCACCATCATCACGCCGGTCGACTACGACCACCAGAATTTCCTCGGCGACAGCCTGTCCAAGATCGCCTGGGAAAAGGCCGGCATCCTGAAGCGCGGCTCGCTGGCCGTCTTCGGCAAGCAGCGCGAAGAAGGCCGCGAGGTGCTGGTGCGTGAGGCCGCGCGCCTGGGCATCACGCCCCTGATCGCCGGCGAGGATTTCCACGGCAGCGCCGAGGATGGCCGGCTGGTCTACCAGGACGAGCAGGGCCTGCTCGACCTGCCGCCCCCAGCGCTCGCCGGCCCGCACCAGTTCGACAACGCCGCCCTCGCCATCGCCGCAACGCGGCATTTCGGCCTGCCGGTGACCGAAGCCGATATCGCCAGGGGCCTGCGCGACGTGGTCTGGCCGGCCCGCCTGCAGCCCGTCCACGGCACCCTGCTGCAGATGTTGCCCGATGGATCGGAGCTCTGGATCGATGGCGGCCACAACGCCCACGGTGCCGCGGCCCTGTCCCTCGCCCTCGGCGAAATGAACGAGCGCCGGCCCCTGCCACTGGTCCTCATCATGGGCCTGATGAATACGCGCAAGCCCGCCGATTTCCTCGCGCCCTTCGCCGGGATGCTCGAGCAGGTGATTGCCCTCACCATTCCGGGTGAGCCCAATGCCCACCCGGCCGCCACGATCGTCGAACAGGCGCGGGACGCCGGCCTCGAGGCATCGACAGCGCCGTCGATACTCAACGCGCTGGCCGAGGCCGCCAGGGCCGGCAAACCCATGCGGGTGGTGTTCGGCGGCTCGCTTTACCTCGCCGGTCACGTCCTCCACCAGAACGGCACGCCGCCCAACTGATCAGCGGTTCTGCTGCTCGCGCTGCCAGGAAACGTTGAGCTCCGGCCGGACCTCGACGCTACCATAGTCGGCCATCGGTCCGCTTTTGGCGATCTCCACCGCCTCGGCGAGGTCGCGGGCTTCGATGATCAGCAGGCCGCCAAGCTGTTCCTTGGTCTCGATGTAGGGACCATCGGTCGACGACACCTTGCCGGCGCGACGGCGCACCACCACGGCATCGGCGGCATCCGCCAGCGCCAGGGCGCTGACATAGTGCCCCCTCGCGATGAGCGCCGCGTCGTCGTCACGGTTCTGCCGGTCGAACTCCTTGAGTTCCTCGGCCGTCAGCTTCCCGATCAGCTCGGGGTCGATGCGGTACAGACAGACAAAGCGCATGGAATCTCCTCTTGGTTTGCCTGTCTGGTCGAACGGCCCGCGCCGGAATCGACACCCGCTCAGTAGCGGGCGTCTTCCAGCCCGCAGAAGGGGTCGACCGGGCTGTTGCGGTTCCACTGCCCCTTGCCGAGCAGCAGGTTCACCACAGCGCGCTGCATCGTCTCGGTGGTCGAATAGGCGTTGATGTAGGTCGGAACGCGCGGCGCGTCATAGAGCATGTAGGGATAGCCGAACGAGATCATCGCCGTCGGGATCTCGTGCCAGTAGCGTTGCATCGCTTTGCCGAAATGCCCGGTGAGCGCGAGCCAGTCGAGGAAGATCCGGCCCCGCGTCAGCAGCGTCTCGTCGCCGAAGAGGTAGAGCATCAGGTCGAACCGCTCCGGCGAGACCTCCATGTCCGGCGTGTACTCGGTCACCTCGAACCCCTGCTGGCGCAGCATTTCGGGCAGCGCGAAGGGCAGGGGGTGCGGCAGGAACGGGAAGACGATCCCGCCCGAGACGACCAGCACGCGCCGGTGCTTCCTCGGATCGAGCGGCAGCAGGTCCTGCGTGTCCTTGACCTGGGTCGGCGCCCGCTGGGCCACACCCTCGGCATAGGCCTGGTTCTGCGCCGTCGCGATGGCGCCGATTTCCGCCGCCGGGCGATGGAGCCCCAGCGCCGCCTTGAGCCCGAGCTGGCGGGCGATGGCCTCGTCGACGCGCTCCATCGTCAGCCTGCCATCCTCGACAGCTTTCCGCACATAGCCGAGGTCCTGTTCGGGATTGTTGGCGAACAGGATCACGTCGCAACCAGCTGTGACGAGTTCGGGCAGTGTCTCGCTCCGCTTTGCCCAGCTGCCCATGCCGGCCATGGCGGTAGCGTCGGAGACGATGAGCCCGTTGAAGCCAAGGCGCTTGCGCAGCAGTTCCTCGTTGAGCAGGCGGCTCAGTGAAGCCGGGCGGAACGCCTCGATGCCGGCCGCGGGGTCGATCGACCTGACAAAGGCGGGAAGCGCGATGTGGCCCGACATCACGGACAGCGCCCCGGCCTCGACCGCGCCGCGATAGAGCCGGCCGAACGTCGCTTCCCACTCGTCCATGGAAAGCGGGTTGATGGTCGTGACGAGGTGCTGGTCGCGATCGTCATAGCCTTCGCCCGGCCAGTGCTTCACCGCCGAGGCGACGCCATGCTCCTGGAACACGCGCATCTGCGTCAGGGCATGCTTCTCGATGGTCGCCACGTCCGAGCCGAAGCCACGGGTCGCAACGATGGCGCTGCGGAAGGCGGCATTGATGTCGAGGACGGGCGTGAAGCTCCAGTTGATGCCGACCGCCCGGGCCTCCTCGGCCATGATGCGGCTCACCTCTGCGGTGACCTCGACGTCGTCGATCGCGGCGAGCGCCAGCGGGTTGGGCATCTCGGCCCCGCCGGCAAGGCTCATGCGGCTGCCTTCGAGGTCGGCCGAAACGAGCAACGGCACGGGCGCGGCGGCATTGAGGCTGGCGATCAGCGCCCGCTCGGCGGCCATGTCGGCGCCCGAGTGCCGGGTGATGCCGCCCGGGCGGAAGGCGCGGACGGCGTCGAGGTCGGCGGGGTTGTTCCCCGCGATCCTCAGGTTGAACAGCTGCCTCAGCTTGTCGTCAGGCGTCAGCCCCGCCAGGGTCGACTTGACCCAGGCGATGGCCTCGGCATCGAGGTTGAACGGGGCTTTGGCGAGTTGGTCGAAATTCATGCGCTCCTCCAGTGCGGCGGGCACTATGCCCCATCGCGCTGGAAAGTCGCGGGAAATCAGCTGGCGGTCACGCCGCGAACTGATCGAGCCACTTGATCAACTGCACGCGCGACTGGCCGGCGCCGATCTTGTAGTCGGCCGGCTCGCCGTCCTTGAACACGATCAGTGTCGGCATGGCGCGGACGTTGTATTTGACGACCGTCGAGGGATTGCCGTCGACGTCGAGCTTGACGATCTTCACTCTGCCCGCCAGCTCCTCGGAAAGCTGGTCGAGGATGGGGTCCATGGCCTTGCACGGCGGGCACCATTCGGCCCAGAAATCCACCAGCACGGGTCCCTTCGCGCCGAGGACCTCGGCATCGAAATTCGCATCATTCACGCGCTGGGCCATCCGGGCCTCCATCGTTGATTGGCGATGGACGCTAGAGGGAGTCGCAGCGCATTGAAAGCAATGCCATTCTCATAAGCACGTGCGCTGAGGAACTTCCCCTCACCCTGACCCTCTCCCCAGCGGGGAGAGGGGACGCGCTTTGCGCCGCCGGTGCCACATCGTCCCCCGCGGTCGATATCTGCCCCCTCAGTCGTCATCCGCGGGCTGGACCCGCGGACCCATGGGATGTCGCGATATCGCTCGGTGCCCGGGTCAAGCCCGGGCATGACGGCGATCGGATTTGCTCGATCGATGCACCGCCAAATGAAAAACGCCGCCGGCAGTGCCAGCGGCGTTTTTGAGAGTTCCGGCGAGAAATACGCGCCTCAGGCGGCGTGACTCTCCAGCCACTTGGCGAGGCCGGCCTTCGGGGTGCCGGCGCCGATCTTCATGTCGGCGGCTTCGCCGTCCTTGAACAGGATCATCGTCGGGATCGACCGGACACCGTACTTGACGGTGGTGTTCGGGTTCTCATCGACGTTCAGCTTGACGATCTTCACCTTGCCTTCGAGTTCGGTGGAGAGCTCGTCGAGGACCGGGGCAATGGCACGACACGGGCCACACCACTCAGCCCAGAAGTCTACGAGCACCGGCTCTTTCGAGGACAGAACTTCCTCGCCAAAGTTGGCGTCGGAAACGTGGGTTGTCATTGAGTTTGCCTTTTGGGTTGAAAGCGGCGGTCTGTTTGATCCAAAAGCTAGGTAGAGTCCAGTACCCGTTCAATGAGGGTCACTGGACGGTGAAGCCCCCGACCGCGTCCGCCAAAGCAGCCGTCGGCAATTTTACCAGCGATTCCAAGCTAGTCCAGAGGATGGCCGCATTAACCGTACGACCGGGGAAAAGCTGGCTTGCAACGAACGCATAGACCGCCAGCTGCGAAAGGTAAGCTCCTCTGATCGCTTGCGGTTCCAGCACCGGGTTGGCGTCGGACTTGAAGTCCACAAGAAGGATCTCGTTCTCGGTTTCGATTAACCGATCGATCCGCCCGGCAATGGTCACCGGTTCGCCATTGCGTATCGCACGCGCAAGGAACGGCACCTCTGCCCGGCTGTTCGGACCGAACAGGTGGGCAAGCTCGGGGCGCGACAGGATCGAGATGGCCTTTGTGGCCAATGGCTCGTGCTGGGCCGGTGCATCGGGCAGGAGCGTCATGAGCGCCCGGTCGGCCACCGCCTTGCGGTCGGCAGGCGCGACTTTGGCGAGGTGCTGCAGCAGGGCATGGAGCGCCGTGCCCGATTTGCGCGCCGTCTCGGGATCGAGTCCCTCCTCGAGTCGGGTCGCGAGCGCCTTCTCGGGCGCGGCCGACGATTCGAGCGATGACGGCCGCAGCACGCGCCGGGGCCGGTGTGGAGCGAGCGGCGGCAGCACGAGCTCGGCCCCCGGACCGGTGCCTCGGGCCTCGTCGCTTCTGGCGGGTTCCGGTGCGGGCCGGTCGCTGGGGTAGACCAGCGCCACCGGCTTGCCGTCGGCGTCGGCCACCGTCTCGCTCAGCGGCGCAAGCCCCTGTTCGATCGCCTCGTACCAGCTGCCGTCGACCTTGCCCTGCTTGGTGAGGTAGCCGGTGACATAAAGCTCGTCCTCGGCCCGCGTCATCGCGACATAGAGCTTGCGCCAATATTCGCGCTGCTGGTCCTCGTCCGTCTGCTCCTTGTGCTCCATCGTCTCGGGCACATGCGAGTCCTTGGACGAGGCATGGATGAAGAGCGGCGGCTCGGCCCGCAGGTAGACGCTGCGCCGGTCGCGCCCCCGCTCGGTGGTGGCCGCGTCGGCGAGGATGACGATGGGGGCTTCGAGCCCCTTGGCGCCGTGGACGGTCATCACCCGCACGCCCGCACCTGCCTCGGCGAGTTCGCGCTTGATCGTCACCTCGCGCGACCGCAGTTCCGCAAGGAAGCCGAGCAGCGACGGCTGCGGCGATTGCTCGTGCTGGAGTGCGAGGTCGAGGAACTCGGCCATCACATCGTCGATCTCGCTGCCGAAGCGGCCGCGCATCCGCCTGAGGCCGCCCCCGGCATAGAGCACGTCGGCATAGAAGTTGAACGGCCGGTCGAAATCGAGCCGGCTGCGCCATGTCTTCAGCTGCTCGTAGGCCGCCCGCACCGACCTGATGTCGGACTTTTCGAGCGCCCACCACAGCCGTTCCTTGTCGCTACGCGGCTGCGCCACGGCGAGAAGGTCCTCCTCGCTTACATCGAACAGCGGTGAGCGCAGCAGCGCCGCGAGCTGCAGGTCGTCGGCGGGATTGCTGAGCACGTCGCCCAGCGCCATCATGTCGAGCACGCCGATATGCGTGGTGACCGCCAGCCGGTCCGCGCCGGGGGTCGGGATGCCGGCGCCGATCAGGGCGCGGATGATCTCGTGGAAGAGGACGCTGCGCACCTGGACGAGGATCAGCACGTCGTCGGCCCGCACCGGCCGCCCGCGCGGCCCGAGCGGGCGCTTCTCGACGATCCACTGCCGGATTTCGCGCGCGATGCGCTCGGCGGTGAGCCGCTGCGCGCTCTGGGTGGCGACAAGCGGCGGCACCGTCGGCCAGTTGTCGGGGTCTGCGTCCTCGGCCTGGTCCTTGATCGGCGGCCACAGCGTCACTGTGCCCCCGCCCTCGGCCCGCGCCGTGTCGTGCAGCATGCCGTCGTCTTCGAGCGCACCGGCCTTGAGGTCGGGACGGCGGAACACCTCGTCCACCGCCTTGAGCACGTTCGGCAGCGTGCGGAAGCTGTACCGCAGCGGCACCTGCGTGATCTCGAAATGCGCCGCCTTGGCGCTGAACGCATACTTGCGTCCGGCATCGACGAACACTTCGGGGTCCGCGCCCTGGAACGAGAAGATCGATTGCTTCTGGTCGCCCACAGCGAACAGCGTCCGCGGCCGGTCCGCCGCGCTCTCGCCGAAGAAGAAGTCGTCGACCAGCGCGCCAATCACCTCCCATTGCTGCGGGTTGGTGTCCTGCCCCTCGTCGACGAGGATGTGGCTGATGCCGGCATCGAGCTTGTAGCGGACCCACTGGCCCAGCGCCTCGTCCTTCAGCAGCGCGGCGAGCTTTTCGATCAGGTCGTCGAAATCTAGCAGTGAGCGGGCGCGCTTGGCCCGCTCGTAATGGGCCGAGATGGCGGCGACGATCGCCAGCATCGCCTCGCTGCGCGCGATCAGTTCGGCCGCGACCAGCTTCTGGTTCAGCTGCTCGAGCCGCGCACCTTCGGCGACGACGCGCGCCGCAACGTCCGGAATGAGCGCCGCAGTCGCCTTCTTGATGAGCGTCTTCCGCGCCGTGCGGTCCGCCTGGGTAAGGAAGGTGTCGAGCAGGTCGCCTGCGTCGGGCCGGTCCGGATCGATCTGGCCGAGCCGGTCGACGAAATCGGTCCCATTGGGATCGGGTCGGACCAGCCGGAAGATCTCGTCGTGGTCGGCCCGGCTCAGCCCGTAGCCCGAGGCGATCTCCTCCATGACCTCGTCGATCGAGCCGACATTGCCGACGAGCTTGCGCAGTTCGCGCCGCGCCGCGTCCGGGCGCGCGAGGACGCGCCGCAGCGTCCGCTGCTGGTTGAGTGCTTCGAGGATCGACTGCTCGATCGAAAAGTCGCTGAGGAGGCCGAACAGCGTCTCGACCGCCCCCGCCTCGCCGCTGCCGCGCAGGCCCGCCGCGATCACCGTCTCGCGCGCCTCGAGCAGCATCGCGTCGCGCTCATGCTGCTCCAGCACGCTGAAGTCGAAGGGCACGGCCGCCTCGCGCGGGAAGCGGTGCAGCACGCTCTCGCAGAAGGCGTGGATGGTCTGGATGCGCAGGCCCCCCGGCGCTTCTAGCGCGCGGGCAAACAGCGATCGCGCCCTGAGGCGCATCGCCGGCGTCGGCGGCGCGCCGCTCAGCGACGTGAGGTCGCGGACCAGGTCCTCGTCGCTCGCCAGCGCCCATTTGCCCAGCCGCTCGGCCACGCGGCCGCGCATCTCGGCGGCCGCTGCCTTGGTGTAGGTGAGGCAGAGGATTTCCTCGGGCCGCGCGCCGCTCAGCAGCAGGCGCAGCACCCGGGCGGTGAGCACATAGGTCTTGCCCGAGCCTGCATTGGCCGTCACCCAGACCGAGCGTTCGGGGTCCGAGGCGTCGCGCTGACGCACCACGATGGCGTCGGGCATGGGGTTGCGGAGGCGCCGGCTCATGGATCGTCAACTCCCGACGTCAGGGTCCACTCGTCGGTGCGGGCGAGATGATCGTAGTCGCCGGGCCAGGACTTGCGGCCGGTCTCCACCTTGGGCCGGATGCGTGCCGCCATCGGCAGCCCGTCGCGGATCAGGAAGGCATCGATGTGCCCCTGCGTCCGCCGCACGATCTCGTCGACGGCCGCCATCAGGCTCATGCCCTTGCTCAGCTTGAAGGGCTTGAGCTGGAAGGCAGCCGGACCGAGGCCGATCTTGATGTAGGTCAGCGCCGAGCTGTCCCGGCTGGGCAGGTCGGGGAAGGCCCCGGCCTTCGCCATGGCCGCCTCGAGCAGCAGCTGCGGCGCATCGAACGCCGTCATCTCCTTGGGCGCCGGCACCCCGCCGGTCTTGAAGTCGATGATCTCGAGCGTGCCGTCGCGCCTCAGATCGAGCCGGTCGGCCTTGCCGACGAGCACGAACCCATCGAGGCCGGGCATGTGCCATTCGCCTTTCTTCTCGGCCGTGCGCTCCGCGATCTCGTGGTCGCGGCGGCGCTCGTAATCGAGGAACTGCAGGGCCGCCCGCTCGAAGCGCTTGAGCCAGATGTCGCGGCGTTCCTTGATGGCATCGAGTCCGGCGAACGCGTCCTGCGCCATCGCCATCATGGTGGGCAGCGCGTCGCGCGCGTCGAACGCATGCCCCTCGGCGACGAAGCGCTCGAACACCTCGTGGATCATCGTGCCGCGCTCGCGCGCACTCGGATCGGTGCCGAGCGGCTCGATCCGCTTCAGCTTGAGGACGTGCTTGGCGTAGATGTCGTAGGGCGAGCGCATCAGCGGCTCGACCTCGGTGATCGACAGCCGGCGCGGTCGTACGTTGACCGGCGGGTTTGGCGCCGGCCGCTGCGCCGGCTTCGGGATGCCGGCATAGTCGATGGCCTCCGCCTGGTGCAGCCAGTGCGCGCCGCGCCGGCGCAGCGCCTTGGCCTCGGCTTCCCCGACAAAGGCATCGATGCGCTGCAGCAGCGGCGAGGGCAGCGCGGGGGAGGTGCCGATCCGCTCGGCATAGGCGACAATCACGTCGGCATTGCCCATCGCCATGGCGAAGTCATGCGCGGCCTGGCCCTGCTTGCGTTCGGGTGGCTCGAGCCCGACCCCCATCCGCATGCCGCGGCTGAGCCAAGGGCCTGGATCTGCGACGGCGGGCCACACATCCTCGTTGACCCCCGCGAGGATCATCAGGTCGGGGTTCATCAGGCGCGCTTCGAGCTCGCCCCAGATGTGGATATCGTCGCGCACCGGCGCGGTGTTCTGCACGGTGAGGCCGGTGACGAGCGCCGCGAGGATCGCATCGAGGTCGCGCGGCGCGAAGGCCGTGCCCGCCTGGCCCATGGCGGCAAGTTCCTCAGCCCAGCGCCGGAACTCCGCCATCCCGGGCAGTTCCTCCCCACTGGTGAGCGCGTCCATCGTCGCGAGCAGCGCCGCGCCCAGCTCCGGCGCCCGGATCTGGGCGCGCTCGGCCAGTGCCACCACCGGCGCCATGGCGGTCGCGAGGCGGTCGAGCAGGTCGTGCAATTCGGTGCGATCGCTCAGCGCCTTGAGCCCGGCGACACCCGGCAGCGGACGGTCCGACCTCAGCCGCAGGTCGAGGTGGTCGGCAAGCTTGCGGACCTCGAAGCGCTCGAGTTCCAGCCCCACGGCACCGTTGCGCAGCAGCGCCACCGTATCCACCGGCGCGTAGTTCCCGTCGGCGACAGCGAGCACCTGCCGCGCCAGCCGCCCTGCCGCCGATTGATAGAGCGGCGTGCCCGCTGCGTCGTCGACCTCGATCCCGTGCCGATTGAGCTCGGCGGCGATCCGTCGCCCCAGCGTCTGGTCGCGCGAAATGATGCCCACCGTCCGGCCGCCGGCGAGCGCCGATCGCGCCGCAAGGGCGATGGCGCGGGCCTCGAGATCGGCGTTCTGCGCCGCAAGCACCGCGACACCCTCGAGCGCCGACGATACCGGCACCTGCGGCCGCCACTCGGCCCAGGCCGCGGTCTCCGCCGCCGGCGCCAGCGCGGCGCGGACGAGAGCCGTGCGAGGATGCTCGCCACCGAGCTCCACGACCTCGCCGGGGCCGGCGCCAAGCGTGCGGAGCAGCTTCATCAGGCCGAATTGCGGGTGACCGTGCGTCGTCTCCCCGCCGATCAGCAACTCGTGCTGCTGCGGGCTGAGCGAGGTATCGAGCCCGGGCAATACCAGCACGCCGCGCTCGAGCCCCGCCACGGCCTTGAGCAGCTCGGCAGTGGCCGGGATCGATCCGGTCGAACCGGCGGCGATGACCGGCCGCTCGCCGTAGACGAACGGTGCCGTAGCCGCCTGCTTCAACAGGCGCTCGTTGCGCGCAGCCGCCGCATCGATCTGCCCGCGCTCGGCAAGGATCGCCGGCCAGGCCTTGAGCGCAACGTCGAGGAATTCAAGGATCTTCTGCCAGTTCTCGGCAAGCTCGGCCGGCACCAGTTCCGCCAACTGGCGCGGATCGATCCCCTCGATGGTGAGATCGTCGATCAGCTCGCCCAGCGAGTCGGCGAGCCAGAACACTTCGGCCGCGTTGGGCGGGGTAGCGAAGCTCTCGGCCCGCTCGGCAAAGGCCCGCACCAGGTGCGACAGCGTCAGGCGGCGCTCGAGCAGCGACACGGCAGGCCTGATCGCCGGCGCATCGAACGGCGGCAGGAATGGCTCCTCGTCCGCCACCTCGCCGCCGAAAGTGCGGATATCGGGCAAGAGCGCCGCTCCGCCGAGCCGGCGCGCGAACGCGTCGGCGAGCGCAAGCCGGGCCCGTCGCGTAGGGAGGATGATGGTGACGTCGCTCAGCCAGAACGCGCCCACGCGCGGCCAGCCGCCCAGCAACGTGCCATCGAGCACGCGCTCGGCGAGCGTCGCGAGAAAGGGCGCGTGAGGCGCGATGGAAAAGAGCGAGTCGCGGCGCATGGTTCCCGATTTGATCCGGTGCAGCCGGTGAAGTCCAGCCGCCTAGAAGCCGCGGCCGTCGACAAATGCGACGCTGGCATTGCGGCCAGCGCCGCCGCGCGGCACCGAGAGCATCACCTGCGCCGTCGCCTGCTGGCGAACCTCGTCGGAGCGTTCCGGCCACTCGACGAGGACGATGGCGTCGGTACGGTCGAACAGGCCAAGCTCGTCCACCTCGTGCGGGCTGGTCAGCCGATAGAGATCTGCATGCAGCACCGGATGTCCTTTGGCCTCATAGGGCTGGACGAGCGCAAAGCTGGGCGAGGGCACATCGAGCCGTTCGTCACCGACGAGGGTGCGAACGATGGTGCGGGCCAGCGCCGTCTTGCCGGCCCCGAGGTCGCCTTCGAGCAGGACGAGGTCACCGGGCCGGAGCACGGCAGCGATCCGGCGGCCGAGGTCCGCGGTGGCATCGTCATCGGCGAGGAAGAGCGTCTCGGTCATCTTCCTCGCTTAGCCGAGCCGGCCGCCATCGCAAAGTCCTACTCTGCCGCACCCGCCATGTGTGCGTCGCTGGGCAGGCTGATGATCACCCGCGTGCCGCGCGGCTCCCGCCGTTCCACGCTGATCGTGCCGCCATGCATGTTCACGAAGGCGCGCACGATCGAAAGGCTGAGGCCGGCGCCGCGCTGACGGGCCGACCCGGCCAGCGTCTCGTTGCGATCGAGCAGCGCCTGGCGCATTTCCTCGCTCATCGGCGCACCCTCGTCCTCGATGACGAACTGGATGCGGCCCGTGCGGCCCGAGACGGTCAACCGAACCTCGCCGCCCGGCTCGGAGAAGCGCGCCGCGTTCGACAGGAGGTTGTAGAGCACGTTGACGATACGGGCGCCGTCCGCGACGAAGGGCGGCAGGTCCGGCTCGATCACCACCTTGAGGTTGAGAGCCCGCTGGCCGTCGACCTCCGGGAAGGTCGCCGTGAGGCCGGCCCGGGCCTTCTCGACCAGGGCGACCACGTCCTGCGGCTCGGGCTGCAGCTCGGCGATGCCGGCATCCACCGTGGCGAGATCGAGGATGTTGTCGATGAGCACGCCCAGCGTCGCGCTCGCCGCGCGGATATAGCCGGTATAGCTCGCCTGCCGCTCGTTGAGTTCGCCCGCGACGCCCGAGGCGAGGAGGTCCGCAAAGCCGATGATGTTGGTCAGCGGCGAGCGCAGCTCGTAGGAAACGTTCTGCACGAACGCGTCCTTCAGCCGGTCGGCGGTGATCAGCGCCTCGTTCCGCTCCTTGAGCACGCGCTGGTAGTTGGCGCTCTCGGTAACGTCGAGGAACGTCATCATGGTCTGCCCGTCGGGCAGGCGGACGACGGCGTAGTCGATGAGCTTGCCATCGGCGCGGTTGATGCGGCCCTGCCGGTCCGAGCGGGTCGGGTTGAGGTCGATGATCGAGCGCTTGAGGTCGCGCCAGATCGGCGCGCCGTCCTCGGGCAGGGCCTGCGCG
This sequence comes from Devosia sp. ZB163, assembly GCF_028613635.1. Classification (GTDB taxonomy): domain Bacteria; phylum Pseudomonadota; class Alphaproteobacteria; order Rhizobiales; family Devosiaceae; genus Devosia_A. Next base: position 804,259 of record NZ_JAQRMY010000001.1, read on the forward strand.
GAGGTCTCGGCGATCTGGTCGATATGCGGATTGGCGGCGAGCAGGTTCGCCGGCAGCTTCCACAGCGTCGAGAGCTTGGGGTTGGATAGCGTCAGCCGGCCATTGGTGCCGAACACCGCCACTCCCTCGGTGAGCGCGTTGAGTGTCGAGCGCTGCACGTCCAGCACCGCCCGGTGCTGGCTCTTGAGGTTCAACTGGTCGGTGATGTCCTCGAAGACATAGATCACGCCGCCCTTGGGTCCGGCGGGAGCGGCGATCACCTGCACGGTGCGGCCGTCGGGCAGGTGCCAGGGGTCGAGCTCCTTGGGAGCGCGCAGCTGGTAGGAGGTGAGGTGCCGGTTGCGCCAGCCCTGGTAGTCCGGATCGTTGGGCAGCTTCCCCTCGGTCCTGAGCTTGTCGAGGATGGCGCGCTCGTCCATACCGAGCTTGAGCCAGTTGGGATCGAGGTCCCACAGCTCGCGATAGGCGCGGTTGAACTGCACCAGCTCGCGGTTTGGACTGAAGATCGCGATGGGCGTCGCCAGCGCATCGATGATGGCCGACAGGTGCTGCAGGCCCGCATCGCGTGGCGCTTCGGTGGAGCGCGGATGAAGGTACCCGGCGGTACCTCCGTTCACCGGGAAATCGACGACCTCGTAATCGCCGATCTCACCCAGCGTCACCACGGTGCTCTGCGGCTTGCGCGGGTCGCCCAGCGCCGCCCGGTTGCGCTGCAGCAGGCCGAAATCGACGAGTTCGGCCGGCTGGCTCTCGCTGGTCCGGCGCCCGAGCGCCCGGGCGAGGTCGTGATAGGCGGCATTGGCGAAGATCAGCCGGCCCGTCCCGTCGCGCAGGAACGCGGGTTTGCCCAGGCTCGCGAGCACGGCGCGGGCGGTCGCATAGTCCGTGGCCGGGCTGGCGGTAGCGGCGAGTTCGGCCGGAACCGGGTCGGTCACCGGAGGCGTGCCGGACGGGCGGAGGCGCAGGGCAGCGCCGTTCCCCAGCAATGATCCTGAGGCGCGGATGGTGCGCCCGTCGAGGGCCTTGAGCGGCAATTCGAAGCCACGGCCGCCGACGCGCAGGTTCTCGATGGCGCGGGCCAGTCGGTCGGCGTCCGTTTCCGTCAGCCACGTGGTGAAGTCGAGCACCGCTTCGGCGCGGCGGCCCTGCGGCAGGAGCGCCGAGGTCTGGCCGAGGAAGCGCGGACCTTCGCCTTCGTTGGTCCACATGACGATGATCTCGCGACTGCCCGACAGCAGCGCTTCATATTCGTCGAGTCGGGCCCTTAGGCCCGCGACCTGCGCCGACGAGCGTTGCTGGGCGGTGCGATTGTCCTGGATGATGCGGCGAACGAGTGCCACGGCGATGAGTGCAAAGGCCCCGGCCCCCAGCGCGATGGCGACCGGCGCGGCCCCCATGACGTTGCCGATGGTGATGCCTTGGGCGAGGGCGGGCGACGCGCTCAACAGGGTGACGAGACTCGCTCCGCAACCCGCGAATCCCCAATCGTTCCGGACCCTATCCGGCGCCATATACTGCCCCTAACCAGAAATTGCTGCTCTCGCCGCCATGATGGCCGGCGATACACCGCACTAGATGCCGCGCCGAGCCCCCACGAGCTGCCGCGTGTCCGGCCGGTCAAAACCCGTAACCGCCGAATCACCCGACATTACCGGGCGGGGAATCGCGCAAAAAGAGTCTAATTGTATGTGAACAGCGGGGAATGCCCCCAGAATGGGTGTTGACCCGAGACCGAACGGTGAACGCTTCGTTAACGCCCGAGTGATTTGCCCGGATTATTTTGGGGGTGGTGGGTGATGTACACCTTTCCGCCTGGCGTCAGAGCACCGTCTGCGTCGCGGAAGCAGGTCTAGGGCGCCACGTGAACGGTCACACCCAGAGCGCGGAAGGTGTCGATCGTTACGGCGTCGGCATCCTTTGTGACCACGAGATGGTCGATGCGACTGGTGTCGGCAACGTCAAACGGAGCTGTGGTGCCGATCTTGTCGGCCGTGGCAGGCACGACGAGCTGCCGGCTCTGCTCGACCATGGCGCGCTTGATCTCCGCCTCCTCGGCGTCGAGCGCCGACACGCCCACACGCGGGTCGACACCGCACGTCCCCAGAATCAGCAGGTCGGCGCGGACACGCTGGATGTCGCGCAGTGCGTGACTGCCGAGGCAGGCACCTTTGTCCGAGTTGAACTGGCCTCCGATAACCATCGTCCGGCAGTTTGGGTGATCGGCCAGTGCGGTTGCGACGGCCGGCGCGTTGGTCACCACCGTGATCGCGAGGTCGCGCGGCAGCGCCTGGGCGATGGCGAGGTTGGTGGAGCCTGCATCCACGAACAGCGTCTGTTCCGGCGCAACGAGCCCTGCGACCACTCTGGCGAGGCTGAGCTTGCTCTCGACCAAGGCGCCCTGGCGTTGTGCGATCGACCCGAGGTCCGGCGCCGGCGACAAGGCTCCACCATAGACGCGACGGCACTCCCCGACCCTCGCCAACTCCCTCAGGTCGCGGCGAACGGTATCCTCGGAGATGTCGAACTCCAGCGCCAGCTCGGCAGCCACCACCTTGCCTTCTGCCGCAAGCTTGCGGCGGATGTGGTCGTGGCGTTCTTCCGTAAGCATGGGCAAACCTGACTTGCACGATATTGCGCGTTCTGATTGAACTGATAGCAGAACATGCACAAACGCGCACCTGCCTTTGGGACCCCGGTGACCAGCCCGGTTCCCCGGGCTCCTGTGACTGGATCTCCAATTGACCACACTCACCTCCCCAATCGAGACGCACGCGCTAACCGGCAAGCGCGAGCAGATGGCGACCCGGGCCGTGTTTCTCGTGGCTGGGCTTGCCATGGCGGCCTGGGCACCGCTGGTGCCGTTTGCCAAGACGCGCCTCGGTGTCGACGACGGCCCGTTCGGCCTGTTGCTGCTGTGCCTTGGCCTGGGCTCGATCGTTGCCATGCCGGTGACGGGCATCCTCGCGAGCCGCTTCGGCTGCCGGCTGGTGATTGTCGCCGGCTCGATCGTGGTTGCGCTCGTCCTGCCGTTCCTCGCGCTCGCCGGTTCCGTGCTGGAACTGGCCGTCGCGCTGGCCCTGTTCGGCGCCAGCGTCGGTACGGTGGACGTGGCCATGAACATCCAGGCGGTGATGGTCGAGAAGGATAGCGGCCGCAGCATGATGAGCGGCTTCCACGGGCTGTTCAGCCTGGGCGGCATCGTAGGCGCGGGCGGCGTCAGCCTGCTGCTCGGGGCCGGCCTCGAGCCGCTGCCGGCGACGCTGATCGTGAGTGCGATGCTGGTCGGCCTGCTGCTCGTTTCGTTCACCGGCCTTCTGCCCTACGGCAACAAGGACGCCGGGACGACGCCACTGTTCGTGCTCCCCAAGGGCATCGTCATCTTCATTGGCGTGTTGTGCTTTCTCGTCTTCCTCGGCGAGGGCGCCATTCTCGACTGGAGCGCGCTGTTCATGATCTCGGCGCACGGCGCCGATCCGGCCCAGGCCGGCCTCGGCTACACGATGTTTGCGATCGCCATGACGGCCGGTCGGCTGAGCGGGGACTGGATTGTCAGGCACCTGGGCGGCACGAAGATCATGATCGTCGGCGGCCTCCTGGGCGCAGCCGGGTTCCTCCTCGCAGTTCTTGCCCCTAACTCGATGCTGGCGCTTGTCGGCTTCGGCCTCGTCGGTCTCGGCGCCTCCAACATCGTGCCGGTCCTGTTCACCGCCGCGGGACGACAGACGAGCATGCCGCCCAGCCTGGCTATCGCCGCCATCACGACGCTCGGCTATGCCGGCATCCTTGTCGGCCCCGCCGCCATCGGCTTTGTGGCCCAGCAGTCGAGCCTTGGGGTGGCGTTCGTGCTGCTTGCCGGTGCCTTGGTGTTCGTCGCCGTCGCCGGTCCGTTCTCGACGCGACGCTGAGCGTCCTTGCCTCGCACTCGGAGGTGTCGTGGGAGGGTTGGAACAGGACGTCGAGGGCTCAGAAGGGGGCGGACACCGGCCCGTACACTCAGCCCTGAATGCAAGAAGGGCGCCCCATGGAGCGCCCTTCACAATTCGCAGCAGTCGTCGCGATCAGTAGCGGTACTGTTCCGACTTGAACGGGCCTTCCGGGCTTACCCCGATATAGTCGGCCTGCGCCTTGTTGAGCTTGGTTAGCTTGGCGCCGAGCTTGGCGAGGTGGAGCTGGGCGACCTTCTCGTCGAGGTGCTTGGGGAGGACGTGCACGGCCTTCTCCAGCTTCTCGCCATTGGTCCAGAGCTCGACCTGCGCCAGCGTCTGGTTGGCGAAAGAGGCGCTCATCACGAAGCTCGGGTGCCCGGTGGCATTGCCGAGGTTCACGAGCCGGCCCTCGGAGAGGAGCACGATGCGCTTGCCCGGCTGCATCTCGACGATGTCGACCTGCGGCTTCACGTTGGTCCACTTGAAGTTGCGGAGCTCGGCAACCTGGATCTCGTTGTCGAAGTGGCCGATGTTGCAGACGATCGCCATGTCCTTGAGGTTGCGGATGTCGTCGAGCGTGACGACGTCCTTGTTCCCCGTGGCGGTGACGACGATGTCCGCGCGGTGGGCGGCATCCTCGAGGGTCACGACCTCGTAGCCGTCCATGGCCGCCTGCAGGGCGCAGATCGGGTCGACTTCGGTGACCAGCACGCGGGCGCCGGCGCCACGCAGCGACTGTGCCGAGCCCTTGCCGACGTCGCCATAGCCGCAGACGATCGCCACCTTGCCGGCCAGCATCACGTCGGTGCCGCGACGGATGGCGTCGACCAGCGATTCACGCGTGCCGTACTTGTTGTCGAACTTCGACTTGGTGACGCTGTCGTTGACGTTGATCGCCGGGAACGGCAGGTCGCCCTTCTGCTGCAACTGGTAGAGCCGCATCACGCCCGTAGTTGTCTCCTCGGAGACGCCGCGGATGTTGGCGCGGATCTTCGAATAGAACTTGGGGTCCTGCGCGAGGCGCTTCTTGATCAGCGCGAAGAAGATTTCCTCTTCCTCGGAATGCGGATTGTCCAGCACGGACGGGTCGGTCTCGGCCTTGGCGCCGGTCAGCACCAGCATGGTGGCGTCGCCGCCGTCGTCGAGGATCATGTTGGGGGTCTGGCCGCCCGGCCAGTCCATCATGCGGTCGGTATAGTCCCAGTACTCCTCCAGCGTCTCGCCCTTCTTGGCGAACACCGAGATGCCGGCTGCGGCGATGGCCGCGGCGGCGTGGTCCTGGGTCGAGAAGATGTTGCAGCTGACCCAGCGCACGTCGGCGCCAAGCGCCTTCAGCGTCTCGATCAGCACGGCGGTCTGGATCGTCATGTGGAGCGAGCCGGCGATGCGGGCGCCCTTCAGTGGCTGCTTCGCGGCATATTCCTCGCGGATCGCCATCAGCCCGGGCATCTCGATCTCGGCCATGCCGATTTCCTTGCGGCCGTAGTCGGCGAGGCCGATGTCGGTGACCACGTAGTCGTTGTTGCTGGCCATCGGCCCTGTCTCCTGTCGGTCGTGTTGACCGGCTTATACTGAACAGCGGAAAGGCTAGCAACCGGGACATAAAGAAACCTTTATATCCTCACCGCTCGACGTAGCGGACCTTGCGGCGCTGGAAGGGGAGCAGCAGCACGGCGATGATGGCGGAGAGGGCGAGATAACCCACCGCGAAACCGGCACCGGCATAGCTCAGCCCTTCGACCGTCACCGGCACCGCCGGCTTGTAGTCCGCGAGCGCGCGCCGGCCGATCTCGGTATCGAAATACTCCGGCATCTTGGTGAAGCGCTCCCATCCGCTCGCCCCGCGGATCTCAGCGAGCGTCGCCGAAAGCTCCTCGTAGCGGTCGAAGGTGCGCGCCATCGACTGGCCGCGCTCGGAAATGAAGGCATCGCCCGTCCTGGAGTAGCGCTCGATCGCCTGGTCGATGCTGAGGCCCGCTTCCTCGGCCGCCTGCTCGAACTCGGCGGTGATGATGCGCAACTCGTCCACCGCCCCGCCGAGGCGCTGGGTGTATTGCTGGGCATATTCGGGGAACTGGCTGAGGCTCGCGCCGAGCGCCAATCCTCCGAGAATGCCGAGCGTCCTGCGCATGTCTGTCTCCGCGACACCCATCCAACGGCGCGGTGCCGGCGAGCGTTCCGAATATGGGGTGAGTCCGTAGTGGAAGGGAGGGCGGCTAGGCCGGCACGCCGTCGCTGTCTTCGTCGAAGCCGTTGTTGACCAGCGTCGTGATGGCGTCGAGCGCCTCGCGCGCCTGCTTGCCCGTGGCCTGGACGAGGATCGTCGAGCCCGGCCCGGCGCCCAGCATCATCAGGCCCATGATCGAATTGCCGTTCACGGCCTGCCCGTCGCGCACGACCTTGATCTCGGCCTCGAAGCACTCGGCTGTCCGCACGAACCGCGCCGAGGCGCGCGCGTGCAGGCCCTTGCGATTGACGATGGTCAATTGCTGCGCGAGTGCCCGGTCCGAACCTGCCGTAGTATCCATGTTCGCAAGTGTAGTTCGATTTTCAGTCAGCTGAAAAGGGGCCGGACGTTCGGTCCTCGAGCCGCGGCGCCAGTCGTCACCATTGGGGCGACCTCGGCGTCAGCTCCCCAGCGTCTCGCTGGCGACGTTGATGTACTTCCGCCCGGCCTCGGCAGCTTCCTTCACCGCCTGCTTGATTTCAAGGTCGGCGCGCACGCGGGCGAGCTTGACCAGCATGGGCAGGTTCACCCCGGCGATCACCTCCACCTCACGCTGCTGCATGATGGAGATGGCGAGGTTGGAGGGCGTGCCGCCGAACATGTCGGTAAGGATCACCACGCCCTGGCCCTGGTTGGCGGCATCGACGCATTTGAGGATGTCGTTGCGCCGCTCTTCCATGTCGTCATCGGGCCCGATGGCGACTGTTTCCACCTGGTCCTGAGGTCCTACGACATGTTCGAGGGCAGACTTGAATTCGATGGCGAGCGCACCGTGCGTCACCAGAACCATGCCGATCATGAAAATCCCCAGTCCCGCAGGTCCCGGCCGGGCCATCAGCCCTAGGTGAAGCCGGAGTCTCACCCCTTGCGGAGCTTCATTCAAGTGGTTTTTTGTCGCGCCTGCAGGCTTGGTGAACCGAGGGCCCGCACGGCCTCGCGAACCAGCAGCAGCTGGTGGCGGGCATCGATGACGCCGGCACGCGGCACCGGCGCGCGCGCCACGGTCACGCCGAACAGTTCGCTGGTCAGCTCTTGGTCCTCGAGCATGCGCTCGAACGTCTCGACGAGGTCGATGACGAGGTGCACCGGCGCGCTATCGACATAGGGGCGCTTGACGATCCCCCGGCCGCGCAGCTCGACCAGCCCCGCGATGTTGGGCGCCGGATACATCACGATGCCGCCCGCCTCGGCCGCGATCTCGACGCGGTCGTCGGAGACGAGCCGGGCCGGCAGGCCTCGGTCCTCCCAGTGGTCGATGAGGTCGAGCGCGATCAGCGATTTGCCAGAACCTGGCGGGCCGCGGAGGATGAGGCCCACCCCGTCGAGCACGAGCCCCGTGGCGTGGATATTGTGCCTCTCGCTCACCGGCGTTTCTCGGCGGCGGCCCGGCGGAGCCTGACCGTGAACCGGGCGCCGCTGCGGTCCTTGCGATTCTCGGCGCTGATCGAGCCGCCATGCGCCTCGACGATCTGCTTGGAGATGGCGAGGCCGAGGCCCGAATGGTCGCCGAAATGCTCGCCATCCGGCCGGTCGGTATAGAAGCGCTGGAAGATGCGGCTGACATCGCCGCGGATGCCCGGTCCCTCGTCGGTGACGGTGATGATGGCGTGGTCCTCGTCGGTACGGACGACCACCTGCACCTTGCCCCCCTCGGGCGAGAAGGACACCGCATTGTCGATGAGGTTGTTGATCACCTGGGCAAGGCGGCTGTCATGGCCGAGGACGATGGGCGAGTAGCGGCTCACATGCTTTTCGAGCACCACGTCGACGTTGCGCTTGGCCGCCACGTCCTTCTGGATCGACACCATGGCGTCGGTGAGCTGGGCGATGTCGATTCGCTCCGCGCTCTGCCGGGCGAGCTCGGCATCGAGCCGGCTGGCGTTCGAGATGTCGGAGATCAGCCGGTCGAGGCGGCGCACATCGTGCTGGATGATGGCGTTGAGCCGCTCGCGGTCCTCGGCCCGCTTGGCCCGCGGCAGCGTCTCCACCGCCGAGCGGAGCGACGTCAGCGGGTTCTTGAGCTCGTGCGCCACGTCCGCAGCGAAGCGCTCGATCGCCTCGATGCGGTTGTAGAGCGCCGAGGTCATCGAGCGCAGCGCCTTCGAAAGGTGGCCGACCTCATCGGTACGCTCCGGGAACTCCGGGATTTCGGCGCGGCTGGTGGCGGTCGACTGCACTTTCTCGGCAGCGCTGGCGAGTCGGCGCAGCGGCCCGGCGATGGTGCCGGCGAGGAGCAGCGACAGGATGGTGGTCACCGCTGCCGCAACCAGCGCGATGCGCAGGATGCTCCAGCGTTCGGCCGTCGCGATCTGGTCGATGTCGCCCGGCTGGGTCGAAAGCAGCAGCACGCCGACATTGGCGCGCACGCGCTGGATCGGCACGGCCACGGAGACGACGAGCTGGTGCTTCTGGTCGACGCGCACGATGGCCGTGGCCGAGCCGCCGAGCGCGGCCGCGACCTCGGGATAGCGCGTGCCTTCGTCGGCGCCGAACTCCTGGTATTGCGGGTAATCGTCGCCCGGCAGCCAGTCCATGAAGGCGTTCCACCAGTCGAGGAGGAAGAAGGTGCCGTTCTCCTGCGGCTTGGTAATCTGCCTCAGGACTTCGCCGCGCGCATAGAGGTTGGCGCTGTCGAGGATGAGCAGTCCCTGCTCGTCATAGATGCGGGCCCGGGTGCGCGTCGGCGTCACGAGGTTGCGCAACAGCGGCGCGACGCGTTCGGGGTTGATCGGGAACTCGAGGCTGGGGTCGAAGAAGCTGAGCGGGGAAACCGGCTGGCTGCCCTGCAACTCGATCAGGCGGTCTGGGTTCACCGTGATGACGTCACTGTCCACCGTGGCCGAGGCGGCGATGGCTGCGGCGATGATCTCGCCCTGCACGCGCAGGCTCTGCACGCGCGCCTCGATGAGGCCGGTCCGCCACTGGTTGAGGAACAGGATGCCCACCACCAGCACGGCGAGGCCGGCGAGGTTGAGCACGATGATGCGGCGCGCCAGACTCGAAAAGATCGTCAGCGCGAGCAAGCGCCGCACCTGCCGGATGCCGGTCAGCACGGCATGGCCGACCGCCCCGGCGATCCGGTTGAGCTTCGACATGGCGCGGCCCTGCGCGGACGCGGGCTTGCGACCCGTCAGATCCTCCTCGGTAACGGCCAATTGTCTCTTACTGCTCCTTGAAGCGGTAGCCGACGCCGTACAGGGTCTCGATCATCTCGAAGTCGTCGTCAACCGCCTTGAACTTCTTGCGCAGGCGCTTGATGTGGCTGTCGATGGTGCGGTCGTCGACATACACCTGGTCGTCATAGGCCGCGTCCATCAGCGCGTTGCGCGACTTGACGACGCCGGGCCGGAGCGCGAGCGCCTGCAGGATCAGGAACTCGGTCACCGTCAGGGTGACGCGCTGCCCCTTCCACGTGCAGGTATGGCGCTCCTCGTCCATGACGAGCGCCCCGCGTTCGATGAGGGCCTTGCTCGGCTGGGCTTCCACGCCCGGGGTGCCAGGCGCGGCGGAGGGGTCGCGCGGGGCGGCGCGGCGCAGTACCGATTTCACGCGCTCCACCAGCAGGCGCTGGCTGAACGGCTTGGTGATGAAGTCGTCGGCGCCCATCTTGAGGCCGAACAACTCATCGATCTCCTCGTCCTTCGACGTGAGGAAAATCACCGGCACGTCGGATTTCTGGCGGAGCCGCCGCAGCAGTTCCATGCCGTCCATGCGGGGCATCTTGATATCGAGGATGGCGAGGTCCGGCCGATCGGCGGTCAGTCCTTCCAGGCCCGAAGCCCCATCGGTATAGGTGGCGACCTGATAACCCTCTGCTTCGAGTGTCAGGGACACCGAGGTCAGAATATTCCGGTCGTCGTCCACCAGTGCGATCTTGGGCATTGAGCTCCCTTTCATCCAGGTATCGGTGCGGCGAACACTGTTCGCCTATCCGAATTGTGGCGGACTTTGAGTGCCACAATTGCACATAAATAAGGCGTGCGGACCCCAATTGCCAGCATGACGCACTCAACCGAAGTCGCAGGACTTCTGTCTTAAGCCGGATTCCGGGATGTTCCGGACCCTTCAAGGAGACCTAACTCGTGGTCGTACCAGACCGGGAGTAGCGGCCATGGGCCATGAAATTCACGATCAACTTGCAGCGCGTATCGACAAACTCACCACCGTTCGGTGGGATGAACTGCCACCCACACTGGTGGAAACGGCGCTGGCCGAGGGGGAGGGACGCCTCGCGGCGGGTGGTTCCCTTGCGGTGACGACCGGCGTCTATACCGGCCGCTCGGTCAAGGACAAGTTCATCGTCCGCGATGCGACGACCGAGCGCCAGGTCTGGTGGGATAACAACCAGCCAATCTCGCCCGATCACTTCGACGTGCTGTTGGCCGACATGCTCGCCGCAACCGCCGAGCGCACCCTGCATGGCCAGCATCTCATCGCCGGCGCCGACCCGCGCCATCAGATGAAGGTCAGCGTCTTCACCGAGACGGCCTGGCATGCGCTGTTCATCCGCAACCTGCTGATCCGCCCGGATGCGCCGGAGGCGACGGCCGCCGACGTCACTATCCTCCACCTGCCCAGCTTCGAGGCCAATCCCGAGCGGCACGGCACGCGCACCGGGACGGTGATCGCGCTCGACATGGTGCGCAGGCTCGTCCTGATCGGCGGCACCGCCTATGCCGGCGAGATCAAGAAGTCGGTCTTCTCGCTGTTCAACTACCACGCCCCCCTTACCGGGACGATGCCGATGCACTGCTCGGCCAATATCGGCAGGGATGGCGACGTGGCCTTGTTCTTCGGGCTTTCGGGTACGGGCAAGACGACGCTGTCGAACGACCCGGAACGCCTGCTCATCGGCGACGACGAGCACGGCTGGACGACCGACGGCGTCTTCAACCTCGAAGGCGGCTGCTACGCCAAGACGGTCAAGCTCAGCCCAACGGCGGAGCCCCAGATCCACGCTGCGACGCAGCATTTCGGCACGGTGCTCGAGAACCTGAGGCTCGATGAGCAACTGGTGCCGCTCTATGACGACATCTCGCTCACCGAGAACACCCGCGCTGCCTATCCGCTCGAGACGCTGCCCGCCGTGGCGGCTGGCGGCGTTGGCGGCAGGCCCAGGACCGTCGTCTTCCTCACCGCCGATGCCTTCGGCGTGCTGCCGCCGATCGCGCGGCTGACGCCCGAGCAGGCGGCCTACCACTTCCTCTCGGGCTACACCGCCAAGGTCGCGGGCACCGAACGCGGCATCACCGAGCCGGTCGCGACCTTCTCGGCCTGCTTCGGCGCCCCCTTCATGCCGCTGCACCCGACCGTCTACGGCCATCTGCTCGAGGAGCGGCTGAGCCAGAGCGGGGCCAGCATCTACCTGCTCAACACCGGCTGGACCGGCGGCGGCTACGGCGTGGGCAAGCGCATCGACATCGCCACCACCCGCCGCCTGCTCGACGCAGCGCTCTCGGGCGAACTCGAGCGCGCCGAGCTCCGCACCGAACCGCTGTTCGGCATGCAGGTCCCCCTCCGCGTCGAAGGCGTCGCTCCCCGCGCCCTCGACCCCCGCGCCGGCTGGGCCGACGTCACCGCCTACGACGCTGCAGCCGCAAAGCTGCAGGACCTGTTCGCCAAGAACTACAGCAAGTTCGAAGCCGTGAAGGTGGCGGCCGAGTAGGGCCGCCCCACATCACCCGGAACAGGACAGTCCCCGCGAAAGCGGGGATTGCGCTTTGTGACTGCCCGGGACAGCTGTGCGTACCGTATGCTCAACAGGCCTCTCTGCCAGCGACGTCCCAGGGTTCGACCCCAGGGACTCACGCGATGACGCGACCCGCAGCGAGGCCACGAGGTTCGTGCCGGCGGAGGGATGGGTCCCCGGGTCAAGCCCGGGGATAAAGGCCTCTGCTTGCTTGAACGCTGCCCGCGGGGGGCGCCTCCGAGTGCCCTCTCCTTGCGCGGCTGGGGAAACTGGAACTCGCTGGCCCATGCCCATGCCCATGCCCATGCCCATGCCCATGCTCGTGCCGTGCCCGTGCCCGTGCACCGCACCGGCCATCCTTCCACCGTCATCCCCGGGCTTGACCCGGGGACCCAGGGATGGTGCGGCCTCGGCTCAGGGCCATAGGATTCAAGCGCGTTGCGAGATGAGGCCGCGGTTCAACCCAGCGACCACACTGCCGGTCGCCCCCAAAAACGAAAAAGGCCCCGTTCAGGGGCCATTCATCCGCAGGGCGCTAGAGCTTAGTTCGTCGAGTAGAACACGTGCGAGCCGATGGCGGCGACGCGGTTGAAGGTGTGGGACCATTTCGGCGCTACCGCAGTGGTGTGGTAGAACAGTACCGAGTTGGGCACGACGCCCGGGCGTTCGCCGCGCTGGAACTCGTAGAACGCGTCCTCGGCCAACTGCATCGACCGGTTCCATGCCGTGCGCTCACGCCCCATGTCGGAGCGGCCGTCGCAGGCGAAGGTGAACTGGCACTTGTAGCGGCCCTTCTCGGCGTTCTGGAACACCACGCCGCAGATGGTCGACGGATACTGCTTGCTCATCGCGCGGTTGATGATGACGTTGGCGACGGCAAGCTGGCCCTCGCGGGTCTCGCCGCGCGCCTCGTGATAGATCGCCTGCGCAAGGCAGAGCTTCTCGCCATCGGCGAGCTTGACGCGCTTGGTGGTCGGGACGAACCCGTCCTGCGCGTAGTTGGTGAGCACCGCAGCGGTGAGCGCCGGGCCATTGGAGAAGTCGGCCGCCTCGATCGCGTCGAGCGCCTGGTTCTGCTGGCGGGCGATATAGCCCATCAGCACGGCTTCGGTCAGCTCCACCTTCGGGGTCTCAACGTCGAAACCCTTGAACTGGTCGAGCTGCTGCTTGCGGTCCACATAGGCCTGGAGCAGGGCGTTGGTAAGCTGCGGCTGGGTCGCGGTGTTGAATTCCTGGCGCTTCAGCGCCACGCCATCGGTGATGGCGGCGGGAACGACCTCAGCGGAGAGTTCCTGGGCAGACACGGGGGCAAGGGTCACCTGCAGCACGAATGCTGCGGCCGCAATGGCCAGAGCGTGTGTGAGGACACGCATCAACGGTGCGAACGACCCTGCTCGCAATCTGCCTACCTTCCCCCGATGCCGCCCCCAGGCAGCGCAGTTCGTCTAGTTACCCTGACCGGCAAGCTAGCCGAGCACGGGCGATGATGGAACCCAGAATTTACAGTTACTTAACCATGAACGTTAGGCTGTTAAAACGAGGTTAATGCCTTGGTATTGGCGATGAAAGCCCTGATTTTCATGAGTTTTGCGCATGCCTAAGCGGCACTTGCTGCAATAGATAAAAGTTAAGCGACCCGAATCGTTGCAGGAACGACACAGCGCCGCGCCCCCGTTTTACAGGGGGCGACGGCGGCCGATTCCGGGGGCGATTGAGTCGGTCGTCAGCTGGCGCTGAACGCCGCGTGCCTGAGGTCGTGGAGACTGTTCATCACAGCGGCGCAGAGGGCGCTGATCTCGTCGGACGGAGCGACGATGTCGGGCACCATGATGGTCTGGAGGCCCGCCGCATGCGCCGCCCGCACGCCGGTGTGCGAATCCTCGACCGCGATGCAGTGCTCGGGCGCGACGCCGAGGAGCTTGGCCGCCTTGAGGTAAGGCTCGGGGTGCGGCTTGGGGTTGGTGACGTCGTCACGCGTCACCACCGCCTGGAAGTCCTCGAGGATGCCGGCGTGGCCCAGATGCCCGAACGCGTGCTGCGAGCGCGACGAAGTCGCGACCGCGACCGGAATGCGGCGGGCCTTGATCTCGGCGAGGATCTCGAAGACGCCGGTCTTGACCGGAACGGCTTCCGCCATGCGCGCCTTCATCAGCGTGCGGCACTTCTCGTCGAACAGCGTATAGGGGAAACTGACGCCATAGGCCTCGACGAGGATGCGGTTGGTCGTCTCGTGGCTCGAGCCCACGATCGAGTGATGCACCAGGTCGGTCATCTCGAAGCCGAGGTCGGTGCTCACGCTCCACAGGATTTCCCTGAACACCATTTCGGTGTCGAGGAGTGTCCCGTCCATGTCGAAGATGATGGCGGAGAAAGGCTTGAGCAGTTTCGGCGAAGCAGACATGCGGCCGGTATAGGCAGATTTCCTCCGCGCCGCTACCCTTCGGCTTCTAGCCCCGCCGCCGACCTGCTATGAGCCGGGTAATGAACGCGTTCGATCCATATGACGTGCTGGGGGTTGGCCGGAGCGCTCGCGCCGCCGAAGTCAAGCTCGCCTATCGCCGAAAAGTGCAGGTAGCTCATCCGGATCGCGGCGGCGACCCCGAGCTGTTCATTCTCGTCGTGCGCGCCTTCGGCCTTCTCTCCGACCCCGACTCACGCCGCCTGTTCGACGAGACCGGCATCGTCGATGACGAAGCCGTGAAGGGCTATCGGCGCGAGGTCGCGACCATCCTCGCCGACATGTTCGATGCTGCCGTGGAAACGGCGGTGGCCACCGGCCTCAAGCTCGAGAGCGTCGATTTCATCGCCCAGATGGCCGCGGCCGTGGTGACCGGCCTCGCCGATGCGCGCGTCACGCTGAACCGCACCGACAACGAGATCGGCGCGCTGCAGACCCTGCGCGCCCGCATCCGCCGCACCGACGAGGACCGCAACCTCTTCGCCGAGCGTCTCGATGCCCAGGTCGCGCTGAAGACCGAGCAGCACCGCAACATCAAGCGGCGCGTCGCCATGCTGGAGACGGCGCTGGCCGAACTCGGCAACTATCAGAGCGAGACCGAGCTGATCGCCGCGCTCGAGGCGGAAGCCTAGGCCCTCGTCCCCGTCATCCCCGGGCTTGACCGGGGGACCCATCCGCTCTCTCGAGCAACTCGACCGTCAGCGGGTCCTCCTCGCCGCCATAGTATTTTGCGAGCGCCAGCCGGAACGGCGCCGGATCGTCCGCCGCCCGGCCGAACAGTGTCATCGACGAGCGGAACTTGAGGTCGTCGGGCACGCCGAAGATCTCGTGCGCCGTCCTTCCCGCAACGCCGTTGACGATCCCCGTGCACCCGATGAGCCGCGGCCCGAGCACCGGGTGCGCCAGATAGGCTTTCGCCTCCGCTAGACCGGAGATGCCGAAGCGCCGCGCCGTATCGCTGCGGCCGAGCGCGGTGAGCTGGGGGAAGATGAACCACATCCAGTGGCTCGCCTTCCGTCCCGCCCGGAGTTCGGCAAGGACGTCGGGGAGCACCCGGTCCTGTGCGGCAACGAAATCCTCGAACATGCGGGCGAGCCTACCATGCTCCACCGCCCGGAACGATTGCCGCGCCTCGCAACTTTTTCCTCCGGGCCTGTCGATCCGGCGTCGATCCGCTCGTCGTCAGGATAGACGGCGCCATGGGAGCGCCAGTTCCTGGAGAATTGTTATGAAGACCATCCTCTTGACCGCCGCCCTGGCCCTTGGGTTCGGCTTTGCCTCCGCCGCCCAGGCGGAAACCGCGAAGATCAACGGCCTCGACATGTACTACGAGGTGCATGGCGATGGTGAGCCGCTGGTGCTGCTGCACGGCGCCTACATGACCATCGACAACAACTGGGGCGCGCTGATCCCGACGCTGAGCCAGGATCACAAGGTCATTGCCGTCGAGCTGCAGGGCCATGGCCGCACTTCCGACCGCGATACGCCCATCACCTACGAGGGCATGGCCGCGGACGTCGCCGCCCTGCTCGACCAGCTCGGCATCGAGAAGGCGGCGCTGTTCGGCTACTCGATGGGCGGCGCGCTCGCCATCCGCCTGGCCATCGACCACCCCGACAAGGTGTCCCGCATCGTCGCCGCCTCGGCCGGCTACATCTACAACGAGGAGGTGATGGGTCCCGACTTCATGAAGATGATCGAGACCATCACGCCCGAGATGTTCGCCAACACCCCGTTCGACGCCGAGTACAAGCGCCTCTCGCCCCATCCCGAGAAATTCCCGGTTCTGGTCGAAAAGCTGAAGCAGCTCGACGTGAACACCTTCGACTGGTCGGCCGAGTTCAGGGAGATCGAGGTCCCCTCGCTCTATATCTTCGGCGACGCCGACATCGTGGGCGCCGACTACATCGCTCGCCATCACAAGGATGCCGGCGGCCTGGTCAACGGCGATATGAACGGCCTGCCCAAGACCCAGCTCATGGTCCTGCCCGGCACCAGCCACATCGGCGTGTTCTTCAACCCCGCCAATGTCGAGATCATGAAGATGGTCGTGCCGGTGTTCCTCAAGCAGCAGCTGCCGGCTGCCCCGCAGATGCCGACGTCGTAAGGCGATCTGCGGAAGCGATGGAAGGGCCGGCGGGAAACCGCCGGCCCTTCGTCTTGTCGGAGTGAACTCCGCATTCATCCTTACGGGGTTTCCTTGCCGCCCGCGGGTGGGAGGCGTGCTGCGCTGACGCCTCGCGATTCGGGGAGGCGGCTTTGGCAGACATCGTCAATTTCCGGCGGCTGAAGCACGCCGCTCCCGGGCAGTTGCCGTCCCTGGCACGCGCGGCGACGCGACAGCGGGCACGGCAGCGCTGGTTCACCTTCTGGCTGATGGTGCTGGGCTTCGTCGCCAGCGCATCCGTGGTTGCCGTCCTGCTCGGCGCCGTGCCGGTCCGCCTGTCGGCCCTGCTGCCGGATGCGGGCAGGGCGCCCGCGTCGTCACCTGCCGTCGCCGTGCACTTTCCCGTCTGCGCCGGTCCGGTCCGCGGCACCTGCGTCGTCGACGGCGATACCTTCTGGCTCGAGGGGATCAAATACCGGATCGCCGATATCGACACGCCCGAAATCTCCCAGCCGCAATGCGTGGCGGAGAAGGCCCTGGGCGAGCGTGCGAAACTCCGCCTCGCCGAACTCCTGAGCGCCGGCGCCTTCACGCTGGCCGCCGCGGATCGCGACGAGGACCGCTATGGCAGGAAGCTCCGACTGGTCGTCCGCGACGGTGCGTCGGTCGGCGCGCTACTGGTCGGCGAGGGCCTCGCCCATCGCTGGGACGGTGGCAAGCACGGCTGGTGCTAGCTGCTGACAGGGACTGTCAGCAGGGTTGGGCGAAGCTTCGGTCCATCGAACACGGAGCTTTGCCATGACTATCACCGCCACCTGCCACTGCGGCGGCACCAGGATCGAACTGCCCGACGCGCCGACCCATGCCACGCAGTGCACCTGCACCTACTGCACCAAGTCGGGCGGGCTATGGGCCTACTATGATGTGGGGAGTCCCCGCATCGTCTCCGAGACGCATGGCGCCGTCTATTCGCCGACCACGCCGCTCCACGAGCACCACTTCTGCGCGCGCTGCGGCTGCACGACCTACGGCACCAGCCCCGACTATTCGCTCGAAGACACCGAGATCCCTGAAAGGAGGAAGTTCGCCGTCAACGCGAAGCTCCTCGATGACTACGCGCTCTTTCGTGCGTTGAAGGTCGAGGAGATTGACGGCCGCAACCTCTGGTAGGCTTCAGGCCCCGCTGGCGGCTACGCAGAACTGCGTGGCTGCCATTCTTGGCACGCTTCTTGCCCTTGGCGTCGCCATGTTGCATTGTCCGCCCCTGGGAAGCCTGTTGTTTGTGCCTTGGGGAGTTCTGCGGGAATGGCATTGTCGCCACGGCTTGAGGTTCGTCAGAGCCAGAGCCTGACGCTCACGCCGCAATTGATGCAGTCGATCAGGCTGCTGCAGCTGAGTCACCTCGAACTGAACGCCTTTGTCGACGCCGAGCTGCTGCGCAATCCGCTGCTCGAGCGGGAAGACGGCGCCGAGTCGGCCGAAGCGGACGCCGCCGAGTTGCCCGAGCGGCCGGTCGAGATGAGCGCGTCCGAGGACACCGTCGATTTCTCCGAGCGCATCCAGTCGGCCGATTCCATCGCCAGCGGCTACGACACCGAGGTCGAGAACGTCTTTCCCGAGCAGTCCGGTTCGGACCGCGCCTCGGACAGCCCCGTCTGGAATGAGCGCAGCGGGGGCGGCGACGGCGAGGTGCCCGACCTCGACCAGTTCGTCGCGGCGCGCCCCAGCCTTTCCGATTATCTCGCCGCCCAGGCCGGGCTGGTCATCGCCGATCCGGCCGAGCGGCTGATCGCCCAGTTCCTCATCGACAGCCTCAACGAGGCCGGCTACCTCGCCGTCGAACTCGAGACCGTGGCCGAGCAGCTCGGTGCGTCGCACGCGACCATCGAGGCCGTGCTGGTCAAGCTCCAGGGCCTCGACCCGGTGGGCGTCTTTGCCCGCGACGTGCGCGAGTGCCTCGCCATCCAGCTGCGCGAGAAGGATCGGTTCGATCCGCTGATGCAGCGGCTGCTCGACAATCTCGAACTCATCGCCGGTCACGACATGGGGGCGCTGATGCGCGCCGTCGGGGTCGATCGCGAGGATCTGCTCGACATGCTGTCGGAGTTGCGCGAGCTCGATCCCAAGCCGGGCCGCGCCTTCGAGGCGGGGCCGGTCGAGTCCGTGGTGCCCGATGTCTTCGTCCGGCCGGGGCCGGGCGGGGAATGGCAGATCGAGCTCAACTCGGACACGCTGCCGCGCGTGCTCGTCAACCGCACCTACTATGCTTCGGTGACCAGGAAGACCCGCGACGCGGCCGAAAAGAGCTTCCTCACCGATTGCCTTGCCACCGCCAACTGGCTGGCCAAGAGCCTCGACCAGCGCGCCCACACCATCCTCAAGGTCGCGGCCGAGATCGTGAAGCAGCAGGACGGCTTCCTCGTTCACGGCATCACGCATCTGAGGCCGATGACGCTGAAGACCGTTGCCGACGCCATCGAAATGCACGAGTCGACCGTGAGTCGCGTCACCTCGAACAAGTACGTCTCGACCCCGCGCGGGCTGTTCGAGATGAAGTACTTCTTCACCACGGCCCTTGGCTCCTCGACGGGCGAGGGCGACCATTCGGCCGAGGCCGTGCGCCACCGTATCAGGCAGATCATCGAGGCCGAGCAGCCTGCTGACATCCTCTCGGACGATACCATCGCCGAGATGCTGCAGAAGGAGCGCGGCATAGAGGTCGCCCGCCGCACGGTGGCCAAGTACCGCGAAGGGATGAACATCCCCTCCTCGGTCATCCGTCGCCGCCAGAAGCGGGCAGCCCTGGCCGCGGTCAGGTAGCGCCGTCACCTCCGGCCCTGAGCCTGCCTCCCGTCGCCGGGCTGGTCTCACGCGCAGGACTGCGCGTGGATGGAGCGTTCCGCCTTTGGCTGCGACGTCTCGCGCAACCCCAACACCATTCCGCGCATTGCCCCCTGACGAGGGGCGGTCTAGACTCCTCTTGCCGGGGAGCCCACCTCCTATGGTGGGGCCGCCCCGAGCGGCTACATCCATAGAAAGAAGAGGACTCCATGACTCTGCGCGTTTCGGGAAAGAACATGGATGTCGGCGAAGCGCTTCGGATGAAGGCGCAGGGCCATTTCGACACGGTCGTCCGCAAGTACTTCGACGGAAACTATGACGGCCACATGACTCTCGAGCCCGAAGGCCCGGGCTACACCGCCCAGTGTGTCGTCCACCTCGACTCGGGCGCCATGTTGCAGGCAAGCGCCTATGGCGGGGATGCGATCTCGGCCTACCAGCTGATGGCCGAAACGATCGAGAAGCGCCTGCGCCGCTACAACCGCAAGCTCAAGGCGCACCGCAAGCACACCAATGGCAACGGCGCCGAGGAAGCGCCGTCATATGTGCTGGCCGCTCCCGCCGACGACGAGCTGGCCGAGGACTACTCCCCGCCCGTGATCGCGGAGGCCACGTCGAGCCTGAGGCAGATGTCTGTGGGAGAAGCAGTGATGCAGCTTGATCTTACACAGGCGGAAGTGGTCGTATTCCGGCATGCTGGACATGGTGGCCTAAATGTGGTCTACCGCCGCGCCGACGGCAATATTGGCTGGATTGATCCAGCCCTCAGGCCGAACTAGGGCTCAAGAGAGCGCGTCCTCTCCGCTTCCACGATGGGAAAATATTGATGGAATTGGCTGACATCCTCTCCGAGGAGGCTGTGATTGTTTGCTCGGGTACTCCAAACAAGCTTGAGGTTCTCCAGAAGCTTGCCACCTGCGCATCCAGCATCACCGGCCAGGAAGCCGCTACCATCTTCGACGCGGTGAACGAACGCGAGCAGCTGGGCTCGACCGGGCTCGGCAACGGCATCGCCATTCCGCACGGCAAGTTCGCCGGCCTCACCGGCGTGACCGCCGTTTTCGCCCGGCTGGAGCACCCGATCGACTTCGAGTCGGTCGACGACCAGCCGGTCGATCTCGTCATGATGCTGCTCGCCCCCCTCGGGGCGGGGGCCGATCACCTGAAGGCCCTGGCCCGCGTCGCCCGCCTGCTGCGCACCGACTCGGTCGTGGCGCGCCTGCGCCGCACGTCCGATCCGGCCGAGCTGCGTGACATCCTGACCCAGCCGCTGGCCCAGACCCAGGCAGCCTGAAGCCCCTTCCGCTCGGCCGAGGCCGGGCGGGTCTGCCTCGACATCGATGTAGGGATGCCGCCGCGGTCGGTCGCGCTATGCGCTCCCGCGCCGGCCACAGGGCTCGCGGCGAGTGTCGCCGCCGCCCTCGTTCCGTAGGCTCAGTGCAGCGTCACGATGCCGAAGGACTTGTCCGAAAGCCACTCTTCAACGGCTTCCTCGGTATCACCGACCATCAAGGGCGACCCGTCGGCCGAGACCACGATGTGGAAGTCGGTATTCTCGTCGAAATCGGTACCGGGCAGGATCGGACCCATGTCCGCTCCCTTGACGTGCTTCACGTAAACCACCGCATTGCCGCCGAGCGCCATGAACTGGGCCTCGGTCAGGTTCCGGAGGGGATTGTCGAAGGGCAGTTCTCTATTCGCTTGCATTCTTGTTCCCCTTTCTAGGCAGAACGGATCTCGATACGGCGGGCGATCTTTTCGGCCTTAGGACGAACAACTGAAATCATCAGCATGCCGTTCCGTAGGATTGCGTCTTTGACCACCATACCGTCGGCGAGAAGGAAGTTCCTTTGAAACTGCCGCGCCGCGATTCCGCGGTGCAGGTACTCTCGTGCGGTGTCGTCCTTTTGCCGCCCGCGCACGAGCAACTGGTTGTCCTCCACCAGCACGTCGAGGTCTGCTTCGCAGAAGCCCGCGACGGCGATGGAAATCCGGAAGGTCTCCGCGCCCTCGCCATCGAGCATGCGCTCGATATTGTAGGGCGGATAGCCGTCGGCCGCCTTGCTCAACCGGTCAATGCGCTCTTCGAAAGCATCGAACCCGAGAAGGAAGGGTGCCGAAAACATGGAGACGCGCGACATCCGATCGTCCTTGTTCAAAGCAACGGTTTGTGGAGCGGCCCGAGTTTCAGTGGCACCGTTCCATGCCCGTGATATGGGTCGGGCCCGGGGGCGGATCAAGGCCGCCGGCGGGTAGGAGGCAGGGCCTTGGCTCAACATACGGTGGCGGTGGTCATTCCCGCCTACAAGGCAGAGCGTTTCATCGCCGAAGCCGTCAGGAGCGTGGTCGCCCAGACCTGGTCCGACTGGGAAGTCTGGGTCATCGCCGACGACGGCACTGACTACGAGGAACTGCTCGGTCGTGCCGGCCTCGTTAGCGACCGCTTCCACTTCCTCTCCACCGGCCGCGTCGCCGCCGGCGCCTCGCGCGCCCGCAACCTCGCCCTCGATCGCATCACGACGCCCTATGCCGCGATCCTCGATGCTGACGACCGCATGAAGCCCGACAAGCTCGCCCTCGCCATCGAGGCAATGGGCTACGCGCCGATCGTCTCGAGCGCGCTGGACGTGATGACCGACAGCTACCGGCACCTGCGCTACGTCGGCGATGGCCCCGACCGCCTGCTCGATCCCGCCGCCTACAAGTTCGTCTCGCTCTCGATGGACTCGATGATCGTCTGGGACCGCCGCCGCTGCGATGCCCGCTACGATCTTGCTCTCACCAACATGACCGACCTCGAGTTCCTGATGCAGCTGTGGCGCACCGCCCGCGAGGTGCACCACCTGGGCACGCCGCAGCACGACTACGTCAAGGTCACCGGCTCGATGAGCAATTCGGACGGCATCACCGAGCGCATGGTGGCGTCGAAGAAGGCGCTGCTCGAGCGGCTCGAGAAGGGCCGGTACCGCTTCGCCGCGCCCCGCGCCGCCGAGGGCCTGATCAGCTTCCTCTCGCTCTCCCTCGCCGCCGAGGCGGCCTTCCCCATGGCCGTGGCCGAGCGGCCGGGCCTCTTGTTCGAGGATCATCTCGAGCCCATGCTGCGCGCCTACGAGGCCCGGGTGGCCGCCGTCTAGGGAGAAGAGCGATGGCAGCAGCGATTGCCTGGGCCGACCAGCCCGAGCGCGAGATCATCCCCGGCTTTCACGGCCGCCTCATCCATTCCGACCGGATGACCTTCCTCCTCTGGCGCATCGACGCCGGCGCACCGCTGCCCGAGCACAATCACGAGCACGAGCAGGTGGTGCACATGCTCGAGGGCGAGTTCGAGCTCGTGCTCGACGGCGTGCCCCACCGCTGCACCGCCGGCACCGTGCTGGTGATCCCGCCCAATGCCCGCCACTCGGGCCGCGCCATCACCGATTGCGTGGTCATGGACGTCTTCGCCCCCGTCCGCGAGGACTACCGCAGCGGCGAGGGCGCCGCGACGCTCCTCGGTGGCGTCAGGGAGTAGGGAACCCCCGGCCACGCCCGCGGATTGTCGGAGTGGAGCAGGAGACCCACGATGACAACCGACATCCCTCCCTTCGATCCCGACCCGCGCCCCGGCACGCTGCCCGATCCGGCCGTGCCCCCCTTCGGCCCCGGCACGCTGCCCGACGACGACGACATCGACCCGCTGCCGGACCCCGACAACCCCGGCGACATCCCCCGCCAACCCCCACGCCCCGGCCCGTTCCCCGAAGGCCCACCCCCGGACGCGGACGTCTGAGGGCGTTCGACTCCGCCCCGCCTCCCCCTTGAGGGGAGGGACCGAGGGAGGGGGTGGTGCGGTGGACCACCGATAGACCCCCACCCCCCACCCCTCCCCTCAAGGGGGAGGGGAGCCCCCATCCACCGTCATCCCCGGGCTCGACCCGGGGACCCGTCTCGCCACCCGCACCGCACCCACCACCCCGCCTCCCCCCTTGAGGGGAGGGATCGAGGGAGGGGGTGGTGCGGAGGACCACCGATGGACCCCCCCCCTCCCCTCAAGAGCCCTGTTTCTCCATGCATAGCGCACCCGCCGGCCCTTCGGCCGCGGGGTTCTGAACCTTGGGCGGGACCGGCGCGGGTTTCGGCCACGCGGGTAGTCCGCAAAAAACGGCCGTCGCCGCGCCGGTCCTTGCGGGATGGAGTTGGATCGGTGGCGACCAAGAAGCTTGCCCCCATCGCGCCTCTCGCCTGCATTGCTGCAGCGGAGCCTGGATGGGCGGCCGGGTGTCGGCGCCACGAACCCGCCGCCGGACGGCTCCGGCGGCTCCCGCGATCTCCCGCCAGCCGTCCGTGCACGACTGCGCCCAACGGGAAATCGGGGCGATCATCTCATGGCTCGGGATCGGGGGGATAAGTCCGGCGCGGCGCGTAATGGGCGGGGATCTCGGCGAGCGCGCGGTTGCGCCCGTGCCCGGGGGCGGCCGGACGCGGGGCGAGCGCCGCAGCGGCACTCCGCAGCAGCGCCCGCGCCTCGGCCAGCGGCACCGCGGCTTCGCCGGGCCAGTCCCGTGGAACGAGGGCCCCGCGTTCGCGCGACAGCGCGCGGCTGGCTCCGGCCAGCGCCTCGCCGACGCGTGCCCGCTCGAAGCCGATGAGCGGGCCGGTCCCGTCGCGGTGCCTGAGGTCATCGAGCCGCTGCGCGATGGTCGCGAGCGCGGCTGCCCGCAGGCGGGCGATGCGGGGGTGGTTCGGCACGGCTCTCTCCTCCGCTGCTGGGGCGGGAGAGGATAGCGCGGGTGGGGCGGACGGGGATTGCGAAGGGCCTGCACGCCATCGCGGTCGAGCCAGGCCCGATCTCCCCCTCCCCTTGACGGGGAGGGCTGGGGTGGGGTGTGCAGCGCGCAGTGGCCCTGCCTTCGGGCATGAGCGTCCCTCTCCCCCCACCCAAGCTCCGCTTGCTCGCTCCGCTCAGCAGCTGCGCTACCCTCCCCGCGAGGGGGAGGGTGCGACCGAGCCGCGTCGTCGCTGCTATCGCCTCCCTCCCCTTGAGGGGGGGGACCGAGGGAGGGGGTGGTCCGGTAGATCGCCGAGGTCCCGGGGAGGGGCGCCCGCTTCAGTGCCGCGTCTGCCCGTCCTCTTCTTCCTCGAACAGTTCGGCATTGGCGGCATCGGCCGAAAGCCTCACCTTGTCGCCCTCGACGCCGGCGACGAGCACGCCCGGCACATAATGGTGGTGCCCCTCATGACTGCCACCCGGCGCCTCCTCCTTCACGAGCTTGATCCGCCCACCCTCGACCCGATCGACCGTGCCGACATAGACGCCATCGGCCCCGATCACTTCCATATGCTCGCGAATGCCCGAAAGGTTCGACATGGGGATGCTCCTTGGTTGGTGGAGCAGGGGGAACGCTGCCGGTAAAGGATGGGTTGCTAGGCCCCGATTCTAGACCTCTCCCTCAATACGTGGTCGGCAAATGCCGCTAGTTTGTCATCCGAAATAGTACGCTTGACCTGCATCAACCTGACGAGCATTTTCTCAATTGAGTAAGTCGCGCACTTCCGAATAATCGATTTGCAGATCGCGGACGAGAACGTCACATCTGACGACTGCATCATGTCTACGAGCGACCAAAGCGTAGGGTCGTCCGGAGACTTGGCGATCAACGGACGGTAGATAACAGACGTGGCCGTAATACCCGTCACGCTAGCCTCATCGAAGAGCGCTCGTGCGCCAGCGTAGTGCGGCTCCGCCTCCAACAATGACGCGTATGTATGCTCGGTTGGGTGGATGCCTAGGTCCCTCATGTGCGACACGATGCTCACCGCCAATTCACGTGTGACGACGTGCCTGAGAAGGGCATCGAACACTGCGGCGGTAGGGAGAAGTCCATCCTTCTTCATATCGGAGATTATGCCATTCGCCTCGTCAAAATCTCTCGAGCAGTTCACGGCTCTAGCATAGTATCTTGCGTCGATAGAAATGTCGGCATTTCGCGCAGCGGCTATTACGGACTTAACCTCGTTGGCGGTGCGGCAGCGGCCAATTAGGTAATTAACGACCGAAAGTGATGGTCGAATGCTATATTTCTCAAGAAGGATAGACGAAAGACTGCTAAACTCCGAGATTGGAGATGTCTTGTATACAGACAACAGGTCCTTGGACTTAATCGGTATTTCATCTTCGATCATTCGAAACAATACATATCGCCGCTTGTAGTGGTCGTGCGATGATCGTAACAACGAGCGTGCACTTAGTACGGGGACCTCAATGAGGTGTTCAAATGCCTCAAACGTGCTAAGTGCGTCGTCAAAGGATCGTGCCATTCGGATTACCTTTGACAGTGTAACGTCAGTCACGACCTCTAGCGCCAACTCCGGCTGTCGCATCATCTTCAGCGCTAGCTCAAAGCTGGGAGCCGAGGAGAGTAGTCGCTCAATTACGAGTTCACCCAGTAGCCGTCCATCAGCGGCAATGTCAGACAAACGACGAAGAGCTCGGTCAAAGCTGGCTTCATCCCGTACGCTCGACAAAAGCGACGAGATGTTATTGTTGTCTAGTCGACTTATTTCTTGAATGCCATGCAAGGTTGTTGGTTTGGTATTCGAATGGGCGGGAAACCAATCGCTTGACTGCCTCAGTTGTTGCTTTGTGATGTTGGATGAAGAGAGATTGGTTTTGGACAATCTGCAGTTGTGAAAAATAGCACCCGAGACGTTGGCGCCCTCAAAATCGTACCCAGTCAGATCGAGACCAGAAAAATCAATGCCGGACAAATCGCGATAGCGAAAACTGGCCGCGGGATCGAGGCGAGCGATCCTAACGAGTTGGATGAAGTCATTTGTCGGTGCCGACAGGACGCGCTCAATTGCGTCGGCTTGCCATTGTCCCTTGCTCAACGTCTATCTGCCTTCTGTACAGTTAAGCGCTGCTTTCCCAGAGTAACCCATCCCTGACTGTCGGAGTCAGAGAGCCCCATCGTGGCGATGGTCTGAATGATCCGCTGCTTCGCGACGCCTATTTCCGGGTGACTCGCTGGAACAAAGAGGGATCCGTCGGACGGCCGGACAGCAATCTCCGCGACAAATGACTCGCCTATCTGCACTCCTTCGAGAGAGCACAGGGGAGCATCAGTGGTCCTTAGCTCTCCTTGGAGGTAGTCACCATTGGACGAGACCATCCAATGGGCGTCAAACTCGCGTCCAACCGCCCGGATGACGGCAGCGCTGCCCATTGGTGCAGGACCACCAGATCCGAGTCGCTTCTCAATTTTGGTACCTGACAGATCGGGGAAGGTCAGTCGGATACGCACTCGGCTGAAACCAAAGATGAGCTCATTGGGCAAATAGCCCGGCTCAAGTACAAGGTTGAGAAATACAAGCGTGGGCTCTCCGGCAGCCGTCAGCTGACCGGAGTCATCAAGTGAGAATGTGGCGAGGTTAGCGTCAGCATAAAGCGGCCGGTCCCCGTGAATTCTAGAGTGATAGTCTGCGCCGAGGTCCAGAGCCCGCCTAACCAAGGAGCGGAACGCTGCCTCGGTATCCCTGCCTTCGTACTTCCCCGGTGGCATCGACCGCTTTGCAGCTGGAATTTCTCTGTCGCACCAATGCTCATCGCTGGGGTCGAAACCGCCAACGCTTCCAAGTCTCCGCTGCAATTCTGGGGTTAGCGCACCCGCGGACCATGCCGTCTTCAACGTGTCATACGAGACACTCGCAAGCTTCGCCAACGCCGGTCGGGTGGGCTTCTCTATTCGACCAGCCTCGAACAGGAGCTCGGCCAAGACTGAGAGCTTGCGCTCCAGCGCGTGGATGTACTCGGCGAGTTCGTTCTTTGACGCTAGCATCTGTCGCTCCGAGCCTCGGACTAGCAAAGGCTGCGGCGATCCTCACCACCTGAACGCCACCTTTTCGCAGCCGTACAATCCTCCGTGGGAGTAAAAGGGGGTGAGCGTTGGGTGGTGCGATCGTCCCGACGTCGTGAGATCACTTCGCTGTACCCCAGCTTTGGAGTGACCAGATGAACTGGCTCGAATTTGTGTGTCTTGCGACGATAGCGATCATTGCCCTGCTAAAGGCCCTCGGCTACTAGCCAAAATCCCCTAATGCGCCCCGTCCCAATCCTTCGCCGCGTGCGCATCCACCTTGATCGGCACCGTCAGCCTCACGGCCGGCTCTGACGCCGTTTCCATCGTCTTCACGATCACCGGCATCACCTCGTCTTCCTTGCCCTCGTCCACCTCGAAGATCAGTTCGTCGTGGACCTGCAATAGCATCTGCGCGTCCGCGCCGGCGGCCTGCAGCGCCGGCTCCATGCGGATCATGGCGCGGCGGATGATGTCGGCGGCGCTGCCCTGGATGGGGGCGTTGATCGAGGCGCGTTCGACGAAGCTGCGCTCGGCCGGGTGGGACGAGTTGGCGTTGGGGAAGTTCACCTTGCGCCCGAAGATGGTCTCGACATAGCCGTCGGCCTTCACCTTGCGGCGCTGCTCGGCCATGTAGTCCTGGATGCCGGGGAAGCGGGCGAAATAGGTCTTGATGTACTCGCCGGCTTCGCTGCGCTCGATGCCGAGCTGGTTGGCGAGCCCGAAGGCCGAGATGCCGTAGATGATGCCGAAATTGATCGCCTTGGCGCGGCGGCGGATTTCGCTCGGCATGCCCTCGACCGGCACGCCGAACATTTCGGACGCCGTCATGGCGTGAATGTCGAGGCCCTCCTCGAACGCATCCTTCAGCGCCTGGATATCGGCGATATGGGCGAGGACGCGCAGCTCGATCTGCGAATAGTCGGCACTGATCAGGATCTTGCCCGGCGAGGCGACGAAGGCGGTGCGGATCTTGCGCCCATCCTCGGTGCGGACCGGGATGTTCTGCAGGTTCGGATCGTTCGAGCTCAGCCGCCCGGTCAGCACCGAGTGCTGCGAATAGGTGGTGTGGACGCGGCCCGTGCGCGGGTTGATGTACTGGGGCAGGGCATCGGTATAGGTGCCCATGAGCTTGGTCAGCTGGCGCCAGTCGACGATCTTGCGCGCCAGCGGCACGCCCTGCGTCGCGAGGTCCTCGAGGACGTCCGCGCCGGTCGACCACTGACCGGTCTTGGTCTTGGTGCCGCCGGGCAGGCCCATGCGGCCGAAGAGGATTTCGCCCAGCTGCTTGGGGCTGCCGAGGTTGAAGGTCGACCCCGCAAGCTCGTAGCACTCGGCCTCGAGCGCCGCGGCGCGCTGGGCGAAATCGCCTGAGAGGCGCGAGAGGATCTGCCGGTCGACGGTGATGCCGCGGCCTTCCATGCGGGCAAGCACGGGAGCAAGGGGCCGCTCGATGGTCTCGTAGAGCGTCGTCATGTTCTCGGCGACGAGGCGCGGCTTCAAGACGTGCCAGAGCCGCATCGTGAGGTCGCTGTCCTCGGCGGCGTAGCGGGCGGCGTCGGCGATCGGCACTTCGGCGAAGGTCTTCTGCGCCTTGCCGGTGCCGAGCAGGTCCTTGATGGCGATGCCCTTGTGGCCGAGCCAGTGATCGCTGAGCTCGCCCATCGTGTTGAACTGCGGGCCGTCGAGCGAATAGCTCAGGAGCAGGTTGTCGTCGAACGAGCGGACCTCGACGCCGTAACGGGCGAGGATGCCGAGGTCGTACTTCACGTTGTGGAAGATCTTGAGGATCGAGCGGTCGGCGAGGACCGGCTTGATCATCTCGAGCGCCTGGCGGATATCCATCTGCCCTTCGGCCGCCCCGCCGCCGAGGAGGTCATGCGCCCCCTCGGTGTGGCCGAGCGGCAGGTAGGCGCCATTTCCCGGCGCGGTCGAGAAGCTGATGCCGACAAGGTCGGCCGTCTGGTTGTCGAGCCCGGTGGTCTCGGTGTCGGTGGCGACGATGCCCGCGGCATAGATCTGCTCGATCCAGCGCGTCAGCGCGTCGGCGTTGCGGATGATCTCGTATTTGGTGTGGTCGAGCGGGATCGCCTTGATCCGCTCATGCTCGAGCCTCGCATGCACCACCGGGGCGGAATCGGCGCGGCCCTTGGCCTCCTGCCGCGCGGCGCGGGCCTCGGCCCGGGCGGAGTTGTCGAAGCCTACCGGCTCCGGGGGCTTGGCCGCCAGCTCCGGGTCAGCCGGCCAGGCCGCCGGATCGGCGTCGAGGAGCGTCCCGAGGCGCTTTGCCACCGAGACGAACTCCATGGCGTTGAGGAACGGGAAGAGCTTGCCCGGCTCGATCGGCTGGCGCACGAGATCGTCGAGCGGCAGCTCGACCGGCGCCTCGGTCGAGAGCGTCACCAGCTTTTTCGAGATGCGCGCCAGCTCGGCATTCTCCTCGAGCGCCTGCCGGCGCTTGGGCTGCTTGATCGAGGCGGTGTTGGCGAGGAGCGTCTCGACATCGCCCCAGGTGTTGATCAGCTCGGCCGCCGTCTTCACCCCGATCCCCGGCACGCCC
Organism: Devosia sp. ZB163; assembly: GCF_028613635.1. Lineage (GTDB taxonomy): Bacteria > Pseudomonadota > Alphaproteobacteria > Rhizobiales > Devosiaceae > Devosia_A. Next base: position 833,902 of record NZ_JAQRMY010000001.1, read on the forward strand.
GGCACGTTATCCACGGCGTCGCCACACAGGGCCTGAACTTCGATGACCTTGTCGGGCCCGACGCCGAACTTTTCCTGCACTTCATCCGACCCAATCCAGCGAAGTGCAGGCTGGCCCGGTCGCGCAATCGTATCGAGCAGCCGCACCGAACCATCGGGTTCCACCAGCTGCATCAGGTCCTTGTCCGACGAGACGATCGTCACCCGGCCGCCCCGCGCCCTCGCCTGCGCGGTGTAGGTGGCGATGATGTCGTCGGCCTCGTAGCCCTCCATCTCGATCGAAGGCAGGCCGTAAGCCCTTGTCGCAGCACGCGTCAATGGAAACTGCGGGACAAGCTCCTCCGGCGCCGGCGGCCGGTGCTGCTTGTATTCGGCATAGATCTCGTCGCGGAACGTCTTGCTCGAATAGTCGAAGATCACCGCCATATGCGTCGGCGCATCCTCGCCCTTCAGGTCCTCCCCCAGCTTCCAGATCATGTTGCAGAACCCGATCACGCTCCCCACCGGCAACCGGTCGGTTTTGCGCGTCAGCTGCGGCAGGGCGTGGAACGCCCTGAAAATGAAGCCAGAGCCGTCGACGAGAACGAGATGCATGGGAGGCGATTCCGGATGGTCGGGCCGGGACCTTAGCCGATGTGCGCCGGTGGATGAACCCTGACGAAGCCTGACAGGCCCTTGCACGCGCCCCCGCTCACATGCATTTGTCGCGACCCAGTCTTGGGGGACGAAATGACTAGAGAAGCGCTGGAGCAGCACGGCTTTGCCGGCCCGATTGCAGTATTCGACGAGGAAGAGTGCGCGCGGCTGCTGTCGGGCTTTCGCGCCGAGGGCGGACGGGCGAAGACCTGGGGTAAGGGCTGGGTCGCCGCCAGCCCGGCTTTCCACCGTGTAGCGACCGACCCGCGCATCCTCGACCTCGTGCGCCCCGTACTCGGCGACGACATCGTCGTCTGGGGTGCCTCGCTGATCGTCAAGGCCGAGAGCGCCATCCACCCCTTCCACACCGACGTTGAGTCGATGGATCCCGCAGGGGGCTTTGCGACGGTGTGGATCGGCCTTGAGAATACCGACCGGTCGTCCGGCCTCAAGTTCGTGCCGGGTTCGCACCGCTATGGCGTGACCATTCAGGAACTGAACCATCGAACCGGACTGGGCCGCGGGGAGAGCACGGACGAGACGACGCTCGAAGCGGCGCGTCGGCACGACGGAGCGGCCGAGATCGTCCAGCCCGAAGTCGCCGACGGCGAGGCGCTGGTGTTCGACGGGCGCGTCTGGCACGGCTCGCACAACCTCACCACCAATGTGCGCACGGCGCTGCTGGTGCAGTATGCCCGGGCCGACCGGCCGGTGAGGATTCCGCGCACCTTCGACTGGCCCATCGCCTTCCGCCGCTTCAAGCGGCCGCCGGTGGTGGTCGTGAGCGGCAAGTCCCCGGCGGGCGTCAACCGCGTCGTTCGCGCACCGCGGCGATCCCGGAGGGTTGGCAACGGCATCCACCTGCTGCCGGGCGTGCCCGAGCAGATGGCCAAGGACCATGCGGCCTATCCCCACCTCAGGGGACGGACGCCCTCGATCACCGAGGTCGGGAGCCACAGCTCCATCCTCGCCCCCGGCGCGAGCCCGCATCGGCTGCATCAGCACATCGAGGAGGAAGTGCTCGTCGTCGTCTCCGGGACTGCGAGGGTTCAGGCTGCCGACAATGCCGCGGGAACCGTCAACGCCGAGACGGCCGTGATGGAACCGGGAGACTTCGCCTACTACCCGGCCGGGACCTGGCACACGATCACAAATGTCGGCGATGAACCGCTGCGCTACACGATGCTCAAGTGGGTCAACTACGGTCGCCCGCGCGACAGGCGAGCAGCGCCCCGCGCCTTCGTCCGGGCCGGCGAGGCAATCCGGACGCAGCCGACAGGCATCGGCGGAACGCTCTGGCGCGTGCGGACGCGCTGGCTGAGGCGCCTTGCGGCTCACGTGAGCGTTCTGGAACCGGGCGGAGGCTATGACCCGCATGCCGACCGCTACGATGTCGCGATCCTGCTCCTCGAAGGGACAGTCGAGACACTGGACCGCAAGGTAGCGGCTCCGGCGCTTCTCTATCATCCGGCGGGGGCGCAGCACGGCATCCGCAACGTCGGGACGGGGCCGGTGCGCTATCTCGTGTTCGAACTGAGCGGACGTCCGAGTCCGTTCGCGGGCCTCGCGCGTATGAGTCACCGTAGCGACCGTCGCTACAGGATTGTCGATGACTTGCAATAGTCCCGGGCTATCCCAACCTCTCTGATGAGCAATGGGAGCTTGGGGATGAGAGCAGCTGTGAATCACCGCTTCGGCGGGCCTGAGGTGGTTGCCGTCGAGGATGTGCCCAAGCCCGAGCCGAGGGCGGGCGAGGTGCTGGTGCGCGTTGCCGCGTCGACCGTCTCGGTGGGCGACCATCGCCTCCGGGCGCGCGACCTGCCGAGGGGCATGGGCATCCTCGCCATGGCCGTCGTCGGTATCTTCGCGCCGCGCCGGAAGATTCTCGGCATGGATTTCGCCGGCACCGTCGAGGCCGTGGGCGACGGGGTGACGCGGTTCAAGCCGGGCGACGAGGTCGTCGGGCTCACCGGCAGCGCCTTTGGCGGGCACGCCGAATATGTGTGCCTCAAGCAGACCGATGCGATGGTGCTCAAGCCTGCGGGCATGAGCTTTGAACATGCCGTGGCGCTGGTCTTCGGCGGGCACACGGTGGCGGAGTGCATCCGGCAATGCCCGATCAAGCCGGGCGACGAGGTACTGGTCAACGGTGCCTCCGGCGCGGTCGGCATCGCCGCCGTGCAGGCGGCAAAGCACTTCGGCGCGGTGGTGACGGCGGTGTGCAGTGCCGGCAACGCCGAACTCGTCCGCTCGCTCGGCGCCGATCATGTGGTCGACTACAACAAGGACGATTTCGCCCGCAGCGGCAAGCAGTACGACGTCATCTTCGAATGCGTCGGCAACGCCCCCTTCGCGCGCGTGGAGGGCGCATTGAAGCCGGGCGGCGCGCTTCTCCTCGTCATCGTCGACCTCAAGGGCATGCTCAGCGCCAAAGGGCAAAGCAGGCGCAGCGGCAAGCGCGTCATCCCCATCAGCTTCACGCCCAAGCCGGAGGATGTGAGCTTCGAACTGGCGCTTGCCGAGGCCGGTGCGATGCGTCCGGTGATCGACAAGACGTTAACGCTCGACGAGGTCGTCGAGGCCCATCGTTATGTCGATACGGGGCGCAAGCGTGGCAGTGTGGTGCTGCGGATTGGCACTCAGTAAGGGGCCCGGCAAGGATTCGCGCTGCCCGTGCAAGGCGATGGCCCAAGGGACGCGAAGGGCGGCGCAGATCGTGGCATTGCCGAGTCCGTCAAGTCCTTGCCCCATTTGAGTCCGATTCAGGTCAGACTTTCCACAAGCTTCCTAATCATAGTCCTCCGCCATGAACGGGGCATCCATAAGGAGGCGCGTGATGGGCGGCCCTCCACGCTTGAACATCTCACTGAGTCACTTTGGCGGTATTGCTATACCGGCCATGGCCGTCAGCGGTCTGGTCGGGATCATTGCAGTACTGCTGGGCCTGCAGTGCGGCGGATTGGACCGATGCTTCGCCGGTCCCACGCCGAGCACGGCGGCGGCTGTCCAGCCGGCGCCCGCAGCGCCGAAGCCGGCCGAGCCGCGCCTGACGCCGGATACCGTGGTGGCCGTCAACAAGGCGGTGGCCGATCCGGCAGTCGCCAAGGCGCACAAGACCGACGCGCTGATCGGCGCGACATTTGCAGTCATCAGGGCAGACGACGCAGGCTGGCTCGCCGGTGCGCGCGCCGCTGCTGCGAGGGATGTTGCGGAGGTCGAGGAGGGCGACGGGGCCGGGCCGCCGCGGGTTGCACCTGACGTTCAGGTCGCGGCGACACCGGTGCCGACTCCCACTGAGGCCACCGACGGCGAGACGGCTGCCGACGCGGCTACTGCAGTTGCTGCTGTCGGCGATGCCGTGGTGCCGCTCAACCGGCCCCGGCCGCTCGAGGTTGCTGCCTTCGTCGAAGATCCTCGGACGGCCACTCCCGACGTGCGAGCCGCGGCGGAAAAGAAGCTGGCCGACGTCGAGGCTGCCGCTCCCGAAAAGCAGCCTGAAGTCGTGGCAGAGCCCGAAAATAAGCCAACCAAGGCCAGAAAGGTCGCCAAGGCTCCCGAGCCCAAGGCCGAAGCCGTACCCGAGCCGGTTGTCGTGCTCGCTCCGGGGGCCACCCTGACGGTGGCCGGCGATGGCGTCAACGTACGGTCCGGTCCTGGCAAATCGACCGAGAAGCTCTTTGCCCTCGCTGGCGGCGAGAAGGTCACCGTGAGCGAAGACAACAAGGGCTGGTTCAAGATCACCGACGACGAAGGACGCGTCGGCTGGGTCTACAAGACGTTCCTGACCGAGTAGTAGTGCGTGAATGTAGATGCCGTTCCCGTTTCACCGCGGGGACGGCATTTGCTTTTCAGTGCGCCGTGGTGGTGGCCCGGACGCTGCGGGCAAGGATGCGCGCGAGGTCGGCCTGGGAAAACGGCTTGGGTAGCCGCGGCAGGTGGTTGGCGGCCCCCGGCGGCAGGTCGGCATAGCCCGTGGCGAGCACGATCGGCACATCCGGCCAGCGTTCGGCAATGACCTTGGCGAGCTCCGATCCGCTCATTTGCGGCATGGACTGGTCGGTGATGACCAGGTCCACCGCTTCCTGTTCGAGCTTCTCGATGGCCTCGCGCCCGGAAACGGCGTCGATGACCCGGTGCCCCATGTCCTCCAGCATTGCCTGGGTGTTCATGAGCACGAGCGCGTCATCGTCCACGGCGAGCACGACGAGCGGCCGCTCAGCCGCTTCGTCGTAGGTGGGCTCCGCAGCCGGAGCCGGCACGACGGCGGCGTCTTCCGCCACCGGCAGCCAGATGCTTGCGGTCGTGCCTTCTCCGCACTTGCTCTCCAGCGTCAGCCGGCCTCCCGATTGCTCGGCGAGGCCGTGCACCATGGAGAGGCCGAGGCCGGTCCCCTTGCCCACCCCTTTGGTGGTGAAGAAGGGCTCGGTCGCCTTGGCCAGCGTCTCGGCGTCCATGCCCTCGCCGCTGTCGACGACGAGCAGCCGCACGTAGCGGCCGGGTGGCAGCACGTCGTCCTCGCGCCCGCTGAGCGTCTCCTCCCTGGCCGACATGATGAGCGTGCCGCCATTGGGCATGGCGTCGCGCGCGTTGACGGCGAGATTGACGATGGCCGTCTCGAGCTGCAACGGATCGGTGAGCACCGGCGGCAGCCCCGGCGGGAACTCGCTGCGGATGCTGACTTGCGAGCCGAGCGTACGCTGCAGCAGTTCGGTGAGGTTGATGGCGAGCTTGTCGACCTCGGTCGGGCCCATGTTGAGGTCCTGTCGCCGCGCGTAGGAGAGCAGCCGCGAGGTCAGCGCGGCGCCGCGCTTGGCGCCATCGACGGCGTTGCCGATGAGCTTTTCGAGCTGCCGGTCGGGCGGGAGCCGTTTCTTGGCCAGCTCGAGGCTGCCGAGGATCGCGGTCAGCAGGTTGTTGAAATCATGCGCTATGCCGCCGGTCAGCTGGCCGATGGCCTCGAGCTTCTGGGCCTGGAACAGCTGCTCGCGGGTGCGCTCGAGCTGGTCCTGAGCCTTGGCCCGCTCGGTGACGTCGCGCGTGATCTTGGCGAAGCCGAGCAACTCGCCCCTCTCGTCACGGATGGCGTCGATAACGACATGGGCGAGGAATCTCGTGCCGTCCTTGCGGACGCGCCAGGCCTCTTTCTCGAACCGCCCCTCGCGGCGGGCGATTTCGAGCGCCTGCTGCGGCGCGCCGGCTGCGCGGTCCTCGGGGGTGTAGAACTGCGAGAACGAATGGCCGACGATCTCGTCGTGGGTGTAGCCCTTGATGCGTTCGGCGCCCGGGTTCCAGTTGGTGACGAGGCCCTCGGGCGACAGCATGTAGAGGGCATAGTCGGTGACGCCGTTGACGAGCCGGCGGAACTGCTCCTCGCTGTCGCCGAGCGCCTGCTGGGCCGCCCGCCGCTCGGTCAGGTCGCGCGTGACCTTGGCGAAGCCGACAAGCTGTCCGTCCGACGCGAGGACCGCATCGACGACCGCATTGGCCCAGAACTGCGTGCCGTCCTTGCGGACGCGCCAGCCCTCGCTCTCATAGCGCCCGGTTGCCGCGGCCGCCGCGAGCGCCCGTTCCGGCAGGCCGGCGGCGCGATCCTCGGGCGTGTAGAAGTCGGCAAAGCTCCGCCCCAACGCCTCGGCCTCGGTATAGCCCTTGAGGCGCTGGGCGCCGGCGTTCCAGCTGGTGATCCGTCCATCGGGCGCCAGCATGTAGATGGCGTAGTCGGTGATGGCATCGAGCAACAGCCGCAACCGTCCCTCTTCAGACAGGGACGCTTCCAGACGATCCATGCTTTACCCCCAAGTGCGCGCGATTGTGCGCAACCTGACGCAAACGTCGATTCTGCCGGTTGGTTCCAGCGGTTTCCGCGATTCAGCCGAGCATCTCCAGCACCTGCTCGTCGCCGAGCTGGCCGAAATGCTGGTAGTGGAGGCTGACGGCGATGAAGGGCTCGGGTGTCCGGAGGCAGATGAACTGGTCGGCCTCCTGCGACAGGCTCTCGACGACATCCGCCGGGGCGACGGGAACGGCGAGGATGACCTGACGCGCGCCCCGCTGGCGCGCGGCCCGGATGGCGACGCGCGCCGTGTTGCCGGTCGCGACGCCATCATCGACGATGATGCAGTCGCGCCCCGCAAGGGGGATTGGCTCCCGGCCGCCGCGCCACAGCAGCCGGCGTCGCTCGATCTCCTCGATCTGGCGCGCCTGTTCGGCCTCGAGATAGCCCTCCGGCGGGTGGACGAGACTCAGCACCTCCTCGCTCACCACCATCTGGGGATGCTCGCTGCACTCAGCCACGGCACCGAGGCCATACTCGGCATGGCCCGGCGCGCCGATCTTGCGCACCAGCAGCAGGTCGAGCTCGGCGCCGAGCGCCGTCGCCACTTCCCGCGCCACCGGCACGCCGCCACGCGGCAGCGCGAGGACAAGGGGATTTTCGAGCTTGAGCGAGGCGAGGGGTTCGACGAGCGCGCGGCCGGCCTCGCGCCGGTCGAGAAAGCTCGGTCCATGCTGGGCAAGAGGGGACATCGGAAGGCCTCCCTTGGGCGGCGCGGCTGCGGGCCGCGCGCCTCTCCGATGAACGTTCCCGCCCGCGCAAGGTTTCATCGGGCAGGCTGAAGGATCAGGCGGGGCCGATCGCCGGGATGCGGAGGAGCTGGCCGACGAAGACCTTGTCCGGGTCGTGCAGGACGTCGCGGTTGGCATCGAAGATGTGCGTCCAGTTCGCGGCATCCTGGTAGTACTTGACCGCCAGCGCCCCCAGGGTCTCGTCGCGCTCCACCGTGTGCCAGGCGATGAGGTTGACCGGCGGCGTCACGCCGATACCCAGTTCGGCCGCGTCCAGGCGGTCGAGGACATCCGCGACGAGCGTAAGCGTCTTCGGACGATACGCCGCCTTCTCCGGCAGCTCACTGGCCGGGCGATGCCAGCGGCGCCGGGCGGAGAGGCTGACCTGGTGCAACTGGTCGGGTCCGGGCGAGCGGTCTGCCACCGGCAGGCGGCCGATGATGAAGTTGACCGGGTCGTACCACTTGGCCTTGCTCGTCGAGTTGACCAATGGCTCCTTGTCGTCCGGCTTGAGGCTGTAGAGCATCGAGCCCGGCGCCGTGTCGAAGCGCAGCCCCGCCGCGCGCGCTCCCTCCCAGATCCACTCCAGTGCCTGGTCGGCGAGGCCGCGGACGTCGCCGCCGCCGCCGGTCGAGCCGTGGTTGCCGGGGAACCAGACCTGCTGGTAGGGCGCATCGAGGGCATCGGGCTCGAAGCCTCGCGCCCGGTTGAGCTCGGGCAGGTTCTCCCACAGGGTCGGGCTGAAGTCCTTCTTGCGCTCGTCGATCGAGACGGCGTGGCGCGCGCTCTGGATGAAGGGGCTGAGGTCGCAATCGTGGAACTGGTATTCCCGGTTGGCGAGTGAGGCGCCCAGGACATAGCCCGGCACGCCCAGCGCACCCACCGTGTCCCAGATGCCGACATAGCGTATGCTGAGCAGCGGGCTCTGGCCCTTGCGGTACTTGCCGTCGGGCTGGGCCGCCCGCCATTCGTCCTCCGCCTCCGAGATGCAGACATCGGGGCAGTTTTCCGCCCGGTAGTGCATCATGGCGAGCCGGAACTCGTCGGTGACCGGCTTGGGGCGCGAGCGGTAGCTCTGCATCATCTGGTTGACGAGGCCGACGCGGCTCCGCGCCAGGATCCCGCAATTGGCGATGAGCCCGGCAAACGACCGCGCTGTGAACGCGCCGCGCGAGAAGCCGAAGATGTAGATCTCGTCGCCCGGCGTGTGGTTGAACACGAGGAAGCGATACGCGTCGTTCAGGTTCTTCTCGATGCCCCGCCCGAACATGCCGCCGCGGAACTTCTCGCCCTTCTCGGTGCCGACGCCCTCGTCGTAGTAGATCAGCTGCGCCGTTTCGCCGGCGAGCGGCAGCACGCTCTCGGCCGTGAACAGCACGTTGGTCGGATGTGGCGCATCGATCCGGTTCCAGCTGCCGTCGAAGCAGAAGACCAGCCGCTTCATCATCGCCTCCTCCTTGTGGGAAATGCGAAGGTGAAGCCGCGGAGCTCCGAGCGAAATCCGGGACAGTACGATAGGGAACGACCCGGATGCTCCAAAAGGAAAGGGCCGGTTCCCCGGCCCTTCCTCACGCGACGTCTTGGGCGGATGTGCTTACTCGACCTGCCCGATATTGGCGGGCGTCTCGCTCGGGGAAAGCACGAACTTCCAGATCGCGGCACCGATCGCGGCGCCGACCAGCGGCGCGACGATGAACAGCCAGACCTGCCCGAGCGCCCCGTTCTGCGCAAAGATCGCAGCGGCGATCGAGCGGGCCGGGTTGACCGAGGTATTGGTCACCGGGATCGAGATCAGGTGGATAAGCGTAAGCGCCAGCCCGATGGGGATCGGCGCGAACCCGGCCGGCACCACGCGGGCCGTCGAGCCGAGGATGACGATGACGAAGAACGCGGTCAGCACGATTTCGGCCACGAGGCAGGCAAGCAGGCCATAGCCACCCGGCGACAGCGCGTCATAGCCGTTCGAGGCGAAACCTCCGGCCTGGAAGCCCGCAGTACCCGAGGCGATGACGTACAGCACGGCTGCGCCGGCAATGCCGCCCACCAGCTGCGCAGCCCAGTAGGGCACCAGGTCCTTGTACTCGAACCGTCCGGCCACCGCGAGGCCGAGCGAGACGGCCGGATTGAAGTGACCGCCCGAAATCCCGCCCACGGCGTAGGCCATGGTGAGCACGGTGAGGCCGAAGGCAAGGGAGACGCCCATAAAGCCAATTCCCACCTCGGGGAAGCCGGCGGCGAGGACCGCGCTGCCGCAGCCGCCGAATACAAGCCAGAAAGTGCCGAATGCTTCGGCGGATAAACGTCTGAACATAACGCTAGCCCCTATCAAAGGATGTTCCCACGCTCAGAGCGTTAGGCGCACTCGCGGCCTGCGTGAATCGCACCTTCGGTGTTTTGCACCGTTGTTGTTGGGTTCGGAGCGAATTCGAGAGCACCTCGCGCCATGCCTCGCCGACAGGCAAAAGCGGTCAATATGTGCGTTTGAGGACAGAATGCGGCGTGCCGGAAGTCAAATTCACCATAGGCTCGATCCGAATAGTTCTATTTCGTACACAATAATAGTGCCATTTCGTACGGAAGTAATACCAATGTATCTGTATCGGTACGACAGTTTTAACGGGGAAACATCGTAACCAGCCGCTTACCATGCATTGTCAGTCTGATGTTGGTCGTGGTCTTATACTTATGTAGACGCGATTCGAGGGTAGGGGGATGAGCCCCGCTACCTACTGACGCCGGCGGCAATCGGCCTCAGCTTTGGTTTGCTGTCATCAGGTGGCAAAGTGGATAGGCTTGCGGACTCCATCCCCTATCGTCCCTACCTCAACCGGGACCGATTGATTTACATCACCCATCCCGACCCCAAGGTGGGCAAGGGCCTCTGCGACGAGTTCATCGCCCAGGGCTTCCAGGTCTCGATGGTGCCCGATACGACCGGGCTGACCCGCCTGATGACCCTCAGGCGCCCCGACCTCGTGCTGCTTCCGCTCTGCGACGATGCGGGCGAGCTCACCAGGACGCTCGAGGCTCTCGACGCGATACGCGCCCAGCACCTGGGCATTCACGCCTTCCTCCTCGCGCCGCCGAACGTGCGCGCCGAAATGGTGGTGGCGGCGATGAAGCGCGGCGCCACCTCGGTCTTTTCTCCGCCATACGCTCCGGTGGAACTGGCGGTGGCGGCGCAGGACGTGTTCCGCGGCGACATCCATGTCGAGCAATCCAAGGACGGTCCCTCGACAGTCACGGTCCGCGGCTTCGGCACGCTCACCTACCGGGAGCGGCAGATCCTGCAATATGTCGTCAGCGGCCGCACCAACAAGGAGATCGCCGTCGATCTGGGGCTCTCCTACCGCACGGTGGAGGTCCATCGCCGGCACATCATGGAAAAGATCGGCGCCCGCAACACCGCCGAACTGGTCCGCCTCGCCATCGAAAGCTGATCGCACGGAAACGCCCCGGTGGGTTGCACGACCGGGGACCACGTGGCGCCAGTCCTGGCGCCGCCTGCACCACCGGCTCATCCTGCGTCATGCCGTCCGGCTCCGGACGGCTCGGGATGATGCCGGTGGTTCGCGTTTCGGCCGGCGGGTTGACATCAGACACCGCGCGCCGCGACCCTGCCGCCCGCAGTGGGAGCGGAGGGGCCGGAGTGAGCGAGGAAATCGACCTGCCCGGCGGGCAAATCAACACGGTCGTGCGGGTTGGGGACACGGTGCGCCGCACCCTGCGCTGGGATCGCGCCCAGCAGCATGATCTGCTCCGGCATCTCGAAGGCGTCGGCTTCGAAGGCGCCCCGCGCTTCCTCGGTCTCGATGCCGAGGGGCGCGAAACGCTGACCTTTCTGCCCGGCCACGTCCCCTACGATACCGGCGGCTTCACGGACGCCCAGCTCGCCGCGGCCGCGCGCCTGCTGCGCCGCTACCACGATGCGACGACGGGCTTTGCCCCGGTCAGGGAGGCCGGGGCCGAGGTCATGTGTCACAACGACTGGACGCCGGCCAACACGGTCTTCGCCGATGGCATGCCCTACGGCATGATCGATTTCGACACCGCCGCACCGGGCACGCGGCTCTGGGACCTCGCCTACAGTGTGTGGACCTGGCTGGACCTCGGCGATCCGGACTACACCGGGGCCGAGCAGCGCCGCCGCATCGGTCTCTTCCTTGCGGCCTACGGCCATCCCGACTGCACGCTGCAGCATGTCGCCGGATACCTGCCCACGCGCCAGGCGGGCGTCGTGCGCTGGGCGCGCCAGTGGGGCATGGCGGCAGGGGCCGAATGGGCAATGAACGCGATGGAATGGACGCTCGAGCACGTCACCGAGCAGGTCCACCTCAACGGGCGCCCGCCCATCGACCGGCCCTAGCGCAGGCCGGCTTCCTCGAGCAGACCCATGCGCTTGGCGTCGTAATAATAGCCGCGCGCGTAGAAGCGGACGGCGCTGTCCGAATTGTAGCCGCCCACCACATAGGCGCCGCGCAGGTACCTCACGGCGTACTTGAGGTTGGTGTCGGGATCGAGCAGGCCGGAGGCCTCGCCGCGATAGCCCATCGAACGGGCGGTATCGTGCCGGATCTGCATCAGCCCGTAATAGGGACCGTTGCGGGCACCGGCATTGTAGCCGCTTTCGCGCTTCACCAGACGGTGGATCAGCGAGGCCGGCACGCCGTAGACCATCGCGTACTTGGCGATGAGGCCGTCGACATTGCTCGGGGTGCGCGAGGGCGTCTCGACGAAGGCCAGCGGCACGAAGGGCTCGCCAGCCGCTTCTGCTTCCGGCGCACTCTCGGGCTCCGCCTCGACCGGGGCCACGGCCGCAACCTGCTGAACCGGCGCCGGCTTGAAGGTCGGCAGCCCGGCCATCGAGCAGCCGGAAACCAGCACGGCAAGAGCCGGCACGGCAAGGGTCGCGCGCAACGCGCTGGTGTAAGAGAAGGCCCTCTGCATGGACCTCCTCTTAACAGAGAGTTTTGGCGGGGGGAACCCGGGTGCCTCGCGCCAGTGCCTGGCGCGTGGATGGTGTCTCCCCGGGACTTCGCCCGGGGATCACAGTGTCGTTGGATTGGTCAGCTCGCCGCTGCCCGCGCGATCACCGACTGGCTGAGCGGCGCCGGCCGCTCGACCGGCGTCGTGATCTCGACGGACTGTCCGGTCTTTGCCGCCGTCTCGAAGGCCTCCATGACCTCGAGCACATGCAGCGCCAGGTCGCCCGAGGCGCGATGCGGCCGGTTCTCGAGGATGGCGTGGGCCATGTCGGCCAGCCCGAGCGAGCGGTAGCTGGTATCTGCATAGGGCAGCTTGGACGTCACCACCGTCCAGTCCTTCTCCGTCGCCGGGCGCGTCTTAAGTTCGCCCCCGAAATTGTTCGGGTCGGGCACGAGGACGCTGAGCGTCGAGCCATAGAGTTCGAACGGCAGGTGCGCGTGCGCGGGCACGTCGAAGCTCAGCGTCGCCTGGATGATGGCTCCGGACTTGAACTGCAGCAGCCCCGCAACGTGGGTGAAGACCTTGACCGGCATGGTCTGGCCCTTCCTGGGCTCGGAGTAGATCGGCCGCTCGAGTTGCGGCGTCGCCGCCATGGCCTGGACACGGGCCACCGGCCCGAGCAGGTTCACGAGGTCGGTGATGTAGTAGGGGCCCATGTCGAGCACCGGCCCGCCGCCGACGTCGTAGTAGAAGGCCGGATCGGGGTGCCAGCGTTCGTGCCCCGGGCAGGCGAAGAAGGCGGTGCCGCCCACCACGTCGCCCACCGCGCCGCTGTCGACCAGCGCCCGGGCCTCCTGGTGCGCGCCGCCCAGGAACGTATCGGGCGCCGAGCCGAGCCGCAGCCCGGCTGCCTTGGCCGCATCCGCAAGCTTCTTGCCTTCCGCAAAGGTGATGCCCAGCGGCTTTTCGGCATAGACGTGCTTGCCGGCGGCGATCGTCCTGAGCCCGACTTCGACATGGGCGCGCGGGATGGTGAGGTTGAGGATGATCTCGACCTTGGGGTCGGCGAGCAACGCATCGACCGGCACGGCCTTGAGGCCGAACTCGGCGGCCTTCTTGTCGGCGATCTCGGGTCGCATGTCGGCGACGGCGATGATCTCGAGCACGGGGAAGTTGCGGATCGCCTTCAGATACTGGCTCGAGATGTTCCCGCAGCCGATGATCCCGACGCCGACGCGGCGCTCTACGCTCATGAATCTCTCCATCCCTTGCGGCGGTTCGTTACCCCGATCCGCCAATTGCGGCACAGCATGGCGTGGTTCGGGGCCAAACTCCATAGCATTGAGGTACGTAACGCATCGGTTTCTTCCGTGTCGCGGGGCTGGTAAGAGCGGGGCCTCATGCTCAACCCCATGCCCGCCACATTCGACTACCACCCGCCGACCGACCCGTGGCTGACGGTGGTCCATGCCGACGAAGACCTCGTCGTCCTGGACAAGCCCTCGGGGCTGCTCACGGTTCCCGGCAAGGACCCGGCGCTGGCCGATTGCCTTGAGGCGCGGGTGCGCGGCCGCTGGCCGACCGCCGCCGTCGCGCACCGGCTCGACAAGGATACTTCGGGCATCCTCGTCATGTGCCTCAACAAGAAGGCGCTCGGCCACGTGGGCCAGGAGTTCGAGCAGCGCCGCGCGAAAAAATCATACGTCGCAAGGGTGTGGGGCGAGATCGAAGGCGACGAGGGCCGCATCGACCTGCCGCTCGCCACCGACTGGGAGCACAAGCCGCGCCAGCGCGTCGACTACGAGCGGGGCCGCCCCAGCGTCACCGATTGGGTGGTGGAGGGCCGCGAGAACGGCGTCACGCGCGTCCGGCTCTACCCCCTGACCGGCCGCACCCACCAACTGCGCGTCCACCTGATGGAGCTCGGCCACCCCATCCTCGGCGACCCCTTCTATTCGACCGGCGAGGCACTCGCTGCGGCTGACCGGTTGCAGCTCCACGCCGAGGAACTGGGTTTCAACCATCCGGCCGGGGGGTGGGTCACCTACCGGGTGCCGGCACCGTTCTAGGTGCGGTTTCGCACCGTTATCCCCGTCACGAAAACGTCACGGCTCCGCCGGAATCCCGTCTGAAACGGGCCATCTGTCGTCTCTAGCGTCACGCCTGCGTGATCGGCGCTGCCGCCGCGCCCCGTCGCAATCGACCCGGAGATGACGATGAGCGAGACCAAGGACCGGCCTGACGCCGACCCCGCTATCGAGGCCACCGCCATTGACGCCGCATTCATCGAGGAGGCGGACGGARCTGCCAGCCTCGAGGCTGAAGCGTTCGTAGTCGCAGAGCCTGCTGCCGGGCCCGCCGAGGCGGAGCCCGAGGCTGCGCCGGAACCGGCGCCTGAAGACGTCGTCGCGACCGCGGTGCTGGTCGTCGAGGAAACCATCGAGGTCCCCGCCGAGGTCGCCGAGGAACTTGCGGCCGCCGTGGCGCTCGAAATTGGTGCCGAACTCGCGGCCCTGCCTCACATCATCGACGATCGTGGCGACCCCGACGCTTCCGAGGATCTCGATCCTCCCCTGCTCGACGACGAGATCGAGCATGGCATCGCAGAGGTCTTCGCCGCCCTCCAGGCTGCCGCCGAACGTGGCGAGATCACCGGTGCCGATGAGGACGACGAGTCGCTCGATACTGTCGAGGGCGACCAGGCCATCGACGGCATCACCTTCCGCCTGCTCGGCGAACTCGACCGCCTCTGGCACCGCGCCGCCTGACCTCCGTCGAGCTTCGATTGCCGCGGGAAGCGCCCACCTTGCGCTCCCCGCGCCAATCGCCTATTGCCTTGTCCCACTGCACCCGTAGCTCAGCTGGATAGAGCGCTGCCCTCCGAAGGCAGAGGTCGTGAGTTCGAATCTCGCCGGGTGCGCCATGATTTCCGGGCCTCTACGCTAGTTGGTAGGGCCCCGATTTCTTCCCATTGTACAGTTTCCGTACAACTTCGCAAATTTCAGGCCTCCGCGGCGCGCTTCTGGAAGTGCGGACTCCGATGCCAATAGACGTCCTCAACCATCTGCGTAGTCATGCCTGCAGCGTCGGCTACCTCCTCGAGGGATAGCCCCGCTTCCACCCACCAGGTGACACGCGTGTGCCGCAGGATGTGGGGGGTGTAGCGCAGCGGGAGACCGGCATAGTCGAGCGCTGTGGCAAAGCTCTTGCCGATGTCCCTGATCGGCTCGCCACCCCAGTGGACGACGCACAGGAAGGACGTCACCGTCTCATTGGTGCGCTTGGCGAACTCCTCGCGGGCGCGATCGTCGATTGCCTTCCATCGCCGGAAGTGTGCCAGGGCCACCTGGCCGAGTCGGACTGAGGGCTGGCGCTTCTTCGTCTCCGCGACCTCGCTGCCCTTGCGGTACAGGCGCCCCCGCTTGAAGTCGGGCCAGCCGCCCACGGTGTTCGGCATCCACCGCAGCTTCATCGTGGCGCCGGGACGATTCGCGGTGTACCGGCCGATGACGATGAATCGGGCAGTATGGCGGTTGATGGCGCTATGGTCGCGCTTGATCTGGCGATGCAGCTTGCGGGTGGCGATGTCAGACCATTCGAGGATGTAGAAGCCGAGGGCGCCGCCGAGCAGGCGCGCCGGGTTTCGGATCCGCTTTCGCAGGCAGGCTCACCACTGGCACAGACTCAAGCGGACCGTGTTCCTTGTGCCAATAGCCGATCGCGGCGGACAGGACGCCGAGTTCCTTGCGCGCGGTGGCGACCGCGACGGTCCGGGTGCGTTTCGCCTCAGTGCGGGCGTTGGTGTGGTTGCTTCTGGCCATCGAGGTTCGCCACTCGACGTATCCGCGGCACGTGGTGCCACGCACGTCCATCAGCGTCCTGTCTTGGAAATAGTCCAGCAGCGGGACCAAGGCGTACCCAATGCGCGCCGGATCCGCGGTGGTAGGGGCATACTCGTCGGCGTAGGCCGTCAGGACTTCGGCGACCGCGAGCCGAGCGGGACTACTTTCGCGGACGGCCGGTTTGAATTTGCGGGCAATGTAGGCTTGGAGAGCCGCTTCAGCTTCTCCGCGCTGGTCCTCGCTGCATCCTGTGCGTTCTGTGTGCGCGCCGTCTCGGATGACCCAGACGCGCTCAGCGGGGTTGAGGTAGAGGCGGGCTGGTTTCCTTCGCTGAGGCATTTCTTGCTCATCATCCCCCTGATGCCGGCCGGCGTCACGAAGTCCCTCTTGCCGATCCGCATGATCGGCAGATTGCCCCGTGCCCGCTCGGCCCGCAACGAGTCCGGAGTAAGTGTGTTGCGGAAGAACACCTCGCAGGCCTCCTTGAGGGTGATCGGCGTATCATCTTCGAGGTCGGCCAGGGTCATACCTTCACGACCCCCATCGTCTCGGCGGCGATACCGACGCGGGTCGAGGCGTCAGCCTCGTACGGCCACATAGCAGTCTCGATCGGTGAAGCGGTCTGCATCGGCGGCTACTCGTTGAACACGTCGCTCATGGTGATGCCGGCGCTAGCAAGGATCCAGTGCCAACTACTTTTGGTCGCGTTGGTGCGGATGGCTACGCCGCACCGCCTCCGGGCCGACGTCCGGAGTCGAGCCGCCGAACAATCTCGATGTCGACGGCCTGCCAGAACCGGTGGACTTCGGCGGCGTGCAGCTCTGCCGCCACACGCTTGCTGCGCAGGTGCACGATCAGCCCCTCAGTGACAAGGGCTCGATACGACTCTGCGTGCGGGACGGATTTGGTGGCAATCAGCTTGGTGGCCACGTCCCGGATATTTCCGATGCGGGCCTTCATTGGGAACGGAAGGATCACGAGTGTCGGTGTGGCGGGCGAGCCAACGGGAAGTGACGGTGGGGCGCTGAGGCGCCCCTCTGCTATCCTTGTCGCATTGCAGAACAGGTCGAGCTGGTCGCTCAAAGCGCATCCCCCCGAAATCTAGTAGGATGTTCCAGATGTGGCACCGACAATGTGCAGGATGTGGAACCGGTAAGGCCCTTTAGTGTGTCCGATGTGGAACCGGTGGAGTGCAGGATGTGGAACTGGGAGTGCGTTTTCATGCGATCACTTCCTGCACCACATGAGCCTCGTCTCCAGCGCGACGACTCTTTTTCTCGGTCTTCCGAAACCTCGCCACGAGCGACTTGGCGCGATCACTCGAGATCGCGCGCCAATCGTCGGTGGGAGCCTTCTTCCCTCGCTCGGGGACATAGGTCAGCCGGTAGGCATTCGGTGGCCGAATCCTGCCATTTGATGCTTCGGGGTCCTGCCGGACTTCGACCAAGCCCAATCCTTGCCCAAGCTCGGCCAGGGCTCGGATTTGTCGCTTCGAGATCCCGCACATCTGGAACTGCCTGTACGAGACGAAGAGGCCGCCGTTCTCCTTACCGCCATGGCTGAGATGTTCTATCTCGATGCGGTCCAGCATTCTGTGGAGCTGTGCTGGCGCCTCAGTCCAAGCGGGACTACGCAGCATTTCGAGGCGGTGCGGGACGTAGTTCGTCAGCCAGTTCGATCGGCTCGGGTTCCGGGCCGTCATGCTGTGGGTGTTCCGATATCTGCCGACCAATAGATCGCGGAACACTGCCTGTGCAACTCGTCGGACAGCACCTGCATGGCCTCGCCTACCTCATCCTCGGTGGCATCTGAGACAACTCTTGTGGCGGCCTCCATGACGTCGACCAAGTTCCAGTTGGCCACAAACTGATACGGTTCGATGGCAGGGATGATGAGCGCAACGCGACCATCGGGATGACGGGTCGTCATGAACAAGTCTCCATCAGCCGATGGTCCTTGCGGCAAGATCGCGATCGCTATCTGGCCCCCGGCGGCCGGCGCGAAGGATGTGAGACCTGGCTTCCGCTACAGTAGGCGCGGTGCCGATGGGACGATCGTCGGCGTCGAAGCAGGCGAACACGTCGCCCTTGGCGACCAGCCGGCCTATGTGCCTCTTGCCGTCAGTCACGGTGATCTCGGTGTGCTGGTGAGATGCTCGAACCATGTTGGGCCTCATCCGATCATCCTGGGCAGAGTCCCGAGCATGCACATCGCTTCGGGGCCTACAGGCCCGCAGCGGCGTGTGACGGCCTCGATGAGAGTGTCCCGGCGACGGTGGTAGGCGATAGACATCCATCGCGCTCCGTCACGCTCCTGAGCGGATCGGCGGCGCTGGAGAATCCACTGGATACCGCCTTTGCACTCGATCAGCCGCCAGCCCTCGTTGAGGCGGACGACCTGGCGACGATAGTCGTCGGCCTCTTCAGCGCCGCTGCCGGGTGACGTCGCAATGGCATCCCCCTGTTTCCCCATGGTCATGCAGACTGGCCTCCGCGAGTGGGTCTGTCGGGAGCCGTCGTCTCGGCGGGTAGCGCCTGCTCGAGGAGAACGATGATTTGAGAGTTGATGGATCGACGTTCGGCGGCTGCCGCAGCGCGTATGCGATCGCTCAGTGACGCCGGTAGTCGCAGAGGGTAGTGGCCTGTCTTCTCGTTGACTGCGGGCAAAGTTTCGTTCTCCATGCAGTATGGCCTAAGGCCAATATTGTTGCAAGATCATTTATGGCCTATGGCCATATCTGATATTTGCGAGGTGTGGAGTTGCCGCAGGATTCCGAAAGTAGGTCGCTCGACAAGGTAATCGTCCGCTTGCCCGACGGCATGCGGGATCGGTTGAAGTCTGAGGCGGACCGTAACAAGCGCAGCATGAACGCCGAGATCGTAGCGCGCCTCGAGACATCGTTCGATCTGCCGGGGGTGCCCGGCAAGCTGGACACTCTTGGCGAGATCACGAGGTCGCGGACGAGTGACCTGTACCGCTTCCTCTCGGAGAGCATCGAGCGCAGCCACGCCGACCTTCAGGCGCAACTCGATGAGATTCGGAGACTGCTGGCCCGTAAGTATGACCCGACACTCGACGAGGTCCAGGATGTCGCCGATAAGGTTAGGCAGATGGCGGGAGAGATTGGCACTTCACCCGCGAAGCGACCGACCAAGGTACCGACAAAGTAGCCGGCCCTGCCGCCCTGTCTTGGCGCCGTAGCACAGCGCCTATGGTTCGCATGGAAGTCGCGGGCCCAGGGGCCGACGCAGATGGCCTTTGGCGTGACAGCGTCCGCACCCTGAACCCTGAACACCCCCGTTACTCCCTCTGGATGCTGTCACAGGGTCTCAGCGTCGGGATGAAGTCCGGGGAGAGGTGTCCCGGCCGGCGGCGAAGGGCAGTCTTGAGCGCGGCCAAGCTGGCTTCGCGATCATACCCCTGCCGATCCACCAGGATCGCTTCGACAGTCTTGCCGAACATGACGAGGAACGCATGCACCTCCGCGTGGCGCGTTCCAGTCTCGCGCGATTTCTGGATCGCGAAGCTCATGGCTTCGACGACTGCGCGCTCAATAGCGTGGGTCTGGGGGACATTCTCATTGCGCAGTCGGTCGCGCCGACGCTGCTGACGTGTGCGGTCTCGTTCCTTGCGGCGTGCGGTGGCTGTGGAGTGGTGCATAGCTGGTACCTCCTTCCCTACGATGCAATCCACCCAGGCAAGGCACCAGAACTGTGAGCTTCGACGGTCCGCTCAATCGGAGCGAGCTCCCTTCGTGGTATCAATGCCTACATGGAGGGGGAGCAAGGGGGATTCCATGGTCCTGTTGACGCCTGACGATGTGGCTGACGATATGCGGCATCAAAGGTTCTCGAAGGTTGATCCATCCCACGGTTATGTCGCAAAACGAACCTGATCCGCTTGATCGCCTGAAGCGTGAGGAACGCGCGCTTCGCATACTGGTGGCGCTCGCCTCGAATGTCTGCGGCGGCCGCGGCAACGATCAATGGCTGGCACGCTATTTGGACGAGTTGGCCCTGGGCGGTAGCACCGACCAAGTGAGGGCGTCCATTCGGCATCTTGAGGGGGCCGGCACCCTGCATACTGTGATAGTCGACGGTATCATGGTCATGACGCTTACCGAGCTTGGGCACCGAGTGGCTTGTGGACGAGAGCGTGTGGAGGGCGTCTCGTGGCCAATGCCGAAGTAGTCACGCGGATACGCAACCCAAGGGCACCCTGGCGAATAGCCCGTAGACGAGAGGCCTCGACTCGATGTCCGATCGCCTTGGAGGTGAGCCGATGCCCGACGTCACGACCTACTACATCGTCGACCAGGACCAGCTTGGCTTCTGGTGCGAACATTGCCGGCGAGTTCACTTACACGGTGCGGCCACCGCCGGTAATCGCGGGCCCCACTGTGCAAAGCCTGGCAGCCCCTACCGAGACAGCGGCTACAACCTGAACGTGGTCGGCGAGGTCACGTCGGTGCGTTGGCTGCGGAACGCTGAGACCACAGGGCGGTGGCGCCCTCTACGCGACGAGCTCGCGGTTCGCTTCGGCCTGAGGGAACTCTAGGACTAGAAGGATGGTGGCGCCCGTATCCGCTGGATCACCATCCAGAAGAGGTCGATCTCGGGAACCGGTCGGTCGAGCGCCAGCATTGCCGTGCATCAGGGCGCTTACGCCCTGACATCTCCCTTGAGCTCGTAGCGACCGGCCGTCCCGGCGATTGCGGCGCGATGTCGGTCCTCGAGCTCACCGCCGCCAGCGACCCATTCGGACAAGTAGGCGACCTTGGCGTCGCCGTCGGCGCGACACCAGGGCACGTAGCCGCAAACCTTCATCAACCTCGCTTCCGCCCGACTGATCGCATCCGCCGTCGGTTCACCGCCGAGCGAACTCACTGCGGCCCGATGCCTCCCCGCTACGATCTCGAACCGTGCCCGAGCCAGTCGGCCCATTTCGCCCGAAGGCTTCGTGGGGGGCTCATATGAGTAGACGGTCTGGAACCGTGCCTCGGCTGGCTGTGGGAGCGCTGCCGCGACGGCAAGTGGAGCGGCGCCGGCGATGAAGGTGCGACGCTTGACCATGGGGGACATCCGTTTTCTCCGGGCTGGATAGTTCGCAGTGAGTTGTGGGATCTCGCTTGATAGGACCGTGTGGGAGGCGCGCGGGGCGGTATCCGTCCGGGGGAGGGAAGCGTCTCCCACACGGTCCCTTGGGTCCCTGTGGCGGGACTCATGCCGTGGCCCTCGGGGCAACATCTGCGCCTCCGGCAAGCATCGCCAGCTCGGCGCCGAGGTCATGCCGGCGCCGCGAGGTACGAATTCCGAGCGGGGCGTAGTCGAGAAGCTGAAGCTGGAACCGGATCTCGACGATGCGCGCCGAGCGGGTCATCGAGTCCATTGCAGCAACACGGACAGCTTGAGCGTTGCGCTGGGCCTCGATAAAGGCCGCCGCGGTAGTCTCGATCGCACGCGCCGCCTTCTTCGCGTCCGCCCAGGCATGGCGGAGCATCTTGGCGAAAAGGATGGGAAGGAACGTGCGCTTGAGACCGATGTCGCCGGCGGCGTAGATGGCCGGGCGGGCAGTCCAATACCGGAGCCAGGCATCCTTCAGGATGGCGGCCAGGTCGAAAGACGTGGTATGGGCATGAACAGCCATTCGATGACCCTCCAACGGTCGTCGTCTCGGTTAGGGCCGCCGGGGGAGTACCAGTCCCCTTGCGGCCCGACGTGTTTTAGTCTAGACATAATTCATGGCCAGTCAAGAATTAAATCTAGAAAAAAAGAAGCGGGGACGGCCTGCAATAGGTCGAGGTGAGCAGGTGAATGCGATGCTTCGACCGGAAGTGACCGCAGCCCTCGATCGAGCGTCATCCGACATCGAGGGCAAGCCCTCGCGGTCAGAGCTGATCCGGCGGATCGTCGTCGACTGGCTGACAGGCAAGGGCTATTTGCCGAAATAAGCTGGTCTCACCACCAGCCGAGTCCGGTCCGAGTCATACCAAATCCCCTCGACTCCGCTTCGTGAGCGCGCTCTACTCGTCGCGTACTTGGAGGGGCACATGAGAATTATTGCAGTACTTGCGCTGCTGGCGACAATGAACTCGCCCGCGGCAGCGATGACGTATTTTCTGCGGTCGGACCAAGGCGTGCAGGGGCTGGAGAGGTTCTGCGAGTACTCGAACGGTCAGACGTACACGGTCAACTCGATCGACCTTTGCCCTATGTCGATCGAGGATAACCCAGTCGCATCGGGTACCGGCTTTCTTCAGGGCGAGTATCAGGACGGGATGACGAAGGTATGTGTGTACGATGTGTTGGGGTCTGAAAAGGGTTTGCGAGTGAACGCTGCTGAGCTCTGTCCTCTGACGGCGAAATTCTAGTCCGAGGATCCATGGCGAGGGCATGTGATGCGATCCTTGATCGCCTACCTGATCCTTTCGGTCTCTGCGATGGCAGGGGGCCTCGTGGTGCCGGAGCACCTGCTTGGCCGTTGGGAGACGGATCCTGCAAACTGCAGATCGATCATGCCGGGCCTAGGTCAGCAGGCGTGGTTCAGTTCGGACATGGGCGGGGGCGTAGTCCTCACCCAGGTCAACCACGAGACAGAAGGCGGGAGTTGCTCGATCACGGCAATCTCCAGCGTAGGGGGCGAGTATCTGCTCACAGCAAGCTGTTGGATGGAGGATGCCAAGGAGCACCGGCCCGCACACCTCATCGCGAGTATCCGACCTGGTGGTGCCGAACTGGTGCTGCAGTCGGATTGGGTGAAAACTGAGCCCATCGCCTTCCAGCGGTGCCCGCCTGACGACCGAGTTGACCCCACGCCGGCCGAGGACCCATCCAACAACACTCCGATGGATATCGGGATGGGCAACTAGCCGGGGCGATGTGGCCCAGGTGGGTCACGCCGTCTGTTGGCCCATCAGCGATCCAGCGGGCAAGCGGCCAGTCGGGTTGGGAAGTCGCCTCCCCGACGACCACGTGCCACGAGGAAGATTCAGGCTAGACCGCACGATGTCCTGGACGCCTCATTGCCGATCGCCGCCCCGCGATATCTTCGGTTCGGCGGGTGTGGCCGCGGGCCTCGAGCCGCGCTGGCGATCGAGAGTCGACTCCGTGGACCAATATCGTATCGTGTGCCGCGGCTTGGGCTGAGGGGCGCGCCGATGAACGAACAAATGCTGGTTCTCACTATCGTCGGCGCCGTAGCAGCGTTGATGGTGGTGCTACTGGTGGCGTTAGTACTGCTCGTTCGTAGTCGAGGTCGCTGGAAGAAAGCCCTCGCTGACAGTGAGGATGAGCTTGCCGCTCTGCAAGAGCGTTTCGCGCCGGTTCTGCATGTTGAGGCCGAAGCACTACGCATCCTCGAGAGCGCCCGCGAACCTGTTCGGGCATTGGTTCGGGAGAAGGCCAATCTCGAGGAGCAGGTCACGGCCCTCCGGGCCTCCTATGCCGAGAAGCGGCAGGTCTTCGATCGCATGACGGCCGAACTGGCGGTCTACGACGACCGGATCGCCTGGGCAGAGATGGGCATCTACCAGCCGCACTTCGATTTCGACAGCAGCGAAGACTACAAGGCGGCGATCGAGCGTGTTCGTGAAAAGCAGAAGCGAATGATCAGCGACAAATCCGCCGTGATCTGCCGCACAAATTGGCACGTCGAGGGCAGTCTGACGAAGGGGCGCACCATGACGGATCGCAACATTCGTCTGACCTTGAGAGCGTTCAACGGCGAGTGTGACGCGGCGATCGCCAACACCCGCTGGAACAATGCCAATGCCATGGAAAAGCGCATCGCAAACGCTCGGGCACAAATCGACAAGCACAATGCCTCCAACACCATCGAAATCACGGACGGGTACTTCCGCCTGAAGCTGGAGGAGCTGCAACTGACGCACGAGTTCCGCGAGAAGGTGAAAGCCGAACGAGAAGAGCGCGCGGAGGCCGCGAGAGCGACGAAGGAAGAGCAGAAGTTGCTCCGGGAAATGGAGCGCGCCGAGGAGGAGGAGGCCCGATACCAGCGCCTGCTGCAGAAGGCCAAGGCCGAAGCGGCAAGCGTCGTCGGTCCGAAGCTCGCGGCGTACACCGAGCAGATTGCCATGCTCGAGCGAGATTTGGCTGAGGCGCACGCCAAGGTCGAGCGAGCTCATGCGATGGCCGAGATGACCAAGACGGGGTACGTCTATGTGATCTCGAACGTCGGATCCTTTGGGCCGGACTTCGTAAAGATCGGCCTGACCCGCCGACTGGATCCCGTCGACCGCATCAGGGAGCTTGGCGACGCCAGCGTCCCCTTCCTCTTCGATACCCACGCCATGATCTACAGCGACGATGCCCCCAGGCTCGAGCGCGCACTGCACGTCGAATTCGCCGAGCAGCGGGTGAACGCGACCAACATGCGCAAGGAGTTCTTCAGGGTCTCCATCGAAGACGTTGAAGCCGCGGTGAAGCGCCTTGCCCCCGGCGCCCCGTTCTTCCGCGATGTCGAGGCGCAGGAGTACCAGGAGACGCTGGCGCTTCGAAACGCGCACTTGTCCCGGCAGACGGCTTCCGAAGCGCTGGTCTTCCCCGCAACGCTCTAGAGGCGATGATTGCGACGGGACGCCTAATCCTCCCATTCGGCATACAGCTCGCCGCCGAGGAGTTCGACAGCGGCAACGATGCGGGTGGGTGATGGCGTTTGCCGCCTGCTTGAAGACGGAGTCAGCAGCTTCGGAGAACCCACATGCACACCCAAGGAATGTAGCGACACTGCTACCTGCTGGCAGTGACGGCGGATATCGGCGACCACGGCAGGGACCACAGCGGACGGGTCTTGCGGCAAGGGCTTGTGCAACCCATGCTCGAGCCTGATACGTTGGACGACCCTTCTGCTAGTGCCATATATCCCCGCCAACTCGGCATCAGCGCGGGTCTCAGCGTCCTTCACCAGAGCCGCTCGTACCGCCATGGTCCACGGCTTGCGGCTACGCAACCCCAGATGGATGGCTCGCGTATAAAGAGCGTTCTTGGTGCGATGGGGCAGTACTGTCTCTAGGGCGGAGAAGTCGGGGTGATTCCGAACTACGAGATCATCTTCGGCATCAGACCAACGTGGATACCGCGCTCGGGCAGCAGCAATGCCAAGGGCCTGACGACGTCCCGCGATTGCGCCCACGGTCCGATGAGGCAACTCGATCGCAGCCTCTTTCACCGAGATTCCTGATCGACGAAGAACATTGTCCTCCCAGGGCAACCACCTCTTGGTAACTCTCAACGAGGTTGCTCCTGGGGGAACCGAACTCTCAGTCGCCCACCGAGCACAGAGATAGCGCGGGCGTGAATTGCGTGGTTCCACCCCGCGCCACGCCACTTCTGCCGGCGAAAGTATCCCCCGCCTCGTACCGCCGCATCGAGATCCTTGGCCGACCAGTTCAACTCACGAGCTCGTTGTCGGATTTGGTCTAGCAAGGCATTCCCGGTGCGCTTCAGCGGGGCACGCTGTCGCCTGTAGCCATCCTTCTTTGCGCGAGCGCATATTGCGCCCCAAGTCCTTCCGGGCAACGCCACGAGCAACGCTGTCTTTGTCGTCCGAGGGAACAGACGGTGCAGCCTCAAAATCTCGTTGTCGGTCCACGGCCGGCCCCGCGGTGAGGTAATCCCCATGCGTTGGGCTTTGCCGTGATGCGCACAGCGGATAACCATTGGGCGTGTAGCCCCGCAGCATGATCAAGCGGCGGGCATTTTCGGCGGAGATTGCTCCTCGAGCCAGTCGACCAATCGGCACGTGACGCTCCATGCTCAGTCACCGTCTGCGTGATCGTGGATCGATTCCCATCGGACTACGCGACGGTGTCGTCAGGTTTCCACCGCGATTGGTCGAAGTGGGCCTGAATAGGACCGTGTGGGAGACGCGCGACCGTTTCGACGGTAAAATTCACGTCGGAAGCGCATACCGCCATCCCACACGCCTCAGAATGGCTGAATGGGTTATTCCGCGTCGACAAGTCCCCGCGATGCTCGGAAGGCGGCACTGTGCCGGTCCCCGCCCCAAGCACACTTCGGCGATACAGGACTCTCATCGACCACGGCATCAAACAGGTCGTCGCGAATGGCCGCGGATGCTACCCGCCGAACCCATTCCTCAGGATCGAGACCGCGAGCCTCGGCAGCTTGTCCGAGTGCCTTCAGTTCATAGGAAGATAGTCTTACCCGGATGTCTACGCCGTCACGGCGACGGTCGACGATCCCCTGCCGGCGCCACTGGCCTCGGATACTCTCCGGTGTGGTTCCGTCGGCGAGTTCCTCGGCAATTGCCCTGGCGGTTCTGCCCAGACCGGTCAGGTACCCGATGCGCAATGCCTTCGAGTTCGACCATTTGGGTTTGAACGGAGAGAAGGGCATGCCAAGGCAATAAACGTGTTCGGCGTCAAACGGAAGGAAACCTGGTCCGGCTGCGCGCCACCGCCGCCCGTGGCCCTGGGACGATCCCAGAAAAGACGGATTGCTGCAGCGTCATCGCGCCTGCCTCGACGGCTTTTGCGATCTCCGGCTCGCCCTTGCGCACAATCGCTTTCACGACCTTGACCGACCGTTCCGAGACGTTCAGCAGCTTCACTGCGACGCATTCGACACCCTTCCCGAGGCAACCAACCAGTAGGTCGCACATAGAGGGCGGTGGGAGCCGCGAACTCGCCTCGACCTACTGGCTGACCCTCCGAACGGCAGAACCGCCTCCCACACGCCAGAATTCGACGGATGACCTATTTCAACTTCCCCCCGCCTACCTGACGGGTGGGTCTCTATGGGTTGCCCCAACGGGCGCGGCGCTCCTCGGCGCTCTCCTCCTCGGCGCTCTCCTCCTCGGCGCGGTCGTAGTCCTCGTTGGAGGGCCACGCGGTAGCGTTGAAGTGTCTGAGCGCATCATTGATTGCCGCTTGGGCTTCGCGGAGCTGCTGGGCCAGGCTCGAGGGATCGGCATAGACCCCAGCGCCGTTGAACACACGCCATTGGAAGCGCTCCAGATGCTCATTGGCGCACTCGACCAACGGGTGGATCTTGTCGGTCGCCGCAGCTGCGGCCTGGATATTCTCACATGCAGTCGTCATCGGTAACCTCCCAAGGTGGAACATGGCCGGAGGCTACGAGGGCCGCCAGCAAGGAACAAACGTCTCGGACGTCCCACGGGCAGGTTGTGTGAGAACCTGTATTCGGCCTGAAGCGGCGGCCGGTCTCTAGTCTGCTTGAGGGGGAGGAACACTGTCGTGCTGGATCGCTTGCACTGGAGCCGCAGCGGGGACAGTTTCGTTTCGTACCCAGAAGGCGAACGGTTCCCCCATCGTGTCGCGAGGGTGTCGCCCGAAAGCTCGATCGCCGGAGCATGGAACTGGTCAGTGACGTACGACCAGGCGCGCACTGGCGGCGTGGCAGAGGCCCTGCAGAAGGCGTCGGAGTCGGCCGAGGTGGCGTGGCCATTGGTGAAAGCACAGGCCGCTCGCTTTGGGGAGCGCGTCGAGTGGGAGCGCCGAATGCATGCGCTGCTCGACAAGGCTCAGGCCGGGAAGATCGAGCCTGAGGCCTTTCCCATCAAGGCCGCGAGCCCCGAAGAATTGGACTGGATTCTGGCGAGGGCTTTCAAACGACCAGACTCACCTGGCCTCGAACGCTTGATCGAAGCCATCTCCCAGGTACGGTCGCTGCGCCGCACCAGATAGGCCGAAAGGTGTTCTCGCACGAAGATGACAGAAAAACGCCGTCGGGGCATAGATGTCACCTTCCAAGCGTCAGCACTGTAGTGCGGCGGCAAGACTTGTGGCCAGTTGTCGAGCGTCATATGCTGCCGTACCACTGGAACGGGGCACGCGATGCGAGTTCGCAACGCAATACGTCGGCTCGCACCGCTTGCTTCGACGTTAGTTCTATTCATTTTTCTGATATGCCCTCAAGTCGCCCAGGGAGAAAGCCTTAGGTGCTCGGACGAAACCTTGCCAACCGAGAGCCTAACGTCGGCCGAGCTAACGACCGTTGGCGCGATCTGGCGTCAGCTCGGCCCTGGTAGCTCGAGCTCTGGTCCGCTGGGCTGTCCGGTCGAAGCCAGGGTCTGGACAGACTTCCCGTTTGCCGGCGTCAGGTTTCAGCGTGGATGGATACTGCTGGGAAGGCTGGGCCTTGTAGGCAGCGAAGTGGCGGTCGTCCGCGGCCTTTCCACTGTCACCGTGTGGTCGAATGGCATCGCTGGACCACTATTTGTGAATAGTCCGCTAGCTCAATTCATGGGGCAAACACTCCACACTGGTGGGCCGTCGCCAGCGGAACCGGCCGTCTGGAGCCGAGGCGGAGTGACGATAACAGCTATACCGGGCAACGAGACGACACTCTTCCGTTGCCAATCTACTCAGTGCCAGCAGGTCTTACCGATGCTGCCAACGACAAGGTATGTCTTCGACCTGGCAGGTTCGCTTGAAAAGGAGTTCCTCGCGAAACCCGACTCCGGTCAGTTTGCATCAAGGGTTAGTGCAGCCTTGGCGCCATGGCTGGCCTGTTACGCCGGGCGTCCTTCCACGTCGGTCGAGGTATGGGACGAGAACCCGATCGTTGGCGTTCACTTGCTGATGAGATCGACCGATCCATGTCCTTTGACCGGGAAGCCTCCTCGATCGCTCGCCATCGAATGGCTGCAGACCGCCACGCTGCCACCCGGCCAGCTGCCCGGCACGACGACGAAGGACCAGCCTTGGCTTGAACGGGAAATTGGTGGATGCGAGCGTTTTGGTGATCTGGACGTCGCGGTCCTCCAGATTACCCACCTTCTGCTCGAGTTCAAATCACAGCTTACCCCAGAGATTCTCGACCGCTGGCGTCTGATGCTGAAGCCATATGGCGGGCTGCCGCGGCTCCACCCCTACGTGGATCCGCACGGGGAGTGCTTCGCCTTCAAGGTGATCGAGACCGAAAATCACATCCTCCTGCAGGAAGTCGGGCGGATCCTCGTCAACCAGCTCATGGCTGAAATAGACCCGAGTGACGCGTACTCGAACACCCTGAACGAACCATGGCTGCGTAGCTTTCTTCTCCAGCTCGTGCGGCGGGATTTCTACGAGTTCAATTCGCTTCCCTACAGCCGGTACCAGCTGAAGGCTCTCCTGGCGCTGAATAACTTCGCCCAGAGCCCAGTACTCAAGAAGAGCGCCGAGGGAGTGCTCAACTGGCTGGTTGCAAAGCATGCGCTGTCCGCGAACCTCGATCGAGATCATCGAACATATAGGCGGCAACCAACGCCCCAGCGCTATGGGAAAGCATCCTGGTGGGGTTCTGGGAACGTTGCGACCGTTCCAATGCTATCGCTGCTCGTCGGGCCCTTGCAGCACGCCCATCAGGACGTCGATCTCGAAAGTCGGTTGGCAGGCGGGGAGGAAGGCTTCTCGGCGATCCCGAACGTCAAGGACTTCCCTGACCTCGGAACTATGCACGAGAACAATCTCGTCGCGATCATCGATGTCGCAACCACCAGCTACAGGGTCCCGCCCGCCCTGGTGGGTTGGCTGGAACATCGGTTCACCTCAGATGAGGCCAATCGGGTCACCTACCTTCAGGCGTTCTCGCACACCTCGCCGCTCCAGGACGACCCGAACCTGTTTCGGCAAGCGAATGGCGGGGTTGAGCTGTCGTCGGGCAACCGGAATTGGTCGATCGTCGCCGGCGGCGTTCCGGTGCCACCCGGAGACCCGGGCAAACTGCCTGGCGGCATCAGTTGGGGTGCCCATGGAGTATGGTCAGGGGGCGTGGCTGGGAGCGTTGCAGGGGTGGCTCTGGCCGGGACGCCTGCATTTGCCCCCGTTGCAGCCGTTGTCGCCGCCGTTGGAGTGTTATCCGAGGCATTGTCCGACAATCGGGCCCGGGAAGCGCAATCCGATATCCTGTGGCGCGAGCAGCCCGCAATAATGCGGGAGACAATCCTGATCCCGACACCCAATGGCCTGAGCCGTTCCCAAACCATTAGGTTCGGCAACACTCTGGTCACTCCGTTCTCGTCCCCAGTGTCGCCCAAAGTGATCGGCAACCGGCTTTGTGTGACGCACGGCTTCGCCTGCGGGTTCGACCTTCGAATGCCCACGAGGCCATTTCCGGACGCCCCATTGGAGGGATGCCCATTCCAGACAACCTTGCCTCCTCAACTGGAAGTGGCGTCGCTTGAGGTGGTTGCCGACGGAAGGCAGCTGAAGGACTGGCTCGGATGCCTCGTCTATGGTGCCCAGCCCGACGACGTCGGCGGTTGGCGGATTTGGCAGTACGAAAGCGGGGCGCTTGCCATTTCCGACGGAAAGACCACCGCTGTCTGGGTCGAAAGGGACGCTCTGGGCAAGGCTACGAGAGTTCGGTACCGCTTCAGGGACCCAGGGACGCCGGATGACCTGTTCTTTATGGTGGCGACCTTGAATCGAACGCAGCTGCCGCTGGGCGCCGTCCCAGGTGGGTCCCCCTGGAAGTTCATCGCAGATCCGGGAGAAGCGGAGTTTGGTCGCGGAGATCTCGAGATTGAGGGCGACCACTCGGCGCCGGTCGAGGTCGTGCTCGCGAGATGCGGATTCTACAATTTCCACACCACGGGTAGGTTTTGCGCAGGCGACGTCCCGCCCCTGTATGTCGACGTTTCGGACTGGCCGAAACAGCCGTTCAGCTGTGCGGTGGAAAACTTCCGCGGCCAACTGCTCGTCATGGAGGTCGGAAGCTGCCCTGGTACCAACAGTCCCTACGGCTTCTATGTTGCAGTCAAGCGGTACGACTGCACTCGAGGGCTGTGCCCGCCGTTCGCCCAGAGCTATGGCTTCGTGGTGGTTGCGCCATCGCGGGGCTGGTCGCGTCAGGAGTTCATCGACCTGGTGTTGCCGTCTATCGACGCCCAAGAACTCCTGGGCGGAGGCCAGTTCAGGACAGGACAACTCGTGAGCGTCGCCGTCCCCGTCAGTCCGCCGGTATCTTCAACGCCCGACGGGTGGCGGCCCAGCGGTCCTGCATCGGCCCACGGCGTCACCTTTCAGTGGACAATTAGCGGTGACGCTCAGGTGCTGATGGACGTCCTAGACAGCGAGACCGCCGGCATCCTTGCACAGCCTCATCCAGCGTGGCCAACGGCCCACGGGGCCGTGTTCGCGCCAGATGTCGACTCCACGCGCTCCTTCCCCCTGTTCCAGAGCGGGGGCAACGGCTGCTTCACGGTCGCTGGGCTTCCCACGGTGAGTGAAAGTGATCCGCCCGGGCTATTGGTTGATATGCGAGGGACAGGGGTGCCATTCATCGACAATACCATGCCGTCATCTGCGCTCGGAGGTCGGTGCTCCTGAATGGATCGGGGCGCTCGCCGTTACCTGGCTGTGAGAATGTGGGCTAGATTGCGCTAATCCCGCCAGCGGTTTACTTCACCAAATCAGCGATCTCCCTCGCGGACTCCTCGTCCAGCGAGTGCACGACGTCGTTGGTGATCGGGGATCCAGGTTTGCCGGCAACCTCGGCTCTACCGCCAGGAAGCGCCGGCGATGCATCCGAATCCGGATCCGAACGAGGCGCTCACGACGTTCGAAGACAATAGGGAGGCCGTCTCCTTGTCGGCCGCCGACATTCGCACCTCACCAGTGCCCGCATCGAAGCGCTCCGTCGCCCCGGACCACGACCACGCATCAACCTCCTGGTTGTTCAGGCCGGCGTAGATGCCGCAGCCGCCCCGTTTGATGCTGGATAGCGTGACACTCCGCGAGCCCGAGGCGGATGCATCACCATCAGTCAGGTCGGTACTTGTCGGCGTCGTGGACCGGTAATTCTCGATCAGCCACAGGTCCGCTCCTGCCCGATTGAGGGCGGAGGCGCAGACTGCTGCTACCGCATGCGTCCCCGCTGAGACCTCCCGTGAGAAGATCGCGATGGGGTTGCGTCCGTTCGAAGTGAAGGCATGCCTGGTGGCGCTCCCGCCACCGATCGTGGACGAGGACCAACTATTGCCCACCCCCGTGCCGCGGCCGTAGACGATGTAGGCCAGCAGCCCGGCCCGTGGCACCGAGACATTCCCTAGGGAGTAGTTTGTGGTGTCGCTGTTGTTGGTCAGGTGCGTGAGGTAGGTCAGCGTCACCGGCGCGAAGGAACGGAAGAAGGGCGTCGCGGCCAGCAGCATCAGGCCACCTTCAGGATAGACATCGCCTTGATGTCGGAGTTCAGCCAGGCTGGCTCGGTCATTGGTCGTCTCCATGTTGAAGGGGTTAGGAGGTCACCAGTTGGCCGCCCAGCTCGTGCCGTCGCTGGCGGTCTTGGACTGACCCCACGAGGTGGACTTGCTCTGCGACCTAGTCGGCGCCGTGACTGCCGGCCTCTGGACAGGCTTCGGCGGGGCGACCTGCTTGTAGGTCACCACCTCCACGGTCTTGGGCGGGGCGGGCGGCGCCTTCACGATCGGCTTCTGAACGGCATTGGTGACGTTCTGGATGGCCGCCAGCTGGTCCTTGGTGACCATCCCGCCTGTGGCAGCGGTCTGCACCTGGGACCCGTCCCCGTACTTCTTGACCCACGCGTCGTAGTCCGGGTTCCGGATGGTCGTTTTCACCGGGACGACCGGGGCCGTGCTGGGCATCGCCACGTTCGGGCGGACGCCGGCCGGGAGTTCGCCCGTGCCGGCGAGCCCCTGCCCCGTCGAGTAGATGCTCTTGGGCGGAGCGGCCGCGGTGCCCTTGAGCGAGGACATCGCGAAGCGCTGATCGGCCGTAAGCGCCGGAGCGGTCCGGGCGGCTGGCCCCAGAGGGGCATCAGGCCGCCCAACGACCACCGGCGCGACAGTGCTGGGCGGCGGTGCGGTGGGCGTTCCTGGTTCCGCTGCCACTGGGGCCACAGTCGCAACCTTCGACACATCTCGGATCGCCTGCATCTGGGATGCGCTCGGCGGAGCCGCCAGCGGATGGACGCCGATGAGTTCTGCGAGGCTGGGCGGTCTCGGGTTCGGCGCCGCCGGCGAAAGCCCCGAGCCCAGCAGGCTCCCCAACCCCTCGTCCATTAAGGTCGCACGAGCCTGGACAGCGCTTTGATCCATCGGAATGGCGGCAGAGGCGATCCGCCTCTCCGTTGCCGGCTTCCTGGTCCCTTTGCCCTGCGCAACCTTAGCCCGCAGGTTCTCCGCCTTCTTCGCGAGATTGCCTCCGGCCGCGGCCTTGGCGGCCGATGCGACCACCGGTACCGCAGCATAGGCCGGCCCCAGGTGCGTGGCGAGCAGGCCATGCAGGAGGGTCTTGAACCCGGTGTCAGCGCTCAGCCGGCCGACGTTGCGCAACAGGTTCGCACCGTCGCCAGACTTCACGATCTTCTCCATCTCGGCGATCTCCTCTGCCGAGAACCCCGCCCGCTTTTTCTTGTTCAACAGGATCGAGTTGAAGGCGCGCTTGATCGCCCCGTTCACGTCACCAGTGGCCGCCGCCGCCTTCAGGTCGGCTGCGTACAAGACGTCCTCGATGACCTCCGTCTTGCGCCAGCGGGTGTTCAGTTCCCGAGCGGTCAGGATGGCCTCGTTGGCCAGCTTGCCGTCGCCGGCGAGCATATCTCCGGCTCCCGCCTTGGCGATGAAGTCGTCGATCTCGTCCATGATCACGCCGCCGAAGTGGCGCTCGCTCATGTCGGAGGACTGGAGCAGATCCCGGCGCACCTCCTGCCGGAGTTGGTCGAGCTCGGTGAGCGTCAGCCCCCCCTTATGCTGGTTCGCACCACGAGCCTTGAAGTCCTCGATCAGCGACCACGCCTTCGGATGGCGGGTCTGAGAGATGTTGCCGGCCTTCGCCGCCGCTTCCACCTGGGCGACCATCTTGCCGTATCCCTGAGGGCTGTATTTCACGCCCAGCGTATCGGCGACCTTGTAGGCCTCGGTCTTGAGGGTCTCGAGGTCGTCTCCGGACAGCGTAGCCTTGGGCTTCACACCGGCGGCAGCAAGGCGGTTGGCGGCCACGACGAACGCGCCTGTAGTGGCGCCGCCCGCCAACTGCCCCACAAGCTCGGCCCACGGGTTGTCGGGAGCGAGTTGCTCGGCTGTCGCCGCACCGGCGCCCGACCCCATCGCTGTTGCGATGGTCGCCAGCGGCTTGGTCATGCCGAAGGGTAGCGCTGCGCCAACCTCCTGTGCGATGCGCCGTACCACCTGCTTGTTGGGTTCCTCGCTCTGCGGCTTCACGGCGCCGGACATCTCCATGAGTTCGAGCGCCGGCTTCCCCGGATCGGGGATGTGGTTCGGGCCCTTGAAGTCGGTCCCCGCCACGGCGTTGACCGCTGTCGGGCCGACCGAGAGGACCGAGTTGGCGAGCATGGCGGGAACGCTCATCGCGTTCGCCAGGCCCTCGTTCACACCGGACATCGCTTCGCTGGCGTAGCTCTCGTTCCACGGCTGCTTGGTCTGCTGTGTGATCGCGCCGACCTTTTCCTGGATGGCCCGCGACTCCATCGAGAACTTCTTGCCGGCCGGGGCCTGCTCGACGGGCACACCGCCGAACCGCGGCTTCTTCGCTTCAGGGGTGCTGACCGGGATGCCGCCAAATCGTGCCATCAGGGCTTCCTGTTACCGTTGGCCGTCATCGGGATCGACACCTGCGGCGCGGTTACTCTGCGGCTGGCAGGACGGCCTTGCCCGAGGGTTTGCGAGAGGGGCGACACGCGTGGCCATGGTCTACGCCGCCTGGCTGACGTCGGCGAGGGCCTTCACGATCGCGCGGCGAATGAACTGCGCCTCAGTAATGTCCAGCTCTTCGGATTTCCGAGCTACGAGCGTCTTCTGCTCGGGTGTGACCCGGGTCTTGAGATACTCAGTCTTCAGCGGTTTCGGCGCGGGCATCGACATGTGGATCTCCGGATGGCAGGTTCAAATGAGGATGAAGGTGTTCGCCTCGCAGACAAAATCTGCTGGAGAATCACGACATCTACGGGCGTTTCACTTGCGCCCACGCGCGGTCGTCGATCGTGCACCTAGGTTCCTCGGAACATCGACATCGACATTTCTCAAGTTGTGCTCGCGAGCGCCACGTACATGTACAAAACCGTCCTCGGCGACTGCGTCGGTATCGTGCAGGCTGCTGGCGGGGAGACGTTCTTCGGCGTTGTCCGGCATCGGGACACTCCTTGTACTCCGTGAAACGTTCCTCGGCGCCTTTCGTGCCGCGCATCGAGATGTTCGCCGTGAGACGCCGAGACTCGCGGACCTGAACATCCGGCGCGCGGCTTGACGACCGTCAGTTCACGGCACACCGGCAAAGGCTAGAGCACTGGTGATAGATCATTTCGGCAGGACGCAGACATGGCAGGTCGTCTGGAAGGCAAGAAGATCGCGATCCTCGTCACGGACGGGTTCGAGTACGTGGAACTGGTGTTGCCGCGCGAGGCGCTGGATGACGCCGGCGCCCAAACCTCCATCGTCTCGCCCAAGGATGGGCAGGTCCGTTCCTGGAACTTCACCGACTGGGGCGAGAGGCTCAAGGTCGACGTCCCACTGGTCAAGGCGCGGGAGGCGGATTTCGACGCGCTTCTGCTGCCGGGAGGCGTCATAAACCCGGATTTGCTCCGCATCGATGATACAGCCGTGGCCCTCGTCAGAGCTTTCTTCGACGCGGGCAAGCCCGTGGCAGCTATCTGCCACGGCCCATGGACAATAATAAACGCCGGCGCCGCGAAGGGTCGGCGTATGACCTCATGGCCGTCGCTGATAGCCGACCTCAAGAACGCTGGCGCCGACTGGGTCGATCAAGAAGTGGTCGTCGACGGCAATCTCGTTACGAGTCGCAAGCCAGACGACATTCCGGCTTTCAATGAGGCCATGATCATGCTGTTCGCCGGCCAGCTCGCCACGGCACGCTAGGCCTGCACCCTGCAAAGGTGGGAAATCAGCGATCAATGGCCAGTGTGCAGCACACACCGCGACACTATCCGTGGACGGCGCCCGAGGTGCAGGGGCCGTGGTCATGACCGATTGTCAGCCGGAACACTCCAAACCGGCATTCGCAGCAGGAGCACCCATGGCTGTACTGACCACGCTCCGAACCGTCAGCCTGCCCAACGGTGAAGTCATACCCGCGCTGGGTCAGGGCACCTGGTACATGGCCGAGGATCCACGACGGCGGCCCGACGAGCTCGCAGCGCTGCGCCTTGGCATCGACCTGGGCATGAGCTTGATCGACACGGCGGAAATGTACGCCGACGGCGAGG
Source organism: Devosia sp. ZB163 (assembly GCF_028613635.1). Lineage (GTDB taxonomy): Bacteria > Pseudomonadota > Alphaproteobacteria > Rhizobiales > Devosiaceae > Devosia_A. Next base: position 870,049 of record NZ_JAQRMY010000001.1, read on the forward strand.
CCGAAGTGCTCGTCGGAGAAGCGATCGAAGGACGCCGCGACCAAGTCTTTCTGGTCAGCAAGGTCCTCCCCCACCATGCGACCGTACGCGGGACCATCGCGGCTTGCGAGGGCAGTTTGCTGAGGCTTGGAGTCGAAGCGATCGACCTTTACCTGCTGCATTGGCCCGGTCCCATTCCGCTCGAGGAAACACTCGAGGCGTTCGAAAGGCTCGTGGCCGCGGGCAAGATCGGCAACTGGGGGGTCAGCAACTTCGACCTCTCTGACATGCAGGATCTCATCGATATTCCCGGCGGCCGGCAAGTGAGCACCAACCAGGTGCTCTACAATCTGCAATACCGTGGCATCGAATACGACCTGCTGCCTTGGTGCGAACGCAGCGGACTGCCGATCATGGCCTATTCCCCGATCGAGCAGGGGCGAGTTCTCGATCACGGGGTGCTCAGGTCCGTGGCTGCGCGGCATCACGCCACGCCGGCGCAAGTGGCGCTCGCCTGGGTACTTCGGAAAGACAATGTCTGCGCGATCCCGCGAGCGAGCAACGCGGCGCATGTTCGGGAGAACCGCCTGGCGCTCGACATGCATCTGTCGGCGGCCGACTTCGCCGACTTGGATCGCGCGTTTCCGCCTCCCACCCGAAAGCAGCCCCTCGCGGTGCACTAGGCCCCGCGAACCAGGTGCTCGATGGCGTCGACAACCTCGACTACTGGACGGGCAAGAGCGACAAGAGCAATCGGAACGATTTCCTCTACTACTACGAAGCCGACATCAAGGCTGTCCCGCTTGGACCTCGGCAACTCGTCGAGTACCCTTGCGTGTCGTCGGGTGGGGCCTGTCCCCATGGTTCGCCGAACGACGGCAGATCTGCTCTCATCGTTTCTTACATTCCACTGAGGCCTCGCGCTGGACGCTGGTCTGATCAACCAGATCGTCGACCAACTCCGAAGCCTGTTCTTCCACCTTGCGCCGCTCAGCCTCGATCTCGGCCGCGTCCTTGTGCTCGATGCCGACGATCTTGTTCGTCGCTTTGGAGTGTTCGATCAGGTAGTCGAGCTTTACGTGCAGCGCCGCTTCACTTCTCGCGCCAGCCACGAGGATCACCCCCGAGATCACGATGGCCGCGACCGACAGGAAGATGTTGAAGCCGAACATGAAGCCCTCCTCAAAGTGCAGGAGGGCGCCGATGGCGATGCCGATGAGCAGCACCAGGAAGGTACTTAAGAACCCCTGCCAAGTGGACAGGAACTCGGCCAGCAGGTTGATGAATCCGCTGACCCGATGGGAAAGATGAGGGCGTTTCATTTTCTGGTCTTTTTGGCGCTTCTGCTAGGGGAACTCCCGTGATGCGCGGAGGTTCAAACGTGCCCGGTTGTGCAGCCGATCCAAGCTGGAACCTATCGCGCACGCCCCAATTGAGGACCCAGACGCCGATGGACCGCGACTTGGAGTGGCGGCATTCCGAGAACCGCCACCCTGATGAAGTCGATAGCCCTGCTATTTCACCAGGTCCGCGACGATCCTTGCAGACTCGGCATCGAGCACATGCGTGACCTCGATCTTGATCGGGTCGCCCTTCGAGCCCGACACTTCGGTCGAGACCCGCTCCCGGTAATTCTCGGGCCGGTGAGCCTTCAGAAGCAGCTCGAGCATCCGGTCCGAGTATTCGAGATAGTGGCCGGTGACCTTGCCCTTGTAGACGATGGGCTTCTTCGTGCCCTCAGCGGCTCTACGCCAGGCCTCCCGCTCGAGGCGGTCGGCGGCCTCTTGCTCAGCTTCGTCCCAATCCATGGCGAACTGGGCATCGGTCCGATGGTCGTAGACAGAACGCCGAGAGATACCCGCTGCACGTGCCGCCTCGGACACGTTACAAGTTGAGCGTAGCACCTCTAGAAACTTCTCACGTGCGCGATCTGTGAACTTTGTGCGGTTCGCCACTATTACCCCCTTCGGCCCTCGTCACTCATCACAGCCCTCGAGCATGGAAAACGCTTTGCTACGCCGACCGCCGCCATGGTCGCACTTCGGCTTGGGCGATTGCTCGTCTACGACGGCGTCGAAGAGGTCATCTCGTATTGCGGCTGAGGTGACCCGATGTATCCAGTCTTCGGGATCTAGGCCACGTGCCAGGGCGAGCTCTTCGAGGCGCCTGAGCTCATAGGTGCTCAGCGTGATCTGGAAGTCGACCCCGTCGCGCCGGCGATCGCATATCCGATGCCTTCGCCACTGACCTCTTATGGTCTCGGGCGATGTCCCATCAGCAAGGAACTCGGCAATGGCTCTGGCAGTCCTTCCACGGCCGGTCAGGTACCCGATAAGCATAGCCTTGGCGGTGGACCAGCGCGGTTCGAACTGTGGGGCGCCCAAGCTCATGTAGCTACTCCTGGCGGCACGTACAGCTTCCGTACAGATTGCTCCCGATGTTTCCGGGTTGTTCCCGGTGGTTTTCCGGGGGTCATGCCCAGATTCGCGGAGCGCCTGTGTTTCCGAAGGCAGAGGTCACAGGTTCGACTCCTGTCGGGTGCGCCAAAGTTCCTGGGCCGCCGCGAGTGCCGCAGGGGCCCGACTTATTCGACCAGTACAGCTTCACCCACATCAGGCCTCCGCCGCCCGCCCCTAACCGCGGTGGCGAGCTGTACCAAGAGGTCGGCCAGACCGAAGGTCAGGGCACCTCCCAGTGCGCCGGCCAATGCCCGGCGTACCCGTCTGTGGTTTCATGCTCCGGCGGGTGACCGTCCTAGAAGTGCCAGATCAGCGGAACGACGAACACGGCGATGACGAAGAACCAGAGCAGCAGCGGCAGGCCGAGCTTCCAGTAGTCGCCGAAGGCGTAGCCGCCGGGTCCCATCACCATCAGGTTTGTCGGGGTTGCTATGGGCGTCAGGAACGCGGCTGCCGCTGCCACCGCCGTGCTCATCAGCACCGGTCGCGGTGAGATGCCCATGGCCGTCGCTGCGGCAACCCCGATCGGGATGATGATGAGGGCCGTGGCGGTGTTGCTGATCAGCTGGCCCATGATTGCCGTCAGCACGAACAGCCCGGCAAGCAGGGCGTAGGGACCGGCGGGGCCGACATGCTTGACCAGTTCGGTGGCGAGAAACTCAGCCGCCCCGGTCTGCGCCATGGCGGTGGACAGCGGCATGAGTGCCCCCACCAGGATGACAGTGGTCCAACCCACGGAACGGTAGGATTGCTCGACGGTCATGATGCCGGAGAGGACTATCGCGCCCGCTGCCAGCAGGCCGGCCACCACCGGGGGTACCAGTCCGGTCGCCAGCAGCACGACCATTGCAGCGAGAATGACAATGGCCTGCGCAGCACCCGGCCCCATCGGCAATGCCTGCCGCCTCACCAGTTCCGGAGAGCTGACGACCAGCACGTCCGGATCGGTCAGGTTGACGTCGAGAGCCTTCCAGGTGCCCTGCAGCAGGAGCGTGTCGCCTGCCTGCAACGCAATTCGTCCGGGCTTGCCGCCGAGCGATCCGCCGGCGACACTGTCGCCCGCCCGATGTACGGCCAGGATGATCAGGTCGCCACTCTCGGTCACCATGCCCGGGAACACCTCGTAGCCGACGAGCCCGGATCGCGGCGGGATGATCACTTCGGCGAGGCCCGACCTTCGGTTGAAGAGTGTCTCCGCTCCGTCCTGTCCCTCGTCGTCAAGCAGCGTCAGTTGCATGTCCCGGGCGAAGGCGGCGACCGCGTCAGGCTCGCCCTTGACGATGATGTGATCCCCGCTGGCGATCTCGCGGCGACGAAGCGGCTTGGCCGTTTCTCCATCCTGAACCGCTACGAGCGCCAGGAGCGGCCAGCTCTTCATATCGATGTCCGCAGGCGATCGGCCGACAAGCTGCGAGCCTCCGCGCACCCGCATGCTGAAGATGCCGGAGGCGAGGCCGTACTGCTCGACAAGGGTCTTGGCATGGCGGCTGAAATCGGCGGGCATCGTCGCACCGTTCCGCTGGGGCAGGAGGCGCGCGCCGAACAGGATGATGATCAGCATCGTGCCCGCCAGCAGCGGCAGGCCGACCAATGCAAACTCGAAGACGCCAAAAGTGCCGCTGCCCGCGTCGCCGCTTGCTTCGGACACGAGGACATTGACCGGCGAGCCGGTCAGGGCCAGGAGCGAGCCGGCGTGCGCGGCAAAGACCATCGGCAGCAGCAACTGGGAGGCGAGCCGCTTGAGCCTGACGGCAGTCACAACGACGACCGGAAGCAGGGCCGCCACGGCGCCGTTCACGCTGATCAGCGCCGTCAGCAGCGAGACCAGCAGCATCATGAGCAGAAGCAGGCGGGCGCGGCTGTGCTCGCCTGCCCCACGGATGAGCAGTTGACCCGCCCAGGCGGTGACCCCGGTCACCTCGAGGCCGGCGCTGACGACAAAGAGCGTGGCAATGAAGATGACGGCCGGATCGCCGAAGCCGGACAGGGATTGCTCGATGGTGAGCAGGCCGGTCAGCCAGAGCGCCAGCGTGATCATCATGGCAACGACGACCACGGGCAGCTTGTTGGAAACGAACAAGACTACCGCGACCGCGACTATGACGGCCAATCTGGCTCAATCGATCAGCCCCTCTGCGCGGCGGTTGATGTTCAGTCCTCGATGGTGGCGGCCAGGATGGCCAGGCGGCAGCCCTTCTCGAACTCGGGAAGGTTGACGTACTCCTTGATGGTGTGGATCTCGGCCTGCCCTGCGCCGATAGTCACGGTAGGGATGCCGTGCTTGTCGAGCCAGTTGGCATCGAGGCCGCCGTTCGAGAACTGGTAGTTGGGCGTGATGCCCAGCTGCTTCATCGCCCGGGCAACGCGCATGACGACAGGGCTTTCCTGCGTCAGCTCGAACGGCGGATACGATGTCTTGCGGGTGAAGCGAACCTCGGCGGTTCCGCCCTGATCGTCCGGCACCTCGGTCCGCGCCTGTTCGAACGCCCGGCCGAAGCCATCGGCGATCCGGACTGCGAAGCTTGCTTCCGGACTGCGGGCCTCGCCTTTGATGAACGCATAGTCGGTGACCACGTTGGTGGCGTCGCCGGCCGGCCCACCATCCCTGCCGCCGAAAATGCCGACATTGCTTGTGCCGCGTCCATCTGGCTTGACCACCTTGCCGAACCAGCCCTCCTCCCGCGCCCGGGTCAGGCCGATGGCGCCCACCAGCGTCGCGGAGATGCCCTTTTCGGGCGCCACGCCGGCATGGGACGCCTTGCCGGTTATCTCGACTTCCCAGTTCTCCTGACCGACTGCCCCGACGATCAGGTCCGAGGATGCCTGGCCGTCGATGTTCACGCACATGACGGCGCCGCCCAGCTGGGCCGGGTCGAGCTCGCGCGCCCCGTGCAGGCCGCTCTCCTCGCGAACGGTGAACAGCAGCGTGATCGGCGGATGCGGCAGGCCATGCTTGAGGAGCGTCTCGGCGACGACGACAAGGGCGGCAACCCCGGTCCGGGCATCACCTCCGAGGGCCGTGGTCCCGTCGGAGACGATACGATCGCCCTCGCGTCGCGGCTTGGCTCCGGCACATAGCGGCACGGTGTCGAGGTGCGTGGAGAACAGCAGGCGCGGTCCGGGCCGGGTGCCGGGCAAGTCCACTATCAGGTTGCCGGTCTGCGTAGGGAGCGGGATGCGCTTGTTCGCGTCGTCGAAGCGGATCGCATCGGCGGGAACGCCAGCGGCGATCAGGGCCTTGCTGACGGCCGCGGCAATGTTGGCCTCTTCGCCGGTTATCCCCTCGACGGAGAGGAAGTCCATCAGGTGCTTTTCGGCCGCGGCTACATCCAGCGGAATGGACCGGTCGTTCATGGCGTTCATCCCATCAGTCAGGGTGATCTTCGAAGCGACGTCACAGCCCCCAGGGCAGTCCCAGGATCTGCCAAAGGGCGAACAGGGCCGTCCACGCGACAAACATCACGGCGGTATAGGGCAGCATCAGCGAGACAACGGTGCCGACCCCCGCGTGCTTGTCGTATCGCTGGGCAAAGCCGACCATCAGCGCGAAATAGGCGTTGAGCGGCGTGATGGCATTCATCGGCGAGTCGCCGACCCGATAGCCGGCAAGAACCGCCTCGGGCTCGACGCCGAGCTTCATCAGCAGCGGCACGAAGATGGGCGCAAAGATCGCCCATTTGGCGATGGCGCCCGTCAACAGCAGGTCGATGACGGCGACGACGACGATGAAGCCGATCAGCAGCGGCAGGGGCCCGAACTGCGCGCTCTGGAGCACGCCGCCGAGGCTGAGCGCCAGCACCGTGCCGATGTTGGTATAGGTGAAGTAGGCGACGAACTGGCTGAGGACGAAGAACAGGAAGATCGTCGGGCCGAGCCCGGTGACCGCCTTCTCCATGGCCGCGATGACATCGGACAAGGTGCGCAGCGTGCCCGCGCCGATACCGTATGCCCAGCCGGTCACGAGGAACATCAGGATGATGAGGGTGATCAGCCCGTTCATGAACGGCGAACTGCCGATGAGATCGCCGGTGACCGGGTCGCGCAGCGGGGCCCCGGCGGGAACCGTCAGCAGCAGGAAGACGACGATGAGCCCGATCAGCCCGAACAGCGCGAACCGCAGTCCGCGGGACTCCTCGGGGGAGAGCTTGGCGTCGACGGCCTCGTGAGCCGGGACCGTCGCATCGTCGGGAGCATACTTGCCCAGCCGGGGCTCGATCATCTTGTTGTTGATGATGGCGATGACGCCCGTGAGGAGTACCACCGAGGCAATCGAGAACCAGATGTTGGATGCAAGACCGACGCTCGCATTCGCATCGACCAGCCGGGCGGCGTCGTTGGTAAATTCAACGAGGACCGCATCGAGCGGCTTGATGACCACGTTTACGGTGAAGGCGCCAGCGACGGCCGCAAAACCGAGCGCCAGGCCAGCGAGGGGATGCCGCCCGACGGTGAGGAACGCCACGCCGGCCAGCGGCAGCAGCACCAGGTAGCCGGCATCGGCGGCGATACTGGAGAGGATGCCCACGAAGGCAAGGATGTAGGCGAGTGCCCAGCCAGGTGACACCGCGACCAGCTTTCGGATCAGCGCCGAAACGAGGCCGGACTCTTCGGCGACGCCCGCGCCAATCATCGCGCCGATCATCAGCCCGACGGCAGTGAACCCCATGAAGTTGGGTATCAGCGATTCATAGAGAAAGCGGATGCCTTCGATGTCGAGCAGGCTGCGGATTGCCACTTCCTGCTGCTCTATTTCGTTGGTTTCGGGGTTGATGGCCTCGAAGCTTATCGACGTCCCCAAGAAACTCAGGACCACCGACAGCACGATTACGATGGCTATGAGGATGAGGAATATGATGACCGGGTGAGGCACCATGTTGCCGACCCGCTCGACGCCATCGAGAAACCTCTGCATGACGGTCTTGCGCGCTTCAGTTGACGCAGCCATGACCTACACCTTGTTATTCGCGGCCCTTGGCGCGCTGCTGAGCGAGGCGATGCGATCAACGGGTATGTGACGAATATGAGGATCACGATAGCCAGCCGTCAGTTAGGTCGAACAACCTCAGATATTCTCTAATGTCGGCTCGGTAATTATTTTCGACATTTACGACATATCTATACGTCGTCTACGCATCTATTGATAGATTTGGTCCGGAGTCCGGGCTATGGTTTCGTTTACTGCAGTGTAAGTGAGGAGCGTGCGATGACGGTCCCAAGCAAGGCGGAAACGAGCCTGCTGTCCCACGACGAGTTCGAACTCGTTCGTCGATCCCATCACCCTGAGATCTACGAGCTCTCCGGGGAGGAACTCCGGTCGGTCCAGAAGCGTGTTCGTGACCTTCGCGACAAGGAGCGCACTCTCGCCTGGCAAAGGCGGAGGGAAGTGCGAGGCAAGGCCAACGCCGCGAGGGGCGGGAGCTTTCCCGGCACGGCCGAGCAGTCTCTCAGGCGGAAGCAGGTGTTCGCCGCCGCCCTCCAGCGCGTCAACCGGGAGACGAGCCGGCTCGAAAAGCTGACGGCTCGCAGTGTGCATTCCGACAATGCGCGCAGGGCTCTGGAAATGCGCAGGGCGGGGGAGTCGGTGCACCATCCTGACTCGGGCCGCTCGCCGCACACGGGCATGACGAAGATCAGCAACCCGAAGCGGCAAACCAGGGTCAATCCGGCGAAGGTCGGAAGGGTCTCGCAGGCAACCAAGCGATCCCAGGCAGCGCGCGACGCGAGGAGCTGACACCTCCATCGAGGCACCTCTACTGCTTCTAGCGATCGGGCCTCAGCCCGTTGGCGATGGATGCCTCCCAAGGCCAAGGGCCTGGGCCCTCCGCGCTGGAACAGCCTGCCCCTCGTTTCCTCGCTCTTGCGTCCCTCCCCCCGCCTCGGCCGTCGGCAATGCAGTGTTATGTTCGTCACACCGCGCCGGGTCGGCCGATGGCAGTTTGCGGGTCGATGATTTGCCATGCGTCGTGGACGCTTCAAGGGTCGCCGGGGAGACTATGGAAGATATCGAGTTTGACCGTCTGATGGGCGAGGTCGGTCCGCTGGACGACATGATCCTTGCCTGCCTCAAGACGCCGGACGGCGCCTATGCGATCCGCTTCGAACAGGTCGATGTGCTGGTGGAGCGGGACGAGGATCGAGATCGGATCGCGCTGTCAGTCGAAATCGGCGCGCCGCCCCCTTCTCGCGCCCTCGAGGTCTACGAGACGCTCCTGAGCTACAACCTGCTCTGGCGGGAAACGGGCGGCGTGCGCATGGCGCTGACCGGCCGAAAGGGGAGCGTCGTACAGTTCGTCGACCTCACCGGCAACGAGATCAACGCGCGATCCATTGCCACCGTGGCCGCGAACCTCGCGAGCCTTACCGATATCTGGCGGGGTTTCCTGCAATCCACGGCCAGCGAGGCAGCCGCTCCGGCACCCATTGCCGCCGGCGACTTCATCCGCGCCTGAGGGGGCTGTCATGGCGAACGAATTCACCATCCGGCAGGGCACCACGGCCCAGCAGATCGAGAACTTCCTGACCAACGACGTCAACCAGGACCGCAAGGTCCTCGCCCGCCACAACAAGGCAGGCGAGGTCGTCCTGTATGAGAAGCCGCAGCCCAAGGGCCTTCTCGACAAGCTGTCGGCCTTCATCGATCGCCAGCTCGGCCGGACCGAGCGCCGGGAGAGCCGGGCGCTCGACGCCATCCAGAACGCCCTTGGTGAGGCCCTGAACGACTCGCCGCTGAAGCTGCGCAAGGCGCTGACCGATCGCATCAGTTCGGCGATCGGGCATCATTCGCAGCAGCCGCAGGGCAAGACGGCCGGCTTTCTCGGCGGTCTGTTCATGGCCATCCGAAGCCTGCCCAAGGACACCGTCAAGGTCACGTCCGAGTCCGGCAGTCCGAGCCTGCAGTCGCTGGGCATGACCCCGAACGACAAGGCGATCACCGATACCGCTCGGCTGCTGTCCCTCGATCCGGAAGGCACCGGTGACCTGCAAAAGCAGCTGGGCGACGCGATCCTCAAGAAGTTCCTGGCCGGCAACCCGAGCCTTGTGGACCGCGAGGGCTTCGCGCTGTCCGACGGCATCAAGCTGACCCTGGAACTCAGGGAGTCGCTCAGGGCAGCCATCGGGGCAATGGACCCTGCGCCTACCATCGAGGACGGCACGCTCGACAATCTGGTCGCGGGCGCATTCCGGCGCGCCGCCTCCCAGGTCCTGCCGGACAAGATCATCGACCAGACGGAGCAGGTGAAATGGAAGGACCAGAACGGGAAGGCCATCGAGAGGGACATGCCCTACATCGAGTTGGGCGGCAAGCAGTACAAGCCAACCGCCTTCCTCGGTGCCGGCGGATTTGCCGACGTTTTTGAGTACGTCTCGGTCGACGATGCCAACAGCAAGATCGCCCTGAAGGTGACGCGGGAGCTGGAGGGCGCGAACTACCTGAAGGGCAGCCAGGACCGGCAGGTCGACGACTACGCAAAGCTGGTGAAGTCCGCGGGCGATGAGATCACCCTGCACCAGAAGGCCTATGGCGATGGCTGCAAGCAGATCGTCGGCTATTCCGGCCACATGCGCATGCCGGATGGGAACTTCGCCGTCGCGATGGAAATCGCACCCAACGGCGACGTCCACGCCATGGGCGAGAAGCTCCTGAAAGCGGTCGAGGACGGGCAGCTGACGCTGGCCGAGGCGAACGTCCTGCGGCTGACCCTCGTCAAGGACATGCTGCGCGGCCTCGACTTCATGCACCAGAACCAGGGCATGACGCATTTCGACTTCAAGACGCCCAACTGCTTCATCGGCCCCGACGGCACGGCCAAGGTGGGCGACTTTGGGCTGACCATGAAGATGGGTGAGACCAAGGGCCTCGACCAGGTCACCGGACAGGTCGACAACCTGGCTTTCAAGGCCCCCGAACTGGTCCGCTCCGAAGACGTGATGCAGCGGGTGAAGGACCTGGCAGAGGAAACCGGCCAGCGCCTGATGAAGCCATTCATCGAGAAGCTGCAGAATGTGCTGCCGGGTGGTCCCAGGAAGGACAACCTCGTGCTTGCGATGGCACGGAACGTGTTTTCCACCCCGCTCGGGGAGATCGAAGAGCAGGCCAAGTCGGACAAGTCGATGCTGTTCTTCGACCGCACTGTCGACATCTGGGGCCTCGGCTCGTCGCTTCTCCACATGTTCACCGGCAAGCTCGTCGGCGACAACAAGACGAACTACGACACCCGCGACGACCTGATCGCGTTCGGTGGCAACCGCAACAGCCAGCCGCTGTCCGATCCGATCCAGGTAACCCTCACGAGGAAGGGGCCCGGGCCGGGCGGTATCGGCATGGTCGACGTGACGGAGGTGGTCGACATGCCTCAGCCGGGATCGGTCGGCCTCAAGACCGGCAACGACCAGGTCGACGACCTGCTGACCAGGATGCTGATGCCCGATCCGCGCGACCGCTGGAGCGCGGGACAGCTTCTTGACCATCCCACGCTTGGCAAACGCGGCGGCGTGGACAGCGACGAAGCGCGCGGCATGATCGTGGCGTTGAAGAGCGGGGACCCGCAGAAGATCGCCGAGGCGCGCCGGGCGCTGGCCGGCCTGATGCCGCAGTCGTCGGGAACCACGCCGTCGACCTCCTCGACGCCCACTCCGGAGAGCCTCACCCTCACGATGGAGGAGGTGGAGGCGCTGACGGGGGGCGACATCAAGATGCCGCCCCTGCCGCCAACCCCGCGCGGGTAGCGGCTCGAGAAGAGGGAACGCGCCGCAGGCCGGCGCGTGCTCTCACGTCCAGTGTGACGTCCGGCACAATGCGTCGCCGATGGTCGAAGTAGACAGAGTGCACGGCAATCGCTCGTCACGGGGAGAGGCAAGTGCGCGACGTCAACCACGCCATCGACAATCTGCGCCAGCTCACGAAGCTGCCGGGGCTGGATTTCGACGCTGCCGGCAACCTCACCCTGGTCTTCGACGGCGAGACGCCGATCAACCTGGCCAAGGTCGACGACAAGACGCTCGAGGTCTGGTCGGACCTCGGTGGGCTCGGCAGCGCCAACGACGCCGAAACGCTGCGCCGCCTGCTCGAGAGCAATCATCTGGGCGAGGGCACGGGTTCCGCCCGCCTCGCCGTTGCGCCCGGCCGGAACAGTTTCGTGCTGTGCGAGCGCATCGATGTCGAGCAGCTGAGCGACACGCAGTTCGGCGAGCGCATCATCGGCTTTCTCAAATACGTGACCTTCTGGAACTCCGCCGAGGCCGTGCGCTCGGTCGCGTCACGCAGCACGTCTTCTCCGGCCCTCGAGATCGGTGAACTCGTCTTCCGGGGCTGACCACTTCGACATCCATCGACACGTCAATTCAGGGATTGATCATGAGCGATATCGGAAACATCGGTGGCTCGAGGGGCATCCAGCCGACCGTTGTCGACCAGAATGTCGGCGGCACCGGCAAGGTCGGTGACCTCGGCGGCCACGCGGTGACGCAGGCCCAGACTGCGCAGACCCCGGCCAAGGGAAGCGGGATCGGCGACAAGATCGCCAACTTCTTCACCAACACGCTGCCCAAGTTCTTCTCCTCGGTCGGCGAGTCGATCTCGAACTTCTTCAGCCGGCTTACCGCGCCGGCGCAGCAGCCCACCCCGCGGCCGACGACCCAGACGACGGGGACCGCCCAGACGGGCGAGGTCGGAAAAACGCAGTCGAGCGCGCCCAAGAACGTCGGCGAATACTACGATGCGCTGAAGGGCATCATCGATCAGGCGCCCCTCGGGACGCTGGAGGGCACCTTCCTGCGCGGCGCCGAGTCACCGAACAAGTACGGCATCAAGCAGGAGTTCAAGCCGTTCGCCCAGAGCTGGGGGCAAAGCGTCCTCAACTCCCTGCCGCAGGACAGCACCGTTGCCTTCCGCCTGCAGAACTACGAGGGCGGCGAGGACATCTTCAAGGGGATGGAGGGCTCGGAAGGCAGGCTTCTCGGCACGTCCAGCTTCCCCAAGCTTGTTGACCCCGGGAAGGCCGGCGAGAGCATGAAGGTCATCCAGGACTGCTGGGACAAGCTTTTCGGCAGCGACCCGCAGTCCTCCAAGCAGATCGCCACCGGGCTGCCGGATGAGGTGAAGAACTACATCGCGTCCGGTCTCAAGGCCATCGACGACAGCAACATTCCGGACGACGTGAAGGGCAAGCTGAAGGATACCTTCCTCTCCGACGTCGTGCTGCGGTGTATCTCGCCAGCCTTGACGGATCTGTCCGTGCAGCAGCGGGACAATCCCAACGCCAAGGCCAGCCTGATCGAGATCACCAAGTTCATGACCACGATCTGCAACGGGCTCGATCCCACACAAGTGCAGAAGGAACCGGTGTTTCCGGGCTTCGTCGAGGCGTTCGGCGATCGGTACGACTCCATGCGCGGCAGCATGCTCGACATGCTGAGAGAAGCCGGCCGGCAGGGCACGCCCTACACGCCCCCTAACACTGGCTCCGACAACGGCCTCATCCTCACCATGGACGAGGTGAAGCAGCTGACGACACCGACCCCGACGCAACTGAGTTCCACGCTCATTCCGGACGACCTGAAGGTCAGTCCCTTCGACGACAGCAAGGATACGAACGGCTCCAAGCTGTGAGTATGCCCTCGTGTCCTGACCAGGGACGAGGTTGCAGTGATGGCGCGCCGGCCAGTGGTTTTTGCGGGCAGGGGAGAAACGAATGTCGGAGCATCTGAAACGGCTGATCGGCGAGATCGGTCCGGCCCTCGACCTCGAGGCAGTCCTGCAGGTCGCCGAGGGGCGCGAGTGGGAACTGGTCCTTGCCGAGGGGCTCTCGCTTCGCCTCGAATACGAGCCTTCCGACGATCGCCTGACCCTGACCGGCGACATCGCGCCACTGGGCCCTTCGCCGTCGCCGGACCTGCTCATCCAGATGCTGCAGTACAACTCGGCCTCGACCCAGACGGGCGGTGTCCGGCTGGCGCTGGACGCCGATCTCACGGCCCAGCAGATCTACGACACGCCTGCGGCGGGACTTGCGCTCTCCGACCTGAAGACTATCGTCCTCGGCCTCGCGGACAAGATCGTCGCCTGGCAGGGCGCCCTCGCGGGCGACCCGAAACCTGCGCCCGGCGAGGCGCCGGTCGCTTCCATGGATGCATACGTGTTCAAGATCTGACGCTGCGCCGCATTCGGTCAGGCGGACCACCAGACACAGGGAACTCGATAGATGGCACTCACTCCGACTTCGACGTTCTCGGACGTCATGCGCGTCACCCAGTTCAGCGACCAGTCGCACAAGGACAAGGCGCTCAAGAGCAGCGGCACCGACGTGCTCTATCAGAAGTCGTCCTTCAATACGGCGGGCGAGATCAAGAACAAGCAGTCCGGCGCGACCTACATCCAGAAGAGCCTCGATCGCGAGTACGGCGCCGGCTTCGGCGCCAAGGTGTTCACCCGCGCCAACACGTACCAGCCGGGGCTCAACCTCGATAAGGTGGTCAAGGGGCGCGATCTCGTCCTGCTCGACCGCGCGGCCGCGAACCTGCGCGCCGAGGACACAGTCGCGAACCTGCGCGCCCAGCTGGGAAACCCGGCCCGGGGGATTTCCGGCGCCCAGACGCAGAGCCTGCTCCAGCTCCTCGGCGACGGCCGGGTGGGTACCGGCAAGAAGATGGAAGCCGAAGTCCTGCTGCGTGAGGCGATCGGCAGCATCGGCACGCTCAGCGGCATGAAGGCGACCCTGCAGCCGCTCTCGCAGGCCGAGACGACGCAGCTGCTCCAGCTCCGCCAGGGCAACGGCAACGCCACCTTCTCGCTGGTGCAGCAGGAGATGATCAAGCTGGCGCCGGGCTCCGGCGGCAACACCGCGCAGAACCGCGCCACGCTGCTCACGCAACTGCCGCCCGGCGCGACGGTGGGCCAGGACGGCACCATTGGCGGAACGACCACGCTCAACACCCTTGGCGGCATCTTCCCCGGCCAGACAGGACTACCGGCGCCCCGCTTCGTCGATGTCATGAAGTTCATCGGCGACAGTCAGCTCGGCAAGACCGGCGAGACGCTCTCGAATGGGGTCACCATCGGCTCGCAGGCGAACAAAGACCTCTATCGCATGAACATCACGATCACCAACGGGACCAATCCGCCCTACAACTCGGTGACCGAGCGCACCAATATCGAGCGGCAGCACGGCGCCGACCAGGTGCCGACGCGGACGAACCTGTCCGTGGCCAACGCCATGATGTCGGTGAGCGGCAACAATGCGAACGTGGTGCGCGTCCTCAGCAGTGTCATCAACCAGCAGTTCTCGACGCCGCTGTGCCAGGGCTTCCGCTTGCAGAATGGCCAGGACTTCAAGCCGAACATCGCCAACTCGCTCAGCGAACCCAACGGCGTCCAGCTGGGCGGCAACGACACCGTTTCGCTGGTGCATCCCGGCGGAATCGGCAGGTCACAGGTGAACATCAGCAAGCAGCCGAACGGGGACTATCGCGTCGACATCAGCTACCCCTTCACCATGCGCCGGCCGAGCACCAACGATCACAACAGCAGCTTCGCCGGGCTGGGAGGGACGGTCATCCAGGGAACTGCGAATGCGTCCTTCACGATCGACGGGACGCAGGCCGGGCTCGGCAAACTGATGGTAGTCGAAAACGGATCGCCGACTGTCACCTGGAACGGCCACATGATCTGACGCGCCGAGCGACGTCTCGGCCGACGTGCTTTTGACTGGGGGCTCATCACTTCAACGTCTAGCGACACGAGGGATCGAGCATGAGCGACATCGGGAAGGCCGGGGGCCATCAGAACCCCCGCAGACTATCCAATGACGACCAGAGCGTCAGTAGCTCCGGCAACCCCAGTAGTTCCAGCAAGGTCAGTAGCTCCGGCAACAGAAGTGGCCGACTAGAGGCTCACCCGGTCGGGCAGTCGTCGCCCGCGCAGGTGCCGGCCGCAAAGACGGGCATCGGGGAAGAGATCTCCAAGGCCACGAGCCGGCTAAAGGAGACCGTGAGCGGATGGCTCGGCAAGGTGACATCACCAGCTCGGCAGGCTTCGGAGCCGCCCGACGCGCCGCAGATCAGGTCGACCCATCCGACGCAGGCACCGCCCCCGTCTCCACCTCTCCAGACCGACTCCGAAACGCTCTCCAACGCTATCGCGCCGGACACGAGGGCTCGGGGGAAGCCACGCCAGCTTATCGAGGAAATTCTCCCCGACGTGACGGCATCCGCGCCGCAGCAAACCCCTGACCTCAAGACTGTCTATGACACCGTGCTCGAGGAGACGAAGAGCTTCAACATGGGGAACTTCCTGCGCGACAAGAACGCTTCCTCGCCGGTCATCCAGACCACGCTTGGAGCGTTCGGAGCGAACTTCGCCCAATCCACCTACGAGGGCTTGGCGGGAGGCCAGTTTGTCGCCCTCACGAATGCTGCCTATGACCCCAAGCGCACCAAGTTCGATCTCGAAGCGCTCAACCGGGTGGGTCATGACAGGGTCGTCGACCAGAGCATCACCACTCTCCAGGATGCGTGGAGGCGCCTTGTCGGCAGCGACCCGGTTACCATCGCAGCGGCTGCCGCCGCTTTGCCTCAGCAAGCAAAGGACCTGTTGGCGACCGCATTCAAGGCGATCGACGCCAGCCAACTGTCCCAGGCAGACAAAGAAATAGCCAAGAAACGCATCTGTTCGGATGTGCTTCTGCGCCGCGTCATAAACCATGTCCGCGACCTAGATGGCGGGACTACGCGTGACAAGACGAGCATGGGCGAACTGTCGAACCTGATGATGTTTATCGCAGGGGGGTCCAGTGACATGACGGTCATGACCCTCCGCTTCGATTCCGATGTCGTGAAGCGGCTGACGACCAAGAATGCCGTCGATGGGCGGAGCGAGATGGACATCATGCGCAGCAACATGTTCAGCATGTTCAGCTTGGCCGCCCTACAAGGCACGCCCTATGCGCCCAGCAAATAGGCCCTAGCGCGTCCCCTTGTGGTCGCCCGCCGCCATGTCGATGACGCCGTGGTCGAGCCGGCCCTTGTAGAGCAGGTGCCGGTTCTTCTGCACCCATGCGAGCACCTCGGCTACCGCGTCGAACAGCGCGTCGGGGATCGGTTCGTAGAGCTCGGCATCGGCATAGAGCGCGCGCGCCAGCGGCACGTTGTGGAAGATCGGTACGCCCGCTTCCTCGGCCTCTCCGCGCAGGTAATGCGCATGGAGGTTCCTGCCCTTGGCGGTGACGATCGGCAGCGGCATGCGATCGGGTGAATACTCGATCACCACGGCGAAGTGCGTCGGGTTGACGACGACGGCCGTGCCCTTGCGCGCCGCGACCCCGCCGTCGCCCATCGCGAATTCCTGCGCGAGCTGCCGGCGCTTGCCCTTGATGTGCGGGTCGCCTTCGCTCTCCTTGTACTCGCGCTTCACCTCGTCCTTGGTCATCATCAGGCTCTTGGTGTGCGTGTGGCGCTGATAGACGAAGTCGATCAGGCCCACGACAATGAAGGCGAGCCCCGAATAGACCAGCGTGAGGCCGAGCGCCGATACGGTGATGCTCCCCATGCAGACCAACCCGCATTCGAGCGAGTTGGAATAGGGCGCGATCGAATCGCGGATGACGAAATAGAGCAGGGCCGTCAGGACCAGGATCTTGGCGATCGTCTTCAGCAGTTCGACGAGGCTCTTCATCGAGAAGATGCGCTTGAAGCCCGAGGCCGGGCTGATGCGCTCGCCCTTCGGCGTGATCGAATCGAAGCTGAACAGCGCGCCGATCTGGAAGTAGTTCGCGGCGACGCCGGTCAGCACCGCGACGCCCAGTATGGGCAGCATGACCCAGCTGATCTCGATGCCGACCACGGTGACCGCGTTCAGCACATTGGTCTTGAAATCGACCCCGGCGAGGGTCGTCATCTGGTCGAACATGCCCACGAACCGCGCGTTGGTCGCGTCCCAGGTTGCCCAGATATAGGCGATGACCGAGAACAGCGAGATGGTCATCACCGCGTCCTGGCTCTTGGCAACCTGCCCCTTCTCGCGCGCGTCGCGCTCCTTCTTGGGGGTCGGAAGTTCGGTCTTTTCGCCTGAACTCCCCGCCATCTACCTGCGCTCCGGCAAGGTATCGACGATCACGTCGGTCACGACCCCCGAAAGGAACCGCATGATCTCGTAGAAGCGCTGCATGAACGGATCGAACAGCCCGAGCTGATCGGCCGCGTAGGGGAGCAGGCGCGAGAAGAAGAAGACAAGGATCAGGATCGCGAGCACGCTCTTGATCGGCATGGCGAGGATGAACACCTGCACCTGCGGCGCGAAGCGGCTCACCATCGCGAGGGCAAATTCGGCGAGGAACATGATGCCCACGATCGGCGCCGCGATGATGACGACGATGCGCATCGCGGTGTCGGCGACATTGAGGACGAGGGCAGGGAACTGGTCGGTGAAAACCGGCATGCCGAGTGTCGCCGGCCACAGGTTGTACGATTGGTAGATCAGCCCGAGGATCGGCAGCGCTGCGCCCGAGACGAAGACATAGGTCAGGAACGCCTGGCTGAACAGGATGCCCAGCGGCGAGGTTTCGTGGCCCTGGAGCGGATCGATCGAGGCGGCGATGGCCGCGCCGCGCTGGTTGTCGATCAGCGCGCCCGCCGACTGCACCGCCCAGAAGATCCAGCCTACGACATAGCCGAGCACGAACCCGATGGCGTACTCCTTGACGAAGTAGATGGCGAAGCTGGTGATGGTGCGGTCGAACGCATCGACATGAACGAGATTGATCGGAACGGCGATAATCGCGAGGACGAGGATCGCAGCGACGCGCGCCAGACGTGGAACGGCGCTCGAGGCCAGAAGCTGCGACGTGGACAGGAACGCATAGAGCCGCGGCAGCGTGAGCAGCAGGGCGATGATCTCGCGATCGAAGAAGCCGAAATAGAGGCTGATCACCCCCCTCAGGTCGTTCATGTCATGCTCGGGAAGTCCGTGAACAGCTTGTTGGTGAAGTTCACCATCTCGGAGCCGAGCATGCCCGCCATCAGGGCAATCGTGACCGCGACGGCGATGAGCTTGATGGCAAACGAGACCGTCTGTTCCTGAACCTGCGTCAGGGCCTGCAGCAGGCTGATGACGATGCCCACCACCGAGGCGACGATGATCGGCGGCAGCGAGAGCACCAGGACGAGCAGCATGGATTCGGTGAGCTGCTGCAGCGCGACATCGGGCGACATGAGTGCGGCTCCTTAAACGTAGGTCGTGATCAGGCCCAGTATGAGCCGTGACCAGCCATCGATCATGACGAAGAGAAACAGCTTGAACGGAAGCGAGATGGTCAGCGGGCTGACCATCATCATGCCCATGGCGAGCAGGATGTTCGAGACGATGAGGTCGATGGCGATGAAGGGCAGGTAGAGCAGGAAGCCGATCTCGAACGCTTCGCGCAGCTGGGACACCGTGAAGGCCGGGAGCACCACGACGATGTGGTTGGCATCGATGCCCGCCGACATCTCTGCAGGCCACAACGTCTTCGCCGCCTGGAGGAAGAACGCCTTCTCGCGCTCCGCCGCATGGCGGTTGAGGAACTCGCTGAGCGGACCGTGCCCCGCCTGATAGGCGGCGGTCAGTCCGTCCATGGTGTCGTACTGGTAATTGCCGGCGGAAAGGATGTTGTAGGTCTCCACCACCACCGGCGCCATGATGTAGCCGGAGAGGATGATGGCGAGCGCATTGAGCGCCATGTTCGGCGGAATGTTCTGCACGCCGATGGCGTTGCGCACGAGCAGCAGCACCACCGACAGCTTGATGAAGCTGGTCGCGACCACGGCAAGGAACGGAAAGAGCGCGGCCGCAGCCACGATGAAGATGAGATTGAGCGGATCGACCATCGCTGCCCCGGTGACCCAGCTCTACGAGCGTACGAGGAGGCGGGTGATGCGGACCGCCAGGCGGTCGTCAATCCGCACCAGGTCGCCCTGACCGATCACGTCGCCATCGGCTCGGATCGTCACCTCGAGGCCGTCGCCAATGGCGGGCACGTCGATGGGGACGACGGACCCGGCCTGCCATTGCGACAGCGTGCTCACCGGCACCGAAAGGCGCGCGATGTCGAAATCGAGTGCAATCCTGAGGCCCGAAACGGAAACCGCCTCGGGCTTGCTTTCCGGCCCTCCAGCCGGATCGTTCGTGTCGTCCATAAGTGCCCCCTGAGGCCCGGCGATCAGGGCCGGGTGGCCGCCGAGACAGGCCCAGCCGTCGTCTGTTTGCGAGAATTCATACGTCACCGTGTCGACCCGCACGGCCAACTGTCCGGCCGGGCGTTGCGGCAGAACCACCACTGCGCCGGGCTCGAGCTTCCGGAACTCGTCGTAGCCCAACGCCACGCGTCCGAGCGTAGGATAGGCCGACAGGGCAACCCGTTCGGCCAGCGGCCCGTTCGCCGGAGCGTAGCTCGTGAGGCTGCCGCCGAGCAGCCGCAGCAGCGCCGTGCGGTCGCACCCGACATCGATGGCGACGCTGCTGCCGTCGGGACGCTGGAGCGCCACATCGAACCACTGCACATGGCTCGCGGCGTGATCGGGGAACGCCGGGGCCAGCGCTTGCGCGCCGATGCTCACCGCGTCACGGGCCTGCTGCGGAAACGCGCCGAGAATGGAGGCAAACATGCCGTCGAGCATCGCCTGCCGCAGGCCTTCGGGCAGCGCTGCGACGTCGGCGGCCTCGAGGCCGATATTGAACATCTGGCGGAAGGGAAAGTCCCGCACATGCACATAGGCGGTCCCGCCGCCGGTCAGTTGAAGCGTCGCGAGCCAGGCATCGGCGGCAGGCGGCGAGGCCAGCGTGAAGCGCAGTGCAGCACCACCATCGCCCAGCGGCAGGCTCTCGCCGGCAAGGCCGACGAGCCCGTTCCACAGCTCAGTGTTGAACGCGCCACTGGCGATCCGCGGCAGGAGAACGGCTAGCGTCACGAGCGATCACCTGACGGATCGAGCAGTCGGGAAAACGCGGCAAGGCCCTGTGCCGGCGCTTCGCGCTGGGGTTCGGCCTCGAGAATGCGCACGATGCGTTTGGGAAAGCGGGCATGCAGCCGGTCGGCGAGGACCTGCGCGGCCTGCACGTACCCGTCGGCAACTTCGCCGGTCCGCGACAGGACGACGTCGATGCCTTTCGACGACAGCGTGATCGTCACGCCGCCGATACTGCCTCCGAGATCGCCGAAATCGAGCGTGAGGCTGACGTTGCCCGGCGAGGTTTCGATGCCGCGCGACGTCAGGACCTTTTCGATCCGCTCGATCATCGCATCGAGCTGCGGCGTATCCGCCACCGTCTCGGGGCGCGTGCTGGGAACGACGCCGGCTCCCGCGAGCGGAAGTCCGGCCACGGCAAGGAGGGACAATCCCTCTTCGCCCTGCGTGGCGTGCTCGCTCACGTCGCGCTCGCCGAGCGCGTGGTTGAGGCGCTGGGCGAAGGCCTGTTCGCGCTCGCCGAAAAAGTCCTGGCCGAGGCCGAACTCACCCGAGCGCATGCCGTCTCCGAGACCCGTGTCGTTCCGGCCGGCGCGGCGGTCGGCATGATCGGGCAGTCCGCGTCGCGTCTCGGCGGCCTGCGGATCTTCGATCAGCGAGGGGCGGGGCCTGACGTCCATCAACCGGCCCTCCGGCGCGGACGTGCGAAGAGATCCTCGACCTCGACTTCCTCGCGCCCTTCCGCAACGGCATTCGCCGCCTGCTGGAGGTTGTCGGTGATGAGCGTGAACTTGTCGCGCGCGCGTTGCGCCGCGAAGAAGGCGGCCGTAGCGGCCAGCAGTTCCTGCTCGAGCCGTGCTTCCACATGCAGCTCGCGCTCGAGTTCGTCCTTCAGCGCAGCATGGCTCTTTTCGAGTTGCACGACCCGGCCCCGCGTTTCGTCGACGGCGTCCTGTCCGATCTGGCGACCCATGATGTCGTCGTAGATGGCATCTTCGCGGGCGGCGTAGGTCCGCTGGCTTTCCGCAACGATCCGGGCCGCCTCCTCGCGCGCCAGGCGCGCCGCGTCGCGCTGCGCCCGCTTGGTCTGCATGGCCCGCTCTGCCTGCTCGAGCTTGAGGTCCTTGACGCGCAGCAGCGTCCGCATCTGCGCGATCATCTGGTCAGCCCCTGGAGCTTGCCGAGCGTGGCGTCGAACGTGTCGAATTCATCCGTGCGCTGCTGCAGGAACGCGTTGATTTCCTTGTACTTGGCGATGGCGAGATCGGCATCGGGGTCGCTGCCCTTCTTGTACTCGCCGACTTTGACCAGCAGCTCCACATCGGCATAGGTGGCGAGCCAGGAGTTCACCCGGCCGGCCATTGCGAGATGCTCGGGGGTCGTCACCGCGGTCATCACGCGGCTCTTGGAATTGAGGATGTCGATGGCCGGGTAGTGGTTGGCACTCGCGAGCTTGCGCGACAGGATGATGTGACCATCGAGAATGGAGCGGGTCTCGTCGGCGACGGGCTCGTTCATGTCGTCGCCTTCGACCAGCACCGTGTAGAGCGCGGTGATCGAGCCCTTGTCGTTCATGCCCACCCGCTCCATCAGCTTGGGCAGGTTGGCGAAGACCGAGGGCGGGAAACCGCGGCGGGTCGGGGGCTCGCCCGCTGCCAGCCCGATCTCGCGCAGGGCGCGGGCAAAGCGCGTGACCGAATCCATGAGGAACAGCACCCGCTTGCCCTGATCGCGGAAATACTCGGCGATCGCGGTGGCCGCGAAGGCAGCCTTGGCACGCTCCATCGAGCTCTTGTCGGAGGTCGCGCAGACGACGACGGCGCGCGCCATCCCCTCGGGCCCGAGGTCATGCTCGATGAACTCACGCACCTCGCGGCCGCGTTCGCCGATAAGCGCGAGCACGGTCACATCGACCGCCGCCCCCTTTACCAGCATCGAGAGGAGCGTCGACTTGCCGCCGCCCGCAGCAGCGAACACACCCATGCGCTGGCCTTCGCCACAGGTGAGGATGCCATCGATGGCGCGGACCCCGAGCGAGAGCGGCTGGTCGATGATGCGGCGCGTCATCGGCTCGGGCGGATCCTTGTAGATCGGGTAGAACGCCTCGGGCGTGAAAGGCGTGTCCAACCCGTCGATGAAGTTACCCATGCCATCGATGACCCGGCCCATCAGGTTGGAGCCGACGGGGATCTGCTGCACGCGGCCGGTGCGGCGCACTTCGGTCTGCGGGCTCACGCCCTGCGTTTCGCCGATGGGCGAGAGTAGGGCCTCCTCGTTGAGGAAGCCGACGCATTCGGCGAGGAGCTTGCTGCCGCTGGAGCGGTTGTAGAGTTCGACGATCTCGCCCACCTGCACATCGGGCACGGCGGCATGGATGATGGTGCCCACCACCTTGCGGACGCGCCCCGTCAGCACGAAGGGAGCAAAGCCCTCGATGCCCGCCTTGAGGCGTCCCGGCAGTCCCTCGATGCGCCCGCCGATCCGGCGGCGGCGTTCGGCGAGGAGGCCCTCGATGTCCGCCGCCGTCTCGCCCAGGTCCTGCGTGTCGGCTGCGTTCATTCCGGCGCTCCGCCCTGGGCAGAAGCGGCAGCTGAACGGATGGCATCCGCCACGATGTCCTCGAGCTCGTCGAGGTGGCGGCCGATATCGCCCTCGACCCGGCCGATCGAGGTTTCGACGATGACCTGTGGAGCAACCAGCGTCGGGTCTTCCACCACGTCCACCAGCTCGACCTCGGGGAACTCCTTCAGCAATCCACCGATGGACTCGCGCAGCTCGGCGTATTGCGCATGCGAGACACGCAGCTCGGCCTTCTTTTCGCGCCGCATCTGCTTGAGTGCGGCGCGCACGAGTATCTCCGCCTTCTCGCGGTCGCTGAAATCCTGCACCAGCCGGCGGACAGCGGTGACGACCACATCAGCGAGCCCGGCTTCGGCATCCGCGAGCTTGCGATCGAGCAGGTCGGTTTCCGCCAGCAGCATGCGCGCGGCCTCGAGCCTGGCGAGCGTGACGCCCTCCTCATAGCCGCGGCGCTTTTCATCTTCGTAGGCCTGCCGGGCCTCGGCAACGATCTGCCCGGCCGAGCGCTGCGCCTCGTCGACGAGCGCGGTGGCCGCCGCGATCGGTTCCACCGCTTCCTTGGGAAGCACATGCGCGCCGGCGGCGAGCGCGAAGCCGAGATCCTTCAGCCGATAGTAGCCAGCCATGACGGCCTCCTCCTGTCGATGAGCCGGAGGAGCCGGCCGATGTCGCCGGGTTTGGCCGATGGTGCCGCGGCCGGCCGGCGATCCGGCGGCAGCCGGCGGGCAATGAGGTCGCACAGCGCCGGTGCGACCGGCCCGATCAGGGCGAACAGCAATCCAAGGCCGGAGCCGATGAAATGGCGGCGCCCTGCGTCGGAGTCATCTTCGGCGAGTGCCGCGTGAAACTGCTGCGCGTCGCCAAGCGCAGCAAGGGAGGGGTAGAGGCCGCTCGCCTCCTGCGTGGCCAGCAGATAGGCATCGCTTCCAAGTCTGGCTCGGAGCGCGGCGCGCTCGAGCTTGCCGGTGGCGGCGAGGATATCGCGGTGAAACACCGCGCCGGCACAGAGCAATGCGAGGTCGAAGACCTCATCGACCGGGGCGCTCAGCATGGCGATCGCAAGGCGACCCTCGGGGGCACTGGCGATCCGGGTGAAGTCCTCGCGCGAAAGCGTGGCGAGGCCCGCCGACACATGTCCCGCAATGGCCCGGCGCACCGGGCGGCGAAATGCGGGGTCGGCGGCAATCGCTTCCATCTCGGTTGGCGAGAGGTTCCCCAGACTCCAGTTGTCGCGGTCAAAGGTCGCGAACGGGTCGGACAGCGCCGCCGCGAGCCTGCTGAGCGTGCCTAGGACCGGATATGCCGAAGATGAGATAGCCGCGTCCAATTACTGCCCCCAAACGATGCGATCAGGACGGCTCGAGCGCCGTTCCCTCGGCGTTTGCACCCAGCTGACTGCCCGCTGTTCTCGGCCGCCGCCGCCTGAACAGCAGGACCGCCGCCGCGATCACGAGGGCGAGCAGCCCCACGATTGCGCCGCCCGCGACGTAGACGATGGTCCAGAACATCGGCAGGTTGGCCTCCCGCACGCCCAGCCCCTGGATGACGTCGACCACGCGCTCCTCATTGGCGACCGGCGCGATCTCGGTCGGCGATGCCTCGGTGAGCACAACCGTGACCGCATTGTAGAGCAGCCCCTCGATCGAGCTCGAGACGAGCCGCCTGATCTGCGGGACCAGGAACTCGAGATCGACATTGGCCTCGTGCTTGATGAACACCGCCGCAGAGGACGGCACTACCGGCTTGCCGAGCTGCGGCTCCTCGGGCAGCACCACATGCACGCGCGCCGTGACCACGCCGTCGATTTCGGACAGGGTCTGCGCGACTTCCTCGCCAAGCGCATAGATGTAGCGGACGCGCTCCTCGAAGGGCGAGGAGATGATGCCCGATTTCTGGAACACGGTTCCGATGGAGTCGCGCGTGCTCTTGGGAAATCCCTTGGCCGTGAGCACGGCGATGGACCGCACCATGTCGCTCTGCTCGACCCGGACCTGGAACCCTTCGCCGACCTGGGCCTTCTCGGCCACGATGCTGGAGGACATCAGCACCGCCAGCATCTGGTTGGCTTCCACCTCGCTCAGGTTGGAGTAGAGGTCCACCTTGCAGGCGGCGAGCACGAGGCACGCCAACACAGCCCCGAGCTTCAGGGCACGCGTCGCGTGGCCGGCGAAATGATCGAGCAGATGCGCCACTACCCTCACTGGCCTTTCATCAGGGTATCGAGCGCCTGCGTCGTCTTGCCGGTGAGCTTGGAGCTGATGTCGACCAGCAGAGTGAAGTTGGCCACCTCCATCTGCATGGCCATCATCGTTCCCGCATTGACCGTCTCTTTGCTCATCAGTTCTGCGATACGCGCTTCGCGCACGTCGAACACGCCGCGCAGCTGCTGCATGCCATCGAGGATCATGTCGCCGGCGCTTGGCGCCGACTCCGTCGGGACGCCATCGAGACCGAGGCCCTGTCGCGCCCGCTCCGTAGCCCCCGCATCGGTTGCGGTGGCGGGCGGCGTCACGGACGGAACCGGCCCGGCCTGGGCAACATCGATCCGAGCCGCCTCGTTGGTCTGGCGGGCAAGAGCCTGTTCGAACGCATCGATCCGGGCGACCGGAACGGGCGCTTCGACGCTGGTGGTGACTAAGGGCAAACCATTGGCAGGCAATACGACGGGCGCAACCATTCTCTGTATTCCCCCAGAACTGGCGACCTAGCTAACGTCTATTACTATCTTGGCTGTTATGGAAAGGCATTTGACGCGTGGCCGGATGCAATAATCCGGGCCAGTCCGTCAGTCGGGCAATCCCTGGAGTGCTGCAGTTGCTAGCTCGACGAAGGCGCCGTCGGAAGACGTCCGCAGCACGCGCTGCAGGATAGCCTGCGCTTCCGCCTTGTCGCCCCGCCGCGCCAGCGCGAGCCCCAGATAGCTGAGGGTGGCATCGCTGGGCGGCAACGCCCGCAATATCGCAATGGCGCCATCGAGTTCGCCGCGCGCCATGTGAACCAGCGCACGCCCGAGCGGCCCGGCCTCCTGACCGGGACGGGCAGCGGCAATGCCTTTGAAAATGGCGTCGGCCTGTCCGTCGAGGCCGGCCGAGAGGGCAATGAAGCCGATCTCGGTCAACAGCCGCGTATCCTCGGTTTCTAGTAGATCGTCCAAACTACCACCCCGACATCGAACCAAAACAATAGTGTGGCGCCGCCGCTCCGGCAACGCCCGCCGTCAGCCCAGATGCATCAGCAGCAATGCACGCTGGGCAAGCTGCAGTTCCGGCCTGAACTCCGGCCGGCGCCGCGCGATGCGGGATGCGGACGCAAGCCAGGCCTGTGCGGCCGACCGATTGCCCTGGGCAAGTTCGACAATGCCCGCGAGGCTGCAGGCGCGTGGATGCCTTTCCTCGGAATCGATATTGGCGGCAACGAGGGCTGCGGCGAGGTCCATCCGCGCCGCGCGCGTCGCAAGTACCGCAAGCGCGAGGAGCCCGGCGGCAGCGCCTCCCGGCATACCCGCGAGAACGCAGAGCACACCGGTTGCGTCGGCAGTGTCCCCGTCGCCATCGAGACGCAGCGCAAGCCCGTAGAGGCCGTTCTCGTCCGCACTGGCAGCACCGACGATGGCGGAAATTCTGTCGATGGCTTCGGTCTCGTCGCCCAGCATGGCCAGTGCGGCCCTCGCCGCGGCATCATGCTTCGCGTCATGGCGCAGCGCGGCCAGGCTCGATGCCACATCTTCGCGGGTCGCGCGGTCGACACTGACGGACGGCGGGACGGCGGGGAGGGCTGCAGAGACTTCGGCGCGCGGCCCATCTGCCGCGGAAACTGGCTTCATCGTGAACTCTTGGGATGATTCCCATGCGGAGCGAAAGCTGCAACCGCACCTCAATCTAGCGCGGCCTCGATCCGGCCCTGTGCCGTATGACACACCGGGCCGACTTGACCTCTCCTAAGAGTCAGCCTGCGGGCATGGGTGTTCGACCTTGCCTCGCGATGGGCAATTGCATGAGCGACGCAGAAAGAGCAACCGGCATCGGACCTGCGGACATCCCCCGTTCCCCCGGAACGGATGAGGCCGAGGCCGTGTTCGCGGCGATGCAGGCAAGGCTCGACGAGATCATGAAGCTGCCGATTGTCCGCGACGATGCCGTTGCGCGCGGGCTGCTCGACGACATGGCGCGCGCCGGTGCCATGGACGACATCGTGGTCCTGCTGGACCAGCTCGATGCGCGGGTCACGCTGCTGCTCAGGCGGAAGGGCGCACCGGCGCCATCTGCCGCCGATCGCCGCGAACGCGCGTCACGCACTTTGCTGAGACTCTAGGGGGCAGGGAACAGACGATGGCGATCACGAGCTACTGGAGCACGGCCCCCAGCCTCAGCACGACGTCGACGATACGGCCGGGAGAACCCGGCCCGACGCCGCCGGCAACGGAGGATCTTGCCCTCACGAAGTTCATGAACTGGTCGCTGGCCGACCAGATCGCCTACATCAAGGCCAAGGGAACCGGGGGCAGCCCAACCACGGCCTACAGCGTCAACATCGGTCCCACCGCCACCGCGATCTCGGTGACCTATACCCACCCGGCGGGGCCGCTGGTGTTCTCGGATCCCACCCAGCTCCCCGATCCCGCACTTGTCAGCCCCAACGACTTCCTGGTCTGGACGCGGGAAAGCCAGATTGCCTACATCCAGAGCAAGGGCGGGGGGCCCGTCTATCTGGGGGCCGTCGCCCCCAACGGCACCAAGGCCGAGATCGTGCCCAACGGCGCCCTGCAGCTGCGGGTGGGGACGAGCACAGGCGAGGCCTTCTCCGTTTCGGACGCCGGGCGCGCGGCGCTGCAAAGCGAGAAGGACAAGCCGCCCGCGTCCCTCGATCCCAAGATATTCCTCGCCTGGCGGCCGGAGGATCGGCAGGCCTACGTCACCAGTTGGGGCACCGGCGATCCCAAATCAGTTACTGTTGGCCCAGGAACGCCGAAGATCTACGCCGAGGCGATGAGCAATGTCTCGGTAGGCGCCGGCGTCATCCAGCGCACGTCCGGCGACTATGAGCCAAAGCCCTATCACCACCTTTCGGGGAGCGCCGGCGGCACCCCTTCCCCCGTCATTACGACCAGTGCCGAATGGCTGTTCCCCTCGCTCGACGGCGATGAGTTCAAGCTGCCGGTCGCGGAACGGCCGGCCGAATTCTACACCGCCCCTTCGGCGCTTCCCGGGCCGTCCGCGTTCACCGACGATGCCACCATCCCGCCCGGCCTCACCAAGGAGCAGAAGTCCGACGCGGCGAAGAAGGCCTTCATCTCGAGCTTCATGGGTTGGCATTCGGCCTATCAGCTCGAGTACATCAAGACCCATGGCACCGGCGACCCCAAGGTCCTCAGTATCTTCGGCAGTGTCCCCGCAGGTGTGTCGCTGCTCACGGCGGTAGTGTCGCCCAGCGATCCGACCAAGCATTTCATCGTCCAGTCGCTCGACAAGGCCGCCATCGCCCGCATGACAATGGCCGAGCAGGCAGCCGTCGTGGGGACTGCCGCCTTTGCCGCGGTGGCGGCGAGCCTGGGACTGGCTACGGTGGGCGCCGCGAGCCTCAAAGCGTACGGAGCGAACCTTAATGGGGGCGCCCATACCCCCACTTATTCGGCCGGCACGGCTGTTAGCCCGGTTGACTATATCTACGAGCTGAAGAGCGCCATCGCCAACACCAGGGCGCCCAACAAGGGCAACGACTACCTGCCTGTGCCCGCCCAGGATACGTTCATCGACCAGCTCGTGATCCTCGAGCGGCAGATAATGAACTCCGCCATCGTGTCCCCGGCCGATATCAAGAAGAAGGTTGACGAGCTGCGCGAGCGCTTCAACCGGCTGTTCGCCTTCTACAACGTCAAGGAGGAGACCCCGCGGGGCGAGGTGATGGGGAACCCTGCCAACACGACGGTCACAGTCTACACCGACGTCATCAGCCAGAAGGGCGACCTGACCGGGATCAACCGCGGCTATGCGGTCTTCCTCGCGCAGGAAGAGCGCATCGCCGAACTCGCCAAGGCGCGCGAGAAACTCGTTGCGGACAATGGTATCTTCAACGGCAAGAACCTCGACGTTCCCTATCTCGTCTACAAGTTCCAGAGCCTCTACAATCTCTCGCTTGAGGCGGAGGTCGTCGCCGAGACCGAACAGGTCAACCAGCAGAACGACCTGCTCAAGACCTATGCGGCCATCCAGGATATCATCAACCAGACCCTGGCCCGCTTCACCAAGGCGGACGCGACCACGGGCGGGGTGCTCGGCAAGTCGGTAGACGAGACGCCCAGCCTCACCGTAGATGAGATGATGCTTCTGTCCATGTTCGAGAACAATCTGGGGACCGGCCAGAAGCATCCACTGGAAGTGCTGAAGTCGATCAGCAGGCCGCTCGCCAGTTTTTTCAAGCACGTCCCCGGCAACGACCAGAACTACGACGTGGAGCAATACACCCACACCCAGTGGACCGCCTACGGCACGCGCCTTTCCGAGACGGTGACGATCATCAACCAGAACAGCCAGATACAGATGAACGACATCAACTCGCTGGACAAGGAGCGCAACCGCCACTTCGAACTCGCCAACAATGCGCTCTCGAAGATGGCGGACATCATCGCCAACATCTCGCGCGCCGGCGGCTGAGGCTGAGCGATGGTCGACCGGATCAGGAACCTCGATGTCGGGCTCGAGCGCATCACCCAGTGGGATGTCGGCGACGAGTTCCATCTGCCTGTCGAAGGCAAGGCCGCACCGGCCTTCCTGCCGCAGTATCGGCCGCTCGACGAGGTGCTGCGCCGGCCCTCGCTCGACGAGCGCCTGCCCGACCTGCTGCAGCCGGCCGATCTCGATCCCGGCCTGCTCGACGCCGCGGCGCTCACCGCGACGCGGCAGGACCTGGTGACCCTGTTCAGCCGCAGCGCGCGTGACGCGCGCGGCGCGGCGGCCGAAACGTTCGAGCGGGCGGCGCGGCTGCTCGAGGCCGATGTCGGGCTCGATGCTGAAGTGCGCACCGCGCTTGCCGCATTGCTGCGCGGATGAGCACGCAATCCATCCTTCCTGTCGGGCCGAAACCGTCGCGCGCGCTGAATCGCCGGCAGCGCGACTTTCTGCTGCTCAACATCTTCGTGCTCGCGCGCCACGGCTATGTGGATCGCGCCCGCGTACTCGCCGATGCGATGTTCGAGACGGGCGACGAGAGCGTCGAAGTGATCCTCGCGCGCGCCGTGCTCCGCTTTGCCGATGGGCAGTGGGCCGAGACGCTCGACGAGCTGGATCGGCTCGACCGCATCGCCCCGATGGAGCGCTTCGGCAGCTACAGGCTGACCGACCGGCAGCGGATGCGCCGCTACCTCAAGACGCGAAGCCTCTTTGAGCTCGGCGACAAGGCGCGCGCCCGCGATGCGATCGACGCCTATATGCGGCACGGCGAAGCCGGCCTCGAAGAGCCGGAATAGTCGCCAAGTGGTGCGGCCTGTCATCTACGACACAGCGCGCTGATCGGACCGCGCTAGTGTTGCTCCAGTACAGGCGGGAGCAAACGGCATGTCCATCCTCGACGGTCCATTCTCGAACAAAGACACGCTGCGGGACGCGACGGTATTCGCAAACGACGTGATCGCGCGCACGCTTCCACATCTCGACGAGAAAACCCGCGATCTGATGGAAGCGACCAAGGACGGTCGCAGCCTCGGCGACGTGCTCGGCATCACCAAGGAGCAGAAGGTGGCGCTGCTCGATCTCGGCTGCCGCCTCCTCCAGGTCGGGGAAACCGACAAGGCCGTCGATGTGCTGATGCGCCTCAACCAGCTCGATCCGCTCGAGGAACGCGCACTCTATGCGCTGGGCGTCGCCTGCCAGACGCGCGGCGAGCTGGAAAAGGCGGCGCAGATGTACCTGCAGTTCCTCGCGCTCGATGCCACCAATCCGATGGGCTACCTGCGGCTCGGCGAATGCCTGCTGGCCGCAAAGGAATTCTCGGAGGCGCAGGCCGCCCTCCTCACCGCCAAGGAATTTGCCCAGGAGGGTAAGGGCCAGCCGGGCAATCTCGAGGAGGCGGTCAGGTTGCTCGCCATTCCCGAAGTTGCTTCGGCCGCCCCCGCCGTCAACTAAGCCATCTCAGCGAACATTCATCCGGTCACCAAGGGTCTCACCATGAGCTCGATCCCGTCGAATACCCCGGTCGGTCCGAATACCAACCAGTACACCAGCGACGTCAATTTCGACCCCAAGAAGGCTGGCATCGGCTCCGGCGCCATCGGCCAGGCCGGTGACGCGCCGCCACCCGTGCCCCAGGAAACGGTCGCCAACGCCCTGGCGAGCCTCACCGCCTTCATGTCGGGCGGCGCCGGCATCGATGTCGATGTGCTGCTGGTTCAGATCGCCGTCGCCATGCGCGACACCGAGGCGACCAACCAGAAGGCCAAGATCAACACCGACCAGGAAACCAAGAAGCTCCAGCTCAAGGAAAAAACTGAAAAGCTGGAGGAAGCCCAGAAGAAGATGGATGAGGCCGAGGCCAAGCGGAAGAGCGCCAGCATCTGGGACAAGATCAAGCTCGCTTTCGAGTGGATCGGCGCGGCTCTCGCCATCGCGCTTGCGGCCGTGATGATCGCGACCGGCGTCGGCGCAGTCGTCGGCGGCCTGCTGATCGCAGCCGCGGTTACCGCCATCATCATGGCGATAGATTCCACGGTGTCCCACGCGACGGGCATGGGCATGGCCGGACATGCGGCCTATGCCGTGGCCATCAAACAGGGCAAGACCGAGGAAGAGGCCAAGGAGGCCGCCTCGAAGGCGGACATGGGCTTCCGCATCGCGCTGGCGGTGGTCGGCATTGCCCTCGCCATCGCTTCGGGCGGTGCGGGTATCGTCAGCTCGGTCAAGAGCGCGGTCGACGCCGGCCGGACTGTCGCCCAGGGCATCAAGGAGGCGTTCACCCTCGCCAACCAGATGCTGACCCAGGGCGCCAAGCTCGCCCGCCAGGCCATCTCCATCGCCGAGACGGCCAACATGGTCGGCACGGCCGTCAGCAATGCGGGCAGCACCGCGACGCGCTCAGAGGCCACCAAACTGAGCGGCGAGGCCAAGCAGATCGAGGCGCAGACCAAGACCGACGAGGCGGTCATCCAGATGCTGGACGATCTCATCGATCAGGCGCTGTCACGCCTCATGGCGGCGTCCGACCGTTTCAACACCATCCTCGATGACATCGTCGAGGCGATGAACGACCGCGGCAACACGATGAGCAAGGCGCGTTTCGCCGGCTAGGCCGACGCAGCGCTCATCGAACAAGAGGACCAGTGTCATGACGAGCATCCAGAACAACTACAACCTGCTGCCCAGTTCGTTCTTCAACCCGGAAACCAAAGAGCTTCTGGTGGACGAGGCAACGGCCCAGAGCGTCCAGGCGGGCATCCAGGCCAAGCTCAACAGCCTGCCTCCCATCTCGCGCGGCGATTTCCAGCAGATGGTCGCCAACCTCACCCCGGGCGACGTCGATACGCCGGCCAAGCTCGAGGCGACGCTGACCATGTTCGAGGCGGCATTGACCAAGCTCGGTAACGTCGACAGCGATGTCGTCGCCTTTGTCGGCGATCTCGCCAAGCTGCTTGCGCGTCTCATGATCGAGCAGACCGCCGACCAGCGCCAGAACGCGCTCAACGACCGTCTGCTTGCCCGCGACAAGGCCAAGGGCGAGCTGATGAGCCAGGCCGACCAGCTCGGCAAGGCCGCCGACAAGATGATCGAAGGCGCGACGACCGCGCTGATCACGGGTCTCGTCGGCGCCGGGCTGCAGATCCTGGGTGCGGCGGTCAACCTTGCCGGCGCGTTCAAGGCGCTCAGTGGCATGGGCGATGCCCAGAAAGCGACGCAGCAGGCGATCAACGACGCCAACAAGCAGGCGATGAAGGCCGCCGAGCAGGCTTTCGGCAAGGCGGAGAACATGAGCAAGATTTTTGGGGCGATCAGCCAGATGGGCTCCGGCTTTGGCGATGCGACCAAGGCAGGCGGTACTTCCGCGGATGCGCGTCTGCAGGCCGAAGGCAAGAAGCTGGAGGCAGAGGGTTCGCGCGATGCTGCCCAGGCCCAGGAATACCAGCAGATCGCCGACAACAAGAAGCAGATGGAGGAAGCCCTCAACGACATGATGAAGCAGATCATCAACTTCCTCAAGGAAATGCGCGAAGCCGAAGTCGACGCCATGCGCTCGCTGACCAAGGTCTGAGCGCGCTCCGGTGAAGGACTTTCCCTCCACTGTCGGCGCCTTGTGGGCGCGGCTTGGCCTCGGCGAGCCGCGCTTCACCGAACCGGGCCGCATCCAGCTCCGCATCGACGGCATCAGTCTCGATCTCACGGACAACGGCCGCGGTCTGCTGATCGTTGAGGGCTACGCCGGGCCGCTTGCCACCGATCCGGCCGCCCGGGCGCGCCAGACGCGTCGCGTGCTCCAGACCAACCTCGGGTTCGTGCCCATCGGCGAGGCCGGTGTCTATTTGCGGTCGCGCCCCAATGGGGAGAAATCGCTCGCGGGTCGTGCGACCTACGCATACCGTCGCGGCAATCTGGATTACTTGGTCAAAATAATAGAGGATGTGCTGCAGGCGACCGAATACTACAGGGCGGAATTCAAGACAGTCGCGACGGTCAGGGAGCAACGGCCGGCGCAGGCGCCGTCCGATCCGCTCGGGACCGCGATGATTTTCCGGCCCTGAGCATCGCCGAGCGACAACCGGGGGATACGATGAGCGTTGCATCTGCCACGCAGCCGACAGGCGATGACGAAACACTTGCCGCCCTGCTCAGGGGCGAGTTGCGCAATCGCCTCGGGCTCAGTTCCGAACAGCTGCGGATCGGTCTTTCCGTTGCGCGCAACCACATGACACGCGGAGCGCCTCTCGAGGCGCTGCGCGTCTACGTCACGCTCGTGCTGTGCGAGCCGGCCAATGTCGATTTCCAGATCGGCCTCGCAAATTGCGCCGGCGTGCTCGGCGAGCACCACCTGGCGCTGCAGGCCGCATCGGCGGTGATCGCGCTCGCCCCCAAGGATGCACGCGGCTACCTGCTCTCGGGGCGCAGCTGCATGATGATCAGCGCGTTCGCCGAAGCCAAGGAAGATCTCGAGGACGCGCTCGCGCTCGCCGGATCCGATGAGGCAGTCGCGGGTGAAGCCAAGCTGCTGCTCGGTCGCATAGCGGCTGCGTCGACCGCCCCATAGGCGAGCCGTGAGCGCACCCGCAGGACCGGCCGAAACGGCATATGCCGGCACTCTGTTCGGACTCACCGGTACCGACGCAGACCTGCTCGAGCAGACCTGCGGCGAGGCCCTCGGCGCCGCCGGGGTGGATGCCGGTCGCCTCTTCGATCGGTTGCGGCAGGGGCAGAGCCTCGGGGTTGCCCTCGGCCTGCCGCCGGACGTCACCGAACTCATCTATGCGCGCGCCCATCGCTGGTTCGTCGCGGGCCGGCCCGACCGTGCCGAGCCGCTGTTTCGGGCCCTTTGCGCCGCCGAGGGAGGGACAGCCGACTACTGGGTCGGGCTCGGCGTCTGCCTGCGTCTCAGGGGCGATTATGCCGGCGCCTCGCTGGCCTTCTCGATGGCCACCGATCTCAGGCCTGACTGGGCCGTGCCGGCCTTTCATGCGGCCGAGCTTGCCCTCCAGCGCCGTGACCGCATTTCGGCCGAAGCTGAACTCCGGCGCTTCCGGCGACTTTCCGATGCAGCGACGCCCGAGCGCATGAAGGACGAGATTTCGCGCATGGAGCAGGCGCTGAGCGCCCAGAAACAGGCGGAGAGGTGAGATGGAGTCCCGGCTGGGCGTCGCCTTCCAGATGGATCGCATGGCGCTCATCCAGGAGATCGCCCGCAACCTCGTCGGAGAATCGCCGCCGCCGACCGGGACGACGTCCACCGGCCCCCTGAACCGACAAGCCGAACCTGCCGAGGCCAGCCCCGACGATGTCCTCCTCGCCGGTCGCCTCGCGCAGCCCGAGGCAAAGCCGCCTGGTGTCGCAGGCCTGCTAGCGGGCATGAAGCTGCCGCAGGCGATGGTCCTGCAGCCCGAAGCCTATCGGCAGGTGCTCGCTCAGCTCGTCAGATCCGAAACCGCCATGGCGGCACTGCTCGATGACGCGGCTTCGCCCCACCCGCCGCACACGGCGGGCACGGAGCACAAGCCGCAAATGCCAGGCACCACCGGCACCGCCGTGCCGCAGTCGGAAGCTCCGGGCGAAGCAGATATTGCCCTCGCCAGATCGATCAATGCCGACAGAGATAGCGGAGCCGTGTCGTTACCGGGCCTGCGGCGGGAGGCAGTCGCCGCCACACCCGGGACCACCAGCACGACGATCGCCGATACCATCGCCGATGCTGTGGCCGCTTCGTCCGAAGCGCCTGCATCCGATGCGCTCGCCTCGACCGAAGCCGTGGTCGAGCGCGCCCTCCTGAGCCTCGGGCTGGGGGAGGGCGCTGCCAGCCCGGCCGCCATGCGAAGCGAACTGGGTGGCATCATCGCGTCCTTCATCCTCAACGCGCACTTCCAGCCCGGCTGGCCTCCGCTGCGGCCGGTGCAGGACCCCGAGGCCAAGGCGTTCGTCGCGCAGCTAACCAAGGACCCAAAGCTCGGCAAGGACGACATCGCCTTGCTGACCTATCTCGCCAATTTCGGTCTCAACCGCACGCAACTGGCCCGCATCCTGAAGCTCGCCGCCAGCGCGGCGAATCGCTCGAAGCTGCTGGAGTCCATCGCGCATCTGTTCGCCAACATCGGCACATTGCTGGGCGCGGTCCACGCCGAGATCGAGGCCCTTGCCGAAGAGATCAGGGAAGCGCGGGCCGGGCGCACGAAACGCGAGCGCCTTACCCTGCGCTGAGCCGTCATCTTTGGCACACCCGCCGCTCGCGGACCGGGTAGTTTGTCCCCAGCGCGATCCTTCGCCTCCGGAGGCATGAATGTCGGACGTAACCCTCACTCCCAGCGTAACGCCCAGCCTCCCCACAACCACGCCCGAAATCCAGAACGTTCAGGCCCCGGCGCCGGAAGCGACCGGCCAGAGCTACACGCCGCTCTGGATGGTCAACGACAGCATTGGCAGCAATGCCTTCGAGATGCTCGGCATGCGCCTGCCCAGGGCGTCCGGCGACATCGCGGCGATCCTCGCCCAGATATCGCTCACGCTGGAGCTGTCGATCGACGAGAGCGAGAAGAACAAGACGCTCAGCGGGCTCGCCAAGCTGGCCTCCGCACTCGGCGCCTACGGCGTCAACGCGCTGAGGGAGACGATCGCCCGTAACGAAGCGGGGCTCGCAACAGTGACGGAGCGTGTGGCCGATTACGGCGAGGCGTCCGCCGGACTGGTCGACGACAGGAACGACCTCAACGCGACCATCGCCAGCTACAACACCCAGATTTCCAGCCTCGAGGGGCAGCTCTCCACCCTGCGGGACGATTACGCGAAAGCCAAAGACGCGGACAAGCCGGCGATCCTCGCGCAGATCAACAGCGTCACGGCAAGCCTCGACACCGTAAAGGCGTCGCGCAACGAGGCACTGGGCGAGCGCAAGGCGGTCGAGATCTCGATCGCCGAACTGAAGATCGGAACGCTCGAGGCGCAGCTCGCTGACCTTCAGGCGCAGCTTGCCACCACTCCGGCGGAGACTGCGGAAGCCACGGGCCTCGCCATACTCATCGCTGACGTCGGCGACAAGCTGACCAGCATGCGGAGCCAGCTCAGCGCCCTGAGGACGGACCCCTATACCGAAAGCTCCGGCAACAGCCGTTTCGCCAGCATCGATGCGAGCTTCACCGGCGGCTTCACCAACGTCCAGAACACGCTTGGCCAACGCGTGAGCGACGGGCTGACCGAGCTCCAGGACATCATCACGATGGTGCTGGCGATCGCCGCGCAGGCCGCTTCGAGCTTCAACACGTCCAATGCGAACGCTGCCGGCGAGCAGGGGCAGCGCGAAATCGCGGTGGAGCGCAGCTTCGAGGATATCGCCAGCGAGCTAAAAGCCGCCAGCGGCAGGCTGCACACCATGCTGCTCAACCGCGACAAGGCCAGCGATGCCAGCCTCGACCGCATCGAGGACGTTGCGCGGGGCCTCCTCGCCGCCATCTCCGACATCGTCCAGGCGCTCGACGGGCTCGACGCCACCGCCCCCGGTTCTCCGTCGCCCGGCCTGACCGTCGGCAACCGCCTCCGGCTCGGGGTTTGACTGTCCAGTGAGCTGTTTCTGCTGGTGATTGAAGCGGCAGAACAGACATGCGACGGTGCCGGATAACAAGGGCCGGGGTTCGGGCATGCAAAGATTTCTAGTCGCGCTCTCCAAGCGCACCGATCTGCTGCTCGCGGTCCTGCTGATCAGCATCATCTTCATGATGATCCTGCCGCTGCCGACGGAATTGGTGGACGTGCTGATCGCGATCAATCTCGCGCTCACCGTCATCCTGTTGATGGCGGCGGTCTATCTGACCGACGTCACGCAGCTATCCGCCTTCCCGTCGATTCTGCTGCTGACGACCCTGTTCCGGCTCGGCCTTGCCATCACCACGACCCGCCTCATCCTGATCCAGGGTGATGCCGGCCATATCGTGCAGACCTTCGGCGAATTCGTCGTGGGCGGCAATCTGGTGGTCGGGCTCGTGGTGTTCCTGATCCTGACCATCGTCAACTTCATGGTCATCACCAAGGGCTCCGAACGCGTCGCCGAAGTGTCGGCGCGCTTCTCGCTCGACTCCATGCCCGGCAAGCAGATGTCGATCGATTCCGACATGCGCGCCGGCATGATCGAACTCGACGAGGCCAAGCGCCGGCGCAGCAAGCTCGAGCAGGAAAGCCAGCTTTTCGGCGCCATGGACGGCGCCATGAAGTTCGTCAAGGGCGACGCCATCGCCGGCATCATCATCATCGCGGTGAACCTCATCGGCGGCGTCAGCATCGGCATGTTCCAGCGCGGGCTCGAGGCGGGCGAGGCGCTCAACCTCTATGCTCTGCTCACCATCGGCGATGGCCTCATCCAGCAGATCCCGGCGCTGTTCGTCTCGATCACCGCCGGCTTCATCGTGACGCGCGTCGCCAACGAGGACAGTAAGGATCTCGGCAGCGACATCGCCAAGCAGTTGTTGAACCAGCCCAACGCGCTGAAGGTGACGGGCGCGATCCTCCTGATCTTCGCGTTGGTGCCGGGCTTTCCCTGGCCCGTCTTCCTTGTGCTCGCGATCATCGCGGGCGGCGGCGGCTTCCTCATGGCGCGTCGCCAGACCAGGGCGACACAGACGCGGCGCTCCGCCGAAATGCCGGCGCTCACCAGCGCGCTCACGCCCGAGGCCGCGCCGCAGAAATTCCCCGACGACGACGAAGATACCGGTCCGGTCGAGAACGTCACCTTTGCCCTGACCGTGCCGCTGATCGTCGACATCGCGGCGAGCGTGCGCAGCTCCATCCGCCCCGAAAAGCTCGATCGCGAAGTGGCGCGCGTCCGCCGCGCCCTCTATTTCGATCTTGGCGTCCCGTTCCCCGGCATTCACCTGCGGCTGAACGAGAACCTCAAGGACGGCGAGTACCGGATACTCGTCAACGAGATTCCGGTCGCGGCCGGGCAGGCGCGACCCGGCTTCGTGATGGTCCGCGAGACCGAAGCCAATCTCAACATGTTCAACATCCCGTTCGAGCGCGGCGCCGATTTCCTGCCGCACACGCCGAGCCTGTGGGTGAGCGTCAAGCACCTGCCGATGCTGGAGCGGGCCGGCATGCAGGTCATGACGCTGTCGAGCATGCTGACCTTCCATCTCGCCCACATGCTCAAGGCGAATGCCGCCGAGTTCATCGGCGTGCAGGAAACCATGTTCCTGATGAACCAGATGCAGAAGAACTTCGCCGAGCTCGTGCGCGAAGCCACCCGCATCCTGCCCGCGACAGCGATAACCGATGTGCTGCAGCGCCTCGTCAGCGAGGAGATCTCGATCCGCGACATGCGCACCGTGCTCGAGGCGCTGGTGACATGGGGGCAGCGCGAGAAGGATCCCATTGTGCTCGCCGAGCACGTTCGCGGAGCGCTTGGCCGCTACATCACGCACAAGTTCTCGGGCGGCCAGAACATCATCCCGGCCTACCTGCTGTCCAAGGACATCGAGGATGCCGTGCGCGGCGCGGTGCGCCAGACGAGCGGCGCCTCCTACCTCGCCCTCTCGCCCGATGTGCATCGCGAGATGATCGCCAGCATCAAGGATGCGGTCGGCACCACCGAGCGGGCGGGAGTGAGCCCCGTGGTTCTCGCGCCCATGGATATTCGCCGCTTCATGCGAAAGATCATCGAGCGCGATTTCCCGAGCCTCGCCGTGCTCTCCTACCAGGAGCTCACTCCGAGCGCGAACATCCAGCCTCTCGAGCGTATCCGGATGAACCGTCAGGGACAGCTCTCGGCGGCTGAATGAGCGACGTGGCGCTGCACGACACGGCCGACGCCCTCTCGCGACATCGGCGCGCCTATCTCATCTGCCTTGCCACCGCCTTCTCGCTCTATCTTGCGATCAACTCGGGTGCGCTGGGCATCGCTTTCACGGCGGGGGCCGCCCTCGTGCTCGCGGCCGTGGTTCTCGCCTGCTTCGGCATACCGAACGGGAACGAGAGTGTGCTTGCGCGGCTCTCGGCCATCGCTGCGGCAATCGTGGCGCTGGCTTTTCCGCTTGGTCTGATTGTCTGGGCCGGAACCTCGATCCCGGCGGCCGTTCACGCCAGCATGGTCTGGCCGCAGATCCTGGTCCTGCTCTTTGCCGGCCGGGTGCTGGCGGCCGATGCAGAGCAGCGCTTCGTCGCCTTCTGGCGCGAGCCGTCGCGCCATGCCCATGCGCGCACGCAATCGCTGGCGGGCGCGATCGTGACCGGGGCATGCCTCGTTCTCGTGTTCTATCAGTTGATAGGCGACGCCTCCGGCCTGTCGTCCGACGCGCTCGATCCCTGGTCGATCACGCGACGGGCGCTGGCCGGCGAGACCTTCGTTCACGTCGCCATCGTCGCCCTGTTCGCGATTGTCATCGCCGCGATCGTCGATGCCGCTCTCGCCCTTGCCGGTGATCTGCAGGGGCTTGCCGCATTGCGCCGGACGCTCGCCAGTGCACCACCCAGCGAGGTCGCCGTACGGCTTTCCCGCTTCTCGCACACGCGGCCGTTGCAGGAACTGCTCGGGCACCAGTCGGCGCTGGTCGCGCTGCACCTGGCGTCG
The DNA here is from genome assembly GCF_028613635.1 of Devosia sp. ZB163. Classification (GTDB taxonomy): domain Bacteria; phylum Pseudomonadota; class Alphaproteobacteria; order Rhizobiales; family Devosiaceae; genus Devosia_A. Next base: position 910,230 of record NZ_JAQRMY010000001.1, read on the forward strand.
CGGCGGCTGATCCGCGCGCTCGTTTCCTTCCTGCCGCTGTTCGGCTTTCTCGGCACTGTCATCGGGCTGACGGCGGCCATCGGCGGTCTGCCGGAAAATCTCGGGCCCGAGGCCGCCGGCAATCTCGATATCGGCGCGAGCCTTGTCGGGCTTTCCGTGAAGTTCGAGACGACGCTCATCGGCCTCGTCGGCGCCCTCATTGCCTCGCTGCTGCTGGCGCTGATCGAAAGGCGCGAAGGCGAGATGATCGCCGAAACGCGGCATCTGCTCGCGGCGGGCAGCCATGTCCGATGAGGACGACGACGACGATGGCCTGACGGCGCTGCCGGCGACGATGAGCGACATCCTCTTCAGCCTCGTCGCCGTCGTCATCGTCGTTCTGCTGTCCCTCGCGCCGGCGATCCGCACCCCGGGCGCGCTTGCCTCGCAGAAGTCCGACCTGCTGACGTCCCCGATCCTCGTCGAGAGCGAACCGGCCCTCGTCTTCGTTGCCGAAGCTGCCGGGCTGCGCATCGGTCAGGGCGAAGAGCGCCTCGTGCCGCTCGATGCAATCCTCACCGATGCGGACCTGGCGCAGGCGCTGCGCGAATCCAACGAGGAGGTTCTCCTCCTCGTCGCCGATGATGGGCAGGAGGCAGCGTTCCTGTTCAACAGCCTCGCGGGCGCGCACGGCATCGCCTCGATCCGGCAACTGCGTCTTGATCCCAAATGCCGCCACATCGCCGACCCTGTCCGGGTCGGCTGCACACCCTCGGGGGCGCCCGCATGACTTCGTGGCGGCTCGACCTCACAGTCCTCGCCGATCTTGCCGCGAGCATGTTCGCAGCCTGTTTCATGGTGCTGCTGATCTTTCTCAGCCTCGCGCAGAAGGCGGACACGCTCCCGGCCCGCCCGATCGAAGCGACACGGGACCTGAACACCGTCGCGCGACAAGTTCAGGCGGCCGGAGAACTGGTCGATCTGCTGCACGATCATGCTGCGCTGGACGGCACGAGCATCGATCTCTTCGCAGACCGCATCGATGTTCGCATGGCGACAGGCACGACAAGCCTGCGGGGGGACGCGATTGCCTCGTTGGCAATCCCTGGCGGACCCGTCCGCCTCTACGTCTTCTCCAACGCGCTCTATCACGACGTCACGGCCGTCCTCGGCAACAGGCCCGTCACGGAAATGAGCGTGCCTCGCGCACTGCGGGATGCCACCGGGGAGTGGAGGCCGGAGTTCCTCGCGCTCGATGCGGAGCGGGCAGAGCCGGTCCTGTTTCGCCAGCGACTTGCGCAACTCCTCGATGGCGGAACGGAGGGGGAGGGGAGCGCGGTCGGTGCCGATGGCATGCCGGCACCCGCCGCCGGCGCTTCCCTCGCGGAACGAATTGCCTCCGCACTCGGCGCCGTGGCCGCTATCGGCTTCCCCATTCTCGGGGTCTGCGCCGTCCTCCTGATCGAGCGCCGCCGCTACAGGTCTGGACAAACCAATCCCCTCGGGAAACAATCGACTGTCCCTGATGGAGCCTGACCAATGGTCGACCCGATCCAGCGTACCAGCAGCGTCCCCGTTCCGCAGTTCCAGACGGAGCAGGGGACGCAGGATCCCTTGCCCGTCAACGCGCCCCGCGAGCAGCAGCGCGTCGGGGACGACATCCGCGAGGACGACCGGCAGGACGATGGCGCCGCGTTCGAGGACTATCTCAACGACTCGAGCATCCTGACGCTCGAAAAGGCCAAGCGCGGCCAGACCGTCGATACGGCGGGCGAAATCGAGTCTGCCAGCGTCTACTCGCAGCCGGGGCAGAAGACGCCGCTCTAGCGTACTTTCACGAAAGACTGGCTATCAGGCGATGGCCGACCGGGCCGCGAACAGCTGCTGCATGCAGGTTTCGAGCGTCGGCAGGCTGATCTCGCTGTCGTCGATGCTGACCACGAACATCGCCTCGCCGTCACGGGTCAGCCCCGTCGACAGGAACCGCTCGCTGGTGAAGTCCGGCCCGGCCAGCGCCAGCAGCCGTTGCTCGATTTCCTCGTCCAGCCGATGCGGGCGGGCTGCGAGACTCAGCAATGTGCGCTGCCCGTCATCGGTGGACGTGAGCGTCAGCGTGCCCGACCGCTCGAACACGAAGCTGTAGCTGCCATCCGCCGCCGGGGTCAGCGGCAGTTGCAGGCTCGCCGCGAAGCCTTCGAGCGCCTGAAGGGCCTGATTTGAGAACGCCAATTCATCTCACCTTGCTGGCCGCGGCCTACTGGCGCGCGCCGTCGCGTTGATCCTTGTCCTCGCGGGTGACGCGGCCCTCGTACTCGGCCTCTTCCTCCTCGACGAGCTCATCGAGCATCGAAAGCAGCGCGGTGCGTTGCTGCAGTCGCGCCTGGGGGTGCGGCATGACCTCGTCGGGCAGCTCGCCGTGCATGCCGCGCAACCCGTTGGCAAAGGCGAGCTGGCTCGCCAGCGAGCACTTGAGGTAGCGCTGCAGCAGGGCGCGCGCTTCCATGGGCCCGGCGGCAGCGTTCGAGGCGAACAGCAGCATGCGCTCGGCGACGTCGGCCGGAGTGCCCTCCGGCCGCTCCCCCGACGTAAGCTGGCGGTCGGTCGTCTTGACCAGATCGAAGGCCATGCTGACGGTGCTCTGCATCAGCTTGAGCTTGGAGAGCTCGGTGAGCAGGGTGTGGAGGTAGGTGGAGTCGGTCGAAGGCCCGGTGCTCGCGAGGTCCTGCCCCGCCACCGACATGAACAGGCTCACCACTTCGTCGAAGTTCTTCATCATGTCGAAGCGCTGGAATGCCTGGAACAGCTGGCCCATGTTGCGCGTCTCGCGCAGCAGCGAGCGATAGGCTTCGCGCACCGCCGCCGGATCCGTCTCGAGCGTGACGGTGGCCTGTGCCGCTTCCTTGGCGGAGGCCAGTCCGGCGCGCACTTCGCGCCCGAGATCGCCCTTGCTGAACTCGGCATGCGCCTGCTCGAGCAGCATCATGAAGTCGTCGCTGGCGCCGGTCGTCGCGAAGAACTCGCGGGCGATGTCGAGTCCCGCGAACTGGTGCGTCACGTCGCCGTCGAACTGCTGCAACGCCTTGAGGATATCGTCGGTGGTGACGCCACCGCCACTGCCGCCTTCGTTCATCAGGCGCTCGAAATTCTCCAGCTGCTCGACGAGGCTGCGCAACTGGTCCTCGCGCGGCATGTCGGGCAGCTTGTCGTAATAGTCGGCGATGCGTGCGAGCGCCTCGAGCGTCGCTCCCGCGCCCTGGCGCACCTCGCGCCGGTCGAGGCTGCGCTTGTCGGCGCGATGCGCGACCGACATGCCGAGTTCCTCGGCGGCGTCCTGGAGCTTGGAGGCCTCGGTGCTGGTCGCAACCTGCTCGCCGCGATAGCTGCCGCGCACCTCGCGGGCGATCTCTGCGCCGGTGGGCGAGGTGACGTTGAGCGCGGCAACATTCTGCCGCAGGGTCTCGATCGAACCGGACATGGTTCCGCTCATTGCTGGCGAACGATGGAGAAAGCTATCACGCTGTCCTGCCGCAGCCAGTCATCAACGTGACAGGGAGCGGCCGGGGCAACGAAAAAGGCACACCCGCGATCGGCGGATGTGCCTCGGAACTCGTGCGTCAGCCCGCTATCAGGCGACGTTGCGCGCGATCGACTTGAGCGTATCGGCGACGGTCTTCAGCATGTTGGTGCGCAGGTTGCTGATCGCCGACCAGGTATTCATCGCCATCTGCATCGAGAACATCTTCTCGGTGTCGGAGAGGTTGGCGTTGGACTCGATTTCGCGGATGTCGGCCTCAACTGCCGACATCTGTGCTTGCAGTTCCCTCTGCCGCCAGATCAGGTCGAAACCGTTCGTACTGACATAATTTGCCGTATCGGCGCCGCCCGTTGAAGTAACTAGGTCACTGCCCCAATTTTGAATCGTGCTGCCAGGCATGCTATTCCCCCTTCTTTGCGGGTGCGGCCCCCAAGGTCCCGCCCGGAATTACTGTAATAAGTGACGAAATCCGTACCATGACAGCCTGAGCCGCCGCAAGCGCCTCGGAAAGCGCCGTGTGGCGCTCATATTCGCCGGGCGGAAGGCCGCCTGCGAGCTTGCCCGCAACCCCATCCTTCAGCTGCCCGAGTCGTGCAATGGTGGCGGCGGCAATATCCGCGCCATTCGGCCCGCGCAACTGCTCGCCCAGGTCGGTGAAGTCGAAGGCCTCTGCAATATCGTTCTCGGTCATCAGGCCGGTTCCCTCATTATCAGGCAAGTCCATCGTCGATGGCGATGGCTTCGAGACTGTCGCGATCGAGAATGAGGATGTTGCGATCGCGAATCGCGATCCAGCCCTCTTTCTCCCAGGCCTTGAGGGCCCGGTTGACATTGCCGCGCGCGCCGCGCGCCATCAAGCCGAGATCGGATTGTGTAACGAACGCGCCGACCTGGAGGACCTGGCGGCCCATGGTGTCGACCCTGTCGCCCAGCCCGTCGGCGACCCGGAGCAGGCACTGCGACAGGCGCGCCTGCAGGGTTTTGAGTCCGAGAATCCGGGTGAGCAGGATATAGGAGCGGTAGCGATGGGCGATCGTGCGCGCCAGTGCCTCGCCCAGTGCCGGAAAGCGCGCGCGGAGCGAGCGGAACGTCGCAGCCGGGATACAGTAGACCGAACTGGTGCCGATCGAGGTCGCCATGTCGGCGTGCTGGCCATCCTCGAATATGCCCAGTTCGCCAAAACTCTGGCCGGCCGGCAGCACCCCGAACAGGATCGGCGAGCCGTCCTCGAGCAGGTAGGAAAGCCGCACATGGCCCGAGCGAACGAAGTAGAGATTGGTCGCGTCGTCGTCCTGCAGGTAGATGAACTCGTTCGGCCCGAGGATGCGATGCGTCGTCGCTCCGTCGAGCGCCGCCTCGGCCTCTGCATCGAGGCCGCCGAAGCTGGACGCGCGGAAGTGCGGCAATGTGCTCAGCCGGCTGTAAATCGGATGCCCCCCAAGACGCCGCCGACGGTTCCGGAAGACACCGGGCGATCACGGCGACCGCATTTTCTCCGGAATGCCAAGACTTCGCAACGCTCAGCAGTGTCAAACTGCGACGATTTGCGAACAAGCGCGCGAACGATACACTAACCGACGGGGCCGTGGGGAAAACCGCTATCGATTCTCGCAAGAATCCGGTAGCCGTGAAGTTGACGGGTGCGTGGCGCGCGGCCGCGTGACTGGTGGGGCAGGTTATGGTGGAAGCCATAGATCCGACGGGGGTTGTTCTCAAGATATTGACCGGCGTCCAGGCCGGTATCGACATCGCACTACGCGAGGGTGACTACACACTCGGCTCGGGCGACGAAGACGACATCCAGTTCTTCGATGTCAGCCTGAAGCCTGCTCATGCACGTCTCGCTATCCGCGCCGGCAAGATGCAGATCGCCGGCGGCGCCGGACAGGTGCGCACCCGCAATGGCATTGTGCTCGAAGCCGGCGGCGCGCCGGTCGATCTCGAGCCGCTCGACATCGTGACCGTGGGGACGACGCGCTTTGCGCTCGGACCACGCGTTGCGAACTGGGCGAGCATCACCGATGCCGAGCGCGACGACCCCGATGGGCTCTATTCCGCAAAGCCGCGCAAGGCCCAGCCCGCCAAGACCCGCCGGCATTGGCCGGTGCTGCTTGCCATCGCCATTCCGCTCGGCGTTGCCTCGGTCGGGGTTGGCTTTGCCGCGCTCAATGCGCCCAAGGCCCCCAAGCCCGAAGAAGAGGCGGTACGCACCAGTCTCGCGATCGTCGAGGAGGCGCTGGCCGTATTCGATTTCCGCGCGCGGCTGACGCTGACCGAGGAACTGGACAAGAGCCTCTCTCTCACCGGCTTTGTGGACGACGCCGCTCAGCGTCGCGGTGTTGTCGCGGCCGTGCAGGCCACCGGCATCCCCGTGCGCACCCGCCTCACCGTGCTGGCGACGATCAGGGAGGAAGTCGCGAGCCTGCTCGAAACCGAGAATGTGGGCGTCGAGTTTGCGCTGTCGCCGGTCGGCGTGCTGACCCTCACCGGCGTCATCCTCGATCCGGACCGCGCAACGAGCCTCGTCGAAATGGTTCGCGAGCAGGTTCCGGGCCTTGCATCGATCGATTCGCAGATCCGCACCGCGCCGACTTTGCTTGCCGAGGTCGAAGCCCTGGCGGACCGCGCCCAGATCAAGCCGCTCGTCCTGCTTCGCATCGACGGTCCGTTGATCGAGGCGAGCGGTGCGCTGCCGACCGAAAAGATCGATTCGTGGGCCGGGTTCCTGCAGTCCTACGCCACCCAGTTCGCGTCGATCATCCCGCTGCGATCCTTCGTGCAACTGCAGAGCCCGGGCGTCACGGTCGAGGCCGCCGCCGAGCAGCCCAAGGCCGCGCTCTATCTCGGTGCCGGCACCGGCGTCACCGGCGATGTCGCCATCGACCTGCAGCGCCTCAAGACCGGCAGCTTCGAACTCTCCGACGTCTTCGCCAACGAGATATCGAGCCAGCTCGCCGCGAGTGCGGAAGCTCGCGACGCCAGCCCGCGCGAGGAGCGGCAGGGGATCAACGTCGCGGGCCTGCTCGGGCTTCCCGTGGCAGATGACGAACCGGCGCCCTCTGAGGCGAGCTCCGAAGTGAGCCGCGAAACGCGCCCCGAAGCACCCACCGACGCAGGCTCCGAACCAACCTCCGATTCCCCGGGTGGCGGCCCCGTCATCCCCGCCGCCGATGTGAATCTGCTGGGCCGCGAACTCGTCACGCGCTGGCAGCAGGGCACTCTGGGCGATTCGTCCGCCGCTTCGGCGCTGGGAGAGGATTTGCGGACGCTCGAAAGCTCCAGCCTCACCGGACCGGCCCAGCCGCTGGCAAAGCGCTACGCTCCGTTACTGGCAGGCGCCGTCCCCGAGGCCGATGCCTACGAGCCCTGCTGGTACCAGTCGCGTCTCAACCAATCCAACGTGACCGGCGCGCTGTTCTGGCTCGATCTGCTGAGCGTGTCCCGCGAGCTCTCGCTCGCCGATCTCGACCGCCCGACGCAGGCCCTGATCCTCGAGGCGGCGCTCAGTCCGCAATGGACGGCCAGTTGTGCCGCCAAGGCTGCGGGCGGCGAGGTGCAGTCGCCCTATCTCTACGAGGTCTCGCGCAACCCCAGCTTCGTCAGCTACATCGCTCGCGACATCGGCAGCTTCCCGATCGAGGTCGCCGGCGTCAACACGGCCGGCGATCGCTACATCCAGACCCGGGCCGGCCTGAAGATGGCCGAGGGGTCGGCTCCGGACGCGACGAGCCGGCTGGTGCTGGTGGGCGAGCTCGGCGCCGCCTTCCAGCGCGACGACGGCTATTCGACCTACGTGTTCGATTCCAGCCTCAACTGGCGCACACAATAGGCGCTATCGCTTCGCCGGCACCGCGGGCGGCCGGGAGTCCTGCAGCCGTCGCGTAGGTGCTCGACTTCCGAGCAGTTACTGGACCCGAATATCTCCGAGTCTGGCTCTTGACGTACCAGCGGCCTGGTACCGGTTATGAACTGGGCGCCGCGTTCCAGGGCGACGACGGCAATTGACCAACGCCCTCGCTCCCACGTCCAACTGGCGCTCAGAAGTTCTACTGAATCTGCGAGTTCTGCAGCAGCCTCGTGATGTTCTCGATCTCCGAGGAACTGCGCACGACGCGCGGCGTGATCAGCACCAGCAGTTCGGTCCGCTTCGCCGAACCCTTGTTCTGGCGGAACAGCCCGCCGATCACCGGCACTTCGCTCAACCCGGCCACGCCCTCCTCGGTGAGTTGCTGGCGATCCTGGATCATGCCGCCCAGCAGCAGCGTGCGGCCCGATTGCGCGAGAATCTGCGAGGAGATATCGCGGGTCGCGACGACCGGCGTGAGGTTCGTGCCGTCCGACGCTGACGGCGTCGATACCGACTGCACGATCTTGAGGTCGACCGCATTGTTGGCGTGGATGCGTGGCGTGATCTCGAGCACGACACCGGTATCGAGGATCTCGATATTGCGCGTGATCGTCGTGCCGCCCGTATTGGACGAGGTCTGCTCGCTCGTGGCGAACGGAATCTGGTCGCCGATCACCAGCCGCGCCGCCTGCCCGTCCACCACGGTGAGATAGGGCGACGAGACGACCTTGAGGTCGGTCACCTGCCGCAGCGCCTTGACCACCGCCTCGACATTGATGTCGCCCACCGAGCCGCTGAAGCCGGCCATGCCGCCGCGCGACGCAGTGGCGTTGCCGGCCGGTATGCCGGAGCCGATCGAGAACCCGTTCGACTGCAGGAAGAACTGCACGCCCGTTTCGATCGTCTCGTTGAGCTCCACTTCGAGCACGGTCGCTTCGATGATGACCTGCGCCTGGGCGACGTCGAGCGTCAGCGCCATTTCGCGGACGCGCTTGTAGACCGAGTAGGTCGAATAGACGAGAATCGCGTTCGTCCTCTCATCGGCGACGATGCGCGTCTCGCCGCTCTGCGGCGCAGCGGTGGTCGAGGCGGCGAACGGCCCGTTGCCGCCTTCCTCCTGCAGCGCATCGGCCGGCATCGGGACGGCGAGCCCCGTGCCGTCGGCATTGTCGCTCGGGGGGGTGGCGCCCGGCACGGTGAGGCGCGACGCGACCCCGGTCGTCGGTCCCTTCGCGCCGGTATCTGCCGGCGGGGCCAGCGCCGCCGTCGTCGAGCCGAACAGCTGGACGAGCTGCGGAACAAGGTCCGCTGCCTTGCGGTGCGTCAGCGCGACGACGCGCAATTCGCTGGCATCGGTCACCGACCGGTCGAGTTGCTGCGCCAGTTGCTGCACGCCCTGCATCAGCGCCGGGTCGGAGGCGCCGACGAGAATTGCCTGCTGGTTCTGCAGCGGAATGACCGAAACCCGTGAGTCGCCGCCTTCACTGAGCAGCTCGCCATAGAACTGGCCCAACTGGGCCGCGACCGCCTCGGGCGCACTGCGCCGCAAGGGAATGATCGCGACCTGGTCGCTCCCCACGGCCATCTGCGCAAGCTGGCGCAGCATCTGCTCGATCGAGGCGATGTCGTTCTGGTTGGCGCGCACCACGACCTTGTCCGACGAGCTCGACACCATGACGCTGACATTCTGGGGCAGCAGCTGCGAGGCGATGGACACCACCTGTGCGGCGTTGTTGCTGCCGAGCGCAATAATCTTGGTCGTATCGTCGCCGGGCCGTCCGGCATTCGAATTGGCCTGCAGCGACTCGATCAGCTCGGCCGGCCCGATCTGATAGACGCCATTGATGAGGCGCATCACGAGCCCGTTCCGCGCCAGGAGGTCGCGTACCACCTGGATGACCCGGCTCTTGGGCAGGGGCGTCTCGATGCGGAAGTCGATACCGGTGGGCAGGTCGGCGGGCGCGATGTAGTCGACCTGCAACGCCCCGCGCAGCAACTGCTCGAGAATGAAGTCCAGCGAGGCGTCGGTGAAATCGACCGAAACGGTTTCGTTGGGACTGAAGTCGGCCGACGCAGCGCTCAGGTCGCGCAGGTCGCTCTCGACGGCGCGGCGCTCGCCCTCATAGTTGACGCGCACCTCCCCGACAAAGCCGGAATAGGGTGCAAGCGTTGCCTGCACCGCAGTCTTGTTGAAGGCGGCCTCATTGATGACCGGCCCGCGACGCTCGGCCTCGCCATTCTCGAGCCGCGGCTTGGCAACACCCCCGAACCCCGACGGCGAAAGACTGGAGCAGGCCGAAAGGGCGGGCAGAACAAGCCCGAGCAGTACGCACGCAAGGACTGTCCTCAAGCCCGGTCTGGCGAGATGTCGTTGCCGCGGCGTCCCCAAAACAGCACTGCCCTTCTTTCGAAAACGAGCAGGTTGCCAGCCAGAACGGCGCCACAACTGCCACTCAGAAGTCGGAGAATCTCACCCCCAAGGCGAACCTCCTGTACGCTTTAGTACCCCCAGCACGCCCCGCGCCGTCAATAGCGATTAACCAATAGTTAAGCGGAGTCTTCGGGACCTGCTCTGATTGAGCGAACAGTACCCAACGCTGAACCATCGCCCGTGCTGACGACGTTGCTTTTGGTCACGCACTGCAAAATCTCGCTGCTAATCACGATCGAGAGCCGCCTGGGATCTTTCTTCAATCGAGGCAAGGACCGCGCAACGCGTCTAGCTACCCGATGGCGACCGAACATCCGTATCCCGATCAAAGGCAGCGATCGTCTATGGACAGGTCCCGCGTCCACAGCGCTCGGGTTGAGTCTAGGAAGCGCTCTCGTGTAGTGAGACCGCGCAGGAGGTTGCGGTATGCATGATCAGGGAAGCAACGCCCGAATCTCGGAGTTGGACGGACTCCGAGGGCTGGCTATCGTCTTCGTCCTCCTGTGGCACTTCGTGGGTGCACTTTCCGGCGATGACATCGTTCGCTCGCTGACGATATGGGGCAGAACGGGGGTCGACTTCTTCTTTGTGCTGTCTGGCTTTCTCATCATCGGAATTCTGGTCGACGAAAGAGATAGCAAGCATCTGCTCAAGGTATTTTACTGGCGTCGATTCATGAGGATCTATCCGCCATACGCAATGCTGATTGCATTGTACTGGCTTTGTTATGTGTGGGTTGGTGAGAGTCCAGCGTTCAATACCAATGCAGGCGCAGTAGTGCAGCTGCTCGCACAGGTGACATTTACGTGGAACTGGCTGATGGCGGTCACGGATAGTGCCGTCGCACGGGGATTCTCCGTAACTTGGTCAGTTGCGATCGAAGAGTGGTTCTACCTCATAGCGCCATGGGTCATGATAGCCACACCGCGCCGATACCTCGTCCCGCTGCTGCTCGCGATTGGTGCAACCTCCATTCTGGCGAGGGGGGCGGCACACCTGCTATTTGGCGCGAACCATTCCCTCGCTCCTTATGTCCTGCCGCCTTTTCGGCTGGATGGGTTCTGTGCCGGTGGACTGCTTGCGTTGGCGATGCGGAATAAGCTTGCGAAGCAAGCATTGCTCAAGCACGCGTCGAAGGCCGCGAAATGCGCTCTTGCCTTTGTCATCTCGACGCCACTAACCATCGCGGTGATACAAAACGACCTCGACCGGCAGATGTATCTGTGGGGGCACACGTATCTAACTGTCGGGTACGCGATAGTGCTCCTTTGGGCGATTCAGAGCGCTGGCGAGAAACGCACGAAATGGCTCCGCGTCAAGGCGCTAACGGAAGCTGGTCGGTACTCGTACACACTGTATCTGTTCCATCCCCTATTCATAAGCCTGTGCTTCACCTTGGCTGGAAAGCAAAGAGAAATTGTTGCCAGCTGGCAGGACGTGTTGCTTGCGGTGAGCGCGTTTGTGGTCAGCCTGCTGTTCAGTATTGTTTTCTACTGGGCCGTAGAAAAGCGCGCGTTGGCGCTCGGAAAGCGTATGGCGTACCGCGATGCTGCCTTCTCGGGCGAGCGTCAGGCCACCCAGTCCTAGAAATTGGCGGTTTGCGGGGCTGGCGACGTCTGAGCTTGACGGTTACTGGCCTTGAGGCACGACGCTGCCCGAGTCCACGAGATACCGATACAGCGCCAGGGTATTGCCGAAGGTAACGACGTTACCCAGTTCCATCTCGAAGGGGCCTTGGTCAGGCAGGTTTTCCGGATCCGTCCACACGTGGATGGTCAGCTTTGACAACCGATCTGTCAGAGACTCGTATTTTGGGAAGCCGACCTTCGACAACAGCACTAGGCTGGTTTCGCCCGCTCTCAAGCCCGGATAATAGCGTGTGGCACGCGTCCCATGGTCGTCTTCCACAGTGATCCCAATAGCGATGTCGCGGGAGGGCGATACCTCAATCCCAAACAAACTGGTCGTTGATATCGGGATTTCAGTTTCAAGGGCGATGTTTGCGCGGGTGCTGGTGTAGTGCGCAGGATCAGCCGCTGCAGAAAAGAGGGGGGCGACTGTCACGGTCCTGTCATCAATGGCAACTGCGTCGAACGCGACGCTCACGGTTGGGGTCAATGTAGCGTGCTGATCCCGGCGCTCAGGTAGCGGAGGCATCTCGAACAGGGTTGCTTGCACCCCATTGTCGCTTATCGCTTTGCAGGATGAGGGTGGGGCAGGCGGGGTAGCAACGATGAAGGCGCGTTTGAGGAATTCCTCGCCCTGACGATGCGGGAAGTTCGACTCGGTTCGCCACAGCTCGCCGTTTGGCAGCTTGCATTCCAGGCTGACGGGGTAAGTGTCCAGTAGATATGGATGCGGCGCTCCTACGTGGGAGAAAAGCAGCTTTCCGTCGTCCATCGCGTGTACTGGATACTGTAAAGCCAGATCGCGTTGCCTCACCAGTTGCATTTCAGTAAAGAGCTTCTCGCCTGTTAGTGCAGCGAGTGAGGAGAGTTGGACGCTCTCGAAAATCACGTAGTGGGGAGGAGAAACGGAGGCCTCATTCAGCATGTACAGCGACCAGTCGGGGATCGCATTGAAGGCGTCCGCCTTGGCCCTAGTACCTGCTACGGCGCATTGATATGCCTCCACTAACTCGGGATCCTGCGTAGCAGATGCGAGTAGGTAAAGTGCCTGCATTCCATATAGATGGCCGTTGAGTACGAAGTACTCGTCATTGACACTCATGTTTGGCCAGCTGAACTCCGACAGCCAGCACCCACTTGCATCTCTCCAGATTGAGCCTCCCGCTGTTGGAGACTTTATCGCCTGTCGGAGCGCCGCGAGGGCGAGCGTGCGCAAAGTTACGTCCTCGAGCACCTCGGAGGCCGCATACAGCGCCAGCGGAGTAGCAAAGCCATCCATACCCGACCACCAGCCACTCTTTAGGTCTTCATAGTCAAAGTCATAGTTCCACCGCACGATCTGCCCGCCCTCCCGAAGAACGTTGGGCCACTTGAGTAGAGTGTCGACACCGGCGCGTGCGTCGTCTCCCAGTTCGGGGTCTCCGGTCCTGGCGTAGTCGTAGAGACGGCGATAGAGATGTTCGGCGACGCGGAGTGGATCTCCTTTGGCAGTCATGGCCTCCCAATCTGTCGCAACCTCACGTGTGGTCGGGTAGAACCAAAAGAACGGCGCGACCAAAGGAAGTGCGACGTCGACGACTGAAGATGATTGCTTGACCGGCAATGCATCCCAGCGCGGAGCGGGACTTGAGCTGGTCCACCAAGCCAGCGTCAATGCCGAGATTGCGAGAGCTGCAACAAGAATCGGCATGCGCAAATGTCTCAAGGAAGTGCTCCGATAGTATGAGTTGCCATTTCCGGCATTAGTGCGCCGCCCGGCTACAATGATTGCTAGCGTCGAGCTGTCGCGAGCCTCGGCTGGCGGCGTGCCGGGCGCTGACTGCCGTCCGGCGCTGTCGAGGCTCCGCTCGGGTCTATGAGATTGCGACGATGCTCGGGGTGCCGCCACTGCCTTCGGAGCGTGATTGACCCGGTCCCTTGTTGTCTGGACCGAGGCACAAGTCCAGGTAGTCGCGGCCGAGCCTGGCATAGCTGCGGTTGGCGATCAGCCACTCGCGGCCGGCCATCCCGATTGCTTGGCGCTCCGCTTCCGGCATCGCGGCGTAGCGTTCGATTTCGGCGCGAAGTGCAGCGACGTCCCCTGCCGGCACATAGCTTCCTGAGGCCGCCTCATTGATCATTGAGGGGTAGCCTGAGTAGGAGGCGACAACTGGCCTGCCTGCCAGCATGTAGTCTGTTACCTTGTTCAGGGATTGGCCAAACTTCCAGATCTTGGAGGGGCGCACCGAGAAGTAGAGCAGATCGCATCGTTCAAGGACCGAGTGCACCACGTTTTTGGGTACGCCCGGTGCAAAGGTGACGTTCGCGAGGTCGGCGCATTCACGCTGGAACGTCTCTTTCAGCCCGCCTTCGCCGACAACCAGAAATTGAACGTTGCTGTTGTCCTGCATGCGTCTGGCGCAGGCGAACAGCGTCTCCAGTGCGTTTGCCATGCCAATAGTCCCGGCGTAACAGACGATAAACTTGTTCTCCGGGAGGTACTGCCGTGCGTAGTCTTCGGGCATGGGAGCCGCCTGTGCGGCGGCCCCTTCATCCACGCCCATAGGAATGCAGAACACGGGCGCAGCCGATCCAGCCACCTCGGCAACGTGTTCCGCAAGGTTGGGCATGGTGCCGACGACGGCGTCGCTGCGCCTATACGCTAGTCTCTCTATCCATCCCAAAGTCAGGACGAATGGATTGTACGGACTGAATCCGCCTTCCTCGATGACTGTGAGGGGCCAGATGTCGCGCACCTCGAAGATAAGGCGACAGCCGTAGCGGCGCCGGAGTAGCAGGCCGTTGAAGATCGTCAGCAAGGACAGGCTGGACACGATGATCGCGTCGGGGCGGGGTAGGCCGTCCTTCGGCAGGCGCCAGAGCCGCCACTCGAAATCGAGCCAGCTAATGGCGCGCGAGATCGACTTGGAGCCTCGGTACTTCTTAGTGCGCAACCTGGTGACCTCAACCCCGTCCACAACCTCACGCGCCTGTGCGCCGTCAACTGCCCGAGGACTCGTAAGGTGGTTGGAGTCAGAAGTGAGGATGACACAGCGGTTGCCGTTCTTCCTTATCTCTCGCATTATCGAGAAGGCGCGGGTGCTCCACTTTTGTTCGCGCGGCAGCGCAATATACTTCGAGACGTACCAGATGCAGGCGTTCACGTTGCGAGCTCTTCGCTTGGCTGGGGGGTGTTGTTGATCGTCCTAGCGTATCAGTGAAGTCGAGCCCCACTGCATCGAGATACCATTTGATGTTGAGGTAGTGCGTCCGTTCTCGTCCTCAACAGGGCAAGCGCCTCTTCTCGAGTAGGAAGGTGGGTGGTGAAGTCGCTATCTTATGTGCTGACTTAGGATACTTACTATCTCGGGCGCCGCGTTGCCGTGGCCATAGAGTGAATCGCCCTCGCCTCGGCGCTCTCGCGCGGCCAGGATAGCTTGTGCTACGGCGACGGTATCGGTGGGAGGGGCAAGTGTGTTCCAACCGCAATCCAGCAATTCTACCCACTCGGTTTCATCGCGCAGCGTCACGCAAGGGACACCCTGGAAGTAGGCCTCCTTCTGAACGCCGCCGGAGTCGGTGGCAATGACTGCAGCGGCGCCTTCGAGACGGATCATGTCGAGATACCCGACGGGCTCGACGACTCGAATCCGGTCAGGCCAACGGCCGGCTCGGTCTAGAGCCGCGCGGGCGCGCGGGTGCAGGGGCAGGACCACAGGGAGCGTCCGTGCTACCATCTCAAGAGCGTCGATGATCGTGAGCAGGCGCGCAGGATCGTCGGTGTTCTCGGCCCGGTGAACCGTCGATAGCACGTACTGGCCCTCCGACAGGGCAAGGCGCGCTAGAACGCTGCTCACACTACGCGCACGCTGGCCGAATTGGCGGATAGCGTCGAACATGACATCGCCGACGTCGTGCACGCGCTCTGCCGGCAGACCCTCGCGCGCTAAGTTCCGCGCCGCTGCCGCCGACGGGACGAAAAGCAGGTCCGCCAGATGATCGGTAAGGACGCGGTTCTGTTCTTCGGGCATGCGCCGATTGAAAGAGCGTAGGCCGGCTTCCACATGAACAATCGGAATGTGCATCTTGCTGGCGGCAAGCGCGCCGGCGAGCGTCGAGTTGGTATCGCCATAGACAACGACTGTGTCCGGCTTGAGTTCAAGGAACGCCTGCTCGAGTGCAGCTAGCATGGCGCCGGTCATCGCCCCGTGAGTGCCACCCGATATTCCTAGGAAGCGGGCCGGTTTCGCGATCCCGAGTTCTTCGAAGAACACGTCCGACATGTTGGCGTCAAAGTGCTGACCAGTGTGAACAATGGCCTCTTCGAACGTACCGTTCGCTGCAATCGCACGCGACAGGGGTGCGGCCTTGATAAACTGGGGGCGTGCACCGACCACCGTGACGATGCTCTTCACGGCAGTATGCTCCGGCCGGTCGGGGAGGCTTCAGCAGCTGTAGGTTGATCCCTTAATAGCCGCTCGTACAGGCTTGTCAGTTGCTGTTCCTCGACGGTCCAGTTGTAGCGCTGGTGCACCGCCCGACGGCCATTCTCGCCGAGGCGGCGAGCCAGCAGAGGGTTGGCTGCGAGCGTATCGATTGCCCGCGCGATGGCCCTTGGGTCTTCGGGATCTACGCAGATACCGCAGTCGCTGTGCTCGATTATGTCGCGCCATAGCGGAAAGTTTGATCCGATCACGGGAATACCGGCCGACATATACTCGAACATCTTGTTTGGCTGCGCGTCGATGTGGTTTGGCAACGGCAGGAATGTCACGATTCCTGCCAGCGAGCGGGCCATCACATCACGCACACCGCTGCGCGGGATCTGGCCGAGCTCATCGACCGCGCCCCAGCCGGAGTTCTGCACGAGTCTGTCGCGCAAGCCCCTTTCCCCAAACTCACCCGCAAGCGCGAGGCGCACGCCGGTACTGCATAGATGCAGGGCAGAGACGACTTCGTTGAGGCCGCGGATGGAGGAGACCCCGCCGACGTAGCAGACGACCGGCTCCTTGTTGTCCCACGAGACGGGCGTCTCCAGCTCACCCAGCAGAGGATAGTTGTTGATCACGGTGGTGGGCACGCCCATGTCGCGGAATTTCTGGCCGATCTTGGGAGTGGCGCCGACTACGTGGTCGATCCGCTTGCAGGCGTAGGTTTCAAAAGCGCTGGCGGCCAATGAGATGGCTCGACGCAATGCAGGCTTGATGTATGGCTTCGAGAGAATCTGCCGCGGAAAATCCTCATGCGCGTCGAAGACAACCTTGCGTCCGTCGCGCTTGAGCGCGAGCCCCGCGGGCAGGAGCTCCGGATCGTGCAGGTGATAAATGTCGGCACGTAGCCTACGGGCGCGTGCGAGTACACGTCGTGTCGCGGTCAGTGCCCGACCCATCCTGCCGCCGGGCTTGCCCACGTCATGGACCTCAACGCCGTCGTGAATGGCGTCACCAAGACCGTCTGCGACAATCAGCGACACGTGATGTCCGCTCGCCAGCAGGCTACGGCATTGTTTGACGAAGATCCTGACATCGTTTCGCGGGTGCGCCGACGTCAGGTGTGCAACCCGAAACGTCACGAATAGATCCTTACGTCGCGCCCGCGTACACGACGATAGAGTTGCTGAGCCTGCTTGATGGCCCGTTGCATTCCGTCCCAGTTGGCAAAGTCGGAATACGAGCGCTTTGGGCCGGCCATGTAGCGTGCAAAATCGTCTCTACTTATACCCAGCTTCTTGCAGAAATATGCTAGGTCGGAGTCGAGGTCCTTGGCTGCATAGAGGTGCTCCTCTAGCGACTCGGCAGCCTCGTCGCGGCTTATCTGACCCGAGACGATCAGGCTCGACAAATGCGGGCGGCGCTTGTCGTAGCCGAACCTCTCAGGCAGGTAGTAGTTCTGAAACAGCTTAGTAAAGCGCGACTCTCCGTGCTTGCGGCCATAAGGGCGCCAGCCGATCGACACCAGCGTGTCGACAGCCTGCTGTTTGTCGTACTTCATGAAGTTGAGCGGCCGAACGGTCCGCATGCCGTGCACGAACGGATACGTCAGATAGTATTCCAGGAAGCTGACGGTCGGATAGGCCTTTAGCGCGCGTGTTCCGAAGCGCCTGTGGATTGCCTTGAGGTTAATCGCATCCATGGCGCTGCCGTGCCAGCTGTCGGGGAAAATACCCTCCGTCGCGATGTTGCCGCCGCTCATGACGTAATTCACGTTGTTGCGGACAGCGTAGCGGTAGAGGCTCGCAAAGAAGGCGTGGTCCTGCGGTACGTCTTGGTTGGAGACCCCGGACTTGAGGTAGGACAACTGAAGATCGCGCATCTCCTCCCAGTCGATGACGATTGTGTGCAGGTCGTAGCCGCATGCCTTGACGATGGTCTCGACATTGGAGACCGCGAGTTCGCTGTTCCAGCCAGCATCGACATGCACGACCAGCGGTCGCAATCCCCATTCCTTGGCGCGCAAGGCTAGGTAGGAACTGTCGACCCCGCCGCTCAGGCCAATTATGCAGTCATACTCCTTTGCGCGGCCGGCAGCCTTGATTTCGTCGAGCTTCTCAGCCCATAGGCGCTCGCCTTCTGCGTTGGGAAACCAGCGCCGGCGTGTCTCGACCTCGAACTTGTGACAATGGCTGCAGACACCTTCTTCGTCAAAAGTGATCTGCGGATCCGAGGTATCCATCACGCAGCGAGTGCACACTTGGTAGGGGCGAGTCATCTATTCTGCATCAGCCTCTCGAGCGTCGCATAAGGTGGATATGTGATGAGCACGGCGCGATGCTTGCCGTGGTAGACGAAGAACGCGCCTGCAGCCACCGCGCTGGCACCTGCCTCGATAGCGACTCGGATGTCATCTAGACTCCCTACTCCCCCCAGCGCAACCAGCGGAACCTCGATGTCATTGGACGCAATGCGGATGAGATCGGCATCAACCCCTTGCATAGTCCCATCCCGATCCACAGCATTGAGCACTACCTCGCCTGCCCCTGCACCGACGACGCGACGGAGGTGGCCCTGCCAGTCTCTCTCCGTGCGGCCGCTCGCCGACCAATAGAGCTTGTATCCGGAGCCCCAGCTCTTCTTGACGTCAACTGCGGCCACTACTGCCTGACTGCCGAACTTCGTGGCGATACGTGTAATCAGCTCAAGGTTTCGGGCGGTGGCAGTCTGTAGGCTCACCTTCTCAACCCCAAGGGCAAAAAGCCGCTCTGCATGCTCGATCGTGGAAATGCCTCCGCCGTAGCAAAAGGGCATGAAGCACTCTGCGGCCAACTCCTGGATGGCTTCGAAATTCGGGGCGCGCCGCTCGCGTGACGCGGTGATGTCGAACACCAGCAGCTCGTCGACTTCCTTCTCGTTGAAGATGCGGATGGCGTTGAGGGGATCGCCGACATAGCGTGGACTGGAAAACCTGGTCGTCTTTACCAAGCCGCCGTTACGCAGCAGCAAGGTAGGGATGACGCGATGTCTCAGCATGCGTAGGCCGCGAAGCGGCTCAACAGCTGCATGCCAAACTTGTGACTCTTTTCGGGGTGGAACTGTGTGCCCCAGACATTGCCCCGCCCGTAGATGCAGACAAACTCCTCACCATAGCGGCACGTGGCGATCACGTCTTCGGAATTATTGCAGCGCGCGTAGTAGGAATGCACAAAGTAGAATCGCCTCTCCTGTTCATCCTGCTCAACCAGCGGGTTGGGGCGCTTCACGTCGATAGTATTCCAACCCATATGCGGCACCTTGAGGCGCTCGCTTGTCCGATGGTCGGAGAACTTGACGAAAGAGGCGTCGACAAATCCTAACCCCTCGCAACCGGGCGCCTCCTCACTCTCCTTCGCCAGAAGTTGCATGCCGAGGCAAATGCCGAGTATGGGGGTACGCTCCGCGACGACCTTTTGCTTGAGAGCGTCGACCAGCTTGCACTCATGAAGAGCCCGCATTGCGGTGCCGAACGCGCCGACGCCTGGCAGTACCAGGGCTTTGGAGCGCTCTACCTCATCGGCCGTCGCGACGAGGTCGACCTCGATGCCGACGTGGCGGAGCATGTTCACGACCGAACCAACGTTGCCGATGCCGTAGTTCACTATTGAAATCATACTATTAGCTTCGAACTGACTCGCTGCAGCCTAGGACACACAAATGTTTCGACTAACCCATGATCTAATGTCAAGGTGGCGGTCGTTCCTGGAAGTGAGGCGTTCCTTGGTCGTGTTTGGTTGATATTGACGATGTGGGCGAGACGCGCAATGGGTCCTGCAGTCGGATTCGTACTAGAAAATCCGCTAGTATCGTTCTTTTCTGCGGTATTCATGATTCATGCGGCGTCGGTGATCTATGTTACTGGCGATGATTACATATACTATACAGCATTGTATGGTGTCCTGGTATGGGTGTCGTACCTGTCATCGAGGTCGTTGACTGGGTCATTTGTCTCCGGGGTCACCGGGCGAGTCGCTGACATCTTGAGGCTGCCGGATAGGCCGCTGGCAAGCACGCTCGTGGATATTTTTGTATTTTTGTTCCCCGTTGTTTACTTCGGGGTGGCGGGGCGAGTGCCGGCCTATGACATGCTGCTTAGCGCAGATTATTTTGCTAACGCAGGCCTGAGGCATGAATTCCACGACGGCATTCCAACCCTCCTTAGCTACGCGGGAGAGTACTACATCAAGGCTATAGCGCCGCTGTGGTTGCTTTATTCATTTATCTTTCGCCGCAAGGCATATTGGCTGCTGGCTGTATATCTAGGGCTGTTCGCCCTCGGAATGATCACCAAATCGGTGGTGGTGATCATTTTCGTGCCGACATTGCTCTTCCAGGTCTTCGGAAAGAAGCTGGCTCACGCCGCCATCACTGCGCTGATCATACTTGGCGTGATCTACGGGAACATTCTTCTGCAGGACAAATCGCTCTCGGCTCCTCTTTCTCTTGATATCACTGAGCAGAGCCCACATATCACTGAGCAGAGCCCACGCCCCTCGGACGAACTCTCATCAACCGAGGAACCGGCAGGCGAAGCCTCGCTAGTTGAGCGCGCGTCTGGCGTGGCCCGAGGCGTCTACGTCGCGAGCGAAGCGATCCTTGCTCGGCTATTCTACAAGAACGGGTTGACCGTCAAGTTCTGGATGGAGAGCTACTCGACCGATTTTCCTTCAGAGAAAGGGTGCGGTTACCGCTGGTATGCGTCTCTAGTAGGCTGTGAGTTTGTCTACATTCCCGAGAAGATATGGCTGAAATACTTCCCCGAGCTGCATGCCCGTGGCATTGGAGGTAGCGTCTCAGCGGCGAACTACATCAACGGATACGCCAACTTCGGAACGCCGGGAGTGCTTGCGTCTGGCGTGCTCACGGGCCTGCTGCTCGCCTTGCTGACCGCCGCGTTTCCTAACCCCGTAACAGCACTGGCCGTAAATGCGGCGGCCATTGCCCTGACCTTCGAGAACACACTCAGCATACTGCTTAACTCCGGGGGCTGGGGGTTGTTCGTCGCCTTGGCCGTGCTCTTTCTGCCGCGCCGTGCGACCGAGTACAGGCTGCGGGGATAGTGTCCCGGCTAGACGGCAAGCCTGCGCTATCGGTCAGTTGCGTTCGTTGCTGCCATCTGTAGCGACAGGAAGGTGTACGCGGCGTAGAGCACGCTGCCGACCAGCGAGAGCCCCAACAGTGTATTCTTAGCGTCGAATAGGTAGCCACCGATCGACAAGGTGGCGAGGAAAGTCGCCAGAAGTAACCATTGCCAGGCCATCAGCAGGCGCAAGCGTTCGGCGAGGTAGAACGACCAACTCAGTGGCGATGCGATGAACTGCAGGCAGACGAGAGGCGCCAGTATCTGGCCGTACACGCCGGCCTCTCGCCACTGGGGCCCCATGAACAGCTCAAACAGCAGTGGGCCCAGCGCGAGAAGGGTCGCGAACAGCACCACGGCGAGTGCGGCGAGCGCCCGGAAAGTCATGTTCATTGTGTTCACGAAACTGCCGGTGTCGTGGCGTTCGCTGGCGGCGCGCTGCCGGAAGGTCTCGCCCAGCCCTTGAACCAAAACAGCCGTCCCTGCCCAAATGCGCTGGAACATCGTCAGGTATCCTGCTGCTGCGGCTCCGAAGAAGGTCGAAAAGAACAGCACGGGCAGGTTGGTAGCCAGGGTGTTGGCCAGGTCCGATGGCAAGGAGAACAGTGGGAAATCGCGGTACTTTCGCGCCTGGGCGACGATGTCGGCGCCAGTAGGGATCGCGGTAGCGTTACGTCGGAGATACAGCGACACGCCCAGCGCAAGGCAACTTGCGAGGTAGCCCGCCGCCGCTGCTGCTGCCAGTCCGGCAGCCCCAGCACCCAGGAGGCCGAATACCACCGAGGCCAGTGCGGTCGTAGTCGCGCTGGCGATACGGGCCATGCTCGAAAGTGCAAACCGGCGACCACGGATGGCCCAATTGATTAGGATTTGCGCGCTGCCGGCGAACGAGGTGGAAACGACCACCAGTATCGCCAGTTCCGCATGCTGACGTATCAGAGAGACATTCATCAGCCAGGCTACGCAAACAGCTCCGCCCAACAGGGCAGTCGTCGCAAGCACGAAACAGGCAGCCACCATCGCTACGGCGATGGCATCGGTTTCCCGCTTGGGCAGGAGGATGGCTGCCTCGTAGCGCCCCGTCGATGCAATGGTGCCCAGTCCCGTAGCCGCAGCTGTGACGCCAAGCAGTCCGAAGTCCTCCGGCGAGTACAGGCGCGCAAGGATGGGCAGGATCAGGACAGGCAGGGCAGCAGCTGCAAGCAGGCCTAGCGTGTTCGTGAGTGTGTCGCGCGCGTAGCTGTTCTCGCGCAGGACTGCAGCCAGCCATTTGCGAACCGCGCCAGCCGCTTTGGTGAGATCCTCAGGCAACTGAGTCGCGCAGAGCCGCGGCAATCATGTGTTGAGTGTCCGCGGAGAGGTAAGGGTGGAAAGGCAGGCTGAGCACGGTTTCGGCAGCCAGCTCGGACTGCGGTAGTGGCGATCCCATCCGGCAGAGCGAGGCATAGGCTGGCTGCTTATGGAGTGGTACCGGATAGTGGACCGCTGTGGGAATGCCTTTCGCGCCTAAGGCAGAAACCACCGCCTCGCGATCGGCAACCCGGACGGTGAACTGGGCCCACACGCACGTGTTGCCCCGTCGGACCGTCGGCAGGCCGATGGCGTTGTGACCGGCCAACAGTTCGAGATACTGTTGGCCCAAGGCGATGCGCTGGTCGATCTCCCACTCGAAGCGTTCGAGCTTGGCCAGAACGATGGCGCACTGCAGCGTGTCCATGCGACCGCCGACGCCGATGCGAGTGTGCCAGTAGCGGCGCTCCTGGCCGTGGGTACGGATCTCGCGAGCAATCTGGGCCAGTCGATCGTCGTCCGTCAGCAGAGCCCCACCGTCTCCATAGCAGCCAAGCGGTTTGGAAGGAAAAAAGCTGACGCAGCCAAACTTGGACAGCCCCGAGGAGCGGCGGCCGTGATGGGTAGCGCCAAGGCTCTGAGCAGCATCTTCTATGATTGGAAGGCCGTGGCGATCGGCAATCGCCTGCAAGGCCAGCATATCCGATGTCTGACCATAGAGCGAGACAGGGATTATCGCCCTGGTCTTGTGGGTGATCGCCTGTTCGACCAGCGCAGTATCGATATTGTAGGTGTCGGGTTCGATATCAACGAAAACCGGCGTTGCGCCGACCAGCACAATCACTTCTGCAGTGGCGGCAAAGGTAAAGGGGGAGGTGATCACCTCGTCGCCCGGGCCTACGCCCAGCGCCATGAGGGAGATCAACAACGCTTCGGTGCCGGACGAGACGCTGACGCAGTGGCGCACGCCGACATACTCGGCAAGTTTACGCTCCATTTCGGCGACTTCCGGGCCCATGATGTACTGTGCATGGTTGAGCACGGTCTGAATACGGGCATCGATGCTCTGCTTGAGCAGGGCGTACTGTGTCTTGAGATCGATGAAGGGAAGCGCCTGGGTCATAGTCGCCTGCAAGTATCCTCGGTGATTTGGTAGGTGGTCCCGGCCTCATCCGTGACGACGCCTGTGCCATTGAGGCGTGTGCCGCTTTCCGACATCCAACCGACGCGCCGGGCTGGGACCCCGACCATGAGGGCATAGTCCGGCACGTCCTTGGTGATCACGGCGCCGGCGCCAACAAAGGCAAACTCGCCAATGGTGACACCGCAGACCACGGTACAGTTGGCGCCGAGCGTCGCGCCGCGCCGCACGACTGTCGGCCGATACTCGCTCTTCCGACTGACTGCCGAGCGCGGATTATGGACATTGGTGAAGACCATGCTCGGACCGCAGAACACGTCGTCTTCCAGCCTTACAGCGTCATAGACCGAGACGTTGTTCTGGATCTTCACGTTGTTGCCAATAACAACATCGTTGCCCACAAAGACGTTCTGTCCCAGCGAGCAATCGCTGCCGATCTGGGCGCCGCCGCAGACGTGCACCCAGTGCCAGATGCGTGTGCCATCGCCCACAATCGCGCCGTCGTCCACGATCGCCGTTGGGTGGATCGTGACCATCAATAGTCAAGTGGCAGGTTGATGCGCTGCCCGTCGCGGGCAGATTTGTAGATGGCGATCAGCGTCTCGAGGCTCTTGAGGCCCTCGCGACCATCGGTTTCCGGCTCGCTCTCGCCGCGCAGAACGCGAATGACATTGTCATAGTAGAGCGGGTGGCCAAACCCATAGACCGAAGTGGTTTCGTAGCTTGCACTGGCGACATGGGCGTCGTCCTCGTGCGGTTCTGCGAATTCCCAGTGCTGTATCTCGTTCACGGCCACACCGCCAATTCGGACCGTGCCTGACTCTCCGATAATGGTAATGCTGCCCTCGAGATTCTTCGGGTAGGTCAGCATGGTCACGTTCATGGACCCCATGGCACCGGACCGCCACTTGATGCTTACCACGCCGGTGTCTTCCACCTCGATATTGCGCGCCAGGGTGCCGGTATAGGCATAAAGGCTCTCGATTGGGCCAATCAGCCAGTCTAGCAGATCAACATAGTGGCTAGCCTGGTTCATGAAGGCGCCGCCATCGAACTCCCACGTGCCGCGCCAGCTGGCGGCATCGTAGTAGTCCTGCGGGCGCGTCCAGAAGACATTGATATTGACCATGTAGATGCGGCCAAAGCGCTTCTGATCTACCGCGTGCTTGAGCATTTGCAGAGTCGCGTTGCGACGGTTCTGCTTGACCACGAAGAGCCGGACGTTTGCATCGTCACAGGCCTTGACCATATCGAGGCCGTCTCGCCAACGCGTCGACATCGGCTTTTCCGTTATGACGCTACGACCCGACGCAGCAATCTGCTGCGCCTGCGCGCTGTGCAACCCACTCGGCGTGGTCAGTACGACCACGTCGGCCGCCGTGCTCTTCAACAGTTCGTCCAGGCTGCCGTGGCCCCTGGCGCCAGTCTTCTCGACGGCCTTCGCCAGCGCCGTCGGGTCGATGTCACACACATCCACGAGTTCAGCCCGATTGCCATGCTGAGCTATTGCCGCAAAGTGATTCTGCGCGATCCGCCCGGCGCCGACGAGAGCGATGCGAATGTTGCGGTCGGTGATCGGAGGGGGAAACAGACGCATGGATCAGGACTTCACAACATTGGGGGCGGGCTCCAGGTATCGCCCGCGAGTGTCGACGATGAGCCTGGCATGCTTGAGGATGTGCGCGAAGTCATACTCGTCGTGGTCCGTTGCGAGCAGCACGCAGTCGTAACTCTTCAGGCTCGCTGCGCTCAGATCGACGCTGGACAGATCGAAATGAGTGTGATTCCGAAGCTTGGGGAATGTCGGCACGTAGGGGTCGTTATAAGCGATGGAGGCGCCAAGCGCCTGAAGCTTCTCCATCAGGATGACGGACGGTGACTCGCGCATGTCATCGACATTTTTCTTGTAGGCGACGCCCAGCACGAGAACCGAGGAACCGCTTACGGCCTTGCGTTGACGGTTCAGCGCGTCGGTGACCTTGGCAACGACATAGTCCGGCATGTTGGAGTTGACCTCGCCGGCCAACTCGATGAACCGGGTCGTGACGCCATATTCGCGGGCTTTCCAGGTCAGATAGAATGGGTCGATCGGAATGCAATGACCACCCAGACCTGGACCGGGATAATAGGGAACAAAGCCGAATGGTTTGGTGGCTGCGGCTCGGATGACCTCGTGGATGTCGATCCCCATGCGGTCGGCCACGATCTTCATTTCGTTGACGAGGCCGATGTTGACCGCCCGGTGGATGTTCTCCAGCAGTTTTGTCATCTCGGCTGCGCGCGTCGAGGTTACCGGGACCAGCTTGTCAATCACTTGGCCATAGAGCGCCAATCCGACATCGAGACACGCGGGGGAATAGCCCCCGCATACCTTGGGGATGGTGTTAGTGCTGAACTTGGCGTTGCCCGGATCCTCGCGCTCGGGCGAGTAGACCAGGAAGTAGTTTTCACCGACCTTGAAGCCGCTCGATTCGATACGCGGCAGCAGCTCCTCATCCGTTGTCCCAGGATAGGTGGTGCTTTCAAGCGACATTACCTGGCCTTCCCGCAGGTGGGGCAGCAGAGAGTCCACGGTGTCAAGCACGAAGCTTAAATCAGGTTCGCGGTGTGCGTCGAGCGGGGTGGGAACGCACAGGATCAAAGCGTCTACCTCGGCAGCCCGGCTGAAATCCGTAGTTGCCTCGAAGCCATGGTCGATCGCGTCGAGCAAGCGATCCTTCGAAATGTGCTTGATGTAGCTTTGGCCGCTGGACAGCTTCTCGACTTTCTCCGCGTCGATGTCGAAGCCAACGACCTTGTAGCCGACCTCAGCGTAGCGCAGTACCAGCGGCAGGCCCACATAGCCCAGCCCGACAATGCCGATCATCGCTGTCTTGTCGGCAAGGCCTTGAACCAGCTTGGATTTCGAAGAGTTATCTAGCGCCATTACCCACTCGACCTGATCTTTTGCTGCCGCTCGCGCGGCGTTTCTTCCCCGGCTGGCCATTGTTCGCCGGGGCCTTGACCGTCTCGTTGCCTCTGCACATCCGATTGCCGCGACCTTGCGCGGAATAGCGTGGACATCAGGATTCGGAAATCGATCTGTGGCGCGATGCTCGGATCTAGACGCCGCAACACAGACATATCCAGCTAGTTGGAGAGAGCGAATTCCGAGCCGGATTTATGTATCGCTTCCCTGATGCCCATGCTCTCCGAGAAGGCGAAAGTCGACTGGAATGCGCTGCTGTCGATGTCAAGATCGCCAAACAGGCTCTGGGCAAGGCGACGCCGTCCAAGCAGGATGAGTGGGCCGTTCAGCAGCTGGGTGGGCATGGGGAACAGCGCCTGCTGTTTGCCCATCGCTTTTCTCAGCAACGACAGGACCTCCGCAAGAGACAGGTTCTCGGCGTTGGCAACGCAGTATGCCCCCGACCTCTCGTGGCTCCAAGCATGGTTGGCCAGGTGGTCGAGCATTTCGGCCAGCGTGTCGACGCCGATATACGCACGCCGGTTGCTGGTGCTGCCAAACGGGAGAGGGGCGCCGGTCAGCGCGAGCCGCTGCAGGGAGCGCCAATTCCCCGGCGCATCTGCTCCTACCACCAGTGGAGGGCGAAGGGACACGGCAAAGATGCCGTGCGCTGCCAGTACGGCGACATGTTCCTCGGCCATGCGCTTCGACAGTCCGTACGGTCCAGCGGGGCGGGGCCGCGTTGCCTCGCTGATTCGACCGGGAGCAGCATTTTCAGTCACAGCGGCAATGCTGCTTAGCAGTAGAAACCCCTGCACGCCGGCATCGATGGACGCGACGGCGAGGCGTTTGGTAGCCTCCACGTTGGCTGCCATGTAACGGGCAGGATCCGCCGATTTCACATGTGCGAGGCCGCCAAGGTGTACGACTGTGGCCGCATCTTCGAGCGCTACTGCAAGCTGGGTCGACTGTTCGATCGGGCCGGTCTCGACGATGCGGATTTGGGCATGATCGCGCCACGACGCGGGGCACTTCCGCGCGCTCTGCACCAGCAGCGTCACGTTCCGCCGCATGGCGATCATGCGGGCAACAACATGACGACCCACAAATCCCGTGGAGCCAGTGATCGCCATTCTGCCCACCCGGGGCGGCGGGAGTGAAGTTTGCCTCATGAGTTGAGACCCACGGTGCCGTCCTGAGCGATGCGAACGGTGCGGAGCAGTGGTGCGTAGCCGCGAGTCCACCAAGCACAAAGCCGAAAAGGTCCCGTTTGGATCGTCACGATGTCAAGCGCGACTGGGATCGCTCATCTGGCTGGTCGAGTAAGCAGGGATATCCGTGCGCGATCACGTCAATCATCGGAAATAGAGGGTGTGCAGCATTGTATGAGCCCACCCCTAGCATGACACATACTGGATGTCATGAGGCTAAGCACAATGCCTGACAGCTCATGCGCCGCCCGCGGCGATGCTCGTCGCAACTTGGTGGGGGACGCTAGGTGTCTGACGCGTATAGAAGAACTTCGTAGTCGAGGAAGTTCTGGTAAGTACGATTGTGGTAGCCGGGGCGGGGACCTGGGAGCAGGCCGGTCGCACCACTGGCTGATGCCGCCGACTCACCCCGCGGTCGCCCCTCAGCCCCCCACCACCACCGGCGCAACTCCCGGCAACCTGAACACTGCCGACACATCCTCATCCGGAGCGATTGGCGAGTCGCGGTAGAGGAAGCAGCTGGCGAGGCGTTGGCTGTCCGGCATGTATTTGGGCGGGGCGCTTTGCCAGCATTGGTCCATCACGTGCGGGCAGCGTGGGGCGAAGCGGCAGCCTGCGTTGGGGCGGCTGCTGTTGGCCTCGGAGACGGGGATTTCCTCGTTGCCCCAGGCGCGGTCGAGGTCGGGCAGGGGGATCGAGGAGACGAGGAGCTGCGAGTAGGGGTGCCGCGGCGCCCCGATGACGCGTTCGACCGCGCCGGCCTCCGCGATCGCCCCGCGATACAGCACGAGGATGTTGTCGCAGATCTGGAAGGCCGTGGTCAGGTCGTGCGTGATGTAGATGATGGAGATGCCGAGCTCGCGGTTGAGCGTGCGCAGCTCGTCGAGGATGGTGGCGCGCAGCGAGGCGTCGACCATCGAGACCGGCTCGTCGGCGACGATCATGCGCGGCCGGAGCAGCACCGCCCGGGCGACCATCACGCGCTGGCGCTGGCCGCCGGAAAGTTCGTGCGGGAAGCGGCCGAGCGTGTCCTGCGGCCTGAGGCCGACGCGCTTCAGTGCATCCTCGATGAGGCTGCGCGCCTTGGCCTCGCTGTCGGCCAGCCGGTAGCGCTTCACCGGCGTCGTGAGCACGTGGTCGATGCGATAGAACGGATTGAAGACCTCGAACGGATCCTGGAAGACCGGCTGCACCTCGCGGCGGAACTGGCGCTGCTCGGCCGAGGACATCTTGGCGATGTCCTTGCCGCGGTAGAACACCTCCCCCACGGACGGGTTGATGAAGCCCAGCAGGATGCGCGCGAGCGTGGTCTTGCCGCTGCCGCTCTCGCCGGCAATGGCGGTCATCGACGGGTTCGTGTCCGACAGCGACATGGTGACGTCGCTGAGGGCGGTGAAGCTGCCGTAGGTCTTGGTGACGCCTTTGAGTTCGATCAGCGCGCTCATGGACGGGCCTCGTGGTGCTGGGCTCTGGCCGTGACGGGCAATGGCGGCAGGCTCTGGTGTTCGGGATAGAGGTGGCACGAGGCTCTCTGGCCGGGTGCAACGTCCTGCAGCAGCGGCGTCTCGGTGCGGCAGCGCTCGAAGGCGAAGGGGCAGCGCGGGTTGAAGCTGCATCCCGGCGGCAGGTCGACGAGCGGCGGCGGCAGGCCGGGAATGCCCGTCAGCGCCTGCTTGACCTCGATGCCGGGGAGGCTCTCCACCAGCAGCTTGGTATAGGGGTGCTTGGGGTTCTCGATCATCTGCCGGACCGGCCCGATCT
Source organism: Devosia sp. ZB163 (assembly GCF_028613635.1). Lineage (GTDB taxonomy): Bacteria > Pseudomonadota > Alphaproteobacteria > Rhizobiales > Devosiaceae > Devosia_A. Next base: position 939,528 of record NZ_JAQRMY010000001.1, read on the forward strand.
CCACCAGCTTGCCGGCATACATCACGCCGACGACGTCGGCGAACTGGGCGATGAGGCCCATGTCGTGGCCGATCAGGACCACCGCGGCGCCGAGCCCATCCTGCAGGCGCCCGAGCGTCTGCATCACCTGGCGCTGCACCACCACGTCGAGCGCGCTGGTCGGCTCGTCCGCGACGATCACCTTGGGCGCGAGCGAGGTGGCGATGGCCATGGCGGCACGCTGCTTCATGCCGCCCGACAGCTCATGCGGGAAGCGCTTGGCGACGCTCGGGTCGAGGCCGACGCTGCGCAGCAGTTCGGCGACGCGGGCATCGAGCTCGGCCCGCTTCATCCTCGGCTTGTGGGCGAGGATGGCGTCGATCATCTGCTCGTCGAGCTTCATGACCGGGTTGAGCGAACTCATGGCGCCCTGCGGGATCAGCGCGATGTCCCGCAGCCGGGTTTCCCGGAGCTCCCTGGGGCTCATGGCGAGGATGTCGCGGCCGTCGAGCATGACCTTGCCCCCGGCAATCCGGCCGGGTGCGCGGGTCAGCCGCATCAGGGCGGTGGCCATGGTGGTCTTGCCCGAACCGGATTCGCCGATGAGGCCCAGCCGTTCGCCCGGCTTGAGCGAGAACGAGACGTCGTTCACCGCCTTCGCCGGTCCCTTGCCGGTGTCGTAATGGACGTGCAGGCCCTCGACGACGAGGATGGGTTTGTCTTTGTCGGTCATCAGCGGGCCTCCTAGCGCCTTGCCAGTCTGGGGTTGGCGAAGCGGTCGAAGCCGACGGACGTCAGGAACAGACCGATGAAGATGAGGGCGATCATCAGGATGGGCGGGCTCCACCACCACCAGTAGCCGCGCAGCACCGCGGAGGATTGCTGGGCCCAGTAGATCGTGTTGCCGAGCGTCATCTCGTCGAGTGCGCCAAGGCCCAGCGCTTCGAGGCCGATGACGGCGAGGATCGAGCCCGACACGGTGCCGACGAAGCTGGCGACGATGTAGGGCATGATGTTGGGCATGATCTCGGTGAACAGGATCTCCCACGGGCCCTCGCCGTTGACGCGCGCCACCTCGATATAGGCCTTCTCGCGGACCGTCAGGACCTGCGCCCGGACGGTGCGCGCGGTGAACATCCAGCCCAGCGAGGCGACGACGAGCGCCATCACGAAGGTCGACATGCGATCGATGTTGCCGGCGATGATCACGAGGATCGCGATCGCCGGAACGGTCAGCAGCGCGTCGGAGATGACGCGGATGACCGCATCGATCCAGCCGCCGAAATGGCCGGCGATGAGGCCGAGCACGGTGCCCATGCCGACGCCGATGAAGCCGGCGATGAGGCCCATCTTCAGGGTGTTGGGCGTGGCGTAGATCAACAGGGTCCACATGTCGCGGCCCTGCGAGTCCGTGCCGAGGAAGTAGTCGCCGCCCGGCGGCCGCCGCGGGCGGACGGCGCCGACCTGCGCGTTGGCAGCGTCGGTGAAGAACGGGCCGATGATGCCGAACAGGACCACGGCGGTGATGATGACCAGCCCCAGCAGCAGGAGGGCGCTGAGGCGGCCCTGCTGGATGTTGCGCTGGACGGAGGCGAAGAACCGGTTCATCGGCGGATCCGCGGATCGAGAAGGGGATAGAGCAGGTCGACGATGAAGAGCAGCACCGCCAGCGTGACGATGAGCATCAGCACTACGCCCTGGATGACGAAGTAGTCCTGGCCGCGGATGGCGACGTAGAGCAGGTTGCCCAGCCCCGGGTAGTTGAAGATCACCTCGACCAGCACGGCGCCGGAAACGACCGAGCCGAGCGACAGCGCCAGCGCCGTGATCTGCGCCAGCAGCGCGTTGCGCATGCCGTACCAGAAGAAGATCCGGCGGGGGTGGAGGCCCTTTGCCTCGGCGAAGGTGATGTAGTCCTCACCCAGTACGTTCACCATCTGGCTGCGCATGCCGAGCGCCCAGAAGCCGATATTGCCCAGGATGATCGCCATGCTCGGCAGGACCGCGTGGCGCAGCACGTCCTGCGTCGTCGCCCAGTCGAGGCGCATGATGCGGGTGGTGGCGACGCCGCCGGCGGGCGGGAACCACTTCAGCACCACCGCGAAGAAGTAGATGAGGATGATCGCGAGCAGGTAGAACGGGATCGAGGTGAGGATCATCATCATCGGCACGAGCGTCTTGATGCCTCGGCCGGCGCCGGGCCACGCCATGCGGGCGCCGAGCAGCGATCCGGTGACGAAGGCGATCAGCGTCGCCACGGCGAGCAGGCCGACCGACCATGGCAAGGCGTTGCCGATCATGGTCGAGACCTTCTCGGGGAAGTTCGCGAAGGACACGCCGAGGTCGAAGCGGAACAGGTCGACCCAGTAGTTGATGTACTGCTCCCACAGCGGCGCATCGAGGCCATACTTGGCCCGGTAGGCAGCCGAGACCGCCTGGATGTCGACGCTCTGGTTGCCGCCGCCGGCCTGCAGGCGCGCGAGCGCCGTCTGTACGGGGTCACCGGGCAGGAGGCGCGGGATGATGAAGTTGATGCTCACCGCCACGAAGATGATCAGCAGGAACTGGCTGAATCTCGTGAGCAGGTAGCGTTGGAGTTCCTTCGACATTGGGCCTCGCTGCAGGTCCTAAAGGGGGTGGAGCAGGCAGGAGGGCCTGCCTGCTCCGGCGCTCGGGAGGAACGCTTCGGGTTACTGCGCGCCGGTCGGCTGCAGGGTGTGGATCACCACGTTGAAGGCTTCCCACGGGGTGTAGGGCGCCACATAGGCGTTCTCTGCGGACGGCCAGCCGGTCCAGTAGGTGTTGTTGAAGGTCACCACGTGGAATTCCTCGAGCAGGTCGATCTGCGGCAGGTCGCGCAGGGCGATGTCGAGGGCCGCGACGGCGTCCTTCATGTAGGCCGAGTCAGGATTGGTGTCGGCGACGACGCTTTCCATCCGGTCGATGATGGCGTCGTACTCCGGGTTGGAGTAGCGGGTGGCCGCCACCGCGTTCGGGATGTTCGTGCCCTCGGGACGAGCGAACTTGCTGTGGTAGTGCTGCAAGGTCTCGAGCGGCTCGCTGAGGCTGCCGCAGTGCACGAAGATCATGGTGTCGAAGTTGCCCGATTGGATGTCCGGCAGCCAGGTGTCGTCCACCGGGGCCTGTACCGCATCGAAGCCGGCGTTCTTGAGCTGCTGGGTCAGCGGCGCGAGGATGGGCTGGATGAAGGCCGGCGTGCGGACGTTCACGGTGACGGGCTTGCCGTCCTTGGCCCAGACGCCGTTGGCATCCTTGGCATAGCCGCCCTTGGCCATGTACTCGTCCACGAGCTCCTGCGAGGGATTGTGGAGGTTGTACTTGTCCAGCACTGCCTGCAGCGGGCTGCCTTCGCCGAGCCAGGTACCGGCCATGTAGCCGGAGAAGGCGTAGGTCACGACCTTCTGCGAGCCCTCGTAGCCGATGTCGTTCAGCTCGTCGCGATCGATCGCGTGGTTGATCGCGTAGCGCAGGTTGACGTCGTTCCACGGCGCCCGGAGCTGGTTGAACACGAGCGAGTAGTCGCACCCGTCCGGAGCACCCCAGTTCGGCCCTTCGGCGTTCCACGAGCTCAGCTTGTCGTTCTGGGCGCGTGCCGCCTCGAACGTGCCGATGAGCAGCTGGCGCCCGCCGTCGATCTGGTTGGCGATGTGGAGCTGGCCCATGGCGTCGTCGCTCGAAACCGGCACGAGCATGATGCGCTTGGGCGCCGGCAGGTCCTGGAAGCCGGTCTTGGCGCCCCACCAGTCGTCGCGGCGATCGAAGATCTCCTGCTGGTTGCTGGACAGCACCAGCTTGTAGGCGCCGGTGCCGAGCGGCCAGCCCTTCTCCAGGTCGTAGTTGGTGAAGGCGACGATATCCTGGCCTTCCCAGATGTGCTTGGGCAGGGTGGGGTAGTGGTTCTCGTGCCCGAGCGCGAGGAAGTCGCGGACGAAACGCGGAGCCGGCTTGGTGAAGTTGATCGTCAGGTTGTGCGCGTCGGTGACGGTGACGTCCTTGACCCACTCCTTGAAGGCCGACGAAGCGCCGATTTCCGCCGGTGCGTCGCGCAGGGCCTCGAGCGTGAACTTCACGTCATCGGCGCTGAAGGGCTGTCCGTCGGACCATTCGACGCCCTCGCGCAGCTTGATGGTCGCCGACAGGAAGTCAGGCGCCAGCTCGTAGCTCTCGCCCTGCCAGGGGATGATCTCGCCCGTGGTCAGGTTGGTGTAGAACAGCATCTCGTTGACGGTGAACTGCATCGCGTCGCGCTGGTGCGTGATCGACGACACGTAGGGGTTCCAGTTCTCGATGTTGGCGAACTGGGCCGGCTGGTCGCCCCATGGGGTCAGCACCAGGGTCTCGTTGCGCGGCATGTCCGCGACCTGCGCGAATGCCGTCGAACCCATCAGCAGCGCGAGCGCGCTGCCGAGCAAGAGTGCACGTTTCATCTTTCCTCCTTGGTCGTTCCCTCGACCGCTATGGTTGTTCGGGCCGCTGGCAGTTTCTTCGCACCGTCCAGCGACCCAACTCTTCGTTCCGGTTGCGCTCCGCGAAGCGCCCCCTAGAGGGCCATTTCCTCGATGGCCTTCTTGGACAGGCCGTGGCCGAAGCCCGGCTCGTCGCTGACGACGACATAGCCGTCCACGGGGACCGCCATGCCGGGGTAGTTGTTGGTCTGCTTGAGCGGGATGCCGGGGGCCCCGCCGACGAAGAACTCGCCCCAGCGCGAGTTGGGCGCCGAGTAGTTGAAGTGCTGGCCGTAGGGCGTGTTCATGCCGGCGTGGCAGATCACTTCGAGGCCTGCGGCATCGGCGATCGAGGTGATCTTCTGCACCGCCGTGAAGCCGCCGACCCAATTGATGTCGGGCTGGAAGATATCGACGACGCGATCCTTGGCCGCCTCGAAGAAGGTGTAGGGCGTGTACCAGTGCTCACCGGTGGCGAGCGTCTGCCACGGCAGGCGTTCGCGCAGCGCCTTGTGCGAGGTGTGATCCTCGGGGATCAGGCAGTCTTCCATCCACTTGAGGTTGAACGGCTTCAGCCGGTGCGCGAGACGCACTGCGAACTCGACGTCGAAGGCCATCCAGCAATCGAGCATCAGCTCGACATGCGGGCCGATCAGCTCGCGCGCCTTGCCGACGAAGGCTTCATTCTTGTCGAGCGCCTCGAGGCCGTCCGCCGTGCCGTAGGGGCAGGCCAGCTTGGTCGCCTTGAAGCCGAGCTCCATGTGCCAGTCGGTGTCGTTGCCCGTGGCGTAGCAGAACTGCTTGTCGCGAGCGGCGCCGCCGGCGAGCTCATATACCGGCAGCTTCAGCACCTTGCCCTTGAGGTCCCAAAGCGCGAGGTCAATGCCGCTGATGGCGTAGGAGGCGAGGCCCGACGAGGAATAGGGCGACGTGATGCGCATCATCATGTCCCACAGCTTCTCGGTGGCGAGCGCGTTCTCGCCGTTGAGCAGCGGGCCGATGTGGTCGTTGATCAGGCTGATGGTCGGCTGGCCGTAGCCGGTGACGCCGAAGCCCCACGAGCCGTCGTCGGCGGTGACGAGGACGCCGACTGCCGGGAAGCTGCCGAGCCAGCTCGAGCGCAGCGCCTTGTAGCGCGGATAGCGCGACATCGGGTTGGCGACCTCGGCGTCCTTGGTCCAGGGCGGACGGCGCGCGGTGCTCTTTTCCTTGTTCTCGTCGTAGGTGCCGCCTGCAATCGGGTTGGTGATGGCAAAGGCTTCAATACTCTTGATCTTCAATTCTCACTCCTCATGGCGCGGCCCTGTCGTGCCGGCTCACCTAGAATTTCGTGTCGGCGCCGTCTCTCAATCGAGCCGGAACATCTCTTCGACGGGCCACGATTTCGGGCGCGCGTCCGGATAGGTCTCCATGTGCGGCTCCATCCACGTCCACCACTTGAGCACCACCGGATCGATGCCGTCGGTCTGCGAGGGCGCGTCGTCGGGCTTTTCGAGGTAGGCGAACAGCAGCAGCTCGTGGCGGTAGATGGTGTAGTTCGAGACGCCCTGGCTCTTGAGCAGGGCAACCATCTCGGGCCAGATCTCGTCGTGCTTGCGCTTGTATTCGGCCTCCTGGCCGGGCTTCAGTTTCATGACCCACGCCGAACGCATGGCTTCCTCCTGTTTCACTGGTCCTTGAGCGGCGGCCACGCGCCGGCATAGCCGAGCCTCTGGCTGACCTGTCCGCATGCTTCGTTGAGCCGGGCCACCAGGGGCACGATCACGTCGCCCGGTGCCTTTCGCGACGGGCCCGAGATGCTGATCGCCGCAACCGGTCGACCGAGCCGATCGATGACCGGGACCGCGACGCAGAAGACGCCGACGACGAGTTCCTGGTCGTCGATCGCGTAGCCGCGCGCCCGGATCTGGCTCAGTTCGTCGAGCAGCGCATCGGCATCGACGATCGTGTGCTCGGTGAAGCGGGTAATCGGCAGGCGGGCGATGCGCTCGCGCTCGGCCTCGGGCAGGTAGGCGAGCATGGCCTTGGCCGAACCGCCGCTATGCAGCGGTCCACGTGCACCGACGCGCCAGTCGAGCTGCATGCGGTCGTTGCCGCGCACCTTGTCGACGCACACGCAGCCATCGCCCGAGAGCACGTTGACGTTGACCGTTTCGCCGAAGGCGCTGGCCATGGCCTCGCAGTACGGTCGGGCGAGACGGTGGATGCCGATGCCCTCGAGCTGCAGGTCGACGATGCCGAGCAGCCGGTGGGCGAGCCGCCAGGCGCCGCGGGCGTCACGCTCCACGACCTCCTCGGCGGCGAGATCGTTGAGGAGCCGATGGATCGAGCCGACGGGCAGCTCGAGCGCCGACGCCACGGCGCGCACGCCGAGCGCTTCCTTCTTGGCGAGGAGATCGAGCACCTGGATCGTGCGCCGGACAGTCGACATCGCGGCTAGCCCTCACGCCCGGTGAGGCAGCGTGGTGCCGGTTGCAGGGCGCAAGATTCCATCGTCCGCGAACCGGCTGTTGTGCCGGCCCGACAGGATAAATCCGATCGCATTGAAGTTCTCCTCGGCCGCGCCCCGTGGTGTTCCACATTTGGAATGCGACGTTCCAAGTCTGAGGAAGTACTCCATGCTCGTCAATGCTTTAGGTGTTCGACTTTCGACGGACGGATGCCTGGGCGCGTGACAGGAGTTGGCAATTTCAGTCAGAATTTGCCTGCAGGCCGCACCGCGCAACCTGAGGAACGTAAGTCAGCCAGCGCCCCAACGGCGGCATCGAGTCGCAAAAAGGTGTCGCCTCCCTCCCCCTTGGCGGGGGCGAGGGAAGGGGCGTCCGGATCACCGATGGCAGGGAGGGGACAGCGCCTGTCGCGCTGCCCAGTCGCAGGTCCTGCTGCTCTAGAGCTTGCCCGAAGCCGTCGCCGCCCGGAGCTTCGTGATGAAGTCGCGCATGATGGGCGTGCGGTTGACATAGGTGACGTAGCGCATCACGTGCCGCGACCGGTCGGCGCTGTACGTAACCTGGTCGGTGAGGACCGGCGTCGGCACGAGGACGCTCGGAGTCCAGCTGTCATCGAGCACCCACGCGACCGCCGCCATGTCCCAGATCTCCTTGGACCAGCCCATGTGGTCGTCGCCATATTCCTTGAACCGCATGGCGAGGAACTTGCCGATCTCGCCGCACGGTTCGACGTAGTGCTCGATCTCCGGCACCGTGCTGTGAAGGTGCGACGTCACGCCCATGCAGGGCACGACCACCAGCGGCACGCCGCTGTCGAACAGCACCTGTGCGCCGCCCACATCCTGCCTGAGGTTGAACTCGCGCTGGTGCGGCCACTCGAGCGCATGCCCGCCGAGCCAGACGACGACCGTGCGGTCGATGATGTCAGGCGCCTTGAGCAGCGCCGAGGCGACGTTGCTGATCGCGCCGATGGCGATGACGTAGAGCGGATCGTCGATCGAGCCGGCCCGCGCCCGGGCGATGAGATCGTCCACCGCTTCGGCCGGCCGCGCCACCTTTTGCGGCCCGACATAGTCGGTGACGCCGCGGAAGACAAAACCTTCGCCCGGTACGTTGAGCCGCTTCAGCAACTCGAGGATCTCGCCGTAGCTCAACTCCATGCCGTGACCCGGCCCGTCCGAGCGCGAGTTGTGGAACGGCGCGGCGTAGATCGCCTGCAGGTCGATCCGCTCGGGCGACAGCACCGCCTGCACCAGCGCATACTGGTCGTCGATCTCGTTGTAGGTGTCGGTATCGAGCACCGCACGCAGCCGGCCGGCTCGCGGGGTCAACAGTTTCAGCCGGTCGGCATCGGACAGGGGCACGTCAAAGGTCTCCTCTTAGTCGGCCCATTGTTGCGGTGCACGGCCGCAACCGGGCTCTTGATGGTCGGCGGCCCGCCCTCCCGGCGGGCCCTCCCCTCACTCGGTGTGGAACACTTCCTCGAGGCCGGCCCACCACTCGCCCTCGGCGCGCGTGTCGAGCGGCTTCTGCAGCGGCGAGCAGACGGCCCACCATTCCTGCGTGCGCGAGTCCTTGGCCATCTCCGCCATGTCGGCGTCGTGGTCGGTGCCGACATACTCGTAATAGGCGAACATCACGTTCTCCGGCTCGCGCAGGAAGATCGTGTAGTTGCGGATGTTCGAGTTCTCGATCTGCTTGAGCACGTCGGGCCATACGGCCGCATGCAGCCGCTTGTACTCGGCAATCGCCTCGGGCCTGAGCCCGATCATCGAGCCATAGCGCTTCATCCTGTTCTCCTCGTTTCAGGTGATGGTGGCCCGGCTGCCATCCATGGCCATGCGGTCGATCGCGGCGAAGTCCCAGTCGATCCCGAGGCCCGGCTCGGACGACGGAATGGCGCGACCATCGCGGATGGTCATGGTGGTGCCGGTGAGTTCGTCGAGCTGCGGGATGTACTCCACCCAGCGTGCATTCGGGATCGCGGCGCAGAGCCCCACGTGCAGCTCCATCAGGAAATGCGGGCAGACCGCGATGTTGAAGGCCTCCGCCATATGCGCAACCTTGAGCCACGGCGTGATGCCGCCGACCCGACCGACATCGACCTGGACGATCGAGCAGGCGTGGCGCTCGAGATACTCGCGGAAATGCATCGCCGAGTAGAGGCTCTCGCCCACCGCGATCGGGATCGAGGTGTGGTCGACGAGCCGCGTATGCCCCGAGATATCCTCGGCAGTCAGCGGCTCCTCGAACCAGCCGATATCGAGCGGCTCGTAGGCGCGCGCTCGCCGGATCGCCTCGTCGACATTGAAGCGCTGGTTGGCGTCGGTGAAGATCTCGAAACCCTCGCCCACTGCCTCGCGCACGGCGCGGATGCGCTTGACGTCCTCGTGGATGGGCCGCCCCACCTTCAGCTTGCAGCCACCGAACCCGTTCGCCTTGGCCCGCAGCGCATCCTCGACCAGCGCCGAGGTCTCGAGATGGAGCCACCCGCCTTCGGTCGTGTAGAGCGGGATCGATTCCTGCGCCCCGCCGGCAAGGATGTGCAGCGGCAGCCCGAGCTTGCGCGCCTTGAGGTCCCACAGCGCCGTATCGATCGCCGCGAGCGCGATCGAGGTGATGGCGCCTGTAGTGGTGGCATGCGTGAGGAACAGCAGGTCGCGCCAGATCCGCTCGATCTCCATCGCCTCGCGTCCGATCAGCGCCGGCACGAGCGTGCGCCGCAGCAGCTCCATCACCGAGTGTCCGCCGGTGCCGATGGTGTAGCTGTAGCCCGTGCCGACGGCGCCATCGCTGTCCGTGATCCGGACGATCGGGGTCTCCTGCGACACGAAGGACTGGATCGCGTCGACCCGTTTCACCTTGGGCACGAGGTCGACCAGCAGGATTTCGACGCGGGTGATCTTGCTCATGTTCGTAGTCCTGTCAGTCGGCAAGGATGAGATAGGGCGGGCGGATGCTTTCGGGGATCGGCGGCAGCTGCGAGAGCATGTCGAGACACGGTGCCAGCGAGCGCCTGAGGTGCGCCTCGAGCGCTGCCGCGGCCCCATCGACATCCTCGTCGAGCAGCGCGCGGTACACCGCCTCGTGGTCGCGCATCATGTTGCCGATCTCGGCCGAGTTCTGGAAGTCGGCGAAAGTCGAATGTGTCACGAGGATCAGGCGCTGGCTGCGCTTCAGTGCCGCGAGCAGCACCGGGTTGGGGCAGGGCGCCAGCGTATGGGTATGGAGATCCGCCTCGACCCCCTCGAGCTCCAGCGGCGCGACCGGCGGGCCGCTGATGCGAGCGACCCGTGCGAGCCGCGCCTCGAGATCGGCCCGCTTCAGCATCGGGTAGGCCTGGCGCAGCGCCTGCGGTTCGAACAACCAGCGCATCTCGAAATGCCGGGCGAAATCCTCGGCGGAGAACGGTCCGGCATACCAGCGCTTGTTGCTGTCCTGCTCGATCACGCCGGCGAGTTCGAGCTGCGCCAGCACCTCGTGGGCGATGGTGCGGCTTACGTCGTAGGTCTGTGCCAGCGCGCTCTCGTTCAGCATGAAGCGGCCATAGCCGAGGCAGCCTGCCACTGCATGCTCGACCTCGGGGTAGATCTGCTCGCGCCGTGTAGGACTGGCGGTGCCCGCGCCCACCCCTTCGGGCAACACGAGGCCGGCTTCGACGAGGTCCATGCGCAGCGGCTCGCTGCCGCCCGGCACGAGATAGCCGCGCCCTCCGAAGCTGTCGACCAGCCCCTGCTCGGCAAGCTCCGCGAGTGCCGCGGCGGCAGGAATGCGGCTCACTCCGAACAGGCGTGCGATGGCAGTGGGGCCGACGACGAGGCCCGCGGGCAGGCGCCCATCGAGCAGATGGTCCCTGAGCACGCCGTGGATCGTCGCATAGAGCGGCGCCGGACGCGCGCCCGTGGCTTCGACCGCCCGCGTCGCGCTGAGGCGCGTCGGGTTTCCCTCTCTGGCGTCGGTCATTCGTTTCAACTCCCCGTCCACACAAGTCCGCATGCCGGGCAAAAAGTCAACTAACGAATATTGCGTGCGATATCCGATCGTGTTACCGATTGCTCGTTCGGTGACGCCCGGAGGGAATGTGGCGTGCCGACGAGGGAGGATTTCATGAACATCATTTCGCGCGGCGGTCTCGCCGCCCTGCTGGCGTGCTCGGTTGCTTCTGCCCCGCTCGCGGCGGTCGCTTCCGACAACCGGATCGTGCTGACGCCCGGTGGCCCGCACCCCTATTTTGCACCGTGGGAACAGGCCGCGGCCGATGCGGCCAAGGACTTCGGCATCGCCGCCGTCGAGTACAAGGTCCCGTCCGAGTGGAAGCTCGAACTGCAGACCGAGCTGGTCGAAAGCTCGGCCGCCCAGGGCTACACCGCCTTCGGTATCTTCCCGGGCGACGCCGTCGGCGTGAACTCGGTGGTGGGCGAACTCAAGTCCAACGGCATCCCGTCGGTGGCTCTGGGCGGCTGCGCTCAGGATCCGACCGACATGGCTTTCTGCATGGCGACCGACGTCTATGCCTCGGCCTATCTCGGCACCAAGTCGCTGATCGAAGCCATGGGCGGCAAGGGTGCGGTCGTGCATCTCGCCGGCCTGCTCGTCGACCCCAACACCACCCTGCGCGTGCAGGCAGTTGAGAAGGCCGTCGCCGAGACCAATGGCGCCGTCACGCTCCTGCAGACTGTCGGCGATACCGACAACCAGGAGCAGGGCGACCAGAAGATCAACGCGCTCCTCGCCGCGCAGAAGGACCAGATCGGCGGCATGATCGCCACCGGCTACATCTCGTCGGTCGTGGCTGCCACGGCGCTCAGGAACCTCGGCGACAAGCGCATCAAGTTCATCGGCATCGACGACGACAAGATCGTGCTCGATGGCATCCGTGACGGCTTCGTCGCCGGCACCATGGCGCAGAACCCCTATGGCCAGGGCTATATCGGCGCCTACGCGCTCGATCTGCTCGCCGGCGGCTGCACCGTGAAGGCCGATGCGCCCTTCATCCAGACTCCGCAGACCGCCCGCTTCATCGACTCGGGCACGCTGCTGATCTCGGCCGACAACATCGACTCCTATGGCGACGACCTCAAGAAGCTGACCGGCGAACTGCAGGCCAGCTTCAAGGACAAGTTCCTCGCCTGCTGACCTCTTTGGCCGGCCTCCGGCGGACAGCGATTGTTCGCCGGAGCCAGCCGTTGCATCCTCATCCCAGAGTTCTAAGCGTGAGTCCGGCATGACCGTGCAGGAACCTATCGCCGCGCCGTCTTCGAAATGGTCCCTCTCGGGGCTCCTGTTGCGCGGCTCCACCCAGTTCGGCCTGCTCGTCATCCTCGTGGTGATGTGGGTGGTGCTCTCCAGCATTGCGCCGGGCTTCCTGTCGCGCTTCAACCTCAACAGCCTCGGCCGCTCGGTCGCCATCGACATCGTCATCGGCTTTGCGCAGATGGTCGTGCTCGCCACCGGCGGCATGAACCTCGCGGTCGGCGCCATCGGCATCTGCTCGGTGATGGCCTTCGGCTACCTGCTGCAGGTCCTCGGACTACCCATTCCCGTCGCCATCGCGGCGACCCTGCTGATGGGCGCGGCCATGGGCTGGCTCAACGGCATCGCCATCGTCAGGACCGGGGTCAACAGCTTCGTCGTCACCCTCGCCAGCGCCAGCCTCTTTTCCGGCGCCATGCTCATCCTCACCCGCGCCGTGCCCTACAACGCGCTGCCCCCGGCCATCGGCGAGTTCGGCAAGGCGGCGGTCGGACCGGTTCCGGCCCTCCTGATCGTCGCCGTCGCCATCGGCATCGCGCTCTACGTCCTGTTCAGGCACACCGTGCTCGGCCGCGAGCTTCTCGCCGTCGGCGCCAGCGAGCGCGCGGCGCAGATGTCGGGCGTGCCGGTCGGCCGCACCATCACCATCGCCCATGTCCTCTCCGGCATGCTCGCCGCCGCCGCCGCCATGATGCTGACCGCGCGCCTCGCCGCCGCCATGCCGTCCGTTGCCGGTGACGACTGGCTGCTGCCGTCCTTCCTCGCTCCCGTCATCGGCGGCACGGCGCTGGCCGGCGGGGCCGTCTCTGTGATCGGCACCGTGCTCGGCGCACTGCTGGTCTCGACCATCCGCTCGGGCCTGCTCATCCTGCAGGTGGGCAATTTCTGGCTGCCGCTCTTCCTCGGCGCCTTCCTCCTCGCCGCCATCCTGCTCGAGCGCTATCGCGCCCTCCTGGTGCAGCGCCATCGCACGAGGAACGCATGAACGAGCTCTTCTCGCGCGTCATCAGGGTGCAGTGGTCGGGCCTCCTCGCCGTCTGCATCCTCGCTGTCCTCGCGCTGACCATCGTGTCGCCGAACTTCCTCTCCGAGTACAACGCCTTCGTTTTCCTGCGCAGCCTCTGCGTCTCGCTGCTCGTCGCCTACAGCCAGATGGTGATGCTTGGCGTGGGGCAGATGAACCTCTCGATCGGCGCGCTGGGCGGGCTCGTCGCCGTGATCGTCGGCGGTCTGATGGATGCCTGGGGCGTACCGACGCTCCCGGCCATCGCCATTGCACTCGCCGCCGGCGGCGTCGCCGGCCTCGTCAACGGCTGGCTCACCGTGCGCACCGGCATCAACGGCTTCATCGTCACGCTGGCCACGGGTTCGGCCTTCGCCGGCATCAACCTCGGCATCACCAAGGCCATTCCGTTCTACAACCTGCCGGCCGATTTCGTCGCCTTCGGCAATGGCCGCCTGGGCCCGATCCCGAACCTTCTCATCGTGCCCTTGATCGTCTCGGTGCTGCTCGTCGTCTTCTTCTCGCGCACCGTCACCGGCCGGCACATGCTGGCCGTGGGCGGCAACAGCCACGCCGCCGAACTCTCCGGACTCTCGCCCAACAAGGCGATCATCGAGGCGCATGCGCTCTCGGGCCTGCTCGCGGCGGCCGCCGGTATTCTTGCCGTGGCCCAGCTCGGCTCGGCCCAGCCCAGCATCGGCGCCGACTGGCTTATCATCTCGTTCGCCGCGCCCATCATCGGCGGCGCGAGCCTCGCGGGTGGGTCGATCTCGATCACCGGCACGCTGCTCGCCGTCGTGCTGATCGGGCTCATCCAGAACGCCATGGTGCTGCTGCAGGTCGACCCCTACTGGGTCACGTTCCTGCTCGGCGCCCTGATCCTCGCGGCCGTCTGGCTCAATCGCTATCGCGCCGTGCGCGTCGGGGAGGACTAAGCCATGGGTCTCCTCGTCGAACAGGCCAGCAAGTCCTTCCCGGGCGTCCGCGCCCTCAGCAATGCCTCGCTCGAACTCGCCGACGGCGAGATCCATGCCCTGATGGGCGAGAACGGCGCCGGCAAGTCGACGCTCATCAAGATCATCACCGGTGTCCACCGCCCCGACGGCGGACGCCTCCTGCTGCACGGCGAGGAGGTCGCGTTCCACGCCCCGCGCGAGGCGATCAATCGCGGCATCGCCGCCGTCCACCAGGAGCGTAACCTCATCCCCCGCTTCTCGGTCGCCGAGAACCTGATGCTCGAGCGCCTGCCGACATCGCGCGGCCTCGTCGACTTCGCGGCCGTCGAACGCGAGGCCAGAAAGATGCTCGAGCTTGTCGGGCTCGACATCGATCCGCGCATCGAGGTGCGGCGGCTGAGCGTGGCGCAGATGCAGATGGTCGAGATCGCCAAGGCGCTCGGCCACCGGGCCCGCGTGCTGCTGCTCGACGAGCCCACTGCCTCGATCAGCGACAACGAGGCCGAGAGCCTCTTCCGCCTCGTGCGCCAGCTGAAGGCGCAGGGTACGGCCATCCTCTTCGTCAGCCACAAGCTCGAGGAAGTGCTGTCGCTCTGCGATCGCGTCACCGTGCTGCGCGACGGCGAGACCACGCTCGCGGGCGCCAGCATGAAGGGCATGGCGCGCGGCGACCTCATCGAGGCGATGATCGGCCGCAAGGACCGCGCCGTGGTCGCCCGGCACCGCTCCGTCGCGGCCAACCCGGTCGTGTTCGAGGCCCGCGGTGTCGCCACCGCCTTCGGCCACCGCGACATCGACCTGACGCTGCGCAAGGGCGAAATCCTCGGCCTCTACGGCCTCGTCGGCGCCGGCCGCACCGAACTGGCGCGTGCCCTCATCGGCAAGGACAAGGTCACCTCGGGCGAAGTGCGGATCAAGGACCAGCCGGTCCGCATCCGCTCGGTCGAGCAGGCGATCCGCCAGCACCGGCTCGGCTATGTCAGCGAGGACCGCAAGTTCGAGGGCGTGATCCTCGCCCACCCGATCCGCAGCAACATCGCCTCGACCGTCTGGAACCGCATCGCCGCGGCGCTCGGCTTCATCACCGCAAAGCGCGAGGATCGGGTCGCGATGCCGCTCGCCACCCAGCTCGAAATTCGCACGCCCAACCTCGACCAGCTGGCGGGCAACCTGTCAGGCGGTAACCAGCAGAAGGTGTCGCTCGCCAAATGGCTGGCCGCCGAAGTCGACGTGCTCATCATCGACGAGCCGACGGTCGGCATCGACATCAAGACCAAGGGCTACTTCCACGAACTCATCACCGGCCTCGCCGATGGCGGCCTCTCGATCATCCTGGTCTCGAGCGACATGCCGGAGATGGTGGCGCTGGCCGATCGCATCCTCGTCATGCACGACAAGCGCATCGTCGCCGGCTTCGACAACAGCCACGACTACGACACCGTGAGCCGCAGCATCATGGCTGCGATCCACGCTCAGTCGGGGGAAAGTGTCGAGAAGCCGGGGCAGGCCATGGCCGACGCCACGGCCTAGCCGCCGGTGCGATGGGGCTTCAGTCCGGGTGCCAGGAGAAAAGGCTTCCCGCCCAGGCCAGCAGGCCGCCGCCCGAAACGTGGCGGCGCAGCCGTGCCGCGAGGTTGCGGCCGGTCATCGTGCCCATGTAGTGGCAGTCGCAGAGCAGCCGGTGAGCATCCTCATCGGTCATCTCGAAATAATCGAGAGCGTCGCCGAGTCGGGGACCGGCGAGACCGTCAGCACGCAGCACCGGATCGCGATACGCGAGGGCGAGCGGTGTGTTGTCGCCGCCGTAATAGGCCCGGCGCTCGTCCTCCGGCAGGTATTCGATCCGATACAGCGCTTCCAGCGGGCCGGAATACCGATCGAGCAGATCGGCCCAGCGCGTGATCCGCTCGCGGCGGGTCAGCGGGGTCACTGGATTCGCGGCAACGATCGCAGCTGCCTGGCGCAGTTCTTCGGGGCTTTGATGCTTCATGACGTCCTCCGTGGGCTTGGCACAGCCGTTTCCGTGGGCGAATTGTGCATCCGGTGTCCGTGTGCCTGTTTGGCCCGCGGGGCGACCAGTGGCGCTTAGCCTGGCCCTGCATGCCCGACGACGTTGCCCCCCAAAGTCGCCACAATCACGGCCAATCCCGAAGATGTGAGCGGACGCGAGGGGACCGTACGGGCCGATGGCGAAGCTGTGGGACTCGGCCATAGGAATCATTCCCCCCGACCGCCAAAAGCGGCTATACGCATGAACTGGTATGGTAGGGATTTTGAGGAGCTTCCCGTTGAAGATTACAGACCTGAAGTGCGCGATCATCGCCAACAGCCCGGTGATCCGCATCACCACCGATGAGGGCATCACCGGTTGGAGCCAGATCGAGACCCCCAAGCCCTACGTGAAGCCGCAGGTGCTCCAGCTCAAGGACTGGATCGTCGGCCAGGACCCGCGCGACGTCGAGCGCGTCATGCGCCGCATCCGCGTGCGCGGCGGCTTCAAGCCGTTCGGCTCTGCCGTTTCGGCGATCGAGCATGCGCTGTGGGACATCGCCGGCAAGGCGGTCAACGCCCCGGTCTACCGCCTGCTCGGCGGCAAGGTGCGCGATCAGGTCCGCACCTATCGCACGCTCTACCAGGCCGAGGTGCCCGGCGGCGCCGACCACACGCCCGAGGGCTACAAGCGCTGGGCCGAGTACGGCAAGTCGCTGAAGGGTGAGTTCACCCTGTTCAAGCTGCCGACCGCCTTCCACTCGTCCATGGTCCGCGACTTCCCCGACTACTTCTACGGCGAAGTCCAGCACGATGCGCCGTTCCCGTACCCGCACAAGGGCACGATGACCAAGGAAGGCTTCGACCACCTCGTCGCCTGCATCACCGCCGCCCGCGAGACGCTCGGCAAGGGCTACAACACCGCCGTTGACGCCGGCCCGGGCTTCATGCCGCTCGATGCACTGCGCCTCGCCAAGGCCGTCGAGCACCTGCACCTGATGTGGATCGAGGACTCGGTCACCGGCGACTACAGCCCTTACGTGAACCCCGACGTCTACAAGGACGTGACGCATCACACGACGACGCCGATCCACACCGGCGAGCAGATCTACCTGCGCCAGCACTACAAGCAGCTGATCGAAAGCCATGCGGTCAACGTCATCGGCCCCGATCCCTGCGACATCGGCGGGCTCGCCGAGATCAAGTGGGTCGCCGAGCATGCGGACCTGCACGGCATCGCCATCGCGCCGCACGGCACCGCCAACGGCATCCTCGGCCTCGCCGCGCTGATCCAGGTCTGCGCCACCATGCCGGACAACCTGATCGCCTTCGAGTACCCGGCCCGCTTCGAGCCGTTCTGGTACGACATCACCGAAGGCTTCGACGGCATGCCCGTGAAGGGCGGCCTGATCGACGTGCCGGATCGCCCGGGCCTCGGCGTCAACCTGATCGCCAAGGAAGCCAAGAAGTATCTCGAGGAAGGCGACGAGGACTTCTTCGACTGATCGACCGAACCGGGGACGCCGCTGCGGCGGCGTCCTCCTCAGCCCAGCTCCAGCGTGGTGATGCCGAACACCTTGCCGGCGTCGACCACCGGGGCAGGGCCCCGGTACATCCGGGCCGTCGTGAAGCCCGGCGTCATGCCCAGGGCGACGAGCGCATCGCGGAAATGCGGCTGCGTGACCGGCACATCGATCTGCACCGGCCCATCCGCCTCCGCCACGAGATCGGCGAGAATGGCGAGCGCCGCGTCGCCGGAGCCTGCGAATAGCGGCCCGATCTTGCAGTCCGCCACGCAGCGACGCAGCACCCCGTAGCCCACGAGCCTCCCGCCCTCCATCAGCGCCCGGAACACCCGCGGCGGCTTGATCCAGGTTGCAAGGAACGCGCGACGCTCCTCCGGAAAGCAGACCCGGTCGAGCGCCGCGATCTTCTCGAACGATGCCTCCCCGACAGTTCGTCCCGCCGCCGCGCCCAAGTCCGGCCGCCCGCTGAGACGTACCGTCTCATAGGCCTTCACGAACCCCTTGCCGGCATAGTTCGCCTGCTGCTCCGGTACCCCGTCGAGCCCGATCGTGCGCCCTGCAAGCCGCGCCATGCCCGCATCCCACACGGAGCGGCCATGCCCGCGGCCCCGGAACTCGGGGCGGCAGATATAGAGCCCGATGAAGCCGAAACTCGCCCCGTAGCGGACCGCCGAAATACCGGCGACGAACGCGTCATCGACGAAAGCTCCGAGAAACCCCTCCGGATCGGCCGCGCGGAACGCCGCCGCGTCGCCGATGCCCGGGTTCCAGCCCTCCGCGGCCGCCCAGCCGACCAGCGTCGCGACCTCCGGTCCCGAGAGTGTGCGAACGTGCCGGCTGCCATCACTCATGCATCACCTCCGAACGGGGTGACGGCGACGGTAGCACTCCGGCTCAACCGCACAAGCAGCGCCCCCTTATGAAATCCTTATGTGCCTGCCCCGCCTTCGCAATCGAACCCTGAGGGGCCAAGCCCGACATATCCGCCAGTCTCAATCGTGGAGCGTCGACATGCTCGATCTCGTCTACCTGGCGCTCGGCGCCGGGATCCTCATCGCGCTCGGCATCTATGCCCGGGCCATCGGCAAGCTCTGAGGTGCAGCCCATGTTCGAGCTCGTTCTCGGTTTCGTCGTGGTTGCCGGGCTCGCGATCTACCTGGTCGTGACGCTCATCGCGCCCGAGCGCTTCTGAAGCGGGATCAGGAAAAGTTGCAGACTTTTCCGGTTCGATCCCGCGCCAACAGACAAGAAGGGTCCGCAGCAGCTTCCGGGAAGCTGATGCGGCCTAAGCGGAGTTCCTTCCAATGACCCTTATGGGATGGCTGCAGATCGGCCTCATGGTCGCTGCGGTCGCGCTGGTGGTCAAACCACTCGGCATCTACATGGCGCGCGTGTTCACGGGGGAGCGCACGTTCCTCACGCCGGTGCTCTCGCCCGTCGAGACGCTGTTCTACGGCATCTCCGGCGTCGACCGGAAACGGGAGCAGGGCTGGCTCGGCTACACCTTCGCCATGCTCGCCTTCGCCATCGCGGGTTTCGTCACGCTCTACCTGATCCTGAGGTTCCAGGATCTGCTGCCGCTCAACCCGCAGGGCTTTGCGGGCGTGGCACCGGACCTCGCCTTCAACACCGCGGTCAGCTTCGTCACCAACACCAACTGGCAGTCCTATGCGGGCGAGTCGACGATGAGCAATTTCAGCCAGATGGCTGGGCTCGCCGTGCACAACTTCGTCTCGGGCGCCACCGGCATCGCGCTGGCCATGGCGCTGACCCGCGCCTTCATGCGCTCGGGCGCCGAGACCGTGGGCAATTTCTGGGTCGATCTGACCCGGGCGACGCTCTACATCCTGCTGCCCATCGCCATTCTCATCACCATCGCCTTCATGGCCCTCGGCCTGCCGCAGACCCTCGATGGCTCGGTGACCGTGACGACGCTCGAGGGCGCGCAACAGACGCTCGCCATCGGCCCCATCGCCAGCCAGGAAGCCATCAAGCAGCTCGGCACCAACGGCGGCGGGTTCCTCAACGCCAATGCCGCGCATCCGTTCGAGAACCCCAACATCATCTCGAACTTCATCAACATCTTCGCCATGCTGGCGGTGGGCGCATCGCTGGTCTACTCGTTCGGCGAGATGGTGAAGAACCGCCGCCAGGGCTGGGCCATCCTCTCGGTCATGGGCATCCTGCTGCTCACCGGCATCTGCTTCATCTACTGGGCCGAAACCTACGGCAATCCCATCCTCAGCAGCCTCGGCCTCGATCCGTCCATGGGCAACATGGAGGGCAAGGAGGTCCGCTTCGGCCAGGCCGCGACGGCGCTCTACGCCGGCGTCACCACCGGTGTCTCCGACGGTGGCGTCAACGGCATGCACGGCTCGTTCACCGGGCTCGGCGGGCTCGTGCCGATGTTCCTCATCCAGCTCGGCGAGATCCTGCCCGGCGGCGTCGGCTCCGGCCTCTACGGCATGCTGGTGTTCGCAGTCCTCGCCGTCTTCGTCGCCGGCCTCATGGTCGGCCGCACGCCGGAGCTGCTCGGCAAGAAGATCGAGGCGCGCGAGATGAAGTACGCCATGCTCGCCGTCCTCGTCCTGCCGCTCTCGATCCTCGGCTTCACCGCACTGTCGGCCGTTCTCCCCTTCGCCGTCTCCTCGATCGGCACCGGCGGCCCGCATGGGCTGAGCGAGATCCTCTATGCCTTCACTTCGGCGACCGGCAACAACGGCTCGGCCTTCGGCGGCCTCTCGGCCAACACCCCGTGGTTCAACACCACGCTCGGCATCGCCATGCTGCTCGGCCGCTTCGCCTACGTCGTGCCGGTGATGGCGATCGCGGGTTCCCTCGTCACGAAGACCAAGGTGCCGGCCTCCACGGGCACCTTCCCCACCGACCGGCCGCTCTTCGTCGGCCTCCTCATCGGCATCATCCTCATCCTGGGCGGCCTGCAGTTCTTCCCCGCACTCGCCCTCGGCCCCATCGTCGAGCATTTCCTGATGCTCGCCGGCCAGACCTTCTGAGTTCAAAATGGCCACCAAAGCGAAAACCCTCTCGATCCTCGACCCGGCCCTCCTCGGGCCGGCCCTGATCGGCGCCTTCAGAAAGCTCGACCCGCGCCAGCTGGTCCGCAACCCGGTGATCTTCGTCACCGAGATCGTGGCCGTGGTCGTCACCATCATGTTCGTCCGCGATCTGCTGAGCGTGCCATCCGAAGCTGCCTTCTCCGGCCAGATCGCCGCCTGGCTCTGGTTCACCGTGCTTTTCGCGACCTTCGCCGAAGCCGTCGCCGAAGGCCGCGGCAAGGCGCAGGCCGACAGCCTCCGGCGCACCAAGTCGCAGCTCGTCGCCAAGCGGCTGAAATCGGGGGAGGGGATGGCCTACGACACCGTCCCCGCCACGGACCTGCGCATCGGCAACGTCGTCCTCGTCGAAGCCGGCGACATGATCCCCGGCGACGGCGAAGTGGTCGAGGGCGTCGCCTCAGTCAACGAAAGCGCCATCACCGGCGAGTCCGCTCCCGTCATCCGCGAGTCGGGCGGCGACCGCTCGGCGGTCACCGGCGGCACCACCGTCCTCTCGGACTGGATCAAGGTGCGCATCTCCACCATGCCCGGCGAAACCTTCGTCGACCGCATGATCGCGCTCATCGAGGGCGCCAAGCGCCAGAAGACGCCCAACGAGATCGCGCTCTCGATCCTTCTCTCGGGCCTGACCCTGGTCTTCCTCATCGCCGTCGCTACGCTCTCCGGCCTCGCCGCCTATTCGGGGACCATCGTCGGCATCACCGTGCTCGCCGCGCTCTTCATCACCCTCATCCCGACGACCATCGGTGGCCTCCTCTCGGCCATCGGCATCGCCGGCATGGACCGGCTCATCCGCTTCAACGTCATCGCCACCTCCGGTCGTGCCGTCGAGGCCGCCGGCGACGTCGATACGCTGCTGCTCGACAAGACCGGCACCATCACCTTCGGCAACCGCATGGCGACAGAATTCCTGCCCGTCCCCGGCGTCAGCGAGAAGGACCTCGCCGAGGCGGCCCAACTCGCGAGCCTCGCCGACGAGACCCCCGAGGGCCGCTCGATCGTCGCCCTCGCCAAGGCTGATTTCGATCTCGCCGAACGGGATGTCATCGCGCTCGGCGGCAAGCCCATCGCCTTCTCCGCCGAAACCCGCATCTCGGGCGTCGACCTCGGCCCCCGCTCGCTCCGCAAAGGCGCGGTGGATGCGATCCTTCGCTTCGCCGGCCTCGCCGCCGCCAACGCCCCGCAGGCGTTCAACGCCGCGGTCGAGGCCGTCGCCCGCACCGGCGGCACCCCCCTCGGCGTCGCCGACGGCAACCGGCTGCTCGGCGTGGTGCATCTGAAGGACGTCGTGAAGCCCGGCATCAAGGATCGCTTCGCCGAACTGCGTGCCATGGGCATCAAGACCGTGATGGTCACCGGCGACAATCCGATCACTGCCGCCGCCATCGCCTCGGAGGCCGGTGTCGACACTTTCCTCGCCGAAGCCACGCCCGAGCAGAAGCTCGACTACATCCGCACCGAGCAGAAGGGCGGCCGGCTCATCGCCATGGCCGGCGACGGCACCAACGACGCCCCGGCGCTCGCCCAGGCCGATGTCGGCGTCGCCATGCAGACCGGCACCCAGGCCGCCCGCGAGGCCGGCAACATGGTCGATCTGGATTCCTCGCCCACCAAGCTCATCCAGATCGTCGAGATCGGCAAGCAGATCCTCATGACCCGGGGCTCGCTCACCACCTTCTCGATCGCCAACGACGTCGCCAAGTACTTCGCCATCATCCCGGCGCTGTTCGTGGTGACCTACCCGCAGCTCAACGCCCTCAACATCATGGGCCTGACCTCGCCGAGGTCCGCGATCCTCTCGGCCATCATCTTCAACGCGCTCGTCATCGTCGCCTTGATCCCGCTCGCCCTGCGCGGCGTCTCCTACAAGCCGGTCGGCGCCGCGGCCCTGCTGCGCCGCAACCTGCTCGTCTACGGGCTCGGCGGGCTCATCGTGCCGTTCATCGGCATCAAGCTGGTCGACATTGTCGTCACGGCTCTCCATCTGGTGTGAGGCAACAAAATGCTGCAGTCCATTCGTCCCGCCATCGCCATGACCGCGCTGTTCACCCTGCTCCTCGGCCTCGCCTATCCCCTCGCCATGACCGGCATCGGCCAGACCGCCTTCCCGGCAGCCGCCAATGGCAGCCTGATCGTCAGGGAGGGGGTCGCCGTCGGCTCCGCCCTGGTCGGCCAGAACTTCAGCGAGCCCCGCTACTTCTGGCCGCGCCCCTCGGCCGCCGGCGCTGGCTACGATGGCATGGCCTCGTCGGGTTCCAACCTCGGCCCCACCAGCCAGAAGCTCAAGGACCGGACCGCCGAGACCGTCGCCGCGCTGCGGGACTCCGGCATTTCCGCTCCGCTGCCCGCCGACGCCGCCACTGCCTCGGGCTCGGGACTCGATCCCGACATCTCTCCCGCCTATGCTCGGCTGCAGGTGGCCCGCGTCGCTGCGGCGCGCGCGCTGCCGGACGATAGGGTAGCCCAGTTGGTCGAGCAGTCCGTCGAGACCCCGCTGTTCGGCTTCCTGGGCGAAGAGAGGGTCAACGTGCTGAAGCTCAACCTGGCGCTCGACGCACTGGCCTCCAGCCCGGCGAACTGATGGTTGCACACGACACCGAGCGACGACCCGATCCCGATGCCCTGCTGGCGCTGAGCGCCGCGGGGCAGCGCGGCAAGCTGACCGTGTTCCTCGGCGCCGCGCCCGGTGTCGGCAAGACCTACTCGATGCTCAATCGCGCCCGGCGGCTCAAGACCGCCGGGATCGACGTTGTCATCGGGCTGGTCGAAACGCATGGCCGGGCCGAGACGGCGGCCCTGCTCGAAGGCCTCGAGGTCCTGCCGCGTCGGACCGTCGAATATCGCGGGCACCAGCTCGAGGAGTTCGACATCGACGCCGCGCTGGTCCGCAAGCCCCAGCTCCTCGTCGTCGACGAGATGGCGCACTCCAATCCCGAAGGCAGCCGCCACCCCAAGCGGTATCAGGACATCGAGGAACTGCTCGGCGCCGGCATCGATGTCTGGACCGCCCTCAACATCCAGCATCTCGAAAGCCTCAGCGATCTCGTCGCCCACATCTCGGGCGTCGACGTGCGCGAGATCGTCCCCGACATCGCCTTCAAGAAGGCCGACGAAGTCATCCTCGTCGACCTGCCCCCCGTCGAACTGATCGAGCGGCTGAAGGAGGGAAAGGTCTACCTGCCCGAGAACGCCAAGCGCGCCATCGAGGGTTTCTTCCGCCCCGCCAATCTCACTGCCCTGCGCGAACTCGCCCTGCGCCGCACTGCCGACCGGGTCGACGACCAGATGGTCGACCTGCTGCGCCAGGGGGCCATCGAGGGGCCATGGGCGACGGCCGAGCGGCTGCTTGTCCTCGTCGGTGGCGATGCACTGTCCGAGCGCGTCGTACGCACGGCGAGCCGTCTCGCCTCCGGCCTCAACGCGCCCTGGACCGTCGTCTCCCTCAGCGGCCCGGATGATCCCCTCGATATCGCCGCCGCCGAACGCCTCGATGCCACCATGCGGCTCGCCGAGCGGCTTGGCGCCACCACGCTGAGGGCCACCGGCGAGGATTTCGTCACCGAGATCCTGCGCATCGCCCGCCGCGAGAACATCACCCAGATCGTCGTCGGCCGCCCGCGCCGTTCGCTGCTCGCCCGACTGACCCGCCGCGCCTTGCCGGATGAGCTGCTGGCGCGCTCCGGCGACATTAATGTCCACATCGTCGCCGGCGAGGAGGAGGAGCCGGACGAACTGGCGCTCGCCGGGTTCTCGATTGCCTCGCGCTCCACGCGCCGCTGGCTCATCACGCTGGCCACGGCCATTGGCGCAGTAACGCTGGCGACCTTGATCGGCACGTCGCTGACCGCCTTCATACCGCTGCAGAACGTCTCGCTGCTCTACCTGCTGGCCGTGGTCGTCTGCGGCGTATTCAACGGGCGGCTGGCGGCCATCATCGCCTCGGCACTCGCCTTCCTCGCCTACAACTTCTTCTTCATCGATCCCCTCTTCACCTTCACGGTGGCCGCGCCGCACGAGCTGTTCGGCCTCGTCATCTTCCTCACCGCCGCCATCTTCGCCGGTGAACTGGCGGGGCGTCTGCGCGAGCAGACCGAACGCGCGCGCCGCCAGGAGCGCGCGACCCAGATCCTCAACGACTTCAGCCGCAAGCTCTCGGGCTCGACGCGCCTCGATACCGTCCTCGATGCGACGACCGCCCATCTCTACGGAGCGCTCGGCATGGGAGCGAGCCTGCTCGTTATCGAGGAAGGCGAGCTGACGGTCGGCAGCATCTGGCCGCCCGACCTCACCCTCGATTCCACCGATCTCACTGCCGCTCGCTGGTCCTTCGACAAGCGCGAACCGGCCGGTCAGGCGACCGGTACCTTGCCCCAGATCGGCTGGCAGTTTCGTCCGGTCATGCAGGGCCGGCTCGCCATCGGCGTGCTCGGGCTGAAGCGGGATGCAGGCAAGGGTCCGCTCCTCCCGCACGAGGAGCAGGTGGTGCGCGGCGTGCTGGAACAGACCACCGTCGCCATGGACCGTGCCCGCCTCGCCCGCGAGAACATCCGCACCGCCGCCCTCGAGGAAAGCGAAAAGCTCCACTCGGCGCTGTTCGCGTCGCTGTCGCACGACCTCAAGACGCCGCTTGCCACCATTTCCGGCGCCGCCTCCAGCCTGCGCGAACTCGGCGACCGCATGGACGCCGACACCCGTGCCGATCTCCTCGCTTCGATCGAGGAAGAGGCCGGCCGCCTTGGCCGGTTCGTTGCCAATCTCTTCGACATGACCCGCATCGAGGCTGGTACCCTCAAGCCGAGGCGCGAGGGCCTCGATGCCGGGGACGTCGTGAACACCGCGATCGATCGCGCCCGCCGCCTCTATCCCAGCCACACCTTCGAGGTCAGCCTCGCGCCCGATCTGCCCGCCGCCCGCGGCGACGCCAACCTGCTTCACCAGGTGCTCTTCAATCTGGTCGACAATGCCTGCAAATATGGCGGCGAGAACGGGCCGGTGGCAGTGTTCGCACGAGGCGAGGGCAAGGACGTGGTGATCTCGGTGACGGATCAGGGCAAAGGCATTCCACCGGGGGAACTCGAGCGCATCTTCGAGAAGTTCTACCGCCGCACGCGTGACGATGGCCGCGCCGCCGGCACGGGGCTGGGACTTTCGATCGCCCGCGGCTTCATCGAGGCCATGGGCGGCACGCTCAAGGCCGAGAGCCCCGCGGCCCGCAAGCGCGGCACCCGCCTCACCATCCGGCTCCCCGCCGAGAACGGGGCCGGCCGGTGAGTGAAGGTCGCATCCTCGTCGTCGATGACGAACCCCAGATCCAGCGCTTCCTCAAGCCCGCCCTCACGGCTGCCGGCTACCAGCCCATCGAGGCGCTCACCGCAGCCGATGCCGAGCGGCTCGTCGCCACGGCCGCACCCGACCTCGTCATTCTCGACCTTGGCCTCCCCGACAAGGACGGCAAGGACGTGATCCGCTCGCTCCGCAGCTGGAGCAAGCTGCCCATCGTCGTCCTCTCCGCCCGCGACCGGGAGATCGAGAAGATCGAGGCCCTCGACCTCGGCGCCGACGACTATGTCGAAAAGCCCTTCGGCATCGGCGAACTGCTGGCCCGCATCCGGACCGCGCTCCGCCGCCGCGATGCCGGCAGCCTCGCTGCGAGCCGCTTCGAGGCGGACGGGCTCAGCATCGACTTCGCTCGGCGCATCGTGCTGCGCCAGGGCGAGCCGGTCCATCTCACGCCCAAGGAATACGATCTCCTCAGCCACATGGCGCGACACGTCGGACTGGTGATGACCCATCGGCAATTGCTCAATTCGGTCTGGGGCCCGGCCCATGTCGAGGACGTGCACTACCTGCGTGTTTTCATCGGCCAGCTGCGCACCAAGATCGAGCGCGACCCCGCCCAGCCGGCCCTTATCCGCACCGAGCCGGGTGTCGGCTACCGCTTCGCGCAGTAGGTGTGTGAACCGTTCCAAATTGCGTTGACAGTGCCGCCGCCGCTGTTGAAAACTCGCCCTCTCTGAGAGGGACAAATCCCCCAGGATCGGCCGGAGACACGTCATGGGCCCAGGGTACTAACCGGGCGGCCCAGCCGGGGTATGCGGTAAAGCGTGCGCTACGCGCAACTTCTGTGGTCGGACCGCTAGACCAACCGCCACTGCTTGTTGCGACCTTCTGTGGGACCCATCCCAGGTTCAACCGCGCGGTCCCGGTTGTTGGCAGGTTGTGTCCTCACTCCTTCCGCATCGCTCCGCACCGAATTCCCGAGAAGGGAAAGGTGGATTTGGCGTTGGAAGGACGCAGTCGATGAACCAGCAGGTGGGTGCGAAACCCGCACTGACCGACATGGAGGAGTATCTGTTCGACCTGAACGGATACCTGGTCCTCAAGGGTGCGCTCACCCCGCAGCAGGTCGCCGCCTGCAACGCCACCTATGACGAGATCGAGGACGCCGCGAAGTCGATCAAGGGCCGCGGCTGGTGGGGCAATGTCGCTGTCGACAATTCCGGCCAGCAGGAGGCCATCGAGTGCCGCCTCGAGAAGGGCGACGCGCTGCTCTTCGTCGATGCCATCGCGCATGGCTCGGCGCGCCGCACCAACCCCGGCAACCGCCGTATCGCAGTCTATCGCTACGGGCCGAGCTGGGGCCATTTCCGTCTGCACTACCGGCCGAGCCCGGAACTGCTCGATCGCCTCCCCCCGCGGCGACGCGGTCTCGTCTACCCGCACGGCGAAGTCGTCCTGCCACCCGGCCGCGCCGCCTGACACTGCACCAGATCCGGGCGTCGCGGGCAACGCGGCGTCCACCGGGCCAATGTGCCCAAAGCGAAAGGTTCGCTATGCTCGCGAGGCTACGTTCCGAAGATATCGTCGAATCCGCCCCCCGGACGGAGGCTGCCGATGCTGCGCTGCTCGATGAGTGGCGGGCATCGGGCGTGCGTTTCGTCTCCTCGTCCGAACGCCAGCAGTCCCGCTACGATCAGGCCGTGCGCGAGTTGCTCTCCTGCATCCGCCCGGCCGGCACGTCGGGTCCCATCCTCCATGAGGGTGGCATCTATGCCGGCTGCTGGCTCGAAAGCACCGGCACCATCAGTGCCGAGCTGTTGAGCCGCTTCCTCCCCAGCGTCGCCGAGCGCACCTTTCTCGCCTTCGCCGACAGCCAGCGCGACGACGGCCTGTTCCCCTACAAGCTCACCGACGACGGCCCCGTCTTCTCGCAGATCCAGCTCGTCAGCCCGCCGGCCCGATCGGTGTGGACGCACTACCGGCTCCACGGCAACGACCACGTCTTCCTCGAGCGGATGTATGGCGCGCTGGCCCGCTACGACGATTGGCTCGCCCGCTGGCGCAACACGCGCCAGACCGGCGCCGTCGAGGCCTTCTGCGCCTATGACACCGGCCACGACCTCTCCCCGCGCTTCTGGCATGTGCCCGACAGCCCCCATCGCAACGATCCCGTGCGCCACGATCCGGCCAATCCGATCCTGCCCTTCATCGCCCCGGACCTCACCGCCGCCGTCGCCTGCGGGCGCGAGTACCTCGCCGCCATGGCCGCCGACCTCGGCGAGTCCGACAGCGACTGGCACAAGAAGGCGTTCGCCAGCGAAAGGGCACTCTTCCGCCAGTGCTGGGATGACGAGGACGGCTTCTTCTACGACCGCGATTCCGAGGACCGCTTCGTGCGCGTGCAATCGGACGTGCTGCTCCGGGTCGTCGCCGCCGAGATCGGCAGCCGCGAGTTCTTCGACGGCATCCTCGAGCGCTACCTGCTCAACACGCGCAAGTTCTTCGCCAAGTATCCCTTCACCTCGATCGCCCTCGACGATCCGCGCTACGACCCCGGCTACGACTACAACAGCTGGGCCGGTCCCTCCAACTTCCTCAGCCTCATCCGCGCGCCGCATGCCTTCGAGCATCACGGCCGCCATGTCGAGCTGACCTGGGCGATGCAGCCGACGCTCGCGGCGCTGTTCCGCGGCACGCGCTTCCCGCAGACGCTGCATCCCCACACCGGCCGCGAGGGCTTCACCGAGACCTACTCGCCGGCCATCCTGTGCATGCTCGATTTCGTCGAGCGCCTGTGCGGGATCATGCCGCGCACCGACGGCACGCTCTGGTTTACCTGCCTCACGCCGGCACAGATCGAGCATCGCGACCAGGTGCACGAGACAGGCTATGCCCGCACCGTCGACGGCCGCGCCTTCGAGCTCGTCAACACCGAGCAGGGCAGCATCGCCTATCGCGACGGCAAGGTGCTGTTCGAGGCGCCCCGCGGTGTCCGCGTCGTCACCGACAGGCGGGGGGAATTGCGCAGCCTCATCGGCATGGTGGCGCACGGCGTCGATGGCGTCCTGCGCTTCGGCAACACGAGGATCGAGTTCAACGCGGCCGCCAACGAGCGGCTGTGTCTGGAGGAGGGCCGGCTGGTGAGCGTCGATGCGCCCGGTCTCGTTCCACCAACGTACTGATCATCAAGCGCAAGAGGGAGGAGACCATGACTACACTGAACCGTAGGACGTTCCTCGCCGGGACGGCGGGACTGGCTCTCGCATCCGCGACCGGCGGCGCCTTCGCACAGGACAAGGCCCGCGTCCGCCACTTCTGGTGGGGCAACCCCGAGCGCGACAAGCGCACCTTCGCCGTCATCGACATCTTCAACGGCAAGCACCCCGAGATCGCCGCCGAGGGCGAGACGCTGGGCTTTGCCGATTACTTCACCAAGCTCACCACCCAGATCGCCGGCCGCAGCATGCCCGACGTCATCCAGCAGGGCTACGGCGTGCTCTTCGAGTACATCGCCAACGGCGCCGTGGTGCCGCTCGACGACTATGTCGGCAAGACCCTCGACATCTCGAAGATGGACCAGAGCGCCATCGCCGCCGGCACCGTGAACGGCAAGTTCTACGCCCTCTCGATCGGCGCCAACTCGCACGTCGCCATGTACAACAGGCGCCTCTACGAAGCGGCCGGCATCAAGGTCGGCGAGAACTTCGACCCCTTCGCCTGGACCTATGACGACGTCGCCCGCATCGGCAGGGCCGTCAAGGACGCGACCGGCATCGCCGGCACCGACGACAACACCGCCGACTACCAGAACTTCTCCGATTTCGTCGGCCAGAAGGGCGTCCAGATGTTCTCGCCCGAGGGCGAGTACCAGGTGACCCAGGAGATCGTCGAGGAATACTGGGCAACCTGGAAGACCATCCGCGATGCCGGTGCCACCCCGCCGGCGCAGGAGACCGCCGGGCTCGCAGGCGTCGCCGACCTCGCCCAGACCGGCCTCGTCACCGGCAAGTCCGCCACCTCCTATGCCTGGTCCAACCAGCTCGTCGGCACCCAGGCGCTGATGCAGGACCCGATCGGGGCGGCCATGTATCCCAACACCCCGGCCATGGTGCCCGGCTCGATCATCCAGCCCAGCCAGTTCGTCTGCCTCACCCGCGATTCCGCGTCCCCCGAGGCGGCCACTACCTACATGAGCGCCTTCGTCAACGATCTCGACATGACCAGGGTGCTCGGCCTCGAACGCGGTATCCCGTCCAACGCCGACGTGCGCACCGCGCTCGATCCGCAGCTCAGCGACATCGAGCGCGTCTCGGTCGAGTTCTTCGCCGGCATCCAGGGCAGGACCGCCGTGCTTGCACCTCCGCCGCCCGCCGGCGCCAACGAGATCGAGCAGACCTTCGAACGCCTCGCTGTCGAAGTGCTGATTGGCGGCCGCTCGCCCACCGAGGTGGCGGCCGACTTCCTCAACCAGGCCAAGGGAATCCTTATGCGGGCGTAGCGCATCGAAAGGCGGACACGGTCACCGTGTTCGCCACATCGTCCCCTCTCCCTGTGCGGGAGAGGGCCAGGGTGAGGGGGCCTTGCACCAGGCTCCCTGCTGGAGGAAGGCCTCCTCACCCGTCGCTGCGCGCCGACCTCTTCCCCCAAGGGAGAGGTGACGTAACAGAGGGGCAGGGAGCATGCACAAGTTCATCCGCAGGAACATCGCGGGCTATGCGTTCCTCCTGCCCTGGCTCGTCGGCTTCCTGCTCCTCGCCATCGGACCGATCCTCGCCTCGCTCTACCTGAGCTTCACCAAGTACAACGTCATCAACCCGCCGCGCTGGATCGGGCTCGACAACTACGTCTTCATGTTCACCATGGACGACCGCTTCAGGAAGGCGCTGTCGGTCACCTTCACCTTCGTTGCCATCAGCGTGCCGGCCAAGCTCTGCTTCGCCCTCGCCGTGGCCATGGTGCTCGACAAGGGCATCCGCGCCATCGGCCTCTACCGCGCGCTGTTCTACCTGCCCTCGATCCTCGGCGGCTCGATCGCCGTCGCCATCCTCTGGCGTCAGCTCTTCAACTATGACGGCGTCATCAACGCGCTGCTGCGCACCGTCGGCATCGAGGGGCCGTACTGGCTGGCCGACCCCAACTATTCGCTGTGGACCCTGGTCGTGCTCGCCGTCTGGCAGTTCGGCTCGCCCATGCTGATCTTCCTCGCCGGCCTCCGCGCCATCCCGCAGGATCTCTACGAAGCAGCGGAGATCGATGCCGCCGGCCCGGTCAGGACGTTCTTCGCCATCACCGTGCCGCTGCTCGCCCCGGTGATCTTCTTCAACCTGGTCCTCCAGATGATCGAGGCCTTCAAGAGCTTCTCGGGCGCCTTCATCATCTCGGGCGGCACCGGCGCCCCGCTCGACTCGCTGCTCTTCTACACGGTGTACCTCTTCAACGAGGCCTTCTCGTTCCTGAGGATGGGCTACGCCTCCGCCCTCGCCTGGGTGCTGCTGATCATCATCGCCGCCTTCACCGCCATCGCCTTCTGGACCTCGAAATACTGGGTCCACTACGAGAGCCAGAGGGGCTGACCATGGCCGATGCCACGCTCGCCGCCGCCCCGCTTTCGAACACGCGTGAGATCGCCCGCGCCATCTGGGCGGAGAAGGCAAAGCGCGCCCGCCGCGCCGCGCTGCTCAAGCACCTGTTCCTGATCGGCTGTTCGCTGATCATGATCTACCCGCTGCTCTGGATGGTCGCGAGTTCGCTCAAGCCCAACAACCAGATCTTCGGCGATCTGTCGCTGTGGCCGTCCGAGTTCCGCTGGGACAACTACACCTCGGGCTGGAACGGCATGTCGGTCAGCTTCTCGACCTTCTTTGCCAACTCGCTCTTCGTCACCGTCCTCTCGGTGATCGGCAACGTGCTGAGCTGCTCGTTCGCGGCCTATGCCTTCGCCCGCCTCGAGTTCACCGGCAAGAACATCTGGTTCGCGCTGATGATGATGACGCTGATGATCCCCTATCACGTCGTCCTCATCCCCCAGTACCTGACATTCCTCAACCTGGGCTGGGTCGACACCTACCTGCCGCTGATCGTCCCGCAGTTCCTTGCGGGCGACGCGTTCTTCATCTTCCTCATGGTGCAGTTCTTCCGCCAGCTGCCGCGCGAGCTCGACGAGGCGGCGATGATCGACGGTTGCTCCGCCTTCAAGATCTACTGGGCCATCATCATGCCGCTCTCGATCCCGGCGATCGCGACGGCTGCCATCTTCTCGTTCATCTGGACCTGGGACGATTTCCTCGGGCCGCTCGTCTATCTCAACGACGTCAAGGACTACACCGTGCCGCTGGCCCTGCGCATGTTCAACAGCCAGGACAGCGTCACCCAGTACGGGCAGATGTTCGCCATGAGCGTCCTCTCGATCCTGCCCATCTTCGTCTTCTTCATCATCTTCCAGCGCCTCATCATCCGCGGCATCGCGATGAGCGGGCTCAAGTAGAAAGTCGGACCATGGCGGGCGTGACGCTCAGCGAAGTGCGCAAGGCCTATGGCGGCCTCGAGGTCATCCACGGGGTCGACCTCGAGGTGACACCGGGCGAGTTCCTCGTGCTCGTCGGCCCCTCGGGCTGCGGCAAGTCCACCCTGCTGCGCATGATCGCCGGGCTCGAGGAGATCACCGACGGCACGATCGCCATCGGCGACCGCATCGTCAACGACGTGCCCGCCAGCCAGCGCATCCTCTCGATGGTGTTCCAGTCCTACGCGCTCTACCCGCACATGAGCGTCAGGAAGAACCTCGCCTTCGGCCTCACCAACCTCAGGATGCCGCGCCCCGAGATCGAGCGCCGCGTCGCCGAGGCTGCCCGCATCCTGCAGATCGGCGAACTGATGGAGCGCAAGCCCAGGCAACTGAGCGGCGGCCAGAAGCAGCGCGTCGCCATCGGCCGCGCGATCGTGCGCGAGCCGCAGCTCTTTCTCTTCGACGAACCGCTCTCCAACCTCGATGCCGAGCTCCGCGTCCAGATGCGCGTCGAGCTCGCCAACCTCTACAACCGGCTGGGAACGACGATGATCTACGTCACCCACGACCAGGTCGAAGCCATGACCATGGCGACCCGTATCGCAGTGCTGTCCAAGGGCAATGTCGAGCAGGTCGGCACGCCCTACGAGCTCTACAACTTCCCGCGCAACCGCTTCGTCGCCACCTTCATCGGCTCGCCGAAGATGAACATGATCGACGCCGTCGCCACTTCCGGCACGGCCGCGTTCGATGATCTCGGCGCGCTCCCGATCGCCGCCGCGGATGGGCCGGTCAGCATCGGCGTCCGCCCCGAGCAGGTCGCCATCGGCGGCGAGGGTGAACTCACGGCCGAAGGCACCGTCTCGCTGGTCGAATACCTGGGCAGCGAGATTTTCGTCCATGTCCGTCTCGCCTCGGGCCGCACGCTCCTCGCCAAGGCCGACGGCAAGGCCCCGCACAAGCTGGGCGACCGGCTACCCGTCGCCATAAGGCGCGAAAACCTCCACCTCTTCGACGCCGCCGGCCTCGCCCTGCCGCGCGCCGCCTAGACCCCACCACAACTGCCTCGGCAACGCCCTCATGGCCGGGACAAGCCCGGTGATGAGGGGGCGATCAGGGGACGGTCAGGCTGCCGGCACCGCTTGCAGGTACGGCTTCATCCACCCGAGCCCCTCGCTCGTGCCACCAAGCGGTCGGTACTCGCAGCCGATCCAGCCGTCATAGCCGAGCCGGTCGAGCTCGCTCAGCACGAACGCATAGTTGATCTCGCCGGTCCCCGGCTCGTGCCGGCCGGGCGTATCGGCGATCTGGATGTGGCCGATCTGCTCGCGCAACCGCTCGTAGGTCGGCACCAGGTCCCCGCGCATCACCTGCGCATGGTAGATGTCGTACTGGATCTTGAACGCCCCCGGTCCCGCCGCCGCGAGCAGCCGCTCCGCATGGTCGGTGGTCGATACGAAAAAGCCCGGCATGTCGCGCAGGTTGATCGGTTCGACGAGCAGCTGCACGCCGGCCTCGCGAAACCGCGGCGCCGCATATTGAAGGTTCGCCACCAGCGTCGCTTCCAGCACCTCGGACGCAACACCGGCCGGCACAATCCCGGCAAGGCAGTTCACCTTCGGGCATCCCAGCACGCGCGCATAGTCGAGCGCCACCTCCACCCCGGCGCGGAATTCCTCGATCCGGTCCGGATGGCACGCAATGCCGCGCTCGCCCGCGCCCCAGTTTCCCGCCGGCATGTTGAACAGCGCCTGCTCGAGCCCGTTCGTCTTCAGCAGCCCGGCGATCTCGCCAGCCGGCGCGACATAGGGCGACACATACTCGACCGCCTTGAAGCCATCGCGGGCCGCCGCCGCGAAGCGCTCGAAGAACGGCAACTCGGGATAGAGGAACGAGAGGTTCGCAGAGAATTTCAGCATGTGCATTCGTACCCGTCGTGCCGATTACCCGACACCTGCATGTCGACGGTTCTGGCCCTGTGCTTCCGACTGCCGACAACCCAAGCGACCGGCCGCGCATACAGATCACCTCCCGCTGTGGAACGCCATCGTGGCAGCCGTGATACCTCGCCCAAATCGGTCGCCGGCTCCGCGCTGCTCATCCTGATCGGGGCCTGACCGCGCCGTTCACAGCGGGTTCACTTGCCCGCGCATATTTGCCCGCCCCACAACGAGCCATCAGCGAGTTTATGGGAATGGACAAACGCTTTCCGCTTGAAGATCAGATCGACATGCTGGCCTCGGCCCTGCGCGGCCGGGTGATCGCACCGGGCAATGCCGATTACGACACCGTGCGCCTGACGGCGGCGGGCAACTTCGACGGCCGTCGCCCGGCCGCCGTCATCCGCGTCGCCACCGCCGCCGATGTCGCCGCCGTGCTCAACTTCGCCCAGGCCACCGACCTCGAAGTCGCCGTACGCAGCGGCGGCCACAGCATCGGCGGCCACAGCGCCAGCAATGGCGGCCTCGTCATCGATCTTCGCGACCTCGACAGCCTCGAGATCGATGCCAAGGCTGCCACCGCCTGGTGCGGAGCCGGCCTCACCGCCGGTGAGGTCACCGAGGCCGTGCAGCAGCACGGCATGATCATCGGCTTCGGCGACGCCGCCACCGTCGGCATCGGCGGCCTCACCCTGGGCGGCGGCGTTGGCTTCCTCGCCCGCAAGCATGGCCTCACCATCGACCATCTGCTTGCCGCCGAGATCGTCACCGCCAATGGCGACATCCTCGTCGTCGATGCCGATCACCACGCCGACCTGTTCTGGGCCATCCGCGGCGGCGGCGGCAATTTCGGCGTCGTCACCCGCCTCAAGTACCGCATCCATCCGCTGCCGTCCTTCATCGGCGGCCCGCTGATCCTGCCCGCCACCGCCGAGGTGCTGGCGGGGTTCGTGGCCGCCGCCGAGGCAGCGCCCGACGAGCTCACCGTCATCGCCAACGTCATGCCGGCCCCGCCGCTGCCCTTCCTGCCGCCTGCCCTCCACGGCCAGACCATCCTGATGGGCATGATGGCCTATGCCGGCGGAGCCGAAGCCGCAGAGCGCGCCCTCGCGCCGTTCCGCGCCCTCGCCACCCCGCTGGCCGACCTCGTCGGCCCGGCGCCGCTCTCGAGCATGTACATCCCCGAGGACCCGACCCTGCGCCTGTCGGTCACCTGCCGCAGCCTCTTCACGGCGGGTATCGACACCGCGCAGGCGAGCGAAATACTCGCCCATCTCGACAGGACCGACGCCCCCATGAAGGTCGCCCAGGTCCGCGTGCTCGGCGGCGCCACGGCGCGCGTTCCCGCCGAGGCCACCGCCTATGCCCACCGCAAGAGCCGCGTCCTCGTGGGCTATCTCGCCATGTATCCCGATCCGGCCGAGACGCTGGCGCAGGACTACTGGGCCGAGCAGGGCATCACTGCCCTCCGCAATGGCGAGGACAGCGTCTACGTGAACTTCCTCGGCACCGAAGGCCACGATCGCATCCGCGCCGCCTACCCGGACATGACCTGGAACCGCCTGCGCGCCGTCAAGCGCCAGTACGATCCGGAAAACCTGTTCCGCCTCAACCAGAACATCCCGCCCGCGGCCTGAATCTGGCTCCCCTCCCCCTTGAGGGGAGGGGCTGGGGGTGGGGGTGGCGAGGCGAGTCCGGGTGCCGACTTCACCCCCCACCCTCGTTCCCTCCCCTCAAGTGGGTGGGAGGCGCCAATCGCGAGGCCGGCGGCACGCCCGCCGGCGCTACAGCATCCCGTCGAGCTTGGCCTCGATCAGCTGGGCCACCGTCACCGCCTCGACCTGCATGCCGAAGCGACCGTTGTAGACCTCGAGCGCGGCGTCATGCGTCTGGTCCGCCGACGAGCACACCGCGTCCGTCGCGATGATGACGCGATAGCCGAGATCGATAGCGCCGATCACCGCTGCCAGCACGCACACTTCCGTCTCCGCCCCCGAAATGATCACCGTGTCGACCCCGAGGCCGCGCAGCGTCGCGTGCAGCGTGCCGTCCGCCCACGGGCTGTAGACCCGCTTGTCCAGCACGCGGGCCGGCGGCACGAAGCCGTCGAGCTCCGGCATCAGGTTCACCAGTTCCGGCGGCAGCCGATCGAGCGTCATCCCGGGCCAGCGCTGGTAATAGCGCTGCCACGTGCCATGCGCGTCCGCTGCCGAAAGTGCGGGCACGAACCGGGTGAACACCGTCCGCTCCGGCGCAAGCTCCACCAGCCGCACCACCTGCGGCAACACCATCGGCATCCACTGCGTCTGCCAGTCCGTCGCCTCCGCGAACATGCGCTGCATGTCGATGCAGAGGTGCACCCAGGTTTCACCCAGGGGGCCGAAGGCGATGCCCTGCTTGTCGACGGGACCGGATGGCGCTGACATGGAAAGCCCTGGGAGTTGACGCTACCTCGCGTCAATGGCCAGGGCCCGTTCCGGTTCCGTCAGGCCTTCGCGAACACATCCACGCGGGGCCACACCGGCCGGGTGAGCTTGCGGTAGTTGGTGACCCGGGGATCGTCGGGGTAGGGGCCCGAGACGCGGGCATAGAGCACCTCGCGCGCGACCGGCTTGAACCCGGCATAGAAGTGGTTGGTCGATTTCACCAGCAGCAGCTCCTTGTCGGAGTGCGCGATGCCGAGGTTGGTGAAGATGTCCGGCTCGAATGTCTGCGTGCGGTTGGTGTTGAGGATGATGTCGATCTCCGTGCCGACGATCCGCACCACGGCGGCGACCCCGAGCGGCACCTGGCTCTTGCCGAACGATTGCCAGCCGGCCTCGGTCGTCCGCAGCACCTCGACCCGCGCGTCGATCGGGTCGCCCGAGACGTTCCCGGCCTTGCCGCCGAACCTCAGGTCGATCACCGCGCCTTCGCCGGCCGCAAGGCAGAACGCGGCAGCCTGCGGATCCCAGATCGTCGCGACGCCCACCTTCTTGAAGCCGGCCGCGATGATCGCGCGCAGCGCCACCGTGTTGTCGCCCGCGACGCCACCACCGGGATTGTCCCAGATGTCGGCGACGACGAACGGCTTGTCGCCCGCTCCGGCGTCACGGATGTAGCGCAGCGTCTCGTCGACTTCCTTCATCGGCATCGCCGTCTTGCCGCGCACCGCCTGCATCTCGCGGCCCAGCGCCTCGGCCAGCGCCGCGCCCTTCTCGGGCGCGCCGTCGCTCACCACCATCATGCGCGAGCCCATCTCGGGCACGTCGCCGGCCATGAAGCCGTGGATGAACGAGACTGAGAGGATCCCGTCCTTGCCCTGCAGCCCCGTCATCTTGTCGACGAACGAGCGCGTCGGCTCCTGGCTCGTCGGATAGACGCCGATCATCTGGCAGTCGAAGGTCGAGATCACCGGCCGGATTTCGCCGCGCACCGCGCGCAGCGCAAGGTCGACCACATGCTGGCCGCGCTCGTAGAAATCGGTGTGCGGAAACTCGAGGAAACTGGCGAGGATGTTGGACGCCGCGACGCGCTTGGGCGTCAGGTGGCTGTGCGGATCGAGTTCGGCCGCGATGATCACATCCGGCCCCACGATCTCGCGCACCCGCGTCAGGAGGTCCCCCTCCGGGTCGTCATAGCCGTTGGCGACCATCGCGCCATGCAGCCCCAGCACCACCCCGTCCACCGGCATCGCCTGCTTGAGCTGACCGAGGATCTCGTCGCGCAGCGCCTCGAAGACGTCCTTGCGGATCAGCCCGCCCGGCTCGGCCCAGGTCGAGGTGCCCTCGATCACCGTGAAGCCTTCCGCCTTGCCCCGCTCACGCAGGATCACCACCGGCGACGAGCAGAGCGTCGGCGTCGGCGGATGCTCGCCGGGACCGGCATAGAACGTGCCCTTGAACGAGGCCATGTCCGTCGGCACGGGGGAGAACGTGTTGGTCTCGGTGGCGAGCGAGGCAGTGAAGATACGCATGGGAACCCGTTGGGTTGGTTTACTTGACGGCGCCGAGAGCCAGCCCGCGCACGAGGTAGCGCTGCAGCCAGGCGAAGATCACGGCGACGGGAATGGTGGCGACGAACGCGGCCGCCATCACATGGTGCCACTCGACCGTGTAGCGTCCCGCGACCAGCGAGAACACCTGGATCGGCAGCGTGTAGCTCGCCTGGTTGCGCAGCATGGTGAGCGCGATGACGAACTCGTTCCACGCATTGATGAACGAGAAGATGGCGGTCACCGTCATCGCCGGCAGCGCCAGCGGCAGGAACACCTTGCGCAGCGCCTGCCAGGGCGTCGCGCCTTCCATCCAGGCCGCTTCCTCGAGGTCCTTGGGGATGGTCGAGAAATAGCTCTGCAGCATCCACACCGAGAAGGCGATGTTGAAGGTGGCGTAGACGAAGACCACCGCATTGAGGTTGTCGAGCAGCTTCAGCGCCACCAGCAGGCGGAACAGGCCAATCACCAGCACTATCGGCGACAGCATCTGGCTCACCAGCAGGAACTGCTGCACGAACCCCTTGCCGGCGAAGCGGAAGCGGCTCAGCGCATAGGCGGCCGGGATCGAGACGAACACCGAAATGAGCGTCGAGAGCACCGCGACATAGACCGAGTTCCACAGCGCCGCGCCGAAGTTGGTCGCGTTCCACATGGTGATGAAGTTCTGCCATTGCGGCGTGCTCGGCCACCATGTCGGCTTCAGCACTTCGGTCGCCGGCTTGATGGCGGTGATGAACATCACCGCGAACGGGAACAGTACCGCCACGATGAGCGGCGACAGCACTACCCAGGAGAGGATCGAGCGCTTCAGTTTGCGGCTGATTTTCATGCCCGTTCTCCCCGCATGGCCAGTCGCACATAGATGATGGTGAACACCAGCAGCAGCGCGAACATCATCAGCGACAGGGCCGAGGCCTCGCCCAGCTTTCCGAACGAGAAGCCGAGCTTGTACAGATAGGTGACGAGGATGTCGGTGGAGTTCGCCGGGCCGCCCTGCGTCGTCGCCCAGATGATGGGGAAGGAGTTGAACACGCTGATCGTGTTCATCACCACCGCGATGTTGATGAAGGGCCTGAGCAGCGGCAGCGTGATCGAAAAGAAGATCTGCCAGCCGCTCGCGCCCTCGAGCTTGGCCGCCTCGTAGAGATCGTCCGGAATGGACGAGAGGCCGCCGAGGAAGATCGTCGTCGTGAATGGAATGGAGACCAGGATGCCGATGGTGATCTGCACCGGGAAGGCCGTCGCGGCTTGCGCCAGCCACTGGATGTTCTGGTCGATGAGCCCAAGTCCCTTGAGCGCGGAGTTGAGCATGCCGCTCTCCCCGCTCAGCGCCCAGCGCCAGACGATGGCCGTCATGGTCAGCGATACGGCCCAGGGCAGCATCACGATGATGCGCGCCAGCCCGCGACCGTAGAAGTCCTCGTTGAGGATCAGCGCGACCGGAATGGAGACGAGGATCGTGCCGGCGACGATGCCGACGGTCCAGATCACGGTGCGCCAGCCCGCTGCGAGAAACTGCGGGTCCGAGACGACCGCCGCGAAGTTCTCGAGCCCGGCGAAGCCCTTGAGCTGGCCGAAGCGGTTGACGTTGCTGAGCGAGATTTCGCCGATCTGGAACAGCGGCCACAGGATGATGAAGGCGGCCAGCAGGAACGCGGGAGCGATCAGCACATACGGGTTGGTGAAGATCGATCGGTTCATGCGGGGGGAGACCTCTGTTGAGCCGGAAAGGAGCGGCCGGGCTCCGAGGAGCCCGGCCATGGCTTGTCTTACTTGTTGGCGGCGATGATGCCGTCGATCTCAGCGGCAGCGGCGTCGAGCGTCGCCTTGATCTCACCTTCGCCCAGGTAGATCTTCTGCAGTGCGTTGGACGTCACGGCAGCGATCTCTTCCCAGCCGGCGATGACGGGCGCGAAGCGGGCGTCCGGCAGCAGCGCCGCGAACTCCTTGAGGTCCGCGTTGTCAGCGAACATCGGCATCTTGGCTTCCTCGGCATTGACCGGCAGGAAGCCTTCGTTGGCGTCGAACTCGGCGCGCTTGTCGGTGGTGAAGATGAAGTCGAGGAACTTCCAGGCGGTGTCCTTGTTCTGGCTGTTCTCGAACATGATGATCGAGTCCGTCACGCCATAGGTGCCGCGGTCGCCGTTGGCGCCGGCCGGAATGGCGGCCACGCCGTACTTCAGGTCAGGAGCTTCTTCCTTGATCTGGTTGGACAGGAACGGGGCGGTGATCATCATGCCGACGCGACCCTGCTTGAACAGGTTCTGCACGTCCTCGCGGTTGAGCGAGGTCACGCCCGGCTCGGTGAGGCCGGAGTCGATCAGGTCCTTGTAGATCTCGGCCGCCTTGTAGGCCGCCTCGCTGTCGAGACCCGAGGTGCCGTCGGCATCGATCAGGTTCCCGCCCTGCGACCAGAACGCATAGTAGAAATAGACGTCGGTCTCGATTTCCTTGCCCTGCAGACCATAGCCGTAGACGTCGCCGCCCAGGGCCTTGATCTTCTCGGCCGCGGCCTTGAGCTCGTCCCAGTTCGCGGGCGGCGCGCCGACGCCGGCTTTCTCGAACAGGTCCTTGTTGTAGTACATGGCGCGGGCCGAAGCCGCGATCGGCAGGCCGTAGGTCTTGCCGTCCATCACCGAGGGGCTGAGGAAGGTGTCGATGAAGCGACCCTTGAACTCATCGGTGATGTAGCCGTCGAGCGGGGCGGCAATGCCCTGCGAGACGTAGTCGATCAGCCAGCGGGTACCGATGATGGCGAGATCCGCATTGGCGCCGCCCGAGATGTCGGTCGTCAGCTTCTGCTGCAGCACGTCCCACGGCACGACTTCGATCTGGATGTCGGTGCCGGGGTTGGCGGCTTCGAACTCGGCGGCGGCCTTCTCGAAATACGCCCCGGTCTTGGAGCTGTACTCGGCGACGGTGACACGCACCGTCTGGGCATAAGCAGCGCTGGCCAGCGCGATGGCGGCGACGCTACCAGCGGCCGCAACTTTCAACCAGTGCAAGGACATGATGTTTCCCTTCCTCTACTCAGGCTTCGAAGGGGCGGAGCAGACGTGCTTCCCCCTTTCGCCTGTGTGATAGATTTTTTCATATCCGCGACTTTTTCAAGCGAAATGTGACAAACGTGTTGCTTTATTACATGATGACGTTAGCTTGCAGGGGCGATACCGGACGAGGAGAAAGCGGGAAATGGCCGAGCTCAGCCTGCGCAATATCCAGAAGCGCTACGGGGCGACGACCGTCCTCGAGAGCATTTCACTCGACGTGGCCGATGGCGAGTTCATCGTGCTCGTGGGCCCCTCCGGCTGCGGCAAGTCGACACTGCTCAGGATGATCGCGGGCCTCGAGGAGATCTCGGGTGGCGACCTCGACATCGGCGGCGTGCGCACCAATGAAGTGCCGCCGCAGAAGCGCGACATCTCCATGGTGTTCCAGTCCTACGCGCTGTTTCCGCACATGAACGTGCGCGACAACATCACTTTCGGCCCGCGCATGCGCCGTGAGCCCGCCGAGGCGACCGACAAGGCGCTCGGCCGCGCCGCGTCGATCCTCAACCTCACCGATTACCTCGGCCGCACGCCGGGCCAGCTCTCCGGCGGTCAGCGCCAGCGCGTCGCCATGGGCCGCTCGATCGTTCGCAACCCCAAGGTCTTCCTGTTCGACGAGCCGCTCAGCAACCTCGACGCCAAGCTGCGCGTCCAGATGCGCACCGAGATCAAGGCGCTGCACCAGAAGCTGGGCACCACCATCGTCTACGTCACCCACGACCAGATCGAGGCCATGACCATGGCCGACCGCATCGTGGTGATGAACGCCGGCCATATCGAGCAGATCGGCACCCCGCTCGAGCTCTACGACCACCCGGCCAACAAGTTCGTCGCGAGCTTCATCGGCTCGCCGGCCATGAGCTTCATCTCCGGTACCTATCGCCGTCGCGACGGCGGCGCGGTGGTCGAACTCAAGGACGGCGGCGTCCTGCCGGTCCGCCCGGTCGAGGCCGCCGACGGCACGCATGTCGATGTCGGCATCCGGCCCGAGAACTACCTGCTTGCCGACAACGGGCCGATCGCGCTCGAGGTCGAGGTGGTCGAGCCGACCGGACCCGAGACCCATGTCATCGGCAGGGTGGCCGGCGAAGAGGTGCGCTGCGTGTTCCGCGTCCGGCTCGATCCTGCCCCCGGCAGCGTCCTCCGGCTCGGTTCGGAACTGCAGGACATCCACCTGTTTGACGGCGCCACCGGCAAGCGCATCGCCGAGACTGCCACGGTGCAGTGATGGCCAGGCGACCTGGGGAAGGGCAGGGGTCTCCGCGCATCGACATCATCGCGCGGCTGAAGGCGCGGCTCGAAGAGGGCCACCGGGCCGAGATCCAGGTCATCGAAGCGATACTTGGCGACCTCCATTTCGCCACCACGGCGCCGATCGCCGAGATTGCCGCCCGGGCCGGCGTCAGCGAGCCGACGGTGACGCGCCTCGCCCGCTCGCTGGGCTTTGCTTCCACCCGCGAGATGAAGGTGCACCTCGCCCAGGCCCTCGCCATCGGCGGCGCCTACCTGCGGGCCCCTGAGTCCGTTTCGGACGGCCAGCACACGTCCAACCAGGTCGTCGCCACCATCTGCAGCCGGGCCCATGCCGCGCTCGACCTCATCAGCGTCGCGCTGGCCCAGGCCGACGTCACGGTCCTGGGCGAACTCCTCGCCGGCGCCAGCCGCGTCATCGTCTACGGCACCGGCGGCAACTCCTCGATGGCGGCAGTCGAGCTGCAGAACCGCCTCTTCCGGCTTGGTCTCAACAGCAACGCCTATGCCGATCCGCAACTGCAATCGATGAGCGCCTCGGTCGCCGACAAGCGCACCGTCATCGTCGCCTTCTCGACGTCCGGCCGGGTCCGCTCGGTGATCGATGCCGTGGTCATCGGCCGCCAGTATGGCGCCACCTGCATCGCCATCACCAAGCCGGGCTCGCCCCTCGCCGATGCGGCGCAGCACGTGCTGCCCTTCGTCTTCGAGGAAGACCAGAACCTCTACAAGCCCTCGTCGTCCCGCTTCGCCATGCTCGCCGTGGTCGACATCCTCGCCATGGCAGCCGCCGAGGCGGTCGGGCCGCAGGTCCTCGAGCTTCTCCGCCGCGTCCGCCAGAGCCTCAACACCCTCGAAGCCGGCGGCCCCATGCAGCCGATCGGCGACTAGCGCCGGCGTTTCCAA
This sequence comes from Devosia sp. ZB163, assembly GCF_028613635.1. Lineage (GTDB taxonomy): Bacteria > Pseudomonadota > Alphaproteobacteria > Rhizobiales > Devosiaceae > Devosia_A. The sequence goes on from NZ_JAQRMY010000001.1 coordinate 983,135, forward strand.
GTATAATCAAGTTACGTCCTGTAAAGCACGCCGCCTCAATCTACGTGCGCGGCTTTTGATATTATTAACTTGGCGCTGATTGGATGGCAGCGTGATGTAACGACCGCTCGGGGGCGTCGGTGCGTGTATTGATTGTCGATGACTCGAAGTCGAGCCTGGCCTTCCTTGGCCACGTGCTCGGGAGCCTCGACGGCATAGAGATCCAGACCTGCCTCAGACCGTCCCTCGGACTTGCCGCGGCTGCTGCCGCCCAGTTCGACCTGGTGCTGGTCGACAACGTCATGCCCGAGATGGACGGGGTCGAGCTCACCCGGCGCCTGCGCGCCGAGCCGGCCTATCGCTCGGTCCCCATCGTCATGGTGACCTCCGACATTTCCCCAGCGCTGCGCCTCAAGGCCGTCGCGGCCGGCGCCACCGATTTCGTCAACAAGCCGTTCGATTCCACCGAGCTGCAGGCCCGCGTGAAGAACCTGCTCGCCCTGCGCCAGGCCCAGATCGAGCTCGCCGATCGCGCTGCCTGGCTGGCGCGCGAGGTCGAGAGCGCCACCCGCCACCTCGTCGACCGCGAGGAAGAGATCATCTGGCGACTGGCCCGCGCCATCGAGTACCGCGATGGCGACACAGGCGGCCACGTCTCGCGCGTCGCGCTGATCTCGTCGCTCATTGCCGGGGCCCTCGGCCTCAGCCCCGAGCGCTGCCGGCTGATCTATCTCGCCGCGCCCCTGCACGACATCGGCAAGATCGGCATCCCCGACGCCGTCCTCGGCAAGCCCGGCAAGCTCACCGCCGAAGAGCTGACCGTCATGCGCCAGCACGTGACCATCGGCGCCCGCATCCTCGAGAAGGGCTCGTCCGAACTCGTCCGTACCGCCGAGCTTATTGCCCAGAGCCATCACGAGCGCTGGGACGGCACCGGCTATCCCGGCCGCATCGCCGGCACCGATATCCCCATCGAGGCGCGCATCGTCGCTATCGCCGACGTGTTCGACGCCCTCTGCTCCGAGCGCCCCTACAAGAAGGCCTGGCCCGTCGAGGCCGCCTATCGCGAGGTCGCCTCGCTCTCCGGCACCCACTTCGATCCCGCCTGTGTCGCCGCGTTCGAGCGCATGTGGCCCGAGATCGAAGCCCAGCTGGTCACCTCGGACCCCGTCCGCCTCGTCAGCTGACGCTTCCCCCGTTTCCCGCACCTAGGCATCCGTGGCCCGCCACTGCGGCAGCGTCGGCGCGCGGCCTGTCGTTCGTCGTGATCCGCCCGTCCTGTGTGGAACTCAGCAGTAATACTTCAGCAGCCGCAGTCATCGACGACTCGCTGCCGGCCTCGGTTGACTCGCTCAGAGTCACGCGACGACTCGTGCCGACTCCTTGTGAGTCAAAAGTTCATCGATATTAACCAGACTATACATATAGAGACTGAAAATATCCGGATGTGACAAATAGTGCGTAACGGTAATCCTAGTTTAACTGATCCCGTTGAATGATCGGGGTGCTTAAAGGGGCAACAGAATTTCCGAGTGGACGCGGGGAGACTGTTACTCGTCCGGGACATCGTTCCGGCGACGACGGTCGCTTGCGCTCTAAGGCACACTGTATCGCAGAAGCCATACTCACTCGGGGCCAGAACGAACCCATGTCGAGATCCAGTCCGCACCCGCTCCACTTGAGCGGCGATCTCTCCTTGCGCACAATTTCAGAACTGAAGGCCGAACTCAGCGCAGCCGTGGCCGGCTACGACGCGATCGTCGTCGTCACCGATGCCGTCGAAAGCGTCGATGTCGCCGTCCTGCAGTTGCTCGCCTCCGCGGCGCGCACCGCCGCCGAACGGGGCCGCACGCTGAGCCTCACGGCCAGCCCCGGCAGCCCCATGGCGCGGGCGCTGGTAGCGGCCGGCTTCGTTGCCGGTGACGGCAGCTCGAAGGTGCCCACCCTTTCCTGGACCATCGCACGCGAGGCGGCATGACCAAGACCATCCTCACCATCGACGACTCTGCCTCCATCCGGCAGATGGTCGCCATGACCCTCAAGGGGGCCGGGCTCAACGTGCTCGAGGCCGGCAACGGGCTCGAAGGCTACAACACGGCCACCACCCAGACGGTCCACGCCGTCGTCACCGATCTCAACATGCCCGTCATGAACGGGCTCGAGTTCCTGAAGAAGTTCCGCCAGCACCCCGCCGGCAAGGGCATCCCGGTGATCCTGCTCACCACCGAGTCCGACGAGGAGCTCAAGCGTCAGGCCCGCGAGTCCGGTGCCACCGGCTGGATCGTAAAACCCTTCAAGCAGGACCAGTTGCTGGCCGTCATCAAGAAGGTGACCGGCGCATGAGCAACGATCCCGCCGAGACTTTCCGCCAGGAGGCGCGCGAGCTGCTCGAGCAGCTCGAGCAGGGCCTGCTCGACCTCGAGCACAACCCCGCCGACGACGACCTGGTCAACGCCGTCTTCCGAGCCCTGCACACCATCAAGGGCTCCGGCGCGATGTTCGGTTTCACCGATGTCGCGAGCTTCGTGCATGAGTTCGAGACCGCCTTCGACAAGGTCCGCAAGGGCCTGTCGCCGATCACGCCCGAACTCATCGCCGTTGCGCTCGACGCCAAGGACCACGTGCACGCCCTGATCGAGGCGCCCGACAGTGCCGACGGCGCCGGCGAGCCGATCCTTGCCGCCCTCCGTGGCATCGTCGAAGGCGACAGCTTCCCGGACGCGCCCATGATCGACCCCGCGCCGGCTGCCGGCGTGCCGCTCGAGCCCACCGGCCGCTGGCGTATCCGCTTCCGGCTGCCTGCCGATGCCCTGGTGCACGGCACCAACCCGATGCTGCTGCTCGGCGAGATCGCCGATCTCGGCCCCTGCGAGGTCACCGCGCTTGTCGATGCCGTACCGGGCCTCGAGGTCATCGACCCCGAGTCCTGCCTCATCGGCTGGCAGGTCGACCTGACGCACGCGGATCCGGTTGCCGCGCTCGACGATGTCTTCCTCTTCCTCAAGGACGGCATGGAGCTCTCGATCGAGCCCCTCGCCATCGCCGCCATGACCGAGCCCGAGCTGCCGCCGGCAGCCGAGGCCATCCTCGATATCCTCGCCGAGGAAGTCGAGGCCCTGGCCGTCGTCGCGGATGTGCCGGCGCCCAAGGCGGCAAAGCCGTCGAAGGAGGCCAGGGAAGCCACGGCCGCCAAGTCCGAGACCGCCTCGACCTCCATGCGCGTCCCCGCGGAGCGCCTCGACGAGCTCATGGACAAGGTCGGCGAACTGGTTATCGCCCAGGCCCGGCTGAGTCAGCTGGCCGCACTCAGCGCCGACGGCAACCTCAAGACCGTCGCCGAGGAACTGGAGCGCCTGAGCTCGGGCCTGCGCGACACCACCATGGGCATCCGCATGGTGCCCATCGGCACGATCTTCTCGCGCTTCCGCCGCCTGGTCCACGACCTCAGCCGCGAGCTCGACAAGGAAATCGAGTTCATCACCACGGGTGAGGAAACCGAACTCGACAAGACCATGATCGAGCGGCTCGCCGATCCGCTCGTCCACCTGATCCGCAACTCGGTCGACCACGGTCTCGAGAGCGCCGAACAGCGCATCAAGGCCGGCAAGTCCGCCAAGGGCACAGTGCGCATCTCGGCCGTCTATGCCGGCGCCGAGGTCGCGATCTCGGTGACCGACGACGGCGCCGGGCTGAACGCGGCCCGCATCCGCGCCAAGGCCGAAGAGCAGGGGCTGATCACGCCCGAGACCCGGATCGCCGATCAGGATCTCTACTACATGATCTTCGCCCCCGGCTTCTCGACCGCCAAGGAAGTGACCTCGCTCTCCGGTCGCGGCGTCGGCATGGATGTGGTCAAGCGCACCATCGATGGCCTGCGCGGCAAGATCGAGCTCACGACCCGTCCGGGCGAGGGGACCACCTTCACCCTGCGCCTGCCGCTCACGCTTGCCATCGTCGAGGGCATGCTCATTCGCGTCGGCAACGGCCGCTACTCGATCCCGCTCTCGGCGGTCGAGGAATGCGTCGAGCTGCCGGCCAGCGTCGCCACGCACTCGCGCGGCCGCAACTTCCTCGATATCCGCGGCAGCCTCGTGCCGTTCCTGCGCCTGCGCGACCTGTTCAGCACGCCCGGCGAGCCCGATGCCCACCAGAAGGTGGTCATCATCTCCTCGGGCGAGGGCCGCGCCGGTCTCGTCGTCGATCAGATCATCGGTAACAACCAGACCGTCATCAAGCAGCTGTCGCATCTCCATGCCGGCATCGAGACCTTCTCGGGCGCGACGATCCTGGGCGATGGCGCCGTGGCGCTCATCCTCGATACCTCGCGCCTCGTCTCCTACGGGCAGGCCTACGAGGAGAAGTTCCGGAACGAGAACGGCAGGGCCGCCGCATGACCACCTTCACCGAACCCATGCGGGCGCTGACGCTGCGCCTCGATGACGAGCTCTTCGCCATCAGGGCCGAGAGCGTGCGCGAGATCCTCGATCTCGTCCCCGTCACCGAAGTGCCGAACTCCACGGCCTTCGCCTTCGGGCTCATCAACGTGCGGGGGCGCGTCGTGCCCCTCGCCAACCTCAAGGTCGCCTTCGGCATGGCCGAGGTCGAGCCCGACCAGGACACCCGCATCGTCGTCATCGAGACCGAGATCGACCAGGAGCCGACCGTCGTCGGCATCGTCGCCGACAAGGTCTACGACGTCACCGACATCGAGCCGGCCGCCATCGAGGAGGCCCCGCGCGTCGGCATGCGCTGGCGCCCCGACTACGTGCGCGGCATCGGCAAGCGCCGGGGGGACTTCATCATCATCCCCGACATGCAACGTATTTTCGAGATCGAAGGCCGCAGAAGCGGCACGTCTACGGCAGAGGAAAGGTCCGCATCGTGAGACTGACTATCAAGGCAAAACTGGCGGCCGTCTTCGGTGCCATCACGGTCATGTCGGGGGTGAGCATGTTCATTGCTCTGCAGAACCTCGACAAGATCAACCAGTCGCTCGACATCATCGTCAACGTGCAGTCGGCCAACACGATCGCCGTCGGCGATATCCAGACCGGCCTCGAGAGCATCGGTTCGCGCCTGCGTGCCATGATCATCAGCGACGATCTGGCCGAGATCGAGGACTACCGTTCCAAGATCGCCGAGAACAGCGCCGAGATCGACCAGCTGCAGGCCTACCTCGAGGGCAACGTCCACGACGAGACGGTCCGCGCCGACCTCACCCAGTTCAACGCCCACATGCTCGAGCTCAAGGCGCAGACCCTCAAGGTCGAGGAGCTGGCCAAGCTCAACACCGATACCGCCGCGCTCGAGATCACCTCGACCGAAGGCAGCGCCGCGCTCGGCCAGGTCGAGGAAGCGATGACCGCGCTGACCAAGGCGCTGGGTGCCCGCGTTGCCGCCGGCGACGTCTCGGCCTTCCCGGCCTACCAGTCCGCCTCCCAGGCGTTCATGAACATCACCGACGTCTTCCGCCAGCAGCGCAACGTCCTCCTGGCCGCCAGCAATCCCGAGCTTCAGGACAAGTGGTTCGCCGACTACAAGGCCGGGCTCGCTAGCCTTGCCGAGCTGTTCCCGGCTCTGCAGCGCCAGGCGCCCGCCAGCGAGGCGGGCCTGGTCGCGGACGCTGCCAGGGCCCTCGAGGGGCTCGGCGCGGCCATGGACAAGGCTGTCAACGTCAGCATGCAGCGCGGGGACTTCAATGCCGAGGCAGCTTCCGATGTCGCCAACGAGTTGCGTCGCTCCGCCAACGCCTCGCTTGAAAGCATGGTCGTCCGTCTGCGTGAACTGCTGACGCAGGCCGATGCCGACGCCGAGCAGCTCTACAACAGCTCGATGATACTGCTCCTGTCGCTGCTGATCGGCTCTGTCGTCATCGCCGCTCTTGCCGCCATCTGGATGATCATCTCGATCTCGAAGTCGCTGGGCGCCGCCCTGGGCCTCGCCAATGCCGTCGCCGGTGGCGATCTCAGCGCTGAGGCCAAGGTCAAGTCCGACGACGAGATCAAGGACGTGATCGATGCCCTCAACCTGATGACCCGCAAGCTTCGCGAAGTGGTGTCGGAAGTCACGACCGCTGCCCGCAACGTCGCCTCCGGCAGCCAGGAACTCTCGGCCACCGCCGAGCAGCTGAGCCAGGGTGCCACCGAGCAGGCGTCCTCGACCGAAGAGGCCTCGGCCTCGATGGAAGAGATGGCTGCGACCATCAAGCAGTCGGCCGACAACGCCACCCAGACCGAGAAGATCGCCCGCCAGTCGGCTGCCGACGCCAACACCTCCGGCGAAGCCGTGGGCAATGCGGTGAACGCCATGCAGACCATCGCCGAAAAGATCATGGTCGTGCAGGAGATCGCCCGGCAGACCGACCTGCTCGCCCTCAACGCCGCGGTGGAAGCCGCCCGTGCCGGCGAACATGGTCGTGGCTTCGCGGTCGTCGCCTCCGAAGTGCGCAAGCTCGCCGAACGCAGCCAGGCTGCCGCCGCCGAGATCTCCACCCTCTCGGTCGACACCGTGAAGGCCGCCCGTTCGGCTGGCGATATGCTGAGCAAGCTCGTGCCGGACATCCGCCGCACGGCCGAACTGGTGGACGAGATCTCCGCCGGCTCGCGTGAGCAGAATGCCGGTGCCGCGCAGATCAACACCGCCATCCAGCAGCTCGACAAGGTGACCCAGCAGAACACTTCGGCCGCCGAGGAAATGTCGGCGACGTCCGAGGAGCTGGCCAGCCAGGCCGAGCAGCTGCAGAGCGCCATCAGCTACTTCCGCATCGACCAGAGCCAGCAGGCGCGCGTCGCGACGGCTGCCGATCGCGCCCCGCAGCGGGCCATCAAGAGCGCACAGCTGCGCGACGAGATCATGCAGAAGGCCCCGCACCTCAAGCGCACCAAGGCTCCGGCCCGCGCTTCCGGCGGCGGCTTCGATCTCGAACTCGACGATATGGGCGACGACCTCGACGCCGAGTTCTCGCGCCGCAGCGCCTGACCTGACCAGGACCGACCGGATCGCGGGATGAGCCCGCGGTCCGGCACTACCCATCAGGCCGGTTGGGACCGGTGCGATAGTTTGGGGGATATTTTGAGAATTACGATCAAGCTGAAGCTCGCCGCCACCTTCGTGGGCATTATCGCCCTCTCGGCCGTGAGCATGTTCATTGCGCTCCAGAGCCTCAACAGCATGGATGCTGCGTTCACTGCCGCCATGGAAAACAACGTCAAGCGCATCGAGATCGCCTGGGCGCTTGAGCGCGACCTGCTCGAATTCTCGCGCGACGAGCACGACCTGATGCTCGCCACGACCACGGCGCAGACCACAGAGCTCACCGCCACGCTCGATCGCCTCATCGGCGAGATCCGCCAAGGCGCTGCCGACCTGAGCCAGCGCTCCAGCGAGGCCGGCCGCCCTGCGGTCGAAAAGTTCACCGCCAGGTTCGACGAGTACCTGATCGAGCACGCCGAAATCCGCCGCCTCGCGACTGCCAACCTCGATGTCGAGGCCTACGCGCTCGCGACCGACAAGGGCGCCACGGTGCTACATGAAGCGGAAGCCGCGCTCGAGGAAGTCGTCGCGCTCAACAACAGCCAGCTCGACGAGGCGGTCCATCACGCCCACGAGCTCTCGGCCGGCTCCACCATGCTGGTCATCGGCCTCCTGATCGGCACCGTGCTGATCGCCGCCGGTGCCGCCACCTGGATCATCCTCGGCATTTCGAAGGGCCTGAGCCGCGTCACCCAGGCGGTGAACGCCGTCGCCATCGGCGACCTCGACAACACCGTCACCGTCAAGACCAATGACGAAATCAAGGATCTCGTCGCCAAGGTCAACGAGATGACCGCCAACCTCCGCACCACTGCCGGCCTCGCCGACCGAATCGCCGACGGCGACCTCACCGTCGAGCCCAGGCCGCTCTCGGACAAGGATACGCTCGGCCTGGCGCTTCAGCGCATGGTCGAAAAGCTGCGCGACGTGATCGCCGAGGCGATCAGCTCGGCCAACAATGTCTCGGCCGGCAGCCAGGAACTCTCGGCCACCGCCGAGCAGCTGAGCCAGGGTGCCACCGAGCAGGCCTCCTCGACCGAAGAGGCCTCGGCCTCGATGGAAGAGATGGCCGCGACCATCAAGCAGTCGGCTAACAACGCCACCCAGACCGAGAAGATCGCCCGCCAGTCGGCCGCCGACGCCATCGCCTCCGGCGAGGCCGTCAACAACGCGGTCGCCGCCATGCAGACCATCGCGGCCAAGATCATGGTGGTGCAGGAGATCGCCCGCCAGACCGACCTGCTCGCCCTCAACGCCGCGGTGGAAGCCGCTCGTGCCGGCGAGCACGGTCGTGGCTTCGCGGTCGTCGCCTCCGAAGTGCGCAAGCTCGCCGAGCGCAGCCAGGCTGCCGCCGCCGAGATCTCCACCCTCTCCGACTCCACGGTGAAGACCGCGCAGTCCGCCGGCGACATGCTCGGCCGCCTCGTGCCGGACATCCAGCGTACCGCCGAGCTGGTCGAGGAGATCAGCGCCGGTGCCCGCGAGCAGAATGCCGGGGCGGCGCAGGTCAACGTCGCCATCCAGCAGCTCGACAAGGTGACCCAGCAGAACACCTCGGCCGCCGAAGAGATGTCGGCGACCTCCGAGGAGCTGGCCAGCCAGGCCGAGCAGTTGCAGAACGCCATCAGCTACTTCCGCATCGAGGCGGCACGCAACCAGGCCGCCGTCGAAACCCCGCGCAAGCCGTCCTACCGCCGGCCCGCTGCCCGCAGCGAAGCCGCCCGGCCCGCCGAGCAGTCGTCCCGCAAGCCGGTCCGGCAGGCCAGCGGCAACGGCGGCTTCGATCTCGATATCGACGACAGCAGCGAGGACGAGCTCGACCGCGAGTTCACCCGTCGCGGCGCAGCCTGAGGAGAATGAGATGGCCGACAAGGCGCAGTACGTGACTCTGGGGGTGAACGGCGAGCTCTTCGCCGCCCCGGTGGAGAAGGTGCAGGAGATCCTCGAGATGCGGCCGGTGGCACGCCTGCCGCAGGCTCCGCCGAACCTTCTCGGCATGACCGATGTCCGCGGCGAAGGCATTCCTGTGCTCGACCTGCGGCTGACCCTCGGCCTGCCGGAGGCCGACGACACCGAGAACACCCGCATCGTCGTGCTCAACGTCAACGGCGCCACGGCGCCGATGACGGTGGGCCTGCGCACCGACCGCGTCTACGAGGTCACCGTGCTCGACAGCGACGCGCTCGACCAGCCGCCGGCCGTCTCCGGCGAGTGGCGCGCCCATGCCGTCGCCGGCATCGGCCGCCGCAACGGCAACTTCGTCACCGTGCTCGATCTCGATCGGCTGCTCGGCGGCGGCGTCGCCCAGGCCGCCTGATCCTTCCGCATTCCCTTCCGCGAGATCCCCCGTTGCGCAACCTCGCCCTCAAGGCCCGCCCCATCGAAGACGATGGCGAAGATCACCTCAGCGCCCTCGATTTCGGGCGCATCGCCACGCTCATCGAGGGCGAGGCCGGCATCAAGCTGCCGCCCGGCAAGCGGCTGATGGTGGAGGGACGCCTGCGCAAGCGCATGCGCGCCCTCGGCCAGGCCGATTTCGCCTCCTATTGCGACTTCCTGTTCAAGCAGGGCGGGCTCGAACGCGAGCTCACCCACCTCATCAACGCGGTGACCACCAACAAGACGGACTTCTTCCGCGAGGCCGAGCACTTCGACTACCTCGTCGACCACATGGTGCCCAACCTCGTGGCGTCACGGGGCGAGCGCAACTGCCTGCTCAAGGTGTGGAGCGCCGCCAGCTCCACCGGCGCCGAGGCCTATACGCTCGCCATGGTGCTCAACGACCTGCAGGCCCAGCGCAACGATTTCCGCTTCGCCATCCTCGGTACCGACATCTCCACCGCCGTGCTCGCCCAGGGCCGGCGCGCCGTCTACCCGGCCGAGATGATTGCGCCCGTGCCCCCCGAGATGCAAGGCCGCTACGTCATGCACCCCCGCCGCGCTGGGGCCCGCCGCGAGGTCCGTATCGTGCCCGAGCTGCGCCGGCTCGTGCGCTTCAACCATCTCAACCTGATGGACGGCAGCTACCCCTTCGATCGCGACGTCGACATCGTCTTCCTGCGCAACGTCCTGATCTATTTCGAGAAGGCCGACCAGGAAGCCGTGGTGACGCGTCTCGTCGGTCACCTCCGCCCCGGCGGCTACCTCGTCCTCGGCCACTCCGAATCCATGATCGGCACGTCGCTCGCCGTGCGGCAGGTCGCTCCCGCCGTCTTCCAGAAGCTCTAGGTCTCGCCATGTCCGCCGCCGAACCCGACCGCAAGATCCGCGTCCTGATCGTCGACGATTCCGCCGCTGTCCGCACCACGCTCAGCGACATCATTGCGTCCGACCCCGAGCTCGAGGTCATGGCCACCGCCGCCGATCCCTACATCGCGGTCGAGCGCATCCGGCACGAGGTGCCCGATGTCATCTTCCTCGATATCGAGCTGCCGCGCATGGATGGCCTCACCTTCCTCCGCAAGCTGATGTCGCAGCGGCCAATTCCCGTGGTCATCTGCTCCTCGCACGCGAGCGAGGGCAGCGACACGCTGATCGAGGCGCTCGAGGCCGGCGCGGTCGATGTCGTCGCCAAGCCCCGCGTCGACACGGCCCAGTTCCTCAGCGACTCGCGCGAGCGCATCTGCGCTGCCGCGAGGAGTGCCGCGCATGCCCGCCTCAAGGGCGGGGGGCGCCCGCCGGCGCCCAAGCTCAATGTCGAGGCCAAGCTCACCGCCGATGCGGTGATCCCGCCCCGCTCGGCCGCCCGCGCCGCATCGTCCGCCGCCACCATGCCGACCACCGAGCCGATCATCTGCATCGGCGCTTCGACCGGCGGCACCGAGGCGCTGCGCGACATCCTCGTCGAGCTGCCGGCCACCACGCCCGGCATCATCATTGTCCAACACATGCCCGAACGCTTCACCGCCGCCTTCGCGCGCCGGCTCGACACTCTCTGTCAGGTCCGCGTCAAGGAAGCAGAGGATGGCGACGTGGTCGAACCGGGGCGCGTCCTCATCGCGCCCGGCGGTCACCACATGACGCTCCAGCGCTCGGGCACGCGTTACACCGTGCAGGTCGTCGATGGCCCGCACGTCTCCCGCCACAAGCCTTCGGTCGACGTGATGTTCCGCTCGGCCGCCTATGGCGCCGGTCGCAATGCGCTCGGCATCATCCTGACCGGCATGGGCGACGATGGCGCCAAGGGGCTGCTCGAAATGAAGCAGGCCGGCGCCGCCACCCTGGCGCAGGACGAGGAGAGCTCCGTGGTCTTCGGCATGCCAAAGGAAGCCATCGCGCTCGGCGCCGCCCAGAAGGTCGTGTCGCTCCGCCGCGTCGCTTCCGAAATCACCACCTACGCCGCCCTCAGGAAGGGAGCCGCCTGATGCAGGACGCCGAAGCCCTGATCCTCCCCGGCGTCGCCGGGGAAGAGAGACAGCACGAGGTCGCCGGGGCCGTTGCCCCCGACCAGCAGGCGGCCCGGCTGCTGGCGCTCGCCGCCGATCTTGCCGCCCCGCGCGAGGCGATCGACGGCGCCTTCGTCGCCGTCGGCAACCACCTGTCCGAATGCGCCTCGGTCCTGTTGCGCGTCACCGATACCTTCGAGGCGCTGCCCAACGACCTCGGCGGCGAGGACCTGGCCGAAGCGACGAGCCGCTTGTCCATTGTCGGCAGCCGCGCCGGCGAGATCTCCGTCGCCCTTGGAAGCGAGCGCGACGACCTGCAGGGCCTCGTCTCGGCCCTCCGCCGCGCCGCCCACCCCATTGCCGAGCTGCGCAAGACCGTGAAGATGATGGGCATCGTCGCCATCAACGCCCGCGTCGTTGCCGCCAGCGTCGTCACCGAGCTCGAGGATTTCGGCGTCTTCACCACCGATATCGCCGAGCTGTCCGGCGGGGCCGCCACCACCATCCAGCGCTTCTCGCGCACCTACGAGGCGCTGACCACGGTCGTGGGCGAGGCCGCCGAGGCCCGCGGCAATTTCGAGGCCGCGCACCGCGACACCCTCGCCGCGCTCGCCACCGAACTCGAGCGCAATCTCGCCGAGGTCACCGAGCAGCGGCTCGAATCCGTGCGCTCCAGCGCCGCCACCGGCCAGATGTCGCGCGCCATCACCGACAAGGTGGCAACCACCGTCATGGCCCTCCAGGTCGGCGACGCCACGCGCCAGCGCGTCGAGCACGTCGAAGCGGCCCTCCAGGATGTCTCCGCCCTGATCCTCCCCCGCGTGGCGGGGGAGGGGGACCATGCGGAGCATGGTGGAGGGGGCGTCGATCCCGCCGTTCAGGCACCCGACCTCACCGCCCCCGTCGTCGAACTCCAGCGCCGCCAGCTCGCCGCCGCGCGTGAGTCCCTCGTCGACGAGATGGCCTCGGGCGCCGACGCCCTGACCCGGCTGTCGCACGACGTGCAGGCCGTGCTCGATCACGCCCGCGCCGTCTATGGCTCGGCCGAGAACCGTTCCGCCCTCTCCGAGCTCCACAGCGCGGTCCGCCGTGCCGTCGTTGTCCTCCGCGATTGCGAACGCGAGCGCGAGAAACTCGACAGGGTTGCCGCCGCCGTCTCCGAGACCGTCGGCGTGCTGCTCAACCACGTCGAGGCGGTGCAGGAGATCGAGTACAAGATGCGGCTCGTGTCGCTGAACGCGGCCGTCAAATGCGCCCAGCTCGGCCCGCGCGGCCGTGCCCTCGATGTCATCGCGCAGCAGCTCCGTACCCTCACCGGTGAGACGGTGGTGTCCGCCCAGGCGGCCGTCCAGTGCCTCAACGATGCCGCCCGCTTCTCGGCCGCCTTCACCCAGTCGGCCGGCAGTGGCGCCACCAGCGTCGGCGACCTCGAGCGCGAGGCCACCGCGGCCCTCGAACAGCTCGAGACCGTAGGCTTCCGCATGAAGAAGGCCCTGGTCGAACTCTACGACGACGGCCCCACCGTCGCCGCCCACCTCGAGGACGCCGTGGGCGCCCTCGCCAACCATGCCGCCATTTCCGAGGCCCTCAGCGACATCGAGTTCAGCCTCGCCGGACTCGGGGAACAGGGCGGGGGCGCCGCCGCCGACTTCTCCGCAGAGCCGGCTGCGAGCTTCTTTGCCACCCTGCGCCGCCGCTACACCATGGACGCCGAGCGCCGCCTCCTCGACACCTTCACCGGCATACCCGTCGAACCAGAGCCAGAGCCGGAGCCGGCCAGCGACTCCGCCGACGCTCTCGACGACCTGTTCTTCTAGCTCGCCGCACATCCTCCCGCCCCTCTTCACCTCCCCCTTGACGGGGGAGGCCGGGAGGGGGTGAGCCCCAGGCTCATACGGGATCGATTTGCCCGGACAGTTATCAAAGCAGGCCATTCCCCCCGTCATCCCCGGGCTTGACCCGGGGACCCATGCGATGGCGCGGCCCTACCTCGCAAACCCCCACCGGTCGTCATGCCGCTCTGGGGCAGCCCATGCCGCCGAACAGGATCTGCCGGTGCGTGGCCACGGCAGAGTCCGGTCCACGCCACCGTCGGTGAGGCGTTGCAGCGATAGGCGCCCCCGACTTGCACCGCGACTACCCGCGGGCGGTAAACTGCTGAAAGTTCATGCCAAAAGCCCCACAAGTGCCGCCCGATACCCGCGAGTTCCACCCCGCACCGGTGCGTCAATCTGGTGAAACCGCCGCCGCTGGACTCATCCCGGCACTTCCGGTAACGTTCCCGGAAATCGCCGGACAACGGCGGGGAGGCCGGATGGGCAAGCGCCCGACAATCATCGATGTGGCAAGGCTTGCCGGCGTGTCGAAGAGCACCGCCGCCCGCGCCCTCACCGATTCCTCCGACGTCAACGAGGCCACCCGCGACAAGGTCCGCGAGGCCGCCCGTCAGGCCGGCTACGAGCGCAACCACCTCGCCGTCGGCATGCGCTCCGGCCGCTCGGGCCTGTTCGGCCTCGTCATCCCCGACATCACCAACCCCTTTTGGGCCGAAGTCGCCCGTGGCGCGCAGGACATCGTCGGCGAGAACGGCGCCTCGCTCCTCGTCTTCTCCTCCGATTGGGATCACGACCGCGAGGCCAGTCACCTGCGCGCCCTGCGCCAGGCCCGCGTCGAGGGCGCCATTGTCAATCCGGTCTCCGACAATGTCGATGATTTCGGCCGCTTCGGCCTGCCCTTCGTCCTGATCGGCTCGAGCGCCGAGCGCTTCCCCGACACCCCCTCGATCGGCTCCGACATCGCCCAGGCCGTGCGCCTCGGCCTCGACCACCTCAATTCCCTCGGGCACGGCGCGCCGGCACTGATCCTCGGCCCCAGGTCCCGCCTGGCTCGTGCCCGGTTCCTCCGCACCGTGCACGAGCACTGCCTCGAGCGCGACGTGGATCCGGCCGTCCTTCTCACCGAGGACAGCGACTACACCTTCGAGGGCGGCCATGCCGCCATGCAGCGCCTGATGGCGCGCCGCCCGGTCGGCCATCTCGCGGTCTTCTGCGCCAACGACCTGATTGCGCTGGGCGCGCTCCTTGCCGCCCGCGAGGCTGGCCGCGAGTGCCCGCGCGATGTTTCCATCCTGGGCTTCGATGGCGTGCCGGCAGGGGCCTTCTCCTGGCCGGCGCTCACCACCATCGAAAAACCCGCCCGCGAGCTCGGCCGCCGTGCCGCGCTGGCCCTGTTCGACGAAATCGCCGGCCGCCCGCAGGCTGGCCGAACCTATTTGCCGTGCCGCCTGATAGAGCGAGGCTCACTCGCCGATCTGGGCGCACAAACGCCCCTGCGCGTCGCAGGTGCGGTGAGGAGCTAGACCATGTCCAGCCTGGATCACAGCGCTACGGCAATTCCGGCATCATCCGGGAACGTTCCCAAGTTTCGCCGCATTGCCGTCGGATTCCGCCGCTGGTGGCCTTACTACGTCATGCTCGCCCCGGGCCTCGTCTTCTTCCTCATCTGGCACTACCTGCCGATCTGGGAAGCCAAGATGGCGTTCGAGCAGGTGCGCATCATACCACCCAATATCTGGGTGGGACTAAAGCACTTCCAGACGCTGTTTTCCTCGCCTGTCTTCTACCAGGTGCTGGCGAACACGCTGATCATCTCGACGCTGAAGATCATCTTCGTCTTCCCCGTTCCGATCATCGTCGCGCTCCTGCTCAACGAGGTGCGGAGCGGCAAGCTGCGCAAGTTCGTGCAGTCGGCGATCTACCTGCCGCACTTCCTGAGCTGGGTCGTGATCGCCGGCATCTTCATCGCCATCCTCTCGCCCTCCGACGGTGCCGTGAACCAGATCACCGGCTTCTTCGGGGCTCAGCCGACCGCCTTCATGACCGATGGCAACTCGAGCCGCTGGGTGCTGGTCTTCTCCGAGATCTGGCGCTCCGCCGGCTGGGACAGCCTGCTCTATCTCGCCGCCATCATCGGCATCGACCAGTCGCTCTACGAGGCGGCCGAGCTCGATGGCGCCAACCGCTGGCAGAAGGTCCTGCACGTCACCATCCCGGGGATCGTGCCGACCATCGCGACGCTCTTCATCCTCAACATGGGCATGTTCCTCAGCGCTGATCTCAACCAGGTCATCAACTTCCTCAACGACGTGAACCGCGGCCAGATCGATATCCTCGACACCTATGTCTACCGCATCGGGTTGAAGACCGGCGAATACTCGCTGGCCACCGCGGCCGGCCTGTTCAAGGCCGTGTTCGGCATGATCCTGATCCTCTCGGCGCATTTCGTTAGTAAGCGCCTGACCGGCAAGGGGGTCTGGTAATGGCCTCCGCACCGCGTGGAACCGCAATCCGCCGCACCCCGCTCGAGCGCATCGAGTACGCCATCATCGTCACCACGCTTCTCGCGCTGGTCGTGGTGACGCTGCAGCCGATCCTCAACCTCGTCGCCGTGTCCTTCTCCGATCCGGCCAAGGTCGCCGGCAAGAGCGGGCTCGACATCTGGCCCTCGGGCTTCTCGCTCGATGTCTGGCTGCTGCTCCTCCAGCACCCCAACGTGCAGCGCGGCATTCTCAATTCGATCTTAATCACCGGCGTGGCGACAGCCATCGGCGTCATCGGCACGGCGTTGATGGCCTGGGGCCTCAGCCGGCCGAAGCTGCCGTTCCGCCGCGCCATCTTCATCCTGGTGCTGATCACCATCGTCTTCGAGCCGGGCATCATCCCCGACTACTTCCTGATGAAGCGCATGGGCCTGCTCGACAGCTACTGGAGCGTCATCCTCTACAAGGCGGTGAACGCCTGGTACCTGATCATCCTCGTTCGCTTCTTCGAGGAGGTTCCGGAGGAGCTCATCGAGGCGGCCGAGCTCGACGGCGCCAATGCCTTCCAGACCTTCTTCCAGGTCGTGCTGCCGCTGGCGAAGCCCGCGCTGGCGACCATTGCCCTGTTCTACCTCGTCTTCCACTGGAACGAGTTCTTCCGGGCGATGATCTACCTGACCGACCAGACCAAGTACCCGCTGCAGGTCGTGCTGCGGCAGTTCGTGGTCGAGGGTGACAAGCTCGCCATCGTCGGCGCCGAGAACGCCGCCAACAACATCGGCGTCGCCCAGATCAACCTGAAGGCGCTCAAGGCCGGGATGATCATCATCACGATCCTCCCCATCCTCGCCATCTACCCGCTGATCCTCAAGTTCTTCACCAAGGGCACCATGAGCGGAGCACTGAAGGGATGAGGATCGGCGCCACACTTCCCAACCACCGGCTGTCATCCCTGCGAAAGCAGGGACCCAACTCGCAGCCGGCGCAAGCGGTGAAATGGGTCCCTGCTTTCGCAGGGATGACACCGTGGATGGGCACCGCAATCCAACCAAAAAACGAAGCATAACGGAGGAGAATTCCATGCTTAAGCGACTGCTCATGACCACCACGGCGCTGGCCCTCGGCCTGTCGATGGCTGCGCCCGCCTTCGCCGATCCGACCGTGATCCGGGTCGTGTCCAAGGACCTGCTCACCACCAACCCGCCCGACGTCGCGCATATCGAGCGCATCGAAGCGGCGCTGAAGGCCCAGGGCACCGATCTCGACATCCAGATCGTCGACCTGCCGTCCTCGGGCTATGCCGACGCGCTCGGCGTCATGCTGCTCTCGGGCGATATCCCCGACCTGATCTACTTCCAGGGCGGCGACGCCAAGATGGCCGACCAGGGCATCCTCGAGGACCTGCGTCCCTGGATCGAGAAGTCGCCGAACCTCTCGGCAGCGCTCTGGCCGCACAATCTCGACCGGCTCGAGAACTACCCCTACCTGCTCTATGTCTATCCGCCCCGCGCCCCGCAGCCGGTGATCCGCAAGGACTGGCTGGACAAGCTCGGCATCCCGGCCCCCAAGACCGTCGATGAATACGAGGCCTTCTTCAAGGCCATCCACGAGGCCGATCTCGATGGCGACGGCACCCCCGGCAACACCTTCGGTGTCACCACCGCCGACAACACCAACGAGCTCGACTCGATCTTCAACCAGGCCTTCGGCATCACCGGCACCTGGATGAAGGACGCCGCCGGCGAGTGGGTCCACGCGCGCATCACCGAGCAGGAAAAGGCGAAGATCGCCTGGTACGCCAAGCTCGCGGCCGAGGGCCTCTACGACAAGGAATACGTCACGTCCAAGTTCGACGTGAAGGAAGACAAGTTCTACACCGGTAAGGCCGGCGTGATCTTCGGCTCCTCGGCGGAAGTCATCGACATCTATGGCGGCAAGATGCGCCAGGCGCATCCCGATGCCAATGTCGAGCTTGCCCTGCTGCCGATCCCGGAAGGCCCGGGCGGCCAGGGGCTGCAGGCGACGGACGTCAGCAAGGAAGCCCGCGGCTTCGCCATCGCGACCACCTCGCAGCACAAGGAAGAAGTGGCCAAGCTCCTCGACTTCATGGCTTCGACCGAGGGCCAGATGCTCGACCGCATGGGCTTTGAGGGCGAGGAATACACCAAGGACGGCGACACCTACACGGTCACCGACAAGATCTCGACCTGGTACGCCCGCTTCTTCGCCGCCTCCAACTTCGTCCCGCCGGTGGAGTGGAAGTCGGCTGCCGCCCAGGAGTCGCTGAAGAACGTCTCGGCCTGGTTCAAGCCCGACAATGCCTTCGTCTGGCCGGCTGACTTCGCCGCCGATCTCGATGCGACCGAGAACGTCTACCGCGCCTGGGTCTACAAGTTCATCTCGGGCGAAGCCTCGATGGACCAGTGGGATGCCTTCGTAGCCGAGTGGAAGGCCGCCGGTGGCGACCGTCTCAACGAGTACGCCCGGACCAAGCTGAACGGCTGAGGCCCGGCGTTTGCCCGAAGGCCGGTGAGGAACCTCCCCCTCATCCGGCCTTCGGCCACCTTCTCCCACGAGGGAGGAGGTCTGACTGAAAGGTCTCGGCCCCTTCACCTCTCCCCTTGTGGGAGAGGGTGCCCGACAGGGCGGGTGAGGGGTAGCCAAGTACACAGGACGTAAGAGTGACCGATCCTAGAACTTCCCTTCGCGGCCGCGTCCGCGCCATGTTGCACGGCATCGCTCTCGGCGATGCGCTCGGCGCCCCGGTCGAAAAGCTCTCGGCCGCCGATATCCGCGCCCGCTATGGCCGTGTGACCTCCCTCGAGGCGCGCTGGCACAAGATGGACCTGCCGCCCGAGCAGCGGAACCACCGCATTCGCGGCAACGGCATCGTCACCGACGATACGCTGATGACGCTGGCGCTGATGGATATCTACGCCGATACCAACCGCCATCTCGACGCCTGGGACATGGCCGACGGCATGGTGCGTCAGATCGCCTGGAAGCCGCGCTGGATCCCCGAGATGCAGCGCGAGGCCAACCTGATCGATCGCCTGTTCTATCCCGAGAAGTGGATCTTCCAGCGCCACCAGCTGGCCAACTGCGACCCCCGCCAGGGCGGTATCGGCAACATGGTCAACTGCGGCGCGGCCATGTACATCGCACCCGTCGGTGTGGTGAATGCCTGCGACCCCCGCGCCGCCTATGATGAAGCCATCGCCTTCGCCTCCGGCCACCAGGAGAGCTTCGGCCTCGAGGCTGCCGGCGTATTCGCCGCCGCCGTCGCCGCTGCCTTCGTGCCAGGCACCACGATCGAGGCGATCGTCGAGACGGTGATTGCTCTCGCCAAAGACGGCACCAGGGCCGCCATCTCCGAGATTGCCCAGCAGGCCGTCACGCTCAAGGGCGTCGACCACGCCATCGTCGTCGAGCGGTTCCACGGCATCATCGGCCGCTATTCGCCGATGGGCGACGAAGTGAACCACACCGCTGCTCGCGCCGGCCGCCTCTCTGCCGCCTATCAGCCCTCGCGGCTCGGCGCCATCGAGGAACTGCCGCTGGCGCTCGGCTTCGCTCTCGCTAACGGCGGCGACTTCCGCAAGTCCATCGAGGACGGCATCAACTCCGGCCGCGACACGGACTCCATCGGCGTCATGGCCGGCGCGATCCTCGGCGTCCTGCACGGCGAGAGCGTCATCGACGCGGCCGACCGCGCGACACTCGACAGCGCCAACCGCTTCGACCTCGCCGCGGCCGCCGACCGCTTCACCGCCACCGCCACCGACATCCTCCTCGCCGACCGTCGGCAGCGCGAGGCCGCCGAGCGCAGCCGCGACACGCTGTTCGGGGAAGGCCTCCTCAACCGGCCCGCGGCCGACCTCCCCCCACGGGGCGCTACCCCCAAGGGAGAGGTGGTGTAGCGGCACGACATCGCCCATGCCCCACCTCTCCCTTGGGGGAGAGGTCGCTGCGAAGCAGCGGGTGAGGGGGCCTTTTGCCTACTCAGACGCCAAGGACCGTTCATGCCCCTGACCACCCAAGCCCTTTCGACCCAAGCCCTTTCGACCCAAGCAATCTTCGATCGCATCTATGCCGGCTTCATCGGCAAGGCCATCGGCGTCCGCCTCGGCGCGCCGGTCGAGCCGACCATCTGGAGCTATGAGCGCATCCGCAACACCTACGGTGAGGTCACCCAGTACCTCCGCGATTTCAAGAATTTCGCCGCCGACGACGACACCAACGGCCCGGTCTATTTCATCCGCGCCCTGCGCGATTACGGCCTCAAGGCGACCGCCGCCGATGTCGGCCGCACCTGGCTCAACTACGCCGCCGAAGAGCACGGCATGTACTGGTGGGGCGGCTTCGGCAACTCCACCGAGCACACCGCCTACAAGAACCTCAAGTCCGGCATGGAAGCGCCGGAGTCCGGCTCCATCGCCACCAACGGCACCACCGTCGCCGAGCAGATCGGCGGCCAGATCTTCATCGACAGCTGGGGCTGGGTGAACCCGGGCAACCCGAAGCGCGCCGCCGAAATGTCGGCCATGGCCGCCTCGGTCGCCCATGACGGCGACGGCCTCAACGGCGCCCGCTTCTGCGCCGCCGCCATCGCCCAGGCGTTCGTCGCCAAGTCCATCGACGAGATCGTCGAGACCGGCCTGTCGACGATCGACGCCAACTCGACCTACGCCAAGGTCGCCCGCGCCGTCATCGACTTCCACAAGGCCAACCCCAAGGACTGGCGCGCCTGCCGCGACATGCTCACCGCCGACTGGGGTTACGACCGTTACCCCGGCGTCTGCCACATCATCCCCAATGCCGGCGTCACCGTCATGGCCATTCTCTACGGCGAGGGCGAGCTGACCCGCACCGCCGAGATCGCCACCATGGCCGGCTGGGACACCGACTGTAACGCCGGCAACGCCTGCGCCATCGTCGGCACCTTCCAGGGCGTACAGCCGAGCTGGGACAAGTATCGCAAGCCCATCAACGACTTCGTCATCGCCTCCGGCGTCATCGGTACGCTCAACGTCGTCGATATCCCGAGCTTTGCCCGCGAGCTCACCGTGCTCGCCCTCCGCCTCGACGGCAACGAGCCGCCGGCGCTCTGGGTCGAGGATTTCGAACGCCGCGGCGTCCGCTTCGACTTCGATGCGCCGGGCGCCACCCACGCGTTCCGCACCGAGCCGTTCAACCAGATCGAGGTGAAGGCCGCGAAAGACAAGCAGGGCCCGAACTCGCGCGGCGCGCTCGAAGTGCTGCTCGACCGGCTTGAGCGCGGGCAGGGTGGCCGCATCTTCTGGAAGCCCTTCTATCGCCGCGAAGACTTCGACGACGAGCGCTACCGCCCGATGTTCACTCCGCTCGCCGACGCCGGCCAGACGGTGAAGTTCAAGCTGCAGCTCGACCCCTGGAACGGCGACGGGAACCTCCGCGTTGCTCCCTATGTCCGCCGCGCCATCTCCCGCGAGATCGTCGAAACCGGCGCCTGGCACGTCCCCAGCTCCGAGGGCTGGCAGGACTATGAGTTCACCATCCCCGAGGGCGACGAGGCCATCGACGAGATCGGCGTGCTGGTCGAGTATTTCGGCCGCCTGAAGTTCCTCGGCCGCCTGTTCCTCACCGAGTTCTCGGTGTCGGGCAAGGGCAAGCTCGCCATCGATCCCAAGGTCGAAAAGCAGGAGTGGGGCGGCATCACCCGCTTCACCTGGAACCGCGGCCACTGGTCCCTCCAGAACGGCGCCATCCACGCCCACACCGCCGAAGACGCCGACGCCTGGACCGGCAACGGCTACCTCCGCGACGTAACCGTCACCGCCGACCTCACCCCCCTCGCCGGCAAGTCGCACCTGGTTACTGCCCGTGTCCAGGGCACGAGCCGGTTCTACGCCGCCGGCTTCGAGAACGGCGAAGCGGTGATCCTGAAGCAGGACCACGGCACCACCGTGCTGGCCCGCGCACCGTTCGCGATCAAGCCGGGCGAGGCGCACAAGGTCGCCCTGACGGTCAAGGGCGACAAGCTCACCCTAACCGTCGACGGCAAGGACCTCGTCACCGCGAGCGACAGCCAGTTCCGCTACGGCCAAGCCGGCTTGCGTATGGCCTCAGCTGGCCGCATGACGGTGGCTCGGCTGGAAGTGGTGGAACTCTAGTGTTCGAGCGCTTGGCACCCCCCTCCCCAACCCTCCCCGCAAGGGGGAGGGTGCCCGCCTGTGCCAGTGGCACCACGTCGCCACAAACTCGATCGGCACCTCCCCCCTTGCGGGGGAGGTTGGGAGGGGGGGCGACCTACGCTGGATCTATGGGCATTGCACCATGACCCAGCCCATCCCCTTCAACCCCGCCCTCACCGGCCCTCTCGACGGCATCCGCGTCATCGACCTCTCCCGCCTCGTCGCCGGCAACATGTTGTCCCTCCAGCTCGCCGACTTCGGCGCCGACGTCATCAAGATCGAACCCCCGCAGGGCGATCCCTTGCGCGAGTGGCGCGATGACGGGCACTCGCTCTACTGGAAGACCTACGGCCGCAACAAACGCTCGGTGCAGCTCAACCTCAGGCAAGCCCCGCACATGGCCGCGCTGAAGGCCCTGATCGCCACCGCCGACGTGTTCATCGAGAACTTCCGGCCCGGCACGCTCGAGGAGATGGGCCTGGCGCCCGACACCCTCCTCGCCGCCAACCCCAACCTGATCGTCGTCCGCATCTCCGGCTT
The DNA here is from genome assembly GCF_028613635.1 of Devosia sp. ZB163. Lineage (GTDB taxonomy): Bacteria > Pseudomonadota > Alphaproteobacteria > Rhizobiales > Devosiaceae > Devosia_A. The sequence goes on from NZ_JAQRMY010000001.1 coordinate 1,005,562, forward strand.
CGGCCAGACCGGCCCCTACGCCCAGTTCCCCGGTTTCGGCACCATCGTCGAGGGCATGTCGGGCTTCGCCTACCGCACCGGTTTCCCGGATCGCGAGCCGGTGCTGCCGCCGCTGGCGCTGGCCGATATGATCGCCGGCGTCTACGGCGCCAACGCCACCGTCACCGCACTGCTCGCCCGCTTCCGTGGGCGTGCCAAGGGCCAGGTCATCGACCTCAGCCTGCTCGAACCCATGTACTCCGTCCTCGGCCCCGAAGCCGCGATCTATCAAGTCACCGGCAAGGTCAAGGAGAGATCCGGCTCCGCCTCCAACACCGCCTCGCCGCGCAACGTCTACCGCTGCGCCGATGGCCAGTACGTGGCGCTGAGCGGTTCCACTCCGCAGGTCGCCCGCCGCATCTTCGAGGTGATCGGCAAGCCCGAGATGAACACCGACCCGCGCTTCGCCACCAACTCCGATCGGGTGAAACACCGTGATCTAGTCGATGCTGCCGTAGGCGAATGGTTCGGCCGCCACACCCACGACGAGGCACTCGCCATCATGCGCGAGGCCGGCGCCACCGTCGGACCGATCTACTCGATCGCCGATATCGCAAGGGATCAGCATTTCGTTGATCGAGGCATCATTATCGATGTCGAAGACAAGGATTTCGGCTCGCTGCCCATCCACAACATCGTCCCGCGCCTCAGCGAAACCCCCGGCACCTTCCGCCGCCCGGCGCCGGACCTCGGCGAGCACACAGCCGAAGTGTTGATCGAAGCCGGCGTCGATCCTGCTACAGTGCTGGGATGAAGCTCCGTTCCCTTCTCTACGTGCCGGCGCATTCCGAGCGCTTCATCGCCAAGGCGCATGAGCGCGGCGCCGACGCCATCATCCTCGACCTCGAAGACTCCGTCCCCGAGGCCGACAAGGATGCAGCGCGCGCCAACCTCGCCACCGCCGTCCCCAGCGTTGGCCAGGCTGGCGCCCAGGTCTTCGTCCGCGTGAACGCCGGTCCCCGCCAGCGCGAGGATGCGCTCGCCGCCTGTCGCGCCGGGGCAGGGGGATTGCTCATCCCCAAGGCCGCCTCCACTGGTGCCCTCGAATCCCTTGCCGGAACGCTGCGCGCCGAGGAGGCCTCGCTCGCCCGCCCCGCCATGAGCTTCATCGCGACCATCGAAGACCCGGCGGCCCTGCTCGATGCCCGCGCCATCGCCGGCGTGCACCGTGTCATCGGCCTCTGCCTCGGCAGCGAGGATTTCGCCCTCGCGATCGGCGCGACGCCCACCCCGGATGTGCTGCGCCACCCCAAGCTGATGCTGCACTATGCCGCCAAGGCCGCCGGCAAGCTCTCGCTCGGCCTCCTCCGCTCCATCGCCGACTACTCCGATCTCACTGCCCTGACCGAAGCGGCCCGCGAGGCCCGCCTCCACGGCTTCGATGGGGCCACCTGCGTCCACCCGTCGGCCGTCCCCGTGCTCAATGCCGCCTTCCAGCCCAGCGACGAGGAGCGGACCTGGGCTGCTCGCGTGATCGCCGAGGCCGCCCACCACTCCGGCGCCTTCGAGTTCGATGGACGGATGATCGATGCCCCCGTCCTCGCCCGGGCCCGCCGGATCGCCGAGGGCTAGTCGCCGCCGCGCGCCGCCGCCGCCCGGTACTCGCTGGGCGACACCCCGTTGAGCCGCCTGAAGGCCTTGGCGAAATAATTGCCATTGGCAAACCCGGTCGCTGCCGCGATGAGGCTTACCGGCTGGTCGGTCGCGATCAGCAGGCGCGTCGCCCGCTCCATCCGCGTCCGTGCCACGAAATCCGATGGACTCTGCCCGGTCTCGGCGCTGAACCGCCGCACGAAATGCGCCCGGCTTAGCCCCGCAACCCGCGCCAGCCGGTCGACCCCCAGCGGGTCCGCGAGATGGGCCTCGACATAGGCTCGCGCGCGGGTCACCGGAGCTGCCAGCTTGGGGGCATCCGGCGCCGCACCGAACAGCCCGTCATAGAGCGCCATCACCGCGTCATAAGTGGCGGCCGACACCGTGCCGCTGAGTTCCGGCCCCGCCATCAGCGCAAGGCACGCCCCCGCCATGCGATCGACCGCCCCCGCCGACGGGGTTACCACCGGCCCCTTGAGATCGATCACCGCCCGGATAAGGCGCAGCGCCTCGCGCCCGTTGGCGCCGATCCAGAAATACTCCCACGTCTGGCCCCGATCGAGCCAGTAGCGGTTGGCATGCGGAAAGCTCAGCACCATGGTCTGCCCGGGCAACAGCACATGCCGCGTGCCCTCGAAATCGAGCTCGCCCCGCCCCGCGATCGTATGCTGGATGATGACGAAAGGCGCGTCGCCGCGCTTCAGCCCCTCCCAGTTGTAGACCTCGTTCTGGCGCTTCTCGAAGCCCGCGCCCGTGGCCATCACGTGAAAGCCCAGCGGCCCTCGCGGCGCCTCGATGCCCTGCACCTTGTGTCCGTGCGCGATCAGATCCGACAGCATGAAATTACCCGCGAGCGCATGACTTTCCTCTACAAGCTTGCGGACGTCGCGGCTACAAAAATGCCAGTTTCGTTAGGGAGGAACGGCATGTCGTTTAAGGTCGCCATCATCGGCGCGGGCTCGGTCGGGTTCACCAAGACCCTGGCCTCGGATCTGCTGAAAGTGCCGGAATTCGCCGATGTCGAGTTCGCGCTGACCGATATCAACGCCCACAACCTCGACATGATCCACCAGATCATCTCGTCGATCGTGGCGGTCAACAAGCTGCCGGCCAAGGTCACCGCGACCACCAACCGGCGCGAGGCGATATCAGGCGCCCGCTACATCATGAGCTGCGTCCGTGTCGGCGGGCTCGAGGCCTTCGCGACCGACGTGAACATCCCGCTCAAGTACGGCGTCGACCAGTGCGTCGGCGACACCATCTGCGCCGGCGGCATCCTCTACGGCCAGCGCAACATCCCGGTCATCCTCGATTTCTGCAAGGACATCCGCGAGGTCGCCGAGCCCGGCGCGCTGTTCCTCAACTATGCCAACCCGATGGCGATGAACACCTGGGCCGCCGATCTCTATGGCGGCGTCGACGTGGTCGGCCTTTGCCACGGCGTCCAGCACGGCGCCCACCAGATCGCCCAGGTGCTCGGCGTCGACGACCGCGACCTCGATTACGTCTGCTCGGGCATCAACCACCAGACCTGGTACATCGACATCCGCGCCAAGGGCCGCAAGATCGAGGCGGACGAGCTGATCGCCGGCTTCGAAAAGCACCCGGTCTATTCCAGGCAGGAAAAGGTCCGCATCGACGTCCTGAAGCGGTTTGGCGTCTACTCGACGGAGTCCAACGGCCACCTCTCCGAATACCTGCCCTGGTACCGCAAGCGCCCCGAGGAAATCTCGCGCTGGATCGACATGAGCGACTGGATCCACGGCGAGACCGGCGGCTACCTCCGCCACTCGACCGAACGCCGGAACTGGTTCGAAACCGATTTCCCCAAGTTCAAGGCTGAAGCCACCAAGCAGCTCTCGGAGCACAAGCGCACCACCGAGCACGCCAGCTACATCATCGAGGCGCGCGAGACCGGCCGCACGTATCGCGGCCACTTCAACCGTCGCAACAACGGCATCATCAGGAACCTGCCGGCTGACGCCATCATCGAGAGCCCCGGCTTCGTCGACCGCTTCGGCATCAACATGGTCGAAGGCATCGAGCTGCCGATCGCCTGCGCCGCCACCTGCTCGGTCTCCGTCTCGGTGCAGCGCATGAGCGTCGAGGCCGCAATGACCGGCAACATCGACATGCTGAAGCTCGCCGTCCTGCACGATCCGCTGGTCGGCGCCATCTGCACCCCCGACGAGGTCTGGCAGATGGTCGACGAGATGGTCGTCGCCCAGGCCGAGTGGCTGCCGCAATACGCCGACGCCGTCCCGGCCGCCAAGGAGCGCCTCGCCAGGGCCACGGTAAAGACCAGTGACTGGGCCGGCGCCGCCCGCAAGGTCGTCCGCTCGGTCGAAGAACTGCGCGAGATGAAGGGCGCCCACCACTGAACTGGGGGCGCAACCGAAGGCCCCCTCACCCGGCCTTGGCCGACCTCTCCCCCCGAGGGAGAGGTGCGGGGCGGCGCGATCGTGCCAACGCACCACGTCTCCCTTCGGGGGAGAGGTCGCCGCGCAGCGGCGGGTGAGGGGGCCTTTCGCAGTCCTGCAACAGTTAACTCCCGTTAACCCGACTCCCTGCATGGTGGCGGCATGTCCGATGTCGCCACCCTCCTGGCCCAGTTGAGCGGCCGCGCCGAGCCTGCCGCCGATCCGGCCATGGCGGCAGTGCGGCTTGCCCGCGCCAGCCTCGATGCGCTGGTGCTGAAACTCGGCCAGACCATTGCCGCCAAAGTGGTAGCCGAACTGCCGGGCGGCTTCACCCAGCTCTCCTCTGGCAGCGACAACTTCGTGCTGAAGCTCGCAACGCCCCTGCCGGCCGGCACCCCCGTGAAGCTCACCGTCACCCCGACGCCCTCGGGCCAGCCGCAGGTGACAGTGACCCCGCTGCCGGCGCCGACGAGCAACTCACCACCCCCGGTGTCTGCCCCTCCCGCAACGCGGCCGCCCGCGACAACCTCGGTTCCACCTCCTCCCGTCGCCCAAAACCCCGTCGCAGCACCCCCACTGCCTTCCTCGCCACCAACTGCTTCCCCGGCACCGACCGTACCCCCGTCGCCCCCGGTACCCGCTCCAGTAGCCACCGCCGCTCCAGCTCCCGTGCCACCTTCCCAGCCTGCGGCATCTCCACTTCCCGTACCCACATCGACCTCGGCAACCATCCCGCACCAACCGCAGCCGGTTCCACCGCCCACGACCGGCCCGCTGCCCCAGATGCAGCCGTCACCAGCCCCACCGGCGATCACCCCCACGCCGCCAACTCCCGCGCCGATTGTGCCGACGCCGACCGCCACAGCACCGGCGCCGGCTCCACCACCCCAGATCGCCGCGCCGCCATCGCCTCCCGTCCAGCCAGCACCAGCCGTCGTCGTGGCCACAACGCAGCCCGCCATCGCAGCGCCAGCCACCCAGACCGCTCCGTCGCCAGGCTCACCGCCGATTGCGGCACCGGCGGTTCAGCCGCCACCGCTCGCCCAGGCACCATCCGCGCCGCCCTCCCAGCCGCTCCCGGCGACGCCGTCGCCCTATCCCGTGGCCGCGCGACCAACGACCACGTCGACGCCGTCGCAGCCCGTCACGACGCAATCGCTCCCGGCACAGCCCGCGCTCCCGCCAGCCCGCCCCGCCGCAGTCACCGCTCCTCCACCCCTCGCCCAGGTCCTCGCCGATCCGGTGCAGGCAGCAGCGCGGCAGGATAGTCTCGCGCCTCTCCTCGCCAAGGCCGCCTCGGTTCTCGCGGCACCTGCCGCTGCCGCATCGTTCCCGCGACCGGTCATCGAGGCCGTGGTCCGCCTCCTCGCCGTCCGGGTGGATCTCAACCGCGCGCCGCTCGACGGCAAGGCGCTGAAAGAGGCCGTGCTCAAGGCCGGCGTCCTGAGCGCGCCTGCACCGAGCCAGGGCAATGCCCGCTCGGCGCTCCTTGCCTTGCGTTCCGCCGCGCTCGGTTTCCTCGGCGGCGAAGTCGAGCCCGTTGCGCCCGTCGGCTCCCGGCCGCCGCCACCGCTCAAGGGCGAGCCGCCGCGTGCCCCCGAGCCACGCCTGGCCCTGCCGCAACTGGGCGAGGAGCCGGCCGAGACCGTGCGCCAGCTGCTCGGCCATACCGACAGCGCGCTCTCCCGCCTGAAGCTGCTCCAGCACGCCTCGTCCCCGCCCGATGCCCGGCCGGGCGCCGCTGCCCTCGCGAGCCCCGAGCTCCGCGTCGAAATCCCCCTGCAGCTCGGCGCCGAGACCGGCATCCTGCAACTGCTGGTCGAGCGCGACGGCCGCCGCAAGGCGACGCCGCGCGAACGCGGCTGGCGCATGCGCTTCGCCCTCAACTTCAGCGCCACCGGCGAGGTCGGCGCCGAGATCGCCCTGTTCGGCCGCGCCGCAAACATCGGCCTCTGGGCAGCTGAGCCCGCGACGGCCGCTGCCCTCGAAGCCATGCTGCCCGAGCTGGCGCCGGCCCTTGCCCGTCGCGGCCTCGAGGTCACCGGCCTCCACGTTCGTCGTGGCGCCCCCCGGCGCCAGTCCGCCGCCCCCGGCCAGCTCCTGGATAGCGCCCGATGAGCGACACGCCCGATCCGACCGTCAACCTCGCCGTCGCCCTCGACTACGAGCGCGGCACACGCGACGCCCCGCGTGTCATCGCCAAGGGACGGGGCGAGCTTGCCCGCCGCATCGTCGCTGTCGCCGGGGAGAGCGGTGTCGTCATCGACGCCAACGGCCCGCTGGCTGAAGCCCTGTCCGGTGTCGAACTCGACGAGGAGATTCCCATCGAGCTTTACGAAGCCGTGGCCGAGATCATCGGCTTCGTGCTGCGGGCTGCACACTCGCGCCAATAGCTTGCATTCTTGCCGGCTCCGGCGCCAATTGTCGGCCGCCAGTTCGGAGCCTTTGCCATGACCAAAATCGCAGATCTCGATACGCCCGTCGTCCTCATCGACATTGATCGGGTCGAAGCCAACCTGAAGCGCGCCCAGGAGCATGCCGACAAGGAAGGCTATGCGCTTCGCCCGCATATCAAGACGCACAAGCTGCCGCGCTTCGCCAAGCGCCAGATCGAGCTCGGCGCCGTCGGCATCACCGTGCAGAAGCTGGGCGAAGCCGAGGTCATGGCCGACGCCGGCATCACCGACCTCTTCCTGCCCTACAACATTCTCGGCGCGAAGAAGCTGGCCCGTCTCAAGGCCCTCAACGACCGCCTGACCATCGCCGTCACCGCCGACAGCCCCGACACCGTCGCCGGCTATGCCGCGACCTTCGCTTCCGGCAAGCCGCTCACCGTCCTCGTCGAATGCGACTCCGGCGGCGGCCGCTGCGGTGTGCAGACCCCCGCACAGGCGCTGGCCCTCGCGCGGCAGATCGAGCTTGCGCCCGGCCTCCGCTTCGGCGGGCTGATGACCTATCCGCCGCTCCACGGCGTCGACAAGTCCAACGCCTGGATCAACGACACTCTCGCGGTGTTCAAGGAGGCAGGCATTGCCGTGCCCAAGGTCACCTCCGGCAACAGCCCCGACATGTGGGCGCCGGGCGGCGGTCCGGTCACCGAACGCCGTCCCGGCACCTACATCTACTACGACCGCTTCCAGGTGCACGAGAAGGTGGCCAACCTCGACGATTGTGCCCTCACCGTCATGGCCACCGTCGTCAGCCGTCCCACCCCGACCCGCATCGTCATCGATGCCGGCTCCAAGTCGCTGACCTCGGATCTCCTCAACATGAATGGCTACGGCCTCGTCATGGGCACCGACCTCACCGTCAAGGGCCTGTCCGAGGAGCACGGCGTGATCGAGCTGCCGGTCGCCTCCGACTGGCCGCGCATCGGCGAGCGCCTGCGCATCATCCCCAACCACGCCTGCGTCGTCTCCAACCTGTTCGACACCGTCACGCTGATTTCGGGCGACGAAGTGCAGGAAACCGTGCCGGTTGCCGCTCGCGGACGAGTCGACTAGAACTTCCACCCGCAAGGGGGAGTGGTATCAAAATGGTCGCCGATTGGTATGATGGCCTGACGCTGTCCAGTGAGTGGCGACCAGCGGGCGAGGGGACAGCACCCCGCTATCGCCTGGTCCTGCGCAACGATGGCGCCCAGGCCCTGCGCGATTTCCGGCTCGGCATCTCGGGTCCGATGCGCATCAGCGACGATGCCGAGCTCATCGGCGGCAAGGTGATCTCGCAGTTGTCGAACTTCTGCGAGATCGCCCCGACCAGGGGCTTCGAGCTGAACCCCGGCGAAAGCTGGATCGTCGATATCCTCAAGCTCGACTTCCCCCTCCGCCACTGGACCGACGGCGTCACCACCGGGTTCCTCATTCTCGCCGATGGCAGCATCCGCTCACTGCGCACCATCCCGACGGCCCGCGAGGGCAGCGATGCGCCGCGCCTCAAGGGTACGGCGATCTTCGAGGTGCCAGAGGTTCCTCCCGTACCGGTCTCGATCGTGCCGTGGCCGAAGACGGTGGCCGTCTCCGGCCGCCGCACCGTGCCGTCGGGCCTCGCGCTCGTCGCCAACGGTGATTTCGGCAAGGCCGCAATCACCGCCTTCAGCAAGCTCACCGACCGTCTCTTTGCCGGCGAAGGCCTCGTCCGCCCCGCCCATGAGGGCGGTCTGCCGGTCGAACTAGTCGCCGGCCCCGGCGGCAAGGAAGGCTACGCCATCGAGTTTTCCGCCGAGCGCGTGCGCATCGCCGCGGAAACCGAGACGGGCGCACTCTACGGCCTGATCACCCTCGGGCAGGTCCTTCGCGGCGCCCGCCTCCACCTGCGCCAGTTCGACTTCCCGGTCGCCGGCCGCATCGAGGATGCACCGGCCATGCTCTGGCGCGGCTCGCATCTCGATGTGGCGCGCCGCGTCTACGCGCGCGACGAGGTCGAGCAGTTCCTCGCCGTCCTCGCCTGGAACAAGCTCAACGTCTTCCACTGGCATCTCAGCGACGACGAGGCCTGGCGCGTCGAGATCGAGGCCTATCCGCAGCTGACCGGCAAGGGCGCCTGGCGCGGCTACGGCATGACCGTGCCACCGCTGCTCGGCTCGGGTCCCGAGCGGACCGGCGGCTACTACACCAAGGCCGATATCCGCGCGATCGTCTCGCTCGCCGGCGAGTGGGGCATCGACGTGGTGCCCGAAATCGACGTGCCCGGCCATTGCTTTGCCATGCTGCAGGCCATTCCGGCCCTGCGCGATCCGGGCGAGAACGCGCCCTACCACTCGATCCAGAGCTTCCCCAACAACTGCCTCAACCCGGCAGTCGAGGCGACCTACGGCATCATCGAAACCATCTTCTCGGAGATGATCGAGCTCTTCCCCTCGCGCTATTTCCATGTCGGCGCCGACGAGGTGCCCGAGAATGCCTGGCACGCCTCGCCTGCCGCCAAGCGCATGCGCGCCGATCTCGGCGTGAGCGGCGCTGCGCCGCTCCAGGCCCGGTTCCTGCAGCGGCTGCAGGCCTACCTCACGGCGAGGGGCAAGATCACCGGCGCCTGGGAGGAAGCTTCCCATGGCGGTGGCATCGACAAGGCCAACTGCTATCTCGTCGGCTGGCGCACCACCGAAGGCAGCCAGCAACTCGCCGCCGAAGGCTACGATGTCGTCGTCGCGCCCGGCCAGGCCTACTATCTCGACATGGCCAACTCCGAGGATTGGCACGAGTGCGGCGCTGCCTGGGCCGGCTGGTCCTCGCCGGAAAAGACCTACCGCTATGAGCCTGCCGCGGGCTGGAGCGAGGCCGAGCGCAAGCGGCTCCTTGGCGTCCAGGCCTGCATCTGGTCCGAGCCGATGACCGACCGCGCCGTCTTCGACCGGCTGGTCTTTCCCCGCCTGTCGGCCATCGCCGAAACCGGCTGGAGCCATGATCGCGACTACGATCGTTTCAAGTCGCTGGTCGGCCTGATGCCCAATCTCTACGGGGGCTACGAGGGGTTCTGAGGGCTCGCGGCGTATCGCGCGGATACGGCGCGCATAACCGAGTCTTTACTGCCGCGACGATAGCGTGGGAAACGCCTTCCCAAGCCATCGGGGCCTCATCTCTTGCCCAAGACCGGCGCTACGACCGGACTGCCGCCCGAGGATCCACCGTCTCCGCCATCCGGCGCCGAGACGGCAGTGGTCCGCCTCGAGGGCAACGAGGCGCATCTGCGCGGCTCGCTCGAAACGCTCGAGCTCAGGGTCCGCGCCATCCTCGACAATCTCGCGCACGGGCTGTCGCTCTACGACAGCCAGGGCCGGCTCGTGCTCTGCAACCAGCAGTTCCTCGATATCTACCGGCTGGGCCCCCAGTTCGGCCGGCCGGGAACGACCTTTCGCGAAATCCTCGAGGCGCGCATCGCCGGCAACACCCATGTGGGCGACGACCCCGGCGGCTATCTCGCCGACCGTCTCTCGGCCGTCAGCGAAAGCCGGACGCTTGGCGGCATCCACCGGCTCAATTCCGGCCAGGTGATCTCGATGACCCACACACCGCTGGCGGACGGCGGCTGGGTCTCGACCCACAAGGACGTGACCGAACTGCACAACATGCAGGCCGAGCTCACCCATCTCGCCTACCACGACGCGCTGACCGGCCTGCCCAACCGCACCCTGTTCTATCGCCGGCTTGGGAACGCCGTCGGCAACGTCACTCCTCGGTCGGGCTGTGCCGTCCTCTGCCTCGATCTCGATGGCTTCAAGCCGATCAACGATTCCCTCGGCCACGCGGCGGGTGACACGCTCCTCCGCCAGTTTGCCGAACGCCTCAGCAGCTCTCTCGGTCCCGAGGATTCGGCCGCCCGCATGGGCGGCGACGAGTTCGCCGTCCTGCATCACGGCTCGGTTGCATCGGCCACCGCCGTCGCCACGCGGATCACCGACGCCATGCAGCATCCCTTCGATCTCGATGGCGATGTGGTCAGCATGGCCGTGAGCGTCGGCCTCGCCGCGACCGAAGACAACGGGACCGATACCGACACCCTGCTGCACCAGGCCGACCTCGCCCTCTACGCGGCCAAGCGCGAGCGCCACGGCGGCATCCGGTGCTTCGAGCCCGATCTCGACCAGGCCATGGCCGACCGGCGTCGGCTCGAGGTCGATCTCAAGCGCGCGCTCGAACATCGGGAGTTCGAACTCCACTTCCAGCCCATGCTGGATCTGTCCCTGCAGGAATTCACCGGCTTCGAAGCCCTGCTGCGCTGGCGCCATCCCGAGCGCGGGCTCGTGTCGCCGGCCGAGTTCATTCCGGTGGCCGAGGAAACGGGGCTCATCGTCCCCATCGGCGATTGGGTTCTCCGGCAGGCCCTCGCCGAGGCGTCGCGCTGGCCGGCCGGGTTGCGCATCGCCGTGAACGTCTCGTCGGCCCAGTTGATCCGCGGCAGCCTCGTCACCACGCTCATGCAGGCGCTCGCCAGTTCGGGCATCGCCCACGACCGCGTCGAGCTCGAGATCACCGAGTCGGTCTTTCTCGCCAACTCCGAGCAGAGCCTCGATACCCTGCGCCAGCTGCGCAGCCTCGGCGTGCGCATCGCCCTCGACGATTTCGGCACCGGCTATTCCGCGCTCGGCTACCTGCTCGCCTTCCCCTTCGACCGCATCAAGATCGACGGCGCCTTCGTTCGCGCCCTCTCGAGCACCGACGATGCCAAGACCATCGTCGCCGCCGTCGCCGATATCGGCGCCCGCCTCGGCATGCAGACCACCGCCGAAGGCATCGAAACCGCCGACCAGCTCCGCGCCGTCCACGCCGCGGGCTACTCCGAAGCACAAGGCTTCCTGCTCTCCCGCCCCATGACGCGCGAAGCCGTCCACCGCATGCTCGCCGCCGCCTATGACGTCGTGTCCGCGACCCCCGAGCTGCTGGCCGGTTAGGCGTCCCGCACCATCCCGGCGCAGGTGCAGCAACAAGCACCGCCCACGCTGAAAACCTCCGTCATCCCCGGGCTCGACCCGGGGACCCATGTCACCCGCACCAGACATGCGAACGGCAGCTGGCACCCGCAAAAGCAAAAGGCGGGGATCGCTCCCCGCCCTCTCAAATCATGACCAGTCAGCTCAGAGCTTGTCGGTGATCTCGCTCGTGTAGGCGCCCGACGGCTGGTTCTTGATGATCTTCTGGTCGAGCAGCGCCTTCTCGGTGCGGTTGTACGCGTCCATGTTGAGCTTGAAGTCGCTGGCGTCGACCAGCTTGGCCACTTCGCCCATCATGTACTTCTGGTGCGCGAGCGTCTGGGCGCCCGACTCGTCGTTGTCGATGACGATCTGGGCCGCCTCATCGGGATGCTCGATCGCATACTGCCAGCCCTTCTGCGAGGCGCGGACGAAGCGCACCATCTTGTCGGCGAATGCCGGGTCGGCGAGCTTGTCCTCCATCGCATAGAGGCCGTCCTCGAGCAGGTCGTTGCCGAGCTCGGTGTAGTTGAAGACGACCAGCTTATCGAGCGTGAAGCCGGCGTCGATCGCCTGGCCGAGCTCGTTATAGGTCATCACCGAGATACAGTCGGCCTGCTTCTGGACCAGCGGCGACACGTCGAAGCTCTGCTTGAGGACGTTCACGCCATCGGGGCCGCCCTCGGTCGGAATGCCGAGCTTGTTCATCCAGGCGTAGAACGGATACTCGTTGCCGAAGAACCAGACGCCGAGCGTGCGGCCCTTGAAGTCGGCTTCGGTCTGTACCGGGCCGTCCTTGGGGCAGATCATGAGGAGGCCGGATTTCTTGTACGGCTGCGCGATGTTGACGAGGCCGACGCCCTGTTCGCGTGCTGCCAGCGCGCCGCCCATCCAGTCGACGATCACATCGGCGCCGCCGCCGGCGATCACCTGCTCGGGCGCGACGTCCGGGCCACCCGGCTTGATCGTGATGTCGATGCCTTCATCGGTGTAGAAGCCCTTGTCCTTGGCGACGTAATAGCCGGCGAACTGCGCCTGCGTTACCCACTTGAGCTGCAGCGTGACCGGGTCAGCCGCGAAGGTCGCCGAAGCGCCGAGCGCCATGGCGCCGGCCAGCAACCCAACCAGAAGCTTGTTCATTCTCGTTCCCTCATTCCCTGTTACGCCCGACCACCACGGACGGACGGATGCCAGAAGGTGACTGCCCTCTCGATGAGCGCCACCACCCAGTAGAAGACAGAGCCCGCTAACGCCGCCACGGCGATCTCTGCCCAGACCATCTCGACATTGAGCTTGCCGATCTCACTCGAGATGCGAAAGCCCATGCCGACGATGGGTGTCCCAAAAAACTCGGCCACGATTGCGCCGATCAGCGCCAGTGTCGAGTTGATCTTCAACGCGTTGAAGATGAACGGCGCCGCAGCCGGCAGCCTGAGCTTGAACAGCGTCGACCAATACCCGGATGCGTACGTGCGCATCAGGTCGCGCTCCATGTGGCCGGCGACGTTCAGGCCCGCCACCGTGTTCACCAGCATGGGGAAGAACGTCATGATGACGACGACGGCCGCCTTGCTCGGCCAGTCGAAACCGAACCACATGACCATGATCGGCGCGATGCCGATGAGCGGCAGCGCCGAGATGAAGTTGCCCAGCGGCAGCAGCCCGCGCTTCAGGAACGGCGAGCGGTCGATCGCGATGGCAACGAGGAAGCCCGCCCCGCAGCCCAGCACATAGCCGGCCAGCACCGCCTTGAGGAAGGTCTGCTGGAAGTCCGCCGCGATCTTGGGAATGTTGTCGATGAGGCTCGTCCAGATGCCGGAAGGCGAGGGGAGCAGCACCTTGGGCACGTTCCCGCCCCGCGTGATCGCCTCCCAGGCCACGACGATGGTGAGCCCGAAGACGACGGGAATGAGCACGCCCGCCACCTCCCGCACCTTGTCGGCGCTGATCGCGCTGGAGAGCCGCTCGGCAAACAGCCAGGCGAACAGCCAGGCCGAAACCAGCGCGAACCAGTAGCCCGGCTCGCCCTGCTGCAGCGTGTCGAGCGCCATTATCAACCCGATCGCGCCGAGCGCCGCGAGCCCGCCATCGATCCAGTAGGAGAGCGCCAGGCGGAAGCGCGCGAGGCTGAGGAGTGCGAGGACGAGGAACACGCCGACAACCGGGAACTCCCACACCGGCAGCGGCGCCCCCTCGGTCGAGGCGAAATCGAAGATCAGCGCCAACAGCGCAAAGCCCGACGCAAAAGCCGCGAGGAGGCGCTGGAACATGCTCATGCCCGCGCCCCCAGTGCCGTATTGGTCACCCGCTCCGCAAGGCTCACCAGCGCAATCAGTGCACCAGCCAGCAGCGCCGCAGCCAGCAGGGCCGACCAGATCTGGATCGTCTGCCCATAGTACGAGCCGGCCAGGAGCCGCGCGCCGATCCCGTTGCTCGTGCCCGCCGGCAATTCGCCCACGATGGCCCCGACAAGGCTCGCCGCCACGCCCACCTTCATCGAGGTGAACAGGTAGGGCAGGGCAATCGGCCAGCGCAGCTTGGTGAACACCTCGAAGCGCGAGGCATTGTAGGTCCGCATCAGGTCGAGCTGGATCTGCTCGGGGCTGCGGAAGCCCTTCACCATGCCCACGACGACCGGGAAGAAGCTCAGATAGGTCGAGATCAGCGCCTTGGGGATCAACCCCGAAATGCCCACTGCGTTCAGCACCACGATCACCATCGGCGCGATGGCGAGGATCGGGATGGTCTGGCTGGCGATGATCCACGGCATCAGCGAGCGATCCATCGCCTGGTTGTGGACGATGAACACCGCCAGCCCGATGCCGAACACCGTGCCCATGATGAACCCGAGCAGCGTCGCCGAGAGCGTCTGCCAGCCATGGTAGACGAGGCTGCGCTTCGATGTGACGGCCTGCTCGACCGTGGTCTTCCAGAACTCGCCGACGATCTGATGCGGGGCCGGCAGCAGCGGCTTCTCCGCGTTCAGCACATCATTGAGCTGCTGGCCGAAGCTGACATTGCTCACGTCGGTGCGCTGGTAGAAATCCGACATCCCCTGCCAGTTCATCAGCACCGCCGCCACGTACCAGACGACGATCAGCCCCGCGAGCACGATCAGGATCGGAACGAGACTGCCCTCCCTCAAGGATCTGCCCATCCCCTACACCTCGTAGGAATGGCCGGCCCGCAATCCCTCGCGGACCCGGTGCGCGATCTCGAGGAACTCGGGCGTCTCGCGGATTTCGAGCGGGCGCTCGGCTGGCAACGTGCTCTCGATGATGTCGGTGACGCGACCCGGGCGGGGCGACATCACCACGATCTTGGTCGAGAGGTACACGGCCTCGGGGATGGAGTGCGTCACGAACGCGATGGTCTTCCGCGTCGAGGCCCAGAGCTTCAACAGCTCCGAGTTGAGGTGGTCGCGCACGATCTCGTCGAGCGCGCCGAACGGCTCATCCATCAGCAACAGGTCGGCATCGAATGCGAGCGCCCGCGCGATCGAAGCGCGCTGCTGCATGCCGCCCGAGAGCTGCCAGGGGAACTTCTTCTCGAACCCATCGAGGTTGACGAGCTTCATCGTGCGCGCAATGCGCTCGCGGCGCTCGGCCTCGCTATAGCCCATGATTTCCAGCGGCAGCGCCACGTTCTTTTCGATCGTCCGCCATGGGAACAGGGCCGGCGCCTGGAACACGTAGCCATACGAGCGGTTGACCCGCGCATCAGCCGGCGACGTGCCATTGACCGTGATCGAACCCGATGTCGGCTGTTCGAGGTCGGCGATGACGCGCAGGAACGTCGTCTTGCCGCAGCCCGATGGGCCGATGAACGAGACGAATTCCCCGCGCTTGATGTCCAGGTTGACATCCGACAGCGCCACCACGTCGCCGTCCGCTGTCTTGAAGGTCAGGCCGAGACCCTTGGCCTCGACCACGCTTTGCGATTTGCCCCCGTCAGTCGTCAAACTTCAAACCCCGCTCTGCGGAATGCCAGTGCGCTCGATCTTGCGCGGAGCCGTGATTTCCTTCCACTGGCTCAGTGCCCGGTTCACAGGGTTCTTGGCCTCGCGCGCGACGAATTCGCCATGCCCGGGCTCATTCGACACCGTCCCCTCGGTCACCGCAACCTTGCCGCGGGTCAGCGTGAAGCGCGGCAGGCCCGTCACCTCGATTCCCTCGAACACGTTGTAGTCGATGATCGATTGCTGCGTCTTGGCCGCGATGGTCTTCTTCCGCTTGGGATCCCAGACCACGATGTCCGCATCGGCCCCGACGAGGATCGCGCCCTTCCTGGGGTACATGTTGAGGATCTTGGCGATGTTGGTCGAGGTCACCGCCACGAATTCGTTCGGCGTGAGCCGGCCGGTATTGACGCCCTTCGTCCACAGCACCGGCATCCGGTCCTCGAGCCCGCCCGTGCCGTTCGGGATCTTGGCGAAGTTGCCGATGCCCGTGCGCTTCTGCTCGGTGGTGAAGGCGCAATGGTCGGTCGCCACCACCTGCAGCGAGCCCGAAGCGAGCCCGGCCCATAGCGAATCCTGATGCTGCTTGTTGCGGAATGGCGGGCTCATCACCCGGCGCGCCGCATAGTCCCAGTCCTTGTTGAAATACTCGGTCTCGTCGAGCACGAGATGCTGGATCAGCGGCTCGCCATAGACGCGCATCCCCTTGCTCCGCGCCCGGCGGATCGCCTCATGCGCCTGCTCGCACGAGGTGTGCACGATATAGACAGGCACCCCCGCCATGTCGGCGATCATGATCGCCCGGTTGGTCGCCTCGCCCTCCACCTCGGGCGGCCGCGAATAGGCATGCGCCTCCGGCCCGTTGTTGCCGGCGTCGAGCAGCTTCTGCGTCATAGTCGCGACCACGTCGCCATTCTCGGCATGCACGAGGGGCAGGGCGCCGAGGTCCGCGCAGCGCTGGAACGAGGCGAACATCTCGTCGTCGTTCACCATCAGCGCGCCCTTGTAGGCCATGAAGTGCTTGAACGAGGTGATGCCGCGATCGACGACCTCGGCCATCTCGTTGAACACCTGCTCGCCCCACCATGTGATCGCCATGTGGAACGAGTAGTCGCACGATGCCTTGGAGGTCTTGTTGTCCCACATCTGCAGCGCTTCGAGCAGCGACTGGTTGGGGTTCGGCAGGCAGAAATCCACCACCATCGTGGTGCCCCCGCTCAGCGCCGCCCGCGTCCCGCTCTCGAAATCGTCGGTCGAGTAGGTCCCCATGAACGGCATCTCGAGATGCGTATGCGGATCGATCCCGCCCGGCATCACATAGCAGCCCGAGGCATCGAGGATTTCTCCCCCCGTCAGGTTCTGCCCGATCTCGGTGATCTTCCCGTCCTCGATACGGACATCGGCCGCATAGGTGAGATCGGCGGTAACGACGGTGCCGTTCTTGATGATTTTGCTGGTCATTCGAGTTCCCCTGTCATTCGAGTGTGCCCCCGGGCCACCTCTCCCTTGGGGGAGAGGTCGGATTTCGCGAAGCGAAGTCCGGGTGAGGGGGCCTTCTCCAGCCTGTCGGCGATAACCTGCAGCACGCCGTCGATGTTCGTCAGAACGTCTGAGTTCCAGAAGCGCACGACTCGATAGCCATGCTGGCTCAGCACTTCGGTCCGCCCCGCGTCTGCTAGGACACCGTCAGCGGTGCCATGCTGCCCGCCATCGAGTTCCACGATCAAGTCGCGTTCGCGGCAGGCGAAGTCGACGACGTACGAACCCACCGGCTGCTGGCGCACGAACTTGCAGCCCAGCAGCTGTCTATCCCGCAGTCGGTACCAGAGCTTGCGCTCGGCATCCGTCGAGTTTTCCCTGAGGGAACGGGCACGCGCGACGAACCTGCTCTTGAGCGTCCCCATAAGGCCCCCTCACCCGGCGCTACGCGCCGACCTCTCCCCCAAGGGAGAGGTGGAGCCGCGGCACGATCTGGCCCTCCCGTCACCTCTCCCTTGGGGGAGAGGTCGGATCGCGTGAGCGATCCGGGTGAGGGGGCCTTTCGTTGATTGGGTGGAAACTAACCTCACCCCACGATCTCCGCCGTCTCCAGCACCGCGCGCAGCAGCACATCCGTCCCCGCCGCGGCCCATTCCTTCGAAATCTCTTCCGCCTCGTTGTGGCTCAGTCCATCCACGCACGGGCACATGATCATCGCCGACGGCGCCACGCGGTTGATCCAGCACGCGTCATGCCCCGCCCCCGAGACGATATCGCGATACGAGTACCCCAGCTCCTTCGCCGCGGCCCGAACATTTCCCACCAGCGTTTTGTCAAATGTCACCGGGTCGAAATGCCCGACCTGCTCGACCTCGAAGCCGATATCCAGCCCCTCGGCGATATTCTCGATGCCGTAGCGGATGCGCTCGTCCATCTCGTCGAGCACCTCCTTGTTCGGTGAGCGGATATCGATCGTGAACACCGCCTTGCCGGCGATGATGTTGCGCGAGTTCGGGTAGACCTGGATGTGCCCCACCGCGCCGACGGCATCGGGCTGGTAGTCCATCGCCACCTCGTGCACCAGCTCGATCACCCGTGCCATGCCGAGGCTGGCATTGCGCCGCTTCGGCATCGGAGTGGAGCCGGTATGGGCCTCCTTGCCGGTCAGCGTCACCTGCAGCCACTTGAGCCCCTGGCCGTGCGTCACCACGCCGATATCGATGCCCTCGTCCTCGAGGATCGGCCCCTGCTCGATATGGAGCTCGTAATACGCGTGAATCTTCCGCGCCCCGACCACCTCGTCGCCGCGCCAGCCGATCCGCTCCAGCTCCTCGCCGAACGTCTTCCCGTCCTTGTCCTTGTGCGTATAGACGTCGGCCTGATCCAGCACCCCGGCGAATACGCCGGATGCCATCATCGCCGGCGCAAACCGCGCCCCTTCCTCATTGGTCCAGTTCACCACCACGATCGGGCGCTTGGTCCGGATGTCGAGGTCGTTGAGCGTCCGGATCACCTCGAGCCCGCCCAGCACCCCGAGCACCCCGTCATAGCGTCCGCCGGTCGGCTGCGTGTCGAGATGGCTGCCGACATAAACCGGATCGAGCCCCGGCTCGGTGCCCTCGCGCCGCGCGAACATGGTGCCCATCTGGTCGAGCCCCATCTCCATCCCGGCCGCCTCGCACCACCGCTTGAACAGCGCCCGGCCCTTGGCATCGTCATCCGTCACCGTCTGCCGATTGCTGCCGCCCGCAACCCCCGGACCGATCTCGGCCAGTTCGTGAATGGAGCTCCAAAGGCGCTCGGGGTCGATACGGAGGTTTTCGCCAGGAGCTGCCATAGGTCAGTCTTTCTGTGAGGTCGCAGTCAGGTCCCCTCGCCCCTCTGGGGAGAGGGTGGCTGGCGCAAAGCGCCAGTCGGGTGAGGGGCAGTTGCGCAAGGTCAGGAGCAGCGCCTGCAGAACGCCGTCAGTATTGTCGAGGACTTCATTGTTCCAGAAGCGGAGTACCGAAAAGCCCTGTTCGTTCAGGTAGCGCGTTCGGCGCGCGTCGTTCGCCGATACCGAATGCTGGCCGCCATCCACTTCCACAACAAGCATTGCATCGCGGCACACGAAGTCAGCAAAGTATGGGCCGATCGCGTACTGACGGACGAACTTGAACCCTTCCAGCCGACGGTCGCGCACACGGGACCACAGGCGCGACTCGGCATCAGTCGGTTGGGCCCTTAGCCCTCGCGCCCGCTTCCGAATCTCTGGGTCCCCGTGGCTGCCCCTCACCCTGACCCTCTCCCCGGCGGGGAGAGGGGACGCGCCTTGCACTGCCGGTGCCCCATCGCCCCCTCTCCCCTCTGGGGAGAGGGCCGGGGTGAGGGGCAGACCAGCAATGCCAGCGCTTATCCGCATCGCTTACTTCATGCTCGGGAAGGTAAACTCAGCCCCGCTCTTGATCCCCGCGGGCCAGCGCGTCGTCACGGTCTTGAGCCGCGTGTAGAAGTGCACACCCTCCGGCCCATAAATCCCGTGGTCGCCGAAAATGCTGCGCTTCCAGCCGCCGAACGAGTGGTAGGCCACCGGCACCGGGATCGGCACGTTGATGCCGACCATGCCCACTTCGATCTTGTCGGCAAAATCGCGTGCGGCGTCGCCGTCGCGGGTGAAGATCGCGGTGCCGTTGGCATATTCGTGCCCGTGGATCAGGTCGACCGCATCCTGGTAGCTCTGCGCCCGCACCACCGAGAGCACCGGCCCGAAGATCTCCTCGCGGTAGATCTTCATGTCCGGCTTCACATGGTCGAACAGCGTGCCGCCGACGAAAAAGCCGTTCTCATAACCCTGCAGCTTGAAGCCGCGGCCGTCCACCACCAGCTCTGCCCCGGCTTCGACGCCGGAGTCGATGTAGCCGACGATCTTGTCGCGCTGCGCCTTGGAAACGATCGGGCCCATCTGCGCGTCCTTGTCGGTCGCGGGGCCGATCTTCAGAGCCTCGACGCGCGGCTTCAGCCGGGCGATCAGCGCGTCCGCGGTCTTGTCGCCCACCGGCACCGCCACCGAGATCGCCATGCAGCGCTCGCCGGCCGAGCCGTAGCCCGCGCCCATCAGCGCATCGGCCGCCTGGTCCATGTCGGCGTCGGGCAGGACGATCATGTGGTTCTTGGCGCCGCCCAGCGCCTGCACGCGCTTGCCGGCCTGCGTACCGCGTCGATAGACGTACTCGGCGATCGGCGTCGAGCCGACAAAGCTCACCGCCTTGATGTCGGGGTGGTCGAGAATGGTGTCGACCGCTTCCTTGTCGCCATGGACGACGTTCAGCACGCCGTCCGGCAGGCCCGCATCCATCAAGAGCTGCCAGGCGAACATCGGCGCACTCGGATCACGCTCGCTCGGCTTCAGGACAAACGTGTTCCCGCAGGCGATCGCCAGCGGATACATCCACATCGGCACCATGGCGGGGAAGTTGAACGGCGTGATGCCGGCGACGACGCCCAGCGGCTGCCGGTCGGAATAGCTGTCGATGTTCGGGCCGACATTGCGGCTGAACTCGCCCTTCAGGAGCTGCGGGATACCGCAGGCGAAGTCGACGCAGTCGATGCCGCGCGCCAGCTCGCCCAGCGCATCGTCATGCACCTTGCCGTGCTCGCGGCTGATGTGCTCGGCCAGCTCGTCGGCATGCTTTTCGAGCAGCTCCTTGAACTTGAACATCACCCGCGCCCGCTTCATCGGCGTGGTGGCGGCCCAGGCGGGCAGGGCTTTCTTGGCCGCGGCGACCGCGGCGTTGATCTCGTCGACGCTCGACAGCGGCAGCGTCGCGATGGCCTCGCCGGTGGCCGGGTTGAACACCGGCTGCGTGCGGCTGCTGGTCGAGGTGACGAGCTTGCCACCGATGGCGTTCTGAATCGTCTGCATCACATGTCTCCGCCTGGAACGTTCATTCTATTCGCGTCGATATAGAACATGCGTTCCATTCTACTCAAGCGTCTTCAGGATGCCCCCGAGTGTGCCGATGAGTTCGTCGATCTGCGCCTTGGAGATGATCAGCGGCGGGCTCATGGCGATGATGTCGCCGGTGGTGCGGATCAGGATGCCGGTCTCGAACGCCTTCACGAACGCCGAGAAGGCGCGCTTGGTCGGCTGCCCGGCGATCGGCTCAAGCTCGATCGCACCGATCAGCCCCAGGTTGCGGATGTCGATGACGTGCGGCAGCCCCTTGAGGGAATGGAGCGCATCGGCCCAGTAGGGCGCCAGTTCCGCGCCGCGGGTCAGCAGCCCCTCGTCCTTGTAGGTCTCGAGTGTCGCAAGGCCCGCCGCCGAGGCGATCGGATTCCCCGAATAGGTGTAGCCGTGCATGAACTCGATGACGTGCTCGGGCCCCTGCATGAAGGCGTCGTGGATTTCCGAGCTGACCAGCACCGCGCCCATCGGGATCACGCCGTTGGTGAGCCCCTTGGCGGTGACCATGATATCCGGCGTCACGCCGAAATAGTCCGCCGCAAACGGCGTGCCGAGGCGGCCGAAGCCGGTGATCACTTCGTCGAAGATCAAGAGGATGCCGTGCTTCTTGGTGATCTCGCGCAGCTTCTGCAGGTACCCCTTGGGCGGGATCAGCACGCCGGTCGACCCGGCCACCGGCTCGACGATGACGGCCGCGATGGTCGAGGCGTCATGCAGCGTCACGATGCGTTCCAGCTCCGACGCCAGGTCCTCGCCGCCCGTCTCGCGCTCGCCGCGGGTGAACTGGTTCTTGCCCGGCGTATGGGTGTGCGGCATGTGGTCGACGCCGGTGAGGAGCGTGCCGAACATCTTGCGGTTGGTGACGATGCCGCCCACCGAGATGCCGCCGAAATTCACCCCGTGATAGCCGCGCTCGCGGCCGATCAGCCGGAACCTGCCCGCGTCGCCTTTGACCTTGTGATAGGCCAGCGCCACCTTCAGCGCGGTCTCGACCGATTCCGAGCCCGAATTGGTGTAGAGCACATGGTTGAGCCCCTCGGGCGCGATCGATACCAGCGCATTGGCCAGTTCGAACGCCTTGGGATGGCCCATCTGGAATGCCGGCGCGTAGTCGAGTTCCGCTGCCTGCTCCTGGATCGCCTCGACGATCTTGGGCCGGCAGTGCCCCGCGTTCACGCACCACAGGCCCGCCGTGCCGTCGAGCACCTGGCGTCCGTCGGAAGTCGTATAGTGCATGTCCTTGGCGCCGACGAACATGCGGGGCGCCTTCTTGAACTGCCGGTTGGCGGTGAAAGGCATCCAGAACGCGCTGAGGTCGTTCGGCGTGACATTGCGGCGGTCGGACACCTGGGGCTCCCTGCAGTATTTGTTGATCTATCTGGTCAAGTTTATTTGGCGCTTGACCTTTGGATGTGTTATCCAGAAATTTGACCAGTTGGAAAAAACGCTATCACTTCCATGCCGCCGATCAAGGTGAAAATGCTGGAGACGGAAGGCGGCGCGGGGGCCACGAAAGCGGCCCGTACCAAGCGGCCGCGGCCGCAGACTCGCATCCAGCGCGAGAAGCAGGAAGTGATCCTGGAAGCGGCGCTCGACGTGTTCAGCCGCGAGGGCTTCCGCGGCGCGACGATCGACCAGATCGCCGAGGCGGCGGGCATGAGCAAGCCCAACCTGCTCTACTATTTCCCGCGCAAGGAAGAGATCTACAAGCGGCTGATGACCGAGATGCTCGACATCTGGCTCGCCCCGCTGCGCGAAATCGATTCGGTCGGCGACCCGGTCTCCGAACTGCGCTCCTACATCCGTCGCAAGATCGAGATGAGCCGGGACTATCCCCGCCAGAGCCGCCTCTTCGCCAACGAGATGCTGCAGGGCGGTCCGCGCGTCGTCGATGTGCTCGAAACCGACCTCAAGACGCTGGTCGACGACAAGGCGCAGATCATGCTGGGCTGGATGGAGACGGGAAAGATCGTCCGCACCGACCCCTACCACCTGATCTTCTCGATCTGGGCCACTACCCAGCACTATGCCGATTTCGACGTGCAGGTCCGCGCCGTGCTCGGCAAGGATCGCGGCGGCGAGGGCCGCTTCGAGGACGCGGCGCGCTTCCTCGAGAACCTCTTCCTCTACGGGCTGCTGCCCAAATAGCCGACCCAACTAGCCGAAAGTTCGAGCCCCTGGTCGCTTGACCTGCCGCACCGACGCAGGCCATGTCCGCGCTCGCCCGCATTGTTTCGCGGGAATCAGCAGCAGACGTGACCAGCATTATCGACGAACTGATCCTGCGCGCGGCCAACGCCTGGATCTTCATTACACGTGGACGTTTGCGGCGGCGTTGCATCCGGCATTTCGGACGCTTCCCCGACATCGCACGCCCATGCGGGCACGATGCACTGATGCAATGGCGCAAGGTGTTCGACCACAACCCCCTGTTCGTCACCTTCTGCGACAAGCTCGAGACACGCGAATGGGTGCGCCGACGCATGCCCGAGCTGAAATGCGCCGAGCTGGTCTGGGTTGGGACCAGCGTCGACGACCTCCCTCTCGATCTGCTGACGGCGGACGTGGTGCTCAAGGCCGCCAGCGGGTCAGGGTGGAACTACTTTCCTGGCCGCCAGCATTGGGATGTCGCAACCGTCCGCGACCGTTGCGCCCGCTGGCTGCAGCGTCCCCGCCGGCGGGACGAGTGGGCCTACGGCCAGTTGCCCGCGCGCATCCTCATCGAACGGCTCAACGGCACGGTAGACGAACTCGTCGATCTGAATCTGCGCTGCCACAACGGTCGGGTCGCGTCAGCCTTCATCGGCTACGCCTGGAAGACGGACGATGCCCGCGGGGCCTACGTCTCGGCAGATGGAACGCCCCTCTCCGATGCCGGCCAGGCGATTCTCGAGCAGGTTGGACGGCCCGTCCCGCCAGAGCTGTTTCAGCGGGCCTCGTCCATCGCGGCGCACCTGAGCGCAGGCATCGATCACGTCCGTGTCGATTTTCACCTGCGCGGCGACGAGATTTTCCTCGGAGAACTCACGGTCTACTCTTCCTCCGGCCTGGGCGAGGAGGAAAAGGAGGGCGTGGGCCCCATCATCGAGCGCCAGTGGATCGAGGAGCTTGACGAGTCGTGGTTCCTCTCTACGCCCCAGCCGTGGCCTGTCTCCCTCTACCAGGGGGCCTTCCGCCGCTGGCTCGAGCGCCGACGGGCCGAGCTAGGCGTCTCGTAGCGCCGCCAGCACCACCAGCCCCAGCACGGTCACCAGCGCTCCCGCCGCGACGCTGAGGCTCGCCCAGCCGTGTCCGACGATCCCTTCGAACACGATCACGAAGGCAGGCACGATGTAGCCATAGGCGATGACCTTGGCGGCGGGCAGGTGCGCCGAGGCGAACTGGATGAGGAAGAAGCAGATCGCCGTCGGCCCTATCGCCAGGTAGAGCACCACCCCCCACACCACCGGCGGCAGGCTCAGCCAGTCGGTGGCGAGGATCTCGGGCAGGCCCCAGGCGGTGATCCACGCTGCGCAGGCCGCCATCGTCCAGAAGCTCAGCACCATCGCCGGCTCGCCGCGGTTGAAGCGACGGAGGAGCGGCGTGTAGATCGCATAGGCGATGCAGCCCACGAAATAGATGATCTCGCCCTGGCCGATATCGAAGCTGAGCAGGGCCTCGAGATCGCCGCGGAAAATCACCCAGATCGCCCCGGCGCCCGCGAGCAGCAGGCTCACCAGCACGGCCGGGCCCGAGCGCTGGCCGACGATGAACCACGCCGTCACCGCCGTCATCAGCGGCACCAGCGTGTAGACCGCGCTGGTCGCCACCGGCTGCGTCATGGTCAGCGCGATGAACATGGTGACGAAGTAGATCGCGGTCAGGAACCCATTGACGGCGAAGCGCCAGGGCGCCGCCGGCCAGGCCAGCCGCTGTCGCGCGATGCCGAAGGCGAAGACGCCCATGAACAGGGCCGCGAGGACGAAGCGCAGGGCGTTGAGCGGCGCCGCCTTGATATAGGGCACCGTCATTGCGCCGAAGGTGAAGGAACCGGCGATCAGCGCCGCGAACAGCAGCATCGCCAGATGCGCCACCGTCCGCTGCCGGCCGGCGGCCGCGTCGCCTGCTCCGATCCCGATTTCCGTCATCACAGTCCCGTCGCTACCACCATCAGGAACGCGCCCAACAGGCCCGTATTCATGATCGTCGCCTGCACATGCGGCTTACGTTCGTCGCCGGAATACAGCCAGAACGGATGAAAGAGGATCGTCGCGAACACGATGAACACAACCAGCATCAGCCCGCCGAGCCAGGCCCACGGCCCGACGGCGGTCAGCAGCCCGCCGACGATCTGCAGCCCGACACCCATCGCGGCAGAGACCTGGGGCAGGGGCAGCCGCTTCGCCGCCAGCGCCCCGGCGAGCTTGGGAATCGCCTTGATGTTGCGCAGGCCGAAGACCAGGAAGGCGCCACCCAGCAGCAGCCGGGCGGCGAGATAGACAAGATCAGCAGACACGGAATAGCTCCTCGAGCATGGTGGGCCACACCCTCAAGACGGGCGAAGAGCCTCCGTTTCGACAACGGCGCACAAGATACCGGCAATGCCGCTGATGCCGCGAGTGGTACAATGCCTGCTGCCGAAGTCCAGCCCCCCGCGACGGTGGGGCGGACGGTTTCGGGCAGGGTCAGGCCGCTTCGGCGAAGACGAAGGTCTGGCCCGGGAGCGCCTTGGCGCGATAGAGCGCCGCATCGGCCAGCGACACGAGCGTGGGATCGCCAGATTTGCCGATGGCCACACCAACGCTCGCCGCAGCCGAGAGCTCATGGCTCCCGATCTGGATCGGCTCGGCCAGCGTCGTGCCGATGTCGGCGGCCAGTTCGGCGAGGTCGGACCGGGAGACCGGGCCGGGGCGGATGATCGCGAACTCATCGCCGCCGATGCGCGCGACCAGGTCGTCGTCTTTCGACAGGCGCAGCAGGCGGCTCGCCACCACTTTCAGGAGTTCATCGCCGTTGACGTGCCCGAGCCGGTCGTTGACGCCTTTGAAGTCGTCGAGATCGAGGTAGAGCAGCCCGACCTCCCGGTCGGCATCGCCGCGGGTGAGCCAGTTGTTGAAGGCGAGGCGGTTGCCGAGCCCGGTCAGCGCGTCGCGCTCCGCCGCCTGCGCGGCTTCGCGCCGCCGCCGCTCGAGTTCGCGCGTCATGCCGTAGAGCCGGCGCAGCACGATGACGAGGCCGCCGAGAAAGGCAAAGGACACCGCGATCCGCAGGGGCGCGAGGTGCAGGAACATCTCGCTGCCGATGCGCACCGGCACCCAGGCCAGCACAGTGCCCGCCACACCGGGAACCGCCAGCGAAATCTCTTCGCCGCGCAGTTCCGCCGGATTGGTGAACCGCGCGCCCTGCAGCATGTATTCGTCAGCGAGCCGGGTCGCAGCGCCCGCGCCGCCGCCCGTATGCTCGAGCGCGACAGTCGCCCGCTCGATTTCCTCGCGGATGGCCGCGCGATCGATCGTGTTGACGGCATAGAACGCCGCGGCAATGACGGAGAGGGCGAGGAGCGCGATACCCACAATGCCGGTGGTCATCAGCCGCCGCGGATCGGGAAGCGGCCGATCGCCCTCCGTGAGGACCTTCCGAGCCTTTGCTGGATTGCCACGCGCCGCCATGAACTTCCCCCGAGTCTCGCCAACTCTATCGACCAGAATATTGGCCAATCCTTAGCGCGGGCCCATGGCTAGCGGGCGATGGTTGACGAGGGATTAAGGCTGCCGTCTGCTGACCCGGTCCGAACCGGAGGCCTGAACATGAAGCTCAGCGCGCGCAATCAGATTCGCGGCACCGTCATCGAGGTGATCAAGGGCGCGACCACCTCGCATGTCCGCATCGACATCGGCGCAGCCGTCATCACTGCTTCGATCACCAACGAGGCGGTCGACGATCTCGGCCTCGCTGCCGGCAAGCCGGCGATCGCCGTGATCAAGGCCTCGGACGTGATGGTCGGCGTGGACTAGCCACGCCGCCCTCTCATTCCGCCGGCTCGACCGCCGGATCCTTGCGCATCGGGTTGTTCGGGTGCGTCGTCCAGTTGGCGTAGGTCGGCTCGACCACCTTCTTGGTGCGCTGGTCCAGCATGCCGGGCTCGAGCGCGATCATCTCGATGCAGTCCTCGACCGGGCAGACATTGACGCAGAGGTTGCAGCCCACGCACTCGTCTTCCAGCACCTCGAAGTGGCGCTTGCCGTCCTTCGTCTTGCTGATCGCCTGGTGCGACGTGTCCTCGCACGCGATGTGGCAGCGCCCGCACTTGATGCACAGGTCCTGGTTGATGCGCGCCTTGGTGATGTAGTTGAGGTTGAGGAACTGCCAGTCGGTGACGTTGCGCACGGCGCGGCCGGTAAAGTCGTCCAGGCTCGCGTGCCCCTTCTCGTCCATCCAGTTCGAGAGCCCCGAGATCATCTCCTCGACGATCTTGAAGCCATAGGTCATGGCCGCGGTGCAGACCTGCACGTTGCCCGCGCCCAGCGCCAGGAACTCGGCCGCATCGCGCCAGGTGGTCACCCCGCCGATACCGGAAATCGGCAGCCCCAGCGTCTCGGGGTCGCGCGCGATCTCGCTCACCATCGACAGCGCGATCGGCTTCACCGCCGGCCCGCAATAGCCGCCATGGCTGCCGCGCCCGTCGATCGAGGGCTCGGGCGAGAACGTGTCGAGGTTGACCGCGGTGATCGAGTTGATCGTGTTGATCAGGCTCACCGCGTCGGTGCCGCCGTTCTTGGCGGCGCGCGCCGGCTTCCGGATATCGCTGATGTTCGGCGTCAGCTTGGTGATGACAGGCATGCGCGAGTACTGCTTGCACCAGCGCACGACCATTTCGACATACTCGGGCACCTGGCCCACCGCCGAGCCCATGCCGCGCTCGCTCATGCCGTGCGGGCAGCCGAAGTTGAGCTCGATCCCGTCGGCCTCGGTTTCCTCGACGAGCGGCAGGATGGCCTTCCAGCTCTCCTCGTCGCAGGGCACCATGATCGAGACGACCAGCGCCCGGTCCGGCCAGTTCTTCTTGACCTGCTTGATCTCCTGCAGGTTGAGCTGCAGCTGCCGGTCGGTGATCAGTTCGATATTGTTGAGCCCGAGCAGTCGCCGGTCAGCGCCCCAGATTGCGCCGTAGCGCGGGCCATTGACGTTGACGACCGGCGGGCCTTCCTCGCCCAGCGTCTTCCACACCACGCCGCCCCAGCCCGCCTTGAAGGCGCGCTCGACATTATAGGCCTTGTCGGTCGGCGGCGCCGAAGCCAGCCAGAACGGATTGGGAGACTTGATCCCGACGAAATTGTTGCGGATGTCGGCCATGGCGTGTCCCTCCTCAGTTCCCGCTCAGGTACCGGTGGATGCTCTCGGCCGCGTCGCGCCCCTGTGCGACGGCGGTCACGGTCAGGTCGTCGCCCTTGTCGATGCAGTCACCGCCGGCCCAGATGCCGGGTCGCGATGTCCGGCCCTCGTCGTCGACGGCGATGCGGCCGCCGCGAAGCTCGAGCCCGGCTGCCGTCTCGTCATCGAGCGTCTGGCCGATGGCCTTGAACACCTGGTCGGCCGGCAGCGTCAGCGTGTGGCCCATGCCGACGAGCCGCCCGTCCTTGAGCTGCGTGTATTCGAGCTCGATGCCGGTGACCTTGCCGTTCTCGCTCAGCACCCGCTTGGGCTGGAGCCAGTGACGGATCGTAACGCCCTTGGCAGCCGCCAGTTCCTGCTCGAAGCCCGAGGCGTTCATGTTCTCCTGGCCGCGCCGGTAGCAGATGGTGACGTCCTCGGCGCCCAGCAGCTTGCTCTGCACCGCCGCGTCGATGGCCGTCATGCCGCCGCCGATCACCACGACGCGCCGACCCACGGGGAGCTTCGAGAGATCGTCGCTCTGGCGCAGCTCGGCGATGAAGTCGACCGCGTCGGTCAGCCCGTCGCCGGCCGTCTGTTCGCCCTCGGCCCGCAGCGCATTGACGCCGCCCAGTCCGATCCCGAGGAACACCGCGTCATGCGTACCCATCAGGCCGTCGAGCGTCAGGTCCCCGCCAAGCCGCTGGCCCAGTGAGATCTCGATGCCGCCGATGGCGGTGACATAGTCCACTTCCGCCTGCGCGAAGCCGTCGGGTGTCTTGTAGCTGGCGATGCCATATTCATTGAGCCCGCCTGCCTTGGGCCGCGCGTCATAGATGACGACGTCGTGCCCGTGCATGGAGAGCCGGTGCGCCGCGGCGAGGCCGGCCGGGCCGGCGCCGACGACGGCGACCGTCTTGCCGCTCGAGGGCGCGCGCGTGAAGAACTGCGCGTTCTCCTCCATGGCGATATCGGTGGCGTAGCGCTGGAGCTGGCCGATCTTGACCGGCTTGCCCTCCGCCTCCTCGCGCACGCAGGCCTCTTCGCACAGCTGCTCGGTGGGGCAGACGCGGGCGCACATGCCGCCCAGGATGTTCTGCTCGAAGATCGTCTCGGCCGCGCCCAGCGGATTGTCCGTCGAGATCTCCCGGATGAACAGCGGGATATCGATCGATGTCGGGCACGCGTTCATGCACGGCGCATCGAAACAGAAATAGCATCGGTCGGCTTCGACGAATGCTTCGTGCTTGTCGAGCGGTGGATGCAGGTCCGAAAAATTGCGTGCGTACTGCCCCGGCTCGAGCCGGCCCGCCGAAATGCCGTTCTTGAGCATACCCTCGCTCATCGACAGCTCCCTCTCTCCTTAGAGCCATTCCAGGTTGGACGCTAACGCAGCGCCGAAATTTTATCAATTGGTCAAAAATAGGAAAGTTGTGCCGGCCGGCGAGGTCCCGTTTCGGGGCCAAAAGGACCCGGAGGAGGCTGTTTTCGTCGCTCCGGATACGCCGGAAAGAGGGGATTTCACGCAATATCCGGCCCATTGTGGCCACATTTGCCCCGCGCGCCGGCGTCTGGCGCTGAGGCACGTACCCATCGGGTGAAAGAATGTCGCACCCGCCTATCCCTTATGGAGTCTTGGTTAACGCCGGACAAGTTTCTGGAATGTCGCGGAAAAATCTAACGATCTGGGTAAGGACTACTGATGCATTTACGCAACGGTTGCATTTGCAGGGGCCGTATTCAGATTCGGTTCATATTCTCGCCACACCACCAGAGCCTTCTCCCGCCGTGTTAAACAAGCGTGAGTAGTCCAAGGTTGAATAAGAAGATTGTTGCGGTCGCCGCCCTGGTGGCAGGTCTTGCGTTCTCTGTCACCGGTGCGATGGCTCAATGCGGTGGTGCGTCCTGGTACGGTCCGGGATTCCACGGCAAGAAGACGGCTTCGGGCGAGCAGTTCAACCAGAATGCCATGACTGCGGCCCACAAGAGTCTTCCCCTCGGCAGCGTCGTGAAGGTCACGAACCAGCGTACGGGGAAGTCCATCCAGGTCACGATCAACGATCGTGGTCCCTTCGTTAAGGGCCGTATCATCGACCTCTCCAAGGCGGCCGCCGCCAAGCTCGGCACCGAGCAATCGGGTGTGGGCAGCGTGTGCATCGCCAAGCTCTGACCTTGTCGGAACACGTTCCGGCACAGCTGTCAGGCACAAAGATCAAGGGGCCGCTCCGGGGAAATGGGGCGGCCCCTTTCCGTTTCCGAAAGGTTAACGCCGGACGGCCTCAGAGGTCGTTGGCGGCGTTCAGTTCCTTGGGCGTCAGCCCGTCGCCCTCGGGATCGAGCGGGCTGAGGGGCTAGAGGCCGATCTGCGCCTCGATATCGACCGCCAGCTTGGTGAGGTCGAGATCGGCGACCTTCTCGACCTTCTGGCGGGCAAGCGCATGTTTCAGCGCTTCCTCGATCTGCTGGGCCCGCAGGCTCTCGTCATCCGTTGCCATCGATCTTGATCCCCCCTTCGTCGACGCGGATCTCAAGCGCCGGTCGCTGCGACTCCTGGTAGGCGATGTAAACGCCGAAGCCGACGGCAATGGCGGCAAGCGCCGCGATTACGAGATAGAGCGAACTTCTGGTCATGCCGGACCCTTTGTCTGACGCTGTTCGAAGGAGCAACGCGACACCGGCGGGAAAAGTTCACCCCGCGATGGACTTGAGGGCTCCGACGAACCGGCGCACGCCGGCATCGAGGTCGGTGGAATTGTCGATGACGATGGGGTCGACCCCATCCGGCACCGGCGCACCTTCGCGCGCCAGCCGGGCCGACACTTCCGCGGCTGTCTCTCGCCCGCGGCCGGCAAGCCGCTCCGCCCGGATCTCGGGCCGGGCCGTCACCAGCAGCACGTGACAGGCGGGGTATTTCTCGATCGCCCGCTCGACCACCCGGCGCGAGGTATTCACCACCACGACGCGCCCGGCGACCATGGCGGCATCGATCGCGGCCGGCACGCCGTAGCAGAGCCCGTGCGCCTCCCAGTCGAGGGCATAGGCGCCGCGCTGCTTCTGCCGGTTGAACTCGCTCACATCGACGCTGTCGTGGTCTTCGAGCTCGACCATGGCGGCGCGCGTCACCACCCGGCGCGGGAAGTTGAAGCGCCCGTCGCCGGCCAATGCCGCCTTCGCCGCGCCGATCAGCGTATCCTTGCCGGCGCCCGACGGTCCGACGACGAGGACAAGGGCACCGGTTGCCATCAGCTGACCCGCTTGCCCTGCCGCCACACCGAGCGCACCACCGGCACCGGATCGGTCCGCCGCACCCGCACGAGGTCCGCGCGCTTGCCGACGGCGATCTCGCCGCGATCGTTGAGATGCGCCGCCGCTGCGGGCCGCGCCGTCACCATCCCCACCGATTGCGGTAGGGTGATCGTGTCGGCCACCTCCGGCAGCAGGAACGCCGCGTACATCAGCGAGAACGGCACATAGTCCGAGCTCAGCACGTCGAGCACGCCGGCCTTGGCCAGTTCCGCCGCCGAGATATTGCCGTTGTGCGACTTGCCGCGCACGACGTTCGGCGCGCCCATCAGCACCGCCATGCCGGCCTCGTGGCAGGCGCGCGCGGCTTCCATGGTGGTGGGGAACTCGGCGATCGCCATGCCGTCCCGCACTGCCTCGTCGACATGCTCGACCGTCGCGTCGTCGTGGCTGGCGAAAGCCAGCCCGATCTCGCGGCCGCGCTTCAGGATCGCCGCGCGGTTCTTGTCGGCGTACTTGTCGCGCTCGGCCTGCCGGTCGGCGATGTACTTCGCCATCTCGGCGTCCGACAGGCGCAGCTTCTTCTGGTAATAGGCGATGTAGTGGTCGAGCGTCGTGTACTGCCGCGCGCCCGGCGTGTGGTCCATCAGCGAGGCGAGCCCGACGATCGGGTTGCTGCAATTGTCCTCGAAATGCTGCGCGACGTCCGGCGTCGCCAGCTCGCAGCGGAGGTGGATGTGGTGGTCGGCCCTCAGCCGGTCGTCCGCATCCGCCTCGGCCACCGCCTCGACCATGGCGCGCACGTCGGCAGTGATGTCGCCCACTTCCGGGTCCGAACCGATCCGCACCGCATCGAACACCGTGGTGATGCCGGCGCCGGCGACCTGTGCGTCGTGGCTCTGCAGCGCCGCGATGGCGTTCCAGGTCACCCCCGGCCGCGGCCGGTAATGGTTCTCGAAATGGTCGGTGTGGAGTTCCACGAGGCCCGGGATGACATAGTCGCCCTCGACGTCCTCGCCGGCGCGCACGGCGCCCGTATCGATGGCCGCGATCACCCCGTCGCGGATCAGCACCGAACCGGTCACCACCTCGTCGCCGAGAACGATACGAGCGTTAGCGAGCGCGAATTCGCTCATCGGCGGCCTCCCCAGTGAGAATGAAATCGTCGAGGCGCACGAACGGCGCCCCCGGCTCGGGCTCGTGGAACAGCACGAGCCGGTCGAGCATCAGCTCAGCCCCGGCCAGCGCTCCGAAATGCCTGGCCGCGGCGGCCCGGTAGGGCTCGCGCTCCACTTCCGGCAGCCGGTCGGTCAGCGTCATGTGCAGGCGGAACTGCTCGAACACATAGGGGTAGCCGAAGCGGTCGATGAGCTCGACCTGCCGCTCGGTGAGATGTCCGCCCTTGAGGCGCCGCTCGCGCTCCGCGGCACTGACTGCCGCGCGGAACGGCTCGAACGCCTCGACCACGTCGGCGGCGAAGTCGGTCAGCGCCGCCGTCTGGTCGGCCGGAATGAGGGCAAGGAAGCCGTCGATCAGCGCCAGCGTCACCTGTCCGATCGCGACAGGCTCCATCATGCTGGCAAAGTCGGCGAGGGCGTCCTCCAGCTCGGCCCGGGTCTTGCCCGTGGCGAGCGGCATGGGCTGCTTGATGGTGGCATGGAAGCCATAGCGGCGGGCCGACACCGAGCGCGCCGCCAGGTCCTCGCGCGCAACGCCGCCCACCGGCGTCTCGAAGGTCGCCCCGGTCAGCGGGTCGCGCCCCAGCCATTCGGCCGCCTTGGTCCAGAGTGGATGGTCCGCGGCGGGCGCGTAGTAGATGGCGAAGCGTTCGGGCATGGCGAACCGGTCTGAGGCGGGAACGGCGGCTGACTAGCCTTGTTCGATGTCAGTTTTTTGTCAGTCCGGCAAGCGGGCCTCTTGGCGGTGTCAGATGGTCCGCGCCGTGCAGGACGCGGCGTTGTCCGCCGTGCCGCTCAGCACGTTGTCGGCCACCAGCGTCTCGCCCGCGCCCAGGGGGCCGAGCAGGGCGAAGAAGCCGCGCTGGCCGGGCAACTGCCACTTGATGCGCGTGCCGGGCGGCAGGTCCTCGGCGCCTTCGTTGACGACCACGATCGCTCCCGGCTTGTCGGCGACGGCGCACGACAGCGCGGCCTGCGGGCCGAAATGGCGGGTCTGCAGGGTAGGGCCTTTGTCGAACGGCCATTCCGAAGGGCCGTCGCCCTTGGACGATGGGCCCGCCGCAGGGGTGTCTTCCTGCGCCGGCCCGGTGTCGGAAGGGTTGTCCGTGGACGGCAGCCCGCCCTCGGGTTGCCCCGGAATGATGGGTTCGACTTCGGCGGCATATCCCGCCGGCAGAAGCAGAAGTGTCGCAAGCATCGCGCCCGCGAGGGGACGAAGTCTTTTCATCGTGTTTCCTGGCGTGAGGCCAATCGGTCGCGTCCACGACCGAGCCCGACTATGTCTGTGCATTGTTTGCCCGGCAACTACCCCATCGCGATTGAACCCCGACTGATCCATCCGTTTAGCCACCGTTCAGCCGATCACAGGGTTAACGTTGCGTACCGGTCACAGCTGACCGCTAAGTTGCTTGCCGATATGGGTATTTCCCGCCGTAGCGCAAGCAGCTCGCACCTTGGTGAAGCGCCCGCCCGGCTTGCGCGCCGCATCCGCCCCCGCCAATATGCCTCCAACCGGGGCTGATTTCATGGATCGCGAACTTCTCGAACGGCTCTTCCACCGCGCGGTGGATGCAGCCCAGCCGCAGCACGCCATCGCTGCCAACCTGCCCGATCCGCCCAGCGGCCGCACCATCGTGATCGGCGCCGGCAAGGCCTCGGCCCAGATGGCGCAGGCCTTCGAGAAGGCCTGGCCCCATGCGATCGACAGGGGCCTGGTGGTCACCCGCTACGGCTATGCCGTCCCCTGCGAGCGCATCGAGATCGTCGAGGCCGCCCACCCGGTCCCCGATATCGCCGGCTACCTCGCCGCCCGCCGGCTGATGGAGACCGTCTCGGGCCTCAGCCATGACGATCTGGTCGTGGCGCTGATCTCGGGCGGCGGCTCCGCCCTCCTGCCGCGACCCGCCCCGGGCCTCAGCTTCGAGGACGAGCAGGAGGTCAACCAGATCCTCCTCGCCTCCGGCGCGCCGATTTCGGTCATGAACGTCATCCGCAACGAGCTGAGCGCCATCAAGGGCGGCCGCCTCGCCGCCATGGCCGCCCCGGCGCGGGTGGCGACGCTGATCGTCTCCGACATTCCCGGCGACGATCCCTCGCTCGTCGCCTCCGGCCCCACCGTGCCCATGGCCTCGAGCCGCGCCGAGGCACGGCACCTTGCCGTGCTCCACAAGCTGAAGCTCCCGCAGGCGGCCGAAGACCTGATTGCATCGGAAGAGAACCGCGCGCCCTCGCCGGGCGACCCGCGCTTCGCCCACAACACCGTGCGCATCGTCGCCTCCGCCGCCCTCTCGCTCGACGCCGCCGCCGCCGAGGCGCAAGCAGCCGGCCTCACCCCGCACATCCTCTCCGATGCCATCGAAGGCGAAGCCCGCGACGTGGCGGGCGTGCTTGCGGCCCTCGCCCGTGAGGTCAGGGCGCGCAACCGCCCCTTCACCCGGCCCACCGTCCTGCTGTCGGGCGGCGAAACCACCGTCACCATCCGTGGCACTGGCCGAGGCGGCCGCAACGCCGAGTTCCTCCTCGCCTTCGCCATCGCCATCGACGGCATCGAGGGCATTACCGCGCTCGCCGCCGACACCGACGGCATCGACGGCGCCGGCGACAATGCCGGTGCGATCTGCGATGGCGCCACGGCCTCGCGCCTCCGCGCCGCCGGCATCGACCCGCGTGCCGCACTCGCCAACAACGACGCCTACAACGCCTTCCGCGCCATCGGCGGGCTGTTCGTCACCGGCCCCACCGGCACCAACGTCAACGACTTCCGCGCCATCATCGTCCGGTAGCGACGAGCTTGGATCCCCGTGGAGAGGTCACTCCTCGACCCACGAGTCGAACTCGCCGTCCTTGCGCAGTCGCGCCACCATGAAGCCGCCGCGCTCGCGCGGGCGCACCTCATAGTCGTACTGGCGGCCGTCCATCGCGCGCTGGATGTTTGCCGCGCTCTCGGCGCTCTCGGCCGTGGCGTAAACCTGCGGCACGCTGCCGCCTTCGGAAACGAATGCCCGTGACATGGCGCTTCTCCTCGCCCGCCAGCATACACCCGCCTTAGCCAGCCGGACGAATTTCCTTGGCCGCGCGCTTCCTTTTCCGGCCGACTTCCCGTTAAGTGCCGCCCGATTTCAGGGAGACCCCTCGCATGGCCAAGAAGAAGATCGCCGTCATCGGCATCGGCAAGATCGCTCAGGATCAGCACCTGCCGGTGATCGACAAGAGCCCGGATTTCGAGCTCGCGGCCTGCGTCTCGACCCGCGGCGTCGGCCATCGCGACGTGCCGGTCTTCAAGACCCCGGCCGAACTCTACAAGGCCATGCCCGAGGTCAAGCTCGTCTCCATCTGCACCCCGCCGGGCGTCCGCCACGCCTATGTCCGCGAGGCCATCGATGCCGGCAAGGACGTGCTGCTCGAAAAGCCCCCGACCCCGACCATCACCGAGTTCGAGGACCTCGTCACCTATGGCGAGAAGAAGGGCCGCGTCCTCTACCAGACCTGGCACAGCCGCTATAACGCCGCTGTCGATGCGGCCCAGCTGATCCTCAAGGACGAGGGCGTCGCGTCGGTCCGCATCGACTGGCGCGAGAGCGTCCGCAAGTGGCATCCGGGCCAGGAATGGGTGTGGGAGCCGGGCGGCTTCGGCGTCTGCGATCCGGGCATCAACGCCATGTCGATCTTCACCAAGATCATGCCGTTCCCCGTCTTCGTCGAGAAAGCCACGCTGAAGTTCCCGGCCAACCGGCAGACCCCGGTCGATGTCGAGATCGTCTTCAAGTCGGCCCAGAAGCACCGGCCCAAGCTCAGCGCCGGCTTCAACTGGCTCGAGGAGTCGGGCGAGATCTGGACCGTCGCCATCGAGACGAGGAAGGGCACCCAGCTCAAGCTCGAAAAGGGCGGCACGGTCCTCAAGGTCGACGGCAAGGAAACCGTCGCCAACCCGTCCGAGGAATACGAGGCGATCTACGAGCGCTTCGCCAAGCTGCTGAAGAAGGGGAAGTCCGAGATGGACGGCTCGCCCCTGCGCCTCATCGGCGATGCGTTCCTGCTCGGCGCCCGCGAGAACGTCGAGGAGTTCCACTGGTAGTTCGGCCTGCTCGTCGTCGAGCTCCAGGGGCGCTGAACCAGACATTTGTCCACTGGCGCCCCGACGCCTGGCCGACTATGACTACCATACCAGATTGAGGAGGCACCATGTACGATACCTTCAACGGTTCGACCCACCCGCTTGCGCCCAGGGAAATCGCCATCACCGCGGTCCCCGAGGACGAGCGCGTCTGGGTGCCGCAGGCCGAAGGCGTCTGGTTCCGCCCGCTCTTTCTCAACACGCTGCAGGGCCAGTGGTGCAACCTGCTGCGCGTCCGCCGCGCCGGCATCCTCAGCCGGCACCTCCATCCCCAGCCCGTCCACGGCTATGTCATCAAGGGCCGCTGGCACTATCTCGAGCATGACTGGGTCGCCGAGACCGGCTCCTATGTCTTCGAGCCGCCGGGCGAGATCCACACCCTCACCGTCCCCGAGGACACGCCCGAGATGATCACCTTCTTCAACATCTCCGGCTGCATGGTCTACCTCGACAAGGACAACAAGCAGATCGGCTTCGAGGACGTCTTCACCAAGATCGACATGTGCCGCCGGCACTACACCAAGGTCGGCCTCGGCGCCGACTACGTCGATCAGTTCATACGCTAGCAACTGCCTGACCTCTCCCCTCGGGGAGAGGTGCGCTGTGGCAGGATCGTGCCTCTGCACCACCTCTCCCTCGGGGGAGAGGTCGCCGCGTAGCGGCGGATGAGGGGGCCTCAACGGAGCATCTCATATGAGCACCTGGGCATCCGAATTCTTCACCGGCAAGACCGTCGTCATCACCGGCGGCACCTCGGGCATCGGCCAGGGCATCGGGCAGGCCTTCGCTGATGCGGGCGCCATCGTCCATGTCACCGGCGCCACCCAGGTCGAGGTCGAAGCCGGCGCCCAGGCCGAGCCGCGCTTCCGCTACACCCAGCTCGATGTCCGCAACAGCGAGCAGGTCGCCGAGTACGCCGCCGACTTCGTGAAGGTCGACGTCCTCATCAACTGCGCCGGCGTCAACCTGCGCGCCGCCGAGCACACGGTCGAAGGCTTCGAGACCGTCATCGACATCAACCTCAACGGCTCGATGCGCACCGCCTATGCCTTCCGCGGCAAGCTCTTCGGCGGCGCGGTGCTGAACATCGGCTCGATGTTCTCGTTCTTCGGTGCGCCCCACGCCCCGGCCTATTCCGCCAGCAAGCACGCCGTGGCGGGCCTCACCAAGTCGCTCGCGGCCGCCCTCGCCAAGGAGAACATCCGGGTCAATGCGCTGGCCCCCGGCTGGATCGAGACCGCGATGACCGCAGTTCCCCGCGCCAACGAAACCCGCAACGCCGAACTGATGGCCCGCACCCCGATGGGTCGCTGGGGCACGCCGGCCGATCTCGCGCCGGCCGCACTCTTTCTCTGCTCGCCGCTCGCCGGCTTCATTACCGGCGCGGTCCTCCCCATCGACGGCGGCTACCTCGTCAACTGACGAGCGCCAGCATCAGGAGGACGGTCGCGAGCAGCCCGGCGAGGCCGCGAAGCCGGTTCCAGCGCGTCCATTCGGTGAGGTAGTAGCCCCAGTAGGCGACGCCCTCGGTGCTGAGCTCGTTCACCGATTTCAGCCGCTCGTTCATCGGCACGTTGCGCGACATGGTCACGCCGAGCAGCCCGACGATGTAGAGCAGCGCGCCGGCAGCCGCCCACAGGCTTCCCTTCTCGAGGAACACGCCGACGACGAGGACGAGCCCGAGCAGGGCCGTCCCCATCAGCGTGCCGAGGAACACCGGGTTCAGCACCCTCACGTTGATCGAGCGCATGGCGAGGATGCCGGCGATCGGCGGCTGCAGCTTCAGCGCCGGCATCACGATATTCGAGAAGGCGAAGAACGTGCCCCCCATCGTCGCAGCGCCGAGCGCCACGACGATGGTGAGGATGTCGATCCAGCTCATGCTGCCACTCTCCAGCTTCCCTTCGCCGCCGCAGCCTGAGCAAAGTCCGCGAAATCCCGCGGCGCACGACCGAGCGCGCGCTGAACGCCGTCGCCCAGCGACTCGTTCCCCCCGTCGAGCACCACCCCGAACAGTTCCGCGACCAGCTCGGTCGCGCCGGCAATCGGCGACCGGTCGCTGCCGGTCAGCCGGTCGGTCTGGTGGCAACTCGGGCAACAGTTCCGGGCCCCATCTCCACATCCACGCGGTGCGCGCCGGAAGGGGCGGTGTCATGCAGGGCGACCCGGTCGCCCTAACGTTCGGCGGCGTGTTTCCCGTCCGTGGGACCATCATCCGGACCTGAGGGCACCCGCGGCGCGCAGAAGAACAGCGCCTGGTTGATCGCATGGAGCGATCCCGAAAGCGGAATGCCGTTGGTGGGCAGTTCCGGTCCCGCCTTGGGATCGAGATAGGCCACGCCGCCATTCTTGATCGCCTCGATCACCTCGGTGACGTCCCCGGCAAGCTTGGCGTGGTAGGGCGCGCCGTCCGCCTTCGCGTCCACCTCGAAGCCCGCTTCGCGGTCGATGTCGATGCGCCAGCGGCCCGCATCCCCACCCGGCCGGCTGGTGTGGAGGTGCACGCCGACGGTGTAGTCGTCCTCGCACCGCACCGCGATGCAGGCAAAGCTCTGCGGCGTGGAGTTGTAGGCGCAGCCCAGCGTCGCCCGGTCGCCCTCGCCATCGAACGGCGAATAGTGCCAGCCCTGCTCCTGTGCCGAAGCAGGCAGCGCGAGGGTGGCGAAGGTCACCGCCACCCAGCCGATCCGCGAGCCGCCAGTCCTCACTTGCCTGCTTCCGTGAGCTCCTCGAGGTCTTCCTCGCCGAGCGTCAGCCGCGCGCCGCGCGCGAGGCTCTTTACCTGTTCCACCGAGGTTGCCGAGGCGATCGGCGCCGCGACGCCCGGCTGCGCCGCCACCCAGGCGAGCGCGATCTCGCTCAGCGCCGCCCCCGTCCGCGCCGACACCTTGTCCAGCGCCGCGAGGATGCGGAAGCCCCTGTCGTTGAAATAGTTGTCCACCACGCCCTTGCCGCGCGGGCTCTTGGCCGCATCCGCCGGCACCCGGTACTTGCCGGTGAGGAACCCTCGCGCCAGCCCGAAATAATGGATGCCCGACACCTCTTCGGTCACGCACAGTTCCTGCAGCGCGCCCGAGAACTTCTCGCGCGAGTAGAGGTTGAACTCGTTCTGGATCGTCTCGTAGCGGGCAAAGCCGCGGCGCCTGGAGATTTCCAGCGCTTCGCCGAGCAGCGCCACATCGTGGTTGGACGTGCCGATCGAGCGCACCTTGCCGGCCTTGACCAGCCGGTCATGCGCCTCGAGCGTTTCCTCCTGCGGCGTGTTCGGATCGGGCCAGTGGCTCTGGTAGAGGTCGATATAGTCCGTCTGCAGCCGCTTCAGCGAATGCTCGACCTCCTCGATGATCCACTTGGCGCTGAGGTCGCGATGGCCCTGGCCCATGTCCGAGCCGACCTTGGTGAAGACCAGCACCTTGTCGCGATTGCCCCGCGCCTTGATCCAGCGACCGATGATCTTCTCGCTCTCGCTGTCATTGCCCGGGATCCAGCGCGAATAGGAGTCCGCGGTGTCGATGGCGGTGAAGCCCTCGGCGACATAGGCGTCGAGGATGTCGAACGAGGTCTTTTCGTCGACGGTACCGCCGATGACATTGGTGCCCAGCACCAGCGGGTCGATGAAAAGCTCCGAGCGGCCGAGGCGGCGCTTGGTCATTTGCAGTCTCCAGTAGCGTGCATGAGGAACGTGGGCGGGACGGGGACGCTAGCGCCGCTCCCCTCTATTGCCAAGCGCTATCCGGAATGGCCGGCGCAGGCCGGTATCTCCGCCCCCTGCAGCACGGCGTTGAGCGGCTGGTTGCTGAGCAGCGGCGATAGCCCCGTGGCGCCCGGCAACGCGACCAGCGCCGATACCGTGGTCTTCGCCGGGTTGATTTCGGCCGTGCGGCAGAGGCGCGGGCTCAGCGAGATCGAGAACGCGTTGTTGCCCGGCGGCAGCCCCCGCGCCCAGGCCTGGGCCTCGCGGATCGCCTGCTTGTCGGCGTCCGAGAAGCCGAACAGGTAGTAGTTCCGCTCCCCCGACGGCGGCGGCAGCGTGCC
This sequence comes from Devosia sp. ZB163, assembly GCF_028613635.1. Classification (GTDB taxonomy): domain Bacteria; phylum Pseudomonadota; class Alphaproteobacteria; order Rhizobiales; family Devosiaceae; genus Devosia_A. The sequence continues at coordinate 1,046,322 of NZ_JAQRMY010000001.1, forward strand.
GGCCAGCTCGTCTGCATCGGCCGCGACCAGTTTCGCCTCGATATGCTTTGCGCCGCTCGCGGGCGTGGTGATGTCGAAGCTCAGCGTCGAGGCGCCCTGCGCCGGCTCGAGCTCGGGCGGCAGGTCGAAGGCGAGCAGGAGGCTCGCGACGTCGTCGTTGAGATAGTCGAGGGTCCTCAGCTTCCCCGCCGTGCCGATGGGGATCGAGGAGCACCCGACGAGCGCGGTGACTACCAGGATCGCGGCAACCAGACGGATCACTTGTTCCTCCCTACCCGAAGCGAGCTTCCGATCCCTACCGGATTCCCGCCGCTCGGGAAACGGCGCAGCAAGAAGCCCCGCGGGCAAGTGCCGCGCGGGGCTTGGGGCAGTCTCGGTCATCGGTCAGCCAGTCAGTGGATAGCGGCCGGCTTGGTGACTTCATTGGCCCAGTCGAGGGCGTAGTTGGCGACTTCTTCCCAGCCCTTCTCGCCGGCGAGGAAATGCGAGCGGTCGGGGAACTGGTGGAAGTCGGTCCGGGCCGGCGCCTTCTTCTGGAGATTGTAGACCGCCTTGGCGAGGTACGGCGTCACCGTGCGGTCATGCTCGGCCACCATCACCAGCAGCGGCTGCTTGCGCTCCCTGACCTTGACGCCGGTGCCGATCATCCCGGCGGCCTGGTAGAAGATGTTGGTCGGGGTCGGCACCACATAGGCGTCATAGGCGGCCGTCTGTTCGCCGGCCGGAACCGTGTTGGCGAAGTTCTTGGCAAAGCCGTCGCGGGTGATCGTGTGGGTATGGCCGGGGCCGGCAAAGATGGGCGGCAGGGCGGCGAGCAGCGAAACCGGGCCGGGCAGGGCGCCGGCCACCGGGCCGGGGTCCATCGCGATGGCGGCAACGCCGTAGCCGCGGTCGAGCAGCAGCTGCGTGATCAGCCCGCCCATCGAGTGCCCGATGATCAGCGGCTGCTCGTCGAGGCCATCGATGATCTTGGCGTAGTGGTCGACGATCTTGCCGAAGGTCAGCGTGCCGATCCGCTTGTCGGGGTTGGCGCGGAGCGCGGCAGGGTCGGCGTCGAGGAACGGCCAGGCCGGAGCCAGCGTCTTGTAGCCCGCGGCCTCGAACACCGAGCGGAACTTGTCCCAGCTCGAGGTGTGCATCCAGGCGCCGGTGATGAAGAGAACAGTCTTGGTCGCGGCGGCATTGGCGGCGGCGACCTGGGCGGCGGTCTCAAGGTTGGTGCTCATTTCAATCTCCCGTTGAAAGTGCTCATCGCGTCTCTGCGATGTCGATTAGATCGCATGCGATTGAAATGGTCGCAACGCACGAGGATGCATGGCTGCCATGCATGCATCGCTTGCGATTTAATCGCATACGTCCTATATAGAAGGCACGACTGGAGACGTCAGATGGACAAGAAACAAATCGCCGGGCAGCTCAAGCTGGACGCGCTGCTCTGCTTTTCGGCCTATTCGCTGAGTCACGCATTCAGCCGGTTCTACCGGCCCATGCTGGACAAGCTCGGCCTGACCTACCCGCAGTTCATCGTGATGATGGTGCTGTGGGAACGCGGCAAGATCACGATGAAGAAACTGACCGATCTCGTGATGCTGGAATCGAACACGCTGACCCCGCTCCTCAAGAAGCTCGAGGCCGCCGGCCTCGTCAACCGCACCCGCAACAAGGCCGACGAGCGCGTCCTCGACGTCGAGATCACCGAAGCCGGCCTCAAGCTCAAGGAGGAGGGCCAGCTCGCCGCCGTCGAACTGGCCCTCGCCAGCGGCGAAGACCTCGACGGCGTCATCGAGATGCAGCAGCGCATGTCCAGGATGCGCGACAGCGTCCGCGCGAAGCTTGAGTAGGTAGGCCTGACGTCGGCCGATGCCGACGGCATCCTCGCGGCAAGGGGCGTCGAGCGCCTGTGCGCGCCTACACCTGCTCCTCGCGGCCGCCGATCAGCGTCACCCGCATATCCCTCGCCACATAGACGCAGACGTCATCGGCCCAGACACTGCCGTCCGCCACCCCAACCGGCAGCCTGCCCCGCCGGACCTGCCGCATGCTGACCTCGTAGCGGACGAGCTGCGTCTCCGGTGTGATCTGGCCGCGGAACTTCACCTCGCCGACGCCAGCCGCCCGCCCCTTGCCCGGCAAGCCGGACCAGCCCAGCCAGAACCCGATGATCTGCCACATGGCATCGAGCCCGAGGCACCCGGGCATCACCGGATCGCCCGGGAAATGGCAGGCGAAGAACCAGAGCTCCGGCGTGATCGCCAGCTCCCCGACAACATGACCCTTCCCGTACTCGCCGCCATCGAGGCTGATGGCGGTGATCCGGTCCATCATCAGCATCGGCGGCGCCGGCAGCTGCGCATTCCCGGGACCGAAATAGCCGCCCGCAGCGGACTGGAGCAGGTCGCCCCTCTCATAGGCAGGCTGCGGGCGGTGGAAGTCTAGCGGCGTCGGCATGGCTGGTAGTCCCGTCTGTCAGGGTGAGGATGCGTCACGCCACCGGGCGCAGCGCCGCGGCGATGAAGCTCCAGATCTCGTCGGTAAGCGCAGCCGGATCGGGCCGTGGCTCGCGGGTGAGGGCGCCCAGCACGGCCTGCCGGACGGCCCCGATCATCATGGCGATGGTCAGTGCGGCATCGAGGTCCGGCCTCACGATGCCGTCGCGCTGCGCCGCCCGGATCATCCCCTCGCCGTCGGCAAGCTGCCGGCTGGTAAAGGCAGTCTCGACATCGAGCACCTCGGGCGACCGGCTCAGCGCACCAACCACCAGCGGCGCAAACGGATGCGCATAGTGGAACGCCACATAAGCCCCGATCCGCGCCTTCTCCCGCTCGGCCCAGCTGCCCGAAGGCAGCCTGGCATTGGTGAACGCCGCGGCATCCAGCTGCTCGTAGAACGCCTCGACCACCGCCGCGATCAGCCCGCTCTTCGAGCCGAAATGGTGATAGGCGAGCCCCACCGACACCTTCGCCCGCCGCGCCACCGCCTGCATCTCGAGGTGCCCATGCCCCCCGATCAGCTCCGCCTCCGCCGCCCCGATCAGCCGCTCCCGTGTGTTGGTACTCAAGGCAGTCCCCACATCCTGAATTGAATTCAATTCAAACGAGCGCGACGGAAATGTCAAGCGCGCCGGCATCGGCGCTTCGCTGCGACGGTATCAAGGCGTCGACACCGGTCGGAAGGAGGCGAGGGCGTGCCCGGGCCGGCCCCTAGAACAGAAATGCCGTAGCCACCTCGAGGGTGCGTCCCGACGAGTCGGGGATGTTGGATTGCACCAGCTCGCGATAGCTGAGCCTGAGGGAGACCTGGGGGCTGACCACGAGGCCGAGCGTCGCCCCGAGCGAGAATGTCTCGAGCCCGTCGTCCCGCCCGATCCCATCGGTCGAAGTTTCGCCGCCGGTCTCGTAGTAGGCGTCGATGCCCGCCCATAGCCGCAGACCGAAACTGCGGGTGACATGCGCCTCGACCCCGAAGATCGGCTCCTGCCCAGCCACGAGCGCGGGCCCGAACGGGTCCTCGTTGTCACCGAAGAACTGCACCACCGGCCGGACCTCGAAGGTCATCAGGTCCGGATCCAGCATCGAGTCGCCGAGCGTGTAGATCATCGGCAGGCTGGCCTGGATCGACCAGCGGTTGAGGCCGAGGCTCAGCATCCGCCTGGAGTCGTAGTCACCTGTCGGAATGAACAGCTTGCCCTCGGCAACGGCGTGAAACCCGGGCTTGTACATCGCGAACTCGAGGGGGGTGAGCGCCGGCGTGCCCACCAGCCCCACCGTCCCGCCGAGCAGCAGGTCGCCCTGCGCGATGCTCGTGTCGAGGTCGATGGTCCCGGCTGAAGTTCTGAATGCCACGTCGCCGATGGGCAGGCTGGCCAGCAGGAACACCAGGTTGCCGCCGACGTCGAATGCATGGCGAATGCTGGGGGTCACGACGCCGACTTCGAGATCGGTGCCCTGGACGAACCCGCCACCGAAATCGATCGTGCCCCTGCCTTGGAGGACCGTCGTCGTGAGGCTGATGTCGGTCGTGCCCGCGGGGAGCAGGTGATAGGCGCGCGCGCCATCCCAGGCGGACGCGCCGGTGATCATTGATACCGACGCAACTGCTGCAATCACAGTCCTTGTAAGCACCGCACCCTCCCGTTGATCGCCTGTCATAGGCGGTCGCAGCCGGCGCGAAGCACCAGCTTCCCCGCGCGCAGAGTGCCTGTAGATTAAAGTGCGGCCAAGAACTTATCGGATATCGCAAGCGCATTCGTGCGCTGCGTTGCGCGGCGTCCACAGCTGGCCCGCTCCCCGTGCGTGAGCCCGACAGGAGCGGCGGGCGCTCGGCGCCCTAGCCGAAAACGCTCGCGCCGCGATCCGCCGTCCCCACCAGCGCCCGGAACCCCGCGAACAGCTCGCGGCCCATGCCGTAGTGCTCGCGGCGCAGGTCCTCGGTCGCCGGGGTGCGCGAGAAGAACTCCTTCTCGTCACCGATGAACGTCAGCGTGCCCTCGTTGGCGTCGAGCCGGATCAGGTCGCCGTCGCGGATCTTGGCGATGGCGCCGCCGTCCGAAGCCTCCGGCGTCATGTGGATGGCCGCCGGGATCTTGCCCGAGGCGCCCGACATGCGGCCGTCGGTGACGAGCGCGACCTTGTAGCCACGGTCCTGCAGGATGCCGAGCTGCGGCGTCAGCTTGTGCAGCTCTGGCATGCCCACCGATTTCGGCCCCTGGAAGCGCACCACCGCGATCACGTCGCCATTGAGCTCGCCCGCCTTGAACGCGGCCTGCAGCCCTTCCTGGGTGTGGAACACCCGCGCCCGTGCCTCGATCACGCGGTTCTCCGGCTTCACTGCCGAAACCTTGATCACCGACTTGCCCAGGTTCCCCGAGAGCACCTTGAGCCCGCCATTCGCCGAGAATGCGTCCTTGGCCGGCGCCAGCACCTTGGGGTTGCCCGAAACGGCCGGCGAGGGCTCGAAACTGAGCTTCTCCTCGATCAGCTTCGCCTCGACCGTGTAGCCCGAAAGCCCCGCGCCCCAGACGGTCTTGACGTCCTCGTGCAGGTACCCGGCCTCGAGCAGCTCGCGGATCAGGAACCCCATCCCGCCCGCGGCGTGGAAGTGGTTCACGTCGGCAATGCCGTTGGGGTAGACGCGCGCCAGCAGCGGCACGGCGGCCGAAAGATCGGACATGTCCTCCCACGTCACCTTGAGGCCCGCGGCCGCCGCGATGGCGACGAGGTGCATCGTGTGGTTGGTCGAGCCGCCCGTCGCGAGCAGGCCCACCATGCCGTTGACGATCGCCTTCTCGTCGACCACGTGGCCGATCGGCGTGTAGTCGTTGCCCTCGGCGGTGAGCGACAGCGCGCGCTTCGTCGCCTCGCGCGTCAGCGCCTCGCGCAGCGGCGTGTTCGGGTTGACGAAGCTCGCCCCCGGCAGATGCAGGCCCATGATCTCCATGAGCATCTGGTTCGAATTGGCCGTGCCGTAGAACGTGCAGGTGCCCGGCGAGTGATAGGACTTCGCCTCGCTCTCGAGCAGCTCGGCCCGTCCCACCTTGCCCTCGGCATAGAGCTGGCGGACCTTGGCCTTCTCGTCGTTCGAGATGCCGGTCGGCATCGGCCCCGCCGGCACGAACACCGCCGGCAGGTGCCCGAAGGTCAGCGCCCCGATCATCAGGCCGGGCACGATCTTGTCGCAGATGCCCAGGTACACCGCCGCATCGAACATGTTGTGGCTGAGCGCGATCGCCGTCGACATGGCGATCACGTCGCGGCTGAACAGGCTCAGGTCCATGCCCGGCTGGCCCTGGGTGACGCCGTCGCACATCGCCGGCACGCCGCCCGCCACCTGCGCCGTCGCGCCGATCGAGCGCGCCGCATCCTTGATGATCTCGGGATAGGTCTCGTAGGGCTGATGCGCGCTCAGCATGTCGTTGTACGAGGTGACGATGCCGAGGTTCAGCGCCTTCGAGCCGGCAAGCTTGGCCTTGTCCGAAGGCGAGCACGCCGCAAAGCCGTGCGCCAGGTTCCCGCAGGCGAGCGCCGCGCGATGCACGCCCTGTATGCGCGCGCCCTCGATGCGGTCGAGATACTCGCGGCGCGACCCTGCGCTCCGCGCCGCAATGCGGTCGGTGACTTCCTGAACGGCTTTGACGACGGACATATTATGCTCCTTGGGGGAGCGCCCTGACTGTTCTCAGGGGCTCCAGAAGATAGTCAGCGGTGTCTGGCTTTGCCGGAGGACGGAGCGGATCGGCATGTCCTCGACAGGACCGTCGCCCGCGGCTTTCTCCAGCGTTGCCAGCTTCTCCTCCCCCTCGATATGCAGATAGAGCCCCGCGGCGTCGAGCAGGCGCCCCAGGACCAGCGTCACCCGGGGTTCTCCCGCCCCGGGCGCCCGGATCGCCATGGCCGGCCCCTCGCCAGTCAGGGCCTCGGCGAGCGTGTCGCCGCCGGGAAAGAACGAAGCCGTGTGCCCGTCATTGCCCATGCCGAGGATCACCGCGTCGAACGGTGTCGGCAGCGCGTCGATCGCTGCATTGGTGCGGGCGATGCCGGCATCGTCCGGCTCGTCGCCCCCAGCATAGAGCGGCACGAAATGCGCCGAGGCCGCCGGCCCCTGCAGCAGCTTCTCGTTGACGAGGCCCGCGTTGGAGCGCGACGAAGTTTCCGGCACCCAGCGCTCGTCCACCAGCGTCACCGTCACCCGGCTCCAGTCGATGTCCTTGCGCCGCCCCAGCACCTGGAAGAAGCGGCCCGGCGTCGAGCCGCCCGAAACCGCGAGCACCGCGTGCCCGCGCGCCTCGATGCCGTCATTGAGGTGCTCGGCCACCGCCTCGGCCAGCGCGACGGCGAGATCTTCCTTCGTCCCGAAGCTGCGGCGCGTCGCGATCAATGTCCGTCCTCGTGCCACGTGCGGCCATCGCGCTCGATCAGCGCAATGGCGCCGGTCGGGCCCCACGTGCCGGCCGTATAGCTCTGCGGCGCATCGGTGGCGGCGTCCCAGGCCTCGCGGATCGGGTCCACCCAGCGCCATGCGGCCTCGAGCTCGTCGCGGCGCATGAACAGCGTCTGCTGGCCACGGATCACGTCGAGCAGCAGCCGCTCATAGGCTTCCGGCGTGCGCTCGGAGAAAGCCTCGGCGAAGCTGAGGTTCAGCGGCACTTCGCGCAGGCGCATGCCGCCCGGGCCGGGGTCCTTGATCATCAGGAACAGCTTCACGCCCTCGTCGGGCTGGATGCGGATCACCAGCCGGTTCGGCTTGGGCGCGCCCTCGGCATGATCGAAGATCGAGTGCGGGATCGGGCGGAACTGGATGACGATTTCCGATGCCCGGGTCTGCAGGCGCTTGCCGGTGCGGATGTAGAAGGGGACGCCCGACCAGCGCCAGTTCTCGATCTCGGCCTTGATGGCAACGAAGGTCTCGGTGCGCGAGCCCTTCTTGTCCTCGGGCAGCTCGTCCTGGTAGCTCGCCACCGCCGAGCCGTCGACGCTGCCGCCGCGATACTGGCCGCGCACCGTGACGCGCGCCACGTCGCCGTTGGCGATCGGCTTCAGCGAGCGCAGCACCTTCAGCTTTTCGTCGCGCAGCGCATCGGCGTCGTCCGAGGCCGGCGGTTCCATCGCAACGAGGCAGAGCAGCTGGATGATGTGGTTCTGCACCATGTCGCGCAGCGCACCGGACTCGTCGTAGTAGCCGCGCGTGCCGGCCCCGACGCTCTCGGCCACCGTGATCTGCACGTGGTCGATATGGGCCGAATTCCAGATCGGCTCGAACAGGATGTTGGCAAAGCGCAGCGCCAGGAGGTTCTGCACCGTCTCTTTGCCGAGATAGTGGTCGATCCGGTAGACCTGATCTTCCTTGAAGATCCTCGACACTTCGTCGTTGATCGCGATCGAGGACGCGAGGTCGTGGCCGAGCGGCTTCTCGATGACGACGCGCGCATCGCGCCGATAGTAGCCCTTCTTGAGGATGTACTCGCAGGTCGGCCCGAACAGGTCGGGCGCGATGGCGAGGTAGAAGGCCCGGACAATCTTCGGGTCGTCGCGCAGCTTGTCGCCGAGGTCCGCCCACTTGCTCTCGTCGGTCACGTCGTTCGAGACATAGCTGAAGATGCCGACGAAGCGCTCGATCGTCTTCTTGTCGAGATACGAGGGCTCGACGAACGCCTCGATCGACTCGCGGGCGATCTTGCGGAACTCCTCGTCGCTCAGCTTGGAGCGCGACACGCCGATGATGCGGCTCTGCTCGTCGAACTGGCCGTCCTTGAACCGATGGTAGAGCGCCGGGATCAGCTTGCGCTTCGTCAGGTCGCCCGTAGCGCCGAATACCACGTAGTCGAACGGCGGGACCGGGATGATGCGGCTGGACACGGGCTTGAGGCTCCTGTCGTGGTAGGTCATGGCAACTACTCAGGCAAAGTTCTGCTTGGCGAGGATCACCGCGCCGTGCAGGGGTTCCGAGACGGGCCGGACGATGAAATCGCCGTACCGCTCGATCATCAGCGGATAGAGGCGGGTTCCGAAACCACCCACTGCCGCCATGCGAGTGACGCCGCGCGCCTTGAACCAGCGCACGTAGTTGTCGATGTAGCCGAGCTCGATTTCCATCAGCTCCTTGGCCACTGCGTCGCCCTTTTCGTAATACTCGAAAAACAGCGGGATCAGGGCGCCGAACTCGGCCGGGGCGCGACCCAGCAGCGTCGAGGGGGCGCCGTTTCCAGCCGGCAGGGGCCCACGCGGGTCCTGCGGGAACGACCAGTCCATCACGGCGTCGATCGAGCCGCCGAGCTTGTCGACCACCGCCTGGGTGAGTTCGGAGCCCGGGACGAGCCCGTCGTCGGCTTCCACCGCGCGGCGCACGAGTTCGCGGCCGAGGATGGCGCCGCTCATCTGGTCGCCGATCTGGAAGCCCCAGCCGCCGGCCTGATGGCGCTTTCCGTCGACCATGGCGAGGGCGGCCGAGCCGGTGCCGACGATGATCACCGCGCCGTCTTCGCCGCCATGGGCGCCGGCGCGGGCAATGTCGATATCGTCATAGACCTTCACGCCGGCGAACGGCCAGGGGCGCTTCTCGAAGGCCTCGCGCGCCGAAGGCAGCCGGCCCCCTGCCATGCCGAAGCAGGCATAGGTGTTGGCGGCCTCCGAATAATCGATTCCGGCCTTGGCGAACGCTTCCTTGCTCCCCTCCATGATCGACCGGTAGGCCGGCTCGCCGGCCTCGATCTGCAGGTTGGAACGACCGCCGGCCGCATCGGCCAGCGTATTGAGGTTCTCGTCGGCAAGTCGGATCCGGCAGTTGGTGCCACCACCGTCCACCCCGAGATAGTACCTAGGCACCGAACGCGCTCTCCAGGAATATGGGTTGGCGACCCAGGTAGCCCCCCGAGTCCGGCGCGGACCATAATGCCAAAGGGTTTCAGACGAAAGTAGAATAAGCGACCTATTGCGCCGGGAAAGCTCGCTTGCTGCATGGCTCGCATGCATGTGGCGTCCGGCGCAAGGGATCGAAAGCGTCCGGCTGGGCATTTTGATCGCAGATCAAGGCGGAGAGGCAACCATGGGTCACGTACTGGTGTTGGGCGGCGCGCGCTCGGGCAAGACCGGGTTGTCGGAACGCATCGCCATGCGTGCGGGCAAGCGCCCGGCCTATCTCGCGACGGCCGAGGCTCTCGACGACGAGATGGCCGAGCGGGTCCGCCTGCACCGGCAACAGCGCGGGCCCGGGTTCGCCACCATCGAGGAGCCGCTGCAGCTGAGCGCTGCCCTCCTGACCGCGGCCCGGCAGCACGACGCCATCCTCGTCGACTGCCTGACGCTCTGGATCACCAACATGATCGTCGCCAACCGGAACGTCGCCGGCGCCGTCGACGAGTTGATCGCCACGCTCGGGCAGATCACCGACAGCAAGGTGATCCTCGTCTCCAACGAGGTCGGCCTCGGCATCGTCCCCGACAACGCCATGGCCCGCATGTTCCGCGACCTCGCCGGCTCCGCCCACCAACGCATCGCCGAGATCTGCGACGACGTCTACTTCGTCGTCGCCGGCCTCCCCATGGTCCTCAAGGGCAGCCCCCCGGACGCCAGCGACGCCCCGGCATCGAAATCCGGCATGCACGAGGCCTGACCGGGCAGGGCAGGGCGCGCGTCACCGGCAGCTCCCCCAGCGTCCCCTCGCCCCTCTGGGGAGAGGGCCAGGGTGAGGGGCGCCAAGCCCCCTGACCTCCCAGTCGTCATCCCCTCAGTCTTCATCCCCGGGCTTGACCCGGGGACCCATCTCTCCCCCCGCACCGAGGCCAGTGGCGCACGCCCCCTCACCCCCGCGGCGGCGCCGTCGACGCCCTGACCACCAGTTCCACCGGAATCGTCCGCCGCTCCATCGGCAGGTCGCCGAAGATCATCCGCGCCGCGACCCGCCCCTTCTCCACCGTGTCCTGCCGTATCGTGGTGAGCGGCGGATCGAGCGAGGCCGAGATCGCCACGTCGTCGAAGCCGATCACCGAGAGGTCCTGCGGCACGCGGATGCCTCGCTTCGCCGCCTCTTCGAGGATGGCCTTGGCATTGCGATCCGACATGGCGAGGACCGCCGTCGCGTCCCCCATGTTGTCCAGCAGCAGCTTTGCTCCCGCCTCGGCCCAGGGCGAGGGCGGATGCGACTCGACCATCGGCACCGCGTCGATGTCGATGCCTGCCGCCCCCAGCGCCTCGGCATATCCGGCGAGCTTCTCGCGATCGAGCGGGAACCCGCTCAGCGCCCGCTTCCCCTGACCGGGCGGGTGCCAGATCGGCTCCACCGGCTGGCGCCGCACCGCCATGATGGCGAAGCGCCGGTGCCCGAGCGCCAGCAGGTGCACCACCTGCTTCCGCGCGCCCGCCCGCCCGTCGACCAGGGCCGAGCCGACGCCCGGCCCGCCCTCCACGTCGATCATCGCGAACGGCACCGCCCGCTGCCGCCCTTTCACCATCGCGATCTCGTCCGTCTGTCCCAGCACGAACCCGTCGACCAGCGCGTTCTTGATCGCCCATTCCTTGCGGTCGTGGGCGCCGGACACGACGACAAGGCTCGCCCCGTGCTCGTCGCAGACCTCGGCGACGCCGAGGAGTAGGGCGCTGAGATAGGGGCTGCCGATGGTGAACGACACCGACATGTCGCCGGCCGGCAGCACGCCGATGGCATTGGCCTTGCCGCCCATCAGCAGCCGTCCGACCGGGTCAGGCCCCGAAAAGCCGAGCTCGCGCGCCACACGCTCGACATGCTCGCGCACCTCGGCCCTGACGATGTCGGGCCGGTTGAACACATTCGAGGCGGTGCCCAGCGACACCCCGGCAGCGCGGGCGACATCGGACAGGCGGACAGATTTGTTCATAGGCAGTCCTTGAAGCGCTTCATTATCTGCTTGACGATCGCAATATCTCTGCGCTATCACGATAATGAAGCGCTTCAAAACAAATTCTGAGGGGAATTTGAGCGCTTCAACTGATATCTGCCCACGCGGGCGGTTGAGCAGGAGGGACTAATGACGATCGCCATGGACGTTAGCGATCCCGAGACCTGGGATCCCAAGCTTGATGCCGTCGCGGCAGCGCCGGAAAACCACAAGGTCCTCTACGAGGACGACAACATCCGCGTCGTCTCGGTCAGCATCGAACCCGGTGCCATCGAGAAACCCCACCACCATCGCTGGCCGTCGGTCTTCGTCATCGACAGGATGGTGAAGAAGGCACGCGACTTCGACGCCGCCGGCAACCAGATCCCGCTACCGGTGCCGACCGAGTTCGAGCCGCCGCTGATCGCCAAGATGCCGCCGCAGCCCATCCACTACGTGGCCAACGACGACACCTACGCCTTCCACGGCACCCGCATCGAGTTCAAGCGCGGCTACGCCGGCGAACTCTAGGAGGAAGCAATGTCAGTTGAGACTCTTGCCGGAAACACCTTCGATCTCGACCTTGGCGCCTTCGTTCCCCGCCTGAGCTACCTGAGCGCCAGCCAGGCCCGCCTCTATCTGGAACTCGGGCCGCACGTGATCGACGAAATCGTCGACGTCGAGATCGTGCCGGTCCGGCCCGATGTCTTCGTCGTCAGCTGGACCGAGGCCAGCGGCAACTACATCGTGCAGGTGCAGGATCACGAACTTGGCGTCGTGCACAACCGCGCCCGGCTCGCCGATGGCCAACGGCTCTCGCTGGTCGGAACCATCCGGCCGGTGAACTAGCCCAGCCACCACAGCATGGCGGCGACCACCAGAGTCGCCGCCAGCGTCAGGTTGAGCGTCGCCCGGTAGAGCCCGAGCGCGCGCTCGATATCGGCAGGGCCGAGGTCGGCGCGACCGGCGCCGAAGCTCGGCAGGTCGACCACTTCGCCGGCATAGCTGCGAGGACCGCCCAACGTGTAACCCAGCGCGCCGGCGAAGGCGGCCTCCGGCCAGCCCGCATTGGGCGAGTCGTGCTTGTGCGCATCGCGCCGCGCGGTAGCCCAGGCGGCAGCCGGGGCCGCTCCCCTGACGAAGAACGCCGCGCCCGCAACCAGCAGCGCCGTCAGCCGCGCCGGGACGAGGTTCACGAGGTCGTCGAACTTCGCCGCCGCCCAGCCGAACGCGAGATGGCGCTCCGTCTTGTGCCCGATCATCGAGTCGGCCGTGTTCGCCGCCTTGTAGAGCGCGATGCCTGGTAGCCCGAGCAGCACCAGCCAGAACAGTGGTGCCACCACTCCGTCCGAGCTCGACTCGGCAAGGCTCTCGACCGCCGCCCGCGCCACCCCGGCCTCATCCAGCACTTGAGGATCGCGCCCCACGATATGGCTGACCGTCGTCCGTCCCTCCGCCAGTGACCGCCTGAGCCCCGCCGCCACCGCCGCCACCGCATCGCCCAGCGACTTCTGCGCAATCAGCGTCGACGCCAGCACCGCCTCGACCAGAAACCCGAACGGCAGCATCCGGCAAAGCCACGCCACGGCCACCGAAACCACCCCCGTCACCCCGAGCAGCAAGACCAGCGCCGCCACGCCCTTGCCCCGCCGACCCGCTCCGCCATTGAGCCCCTTGTCGAGCTGCGCAATCAGCGCGCCCATCCACATTACCGGATGCCCGATGCGCCGAACCAGCCAGTCCGGATAACCAACGAGCCGCTCGAACACGAGCGCGATCGGCGCAACCAGTGCCCCCATCAGCGCGCCAACTCCAGCAGCATATCGAGGTCGAGAGACCGCTCCAGATGCGCCGCCAACCCATCGAGCGTCGCCTCGATCACCTGCTCGTACCGAAGGTCCGACCCCTCCGCCGCCGCGCCGAGAAAAGCCCGCCGGAACCCGTCGGCGGCAAACAGCCCGTGCAGATACGTGCCCATCACCAGCCCATCCGGGCTGATCGCCCCATCGGCTTCGTTCCCCACCCGCGCGAACGGTCGCGCCAGCCCCGGCCCGGATGTGACCCCCATATGCATATGATAGCCCGCAAGCTCGTCCCCGGTCAGCGCCGACACCGCGTGCTCCGCCCTGAGTTCCTTTCGCGGTCCCAGCACCGTCGCCACATCGAGCAGCCCCAGCCCCGCCGAAATCCCCGGCACCCCTTCGATCCCCTCCGGATCGGAAACCAGCGTCCCCAGCATCTGGTACCCGCCGCAGATCCCGAGCACCCGCGTCCCCGTCCGATGCTGCGCGAGAATGTCGATATCCCAGCCCTCCTGCCGCAGCGCCGCGAGATCGCTCCGGGTCGCCTTCGACCCCGGCAGGATGATCAGCTCGGCCGGCGGCACCGGCCGCCCCGGCTCGACGATCTCGACGCTGACCCCGGGCTCTAGCCGCAGCGGATCGAGGTCGTCGAAATTGGCGATCCGCGGCAGTCGCGGCACGACGATCCGATATTCGCCCGTGCCCGTCACCCACACTCCCTCGAGCGCCAGCACATCCTCCGCCGGCAACCGGCCCGCATCCGCGAAATACGGCACCGGCCCGAGGCACGGCACACCCGTCCGCTCGGCGATGTACCGCCGCCCGTCCTCGAACAGCGCCGGGTCCCCCTGGAACTTGTTCACCAGCGTCGCAACGATCCGCGCCGCGTCGTCCGGCGCCACCACCGCGAACGTCCCCACCAGCGCCGCGATCACCCCGCCGCGCTGGATATCGCCGATCAGTACCACCGGCAGGTCCGCCGCCTCGGCAAAGCCGAAATTGGCGATGTCGTGGGCGCGCAGGTTGACCTCCGACGCGCTGCCCGCGCCCTCGACCAGCACGAGATCGTTGTCCGCCGCGAGTTCGGCATGCGCCGCCAGCACCTGCGGCATCAGCTCGCCGCGCCGCGCCCAGTATTCCCGCGCCGGCATCGAGCCGACGCGCTGGCCGCGCACCACGACCTGCGCGCCGCTTTCCTGCTCCGGCTTCAGCAGCACCGGGTTCATCGCCGTCACCGGCTCCCGCCGCGCCGCCCGCGCCTGCAGCGCCTGCGCCCGCCCGATCTCGCCGCCATCGGCGGTCACGGCCGCGTTGTTCGACATGTTCTGCGGCTTGAACGGCGCGACGCGCAGCCCCCGGTTGGCATAGGCGCGCGCCAGTCCCGCCACCAGCAGCGACTTGCCGACATCGGAGCCAGTGCCCATGAACATGATCGATTTGGCGGTCATGCCGAGGTTCTAGCCGCTCGGGTGCCGATCCGATAGGGAAGAGATATGCGCACCATCCTCGTCATCGGCATCGGCGCCGGCAACCCGGATTACCTCACCGTGCAGGCCATCCGCGCCATGAACCGGGCCGAGGTTTTCTTCATGCCCGACAAGGGCGAAGAGAAGTCCGGCCTCAACGCCATCCGCCTCGCCATGCTCGCGCAGTTCGTCGAAAAGCCTCAGTATCGCCTCGTCGATTTCGCCATCCCCTCGCGCCGCCGCGCCGAAACGCCGGACTATCGCGAGAGCGTCGAGGAATGGCGCGACAAGCTCGAGATCGCCTACCGCCGGATGTTCGCCGAGCTGCCCGATGGCGGCACCGGCGCCTTCCTCGTCTGGGGCGATCCGACCCTCTATGACGGCACGCTCCGCATCCTCAAGGACATGCAGTCGGCCGGCTGGGATCTCGCCATCGAAGTCATCCCCGGCATCAGCGCCCCCCAGGCGCTCGCCGCGCAGCATCAGGTCACCCTCAACCGCGTCGGCGAGGCGGTCACCATCACCACCGGCCGCCGCGTCGGCGAAGGCGAGGCCGATGCGCTGTCGAGCGCCGTCGTCATGCTCGACAACCACCAGGCCTTCCGCCGCTTCGAAGACGCCGAAATCTTCTGGGGCGCCTATCTCGGCACCGCCGACGAAATCCTCGTCGCCGGCCGCATCGCCGATGTCGCCGCCGAAATCGACGAAAAGCGCCGCCAGGCCCAGTCCCGCAACGGCTGGATCATGGACACCTACATGATCCGCAAGCCCGAGAAGAGCTAGCCCGGCGCACCCAGCCCCTCACCCTGACCCTCTCCCCAGAGGAGAGAGGGGACGTAGGACCACCGGCCGTGCCACACCGCCCCCTCGCCCCTCTGGGGAGAGGGCCGGGGTGAGGGGCAGCCCCACGCGCCGCCGCTACCCCACATCAATCACATGGGCATACGAGCCCATCACCCGCCCCTCGACCAACCCCATCGGTGGCAGCTCTTCCCCCAGCGCATCCGTCGCCATAAACAGCGGCGTCCCGTGCGTCCGGCGCGCGCTCGAATAGTGGAACTCGTGCCCGTTGAGCCGGCCGGCAAAGGGCAGGGGGCTCGCATGCGCCAGCCGCCGGTAGCCCAGCACGCGCTTCGGCCGGTCGATCCGCGTCTCATGCGGCAACAGGCCCGACATGCGGTGCGTCACGCCCGCCTTGTCCGTCAGCCCGGCCCCCAGCACCATGAACCCGCCGCACTCGCCGTAAACCAGTGCGCCCCGCTCCGCCGCCGCCCGCAGGCCGGCCATGAAGCTCCCCGCCGCCGCAAGGCGCCCCGCATGCAGCTCGGGATACCCCCCCGGCAGGAACACTGCATCCGCCATCGCATCCGGCGCCTCGTCCAGGAGCGGCGAGAAGAAGCTCAGCTGTGCCCCCGCCCGGCGCCAGTCCGTCACCCAATGCGGATAGAGAAACGCAAACGCCTCATCCCGCGCAATCGCCACCCGCTGCCCCAACGGCCGCAGCCCCCCTCCCCCTTGAGGGGAGGGGCCGGGGGAGGGGGTCGTGCGGCGGGTCTCGGACGTGGAAGCAAGTGGCGCGGACAACGCCAGCAGCCGGTTGAGGTCGACATAATCCTCCACCGCCTCCGCTGCTTCCGCCACCACCGCGTCGAACCGGGCCACCTCGTCGGGCAGCACCAGCCCCAGGTGACGCTCCGGCAGCACCAGTCCCTCGCGCCGCGGCAGCACGCCGAGCAGCGGCACGTCCACCGCAGTCAGCGCCGCCCTCAGCATGGCCTCATGCCGCGTCGACGCGGCACGGTTGACGATGACCCCCGCCACCGTCACGCCCTTCCGCCAGGTGGCAAAGCCATGCACCAGCGCCGCGATCGATTGGCTCTGCCGCTCCGCATCGACCACGAGGATCACTGGCAGCCCCAGCGTCTCGGCGAGGTCCCCCGTCGATCCGCGCCCGTCCGCCGCCCCGTCGAAGAGGCCCATCACCCCTTCGACCACCAGCACGTCTGCCTGCGCCGCATGGTCGGCGGCCAGCGCCCGCAGCCGTTCCGGCGCCATCGCCCAGGGGTCGAGATTGACCGACTCACGTCCCGCCGCACGCGCGAGGATGCTCGTGTCGATATAGTCCGGCCCGGTCTTGGCCGGCGCGGCGGCAATTCCCCTCCGGCGGAGCGCCGCCAGAATACCCAGCGTTATCGTGGTCTTGCCCGAACCCGAGCGTGGCGCTGCGACGACCAGTCCGTTCATCTTCGTACACAACAATTGTACTGCAAATTCCGTGCTGTAGCGCCTATACTGGTGCCATTGGGGAATGCAGTCTGACGATGAAGATATTGATCCTTGGCGGGACCGAAGAAGCGCGGCTCCTCGCTGCGCATCTGGTCAAAATGGGGCACGAAGTCACCACCTCGCTTGCCGGCAGGACGAGCGATCCGCTCCTGCCTGTCGGCAGCACGCGCGTCGGCGGTTTCGGCGGTGGCGATGGGCTGGGCAACTACGTGCTGCAGGAGCATTTCGATCGAATGATCGATGCGACGCACCCCTATGCCGCCGAGATCAAGAAGCACGCCGTCCGCGCCGCCGAGCTGGCGGGGCTCCGTCTCGTCCGCCTCACCCGGCCGGCCTGGAACGAGCCGCAATATGCCTTCTGGAAGCACGTTGCCAATTCCGAGGAAGCTGCCGCTGCCCTCCCGCGCGGCGCGCGTGCGCTTCTCACCGTCGGCCACGCCGACCTCGAGACCTATCTCGCCCGCACCGATTGCAGCTTCGTCGTGCGCTCGATCGAGCCGCCCAGCCGCAACCTGCCGGTAAATGCCACGGCGCTCGTCTCGCGCCCGCCCTATTTCTTCAACGGCGAGTTCACGCTGCTGCAGGAGCAGGGGATCACCCATCTCATCTGCAAGAATTCCGGCGGCGCCCAGACCGAGGCCAAGCTCCAGGCCGCCCTGCGCCTGCGCCTCCCGGTCTTCATGATCGCCCGCCCCCAGTTGCCCCCGGCCCACGAGGTCCCCACCGTCGGCCAGGCTATCGCCGCGCTGAAGCTGGGATAAGTGGATGCGGTCGTGATCCTCCCCTGCGCAGCGGGGGAGGGGGACCACCCGAAGGGTGGTGGAGGGGGCGACCCTATCCACCCGTCCTCGCCTTCTTCTTCCCCGCATTGCGCAGCACATGCGCAAAGTCCTGGTCGTAGAGCCGCGACTCCTTGAACCGCGTCTCGCCCAGCACCCGCCCCACGAGGATCAACGCCGTGCGGGTGATCTTCTCTTCCCGCACCCGCGCCTTCATCTCGCTCAGCGTCGTGTGGATCACCTCTTCGTCCGGCCACGTCGCCCGGTAGATGATCACCACCGGACAGTCCGCGCCGTAATGCGGCGTCAGCGCCGTCTCGACATAGCCAAGGTTGCGGATCGACAGGTGGATGCAGAGCGTCGCCTTGGACTGCCCAAGAATTTCGAGGCTCTCCGACTCCGGCATCGCCGAAGCCTTGCCCGAGGTCCGCGTCAGGATGATCGTCTGCGAAATCTCCGGCAGCGTCAGTTCTGCCGCGAGCCGCGCCGCTGCCCCGGCAAAGGCCGGCACGCCCGGCACGACCTCGTAGGGAATGCCCAGCGCGTCGAGCCGCCGCATCTGCTCGGCCACCGCGCCATAGATCGACGGATCGCCCGAATGCACGCGCGCGACATCCTTGCCTTCAGCATGCGCTTTGTTGATGTCGTCAATGATCTCGTCGAGATGCATCGGCGCCGTGTCCTTGACCAGCGCACCCTCGGGGGCCGACGCGACGATCTCGGCCGGCACCAGCGAGCCGGCATAGAGGCACACCTCGCATCTCTCGATGAGGCGCTGGCCGCGCACCGTGATCAGGTCCGGCGCGCCCGGTCCGGCGCCGATGAAGTAGACGGTCATTTCGAAGTCTCTATGCTCTTTGCCGCGTAGCCGCGCGGCGTGTAGGCCACCGTCCCGCTGCCGCGCTCGAACGCGCGCGACGTGCTCGACCCGATCATCACGATGGTCAGCATGTCGATCTCGGTCGGATCGAACGCCCCCAGTTCGACCACGCGCACCCGCTCGGTCGGCCGCCCCAGGTTCGAGCCGATGATCACCGGCGTCGTCGGCGGGCGATGCTCGAGGAACACGCGCTTGGCCTCCTCGATCAGGTCGGTGCGGCGCTGCGAGCGCGGATTGTAGAGCGCGGTGACGAAGTCGGCCCGCGCCGCCCCGTCGAGGCGCTTCACGATATCGGCGCGCGGCGTCAGGAGGTCGCTCAGCGAGATGCAGCAGAAGTCATGCCCGATCAGCGCCCCCGCCGCGGCCGAAGCCGCCTGGAAGGCCGAGACACCCGGATGCGTCTCGACATTCACCCGCCGCGCCACGTCCGACACGGCGCGCGACCCGGTCGCCTCCAGCAGCTCATAGGCCAGCGCCGCCATGGCGTAGATCTGCGCATCGCCCGAGCAGACCAGCGACACGACCTTGCCCTCCGCCGCGAGCTCGAGCGCATAGCGCACCCGCGCCTCTTCCTCGCCCAGGTCGTAGCGGTGTTCGTTCTGCCCGTGCCGGAGGTCGGCGATGAAATCGAGATAGAGCCCATACCCGACCCAGTCCGTGCTGGCCTCGAGCGCCGCGATCGACGCGCCGGTGCGCGAAATCGCCTCCCCCGGCCCGATGCCGACGAGGTGCAGCAGCCCCGGCCGATGACCGAAGCTCGCGGCATCGATAGGTCGCTGCGCCTTGCCGATGGCGCAGGTCGCCCGCGCCGACTTGAGCTTGTCGACCACCAGCGGTCCCGCCTTCAGCGCCGCCGCTTCCGACACGCTCGGCGTTCCCACGGTGTCCTCGACATAGGCGGATGGCTGCTTCAGCCGGTAGCGCTCCTGCGCCAGCTCGGCCGCCGTGAACAGCCGCAGCGGCACCTTGAAATGCGCCGCCGCCTCCAGCAGCGCCGGCTCGTCCGCCTTGATGTCGATCGAGGCGATGGCCGCGAGACTCTGCGGCGCGAGGTTCTGCTGCGCCAGCGCGAATTCGATGAGCCCGATCACCTCGGCCGCTCCCGCGCCTCGCTCGCACCCGACCCCGGCGACCAGCGTCGCCGGATGATAGACGATGCCCCGGTCGACTCTGAGCTTCTGCTCGGTCACCACCACCTTCACCGCCCCCATCGACGAGACGGGATAGCCCGCCTCCTCGAGGAACGGCGCATGGCCTTCGATCTGCAGCTTGGCGCCTGAGAGCAGCGCCATCATCGCCGGCTTGGCGTCCTGCGGCGTCCCCAGCGTCCAGCCCTGCGGCGGCTCGTCGAGGCTGTGCGCGAACCTGCTGTCCGACGCCGTGGTGATCGCCGCGCGCCCGCCGAGCGCTTCGGCGATCTCGCGCGCCAGCCGGTTGGCCCCGTGATGTCCGCCGAGCAGCGGCACCACCGAGCTGCCGTCCTGCGATACCGCCAGCACCGGCGGTTCCTTCTGCTTGTTCTCGAGGCTGGCCGCCAGCAGCCGGATCAGGATGCCCGCCGCGCACACGCCAACGATCGTCCGCCCCTCGGCAAACAGCCGCTGCAGCAGCTTCAGCGCATCCGTTCCGCCCGTGCCGCAGGAGAAGATCTCGCCGCCCGTTGCTCCGGCGATGCGCGTGGCCGTCTCGAGCCCGCTCTCGCCGAAGATGATGATTGCAGCACTCACGTCCGGCCCCAGGCTTCGTCTCCGCGGTAGCAGAGGATGGTCGAAAAATACGGCCGTTCGTCATGCGCGAAATCGCTCAGCCGCGTGATGCGCTGCCTGGTGCTCGTCGCATGCTCGATCACCACCGCACCCTCGGCGTGGCCGGTTTCGGCCAGCACCTGCCGCACGCGGTCGAAATGCCGCCCCACCTTGATGATCGCCGCCGCCTGCGTCGCGTCGAGCTCGGCCCTCAGCGTCGCATCGTCGAGCGGCGCCGGCAGCACCTTCAGCATCTCGTTGCGCGCCGCCAGCGGCCGCCCGATCGCCGCGGCCGCCGCCGTCAGCGACGTCACGCCCGGGATCACCACCACCGGCGCCCGCGCACCCACCCGCGTCACGAGATACATCGCCGAGCCGTAGAACAGCGGATCGCCCTCGCACAGCCAGGCAACATCACGCCCCGCCTCGAGATGGCCGATTATCCGCTCCGCCGCCCCGTCATAAGCCGCCTGCGCCGGTCCCCGCTCCACTGTCATCGGAATGGCCACCGGCAGCCGCTCGGCCCCGGCATGGATGTGCGGCGCAGCGATCTCGAGCGCCAGCGCCGAATCCTCGCCCGTCGTGGGATAGGCCACCACCGGCACGCTGCCGAGCAGCCGCACCGCCTTCAGCGTCAGCAGCTCCGGATCCCCGGGACCAACGCCGACAAGATGGAGCGTCCCCGTCATGGGGTCACCACGAGGCCATGCACGGCCTTGGTCACCACCCATTGCGTCACCGCCATGCGCGGCTTGAACGCCCGGTGCCCGCCCACCCGGTCGAGCGCCGAGACCTCGATCCGGGTCAGTTCTCCGCCCAGCTGCAGGTGCCGCGAATAGAGCGCGTGCTCGGCATCGAGCGTCACCGCATTGGCGACCAGCCGCCCGCCCGGCTTCAGCGCGCTCCAGCACGCATCGAACAGGTCGTCATTGCCGACGTCGCCGCCCATGAAGATCGCATCCGGCGGCAACCGCCGCCCGAACGTCCCCGGCGCCTCGCCCGCCTCGATCTCGAGCTGCGGCACGCCCAGCGCCGCCGCGTTCGCCGCAATCATCTGCACCCGGTCGCCCGCACGTTCGAAGGCCACGGCCCTGGCGTCGCGCGCTGCCCGCATCCACTCGATGGCGACCGACCCCGATCCCGCCCCCACGTCCCACAGCAGCGCGCCGGGGAAGGGCGCCAGCTTTGCCAGCGTCGCCGCCCGCACCTCGCGCTTGGTGATCTGCCCGTCATTGATGAAGCTCTCGTCAGGCAGCCCCGGCACCGGCGGCAGCAGCGGCGCCGTGAAATCCGGCACGCAGTCGATCGCCAGCACGTAGAAGTCCTCGACCTCCCGGCTGCCGAACTCGTCGGCCTCGCCGCTGGTGATCCGCTCCTCGGGCGAACCGAGGTTTTCGAGCGTCGTCACCATGCTCCGCCCGTAGCCGCGGTCGATCATGAGCTCGATGGCAAGGTCCACCGTCGAATGGTCGGCCGTCAGCGCGAGGATCCGGTTCCCCGGCAACAGGTGCGAATGCAGCGCCTCCACCGGCCGCGCATGCAGCGAGATTGCCGCCACCGATTGCAGCGGCCAGCGCATCCGCGCCGCCGCGAGCTGGAAGGCCGAGGGGTGCGGATGGATCACGAACTCGCTCGGCAGGAGGTAGCGCGTCAGCGTCGCGCCGATCCCGAACCACATCGGGTCGCCCGAAGCGAGGATCACCGTCGGCGTGTCGCGCAGCGCCAGCACCTGCTCCACCATGTTGTCGAGCGGTGGTTCCCACTCGACCAGCGTGCGCCCGTCGGCATAGGTCGCCGACGGCGAATGGTCCGGCTCCTCGCCGGCCAGTGCCCGCGCCACCGCCTCGAAGCTGCTGCGCGTCACGAATTCGGGGTTGAACAGGTCGGCGGTCGCGTTTGGCCGCGCCACCGGCTCGAGATCGGCGAGAAAGCGCGGCGGCCCCACCACCGTATCGGCGTAGTTGAGCAGCAGCTTGAGCGAGGCCGGCAGCTCGCTGGGCCCCCGCTCGCCAACTCCGATGATGTGCAGCCAGGCGGTCATCTAGGTCTTGCTCATGGCATTGAAGGCGGCGCTGGCAATCGCCGAGCCGCCCCGGCGCCCGCGCACCGTCACAAAGGGAATAGAAAGCCGGTCGGTCGCCAGCAAGGCCTTGCTCTCCGCCGCCCCCACGAAACCGACCGGCGCCGCAACGATTGCTGCCGGCCGTGGCCCGCCTGCCTCGATCAGTTCGATCAGGTGGAACAGCGCCGTCGGCGCATTGCCGATCAGGACGATCGCCCCCTCGAGCCGCGGCCGCCAAAGCTCCACTGCCGCGGCCGACCGAGTCGTTCCGAGCGATCTGGCGAGATCGGGCACTCCCGGATCGTTCAGCGTCAGCACGAGCTCAGTCGTCTCCGGCAGGAAGCGCCGGATCACCCCCGAGCGCACCATCTCGCAATCGCAGAACACCGGCGCCCCGGCAGCGAGCGCACCTCGCGTGGCCGCAACCACGCCCTCGTCACCCACCACGTCCGCAGCGAGGTCCACCATCCCGCACGCATGGATCATCCGGATCGCCACCGGATGCAGAGCCGCCGGCAGGTGCGACAGGTCCGCCTCCGCTTCGATGGTGGCAAAGCTCTGCGCATAGATCGCGTCGGGGTCGCGCAGATACGCGGTCATGCCGCCGCCCTCCACTCGGCCAGCATCGCCTCATGCCCGGCCCCCGCAATCCAACCCTCCTCGCCAAGGATCACCGCCCGATCCTCCGCGTCGAGGACCACCGGCGCCTCCGATCCTCCCCCGTTCACGGTTGAGGGGGATCGGCGAAGCCGGTGGAGGGGGCGGCCCCCCGCGCCATCTTCCGGCAGGCTGAGAAACACCCCAAGCAATCCATCGCGATCGAGCGCCGCATAGCGCGAAGTGCACATCTCCACCTGCGCGCGATCCCGCGGCAGCCCGTCGGCCTCCGTCACCGGAAACAGCGATGGATAGATCTCGACCATCGTCACCGGCCGGCCGAAATCCTCGGCGAACCCCGTCTCGAACGGCCACACCGCGATCCGATCGGCGAACCGCGGGTCCGTCCGCAGCGCATGCAGTCGCGCAATGCCCAGCAGGGTCTGGCTGCCCACCGATCCGGCGCCAACCAGTTTCCACACTGGCTGCGCACTGCGCACGAAGCGCTCCGCCATCCGCCGCTCTGGCAGCTCGGCATAGGCCGTGGCCGGCCGGCGCGGCCCCAGTGCCGTGTAGCTGTGCTGGTGCGGATGCCCCCAGAAATGCGGTCCGTCCTCAAGCGTGGCGTTGATCCGCTCCGCCAGCGCGAACCGGTTGGAGCGGTTGTCGGCTTGGTCGCTCACCGCCGCGCCGAAGAACCGCCACAACGCGTCCCAGCCCGGCGCACCGGCAATCGCCGCCGCCGCGCCCTTGGGATAACCGAACACGAAATCGAAGCCGATCATCGTCCGCTCGCCACGCCCGAGCGCGCTTTCCAGCCGCCGCCCGATGCTGGCCATCGCGGCATGGCGCGTCGGGGCGTTCTCGCTCGCAGTCCGTCCCTCCGGCCCAAGCTCGCCGATCCAGATCGAATCGCGGCCGAGCCGCGGCGCGTTGGCCGCCGACCAGTCCACCGCGATGTAGCGATCGAACAACGGCATGCTCAGCGGTCCTGATCCTCGCGTGCCAGCCGTCCCGGCACCTTGGGCAGCGTCACCGGCCCCAGCGGATGGTCGGCATGAGGGTAGGGGTGGTGATGGTGGTCCGCATCGTCGTGGTGGTGATGCGCACCATCGCCGTGGTGGTGGCCGTGATCCTCGGGGTAGCCATGGTCATGGCTCATCCCGAGCCGGATCGCCGGTACCGCCGGGTTGGCGAGCAAGGCATGCCGTGCCGGCGCATGGCTATGCGGAGGCGTGTGCGGATGATGGTGGTGACCATGCCCATGGTCATGGTCGTGCCCGTGGTCATGCGTGTGCAGCGGCGTCCACGGCAGTCCATGCTTCAGGCAGAACGCCTCGTCGCGGCATGAGGAATCGCAGTCGCCCTTGCACGGGCAGTTCTCGAGCCCGCCGCCGATGCCTTCCACATGGTGGTGGTGGCTCTCCTGCTTCAGGCCGACCTCCGCCTCGAAACCGAGCACCTGCTCGCGATACTTGCACATCGCGCAGTTCATCAGGTTCTGTCCCACCAGCATCTCCTGGATGCGGTCGAGGAAGGTGTCGATCACCAGCGGGTGGTCGTTGAGATAGGGCGCGTTGATGAACTCGATCCCGGGATACTTCGCCGCGGCCTCGTTGGCCGCGTCGTAAATGCGCTTCACCAGCACCCCGGTGAACAGGAAATAGGGGAACACGATGATGCGCCGGTAGCCCAGCCGCACCGCATGGTCGAGCGCCGGCGTCACCAGCGGGAAGGTCACGCCCGAATAGGCGACCTCGCCCCAGCCGAAGCCCATCCCCTCCCACAAGAGGCGCATCACCTTGGCGACGTTGGAATTGGCATCGGGGTCCGACGCACCGCGCCCCACCACCATCAGCAGCGTCTCGTGCCGCGGCACCGCCGTCGGCGCTGCTGCGATCGCCTCTTCGATGCGGTCCCCCGCGGCGCGCAGCATCTTGAGGTCGACCCCGAGCTCGCGCCCATAGGTGATGTCGACGCCCTTGGCCGCGGCATAGGTGTTGAGCACCGAGGGGATGTCGTTCTTGGCGTGCCCGGCCGCGAACAGCATGCCCGGCACCGCGAGCACGCGATCGACGCCCTGTTCGCGCAGCCTGTCGAGGCCCTGGTGGATCACCGGATTGGCGAACTCGAGATAGCCGTACTCCACCGGCACGCCCGGCAGCCGTTCACGCAGCCGCTCCGACAGCACCGCGAACTCGCCGACGGCAAGCTGGTTGCGACTGCCATGGCCGCAGAGCATCACGCCGGTCCGTTCCGGCAGGATCAGGGATTTTTCCATTCTCGCCTCTGTTATGCACAAGAGGCAGAGTTCGCTTATTCGACCAATCAGCAGCCCCGGAATTGGTCCCCGAATTGGGTCGACCGCACCGGGCGTGAGTTGCAGTCCGTCAAGGAACGCTGCGCTATCAAGGGGTTGTAGAGAGGGGCCCGGTGGGGGTCAAACGATTCCCGCCCCCGATGCCAACGCTTCTGAAAATCACTTGCAAATACAGGTGATTGTCAGCCTCCTGCCGTCGGTCTATGGCCCCGTGGATGAGCAAATCGAGCAATATCGCGATCCGCATCGCCTATGGCAGCCTCGCCGTCGGCATCCTCGTGCTGGCCCTCAAGGGCTTCGCCGCCTGGGCCACCGGTTCGATCGCGCTCTTTTCCGATGCGCTCGAAAGCGTGGTCAACCTCGTCACCGCCATCGTTGCACTGGTGGCGGTCCGCCTCGCCGCCCGCCCCGCCGATGCGGCATTGCCCTATGGCTACCACAAGGCCGAGTACTTCTCGGCCGTCGTCATCGGCGTCTTCATCGCCCTCGCGGCGCTGCTCATTTTCCGCGAGGCCTATATCGGCTTCTTCGCCCCCCGCGACTTCCGGCTCGATCCGCTCGGCATCACCGTGAGCATCGTCGCTACCGCCATCAATGCCGCCTGGGCCTGGCAGTTGATCCGCCTCGGCCGCCGCGAGCACTCGCCGGCGCTGCACGCCGACGGCCGGCATCTGGCAACCGATGTGGTTTCAACCCTGGGCGTGCTGATCGGCGTACTTCTGGCCGCGGCGACCGGCTATCGCCAGCTCGATGCCATCCTCGCGGCCCTCGTCGGCCTCACCATCCTCTGGTCGGGCTGGGAGCTCGTGAAGCAGAGCGTGATCGGCCTGATGGACGTCGCCGTCGAGCCCAAGGTCATGACCCAGATCCGCGAGATCATCTCGGCCAATGCCGAAGGCGCCATCGAGGCCCACGACATCCGCACCCGCCAGGCCGGCCAGATGGTGTTCATCGATTTCCACCTGGTCGTTCCCGGCACGATGAGCGTCGATGCCGCCCACGCCATCTGCGACGCCATCGAGCTCAAGCTCAAGCAAGCCGTTGAGCGCGCCCAGATCACCATCCACGTCGAACCCGAGAACAAGGCCAAGCACTCCGGCATCGTGGTGGTCTGAAACCCACCCCCGGACCTCCGGAAGATTTAGCTGGAACATGCCTGGCACATGGCGCTGCCGCGAGGGCATGTTCCGGCACTGTTCCAGTGCAGTTTGTCCCCCTTGGGAGTTGCGGCGCAATCCATGCCGGGCGATCCTTCCTGCATGCGCACCCTGATCATCGCCGCCCTGATACTGCTCACACCCCTGTCCGCCCTGGCCGGTGACTGGGCTCGCTACGAGAATGGTCGCTTCGCCTATGGCATTGATGTGCCAGCCGGATTCACCTGGGGACGCGAGACCGACAACGGCGACGGCCGCACCTTCCGCGACGGCGCCACACGCCTCGCCGTCTGGGGCGCCAACCATGGCGAGGACAGCTTCGAGAGCGCCGCCTACGCCGCCATCGGCCTCGCCGGCGGCGACGGCTGGCAGATCACCTACGAAGCAGTAACCCCGAGCTGGGCCAGCTTCTCCGGCACCCAGGGCAAGCGCGTCCTCTACCAGCGCATGGTCGCGCTCTGCGATGGCCAATATGCCGCCTTCCGGCTCGAATACCCGGCCACCGACCTCGCCCGCCTCGACCCGGTCGTCGACCACATGGTGCGCTCTCTCACCGGCAGCTGCTGACCTAGAACTCGATCCCCGCCTGCGCCTTCACGCCTGCTCGGAACGGGTGCTTGATCTCGGTCATCTCGGTGACGAGGTCGGCCAACTCGATCAGTTCGTCCTTGGCGTTGCGCCCGGTGACGATCACATGCGTGTCGCGCGGCTTGTTCCTGAGCACCTCGAGCACTTCCTCGAGCGGCAGGTAGTCGTAGCGCAGCACGATGTTGAGTTCGTCGAGCAGAATCAGCTTGTAGCTCTCGTCGGCGATGAGCCGCTTGGCCTCCTCCCACGCCCCGCGCGCGGCCGCGAGGTCGCGCTGGCGGTCGGCGACGTCCCAGGTGAAGCCCTCACCCATGGCCTTGATCGTCACCTGCTCGGGGAACTTCTCGAGCACGTCGCGCTCGCCCGTCCCCCAGGCGCCTTTCACGAACTGCACCACGCCGACCTTGAAGCCATGCCCGATGGCGCGGAACACCATGCCGAAGGCCGCGGTCGATTTGCCTTTGCCCTTGCCCGTGTGGACGATCAGCAGGCCGCGCTCCTCGGTCTTGGTGGCGAGGATCTTGTTCCGCGCCTCCTTCTTCTTCCGCATCTTTTCGGCGTGATACGCGTCGCGTTCGGCCTCGCTCATGAGGTCGGTCTTCTTGGTCGGCTTGTCGGTCATCGGGTCACCTCGAGAAAGCCATAGGCCGAGTTGGATCGCGGCGTCCAGAAGCCGCGTCGGCGGGCCTCGTCAAACTTGGCGATGAGCTCGTCATAGCCGTAGCGGTTGTTCTGCTGGATGAAGGCTCGCGTCGCGTCGTCCTCGACGAAGGCCTCGAAGGCAAGATCGAAATGGTGCGTCTTCACCGCCCCGGTGGTGGCGGCGAAGGCGAACATGTAGTCGACCGTGGCGATGATCTCGAAGGCGCCCTTGTAGCCGTGGCGCTTCACCCCATCGATCCACTTGGGGTTCACGACGCGAGACCGCACCACGCGAGAGATTTCCTCCTCGAGTGTCCGCGCCAACGGACGCTCGGGCCGCGAGTGGTCGTTGTGGTAGGCGGCCGGCCGTCGCCCGGTCAGCGACTCGGCGGCCACCGCCAGTCCACCCTCGAACTGATAGTAGTCGTCGCTGTCGAGCAGGTCGTGCTCGCGATTGTCCTGATTGTGGACGACAGCATCGATATCGGTGAGTCTGGCAACGAACCTGTCGCGCTCCGGTGTTCCCGCCGCAAGCGCGCCATAGGCATATTGCCCCCAGTTGAGGAAGGCCTCGGCGAGGTCGCCCTTTGCCTCCCACGACCCCGAGTCCATCAGCCCCTGCAGCCCGGCGCCATAGGCGCCCGGTTTCGAGCCGAAGATGCGGTGGCCGGTCTTGATTGCTGCCTCGCGCTCAGACGCGCCGGATTTGATGATCTCGAGCGCATCGGTCCGCATCCGCGCCGCGATCGGATTGTCATCCTCGGGCTCGTCCAGCGCGCCGATCGCCCGGACGGCCTTGTCGAACAGCGCGATCTGCGCGGGGAACGCGTCGCGGAAGAAGCCGGAGATGCGTAGCGTGACGTCCACCCGCGCCCGCCCGAGTTTCGCCAGGGGGATGATCTCATAGCCCGAGACCCGCAGCGACGACGGGTCCCACACCGGTCGTGCTCCGATGAAGGCGAGCGCCTGGGCGATGTCGTCACCGCCCGTACGCATGTTCGCCGTGCCCCAGACCGAGAGCGCCAGCGACCTGAGCGGCACGCCGTGATCCTGGAAGTGCCGCACCAGCAGGTTCTCGGCCGACTTCCGCCCCAGTTCCCACGCCGTTGGTGTCGGCACGGCGCGGTTGTCCACCGAGTAGAAGTTCCGCCCGGTCGGCAGCACGTCCAGCCGCCCGCGCGACGGTGCGCCCGAAGGACCGGGCGCCACGAACTTGCCGTCGAGGCCGGCGAGGAGGGAGGCGATCTCGTTCGGTCCGGAGGCGGCGAGGCGCGGACGGATGGTTGTCTCGACGGTCCCGAGCACTGCCGCCGTGGCAAGCCATTCGGGATCGCACGCGCGGCCCTCAACAAGATCGGCGGCTAGGCTCTCGAGCCGCTCGACAATGTCGCCGACGGTCCGCTCCACTCCCCCCACAGAGGAGGGCAGGTGCGGCCCCGTCCACGGCGCGCCGAGATCCGCCGTCAGCGGGTCGAAGCCGAGCTTCAGGTCGTCCGCCAGCGCCCGGATCAGCGACGCATCGCCGGCACCTTCGCCGCGCGGCACCCGCGCCAGCGCAACGATCAGGTCGCGCTCCAGCCGGCCCGTGGGCGATTGCCCGAACACGTGCAGGCCATCGCGGATCTGGGCTTCCTTGAGGTCGCACAGGAAAGTGTCGATGCGCCTGAGGTTTTCCGTTTCGTCGGACACGAGCCCGATATCGCGGTCGAGCCGGGCATCGCGCGTGAAATCGAGGATACGCTTCCTCAGCCCCGCCAGGCGCCGGCGGTCCATGCCCGACGCCGCGTAGTACTCGTCGAGCAGTGCCTCGAGGTCCTTGAGCGGCCCATAGGTCTCAGCCCGCGTCAGCGGAGGCACCAGATGGTCGATGATCACCGCGCCCGTCCGGCGCTTGGCCTGCGTGCCTTCGCCGGGATCGTTGACGATGAACGGGTAGAGCTGCGGCAGCTCTGCCCACAGCGCCGCGGGATAGGATGCCGCATCGAGCGCCACCGCCTTGCCCGGCAGCCATTCGAGGTTGCCGTGCTTGCCGTTGTGGATCAGCGCATGGGCGCCGAACTCGTGCCGCAGCCACAAATAGGCGGCGAGGTAGCCATGCGGCGGCACGAGGTCGGGGTCGTGATAACTCGCCGTCTCGTCGAGGTGATATCCGCGCGACGGCTGCACCAGCACAGCTATGTTGCCTAGCCGAACCGCCGGAAGGTGGAAGCTCTCGCCCCGCACGAACGGGTCGGCCTCAGGCTCGCCCCAGCGAGCGCTGACCTCGGACCGGACCTTGGCCGGCAGCCGGGTGAAAAGTTCGCGATAGCGGCTGACACGGAATGGTATGCCATCGCCCCGCTCGGGGTGAGCATTTGTCGGGCCGGCCTGAAGCAGTTCGATGAGCTCGTTGCCCGTGGCCATCCCCTGTGTGGGGGCCGCATAGCCCGCCCCCTCCAGCGCCCGCAGGATCTCCACCGTGGACTGCGGCGCGTCATAGCCCACGCCGTTCGCCAGTCGGCCGTCGCGGATCGGGTAGTTCGCCAGCACGATGGCGACACGCCGCTCCCCGCGTGCCGTCTTTCGCAGGCGTACCCAGTTCCCGGCGAGGGTCACCGCGCGCCGGATGCCGTCATGGTCGGGTGCATAGGCCGAGAGCGGGCATTCGGTCCGGGCATGCCACACCGCATCCTGCTTGTGTCCGATGAGGATCATGCCGTGACGTCCGTCGAGCTCGGGCAGCACCACCTGCATGGCGAGGTCCTTGGCCGTCAGCCCCTGCACATCGCCCGCCCATTGCTGCTCCGGCCGCCCGCCCTGGATCAGCTGGATCACCGGCGCGTCGATCCCCGCGAAGGGGTTCTGCTTGTCGTCGAGCCCGTCGATCCCGAGCGCAAAGCCGGTGACATTCAGCACCACGCTTGGTGGATACTCGGCGAACACCGCCTGCACGAAGCGGATACAAGCCCCCTCCTTCAGCGTCGAAACGACGACCGGGACGGGGTTGAGCTGTTGGGTCTCCAGTTCCGCGACGAGTGCCTCGAGCGTCGCCGTCCCCGCGCCTTCAAGCGCGGCGCGGTAGAAGAGGATGGGCACATTCGGATGCGGCAAGGGTGGGATCTCGTCCACCATGCCACGGGCAGGATTCCATAGGCCGAACCGGGGGAAGGGCTTGACCACCAGCCCATCGAGCTCTCCCCCCCGAGGGGAGGACGAAGGTGCGCCGGCCAATGCCCGAAATGCCGCCAGCAGCCCATCGGCATTCTCAGGCCCACCGGCCGTGAACAGCGCGTGGAGCCGCTGCCAATCCTCGGGCGCCACGGTGGAGCGCTGCATGAGGATCGGGTCCGGGTTCGCGTCCCCCGGCAACAGCACCAGTTTGGTCGCGCCGCCCATCGCAAGCGCGGAAAGCTCGTCGACCCCATACTGCCAGTAGGCCGGTCCGCCGAGGAGGCGAACCACGACCAGCCGGGCATGGCGCACGGTCTGGTCCAGCCACATGTCGACCGAAAGGTTGTGCGAAAGCCGCAGCAGGTTCGCGAGCCTGAGGTCACTCGCCCCGGCCCGATCGGCCGCCGCCGCCAGCATCATCAGCTCGCTATCGGCAGCCGAAGCAAAGACGATGTCGGCGGGCGACTGGGCGAGGTCGATCGCCTCGCCTTCCTGCTGCAGGGCACCGGCCTGTGCGGCAAGAAGGTGCATCAGGCCGCGGCGGCCGCCGCCCTCTCGAGGCTCGTGCTGATTGCCGCCCGGTCGAGCGGACTCTCGCCGATCACCACGAGCGCGGTCTGGCGCACCTCGCCCGGTTTCCACGGCCGGTCGAAATAGGCGGTGACCCGCGGTCCCACGGCCTGGATGGCCAGCCGGGCGGGAGCGCCGGGCAGGGCGGCAAAGCCCTTGAGCCGCAACACGTCATGAGCGCGGATCGTCTGCTCGATGGTCTGGAGCAGTTGATCCTTGCTGGTGACGCCATCGAGAGTGACCGAGAACGAGTCGAAGTCGTCGTGCTCGTGTCCCTCGCCGCCATGCTCGAGCTCGTGGTGGCTCTCGCGGCCCGCTAGGTTGTCCTCGGTCGAGAGCCCCATGCCGAGAAGCGCAGCGACGTCCACATGGCCGTTATGGGCGCGGACGATGCCGGTGCCAGGCCGCATCTCGGCCCTCAGGTGCTTCTCGATGGTGTCGAGCTTGTCGCCCGCAACGAGATCCGACTTGTTGAGGATCACCATGTCGGCGGCGATCAGTTGGTCCTCGAACAATTCGCCAAGCGGCGTTTCGTGGTCGAGCATGGCATCGGCCGAGCGTAGCGCGTCCACGGCGGCCTCGTCATTGGCGAACCGGCCCTCGCTCAGCGCCGCAGCGTCGGCGACGGTGACGACGCCATCGATCGTCACTTCCGACTTGATCTCGGGCCAGTTGAAGGCCCGGATCAGTGGCTGCGGCAGGGCGAGGCCCGACGTTTCGATCACGATGTGGTCCGGCCGGTCCTCGCGGGCAAGGAGTTGCTGCATGGTGGGGATGAACTCGTCGGCCACGGTGCAGCAGATGCAGCCGTTCGAAAGCTCGATCATATCCTCCTCGCGGCAGGTCTCGTCGCCACATCCGGCGAGGATCTCCTTGTCCACCCCGAGCTCGCCGAACTCGTTGATGATCAGCGCAATCCGCTTGCCCTTGGCATGCGCGAGCACGTGGCGGACCAGCGTGGTCTTCCCCGCGCCGAGGAACCCGGTGATGACGGTGACGGGGATTTTCGAACCAGCGGTCATGCGTGTGCTCCCTTGAGGGCAAAGGCTTCGGACTTGGCGAACCGCTCGTTGAGCCAGCCGAGCAGCGGCCCGGCGATCAGCCAGAACAGGGCGCCTGTTGCCAGCGCGTTTGCGGCATAGGCGGTGGCAAGGTGCGCCGGCACGCCACTCGGCTCGTGCGGGGCAGGGGGCGCGCCGATCACATGCGGCGCCGCGATCAGCACCACGGCAATCGCAAGGCCGGTCCAGTTCCTGAGCCTGGCGATCGCCAGTATCCCGGCCCCTGTGGCGATCGCCGTGCCGATCCACCAGGCCTGCCGGGCCACGAGATCCGCCGCCGGCATTCCCGGCAGTTCGGGCGGCAGGCCCACCGCTGGCGCGAGCTGCAGCGCGATGAAGCCGCCCAACCCCCAGATCAGTCCATTCCGCGTCGTGATCTCGATCCCCGAAAGGACGGAGACGGCGGCAAGGAGGAACGCGAAGCCGATCGCGCCCAGCACGTTGGCGAGCACGGTGTAGACAACCCGCTCGGTGCCATCCTGGGGCGCCCAGGCTTCCTCGTCGTGATGATGGTCGTCGGCCGGAGCCGCTGCTTCGGTCGTTGCGGCCGCCGTGCCCGCGTCATGGCTATGCTCGGCCGCGGGGGCCGCGTTCTCGTATGTCTCGGCTTCGAGGATCAGCGGAGCGACACGCCATTGCTGGACGGCGCTCATGGCCAAGCCGGCTGCGAGCCCAGAAAGGACCGCAGCGAAGAAAATTCGCTGGAAGAGTTTCATCGATGTCTCGCGGGGTGCTTAGTGGCAGGGGAAGCCAAGCGCATGGCGCGTGTCGTGCGCGCCATTGTGGATGGCCATGTCGCTGGCAAAGCCCACCCCGCCCACGAGGACGAGGCCGAGGAACAGCGCCAGCACACCTGCGGTGAGCCGCTGCGAGATCGAGAGAGAGGCAATAGTGGTCGACGTTTGCGTCGCGGTCGTCATGAGTGGACACCCTCCGTGTGCACGTTGATCTGGGCTCTTCGCCCGGTTGCACGCTGGCAGGTCTCCTGGCTCACGGGTCTTCGTGTTCCTCCACCTTCCCGGCATTCGCCAGTGGTGATCGGAGGGGCACTCGCCGCTTACAGTTGCGGGGGCAGCCACGGATTTGGTCCCTGATGGGTACGCCTCACCGTGTTCCCTTTTGATCCGCTTGCCCGAACGGGGTCGCGGAACCAACGTGGGGCTATCGTTACGCCGTCCGATGGGGTGCGGTCAATCTTCCACCACGTTGGGATCGGCGTATCCGATGGTGATCGTCTCGATCCGCGCGCCCACCTTCTCGAGCAGCGGCTCGGTCGACGAGATCTGCTGGTCGCCGGAAATGGCATCGACATTGAGCTCGGCCGGATAGTCCGCCGTCCCGAACCGGACCGTCACCTCGCAGCCGCCGTCGAGCGCGGCGAGCTTGCCGCCTTCGAAGATCGCCGTGCCGCCATAGTCCCAGAAAAAGCCGTACATCTGGAAGGGGCCGCCATTCAGCGCCTCCACCTCCTTCACCGTCATCCCGGTCCTGAGCCCGCCCGGCGTCAGCTCCCCCGCCGGCACGGTGAAATAGGCTGTCTGCTCGTTCTTCTGCTCGTCCCACCAGCCGAACTCCATGGTCCTCGCCGGATCGTTCGGGAACACCGTTGTCGCAAGCACCGTCGAGCCTTCCGGGCCGGGGACCTCGCCGGTCAGAACATTCTCCTTGCCGAAGGTCTCGATCAACCGGGCTTCCGAGCTGTCGGCGCCGAAGGGCCCCTCGCACTTGATCTCTCCGCCGAGAGCCGGCGTGACGAGAAGCAACGGGAGCAGTGCGAGCGCGCGCATGGCGACACCTCCTTCGTGTCCGCACATCTTGGCGGATTTTCGTGAGTCTGGGCAGGGCTTGCGGCGGAAGCGGGGCGGGAGGATCAATATCGCACCCCGATTCTCCGGTGCTACCGATGTCCTTTACCTTTCAGACGGTCATGCCGATCGTCCTGCTCGTTGCGTCCAACGTCTTCATGACCGTGGCCTGGTACGGCCACCTAAAGTTCCCGCACGCTGCCATGTGGGTGGCTGTGATGGTGAGCTGGGGCATCGCCCTCTTCGAGTACTGGCTGGCCGTCCCCGCCAACCGTATCGGCTATGGCACCTATTCGGCCGCCGAACTGAAGACGATCCAGGAGGTCATCAGCCTCACCGTCTTCGTCGGCTTCGCCGTGTTCGTCCTCGGCGAGAAGCTCACCTGGAACCACGCCGTCGGCTTCGTCCTCATCTTCGCCGGCGCCTTCTTCATCTTCCGCGGGCCGTTGCGGTAACGCCCGCGGCCGCGTCCTATCGGGCGAGGCAGTCCTTGAGGTTGGCCGCGAGGTTGCCGATCAGCTGGCGGTAAAGGCCGACGCCTTCGTCCAGCGTTGCCCCCTCGGGGTCGAGCACGCCCTGCCTTGCGCCGGTTCCTTCGATCAGGACCTCGACGATGCGGGGATCGAACTGCGGCTCGGCGAAGACGCAGGCGGCATCAAGTGTCTTGAGTTTGTCGCGGATCGCATTGATCCGGTCGGCGCCAGGCGCCACCTCGGGGCTCACCGTCACTGTGCCTGCCACGTTCAGCCCGAACCGGTTTTCGAAATACTGGTACGCGTCGTGGAACACGACGAAAGGCCGGTCCTTGACTGGCGCAAGGCTCGCCCCGGTCTCGGCAATCAGCGCGTCGAGATCGGCTGTTTCGGTGGCGGCATTGGCGCGGTAAGTCTCGGCATGCTCGGGGTCGGCTGCCGCTAGCTTGTCGGCGATCACCGCCACCATCGCCTTGGCATTGGCCGGGTCGAGAAAGAAATGCATGTCCGCGCCGTCCTCGTCCGCGTGCTCATGACCGTGATCGTGGCGGTCCTCGCTCTTGTCCCCCTCGTGCGCATGCTCCTCGAAGGTCCCGCCTTCGCGCGGCGCCAGCAGTTCGATCCCGGGCGACCTGCTGAGTTCGACCACCTCGGCCTTGGGCGCGAGGGTCCCGATCGAGTCCGCCAGGAACAGCTCGAGCCCGTGTCCCGTCCAGAACACCAGGTCCGCGCCCTGCAGCGCCTGCGCATCGGACGGCTTGAGCGTATAGCTATGGGGCGAGCTCGCACCCTTGACGATCAGCGCCGGGCTTCCGAGATCCCCCATCACCGCCGCCACCAGCGAGTGGATCGGCTTTACCGTCGCGACGACGCTGGGCACTTCGGCCAGCGCTGCGGTCGACAGGGCCAGTGCGGTGGCCAGCGTTGCGAGAAATCTCTTGTGCATCGAACAGGCCCTCATCCGTGAATAGCAGCCGCAAGCGGTGAAATGTTATGACATAACGCTATCGACGTGTTACGCTATAACGTAATGGTAGAACGTCAGCAAGAGACGGAATCGCGAATTTCATGGATGCACGTTTGAGCGAACAAGTGCTGGTCGATGTGGCCGGCGCTGGCGTGCGGCGCGATGGGCGCTGGCTCGTCGAGGGCGTCGATCTGTCGATCCGCCGTGGCGAGATCGTCACCATGATCGGCCCCAACGGCTCGGGCAAGTCGACGACCGCCAAGCTCGTCACCGGCGTGCTGAAGCCCTCCGTCGGCTCGGTCACCCGCAAGTCCGGCCTGCGCATCGGCTACGTGCCGCAAAAGCTCGCCATCGACTGGACCATGCCTCTCACCGTCCAGCGCCTGATGTCGCTTACCGGCCAGTACGGCAAGGATGAAATTGCCACCGCGCTGGCCGCTACCGGTGTTGCCCACCTCGCCCAGGCTGAGGTCCAGCATCTGTCGGGCGGCGAGTTCCAGCGTGCGCTGCTGGCCCGCGCCATGATCCGGAAACCCGACCTGCTTGTCCTCGACGAGCCGGTGCAGGGCGTCGATTTCTCGGGCGAAGTCGCGCTCTATGATCTCATCGGCAAAATCCGCGACGAGACGCGTTGCGGCATCCTGCTGATCAGCCACGACCTGCACGTCGTCATGGCCGCGACCGACACGGTCATCTGCCTCAATGGCCACGTCTGCTGCCGCGGCACGCCGGAATCGGTGGCGCGCAGTCCCGAGTACCTGAGCCTCTTCGGCGCCCGCGCCGCCAATGCGCTGGCCGTCTACCAGCATCATCACGACCATACGCACCTGCCCGATGGCCGCGTGCTCGAGTCCGACGGCCGCATCGTCGAGGCCCACGAGCACGTGCACGAGCCCGAGGGGCATGATCACCGCCATGTTTGACGACTTCTTCACCCGCGCCCTCGTCGCCGGCATCGGCCTTGCCTTCGTCGCCGGGCCGCTCGGCTGCTTCATCGTGTGGCGTCGCATGTCCTACTTCGGCGACACCATGGCCCACTCGGCCCTGCTCGGCGTGGCGCTGAGCCTTGTTCTCGACATCAACGTCACGCTCGGCGTCTTCATCATCGCCGCGGCGGTGGCCGGCGCGCTCCTGCTGCTTCAGCGTCGCAACACGCTTTCCACCGACGCGCTGCTCGGCATTCTCAGCCACTCCGCCCTCGCCATCGGCCTCGTCGTTGCCTTCCTCAGCGGCATTCGCGTCGACCTGATGGGCTTCCTGTTCGGCGACATCCTCGCCGTCTCTGTCATCGACATCGTCGTCATCTATCTCGGTGGTGCAGTCATCCTGGGCGTCCTCCTGGCCATGTGGCGGCCGCTGCTCGCCGCCACGGTGAATGCCGAGCTGGCCGAGGCCGAAGGTATGCGCCCCGATGTCACCCGCGTCGTCTTCATGCTGCTGCTCGCCTCGGTCATCGCCATCGCCATGAAGATCGTCGGCGTGCTGCTGATCACCGCACTGCTCATCATTCCTGCCGCCACGGCCCGCCGTATCAGCGTCACGCCCGAGCAGATGGCGATCGCCTCGGCCTTCGCCGGCGCTCTCGCCGTCACCGGTGGGCTCTTCGGCTCGCTGCGCTTCGATACCCCGAGCGGCCCCTCCATCGTGGTCGCCGCGCTTGCGCTGTTCCTCATCTCCGTCGCCCTGCCGGCGCGGCTCTGGCGCAAGAAGCAGGAGGTCTGACCATGGCCCACAGCCACGACGACCACCATCACGAACGACCGCGCGACCTGACTCGCAACCAGGATCTCGTGCTGCAGACCCTCAACCATGCCGAAGGCCCGCTCTCGGCCTACGACATCCTCGACAAGCTGCGCGAGGATGGCCTGCGCGCGCCGCTGCAGGTCTATCGCGCGTTGGACAAGCTCGTGGAGCAGGGCCTCGCCCACCGGCTTGAATCGCTTAGCGCCTTCGTCTGCTGCGCCGATGCCGGCTGCCACGACGGGGCCCGCACCGCCGCTTTCGCCATCTGCTCCGGCTGCGGCCGCGTCGACGAGTTCGCCGATCCCGAAGTGGTGGAGCGCCTTGCGGCCTGGGCGCAGGAGAAGGGCTTCGGCCTCGAGCGCACCACCATCGAGCTGCGCGGCCGCTGCGCCAGGTGCCTCGGTTCTTCTACCCCCTAGGGGCATGGGTGACCACCGAACCGTCCCATTTCGAGGATGGGAGCAGGACCGCTAGCTTGCGGCTTTCAGTGGCTCCTGCTCGCCGATCAGGCGCATCAACTGCGCCAGCTTTAGCGGCCGTGCGAAGAGGTATCCCTGGAACTCGCGGCACCCCAGCCGCGACAGAAGTGCCGCCTCCTCGCGTCGCTCGACGCCTTCGGCAGTCACTGCCAGCCCCATGGCATAGGCGTAGATCATAGTGGATTCGACCAGCGCCGCCTGTACCGGGTCGCTGTCGATATCGGCCACCAGCGAACGGTCGAGCTTTACGCGATCGAAGCTGAACTGCTTGAGATAGCCGATCGACGAATAGCCCGTGCCGAAATCGTCCAGCGCAATCAGCACGCCCGCCTGCCGCAACTGCTCGATGAGCTTGATGGCGCGGTCGGGATGGGCGACGAGGAAGGACTCCGTCACTTCGAGTTGCAGCCGGGCCGGGTCCACGCCCCACTCGTCGAGCGCGGTGAATACCGTCTGCGGCAGGGTCGGGTTCCGCAACTGCGCGGTCGAGACGTTCACCGAGATCTTGAGGTTGCCCAGCGGCCCGATCTCCTCGATCGCCCGGCGCAACGCGAACATGCCGAGGTCGTCGATGAGGCCCGAGGCCTCCGCCGCAGGGATGAACTCGCCTGGTCCCATCGGTCCCGCGGCGCGGCGGTTCCAGCGCATCAGCGCCTCGACACCGATCACCCCCTGGGTCCGGAAGTCGATGATCGGCTGATAGTCGAGATCGAACTCGCCCGCGTCCAGTCCACGGCGGATGTCGGCCTGCAGTTCGATGCGCCGGCGCCGTTCGTCCTCGATCCTGGGATCATAGACCACCAGGTGGTTGCCGCCGGTTTCGCGCGCCCGGGCGCATGCCGTCTCGGCCATGCGAACAATGTCACTAACGTTGTCACGTGTAGCCGTCGCCGATACGAAGCCAACGCTCAGTCCGCGGATCTTGAGCTTCAGCGCGCCCACCGGCACCGGGTCCGCAGCTGTCGCGATGATGCGTTCGGCGAGGTTCGAGACCACCTCGCGCGCGTCCTCCCCGGAACGTTCGATCGAGAACTCCGACGGCGCCGTACGCGCCAGTGTCACCGTGCCATCGGCCAGTGCTTCGATGCGCGCGGCCAGCGCTGTCAGCAGCTGGTTCGAGGTCTCCCGGCCATAGAGCCCGGTCACGTCGAGCACGCCGTCGACGTCGATTTGTGCCACGGCCACCGGCAGTTCCGGCCGCTTCTTGGTGATCTGCCGGGAGATGTGCTCGACGAGGCCGAAGCGGTTCCTGAGCCCGGTGATCTCGTCGTAGCGCGCATTGTACCAGTCGCGTTCGTCGGCGACGGCGCGCTGCTGGATCGAGCGGCGGAACAGTGCGAGCACCACGAAGACGAGTGCGCCGATGACCAGCATCACCAGCACCGCGACGGTGATGGTATGGGCGAATGCCGGGTCGCCCGGACGGCGCGGCGGCCAGTCGATAATGGCGATCTCGGCGCCGGTGGCATCGGTCAGCGCCATCCAGTCGTGTCCGGGCTGCGGCGCACTCACCAGCCGGGGCAGGGGGAGTTCGAACCGTGCCGCGACCCCACGCAGCATGGCGTCGTCCAGTTGCTTGGCGAGCCACAGGATGCGCCGGTGCTCGCGCGGAATGCTCGCCTGGCCCGAACTGCCGTGGACCACTGCGCCTGCCAGCGCCGCGGCGCCCCGATCGTTGCGCGACAGATGCGCGACGGTCGCATCGTCGCCCACGGTCGCGATGCCGCTCTCGAGCTCGCGCAGCAGGCTCGGGACGCCCGAGAAGGCATTCGCCAGGGTGCCTGTTACCGGTCCGCGGTTGGTCTCGCCGAAGATGATGTTGCCGTCGACGTCCGTCAGGATTGCCGTGTCGAAGGTGTCCGAGATCCGCGCCGTCGAGCCCCAGGTGGAGTCGTGCCAGGCCGGGTTCGGCTCGACATAGGTGTTGATATAGGCCTCGGTCCACGTGGCCTCGTCGGCCGCGCTCTCGCCAAGCCCCACCACGAGCGACTCGACGGCTGCGGCGATGGCCTTCTTGCCGCGGTCGGAATCGATGGCGTTCATCTCGGAGCTCATCAGGTGCATGGCGACGAACACCAGCGCACAAACGCCGACATAGACCGCGAACGCAGGGAGCGCGATCCAGAGCGTGAAGTTGAGCAATGCCGATTTCGGGCGGGCGTGCCTCTTCGTGCCGCGGGCGCTAGCGGCCGGTGCCAGAGGTTTTGCGGCAGCTTTCGGCAATAGGAAACACCGGCAGGTGAGGCATGCCGGGAACCCTAAAGTTCCTCGCTTAACAGCGGCTTAAGCCGGTTGCGCCGCGGCCGCGTCAGGCGGTCGCAAGCGCCGCCTTCCTGGCCAGCCTCGCCTTGATGCTCTCGACGTCGGCGCGCGGCGTCGCGGCGAACAGCGCCTTGGTGTAGGGGTGCTCGGGATTGGCGAACACCTTGTCGCGCGTTCCCTGTTCCACCGCCTCGCCCAGGTACATCACCAGCACCTCGTCGGCGATGTACTTCACCACGCTCAGGTCGTGACTGATGAACACGTAGGTGAGTCCGAACTCGTCCTGCAGGTCCGCCAGCAGGTTGAGGATCTGCGCCTGCACCGACAGGTCGAGCGCCGAAACCGGCTCGTCCAGCACCAGTAGCGAGGGCTGGAGGATGATCGCGCGGGCAATGGCGATGCGCTGGCGTTGTCCACCCGAGAACATGTGCGGATAGCGGTTGAAGTGTTCGGGCTGGAGGCCAACCTTGGTCAGCATGTCGAGCGCCTTGTCGCGCCGCTCGGCCGCCGGCATCGACGTATTGAGGAGCAGGGGCTCCATCAGCACGTCGCCGATCTTCTGGCGCGGGTTCAGCGAACCATAGGGGTTCTGGAACACCATCTGCACTTTGCGGCGCATGGCCGGCGTCACGCCGGACTTGGCGATGTCGACGACCTGGCCGTCGATCTTGAGCTCGCCTGCCGTCTGCCTGTCGATCAGCGTCAGGATGCGCGCCAGCGTCGACTTGCCCGAGCCAGACTCGCCGACGATCGCCAGTGTCTTGCCCTGCTCGAGCTTGAAGCTTACGCCCTTGACCGCGTGCACGGTGCGACCGCCCCCGAACAGGGTGCCGCCAATGTGGTAGTCACGCACGATATTGTTGGCTTCGAGAACCGTTGCCATCAGTTGGCCTCCTCGAAGCTGAAGCCCGAGATGGTCGGCAGCCTGTCTCCCGTCGCGTTCTCGGGCAGGGCCGCGAGCAGCGCGCGCGTATAGGCGCTCTTGGGGGCGGTGAAGAGCTCGAGCACGCCCGCCTCTTCCATCTTCTTGCCCTTGTACTGCACCACCACGCGGTCGGCCGTCTCCGCCACCACGCCGATATTGTGGGTGATCATGATCAGCGCCATGCCGTGTTCGGCCTGGAGCCGCATCAGCAGGTCGAGGATCTGCTTCTGGATGGTCACGTCGAGCGCTGTGGTCGGCTCGTCCGCGATCAGCAGCTTGGGGTTGCAGGCGATCGCCATGGCGATCATCACGCGCTGGTTCTGTC
The DNA here is from genome assembly GCF_028613635.1 of Devosia sp. ZB163. Classification (GTDB taxonomy): domain Bacteria; phylum Pseudomonadota; class Alphaproteobacteria; order Rhizobiales; family Devosiaceae; genus Devosia_A. The sequence goes on from NZ_JAQRMY010000001.1 coordinate 1,087,750, forward strand.
CGCCCGACATCTGGTGCGGATAGGCATTGAGCCGCTCGGCCGGGTTGGGAATGCCCACCTGCTCGAGCAGTTCGACCGCCCGCGCGCGGCGTTTCGCCTTGTCCATTCCGAGGTGGAAGCGCAGCACTTCCTCGATCTGGAAGCCCACCGTGAAGCACGGGTTGAGGCTGGTCATCGGCTCCTGGAAGATCATGGCGATGTCCTTGCCGATGATCTTGCGCTTGTCTGCCGGCGGCATGGCGAGGAGGTCTTTGCCGTCGAAGGTCATCTTGTCGGCGCTGACCGTAGCGGTGGGGGGCAGGAGGCCCATGACGGCGAGCATGGCCACCGATTTGCCCGAGCCGCTCTCGCCCACGATGGCGAGCACCTCGCGCGCATCGACATGGAGGTCGATGCCCTTGACCGCGTGGAACACGCCGACCGAGGTATCGAACGAGACGGTGAGGTTCTTGACTTCGAGTAGGGGCATGTTCGGCCTCAGCTGCGCTTGAGCTTGGGGTCGAGCGCGTCGCGCAGACCGTCGCCGATGAGGTTGATGGCGAGCACCGTGATGAGGATGGCGAGGCCAGGCATGGTGACGATCCACCAGGCCGAGGTGATGAACTCGCGCGCCCGCGCCAGCATCGTGCCCCATTCCGGCGTCGGCGGCTGCGCACCCATGCCGAGGAAGCCGAGCGCCGCTGCCTCGAGGATGGCGTTCGAGAAGCTCAGCGTTGCCTGGACGATCAGCGGCCCAAGGCAGTTGGGGAGGATCGTGATGAACATCAGCCGCAGGTGCCCGGCACCCGCCACCTTGGCCGAGGTCACATACTCCCGGCTCTTCTCGCTCAGCACGGCAGCGCGCGTCAGCCGCGCGAAGTGCGGCTGCAGCACCAGCGCGATCGCCAGCATGGCGTTGAACAGGCCCGGCCCGAGGATCGCGACGAGCACGAGGGCGAGCAGCAGCGAGGGGAAGGCGAGGATGATGTCCATCACCCGCATGATCAGCGCATCGACCCAGCCGCGGTAGTAGCCCGCGAGCAGCCCGAGGGTCACGCCGACCACGAGCGCGCCGGTGACAACGATGAAGCCGATCATCAGCGAGTAGCGCGAGCCGTAGATCAGGCGCGAAAGGATGTCGCGGCCAACCTCATCGGTGCCGAGCAAGAACTGCGGCTGCGTGCCGCCCGCCCAGGGCGGCGCCATGCGGATGAACTCGCGGAACTGCTGGTCGGGCGGGAACGGTGCCAGCAGGGGCGCAAAGATCGCCACGAGGATCAGCAGTACGAACACGACGAGCCCGAGGACTGCGCCCTTGTTCATCGAGAAGTAGTACCAGAACTCGCGCAGGCCGCTGAACCGGCCGGTCGAAGTCGAGGAAGTGGTGGTTTCTGCGGCCATCACTGCACCCTGATGCGCGGGTTGATGACAGCGTAGAGGATGTCGACGATGAGATTCACCGCCATGACGATCAACGCGATGAGCAGCAGGCCCGACTGCACCGAGACGTAGTCGCGCTTCGATATCGAGTCGATCATCCACTTGCCGATGCCCGGCCAGGAGAAGATCGTCTCGGTCAGGATGGCGCCCGCCATCAGGAGGCCGATCTGGAGGCCGATCGTGGTCACCACCGGGATCAGCGCGTTGCGGAAGGCGTGGACGCCGACGACGCGGTTGGGCTCGAGTCCCTTGGCACGGGCGGTGCGCACATAGTCTTCGCCCAGCACTTCGAGCATGGCCGAGCGCGTTTGTCGCGCGATCACGGCGAGCGGGATGGTCCCGAGGACGACAGCCGGCAGGATCAGGTGCCTGAGCGCCGAGATGAACGCGTCTGGTTTGCCTGCGATCAGGCTGTCGATCAGCATGAAGCCGGTCACGCGCGGGAAGAAGAAGCTCAGCGATATTCGGCCCGAGACCGGGGTCCAGCCGAGATAGCCGGAAAAGAAGATGATGAGGAGCAGGCCCCACCAGAAGATCGGCATCGAATAGCCGGTGAGCGCCACGCCCATGGTGATCTGGTCGAACCACGAGCCGCGCTTGATGGCGGCAAAGATGCCTGCGGGGATGCCCAGCGCGACGGCGATCAGCATGGCGAAGAGCGCCAGCTCGACGGTCGCGGGGAACAGGGTGAGGAACTCGTCGATGACCGGGCGCTTGGTGGCGAGCGAAACGCCGAAATTGCCCTGCAGGATGCCGGCCACGTAGTTGAAGTACTGCTGCCAGATCGGAAGGTTGAAGCCGAACTGCTCCTTCAGGATCTCGTAGCGTTCAGGGGTGACGCCATGCTGGCCGGCCATCGCGAGGATGGGGTCGCCGGGGAGCAGGCGGATGAAAGCAAACGACGCAATCGTGATGCCGATGATGGTCGGCACGATCAGGGCGAGTTTCTGGAGGATGAAGCGGAGCATTACTTATGATGTGCCAAAGGGCGGCGCTGGTCAAAGCGCCGCCCTTCAGTTTTGCTTGTCTTATTCGGTGACGTCGACGTTGTCGAAGCGGTGAATGCCGAGCGGGTCCATGGTGTAGCCCACCACGCGCTTGCTCATCGGCATGAAGACCTTGGAGTGCGCCATGGTCAGGGCCGGCTCTTCGGCTTTGAAGATTTCCTGGGCCTTGGTGTAGAGCGCAGTACGCTCAGCCGGGTCGGAGACCTTCTTGGCGTCCTGGATGGCCTTCTCGAAGTCCTCGTTGCACCAGCTCGAGTAGTTGGAAACGCCGATGGCCGAGCAGGAGAACAGGGTCGCGAAGAAGTTGTCCGGATCGCCGTTGTCGCCGGTCCAGCCGATCTGGAACGCACCCGGGCGGTCCTTGGCCTTGCCGCGCTCGCGGTACTCGGTCCACTCGTAGGTCACGATATTGGCGGTGACCCCGACTGCAGCCCAGTCGGCCTGGATCATTTCGGCCGCGCGCTGTGCGTTCGGGTTGTACGGACGCGAGACGGGCATGGCCCACAGGTCGAGCGTCAGGCCCGAGACACCGGCTTCCTCGAGGAGCTTCTTGGCGCCTTCCGGATCGAACGGCGTGTCGACGATCTTGTCGTCATACGACCACATGGTCGGCGGGATCAGGTTCTTGGCCGGCTGGCCTGCACCCTGGTAGACCGCATCGACCAGCGCCTGCTTGTTGATGGCCATCGAGAGCGCCTTGCGGACGTTCACGTTGTCCATCGGAGCAACAGTCGTGTTGTACGACATGTAGCCGATGTTGAGGCCTTCCTGCTCCAGGACGGTCAGGTTCGTGTCGGCCTTGAGGCCCTCGATGTCAGCCGGGGCCGGGTACGACATGATATCGCACTCGCCCGCCTTCAGCTTCTGCGCACGCACGGCCGGGTCGGTCGTGATGGCGAAGATCAGGTCGTCGAGGGCCACCTTGCCGCGCCAGTAGTCGGCGAACGCGGCGTAACGGATCACGGCGTCGGTCTGGTAGTCGACGAAGGTGAACGCGCCGGTACCGACCGGCTTGTTGGCGAAGTCGGCGAGGTTGCCGGAAGCGGCGAGCTGGTCGGCATATTCCTTCGAGACGATCGAAGCGAAGTCCATGCCGAGGTTGGCCAGCATCGGAGCGTTGGGCTCGTTCAGCGTGATCTTGACGGTCAGGTCATCGATCTTCTCGACCGACTTGAGGAACTTGGGCATGTCCATGCCCTGGAAGTAGTCCCAGGAAAGACCCTCGAGGTACTGGTACCACGGGTTGTCCTGCTTCCACTGGCGCTCGAACGAGAAGATCACGTCGTCGGCGTTCAGGTCGCGGGTGGGGGTGAAGTACGAGGTGGTGTGGAACTTCACACCGGGACGCAGCTTGAAGGTGTACTCGAGCCCGTCGGCCGAGATTTCCCAGCTCTCGGCGAGGCCCGGAACGACGGCGGTGCCGCCATGCTCGAACTCGACAAGGCGGTCATAGATGGTGCGCGACGAGGCGTCGAAGTCGTTGCCGCCGGTCGTCGGACCGGGATCGAAGTGCGCCGGCGAGGCTTCCGAGCAGAACACGAGCTGCTTGGCGTAGGCACTGCCGCCCATCACCGCGACAAGCGCGGTGGCAGCGAGCAGGGTGCGCATCAATTTCATGATGTTTTGTCTCCCGAATAGCATTGCGCCCCGGCATTCTTCGGCAAGGTATCTCGCCTGCAGGCCGGAGCTTGGGGGGCAACAAAGCGCTTTTTCCAAGGCCGCGCAATGGGAAGTTGACCAATTGGTCAATCTTGCTGTCCTTGCGAAACCACTTTCTCCACATGAACCGTATTGGAGAAAAACGCCGCTCGTGCACGAAACGTCGCAGGTAAATCGGTTGCCGAACCCATTCCAGCCGAGCGGTCTCTGTCGATACCATCACAGCCGTCCCAGCGAGATTCTTTCCGATGCCCCAGTCCATCGCCACCATCGCCCTCATCGTCGCCGATTATGACGAAGCCATTGCTTTCTATCGCGACCGGCTCGGCTTCTCCGTTCTGGCAGATACCCCACTCGGTGGTGGCAAGCGCTGGGTCCTCGTCGCCCCGGCCGGCGGCGGCGCGCGGCTTCTTCTGGCCCAGGCCGACGGTGAGGCTCAGCTGGCGCGGGTCGGGGACCAGACCGGCGGCCGGGTCGGCTTCTTCCTCGAAACCGACGACTTCGCCCGCGACCACGCCGCCTACGCCGCGCGCGGCGTCAACTTCCTCGAGCCGCCCCGTCACGAGCCCTACGGCTCTGTCGCTGTCTTCGAGGACCTTTACGGCAACAGGTGGGACCTGATCGAACCCAGGGGCTGAGCTACGCCGAACCACGCCGGCGCCGAGGGCGGGCCGCTAGAATCCGCCGCCGGTCTTGAATCCGCCGCTCGTGCGATTCCCGCTCGTGCCGGTGCGTGGCCGCGAGAATCCGCCGCCCGATCCGCCACCGCCGCCGAAGCCGCCGCCACCGGTAGGCAACCGGCCCCAGCTGCCGCCGAAGCCGCCGTTGTCCCGTCCGCCTGAGACCCCGCCGCCGAAGCTCGAATCCGGCCAGGTGAAGCCGCCCGAGTTTCCGCCCCACGGCGTTTCCTGCCGCGGCTGCGGCCGTCCGCCGCCCTGCCAGTTCTGGCTGCGCCGCCACTGTCCCCAGTAGTCCGCGGCGCTGATGCCGCCGCGCAGGAAGTCGTTGAGCAGGTCGCCGACCAGTTGGTCCTCGCGGAAGGTCGAGCGCGGATTGTCGAAGCCCTGCTTCTTGAACTCGTACTGGATGTCCTCGAGCTCGCGCCGCCGCGCCGCGAGCGTCTTCAGCCGGCTGCGCTGGTCGCGGCTGTCTGCATCCTCCTCGGAGGCCCGCTGCCGCGATTCGTCGATCTGCTTGACGATCGTGTCGTCCTGCGCCGTCTGCGTGGCCCGTGCCTGGGCCAGCAGCGACTGGATGTCCTCACGCCCCAGCGCCTCGGCAAGCCCGCCCACGGCCGAGGTGAAGGCCGGATCGCTCCCCTGCGCCAGCTCGCGCTGCTCGCGCGCCAGCGCGTCGCGCTTGTCCTCGGAGCTGACCATCTCGGCGTCGATCGCAACGATCCGCGCCTCAGCCTTCTCGAGAATCTCGCGCGTCGGCTTGCCGCCGGCCGCATCGACGGCAGCCTTCTCCAGCTTGACCACCACTTCGGCTGCCGCCTTGGCAATCTGCTGCTGCCGTTCGGCGTGCTCGCGCAGGCGCAGCGGAATCTCGTTCAGCATCGCGAAATTGGCCCGCGCCTCGGGGAACCCGACAATCCGCGCGATCAGGCCGTCGAGATACTTGATCAGGTTGTTGTGCCGATAGTTCTTGGTGCCGTAGCCGCGCTCCCACAGGTACATGAACAGCGAATCGTCGCGGTACGGCTTGCCCTTCTCCTCACGATCGGCCTCGGCCTGCTCCGTCTTGCGCATGCTCTCGGCTGCCACCTGGGCCAGGTGCTCGGCCGCCGTGCGCTTCTCGACATACTCCGGATTCTTGACTGCATCGACCGACACGCGATCCGCCAGCGCCTTGAGCTCGGCCTGCGCCTTGTCGACAACCGCGCGCTTCTCGGCCCGCTCCTTGGCGAGCGCCGCGATCAGCTTGTCGAGGTTCTTGAGTTCGGTCTCTGCCGAGCTGAGTTCAGCGCCGTGCCGGCTCAGCATCTCGCGCGCCTTGGTCTCGGCCTGCGAAAGCCGACCAGTGAGTTCCGCCTGTGTCGAGGGGTCGAGCCTTACCGCTGCGAGCTGCCGCAGCAGCTCGCTCTCGGTCTCCCTGAACTTGGTGACGAGCTCGGCCGAGCGCGACAGACGCTTGGCGATCTCGTCCTCCTCGCGGCGGATGTCGCGCAGCGCGTCATCCAGCGATCTCAGGGCCTCCGGGCCGGAAAGGGTCATGACAGGACCAGCCTTACCACCGCGTCACCGCCCCGCCTTGCACGGGCATGACATAGTCCACATCGAGGAAGCCGTATTCCTTCAGCCCGAGCACATTGCGCTGCACGATCCCGTCGTCGCGCTTGTCCGCCTCGACGGAGCGATAGGTGCTCTCGGGCACGCGCACCCCCCAGGTCGAGACGTTCTCGGTCTGCCCGTTCTCTTCGTTAGTGACGGGCAGGGTGAGCGCCTTGCCGTCGTTGTCGATCGCCTCGACCACGACGTAATAGTTGGTTGCCGCCGTGTTGACCTCCGGGAATGTCCAGAAGCCGGTCTTCTGGCCTTCGCGGTTGACGATCCTCAACTGGTACTCCTGCCGCAGCTTGTCGCGCAGCGCCGTCATCCCGGCGATCGCCTGCTCAGCCCCCGCCCGGTTGCCTTCGGCAGCAGCCTTCTTGCCGCGCTCACGCAACTGCTCGGCCTCGGTGGCCGCCTGCTGTACCTTGGTTTCCTCGAAGATGGTCTGGTAGAGCGCGTCCATTTGCGCCGGCAGCTTTTCGGCCAGCTCGATGCGCGCGCCCTCGATCTGCGCCTGCTGGAACGGACGGTAGGCGAGGAAGTAGCCCCCCAGCCCCAGCGCCGCGACGAGCAGGATGGCCAGCACCGCTGGTCCCCACCTCCGGCGCTTCACATAGAGCCGGGCAAGGGTCACCCCCAGGCTCGATTTTGGCGGTGCATAGGCGAAGCGGCTCTCCTCGAGCGCTTTCACGCCCTCCTTGAGCACATCGTCGGTCACCTCGATGCCCTGCTGGTGATAGATCTCGCGCAGCTTGTCGATAAGCCTTTTCTCGCGATCCTCTCCGGCGAGCTCCCGTTCGACAAGATCCTGCCGGTGACGGAGCGTGTCGACCACGTCCATCGCCATCATCACCTCGTCGAGCGGGGCCTTTTCGGCCGTAGCCGTCGTCGTGCTCATGGTCGAGCCAGTTCGCGCTCCTTAGGCCTTCTTCTCTTCGAGAAGCAGGGCGTTGCCTTCGGCCGCCAGCTCGGCGAGCCGACGCTTGCCATCCTCGACTGCATCGCGGATCTCGGCGGAGTTCTTCGTTGCCGCATCGCGCATTTCGTTGATGATGACCCGGGACTTTTCCTGGAAGTTTACCACGGAGTCGACCAGCTTCTTGACCGCGTCGGCGCGGATGGTCGGGCCATAGCCGGCCTTCACGGCCGCCTCGCCGACCTGGTCGCCGATCTCGCTCAGCGTCTCGAGGCTCTTGGACATCCCTTCCTTCATCGCGTTCAGCGTTTCGGTCGATTCGTGCAGGCCGAACAGGCCCGTGAACGAAGCCGAGAGCGCCGTGAACACGGTCTCATTGGTCGAAAAGAACGAAATCGCCTGCTGGTAGACGCGCTCCTTGGCCTGCGTCGTCTGCATCAGCCGCGCCATCACCACTTCCGAGGTGGAGTAGGAGATGGTGAGGTTGTCGGAGAGGTCCTTGGCGATCTGGTAGCGGCGCTCCTCGTTCTGCAGCGCGCGCAGCTTCTCGTCGCGATCCATCTCGAGCTTGGCCCGGTCGGCCGGCGTGCCGTCCTTGAAGTTGGCCACGGCGTCCGAGGCGGCCTTCAGCGTCGCCTTCTTCTCTTCGAGCTTCCTGGTCGCGGTGTCGAGCACCTCGAGCGCCATCACCTCGGCCTGCTTCAGCGCGCCCCGGAAGTCGCGATAGGCCTCGAGGATGGTGTGCTCGCGGTCGACCTGGTTCTTGGTCTCCTTGGAGACGTCGAGATAGGTGTCGCGGATCTTATCGAAGCGGGTGGCGATATCGCCGCGGCTGACCTTCATCCAGACGTTCGACACGCGCTCCATGAAGTCGAGCTTGCCGTCGTCGAGCTGGTCGACCATGGACTTGGCGTCGTCGCGGATCGAGTTGAAGCCGTTGGTGATGTCCTCGTAGCGCTCGCCCACGTTCATGGCGGCCACCTGGCTGCGCACCACTTCGTTGAAGGCGCTCGCCTGGGTCAGCGTGCGTCCGATCAGGATGACCTTGTTCTCGTCGAGGTCGGTGATCTGGTTGAGCAGTCCGGTGATCGGCTGCTCTCCCGTCTGCTCCGGCCAGATCCCCAGGTCCTTGATGGCACCCATCGCCTTGTCGAGATACTGCAGGGGCTTATCCATTACATCAGTGGCCATTGGACGCTCTTCCCTAGTTAGGTCACCTTGGGGCGACATGATTCCCGTTCACGGCATCGGGTGACAATCTAGCTAACGCCGAACCCGACTATTTTGCGGCATATGGTGCGAAAAAGCCTCACGAAAAGAGCGTCTGGCAAAGAATGCGTTGACCGTGGCGATCAGGCTGCAATTGTCCATGGCGGCGTGGCACATTAGCTATCGACGGGTTGATCCGGTTCGTTCATCGAGGTGCGCATGGAATTTGGCGGCAAGTACCTGGTCGCAGCCCCCCGGCTGAAGGTCTGGGAGGCGCTCAACGACACCGAGATCCTGCGCGCCACCATTCCCGGCTGCCGCCGCATCGACTGGACCAGCGAGACCGCGCTCGAGATCGAGATCGAGGTCAATCTGGGCCTGATGCAGCCCGTCTTTTCCGGCGATCTCGAACTGCTCAACGTCGTCCCCGCCGAGCGCTACACCCTGGCCGGCCGCGGTCGCGGGGCGCTGCTGGGCAAGGCCGAGGCCGCCGCCGACATCTCGCTGCGCGACGAGGGTGCGCACACGCGCCTCGTCTTCACCGCCAACGGCGGCGCCGATGGCGGCATCATGAAGCTGGGCAAGACGCTCGTCGGCTCTTCCGCCCAGAAGGTCATCGACGGCTTTTTCAAGCGCTTCGGTGAGGCCATGGGCGTCGAGGTCACCCCGCTCCCCGGCTGACCGGAACCGGCGCCCTCCGCTCGCCGGGAGCCAGTCGGGTCAACCTTACCGCACGGTTTTTGCCCACTTGGTCAAAAATTGCGTGAAAGCCCCCTTGCAGAGCGCGGTTTTGCACGATTGTATTCCGGCCAACGTGCCGGGCTGTCAGGGCGGCGGTTGCCGTTGCCGGTGCGGAACAGGGAGACAACCTCAATGAACTTCATCAGCAAGCACCTCGGTGCTCTCGCCGCTGGCGTCGCCGCATCGGTGCTCGTCGCCGGCGCTGCCTTCGCCGACCCGGCCGTCATCTATGATCTCGGCGGCAAGTTCGACAAATCCTTCAACGAAGCGGCCTACAACGGCGCCGAGGCCTGGAAGAAGGAAACCGGTGGCACCTTCACCGATCTCGAGCTGCAGAACGACGCGCAGCGCGAGCAGGCGCTCCGCCGCTTCGCCTCGCAGGGCGCAAACCCGATCGTGATGGCCGGCTTCTCGTGGGGCACTGCGCTCGGCACCGTCGCCGCCGAGTTCCCGGACACCCACTTCGTCGTCATCGACGCCGTGGTCGACGCGCCCAACGTGCAGTCGATCATCTTCGACGAGCACACCGGTTCGTTCCTCGTCGGCGCCATCGCCGCGCTGAAGTCGCAGACCGGCACCGTGGGCTTCGTGGGCGGCATGGACGTGCCGATCATCCACAAGTTCTACTGCGGCTACGCCCAGGGCGCGAAGGCCGCCAACCCGAACGTCAAGGTCATCGAGAACTACACCGGCACCACGCCGGCCGCCTGGAACGACCCGGTTACCGCCGGTGAGCTGACCAAGGCGCAGTTCGACGCTGGCGCCGACGTGGTCTTCGCCGCCGCCGGCGGCTCGGGCCTCGGCGTGCTGCAGGCCGCTGCCGACGCGGGCAAGTTCTCGATCGGCGTCGACAGCAACCAGAACTACCTGCACCCCGGCTCGGTCCTGACCTCGATGCTGAAGCGCGTCGACGTCGCCGTTCAGAACTCGCTCACCGACGCGAACTTCAAGCCCGGCCTCACCGTGCTCGGCCTCAAGGAAAACGGCGTCGGCTATGCCCTCGACGAGCACAACCAGGCGCTGATCACCGAGGACATCAAGACCGCGGTCGACAAGTTCTCGGCAGAGATCCAGTCGGGCGCGATCACCGTCCACGACTACACCGTCGACAACACCTGCCCGTAAGGTCCAAGCGTGACCGACCCCGTGCAGAACGGCGACAATCTCCAGCAGCGGCCCCAAGGGGCCGTTGCATCTTCGGCCGCGGCATCTGATCTTGCCATCGAGCTGATCGGCATCAACAAGCGCTTCGGCGCCGTGCATGCCAACAAGGACATCGACCTCAAGGTCCGTCGCGGCACGGTGCATGGCATCGTCGGCGAGAACGGCGCTGGCAAGTCGACGCTGATGTCCATCCTCTATGGCTTCTACACTGCGGACTCGGGCGAAATCCGCGTCGGCGGCACGCCCCACGCCATCACCGATTCCCGCCACGCGCTGGCGCTCGGTATCGGCATGGTTCACCAGCACTTCATGCTGGTCGACAATTTCTCCATCCTCGAGAACGTCGTGCTCGGCGCCGAGGATAGCGCCATGCTCGGCCCCAGCCTCGACCGCGCGCGCAAGGAACTGACCCGCCTAGAGAAGGAATACAATCTCGAGGTCGATCCCGACGCCATCATCGAGGACGTCTCGGTCGGCACCCAGCAGCGCGTCGAAATCCTGAAGGCGCTCTATCGCGGCGCCGACGTGCTGATCCTCGACGAGCCCACGGGCGTGCTCACCCCGGCAGAGGCCGACGATCTGTTCCGCGTCCTCCGCGTGCTGCGCGACCAGGGCAAGACCATCATCCTCATCACCCACAAGCTGCGCGAGATCATGGCCATCACCGACTACGTGTCGGTCATGCGCCAGGGCGCCATGGTGGATACGCTCAAGACCTCCGAGACCAATCCCGAGCAGCTCGCCGAGCTGATGGTCGGCCGCCGCGTGCTGCTGCGCGTCCACAAGACGCCGGCCAGGCCGGGCGACACGTTCCTCTCGGTCGAGAACCTCGTCGTGAAGGACGATCTTGGCGTCACCCGCGTCAAGGATGTGAGCTTCACCGTGCGCGCCGGCGAGATCGTCGGCATCGCCGGCGTTGCCGGCAATGGCCAGTCCGAGCTGCTCGAATCCATCTCCGGCATGCGCGACCAGTCGAGTGGCACCGTCCGTTTGAAGGGCACGCCGCTGTCGCTCGAAGGCGACGACGGAGCCCACCGTGCCCGCAAGGCTGGCCTCGCCCACGTGCCGGAGGACCGGCAGCGCATGGGCCTGATCACCGGCTTCGAGGAGTGGGAAAACGCCATGCTCGGCTATGAGGACGACCCGGCCTACGGCAAGGGCGTGATCCTCGATATCCCGGCGGCGCAGGCCCAGGCCCGCGAGCGCATCAAGAAGTTCGATATCCGCCCGGCCAACGAGCGGCTGAAGACCGCGCTGTTCTCGGGCGGCAACCAGCAGAAGATCGTTCTGGCTCGCGAGATGGAGCGCAACCCCGACGTGCTGATCGTCGGCCAGCCGACCCGCGGCGTCGACATCGGCGCCATCGAGTTCATCCACAACCAGATCATCAAGATGCGCGATGCCGGCAAGGCGATCCTCGTCGTCTCGGTCGAGCTCGACGAAATCCGCTCGCTCGCCGACCGCATCCTCGTGATGTTCGACGGCCACATTGTTGGTGAGGCAGATCCTGCCACGGCCACCGAACGCGAACTCGGCCTGATGATGGCCGGCGTCACCGACAAGAAGGCACCCCCGGCGCGCGAAGCGGCCGAAGGAAAGATGCCATGAGCTCCGCCCTCCTCAAGCCGCTGCCGCGCTGGGCCGATGTGGTCCTGTTGCCGTTGCTCAACCTGGCGCTGGCCTTTGTCGTCTCCGGCCTCGTCGTCCTCGCCATCGGGCAGGATCCGCTGGCGGCGCTGAATGCCATCGTCACCGGCGCCTTCGGCAACGGCTACAACATCGGCTACACGCTTTATTACTCCACCAATTTCATGTTCACCGGCCTTGCCGTGGCGGTCGCCGCGCATGCCGGGCTGTTCAACATCGGCGGCAACGGCCAGGCCTATATCGCTGGCCTCGGCGTCATCGCAGTCGCGCTGCCTCTGCAGTTCCTGCCGTGGTGGATCACCTTCCCGATCGCCATCGTGGCCGGAGCCGCGGTAGGCGGGCTCTGGGGCTTCATCCCGGGCTGGCTGCAGGCCAAGCGCGGTTCGCACGTCGTCATCACCACCATCATGTTCAACTTCATCGCCGCGGCGATCATGGTCTACATGGTGGTGAACGTGCTGAAGCCAGCCGGCATCCTCGCCCCGGAATCCGCGATGATCGCCCCTGAGGGCCGCATGCCGAAGCTCGGCGCCTTCATCCCCTGGTTCAAGAACACCGACGTCAACTTCACGCTGATCCTGGCGCTCATCTGCCTCGTCGGCGCCTACTTCCTGATCTGGCACACCCGCTTCGGCTTCGCCATGCGCGCGCTGGGCCAGAACCCGACCGCCACCCGCTATGCCGGCATGTCCAACAGCAGGATCATCATGATCGTCATGACCATGTCGGGCGCACTCGCCGGCATGGTGGCGGTCAATCAGGTGTTCGGCGTGCAGTACCGTCTCGTGCTCGATTACGTCGCCGACGCCGGCTTCGTCGGCATCGCCGTGGCGCTGATGGGCCGCAACCATCCCGTCGGCATCCTCTTGGCCGCCATCCTGTTCGGCGCGCTCTACCAGGGCGGCAACGAGCTGCAATACGTCATCCCGGGGCTCTCCAAGGAAATGGTCGTCGTCATCCAGGCGTTGGTCATTCTCTTCACCGGCGCCATGGAAGGGCTGTTCCGGCCCGGCCTGCAGCGCATCTTCATGGCCCTGTCGCCGCGCCAGAAGGCCGGCGCCATCGAAGCCAACAGCGTCAAGTCGGGGGGCTGAGCCATGGATCTCGGCATCATCCTCTCCACCCTCGACGCAACCCTCCGTCTGTCGACGCCGCTGCTGCTCGCCTGTCTGGCCGGCCTCTATTCCGAACGTGCCGGCGTGTTCGACATCGGTCTCGAAGGCAAGATGCTGGCCTCGGCCTTCGCTGCTGCCGCCGTCGCCGCGGTCACTGCCAATGTCTGGCTCGGGCTGCTCGCGGGCGTCGCGGTCTCCATCACCACCGCGAGCCTCCAGGGCGCCGCCGCCATCACGCTGCGCGGCAACCAGTTGATCGCCGGTGTCGCCATCAACATGCTGGCGGCCGGCCTCACCACCTTCCTCGGCATCCAGTGGTTCGGGCAGGGCGGCCGCACCCCGCAGCTCACCACCGACGGACGCTTCCAGAACATCACTTTGCCTTTCGCCAACGAGCTCTCGGGCGTTCCGGTCATCGGCCAGATCTATTCCGAGCTGATCTCGGGCCACAACATCCTGGTTTACGTCGCCTTCCTCGCCGTGCCGATCACCTGGTGGGTGCTTTATCGCACCCGCTTTGGCCTCCGCCTCCGCGCCGTCGGCGAGAACCCCAAGGCCGTCGACACCGCCGGCATCTCGGTCACCAAGCTGCGCTACCAGGCCGTGCTGATCACCGGGCTGCTCTGCGGCCTCGCCGGCGCGTTCTTCTCGATCGCCCAGGGTTCCGGCTTCGGCAACAACATGACCGCCGGCAAGGGCTTCATCGCGCTCGCCGCGCTGATCTTCGCCAAGTGGAAGCCGGTCCCGGCCATGTTCACCTGCCTGCTGTTCGGCTTCCTCGATGCGCTGCAGATCCGCCTGCAGGGCGCCGAAATCTTCGGCATCGACGTGCCGGTGCAGGCCATCCAGGCGCTGCCCTACCTGCTGACGGTGATCCTGCTCGCCGGCTTCATCGGCAAGGCCGTCGGCCCCAAGGCCGGTGGCGTGGCGTATACCAAGGAGCGGTAGCTTGGGCTCGATCCAGCAACAAGCACCGGCCCCCACCTCCCCCTCGACGGTGGAGGCAAGCGCAGCTTGTGAGCAGAGCGAACTAGCGCAGCTCGGAGGGGGTGCACGGCGCCACGGTGCTCACCGCTCACCCCCTCCCAACCTCCCCCGTCGAGGGGGAGGTGCCGCTCCGTGGGGGTGGCAACATCGAGGCCCGCAGCAGAAGATCGACCATGCCACACCCTAAAGACGCCGAACTCCTCGCCGCCGCCGAAGCCGTGCGCGTCAAGGCCTATGCGCCCTACTCGAACTTCCACGTCGGCACGGCCATTCTCGCCGACGACGGCAAGATCTATGTCGGCTGCAACGTCGAGAACGCCGCCTATCCGGTCGGCAATTGCGCCGAGCCCTCGGCCATCGCCGCCATGCTCGCCGGTGGCGCCCGCCGCATCAAGCGCGTCTACACCACCGGGCCGGGCACCACGCCCGTCACCCCTTGCGGCGGCTGCCGCCAGCGCATCCGCGAGTTCGCCGACCAGGATGTCGTCGTCGTCTCGCACGGCATCGACGGCACGCCGCTCGAGCAGACCATCGCCCAACTGCTCCCGCACTCTTTCGGACCCGAGTTTTTGGGCCGATAATGGCAGTCGACAAAGTGCCGCAAAAACCGCCTAACGGGAGGCGGCAAGGAGGCCATATGGAACTGCGAGTCGTCGATCAACCTGCAGGGGGCAAGCCTGCCGTCGTCAAGGCGCAGGAGCCCGCTGCTTCGGCCGCTGCCTCACATCGCCGCAATCCCGGCTTCCCGCTCGATCTCGATTGGGTCGAACGCGTCCGCATGAACCGCTCGGCGCTCGAACGCCGCGCCGCGACGCTGCCTGCCCGCCGTACCGTGAAGAAGGATTGGCAGGCCGCCTGGCTGCTCAAGGCCATCACCCTGATGGACCTGACGACGCTCAATTCCGACGACACCCCCGGCCGCGTCGAGCGCCTCTGCGCCAAGGCCCGCCACCCGGTGCGCCAGGATATCCTCGAAGGTCTCGGCGCCACCGAGCTCGACATCAAGCCCGCTGCCGTCTGCGTCTACCACTCCTTCGTCAAGACTGCCGTCGATGCGCTGAAGGGCACCGGCATCAACGTCGCTGCGGTGTCGACCGGCTTCCCCCACGGCCTCGCGCCGCTCTCGACCCGCCTTGCCGAGATCGAAGCCTCGGTCGCCGATGGCGCCAACGAGATCGACATCGTCATCGAGCGCGGCATGGTGCTGCGCGGCGACTGGCAGGCGCTCTATGACGAAGTCCGCGCCATGCGGAAGGCCTGCGGCGACGCCCACATCAAGACCATCCTCGGCACAGGCGAGTTGGCCACCCAGACCAATGTCGCCAAGGCCTCGCTGGTCTGCATGCTGGCCGGCGCCGACTTCATCAAGACCTCGACCGGCAAGGAAAAGGTCAACGCCAACCTCCAGACCTCGCTGGCGATGGTCCGCATGATCCGCTGGTTCCACGAGGAAACCGGCATCGAAATCGGCTACAAGCCCGCCGGCGGCATCGCCACGGCCAAGCTCTCGCTCGACTACATGGCGCTGATGAAGGAA
Source organism: Devosia sp. ZB163 (assembly GCF_028613635.1). GTDB lineage: Bacteria > Pseudomonadota > Alphaproteobacteria > Rhizobiales > Devosiaceae > Devosia_A. The sequence goes on from NZ_JAQRMY010000001.1 coordinate 1,103,424, forward strand.
GAGCTCGGCACCCACTGGCTCCAGCCGCACCTGTTCCGCTTCGGCGCGAGCTCGCTGCTCACCGACATCGAGCGCCAGCTGGAGCACACGCTGACCGGGCACTACGCGGCGGACTACCGGATGCCGATGGTGTAGGGGCAGCGCCCCTCATCCGGCGCTACGCGCCACCTTCTCCCCGACGGGGAGAAGAACAGAGCGCCGACTGCGCAGTCGGGTATTCCTCTCCCCGTCGGGGAGAGGGTGGATCGGCCGAAGGCCGAGACGGGTGAGGGGCTGGGCCCCGATCCATCGAAGGAGGAACCCATGAACAAAATCGCCGAAATCTTCACCTCCCTCGACTACGGCCCGGCACCCGAGTCCGCCGATGTGGCGCTGGCATGGCTCGCCGCGCACGACAACACCTTCGGCCATTTCATCAACGGCGCCTGGACCAAGCCCGGCAAGACCTTCCCCAGCGAGAACCCCGCCAACGGCAAGGTCCTCGCCCAGGTCACCAATGGCACCGCCGCCGACGTCGATGCCGCGGTGAAGGCCGCCCGCGCCGCCGCAAAACCCTGGGCTGCCCTCTCGGGTTACCAGCGCGGCAAGTACCTCTATGCCATCGCCCGCCTGATCCAGAAGCACTCCCGCCTGTTCGCCGTGCTCGAGACGATGGACAATGGCAAGCCGATCCGCGAGAGCCGCGACGTCGATATCCCGCTGGTCATCAGGCATTTCTACCACCACGCCGGCTGGGCCCAGCACCTCGAGCGCGAGTTCCCCGACCACGTGCCCTACGGCGTCTGCGGCCAGATCATCCCGTGGAATTTTCCACTGCTGATGCTGGCCTGGAAGATCGCCCCGGCCCTCGCCGCCGGTAACACCGTGGTGCTGAAGCCGGCCGAGTTCACCTCGCTCACCGCGCTGCTCTTCGCTGAAATCTGCGAGAAGGCGCACCTGCCCAAGGGCGTCGTCAACATCGTCACCGGCGAGGGCGACACCGGCGCCGCCATCACCAACCACCCCGATATCGACAAGATCGCCTTCACCGGCTCGACCGAGGTGGGAAAGATCATCCGCCGTGCCACCGCCGGCACCGGCAAGGGCCTGTCGCTCGAGCTCGGCGGCAAGTCGCCCTACATCGTCTTCGACGACGCCGACATGGACTCGGCCATCGAAGGCCTCGTCGACGCCATCTGGTTCAACCAGGGCCAGGTCTGCTGCGCCGGCTCGCGCCTCCTCGTCCAGGAATCGATCGAGGAACGCTTCCTCGAAAAGCTGAAGAAGCGCATGTCGACCCTCCGCGTCGGCGATCCCTTGGACAAGGCGGTGGATATAGGCGCCCTCGTCGCCCCGGTGCAGGTCGAGCGCGTCAAGGATCTGGTCAAGAAGGGCGTCGCCGAGGGCGGCCAGCTCTACGAGCCCGATATCGATATCCCGGGCGGCGGCTGCTTCTTGAAGCCGACGCTGATCACCGGCGTCTCGACCGCCAACACTGTCGCCAACGAAGAGATCTTCGGGCCGGTGCTGGTCGAAATGAGCTTCCGCACCCCCGAGGAAGCGGTGGCGCTCGCCAACAACACCCGCTACGGCCTCGCCGCCACCGTGTGGAGCGAGAACCTCAACCTCGCGCTGGACATCGCGCCCAAGCTGAAAGCCGGCGTCGTGTGGATCAACTCCACCAACAACTTCGACGCCGCCGTCGGCTTCGGCGGCTATAAGGAGAGCGGTTTCGGCCGCGAAGGCGGCAAGGAAGGCATGGCGAGCTACCTCAAGCCGAAGTGGGAGAAGGAGCTAAAACCCTTCGTCGCCGCGACGGCCAAGGCAGCCAAGTCAGCAAACCCGCTCGATGACGCCGGCGGCATCGACCAGACCGCCAAGATGTACATTGGCGGCAAGCAGGCCCGCCCGGACTCCGGCTATTCCCGCCCGGTCTACGGCCCCACCGGTACGCTCGTCGGCGAAGTCGGCGACGGCAACCGCAAGGACATCCGCAACGCCGTCGAAGCCGCCCGCGCCGCCCTCGGCTGGGCCACCACCTCGGCCCACAACCGCGCGCAGATCCTCTACTTCCTCGCCGAGAACCTCGAATACCGCGCCGACGAGTTCGCCGCCCGCATCAAGGCGCAGACCGGCGAGGACGGCGCCGCCGAAGTCGCAGCCTCCGTCGAGCGCCTCTTCGCCTTCGCCGGCTGGGCCGACAAGTACGATGGCGCCGTGCACAACCCGCCGCAGCGCATGATCGCGACCGCCATGGTCGAGGCCATCGGCGCGATGGCCATCCTCGCCCCGCCGTCGCGCCCGCTGCTCGGCTCCATCGCGCTGATCGCCCCGGCCCTCGCCATGGGCAACACCGTGGTGCTGGTGCCGTCCGAAAAGTCGCCGCTGTCGATGACCGATTTCTACCAGGTCCTCGAAACCTCCGACGTGCCCTCCGGTGTCCTCAACATCGTCACCGGCGAGAGCAAGGTCCTGGCCAAGACCCTCGCCGAACACGACGGCATCGACGCCATCTGGTTCGCCGGCGACGCCGAAACCTCCGCCATGGTCGAGAAAGCCTCCGCCGGCAACGTCAAGCAAACCTGGACCAGCCGCGGCCTCTACTACGACCTCGCCGACAAGGCGAAGTTCGAAGGCGACTACTTCCTCCGCCGCGCCACGCAGGTCAAAAACGTCTGGATTCCCTACGGAGCTTGAGTCGCGGCTGTAGCGAATTCCTTGGCGCCGGCGTTCGTGTGAGGGTCTCCCTCCCCCATTCTTAGGGGGAGGGGACAGAGGGCGGGCTCAGGCTGCACCGGCAGGAGCCGCGGTGATCCCCTTGCGCGGAATGAAGATCGCCTCCAGCAGTGCCAGCAGCGCAATCGCGCCGACCATCGCCCCACTGGTCAGCACCACGCGCTGCACTACCACTTCGAACGCATCGCGCGCCCCGAACGTCGAGGACAGCAGCATCACCAGCGCCACCGAGCAGATGTACTGGTAGTAGAGCGGCCGACTGGCCCCGGTCGTCTTCTTTTCGATGAGGAAGAAGGTGATGATCGCGATCAGCGCGACGAGCACCGGGAACTGCGGCACCACGTAGTAGACCGCCATGGCCGCTACCGCCACCGCCGCGCCGACGATGGTGCCGCCGCCACGGTCGATCAGCTGCTGCAGCCGCCCGCCGCGATCCGGCTCGGCGCAGATGAAGGCCAGCATGATGGGCACGATCAAGAGGTTCATGTCGCCCGTCGCATAGGTCGCGAGCATGATCGGTACATAGACGGCGAGCCGGATCAGCAGCTCGGCAATTGGGCTCTCGGTCTCCAGCGGCCTCGTCTGCTCGAAATGCACCCGCTTGGTCTGCGGCGGGAACAGGATGTTGAGCACCACCGCGGTCCCGCCGACGATCAGCCCGCCCATCGCCATGCTGTCGCGGATCGCCACCAGCGCCTGGTCGCTGTAGAGCACCGACATCGACATCATGGCGGGAAACACCGTCAGCATGATGCCCATGCGCGAGCCCCTGAACAGCATCAGCGCGATGCCCGCCGCCGCCAGCACCACGTTGACGGTCACGAACAGCATCGGCTCGCTCACCGTTGCGGCGGCCAGCCAGCTGAACACGAACGCCATCACCGGCAGCATGATCGGGCCCATGAACGAGCGCACGTTGAGCGCGCCGCGCTGGTTCGACATCAGGCTCATCCCCAGCACCACCGGCATCATCGGCTGCGTGACGCCCAGCGGATCGGCAAGGATCACGCAGAGCGCCACAGACAACGCCGTGCGGAGCGCCAGGTAGGGGTCTTCATTTGGGTCGACTCGGGTGAGCTCTTCCATGCGATGGCGCTCCTAGTTGAAGCCCGACAGCAGCCCGCCGACGCTTATCAGGCCGCGCGCGATCGCCGGCACGATCCCGTCCTTGGGCACGATCAGCACGCTTGCTTCCGAGCCGAGCCGCACGTTGGCCGGCAGGGCGCTCATGTCGTCGATGGTGACGCGCACCGGGATCTTGCGCGCCGGCGGGAACCAGCGGGTGTCGTTGGACGACTGCGCGAGGCCATTGGCCGTGGTGCGGCCGCTATTGATGCCCCAGGCGATGCTGTCGACGGTCGCCTCGAACTTCTTGCCAGGAGCGGCTTCGAACATCACCAGGGCCTTGTCACCGGCTTTGACGTTGACCAGCTGGTTCTCGCGCAGGTCGGCGATCACCATCTGCGTCGCCGGGTTGATGAAGGTCAGCGCGGGCGTGCCGGCGGCAACGAACTGCCCCTCGGCCAGCGACAGGTTCGAGACATAGCCGTCGGCAGGCGCCACCACCGTGGTGTTGGCGAGCGCGAACTCGGCCTTGTCGACCGCCGCCTGCGCCGCACGCACATTGGGGTTGCTGGCGTCAGCGGTGCTGGCCGAGGCCTTTACGCGCTTGACCTCGGCCTTGGCGGCTTCGACGTTGAGCTCTGCGGTCTGTGCGTTGGCATTGGCGGTGTCGAGCTTCGCCTTTGACAGCAGGCCCTTGGCCTGCAGCTGCGTCGAGCGGTCGAGCTCCTGCTTTGCGTTGGTCAGCGCCACCTCGGCCTGCGCCAGCTTGGCTTCCGCAGCGGGAATGGCCGCAACACCGGATGTTACGTTGTTGAGCGCCTGGTCGAGCTGCCCCTTGGCCTGCGCGACGTCCATGTGGAACGTCGTGTCGTCGATCTCGAACAGTGGCTGCCCGGCTTTCACCGCGGCATTGTCTGATATCAGCACGCGCTTCACCGGCCCGGCGACGCGCGGCGCCACCTGGGCCACCTCGGCGGTGATCGAGCCGCCCGATGCGAACGGCGCATAATGGTCCGACAGTGGATACCACGCCACCATCGCGCCCAGCGCCACCAGCAGGCCTATGCCGAAGAGCTTTGCCTTCTTGCGGCTCTTGTTCGGCTTCTCGGCCGCCTCCGAGACGACACTCGTGTCCGCTTCGAGCGTTGCAGGCGCGGGAGCAGGCGCCGGCTCCGCGACGCGATCCACCGGAATGCTCACGACTTTGGACTCGTGCGCAGCGCGCCCGATCGCGGGCAATGCGGTCCTGTCCGCGCTCGCCTCGTCTTTCTCGTCCATCGTTGCCTGTGCCTGTGCCATAGTCCGCTCCATTGGCTGCATCCGTTTGATCACATCTAGGATAGCCCATTTCACTTTGCAACAAAGATACTATGTTGCATAGCTAGATTGCGCGTGAGGAATGAGACGTGGAACGAACTGCCCAGATGGATGAGCTGCTGCGGGACCTGACCTCCGAGGTCACCCATGTCTATCGGTGGCTCGCCGAGCGGGCCGGCATCAATCACACCGATCTGATGTGCCTGTTCTACGTGCGCTCGGCCGACGGCAAGGCCACGCCCAAGGCCATCTCGCAGCATCTGGGGCTCACCACCGGCGCCACCGCCATCATGCTCAACCGCCTCGAGGCCGCTCGCTTCATCGAGCGTCACCCGCACCCCACCGACCGGCGCGGCGTGCTGATCACCCTCGGACCGGCCACTCAGGAAACGGGCCTCCTGCAGCTGCGCGACTACGTGATGCGCATGAACCGCAGCGTCATCGCCACCTACTCGGATGAAGAGCTGGCGATCGTCCGCCGCTTTATCGGCGACATGCTGTCCAACACTCGCGATACGCTGCGCCAGGCCCGGCACGACAAGGGCGCGTTGCTCCCCGCCGATACTGGTGAAGAGACAGCGTAACCCGCCGGACTGCCCGGGCGTTGAACGCGTCGCGCAGCAGCTCGTCGGGCCCGATCAAGTCGCCCTTGCCAGCTGCTCGAGCCGCTCGCTCAGCGCTTTGAGCTCCCAGTCGCGCGCCAGCGCCGCCGCCCGGCCCCAGGTCGGCGGCGTATCCGGCACCTCGCCCAGCGGGGCGTCCGCCACCATGGTAGCGATGCGCTTGTAGAGCCTCAGGTCCTCGGCCTGCAGCTCGAACTTGCCGTCGCCCAGCATAGCCTCCAGGTCGGGATAGCGTTTCAACAGGCTCGCCGCCGTCGTCGCCCCCACGCCCCTGGCGCCGGGGATCTTGTCCGACGGGTCACCACGCAGCGCGATGAAGTCCGGCACCTGCGCGGGCTCCACGCCATAGCGCTCCCGCACCTCTGCCGGTCCGATCCGCGCGATCTCCCCGGCCTTCACCGGCTGGAGGATCGTCGTGCGCTCCGAGGCGAGCTGGAACGCGTCACGGTCGCCCGTCGCCACCAGCGCCGTACCGCCGCGCGCCTCCTCGAGCCGCACTGCCGTTGCGAGGAAGTCGTCCGCCTCGAACCTTGCGCCCTTGCCGACGATGAACCCGCAGGCCTCGACGAACTCGGGCAGGATGCTCAACTGGTCGACGATCTCGTCGTCGAACTCCCGTCCGCCCTGGTAGCCTTCGAGCTCGAGCGCCCGCCAGTTGGGCACCTCGAGCGTATCCCAGCCCACCACCACCGCGCGCGGCTGCGCGTCGGCGTAGAGCCGCAACATGTAGTTGGCGAAGCCGACGATCGCGCCACCCCCCTTGTCGCCCTTGCGCCGGATGGTCTTGGGCAGGCCGTGATAGGCGCGGTGGGCAAACGAGTCGCCGTCGATGACGAGCAGGGGACGATCGGACATGTGACCTCGGGAAGCTTGGCGTCGTGCAACTTGCCAGTCTTGCCCCCCTTGGCGTCAAGTGCCCGACAGTAACGCTGCAGCCGCGCATCCCCCTCGAAAACTTGAGTTTCTTCGCCTGAGGGCGCAAAAAGACGCCATGAGTTTTCTTCCCCAGGAAGTCATCGCCAACAAGCGCGATGGCCTTGCCCTCACCGCCGGTGAAATCTCGGCCTTCATCAACGGACTCGCCAAGGGTACGGTCAGTCATGCGCAGGCTGCTGCCTTCGCCATGGCCGTGTTCTTCCGCGACATGGATAACACCGAGCGCGTCGCGCTCACCGAGGCCATGCGCGACAGCGGCACCGTGCTCGATTGGTCCGATCTCGATGGTCCGGTTGCCGACAAGCACTCGACCGGCGGGGTAGGGGACAACACCTCGCTCATGCTGGCGCCGATCCTTGCCGCCTGTGGCGTCTACGTGCCCATGATCTCGGGCCGCGGCCTCGGGCATACCGGTGGCACGCTCGACAAGTTCGACTCCATCCCCGGCTACACCACCAGCCCGGACAACGCCTTGTTCCGCAAGGTCGTGAAGGAGGCGGGCTGCGCCATCATCGGCCAGACCGCCGATCTCGCGCCCGCGGACAAGGTGCTCTACGCCATCCGCGACGTCACCGGCACGGTCGAGTCCATTCCGCTGATCACCGCGTCCATTCTCAGCAAGAAGCTCGCTGCCGGCCTCGGTGCCCTGATCCTCGACGTCAAGACCGGGTCAGGTGCCTTCATGCCGACGCGCGAGAAGTCGCGGGCTCTGGCCGATAGCCTCGTCTCGGTCGCCAACGGCGCCCGGCTCAAGACGGCCGCCCTCATCACCGACATGAACGAGCCGCTGGCCTCGGCCGCCGGCAACGCCCTCGAGATCCGCAACGCCGTCGATTTTCTCACCGGCCGTCATCAGGACGCACGACTGCGCGAAGTGACCCTGTCGCTCGCCGCCGCCGCGCTCGAACTGACCGGTCACGAGGGCAACGCGCGCGCCGTTGTGGACCATGCCCTCGACAGTGGCCGCGCCACGGAGCACTTCTCGCGCATGGTCGCGGGCCTCGGCGGGCCGACCGATTTCGTCTCCCGCATGGACGATCATTTGTCCCCGGCTCCGATCGTGCGGGATATTCTCGCGCCTGCCACGGGCTACATCACTGCCATCGACACCCGCGAAGTCGGCATGGGCGTCGTCGCCCTCGGCGGCGGCCGACGCCTCCCCACGGACAACATCGATCATGCGGTCGGATTCGACCAATTGCTCGGACTTGGGGCCAAAACCGACGTTCAGACTGTGTTGTGCCGCGTTCATGCACGCACGGAAGAAATGGCAGCGGATGCGACCGATCGGCTGCTCGCCGCCTACACCATCGGGGACCAGCCGGCCCCGTCTCACCCTCTCATTGCCGACCGGATCGGAGCCCCCTGATGCCCCGTGCCATCCTCTGCATCCTCGACAGCTTCGGCATCGGCGGCGCGCCGGATGCGGCCGACTATGGCGACGAGGGCGCCAATACGCTCGGCCACATCGCCGCCAACTATCAGATTTCACTGCCGAATCTGGATGCGCTTGGCCTCGGCGCTGCAGCGAGGCTCTCCACCGGTGAAGTGCCGCGTGGTCTCTCCGAGGTGCCGCAGGGCGGCCGCTTCGGCGTCGGCCGCGAGGTCTCCAAGGGCAAGGACACCCCATCCGGCCACTGGGAGATCGCGGGTGTCCCGGTCCCGTTCGACTGGGGTTACTTCCCCCAGACCGAGCCCACCTTCCCGCCCGATCTCATCGCGCATCTCATTGAAAGATCAGGCATTCCTGGCATTCTCGGCGACAGGCACGCCTCCGGCACGACCATCACCGCCGAGCTTGGCGAGGAGTCGATCAGGACCGGCAAGCCCATCTGCTACACCTCGATCGACAGCGTCTTCCAGATCGCGGCGCACGAGACCCATTTCGGCCTCGAGCGGCTCTACCACCTGTGCGAAACCGCCTTCGAACTTACCGCGCCGCTGCGCATCGGCCGCGTCATCGCCCGCCCGTTCGTCGGCGAAAATGCCAGCAATTTCAAGCGCACAGGCAACCGCCGCGACTTCGCTATCCCCCCTCCCGAGCCGACCTTGCTCGACCGTGCCAACACCGCCGGCCGGCAGGTCTATGCCCTGGGCAAGATCTCCGACATCTACGCGGGCCACGGCGTCACCCACAAGATGAAGGCCACCGGCAACATGGCCCTGTTCGACCGTACGCTCGAGGCCATGGAAATGGCCGCCGACGGCGCCTTCATCATGGTCAACTTCGTCGATTTCGACCAGGAATACGGCCACCGCCGGGACATCCCCGGATACGCCCAGGCCCTCGAGACGTTCGACGCGCGCATCCCCGAACTGATCAGCAGGCTACGGCCCGACGACCTCGTGATCTTCACCGCCGACCACGGCAACGATCCATCGTGGCGCGGCTCCGACCACACGCGCGAGCAGGTGCCGATTCTGGCCTTTTCCCCAACGCTCGGCCCCGGAACCATTGGCATCCGCCCGACCTTTGCGGATATAGGAGAAAGCATAGCCCGCTGGCTCGGCCTCGCGCCCGGCAAGCACGGCAAGTCCTTCCTCTAGCTCCGGGGTTCCCCTCATGCGCGGCGTAACGGTGATCGACCACCCGATGGTGCAGCACAAGCTCACCATCATGCGCGACAAGGATACCTCCATCGCCGGATTTCGCAGGCTTTTGAGGGAGATAGCGCACCTCATGTGCTACGAGGTGACGCGCGACCTCGAGCTCGAGATGATCCCCATCGAGACGCCGATGACGGTCATGGAGGCCCCGACCATCAAGGGCAAGAAGCTGGTCTTCGCGTCGATCCTGCGCGCCGGAAACGGCTTGCTTGACGGCATGCTCGACCTCGTCCCGGCCGCCCGTGTCGCCCATATCGGCATCTACCGCGACCACGAGACGCTGCAGCCGGTGGAGTACTATTTCAAGGCGCCGTCCGAGCTGGACAACCGGCTGATCATCGTCGTCGACCCGATGCTGGCGACGGCGAATTCCTCAATTGCGGCAGTGGATAAGCTCAAGGAACGCGGTGCCAACAACATCCGCTTCCTCTGCCTGCTCGCCGCTCCCGAGGGCATCGAGAAGTTCATTTCCGCGCATCCGGACGTGCCGATCTTCACTGCGGCCATCGACAGCCATCTGAACGAGAAGGGCTATATCATCCCCGGCCTCGGCGATGCCGGCGACCGGATGTACGGGACGAAATAGGCCATCGGACCGCGCTGGAACTCGGCCCCAAGCGTTGCCATTGTTGGTGCTCAGGACCGACGGAATTCCATGAACTTCTGCCGGCGCGGCGGCCCGGCCCGATTTTGCGCTACTTCTTGAGCGGCAGACCGAGCCCGATCAGCTCCTTGCGGAGCGATTTGGGGTCGGTGAAATGGATGGCGTTCATGCCGAACTTGCGCGCCGAGATCACGTTCGGCTCGCTGTCGTCGATGAACACGCACATCTCCGGCGCCAGCGCGTAGCGCTCGCAGAACACGCGGTAGAGCCGCGGGTCGGGCTTTACCAGCCCTTCGAGCCCCGACACCACCACGCCGTCGAACTTTTCGAGGAACGGCCATTCGCCGAGGCAGCTCGTCCATTTCTCCCACGAGAAGTTCGTGATGGCGAAGGTGGGGATGTCCTGCGCGATCAGCTCGTCATGAATGTCCGACGTGCCGGTGATGAACTCGCCCACCGTTTCCTTCCACCTCAGGTCGAAGGCCTGGATCTCGCGCCAGTAGCGCGGATACCGGGTGATCAGCTTGGCCACGCCCTCGGCGAAGATGTCGCCGGCGTCGAACTCGAGGTTCCAGTCCTTGGTGCAGATATTGTCCCAGAACCACTGCGCCTCCTCTTCCGTCTCGAAGAGCTTGCGGAACAGGTACATCGGGTTCCAGTCGACGAATACGCCGCCGAGATCGAAGACTGGGATCAGGGTGTCGTGCATGAAGCTGGCCTCGTCGGGGGAAGGGAGCCCGGCCTATGCCATGCCGGCCCCAAGGCCACAAGCTCAGGTCCCGGTGTTGAGCACGATCTCTTCCTGGAAGCGCGGCAGGAAGTACTCGGTGTGACGGATGTCGAGCGTTTCCTTGATGATGTAGCCGACAAGCGGCTGATACGGATAGGTCACCTCGGCGGCAACTATCCAGCCATTGGCGTTGCGGGCCAACTGGCTCATCTCCGTGGTCGCGGCGAGCGGAAAGGGGCTGTTTGCCACGCGCGGCACCCCCGATCCGTTGGCGGAACTCCAGCGGACAGTGGCCACACCGTCGTCGTTGACTTGTATGAAGGTAACGACCTGCCCAAGCCCGGCGGCGGAAAACGGCTGGATGATGTTCGCGGCTGCCATGAAGTAGTCGTCGAGCCTGGATTGATCGATCTCACCCCGTTCGCGGGAGACCAGGTCCGCCATCGAACTTGCGATCACCGCCACCTTGCGGTCGGCGGTGAAGATCTGCGTGCCTTCCACCGATCCCAGGTACAGTGCGAGGAGCAACGGGACCACGAGGGCAAACTCCACTGCCGCGACGGCGCCGTCGTCGCGCGCGAAAGTCCCGATACGGCAGTGTTTCAGGAGCAATCGCTGCATCCGAAGGGCTCGTTCCTGAAGACGCGCGAGGCACCAAGGAGGCGGTCGCCGCCCGCCAGGGTTGCGAAGTTGATGCCGAAGAAGTCGGCGATGGTCGGCCACTTGTAGAATGCGCGGACCAGCACGACGTCCGCGCCGGTGCCGGGCACGTAGTCGCTGCTGATTTTCCAGTCGCACCCATCCTCGCCGCATTCGTCCCCGATCTCGAGCGGATAGCCGACCGTTGCAGCGCTGAAATCGGTCACGACGGCGACGCTGACGCGCAGGCGCTCGTTGGCTCCGTTGCTGCAGTCGAAAAGTCCATAAAGACCCTCGCAGATTGCACCCCGGAAGTTGTCGCCGTTCCATTCCAGCGTCTGGGCCTGACCGGTACGGACCAGGCGGGCGGAGTCGTTGACCGCACTGTCGAGGATTTGGCCGGCCAGGAAAATCAGTGCGGTCTCCAGAATGGCCACGATGACCATGAAGAAGGGAATGGCGAGGAAACCGAATTCGATGAGAGTGGCGCCTCGCTCATCGCGACAGAAGGCTCGGCCGCGGCGAACCGTGGTCTGCATGAACCCTTTCAGTCCTGTCGCGCGCTTGCGCATCGAGCCCCGCAAAAGCAAGCAATTGCCCGGGGCACGCTAGCGCAAAGCACCTATCGAATGGTTAGTGCGAAGTCGCCATTTGTGCCGTTTGGTACGCGTGCTTAACGGCGGGTTAGCGAGCGGCGGACTCGATGGATTTCGAGGCGCCGATGGTATCGCTCGAGTATGCCGCGTCGTCGCCCAGCATGATGATCGGCTGGCATACCGGTTCACACGCAAGGCTGGTACGGCTTGTCCCCATGTAGACGGTAACGAGACCCGCCTGGTCCTGCACCACCTCGACCATCGTGTCGGCGATCGGGCTGCCCGCGCCGTCAAGGACGATGAGGTTGGTCTGGCCGTAGCTCTTGCCGGTGAGAACGAGCGTCTGCGGATCCTGGATCGTGACGTCGGCGATGCCGGGGTTTCCAATGATAACCGTCGCTGCCGGCGCACTTATCCTGAGGATGCGCGCCATGTTGACGTTGACGCTCACGGGAGCCGTCTCGGCCAGCGCCGGGGTGGCCATGAGGAGCGAGACGGCGATTGCGGCTAGTCTGGCATTGAGCGGCATGGCGACCTTGAACGCGTACTCTATCACCAAGAGAGTGTTGCGTGGATTGGTGAATAATTCGCAAACGCCACCTCAGATCGCCATGGCCTCAGGGTGCTGGTTAGTCTTGGAGTGGGTGACGGGGGGTGAATACTTGAAGTCAGCAGTGTATCAATTTTACGGACCGCATTAACGGTCTGCTCAGCATGCCGAAAGCCCTTGTAAACCGGGGCTTTCGGCCGAATTCTCATTAACTCAATTTCAAGAGGTCACGACTAGCGTTCGGCTCATGTTCGATGTGTGACGTGTCGAACGGTGCCGACGCATCAAGAGATGCGCCACAGAATGACGTGTGCAAGGAGCCAACAAGAATGAACACTCTCGCTCGTTTCGCGAATGACGAGTCTGGTGCCACCGCCATCGAGTACGGCCTGATTGCCGCGCTCATCGCCGTCGGCATCATCGCAGCAGCAACCCTTCTCGGCGACAGCCTGTCGGGGCTGTTCACCGGTATCTCGAGCCGCATCGGCGAAGTCGAAATCCCGGAAGCCGCTGCCACCACGCCGTAATAGTCCCAAGGGGCTCGCAAGTTTCGGAGGGGACCCGCAAGGGTCCCCTCTCTCATTTGGGCTTTGTTAACCGTAGATGGTCAGACTGAGCACTGCCGGGCAGCCGGCTTTTCGCACAGGCCCGCCATGCCCTCTTTCATCCCGATCGCAGCGCTTTTCATCTTTCCGATGCTGATGGCTTTCGCCGGAGCCTCAGATCTGTTGACCATGCGCATCACGAACAAGCTCGTGCTTCTCGTGGCAATCGGCTTCTTCCCCGTCGCCCTCGTCGCCGGGTTGCCGCTTGAAACCATCGGGGTCCACGTTGCGACAGCCCTGGTTGTTCTCGCCGTCACAATCGGCTTCTTCGCCCTCGGCTGGATAGGCGGAGGCGACGCCAAGCTGATTGCCGCGACCACTCTGTGGTTCGGACTGACCGGCCTGCTGCCCTATCTGCTCTACGCTTCGCTGCTCGGCGGCGCTCTGACACTGGTCCTCCTCGCCGTCCGCAGTAGGCCCTTGCCGCTTCTGCTCAAGCAGGTGACCTGGATCGATCGGCTGCACGACACCAAGACCGGCGTGCCCTATGGCATTGCACTGGCGGCGGCCGCCATCCTGCTTTATCCCGGCAGCATCGTCTTTCAACGACTGGTCGGCTGAAAGTCTTACGTTTACTTGACGTTAACCGTCACAGACAAGCATCGATTAACCAAACTTTGACCCTTTGCCGCGATAGTCGAAGGCAAGTGTAACCGGGGCTCGTTACGGGCTCGTTGGGTCTGGAGTCTGGGCGATGAATGCCTCGCGTATCATCCTGCTGGTTGTTGCGTTGGTGGCCGGCGGACTTGCGGCGTTCCTTGCCATACGCGGCAGCGCCCCGCAGCAAGTGGTGGTCGAAGGCCCAACGCAGGTTGTCGAGGAGCAAAAGGCCAAGGTCCTCGTGGCGCAGAGACCCATCGGTGTGGGGCAGCGCCTCGCTCCCGCAACCATACAGTGGCAGGATTGGCCCGAACTCGCAGTCCGCCCGGAGTACATCACCGAAGCGGCGTTTCCCGATGCAGTGACCCAGATGCAAGGGGCGGTCGCACGCTTCGAGATATTTGCCGGCGAACCGATCTCAGAGCAGAAGCTCGTTCGCTCCGACCAGGGCTATCTCTCGGCCGTGCTGACCAAGGGTATGCGCGGGGTGTCCGTGCCGGTGAGCGCCGATGCCGCAGCCGGCGGCTTCGTGGTACCCAACGACCGCGTCGACGTCGTGATGACGCGTGGCGGCGTCAGTCAAACGATCCTCACCAACGTGAAGGTGCTGGCGATCGGCACCCGCCTCGGCCAGGTCAACGAGAAGGCCAAGAAGGAAGGCGAGCAGCCTGGACCGGTCGACAACAGCACCTTCCAGGGCGGAACCATCGCGACCCTGGAGCTGACACCCGCCCAGGGCGAGCTCATCATCAACTCCAGCCGCATGGGCGCGCTTTCGGTCGTGCTGCGTTCGATCGCGGACTTCGCCCAGGCGCCCGGCGATGCTGTTCGCAACGAAACCAGCCGTGCCGTCAAGATGATCCGCTTCGGTGTCGGCGCAACCGTGATGCCGTCGGACCCCGGCTCCGCGGCAACGGTTGCCGACGCCGCCTACACCGAGGTGTCCACGACCAGCGACGTTGCTGATGGCGACGGTGCCGGAGCGGCGTCCGCCGGCGAGTCCACCGTCACCGATGAAGCAGAGATCGATCGCCGGCTGGCAGCCGGAGAGACCGGCTCAGAAGAGCAGGCCCAATGATGCGTGAGGATTACGTGATGAACCCGGTGAGTGCCCACAAGCCGATGCGCGGCCTCCTTTCGCAAACAGTGCAGCTCACGCTGGCGGCTGCAATCATGGGGACTTTGCTGAGCCTCGCGCCGCTGGGCTTCCAGCATGCCTACGGTGCCGAGCAGACCCACCTGCGCGTGTCCTCGTTAGGGACGACCCAGGTGGTCAGCCTCGACGTCAACAAGTCGATGCTGATCGACCTGCCGGTCGACGTGAAGGAAGTCATCGTCTCCCAGCCGGGCGTCGCCAACGCGATCCTGCGCAACAAGCGGCGGGCCATTGTCCAGGCCGTCGGGGCAGGTGAGAGCAACATCTTCTTCATGGACGCCAACGGTCGCACCATCGTGGTGCTCGACGTCAGCACCAAGGGCTCGAACATCCAGAGTGCGAACATCGCAGCAGTGCTGCGCGACACCTTCGCCAAGGTCATCCCCAAGGCCAAGATCGACGTCGAAGCCGTCGCGGTGACAGGCGTCGATGGCGCGATCCTCAACCGCATCGTGCTTTCGGGCGACGCCAACAGCGCCGACGAGGCCCACAAGGCCATGGCGATCGCGGCCCAGTTCGCCGGTGGCCCGGACAATGTGACCAGTGTCCTCAACATCGAGGGCTCCCAGCAGGTCATGCTGAAGGTCACCGTCGCCGAGGTGAACCGCAGCCTCGCCAAGCAGTTCGGCATCGACCTCTCCGGCAGCTTCTCGAGCGGCGGGTTGACGACGTCGTTCGTCAGCGATCAGCCCCTTGGCGGTGCCTCCAACCTCTTTTCCAACAGCAGGATCGGCGGTTCCGTGACGGCCGGGCCGTTCACCATAGATGCCCAACTGCGCGCCATGGAGCAGCGCGGCGCCTCTCGCACGCTTGCCGAGCCCGTGCTTACGGCCATCTCCGGTCAACCCGCAACTTTCACCGCAGGCGGGCAATTCCCTGTGCCTACGGGCGTGAAGGACGACACCGTGTCGTTCGCGTACCAGGATTTTGGTGTGACCCTCGCGTTCACCCCCACGATCAAGTCAGACGGCATGATCGGCCTGGAGGTGGATACCGCGAGCAGCGAACTCAGCCCCGAGGGCAGCATCACCGTCGGCGCCATCACGCTGCCGGGCATCAAGAAGCGCGAGGCCAAGACCTCAGTCGAGATCCGCGCTGGCGAAACCCTCGCCATTGGCGGCCTGATCCAGGATACGACGCGTGCCCAGGTGCACCGTCTGCCGGGTCTCGGCGACATACCGATCCTGGGCACCCTGTTCCGCTCGCGCGATTTCATCCGCTCGCAGACCGAGATGGTGATTCTCGTGACTCCCTACCTCGCCCAGGCGACGAGGGAAGTTCCCGAGCTTCCTACGGATCGGATGGTATTTGCTAACGATGCCGAGGCTATTTTCCTCGGGCGCATCGAGACGATGTACGGTGTCGGCCCCGCCGGCACGCGCGGGAGCTACGACGGTGCCGTCGGCTTCGTGCTGGATTGATGGAGTGAGTTTGTCATGAGTCTGCTCTCTCGGGATGGTGGCAAGTCCACCGAGGAACCCGCCCTCGACATCGTGGCTGGTGCCCGCCTGCTCCCGCGCATTACCATCCAGGCTTTCTGCGAGCACAGCCAGACCGCGCAGCTGGTGGAATCCGCGGTGCATGACCGGCGCATGTCCAAGGTCGCGCTCACCACGCACAATGGCGGGCTCGACGGGGCGATCGAGACCTATCGGTCCAATCCCACGCCGAACCTGATCATTGTCGAGACCTCCCTCAGCCCCGAGGAGATCCCGTCCGCGCTCGAGCGTCTCGCCGCGGTCTGCGACGCCGCCACGAGGCTGATCGTCCTCGGGCATGTCAACGACGTGCTGCTCTACCGCGAGCTCATCCGCTCCGGCGTCTCCGAGTATATCGTGCTGCCGGCCGCGGCGCTGACCATCGTCGACGCCATCAGCGAGCTGTTCGCCGCCGAGGGCGCCGCCCCGATCGGTCGCACCATCGGCTTCATTTCCGCCAAGGGCGGTTCGGGCGGGTCCACCGTCGCCCACAATGTCGCCTGGGCGATCAGCCAGCACCTGCGCCAGGACACGCTGATCCTCGACCTCGACTTCGCCTTCGGCACCGCCGGTCTCAACTACAACCAGGATCCGCCCCACGGCATCGCCGACGCCATCGGCAACAGCCAGAAGATGGACCAGACGATGCTCGACCGCCTGATGAGCAAGGCGGCCAACCATGTGAGCCTGTTGACCGCCCCCGTGGTCCTCGACCGCCCCTTCGATTTCGAGGAGCGCGAGTTCGAGCAGGTGATCGAGCTGAGCCAGAAGTCGATGCCGATCGTGGTGCTCGACATCCCGCACGTCTGGAGCAGCTGGGTTCGCTACACCATCGGCACGATCGACGAGATCATCATCGTCGCCGAGCCGGACCTGGCGAACCTGCGCAACGCCAAGAACCTGTCGGACACCATCAAGGCGCTGCGCCCGACCGAGAGCGAGCCGCTGCTGGTGATCAACAAGGTCGGCATGCCGCGTCGTCCGGAAATCGCCCCGAACGAGTTCGCCACCTCGGTGGAATGTCGCCTGATCGGCCAGCTCGGCTTCGACGCGGCGACCTTCGGCACGGCCGCCAACAACGGCCAGATGATCGCCGAGGTCTCGGCCAACAACAAGTCGAACGAGGCATTCCGCGCCATCGGCATGCATGTGACGGGCCGCAATGCTCCCGAGCGCAGCAGCTCGCGCATGCCGAGCCTCAAGCTGCCCTCGTTCATGATGAAGCGGAAGCGCGCCTGAAAGGCTAGTCCTCGATGTTCGGCAAGCGTACCAGTTTCGGCGGCAACACTCCGGGCGCCGCACCCGCTCCGCGGCCCACCGTCGCCCCGGTGGCCGCCGCTGCTCGGCCTGAACCCTCACGCGCGCTCGATACGGCCAAGCGCCCCGACGAAGTCGTCGATGTGCGCAGCCCGGAAGCGGCAACGCGCGACAAGGAATACTTCCAGACCAAGTCGGCGATCTTCAACGCCCTGATCGACTCGATCGACCTGAGCCAGCTCGCGACGATGGAGCAGGAGACGGCGCGCGAGGAAATCCGCGACATCGTCGCCGAGATCATCGCGCTCAAGTCGATCATCATGTCGATCTCCGAGCAGGAAGACCTGCTCGAGGACATCTGCAACGACGTGCTCGGCTACGGCCCGCTCGAGCCGCTGCTGGCCCGCGACGACATCGCCGACATCATGGTGAACGGGTCGCAGAAATGCTACATCGAGGTGGGCGGCAAGGTGCGGCTGACGAACGTCCGCTTCCGCGACGATGCGCACCTGATGAACGTCTGCCAGCGCATCGTGAGCCAGGTCGGCCGCCGCGTCGATGAAAGCTCACCGATCTGCGACGCGCGCCTTCCCGACGGTTCGCGCGTCAACGTGATCGCCCCGCCGCTCTCCATCGACGGCGCCGCACTCACCATTCGTAAGTTCAAGAAGGACAAGCTGACCCTCGCGCAGCTGGTCAAGTACAACTCGATTTCGCCCGAAGGCGCCGAGGTGCTGCGCATCCTCGGCCGCGTGCGCGCCAACATCCTGATCTCCGGCGGTACCGGCTCGGGCAAGACGACGCTGCTCAACTGTCTCACCGGCTTCATCGAGAAGGACGAGCGCGTCATCACCTGCGAGGACTCGGCGGAACTGCAGCTGCAGCAGCCGCACGTGGTGCGCCTCGAAACCCGTCCGCCCAACCTCGAGGGCGAAGGCGAGATCACCATGCGCGATCTCGTCAAGAACTGCCTGCGTATGCGCCCCGAGCGCATCATCGTGGGCGAAGTGCGCGGACCGGAGGCATTCGACCTCCTGCAGGCGATGAACACCGGCCACGACGGCTCGATGGGCACGCTCCACGCCAACTCGCCGCGCGAGGCGCTCAGCCGTCTCGAGTCGATGATCACCATGGGCGGCTACTCGCTGCCCAGCCGCACCATCCGCGAGATGATCGTGTCCTCGATCGACGTGGTGGTCCAGGCCGCCCGTCTCCGCGACGGTTCGCGCCGCATCACCCACATCTCCGAGGTGCTGGGCATGGAAGGCGACGTGATCGTCACCCAGGACGTGTTCCTCTACGACATCGTCGGCGAGGACGCGAACGGCAACCTGCTCGGCCGGCACCGCTCCACCGGTATCACCAAGCCGAACTTCACCGAGCGCGCCCGTTACTACAACGAGGAAGCCAACCTCGTTGACGCGCTGGAGCGCTCGAACATCGAGCACCACGAGATCCTCAGTGCATAAGGGGCGCGCATGAATCCGCTCATTCTCGCGATCCTCGCGGCGGTCTGTGTCGCCGCCGCCGGCTTCGCGCTGGTGCCCTCGATCCTGGGCAACAGCGCCCGTGCCGACAAGCGCATCAAGGCCATGCACGGCGACGTCCGCGCCAATCGCGCGACCGCCGAAGTGGCCCGCACGCGCGATACGCGCCGCAAGGAACTGCAGCAGACGCTGAAGGCGCAGACCGCGGCGATCGAGAAAAAGAAGAAGAGCATCCCGCTCGGCGACCGGCTCTACCAGGCGGGGATGAAGCTGAAGCCCGCGGGCTTCATTCGCAACTCGATCATCCTTGGCGCGGGGGTGTTCGTTGTCACGTTCATCCTCCAGCTCGAGCTCATCTACTGCCTCGTCTTCGCCATTGCCGGTGGTTACCTGCTGCCGCGCATGTATGTCGGCCGGCGGCGCAAGAAGTACCAGAACGCCTTCCTCGACGAGCTGCCCAACGCCGTAGAGGCCATCGTGCGCGGCGTGAAGTCGGGTCTGCCGCTCAACGACTCGATGCGCCTCGTGGCGCGCGAGGCCAAGGAGCCGATCAAGTCGGACTTCCAGCGCGTGCTCGACCAGCAGTCGGTCGGCAAGACCATCCAGGAGGCGGTGGTCACGCTCTATGATCGCGTGCCGGTACCTGAAGTGAACTTCTTCGTCGTGGTCATTACCGTGCAGGCCCAGTCCGGCGGCAACCTCTCCGAGGCGCTGGGCAACCTCGCCCGCGTGCTGCGCAACCGCAAGAAGATGAAGGAGAAGGTGAAAGCCATGTCCTCGGAAGCCAAGGCCTCCGCGGGCATCATCGGCTCGCTCCCGATCATCGTTGCCATCCTCGTCTCGCTGACGACACCGACCTACCTGCTGCCGATGATCGAGACACCGATCGGCAACCTGCTGCTTGGTGTCGCGGCGATCCTGATGTTCATGGGCGGGTTCATCATGAACCGCATGGTCCAGTTCGAAGTGTAGGGGCGCGCAGTGGATCTCGTAGCAACCCTCACCAACACACAGTTCCTCGTCGCGGTCCTCGCCGCGGTCTCTGCCGCGGCTGTCGTCTTCTCGATCGGCGCCACCTTCTTTTCCGGCGGATCAAAGGTACGCCAGCGCATCAGGCGTGTGGCGCTCGAGCGCGAGAAGATGCGGGCCCAGGAAATGGCGCGCCTGCGCGGCAGTGGGGACCCCGACCAGCCGACGCGGAGCATCCGCCAGGCGGCCGGCAAGGACTACATGAAGAACGTCGTCGAGAAGTTCTCGCTCGAGAAGGCGTTCGTCGACGACAAGACCGCCGAGACGCTGGCCCGCGCCGGCTATCGCGGCCAGTCCGCCATGACGACCTGGCTGTTCGTCCGGTTCGTCACGCCCTTCGCGCTGTTCTTTCTCGGCTTCGCCTACATGAGCCTGACGGTGTTTGCCGACAAGCCGCTGTGGCTGAATGCCATCTACGCGCTGCTCGTCGGCCTCATCGGCGCCTACCTGCCGATCGTCCTGCTCAAGAACCAGACGGTGAAGCGCCAGGCCTCGATCCGCCGCGCCTGGCCGGACGCGCTGGATCTCATACTGCTCTGCGTCGAATCCGGCATGTCGGTCGAGCACGCGTTGAAGCGTGTCGCCAAGGAAATGGGCTCCCAGAGCGCGGAACTCGCCGAGGAGATGACCCTCACGACGGCCGAGCTCAGCTTCCTCGAGGACCGGACCCGCGCCTACGACAACTTCGGCCGCCGTACGGGCCTCGACAACGTCAAGGCCGTGATGCAGGCGCTGATCCAGGCCGAGCGGCACGGTACCTCCGTGGGTACTTCGCTGCGCGTGATGGCCGAAGAAGGTCGCGAGCAGCGCATGATGGACGCCGAAAAGAAGGCGGCCGCGCTGCCGCCCAAGCTCACCGTCCCGCTGATCGTGTTCTTCCTGCCGGTGCTGTTCATCGTGATTATCTCCCCGGCGATGATCAGGGTGTTCGCGAACGGGATGATGGGCGGCGGCTGAGCCAGGCCCGCCGCTCCGAGCCAGTAAAGAAGAGGGCGCCTCGCGGGGCGCCCTTCCTGTATTCGGGATAAGCGGGGTAGGGCGCGCGCTAGCCCTGCTTCTTCACCAGGTCCCAGCGGTTCTGCTGGGTGAGGAGCGAGCGGATATAGGCCATGTTGGCCTCGACGCCGTCGGCGGGCAGCTCGGCCGCGAACAGGGTGCGGCTTTCGTCGAAGCGGCCCTGCAGCCCCACGATCAGCGCCAGGTTCTGGCGGATCTGGCTGTTGGCGCCGCGCATGGAGACGGCCGCACGCAGTTCCTTCTCCGCCTTGTCCAGCTCGTTGGTCATGGCATAGGACAGCCCCAGGTTGGCGCGGATACCCGCCTGGTCCGGTGCGATCTTCTGCGCCTGGGCGTAGAACGTCCGTGCTTCCTTGTTGCGCCCGCTCTGGTCGAGGATGGCGCCTTTCACCATCAGCTCGTTCCAGCCCGGCGTCGCCGGGTCGATGGCGCGATCGATGACGTTGAGTGCCCGGTCGAACTGCCCCGACGCCGACAGCGCCTTGGCGAAGGCGACCAGCATCTCGCGGTCGTTCTTGAACTTCATCACGCCGTTCTCGAGCACGGCGACGGCCTGCGCACTCTGGCCGTTCGCCCTGAGCGCCGAGGCGTAATAGAAGATGGTCGACCGGTCGCCCGGGTTCTTCTTGTAGTGCTGTTCGAGCTTGGCGAGCGCGGCGGCCTGCTTGTTGGCCGGCATCGCGGACGCACCGGTATCGCCGATGCTTCCCGTCGTCATCGGGCTGGTGGCACAGGCCGAGAGTGCGAGGGATGCGGCGCCGGCGAGGAGCAGCGCCCGCAATGGCTTGAGGTCTGATTGAAAGAGGCGAGAGAACACTTTGGTCGTCCTGCGAAGCGGATTGCCGAGCCCGGTAACCAGCAATAATTGATTAACCCTAACAGCGCGTTAAGTAGCTCTGCGGAGGGCGTTGTCACTTCTACGAGTGGGGCGTACACCTTGGCTGAAGCTCCTCACTCGCAGAGTTCTCTGATGGCCAAATCCGCCCCGCTCCCCCTGATCGCAGTCGAGGAGGGGAAGGTGCCTTCGACGCTGTCTCCAGGCGCCGCGCGGTGGGCCGCTTCGCACGCCTTTTCCGGCCAGCGCGGCAGGCTCCTGGCGCTGCCGGGGGAGGACGGATCGCTCGAGGGATACCTCTTTGGCCTCGGCGCGGCCGAGGGGCGATCGCCGCTGCTTCTCGGCACCGCCGCTGCCGCGCTCGAGCCCGGCAGCTACCGGCTGTCCGGTGCTTTCGGTGATCCGACACTGGCGGAGCTGGGCTTCCGCCTTGGCGCCTATCGCTTCGACCGTTACCGCAAGGCGCGCGAACCCGTGCTGCTCGACGCGGTCGATGGCGCTGATGCCGCCGAAGTGGCGCGCCTCGCCGACGCGGCCTATCTCGCCCGCGATCTCATCAACACCCCGGCCAACGACCTCGGCCCCGAGGCTTTCGAGCAGGAAATCCGCGCCTTCTGCAATCGGCACAAGCTCGACATCAAGGTGATCGCCGGCGACGAGCTGCTGAAGCAGAACTTCCCGATGATCCACGCCGTCGGCCGCGCCGCTGCCGAGGCGCCGCGGCTGGTCGAGTTCAGTTGGGGCAAGGCCGGGGACCCCAAGGTCACCCTCGTCGGCAAGGGCGTTACCTTCGACACCGGCGGGCTCGACATCAAGCCGTCCTCCGGCATGCTGCTGATGAAGAAGGACATGGGAGGCGCCGCGAATGTCCTCGGGCTCGCCCATGCCATCATCGATGCTGGCCTGCGGGTGCGGCTCCGCGTGCTGATCCCGATCGTCGAGAACGCCATCTCCGGTCCGGCCTTCCGCCCGGGCGATATCCTGCGGGCCCGCAACGGCACCACGGTCGAGATCGGCAACACCGACGCCGAGGGCCGGCTGATCCTCGGCGATGCGCTGGCGCTGGCCGATGAGGAAAGCCCCGAACTGATCGTCGACATGGCAACGCTCACCGGCGCCGCCCGCTCGGCGCTGGGGCCGGACCTGCCGCCGCTCTATTCGACCGACGATGCGCTTGCGCGCGACCTGATGGCGGCCGGCGCCGTGTCCGACGACCCGCTCTGGCACATGCCGCTCTGGCCGGCCTATGACACGATGCTCAACTCGAAAATCGCCGATGTGAACAACGCGGGATCGACGCCGTTTGCCGGCTCGATCACCGCGGCGCTGTTCCTCAAGCGGTTCGTCAAGCAGGCCAAGGCCTGGGTGCATCTCGATATCTATGGCTGGGCCCCGGAGGCGAAGCCGGGCCGCACGTTCGGTGGCACCGACCAGGGCATTCGCGCCATCTATGGGTACCTGAAGCAACGATATCGTTGACAAGATCAACGATATCGGCGCCAATCTCATCCATCATGGATGAGACCCAGATTGCCGAGATTCGTCGCTTCAACCGCGCCTTCGCGCGCTGGCTGGGGCTGTTCGACGAGCATTACTCGAAGACCGAGCGCAGTCCGGCCGAAAGCCGGCTGTTCTACGAACTGTCGAAAGCCGGTCACTCGAGCGGCGCCGATCTCGCGCGGGCGATGGGGGTAGATCCAGCCTATCTCAGCCGCATGCTGCAGAAGCTCGTCGCCGAGGGGCTGGTTTCCGTATCGCCGGGGGTCGCGGACCGTCGCCGCAGCCAGCTCGCGCTCACTTCCGACGGCGACAAGGCGGCGGCGAAGGTCGAGGCTGCCGCCGACCGGGCCATCGCCGATCTCATCGCGCCGCTGTCACAGACCGAGCGGCGCGAACTGGTCTCCGCCATGCAGACCATCGCCCGTATTCTCGATGGCGGCGACCAGGCGGCCTCGATCGTTCTCAGGCCGCATCACATCGGCGACGTCGCCCACGTCGTAGCCCGGCAATCGCGGCTCTATGCCGATGAGTTCGGCTGGGACGGCAGCTACGAGGCGCTGGCAGCCGAGATCGGCGGCAAGTTCCTCGAGGCGTTCGACCCGGCGACCGACAGCTGCTGGATCGCCGAACGCGACGGCAGGGTGATCGGCTCGGTATTCGTCGTCGATGCGGGGCAGGGGGTCGCGCAGCTGCGCCTGCTCTATGTCGAGCCCGAGGCACGCGGCCTCGGGGTGGGCAAGCTCCTGGTCGACCAGGTCGTCCGCTTCGCCCGCGAGAAGCGCTACGGCAAGGTGCGGCTCTGGACCCAGGCGAGCCTGGTTGCCGCCCGCAAGCTCTACGCCGCCGCGGGGTTCGTCCTCACCGAGAGCAAGCCGCACCGCAGCTTCGGCAAGGACCTCGTGGGCGAGTATTGGGAACTGAAGCTCTAGGGGCGCAGGCCGGAGCGCGTGGGGTGGGGCAGCGCGCTCGACGCCCTAGTAGCCCCGCCCGAAGTCGATCACGTTGGGCAGCGGCTGGCCGGCCGCGTGGTCGCGGATCACCTTGGAGAAGTACGCAACGCCCGTGCGCTCGCTCGAGGCGGCGGCGATGTGCGGGGTGATGTAGACATTGTCCATGGCCCAGAGGGGGCTCTGCTGCGGCAGCGGCTCGACTTCGAACACGTCGAGGCTCGCCGCCTTGAGCGTGCCGTCCTCGAGCGCCCGGACGATGTCCGCTTCCTTCTGGTGCCCGCCGCGACCGGCATTGACGATCACCGGTCCTTCGCCGTCGAGGCCGCCGCGCCGGAGCCGGGCGAAGGTCTCGTAGTTGAGGATGCCCTGCGTCTCGGGCGTGAGCGGCAGCAGGTTCACGAGGATATCCGTGCCGTTGAGGAAGGCTTCGAACTGCTCGGTGCCGGTGAACACCTCGACGCCCTCGATCTGCTTGGCCGAGCGGCTCCAGCCGCGCAGCTTGTAGCCGAACACCTTGAGGTGCTTGATGGCATCGAGGCCGAGCTGGCCAAGGCCCATGATGCCCACGCTCGCGTCCCAGGCGGGAGCCGGATAGAGCTGCGACCAGCGGCGCGCCTGCTGGTCGCGCCTGAAGCGCGTGATGAGGCGCTGGTGCATGGTGACCTGCGCGACGACATAGTCGCTCATGCGCTGCTGCAGGTCCTCATCCATGAAGCGGACGATCGGCACGTCGACAGGGCGCGAGGGATTGCGCAGCAGGGCATCGACGCCGGCGCCCAGCGACAGGATGGCCTTGAGGTTTTTGAGGCCGGCGAACGCATCCGGCTTGGGCTTCCAGATGAAGATGTAGTCGATCTCGTCGGGATCGTACTGGTCGGCCCGCGTCACCACGCGGTGGCCGGGCAGGGCGGCGGCGAAGCCAGCGGCCCAGCGGCGCTCGTTGAAATCGGCAAGATGCAGCAGCAGGGTCACGGTGGCTTCTCCCCCAAAAAGAACGAGCCGCACCATAGGCGCGGCTCTGAAATCAGTCGGCTGTGAAAGCCCTCAGTGCGAGGCCGGTGCGGCCGGCGCTTCTGCCGGTGCTTCGGCTGGCGCCGCGGCGCCACCCTCGTCCGGAGCAGCTTCGCCAGCGGCCGGCGCGGCGCCTTCGGCCGGAGCCGCATCGGCGGCCGGGAACGGCACGGGCGAGGGCGACAGCGTCGCGAGGTAGGCGAGGATGTTGGCGCGCTCGACCGGATCCTTGATGCCGCCGAAGTTCATCTTCGTGCCCGGCGTGTAGGTCTTGGGCGAGGTGAGGAACGCGTCGAGGTTCTCGTACGACCAGACGTCGCCGTTCTTCTGATGCTCGAGCATGCCGTCCGAATAGGCGAAGCCAGGATGGCTGCCTTCGACGCGGCCGACCACGCCATAGAGCTCGGGGCCCTGCTTGTTGCCGGCGCCTTCCTCGAAGTTGTGGCAGCTGGTGCACTTGCGCGCCGCAGCCTGGCCGGCTGCCGGGTCGGCGCTGGCGAGCAGCACACCGATCGGCACAGCGGGAGCCTCGGCCTCGGCGGCCGCGCCGCCATGGCCGTCGCCCGCTTCCGCCTCGGCGAGCGCATAGCCCGGGCCGCGACCTTCGATTGGGCTGTAGATGGCCTCGGCCAGGAACCCCACGCCCATGACGAACAGGAGGGTACCGAGAACGGCGCCAATGATCTTATTGAGTTCGAACGAATCCATCGCGGGTATCTTAGCCTTTGACGCCGGAATGATGAACGGCGGAACGATGCGAGGCCATACATAGCCTGCCCCGGCGCTTCAAGCCCCAGTCCCGACGCGCGCGAAAGATAGTCGGTCGCCGGGAGGGGTGCAACGGGGTTCGCATCCGCTGCGACATAGTGGAAACAGGAGTGTATTCCTCAACATTGACTTGGGCCGGCGCCGGTTCCATTAAGGCGCCCGCCAGCTGTGGGGAGTTCCAGTCCATGACCAGAAAGATCGCGTTCCAGGGTGAGCCGGGGGCGTTCAGCCATGCCGCGACCCATGCGCTCTTTCCCGACGACGAAGCGCTGCCCTGCACGACCTTCGAGGACACCATCGCCGCCGTGCAGAACGGCGACGCCGAGTATGGCGTGGTACCGGTGGAAAACTCGCTCTACGGGCGCATCACCGACATCTACCACCTGCTGCCCGAGAGCGGCCTGTTCATCACCGGCGAGCATTTCCTGCGCATCGAGATGAACCTGCTCGGCCTTCCGGGCACCAGGCTCGAGGACATCAAGGCGGTGCAGTCCCTGTCGGTAGCGCTCGGCCAGTGCCGCAAGTTCATCAACAAGCACAAGCTGAGGACGATCAACGGCGTCGACACCGCCGGCTCGGCTCGCGAGATCGCGCAGAAGGGCGACAGGACGGTGGGCGCCATCGCCTCGCGCTTTGCCGCCGAGGTCTACGGCCTCGACGTGGTGGCGGGCAATATCGAGGACGCCGCCCACAACACCACCCGTTTCCTCGTCATCTCGAAGAAGGCCGAGGAGCCCAAGCCGGGCAGCGCCAAGGTGAAGACCACGTTCGTGTTCCGCGTCCGCAACGTGCCGGCGGCGCTCTACAAGGCGATGGGCGGCTTTGCCACCAATGGCGTGAACATGACCAAGCTCGAGAGCTACATGCTCGATGGCTCGTTCACCGCCACGCAGTTCTATGCCGATATCGAGGGGCACCCGTCCGATCGGGCCGTGCAGCTCGCCTTCGAGGAGCTGAGCTTCTTCACCGACCACTTCCACGTGCTCGGCGTCTACCCGGCGGCTTCGCCGGACGGCGCTCAGTAGAAGTCGTCGTCCTCGTCGGCCCCGATCGTGAGGCCGCCGGCTTCCGCGCCCCAGTCGAGGTCGTCGGTCGGCTCGTCGCGCCGCGCGTCGGCCTCGAGGATCTGGTGCTCGAACGCCGGCAGGTAGAGCGGGGCGCCGACTTCGCGGACGGCGGCACGCTGCATCTGGCTCAGCGCGATGAGTTCATGGGGAACGCGGACGGTCTTCAACATGACAAGCCTCCTTTGGGGCTCGTGATGTTGATTAGAATGCGCCCGACTTTGTTAACAAGGCCTGAGGGATACGTTCAGGGTTCACCGACTAGGCGCCCAGTCCCGCATCGCGCTTGAGCGCTCCGAGCAGGTATTTCAGCCCGGCGATGTCGTGGTTCGCCTCGATGCGCGGCACCATGCGGTCGACCGATATGCCGACGCTGGCGCTGAGCGCTTCCAGCGCGGCCGAGACCTGGAACAGGTCGCGACGCAGGTCGTGGCCATGCGGGAGATTCTCGATGAGCCGGTCGGCCAGCTCGTGTGCCTGCTGGATGGCGCGGCGCGTGCTGTCGGCCTCGTCCAGCAACTCGTCGCTGGCGGTGGCCCGTCCGCGGGCGGCGTTTCGATAGCCGTCCGCCACATTGTTCCAATGCGCGATCATGCCCTGCCAATGGGCGATGTAGCGGCCAGCTTCCTGTTCGTCCTGGCTCCCTCTGGCGATCATTGCCGGGCTCCGTTTACGCAGAACTGGGCGAATCAACGGCAGGACTGGGGCAAAGGTTGCATCTTGCCTTCGCCGCAATGAGCAGCCATATACCGGACCGGGAGGTTGGCGCGGACGTGTTCCTCGCCAACCGGGTCAGGACCGGAAGGTAGCAGCCCCAACGAGACCTTCACGGGTCGTTGCCAGCCTCCTACTTCCCCACATCTTTATCGGTCGGGCCGTCATGTCGCGGGCATGATCTTTTGCGATCCGTGCCTGCGCTCGCTATATGCTCTGCCATGGCTGAAGGAATGTTCCCCGACGATATGCTGCCGCCCGCCACCTCGCCGGCGTCGTCGCCCTATCTCGTGCTCGCCCGCAAGTACCGGCCGCTGAGCTTCGATTCCCTGATCGGCCAGGACGCGATGGTGCAGACGCTGCGCAACGCGTTCAAATCCGGCCGTATCCACCACGCCTTCATCCTCACCGGCGTGCGCGGGGTGGGCAAGACCACTACTGCGCGCATCCTCGCGCGTGCCTTCAACTACGAGGACGAGACCGGCCGCCGCCCGACGCTGGATTTCACCAAGGAAGGCATCCACGACCGCGCCATCATCGAAGGCCGCCATGTCGACGTGGTCGAGATGGACGCTGCCTCGAACACCGGCATCAACGATATCCGCGAGATCATCGACTCGGTGAAGTACGGGCCCGTCTCGGCGCCCTACAAGGTCTACATCATCGACGAAGTGCACATGCTCTCGACGGCGGCCTTCAACGGGCTGCTGAAGACGCTCGAAGAGCCGCCGCCCTATGTGAAGTTCATCTTCGCCACCACCGAGATCAGGAAGGTCCCGGTGACGATCCTGTCGCGTTGCATGCGCTTCGACCTGCGCCGCGTGCCGCCCGACGTGATGAACGCCCATCTCATCGACCTGCTCGGACGCGAGAAGATCGAATACGAGCCCGAGGCGCTGGCCATGATCGTGCGCGCCGGCGAAGGCAGCGTGCGCGACAACCAGTCCCTGCTCGACCAGGCCATCAGCCATGGCGACGGCAAGGTCACGGCGGCGACGGTGAAGGCGATGCTCGGGCTGGGCGACCGCGCCCGCACCATCGACCTGTTCGAGGCGCTGATGGCCGGGCGCATCGGCGACGCGCTGACGAACCTGCGCGAACTCTACGATGCCGGCGCCGACCCGCTGACGATCATCGCCGACCTCTGCGACTTCACCCACCTCGTCACCCGCATCAAGGTCGTGCCGGCCGCGGCCGACGACGTGTCGCTGACGCCCGACGAGCGGGCGCGCGGGGCCCAGATGGCCCAGAAGCTCGGCATGCGCGTACTGAGCCGCACCTGGCAGATCCTGTTCAAGGGCTTCGACGAAGTGCAGCAGGCGGGCAACGGCCTGCAGGCAGCCGAAATGGTGCTGGTCCGCCTCGCCTATGCCGCCGACCTGCCGACCCCAGACGAGCTGATCGCCAAGCTCGGCAACTTGCCGCCTCCGGCCGCGCCGCAGATGGCGCCGTTGGCGCGCGGCAATGGCGGTGGCGGTGGTCCCGCGGCGGCACGCCAGCTACAGCCGCAGGTTGCGCCGCAGTTCGAGGCCGCGCCCGCGCCCGCAATTGCAACGCCGGCGCCGCAGGCCTTCGCCAATCCGCGCAGCTATGCCGACCTCGTGGCGCTCGCCGGCGAGAAACGCGACCTGATCGTCAAGCATGCGCTCGAGAGCTCGCTCCGTCCGGTTTCGATCGGCGACGGGCGGCTCGAGGTGGCGCTCGTCCCCAATGCCGACCCGGGGATCATCCAGACCCTCAGCGCCAAGCTGAAGCTGTGGACCAACCGGCAGTGGATGATCACCCTCAAGAATGACGCACAGCACGTGCCCACCATGCGCGAACAGCGCGAGGAACGGCAGGAAGCGGTGCGCCAGGAGGCCCACCAGGATCCGCTGGTGCAAGCCATCATCGAGAAGTTCCCCGGCGCCACGGTGCGCGTCACCGTCAAGCAGGAACAGATACCGATCGAAGCCTACGCGGATGCCATCCGCGACAGCGATGAGGAAGACGACGAATGAAAGACCTGATGGGAATGATGAAGGCCGCCCAGGAGATGAAGGGGCGGATGGAGGAGTTCCAGAACAAGGTCGCCGAGATGACCGTCGAGGGCCGCTCCGGCGGCGGCCTCGTGGTGGTGACGCTTAACGGCAAGGGCGAGATGAAGGGCCTGAAGATCGACCCCAGCCTCGTCTCCGACGACGTTTCGGTGCTCGAAGACCTCATCCTCGCGGCCCACAATGACGCCAAGGGCAAGGCCGAGTACGAGATGAATGCCAAGATGCAGGAGATGACAGCGGGCCTGCCGCTGCCTCCGGGCATGAAGTTCCCGTTCTGACGTCTACCGGGGTGTTTCCCCGGACACCGGCTTGCCTTCTCCCCGTGTGGGCAGCGGACGAGGGCCTAGCCCTCGCCGCGAGGTGGCGCGAAGCGCCGGATGAGGGGTCCCGCGACGCGCGAGTGTCGCGCGATCCGAGTGTAGCGAGGAGCGGTCCCGACTCGCGGAGAGAACCCCTCATCCGCCCTTTCGGGCACCTTCTCCCACAAGGGGAGAAGGTAGACCGGAGAGACCATGGCCAACGGCGGACCCGAAATCGAACAGCTGATCCAGCTCCTCGCGCGCCTGCCCGGGCTCGGGCCGCGCTCGGCGCGGCGGGCTGTGCTGCAGCTGATCAAGAAGAAAGAGCAGTTGATGATCCCGCTGTCGGCGGCGCTCGATCGCGCCGTCGAGGCGGTGACCGTGTGCGAGACCTGCGGTAATATCGATACGCGCTCGCCCTGCCACATCTGCGTCGACCCGCGCCGCGGCGAGAGCGGTATCCTCATCGTCGTCGAGGATGTCGCCGACCTCTGGGCGCTGGAGCGCGCCGGGGTAGGGGCGGTGAAGTACCATGTGCTGGGCGGCGTGCTGTCGCCGCTCGATGGAGTCGGGCCGGACGACCTCTCGATCGATGCGCTGCTGAAGCGGGCGCCCGAGTTCAACGAGATCGTGCTGGCGGTCAATGCCACGGTCGAGGGCCAGACCACGGCGCACTACATCACCGACCGGCTTGCGCCGAGCGGGGTGAAGATCACGCGGCTTGCGCATGGCGTGCCGGTGGGCGGCGAGCTGGACTATCTCGACGAGGGCACGCTCAGCCAGGCGCTCAAGGCGCGGACGGCGTTCTAACGTCTATCCTTCGAAGTGCCACACCCCATGGTGGTCCCTCATCACCGGGCTTGTCCCCGGTGATCCAGCTGCCGCGCGTCGGCGCGGCGAAAGCGGACGCTGCGTAGCTGGATGGCCGGGACAAGCCCGACCATGAGGGACAAACTGGAGAAATCGACGGTGGGGCGGCCGAGTCAGCCGTCTTCGTCCTCGACTTCGTCGCGATCGAGCCCGTCGCCGTCGAGCCATTCACGCTCGTCGACGGCCTCCTCCTCGTCCTCGGTCAGCGAGGCTTCGTCAGCTTCCTCGATGGCTTCGAGCTCGTCGGAATCGGGGGCCAGCGTCTCGCGATGCGCGGAAGGGTCGTGGTCGATCGAGGTCGGATCCATGCCTTCCCCATCAAGACCGGTCAGCCTGGCGATGGCTTCGTCGATGGAGCGGACCAGCACCAGCGGATCCTCGTCGCCGAAGTCCGTCGCTTCGAGATCGGCGAGTTCCTCGCGCATCTCGCGCAGCCGCGCCAGCCGGTCCTCGATGGGCCAGTCGTCGCCGTAGAGCAGCTCTTCGATCTCAGTCTGGGTCACCGGCTGGGCGAAACCGGGCAGGTCACCATCGTTTCCCGCCGGGGTGTCTTCGGCGATCAGGTTTCGGAAACGATGGTTCGTGCTCATGGCGTTCTCCTCGAAGGATCAACGCGCCGGGATGTCGGCCAGTTCATGGCCGGCCGACATGTGATCAGCTTAGCACTTCCTTGAACAGGCCGACAGTGCGCGACCACGCGAGGTCCGCCGCTGCCTTGTCGTAGCGCGCCGCCGACGTGTCGTTGTTGAAGGCGTGGTTGGCGCCCTCGTAGACGAAGATCTGGTAGTCCGTTCCCGCTGCCTTCAGCGCTGCCTCGAACTCCGGGATGCCGGCATTGATGCGCTCGTCGAGCCCGCCATAGTGCGCGAGGACCCTGGCCTTGATGGCGGCCACGGCCTCGGGGTTGGGCTGGCCGCCGTAATAGGCGACAGCGGCGAGGAGATCCGGGGCCTGCGTGGCGAGATTGTTGACGGTGCCGCCGCCCCAGCAGAAGCCCATCGCGCCGACCTTGCCGTTCGATTTCTCGTGCTGCTTGAGCCAGGCGATGGTCGCGATGCCGTTGGCGACGACGTCGGTCTGGCTCAGCTGCTGGAACAGCGGGCGCGCGGCTTCCTCGTCGGCCGGCGTGCCGCCGAGATCGGACAGGAAGTCGGGCGCGATGACAAGGAAGCCCTCGAGCGCCATGCGCCGCGCCACGTCCTTGATGTGCGCGTTGAGGCCGCGGTTCTCGTGCACGACGATCACCGCGCCGAACGGGCCGCCTTCCGACGGATAGGCGAGGTAGCCTTTCATCTCGCCCTTGGCGCCGGGATAGGTCACGTCTGCCGTCGTAAGCCGCGCGTCGTCCTCGGCAACGAGCCCCTGCGCTTTGACGCTGGGCGCCATCATTGCCGCGACGATCGTCGCGGCGCCCATCGAGCCCGTGAGCTTGGCGAGGTTGTCCATGAACCTGCGGCGATCGAGGCTCAGGTGCGTGTAGTCGTCGAAGAGATTGATCATCTCCTGGGTGATCTTGGGAGCAGTCCTGCTGGTATCGTCCACTTTATGGCCCTCCACTCTTTGAACAACGCAGAGGCTAACCCATCGATCGGCGGGGCGGGGTGGCGGTCGCGAAAATGTCAGATTGCGTGAGGCGCTCGCCGGCGGCCCCATTAAGCGGGCGTTTACGGCGTCGGCGAAAGTGAGCGCCTAAGTACAGTCAGTTGCACGGCCGGCAAGACTCCCTTCACCAGCCTCGGACACAGCTGGGGGCGGTTGGCTCCAGAAGGACGCGGGCATCGTGCAGTCAGTGATTTCAACAGTGTTCGAGCAGCATGACCTTCGCCTCGTGGCCCTCGCGGCCCTGGTCTGTTCGCTCTCGGCGTTTGCCGGCATTACCCTGCTCATCCATGCCCGCCGGACCGAAGGCCCGATGAAGAAGGTCTGGCTCGCTGTTGCCGCCGTTTCGGTGGGCTTCGGCATCTGGGCGACGCACTTCGTCGCGATGCTGGCTTTCCACGCCGGCATGCCGGTCGGCTACGACCTGCCGGTCACCGTCCTGTCGCTCGCCATCGCCATCGCGATCGTTGGTGGCGGCCTGTGGTTCGCCGCGATTGGCCCGCGCCCCATGGACGCGGTGCTCGGCGGCGCCGTGGTGGGGATCGGCATCGCCTCGATGCATTACACCGGCATGGCCGCGCTGCTCATCGGCGGCGGCATCGTCTGGCACTCGCCGCTTGTCGCCGCTTCCGTGCTGTTCGGCATGGCCTTCGGCGCCGGCGCGCTCTATTTCGCCGTGCGCGGCCACACGCTGCGCCGCCGCCTCCGCGCCACGGTACTGCTGACGCTGGCCATCTGCGCCATGCACTTCACCGCCATGGGCGCGGCAGGCCTCGAGAACTGTTTCCCCGTGGTTGCCGCCAATGACGCGACGCCGCAGTGGCTGTCGATCGTCGTCGCGCTGGTCTCGGTGATGATCCTGCTGTTTGCCGTGGGCGGCACCTATCTCGACATGCTCGACCGCCGCCGCACCGCTGCCGAGGGCGACCGCATGCGCGGTCTCGCCGACGCCGCAGTGGAAGGGCTGGTCGTCGCGAAGAACGGCATCATCGTTACCGCCAACCAGAGCTTCCTCAAGCTGATCGAAGCGCCGGAGGCCGACGTGCAGGGCCGGCCGCTTGCCGACTTCCTCGGCACCGCGGTGTGCAACGCTCTCGATGAGCGGCCCAACGCGCCGATCGAAACCGACCTCAGGGCCGCCTTCGGTGTCGTGCCGGCGGAGGTCATCCTGCGGCATGTCGATTTTGCGGGTGCCCCGCACCAGGCCATCGCGGTGCGCGATCTTTCGGCGCGCAAGCAGGCCGAGCAGCACATCCGTTTCCTCGCCCACCATGACGCCCTCACCGGGCTCCCCAATCGCGTGAGCTTCGCGCGCAAGCTGGCTGACGAGATCGCCCATGCCCGCCGTCACGAGCAGACCTTCGCGGTCATGTGTCTCGACCTCGATCGCTTCAAGGAAGTGAACGACCTGTTCGGCCATGCCGCCGGCGATACGCTGCTGCAGCGTGTCGGGCAGGCGCTGCTCGGCACGATCGAAGGCGTCGGTTACGCCGCGCGCCTCAGCGGCGACGAGTTCGCGGTGCTGCTTCCCGATATCGGCACACCCGCGCGCGCCGGCCGTGTCGCCGAGCAGATCCTCGATGCCTTCCGCCGCGACAACGACATGTCGACGAGCGGCGCCATGATCTCCGGCTCGATCGGCATCGCGCTTTTTCCGGACAATGCCGACACCGACGAACAGCTGATGACCCATGCCGACACGGCCCTCTATCGCGCCAAGCAGGATGGTCGCGGCATCTATCGCTTCTTCGAAAGTGCCATGGGCGCCGAAGTGCGCGACCGCCGCATGCTCGAGCACGATCTGCGCCACGCCGTGTCGCGCAACCAGCTGCGGCTCGTCTACCAGCCGCAGGTCGATATCCAGTCGGACGAGGTCACCGGCTTCGAGGCGCTGGTGCGCTGGACCCATCCCGAGCGTGGCGAGATCTCGCCGGGGGTGTTCGTGCCGGTGGCCGAGGAGAGCGGGCTGATCCTGCAGATCGGCGAATGGGTGCTGCGCACCGCCTGCGCCGAGGCGGCCAGGTGGAAGGTGCCGCTCAGCGTCGCCGTAAACGTCTCCGCCGTGCAGATCCACTCGCCCACCTTCGCGCAGACGGTGCACGAGGTGCTGCTGCAGACCGGGCTCGACCCGACGCGGCTCGAGGTCGAGATCACCGAGTCGGCGCTGATCCGCGACATGGCGCGCGCCATCACCACCCTGCGCCAGATCCGGGCGCTCGGCGTTCGCATCGCCATGGATGATTTCGGCACGGGCTACTCGTCGCTCGCCAACCTGCGTGCCTTCCCGTTCTCGAAGATCAAGGTCGACCAGTCGTTCATCCGCTCGGTGGACAACAACATGCAGTCGGCCGCCATCGTGCGTGCCGTGCTGGGGTTGGGCAGCGGGCTGAACGTACCGGTTGTCGCCGAAGGCGTGGAGCGGCCCGAGGAACTCGAGTTCCTCAGGGGCGAGGTCTGCCAGACGGCGCAGGGCTACCTGCTCAGCAAGCCCAAGGACATTCGGCACTTCGAGTCGCTGACCGAGGGCAAGACGCGAACACTGGATGCCGCAGCGCAGTCCGTGCCCATGAAGGCAGTCGGCTGATCACTCCCCGGCGAGGCGCTGCTCGGGCCGCGCCTCTTCGAACTCCATCGCCTCGATCCGCTCGCCGCGCCGGAGCACCTTGCCCGACGAGGTGAGGATGTCGCCGATATCGTTGCTGGCCTGGGTGAAGTGGGTCTGGAGCTTGCGCACGCGCTCGTCGAGCCGGCCGACATCGAGCAGCAGTTCGCGCACCTCGCGCTGGATCTTGTGCGCTTCCTCGCGCATCCTCACGTCGCGCAGCAGCGCCTGCACCACCTGGATCGACAGCATCAGGATCGAGGGCGAGACGATCACCACCCGCGCCTTGAGTGCGCGCTGCACGACGTCCTCGAACTTTTCGTGCAGGTCCGCAAAGATCGACTCCGAAGGCACGAACAGGAAGGCCGTGTCCGCCGTCTCGCCGGGGATCAGGTACTTCTCCGAGATCGCCTTGATGTGGACGCCCATATCGTTACGGAAGCCGTTTGCGGCGAAGCGGGTCTCTTCCTGCGCCTGCGCATCGCCCAGCCGCTGCCAGCTCTCGAGCGGGAACTTGGCGTCGATGACCAGCGAGGGGGCGTTGTTGGGCATGTACACCAGCGCATCGGGCCGGCTGCCGTTCGAGAGCGTTGCCTGAAAGGCGTAGGAGTTGGGCGCGAGCCCGTCCCCGATGATCGTCTCCATGCGCCCCTGGCCGAAGGCGCCGCGCGTCTGCTTGTTGGCGAGGATCGACTGCAGGCCGACCACGTCCTGCGAAAGCTGGGTGATGTTCGACTGCGCCCGGTCGATGACCGCCAGCCGCTCCTGGAGCTTGGCGAGGCTCTCGTTGGTCTTGGTATTGCCCTCCTGCATGGCCGCGCCGAGGCGCTGGCCCTGGCTGTCGAGCCGGTCGTTGACGAGCCGTGCGAGGTCCGACGTGCGCGAGCCGAAAATCTCGCTCATCGTCTGCATGCGGCCGGTCATCTCGGACTGGATGCGCATCATGTCGGCGAGGTGCCGCTCGGTCTCGGTGGACTTCAGCCGCAGCGCTTCCGCCTCCGCGGCCCGCTGCTGCGCCTCCTCGGTCCGTGCCTTGGCCTGCCGGATCGCGACGACGAGCAGCGCGATCAGGAGGGCAGCGAACAGCCCGGCGGCTGCAAGCGCGGCCATTTCGAGCGTGACGGGAAAGTCGGCGACGACGAAGAGGATGCGGTCCATCGCGGCAGCCTACACGATTCGGCGTAGCAATGTTCTGGCATTGTTCACGTCCGCCGCAATTATCCTTGCGAACCGGTAAACCGGCTTGCCGTTGACCCGGGGCGGGGAAATACCATATTCAGCGGCAACCCCCGATGAAGGACTGAACGTTCATGGCCAAGCGCCCCATCCTTATCCTTCCCGACGAGCGCCTGCGCGCCATTGCAGAGCCGATCGAGAAGATCGACGATGAGGTGAAGCAACTCGCCAAGGACATGCTCGAGACCATGTACGATGCGCCCGGCATCGGCTTGGCCGCGCCGCAGATCGGCGAACTCCGCCGCATCGTGGTGATGGACCTCGCCAAGGAAGGCGACGCACCTGATCCGATCGTGATGGTGAACCCCGAGATCCTCAAGTACTCGGACGAGACCGTCGTCACCGAGGAAGGGTGCCTGTCGATCCCCGAGCTCTACTACGATGTGGAGCGTCCGGCCGAGGTCACCGTCCGCTACACCGATCTCGACGGCAAGGTGGTCGAGCGCGACGCCGCCGACCGGCTCGCCATCTGCATCCAGCATGAGATCGATCACCTCGATGGCGTGCTCTACATCGACTACCTGAGCCGCCTGAAGCGCGACCGCGTGCTGAAGAAGTTCCAGAAGGCCGACCGGCTGTCCAAGAAGGCGAGCTGAGTCAACCGCATCAGCTGTGAGCGCCTTCTCCCCTTGTGGGAGAAGGTGCCCGAAGGGCGGATGAGGGGTATCTCTCCGCGTACCGGACGCTCCTCGCTTCACTCGGATCGCGCTACACTTCGTTTCGCGGGACCCCTCATCCGGCGCTGCGCGCCACCTTCTCCCACAAGGGGAGAAGGCGACCATCGAGAGACCGGGGACTTATGAAAATCATCTTCATGGGCACGCCCGAGTTCGCGGTGCCCACTCTCACCGAGATCGTCTCGACCGGACACGAGGTCGTCGCCGTCTATTCGCGCGCGCCAAAACCGGCTGGGCGCGGGCAGGTGGAGCGGAAGTCGCCCGTGCACGAGGCGGCTGAGGGCTTCGGCATCCCGGTCTTCACGCCGCGCTCGCTGAAGCAGGACGCCGAGCAGGAGGTTTTCGCCTCGCTCGATGCCGATGTCGCCATCGTCGTCGCCTATGGCCTGATCCTGCCCAAGCCGATCCTCGAGGCGCCGCGTCTCGGTTGCCTCAACCTCCACGGTTCGCTCCTGCCGCGCTGGCGCGGCGCGGCTCCCATCCAGCGTGCCGTCATGGCCGGCGACGCCCGCACCGGCGTCATGGTGATGCAGATGGACGAGGGGCTCGATACCGGCGCTGTCGGCCTCATCGAGGAAATGCCGATCGGTCCGGACATGACGGCCGGCGAACTCCACGACAAGATGATGCTGGTCGGCGCCGACCTTATGGGCCGGGCCCTCGCCGCACTGGATCGCGGCAGCCTGCACTTCACGCCCCAGGCGGAAGAAGGCGTCACCAACGCCGCCAAGATCGACAAGGCCGAGGCGCGGATCGATTGGACGAAGCCCGCCGCCGAGGTGCACAACCAGATCCGCGGGCTGTCGCCGTTCCCCGGTGCCTGGTTCGAGCTCGAACTCAACGGCAACCCGACGCGCATCAAGGCGCTGCGCTCGACGCTGGTCGCCGGGCAGGGCGCGCCGGGCACGATCCTTTCCGATCTCACCATTGCCTGCGGCAGCGGCGCCGTGTGGCTGACCGCCGTGCAGCGGGAAGGCAAGGGCGCCATGGATGCGGCCACGTTCCTGCGTGGGGCGGGGTCTCTGCCGGAGAAGGCTTCGTGATGCCGCAAGGCCCCCTCACCCGGAGCGCTGCGCGCTCCGACCTCTCCCCCAAGGGAGAGGTGGCGATGTGGCGCGATCGTGCTGCCGGACCGGGCGGGATGAGTAGCCCCTCGGCGCTTACCTGTGTCCCTCATCACCGGGCTTGTCCCGGTGATCCAGCCGCCGCGCGTCGGCGCGGCGAGAGAAGTCTTCTCACGCGGCAGACGCCGCGTGGCTGGATGGCCGGGACAAGCCCGGCCATGAGGGGGATAATCGAGGCAGGGATGCCGGGTCGCGAGGTCCGTTCCTGATGCCCCGCTACCGCCTCAGCATCGAATATGACGGCCGCCCCTTCTGCGGCTGGCAGCGGCAGGCTGGCGATCTCTCGGTGCAGCAACTGCTCGAGGAGGCGATCGAGCGTTTTTCCGGCGAGAGCGTGGTCACGCAGGCCGCCGGCCGCACCGATGCCGGTGTGCATGCGCTGGGGCAGGTGGTGCATTTCGACCTCGAGCGGGAGTGGGATCCGTTCAAGGTGCGCGAGGCGCTGAACTATCACACCAAGCCGCACCCGGTGGCGATCCTGACCGCGGATCGGGTCGACGAGAGTTTCGAGGCGCGCTTTTCGGCGATTGCCCGTTACTACGAGTATCGCATCCTCAATCGGCGCGCCCGGGCGGGTCTCGATGCCGGCCGGGTCTGGCATGTGCCGGTCGTGCTCGATGCCGACGCTATGCATGCCGCGGCGCAGCTGATCCTCGGCAAGCACGACTTCACCACCTTCCGTGCGTCCGAATGCCAGGCCAAGTCGCCCCAGCGCACGCTCGATATCTTCAGCGTGTCGCGGCAGGCCGAGATGATCGTCGTCGCCGCCAGGGCGCGGAGCTTCCTCCATTCGCAGGTGCGCTCGATGGTGGGTTCGCTCAAGCTGGTGGGCGAGGGCAAGTGGACCCCGCGCGACTTCCGCGCCGCGCTCGACGCGCGCGATCGCAGCCGCTGCGGCCCGCTGGCGCCGCCGGACGGATTGTACCTGACGAAGGTCGACTACTAGCGCGCGCTGCTTGCCGCGGCGATCTCGGCCAGCTGCTCCGGCGTCGGCGGGAACAGCAGCACGATCAGGATCAGTGCCAGGATCAGCCCCACCGCCTGCGCGAGGATCAGCAGCACGATCTGCACCGGCTTCAGCGTCATCACCAGCCGGGCGATGTTGATCGACAGCACGATGCCGACGATGAGGAAGACGAGGACGAGGAAGCCGAGCCCCAGCATCAGGGTCACGAGCATGATCATCGACAGGATCGCGTTCGACCAGTTGACCGTGACGACGAACGGCACGAGCGCATCCCACCGGCCGATCTGCCGCAGGTAGAGCGCCGAGGCGCCCAGCGTCGCGCCATAGATGATCACGGACTGCACGAGCGACGCGAGCATGCTGCCCGAGCCGACGGCTGCGGTGAGCACCAGCTGGATCCCCGTGACAATCAGCACCGCGATGAAGCTGCTGACGAGGCCCGTCTCGGTGAACAGGAAATGGCGCGAGGCACCGCGGTCGCCCATCACGAGGGCGAACACGCCGCGCGCTGCGGCGCGCGCCTCATCGAGGAAGTTGCTGTTCGGTGCTGGCACTAAAAGGGTCCGAGAATGCTGGTGACGAGCATGTAGAGCCCCGGGGGGATGGCGGCAAGCAGGGCAGTGCAAAGAATGGCAAATGCCGTGGAAACGCCGAACCCGAGTTGTCCCATTTCGCGCGCCGCCCGGAAGAACATCAGCACCCGCAGCGCCATGACGAAAGCCAGTGCGCCGGGGCCCGCGAAATAGGCCACGATCCACGAAGTGCCGAGCAGCAGGCCCATGGCGTAGGTGACGGGCACCGCGATCGCGAGGGCGGGCGCCTTCAGCAGCCGTGCGGTGGCCCAGGTGACGAACAGCGCCGCGCCGAGATAGAGGCCGTTGACCAGGAGGCTCAGCACGACCTGGAGCCAGCCAGGAAATCTCGTGAGCGCTGATTCGATCGCGATGATCAGCAGCACCATGGCGAAGTAGAAGCCCGCGGCATTGACGAGGCCGGCGCGGGTGAGGGTGAATTTCTCGCGCGCCTTCGGGCGGGCAAGCAGCAGTTCGAACCATCCGGTGATGGCCCGCCACAGCTCGCCGAAGGCGTTCATTGCGCCCCCAGCATTGCCTGTCCCGTTGGCAGCGCGAGGATCAGGGATTGCGCCGCGAACATTGCCAGCGCCACGACCGCCCCGATAAGGATCGCACTGCCCCAGCCGACCCTCAGTAGGCTTTTCGTCGCCCGGGCGGAGAAGTATCCGACGAGGCCAACTAGCGCGGAGCCCGCCGAACCGACACCGAACGCACCGAGTGCCAGCAACGCGATCTGGCTGATCGCAAGAACAAGCGCCATGAACAAATAGATCGCCGGGAGCTGCTCGCGCTTCAAAAGCACTGCGGCAGCGCCGAGCACGACGAAGGGCGCCGCCAGCGTCACGATGGCAACTGTGCCGAAATCGACGCTGACCCTGAGCGCCTCTAGCGGCATGCTGGAGACGGACCAGACGATGATCGCCGCCTGCAGGATTGCCAGCACCACGATGCCGGTGACGGCATGCGTCCAGGTGACGGTCACGGGCGGGGCATCCGCCTTGGGCGGCAGACCCATGGCCGCGCGGCTGGCCGCGCCGACGGCGCTGTAGAAACCGTCGGCCATCACTTCGTCCCCAGGTAGTCCGCGATGAACGTGGCATAGAGTGCGGTCAGTTCCTCGACGTCGCTGACGCGCACGTTCTCGTCGACCTTGTGCATGGTCGGGCCGGGGAGGCCGCACTCCACCACCGGGCAGTACTCGGCGATGAAGCGCGCATCCGACGTGCCGCCGCCGGTCGAGAGCTCCGGTGGTATGCCGGTGCGGCGCGCGATGGTCTCGACCAGCGTCTCGACGCCGCCGCCGAGCGGCGACAGGAACGAGCGCGATGGCCGGCCCACCACGGTGAACTCGACCTGCGTGCCCCGCAGGTCCTCGGTACCGATGACGTCATTGACCGCATCGGCGAGCGTCTCCGGCGTCCAGCGGTCATTGTAGCGGACGTTGAAGCGCAGCAGCGCCGAGGCCGGGATGACATTGGTCGTCGCGTTGCCGACGTCGATCGAGGTGAACTCGAGGTTCGAGGGCGGGAAGTGATCCGTGCCGTCATCGATCTTGCCCGAGAGGGCGAGCACCAGCGCGGCGGCCACGGGCAGCGGATTGTTGGCCCTGTCGGGATAGGCGACGTGCCCCTGCGTGCCCGTCACCCGGATCTGGCCGTTGAGCGAGCCACGCCGCCCGATCTTGATGCTGTCGCCCACGCGCGCGGTGGCGCTGGGCTCGCCGACGATGGCGAAGTCGAAGCTGTGTCCCTGCGCCCTGGCCCAGGCCATCAGCTTGTCGGTGCCGTTGACCGAGTCCGCTTCCTCGTCATTGGTGATGGCGAGCGAGATGGTGCCGTTCGGGTTGATCCGCGAGATGGCGGCGACGAACGCCGCGATCCCCGACTTCATGTCGGCCGCGCCGCGCCCATAGATCGTGCCGTCGACGATCTCCGCCGCAAAGGGCGGATGCGTCCACGCCGCGACGTCGCCGGGCGGCACCACATCGGTGTGACCGGCAAACAGCAGGTGCCTGCCGCCATTCCCGCGCGTCGCGAACAGGTTGTCGACCGGATACGAGCCGTCCCCCTCGAAGCGCACCCGCTGGCACGTGAACCCGAGCGGGATCAGAGCGGCTTCGAGCACGTCGAATGCGCCGTGCAGTTCGGGGGTGACCGAAGGCTGGCGGATCAGGTCGGCGAGGAGTTGGACGGGATCGATCCCGGGTGGTGTGGGCATGTCCCGTCCGTTCTTCTGGTTACGCGGTAGCGGCCGCGCCGCCGGTCAGCGGATCGGGGCCGTAGTCATTGGTGCCGTTGGTGCCCTTGAGGAAACCGAGGACGACCAGCATGTAGAGGCCGAGAACACCGACCGCGAAGCCGATTACCGAGAACAGCA
Organism: Devosia sp. ZB163; assembly: GCF_028613635.1. Lineage (GTDB taxonomy): Bacteria > Pseudomonadota > Alphaproteobacteria > Rhizobiales > Devosiaceae > Devosia_A. The sequence continues at coordinate 1,145,641 of NZ_JAQRMY010000001.1, forward strand.
CGTTCGGCGTCGGCACCTGCACGCCCTGCACATCGGTCACGGTGAAGCCGAACCCCAGCGCCTGGACCAGCAGCGTCACCACGATCGCCGCGAAGTAGATCAGGATGTCCCTGCCGTTGTTGTTCTTGTCGTGCCGGCGCTTCACCGACAGGCAGTAGGCCGGATAGGCGAAGATCAGGAACACCACGAGGCTCCCCCAGGCCGAAGCCTGGATGATGCCGCCCGCGATCGCCGCGACCTGCACCGGATCGGTATTGTTCGCCATGATCGCCGCCATGTTCGGGCCCCCCAGCCCGACCAGCGGCAGAATGAGAAACGAGATGATGAGGTTGGCCACCAGCAGCACGATGGCCCCGATCCACCACGTCTTGCGCGAGATGCGCCCGTCGGTTCTCAGGTAGAGATACTGAAAGTCCATTCTTCCCTCTATGGCTTTCCGCGGCGCCCTCATGCCGCGCGCGAAGCCTAGTAGAGTCGCCGCCATCCCACCAGCCGCACCGCTAGATCGCGGGAACCGGCGGGCGGAGGGGATCGGGGCCAAAGCGGTTCGGCCCGTTGGTGCCCTTCAGGAACCCGAACTGGAGGCTCACTAGTCCCGCAGCAACTCGTTGATCCCGGTCTTGCTGCGGGTCTGTGCGTCGACCGTCTTGACGATCACGGCGCAGTAGAGGTTCGGGCCGGGGTTGCCGTTGGGGAGGGGCTTGCCGGGCAGGCTGCCGGAGACCACCACCGAGTAGGGCGGCACCTTGCCGATGTGCACTTCGCCGGTGGCGCGGTCGACGATCTTGGTCGAGGCGCCGATATAGACGCCCATCGACAGCACCGAGCCTTCGCCGACCACGACGCCCTCGACAACTTCGGAGCGGGCGCCGATGAAGCAGTTGTCTTCGATGATGGTGGGGCCCGCCTGCATCGGCTCGAGCACGCCGCCGATGCCGACGCCGCCGCTCAGGTGCACGTTCTTGCCGATCTGCGCGCATGAGCCGACCGTGGCCCAGCCGTCGACCATCGAGTTCTCGTCGACGAAGGCGCCGATGTTGACGAAGCTCGGCATCAGGACGACGCCGCGACCGATATGCGAGCCGCGCCTGACGATCGAGCCGGGAACCGCACGGAAGCCGGCTTCGCGGAAGCGGTTCTCACCCCAGCCCTCGAACTTGGAGGGCACCTTGTCCCACCAGGTGGTGCCGCCAGGACCCTGGATCACGGCGTTGTCGTTGAGCCGGAAGCTCAGGAGCACCGCCTTCTTCAGCCACTGGTTGACCACCCAGCCGTCGCCCGACTTCTCGGCGACCCGCGCCTTGCCGCTGTCGAGCAGCTCGAGCGCGGTCTCCACCGCCTCGCGCACTGCGCCCTGCGTATTGAAGCTGATCTCGGTGCGCGCCTCCCAGGCGGCATCGATGGTCTGGGCGAGATCGGCGTGGGACATGGACGTGCTTTCAATAGGAAACTCAGGCGCGCCGGACATTATCCGGCCCGGTCCTGCTGTCAACGATCCTTAACCCCGGCCATGGGAAGCTCGGGACCTGTTTCGGAGACGTAGAATGGCCAGACGCGCCCACACCCCGCTTCGCACCTCGGTCGAGGACCTGGATGCGGCCAAACGCGCGCCCTCGACCCCGCAGACGGAATCGGCTGCGTTCCGCCTCGCCTTCTCCGACGAAGAGTTCATGACCAGCGAGGATACCCGCGGGATCCGTTTCCAGCTGGAGTATCTCAAGCCCGAGTTCCGCCTGCGCGAACACGGCATCCGCTCGACCGTGGTGCTGTTCGGTGGCGCCCGCATCCCCGAGCCGGGCAAGCCCGCCTGGGCGGCGCGCAACGAGACGCAGAAGCGCAATCTCGAGGCCGCCTCGCTCTACTATGACGAGGCGCGTCGCTTCGCCCAGTATGCCTCGCTCACCTCGCGCGCGCTCGACTTCCGCGACTATGTGGTGGTTACCGGCGGCGGCCCCGGCGTGATGGAAGCCGGCAATCGAGGGGCGGCCGATGTCGGTGCGCCCACCATCGGGCTCAATATCGTGCTGCCGCATGAGCAGGCGCCCAACGCCTACATCACGCCCGACCTCTGCTTCAATTTCCACTATTTCGCGACCCGCAAGATCCACTTCCTGCTGCGCGCCCGCGCGGTGGCGATCTTCCCCGGCGGCTTCGGCACGCTCGACGAGTTCTTCGAGACGCTCACCCTGATCCAGACCGGCCGCATGGAGCGCGTCCCGCTGCTGCTGTTCGGCAAGCAGTTCTGGAACAGGGTCATCAACTTCGAGGCCCTCGCCGAGGCCGGCACCATCGCCCCGGACGACCCGCACCTGTTCACTGTGGTGGACAGCGCCGAGGACGGCTGGAACGTCATTCGCGAGCACTACAACCTGCCGGAAGTGACGCTGGTGAGCTGAGGGGCGGCCGCGCCCTTGAACTGGGCGAACCGCTGCTCGACCTTCTGCGCGAACTTTTCCCGCGCCTCCGGCGAGATGTCGTAGACGGAGTGCTGCGCGAGATAGAGGTGCTTCACGCCGGGGCCGCCGCAGGTGGCCTTCAGTCCGCGCAACAGCACCTTTCTCGCCGGATCCTGCATCAACAGCCTGTTGTAGAACCAGGGTGCGCCGCAGGTGGTGACCACACCCATCCGGGTGAGGTTCTTGAGAGCCGGCTTGATGAGACCTCCGTCCAGCGGCTGCTCAAATGCAACGCCCGGACGCCATACGCGATCGAAATAACCCTTGAGGATCGCCGGCATGCCCAGCCACCAGGTGGGAAAGCAGAATACGCAGGCGTCGGACCATGTCAGCGCGTCGACATAGACCTTCAGGTCCTGCGGCGGCGGCCGCGTTGGCTCTTCGTGCCCGCGCCACTCCTCCTCCCCCATCGTCGGGTCGAACTTCATCGCGTAGAGGTCGAAGTCGATGACCTCGTCGCCCCTGGCGTTGAGTGTCCGCAGGATCCGCTGGTGCAGCGACGCGTGGTAGCTGTCGGCTGCCGGATGCGCATAGACGACGTTGACCTTCATCGCGAGCGCCCCCCTTGCGCCCATCCGACTACGGCAGCTTGCGCAAAAACCCAGCCAGATCCGCCGTCATGTGGTGCACATGCGCGCCGCCGGTACGTTCGAGCTCCCAGGCTTCCACCTGTTCATGCACGAACGCCTCGCCGGCGATCACCTGCACGGTGGCCATGCCGGTGTCGTGCGGAACCATGAGGTTCTTTTCGAGATCGTCGAACATCGCGGCCCGCCGGGCGTCGATGCCGTGCTTTTGGAAGAACGCGTCATACGCCTCGGCCAGCGGCTTCGGCCTGTAGCTCATGGCGCGGATGTCGAAGATGTCCTCGAACAGCCCGTCGGCATTGCCGAGCCGGTTCAGCACCGACTGCGCATGTCCGACATCGCCGTTGGTGAGGATGAACTTGCGGCCGGGCAGGGCGCGGATCGCGTCCACCAGGTCGGGGTGCGCCACGACAGGCGAATAGTCGATCGCATGCACGGTGGTGAGGAAATGGTCCGGATCGACCTCGTGCAGCTGCATCAGGCCGTTCAGCGTCGTTCCGTAGTCGCGGTAATACGCCTTCTGCAGCGCCCGCGCCTCCTGGTACGGCAGCCGGGTGACGTTCACCATGTAGTCCGAGATCAGCAGGTCAATCTGCGCGAACAGGTTGCACTCGCGCGGATAGAGCGTGTTGTCGAGGTCGAACACCCAGTCGGTGACGTGGGAGAAAGAGCGCGGCGATGGGGTCAGGTCGTTCATCCCACCACTATGGCAGGTATCGCCCGAAGTTTCATCCCGCGGCTTGCGCAAGGCAGTGGAGCGATCCGGCGCATTTTGATCAATCAATCACTTGATTGAGATGCGGCGATGGTGCATGAAGCGCCCTCCAGAAAGGATCGCGCATGTCGCTCACCACCTCCGCCACGAAGCGTGAATCCACCGACGGCCGCCGCCGTGCCATTGCCTCGGCGGCGCGCGGACTGATCGCCGAGAAGGGCTTCGAGGGCCTGAGGACCCGCGATATCGCGGCCCGCGTCGGCATCAACGTCGCGACGCTGCACTATCACGTGCCCACCAAGGAGGCGCTGATCGGGCTCGTCGCCGACGCGATGCGCGACGACTTCCGGGCCCAGTCGCTGGCGCGGCCGCGCGCCCACCTGTCGCCGCTGGAACGGCTCGAGCACGAGTTCTTCGACTTCAGCGAGATGTTCTATGAGCAGCGCGACACCCTCGCGGTCCTGTCCGAGCTGATGGAACGGGCGCGCCGCGACGCGGTCATCCACGCAGCCATCCAGCCCATCCTCATCAGGTGGCACGAACTCGTCGGCGATATCCTCCGTGATGGCGTCGCCGACGGCACCTTCAGGTCCGATCTCGATCCCGAGGCCGCGGCCAGCATGGTCATCGGGGCGTTCACCGGCTTCGCTCGCGGTCCCGATACCGCACCACCATATTTCGAACGCCTGTGCGCCGAGCTGCGCCGCGCCGTTCGCAACCAGGTACCGACCAGGAACTAGTCCATGTCTTCGCATTTCCATGTGCCGCAGTCCAAGGCGGACGCCGATCCGCGCCGCTGGGTGGCGCTCGCCGTGCTGCTGCTCGCCAGCTTCATGAATCTCATCGACGTCACCATCGTCAACGTCGCGCTCCCCAGCCTGCAGCAGAACCTGGGGGCCGATGCGAGCCATATTGAATGGGTCATCGCCGCCTATGTTCTCGCCTTCGCACTCGGCCTGCTGCCCTTCGGCCGGCTCGGCGACATCGTCGGGCGCACCCGCATGTTCCTCATCGGCGTCGCCGCCTTCACGCTGGCCTCCGCCTTCTGCGGCCTCGCGCCCTCGATCGAGTGGCTGATCATCGCCCGCGTGCTGCAGGGCCTCGCCGGCGCCGCCATGACCCCGCAGGTCCTCGCCATCGCCCAGGTCACCTTCCCGCCCGAGGAAAAGGGCCAGGCCTTCTCGCTGTTCGGCTTGAGCTCCGGCCTTGCCGCCGTCGCCGGCCCGATCGTGGGTGGCCTGCTGATCGGCGCGAACCTCTGGGGCCTCGACTGGCGTCCGATCTTCCTCGTCAATATCCCGTTCGGCATCCTCGCCGTGGTCGCCGGCTGGTATCTCATTCCGCGCACCCCCGGCCATCCCACGCTGAAGAACGATTTCGTCGGCATCGGCCTGTTCGTCACGGCCATCGTCGCCCTCGTCTTTCCGCTGGTCGAAGGCCACGCCCTGGGCTGGCCGACCTGGCTCTGGGCCGTGATGGCGGTGGGCCTGCTGCTTGCCGGCCTGTTCGTCATCTGGGAGCGCCACCGCGCCCGCATCAACGAGCCGCAGTTGTTGAACTTCAGCCTGATCAGCAATCCGAACTACCTGCTCGGCCTGCTCATCACCACGATCTTCGCCTCGGGCGTGCCGGCCATGTTCATGGTCATCTCGCTGATGCTGCAGTCGGGCTACGGCTTCACACCGCTCGAGTCGGGGCTGGTGAACACGCCGTTCTCGATCGGCGTGCTCGCCGTCTCGCTGTTCATCGGCCGGCTCGGCCAGCGCTATCTCCGCACCCGGCTGGCGCTCGGCGCCGCAACGCTCGTGGTCGGCATCACCTGGCTTGATCTGATCATCCGCGGGCTCGGCGACAGCGTCGACCACTGGACCCTGCTGCCGCCGCTGCTGATTGCGGGCCTCGGTCTCGGCCTCGGCTTCTCGGGCCTGTTCCAGTCGGTGCTGGCGGGCGTGCCGCCGCGCGATGCCGGCGCCGGTTCGGGTGCGCTGCAGGCCTTCCAGCAGGTCGGTGGAGCGATCGGCGTGGCACTGGTGGGGCAGATCTTCTTCACCCAGCTCGCGGCCGGGTTTGCGGCCGGCGAGGCCCCGCATGTCGCCTTCGCCGAGGCGGCGGCGCCGGCCATCGTCTACCAGATCATCTCGTTCAGCCTGGTGGTGATCCTGGTGCCGTTCCTCAAGATCAGGCCGCCCAGCGAGGGCGCCGGGGCACCGGCCTCGCTACCGGACGTCGCCGAGGCATGATGCAAAGGGCGTCTGCGGGCGCCCTTTGTTTTTGGCATCCCGGCCGGCTCTGGTGCCGGGCGGCAACACGTTGGCAATTGGCTAACCATTGCTGACGACTTTCCGTAAAATGCCACATGTCGGTCGCCGTGCCGGCCAAGTCCGGCTCCATCTCGCGTCCCACCAACGCAACAGGAGCCATCGTGAACAGCCTCGCCATCTTCGGCATCACCGCCGCCGTCCTCTTCGGGTTCGCCACGATTCTCGCGGGTAGCGTCCAGGCTGCCGACGCCTGCCTGGACGTCGACGCCATCGCCTGGTGCGTCAGTGCCCCGTGGCCGAAGCAGTGAGGGCAGGTCGATGCACGAGAGAGCGACGACGCGCAGCCTTCCCCACACCAGCCGTCAGCCGCGCGAGAGCCGGAATCCGCGCCGGGCAGGGCAGGACCTGACGGCAAGGTCGGAAAGGCCGAGCGACTGGATGGGTTTGAATATCGTCGGGCGGTGAAACGCGGTCACCCCCACCTGCCAACCGTCATCCCTGCGAAAGCCGGGATGACGCTCAGTGGTTGGAGCCAGACCGCCGGGCGCTCGCGCTGTTAGCGGACGATCAGCGTGCCAGCGCCATGCGCGGTGAACAGCTCGACCAGCACCACGTGCGGGGTCTTGCCGTTGAGGATCACCACGCCCTCGACGCCGTTGTCGAGCGCTTCGAGGCAGGTCTCGACCTTGGGGATCATGCCGCCATTGATGGTGCCGTCGGCGATCAGCGCGCGGGCGTCGCGGGCCGAGAGCTCGGGGATGAGCTTCTTGTTCGCGTCCAGAACGCCATCGACGTCGGTGAGGAACAAGAGCCGCTTGGCGCCGAGCGAGCCGGCGATGGCGCCGGCGAAGGTGTCGGCGTTGATGTTGTAGGTCTGGCCGTCGCGGCCGGGCGCCACCGGGGCGATCACCGGGATCATTTCGGAGCGCGCCAACAGGTCGAGCAGCGTGCGGTCGACTTCAATCGGCTCGCCGACGAAGCCGAGATCGAGTTCGCGCTCGATGTTCGAGCCGGGGTCCTTGACGGTCTTGGTGGCCTTCTTGGCGAACACCATGTTGCCGTCCTTGCCGCACAGGCCGATGGCCCACTCGCCCTCGGCATTGATCAGCGCGACGATCTCTTTGTTGATCGAGCCGGCGAGCACCATCTCGACGACTTCCATCGTCCGCTTGTCGGTGACGCGCAGCCCGCCCTCGAACTTCGATTCGATGCCGAGGTTCTTCAGCATCGAGGCGATCTGGGGCCCGCCGCCATGCACGACGATCGGATTGACCTTGGATTGCTTGAGGAGCGCGATGTCGCGCGCGAAGGCCTGGCCCAGCTCGACGTCGCCCATGGCATGGCCGCCGTACTTCACGACGACGGTCTTGCCCTCGTAGCGCTGCATGTAGGGAAGCGCCTGCGAAAGGACCGCGGCGTCACGGGAAAAACTTTCGATGTCGGGCATAGCGCGCTGAGTATCCATTGTGTCCGTCCTATAGCGCATTCCATTGGAGTCGAAAGCGCTTTTGCGTCCCGGGTCGTGGCTTCAATAGAACAATCACGATGATTTCGTGACGCGCCGGGGATAGGCATACGCATGGGCTTTGGCTAGGTTCCCGTCCATGACCAGCAGCGCCAGCCTGGAGATCGCCGAGCTCATTGCCCGCACCGCGTTGCGTGATCGCGCGGCTTTCCGCGACCTCTACGCCCGCACCAGCGCGAAACTTTTCGGCGTGACGCTGCGTATCCTAAAGGACAGGTCTGAAGCCGAAGAGGCGCTGCAGGAGGTGTACGTCAAGATCTGGCAACGCGCCGACCGCTACGTCGCCGGCGCCTACAGCCCGATCAGCTGGCTTGTCGCCGTGGCGCGCAACCATGCCCTCGATATCCTCAGGGCGCGCCGGCCGGTGAGCGACGACATCGAGGTCGCGGCCGAAGTCGCCGACGCCGGGCCTGACCCCGAGCAGTCGAGCATCTATCGCTCGGAGCGCGCCCGGATCGACGGCTGCCTCGATACGCTCGAGGCCGACAAGGCCGACTGCGTGCGCGGCGCCTATCTCGACGGCTACAGCTACGAAGAACTGGCGACGCGCCAAGGCGTGCCGCTCAACACGATGCGAACCTGGCTCCGGCGGAGCCTCATCAAACTCAGGGAATGCCTCTCGGCATGAGCACGGAAGGACATGGCAGAAGCGGCGAAGACGACCAGGTCCTGGTCGCCGAGTACGCGCTTGGCCTGCTCGAGGGCGGCGAACGCGCGGCTTTCGCGCGCCGCCTCGCCACCGAGCCCGCGCTTGCCGCCGAGCTGAAACTCTGGCGCAGCCGGCTGTCGACGCTCGACCGCGAGTTCGCCGAGGAACCCGCGCCCGCCCATGTCCTCGAGCGCATCGAGCGGCGCCTGTTCGGCGATGCCGCCCCGGCGCGGGCGGGCTGGTGGAACTCGCTGCCGCTTTGGCGTGGCCTGACCGCGACAGCCGCCGCAGTGGCGGTGCTGGCGATCGGCTTCAACCTCATGCAGCCCCGGATCGATCCGGCCCAGCTCGCGACGCAACTGGTGGCGGCCATCGAGTCTCAGGAAGGCTTCGGGGTCGAGTTCATCGCCGTCTACGACGAGGCGCTGGGTCAGGTCCGCGTGACGTCCCTGCGCGGCGATGCCGTGCCCGACCGGGACTATGAGCTCTGGTACATCAAGGGTGATCAGCCCGCCGTCTCCATGGGCGTGCTGCCAATGAACGAGCGCCGCGAAATCCCGCTCGATGCCGATGCCCGCGCCAGTATTGAGCCGGGCACGGTTTTCGCCGTCACTCTCGAGCAGAAGGGCGGCTCGCCCACCGGCGTTGCCCAGGGCCCGATCGTCGCTGTCGGTACCGCCAGATCGATCTAGGGTCGCGCTTACGAAAGCGCGGCCCGCAAAGTTTCACCGATGTGGGCGAATTATCCCGCCAGAACGAAAATGTGATCCGAAACCGACCTGAACGGCAGCTCGTAACTCCGTCTGCCTTGTCACCAAGACATCGCGGAACCATTCAGGAAGGAACAGACGATGAAGCTCTCTACCCTGCGCGCAGTTGCCGCCGCCGCCATGCTGTCGGTCACCGCCATTGCCGGTGTCGCCTATGCCGAGAACCCGATGGTTGGCGGCGCGCCGATGTCGGAGACCAAGGACATCATCGACAACGCCGTGAACTCGGCCGATCACACCACGCTAGTGGCTGCCGTGACGGCAGCCGGCCTCGTCGATACGCTGAAGGGCGCCGGTCCGTTCACCGTGCTGGCTCCGACCAACGATGCCTTCGCGGGCCTGCCGGCCGGCACGGTCGACAACCTGCTGAAGCCCGAGAACAAGGAGCAGCTGGTCAAGATCCTCACCTGCCACGTCGTCCCGGCCAAGGCGCTCGCCGCCGACATCACCAAGATGGCGATGGACGATGGCGGCACCCACGAGGTCGATACGGTCGGCGGCTGCAAGCTCTGGCTCAAGGCCGATGGCGGCAAGGTCACCATCACCGATGAAGCCGGCGGCACCGCCAACGTGACCATTGCCGACGTGATCCAGTCGAACGGCGTGATCCACGTCATCGACAAGGTCCTGCTGCCCAAGACGTGAGTTCGGCGGGAACCTCCGCGACGATCGCATCGACATCCGGCCATGTGTCCCGTCCCTGATGGGACACATGCTTTTGTACTGCCGCTCCGGTCCCGCCCGGATTAGACTGGACCAGCCTCAGAAGGGGACGATCCCATGCCGACCAACCGTCTCAATCGTCGCTTCGTTCTGCTCGGCGGTACGGCAGTCGCCGCGCTCGGCGCAGCTGCCCTGCTGCGGCCCATGGGGGCCAGCACCGCTGCCGAAGGCACGTTCGAGTTCACCCTCACCGACGAGGAGTGGAAGAAGCGCCTTTCCCCGCTCGCCTACCAGGTGCTGCGGCATGAATACACCGAGCACCCCGGCACCTCCGAGCTGCTCAACGAGCACCGGACCGGCACCTTCGCCTGCGCCGGCTGCGACCTGCCACTGTTCGATTCCAAGACCAAGTATGACAGCCACACGGGCTGGCCCAGCTTCTACCAGCCGCTGGACAACGCCGTGGGCGAGGCGACGGACACCAAGCTCGGCTACCCACGCACAGAAGTGCACTGCCGCCGCTGCGGTGGCCACCTCGGGCACGTCTTCAACGATGGCCCCGAGCCGACCGGGCTGCGCTACTGCATGAACGGCGTGTCGCTGGTGTTTCACCCCGCCGAAGGGTGAGGCGGGCGGGCCGCAGTATCGCATGGGTCCCCGGGTCAAGCCCGGGGATGACGGTGGTTTGGGGCTTGGCCGGTGCGCGGGGCCGGCGCCAAGCGTTGCTCGTGCCAATAAGCACCGGTCGTGCATGGAGGGCGTCGGGTGTCGCCACTGCGGGTAGGAGGCATGCGTGCCGCCATCTTGCGTCCGGCTCCGAAGCGGGCCATCTGATTGGCATCATGAAGCTCACCATCATCCAGACCGGCGACGTCCCGGCGCCGCTGCGGCCGAAGTTCGGCGCCTATCCCCCGATGTTCCAGCGCATGTTCGACGAGGCCGGCCACGGTTTCGACTACGAGACCATCCCGGTCCACGACGGCGCCGCTTTTCCGGACGCCGGCAAGCTCGACGCCATCCTCATCACCGGCTCGGCGGCAGGCGTCTACGATGACTATGCCTGGCTCGATCCGCTGCGCGCCTTCATCCGCTCGGCCTATGCAGCGGACACGCCTATGCTCGGCATCTGTTTCGGCCACCAGATCATGGCCGACGCACTGGGTGGCGACGTCCGCAAGTCAGAAAAGGGCTGGGGCCTCGGCCGCCATACCTATGGTGTGAAGGCGCGCCCGGAGTTTCTCGGCACCGACCTGCTTGCGCTCTCCATCGCCTGCTCGCACCAGGACCAGGTCATTGCGCCGCCCAAGGAGGCGGAGGTCTTCCTCGCCTCCGAGTTCACACCGAACGCCGGGCTCGCTTACCGCAACGGCAGGGCCCTGAGCCTCCAGCCGCACCCGGAGTTCCACGACGACTACACGCTGGCGCTGGCCGAGCTTCGCCGCGGCAAGGCACCGGACGAAGTGGTGGAGAAGGCCGTGGCCTCGGTGGCAACGCCCTCGCACAGCAAGGATGTGGCCGGGTGGCTGGGGAGCTTCCTCACGCGGTAGTGCGCGCCGCGCCCCTCACCCCGGCCCTCTCCCCAGAGGGGCGAGGGGGCGTTGTGGCACGGGCGGTTCAACTCGCGTCCCCTCGCCCCTCTGGGGAGAGGGTTAGGGTGAGGGGCGCCAAGCACCGGGAGCTACTGCTCCAGCAGCTGCCGGATTTCCGCCCTTAGCTGTTCCATGCCGAACTTGGTCTCGCTCGAGGTGAGGATGAGTTCGGGGTGCGCGGCGGGGCGCTTCCTGATGGTGTCGCGGGTCTTCTTGATCGCGGCGTCGAGTTCGGCCTTGTTCGGCTTGTCGGCCTTGGTGATGACGACCTGGTAGCTCACCGCCGCCTTGTCGAGCTCGTTCATCACCGAGATGTCGTTGGCGTTCGGGCCGTGGCGGCCATCGATCAGCACGTAGACGCGCCTGAGGTTCGGCCGGCCGGTGAGGTACTGGTGGATCAGCCTGGTCCACTGCTTCACCTTGTCCTCGGGCGCCTTGGCGAAGCCGTAGCCCGGCATGTCGACGACCCTGAGATCGGCGTGCTGGCTCTCGAAGATGTTCAGTTCCTGCGTCCGGCCCGGCGTATTGGACGTGCGGGCAAGCCCGGTAGTGCCGGTCAGCGCGTTGATCAGCGAGGACTTGCCCACGTTCGAGCGGCCGGCGAAGGCGATCTCGAGCCGGTCTGACGGCGGCAGGTCGGCGATGCGGACGCACCCCTTGGTGAACAGGAACGGCCGCGCGAACAGCAGCCGCCCGGCCTCGATCTGGTCTTCGCTGAATTTGGACGGGGTCTCGGACATGGCCGTTCAATAGGGGAGGGCGGGGCGGATGGGAAGGGGGCAGCGGGCAACGCCGCTACGCCGCGATACTGCCCCAGGTCAGCCTGGAACGCGTGCGAAATGTCAGCTGGCCGCCGTTCGCGTAAGGACTCAGCATCTCGCCGAGCTCGGAATCGAAGCGGCTGCTGTGTACTCCCAATCTGGACGGCGCAAAGGTGTCGCGCGAATGCTGGCACGCGATGAAGTCCTCTACGCTCTGGACAAAGGGGTCACTGACGAAGTCCTCATCGCCCCTTGCGACGATATGTATCCGAAAGGCGTTCCCTTCCCGCTCCCACCGCGCCGGGTCAAGGGACTTGCCGGTCAGGAACGGTACCCATCTTCCGAGGAATGCCTGCCAGTCCTTTTCCCAGGGCGGATCAAGTGGCGCATCACCGCTGACCACTGCAAAGACATGGTCGGCAGCCGCATGCGCCTGCAGCTTGGGGAACAGCCGGACATGATCCATCCAATGGATGCTGGCGGCCGCAACAGTCAGGTCATAGCGCCCTTCGAGCGGCGCGTCCTCGGCCAGGCTCTCGAGCCACACGACGTTGCCTCCCGCACCGGGCAGGCTCTTGCCTAGCGCGATCATATTGGCGGAGGGGTCCACCGCTGTGACGGACGAGAAGACCGGCGAAAGCGCTCGCGAAATCTTCCCGGGTCCACTGCCGATATCGAGCAGTGCGTTGTGCGCTGGCGCGATGGCGACGAGCCTGTCGAGCAGCGCGCTCGGGTAGGGTGGCCGATGCACGTACGAGGCAACGACCCCCGCCTCTTCGAACGTTTGGCCCTTCCGGGTCATGAGCTTCCCCCAAAACGAAAACGGCGGGGTGTTGCCCCGCCGCTTGGTACGTCAGCTCGCCTTGCCGCCGGCTTCCGCCTTTGGCTTGCGCTTGAAGCTTGCCGCGATGTTGCCGAGCAGGTCTACCTCGGCGCCGTGGCGCTTCATGATGAACCACTGCTGGGTCACCGAGAGCAGGTTGTTCCAGGCCCAGTAGATCACGAGGCCGGCGGGGAACGAGCCCAGCATGAAGGTGAAGATCACCGGCATCCAGTTGAAGATCATCGCCTGGGTCGGATCCGGCGGGGGCGGGTTGAGCCGCATCTGCACCCACATGGTGACGCCCATGATGAGCGGCCAGATGCCGAGGTGGAGCAGGCCGCCGATGACCGGCACGGCAGTCGGGTTCCACGGGATCAGGCCGAACAGGGTGAAGATGTTGGTCGGATCGGGCGCCGCGAGGTCGACGATCCAGCCGAAGAAGGGCGCATGCCGCATCTCGAGCGAGATGAAGATGACGGTATAGAGCGAGAAGAACACCGGGATCTGGATGAGGATCGGCCAGCAGCCCGAGAGCGGGTTGATCTTCTCTTTCTTGTACAGCTCCATCATCGCCTGCTGCTGCTGCACGCGATCGTCCTTGAAGCGCTCCTGGATGGCCTTCATTTCCGGCTGCACGCGCCGCATCGCCGCCATCGAGGCGTAGGAGCGGTTGGCGAGCGGGAAGAAGAGCGCCTTGACGATGACCGTCACCGCGAGGATCGCGAGGCCGAAATTGCCGAGGATTCCGTAGAGGAAGTTCAGCAGCTCGAACATCGGCCGGGTGATGAAGTGCAGCCAGCCCCAGTCGATCAGCAGTTCCAGCCGGTCGAAGCCGTAGGTCTTGTCGTAGTTGTCGATGACATGCGTCTGCTTGGCACCGGCAAAGGTATAGGTCTTGTTCTCAGCCGTGCCGCCAGCCGGCACGACGAGCGGGGTGCTCTCGACGAAGCTCGTCTGGAAGACGTCGGTCGTGCCCTGGCGATTGGCCGAGAAGCGCGCGTTCAGCGGCGCGCCGGGGAACGAGAGAATGGCCGTCGCCCAGTACTTGTCGCCGATGCCGACCCAGCCACCGGTGGCCGAGGTCCAGTTGTTCTGCCCGTCATGCAGAACGTCGGAGTACTTCTTGGAGACGAGGTTGTTCGTGCCGAGCACGCCCAGCGGGCCTTCGTGCTGGACGAAGAAGTTCTGCACATGCGGCATGCCCTGGCGCACGACGCGCGAGAAGGGGAACAGCATGACGTCGCCGGTGCCGGCGTTCTCGACCGACTGGACCACGGTGAACAGGTAGTGGTCGTCGACACTGATGGTGCGGCGGAAGACGAGGCCGGCGCCATTGTCCCAGCGCAGCGTCACCGGGGTCGCCTGGGTCAGCGTCTGGTTGTCGCCCTCGACAGCCCACGTCGCATCAGGCGGGGTGGCCTGCGCGCCGTCGGCGGTGGCAAAGCCCTGCTCGACATAGTAGCCGCCCGGGCCACCCGCGGGGCTCAGCAGCGTGATGATCGGCGAGTTGGGGTCGACGGTCTCGTGGTATTCCTTGAGCCTGACGTCATCGATGCGCGCGCCCGTGAGGCTGATCGAGCCGGACAGCGCCGGGGTGTCGATGGCGACGCGCGGCGAAGCCGCAAGCGCCGCGTCGCGGGTGGCGAAGGTGCCGGGCAGGGTGGCATCGCCCGAGGCCGCTGCAGCGGGGGCCGCGCCGGGCGCAGCAGTGCCCGCGGGTGTCGCGAGGCCCTGATCGGCAGTCGGCTGCAGTTGGGCGGCGGTCTCGGCCTCGGCACGGCGCTGCGCCTGCTCGAGTTGCGGCCCGGCCACGAAGAATTGCCATCCGAACAGCACTACGACGCTGAGCACGATCGCAATGATCATGTTGCGGTTGTTTTCGGACTGCATCAGCTCTTCTTCTTCAAGTGTATCTTGGAAATGGAGGTGGCGAGCTCGTTGACGAGCTGGCCGAAAGGCATGCTCAGCGCCTCGCGGCGACCGACGAGCACGTAGTCATGTCGTGGCTCGAACCCGTTCTCGCAAGCCTTCGCGGCAGCCCTGAGGCGCCTGCGGATCCGGTTGCGCTCGGGCGAGTTGCCCATCTGCTTGGTAACAGTGAACCCGATGCCGGGTTCATCAATCTCGCGTGCGTTCGCCTGAAGCGAAAACGCAGAGCGCCCGACGCGCTGGCCCCGGGCGGCTCTGAGGAATTCCGATCGTTTCCTGAGGCGCCGCAAGGCTGCCCCCTGCGACCCGGCCGTGAGCACGGCCGTCGCCTTAGGCCGACAGCTTGGCGCGGCCGACGGCACGGCGGCGATTCAGGATCTTGCGGCCGTTCTTGGTCGCCATGCGGGCGCGGAAGCCGTGCCGACGGGTGCGAACGAGCGTGCTCGGCTGGAAAGTGCGTTTCGACATACGATCTGACCACGCCGGCGCGCGGTTCCCTAATTCTCAACTACGGGCAGTTGCATGCCGGGCTGCACCCTCGCTAGGGCGCTTACGGCAGATTGGGGCGGCTTATAGGGAAAGGAACCTGCGAAGTCAACGCGACCCTGTGCGGCAGAAATGCCGGTGTGCGAGGCCGAAATACGCCGATTTCCACACGGCCCTTGCCCCGCCCACTATTGTCCCGCAACCACCGGGTGCTATTGAGGCCGGGGGTTATGGGGCCCCGGCGCATCAAGAGGGCAAGATTGGCCGATATCCTTACTCCCGATCTCTGCGTCATCGGGGCCGGATCGGGCGGACTTGCAGTCGCCGAGTTGGCCCGCAACTATGGCGCTGAAGTGGTCCTCGTCGAAAAGGCGCGGCTGGGCGGCAATGCTCTCGGCACCGGCGCCGTGCCGGCTGCCGCGTTGTTCGCCGCCGCTGCCCAGGCCCGCGCCATGCGGGACGGCGCCGCGTTCGGCATCGCGAGCGAAGAGCCCAAGGTCAATTTCCGCCGCGTCCACGACCATGTCGAGCAGGTGATCGCCGCCATCGCCCCCGACAGTTCGGTAGCAAGGCTCGAGGCCCTGGGCATCGAGCTTCTGCGCGGCGGCGCGCGCTTTGTCAGCCGCAAGGCCGTGCAGGTGGGCGATACCGAGATCCGCGCCCGCCGCTTCGTCGTCGCCACGGGCGCCAGGGCGCCGGTTCCGGCGATCCCCGGTCTCGATGCGGTGCCCTATTTCACCACCGAGACCATCCTCGACAACACCCGCAAGCTCACCCACCTCGTCGTCATCGGCGGCGGTGCCGCCGCTGTCGCGCTGGCCCAGGCCTATGCCCGCCTCGGCTCGGAGGTCACTGTGGTCGCGCCGGGCAACCTGCTCGAGGGAGTGGACCCCGAACTCGCCGTCGTGGCGCTGAAGCAGGTGGCCGAGGAGGGCGTGACCCTTCTCCCCCATACCGGCGTCGCCGCCATCCAGGGCCGCTCGATGGGCATCGGCGTCGCCATCCGCTCGGGCGAGCAGGACCGCCTGCTGGATGCCTCGCATATCCTCGTCGCCGGCGAACGCCTGCCCAATCTCGATGGCCTCGACCTCGACAAGGCCGGAATCAAGCGCAGCAAGGCCGATCCGCGCCAGCTGCAGCTGGGCCCGACGCTGAAGACGACGAACCCGCGCATTTACGCCGTGGGTGACGTCGCCGGCGGGCATTCGGTGCAGGCAGCCGCGCATCAGGCCCGCGCCGTGGTGCGCAGTGCGCTCCTCGGTCTCGTCGCCCGGCCCGATCCGCAGGTTGTGCCGCGGCTCGTTTCGACCGACCCCGAGATTGCCGAGGTCGGCCTCAACGAAGTGACGGCGCGTACCCGCCACGGGATCAACTTCCGCGTCACCCGGCTCGCCTTCGCCGAGAACGACCAGGCCCGCGCCTCGCGCCAGACCTACGGTGTCGCCAAGCTCGTCACCGACCGGTCCGGCCGCATCCTCGGGGCCGGCGTCGTCGGCACCGGCGCCGCGGAACTTGTCTCGCTCTTCGCCCTCGCCATGGCGGGCGGGCTCAATGCCAGCCGGCTCGCCGATTTTGCGGCGCCCTATCCCTCGCGGGCCGATATCGCCGTGCGCCTGGGCGCCGAGCTGCAGCGCTCCGAGGCGGCCAATCCGCTGCTGAAACACTGGCTCACCCTCAACCGCCTGCTCGGCTGACAGCATCTTTGCGCCTGTCGCTGGAAAGGAAGGGCTTTTCCGGGTAAGCATCGCTCAATGGCCACACAGACCCGCGCGATGCCGGGCCCGTTCTCGGGCCTCTCCGTCAAGATCATCGCCACCATCATCGTGGTGATTCTCGCGGTCGAGGTGGTGATTTACCTGCCGTCGGCCGCAAACTTCCGCCAGAGCTGGCTGAACGACCGTCTCCGCGTCGGCACTGTCGCGGCCCACGTGCTCGATGCCGTGCCCGACGCCATGAACCTGCCGCGCACGCTCACCGACCGGCTGCTGAACTCGGCCGGCGCCCTCGCCATCGTCTATCGCCGCGAGGGCCAGAGCCAGCTGCTTGCCCTCGACAATGTCGAGCTGCCGCGCGAGGCCGTGACCGTCGACATGCGCCAGCGCGACCCCGCCACGCTGATCATGGGCGTCCTCGATACGCTGCTCTTCGGCTCCAACCGCACCCTGCGCATCGTCGGCGAGGAGAATGGCCAGCCCGACCGCGTCATCGAGGTGCTGATGCCCGAGGCGCCGCTCAGGGCAGACCTGCTGGTCTACTCGCGCAACCTCTTCTTTCTCTCGCTGATTCTGGCGATCATCACCTCGGCGGTGCTCTATGTCTTCGTGTCGCGCATCCTCATCGCACCGATCCGCCGCCTCACCGCCAACATGGTCGACTTCTCCGAGGCCCCCGAGAATCCCGGGCTGATCATGGCACCGTCCGATCGCCAGGACGAAATCGGCGTCATGGAGCGCGGGCTCGCCACCATGGAGACCGACCTCTATTCCATGCTGCGCCAGCGCCGGCACCTCGCCGATCTCGGCCTCGCGGTCGCCAAGATCAACCATGACCTGCGCAATACGCTCACTTCGGCCCAGCTGCTCTCCGACCAGGTGGCCAATGTCGACGATCCCAAGGTGCAGCGCCTCGCCCCGCGGCTGGTGCAGTCGATCGACAAGGCCATCGGCTTCGCCCAGTCGGTGCTCGACTACGGCCGCCAGAGCGCGACACCGCCGCGGCCCGTCCCGGTCGATCTCCACCTGCTGCTCGACGAGGCCGCGTTCGATGCCGGGCTCGTCGGCCATCCCTCCATCCGCTGGCGCAATGGCGTGCCCGACGCGGTGAGCATTTCCGCCGACCCCGACCAGTTCGCGCGCATCTTCGACAACCTGTTCAAGAATGCGCGCGAGGCCCTCGAGGCGGCCAACGGCAAGATCGAGGAGCCCTATGTCGAGGTCGTGTTCGACGAGACCCCCGACTGGCTCGTCCTAACCGTCTCGGACAACGGCCCGGGCCTGCCGCCACGGGCCCGCGAGAACCTGTTCGTCGCCTTCGAGGGCTCCGCCAAGGCCGGCGGCACCGGCCTCGGCCTCGCCATCGCCCGCGAGCTCACCGAAGCCCATGGCGGCCGCCTCAACTATGTCGACCAGCCGCTGGGCACCCGTTTCGACGTGACCCTGCCGCATGCCATCCGCATCGCCTGAACCGTCCACACCTGTGTCAATTTCCCTGCTTCACCCGGCTTGCAATGCCAGATCACCCAATGTATGGGTCACGCCGTTCGCCGAAACCGCTCGGCGCAACAGGCGCCCGTAGCTCAGCTGGATAGAGCACCAGACTACGAATCTGGGGGTCAGGAGTTCGAATCTCTTCGGGCGCGCCACTTCCGTGCAAAACTGCGAACCCCGGACTTACCGGCGATCACGTCTTCAAGGGTCGCCTTGTCTCCGATGATGCGGATGACCTCGTCATTGATTTCGACGCGATCGATGACTGAACGAAGATAGGTCCGGCGGAAGCCTATCTCGCCAGTCGCGATGTTCTTGCGCATGCCGAGGCAGAACTTTTCCAGCATCGCAGGCGAGACTGCATCTTTGGCGATCTGGGGACGGATACGATCCAGGGCAGCCTGCGCTCGCTCGCGGTCAGAACGAAGCGCTGCGATACGATCGCGCAGGATGTCATCGAGTTCGGCAACGCCATCTTCGACCATGCGATAGAGGCGCTTCAGCTTATCTTCGGCCTCGATTGCCTCGGCTTCCAGCGCAGCGATGCGGCGGCCGATCTCTGCGTCTTTTTCGGCACGGCGCTGCGCAAGCGAACTGACAATCTCTGATAGTCGATCCGGCGTGAACAACCGATCGGAAAGCCGATCAACCACCATTGTATCGAGCTTGTCCATGGCAATCGACCGACCCTTGCACATGCTGTCACCGACCCGCGCCGCACCTGAACAGGTGTAGTACTTGTAGACGCGTCCAGTCTTGGAGGTGCCGGTGCGCAAAGTCATGGCGCTCCCGCACGTCCCGCAGGTGGCGAGGCCCGTGAGCAGGATGGGACCCGTCACGACCCTTGGCGCCGTATTCTTCGGATTGCGGGCAACGAGCGTCTGCTGGACGCGCTCGAACTCGACGCGGTCGATGATCGGAGGGACCTCGACAATGATATGCTCGGAAGCGGGCTTTGCCTTGCCGGTCTTTGTGCTCCGGCGGTTGAAGGCCATTTCGCCGATATAGACCCGATTGGTCAAAATGCCGTGGACGGTGCCGACGCCAAACCGGGCTCCAGACCGCGTCCGGTGGCCACCGCTGTTGAGCCACTTGGCGAGCCCCTTGGTCCCGAGCGGCCCGGTTTCGCCATCGCCGTGCCGATAGAGCTTGAAGATCAGTTCGACGAGCTGCTGTTCGACCGGGTCGATCTCGACGCGCTTCTTGATGCGGGCGCCCTTCCTTTCAACCTCGACGGCGCGATAGCCGAGTGGCAACGGGCTGCCGTTGTAGTAGCCCTGTAGGGCGTTCTCCTTCATCGCTCGCAGCACATGTTTGGCATTCTCGCGCGACTGGTACTCGTCGAACAGCGCGATCACCTGGCGCATCATGACCTGCGCGGGGTCGTCACCCAATTCCTGGGTTACGGAAATGAGCCGCACATCCGCTTTGGCGAGCTTGCGGATGTACATTTCGAGACCGAAGGAGTCGCGGAAGAATCGGGAGTAGCTGTGAACGACTATGACATCAAAGGGACGATCATCGTCAGTTGCCCGTTCGATCATGCGCTGGAATTCCGGTCGCTGATCGTCGGTCGCTGAGGCCCCCGGTTCGACGTATTCGGTGACGAGAGTCCAAGTCCGCGCCTCGCAGAAGGAAGTCACCTGTTTGCGCTGATCGGGGATCGACAGATCACCTTCCGCCTGCCGTCCGGTCGAGACCCGAAAGTATCCACAGGCACGCAGAGCCGTTGCCGAATGCTCGCCTGCCACTTCTTCGGTAGTCTTCGCCATATGGACATTCATTGTGCTTCTCCGGGCGTAGTCTGCACCATGTATGGTGGCTTTAAGTCATTGTACAAAAACGTGAATCTTAAACAATGACAAAATGGAGCGCCTCGAAGGCGCTTCATTGGGTCAGCCTAACAAATCTGAACCCGGAGGCATCCGAGGCGCGGATGAAGGGCGATATGCGCGATGACGTAGCCTCCCGTCTTGCTCGTGACCCAGATCGCCGGCTCAACACCAGAGCCGTCGTCGCTAGCCGTCCACGGAGCGACGTCATAGGCCAACTTACCAGCTACCAACGCTTCGGCGAGCTGCCCGACCGCCTCGGGGCGATCACTCAGGTCCACGATGGCATCCGCCAGCGGGATGTCATCGTCGTAGAAGTGCCAGCCGTCGTCGACGTCGATCGCTGTCATCAGGGAGCAGCCCGTCCAGCCTTCGGCGAGGGTTGCAATGAATTCGAGAACCTGCCGCAAAACGGCAGGCGCTTCCTGCTCGGGGTACGTCAGCACTCGCTGTGCGTAAGCCGCCGCTGAAACAAATTGGTTCGCCATTTCAGGCCTCCTTTGGAGAAATCGGTGAGGTAAGGCTATGGAGCCGTGAGGCGGGGCCCGGCCCTGTGGTTGAATCCGCCTATGCATCGTCGCCTCCGAACAGTTCGTCGAGCAGCGTGCGCAGCCAGATTTCGATGACCTCGAGCTCGCCGGTGGCAACGGGAACTCCCTCGGGCCAGTTGTCCTCGACATTGGTTGCCGACGGTTCCCGATTGCTGTCCCTCGAAGAGGAAGCTGTGAGCGGCCCGGACCCCGTCCTTCCGCGTTTGCCGCCCGCGTCAGTCAAGGCCGATCTCCGCGACCTGGTTGCGCCCGCGACCCTGGCTCTGGCGCTCCTGTGACGCCGACAGGGACGGCTGTTGATCGGGGACCGGTTGAAAGTCCTGGGTGGTGCGTTTCAGCCGTGCTCGTGAAAGTTGAGTCGCGAGGAAGTCCAGCCGCTCCTCGAACTGGATAGTTTCCTCCTGGCGGCGCTGGTCGAGTGGCAAGCTGGCCTTGAGGCTTGCGTCCAGCCCCTGGCGATCTAGAAAGAATCGGGTTTCTGCTCGAGCGCGGCTCGCCGCCACGTAGATGTCGTGGCGGTCCATACCCGGCGTGAGCCAGACAAATGCCCGTTCGACTGTCATTCCCTGCGCGCCATGAATGGTACTGGCATACGCATGGTCGATGCGGGCCCGGCCATGCTCATCGGCAATCTGGTCGGGCGAAAACCGGATCCGGCCGTCTTGGGTAGTGACGGTCAGTTCGACCGTCTCCCCCACCCGGATCGCCTCGACTCGGCCCTCCGCCCCGTTGATGACCTCGGTGCCATCGAGCGTTGCGCGCTTCAGGAAGCGGATACGATCCCCCTGGGCAACCGGCAGCGCGACTGCATGGCCGGAGGCCGAAACAGCAGATATTGTTTGGTCGGGACCGACAATCTCGCCCTGTTCGCGCATGCGCCGGCGGACCTCAGTCGAGATGGCGCGAACCTGGGCATTGGTCTTGGTGACCATCAGGACCGATGCATTGCTGGATTCGGTCCGCGCCCGGTTACAGGCGTCGACCAAGGTCCTCACATTTGCTCCCGTGCCGTTGACCTCATGGATCATCCCATGGTCGCGGTATGCCCCGAGTGCTTCCTTGGCTCGGCCCTTGCCGAAATCGGTGACCGCGTCGCGCGCCCATTGCTCATTCTGGCGAATGATGCGGTCCACCCGCGTAACCGAAAGCGCGTTGGCGACGAGGCGAAGGCCGGATCCGGCGCCAACGCTCTGGAGTTGGTTCCGGTCTCCAAGCAGGAGCAGGCGGCGACGGCCATTGCCCGCAAAAAAATGCTCGCCACTGACGGCCTTCAGCAAGGCGTGCATCTGCCGGCTTGAAAGCAGGCCGGCCTCGTCGATGACCAAGACGGTATTTTCATCGACGAAGTTGCCGCCGTGTTCGGCAACGGCGAGCCAGGAATCGACCGCGCGCGCTTCGATCGAAAGCTCATCGCGAAGGGCATGCGCCCCTTTCCAGGCCGTGGCGCCGGCGATGACGCGACAACCGGCTTCCTGCAGCGCTTGCACCACCGGTTTGAGCAGTGTCGTCTTGCCACAACCCGGCGCACCCTCAATCAGGTTGACGGCCCGGCTTGCGAGAGCTTGGCGTACCGCGGCAGCCTGTTCGGCATTGAGCTCGTGCCCTGCAATCAGCCCATCGACCCGCTCGGTGTTGATCGGTTCGGCATTGATCGCCGACAGCGCCTGCGCCATCTCACCGATCTCGCGCTCGAGCCGCAGCATTTCGGGCGTCGTGAGGATTTCCTGACCGAAGCTGTCGTGGTCCAGCACAACGAACCGACCAGCAGCAATCAGCCGATCGACTTCCGACGCGGCGCGGCTGGGGTCTTCTCCGGTCCCGACGAAGGCCGACGCAACGGCACCGTGCAGGGCCCGCCGGTCGAACGTGCTCTCATGCTCAGTCAGCTCGAGAGGAATACGGGCCAGGCGGTCTTCGAGATGTTCCCGCTGCTCGCATTCGGCGAGGCTGGCCTCGATGACAGCGGCGGCGTCATGGCCCTGCTCGGCGACCCGGGCGCGCCAATCGGCATGCCGATCCTCGACCTCATGCTCCTGCTTGGCCTTGCGCGACTTGCGGGCGATCGACGCTGCCAATGCAGGCGAATCTGAGCTTGCCATGCCGGACGCGGCAAGTTCGTCCTCGATCTCCTTCCGTCGGGCCGAGAAGTATTTGATAAGGTCGACTGGAACGCCGCGGACCTCGAAGAGGCCGTTCTTGCCGGTGGCCTCGACGCTCAGCCCGAGTCGCATCAACTCGAACGACAAGGAGGCGTGGTACTGGGCTCCCAGACACATCTTGGCAGCGAACAGGGCGGTACCGTCGAGGGCACCAAAGTCGGCGGCGCCAGAGTCAGCGTCCTGTCGGTTCTCGCCGCTACGGTCCCGCCGGGGACCGGCATTGATGACCACACAGTGGGTGTGAAGGTTAGGATCGGAGAAAGTCTGGCCGTCGGCGTGCTCAGCGGGGCGGGAGTCGCCGTGCTGGAAGGCCGCGACTGTCAGGAAGGTCTTCTCCCGGCGGATGCCGCCTCGGCCAAACCGACAGAAGGCAGCGTAGTCTTCCGCCAGACCTATGGCCTGGGCGACCACCTTGGACTGTGCGGCCTCCAGACTGGCCCGGAATTCGTCATCGGCGATCGCCCACAGCAGTGCGACGCTCTTGGGTGCTGAGAAGGTCGCGTCGTACCCGCCAATGCGGCGGCGCGGACCGCCGACGCCGACGGTAGAGAGCAACACGGAGCCGTCGGGGCGCAGGCCGGCGTGAATCTGTTCGAAGTCCGTCCGCTCAACGACGGCACCGATCGCCAGCGGCAGTCCCGGTGCGACGGCAATCCAGCGCCCGGCAGGCTCCCGCCCGCCAAGATAGTAGTCCGTCGTCTCGATGTAGTACTGGGCGGAAGTCCCCGCCGCGATCGTTGCGACCATTGCGCCTGTGCTCACGTTCACAGGCGAGACTACCGAAGCTGAAAACCCGTCCTCCGGGCACCCCCCTCCCTTAAGGATGCGGCCGCGAACAAAATGCCCGCGGCCGCCATGTAGTCTTTCGAAGGGTTTGCCTTGTCAGCCGGGGAGGCCAGTCCACTCGCTGAATTTCCACTCCAGCACGTAGACATCGCCCAGCCCGGCGACCGCAGCCCGGATTGACTTGCCGCCGCGCCAGTCCATAGTCAGGCCCAGCGCTTTTGCCATTTCACTAGGCGACAGGGCTGGCAGCTTGTGGATCGACTGTTCGCCATCCTTGCCAACATTCACCCCGAACGTTGCCTGCCCGACGAGTGTTTCGGCAATCTGCTCGGCATTCTTGCCCGGCCGCACCTTGCATATGACGACTTTGCCGAAATTCTCCAACAGTGCCTCGGCACCGGTTGCCGACAGCTTCTCCTCCAACTGCGCGATGCTTTGCGCGCTCGCCACGATTCTGATTCCGCGTGAGCGACCGAGAGACGCCAACAACGAGACATCGCCGGCCGCGCCGGAGAAGCGAGGCAACTCATCGGCAAAAAGCCAGATGCCGTGGTCGACGCCGTCCTCGACCCGGCTACTCAGCAACTCACTGGCAACGACACTCAGCATGGTCGCGATCAGTCGTCCCGAAAGCTCGGCATTTCCAAGGTCGTGCTGCAGGACTAAGACCGGGTGGGCCTCAGCCACTACCCACTTGGCGAGAGAGATCTTTGGCCAGCCGGCAGCTTCCATGTCGGCGAACACGCCGACGAAGTCGTCCACGTGCGAGATCATGTTGAAGATTGTGGAAAGGGCCATCGATGTCGGCTCTCCCTCCCGGTTGCGCAGCAGTTCGGCGACCTGCTGCATTGTGGGGGCCAGTTCTGCGGCAATCGCCTCCACGGGACGCGATATTGAGTGCTTCACGTCCGTCCAGCCCCAGTTCCGACCGCGTGTTTCTCGCAGCTTGACGAGCATGCCCGCGAACAGAAGCCGGGACGCTGCCGACCAGACCGGGTCCTTGGAATCCGGAATGAGAAGGGCGGCAATCCGCTGTGCCGCCTGCCGGCTTCGCAAGTCCTGACCGATTGCCCAGACCCCGCATCCTCGTCCGAGGCCGACGACACTTGCGGTGCCCTTGCCGAACACCCTGGTGATCCGTCGGAACAATCCCCCCTTTACGTCAAGGCAGAGCAGACGCTCCTTGCGCTCTACCGCCTGCCGCATGATCCCCTCCGCGATCACAGTCTTTCCCGAACCAGGGAGACCCATGATGAAGAGGGACTCATGCTCCGCCAGTCGGGGCAATTGCAGGCCCGGCGCCAGGGTAACACCAACGGGTGCTTCCTTGATCATTGGCCGAAGAAGACCGCCGGCAGCAGCAATAGCCTCGCCGAACCAGAGCACCCTGGGGCCATCGATCCAAGTTGCGCGACGGTGATGCGGAGCCCGGCTAGCGACGTGCCTAAACACCAGGTCCGCGGCCACCAGACCCGCCACAACTACACCGATCAGTCGGATCGACACATCGGTTGAGAGGTCGGCCCCAGCCAGTCGCGCCGGCAACGCAACGAGAAAACTGAGCGGAACGAGCAGCCACTCAACAAAGTAGCCAATGAAGTTGATTAAAAGAACGAGCCCATTATCAGAAGAGGTCGGGTAGATCGGCGCGGCCTCCGCGACCAACTCGCCGACCAGACCCACGAGGGCATTGAGATCGAAATACGCCGTGTGACCAGCGACAGCGTTCCAACCCCTGATCGGAAGAATGGCAAACACAAAGGCGGCTACGACAATCGCCGCGAGGACGAATGCGGTGAACGCGGCGCCACGAGCTTTGGTCTCGTCCGGCACCGGGGTAAGGGCGTGTTGCTTACTATTCACTCCGGTCTCCCGTTCGTTTGATGCGAACATGCGCTCCGCTTGGGAGCGGGTCGTTCGGTGAAAGATTTGGGTTTTTGGCAGCGAGCGTCGCCAGCGGAACACCGATGAGTTCCGCCACCCGCGTCATGGATAGATCGTTGGCCCTGACCTCGAAGCTGCAGTCGTCGGTCAACGCATCGAGGCGCAGACAGAGTCCCATCTCATCGCCGCTGAACAATCCAACATGATGAAGCAGCCACCGAGCGTGGCGCTCGCCCGACGAGGCAGCCACGGTGACTGCGGTGACGACTACGATGCCGAGGATTAGCAGTTCGAGAAGCGAGGGAACTCGCTCCGGGTTCTGGGTCGTGCCGCTCTTGGGTGCAGCGGCGCTTGACTTCGCGTCGACCGGTTCAGCCTTCTTCGGCGTGCTTATCGGCTTAGCAGTCGCGTCTGTGGGCAATTCGACCTCGAGCCGTTTCAAGGTCGAGCGGGGCACCTTGGCCACCTCGCGGATCGGAAAGGTCGCAATGTTCCGACGCAGATAGAGGCGCGCGGACTTGCCGCGCGCCCTGTTGCTGGCGATCCGGTCCATCACTTTGGCCGGAGTGCTAGCCATTGGCCTTCTCCACGTCAAAGCCCACCACGGCGCCCAGGCGCGGCCAGACTTCCGCGAGGAAGTCCGCGACATCGGCGCGCACCGCCACAGCGACGGCGCGCGACAGCCCGAGACGAGCCATGAGTTCGTCCTCCGATACCATCATCGCTTCAGTGAAGGTCATGCCGACGGCCTCGAAGAGTGGCCAGGCACCCTCTGCGACCGCGGGCAAGGACAGGTGGCGGCGCCCCTTCAGGGCAGGCTGGATGCGTTCCGCGAAACACTTCCGCGCAGGACTGCCGGCAATGAAGCGGAAGCTGCCACCGTAGGCGTTGAGGACCGGAACGATCTCGGCAGAAGGATGCACCTGCTCCAGGTCGGCGATCACCGACGCCGTCTGCGTCATCGCGCTGCTATCGGCAGTCGTCACTGCCAGCGCTACGGCCTTCACCTCGTGACTGCCGAGATAGTTGTCGAAGCGGCTCCTGCTGATGAAATGCAGCAGTGCGCCCGTGTTGTGGCCGGCGCCGACATCGACGACCAGCACGCCCTTGCGCAGGGCGATGCTGCTGACCGCCAGGTCCAACGGCTCGAAGACGCGAACCGCCGAGAGCGGGTCGATGCGCAGATCTTCTGCCGACGGGGCCACGATGGTGGTGGTAATCCCCTCATAGAGCTCAGGCAGGGTAGGCGCGCGGTCGATCTGGATGATCGACACATCGCGACCGGCGGCTTTGCAGCCGTCGATCACGAGGCGCGCCACCGTCGACTTGCCGACGCCCCCTTTCGGGCCAACCGTGTAGACGATCGTCGGCTGCTCAGTGGCATGCTCCTCCTGGCTTGCCGACTTCGTCGCCGGCTCATTGCCGGCGCTGTTCTTAGTGATCACGACTTTCTCCAAAGCGCCGAAGTGACGCGCTGGAAGTACAGCACATTGAAAGATGCCCCCTCCGGGCACCCCCCCGACTTAAGCCTGAACCGGCGAATTCTGGGTGTGATCTCCTCTTCCGTGGAACCAGGCCAACGGCGGTTGTCGTCGGACGATCTGCTGACAGAATTGACAAAATTGCCAAAACGGTCGGGATCCGAAAGCGCCTGAGGCTTGGCACCGCTGGTGGTATTGCCCGTGTGCTTCTCGCCACATGGCCGCTCCGGAGCTCCGCATCGGGACGACGCGGAACCCCTCCTGTTTCCAGCGCCGAGAGATAGAGGAGTGTGGAAGCGTTCATGACGGATCAGGGCTAGGAGAGAGTCTCCCGGCGCCCGTCGTGGAGAATACCCGTGACCCAGATTGTAATGGCGGCCGATACCCGCGATAGGCGGAGTGGCTACAAGGTCGATGCGAGCCGCGGCGAGCGAGTTGGCCGAGTGAGTTCGGAGTGGCATTCGAGACCGGACGACGAGAGATACCTATCACTCGCCGACCTGCACGCTTCGGTCGTTACTCGAACCGAGCGCAGCCGAACGCGGACGGTCGAGAGTTCTGCGATCCGCGTCGAGGCCAGCAACAATGACCCGGAGCGTCTGCGACTGATCGTTCCGGGCTCCGACACGCCGATCGCGCCGACCAACTGGTCGTTTGGACAGTTGTCGAGCCTGGTCGGTGCGCCGGCCTCATACCTGCGGGAACTGCCGGCTCCGCTCGCGGCGATCAATCTGCAGTACGGTCTCGCCGCTCATCGCTCCGAACAGATCAAAACCTACGAAATTGACGACGGCCGCACCGAACTGCGTGCCGCGACCGGTCCCGATTACGGCAGGATTTTCGACCACCAGTTGGTCGAGTCGGTGAGGCGGATAGCCGGCAACGGGACCGGAGATACGCGCTGGAAGGTTCCAGGCGTCCTCGACTGGGGCACCGGCATGTACAACCCCCACACCGAAATCTCGAAAGAAACGACTACGCTTTACGCGAGCGATAGGGATATTTTCTTGTTTCTGGTCGACGATCTCAACCCGATTGAGGCTGGTCGTTTGCCGAGCGGCGAGCCGGATCTGTATTTTCGCGGATTCTATTGTTGGAACTCTGAAGTCGGTGCGCGAACATTCGGAATCGCCAGCTTTTACCTTCGCGCCGTCTGTCAGAACCGCAATCTCTGGGGTGTCGAAGATTTTCAGCAGATCACGATCCGGCATTCGAAACTCGCGGACTTCCGCTTCGCCCGCGAGGCGGCACCGGCACTGACCCGGTTTGCCAATTCATCGCCGCAGCCGTTCATCACCAGCATCAGATCGGCCCGCGAGACGATCGTCGCCCGCAACGATGACGATCGGAGCGATTTCCTGCGCAAGGCCGGCTTCTCGAAGGCCGAGACCGGCAAGATCATCGAGACTGTGCTGCGCGAGGAAGGTCGGCCGCCAGTGTCCATCTTTGACTTCGTGCAAGGCATCACCGCCATCGCGCGAAGCCGCCCGCACCAGGATGCGCGGCTCGATCTCGAAGCCAAGGCAAAGAGATTACTCGAAAAAGCTGCGTAACGCAGTCGGTCGGCTCCCCGATCCAGTCCGTCTCCCCACTGACAGTTCGGCGCCGTCCTCGGAGTAAGAGGGCGGCGCCTTGCTTCGTGACGGGTTTGGAGGCCGGGAGAGAGTTTTCCGGCCGCCCGTTATGGAGATCTGCCATGGCAAAGGCTACACCCATGATCGCGCTCAACCTCTCGCGCGACATCCCCTTCAGCCAACTCGTGCTGTCGCAATCGAATGTCCGCCGTATTCAGGCCGGCATCTCGATTGAGGATCTTGCCGAGGACATCGCCCGTCGCGGGCTGCTGCAAAGCCTCAATGTCCGGCCGCTGCTCGACGCCGACGGCAAGGAAACCGGAACGTTCGAAATCCCTGCGGGCGGCCGGCGCTATCGTGCCCTCGAATTGCTGGTGAAACAGAAACGCATGGGGAAGCACCAGCCAGTGCCCTGTGTCGTCGTCGACGCCGGCAGCGCAATCGCACTCGAGGAAGATTCCCTTGCCGAAAACGTGCAGCGCGCCGACCTGCATCCGCTCGATCAATTCAGGGCGTTCGCCGCCTTGCGCGAGAACGGTGTTGATGAGGAGGACATCGCCGCCAGGTTCTTTGTTCCGGTCACCATCGTGCGCCAGCGGCTGAAACTCGCCGCCGTCTCCCCAAAGCTCCTTGATCACTATGCCGAGGGCACCCTGACGCTCACCCAGTTGATGGCATTCACCGTCAACCCTGACCACGGGCGCCAGGAGCAGGTCTGGGAGGCGATCCAGCACTCTTGGTCGAAGGAGCCTTTTGCGATCAAGCGCATGCTCACAGAGAACACGGTTCGAGCCAATGACCAGCGCGTTGGCTTTGTCGGCATCGACGCTTATGTGGCGGCCGGCGGCGCTGTACTGCAGGATCTCTTCGACAATGACGGAGACGGCTGGCTGCAGGATGTCGCTCTGCTCGACCGCTTGGCCGGCGAGAAACTTGCCGCCGAGGCTGACGGCATCCTCGCCGAGGGCTGGAAATGGATCACGGCCGCCATCCAGCACCCTTACGGGCACAGCCAGGGCATGACCCGTGTCTGGGGCGTTCCGGCGGAACTCAGCGATAGTGAGAGAGTAGCCATGGACGCTCTCGTCGCAGATCAGCAGAGGATCGAGGACGAGTACGCCGACGCCGATGAGTTGCCCGAGGAGATCGACGCCCGCCTGGGCGAGATCGAGACCCAGCTCGAAAGTTTCGAGAACCGGCTGGCCGTCTTCAACCCCGAGCAGGTCGCCCATGCCGGTGTGTTCGTGTCGATTGACCAGAACGGGTCTCTGCTGGTCGAGCGCGGGTTCCTTCGTCCCGAGGACGCCGAAGCCCTCCGCTCGGACAGCAACAAAGAGGACACCCACGACAGCGCTCGGGAGGAACAGGAGCCCGGCGACACGGTCGATACCAACGGTAGCGCTCCGCCCGCGGACAGCGATGCTGACGATGAGGAGGAAGGAGATGGCGGTAAACCGCTGCCCGAGCGGCTGCTGGGTGAACTAACGGCGTTCCGGACGTTGGCACTTCGCGACGCGGTGGCCGAGCATCCCGATACTGCGCTGACCCTGCTGCTCCAGCAACTGGTCACCGACCGCTTCTACTATCGTTCGTTCGGTGGCTGCCTGCAAGTCGCGCTGCATGAGCAGCACTTTCCGTTCCAGGGCAATAATCTCACGGACAGCGTGCCGGCGAGGACGATCGCCGAGCGGCATGAGAACTGGAAAGCCGATATCCCCGAGGATCGTGAGGCGCTCTGGGACTGGCTCGCGGGTCTCGACGCCCATAGCCGCCTATCGTTGTTGGCGCATTGCCTGTCGTTCGGCGTCACCGCATTGCACGAACGGACCGATCGCTTCAGCAACCCTTCGGGCGCCGCGATCCAGCGACGGTTGGAGGATGCCGATCGCCTCGCGGCCGCAGTCGCGCTCGACGTGGCCGAAGCGGGCTGGGCCCCGACCGTCGACACGTACCTTGGTCGGGTGACGAAAGCGCAGATCCTCGACGCGGTGCGGGAGGCAAAGGGCCAGCGGGCGGGCGACCGGATCGAGCACCTCAAGAAGGCGGAGATGGCCCAACTCGCGCAGGAACTGATCGCCGATTCCGGTTGGTTGCCCGCGGCATTGCGCACTCCGGGTCTCTCCACTCCGCCCGCACTGGAGGCCGAGTTTCCCGTCGAAGATGCGGAAGTCTCGGTCGATCCTGCCCTCGAACATGATGTCCGTGCCGAACTGGCAGACATCCATCCCGTCGCAGCCGAGTAGTCAGGCTTTCAATCAATCCCATCAATCGGGCCCGGCCTTGCGTCGGGCCCCTCTGATATGGAGGCTCACTTGGCCGAATATCCGCTGCGGTTTTCCGTCGCCCTCGACACCGGCACCGCCGCCAACGCCGCAGAGGCGATTGCGCTTTACGCGGCGCTTGCCAGCACCGTCGCCGAGGACTTCATCGCCCCCGGCTTCGTCGTCGGCCCACATCCCGCTCTCCGTTCATCGACCATATGGATCCACGACCTGAACGGCCGTGGCGACCCTGAGCGGGTCGTTACCTTCGTCACCCGCTGTGCCGAACTGTTCGGGCTTGAGGGCAAATGGGGCTTTCAGTGGGCCAACACCTGCTCCGAACCATTGCTCGATGCGTTCGGTGGCGGCGCCCTGGTCCTGAACCTCGCCACCGGCGAGGTCGTCGACGCCGTTCACACCGACGCCTGGCTTCCCGTCCGGCTCGACGACGATGCCGCGGGGGATGCCGCGCGGCAGCGTTGAACCTTCGCAATCCACCCCTCATCCGGGCTCGCCATCTGGCGGGCCCGTTCGTTTTCGGAGAACAGAATATGCTCTACACCCCTAACGAGGTGGCGGTCGAACTCGCGCGTCGTGCCGAAGCCGTATGCCGACGCTACCTCTCCAACGGACAACGCCAGGGGCGCTATTGGATTGTCGGCGACGTCCGCAACGCACCCGGCAGTTCCATGTTCGTCCGTCTCGTCGGCCCTGTCCGCGGTCGCGGGGCGGCGGGCCGGTGGACCGATGCCGCGACGGGCGAACGTGGCGACCTGATCGATGTCATCCGGGCCTCGCTCGGCCTCGCAGAATTCCGGCATGCCATGGACGAAGCCCGACGATACCTCCTGATGACTCCAGCGAGCCCACAGCCGTTGATCACCCTGAACAGGTCGCCGGCACCCACCGGATCGCCCGAAGCTGCCCGTCGGCTGCTCGCCATATCGAACCCCATCGGCGGCACGCTTGCAGAGACCTACCTGCGCGGTCGCGGCATCATCGATCTTCGCCATTCTAGCGCCCTGCGTTTCCATCCACGTTGCTACCATATGCCCGCACAAGGGCCGACCGAGACGTGGCCTGCAATGATCGCTGCCGTGACCGACCTCTCTGGCAATGTCACCGGGGTGCACCGCACCTGGCTGGCACGGGACGGCAGCGGCAAGGCACCACTCGACACACCGCGCCGCGCCATGGGCGAACTGCTCGGGCACGCGGTACGCTTCGGCACTGTATCCGACGCCTTGGTGGCTGGCGAAGGCATCGAGACGGTGCTGTCGCTGCGGCAGGTCATGCCCGAACTGCCGATGGCCGCATGCCTTTCGGCCGCCCATCTGGGCGCCTTGGCGTTCCCGCCGACACTGCGCCGGCTCTATGTCGCCTGCGACGACGATGCCGCGGGTGAGGCCGCCTGGATCGCTCTCGCCCAACGAGCTCGCGCCATAGGCATCCAGCCGATAATGCTCTCGTCACGGCTGCAGGACTTCAACGATGACCTTGTCCTGCTCGGTATCGACGCGCTCAGGACCTCGATGCGGGAGCAGCTTGCTATCGAGGACGTCCTCCGCTTTCTCGGCTCACCGGCATAACGCAGGAGCGTGCGTGTCGCCACGTTCACACCGCGCAACCCTCTCGCTGCGCCGCGCCCGGCCTTCCAGAGGGCGATCGAGCCCACGGGCAGCTCGGTACGGCAACGGCTCCTGCCGGCTATTTTCCGGCGGCGCGCCCCTGGTGTGCGACGACCGGCCAGCAGACCAACGCCGTTCCATCGCGAAGCAAAATAGCCCGCCTCCGCCATCCTCCGCTTTCGCTCCGTCCCGCCGCTTCGCTCCGGGTGCCGCCCGTCCCGCCCCTGGGCTTTCGTCGCCATGAAGGCCGCGAGGGTCGCGGCTAACCGACAGGAGCAGCCCCATGTACGACCGCGACGACATCGAACATCACGATGCCTCTCCAACGGCCCATATCATCAGCGAACTCGAGCTCCATGGCTGGAGACCATCTGGCGACGACATCGACACTCGACCAATGCCCGAAGACTATGTGCTCGCCGGCGCAATCAGCGACGTCTTCGACGCTATGGTTTCGAGCTTCGCCGACACTGCGCTCGACGCGGATCTCGAGGAACTACTCTGGTCGATCACGAACGGCTTCCATCGCGCGGCCGCCCGGATCGAGCGGCAGCTCGACGACAACGAGCAGTCCCAGCGCCGGCTACAACAGGAGCAGGACGGCACCGAAGTGAAGGCAGTCGAACTCGAGCGGCTGCTGACCACAGGCGAGTTGCTGATTGCCCGACGCGATGCGCTCGAACTAATGCGCGATCAGGCCGCCGAAAAGTTTGAGCACCAAACCGGCTCACCCTGGCGACCGCGCAACGGTTCGGTGGTCAACCACAGGGCCCTAACGTCCGCTCTCGTTGATAGCCGCGACTACCTGGCGGCAAGAAAGCGGGCCGACACGAAGGTCATGCTTCCGATCGGACCGAAGATCGCCCTCACCGGTGGCCTCGACTTCAACGATCACCGTCTGATCTGGGAAACACTCGACAAGGTCCATGCCAAGCACAAGGACATGGTTTTAGTTCACGGCGGCAGCGCGAAAGGGGCCGAGTTGATCGCCGCCAAATGGGCCGATACCCAGAAAATCAGCCAGATTGCTTTCAAGCCCGATTGGACGGCGCATGGAAAGGCAGCCCCATTCCGCCGCAACGACCAGATGCTCGACATCTTTCCCATCGGCGTCCTGGTCTTCCCTGGATCTGGAATTCAGCACAATTTGCGCGACAAGGCCCGTAAGCTCGGTATTCCCGTCTGGTCAGTCGGGGGCGCATAAGCGCCTTCGACCTGCAGCGATACAACCCTAGTGCTTGGCCCGCTGCCTCCTGTACCAGCACCAGTCCTTCTCGGGATATCCGAAACGTCGACCGCGACGCCCTACCTCGCAGCCACGGAACAGGAACGAAGGACAGCAGCCGTGACGCCACTTAGCGCTCACTCGCCAGGCCATCGCCATAACCACTCGAGATCCGCGGCCACGCCAACATCTCCAAGACCCGTGTCGCAGCCCTCTCCATCCCGGCCTGACTGACTGGCTGATCTGGCTGTAGGACGGCTTCGCCTCGACCAGCTTTGCTTCAACGGCGGCGCCGAACTTTCTTCCCCTGCCGGCTCTGCCGGCATTCCTCGCGGGAAAGCCAAGAAAGTTCTATGCCGCCGTCCTCCGCTGCGCTGCGGCCCGTTGGGTGAAGCACCGGTCGCCTGCAGCCTGTCGATCGCCATCGAGGCCGCGATGGCGCGGGCTCGGAACATCAGATCAAGGAGACTACCATGGCGACCATCGGCACCTTCAAGAAGTCCGGCAACGAACTCACCGGCGAGATCATCACCCTCTCGGTCCAGGCCAAGAACGTCCGCATCGTCCCCGAGGCCAGCCCGGCAAACCAGAACGCCCCGACCCACCGCGTCTTCGTGGGCAAAGCCGAGATCGGCGCCGCCTGGACCAAAAAGTCGAACGAGGGACGCAGTTACCTCTCGGTCAAGCTCGACGATCCGAGCTTCGCAAGTCCGATTTACGCAAACCTCTTCGACGACGACGACACCGGAGCGACGCTCGTCTGGTCAAGGCCGGCGCGAAAGGCGGAGTAAGATTGGGAGGCGCTCCCTCGGAGCGCCTCCGTCCCCCTACAAACCGAGAGATGTTCGGTTCACGCTATTTTGGTGTCGTCCTCTAGAATGCCGATAGCTTCCCTCCAGACAGCCAACGCCGAACCCGAGGGATCCATCGCTTCAAGGACGGCCTTGATTACTGCCTCATCAGGCCGAGCTCCCCAGACCATCAACTCCGGGTCGTGCTCAAGCTCCATCCTGTAACGCTCAAGTGCGGCTGGCACCGTCGGAACTTCGTTTGGCACCCCCCCGGTCCGACGCTTGATGTCCGCCTCATAGACTACACCCTCATCGAAGCGCGCAGCCAGTTCGCGATACCAGTCGAGCGTCGGAGTGGCTACTTTCTCAAGCATTTCCTTCCGCAATGGTCCGTAGTTGCCGCCTCGCTCAAGCAACTTGGCATGACGGACATGGAACATCTCGGTGAGGGCGCGCAGCTTCACCGAGCTATCGCGAAGGCTCCAGAGCCGTTCAAGAACGCGCTGACGCCCCTCCTCCAAACGTCCCGTCGTCTTCCTCTGATGTTCGGAGGCGTACATGACCGGCGAGCCGCGATCGAGATAGTGGGCGTTGGCAGGCGGCCGCTCCGTGTCTTCGCCATCATTGGGATCGAGCAGTTCCACTTTAGCGATGTGGATACTTCTCCAACGCAGCTTCCACTTCAGGATGCGCAGCACATGCCGGGCGTGCTTGGCGCCTTCAAGTGCGGCATCGACAGCTTCCTTCTGCAAATCGACCCCGACGTCGCCCGGCATGGCAATCTCGTTCAACCCTTCGCCACCCCGCGTCGGCGCCAGCAACTCGAAGATGGTGCGTCCGAATTCGAGGAGCGGACTGGGCCTAGTCCAACTGGCGATTGTCTCGCCGGACTGATTATTCCTTTGACGATCCGTCATCTGGAATTCGATCTCGAGGAAGCGCGCAGCGCGACGCGCAGTAGTCGCCAGGTTTTTACGTGCTTCCACGAAACCCTGTCCTTCCTCGGGGAGTCCCTTCTGCATGGGGGATGTTTCCTTCCCAGAAAGCAGATCTCGAGCCCCTTTGAGGCTTGCGAAAATGCCTCCTGCGAAAGGCTCTGCATTTTCGATCGCCTGTCGCGACCGCTCTCCAAGCTCCCACGTTGCCTGATCGACACGAAGGCTTGCCGGCGCGCCAAACTTGCTTGCCAGGGCGAACTTGCGCTTGAGCTTGCGCGAATTAGCCGCTTCATCGGCGGTTAGATGCGACGGGTCGTGAAAACCGAAAACTGTCTCGTCGTGATCCTCCGGAACGGCCGTTCCTTCCGCATCAACATTCTTCTCACCGAGTTCGACGAACCGCAGGTCATCCCTACGCGGCCTACCATCCAGCGGATCAGGAAAGGACACCAACAGCGGTCCCAACACGCCCTTCTTCTCGAGCGCGTCCACAACATCGGTCGGGATCGGGCGATCGCCGAGCCTGGGCTGCTTCCGGCCGGGCTTGAGATCCCAGCCGAAAACCTCGCCGATGCGCTCCAGTTGCTTGATGAGAGAGATGCGGCTACGCGGATGCTCGCCCAACGTGGTCCCATCGGTCTTAGCTGCAGGATCGAGCGCCACGTTCCAATCGAGCGCCGACCAAAGATATCCAGCCAACAATTCGACGCTCTGCGCGGAGGTCAGTTTCCGACGCGGCTGTCCGATACGTTCGAAAACCTCGGACATGTACTCGGCGAACTCTTCCGCCTCGCACGTGGCGAGAGGTGTGGTTTCAATTAAATTAACGACCGTTGAAATATTCATGAATTGTACTACCGAATAATATCTCGCACTGGGCCAGTTTACTCATCGTATTCAGACATTCTAGATTTGATTAAACTTCTTGCTTCTGCCAGCCGACCGACGAGCCCGGTCTTTGGTGGCGCCGACTGTCGAGGAGTCGGCCCCATCGGCAACCGGACGTTTTCGACGATCGGCGGCAACACACTCATGTTGGTCGCCGCGGATTTCTTCTTGCAGCGCAGATAGACGGCATTGAGTTGTCGCCGGGACAGCGGGCGTCCACTTCTCTGCGTCACGCCGGCCCGAGCGAGTGCCGCTGCAATGGAAGACCAGGTGAGCCCCTGTTTGATAAGGTCATCGAACAGCGAGAGGCGCTGCCTGACAACTCTCTCAAAAGGTACGTCTGCCGGCCAGTCGGCCACTAGCTTGTCGTATCGTGCGGTCATCGGAGCCATCCGTTAGGAAGAAGGGGCCGTACGGCCCCTTCGTCATGTCTATGCCCTTCCCAGCGCCAGCAGCGCGGGGTGGACCTGCCAGTCTCCCGAGGGGCGACCACGGCCAGCACCCCGCGGCGCGGGCCTGACGAGACCGCGCTGCCTCAGTTCCTCGAGCGCCTCACGAACCGCCAAGGGCTCGCGCAGAGGCGAGCCATGCCCGCGGACGATGTCCTCGCGCCCGTTGATTTCCGGCTTGCCGGCGCGGGCCAGGTACTTCGCCAAGGCGCTCGCATCCGAGTCCTTGGGGCGATGGCTGGTGAAAGTACGCTCGGCCATGGGCAGGATGTAGCCATCGACCAGTGCAATGGCACTTGCCATGGCCTGGTGACCTACGGCCACCGGGAGCCCATGCTTCCCCGCTACGACGTGGTCCAGGATCTCGAAGAGACCGCCAATGCGAATGGCGTACTGGCGGCCGCGGCCCAGGGCCGTGGCAAACAACTCGCCGCTCAGATCCTGCTGTCGCAGCCAGATCGCCGATGCCGTCTCGACCAGTTCGCGCGCACCAGCAGCGAGCGGGATGATCGTCGAATAGGTCGTCCCGTCTCCTGCCGGCTTGATCGAGATCAGTCGCGACAACAAGTTGTGCAACACGTCAACCGGGCCCGGGTCGGACCCAAACTCGGCAGTGGATTCGACATTGGGATAGACCCAGAAGACGCGAGCCGCAAAGCCGTCGTCCGCGCCGCGCAAGAGCGCCGGCAGCTTCCTCGGCTGCGTGGCACCCAGAATCGAGAGCACCAACGCCGGAACCCTGAGCCGGCCTCCCGATTTCGACCGCGCCGTGTAGGGACCCCCGTCAAAGGCACTCAGCAGAATACCTTGCGAGCGCGCCGCCTGGCTCGACATTAGATAGCCGAGCGAACCGGTAATCTCATGGGTCAGCAGCATGCGGCCATTTTGGTCCATGCTGAGTTCGTCGAGCAGTCCCGAGGCGGTTCCTTCAGTCACCAACAGCGAGGCGCTCACTGGCTCCGTAACGCTGGCCACCGCGTTCTCGTAGTCAATGGCGAGGCGGCGCGACACCTTGGACTGGATCTGTTCGAGTATCGTGTTCAGGGCCTCTTGCCCGTCGGTCGCGGCAGCGCCACGAGTGTCGCCGCACATTTCGTTGTCGATGACGCGCAGAGGCTCCTCGACGACCTTGAGGGCATTCCCCTTGCCCTTGCTCGCGTCACCGACCAGGACAATATAGGTGCTCAGGGTTTCCGTCGTTCCATCCGGAAGGCCGACCCGAGCGCGATTGCCGATCGCCCCCGACACCGCGCCCAGAACCGCAAATGCCACGTAGTCGGGCACGAGCTTCCGTGCCTCGACCAAGCCCGCCACGAGTTCCGAGAACTTGGCCGGCAGCTTTTCCATCGGCAACGTCGGCGCAGGGGCCACTGCCGGCGTCAGAAAGCTCGTGTCCGGGTCCGGCCAGACGGTGCCAACGGCCGATTCGATGTCGGCCGTTTCAACGATGGCGATGGCCGCCGACTCGGCGGGCGCGGAAGTCTGGCTGGCTTCACTCTCGCCGGCAGTGATCAAAGCTTCCTGAGGCTGTTCGTCCACCTCCTTATCAGCGGGAGCACGCTCGACCGTGGCGGTCTCTGTCGACGCCTTGTTCGCGTCAATCCCGCTAGCCGCCTGAAACGCATTCTTCGCTCTTGGCTTACGCATATACAACTCCACGGGTAT
The DNA here is from genome assembly GCF_028613635.1 of Devosia sp. ZB163. GTDB lineage: Bacteria > Pseudomonadota > Alphaproteobacteria > Rhizobiales > Devosiaceae > Devosia_A. The sequence goes on from NZ_JAQRMY010000001.1 coordinate 1,184,173, forward strand.
TCCGTGGTCCCTGGGCTAGGAGCCGGGCTGAATTGCTCGACTACGCGTAAACCCTACCCCGGCTGATAATGCTTCCTCCGGGCACCCCCCCGCCTTAAGCGAGGTGCCGCGCAATTGATTCAATTTCTTCGAGCCCCTCATTGTTGGTGAGGGGCATCCGACAGCGAAGAGAAGCGATTCGCTGTCAAAATTGACAGAACTGCCAAAAGTCGGATCGCTGCACAGCCCGGACCGCAATCCGTCAACGAAAGTCAACAAACGTCAACATTGCCTGATGTTGACTTAAGTTGACCTCACACCGGTGCATCCGTGGATGACGCCGGCCTTTCGCACTGGTTCCTTAGCCGTGCAATATCCGGTCGTTGTGGTCATCTCTTCGACCGTTGCGCTGCAGCACTCAATTCTGCCGTGACTGATTCCTCATGCTTGGCCGCTTGCGAAAGCGGCCAGAGTTGCGTTGCAGCGAGGCCAGCGATTTGACGCACAGCCAACGGGACGTTTTCAGCATCCGCTACTGGCGTAAACTCAAAAGGCGTTGCAAATAGGAGCAATGGCAAAAGGTTTCAGCGGATCGAGAATCAAGTCCTGGTTTCAGTACCGCTGTGAGCGGAAGGTTCGTTTCGAGCTCTCAACTAATGACGAGTTGGCCGCGGTACCTGTGGTCAAAGACATCCGCCAAGCGAGTTGGGCTGCGCTCGGTACCGCCTACGAGGCCCGAGTAGTCCGGCGTCTTGGCCGCGAGCAGGGTGTGCGAACCCCAGTCACGCCGCGCGAGCCCCTGGACGAGAAAGTGACTGCCGCCTTTCTGCGGGGCCTGATCCAAGTACCGTATGTCGCGCAGGCGAACTTGACCCCACGAAGCGTGCCCCGCTTTTTGGCCGGTACCGGCCTTACCCTGAACCGAAATCTGCCTGACCTGATACGGCGCGCAAAAGACGACGGTGGTGACGGCCACCTCTTCACCGTGATCGACGTCAAGGCCACGCGACGCGCCACCGCGTTCCACAAGACCCAGGTCGCCTTCTATGTTCGGGTTCTGGAGGAATTGCTGCGCGAACTCGACGCTTCCGCCCCGACCGGGGCAACGCTCGACCCCTTCGGGGAGATTTGGCGAATTCCAGACGACGGCACCGCGGAAGGCGATGCATGGGAGGCAGAGCGGTTCCGCCCTCGGGCCATACCTTCGCCTGGTGGACGAGTTCTGCAATGACATTCTCCCCGGCATCGGCGCCAAGAAGCTCGGCCCGGGAATTGATCAGACGTTCTTCCATCTCTGTTTTAAATGCGAGCAGTGCGAATACCTGGGACATTGTTCCAAGAGCATCGACCCGTCGCTCCCGCCAGAGCAGCGCGACGTGTCTGCTGTTCCAGGCCTCACTCACGAGGGCAAGCGGTCGCTACAGCGGCTGAAGATCAGGTCGTTGCGCGATCTTAGCAACGCATCTGGTCTTGCGGGAGCGCCCGGCCTCGGATGGTCGCTCAGCAGGCGCGCGGCGCTCCTTGCCGCGCGCGCGCAGGCGCTAGCGACCGGCTCCGTATTGCGGACCGAGGAGGAGCACACGTTCCTGATGCCACCGCGAGCCGATGCAATTCTCATGCTTTCGGTCGATCACGATCCGGTGGATGACCGCTTGCCCCAATGCGCGCGAGGATAGCCCGTGGGCGTCGGCGCCGTCGAGCGCACCGTCCGATCCGTTTCCTCTTGGCGGGTGTTCGTGACTTGCTGCGACGGCGCTGCGGCTGGGCCAGCTCCCCCGGTAGTCGGCCGCATGGTCTCAGGAGCAGCGACTTGCTCTCCGTCTGCGCGATCGCTGCCGATCCAGGGAAGGTTGAAGGCGCGCAGGAGGCTTTCGCTCACGCCTGCGAGCGCGAGTTCTCCTTTTTCCTCTATAGTGTCGGCGCGGTCAGGATCGCCCCAGTAGGCGAACGTTCTGCGCATTCGGCTTCGCTCCTGCTCGGAGCTGGCGGCAAGTTGCGTCTTGATGATCGCACCAAGCCGGTTCGAGGAGAGCACGCGGTCTGCCCGTCGATGCTCTTCGATGGGCAGCGGCTCAATCCCGACGCCCGGATACGACCCCTCGTCCAGCCGATGCGGTTCAGACAGCGACGGAAGCAGAACTGCCTGGAGCATACCCCTGGGCGTCTTCCACGTGAGACCCTTGTCGCTTTCCTTCAGGCTGTCATACAGGCGATCGAGGGCGGCACCGGTGAAGGGAAACAAGGAAACGCCGGCGACTTCTCCGAACGTGCTAACGCACGCGTCGCGCTCGCGTCGGGCGTCACCATTTTTTTGCAGCGACATCCTTGAGGATGGCGTTGTCCAGCATTGCCTCGGCCAGAAGCTTCTTGAGTCGGGTGTTCTCGTCCTCGAGTGCCTTCAGCCGGCGGGCATCAGACACTTCCAGGCCACCGTACTTGGCCTTCCACTTGTAGAAGGTCGCACTGCTGATCCCATGCTTGCGGCACAGGTCGGCCGTCCCCAGCCCCGCTTCCTGCTCCTTCAAGATCGCAATGATCTGCTCTTCGTTGAACCTGCTGCGCTTCATGCGTCCGCCCCCTATTGCGGCGGACTCTACCAAAATCTGGAAGAGATCTAGGGGCTCAGGTCAGGTCACTTAGGACGGTGACGACGGAATGGTGCAGATGCCGCACCACCATCGTCTGACCACCGTTCAATCGAAGTGTCTGCCAAGGACGTGGCGGCCAATAGGCGCGCCTCGTAGCCTTTGAGCCACTCATGCACCTCGCCCCGTGCTTCGGAGCGGGACTTGCCGGTACGGTCTTTGACCATGGTGACGAGTTGAGGTTCGTTGTGAATTACCGAAAGGTCCAAGGTGGTGAGGAACGGCCACCGGTTTCGCGCAGCATCTCGTTCTGCAATCATACCGACGAGCACCTGTGGTGCGCCGCCTGCTGCATATCCAAACATTGGAGGATCTCCGTGAGCGCGGGCGGCCGACGGCCGTTGGATCCGGCTACTCTGACCGGAAGTGCCTCTGCACTCTCACCCATTGAAAGTGGTGCTTAGGGCATCCCTTTACAATGGAGATGCCCAACTAGTGAGGTGATGCTGTCTCGTCGGCAATTGCTCGGTCCACCGCTTCAAGTTGCAGCTGGAGTGTTACCACCACCGTGGGAAGGTGTGCGGCAGCCGCTGCTCGGCGGGCGACAACCAGCTCCTCGCGCATTTGGTGGAGAGGCGCCAGGTAGGAATTCTTCTCGTGCGGGATCATGGGAGTTCCTCAAGCAACCGGCTCCATCCGTCGCTCCTGGAGCAGTGCCCTAAAGGTCGGTCGCCCGGGTTCGCGGAACAAGGCATGGCTACTGTCGCATAATGCCGGCCGGCAGTTGCAACCGTCCTTGGCACCAACCGTTGTGTTCTCACGACCGCATCGACGACGATGCATATGCGGGCTGTCCTCTTCAGCCCGGCATCAGTTCCCGTCCGAATCGGACCTCAGCAGACAGCGAGAAATCATGAGTACGACAAACCGTGCTTCCGAGCGCAGCAAGTTTGGTCGCATCAGAGCGGAACTGGTGTTTCCCCGACATCAGCAGGAGCAGCCCCGCGCCAGAACCGTGTGGCAGGCCACGATTGATGAAGGCAGCGAGCCGCTCCTCATCGATGCACTCGAGGGGGCGCCGCATGCATCTGCGCCACGCCCTGCTCGGTCGGGATGCTCCGGAGGGGCCGCCGACCCAACGAAACCCGGGGGCACAGCATTGATCATCCGGGCCGGCTACACCATCAGCTATGATTGCCCGAAGCCAACACCCACCATCTTGACGCTAAGGGTGCACCCCTCGCGTCGTGCCGATTTGCTGGCTCCGGAGCGCCTCAGATTCTCGCCCATGCTGGACGCGAGTGACTACACCGACGGCTTCGGCAACGCCTGTACGCGGCTGACGGCTCCTGCGGGTCGGCTGACGATTTCGACCGAGTTCGACATGTTCGACTCGGGCATACCGGACGTGGTTCCGTTCGATGTCGCACAGCACGACATCCAAGAGCTACCCGATGATGTGCTGGTCTATCTCCTGAGTTCCCGCTACGTCGAAACGGACGTGCTCTCGAACATCGCGTGGGACCTGTTTGAGGGAACGCAGCCTAGCTGGACGCGCGTGCAGGCGATCCTGAACTTCGTTCACCGGCATATCCGCTTCGACTACATGCAGGCGGACAATATGCGATCAGCCTTCGGAGCCTATCTGCAACGCGTTGGCGTCTGCAGGGACTTTGCCCATCTCGCGATTGCGTTCTGCCGCTGCATGAACATTCCGGCAAGGTACTGCACCGGCTACCTCGGAGACATCGGCATGCCTCCGAACGATGCGCCGATGGATTTCTCCGCCTGGTTCGAGGTCTATCTTGGCGGCAAGTGGCACACCGCCGACGCTCGTCACAATACGCCCCGGATCGGCCGGGTCCTTATGGCGCGAGGTCGCGACGCCACGGACGTGGCGCTGTCCACGCAATTTGGGCCGAGCACTCTCGCTGGCTTCGTTGTGAACACCGAAGAAGTCGAGCCAACAAGGCGGCAGTTCGAGCGGACCGCCTGACGAAGCCTCGCAGGCACCGGGCGTGGCTGGGGGGGTAAGGCCGAAGCCACCGACAGCCGCCTCGGGCGTTCCAGTGTGGCTACAAACCGCAACGGAGATGGACATGTCGACCCAGGAAGTGGTCTTCTACAGCAGCGAAAATGGCGACGAGTGGCTGTTGCTCGTCGGCGAGGACGGCGCCGTGACGGTACGGCACTCGCCAAATGCGGCCTCTGGCGGCCAGAAGCGCGACGTCGATCTGAACGACTTTCTTTCGCGCGAACAGAACACGCCGCAGAACCAGGCGTTGCTGCGAATTCTGGAAACGCTGGACCTGCGCCGCTCGTCGAGTGCGATCGAGAACCTGATGCAGGCGGCGAAGGGCTCTAGAAGGACTTAAGCAACCGCCCAGTGAGTCTGGCGTTCCGTCTGGCACTGCGATCGCGCCTCACCAGGGGTGGTAGACGGAACCGGTTGGAGGACCCTCACCGGTTCGCCAACCTGCGTCCTCGGGCCGGTGACCTGATTCCATTAGGCCCCTCGGACCAAGGGGCGTACTGTGAAGTTGCGCGTCCATGCGCCAGCAAGCGAAAGCGATCCCCTGATGCCCGTCGATCATCCTACGCCACCGCCGGGTGCGGTGCGGCCTGTGCGCGCTCGCCTTCTGTTCCTGACGTTGAGCTTTCTGGTCACACTCGGTGCGATGCTCGCAATCGCGCCGCTGCTCAGGCAAGCCAACATGCTCGGCTGATCCCGGCCGGAGAGGAAGTCGAATGCTCAGGATCAGCTTTACGGGGGTGGCTCGGTTTCTAATGTCCTTCGGCGACACGATGGACCCTGACAATATCGATGCGTCGCCTTCCAGCCAAGCGATGGCTGGCGCCCAACTCCCGCCGTTTCCAGTCCAGGGAATTCACTGGACGCGGCATGAGCGTCCACGAAGGCCACCACGAGCCCAGGCCTCACGCGCGCATCTACGGGTCGTGAAGTGATCGGCCCTTCGTAAGTCGCGGGGAATGGAGAAGTCGTTCCCCCCGCTTCGTCAGGCCGGCAGCTTTGCCTCCTGCTTCCAGGAACGAAGGGACGAGCCCGCCACAGGCTTTCAACCGTGGTTCCTGAACTTGACGTCATCGAGTCGCTTTTGGTCGACAGAGTTCGGCTCTGCACACTCGAGGCGGGGGGCGTCACGATCAGTTGGCCGACGCAAGGTCCGGGCGGCCTGCTTGCCCTGAACCGCCGGCGCTAGCTGGTGCGCCGCAGCGGCGGGCCCGCTTCATGCAAAGCGTCTAGTCGATCGCATGCCGCCGGCGGAGATCTGCCTTGAGGGCCTCCGGTAGTTCTAGGGTAGCCAGAAGCTGGCGCACCAAGTCCCGCCGGGACCTCGGCAACTCGTCGAGCGACATCAGCCGATGATGCTCGATTGTGTGACCGGGGCTATGCCAAACGCTTGGAATTGCGGGCTTCGGAGGAAAGCTGGGTAAGGGCATCAACGCGCCTGAGTACTTGAATGGACTCAACACCTCGCTCCCACCGGCGTTCCATTCGAAACGAACGTGTGATCTTGCCGGGGTAGCAGGGCGCGTGGGTATGTTCGCGTCTGGCGACAGCAATTTGCTCGTCCCAGGGAACGATGCGTACGTCAGACGATTAAGCTTTGTTGTGCCTTGTTCGGCACCGTCCGGAGGGAGTACGCCGATGACCCCTAGTCGACTTGCTGAGTGTCTTCAGATCGTGCACTGGGGTCCGGCTACCCTGACCCAGGTCATGAGCCTGCCGGAGGATACCGTCGAGAGCTGGCTGCAAGGCGAACGATCGATTCCCACCAATGTGGCATCCTGGATCGAGGCCCTGTGTTTCACCCACGAATCCGCTGACTTGCTCATGCCGAAGGTGGACCCCGACGCGGCAAGTGAGGGAGACGACAGCGTACAGCGGTTGGAACATATCCCCTCCTACTCGTACCACCTCCTCAGACGGCTTAGCGAAGGGCCCGTTGGGCTGCGCAGCCTGTTCGGAACCGATGATGAAGCTGCGGTCTTTTTTCTGGTCTCGCGGGGGCTCGCAGAACGCAAGGAAGGGGACCTGACCATCACTCCCTCCGGCAAACGGATCGGAGAGATCCAGGAGTTCCCGTCATGAGCCTTTGCCAACGTCCATGAGAAAAGCCCGCGCTGTTGGCAAACAGACGCAGGCTGGTTCGGGCGATTTCGGCCGTAGCCAATGCTGTGAGGGCTAGGGAGACGGCCGCCGAACGTCCGGGACTATGCTGCCTGGTGCGTGATGGGCGCGTTACCCGTCTACGAGCGTTGCCACCCGATAGGGGCCGCGCCGAGTGCACTGGGTGCAGTCGAATGCGCTCCACCGCCACCGTTGACAGCCTCGGCCACTCCGGCCCGCGCTCAGGCGGCGGCGAGGCCGGCAGAACTCGCCCCATCAGTTCGCTTGCGAATTAGGCTTGTCCCGAAGTCCGCCCCTGCCAAGCGCTGTAGTCGGTCAACTCGTGGATTTCCTCGACTGAGAGCCCTCTTGGTCCGGAGCCAATTTCTGGATGCGCGCTGATGCGTTTACCTTGATCTAGATGGGCATAGTCACCCCCATTTTGGGGGACTCATACCACAGCGAACAAAACCAGATCAGACGGAGGGCTAGTGGCGTTCCTTCGACGCGCCTACAAGCCGCCGAGTTCGCCTGCGAGATGGATAGCGACCTGACGAAACACGTCATCGTCTCCCGGCTCGGGCAGGAGATCACCGTGCAGGTGCGCTACGCGTCGGATGTGGTGCTGGAGGAAGACGTCCACCGCTTTCGCACCAATGGGCCGGTCGAGATTGTCGGACGACAACTGGGGAACGATCGACTACGCGACGGCTCTGCTCTTCGGTCTCTTCCGATGGCAGCGGCGAGTTCGGTTCTAGTCTGCGCGGCCGTTGCTCCCGCCTAGGAAAGTTGGGGCTTCGCCGCCGTCAGTTGAGCAAGCCCACTGTGAGCAACACGAGTGCCAGGAACACCAGGATCAGCGCAACAAAGCCGCGTCCGTTGAGGTTCGGTCGCAGGGTCACTTAGGACGGTGACGACGGAATGGTGCAGATGCCGCACCCCCATCGTCTGTCCATCGTTCAATCGAAGTGTCTGCCAAGGACGTGGCGGCCAATAGGCGCGCCGCGCCACGCCCTGCTCGGCCGGCAAATTCCGGAGGGGTCCCCGGCCGCAACGCCCCGCGTCGGAGCGGCTCGCGATACCTGACGGCACGCAGAATGATCCCCCGGGCCCTAAGCAGCACATGAACTAAATTGCCTAAATCAAGCGGGTAGCGCCAGCTATTTGCGAAGCGCCTAGTCTATCCCATGCCGCCGGCGAGATCTGCCTTGAGGGCCTCCGGTAGCTCTAGCGTCGCCAGAACTGGCGAACCAGGTCCCGTTTAGGCCTCGGCAGCTCGCTTGGCGGAGAAGGAGCCGGCAGGGGTTTAGGCCGTCCGCCCCACGCCCAGCAGAGTCACGATGAGAATAGGGCGGCGATTACAGGCGGTGCCGAAAATTGTCATGAATTGACTCCGCCTGATTCCGAGTTTGTTTCGACGTGCCGTAGTTGGTTGTAGGAGTTGGCGAAGGGACATCTGGTTCCTAACTGGAAACGCCCACCCCTTCTTGCCGACACTGCCTCACCTTGATGACCGCGGACACACTCGTTCGCGCTTTACGGGTTGGAGGTTCAATCACCGCCGGTTCACACCTCACAGCCCTTATTGTAGGCGCCATGACTGCAGTCTCAAACGACCGAGGAGCGAGCAATTGACACGCAATACACTCAGGGGACTGACGCCCGGCACAATGACCGTTCTGGCGGTCTCGGTGCTGATGGGAACAAGCATCGCGACCCCCGCGGGTGCTGCCGAAGCGGAAGCCAAGACCGCATTCAAGGCAATGTCGGACTACATGGCCGCCCAGACGGATTTTTCCTTTGACTACGACTCCGACCTGGAAATCGTGACAAGGGATCAGCAGAAGCTGGCACTGGCCAGTTCCGGCTCGATGACAGTGGAGCGACCCGACAAGATACGGGCCGAGCGCACTGGTGGATTCACCGACGTCGAGCTCGTGTTCGACGGCAAGACGGTTTCGCTTTTGGGCAAGGAGGCCAACGCCTACGGCCAGGCCGACATACCGGGCACATTGGACCAACTGATCGACGCTTTGCGCGACGACTACGAGCGACCGATTCCGGGAGCCGACCTGCTCTTGTCGGACATCTACGGCGAACTGATGCCGCTGGTCACCGACGTGAAGGACCTGGGAAGCGGTATGATCGGTGGTGTCGAATGCGATCATTTCGCGTTCAGGACGGACGAGGTGGATTGGCAGATCTGGATCGCACAGGGGGATCGCCCGTACCCGTGCCGATATGTCGTTACCAGCAAGTCTGTCCGGGGATCTCCCGAGTACAGCATCGACGTCAGGAACTGGAAGACAGGGTCTGAGGTCGACCCGGTCGAGTTCGCTTTCCAGGCACCGGCAAACGCCAAGAAACTGGACCTCAAGGAGCTTCCGGACACCGATGAGTTGCCGAAGACGTTTCTGGAAGGAGGCGTGAAATGACGATCTCTAGAAAAATGGGTACCGTAGCACTGGCGGCGGTGATCGGCCTTGCCGGCCTGGAACTTGGTGCAAGCATCGGAGTTCCAGGGCTACCGACAGTTGTTGACGAAGCATTCGCCCGGGTCGGGCGTCCGTTGACCCCCGTCAGCGCAGCGGGAGCTGCACGTCGAACCGTTCGGCGCTGCGCCGCTGGCGTTTACACCTGCTAGCCAACTGGCCGGGTGGGCCCAACGTCCATCCGGCCCATCGGCTCTTCCCCCATCAACCCACCCGAGCTGGACGAGCGGCGGCTTGGTTGAGCCAGGAGCGGGTCGCCAGACGGTGTTGGCAGCTGCCAAGCCTCGTAGAGCCGATCCGTGATGCGTGCCGTAGGCCGGTGTCCTCAACTCCCCTGACGCGTGAAGAGGGACAGAACCATCAGCGCCATGGCCGCGCGCCGTTACCGGCGAATGCGACATCGGGTGCCGTTCGGCTCGAGCGCCGCCATCCACTGGCCATCGACGGTTTGAACGGCAATCGGGTAGCGCGAGCACAATGGCGAGCCTCGATTCCCGAACCATGATTGACAGCTCGGGGTTTGGCGCGTCGTAGGCAGCCCGGCGCAGATCGTGGCCTCCGTCTCCATCACCGCGTCGACTCTGTTGCCCGCCTTGAAGCGAGAGCATCTTGCCGCGCTTGGTGATGTAAGAAGAACCTTGGGGCCAGGCGCTAGCCGCTCCCGTCATCGCCAGACAAGGGGAGGGCCCCCCACGGGAGGCCCTCCCAGCAACTACGGGTTGCAGCGGTGGTACGCGCCGTCAAAGCCGAGGAACATATCGGTTTCGGGATTGTAGGACCGATAGCGTGCCTCACATAGCGCGACATGCTCGTCCACGGTGACTATGTTCTGGTTGACGTACCTTTGATTGGTTAGCGCGGCACCGGCTCCATAGCCTATCACGCCGGCGCCAAGTCCCCAGCCGTAGGGCCGATAGCCCGCACCCCAACGGTTGTAGTAGCGGTTATTCAGGCCAGCGCCGCCCCAACGATTGTAGTAGCGGTTGTTGTTCCAACCAATGCCACCCCCGCGGTCTATACCCGGATTCAGGTGAACTCCTCCACCGAATCGCTGCGCACTTGCGGGTATCGTGGTCACGAGCATCCCTACGACTACGGCCGCCATGGCGGCCAGGGCGAGCTTCCGCATCGTCCCTCTCCCTTCTTGGGTCATGTCGTGAGGCAATGTTGAACGCGCATCTGCGAGTTTGGTTGCGTTGTAGTATACCAAACAGGACATTCAAATATCAACGGGGCGCTGATGGCGCCAGTAATTCTTATCTACTTGCGGCGCATTTGTTATGTGATCGGCAAGAGTAGTTGGACATAGAATGTAGACGCCTCATCCCTCTGGACACCCGGCGCCGCTCCGTCTCGGACATATCGGCGACCTGATGTGCCGCGCCTAGGCGGATCGCAGATGGTTGAGAGCTTCGTCGAGACCCTACGCGCCTACCCGTACATCGCGCTCTTCCTCGCGCTCGCGTTGGGATATGTGATTGGCCAGATCAAGGTCGGCGGGCACCCCCTGGGGCTGGTCACGGGCTCGCTCTTTGCCGGTCTACTCGTGGGGCAGCTCGCCATCGAGCTAAGCCCCGAGCTCAAGACGATATTCCTGCTTCTCTTCCTGTTCGCCAACGGATACGGAGCTGGGCCCCAGTTCTTCCGGGCACTCCGGCATGATGGCGTCGGACCGTTGCTGCTTACGCTTGTGGTGTGCTTCACCGGCCTCTTCATGGTCTGGCTGATGGCAAGGCTCAAGGGGCTCGATATGGGATACGCGGCGGGCCTTCTGTCCGGCACTCTCACCCAATCCTGTTCGGATTCTGGGGTGAGGTGCTGTTCGTTGCTGCGATCCTACCGCGCCTTTTGGGCATCGAACTCGAGCGTGAGGCCCGCGCACTCGAAAAGCAGCTTAGCATGAAGCAGGATTCCGGCATGCAGTCGGCATGTGCCATTCACGCCACCCGGGCTTTTAGGCTCGACACCGACCGTTACGCGACCGCAGCCTCGCTTGAGGACGAAGCGGCGGCCGAGGGGATGCGCGTGCTTGTGCTGAGGCTGCGGCGAGGCGAGATTATCTATGATGCAACACCGGCAACTGAGCTTCGGATGGGCGACATCTTGGCGCTCGGCGGACAACGACAATACCTCCTCGCCTTCGAGGGCCGGATCGGAAGCGAGCTGGACGACGCTCTGCTTCTCGACATCCCGGTAGAATCCGCCAGCGTCATCGTCACAAAGGCCGGAGCAGATGGCAGCAGCATCGGCGAGATGGCGCAGCAGGACTATGCCCGGGGGGTGTTCCTCACGCGTCTGATGCGCGGCCAGCAGCAGATTCCGATCACGGCCGTTACCCAGATCCAGCGGGGCGATGTGCTCTCGCTTATCGGTAATCCTGCCCGGTTGGATGCGGTTGCCGCAGAGATTGGGTACCGGGAGCGTTCGACGCTTGTCACCAATATGCTGACGTTCGGGTTGGGGATTGCCGTGGGATGCCTGATTGGTCTGCCGGCGTTCTTTATCGGCGGTGTAAAGCTTGCGCTTTCTACTTCGGTGGGCACCTTGCTGGCGGGACTGCTGTTCGGCTGGCTGCACAGCAGGCGACCCTGGCTGGTGGGGCACATCCCCGAGCCCTCGCGCATGTTTCTCGTAAACTTCGGCCTAGCCGGGTTCGTCGCGATCACCGGCCTGCATGCCGGGCCGTCCTTCATAAGCGGACTGCTGGAGGTCGGGCTCGCCCTCTTTGTCGCGGGAGTGATCTGCACATGCGTCCCACCCACCATAGGCGTCCTCTTCGGCCGCTACATCCTCAAGATGAATCCGGTGCTGTTGCTCGGCGCTGTTTCGGGCGCGCAAACAATGACGGCGGCGATGGTCGCGGTCCAGGACCGTGCGAAGAGCCAGGCCCCGGTGCTCGGCTTTACGGTGCCCTATGCGCTGGGAAACGTCATCCTAACCACATTTGGCACGGTGATCGTGCTGCTTATGAGTTGAAGGCCGCGAAGCTCCCGAAGCATCGACACCTTCGTGATGGAGATCAGCAAATGTACAGGCGCATCCTTGTTGCAATCGATGGATCGGACGTTGCGGCGCGAGCCCTACAGCATGGGCTGGCGCTTGCCGGGGTTCTCGGGTCCACGGTGACTATCGTCCATGTTGCCGGGATGACATCCCCGCCGATTGATGTTCACGCCGCCGCGGCCGGAGCGCGTTTGCCGCGCTTGTCAGTGGTACCCGAAGACATGCAAGCGTCGTCCAATCGCCTTCTCGAAAGGGCGAAAGAAGTCGCCGCGACCGCGGGGATAGAGGCGAAAACCTTGCTGGTGGAATACCGCCGGCCCGCCGAAGGCATTGTTGAGGCCGCGATCCTCGAGAGTGCAGAGCTTATTGTGATGGGTACTAACGGACGCCGTGGGCTCAGCCAGATGGTTCTTGGCAGTCAAACCAATACTGTGTTGCAGCACACGAACGTGCCGGTGCTGGTGACGCGCTGAGGCACGGCGAACCGCCGTACCCCCAGTTTGTGCTCTTGGCGTCGTAAGGATGGTAAACGCTGGACGAGAACCCCCAAGAATACGGCGCTCGAGTGGCACCTCTCGGCCGTTCGGCTCTAGGACGATTTGCTGCGATATCGCCCCGAATGCGGGGAGTGATGTTCACCCGGTGTTGGAACGGGATCGCGATGATGTCGTGGGCAATGTTGCCCCCAAAGGAGAAGGTCATGACGCGCTTTCGCATTTTTGCAGTCGTTGCTTCAGTCCTGATTGTTGCTGGCCCGGCCGTCGCTGCCGAGGCCGACCTGTCCAAGTTGACCTGCAAACAAGCTGCTGAAATGGGGCCAGTCGCCACGGGAGTGGTTGCGGCATGGGCAAGTGGTTATTCTCACGCCAAGAGCAACAACCCGATGGTGGAAGTAGGGACCCTCACTGCCAATGTTGACAAGGTGAAGGCCGCTTGCGCCACGTCTCCCGACGCTACCGTTTCGAGTATCATCGAGGGAATGAAGTAGAAGTAGCTCATCTGAGTAGGCGCATGGCGGCGATAGGAACGGGCACTGTCGCCGCTTGCTTTAAGGAAACGGCCAGGGAGCTGCGCCGTCTATTGGTGCCCGCAGCTCGATCGCCACGCGGCCACCGGGGCCATCGACGCCGAACGGGTTGGGGAACCTATGCGACCTCTCCGCCAGCCTGCTTTCGCTCCTGAAAGCGAAACCCCGCCACGGGCTGCCGGGGCGGGGGCCACTGGAGCACGGAAGCTCTCGAGGGTCTAGAAGCTCCAGTTGAGTCCGATAGTAAACCTGCTGGTGACCAGCCCGAAATCGGGATTGTCGTCATCCCAGCCGATGTCGATTTCCTCTTCATCGTACCAGCTGGCGCGGTACTGCAGATCGACCGCGAGGTTCTCGGCAACCGCGTAGGCGACGCCAACGCCGGCCGTGCCACCCACGGCGCTGACGTCAACTTCCACGTCGGCAAACTCCGACCAGTGCGTGGCATCAATGAAGGAAATACCGGCTGTCAGGTAGGGCATCCATAGGCCACCATCCCAGCCCAACACGCCGCGCAGCGAGCCTTCGAAGTTGACGTTGCTTTCCCAGTCGCCGAATTCGTCGAAACTGTCGTCTGCGGACAAGTCGACCCAGGCGATATCACCAGCCACGCCGAGGACAATACCGCCCGATCCGTTGAGCGCAAAGTTCCAGCCGGCATTGACGCCGAGCAGCCAGCCGCTGAGGTCGAGGTCACAGCCATCGGGCCAGCACAGTCCCTCTTCATCAGGGTTGTGGTCGAGGCCGCCCCAGCCAAAGCCGCCGAATACACCGATGTAGCCCCCATCCCAGATGCTGTAGGGGATCACTTCGACGGGCGGTTCCTCGATAACGAGGTCTGCCGCGTAGGAAGCCGACGTCAAGCCCAATGCGGCCGCGCCCACTAGTAGCATAGTCGAGACTTTCTTCACTTGAGTGGCCCTCCGGAGGTTTAGCCCAAGCACGAAACTACGCTGACTCCGTTGGGTAATCGATTGTCCGCGGCCCGTTTCAAGTCACAATATCGCAAGCAGTTGCGACACAGTAACAAGCATAAATACGTAAGAATATAAGCGCCACTCCAGATGCCGTTACGGCTTCCGATGCGGGATGCGTCAGCCTAATGCTGCTGGCGTCCACGTCAGCGGCAGAGCCGCATTACGATATTCATGACTGAAGGCAGACCTCAGCCTTTAGTCGCGAAGGGCTGGGTCGTAGAGGTCAATCAGGTCCCTACTTCAGCTTTGGGGCTCGGTGAGAACCTTGTCTACTATCGTAGAGAGTCCCAGTCTCGTGTCACAATCAATATCGACGTATGGACCAACTCAATGTTCGTCCGACTTCGCACGCTACATATCGCAAAGCGTTGATCTAGCTGCGCGCGCCCCTAGGAACAACTCGACCTGCGGGCCATTGTTGATCGTTGTCATCGTGGGAATTGGGCGTCAAAAACGCCGTAAATTGTCGACGCCGCATCTCCAAAGTGGCAACTACATCTCACGTAGACCTATTTGTGCGCCAGTGTTCGCCCGCTCACCAGAACATGTGGCGCCGGTCTCGAGTAGTGAGGCAATGCACTCGAGACCGTCTCTTCTCGGACCTCTACGTCAGGGCGCTAGCGCACTGTCAACGTTCGCGAGGTCGAGCGGTGTCCAAGTTTACGATATGTGATTGGATCGACGTCGAAGGAGCGGCCTTCCCCTATCATCGGCTGGCGCCGCATCGGTATCGAACTTGCGCGATGGCGAGGCGCGACGACGCGGCGACCAGGCGTTAAGCCACTAAACTCGAAAGCGAGCGACGATCCGTCCTCCGAAGGCTGGGATCAGTGGCAGATCCTACCGGATGCTTCGCGGAGCCGAAACCGAGCCAAGGGCGCTCTTGCCGCAGACGCGACAACATCGGGTTATGTCCCGCTACCGAAGGACACTGAAAACCGGCTTCCCTTCAACTACGTGGCGGATCGGCAGAACCGGACTAATGAATCCTAGACAATGGGCTAGAGGGCCGATTACGCAAAGAAGAGCCCCAGCCTCGGGTCGCCCAAGGCCGGGGCGTATTCCGCCACCCATCGAACCGAGAAGTCTTAGGGGCAATACCGGCTCCGCCGTCGGTGGCAATGCAGTATATCGCGGCCATTGATAGACCGTGAGTGCGTTCCCGATCAAGGATCTGAGCGATCTGCCACTCATCCATCTTACGCCCGCCTAGCAGTTCCGCTATCAAAGCATCTCGTCGGTTACCGCGCGACCAGTGTGCCGCGGAACGATGAGCTTCGTGAGGTCAAACGGTGAAGTTTCGCCGTAACGGAAGACCTCGAGGTCCGATCCAACCATCCTGGCGCTGCTGGAAGTTCTTCAACCGCCCGGGCTGAGGCTCAGCGTCGCTCCACCGTCGTGAAAGCGATGAATGGTCCCATTGTCGGCACCGTCGGACTGAAGGCCAACCCAGCGTCACGACGACATGTTTGCCAATCCCATCCGAGGCATCTCCGCGATCGCGTTCCAGGGCTCGCATGCCGGTGCGGCGCAAAGCCAGGTCAACTCAAAGGCACGCGCAGTCGCGTAAGCAGCGCGCGCACCGGCGGTACATCACGCGCGACGACGAACGGCTCTTCTACGAGAAGTTGCGCGATTATCTGGACGACGGATTTGACTCACGCCGGCAGGGGAACCAGGAGATTCGCTCTCGATTTCCTGATGGTCATCTTCTCCGCTTGTTGCAAACCGGTCGCCCCCCAAGTTGGCGCGCATCGCCGTGGATTATCTCGTGATTTCAATAACATAGGAGTTCGCGGTTTTGATCTGACTGGCGCGCCATTCACTTTCACCGACAGTTCAATGCGTTAGGCCCGCCAGACCCTAAGTCCGTGCTGGTAGTGACCCCGGGACGGCGTCGGCGCCTCCGGAATCGGCTTGATCGGCGGCCTCAAACCGAACCAGCCCCGCGTCTGTCTCCTGACAGCGCGGGTTTCTCCCCGTTGGCGGATTCGTGCTTCGTGGCGACAATCGTCCAGCAAGGTCAATGACTCTTCCTTGCGCACACGGTGCAGGGGTAGAGAGGCCTGCTTCTGAAGTGTTTCGCGTTGGCCACCAGCCCCCAAAGGGTTTCGATAGCCCGCTGCCGCGGCGATATTTCAGCGGCTGGGCGAGTTTACCTTGTTTTTTGAACTGAATAGGCGCATGGTCTGCTACGCTTCGCTGACGTCTTGCGACATTCTCGGGTCTTTCCCGCGGTTTTCCTCGATATTGTGAACGATTAGGCCCGGTTGGCACGTCGCCACCGGGAACTGGCGCCTGCACGTGTAGGCGCCGCATATCGAGAAAGGCCCAACCATGATTCAGGGCACCGTAAAGTTCTTCAACACCACCAAGGGTTTTGGCTTCATCCAGCCCGATGACGGCAGCAAGGATGCGTTCGTCCACATCAGCGCCGTCGAGCGCGGTGGCATGAGCACGCTCTCTGAAGGCCAGAAGGTCAGCTACGACCTCGAGCAGGGCCGCGACGGCAAGGTCTCCGCGACCAACCTGCGCGCTGCCTGATCACTCTGCCAGCCGGACGCGTAGTCCGGCCTGAACGCACAGTGCGCGGCTGCCCATCGGCTGCGCCCTGTCGTCACGAGGAGATGACATGACGCACCAGTACGCCGTGGGGCAGATGCTCGAGATGCGATCGTCGCCCACCAACTCACGCCGGGCCGGCCCATGCGAAGTGGTGTTCCGCCTGCCGCATGATAGCGGCCCGCTGCTTTACCGGGTACGCCCCGTCAACGACAGGGTCGAGCGCGTCGTCGCCGAAGCTGATCTCTTCGCCAGCACCGAACCGAGGCCCGATGTAGCCATGGTCGTGCCGGCATTCACGATCGCGATCTCCCGGCGATAGCTCGGAGTTCGTCGCACGCGGCTTCTGCCGCAAGAGGTCGGCAGGTGCCGACGGAAAGACTTCATTGATACTGCATTCATTCGCTGCTCCCGGAAAGCTGTTCCTGGGCAGTGACGTCGACACGGCGTTGGCCCAAGGGCCGCGCACCTTTCGGACGGCAGCCAACGCCATCCGCTTCGCGATGGAGCACGCTGCTCCGGTCAGCCTTCGGGGCGCCATGCTGATTGTCGGCAAGCGCTCTTACGGCCCGGACCAGATCAGGTCTCTGCATCGCGCCCTGCCACAGCCCACCTGAATCCCGCTCGGCCCTGCCGACGACGAAAAGATTGGAAGCCATTTGCAAGTCATGGTTCGCGACAACAATGTCGATCAGGCGCTTCGCGTCCTCAAGAAGCGACTCCAGCGAGAGGGCGTCTTTCGCGAGATGAAAATGCGAAAGTACTACGAGAAGCCGTCCGAAGAGCGGGTACGCGAGAAGGCCGAAGCGGTTCGGCGGAGCCGGAAGGCTGCACGGAAGCAGGCCATTCGGGAAGGGCTGATCGCTGCCCCCAAGCCGCGTGCAGGGGCCACGACCAGGGGGGCCTCGCGGTAGTCGCAAGGGGCCGCACAAATCGGTACTGGAGCGCGCCTTTGAATTGGCGCGCTCGGGGCGCTTTGAGAAGGCCGGCGAGGTGAAGCTAGCCGTCGCGGTCGAAGGACCGCCGGCAACTCGATGACCCTTCGTTGACCCCTGAGCAGGCAACCCAAGAAGCTGCCGCCCGTTGCCGCATCCGTTCGTGCCGGCTGCCTCAGTGTCGATGCGATCGGTGCCGCCCTGAAAGCCGGTACCAACTGCGGCTCCTGTCACCCGGAGATCCGCAGGCATATCGAGGATACCGTTTCAGTGCCGACCAGCTGACGCATGAGCCACTTGCTGCCGACCCGCGCCAGCGAGCCTCAGTTCCCGAACCAGCCGTCCTTCAGGTAGCGCATGTACTCGAAGATGGCGCCGTGCTTGCGCACGAACACCACTTCGAGGAAGTCGCCGACGATGAAGGGAGGGATCAGGATCTCGACTCCCTCGGCCTCCAGGTGCGGCTTGAGGTCCTTGACCCGGTAAGCGACGTGCGGGTTGTAGCGCACGGCGTCCGGCACGGTGCTGTCGTCACGGTAGCGCAGGAACTCGATGTGCTCGGGGTGGTTGCGGGGATTGGTGACCCAGATCTTGCTGGCCTCGACCCAATCCTCCTGCGGCTGTTCTTTCGTCGTGGTGATGCCGACGTGATCGAACTCGAAATCCGACATCAGCCGATCCTCACCACATTGCCGGTGCGAGCCGACTCTTCGGCAGCGAGCGTCGCCTCAAGGGCAGCCGTCGCATCCTCGGGCGTGCCGATGGTCACCTTTCCGCCGCTGAGAGCGGTGGAGGTGAAGTAGGTGAACTCATCGCGCAGCGCGCCGCCACGAACGCCATCGAACATCGGCCAGTAGGTGGTGTCGGGCGAGTGCAGCTTGTTGCCGTCGACGATGCCGAGGTTGGGGAAGGTATCTTGGATGTGGATGATGCCTTCGGTGCCGATGATCGACATCCGCTCATCGATGTCGAAGGGCGTCTTCTCGGGCATGCACCAGACCGTCTCCAGCGTCGCCGACGCGCCGCCCTTGAAGCGGTACATGGTCTGGCCGATGTCGGGGTGCTTGAGGCCGCGCACGTCGACCGTCTGCGCGTAGGTCGAGGCGACGGTGTCGCCTGTGAACCAGAGCATGATGTCGGTATCGTGGATGGCGTCGCCGACGATCGGGCCGATCTTGTTGAGGATCGTCGGGGTCCACGCGGCCGGGATGTTGCGGCGCGAGGACAGCGCGACGATCTTGCCGATACGGCCTTCGTCGATGGCCTGTTTGGCCATGCGGTAGCGCGGATTGAAACGGACGACATGGCCGATGAACAGGATGCCCTTGGCCCCCTTGGAGGCGGCGGTGATCTTGCGCGCGTCCGCGACGGTCGAGGCGATGGGCTTTTCGAGGAAGACGTGCTTGCCGGCCTTCAGCGCGGCAATGGCGGGCTCGGTATGCTGGTCCCACATGGTGCAGATCGAGACCGCATCGATCTCTGGATCGGCCAGCATGTCGTTGTAGTCGCGATAGAGCTTCTTGACGCCGAACTTTTCGCCCATTGCGGCGAGCCGATCGGGCGTGCGGGTGCACAGGGCCGCAAGTTCGAGATTGGGAATGCCGGCGATGGTCTCGGCGTGGATCTCGCCGAACCAGCCAAGGCCGATAATGCCGATACGCAGACGGTCCATTCTTCGTTTCCTCCTAGAAATCCTCGAGCGTCAGCTCCCGCGCCATGACGATGTTGCCGGCCGTCAGTCCGCAATCCACGGGGATCGCCGCGCCGGTGATGGCGCTGGCGGCATCAGAGGCGAGGAAGGCGATGACGCGCGCCACCTCGTAGGGTTCGACGATGCGGCCGAGCGGATACCAGCGCTCGAGCGTCTTGAGCACGTTGGGGTCCTTGGCCTTGCGCTCGTCCCAGGCAGGGGTGCGCACCGTGCCGGGCAGGACGATGTTCGCGCGGATGCCGTAGCGGCCATATTCCTGCGCGATCGAGCGGGTCAGCGAGATCATGCCGGCTTTTGCGGCGCTGTAGGCCGGGTCGCCCAGTGCCGAGAGGCCGTTGACCGAACCGACGGTGACGATGCTGCCTGAGCGACGCTCGACCATCTGTGGCAGCACCGCGTGCGCACAGGCATGGGCGCCGTTGAGGTTGGCCGCGATATCGGCTGCCCACCCCGCCGGATCGGTTTTCGCCGCCGTGTGGTGGTTCGACACGCCGGCATTGTTGATCAAGAGGTGGACGTCGCCGAAGCCGGCAAAGGCGACCTCGATCGCTGCGGCATCGGCGAGGTCGACCACGGCAGTCGTGTGGGCGATACCCTTCGCGACGAGGTCGTGCACCCGTTCGCTGCGGTCGATCGCAGCAATCCGGGCTCCCTCTTCCGAAAAGAAGCGGCAGAGCCACTGGCCGATGCCACCGGCAGCGCCGGTGATGGCGATGGTCTTGCCGGCGAACTGTCCGCTCATGCGCCCTGGTCCCTAGTGCGAGTGATGGCCGCCGATGAGGAAGGTCTCCTCGAACGGCCGGCGGCTGACTTCCATGCTCTTGCCGTCGAGATAGACGGCCATCGGCTGCAGCAGTGTCGAGCCCTGACGCTGCGTGCCGACCACATCGGTGAACACGTAGTCGCTCCTGTACTCGCGCAGCACCGCGATATCGGCGGGGGCACCGACCCCCAGGTGTCCGAGGTCGGGACGGCGGATGGCGAGGGCAGGGCGGCTCGTCGACATGCCGATCACCTCGGCGACCGAGAGGCCGCAGTTGAGCAGCTTGCTCATCGTGTGCAGCAGGTCGTAGCCCGGGCCCTCGACGGCGATGACGTGCACGTCCGACGAGATCAGGTCCGGCTTGAACCCGTCCCTGAGCGCCGCCTCGGCGGTGTCGTAGCCGAACGCGCCCATGCCATGCGCGATGTCGAACAGCACGCCGCGCTCGCGCGCTTTCCACACCGCATCCAGCACCTTGCCGTCGGGCCCGATCGCCGAGTTCGGCTCGGGGCGGTAGCAGTGGGTGAGAATGTCGCCCGGGCGCAGCATGTCGACGACGTCGGAATAGCTCGGCGGCGGGTGGCCGATATGGGTCATCAGCGGCAGGTCGACGGCGTTGGCAGCTTCGAGCGCCAGTTCCAGCGCACCGAGGCCGAGGTCGCCGGTGACGATGCCGCCGATGCGCACCTTCACGCCGACGATGCGGTCTCGATTGGCCTCGACCTTTTCGACGCAGCGGTGCACCGGCAGCATGGCGCGCGCCGTCGCCTCGCCAATCGAGACGTCCTTGTCGAACCCGAAGATGCCGGGGAAGGAAATGTTGAGGAAGGCGAGGATCCGGTACGGCGACGGGATCATCACGTAGTCGCGGAAGCCGTCATAGTTGCCGGCGCCGGCGCTGCCCGCATCGATCAGCGTGGTGCAGGCCGAACGGCGCGCAATGAAACCCGGGTCGACGCTCAGCGAGGTCGCCTTGTGGTAGACGTGCGTGTGGATGTCGATCAGCCCCGGCGCGACAATCGAGCCGGCGACGTCGCTGACCCTGGCTCCGGCCGGATCGATCGAGGGCGCTACCGCGGCGATCTTGCCGGACTTGATGGCGACGTCGAGCTGGCCGTCGACGCCGTTGCGCTCGTCGATGACGCGCCCGCCCTTGAGGACGAGGTCGTATTTCGGCTGGTTGGCAGGTCCAGGCATGGGAGCCTCCGGGGTGAGCGAGGCCCTGCGGCGGACCTGCCGGGCCGCCGCCGAAACGCGCTGCAACGTTGTGGGGGTCAGGCGAGCTCTACGACACGCTTCTCGTTGATGCTCTGCTCTGCGGCGAGAACGATGCGGAGGCTGTTCACCGCGGCATCCATCGAGTCGGACAGGTCGATGTCCTCCTGGATCGCCTTGAGGAAGAAGGCCTGCTCGCGATCGCACAGGTCCTGGTGACCCGGCTCGTCGGTCATGGTGAAGATCTCGTCCTTCTTCACGAAGCTCTTGTCGCCCGGCGCCACCTCGGCGTGGTGGTACTGGATGGCGTCGGTCTTGGTGTGCTGGTCGATGTTGGAGGAGTCCGAGACGCCGTCCTTGTGGTCGTGCGGGTTGGGCACGATGGAAACGGCGCCCTTGGGGCCCACCACGTCCTTCACGAAGTACGCGACCTCGCTCATCATCGGGCCCCAGCCGGCTTCGTACCAGCCGACAGAGCCGTCATCGAAGGTGACATGCAGGTGACCGTAGTTCGGCTTGTCGGCCTCGGCCCACAGATGTGCGCCGATACCGTGCACCCGCACCGGCTTGGCGCCGGTCAGCTGGCACATGACGTCGACATAGTGCACGCCGCAATCGACGATCGGGATCAGCGAGTCGATCAGGTTCTTGTGCCAGTCATAGGTGGGGCCGCCGGACTGCTGGTTGAGGTTGAGGCGCATCACCAGCGGCTTGCCGAGCGTCTGGCCCAGCTCGATGAATTTCATCCAGCTCGGGTGCACGCGCAGGATGTAGCCGAGCACGAGCTTGCGGTTCTTCGCCCGCGCCGTCGCGACCACCTTCTCTGCATCCTCGATATTGGTCGCGATCGGCTTTTCCATGAAGACGTGCGCGCCCGCGTTCATCGCCTTGATGGCGTATTCGGCGTGGCTGTTGGGCCAGGAATTGATCGACACCGCGTCGGGGCGGGTAACGGCGAGAGCTTCGTCGAAATCCTCGAACAGCGGATAGCCCTGCAGCTCATCGGGGACCGGCTTGGACTTGGCCGTGCGGCTCATGATGCCGACGATCTCGAACCCCGGATTGCGATGATAGGCGCTCGCATGGGACTTGCCCATGTTGCCCAGCCCCACCACCAGCACGCGCACCTTGTCAGCCATCCGGCCCTCCCCGTTGTCTTGTTGTCTGCAAAGACGCGGGCGGCGCGTTGGCCGCCCGCTTCAGTGGTCAGGCGATGGCCTGGTCGAACAGCTTGGCCTTGACGGCCTCGATGTCGACGGCAGCCAGATCGGCCGGCAGCTCGACGGCGAGCGCGTCGGCCTTGACCTTTTCGTGGTCGAAGTCGTTGGCGGCCGCGATGCAGTCGTTGGTGACGACGTCCTCGGCCTTGATCGGCGCCTTGACCTGGCCGAGCTCGTGGACCTTGTCGAAGAAGGTCTGCCAGGCGGCCATGTCATGGTGGCCCCAGCCCGCGCGCTTGGACATGTCGCCACGCACCACGTTGAGGTTCTGCAGCATAGACATGGCGCCCTGCTCAGGGCCGTTGGCCGCCGCGACCGACGGGAACTGCTCGAACACGGCATGCACCGCGGCCATCGGGTTCTGGTAGGAGGCCTCGAGGCCCATCGACCAGGCGCGCAGGTACTTGTCGAGGAACGCCTTCTTGTCCGGGTCCTCGAGGTCGGCAGCGCGCACCACGTAGGTGTTCGCGAACAGCGGCGAGCGCTGCACGCCAAGCCAGTACTCGAAATCGAGCCCGGTCGAGATCCACTCGGCGCGCAGGCCTTCCCAGGCGAGGGCGGCATCGCCCTGGCCGGCGGCGAGCGCCGTGCCCCAGGTCGGCCAGCCGGCTTCGACATACTTCACCTTGGTGATGTCGACGCCGTGCACGGCCAGCATCGGATCAACGATCGACTGCCAGGCGGCCGAGCCGAGCAGGATCGTCTTGCCTTCGAGTTGCTTCAGGTCGTTGGTGCCTTCGCCCTTGCGGAAGGCGAGGCTGAACGTGTCGAGCGCGCCCCAGTGGAAGGCGGACTTGAGCTTCATGCCGTTCTCGAGCGCGAACGAGAAGATGCCCGGGGAGGGGAAGCCCATGTCGGCCTGGCCGACATCGACGAACTTCACCGTCGCGGTGCCGTCGGACGGGCCGGGCTGCATGTCGACTTCGACGCCCAGGTCGTCGAAATAGCCGAGCTTCTTGCCCATCCAGAAACCGAAATCGTCGAGCACCTCGAGCGTGCCGCGCGGCGAGATCCAGGTGAACTTCGAGTACGGAGCCGCACTGGCGCGGCCGATCCCGCCCAATGCCGTCGCGGTGACGACACCGGCGGCGGAAACCTGAAGGAAGGTGCGGCGGCTCATGCCACCGGGAAGCGCTAACCTAACCATTGTCTACCCCTGTATGATGGTTCGTTTGTAGTCCCTTGGTCCGTCGCGTCCCTCCACGACGGGTTGGTCTCAGGCCTCCCAACTCGCGAACTTCTTCCCGAGCAGGAAGAAGAGCACGTAGATCAGGATGCCCAGAAGCGAGAGGATCAGGACCACAGCGAAGAACTGCGGCATCTGGATCATCGAAGAATAGGAGGTGAGCCGGTTGCCCAGCCCGAAGCCACCGCCGACCATTTCGGCGCCGACCGCGGTGAGCAGCCCGAAGATCGAGCCGACCATCAGGCCGACGAAGATCATCGGCAGCGCCATGGGCGCCCGTACCTTCCAGAAGATCTGCAGCGTCGAGGCGCCATAGGAGCGCGCCAGCGCGATCTTGCCACTGTCGACGCGGCGGAAGCCGGTCGCGGCGTTGATCATCACCATCGGGCCCGAGGCCAGCGCCACGGCGATGATGCGCGGCTCGTAGCCGAAGCCGAAGCGCAGGATCAGCAGCGGCACCAGCGCCAGCATCGGCGTCGTCACGAGCAGCAGGATATAGGGGGTGATGATCTTTTCGGCGAACGGGAACTGGGTGATCACCGCAGCGAGGATCAGGCCGATTGTCGCGCCGATGGCGAAGCCGCTCAGCAGTTCGACGAGCGTGTGCCCAAGGTGCGGCAGGATGAGGTGAAAGTCCGTCACCAGCGCCACCGCGATCTCGCTGGGCTTGGGCAACACGTATTGCGGCACCTGGAATAGGTTGAGCAGCAGTTCCGTGCCGCCGATGATGACCACCGCGACCAGCACGATCGCCAGCACCTCGCGCAGCGAGCGGATGCCTGGCCCGGCGGCCAGCGCCGACATGCCGCCGCTGATGCCGACCTCGCCGGTCGCGCCGCCGCGCTTGAACTCGGGAATGGCGTCGGTTTCGCTCACGGGATCCTCAAACGGAAGGCTGCGCGGGCTGGGCGATGGAGGGCCTGGCGTAGCGGCTCTGCTGCTCGCCAATGATCTCCATCTTGATGGTGTTGGTGAGGTCGAACACTTCCCTTGTCGCCATGATCTCCAGCGAGCGCGGCCGCGGGAAGGGAACCTCGTGGATGCTGGCAACCCGCCCCGGACGGGCGCTCATCACCACGATGCGGTCCGACAGGAAGATCGCTTCCTCGATCGAGTGGGTGATGAGGACGATGGTGGTACGGGTGTCGAGCCAGATCTCCTCGACCATCTGGTTCATCTCTTCGCGCGTGAAGGCGTCGAGCGCACCGAACGGCTCGTCCATCAGGAGCACCGATGGCTTGAACGACAGCGCGCGCACCAGCGCGGCACGCTGCTGCATGCCGCCCGACAGCTCACGCGGAAACCGGCCGCCGAAGCCGCCGAGGCCGACGCGCTGCAGCAGGTCGTCGATCCAGGCGCGATCGGGTTTGGTGCCCTTGATCTCGAAGGGGAAATTGATGTTGGCGTCGAGGTTGCGCCAGGGCAGGAGGTTGGCGTCCTGGAACACCATGCCGATCTCGGGGCTCGGACCGTCCACCGGCGCGCCGTCGAGCAGCACCTGACCGGAGGTCAGCTTATGCAAGCCCGACATGGACCACAGCAGCGTGGTCTTGCCGCAACCGGACGGGCCCACGATGGAGACAATTTCTCCAGCCCGGATGTCCAGCGAACAACTGTCGATCGCCAGCAGGTCACCTGATCGGGTATTGTATACCTTGGTGGCGTCCCTGACGCGCAGCTTGGGCTGACTTGCGGCTCCTGACAATCGTCCCTCACGATTCGCGCCCATGCCGGCCGCTCCCCGGCGAGCTCCCTCAAGCCCGTCGTAAGCCGACGATCATAGTGTGTGACTAACCTACTTTTTCTGTCAAGCGACCAAAATGCGCTGCTGAGCAACATTGGCAGTATGCCCGAAAATCGGAGCTTACACGCCTTGATGGGTGTGTAAGTTTCCGACATATTGCGCTCTACTGTCCCTGTACGACGCGCTTGCAGGGGGCTGTGGGCGATTGAGTTCGTTAGATCCTGAAAAGCGGTGCTATAGGGCCCCGACTTCAAGCTGCGAAAGGCGCCCTTATGCGCACGCATGTGTCCGACGGTCGAACCAGCGACGGCTACGCCAAGCCGATCCCCGACATCCTTGCGATCATCAAGGATTCGTATGCCGAGCTGCGTCCGGCGGAACGCCGGGTTGCCGATGTGGTGCTGGCCGACGTCACCTTCGCGGTCGACGCGGCCAATGCCGAGATCGCAAAGCGCGCCGGCGTCAGCGAGCCGACGGTGACCCGCTTCTGTCGCGCCATCGGCTGCGAGGGGGTGCGCGACTTCAAGCTGAAGCTGGCCCAGAGCGTGGTGGTCGGGCGCCTCTACCTCGCGCCGGGCGATCCGATGCCGCCGACGTCGGACGCGTCGCCGCTATGGAGCGTGGTGTTCGGCGAGGCCAGGAACGCCCTCTCGGCGGTGGAACGGTCCGTGGATCCGGCCGATATCCTGAAGGCGGCCGAGCTCGTCGCAAAGGCGCATCAGGTAGTGGTGTTCGGCCTCGGTGGAAGCTCCACGGCGCTGGCACAGGAGACGCAGAATCGGCTGTTCCGCTATGGCGTGGTGGCCGTCGCCCACTCCGATCCATATGTGCTCAAGATGACCGCCGCGACGCTGAAGCCCGACGACCTGGTCATCGCCATTTCCGGCACGGGGCGGACGCCCGAGGTGATCGAGGTGGTCGAACTCGCCAAGCACTATCGCGCCAAGGCGATCGGGATCACCACGCCCAACTCCGAACTCGCCGCCATCTGCGACGTGAAGCTCACCGTCGATATCCCGGAATACCCCGACCCGCTGAAGCCGACGGCGTCGCGCTACGCCTTCCTCGTCATCATCGACCTGCTGTCGAGCGCCGTGGGCTATCGCCTCGACCCTTCGGCACGCGAGACGCTCAGGCGCATCAAGTACACGGTCCTGAACCACCGCAAGGGCAAGGTCCTCGAACCGCTTGGGGACTGAGCCGCCTGAGGGGGCTGGCGCCTGGTTGGGGTCCGTTTTGCACTGGCGGCACCGCGGTCAGCGACTTTGCCGAGCGAGGGCGATGCGCGTACGAGTGCGTCGCCCATTATGAACGCCTGGTCGTTCGGCGCGAGCTGGCAAAGCGTGCCGATCGTCATCCCGTATCTGCAGCGGCTCGGCTCGGAGTGGGGCTCGAAGACATCCGCGACAAGCTGGTGGCAACCTGCAGGGACATCGCGCGCAACCTGAGCCCCTGATCTGCAGTGGCCGAGTCCCGGCCCGGCACTGGTGTTGCGCCTGCGCTCCCAGCTTGATCGGGGAGAACCTGTCTCGGGTGGATGTCCGAGGTCGTCTACCCCAGTGGGAGCCGTGATCAGGAAACTCCAGACGGAGGGCCCATGTCAGCTCTTGGCCCGAAGCGACATCCGCCAGTCGCGCATACTGGGTTCCTAGGTTGTCTTGACCTCCTCGACTGTGGTGGCCGCGCCGGTCATCAGTGCGACCAGGTCGGTGCCGGTGAGCGCCGACATCTGCCCGTCGAATACCTTGCGGCCGAGCCGCAGGACACAAACCCGATCGGCAACCCGCATGACGTGCTGCATGTTGTGGCTGATAAAGATCACGGCGACGTTGTGACTGCGCAACTGCTCGATGAACGACAGCACCAGTTCGGTCTGCTTGACGCCGAGCGCTGCGGTCGGCTCGTCCAGCACGACGATGCGGCTGCCCCACAGCACGGCCCGTGCAATGGCAACCACCTGCCGCTGGCCACCCGACAGTCCCGCGACCTTGGTACGGATATCGGGCAGGCCGAGGCCGAAGCGCTCGTAACCCTCCTGTACGCGGCGGCGCATGGTTGCCACGTCCATAGTGCGCGTCATGTCACCCAACGGCCCGGACACAAGCAGTTCCCGACCGAGGAAGATGTTCTCAGCGATGTCGAGGCCGGGGACCAGTGCCAAGGTCTGGAACACCGTCTCGACGCCTGCACGGCGAGCATCCTGTGCGGTCTCGAAGGTGCGGTTCTCGCCGGCAACGAGAATCTGGCCGGTATCTGGACGGATCGTACCGGCCATCATGCGGGTGAGGGTGCTCTTGCCCGCACCATTGTCGCCGACCAGCCCGATCACCTCGCCCGGATATAGGCTGAGGCTGACCGATTTCACGGCATGCACGGGACCAAACGATCTGCTGAGGCCGCGCAGTTCAAGCGCAGGCGCGTGCGTCTGCGTGGTGCTCATTGGCCGCCTCCCGCGCCTTGCGTGACAGGTTCGATCGGTTCCTTGTCGATCGGCACCTGCAGCCGTTCGAGCCGCTGGTACAGCATGTCGAGGGCGGCCGCGCCACAGAGCGCCGCGCCGATCGCCACCTGCTCGACATAGGGACTGACGTTGATCTGGATCAGGCCGTTCGACAGCACCCCGACGAAGAGCAGGCCGAAGAACACCCCGAACAGCGATCCGCGCCCGCCAGTGAACGAAACACCGCCCAGCAGGATTGCCGTCAGGACCTCGAGCTCCATCCCGGTGCCGATGGTGACCGCAGCACCATCGAGCTGGGACGCGACAATCAGGCCGCCAAGCGCTGAAGCGACACCGGAGGCGACATACAGCCAGAAAGGGACGAGCTTGACTGGGATGCCGAGTTCGGCGGCGGTGTCCTTGGCGCCACCGATGGCGATCATGTGACGACCGAGCGGCGCCCTGTACCAGAAATGGAGGCCAACGGCCAGGACGAGCAGGAACAGCAAGATGGGGACCGGCACGCCGAGCAGCTTGCCGTTGCCGAGGAAGGCGAACTCCGGGCCGTAGCCGTAAGTGGTGTAGCCCTGGGTGATGAATTCGGCAAGGCCTCGGGCGCCGGCCAGTCCGCCCAGTGTGATGATGATCGGCGAGAAGCCGTTAATGGCAATCAGATAGCCATTGAACGCGCCCCACAGCATGCCGACGCCGAGGCCGAACAGCAGGGAAGCCGGAAGGCCGAGGCCGTTCTCCATTGCCTGGCCAAAGACGACTGCGGCAAGCACGGCGACGGAGCCGACCGATAGGTCGACGAGGCCGCACAGGATCAGCATCGCTCCGGGTACGACGATCAACCCGATCACTGCGTTCTGCAGCAGGATCACGGTCACGTTCGGCAACGTCAGGAAGCGACTGCTCGCGAACGAGAATATTGCGACCAGGAGGACTAGTGCAAAGAACAGGCCGTTGCGCTGGATCCAGGTCAGTATCTGCTGGCGTGTCATGTTCGGGGCCCCCCAATGATGAGACGGCGGGACCTGAGCCCCGCTGTCGCGTTCGCCAGGTAGGTCAGGAATAGACACTCAGGATGACGTCGATGTCGGCTTCGTCCGTTTCATGCGAAACGAGCGTGTAGTCCTGCAGCACGTGCGTCTCGGACTCCGGCCCGCCGTTCCAAAGCTGGTACGGGATGTCGATGACGCGGCGGCCGATCGCTCCGATATCCAGAGCCATGCTCACCTGCAGGTAGGGATCGCGAGCCTTGACCAGTTCGAGGTTCTGCTTGGCGCCGTCGAAGCCGGCGATGAGCACGTTGTCGGGCCCCAGGCCGCTGTTCTGGTAGGCCGAACGGGCGCCGAGCGCGCCGTCGTCGGTGCAGCAGATGACGATCTTCATCTCCGGATGCGCCTGCAGCAGCGACTGCGTGGCCTTGAGCGCGTCGGGCGCACTAAGTGCCGTCGCTTCGAAGAATTTGGTTTCGGGGAGCTCGGCGAGGATCGCCTCACGGGTCGACTCGATGCGGTCGGTCACGACCTGGATGTTGGTCGCGGTGAGGAAACCGACCTCGGCCGAACCTCCAAGCTTTTCCTTGATGTGCTTGGCTGTGTACGCCCCGAGAAGGGCACCCGCTTCACGGTCGGCCCACTTGATGAACCCGTCTTCACCCTCGATGCGGTTCGCATAGGAAACAAAGAGCGCGTTTTGCTCATGCACCTTGGCGACGATCGGCGCCATGGCATTGGCATCAAGCGACAGCACGATCAGCGCATCAAAGCCCTGCGCCAGCCAGGTATTGACCTCGGCGAGCTGCTTCTGCGGGTCCATGCCCGAGAAGCTCTGCAGTACTTCGTAGCCGCGCTTGTCGGCTTCAGCCAGCGCAGAATTCATGAAGCCCTGAAAGTAGTCCGCCGCGCGATCCGGATGCGCGATAGCGATGCGCTTGCGCTCTTGTGCAACCACCGGAAGTCCAACGGACGCCACGCCGGCCACGGCGATGCCTGCTGCTGTCATTTTGAGAAGATCGCGACGCGTTACCGCGCGAGAAGCCTTGGTCCCCATACAAGTCCCTCCATCCAATACTGGCCATCCCAGTAGACGTACCGTAAATCGAGGGCTATCATATATCAACATTATCTTTCGTATATGATAGGACGCGAGCGTGAATCTCAAAGGTAAGGTTGCCGTCGTCACCGGCGCGGGCCGTGGACTAGGGCGCCATGTAGCCCTGCGGCTAGCGGCACTCGGCGCCGACGTGGCGCTGATCGCGCGAAGCGTCGCACAACTCGATGATACGGCAGCGGTCATAGCCGGCATGGGCCGGCGCGCTGCGGCACTTCCCTTCGACCTCTCCCGGGAACAGTCCCCAGACGTCATCCGTGCGGCCGTGGAAGAGGCGCTCGGCCGTCCCGCCGTCCTCGTCAACGCCGCGGGGATTTTCGGTCCGCTTGCGCTCGTCCAGGATGGCAACCCGGCGGCATGGATCCAAACCATGACCGTCAATATGCTCAGCCACTACGTGACCTGTCGTGCCTTTGCCGGCGGTATGGTGGAGGCGGGGTGGGGCCGAATCGTCAACGTGTCGTCGGCTGCGGCACTGCTCACGCCCGGTCCGGCTGACAGCGCCTATGCGACGAGCAAGGCGGCGCTCAATCACTTCACCCGCCACCTTGCCGCCGAGCTCACCGGCACTGGCGTTACCGCCAATGTCATTCATCCCGGCGATGTGAAGACCGACATGTGGGCCGACATTCGCATTGAAGCGGACCGCCTGGATGACAAGGGCGCGGTGTATCGAGGCTGGGCGGAGTGGGTCGGTTCGACCGGCGGTGACGATCCCGACAAGGCAACGGACCTGATTGCTCGCCTGATGGACCGCGAAGCAGACGCCATCAACGGCCGTTTCCTATGGATCGAGAACGGCCTCAGAGAGCCAATCGCGAGCTGGTAGGAGTCACGGATTGTATGGCACGCGATGTCCCCTTGTGCGATCGGCTGCCTGGTCAAGGCGTTCGACGGTCCATTCACCCTCACCGCGCCAGCTGACGCTTTCCGATGCGTCGGTCTATCCAGAGGACAATGATGCTCGTTGCGACGACGCTGGCGGCGCCTAGCGCCAGGGACACGGCGAGGCCGTGGGTGTGCAGCGTGAGGCCGATGGTGACAAAGCAGCTTACGAACGAGAACCACGACAGCACGCTGCCCCGGAGCAGGGCCGTCGCGGCCTTGGCGCCCCATTGGTGATGCGTGAAGCTGACGACCACGGTCGAGACCACGGGGAAGGTGCCGATGATGCCGCTGGATATCGGCCCGAGCCATCCTGCAGCGGTGGTGATCGCCAGCGTCAGGAGCGCTGCGGCGAGCATGCGCAGCCACAGGTCCCACCATGGCGGCGGCGCCTTGCCCACCGTTTGCTGTGCGCGCGGCATGATGAGGACGGCAAGGATCAGCGCGGCATAGGCTGCGAGCGCAGCGCCGGCGAGCCCGCCGCCGATCAGGCTGATGGCGAACGAGGCGATGAAGAAGGCGAGGAGCGCCGCGGACAGCGCGCCGGGCCAGGTGGTACGCCTTGCCGCCGCGGCGTAGACGAGGGCGAACGCGACGACGCCGACGAGGCCGAAGAGGATCCCCACCGTGGCGCGCTCGGCGAAATCGAGGCCCTGATCGAGCGCGAGGAACAGGAAGATCGGCCCGGTGGACAGCGGGAAACCCACTACGATCCCGCCGATCGTGGGCCCCCAGCGGCGGGCGACCAGGGTTGCGAGCGCAACGAGCGCCGGGGCGAGCACGAGCTTCAGCAGCAGGAGCATTGACGTCCTTTTCCCGGCCGTGCCCCGGCCTTGAAGCGCGCGACGGGCATGGTACTTACCCGAGTATTCACCGCCCGCAGGAAATCTTCCATGGCCGACAAGCTACCCAACGACCTCTTTCTTCCCGAGGAAAAGAAGGCGTGGTTCAACCACGACCGTTTCGGCATGTTCATCCACTGGGGCATCTATGCGCTCGCGGCGCGGCACGAGTGGGTGAAGAGCCGGGAAGAGATCGACGATGCCGGCTACCAGAAGTATTTCGACCACTTCGATCCCGACCTCTACGACCCGCGCGAGTGGGCCCGCCGCGCCCGCGAAGCCGGGATGAAATATGTGGTGCTGACGGCCCGGCACCATGACGGCTTCTGCCTGTGGGACAGCAAGGTCACCGACTACAAGGCGACCAGGACCGCTTACGGCCGCGACCTCCTGAAGCCGTTCGTCGAGGCGTTCCGCGCCGAGGGGCTGAAGATCGGCTTCTACTATTCGCTGCCCGACTGGCATCACCCCGACTTCACCATCGACATGTACCACCCGCTGCGCAACCGCGAGAATGTGGCCGAGCTCAATGCCGGGCGCGACATGAAGCGCTACGCGCAATACCTGCGCGACCAGGTGACGGAGCTGCTCACCGGCTACGGCCAGATCGACATCATCTGGTTCGATTTCAGCTACCCCGGCCGCACCTACAAGGGGCTGCCGGGGAAGGGTGCCGCCGATTGGGAAAGCCTCGAGCTGCTGAAGCTTGTGCGGAGGCTCGCGCCCGACATCATCGTCAACAACCGGCTGGACATCGAGACCGAGGTTCCGGACGTGCTGACGCCCGAGCAGTACACGCCGCGCACCCCGCCGACGATCAATGGCCGCCCGGTGACGTGGGAGATGTGCCAGACCTTCTCGGGATCGTGGGGTTACTACCGCGACGAGGACACCTGGAAGAGCCCGGAGCAGTTGCTCCAGATCCTGATCGACGGGGTGTCGCTGGGCGGCAACCTGTTGATGAATGTGGGGCCGACCGGCCGCGGGACATTCGACCAGCGCGCCATCGACGCACTCGAGGCCTATGCCGGATGGATGAAGCTCCATAGCCGCGCCATCTACGGCGCCGGCCGCTCGGATTTCGAGGCTCCGGATGGCTGCCGGCTGACCCAGCGCGGCAACCGGCTGTACCTGCACATCTACAACTGGCCCAACCGCTTCGTGCACCTCGACGGGCTGGCGGGCCGGGTTCGCTATGCGCAGCTGCTGCACGATGCGAGCGAGGTGAAGTGGATCGGCGCCAGCGACGATCCGCACTTCGTGCCGCCCGTCGGCGAGACCACGCTCACCCTCGACCTGCCGGTGAAGAAGCCGGATGTGATCGTGCCGGTGGTCGAGCTGTTCCTCAAGGACGCCTGACGGGACGGCCGGCTCTGCCGGCCGCATATCGACGGCTAGGCGTTTGCCTTTGCGGTGTGACCGGCAACCGAGGTGATGATGCGCTGCACCATGGCCTCGTCGACGGTAACATTGGCGCTCCGCAGCGCCAGGACGATCGCGCCCACGGAGCCATCCTTCACGAGGCGGATGTCCGGCGTCTGCCCGGCGGCGCGGACAATGTCGCTGATGGCCGCCGGCAGGCCGGTGAGATGCGCGACGACGCCGCCGCCAAGGCCGACGGGGCCGGGCATGCCAGGATCGAACACCATGCGGAAGTCCTGCAGCAGGTAGGCCTCGGCCTCGGCGAGGAGCCGTGCCGCCACGGGGTCGGTGCGGTTGGCGATGACCAGCGGCGCAAAGCGCGCAAGTTCGATCGGACGCATGGCGTAGATGGCGTCGACGAAGAGGCGGAGCGGCTCCGGGCGGCTGTCCGAACCGCGATCGTCGGACCAGGGGATGTCGAACGAGCCGAGCAGGGCGCCGGTCAGCGCCGTCCTCTCGCCGCGGCCCTCGATGGCGGCGGTGACCGCACGCGCCGCCTGGTGACCCAGCCAGTAGCCCGACCCGGCATCGCCCAGGAGCCAGCCGGCAGCATCGATCACCGCGTCGATCTCGCCATCGCGCAGTCGCACGGCGCCGGCGCCGGTGCCGCACACGATGCAGTAGCCATTGGTGGCGGAGGTGACGGACGCCAGCATGGCCTGCAGGTCGCCGGTGAAGATCAGTGGACCGGCAAGGCCCAACCGGGCGAGGCCCTGCTGGAGCCGGGCTTCGGCGATGAGGACCGCCGGGCCAGCCATGGCAAGCAGAACAAGTTCGATCCTGAGCGATGGGAGGCCGGCATCGGCGATGGCCGCCGCGGCTGCGGCAATGATCGCATCGGCCGCGAGGTCAGGAGGATTGGAGCCCGGATTGCCCCCGCGATTGCGGCCCTGTCCCAGGCAGTTTCCGGCGTGATCGACGAGCGTGGCGCGCGACGTGGAGCCACCGACAT
The DNA here is from genome assembly GCF_028613635.1 of Devosia sp. ZB163. Lineage (GTDB taxonomy): Bacteria > Pseudomonadota > Alphaproteobacteria > Rhizobiales > Devosiaceae > Devosia_A. The sequence continues at coordinate 1,218,363 of NZ_JAQRMY010000001.1, forward strand.
CGATGGCGAGCAAGGCTGTTGTCATTCGCTATCGGACCGCTTGCAAAGGGCAAACTTCATGAATAAGAATTGTTTTCAACTTTGGGTCACAGGTTCTGATAGCGATTTTCAAGGCACCGGCTGTATCATAGATGACCGCCCTCGCAAACACGTTCAAAGTCCTGGACCGGATCGAGACTTACCAGTCTCAGATGCCGGCGACGATGGGCAAGATTGCGGCCTTCCTGCGTGAAGATCCCAAGGCGCCGTTGACTTTGTCGATCACCGAACTTGCTGAGCGTGCCGGGACGTCGCCAGCCAGCGTCACGCGCTTCTGCCGTATGCTCGGGTTCGATGGCTACTCGCAGCTTCGCGTCGATATTGCCGAGGACGTGGGCCGCGGCGGGGCCAAGGCGGCCTGGATCGCCGATATCGGCCGCTCGCTCGGTCCGGACGATCCGCCGGATGGTATCCGGAACACCCTGCTCAATACGCACATCCGGTCGCTGCAGCGGACCGCCAGCCTGCTCGATCTCGATACGGCGATCCGCGTTGCGGCGGCCATCGTCAAGGCGCGGCAGCTCGATGTCTACGGGGTGGGCGGCAGCGCCCTGACGGCGCTGGAGACCGAGGCGCGGCTCTACCGGATCGGCGTCAACGTCCACACCTGGGCCGAGGTCCACAACGGGCTGACCAGTGCCGCCATCCTCGATGAGCACTGTGTCGCCGTCGGCATCTCCAACACCGGCCGCACCGAAGAAACCATCCAGATGCTGACGGTCGCCAAGGCCTCGGGCGCTCACACGGTTGCCATCACCGGCAACCCGGATTCGCCGCTGGCGCGGCTGGCCGACGACGTGCTGATCGCGGCCTCGCCCGACGGCTATCTGCAGCCGGCCGACCTCTCGGCCCGCCACTGCCAGCTGTTCGTCGTCGATCTGCTCTACCTGCTGATTGCCCAGTCGAACTTCGAGCGCACGACGCGGCTGCTCGCCGCTTCCGGCGCGGCCGTCGCGCCTCGCCGTCGTCCGATGCGCGGCGGCGGTCTGCCCCAGGCTTCCGTGTCACGTGACGAACTAACCAACCGAACCGAGTGAACTAATGACCGACCTGACTGAGCAGTTTCACACCGAAGTCTCGACGCGCCTCGCCAAGCTCGTGACGGACAAGTCGATCGACGACGCCATCGCGCTGGTGACCGATGCGGTCGCGGCCGGCGGCGTGGTGCAGGCCTTCGGCACCGGTCACTCGGAAGCCTTCGCCATGGAGATCGCCGGCCGTGCCGGTGGCCTGATCGCTTCCAACCGTATCCCGCTGCGCGCCCTGGTGCTGCGCGGCGGCGAGGACATCTCGATCCTCGGCGGCGCGGCGCTGGAGCGCGATCCGACCGTCGCCGACCGGCTGCTGTCGCTCTTCGACATCGACAAGAACGACATCTTCATGATCGCCTCGAACTCGGGCGTCAACGGCTCGATCGTCGGCCTCGCGCTCGCCGCCAAGGCCCGTGGCCACAAGGTGATCGCGGTGACCAGTTTCGACCACACCAGCAAAGTCACGCCCAAGCATCCGAGCGGCAAACGCCTGAAGGACGTGGCCGATATCGCCATCGACAACCTCGCTCCATTCGGCGACAGTACGCTTGAACTGGAGGGTGGCATGGGCGTGGGCGCCGTCTCCTCAATCACCGCGGCATTCATTGCTCAGCGCGTCACCATCGGGGTGGCGCAGGCGCTGATCCAGCGCGGCAAGAAGCCGCCGCTCTACATCTCTGCAAACATACCCGGGGGCGATGAGCACAATCGTGCCCTCGAAGATCTTTACGGCAAGCGTATCCGCGGGGAATCCTGAGGGATTGCGAAGCGCTTGGCGTGGGGCCAACGACTAAGTACTTGGAGAAGGGAAGAAACTAAATGTTCAACAAGCCCATCGATCGCCGCAGCTTCTTGCTCGGCACGACGGCCCTGGCGGCGGCAGCGCCGTTCGGCGGACTGCTCGGCTCGACCAGCGCGCTCGCACAGGACGCTGCCAATCCGTTCGGCCTTGCCGAAGGCTCGACCGTTGACGCCGTGATCTTCAACGGCGGCTACGGCATCGACTATGTCGAGTTCGCTGCCAACCTCATGCAGAAGAACCACCCGGGCGTCACCGTGAAGGTGTCGCCCTCGACCCAGATCGCCCAGGAACTGCAGCCGCGCTTCCTCGGTGGCAACCCGCCGGATCTGATCGACAACTCGGGTGCCCAGGCCATCGGCTTCTCGGCCATCATCGACCAGCTCGAGGACATGAACTCGGTGCTCGACGCTCCGAGCCTCGAAGGCGTCAAGATCCGCGACACCCTCGTGGGTGGCGTCGAAAAGCCCGGCACCTTCGGCGACAAGTTCATCGCGCTCAACTACGTGATGACCGTCTACGGCATCTGGTACTCGGCTCAGCTGTTCGAGGACAATGGCTGGACTCCGCCGACCACCTGGGCCGAAGCCATCGAGCTCGGCAAGGTCGCCAAGGAGAAGGGCATCTACCTGTTCGGTTGGGGCAAGGAAGCCGCGACCTACTACCGCACGACCGCGGTTGCTTCGGCGATCAAGGCAGGCGGCGACGAAGTGCGTCTCGCTGTCGACAACTTCACTCCGGGCTTCTGGTCGCATCCCGCGTTCCAGGCGGTCTTCACCTCGCTCTACGAGATCATCCAGGGCGGCATGATGAAGCCGGGTGGCGCTGGTACCCAGTTCACCGCTGCGCAGGCGCAGTGGTCGAACGACCAGTCGTTCCTGCTCTACCCCTCGGGCTCGTGGATCGAGAACGAGATGAAGCCGGCGACCAAGGAAGGCTTCCGGATGACCGGTATGCCGGAACTGTCCGTCGACGAGAACGACAAGCTGCCCAAGACTGCTCTGCACGCCACCGCAGGCGAGCCGTTCATCATCCCGCTCGGGGCGCTCAACCTTGCCGGTGGCAAGGAACTGCTCCGCACGATGCTGTCGAAGGAAGCCGCGTCGAACTTCGCCAAGACCAAGCTCGCACCGACCATCGTCAAGGACACCGTTCCGGCTGACGGCTTCGGTTCGACCGCTCTCGTCTCGCAGAGCAAGCTCCTGGCCGACGCCGGCAGCGACGTGTTCACCTGGAACTCGTTCGACCTGTACGGCACCAACCAGGACGAACTCGTCGTCTGGAACAGCTTCCTCGACGGCAAGCTGGACGTGGCGGCCTTCACCGCTGCACTGGAGGCAATCACCAGCGCAGTCTACAATGACGCCTCGGTCACCAAGGTCCTTGTAGAGTGATGGAAGGCACGATGGCGAGAGCACCGGTCGCTACAAACCGGTGGAAGTTGCCGAGTTTAGAGAACACCAGCTTCGCGCTGGTGTTCCTCGGCCTCCCGCTGGCTATCTATGTGATCTTCGTGATCTCGCCATTCGTGCAGGCCTTCTACTACTCGATGACCGACTGGACCGGCTTCTCGAAGAACATGAACTTCGTGGGGCTGGCCAACTATGCGGCGCTTCTGCAGGACCCGGTCTTCACCAAGGCTGTCTACAACAGCATTGTGCTGGTCGTGGTCCTGCCACCGCTCGTCATCATCCTGGCGCTGACGCTGGCGACGCTGGTCACCGTTGGCGGGGTGACCCGAGGCCAGATCCAGGGGCTTCGCCACGCGGGCATCTACCGCGTCATCTCGTTTTTCCCCTACACCGTCCCGGCGATCGTCATCGGCATCCTGTGGGCGCAGATGTACGACCCCTCGAACGGGTTGCTGAACGGCATCCTGACGCTGTTGGGGTTCGATTTCTTCAAGTCGTTCGCCTGGCTGGGCGACGAGCGCACCGCCATGGGCGCATCGATCTTCGTGATCGCCTGGTCGATGGTCGGCTTCTACATGGTGCTGTTCGTCGCAGCCATCAAAGGCCTCCCCTCCGAGGTCTACGAAGCCGCCCGCGTCGACGGGGCAGGGCGCTTCCGCACTGCCATCAGCGTCACCGTGCCGATGATCCGCGACACGATCCGCACGGCCTATATCTACCTTGGCATCCTGGCACTCGACGCCTTCGTCTACATGCAGGCGCTGAACCCGAGCGGCGGGCCGGCCAACTCCACCGTCGTGATTTCGCAGCACCTGCTGAACACCGCCTTCAAGAAGGGCAAGTTCGGTTACGCGACCTCCATGGGCGCCACGCTGGCGATCATCACGCTGGTGTTCGCGGCGCTGGTGTTCTTCGTCTTCTGGTGGACCGGCCGCCCTGCCAAGTCGGAGCGGGCCAGTTCTGCTGCTGCATTGCCCGAGCTTCGCCCTGTGCCGATCGCAGCGCCGGCAAAGCCCGCCAAGTCAGCCGGCCAGCTCGAGCACCCGGTGGCCAGGAAGACCTTCTGGACGGACAAGACCGTCGCCACGATTTCGCACGTCGCCCTGATCGGGTGGGTCGTCATCATCTGCGCCCCGCTGCTCTGGGTGCTGATGAGTTCGTTCAAGACGACCCAGCAGATCTTCGCCTCGCCCTTCACGCTGCCCACCAGCTTCAACTTCGACAACTACATCTCGGCCTGGACCACGGCGAGCATCGGCACGTACTTCGTGAACACGGTGATCGTCGTCGGCTGCGCGCTCGTCATCGTGATGCTGCTCGGCGCCATGTGCGCCTATTATCTCGCGCGCTATGAGTTCAAGGGCAGCAAGGTCATCTACTACCTGATGCTGGCGGGTCTCACGTTCCCGATCTTCCTCGCCGTGGTGCCGCTGTTCCAGACGCTCAAGGGCTTTGGCCTCTTGAACACGTTCCCCGGCCTGATCATCACCTATGTGGCGTTCGCGCTGCCATTCACGGTGTTCTTCCTCTTCGCGTTCTTCAAGACGTTGCCGCAGGAGATCGCCGAGGCGGCCATGATCGATGGCGCGGGCCCGTGGCGGATCTTCTTCACCATCATGCTGCCCATGGCCAAGCCGGGGATCGCGTCGGTCGCGATCTTCAACTTCCTCGGCTTGTGGAACCAGTTCCTGCTGCCGATCGCGCTCAACACCAACACCGCCAACTATGTGCTGAGCCAGGGCATGGCGTCATTCGCCTCGCAGGCCGGCTACGCGGTCAACTTCGGCGCCCTGTTCGCCGCCGTCGTGATCACGGTGCTGCCGGTGCTGGCGACCTACATCATCTTCCAGCGGCAGCTGCAGGGTTCGGTGTCGTCGGGACTGCTGAAGTAGCGGCCAACTCACAAGCTAACCAGCCCGCGCGCATACTTTCGCGCCCGGGCTGGTGGCCATCCTGCTGAACTGAGGGCCGGCGCTTTCGCCTGACCTCAGCCCACCTCGACCACCGATCGGGCAGCTTTCGTTGCCGCACCAACCAGCGCCTCGGCGGACCCCTGCGCGAACGCTGCCGGCGCCTCCTCGACTTCGTAGCCCCCGGCGGAATAGGCCCCGATGGGCGGGATATATCCCGGCACCCCATCGGAGGCCCCGCCCCATCACCCGGACGGGCCGGGGGGATGGTGCGGGGGATGGCGCGATTACTCGCTGGCCCAGTTGCCGTACATGATCGGCATCAGGCCGACGATGGACTTGAAGCGCTCCCAACTCTTGCGCTCGGGCAGGGTCCAGCCGGACTCGGCGATGGCGGAGAGGCGCGGGAAGACCAGGCGGTCGAAGATGGCGCGGTCGGTCATGCTCTCGGACCAGATGCAGCTCTGGATGCCCTTGAGGTGCTTGAGCCCCTCTTCGCTGAAGCCCGCACGGGCTTCGAACTCGTAGGTTTCCTGGGGGCCCGACCAGCCGGCCCAGCCGGCGCCCGGCTCGGCCCAGGAGACGCCGTTGGCCATGTCGAGATAGTAGCGCTGGGCGGGCGAAACGACGATGTCGAAGCCGCGCTCGGCCAGGGTCGCGTTGATCTCCACATTGCGCCAGCCGACGACGTAGGACTTGTCCTTGGCCACCGCGTCGCCATGTGCGGCTTCTTCCCAGCCGCCGGTGATGGCGCCCTTGGAGGCGATGTACTTGTGCACGCGCCTGATGAACTCGGCCTGGAGGATCGCGGTGGGCGAGCCTTCGATCTCGTCGGCGCCGTGATGATTGCCGAGCTGGTTGAACTGGGCCTCGTGCTTCTTGCGCATGGCGGGGCCGGCCATCTTCTCGATCATGTCGAGCGCCAAAGGCGAGCCCGACCAGGCGGCCAGCGGCACTTCGTCGGCACCCAGGTGGAAGATGCCGGCCGGGAACAGCTCCAGCACCTCGTCCACCACCTTTTCGACGAACCGGTACACCGGCTCATGGGCGGGGTTGAGGCTGTTGTTCGGGAAGCCCTGAACCGACTGGTACTCGCCCTTTTCATCGGGGTCGCGCAGTTCCGGCACCGCCTTCAGCGCAGCGTAGAAGTGGCCCGGCATGTCGATTTCCGGGATGACGGCAACACCCAGGTCGTCGGCGAGAGCAACGATCTCGCGGACGGCCTTCTTGCTGTAGTAGCCGCCGGTCGGCTGCGGGCCCGAGCCCAGCAGCGGCGGCAATGCCTTGCCGTGACCGCGCCATGCGCCAACCTCGGTGAGGGCCGGATAGGCTTCGATCTCGAGGCGCCAGGCCTCGTCCTCGGTCAGGTGCCAGTGGAACTTGTTCATCTTGTTCCAGGCCATGAGGCGGATGAAGCGGGTGACCTCGGCGGCGGTGTAGAACTGGCGGGCGACGTCGAGGTGGCTGCCGCGAAAGGCAAAGCCAGGCTCGTCGCTGATGGTGCCCGCAGTCGGGAAACTGAAGGTCGTTGGATGCTGGCGGGCGCCCCTGAGGATGTGCCCCAGGGTCACGAGACCATAGAACAGGCCCGAGCGCGTCGTGGCGGACACCGTGGCGCTGTTCTGGGCGAAGGCGATTTCATAGGCTTCGGCGCCGAGGCCCGGCCTTTCCACCACATGCACCGGCATGCCGGCCTCCGAGGCCGGGCGCACGATGGCTTCCACCGGGAAGAGTTCGGCGGTGAGATCGGCGAACGCCGCCGCTGCCCGCTTCGCGAGTTCGCCCACGGGCTTCAGATCGAGGCCCGGCGGAGCGATACGGCTGCCGGTGGCCGCGACATTCTGGGGCCAGGGGGATGATCGAGAAGGGGGCAGCGTCGGTCAATCGATCCATCCGCGATGTGCTCGACACCGTTGGCCCCGGCATCAGCCGGGCTGCCCAGCCGCCAGCGGATGACGGCGACGTGCGGTTCGAACCCAGGCTCTATCGGGAGACCATGGTCGCGGCCATGGTCGAAAGCCTGCGGCTTTGGCGCGTCGCTACAGGAGAATCGAAGTTTGAACTGGCGGAGCGGAGCGGGATCTGGCGGGTAAGCCTGGACCGGTCTTCGCTGCAGGCGCGCACGCTGGACAAGTACCTGCTGCTGGAGACGCTTCCCGTGCAGCCGCGCTGGCGCGACGTGGTCAACACGGCCGAGTTCGTGATCCACGCGGCGGGCGACAAGGCGGACAGGGCGTCACTGGTTCAGTTGCTCGACCTGCTGAAGCGTCTCATCCGCAAGTCGAGGAGCCCAGCCGAGGAGCTTGCCGATCCGCCGCAGCAAGGCTGACGAACGAGCGGTCGGCTCGACGAACGGCCCATGCTGACCGCACAACTACGGGATCGACTATCCGAGAAGGCTGGTGCTATCAGGCCTGAATGACTTCGCCGCTGCCTGAAGCCCCGCAAGGTCCCTTGCCCGCGATCGCCATCAGCGTCGAGAAACTGAGTGCTGCCTATGGCGGCAGGACGGTGCTCGACGAGGTCACGCTGCAGATTCCGCGCGGCACCAGCTTCGCGCTCCTCGGCCCCAACGGCGCCGGCAAGACGACCTTGCTCAACATCCTGAGTACGCTGCGCCGGCCCGATGGCGGGTCGGCGAGCGTCGCCGGGGCCGACGTGGTGCGGCAGCAGACCCTGGCGCGGCGTTCGCTCGGTGTCGTGTTCCAGGATTCGAGCCTCGACGACCGTTTGAGCGCCTGGGAGAACCTCGAGTTCCACGGTCTGGTCTATGGCATGGCGCCGAAACTGCGGCGCGAACGCAGCGCCGCGGTGCTGGCGCTGGTCGAGCTCGAGGACTGGCGCGACGACATCGTTCGCAGTTTCTCGGGTGGCATGCGGCGCCGGCTGGAAATCGCGCGCGCCTTGCTGCACGAGCCGCAGATCCTGTTCCTCGACGAGCCCACGGTCGGCCTCGACGCTCAGACCCGCCTCCGCATCTGGCGCTATCTCGATGAGATGAGACGGGAGCGCCAGCTGACCGTGCTCACCACCACCCACTACATCGAGGAAGTCGAGAGCGCCGACACGGTGTGCATCATCGACCATGGCCGGATCATCGCCGAAGGCTCGCCCGAGGTGCTGAAGAGCCGGCACGGCAGCCGGTGGCTGCATGTCGTGCCGCGCGACCAGGCGGCCCTCGATGCGATCCGGGCGCAGCGGCCCGACGCCCAGTTGCTGGGCCAGCATGGCCTGGCACTGCCGGCCGACGATGGGGCGATGACCGATGCTTTCCTGACCGCCTTCCGCGATCGCCTCACGGAAGTCCGCTTCCAGGATCCGACGCTGGAAAGCGTCTTCCTGTCGCTGACCGGCCGCCAGTTGCGCGACCGGGCAGATGGCGACCGCGATGCCGAGAGAGCCGCCGGCCGGCGGGGAGGCAGGCGATGAACACCTTCGTCATGGCGCTTCGCGGCCTCTACGGCGTGTGGCTGCGCGAGATCACCCGGGCCACCCGCGACCGGGCCCAGCTCATCGGCGGTATCAGCCGGCCGCTGATCTGGCTGCTGATCCTGGGGGTCGGTCTCAACCCGTATTTCCGCGGCGAAGTGTATGGTGAGGTGCGCTACGTCATCCCCTACACCTACCTGCAGTTCCTGTTCCCGGCGGTGATCGTCCTCAACATCATGTACACCTCGATCCAGTTCGCCGTTTCGGTGATCTGGGACCGCGAGTTCGGCTTCCTGCGCGAGGTGCTGGTCTCGCCCATGCCACGCTGGCTGATCCTCTTGGGCAAGGTGCTGGGCGGCGCGACCGTGGCCATGCTCCATGGCGGGCTGGTGCTGATCCTCGCCCGCTTCGCCGACGTGACGTTGAGCCTCGAGCAGACGGCGGTGGCGCTGGTGCTGATGTTCGTCCTCGCCTTCGGCCTCACCAGCTTCGGCGTGATCCTTGCCGCCCGGGTGCGCAGCTTCGAGGGGTTCGGGGTGTTCTCCAACACCGTGATCCTGCCGCTCTACTTCACCTCGAGCTCGGTATTCCCGCTCGATCCGGCGCTCACCCGGGCCCAGCAGGCGGTGACCTATCCCGAGTGGCTGGTGTTCCTCGTGCAGATCAATCCGATCACCTACGCGGTCGATGCCCTGCGCGGCGTGCTTATCAACTTCAACCAGTTTCCCCCGCTCTGGGGGCCCCTGGTCATCGTGGCGATGGCGGTCGTCTTCTTCATCATCGCCCTGATCGATTTCAACCGGCAATGAAACGGCGCCCGCATCGCTGGCTGCAGGCTGCCGTGAACCTCGCGATCGTCGTCGTGCTGCTCACGGCGCTGAGCTTCCTGCCGCCTGACACTTCGTTGAAGGACCGGCAGGCGGCGGGCGTCCTGAAGCTCTGCGTGCCGCCCAGCTATCCGCCGCTGGTCACCGGTGATCCGGCGCAGCCCGGCTTCGATGTCGAGCTCGTGGGTGCCGTCGCCGAGCAGCTCGGGCTGCGCCTCCTCGTCAACACGCTCCCCTCGATCGGCAGCGACTTCAATCCGCGCAACTGGTCGCTGACCCGTGGCCAGTGCGACGTCATCGCCGGCGGGCTGGCCGACACCGTGCAGACCCGCAGCTTCCTTCAGACAATCCCGACATCGGCGGAAACCGGCTGGGTCGGCATCTCCCCGACCGGGCAACTTCCGGCGGCGGGCGGCACCGTGGCAGTACTGCCCGGGACCAGCGGCCTCGACCGCCTTGCCCTCTCGGGTTGGCTCCGCGAGCAGCAGCTGGCGGTCGTTCCGACGCGCAACGCGCAGCAGTTCACCGAGGCGCTGCAGTCCGGCCGCGCGCAGGCGGGGATCACCGAGAGCTTCGTGGCGGGCGCGCTGAACCTGGGCCCGGACCAGCGCATCTTCTGGCTGCCGGACGATCGCTTTCCGCACTACCGGATGGCGCTGGGCATGTGGAAAGGCGACCAGACGCTGAAGACCGCCATCGCGTCGGCGCTCGGCGAGCTCGAGCGTTCGGGTGCGGTCGACGGCATTGAGTCTCGGTATTATGTCAAACAATACATAACATTGAGTCCGTGAATTGGCTTTGCGCACTCTCTGAAGCTAGGGTTGCGTAGCGTTCCGAACCGGCTTAGGCGAAGGTGTGGTTGACCCGCACTGACTAGGACGATCGTTCACACGGTACGTGCCAGTCACGGCCTACCGCGCCCCACAGAAGTCTTACCGCAAGACGCGCTCGACTCCATTCTCGGGAGGATCCCGTGCCTTTGAAATCCATATCGCTAGCCTTCGCCACGGCGTTCGTCGCCCTGGCCGGCAGCTCCGCCCAGGCGGGCGGTTTCACCGCAGAGCAGGCTGCCGCCGGTGAAACGGCGTACAATGCCAACTGCGCCCAGTGCCATGGCCGCCAGCTCGAAGGGACGGAAGCTCCGGCTCTCGTCGGGCCGGACGTCATGCAGAACTGGGACACCGCAGCCGGTCTGTTCGACTTCATCCGCGTGGCCATGCCGCCGTCGGCGCCTGGTCAGCTCGGTGATGAGACCTATCTCAACATCGTCGCCTACATCATGAAGTTCAACGGCGCCGAGCCGGGGGACAAGCCGTTGACCAACGATCCGGCCCTGCTCGCGTCGATCTCGCTGCCGGCCGAAACCGCCGCCGGTGCGTCGAGCGCTGCAGCTGCCGCACCCGCCGAGGCCACCCCGGAAGCAGCCGAGGCCGCACCGGCCGTGCCGCAGGCCTTTACCTGGGGCAAGCAGCTCCCCGGCGGCCCGGCCCCGGGCGCTCAGGGTGCCGCCGCTACGCCGGCCGCCCCCACCGTTCCGCAGGCCTTTACGTGGGGCAAGCAGCTCCCCACGGTTCAACCCGCTACAACCAAGTGATCTATGGCGCACCGATGTGCGCCGCTCTTAGGAGGTCTCGATGAAAATCGAACTGTTGAAGTCCATGATGGTCGCAACGACCGCGCTGGCGCTGATCGCCGGGCCGGCGTTCGCGCAGAACGTGAAGGAGAACTACGTTCCCGTCACGGACGAGATGCTCAAGAACCCGCCGCCGGAAGAGTGGCTGATGTTCCGCGGCAACTACGCCAACCAGGGCTATAGCCAGCTCGACAAGATCAACAAGGATACCGTCGGCAAGCTGCAGCTCGCCTGGGCCTGGCCGATGGCCGAGGCCGGCATCCAGGAAACCGCGCCGCTCGTGCATGACGGCGTGATGTTCCTGCAGACAAACAACAGCATCGTCGAGGCGCTCGATGCCAAGACCGGCGACCTGATCTGGACCTACCGCCACGTCCTGACCGAGCTGCCCGCGAGCTGGAGCTACCAGCTCAACCAGGCCCGCCGCCAGAAGAACTCGATCGCCCTCTATGGGGACAAGGTCATCCTCACCACCGCCGACGCCAAGATCGTCGTGCTGAATGCCGCCGACGGCAAGGTGGTGTGGGAGAAGCAGGTCCTCGATGTGCTGAAGGGCTACAGCTACACCGTTGGTCCGGTGATGGCCGAGGGCAAGATCATCTCCGCCATCTCGGGCTGCTCGATCGCCGGCACCGCCGGTGGTTGCTTCATCATGGCCCACGACGCCAATACCGGTGAGGAGCTCTGGCGCTTCAACACCATCGACGACCCCGAGAACCCCAAGCAGGGCGAGAGCTGGGGCGGTGTGCCGCCCGAGAACCGCTGGGGCGGTACGCCGTGGACGACCGGCTCGTACGATCCGGCGACCAAAACCACCTTCTGGGGCATCGGCATGCCGGGCCCGTACTCCGAGCTCATCCGTGGCTCGGGCGACGGCAGCGTGCTCTACACCAACTCGACGCTCGCCCTCGACACCGAGACCGGCAAGCTGAAGTGGTACTACCAGCACCTGCCGCGCGATAACTGGGACCTCGACAGCCCGTTCGAGCGTATCCTCGTCGACCAGGAAGTTGACGGCAAGACGCAGCACCTGCTGGTCACCGCCGCCGGCAAGAACGGCATCGTGTTCGCCCTCGACCGCGATACCGGCAAGTACCTGTGGCACAAGGAGACGGTGAAGCAGAACGTCGTCACCGGCATCGACGCCGATGGGACCGTGCACATCAACACCGACCTCATCCCGCAGGCCGTTGGTGAAGAAGACCTGATCTGCGCCTCGGTTTCGGGTGGCAAGCTCTGGATGACCGGCTCGTACAGCCCGCTCACCAAGGCCTACTACGTGCCGCTGACCGAAGCCTGCAACACCGTGGCTCCGACCCAGACCGAGTTCACCGCCGGTAACGCGGTGGGCGCGACCAAGTTCGGCCCGCGCGTGCTGCCGGAAGGCATCACCGATGCCGGCCTGCTCGACGCGGTCGACATCAACCCGACCCAGGGCGACCACAAGTGGCAGTATCGCAGCCGTCCCTCGATGACCTCGTCGGTGCTCGCCACCGCCGGTGGCCTCGTGTTCGGTGGTGACGCTGCACGCAACATCAACGCCTGGGACCAGGAGACCGGCGAGGTCGTGTGGTCGCAGCGCCTGAACGCTCCGATCGGCGGCTACCCGTCGACCTACGAGATCGACGGCGAGCAGTACCTCGTCGTGCCGACTGGCTACTCGAACGCGGCGAGCTCGATCTCCTCGGCCTTCCCGGAGATTCCGCTGCCGACCGGTTCGGGCAACTCGATCTTCGTCTTCAAGCTGCCCAAGAGCTGAGTTCAAGATCATAGCGAATGCGGAAGGGGCTTCGGCCCCTTCCTCTTTTCTGGAGACCGCCATGCTGAAATTCCTAGTGCCCGCGCTGCTGCTGCTTTCGACCGGCGCGACCATGGCGCAGACCTCCGGCATCCCGCCCGAGGAGCTGACCAACACCCGCCGCCAGGCCGGCGACACCATCAATGTCTGTTTCGACCGGACGAGCCTGGGCCGGCAGTTCGACGAAGCCGTGGCCAAGGCCCTGGGCGACGCGCTGTTCCTCGACGTCAAGGTCATCGAAGGCTTTGGCGGCTTCCCGCTCAACGGCGACGGTTTCATAGACGAGCTGACGCTTGCCATGAACAACGACTGCGACATGTTCATGGGCGTCTCGGTCTCGGAAAACACGCCGGTCTCCGATGCCTTCTCGATCACCCGCCCCTACGCCACCATCCCCTTCGTCCTCGCGGTCAAGAATCCGGATTGGCAGAGCCTGGGGGATATCCCCAAGGACCAGCGGCTCGGCACCGCCATGGCCTCGATGGGCGAGATGAACTACATCACCTGGGCGCAGCAGCGGGCCAAGCCCGAGCGCTGGGTGAGGCTGCCCTACGCCGATCCCGAGCTGATGGCGACCCGCGTGCTCGATGGCACCATCGCCGGCATGATCCTGTGGCAGCCGGTTCTCGCGCGCCTGCAGAAGGACCGGCCTGACGCCGCCGAACTGCGCGTCATCGCCAACGCACCGATTCCGGAATCGGAGACGCGCGTCGGCGCACTCGTCTCGAGCCGCAACAGCTTCCTGCGCAGCCAGATCGACCAGGCGATCGACGCGCTCGTCGCCGACGGCTCCATCGACGCATTGCTCAAGCAGTTCGGCTATGCGGGGCGTGCCGGCAGTTAGGCGTTGCCGACCAGCGTCACGTAGGGCAACACGGCGGCGCCGAGGCTGGGCACCAGCCCGGCGACGACCGCCGCGGTGACGACGGCAAGTCCGATCGACTCGTAGCGCGGCAGGCGCTTGCCCTGATCCGGCCGCACGGCCTGCCAGATCGCCCCGGCAGCGAGGCCCGGGATCGGCAGCAGGTTAAGCAGCACCGAGCCGGCCGCCACGAGCTGGAACTGATTGATGCCGTACAGCACGGCGTAGCCGCCGGTACGCGGCAGCATCAGTGCCAGCGGGCGCAGCAGGTCGGCTGCCGGAACCAGCAGCGCCATGGCGGCGAGGCCGCCCAGGACGACAAGCACCACGCCCCAGCCGCCTAACCGATTGCTCGCCGGCTCGTAGCGCAGCGGCCGCACCCAGCTCATCGCGAACAGGACGCCCACGGCGAGTCCCCAGACCGAAAGCTGCACGAACGGGTTCGGCGACAGCCGGCCATCGTACTGTGGACGCCTGTCCCCCATGAGCCGTGCGAGGCCCGCGAACAGCAACCCCTGCAGCCAGGCAAACACGATCACCGCGCCGATGCGCGATACGATCTCGCTCATGCTCAGGTCGCCAAGCAGCGTCATCCGGGGTCCCGTGTTCGTGCCGTGGCTCTAGCAGCGGAGCCGCGCCTTGTCGAACCTGGTAAGTATCGACTGGCTGTCGCCGGCCCTTCGTCGGTGGCGCCCGTCGCTGCTAAGGCTTTCTCTCGAGCGCGCGCGCTGCCATGACCATGTGCTGCTTCATCTCGTGAAAGGCCGCATCCGCGTCACGCGCCAACACTGCCGAGACGATCGCCTCGTGCATGCGCTGGACGGCATTGACCTCCTCGAGGTTCACCCGCAATTGCATGCCGCGCAGCGATGCATCCTGCATGGCGACGCGAATTGACTGGATCATGCGTTCGTACAGCGAGTTGCCGCTGGCCCGCGCGATCGCGACATGGAGGTCGGCGTCGAGCTGGCTGTAGCGCTGGGCATCGCCGAGCGCGGCGCGCATCTCGAGCAGCAGCGCCTGCATGGCGGTCGCGTCCTCGGCATCGTGGCGCTCCGCTGCCAGAGCTGCCGCCTCGCATTCGAGGCCCAACCTCAGCTCCATCAGCTCGATCACCGAGTTGGACGTCGTCTGCAGGGCGTGCGCGAAGAACACTTCGAGCGAGGTGCTGTTGAGCTGCCCCACGATGGCGCCCCGGCCGTTGAGGATTTCGACGATGCCGAGCCCGCGCAGGTTGCGCAGCGCCTCGCGCACGACCGGCCGGCTGACCCCGAGCAACTCCGTGAGCTTCGCTTCCGATGGAAGCGCCGAGCCCGGCTTGAGCTGCTGGGCGCGGATATGCTCGAGCAGCGCAGCCGTGGCCTTGTCGCCCAGCGTGGTGTTGTCGAGCCGCTGCAGCGTCAGTTTCGGTTCTGTCATGGTCGCGAAGGTAGTCCCGGCCGCCGCGACCCGTCAACCTGTATGACAGATTGACAGCGTTGGGCCGGGGTCAATACGGTTCGCCGCAAGGGAGATCACACATGCCTTCACGTTCCAACTCGCCACTCGACATCCTCAGGACCCGGCTGCACACGGCCGTCGTGGGGGACATCCTCGATGTCATGGGCCTGACGCGCCAGTTCCTGCCGCCGCAGATCCGTTCGCTCAACCCAGACCACGTCCTCGTCGGTCGCGCCATGACCGTGCTCGAGGCCGATTGCGCCACCGACCGGCTGGGGCATCGCGATCTGACCGATTCCTTCGGCATGATGTTCCGCGCGCTCGACTCGCTGCAGGCGGGCGAGGTCTACATCTGCACCGGCTCCTCGCCGCGCTACGCGCTGTGGGGTGAACTGATGGCAACCCGCGCCCGTGGCCTCGAGGCGGTCGGCGCTGTGCTCGACGGCTACCACCGCGACACGCGCGGCATAAAGGCGCTGGACTGGCCGGTCTTCTCGATGGGCGGCTACGCCCAGGACCAGCGGTTGCGCGGGCGCGTCATCGACTATCGCTGCCCGATCGAGTTCGGCAACGGCGCCCGCGTCGAGAACGGCGACATTGTCTTCGGCGACATCGACGGCGTCCTGATCATTCCCGCGGCGCGCCTGAACGAGGTGGTGGAGCTGGCGCTCGCCAAGGTCGACGGCGAGGAAAGGGTCCGCCTCATGATCGAGGCTGGCGGCTCGACCGAACGGATCTTCGACGAAACCGGAATCATGTGATCAGGGCCATGAAAAAGCTTCGCTCCAGCAACTGGTTCGGTGGCACCGGCAAGGACGCATTCATCCATCGCAGCTGGATGAAGAACTCCGGCCATCCGGAGGACATGTTCGAAGGCCGGCCGGTGATTGGCATCTGCAACACCGCCTCGGATCTAACGCCCTGCAACGCGCATTTCCGGCAGCTGGTGGAGCCGATCAAGCGGGGCATCTACGAGGCGGGCGGGTTCCCCGTGGAGTTCCCCGTCTTCTCGTGCGGCGAGTCCAACCTGCGTCCGACCGCGATGATGTTCCGCAACCTTGCCTCCATGGATGTCGAGGAAGCGATCCGCGGCAACCCCATCGACGGCGTCGTGCTGCTCTGCGGCTGTGACAAGACCACGCCGTCCCTCGTCATGGGCGCGGCGAGTTGCGACCTGCCCAGCATCGTGCTGTCGGGCGGCCCCATGCTCAATGGCATGTACAAGGGCCGCAAGATCGGCTCGGGCACCGACGTGTGGCGCCTGTCCGAGGAGGTGCGGGCCGGCACTCTCTCGATGGACGATTTCCTCGATGCCGAGAGCTCGATGTCGCGCTCTCCGGGCCATTGCATGACCATGGGCACCGCCTCGACCATGGCTTCGATGGTCGAAGCGCTTGGCCTGTCGCTGCCCGGCAACGCGGCTATTCCTGCCGTCGATGCCCGGCGGGCGCGCCTCGCCCATCTGACTGGCCGTCGCATCGTCGACATGGTGCGCGAGGACCTCACACTCTCGAAGATCCTCACGCGTGAAGCCTTCGAGAACGCCGTGAAGGTCAACGGCGCAATCGGTGGCTCGACCAACGCCGTGGTCCACCTCTTGGCCATCGCCGGTCGCGTCGGCGTCGATTTCACCCTCGACGACTGGGACCGCTTCGGGCGCGATGTGCCCACCATCGCCAACCTCATGCCATCGGGTGAGCACCTGATGGAGGACTTCTACTATGCTGGCGGCATCCCGGCGCTGATGCACACCATCCGCGACAAGCTGCAGCTTGGGGCGATGACCGTCACCGGACAGACCGTGGCCACCAACATCGAGGGCGCCACCGTGCACCTGCCCGACGTGATCAGGCCGCTCGACAATCCACTGGTCGAGGAGGGCGGCATGGTCGTGCTGCGCGGCAATCTCGCGCCCGGCGGCGCGGTGCTGAAGCCCTCCGCGGCGACCCCCGAACTGCTCGAGCATCGCGGCCGTGCCGTCGTCTTCGACAGCATCGAGGACTATCGCCACCGCATCGCCGATCCCGACCTGGAGATCACCGCCGACAGCGTCATGGTGCTCCGCAACTGCGGCCCGAAGGGTTACCCAGGCATGGCCGAGGTCGGCAACATGGGCCTGCCCGAAAAGCTGCTGAAAGAGGGCGTCCGCGACATGGTCCGCATTTCCGATGCGCGCATGAGCGGAACGGCCTACGGCACCGTCATCCTCCACACCGCGCCCGAGGCCGCAGCCGGCGGACCGCTTGCGCTGGTGCGTGAAGGCGACGACATCTCGATCAGCGTGGCGCGGCGCGAAATCACGCTGCATGTGGACGACGCGGAATTGTCCCGTCGACGTGCCGAATGGCAGGCGCCCAGTTTCGACGAGAGCGGCTATCGCGGCCTCTACCGCCGGCACGTGATGCAGGCCGACACCGGCGCCGACTTCGACTTCCTGCTCGGCTGCCGCGGCGCGCCAATTCCCGAAGAGAGTCACTAGACCGGGACAGACGGGGAGGCGCTCAGCGCTCCTGCGTCGCCTCGAAGGCGAGGAGCACCATGGCCATTGTGCCGCGCACGTGGGCGGCGCTGATGCGGGCGGCGGCGTCGGGGTCGCGGCGGCGGAAGGCGTCGAGGAGGGCGTGGTGTTCGGAGCGGACGCGGTCGGCGAAGCTGGCGTCGCGGCCGTAGCGGTTCATCAGGCTTTCGCTGAGGCCGTAGTAGCGCGGGATGAGGTGGTCCGCGGCCTCGAGGTTGCCCCCGTGCGTGTTGATGAAGCGGTGGAAATCGTGGTTGGACGCATCGATCCGGGCCCAGTCCATGTCGTCGATCGCCGCGTCGTGGATGGCCTGCAGGGCCTCGAGCTTCCGCAACGACGAGAGCGATGCCTCCTCGGCGAACTGCCGGGCGAGGAAGGACTCGAGCGCTTCGCCGATCTCGTGCGCGTGGATCAGGCGGTTGCGATCGAGCATGCGGACCCGCGCGCCGTGATTGGGGATGAGCTCGACCAGCCCTTCGCCCTCGAGCTGCTGCAGCGCCTCGCGCACCGGCTGGACGCTGACGCCGAGTCGCTCCGCGATGGCAGTCATGCGCAGCCAGCCGCCGAGTGGAATGTCGCCGTTGACGATCTCGTTGCGCAACAGCCCGGTCACCCGCTGGTAGGCGGTCTCGACCTTGGTGTCCGGCGCGCCGGCGCGCTTGCGCTGCCTGGGTGCCGATGGGGCGTCCTGATCCATGGCGTCCTCGTCATCGTATACGATGTTGACAGGTTTGATACGATCTTGCATGTTCGTATACGTGACCTGTTACCGAGCGGTCCAGCGGAAATCCAACAAATAACGCTGGTCCGGGGGCACGTCGCGCAAGTTCTGTGGCAAGCGCCGAGCGCGTGAAAACGGTCTCCCCGGCCGTTGGCGAAGCCTTGCTGTCCGCCTCAAATGGACGAGTTCTTCGTCCCGTGACTGCATACTGGGAGGATCATTGTGATCAGAAAGCTTTTGGTGGCTGCCGCCTTCGGGCTCGCGGCCGGTGTCTCCGCGCTGCCTGTGCAGGCGCAGACGACGCTCGACTTCGCATCCTGGCAGCTCGAGGAGCCCGGCAACGCCGACTGGTGGAAGGCCGTTATCGCCGCCTTCGAGGCTGAGAACCCCGATATCAAGATCGGCCAGACCTATATTCCCTTCGCCGACTACCTGACGCAGCTGACCATCCGCTTCGCGTCCAACCGCGCGCCGGCGCTGCTGCAGATTTCCGAGCAGAACTATGGCGCCTACGCCGCGCAGGGCTGGCTCGCCGGGCTCGACGACCACATCAAGGGCACCGACATCGAGACCGGCTGGGCCAGCGCCCAGAAGGACCTCACCTGGGACGGCGAGACGCGCGGCGTCATCGTCTCGAACAGCTCGCTGATGCTGTTCTACAATGAGAAGCTGCTCGCCGATGCCGGCGTCGCCGTGCCCACCAGCTTTGCCGAATACCAGACCGCCGTCGCGGCGATGACCAAGCCGGACTCCGGCGTCTTCGGCCTTTCGGCCGTGACCACCGAGCACCCGACCGTGGCCGAAGATCTCCACCGCTACATCGGCTATGCCGGTACCAGCGTCATCAAGGACGGCAAGTACAACCTCACCTCGCCCGAGGTGATCGCTGCCGTCGAGACCTACCGCAACGTCGTCGGCAAGAATGCTCCGCTCGGCAACAACTCGGCCGTCGCGCGCCAGCTCTTCGTCGATGGCAAGACCGCCTTCCTCGTTGACGGCCCGTGGGTCTGGTCGTGGCTCGAGAAGGCCACTCCCGAAATGCGCCCCAACCTCCACATGGTGCGCACCCCCTGGGATCCGCCGCAGGCTCCGGGCGGCATCACGCTGCACATCGCAGAGGGCCTCGATGAGGCGACCGAAGCTGCTGCGTGGAAGTTCGTCCAGTTCGCGACCAAGCCCGAGTGGCAGCGCGAGTACCTGATCATCACCGGCCAGCCTTCCGGCCGCGCCTCTTCGGTGCTGACCGCCGAGGACGTCGAGAAGTACCCGCACCTGCAGCTGATCAGCGAGACCTCGGCCGCCGGCGTGCCGCTGTTCCCGACCAACCAGGCTGTGCGTGCGTACTTCAACGAGTACTCCGCGATCCTGCGCGCCACGGCGCTGAAGGTCCTGACCACGGCCGATCCGGTCGACAAGATCCTCGCCGATGCGCAGGCTGAACTCGAGCGCGCGGTTCCGCTGAACTGACGCTCTCTCCCCGGGCGCGGCGACCTCCCTCGCCGCGCCCACCCGACTCCAATCATCTGAGGACGAGGCCGATGACGAACACGTCTTCACTCGATTCCGCCGGCTCCCGGCCGCGGCAGTTCGGCATCAACTACCATCGCCGGCAGACATTGCTGTCATTCGCACTGCTGCTGCCTGCGGCCGCTGCGGTGCTGATCCTCATCGTCTACCCGCTCTACCAGGTCGTCGATATCTCGTTCCGCGACGGCCGGGTAATGAACTTCGCCAAGATCGGCGAACTGCCGCTGGGCCTCGGCAACTACGCCCGGGTGCTCGCCGACCCGCTGTTCTGGCGCGCCACGCTCAATTCGACGCTCTATGTCGGCGGCAGTGTCGGCGGAGCCTTCCTTGTCGGCCTCGGCACGGCGCTGCTGCTCAACAAGGAGCTGCCGGGCAACCGCTTCCTGCGCACCATCATCCTCGTGCCATGGGCGGTGCCGGGCGTCATCGTCGCCATCATGTTCCTCTGGATCCTCGACGGCTCGTTCGGCGTGTTCAACGCGATCCTGCGCTCGACCGGGCTGCTGCAGGGCGAGATGCCGTGGTTCGTCGACAGCCGCTCGGCGATGATCGCGGTGATCATCCCGACCATCTGGAAGACCTATCCGCTCATCACGCTGACCATCCTTGCCGCGCTCCAGTCGATCCCGCGGGAACTCTACGAGGCCGCCAATGTCGACGGCGCCAACAAGGTGCAGCAGTTCGGCTACATCACCTGGCCCGGCATCCAGGGCGCGTCCTTCCTCGTCGTCATGATCTCGGCGCTCGGCGTCTTCCGCGATGTCGACATCGTCTTCGCGACGACCGGCGGTGGACCGGCCAACGCCACCGAGACGCTGGCGCTTTACGTCTACAAGGAAGCGTTCCACTACTTCCGCATGGGGACGGCTACCGCGGTCGGCACGCTGATGATCTGCGCGGCGTTCGCCATCGCGGCAACGCTCGCCACCCTGTCGCGAAACTCGAAGTTCTGAGGGGGACATCATGCAGCGCTCCGAAAAGAAGCCACTCTCCCTCTCGCGCATTGTCGCGTTCGTCGTGCTCGCCGGCTTCGCCGTGGTGACGGTGTTCCCGTTCTACTGGATGGTGATGACGGCGATCATGCCGACCGACACGATCCTGTCGCGCACGCCGTCGCTGCTGCCCGATCTGTCGCGCCTCAGGTTCGATGCCTTTGCGCAGGTGTTCGACGGCCGGCCGTTCCTCACCTGGATCATCAACAGCCTGATCGTCGCCTTCGCGTCGACCTTCCTGAGCCTGTTCGTCTCGACGCTCGCCGGCTACTCGCTGTCGCGCTTTTCGAGTCCGCCGCAGCAGGCGCTGGGTGGGGCACTGCTGATCAGCAAGCTGATCCCGGCGAGCCTGATCCTCATTCCGCTGTTCATCATCTACACCAACACCGGCCTGTTCAATTCGCTGGGCGGGCTCGTCGCTGCCAACATGACGATCGGCGTGCCGCTCGCCACCTGGCTGATGAAGGGTTTCTTCGACCGCATTCCGCGCGAACTCGAGCAGGCGGCGATGATCGATGGCGCCAACCAGATCCAGGCGCTGTGGCTGGTGGTGCTGCCGCTTGCCAAGCCCGGCATGGCCGCTTCGACCGTCTACCTGGTGCTGACCAGCTGGAGCGAGTTCATCTTCGCCCGCACGCTCGTCGACAAGCCCGGTGTGCAGGTCCTGACCGTCGGCATGCAGAGCTTCGTGGGCGAGCAGATGGTCGACTGGTCCATGCTGATGGCTGCCGGCACCATCTCGGTGCTGCCCGCCATCGTCCTCTTCATCTTCCTCGAACCGTTCCTGGTCTCCGGCATGACCAAGGGCGCGCTCGCCGGCACCTGATTTCGAACAAGGCAGTTACAGAATGGATCGCAACAGCTACCGCGGCATCTTCGTCATCGTGACGACGCCGTTCACCGACGATTTCGCGCTGGATGAGGCAGCGCTCGAAAAGACCATGGACTTCTGCCTCGCAGCGGGCGTCCACGGCGTCGTCGCCAACGCCCTCGCCAGCGAAGGTGGATACCTGAGCGAAGCCGAGCGCCGGCGCGCTGCCGAGATCGTCGTCGGCAAGGCCAAGGGCAAGGTGCCTGCCATCGTCGCCGTTTCGGCGCCGCACTATCGCCTCGCGGTCGAATTTGCCCGGCACGCAGAGGAGATCGGCGCCGATGCGGTGATGTCGCTGCCGCCGACGCTCCATCCTTCGAGCCCTGCCGACATCAAGGCCCACTACAAGGCCATCGGCGCCGCGACCTCGCTGCCCCTCGTGATCCAGAACGTCTCGGGGCAGGGCGCCTCGCCGCTGAGCGCCGGCCTCATCGCCGAGCTGGTGAAGGAAATCCCGACCGCCCGCTTCGTCAAGGAAGAGTCGGGCTACCCGGCCCAGACGGTGGGCGAGATCATCAAGCTCTGCGGTGACAAGCTCGAGGGCGTCATGGGCGGCAAGGCCGGCAAGACGCTGATGGAAGAGGTCCGTCATGGCGTTGCCGGCACCATGCCGGCCTGTGAAATCGCCGACGTGCACGTGGCGCTCTGGAATGCCATCGAGGCCAAGGACGAGAAGCAGGCCCGCGATATCTTCCGGCGCCTGCTGCCGCTGCTCGACATGGAGAGCAACTACGGCATGCCGCTGATGAAGGAAGTGCTGAAGATGCGCGGCGTGATCGGCACCAATGCCGTCCGCCAGTCCGGCTTCCGTTCGCTCGATGATGCCGCCCGCGCCGAGGCCGCTGTCATCATGGACGACCTCGCCGACCTGATGCTCCCCGCCTACGCACACCGCCGCTGAGCCGCCACCCTTTGTCGGCCCGCCGGCAGTGACCAACCTGAGAAAGACCAATGACTGACAAGCAGCTGGGGCGTATCGAAAACGCCATCAACACCCACTCGAACCCGACCGAACTCCGCATCACAGACATGCGCATCGCGGTTGTCGCGGCCAACTACGACTACCCGATCATCCGCATCGACACCAACCAGGGCGTCTATGGCCTCGGCGAAGTGCGCGACGCGGGCCACGCCATGGATGCGCTGCGCTTCAAGTCGATCATCCTTGGCCAGAACCCCTGCAACGTCGACATGATCTTCCGCGCCATCAAGCGCTTCGGCAACTGGGGTCGCGAGGGCGGCGGCGTCTCGGGCATCGAGATCGCGCTGATGGACCTGATCGGCAAGGTCTACGGCGTGCCGTGCTACCAGCTGCTCGGCGGCAAGTACCGCGACAAGGTCCGCCTCTACGGCGACACCCCGACCCCCGATGATCCGACCCCCGATGATTTCGTCGAGGCAGTGAAGGGTCGTCGCGACCGCGGCCTCACCTGGATCAAGTTCGACCTGCGCCCGTCGCTGTTCGAAACCGGCGACAGCCCGCTGATCGGCCATGATGCCCGGCACGAGACCGACTTCGAGATGGGCAAGTGGTTCAAGGCCCCGATGGCCGGCCGCGGCGTCAAGCTCACCGACGAGACCATCGAGCGCGCGGCGCATGTGGTGTCGGAAGTCCGCAAGGCCGTCGGCAACGGCGTGCAGCTCTGCGTCGACCACTTCGGCGAGAACTACCTCACCGCCGACGAGGTGATCCGGCTGGGCAAGGCGCTCGAGCCCTACAACCTCGCCTGGATGGAAGACCCGGTGTCGCGCTTCGACATTCCGGGCCACAAGGTGGTGGCCGATGCGCTGCTGACCCCGATCGCCGCCGGCGAGGACCTCTACCTCCGCGACGGCTTCCGCGAGGCCATCCAGACCCGCGCCTTCGACATCGTCCACCCGGACCTGCTCACCTCGGGCGGCCTGATGGAGACCAAGCGCATCTCCGACGATGCGGAAGAGCAGGGTATCCCCACCGCGCTCCACTGCGCCGGCTCGCCGATCGGCTTCATGGCCAACATCCACACCGCCGCGGCGATCTCGAGCTTCCTCGCCTGCGAGCACCACGGCCTCGACCTGCCGTTCTGGGAAGGCCTCGTCACCGGCCTCGAGCCCGACTACATGGCCGATGGCTATGTGAAGGTGCCGGAAAAGCCCGGCCTCGGCGTCGACCTCAACCTCGAGGCGATCGAAGAGAACCTCCGCACCCCCGGCACCATGTTCCTCCCCACCGACGAGTGGAACACGCCCAAGCTCGGCTTCTGGCGTCCGGACGACCGCTGGCCCGAGTAAGCGGACGCAGGCTGTTGCGGGGCAGGTGGCCTGCCCCGCGGATGGCCTATGACGCCTGACTCATTGCTTCCCGCTCGGCGGTCGCTGCATCGTAGCGCTGCCGGGCGGTTTCTATTTTCTGGCGGTGATCGAGCGCGAACTTCCCCACGAGGAAGAGTCGCGTGACGAGCTGATGCCCGAGCTCGGTCAGGCTGTACTCGACGCGGGGCGGGATCGTCGCGTAGGCGGTGCGCAGCAGGTAGCCGTCGCGTTCGAGATGGCGCAGCGTGTGGGTCAGCTGCTTCTGCGACAGCCCCGGCAACGCGCGCTGCACGGCGCCGAACCTGACATGGTCGCCATCGCGCAGGGTGGCGAGCACGGGAACCGTCCAGCGCTCCCCGGTGAGGTCGAAGAGACGGCGGACATGCTCTGCGGCCTGGGGCGTGACCGGGCGAATCCCCTGTCCCTGCGTGGCCTCGGTTGCGGTGTCTGCTGGTCTCATCTTTTCGGCCCTTTCGTTCGTTTGCATCAGGGCCTAGGCCGTCAAGATTGCCTCAACATTGCGGGCTCGGCGGACCGCGGAAACGTGATCGTGAAACTGGCCCCGCCGGTTGGCGAATGGCCCGCGGCAATCGTTGCGCCGTGGCGGTTGACGATGTTCTGCACGAGGCTGAGTCCCAGCCCGGCTCCCTCCGAGGAGGGTTTGGCCCGATGGAACGGCTCGAAGATGTTTTCTTCCTCGCCGGCCGGGATGCCGGGGCCATCGTCGGTGATGGTGATGGTCGCCGGTGCGCTGACGGTGACGGTGATGCGCCCGCGATTGCCGGCATGGTTGATGGCGTTGCGCACGATGTTGGTCACCGCCCGCTGCAGGCTGCCCTGGTCGCCATCGACCATCATCGGCCCCTCCGGCGCGTCGAGCTCCAGTTCGTAGCCAGCCGCGATGGCGAGCGGCGCGAGGTCGGCGACGACGCCGGCGCAGAGTTCGACGAGATCGACCGGTACGAACACCGGGTCGCTGAGAGTGAGGCGCTGCACATCCAGAAGCTGATTGGTCAGCTCCCCCAGCCGCGTCACGTCGGCGAGGAGCTTCTGCTGGCCCTCGAACGGTTCCGCCGTCTCGATGCGGGCCGAGAGGATCGCGATGGGTGTCCTGAGCTCATGCGCGGCGCGGGCGAGGAAGGCTTCGCGGCGCGAATGGGCGTAGTCCAGCCGTTCGAGGGCCTCGTTCACTGCGTGGACGAGGCTCTGCACCTCGGCCGGCAGGTCGGCTTCGGGGATGCGGATGCCGCGCTGGTTGACGTCGATGCTGCCCGCCGCCTCGGCAGCGGCGTAGAGACCCTTCATCTCGCGGCGGATGAAGCGCGGGATGGCGATGCCGCTGGCAATGGCAAGCACCAGGAAGGTCGCGACCATCAGCGAGAAGATCAGCGACTGGATGATCGCGGGCAGCACGAGCGTGGGGCCGCCGCCAGTGGCGACCTTCACTCGCCCGCCCGGCATGTTGATCGTCCGTACGAGCAGCGTCGGGCTGCCCGATTCAAGCTCGAGCATGACTTGAAGCGACACGACTTCCTTCAGGCCGGTCCGTAGTGCCGCCGCCTCCGGCGGGAACGTGCCGAAGGTCGCGTCGCTGTCATCGGAGGCCACGGCGATGAACCAGAAGTCGGGATACTGCGCCGCGAGCCGCCTGAGTTCCGGCGTCTGGCTGAACTTCAGCGGCCCGCCGGGCTCGTAGGTCAGCGCTTCCTCGATGATCCGGACCGCATTGGGATCGGGCGGATGGACGTTGCGCACGCCGGAAATGACCGGCAGCACGAAGACGGCAACGAGGATCAGCCCGAAGAACAGCGCGAGCGTGACCAGCTGCACGCGGATCATGCCCTTGGTCAGGTTGTGCGACAGCGACTTCCTGGTGGGGCCGGTCACTTTGCCGTCCGCAGCAGGTAGCCCACGCCGCGCACCGGGTGGATTTCGACGCTCGCCCCGGCATCGGAGAGCTTGCGCCTCAGCCGCGAGATGTTGGCATCCAGCGAGTTGGACTGGATCTCGTCGTCGACGCCGTAGACGCTCTGCTCAAGCGTCGTCCGGCGCACCGTCTGCCCGGGGCGGCGCATCAGCGCCTCGAGCGCAAGGAACTCGCGCCGCGGCAGCTCGAGGACATTGCCGTCGACCTGGATCACGCCCCGGGTGATGTCGAACTCGACATTGCCGGCCATGATCGCCTCGGTCTGGACGTTTGCCGGGCGGCGCAGCACGGCCCTCATCCGGGCGATCAGTTCCTCGATCAGGAAGGGCTTGGCGAGATAGTCGTCCGCGCCCTTGTCGAGGCCATGAACGCGGTCGGCGGGCTTGCCCAGCGCCGAGATGACGATGACCGGCAGGTTGGGGCGCTTCTTGCGGATGAGGTCGAGCAGCGCGATGCCGTCGCCGTCCGACAACTGCCGGTCGAGCAGGGCGACGTCGTGCTCGATCATGGCGATCGCTTCTTCGGCCACTTCCAGCGTGGCGGCGTGATCCACGACATACCCCTGCTTCTCGAGGGTAGTGCGGAGCATGGAGGCGAGTTCGGGCTCGTCCTCGACCAGCAGAATTCTCATGGCCTACCCATGCCACGCGCCCAAGGTACGAGGCAACAGCATGCCCGCCCTGCCGCCTCGGCCCCCATCCCGCAATGTTCGCGCAATGTTGACCCCGCATTTAGGGGGGCTTCGCTCGCCCCCTTGCGGGGTGGGCCCGACCAATCTGGCCAGGACGCAACGATGGATCAGCACAATCAGCCGCCGCAAGGTGCAGTGAAGCCCGAATGGGCCATGTCGCGCCGCGATCGCAAGCGCAAGGCACTGCGTGAGGCCGGAATTGAGCCCGCGCGCTTCCCCTGGGTGGTGGTCGTGGGCATCGTCCTTCTCGGCGGCGCCGCGGCCTTCGTCATTCCCCAGTTCACCAACCCGAAGGCCTCGACGCCGGCAGAAGCTGTCGAGCAGTCGTCCGCGCCGGTCACCAAGCAGCTGCTGGCGATCGACGTCGCCACGGCCAGGGTCGAGACCCTGATCGAGGTGCTCAAGGCCACCGGTTCGCTCGCGCCCCGCCGCCAGGTCGCGATCACCTCGCAGGTAAGCGGCACCATCGAGGAAGTCCCGGTCCGCGTCGGCGACGCGGTGAAGGCCGGCGACGTCCTCGTGCAGGTCGACGCCGAAACCTCGACTATCCAGCTTCAGCAGCAGCGCGCGACCGCCGCGGCGACCCGCGCCCAGCTGGCGCAGGCAGTGAGCCAGCTCGAGCGCACCGAGGGCCTCGCGGCCCGTGGTCTCTCTCCCGACGCGACGGTCGAAGCCGAGCGGGCCAGCATCGAAGCGCTCAAGGCCAATCTCGAGGCTCTCGAAGCCGGGGTTGCCGCCGCCGAGCTGTCGATCCGCAATGCCACCATCACCGCCCCGTTCGACGGCGTGGTCGCGGCCCGCAGCATCGAGCCGGGCCAGGTCATCGCGCCCGGCGCCGCGCTGGTCGAGGTCGTCGATCTCTCGGTGATGGAACTCACCGCCTATGTTCCCGTCAGCGCCAGCCCGACCCTGCGTCAGGGCCAGAACGTGACGCTCACGGTCGAAGGCATCCCCGGCCGCGCCTTCGCCGGAACCGTCCAGGGGATCAGCCCCGTGGCGGCCAAGGGGACCCGCACCGTGCCCGTGCTGGTGAGCGTCGACAACGCCGATGGCGTCCTGCGCGGCGGCATGTTCGCCACCGGCCAGATCGTCACCGACGAGGTCGCGGGAGCGCTGGCCGTTCCCTCCGCCGCCCTGCGCCAGGACGACGAGGGCCAGCATGTGCTCGCCATTGTCGACGGCAAGCTCGAGCGCCGCGCCGTCGAGGCGGGCCGCTCCTGGAACGGCGCCAGCAAGGTTCAGCTTTCGGCCGGCCTCGAGGCCGGCACGGTCTTCGTTTCGGGTCGCCTCGATGATCTCGAGCCGGGCATGAACGTCACCGTGCTGGAGAACTGATCGATGTTCCTCACCAAGATCAGCGTCCGCCATCCCGTCTTCGCCACCATGGTCATGGTGGCGTTGATGGTCTTCGGGCTCTACTCGTACTCGCGCCTGTCCATCGAGCAGATGCCGAACATCGACCTCCCGGTCGTTGCGGTCGTGGTGAGCTACCCCGGCGCTTCGGCGCAATCGGTCGAGAACGACATCATCAAGCCGATCGAGGATGTCGTGAACTCGATCAGCGGCATCGATACGCTGCAGTCGGTGGCGCAGCAGAACGCTGCCATGATCATCATGATGTTCGACCTCGAGGTGAACTCCGTCGAGGCCGTGCAGGAGGTGCGCGACAAGATCGCCACCATCGAGGCGACCCTGCCCTCGAACGCCGACAAGCCGCAGATCCTGCGCTTCGACCCCAACGCCATGCCCATCATGGCGCTGGCCGTGCGCTCGGATGCGCTCTCGGCGCGCGAACTGACTCAGCTCGCCGAGGACGTGGTCGTCGACCGCCTGCGCAACATTCCCGGCGTCGGTAGCGCCGATCTCGTCGGCGGTGTGCCGGCGCAGCTGGATGTGCTCGTCGATCCCGATCGCCTCGACGGCTTCGGCGTCAGCATGGGCGAGGTCATGTCGGCCATCGGCCAGAACAACATCGACCTGCCGGCCGGCACGATCACCGAGGGCGCCGTCTCGCGGGCCATCCAGATCGAGGGCCGCCTCGAGAACGTCGAGGACTTCCGCAACATCATCGTCGCCCGCACCGGCGGCCAGGCCGTCCGCCTGGGCGACGTCGCGACCATCACGCAGGGTCAGGGCGACGAGGAGAGCCTCGCCTTCATCAACGGCGAGCGCGCCCTCGCGATCAACATCATCAAGGTCCAGGGCGGCAACACGGTCGGCGTCGCCAAGGCGGTGCACAAGGAAATCGAGCGACTGCAGGAGCGTGAGCTGCCCGCGAGCGTCAGTATCGAGACGGTGTCGGACAATGCCGTGCCGGTCGAGCAGTCCTTCCACACCGTGCAGAGCATGATCATCGAAGGCGCGGCGCTCGCCGTGCTGATCGTGTTCCTTTTCCTCAACTCATGGCGCTCGACCGTCATCACCTCGCTGACGCTGCCGATCTCGATCATCGGCACGATGACCGTGCTGTTCGCGCTCGGCTTCAGCCTCAACATGATGACGATGATGGCGCTCTCGCTGTCGGTCGGCATCCTGATCGACGACGCCATCGTGGTGCGCGAGAACATCATGCGCCACCTCCACATGGGCAAGGGGCACCTGCAGGCTGCGGTCGACGGCACCAACGAGATCGGCCTCGCCGTGCTCGCGACGACCCTCTCGATCGTCGCCGTGTTTCTCCCCGTCGCCTTCATGGAAGGCATCATGGGGCGGTTCTTCATGCAGTTCGGCGTCACCGTCTCGGTGGCCGTGCTGATCTCGCTCTTCGTCGCCTTCACGCTCGACCCGATGATGTCGTCGGTCTGGCACGATCCGGATTCCGAGCCGGGTGCCAAGCGCGGCCCCCTCGGCCGCGCCGTGGCCAGGTTCGACCACTTCTTCGAGTGGTGCGCAGGCGGTTATCGCGCGCTGCTGCGCTGGTGCCTCAGCCACCGCGTGGCGACGCTCGCGACTGCCGTGGTGCTGTTCTTTGCCAGCTTCCTGCTCGTCCCCATGGTCGGCTTCGAGGTGACCCCGGCGACGGACAACAGCGAGTTCCAGGTCGAGGTCGAGACCCCGCAGGGTTCCTCGCTCGACTACACCGGCGAGAAGGTGCGGCAGGTCGAAGCCCTGCTGCGCACCATGCCCGAGGTCGAGCGCACCTATGCCACGGTCGCTGGCGGCCGCGGCGTGTCGAGCAACAATGCCGGTACCGTCGTCGTCACCATGGTGCCGCCCGGCGAGCGCGCGCGGATGCCGCACGAGATGACCGCGCCGGTGCGCGAGCTCCTGGCCCAGGTCCCCGGCGTCAAGACCATCGTCGGCGTCTCCAGCGGCTTCGGCAGCCTCACCAAGCCCATTCAGATCACCGCCTATGGCGACAGCTTCACCGTGCTGGGCGACCTCACCGACCAGCTGGCGAACAAGCTCGAGGAAATCCCCGGCCTAACCGACGTCGAAACCTCGCTGCAGGCGGCCCAGCCGATCGTCGGCATCCGCGTCAACCGCGAGCTTGCCAGCGAGGCCGGTATCTCGCTCCAGCAGATCGGCGCGGTGCTCCAGCCGATGCTGAGCGGCGAGGAAGTCAGCGAGTGGACCTCTCCCGAGGAGCAGACCTACAAGCTGGTGGTCCGCCTGCCCGAAGGCGAGCGCAACAATGTCGAACGCCTGACCAACCTGCCGATCAGCCGCACCGAGAGCTCGGTCATCCGGCTCGGCGACATCGCCGACATCCAGACCTCGACCGGTCCGGCCGAGATCAACCGCCAGGACCTGTCGCGCCGCGTGACGGTCGACGCCAATATCGGCAGCGGCAACATCGGCGACGTGATGCCCAGGATCCAGGCTGCGATCGCCGAGATCGAGGTGCCGCCGGGATACCGCATCACCATGGGCGGCGATGCCGAGCAACTGGCCGAGATCGGCTCGTCGGCCGGTTCGGCGCTGCTGCTGGCCGTTGTCTTCATCTACCTCGTGCTGGCCAGCCAGTTCGGCAGCTTCCTGCAGCCCGTCGCCATCATGATGGCCCTGCCGCTGTCGCTCATCGGCGTGCTGGTCGGCCTGCTCGTCGGCGGCTCGACCCTCAACATGATGTCGATGATCGGCTTCATCATGCTGATGGGCCTGGTGGTGAAGAACGCCATCCTGCTGGTCGACAATGCCAACCAGCATGTGCGCGACGGCTGGAACCTCTACGACGCGCTCATCGAGGCCGGTGGCACCCGATTCCGTCCGATCATCATGACGACGCTCGCCATGGTGTTCGGCATGCTGCCGCTGGCGCTCAGCCTGCATGAAGGCTCGAGCCAGAACGCCCCGATGGCCCATGCGGTGATCGGCGGCCTCATCAGCTCCACCCTCCTGACGCTCGTCGTGGTGCCGGTGATGCTGACCTACATCGACTCCGCCAGCCGCTTCTTCAAGCGGCTGTTCGGAGGCAAGGCGCCCACCCGTCACGACACCGAACCCCACGTGGCGCCGGCCGAATAACCAGCATCCCCCAGGAAGGACTAATCCCATGCACTCGACCATGCGGGCGCCCGTCGCTCGCTTCCGCCTGCCCGCGCGCGCCGGGCATGTGGCCCTGGTGACGCTGGCCGCCATGCTGCTGGCGGGTTGCTCCACCCTCACCAGCTATCAGCAGCCGACGCTGGCGACACCAGTGAGCTTCGCCGCCTCTGGTGCCAGGCAGTCGGTCGACAACAGCCGCACGCAGTGGTGGCTCGCCTTCCGTGACAAGCGGCTCAACACGCTGATCCAGCGCGGGCTCGGCCAGAACCTCGGCATCGCCCAGGCCGTCGAGCGCATCAACGAAGCCAATGCCGGTATGATCAGCGCCGGCGCAACCGCCCTGCCGACGGCTTCGGGCAGCGCTGGCGGTTCGCGCCGCCAGACCGGCGACGCCAGCCCGGTCTCCTCGGTCACTTATGCGGGCAACGCGTCCTGGATGATCGACCTGTTCGGAGTGGCCACCAATACCCGCCGCGCTGCCGAGGCCAACCTCGATGCCGCCTACTACTCGGCCGACACGGCGCGCCTCGCGTTCCTCTCCGAGCTCACCAACGCCTATATCGACCTGCGCTACTACCAGGAGTCCCTGGCGCTCACCCGCTCGAGCCTCAGCACGCGGCAGGAGACGCTGGCGCTGACCAAGACGCTGCTCGAAAGTGGTGCCGGCTCGCAGCTCGACGTCATCCAGGCCCAGAGTGCACTCGATGCCGCCTCGCTCCAGGTCCCGGCGCTCGAGCTCGGTTTCATCCGCGGCGTCAATCGCCTCGCGACGCTGACCGCCGACAACGCCGGTTCGCTCCAGGCCGACCTGCAGAAGGGCGCGCCCCAGCCCTGGCCGCGCCTCAAGGTGAATGCCGGCATCCCCGCCGACCTGATCCGGCAGCGCCCCGACATCATGGCGGCCGAACGCGCCGTCATGGCGGCGACGGCCAATGCCGGCATCGCCGAGGCCCAGATGTATCCCTCGCTCACGCTGAGCGGCAACATCAGCCTCGCCTCGATCGCCGCGGGCAACACGACCAGCTGGGGCTTCGGCCCCACGCTGAACCTGCCCTTCCTCGACGGCGGGCGCTCCAAGGCCAACCACAAGGCCGCGCTGTCGCGGGTCGAGCAGGCCTACATCTCGTGGCAATCCGCCGTGCGCCGCGCCATCGAGGAGACCGAGAACGCCCTCGCCGCCGTCCGCCGCGATGGCCGCAGCATTGACGGCGCGACCAAGGTGAAGGACAGCGCCACCAAGCAACTCGAGCTCGCTCGCATCTCCTACGAGAGCGGGCAGGGGCAGATCCTCGACGTTTTGAACGCCGAGCGCGCCCTGTTCGACGCCCGGGCCCAGCTC
Source organism: Devosia sp. ZB163 (assembly GCF_028613635.1). Classification (GTDB taxonomy): domain Bacteria; phylum Pseudomonadota; class Alphaproteobacteria; order Rhizobiales; family Devosiaceae; genus Devosia_A. The sequence continues at coordinate 1,250,909 of NZ_JAQRMY010000001.1, forward strand.
GCGAGCGCCACGCAGCAATATGCGAGGAACTTCGTGATCCTGAACGTTGCGATTGGCGGCGGAGTGTCGGCCCTAGCCGACGGCTCGTCGCGCTAACGAGGCGGGGCGCGAAGACGCTGCGCTTCGTCTGCCTTTGCGCTGCTCGCCGAGCAATCGGCGAGCGGCTACATCTGTCGCCGCATCCGGGCCAGCGACCTGCGGGACGTAGAGCCCGCGGAGCTAGCCGTCATGGGCGGGCGTGTGCCGGCCATCCGGCCCAGACGGGGTGGAACCGGCGCGCTCCGACACAAGAAGGGTTTACCTCCGCGCCAATAGGCTGTTCGATGCGGCCGGGCCTGCCGACGGAATAGGGACGGAGGCCTGCAATCGGAGGATACTTATGAAATACCGCTATCTCGGACGCTCCGGGCTGCTCGTCTCGCGTCTGTGCCTTGGCACCATGACCTTTGGCAACGCCCAGTGGGGCTGCGATCAGGAAGGGTCGAGCGCCATCGTCAGGAAGTTCGTCGAAGGCGGCGGCAACTTCATCGATACGGCCAACAGCTACTCGAACGGCGAGTCCGAGCGGATGCTGGGCGTGGCCCTCAAGGACTACAACCGCGATCACCTCGTGGTCGCCACCAAGTGCTGGTTCCCGTCCGACCAGGCCATGACGGCCCGCGGCCTCAGCCGCAAGAACATCGTCGAGGCCTGCGAAGCGAGCCTCAAGCGGCTCGGCACCGACTACATCGATCTCTACCAGTTCCACGGTCCCGACCCGTACACCCCGATCGAGGAAAGCCTGCGCGCCGCCGACGATCTTATCCGCGCCGGCAAGATCCGCTACCTCGGCTGCTCCAACTTCTATGGCTTCCAGATCGCCAAGGCGAACGGCGTCGCCGCGCTGAAGGGCTATGAGCCGCTGGTTTCGGCCCAGCACCTCTACAACCTCGTGCGTCGCGACATCGAGCGCGAGGTGCTCCCGGCCTGCGACGACCAGGGCCTCGCGATGATCTGCTGGAGCCCGCTCGGCGCCGGCATGCTCAGCGGCAAGTACCGCGGCAGCGACAAGCCCGATGCCAATTCGCGCATCGGCATCCAGGCCGCCATCACGCTGCCGCGCTACTGGTTCGAAGACTCGCTCAAGATGATCGACCTCGTCGTCGAGACGGCGACCGAACTCGGCAAGACCCCGAGCCAGGTCGCGCTCAGCTGGCTCTTCGGCGATGCTCGCGTGACCGCCGCCATCATCGGCGCCCGCCGCGTCGAGCAGGTCGAGGAGAACATGCTGGCCGGCGATTTCGACCTGCCGGCCGACGTGCGCCAGAAGCTCACCGACGCCATGCCGCTCAAGCTCGGCTACCCCTACGAGTGGATGTCGACCAACCTGCCCGGCACCTTCGGCAAGGCCGAAGCCGAACCCGCCCACACCGCGCGCTTCCCGCGCTAGTCGAGTGCACCTGTGACCCCCTCATGGCCGGGCTTGTCCCGGCCATCCAGCCACGCGGCGTCTGCCGCTTGAGGGAGCTTTCACGTCGTGCAACGCGCCGACTGGATCACCGGACAAGCCCGGTGATGAGGGATTGCCCGCTTGGGCGTCTCACTTTTCTAGCCCCTCGAGCCAATCCAGCACCACCCGGCTGAACTCCGCCGGCCGTTGCACCGGAGCGAAGTGGCTGACCCCCGGGAGCGCGACATACCCCGCTCCCGGGATGCTCGCAGCGATGTAGCGCGCATGCTCGGGCCGGATGAACTGCTCGAACTCCGACTGCGCCACCATGACCGGCACCCGCACCGCGGCCAGGTCCGCCGCCGTGTAGTTCGGCTGCGTCCGCTGCATCGTGCCGAGATCGGCCCCGAACGCATCGAACGCCTCGGGCGTCGACGAGAGCGCCGTGTAGTCCGCCCTGTGGCGGTTGATGCAGCGCTCGATCTCCGGCGTCATCTCGAATGGAAACGTGCCGGTCTCATCGACATTGCAGGCAAAGAAGAACACGCCGGCGATGCGCTCGGGCGCCCGCTTGGCCATGACGAGGCCGGTGACGGCGCCGTCGCTCCAGCCCACGACCGGTGCGCGCTCGATGCCGAGCCCATCCATCACGGCGAACACGTCGGTCGCCATCTGCTCGTAGCTGAATGGCCGCGTGTCCCGCGTGCTCCGGCCATGCCCGCGGCTGTCGATCACGACCACCCGGCGCCCCGCCGCTGCCAGCACGGGCACCTGGTAGCCCCAGTTGCCGGCATTGCCCATGCCGCCATGGAGCAGGATGACGGGCGCGCCCCTGCCATACTCGGCACACCAGATACGCGCTCCGTCGCTGTCGACATAGCCCTGCCACACCGTCTCCGGCAGCGGAGCGGGCCCCTCGCGCTCGAAGCGCTCCAGATCGTCGTCGCGGAAATCCATGGCCATTCGATTCCAGTTCCCATCGCCTGATGCAACTTGTCGAACGGCGGTCCGGTGTTTCGACAGCTAGAAGTAGCGCTGCCCGTTGACCCACAGGCCGCGGATGACCGGCTGCCCGTCGACGAGCCGCACCCGCAGCAGGTCGGCCCGCAGGCCCGGGGCGATCCGCCCACGGTCGGCAAAGCCGATGGCACGCGCCGGGTTCGCCGTCACCTTGGCGATCGCCGTCTCGAGCGGCATGCCGCGCGAGGCGAGGATGAAGGGGGCGTGGAGCAGGCTCGAGGGCACATAGTCCGACGTCAGGATGTCGAGCAGCCCGATATCGGCGAGGCCGATGGCGCTGGCATTGCCCGAGTGCGAGCGCCCGAGCACCACGTTCGGCGCGCCCATCACGATCTGCATGCCGAGTTCGCGCGCCCGCCGCGCCGCCACTTCGGTGGTCGGGAACTCGCTGATGGTGATGCCGTCGGCATGCGATTCCTCGACATCGGCGATGCTCGTATCGTCGTGGCTCGCGATCATGATGTCGCGCTCGCGACCATGCCGGCCCACCTCGGCGCGCCCCGGGACGACCAGCGCCTGCTGGTGCTCGCGGCGTTCGGCGAGGTAGAGCTCGAACTCCTCGTCGGTCCATACCTGCGCGTTCTTCTTGCGCCGGAAGTCGCGGTAGAGCCCGGTATTGTGCCACTGGCGCTGGCCGGGCGTGTGGTCCATGACGCTCAAGAGGCGCACCGCCGGGTTGTCGATGTTGCGCTCGAAGATGCCGAGCAGGCCCGGATCTGACAGTTCGCAGCGGAAGTGCAGGAAGTGGTCGGCCTTCAGCAGGCCGCGCTCCCTGGCGGTGGTGATGCCACTGATCGCGTCGTTGAGCATCGCCGTGCGCGATCCACCGGTGTCGTAGTCGCCCAGGGAGAGCGCATCGAGCACCGTGGTCGTGCCGGCGCCCAGCACCTGCACGTCATGCGCCATCACCGCCGAGAGCGTCGCCGGCCAGCGTACGCCCGGGCGCGGCACGAAATGGTGCTCGAGATTGTCGGTATGGATGTCGATCAGGCCGGGAACGATGAAATCGCCGTCGCAGTCGATCTCGTCGCCTCCGGTGCCGATGGCTTCGATCCCCGCGGGGGAGAAGGTCAGGGCGTCTTCGACGACGGCGTCTTCGAGTACGAGGCGGGCATTGGCGAGGGTGGTCTTCACGTGGGGTATCCAGGACAGACTCGATTGGAGTGAGCCTACATCCATATCCCGTGTGACAAAGCAATGACGGTCGCGAAGTCGAAGCTAGAAGAAGCTTCTGACACCGAGGGCGACCGCATCCGCCGCGCCGTGCATCTCGCCCAGGGTTCCCCAAGCGCCGGACCGGTGGTGCAGGCGGGCAAAGACCTCGTATTCGGGGTGCTCGGCCATCCCGAAGCTGATCTCGGGACCAAGATAGAACAGCAGATGGGCGTCGCCATCGCCGTTGTCGTCCTGGCGGTTGGTCTCGCCGCCGACCATGGGGTCGGTGACGGCACTCAGGCCGAAGGTGAGGGCAGGCGCGATCCGAAGCGAGCCGACATCGAAATTGTACCGGGCGAATATGCCGCCCCACGCTTCGAGCGTGTAGGTCTGGCCGAACCGCTGGGCGAGGCCGCCTTCAAGCCCGTAGAGCAGGGCTCCCCAATCCCCCCAGGCACGCTGGTAGCCGAGCCCGAGCAGGTAATTGTCCTCGAAGCCGATCGATGTCTCGTCCGCGGAGAGGACGGCCGAGCCGAAGCTGAAGACCGCGTTGCGGCCGTTGTCGAAAAACGACTGGCCGCTGGCGCTCGTGACGAACATGAGCATCGCCACAAGTACGGCTCCGGCTGAACCAATCGCTACCCGCATGCCGCGTGCCCCGAACTACTGGATGAATGAGCGGAACCCGATGGCAAGGACGTCCGTCGCGCCATGCATGTCGCCGAGCGTGCCCCACGCACCGGAACGATGATGCAGGCGTGCGAAGACCTCGTATTCGGGGTGCTCGGTCAGGCCGAAGCTGATCTCCGGCCCAAGGTAGAACAGCAGCGTCGCATCGCCGCCGAACTCGGCGACATTGTCGCTCTCGCCACCGTTCATCGTGTCGGTGATCGCACTGAGGCCGAAGGTGAAGGCCGGCGCGATCCGCACCGTGTCGAGATTGAAGTTGTAGCGCGCGAACAGGCCGCCCCACGCTTCGAGCGAGAACTTGTCGCTGACCCGCCCGGCAAGGCCGCCTTCGACGCCATAGAGGAGCGAGTTCCAGTCGCCCCAGGCGCGCTGGTAGCCGACGCCAAGCAGGTAATTGTCCTCAAGGCCGATCGGCAGGGCGAGGCCATCGAGCTCCACCCCGGCAAAGCCGAAGACGTTCTGGACGAACTGATTGCCGACTTCCTGTCCGGAGGCGCTGCTGGCGAGCATGGCAAAGCAAACGGCAGCCATGCCAAAAGTCGTTGAAGATGCCCGCATTGCCCGCCCCAGGAACCGATTCCTGCGGCGAGCATATTGATTTCACGCTATTTTAAGCAACGCAGGGAAAGCCGCAAATCCACTGCTCGCGCCTTACTGTACGATGCTTGTACGCAATCGCACTGTGTTGCGAACTGGCCGTCGATCAGTGCGATCGAACCAGTGTCAGGCCCAGTGGTTCGCCATCGGAATTGTGGGCCTCGCGCTCGCCGGTCACGCTGTCGCGGCGCCATTCGGCCACGGCGCCCGCCTTGAGGTGCAGGTGGAAATCCGCGCGCATGACGTTGATGAAGCCCATGGCCGGCTTCACCGTCTCGATGGTCCCGCGCCAGAACTGCTTGAAGCCGGGCCGCCGGAAGCCGATCACCACCGACGCCGCCGCGGCCTGGGCGTCCTCGAGCGGCAGCCGGCCGGGATCGGTCTCGCTCGCCTCGATGCGCTCGCCGCCCGGTGCCTCGGGCCTGGGGTCGATCGGCGTCCCCTGGCCCAGTGGAGCAACCGCGGCATCGAAGGGCTCGATCCCGTCGAAGCCGACAATGCCGCAGATGTAGCTGCCATCGGCCCGATGCAGGTCGATGCGCGGATAGGCCTTGTCCTTCATCACGCTGGTGCGGTCGACGACGATCTCGCCGATCGCGGCAAGCTCGATCTGGCTGTCGTGCTCGGCGCCGGCGATCACCGCCCAGCCGCTCTCGAAGGTGACGCTTTCCACCTGGCCGATGCGCTCATGCGTGGCGCCCAAATGCTTGGCCGTCACCATCAGCCGGCCGATGGCGGGCAGGGTGGCGAGCACGTCGCGGGCATCGGCGTCGAGGCGGGCGCGGGGCAGGGTGGTGGGTTTGTCGAGCATGGCAACCTCAGGCAGGAAGGAGGGTATCGGCGCGCGGCGTGGGGGCGGCGTCGAGCAGCACGGTGCGCAGGGCGTCGAGACCGGCGGGCTGGCGGTGCGCGACGATCACCAGCGCGGTCTCGGGCAATTCGCGCCGCACCAGCGCCAGCAGTTCGGTCTCGGCGGTTACGTCGAGCGCGCTGGTCGCCTCGTCGAGGAACGCCCAGTCGGGCTTCAGCAGCAGCAGGCGCGCCAGCGCCAGCCGCTGCGCCTCGCCACCGGACAGCGCGCTGCCATCCTTGAAGTCGAGGCAGGCACCAAGACCCACGGCGTTGATGGCAGCCTTGCGCTCGGCCAGCCCGATGCTCTCGGGCACGCGCGGATAGGCGACGATATCGAGGATCGGGCCGGGCGGGAAATAGCTCTGCTGAGGCAGGTAGAGGCTCTCGCCCGACATGTTGCGGATCGCGCCCGAGGCATGCGGCCAGGTCCCGGCGATCGTCTTGATCAGCGTGGTCTTGCCGAGGCCCGACGCGCCGGAGAGCCAGACGGCTTCGCCGGGGGCGACCGCGAGGTCGCCGACGTGCAGCAGCGGTCGGCCCTGCGGCGTCGACAGCGTCAGCCCCGTGACGCCGAGCCCGCCATCCGGCGACGGTGTGCGGCTCAGTTCGGCGGACGGCGCCTCGGGACCCTCGACCACGTCGAGGAAGCCGTCGAGACGCGACGACGCGGCGACGAGATCAGCGAGGCGGCGATAGGAGAAGATGAACCATGAGAGGGTCACCACCACTTGCGAGAAGGCGGAGGCCAGTTGCATCAGCCCGCCAAAGGTCACCGCGCCGGCGAAGAAGATCGGCAGCGCGATGAAGGTCGGGATGCGCAGCACCGTATACTGGTAGGGGAAGTTGAAGGTGAGGAGCTTCAACTCCTGCACGATCAGGCGCTGGAAATTGTCGACGATGCCGCCGAAGCGGTTGTCGAGGTCGCGCCGCTCGGCCGCCTCGCCGCCACCCAGCGCGATCGCCTCGGCATTCTCGCGCACGCGCACCAGGCTGAAGCGGTAGTCGGCTTCGCGGCGCTGCTGCTCGCTGTAGAGCCGCTTCAGCGGGTGGCCAAGCCAGTGAGTGAGGCCGCTCGAGACCAGCACGAACAGGATCGCCGCCCACACCAGGTAGCGCGGCAGCTCGAAGGACAGGCCGCTGACGTTGACTGGCAGCGCGTAGCTCGACAGCTCCCACAGCACCGCCATGTAGGAAAAGATCGCCACGACCTTGGAGATCAGGTCGATCGACAGCGCGATCAGCCCGATTTCCGAGCCGTGGCCGGCGCCCGGACCGGCGAGGAAGAAGCGGCAGTCCTCGGCGATGCGCTGGTCGGGATTGTCGATCGCGGCGTCCTTGCCGTCATGCCGCCGCCGCTCGATGCCGACATACTTGCCGTCCTTGAGCCAGCGGTCGGTGAGTGCGTCGGTGAGCGAGCGGCGCCAGCGGATCTCCAGCTTGCGGCTGGCGAAGGTGCCGCCGACGCTGAACAGCGTGGCCAGCAGCACGAGGATGACGAACACCCCGACCTGCCGCAGCGCCTCCTCACCGTTCATCTGCTGCAACGCGTCGTAGAACGCCTTGCTCCACTCGATCATCTTGAGGGTGACGGGGATTGAGGCCAGCTCCAGCGCCAGCACCAGCAGGTAGAGCACGATGCCGAGCTTGCCGCCCTTGCCCGAAATGCAAAGTTTGAGCAGCCGCCAGAATTGGGCCAGCACACGGATCATCGTGGTCTCCGGAAAGCAAAAAAAGGGGAGGGCTCGGAAGCCCTCCCGGCAGGGGTTAGAACTTGACGGTGGCGCCCAGCTTGAAGGTGCGTCCCGGTGCCGTCTGCAGTTCGCCCGGCGAGTTGCCGGCGTCCGCCCCGCCATTGCCCGGTGTGTTGTAGCCGGTCATGGTGTTGGGGAAGTAGCGCGTGTCGAAGATGTTCTGGATGCCCGCGGTCAGCTCGATGTTCTCGGTCGGCTCCCACTTGGCGTAAGCGTCGAAGATCGCGTACCCGTCCGGCTTGAAGGCGTTGGGGTCGTTGCGATGCTCAGGCCCGGCTGCAAAGGTGCCCATTACCTCGAGCTCGAGGTTGTTCTCGGGCAGCTCGTAGCGGAGGCCGAGTACGGCGGTCAGCGGCGTCGCCGGCTCGTACCAGCCTTCGGCGACATCGGGCGAGCGCTGCATGCGGCCATACTGGTAGGTAATCGCCGTGTTGAAGAACAGGTTCTCGTAGACCTCGAACTCGCTGGCGAGCTCGATGCCCGACAGCTTCACCTTGGACAGGTTCAGGGCCGTGAACCGGTCCGGCGCGATCTCCTCGAGGCGGGAGATGAAGTCGGTGTAGTCGGCATGGAAGGCCGTGGCGCTGATCCAGCCGTTCTCGAACTCGCCGCGCAGGCCTGCCTCGTAGCTCTTGACGGTCTCCGGGCGCAGGTTCGGGTTGGGAACGACTTCGGCACCAGTGAAGGCGTTGATGTTCGACACGAACAGCATCTGGCTGGTCGGCATCTTGTAGCCTTCGTTGTAGGCGACATAGCCGGAGATGGCGTCGGTGAACTGGTACCTGGCCGACAGGCTCTTGATCAGCGTCTGTGAGTCGATCTTTTCCGGCTCGAACCCCGGCAGGGGCTTGGGGGCTTTCCCCTTGGTCGGATCGATTGAGTAGGTTGCGTAACGCAGGCCCGGCGTGATCGTCAGCTTCTCGTCGAGGAGCCTGATCTCGTCCTGAATGTAGAGATCGGCGCGTACCGTTTCCGAGTCAGGGAAAGCGAAGCCGTTGTACTCGGACTCCGTGGTGCCACCAGTTTCCGAATTGTAGGTCTTGTTGAAGTCGACGTAGTCCGCCTTGGTGATGTCGCCATCGAACCCGTAGGTCAGCGTGTGGTTGCTCCCGCCCACGTCGAAGCTGGAGACAGCCTGGATCTCGGCCTCGAGGAACTCCTCGCCGTAGTCGCGCACCTGCCGCGCTTCGGTGTAGCGCGGCTTGGGCACAGCATAGACCTGCCGCTTGAAGCTGTCGGTGCCGCGCCGCTGGGGCGAGTAGCTCAGGTTCCAGGTCACCGAGTCGAGCCAGTCGTTGTTCACCTGCCACTCGTGCTCGATGGCGAAGCGCGGCCGCTCGATATTCACTGTCCGCACCCACTCGTCGACATTGTACTGCGACGAGGTCTGCGGCACGCCGGTCACGGCATTCGAGCTCGAGTCGTACATCTGGAAGACGTCCGACTTGCGGCTGTAGAACTCGGCCATCACCTCGATGCGATGCTCGTCGTTCGGTGTCCACACCGCCTTGGCCATGCCGTCATAGGCATTGACGTCGGTCGGGAAGAACCGGTCACACGTCCACTTGGGAAGCCGCGGGCAACCCCAGATGCCGCCGTCGGCGCGGGCATTGGAGAGCGTCGCCTCGTGGCCCGACAGGTGTCCGAGCGTGCCCAGCACCTGCAGTCCATTGCCGAAGTCGTAGGCGGCGTTGATCTGCTGGCGGAAGCTCTTGTCGAGGCTGTCATAGGCGGTCTTGATCTCGACGGCCCACGGCTTGTCGCTGCCATCCAGCACGTCCTCGGGATCGAGCGTCTCGAACGACACCACGCCGCCGAGCGCGTCCGCGCCCCACAGCACGCCGGCCGGTCCCTTGACGATTTCGACCTGCTTCATGTTCCACGGATCGATCACGTCGCGGCTGCCGTCGATGATGCTCTCCATCGTGCGCGAGCCGTCCACCTGCATCTGCACGCGGTTGCCGCTCACGCCGCGGACGGTGAAGCCATCCAGCGTGGACCAGGGCGTCGTCAGCGAGTTGCCCCGGGTGACCTGCACGCCCGGCTCGTAGCGCACCAGATCCTGGATATCGCGGACCTGGTGCTTCGCCAGCGTCTCGGCGTCGATGACCGAGACCGTGGCTGGCACCTCGAGCACGCTCTTGCTGCTGCGCTGCGCGATGACGGTGATGCGCTTGAGGATCGTCGTCTGCGCCTGCGTCAGCTCCTGGCTGACGACGGGCTGGGGCAGCGCGCAGGCGAGTGCGATGGCGCTGACCCCCAGCAGATGAACGGGTGAAACTGATGCGCGCGCGGAAACGCCGGCGCGACGCGGCCGATAAGACATGCCTGCCCCCAAAGAAAAGTCCGGTTTGTTGGCTGGCTGTCGGCGCGTTGCACGCCGCGTGGCTGGCTGCGACGCCCTGCTGCGGGCGTACGTTTACGTACTATTAAAGTGGACCCACTGAGTCAACAATAATTGGAGCTCGCCCGTCAGCGGGCAAGCTCTGCGGTGCGCTCGTAGGCAGCCGTGAAGCCGGCGAGCGACAGGTTCACCGTGACGGGCTGGCCGTCGTCGACCTTGACGCCGGTCACCTCGAGCGTCGAGCCGACCTTGAGGGCGCTCAGTGCCACTTCGTCGAACTGCAGCGGCACTAGGCACCCGCTCGGCACGCAGGTGAGGAACGGCCGCGCCGTGCCCAGCTGCTGCCCGTCGATGCCCAGCTGCACGCCGGTATCGAGCCTCAGGCCGAACGCCGTCAGCAGCATGCCCTCGGCCGTATTCACCGCCGGTGCGGCGAGTTCCATGCCCATCAGCGGACTGCCCGTCTGGGGGTTGCCGACGGTCTGGTTGAAGCCGCAATCCTTCTTGGCCTCGACCAGCGCGCAGTTCACCGACCAGCTGCCATGTGTCTCGCTCAGCGAGGACGCGCCGCCCGGCAGGCTAGCCTCCTGCGCCAGGGCAGGGGAGGCGGCAACGAGCGTTGCCGCGACCAGAAGCGCCTTCACGATGCCGTCCTCGCGTCCTTGAGCGGGCGGTTCAGCGCGCGCCGAGCCTCGCCGGCCATGCGCACCAGCGTCATGTGCATGTCCTTGCTCGAGGTGAGTTCGGTCTCGAACCAGACGCGTCGCACGTCGTCGCCGTCGACGAGATCCATGCCTTCCGCATCGACGCCGACCAGCCGCCAGTTGCCTGCGGGAGCGCGGGCGAAGTGCTCGGCATAGAGGCCGACGGCCTCGGTGTGGTCGTCGTTCATATGCTCGACAGCGCTCGGCTCCGTCATCGCCAGTTCCGGATTGGCCGGGTTGGCGTTGATCAGGTCCTCGCGCGTCAGCGCGAAGGCCTTGCCGAAGCCACCGTTCAGCGAGGCGCTCTTCACCTCGAGCCGGAAGTAGCGGAAGTCGCCGAGGCTCGAATAGAGCTTGGCCTTCTGCTGGTGGCAGAGATAGCGGTTGTCGAGCCGCTGGTGCTCCTCGCTGTCACGCTCGACCTCGCGGGCCTCGCAGGCAAGGCTCATGCGCGCATGGGCCAGCGGGTCGCCCTTGCCGGGATAGCCGACCAGCAGCGAGCAGCGCGGATCGGCCAGCAGGGCCGGCGTGTGCGCGGCGAGCTTCGAGATGAGGATGATCGGCGTCCCGTCGAAATCGGTCGATACGCCCACGCGCGTCGCGATCGGCCAGCCGGTGCCCGGCTCGATCGTCGCCAGCGCCGCCGAGCGGGCCGTACGCACCAGCGTCTTGCCCATCCGCACCGCATCCGGCGTGGTCTCGAGGATCACGTCCTTCTTCTTTTCTTCCTGCATAGTCGAACTCCTGAGACTACTTCTTGAAATAGAGAGGCACGGTGAACGACCAGCTCGATCGTCCCGCAGCTTCGGGGATAGGGGGGAAGGGCGCGGCGCGGTTCACCGCCGCGATGGCGGCGTCGTCCAGCGCGGCATTCCCCGAACTGCGGGCTAGCGCGACCTGCACCAGCTTACCACTGGCGCCCACGACAAAGCTCACCAAAGCTTCGCCATCGTCGCCCTTCGCCTTTTTCGGGTACTTCGCCGCCCGCACCACCTTGGCCTCGACGAGCCCCGGATACTTGCTGGCCGCAGCGCTGCCGCCATCGTCCTTCTTGCCCTGACCTCCGCCCGATTTCTTGCTCGCGGCGTTGTCCGCGTCGGCCGCGCCGCCGTTGCCCAGGTTGGCCTGCCTGCTCGGCGGCTTCTTTTCGGGCTGCTTCTTCTCCGGCTGCTTCTTGGGCTGCTCGGCCTTGGGCTGTTCCTTGATCGGCTCGGCCCTGGCTTCCACCGGCTCGCGAACGATCCGCGGCTTCGGGATGGGCACGACCTCGGTGATTTCCTCGACGGTCGGCGAGAGGCTCGCCTCCTGCACCGGCTGGATCGTTTCGACCGGCTTCACCAGCGCTTGCGGCAGCACCTGTGCAGGCGTTTCCGGCGTCAGTTCGCGGATAGTCGCCGTGCGGATGGCATCGAGCGGATCCGACTGCGACGGCGTCACGCTCTCCGCGACGATCGTTGCGGCCTCGCTCACGATCTGTGGCACGTCGCCGGCAACCGGCTGAGCCGTCTCGACCGCCGCACTCAGCACCTCGGCCGACGCGATTTCCTCGCTCTCGACCGCTTCCACCGGCTCCGCCGAAACGGCGGCGGCGACGGCCTGTACCGGCTGGACCGCCTCCGCCACGAGCGGCTCGGACTCCGCCACCTCAGGCACTTCCATCGCTTCGACTTCGGCCCCGGCCGAAACCAGCGTCTGGTTGGACTCCGTCACCACCTCGCTGGGATCGGTCGAGACCATGTCCATCGAGATGATGTCCACCGACACCGATTCCGCATCCGTTTCCGACACGACAGGGCCCATCTGCATGAAGGCCCAGGCCCCGGCGATGAGGCCGGCGTGAATGGCGAATGAGGCGGCGGCGGCCTTGCGCATCATCAGGACTCGCGCTGCCGGGTGATGAGGCCGATGCGGGCATAGCCGGCGCCCGACAGCTCGCCCATGACCTCCATGATGAGCCCGTAATCGGCGTCGGCATCGCCGCGGAGGTAGATGCGCTGCTCCTTGCCGGCCTCGCCCGCCGCCGTGGCGACGGAGGAGAGCAGCGTTTCGAGCGCGATCCGGTCCTCGCCCAGGTAGATCTCGCCGGCCGAGTTGATCGACACCGTCAGCGGCTTGGCGTTGTCGACCTTGAGCTCCGGGGCATTGGTCTGCGGCAGGTCGATGGGCACGCCCGATGCGAGCAGCGGCGCGGTCACCATGAAGACGATGAGCAGCACCAGCATCACGTCGACCAGCGGCGTCACGTTGATATCGCCGATCGGTCCCCCGCGCCGTCCGCGCCTGCCGCGCGAGCTTTGCATCGACATGCCCATCAGGCATTCCCCCGGGCGTCGAGCTGGCGCGACAGCAGTACCGACACACGATCGGCAAAGGCCTCCAGCCGCCCGATGATGCGTCCGGAGTCGCCGCTCAGCTTGTTGTAGGCGATCACCGCCGGGATGGCCGCGAGCAGCCCCAGCGCCGTCGCGAACAGCGCCTCGGCGATGCCGGGCGCCACGACGGCAAGGCTGGTCGACTTGGCTGCGGCGATCGAGGTGAAGGCGTTCATGATGCCCCACACCGTGCCGAACAGGCCCACGAACGGCGCGGCGCTGCCCACCGTCGCAAGCAGGCTGAGGCTGCGGTCGAGCTTCTCGCTCTCTTCTGCCACGGTCGTGTCGAGCACGATCCTCAGCCGCGCCTGCAGGCCTGCCGGGTTGGCGGCATTCTCGGCATGCGAGCCGTTCCATTCCTCCATCGCAGCGGCGAACAGGGCGCCCAGCCCCTGGCGCGGCTTGTCCTTGATGCGCGCGTAGATGGCCCCCAGCGGCTCGCCCGAGGCGAACACCTTGTCGAACGCCTTCATCTCGCGCCGCGCCCGCGCATAGGCGGCGCTCTTCGAAAAGATGATGGCCCAGCAGGCGACCGAGGCGAACAGCAGCCCCAGCATCACCGACTTCACCACCCAGTCCGCCTGCATGAACAGGGCGAACATCGACATGTCGTGAGCGACGATCGGCTCCACGGCTTCGATCACGGTCTCCATCAGACGCCGAACTCCACCTTGTCGAGCCGCGACAGCGTCGTCAGGCGATCGAAACAGACCTTGGGGTCGAGCCCCTCGCCGTCACAGGCGACGACGTCGTTGATCAGCACCCGGCTCAACGTGTCGCAGCCGACCTCGCCGATATCGAACTGCAGCACGCGCGTCTTGCCCTCGGGCATGGCCTTGAACTCGAGCGACACGAGCCGCTCGATGCCGCCGCCCGCGCCGAACAGCGCGATCTCGAAGGACGAGCGGGTCACTTCGGTGCCCAGCGAATTGGTGGCGAGAAAGGTGACGCGGCAGCCGGTCTCGCTTGATGTCAGCGCGTTGAGCTCGAGCGCGAGGCCGGCCGGCGCGGTGGCCGGAGCGTCCTGCGCGAGGACCGGAGATGCCAGCAGGGTGGCGACGATCAGGGCGGAAGCGAAGCGCATGGTCATCCTACTTGTTCAGCACGAGCTTGCCCTGCCGCGTGATGCGCAGCCGGTAGACGAGCCCCTGGTGGGTGATGCCGATTTCGGTGTTGCCGCCGAACAGTTCCTCGGTGCTGAACACCGGCTGGCCGGGATTGTGTCCGTCGTTCGCAGTTGCCGAGGCTGGCAACGCTGTCACGTCTCGCAGGTCGTCTAGTCGCACTCTCGTCACTCCGACCGCCACGTGCAGCCATAAACATGAGTGTGATTATCAGAATTACGGCGCCACGCAAGCGCCGCAATGTCGCCATCGCGCCTGCCGGTTTCACGCTACCCGCTGATGATCGCCCGTATCCCCCGGGCGCTGGGCGTTGGGGCGCCGCTCCCGGACTACGCTACGCGCCCGAACCACCACAACGACAGGCCGGCCGCCGCTGCCGCGAGAAGCCCACCCAGCCCCGCGAACAGGAATGCGATCTCGGTCAGCTTCTTCTCGGTGATCAGGCGCGACGACAGCGACTTGTAAACGTCGCTGAGGTCCGTGGCGCTCTTGGCCTCGTAGTACTCGCCCTCGGTCGCATCGGCGATCGCCTGCAGCGTCTCGGCATCGAGCTGCGCCCGCATCGAGCGGCCGCCGAAGTCGACGACGTCGCCCGTCGCCGAGCCGAAGCCGACGGTATAGACCTTGACGCCATAATCGCCGGCGAGCCGCCCTGCTGCGAGCGGGTCGGGGCCCGTGGTCGTCGCCCCGTCGGTGAGCAGGATCACCACAGCGCTCTCATAGGAACCCGGCTCTACGGGAATGTGCTTCTCGGGCTCGGTCGCCGACAGCAGTCCGTCCACTTCACCGGTCTGCCGGACATTGCCGTTGACACCCGCGCCGCCGACGCTGGGCAGACCCAGTGCGTCGCGCAGATCGTCGCCTTCGAGGTTGAAGTTCTCGTCCGGGAAGATCGTCTTGAGCGCTACGAGCACGCCCGATCCCACCGCCGTGCCGCGCCGCAGGTCGAACATGTCGATGGCCTGGTACAGCGCCTCGCGGTCGATGGTCGGGGCCTGGACGAGCACCGCCGCCGAGGCGAAGGCCACGATGCCGATCTGCACGTCGGCCGGCTGGGCCTTGATGAACTCCTTGGCCGCAGTCTGCGACGCCGCGATGCGGGAGGGCTCGACGTCCCGGGCCCGCATCGACCCCGAAACATCCATCGAGAGGATCACCGTGGCGCGGGACGATGCCAGTTCGACCACCGCCGCCGGGCGCGCCACCGCAATGATCAGGACCGTCAGCGCCGCGAGCAGCAGGGCCGGGGGCACATGCCGGCGCCAGCCCGCTGTCTTGCCCATGGCCTCCTTGACGAGCGCAAGGTTGGCATAGCGCACCGCAGCTCTCTTCCGGCGCCGCATCAGCCAGATGTAAGCGCCGATCAGGAGCGGCACCAACAGCAACAGCCACAGCATGGGCATCCAGATGAAGGTCATGTCGTCACCCGTCGTCTAACTTCCCCGTTCCGCCATGGAACCGGGGCCTATGCGCCTGCGAGGGCAGGCAGCGCACCTCCACCGCCGAGTCGCGACTGCACCTTGCGCATGTGGGCAAAGCGCAGCACGGCGTCGACGAGGTCGTCTGTCGTGGAGAGCTCGAGCACATCGACGCCAGCGGCAGCGAAGGCGTCCATCAGACGGTCTTCGTTGTGCGCCGCGAGAGCCTCGAAACGCCGGCGGAACCGCTTGTCGACCGTGTCGACGAATAGCTGCTCGCCCGTCTCCGCGTCCTGGAACAGCAGCATCCCCATGTCGGGCAACGCCGTGTCCACCGGATCGATGAGCCGCACCGCGATCGTCTCGTGCCGCCGGGCCAACTGGTTGAGCCCGCGCTCCCATCCCGGCCTGGACACGAAGTCCGACACCACGAAGCAGATCGTGCGCCGCTTCATCACGCTCAGTGCCCGGCCGAGGAAGGCATTGAGGTCCGTTTCCGGCGAGCGCAGCAACCGCGGGTTGGCGAGCACCTTGTCGAGCATGTGCAGCACGTGCCGGCGCCCTGCGTGGGGCGGCACGACGTAGTCGCTTATCCCGTTGAAGAGGATCGCGCCGACCTTGTTGCCCTGCCGGCTGAGCAGCCGCGAGACCACCGCCGTGAACTCGGTCAGCATCTGCCGCTTGCTGACCTCGGTTGAACCGAAATCCACCGACGGCGAGAGGTCGAGCAGGAACCAGGCCGTGACGTCGCGGTCCTCGTTGTAGATCCGAACGTGCGGCACCTGCGTGCGCGCCGTCACGTTCCAGTCGATATGCCGGACATCGTCATATGCCTGGTATTCCCGCAGGTCCGCGAAATCGAGCCCGAAACCCCGGAACAGCGTGCGGTAGTCGCCCTGCAGCAATCCGTCGAGCCGGCGGATGACAGTCCACTCCAGGCGGCCGAGCAGCTTCTCAGCCTGTCGCGGCGATGCGGACATGAGACTCCAGGGGCTTTTCGGGGGCGGGGATGGCCTTGAGTATCTGGCCGACGATCTGGTCGGGCGTCACCGATTCCGAGATCGCCTCGTAGGAGAGGACGAGCCGATGGCGCAGCACGTCCGCGGTCACGTCCAGCACATCCTCGGGCAGCACGTAGTCGCGTCCGCGCAGGAACGCCAGCGCCCGGCCGGCCTCGATCATGTTGATCGTCGCGCGCGGGCTGGCGCCGAACGTGATGAAGCGCTGCATGTCGTCGAGGCCGGCGCTTTCGGGGTCGCGCGTCGCTGCCACCACCTTGACGGCGAACTGGATCAGCGAGGGATCGACGAAAAGCTGCCGGCACTTGGCCTGCAGGCCCACCAGCTGCTCGGTGGTCGCCACTCGCGTCACCGCCTGCATGAGGCCGGTGACGCGCGAGACGATGACGAATTCCTCCTCTTCGCTTGGATAGCCGACGAGGACCTTCATCATGAACCGGTCGACCTGGGCCTCGGGCAACGGATAGGTGCCCTCGGTTTCGATCGGATTCTGGGTAGCCATCACCACGAACGGGTTCGGTACCTTGTGGGTTTCGCCCGCAATGGTGACCTGGCGCTCCTGCATCACCTCGAGCAGGGCGCTCTGCACCTTGGCGGGCGCGCGGTTGATCTCGTCGGCGAGCAGCAGGTTGCAGAAGACCGGCCCCAGCGTCGTCGAGAAGTCACCCGTCTTCTGGTTGTAGATGCGCGTCCCGACGAGGTCGGAGGGAACGAGGTCGGGCGTGAACTGCACGCGCTTGAACGTGCCCTGCATCACGTCGGCCAGCGTGTTCACCGTCAGCGTCTTGGCGAGGCCCGGCACGCCTTCGACCAGGAGGTGCCCCTTGGCCAGCAGCGATACCAGCACGCGTTCGAGGAAATGGTCCTGTCCGACCACGACTTTCTTCACCTCGTA
Source organism: Devosia sp. ZB163 (assembly GCF_028613635.1). Lineage (GTDB taxonomy): Bacteria > Pseudomonadota > Alphaproteobacteria > Rhizobiales > Devosiaceae > Devosia_A. Next base: position 1,268,279 of record NZ_JAQRMY010000001.1, read on the forward strand.
GAGCACCTGCTCCATCAGTGAAGCGACGGCCGTGCCGGAGTCTTTCGATGTGCTGTCGTCCATGTTTCCCCGTCGGGTTCTGGTTGAAGGCTAGAGCGGATTCTCCCCCGCCGCCGAGGCGGCGCTTTCGATCGGGACGGCAAAGCCGATCCCGGCAAACGTGCGCAGGCCCGATGGGTTGAGGATGGCGGTCACGATCCCCACCACCTCGCCATCGGCGTTGACCAGCGGTCCGCCCGAGTTGCCCGGGTTGGCCGCCGCGTCGAACTGGATGAGATTCTGCAAGGCGGCCCGCCCCTCCTGGGCCAGCGAGCGCTCGAGGCCGGACACGACCCCCGCCGAGGCCGAGGGGCCGATGCCGAACGGGAAGCCGACCGCAACAACCGCGTCGCCGGGGTTGAGGCTGGCGCTCGAGGCCAGCGTCGCCGGGTGCACCTCGTCGGGCACGTTGAACGGCCGGATGACGGCGAGGTCGCTTTCGGGCCGTGCGCCAACCATCATGGCCGGCGATTCCGAGCCGTCGGCGAAGGTCACGCGCAGGCGCTTGGCGGCCCCCGCGACATGGAGGTTCGTGAGGATCGTTCCCTGCTCGTCGATCACCACTCCGGTTCCGACGGCGGTGAACTCCTCATGGAAGTCCTCCTGGAGGTTGCCTTCGGGTGGATTTTCCGCGGTGGGAGCTTTCGGTTCGGTCGGACCGGTGGAGGGATCGTCCGCCTCGTCGCCATATCCGTCCACCCGTACGACCGAGGGGATGATCGTCGCGTAGGCCATCGACTCGACGCTCGCGCCGCGCGGGCGCTCGTCCACCACCTTGTTGACCGCGGTGGTGAACTGCCAGTCCGTGATGCGCTGCGGGTCTGGCGCGATGAGATCGTAGGCGCCGATCAGCAGGATGGTCACCAGTGCCCCGCTCGCCACCAGCACGGGACCCTGGTGACGGCTGTAAAGCCCATGCCACCAGCCGCCAATGCGCTGGCGCAAAGTCGGTCCGCGGGTTTCGTTGTAGGGGTCGAGGTAAACCGGCGTTGCGCCACCTTGCGGCGTAAACGCGGAACTCCCTGCGCTCCGCGGTCTCTGAGACCGGCTGTAGAGCGGTCGCCTTCTCGCCATCAAACGCTCCCGCGCTCGAGTATAGGCTTCCCCCTCCCTGTGCTATCGAGGCTAGTGGAGCGGCCTCCGCACTGCCAAGTGCAAAAGCGGCGCTACATGCAACGCTCTCTGAAAAGTGAGGGACTATTGCGACCTAGTTTTGTTTCGACTACGCGCTAACCGCCGCTGCAGCACGGGTCATTTGCTGTGTCCGCGTAAGGACATGGGCCAGAAGCACGAGCACTGCCACGCCGGCGCCGAGCAGCAGGGTATCGATCCAGATGTTGGACGAGATACCTGCCTTCACTGCCTGCAGGAACAGGCTGATCACCGTGCCGGTGGCAAACACCGCGAGCCCCTGCCGGCCCATCAGCCTCAGCGGTGCCGTCCACTTCGATTCGGACACCTGGCGCATCACGCCCAGCGAGGCGACGACGTAGAACAGCGCGAGCGCGTGCAGCAGTCGCGGCAGCGCAAGGAACGTCTTGTCGAACCACGTCACGTAGAACGGCAGCCCGAGCTTGCTGAGGAAGCCGAGCACCTGCCGCCCGGCATCGCCGACCGGCGGCACCTTCACCCACACCAGCACGAGCAGCAGGAACGCAGCGGCCGCGCCGAACAGCCACGGGCTGCGCGGCACGAAGCGCTTGCCCTGCTTCATCGCCATGCCCGAGAGCAGCCCGATGACGAACAGGATTTGCCACGACAGCGGATTGAAGAACCAGCCGCCCGGCGTCGGGAAGTTCGGCAGGTTAAGCCGGAACTGTCCCGCGATCACCCAAAGCGCGATCGAGCCGATCAGCGTCCGCACCGGCCAGCGGAGGCCTGCGAGGATGATCGCCGGCGTCGCCAGCAGCAGCGTGATGTAGAGCGGCAGGATGTTGAGGTAGCCCAGCTGATGCGTCATGAGCGGCAGGCCGATCATCGCCTCGAGCGGGGTGGCGAAAAGCGGCGCGAGGTTGTTCTTGCCCAATAGCTCGTAGAGCCCGAACCACAGCGCCGCAGCCGCAAAGACGGCGAGCGCCATCATCGTGATCGACAGGTGGACGAAGTAGAGGTGCCGCGCCCGTGCCCAGACCTTGGCGATCGCCGGCCATAGCGGTCCCGTCGCGAGCTTTCCCGAATAGGCGAGGCCCGCCGCGAGCCCCGACATGAACACGAAGGCTTCGGCCGCGTCGGAGAAGCCGAAATTTCGGCTGGTCAGGGTCTCGTAAAACGTCCCCGGCACGTGGTTGATGAAGATCATCAGCAGCGCCAGCCCGCGGAACATGTCGAGCCGCGCGTCGCGCCCCTTGAGCGGTGCGGTGGTGTCCGTCCCCATCGGGATGGCGAGCCAGCCCTTCAGGCGCTCGCCGAGCGGGGCACGCAGCAGTGCCGGTTGACTGTCAGGCATGGACACGGCTCACCCCGGCGACTGATGGTTCGTTGACGACCGGACCCTGGTGCGTCCAGCTCAGGTAGATGCGCTGCTGCTCGACGATCACCGGTGCCGGCGCCGTTTCGCTGGTCGTCGTGAACAGCAGCGGCTTGCGGGCCGACCCGTTCGACGTCCAGGCGATCAGCAGCGGAGCGAGGATCGCAGGCAGGGCGACCGGAATCAGCCATGGCACGAGGTCGCGCGCAAAGACGAGGGAGATGGCCAGCACCCCGGCACCCGCCACCGTCACCCACCAGCTCGCGGCGAAGGCGAGCGGCAGGCTCACCCGGCTTTCCGAACGGTTGGTCGCCGGCCAGCCGCCGTCGAGCCCGAGCAGGATCTCGATCACCGCCTTGCTCTGGAAGCACAGCATGATCGGCGCCAGCAGCGTCGACACCAGGATCTCGGCGAGGACCGAGGCGCCCGCCCGCAGCGTACCGCCGAAACCGGCATTGCGCCCGCCCAGCGTCGAGCGGAGGAGGATCAGCAGCTTGGGCAGGAGCAACACCACCGCCACGGCCACGGCCAGCACCCAGATGCCGGTCTCGTCGTCGCGCCACCAGTAGCGTCCGGGGATCGCCTCGGCGAGGATGCTGGCCGCGAGCAGCATCAGCCACAGCGGCGAGGCGACATAGGCCATGATGCCCTGCACGAAGGTGAAGCGGCTCCAGAACCTGAGCCCCGGTGCGCCGAGGAGCCGGCGGTGCTGCAGGTTGCCCTGGCACCAGCGCCGGTCGCGCTTGGCATATTCGATGAGGTTCTCCGGGCCTTCCTCGTAGGAGCCGCCCAGATAGGGGTCGACCTCGACCTTCCAGCCGGCGCGCGACAACAGCGCCGCCTCGACATAGTCGTGGCTGAGGATATGCCCACCGGCCGGCGGCTTGCCCGACAGTACCGGCAGCCCGCAGCTCGCCGCAAACGCCTGCATCCGCACGATGGCGTTGTGCCCCCAGTATGGCCCTTCCTCACCCTGCATAAGCGAGGTGCCGCGGGCGAAGAACGGGGAGAGATAGGCCGCCGAGAACTGCATCAGGCGCCCGAACATGCTGCGCGCGTGGATGACTTCCGGCACCGTCTGCAGCAGGCCGAGCCGCTTGTCCTCGTCCATGCGCCGCGCCATCGCCTGGATCGTCGCGCCGTCCATCAGGCTGTCGGCATCGAGGATCAGTGCGTAGTCGTAGGCCGCACCCGAGCGCGAGATGAAATCCTCGATATTGCCGGCCTTCTTGCCGACATTGCGCTCGCGCCGGCGGTAGTACATCCGCCCTTCGGCCATCGGCTCCTGGAGCAGTTGCTCGAACCAGACGACCTCCTCTGCGGCCACCTCCATGCGGTTGGTGTCCGAGAGGATGGCGAAGTGGAACCGGTCGGCGATGCCGAGCGAGACGAGGCTGCGATTCATGGCCGCGACGCGCGAGAAGCTCGCGGCGGCGTCCTCGTTGTAGATCGGCATGAGGATGGCGGTCATGCCCTCGGGCTTGCCCGCGGACACCAGCCGCCGCTTGGGCGGCGCGAGCACGCCGAGGACGCCCGCCACGCCGCCCCACACCAGCCAGAAGCTGGTGAGCGTGAACAGCGAGGTGCGGAACCAGTCGAGCAGGTTCGTTCCATCGCTGCCGATGAAGCGCATATACAGCCATCCGGCTCCGAGGCTGATCAGACCCGATGCACAGAGAGCTGCAACGCGGATACGCTGCGCTCGCGCCATCTACTGGCGCTCCGAAACCGGCATTGTGTGAGGCTCCAGCCGGTCAGAAGCGCGGAAGCGCGGCGGCAAAGGCGGCTCGCAGCGCAGTGAACAGCGATACCCGGCGGCGCTCCAGCACCTGCTTGGGCATCTGGAGCGGGGCATCCGGAAGCGCGTTCGAAAACATCGGTCCTTCGTGCTTCATGCCTGCCCTCTCCACTGATAGAGCCAAGTTTCGGTGATCGTGCGCCCAGAACTGGCAACATTGGCCTTCAGTTCCACCGGGCCGGTGCCGTCGATCATGACGTCGAGGGCGAGCCTCCAGGCTCCGTTGGCGTCGATTCGTGACAGGGCTGAGGAGACGATCTCGCCGCCCGCCACCGTGGCGACGACATCGAGCTGGGCCTCCGTCGGCATGGTCCTGAGCGGGCCGCCGGCGAAATCCACCACGAACTTCCGCAGCTTGGCATCGTTGGCGACGCCCGAGACACCACCCTGTCCGGCGCGCGTTTCGACCACGTGGGCCAGCGTCGCATCGTCGTGGGGCATTAGGTCGCCCCAGATCAGGCGGTAGTGGAACTCGCGCGTGTCGCCGGCTTTCACGGGATCCGACGGAATCCAGAAAGCGACGATATTGTCCTCCACCTCGAGCCGGCTCGGCGCCTCGATCAGGCGGACATGGCCCTGGCCCCAGTCGCCCACCGGCTCGACCCGCGCCGACGGCCGGCGCTCGTAGTGCGCACCCGCGTCCTGGTAGGTCTCGAAGTTGCGGTCGCGCTGGTAGAGGCCGAACGCCCGCGGGTTGTTCTCCCACAGGTAGGTATTGCCCAACTGGTCGGTGTTGTTGAGCGAGCGCCAGAACACCTCGCCGCCGTCGCGCTCGACCATGAGGCCGTTGCTGTCGTGCACCTGCGGCCGGAAGTCGTCGAACAGGTGCCGGTTGGTTTCGGCGAACAGGAACATCGAGGTCAGCGGCGCGATGCCGATCTCGCCGATGTCGGCGCGGAAGAACAGGCGCGCGGTGACATCCATCACCGTCTCCTGCGCCTCGGCGCTCGGCGGCGTGATCTCGAAGCGGTAGGCACCCGTGACGCTCGCGCCCTCGAGGCTCGCATACATCACCAGCGGCTTGTCCTCGGTCGGGCGCTCCAGCCAGAACGAGGAAAAGCGCGGAAACTCTTCCGGCCCGGCCTGCCACGAGTTGATCGCGAGGCCGCGGGCGCTGAGCCCGTAGATGTTGGCGCGCCCCAGTGCCCGGAAGTAGCTCGAACCGAGGAACGAGACGAGCTCGTCCATCTTGTCGGCCTGGTTCAGCGGGTAGTTGATGCGGACGCCTGCGATGCCGGGGAAGCTCTCGGCCTCCGCCTCGGTCTTCATCGCCGCGTCGTAGAACAGGAAATCCTCGTTCGAGAAGTCGAAGGGCAGGGCCTTGCCCTCGGCGACCTCGAACACGCCCACCGGCTCCTTGAACAGCCAGCCCATCGGGAAGGCATGCACCTGGAAGCCCGAATTGTTGTCGATCCAGCGCGCATGCTGCGCGTCGAACTGGACCTTGCGGTAGCCGTCATAGTCGAGCCCGGCGAAGAGCTTGGGCAGCTCCGGCACGGTTGCGTCGAACGGCTCCGCCGCCTTGGCGCGCATGCGCTCGGTCAGAACCTCGAAATCGAAGGTCTCTGCATCCTGCGCGATGGCGATGGGGGTAAGAGCGGTGGTGGAAAACAGAGCGGCTGCTGCCGCGGCGGACTTCAGGAAGGCTCGTCGACCGAGCCGAGGATATGATGTGGGGTGCATGCAGTAACTGTGAGGGGAGGGCTCGAGCATCAGAAGCACGAAGTCCGCAACGCCGTTGAGCCCCGAAAGTTGTAGCATGGCAGGTATGCACCGGCGGAATGGATATGATTTCGCCGTAATGCGTTAGGAGTTCCCGGCGTTCCCCGACCTTGGATCACACATGAGCGACGCCCTCGCGGTGCGCACCCCCAGAAGCCTGCCCCTCGAGGCGGCCCTGCTCGCGATCCCGGTCGCACTGGCCTGCGCCGGGTTGCTCATCCGCTTTCTTGCCTATGCCGCCACGGCGGACGACCCCTCCATCGCCAGTTTCGCCGCCGGCATGTGCCGCTGGGATTGCCAGTGGTACGTGAAGCTCGCCGAGCAGGGTTATGACGGTTTCCCCACGCCGACCCTGATCAATGCCGGCAACTGGGCTTTCTTCCCGCTCTATCCGCTGCTGGTCGGCATCGTGCGCGCCCTCACCGGCCTCGAGACCATCGTCGCGGCGACCGGTCTGTCGCTGCTCGTCTGCATCGCGACAGCCCGCGTCGCCTGGCCGCTGCTCGGCCGGAACCTGCGCGCCTACACGCTGTTCTCTGCCTTCCTCCTCGCCGGCCCGTTCTCCATCTGGTTCACCACCTTCTATACCGAGGTGCTGTTCCTCTTCCTGACGGTGTGCGTGTTCGCCGCGCTACAGGCCCGGCGCATCCTGCTCGCCGGCGTGTTCGCCGCGCTGCTTTCGGCGACCCGCATCGTCGGCTGCTTCATCGTCTTCGCCATACTCATCAAGATCTGGCTGCGTCATCGCGAGGCGGGTGGCACCTGGCGCGATTTCATCCCTGCCGTGCTGAAGCGCCCCGATTGGCTGCTCGCCATCTTCATCGCCCCACTCGGGCTCTTCGCCTACATGCTCTTCCTCCACCTGCACGTTGGCGATGCCCTGGCCTTCAGCCACGTGCAGCGCGCCTGGGCCCGCCCCACCGGCAACCCGCTCGGCTTCCTGTGGCAGGCCCTGACGACGTTCCCGGCACAAGGCTGGATCCCGACCCCGCCCCAGCAGCTCGCCGTCGCAACGCTTGTCGGCTACGCGCTGGCCATCGTCCTGCTGGTCCGCCGGCAATACGCCATGGCCGTCTACGCCCTGATGTGCCTCACCGCGCCGCTCTTTGCCGGCATGGCTTCGATGCTGCGCTTCACCGCCGGCCTCGCGCCCATTCCGTTGATCCTGACGCAACTGCTCGCCTCGTCACGCTGGCTCTTCGCCATCGCCCTGCTGGTGTTCCTCGCCTCGGGCTACTTCACCACCATCGGCTGGCTGACGGAGTACCTGAGCCTTGTCTAGCGCGCTCCGCATCGGCGCCTACGCGCTCGTCGTCCTCGTTGCCGGCTTCGAGCTCGTCGTCTTCTGGCTGATGCTCCACCCGGACGTGCCGCCGGACTACCGCGCCTACTACATCGACAAGACCACGACCTGCCTCAATCAGCCGGTCGCCGGCACCTATGCGCTCGGCACCACCATCGACTTCACCCCCGATGGGCGCGAGGCGGCCAAGCCCCTGCGCGTCTGCGGCTGGGAAGGTCCGGCGGGGGACGGCAACCATGCCGTCGGCACCAGTGCCCGCCTGCGCTTCGTCTACACCGAACCGGCCACCGCCCTGCGGCTCGAACTCAGGCTGGTGGCCGTCAAGAAGGACGACCAGCCGACGCAGCGCGTGACCGTATCGGTCAACGGCCAGCCTCTCGGCACCCTCACCGTCACCGGCGATCCACCCCAGGACTTCGCCCTCGACCTGCCGGCCGACCTCGTCTCCGAGGCGAACGGCCACATCGAAGTCGAGTTCGATCTCCCCGATGCGGTCCAGATGCGGCCAACCGACCCCGATAACCGGCGTCGCTCCATCAAGCTCGTTTCCGCCGCTCTCATCCCCGCCTGACGGTTTCCTTAACCGATCGGTTGACAACCCTCGTTGCGAGGTGTATTCAACCAATAAGTTATCAACTTGAGAGTTGAGCAATGGACTGCGTCGAACTCACCGGCACCGCGCCGACCCGGACCTCCGCCGTCACCACGCCGGCCAACGATCCCGTCATCCTCATCGCCCGCAGCTTCGAGGCGCCGCGCGCGCTGGTCTGGCGCTGCTACACCGAGCCCAAGCACCTGGTGCACTTCTGGGGCCCCAAGGGCGCCACCAATCCGGTCAGCGAAGTCGACCTCCGCGTCGGCGGCGCCTGGCGCCAGGTGATGCGCTTCGCCTCGGGCAACGAGTACGGCTACACCAGCGTCTATCTCGAGATCTCGCCGGTCGACCGGCTGGTCTGGCGCGACGCCCCCGCGGGCTATCGCTTCGGCGATAAACTGCCGCCGGCCGAGATGGTCACCGAGATGACCCTCGCCGAAGCCGGCCGCCTCACCAGCGTCCACATCACTGTCCGCTTCACCTCGCTCGCCGCCCGCGACCAGGCCGTGAAGCAGGGCTTTGCCTCCACCGTCTCCGAGGGCAGCGACAAGCTCGACCTCTATCTCTTCACTCTCAGCGCCACCGCGGCGTTCCAGCAGGAGTAAGCGTCATGAACACCTTCACCTCTCGCGATGGCACGAAGATCGCCTACGACGTACGCGGCTCCGGCCCGGCCGTCATCCTGATCGACGGCGCCTGGTGCGGCCGCAACATGGGCCCGATGCCCAAGCTGGCCCCGCTGCTGGCCCCCCACTTCACCGTCTACAACTATGACCGGCGCAGCCGCGGCGACAGCGACCTCTCCACCGACTATTCGCCCGACCGCGAATACGAGGACCTCGCCGCCCTCATCGAGATCGCCGGCGGCTCGGCCAGCCTCTACGGCACCTCGTCCGGCGCAGCGCTGGCCCTGTTCGCCGCCGCCCGCGGCCTGCCGGTCGATCGGCTCGCCATCTTCGAGCCGCCGTTTACCGACGTTCCCGGCGGCAAGCCGATGCCCCGTGGCTATCAGGCTGAAGTCGAGCGCCTGGTGCGCGAAGATCGCCGGTCCGAGATCGCCAGGTTCTTCATGGTCAAGATGATCGGCATGCCCGCCATCATGATGCCGATGATGCGGCTCAACCCGCACTGGAAGGCGATGATGCACAACGCCCCCAGCCTGCCGCACGATACCGCGGTCATGGAGGGCTACGGCTTCCCCACCGAGGTCGCCCGCTCCATCCGCGTCCCCACCATCGTCATGGCTGGCGACAAGACCTTCAAGCAGCTCAGGGAGCCGGTACGCCTCGCTCGCGAGACCATCCCCGGTGCGCGCTTTGCCTCGCTGCCCGGCCAGAGCCACGATGCGGCGGCCGAACTCGTCGCCCCCGTGCTGATCGACTTCTTCTCGGGCGCCGCTACCGCCCGCGCCGCTGCCTGACCCAAGAGACCGAAATGACCGACCGCCTGTCCCTGACGCTCTCCGCACTCGCCGACCCCACCCGTCGCGGCATCCTTGCCCGGCTGGCAACGGGTGAGGCGACGGTCAGCGAACTGGCCGAGCCCTATGACATGTCCATGGCTGCCGTCTCCAAGCACCTGAAGGTGCTCGAGAAGGCGGGGCTGATCTCGCGTGGCAAGGAAGCCCAGTGGCGTCCCTGCAAGCTCGAGGCGGCCCCCATGGCCGAAGTCGCGGACTGGGTCGAAAGCTACCGCCGCTTCTGGGACGAGAGCCTCGACCGCCTGGGCGATTACCTCGCCGAACTGCAGAAGGGAGACCCCGGCGCCCCGAAGAACTAGGCGCGCGAACAGCAAAAGTTGCAGACTTTTGCGGTTCGGGAGCGCGACCACTAGGACCACCCCGGGGCGGCTGGGGCCGCGAAACGCAAATGGAACGACCCAAGGTCATCTCGCTTTCGGACTATGTCCGGAAGCGGCACGGCGAAGCTTTGCGCCGCCTCCGGCCGGGCGCCGGCAAGGGACACTGGTTCGTGGCCTACTGGCGACATTGGCAGGAAAGCCTCGATCGCCTCGACGACTACCTGATGAAACTCAAGGAGAAGAAAATGCCCATCGACAACCTGAAGATCGAGGCCCCCGCCAACGAACCGATCATCATCGCCACCCGCGATTTCGCCGCGCCGCGCGCCCTGGTGTGGAAGGTCATGACCGAGCCCGAGCACGTCGCCCGCTGGTGGGGCACCGAGGGGCAGAAGAACGTCATCACCGCGTTCGATGTCCGCCCTGGCGGCAAATGGCGGATCGAGTCCCACGATCCGGACGGCAACGTCTACATCTTCACCGGCGAGTACCGTGAGGTGACCGCCCCCGAGAAGTTCGTCTGGACCTTCGGCATGGAGAACATGTTCTTCGGCAAGACCCTGCTCGAAACCCATACCTTCGAAGCAGACGGCGCCATCACGCACTATAAGTCAGTCTCGAACCACGACAGCATCGAGGATCGTGACGGCATGGTCGCCTCGGGCATGGAGGAGGGCATGCGCCACGGCTACGAAGTGATGGACCGCATCCTCTCCGAACTCACCCAGGAAGCCTGAAGGTGCTCTCAGACCTCACCACTGTTCCGAACGATCGCCGGCTCGAGATCGAGCGCGAGTTCGACGCGCCGCGCGATCTCGTGTGGCGGATGTTCGCCGATCCGTTCCATCTGAGCCAGTGGTGGGGTCCGAAGGGCTTCACCAACCCCGTGGTGGAGCTCGACCTCCGCCCGGGCGGGCGCTGGCACCACGTGATGCGCGGGCCGGACGGTCGCGAATACCCGACGGACAGCGAGTTCATCGAGGTCACCCCGCCCGAACGCATCGTCTACCGCAACGCGGCGGCCACCGACCAGGTGTTCGGCGACAACCCGCCACCAAGCTTCCTGAGGGTAATCACCCTCAGCGACATCGGCAGCGGCCGCACCCGGCTGACGCTCGACGCCTATTTCGATACCGCCGCCGACAAGGACGCCGTCGTCCGCCGCGGTTTCCGCGAGGGGGTGCTCGAGAGCTTCGACAAGCTCGCCGCCCACCTCACGACTGGAGCAACGAGATGAAGTTCGTGACCACCATCCTGCAGGCCGGCAACAATACCGGCATCATCGTGCCGCCAGCAGTGCGCGACGAACTCGGCGGCGGCAAGAACCCGCTGGTCGTCGTCACCCTCGCCGGCCACACCTGGCGCAGCAAGGTGGCGACCATGGGCGACAGGCTGCTGATCGGCGTCAGCGCCGAGATCCGCAGCATCACCGGCGTCAAAGGCAGCGAGACCCACGAGGTCGAGCTTGTCCTCGACGACCAGCCCCGCATCATCGAGGCTCCGGGCGATCTCCAGGCCGCCCTCGATGCCGATCCCGTCGCGCTGGCCGCCTGGAACAAGCTGGCCCCCAGCCACAAGAAGGCCCACGTCACCGCCATCGAGGGCGCCAAGGCCCCCGAGACAAGGCTCCGACGCGTCCGGAAGGCCATCGAAATGCTGACCACCTAGCAGGAAGACCCCTCATCCGGCGCTACGCGCCACCTTCTCCCCGACGGGGAGAAGAATCCCCAACCATCGGCGATCACCCCTGTTCCTCTCCCCGTCGGGGAGAGGGTGGATCGGCCGAAGGCTGGGACGGGTGAGGGGAGAAACCACGGAACTATTAACCGCCACCAACCCGCATCTCGCGGGACCGGCGGAGCCATATCCAACCCACGGAGACTTCCGATGCTACGTCGAACTGTACTTGCCCTCGCCGTCCTCGCCAGCTTTGCTCTGGCCGTGCCGGCACCCGCCATTGCCCAACAAGGAGTTGCTTCCATGCCCACCCCCACAAAGTCCGGCTACGTCCCCGTCAACGGCGGCAAGGTCTATTACGCCACCTATGGCAGCGGCGCTCCGCTCGTCCTGCTTCACGGCGGCCTGATGACCATCGAGTCCTTCGGTCCTGTCATTCCCGCGCTCGCCGAAACCCGCGAAGTGATCGCCATCGAGGCGCAGGGGCACGGCCGTACCGGCCCGCTCGACAGGCCCATGAGCTTCGAGAACATGGCGGCCGACGTTGCCGAGGTCATCCGGGCGCTCGGCTACGACACGGTCGATGTCGTCGGCAACTCGATGGGCGGCACCACTGGCCTTCGCCTCGCGCTCGATCACCCCGAACTGGTCAAGCGGCTGGTCATCGCGTCGGCCCCCTACGCCTTCTCCGGCTGGCACGACTACAACCAGCAGGGCATGCGTTCGATGAACGCGGGCCTCGCCGGGATGATGAAGGGCACGCCCCTCTACGAGGGCTTCGCCGCCGTGAACCCCGACCCCGAGGTCAACTTTCCCAAGCTGCTCGACCAGATGGCCTACATGGGCAAGGACTACGATCTGTCGGCCGAAATCCCGAACCTCACGGTCCCCACCCAGTTGGTCTACGGCGACTGGGACGCGGTGCGCACCGGCCACGCCGCCAAGTTCTTCGAGCTGCTCGGCGGCGGCCTGCAGGACGCGATGTGGGACGGTTCGGGCATGAACCACAACCGCCTCGCCATCCTCCCGGGCGTTACCCACTACACCATGATGAACTCGCCTAGGCTGGCCGAAACCGCGCTCGCGTTCCTCGATCAGGAGTGACGGAGGCCACCACCCTCTCAGTCGTCATCCGCGGATCAAGCCCGCGGATGACGACGCGTGGGAGAGGTATCTGGTGGGATCAACGGTGGGGTGGGGCAACACGTACCGGACACGAGGCTTGACCCCGTCCTCCAACTTAACACTCTAGCAACCATGCTTGAGTCGCTGTTCGACACCCCGCACGATCCGGCGGAGATTCTCCGTTCGGTCTTCGGCCACCAGAGTTTTCGGGGCCAGCAGGAAGATGTCGTCCGCCACGTTACCGGCGGTGGCGACGCGGTGGTGCTGTTCCCCACCGGCGCCGGCAAGTCGATGTGCTTCCAGGTCCCGGCCCTCGCCCGCCAGGGCGTCGGCATCGTCGTCTCGCCCCTCATCGCGCTCATGCGCGACCAGGTCGAGGCGCTGAAGCAGGCCGGCGTGAACGCCGCGACCCTCAATTCCTCGGTCAGTTCCGAGGAGTCCTCCCGCACCTTCCGTGATCTCAAGTCCGGCAAGCTCGACCTGCTCTACGTCGCCCCCGAGCGCATCGTGCTCCCCGGCTTCAAGTCGATGATGCAGGGCGTGCCGATCTCGCTCATCGCCATCGACGAAGCGCATTGCGTGTCGCAGTGGGGCCACGACTTCCGCCCCGAGTATCGTGAGCTCAGCAATCTCGCCGCCGACTATCCCGGCGTGCCGCGCATCGCGCTCACCGCCACGGCCGACCCGACCACCCGCGAAGACATCATCGAGCGCCTCGGCCTCACCGACGCCCGCGTCTTTACCACCAGCTTCGATCGCCCCAACATCAGCTACTCGATCGTCGAGCGCGACAATGCCCGCTCGCAGCTGAAGAGCTTTCTTGCCCGCCACAATGGCAGTTCCGGCATCGTCTATTGCCTCTCACGCGCCAAGGTCGACACCACCGCCGAGTGGCTGAACAAGGAGGGCATCCGCGCGCTGCCCTACCATGCCGGCATGAATGCCCGCGACCGCAGCGCCAACCAGGATGCCTTCCTCAAGGAAGAGTCGCTCTGCCTCGTCGCCACCGTCGCCTTCGGCATGGGCATCGACAAGCCCGACGTGCGCTACGTCGCCCACATGGACCTGCCTTCGTCCATCGAGGCCTACTACCAGGAGACGGGCCGCGCCGGCCGCGACGGCCTGCCGGCGGAGGCCTGGATGTGCTACGGCATGTCCGACGTCGCCCAGCGCCGCCGCATGATCGACGAGGGCAATGCGCCCGATGAGGTCAAGCGCGTCGAGCGTTCCAAGCTCACCGCGCTCCTCGCCGTCTGCGAAACTCCCGAATGCCGCCGCAAGTCGATCCTCGCCCATTTCGGCGAGGCCCACGCCGGCGCCTGTGGCAACTGCGATACCTGCCTCTCGCCGGTCGAAACCTGGGATGGCTCGGACGCCGCCGTCAAGGCCATGGCCGCCGTCTACCGCACCGGGCAGCGCTTCGGCGCCGGCCACATCGTCGATGTGCTGGTGGGCAAGCAGACCGACAAGGTCACCCAGTTCGGCCACCAGGATCAGCCGGTCTTCGGGCAGGGCAAGGACCTCGACCCGCGCTCCTGGCAATCGGTCATCCGGCAGCTGACCGCGATGGGCCTCCTCACCGTCGATCACTCCTTCGGCGCGCTCCACCTCGGCGAGGGTTCGCGCGATGTCTTCCGCGGCGAGCGCAAGATCACCTTCCGCCGCGATCGCCCGCGCAAGGCCACCGAAACCCGGCGCTCCCTGCAGAACGCCGTGGCGCTCCCCGGCCCGGCCCAGGCCCTCTTCGACGCCCTGCGCGCCGAACGCGCCCAGATCGCCAAATCCCAGGGCGTCCCGCCTTACGTCGTCTTCCACGACACGACCCTGCGCGAAATGGCCATGGACCGGCCACAGACCATGGCCGAACTCGCCACCATCTCCGGCGTCGGGGAGTCGAAGCTCAAGCGCTACGGGGCCGAATTTCTCGCGGTGCTGAAGGCGGCCGGGCCGGCGTAAGTCCCTGGTCGTGCCCCTCGCGTCCCCTCGCCCCTCAGGGGAGAGGGCAAGCGCAGCTTACGAGCGTCGCGAGTTAGCGAAGCTAGGGTGAGGGGTGCAGCCCATCGGCGACGCTGCATCGCCCAGCACCTGCCACCGCCTCACCCTCATCCGGCGCTTCGCGCCACCTTCTCCCCTGAGGGGAGAAGGGAGGGCCCTCAAGTCCCCCGCGGCTTCGCCCGCGCCGTCGCCGCCGCCTCCAGCGGGTTGTCCGGCCAGTAGTGCCGCGGATACCGCCCCTTCAGGTCCTTGGCCACGTCCTTCCAGCTGCCGCGCCAGAAGCCCGGCAGGTCGCGTGTCGTCTGGATCGGCCGGTGCGCTGGCGACAGCAGCACCAGCAGCAGCGGCACCTTCCCGCCCGCGACGCTCGGGTGCTTGTCCATGCCGAACAGTTCCTGCACCCGAACTTCCAGCGCCGGGCCGTTCTCCGCCCCATAGTCGATCGGCAGCCGAGACCCCGACGGCGCGTCGAAATGCGATGGCAGCAGCCGCTCCATCTCCTGCCGCCTGCCCCAGGGCAGCAGCCCCTCCAGCGCCCCGGCGAGGTCGTCCGCCGTGACTTCGCCCAGTGCCGTCTTGCCGATCAGGCTCGGCACCAGCCAGTCGATATCCGCCGCAAGCCCCGCATCCGAAAGGTCGGGCCAGTCCTCGCCCAGCGTCGCCCGCAGGTAGCTCGCCCGCTCCCGCAGCGCGCGTTGCTCCTTCGTCCACGGCAGCTGCCCGATGCCGAGCCCGGCTATACCTTCGGCCAGTGCCTGAGCCGCCGCGGCGTCATCCGCAATCGCCACCGGCGCCTCGTCCAGCCGCAACGCGCCCAGCCGCCGCACCCGTCGCGCCCTCACGCTCCGCGACGCGCGGTCGAAAGCCATCACCGTTTCGTCGACGATCTGCCCGGCGAACAGCTCTTCGATTGTTGCCCTGTCGATCGCCACAGCCGAGCGGATCCGCCCCGTTGCCGCCGCACCGGTCACATCCGCCACGACGAGGTACGGCGCCGTCGCCAGCGCATCCGTCTCATCGAGGCTCGCCTGCCGGCCGTTGGCCAGCCGGAACCGCCCCCGCGCGCCTGCCTGCTGCGCCACGCGATCGGGATAGGCCCGCGCCAGATGCCGCCCAACCTCGCCGCCGGCGCCGGTATTGCCCACCATCTGCGCCCAGCGCCGCGCCAGGCCGTGCGCCTCGTCGGCCCGCTTGCCGCGTTCGCGCCCAAGCCGCTCGAGCCGATGTCCGAGGTCGGTGCCGTCTCCCCCCAGACCGCGCTCACCCAGCAGCACCGCCAGCTGCGCGGCCGTCAGCGCATCGTCTTCCTCGGCGGCCCGGTGGATCATGTGGGCGAGCCGTGGATGCAGCGGCAACCGTGCCAGCGCCTTGCCCTCGGCGGTGATCCGTCCGCCCTCGTCCAGCGCCTCGAGCCCCTTGAGCAGGCCGACCGCTTCATTCCACGCTGGCCCCGGCGGCGGATCGAGGAATCTCAGTTGTCCCGGATCGGTCACGCCCCAACCCGCCAGATCGAGCGCCAGCCCGGAAAGATCGGCCTCCAGCATTTCCGGCGCATCGAACGCCGCGAGCGCCGCGTTCTGTCCTTCGCCCCACAGGCGATAGCAGACACCCGGTTCGACACGCCCCGCGCGGCCCCGTCTTTGATCGGCCGACGCCCGCGAGACCTTGCGCGTCTCGAGCACCGTCAGCCCGGTTGCCGGCTCGTAGGCCGGCGCACGCCTCAGGCCGCTGTCGACGACGATCCGCACCCCTTCGATGGTCAGCGACGTCTCCGCGATCGAGGTCGCCAGCACCACCTTGCGCCGGCCCTTTGGAGCCGGCTGGACCGCTCGGTCCTGTTCCTCGGGCGTCAGCTGCCCGTAGAGCGGGGCGATGTCGACATCGGCAGGCACCCGCCCGGCCAGCCGCTCCGCCACCCTACCGATCTCGGCCTGACCGGGCAGGAACACGAGCGCCGAGCCCGGCTGCTCCCGGAGCGCCTCCAGCACCACGCCCGTCACCTGGTCCTCGATCTTTTGCAGGGGATCGCGGTCGCGCCAGATCGTCTCGACAGGGAAGGCCCGTCCTTCCGACGTCACCACCGGTGCTCCGTCGAGCAGGTCGGCAACGCGCGCCCCGTCGATCGTCGCCGACATCACCAGCACGCGCAGGTCGTCGCGCAACGCCGCCGCATCGAGCGCCAATGCCAACCCGAGGTCGGCATCGAGGCTACGTTCGTGGAACTCGTCGAACAGCACTGCGGCGATGCCCGTGAGTTCGGGGTCATCGAGGATCATCCCGGTGAACACGCCCTCGGTCACGACCTCGATCCGCGTCCGCTTGCTCACCTTGGCGTCGAGCCGGACCCGATAGCCGACGACCCCGCCAACCTCGTCGCCGAGCGTCTGCGCCATGCGCCGCGCCGCCGCCCGCGCCGCGAGCCGCCGCGGCTCCAGCATCACGATCCGGCCATCGCCCCGCCATGCCGCGTCGAGCAGGGCCAGCGGCACCCGCGTCGTCTTGCCCGCCCCCGGCGGCGCCACCAGCACTGCATGGGGTCCAGCCTCCAGCGCGGCCAGAAGCCGGGGCAGGGCCTCGTCGATGGGAAGGGGCGGCAGGTTCATGCCGCTTCAATCGGAGAAAAGCTGATGCCGCGCAAGCGCGGCTAGACCACCGTCTTCAGCATATCGAGCAGCGAGCCATCGAAATCATCGACCGGTTGCGGGGCCGGGGCGGTGGATTTCACGGTCGCGATCTCCGACCAGCCGATGGTCATGGTGACGCCGCCAACCTTGCGCTCGGCCACGAACCACGGCGAGATGACCGTGGCGAACTGCACTGCCGCCCCGCTGGTCGGGCTCGCGAACGTCCGTCGCGTCTTGACCGTCTGGCCCTTCAGCGCTGCCTCGTACTCGGCCAGCTGGTCCGCCGGCGTATCGGGCAGAAGCTGGGTGATCGCCTTGCCCACAACCTCGCGGCGCTCGACGAAGCGGTGCGCCTTGAGCCAGTGGATCGAGCAGTCCATCACCCGCAGCTTGTCGTCGAGGACGACGATCGGGGCGGGCAGGTCGCTGACGAGGTCCTGCGCCACCTTCATGCGACCCTGCACCTGCAGCTCGCGTTCCATCTCCGCCGTCACGTCGCGGCTGGCGCCGAAGAGCTCGGTTACCCGCCCGTCGCGCACCCGGAGGTCGGCGATGGTCTCGATCATTCGCAGCTGGCCGTCGCGCCGCTCGACCCGCAGCCGGCAGCGGAAGCCGCGCCGGTCCTGCAGCGATTGCGCGATCAGGCCCAGCAGCTTGCCCCGGTCCTCGGCGACATAGAGCTTCACCATGTCCTGCAGCGGCACCGGCGTCTCCGGTGCGAGCCCGTAGATCTCGGCCATCCGTTCGGACAGCACGACGGTGCCGGGGAAGATCACCTTCCACTGCCCATAGCCCTCGTGCAGCTCGATGAGCTGCAGGACGCGCTCGGCATCGGTAATGGCCGGCGCCGGCTCAACCAGCGCCAGCGACTCTGATGGCGCGGCGATCAACTGCTTGTCGAACATTGGGTCCGTCGCAGGCGTTTGTTTGGGCGCGACGCTAACCGGCCGGGGTTAAGTATTGGTTCAGGCCGGCCGCTTGCGGGGCGTCTCCTGCCGGGGCAGGGCGACGAAACCGGAGAGGGCCAGCCCGCGGGCCTGGCTGGCCGGCAGGGGTCGGCTGAAGAGATAGCCCTGGGCCTCGTTGCAGCCCTCGTCCCTCAGCATCAGCAGTTGCTCCCAGGTCTCCACGCCCTCGGCCGTGACCCGCGTCTTCAGCGATGCGCCCAGCCCGATGATCGCCCGCACGATCGCGGCCGAGCCTTCGGCATCCGGCAGGTCGGTGACGAACGACCGGTCGATCTTGATCCGGTCGAACGGGAACCGCCTGAGATAGCTCAGCGACGAGTAGCCCGTGCCGAAATCGTCGAGCGCCACGCGTATCCCCATACCGTGCAGTTCGTTGAGCGCCGCCACGGCTTCCACGTTGTCGTCGAGGAGCACCGACTCGGTGATTTCGAGCTCCAGCCGCTCCGCCGGAAGCCCGGATCGCGACAGTGCGTCCGACACGGCCCGCACCACGCCGCGATTGCGGAACTGCGCCGGCGAGAGGTTCACCGCCACCGACACCGTTTCCGGCCAGCTCACGGCTTCGCGGCAGGCCTGATCGAGCACGAACGCGCCGATCTCGTCGATCAGCCCGCTCTCCTCGGCGAGCGGAATGAAGACAATCGGCGACACCGAGCCATGCGCCGGGCAGTCCCAGCGCACCAGCGCCTCGAACCCGGTCAGCCGGTTGCCCGCGATGTCGATCTGCGGCTGGTAGACCACGGACAGCTCGCCGCGCCCCAGCGCCAGCGCCAGGTCGCGCTTCATCTCGCGCCGCTGCCTCAGTTCCTCATCCATCGCCGCCTCGAAGAAGCGGAAGTTGCGCCCCTTCTCGGCCTTCACCCGATACATGGCGACGTCGGCATGGTGCAGCAGCGCGTCCGCACTCTCGCCATCGCGCGGAGCGGCGGCGATGCCGATGCTGGCGCCGATATGGACGATCTCGCCGTCGATTTCGAAGCGGTGCCGCAGGGCGTCGAGAATGGCCTGCGCCGTTGGAGCGGCGTCCTCGGGAGCAGCGATATCGAGGAGCAGGGCGAATTCGTCGCCGCCGAGCCGGGCCACGAGGTTGCCGCTGCCGGCGCAGAGCCGCAGCCGCTCGGCCGTCTCGCGCAGCAGCGCATCGCCGACCTGGTGCCCCAGCGTGTCGTTCACCAGCTTGAAGTCGTCGAGGTCCACCGACATCACGGCCAGCACCCGTCCGCCGAGGTTGTCGAGCGCGATCTCCAGCCGTTCCTGGAAGTGCATGCGGTTGGGCAGTCCCGTCAGCGTGTCGTGCCGCGCGAGGTGCGCGATCTCGGCTTCGGCGTACTTGGCCTCGGTCACGTCGCGCGACAGCGCCAGCAGCCGCGCCACCGTCCCGCCCTCGTCGAGGATCGGCGAGATCGACAGGTCCCACCAGCGCGCCTTGCCCTTGGCCGTGGGCCCGAACAGCGTATGCCGCACCGTGACGCCGCGTCGCGCCGCCACGATCGCGTCTCGGATCGTCTGCTTCACATCGTGCGGCCAGAACGTCTCGAACCCGCGTCCGCGGATGGCGTGGAAACTGTCCACCTCCATGATCCGCATGCCCGGTCCGTTCATGAAGATCAGCCGGCCCTCGGCGTCGAGCACCTCGATGGCCATGGTGCTTGCCTCGAGGATGGAGCGCGAGAAGGCCTCGCTTTCGCGTAGCGCCGCCTCGACCATGCGGCGGTCGTGGATGTCCTCGAGCGTGCCGTACCAGCGCAGGATCCGTCCCAGCCGGTCACGCCGGGCTGCCGCCCGCGCGCGCATCCAGCGGTAGCTGCCGCTCTTGAGCCTCAGGCGATACTCCACATCGAGCGGCTGGCCGGACGACAGGGCCTGCCGCCATCGCTCGATCGTGGGGACCAGGTCGTCCGGGTGGAGAGCCCGCAACCAGCCTCGGCCCAGCGTCTCCTCCGCGTTGAGTTCCACCATCTCGAGCCAGCGCGGGCCGAACTCGACGATGTTGCCCTCCGGGTCTGCCAGCCACGGCACCTCGGGGTTCAGCGCCACCGCTGTCCGGTAGTGGTCCTCGCTCTCCCGCAGGGCCAGCTCGGCGCGCTGCATGCGCGTGACGTCCTGGACGATAACCTGCACTTCATTGGGGCCGACCGCGAAGTGGGTGGCGTTGTACAGGCGGATATCGTCGCCCACCGGGGCGCCGCGAAAGCGGAAGGCGCCGGACTTGCCGCTGCGCACCGCGGCATGGAGGCGCCGGCGCATGCGCGCCCGGTCGCCGGGGTGCAGGCGCGCCAGCATCTCGGCGAGCGCGATCCCCTGGTCCAGCGCGTCGCCGCGAATGGTCGTGGCCGAGTGGTACACGCGGTCCGTGGCCGCGTGCCACGTCCATACGGAAATGCCGACCGCATCGCCGATCTGGCGCAGCGTCGCCGCAGCGTCGTCGCGGTGATCCTCCTGTGGCGGAGCCACTCGGTTCTGCATGCCCACCCCTCAGCGTCGCGGGTGATGCTAGGTCCCGCCCACAAGCCAAAACATTAATCTCGGGGTGCGCATGGCCCCGCGACAGCATGACAAGTTACACGGATGGTTAAGGAGCGCTTATCGCGCCCCTGAGCATTTGCCCTGACTCAGGCCCATTCGCCCTTGCGCATCACCGGCACCTTGCTGCCATCGGGCTTGATGCCGTCGATATCGATCTTGTCCGAGCCGATCATCCAGTCGATGTGGATCAGGCTCTTGTTGCCGCCGCGCGCCGCAATCTCGTCGGGTGTCATCTTGGTGCCGTTGACGAAGCAATCGGCGTAGCACTGGCCCAGAGCGATGTGGCTGGCGGCATTTTCGTCGAACAGCGTGTTGTAGAACAGGATCCCCGACTTGCTGATCGGCGAGGAGTGGGGCACGAGCGCCACTTCGCCGAGCCGGCGCGCGCCTTCGTCGGTATCGAGCACCTTGAGCAGCACCGCCTCGCCCTTCGAGGCCTTGGCCTCGACGATCCGGCCGCCCTCGAACTTCACCTCGATGTCGGCGATCAGCGTGCCGTTGTGGCTCAGCGGCTTGGTCGAGCGCACATAGCCCTCGACGCGCTGGCTGTGCGGGGTGGTGAAAACTTCCTCGGTCGGGATGTTCGGGTTGCAGGTGATGCCGTTCTTGGCCTCGGACGCACCGCCCTTCCAGCGGTGCTCGTCGGCGAGCCCGATGGTGAGGTCCGTGCCCGGCCCGGAATAGTGCAGCGACGCGAACTGGTGGCCGTTGAGCCAGGTCCAGCGCTCCTTGAGCCTGGCGTTGTGGGCGTGCCACTCCGAGATCGGGTCCTCGCGGTCGACGCGGCTCGCCGCAAAGATCGCCTCGGCCAGCTTGCCGATTGCCACCTCTTCCTCGTCATCGGGGAAGACGAGTTTCGCCCAGGCCGGGTTCGGGTAGGAGACGATGTTCCAGTTGATGTCGAAGCCGGTGATCTTCTCGAGCGCCGGCCGATAGGCCATCGAGGTGGCGCGGTTGGCCCGCGCTACCTTGGCCGGGTCTTCCTTGGCCAGCATCATCGGGTTGTCGCCCGAAATGGCGAGCCGCGCCGCGTTGCCGTCGAACGCCTTGGCCATACCCTCGAACAGCCAGCCCGGCGCCTTGTCGAAGCTCTCATCGGCCGCATAGCGGTAGCGGTTGAGGGTGATCTCCTCGTCCGAGAAGATCGGCTGCACGATGCCGGCGCCCGCCTTGTAGGCATGCTCGGTGATCTTGCGCACCAGCGGCAGCGCCGACATTGGGGCAGTCAGTACAAGGTCCTGTCCGGGCTCTAGTCGGAGGCCGACCTTGATGGCGACCTCCGCCAGTCGGTCGAGTTTGACGGGGTCGATCGGATTCTTGCCCAGAGCCATTGGAAAACCTTCGCGAAAACGGGGTGAGAACCCTTACCCCTCGCTTCCGCCTGCTTCAAGCGCACGAGCAGCTCCAGCTCGCTCTCGGGCTGCGCCACCTGCGTCCCCATACCCAGGCACCACGCCCGCACCATCGCATCGTCGATGGGGTTCATCTTCGCTTCTCCCGTTGGTTACGGGAATGGTCGAACGCCCCCGGGGGGAATCGACAGCTCCACGTCCACGCGGGGCGCGGCACCCCTCCCCCTTGAGGGGAGGGTAGGGTGGGGGTCCATCAGTGGACCACCGAACCACCCCCTCCCTCAGTCCCTCCCCTCAAGGGGGAGGGAGGCGATAGTCGGGCATTCTGCGCTCAATACACCTGTGGCACGTACAGTTCGGGCGGCACCGGATGGCGCACGTAATCGGCGTGCCGCACCCGGTCGGGCAGGGTCACCTCGCTCTTGGGCACGTCGCCATAGGGGACCTGGCTTAGCAGGTGCGCGATCATGTTGAGCCGCGCCCGCTTCTTGTCCACCGCCTGCACCACCCACCATGGTGCTTCCTCGGTATGGGTGCGGTCGAACATCTCTTCCTTGGCCTTGGTGTATTCCTCCCAATGCACCCGGCTCTCGAGGTCCATGGGGCTGAGCTTCCACTGCTTGAGCGGATCATGCAGCCGCATCTTGAAGCGGAACTCCTGCTCCTCGTCGGTGATCGAGAACCAGTATTTGACGAGAATGATGCCCGAGCGGACGAGCATGCGTTCGAACTCGGGCACGGTGCGGAAGAACTCCTCGAGCTCGTCCCTGGTGCAGAACCCCATCACGCGCTCGACGCCGGCCCGGTTGTACCAGCTGCGGTCGAACAGCACGATCTCGCCCGCCGTCGGCAGGTGCGGCACGTAGCGCTGGAAGTACCACTGGTGCCGCTCGCGCTCGGTCGGCGCCGGCAGCGCCACGACGCGCGCCACCCGCGGATTGAGCCGCTGCGTCACCCGCTTGATCGCGCCGCCCTTGCCGGCCGAGTCGCGTCCCTCGAAGATCACGACCATCTTGAGCTTCTTGTAGGCCACCCAGTCCTGCAGCTTCACCAGTTCGTGCTGCAGCCGGAACAGCTCGCGGAAGTAGAGCTTGCGGTCGAGCGAACTGCCGCCCTCTTCGCCCATGGCTTCGGCGACCAGCTCGTCCAGCCGGTCGTCCTCCATCTGCATCTCCAGCTCCTCGTCGAAATCGTCGACGATGGCCTGCTTGATGCGCTCGAGGGCGGCCAGGTCCTTGGTCGGGGGGGCGTTCATTTGCGGGCTCCCTTTGCTGTGGCGTGAGGGGTTGCCCGTGTTGTGCAACAGCAATGTGACGGTCTGTCGCCGGGCTATTCTTCGGGCAATCCCGCGAGTCTCAGCCCCTCGAGCACGGACGCAAGCCGGCTCGGATCGCGCTGCGGCTGCCCGTCCCAGACGCGCTTCACCGTCACGCCGGGCGAGAGCCGCTTCAGCGTCGCGATATGCCGCTTCGCGTCATCCATATGGCCCAGATGCGCGCTGGCCGCCGCCAGCATCCAGAACGTGCACACGAAGCTCGGGTTGGCCGAGGCCGAACGCTTGGCCCAGCGGAGGGCTTCCTCATAGTCGCCCTTGATCATGTGGGCATGCGAGATCGCCGTCAGCGGCCAGTACCCGCCGTCGAGCGCCGGGCTCAGCCGGATCGCATGCTCGCTGTAGGCGATCGCCTTGTCGATGCTGCCCAGGTGCAACTGGGCGATGCCGGCGAACATCATCACCGTCAGGTTGTTGGGGTTGAGCTCCACCGCCCGCTGGCTGACCTCGAGGCCACGGTCGTAGTCCTTGAGGTTGTGGATCAGCATCATGCTGCACAGGCTGAGGATCACCGCATCGTCGCGGGCATGCGCCAGCGCCCGCTCGACGAGCTCGATGCCGCGCGTATGGTCGTCCTCGCCGATCGCCGGCCAGCCCTGCGCCGCCCGGTGCAGCATGGCGTTGCCGGCATAGACCAGGTAGGTCGGGTTGGTGGGTTCGAACTCGATGGCGCGCAGCAGCAGCGCGATGGCCTCGGCATTGGCCGCTTCCGTCTGCGACAGGTGCATCGGCATGGCGCGCAGGTAGAGATCGTAGGCCTCGACGCTGTCCGGCCGCTCGCGCCGCGAACGCTCGATTTCGGCCCAGCGGATCGCCGGCTCGACGATCGAGGCGACCGTCCCGGTGATGCGGTCCTGGAAATCGAACACGTCCTCGAGCGTGCCGTCGAACTTGTCGGCCCACAGGTGCGCGCCCGTCGTTGCGTCGATCAGCTGCGCGGTGATCCTCAGCCGGGTGCCCGCGCGCCGCACGCTGCCTTCGAGCAGGTAGCGCACGCTCAGCTCCTTCGCCACCTGGCGCACGTCGACGGCGCGGCCCTTGTAGACGAAGCTCGAGTTGCGGGCGATGACCGCGAAATCCTTGAAGCGGCTGAGCGCCGTGATGATGTCTTCCACCACCCCGTCGGCGAAGTATTCTTCCTCGCTGTCCCCGCTCATGTTGTCGAAGGGCAGCACCGCTACCGATGGCTTGCGCGGCATGACCGGGCTGGCCCTGCGTCCCCGCGTATCCGAACCGCCTTCGGCCACCACTTCGAACACGCGCACCGGCCGGGCGATGTTCTTGAGCTCGCGCTCGCCCAGGTCGAGGAAACCCGCCTTCATGCGGTCGCGGACTTCGTCGAACACCTTGCCCGAGACGTAGACGCCGCCCGGCTCGGCAATGGCCTGCAGGCGCGCCGCCACATTGATGCCGTCGCCGTAGATGTGGGTGTCGTCATGCACCACATCGCCCTGGTTGATGCCGATGCGGAAGACCAGCCGCCGGTTGGCCGGCACCTCGGCGTTCCGCTGCTGCATCAGGGCCTGCATGGCGAGCGCGGCTTCGACCGCCGATACCGTACTTGGGAACTCGGAGACGATTCCGTCGCCCGCAAGGTCGACAACCCTCCCGCCGTGCCGCTCGAGGAGCAGGATCACGGCCGTCTGGTGTCCCTTGAGGGCAGCTACCGTGCCGGCTTCGTCAACGCCCACGAGGGCGCTATACCCGGCAACGTCAGCACAAAGCACCGCAGCTAGGCGGCGCGACAAAACCTGTTCCATTTCCGCTTCCTAGGCGGAGCCTGCTCGCTCTGTCCAAAAGTAAGTCGTCGGAGCGTTACTTGGAAGTGGAAACCGACCGAAAGTGTTACCGCTCTGTCGGAATCTGCCTGAAATCTGGCAGTTCTCGCAACACCAGCTCCGGTCCGGCGGGAGAATAGACCACAAACAGCTGCATCGGCGCCGATCCGGTGTTGAGCGTCGAGTGAAAACGACTCTCCGGCACGAACACCGTGCAGCCCGGTCCGACCTTGCGTACCTCCGGCACGCCCTCCGGCGTTTCGACCATCTGCTCGCCTTCGCCTGATATGACGAAGATGATCTCCTCGGCCCCCGGATGGTTGTGCCGCGTATGACCTTGGCCCGGTGGCAGGTCCACCACACCCCCCGAGAAATTCCGCGCCCCATTCACCTCCGGCGCCACAGTCAGCGCCAGCCGTCCCCAGTCGAACCCGAACGCACTGACGTCGCGCGGATAGACGAAGTTGTTCTCGGTCATGTCCTTTTCCTCATCCCTGGTCCGTTGTCCCACCCTCATCCGGCCTGTCGGCCACCTTCTCCCGTCAAGGGAGAAGGCCCCGCGACTGAGATTGCTGCGGGGTGGCCTTCTCCCCTTGTGGGAGAAGGTGCCCGAAGGGCGGATGAGGGGTGAGCCCCACGCACTATTCCCCCGTCCTCAACCCCTTGAACCCCTCGACCTGCGCCTTGATGGCCACCTCCACCGGCAGCCGCTCCATCGAGCTCGCGCCATAGAACCCGTGACAGCCCTTCACCCGCCCGAGCACGAAGCGCGCATCCTCGGGCATCGCGATCGGCCCGCCATGGCAGAGGACGATCACATCCGGCTTCACGGCCTTGGCCGCCTCCGCGATCGCCGCGATCTCGTCGCAGCACTGCTCGAGCGATTTCGCCGCCTTGGCCCCGATGGCCCCGCCGGTCGTCACCCCCATATGCGCCACGACGATATCCGCGCCCGCGCCGGCCATGGCCCGCGCCTCGTCGGGGTTGAACACATAGGGCGTCGTCAGGAGGTCCAGCCGGTGTGCCTCGGCGATCATGTCGACCTCGAGCCCGTAGCCCATGCCGGTCTCCTCGAAGCTCTGCCGTATCACCCCGTCGAAGAGCCCGATGGTCGGGAAGTTCTGCACCCCCGAGAACCCCATCGCCTTCAGCTCTGCGAGAAACTGCGGCATCAGTACGAACGGATCCGTCCCGTTCACGCCCGCCAGCACCGGGGTACGCTTCACCACCGGCAGCACTTCGAGCGCCATTTCCTTGACGATCTCGTTGGCGTTGCCATAGGCGAGCAGGCCCGCCGCCGAGCCGCGCCCGGCCATGCGATAGCGTCCCGAATTGTAGATGATGATGAGGTCGATCCCGCCGGCTTCCTCAGCCTTGGCCGAGATGCCCGTCCCCGCGCCGCCGCCCACGATGGGTTGGCCACGCGCCACCATGTCGTGGAACTTCCTGAGGATTTCGGCGCGCGCTATCGCTGCCATGTGGCCTCCTGTGCCGCAATTTCATTGAATGCCGCGACGGCCGCCGCCGCGAACTCGTGATCGTTGATGTGGCAGTCGAGCGTGATGAGCTGCCGGTCCTCGTGCCACTGCACACCCCGCTCTATCGCCTCGAACAGAGCCGCATCCGCCTCAGCGTCGCGGAAGGGTCCCCCCTCGATGTCGAGCGCCGAAACGCCCCTGAGCGGAAGCAGGAACCGCACCGGCCCCACCGCGGCATTGAGCTTGCTGCCGATCCATTCCCCGATCACTCGGCACTCGTCGACCGTCGTCCGCATCAGCGTCACGTTGGCGTTGTGAGAGTAGAAGAGGCGTTCGGCATAGTGCGCCGGCACGGTCTCGGGCGCCCAGAAGTTGACCATGTCGCACGCCCCGACCGAGCCCACATAGGGTATCGGCCGGCGCGCCAGGCAATCGAGCCGCTCCGGCCCGGCCGGCAGCACGCCGCCCAGCAGGTAGTCGCAAACCTCGGTCGTCGTGACGTCGATCAGCCCGGTCACGAGGCCGGAATCGACCAGCATTTCCATTGTCTTGCCGCCGGTCCCCGTGGCGTGGAACACCAGCGGCTCCACCGCCCCCGCGAGCAGGTCGACGATCTGCGTCACCGCCTTGGTCGTCACCCCGAACATGGTGAGCCCCACGGCGCGCCGGGTCGCCGGCTCCACTGACGTCGGGTTGGCGCTCATCGCGACGATCGCGAGCGCCGCATTCGAGAGGATAACGCGCGATATCCGGTTGAGCCCGGCAAGGTCGGTCACCGACGGCATCATCACGATGTCGCTGACCCCGACATAGGGACCGACGTCCCCCGAGGCGAGGGTCGAGACCATCACCTTGGGCAGTCCGATCGGCAGCTTGCGCATGCCCGCGGTCACGATCGAGGTTCCGCCGCCGCCACCGATGCCGACGATCCCGGCAATATCATCACGTGTTATGACAAATCGCGCGAATGCCTCCGCCATCCCCGCTACGGCGACACCGCGGTCGTTCCCTTCCAGCAGGTCCGGCGCGCCGAACTTGGCGACATCGGCCGCCCATACTTCGGTCGGAATCGCCGGCGCCCTGGTGCCGACATCCACCACCACCGGATCGCCGCCCAGCGCACGAATGCGCTCGGCGAGAAAGGCGAGTTCCTCCCCCTTCGTGTCGGCGGTGCCGACCACGTAGATGCGCTTCATCGCGCCCCTCCCGGCACGCGCTTTCGCCCCGGTCGCTCTCCTCCCGACCGGGCCGCGCCTGCTCCTTGGCCAAAGTCATGGCAGACCGGAGGCGGCGTTGCAAAGCATTTTGAGATGTGCGTATCATTTCGATATGGACGTCTCACAACCTGCCGACCTGCCTGAATCCGAGCCGCGCGGCGCCCGTGCCCGCACGCGAAAACTCATGCTGGAAACGGCCATTGCCCTGATGCAGAAGGGCGAGACTCCCTCCGTCAGCGACGTCGCCGAGGCCGCGCAGGTCTCGCGCGCCACCGCCTATCGCTACTTCCCCAGCCAGGCCGCCCTGATCCATGCCGTGGTCGACGAGGGGCTGGGCCCCATCCTCAGCTGGCAGAGCGCCAGTCCCGACCCCGAGCAGCGCGTCCACGAGCTGCTCGAGCTCACCATGCCGCGCGTCGCCGAGTTCGAGGCCACCTTCAAGGCTGCGCTGAAGCTCTCGCTCGAGCAGTGGGCCCGCCGCCAGGCTGGGACCCTGGGCGAAGAGCCCCCCTTCAAGCGCGGTCATCGCGTCCACATGCTGCAAATGGCGATCGCGCCACTCAAGAATAAGCTGCCCGAAGCCAAGTTTCAGCGCCTCGCCAAGGCGTTGTCCCTGGTTTACGGCCTCGAAGTTCTCATTGTTCTCAAAGACTTGTGGGGACTCGACTTCGATGAGACGAAAGACGTTGCCACCTGGGCTGCTTCGGCGCTTGTGCGTGCCGCAGTCGACGAAGCAGCGGCTTGAATTGGTTGAGGGAAACGACTTTTCCCGAACCCGCCGAGACTTGCGAAAATGCTAGCATGTTAGCTTGACGAGGCAGGCAAAACGTAGAAACAATACTTGTTAAGACGCACGTCGATCAGAAGGAGAGATCAAGTGCGACGGGCGCTGGAGGAGCGCCCTGGCTGGCCGCTTTGGGAGAGGCGATTGCCGGCCGGGAGGGAGGTAACCCCCGACGTCGCGACCTAAACGGCCTGCCGCATGGCTTGGGAGAGCCTTGGCTGGTCCGCTGCTGAACGCCCCCGGCAATGGAGGAGGGGCTTCGTCCGGCGCTGCTTGAGCCGGTCGGAAGCGCAAGAGGGAGGACCATTATGCGCACTGTCCATAAGGGCATATTGGCCGGCATCGGCCTTATGCTGGCGTCGAGCACGTCCGTGCTCGCGCAGGAGCTGACCATCTTCTGGGCCGAATGGGATCCGGCCAACTACCTGCAGGAACTGGTCAACGATTACACCGCCGAGACCGGCGTCACCGTCACCGTGCAGACCACGCCCTGGTCGGACTTCCAGACCAAGACCTTTGCCGAGCTCAACGCCCAGGGCGATGCCTACGACATGGTCGTGGGCGACAGCCAGTGGCTGGGCGCCGCCTCCGAGGGCGGCCACTATGTCGACCTGACCAAGTTCATCACCGACAACGGCGTCGACAAGTCGTTCGTGCCCGCCACGCTCCAGTACTACAGCCTGTACGGCGACAAGTACTGGTCGGTGCCGCTCGAGGGCGACGCCAATGGCTGGGCCTACCGCAAGGACTGGTTCGAGGACCCGACCGAGATGGCCAACTTCAAGGCCAAGTACGGCTACGACCTCGGCGTTCCCAAGAACTACAAGGAACTCACCGATATCGCCGAGTTCTTCACCCGGCCCGACGAGAACAAGTACGGCGTCGCGCTCTACACCCAGACCTCGTACGACGCCATGGCGATGGGCGTCGAGCAGACCATCTTCACCTGGGGTGGCGATCTGGGCGACTACGCCAACAAGAAGGTCACCGGCATCCTCAACTCGCCCCAGAACATCGAGGCGCTCGAGGCTTACCGCAAGCTCTACACCTTTACCCCGCCCAACTGGAACCAGGCCTTCTTCGTCGAGAACAACCAGGCCTTCACCGAGGGTCTGGTGGCGATGGCGATGAACTACTTCGCCTTCTTCCCGGCGCTGGCCAACGAGGCGACCAATCCGCACGCCAAGAGCACCGGCTACTTCGCCAACCCGCCCGGCCCGACCGGGGCCCAGCACGCCGCTCTCGGCGGCCAGGGCATCTCGATCATCAGCTACTCCAAGAACCAGGAAGAGGCCTACAAATTCCTCCAGTGGTTCATCCGTGACGACGTGCAGCAGAAATGGGCCGACCTGGGCGGCTACACCTGCTCGGCGGCAGTGCTGAACTCCGAGGGTTTCCTAAAGGCCACGCCGTACAACCAGGCCTTCGCCGACTCCATGAAGATCGTGAAGGACTTCTGGGCCGTGCCGGTCTTCGCCGACATGCTGTTCCAGATGAACGATCGCCTCCACCCCTACATCACCACGGGTGAGGGCACGGCCAAGGACGCGCTCGATGCGCTGGTCGGCGACTGGAACAAGACGCTCGGCAACGACTCCTGACGGAGTCCCGACCACGGACCGGGGCGCGTCCCCGGTCCTCATCTATCGACATCAGGGGGTAAGATTGGCTGTCCTTGCGACGCTCGATTCCGGTTCCCGGGCCGCCGCGCGGGGCTGGAGCGACCTGGCGATACGGAATGCGTTCATCCTTCCGACCATCGCCTTTCTCATCGTGTTCAACATCTTCCCGCTGATCTATTCGCTCGGCTTCTCTTTCACCGAGTATCGCGTCTCGCTGCAGAAACCCGCCGAGTTCGTCGGGCTGCAGAACTACGCGGATCTGCTCTCCGATCCGGCCATCTGGCGCAGCTTCACCACCACCGCGCAGTACGTCATCGTCTCCGTCGGCGGACAGATGATCGTCGGCTTCGGCCTCGCCCTGCTGCTCAACCGGCCCTTCAAGTTCAAGGGTCTCGTGACGACGCTCCTGATGCTGCCCATGATGCTGTCGCCGGCCGTCGTCGGGCTGTTCTGGAAGCTGCTCTACGACCCCTCCTGGGGGCCCATCAACTATGCGCTGGGCATCGGCAAGTTCGAGTGGCTGAGCAACCGCGTCAACGCCCTGTTCGCCGTTGCCATCACCGATATCTGGATGTGGTCGCCCTTCGTCATGCTGCTCTCGCTGGCCGGCCTCTCGGCCATTCCCAAGAGCCTCTACGAGGCCGCAGCGATCGATCGCGCCAGCTGGTGGTACACGTTCCGCCGCATCACCCTGCCGCTGGTCTCGCCGCTGCTGCTGATCGCCCTGATCTTCCGCACCATGGAAGCCTTCAAGGCCTTCGACCTGCCCTTCATCATGTCGACCGCCAGCGTCGAAACCATCGCCATCAAGCTCTACCAGATGGCCTTCCAGGGCTGGGACACCGGCCGCGCCTCGGCGCTCGCCTACATCGTCCTGATCGTCGTCGTCTGCATCACCAACATCTACGTCAAATACCTCAACCGGGCGAAGGAGCGCTGATGATGACCCAGCCTCCGAGCGTGCAGCAATCGCCTCCCTCCCCCTTGAGGGGAGGGATCGAGGGAGGGGGTGGTTCTGTTGATCACCGCCCGACCCCCACCCCCCACCCCTCTCTTCCAGGGGGAGCGGAGCCCGCCGACGCCATCTTCTCCAATGCGCGCCATCTCCGCACCAGGAGCGTCGCCTCAGCCCGCCGCCTGCGCACCGGCGCAACCGTCCCCGAACGCCACATGTGGAGGCTGCTGCGGTCATTCTCTGGCCGCCGTTTCCGCCGACAGGTTCCGTTCGGACCGTTCGTGGTCGACTTCGCGTGCCACCAGGTCGGTCTGATCATCGAACTGGACGGGGAAACGCATTTCGATACCGAGGCCATCGAGCGCGATCGGCACCGCACGGCTTGGTTGAACGCAGCCGGCTATCACGTCCTGCGCTTCACCAACGGTGACATCATCACCAACGCCCAGGGTGTCTGGACCACCATCAACGCCGCCCTCAACACCTCGCCCCCCTCCCCCTTGAGGGGAGGGGCCGGGGGTGGGGGTCCATCAGTGATAACCGCACCACCCCCTCCCTCTATCCCTCCCCTCAAGGGGGAGGGAGGCGATGGGGTCGCAACAGCCGAGGGGAAATCCTGATGGCCGCCGTTACTTCGCGTGGCCAGCGCTTCGGCCGTCCGGTTGCCATCCTCGCCATCCTTGCGGTGACGCTTATCTTCCTGTCGCCGATCCTGTGGATCGGGGCCACGGCGTTCAAGCCGCGCGCCGTCGCGACATCCGTCCCACCCACCGTCTTCTTCGAGCCCGAGGTCACGCCCTTCGTGAAACTCCTCACCAAGCGCGTGCAGCTGAAGCAACCCGTGGCGCCCGAGGTCTACGAGGCCGCCCCGTGGTGGGAGAAGCTCGTCTACGATGGGGGCGAGCGCGTGCTGAAGGTCGGCGACGAGCCGCAGCTGTCGCAGTACCCCAACCGCTTCCTCAACAGCCTGATCGTATCGATCGTCTCGACGGTGCTCGCCGTCTCGATGGGCACGATCACCGCCTATGGCTTCTCGCGCTTCAAGATCAAGGGCGAGCAGGACCTGCTCTTCTTCATCCTCAGTACGCGCATGCTGCCGCCGGTGGTCGTCGCCATCCCGATGTTCCTGATGTACCGGCAGTTCGACCTGACCGACTCGCATGTCGGCCTCATTATCCTCTACACCGCCTTCAACCTCAGCTTCTCGGTCTGGCTGATGAAGGGCTTCATCGACGAGATCCCGAAGGAATACGAGGAAGCGGCGCTGGTCGACGGCTACACGCGCATGCAGGCGTTCTTCAAGATCGTCCTGCCCGAGGCGGCCACCGGCATCGCCGCCACCGCGGTGTTCTGCTTCATCACCGCCTGGAACGAGTACGCCTTCGCGCTGATCATGACCAACCGGCGCGCCCAGACCGCGCCCCCCTTCATTCCCAGCCAGATCGGTTCGGGCCTCCCCGAGTGGACGGTGATCGCCGCTGGCACCGTGCTGTTCCTGCTGCCGGTCGCGATCTTCACCTTCCTGTTGCGCAATCACCTGCTGCGCGGCGTTACCTTCGGAGCGATCCGCAAATGAACCTGCGCGTCTTCAACCAGCGCTTCCTCGAGCCCGGCGCGCAGCTGCTGATGATCCTGGGCATCATCTTCCTCTGCCAGCCCTGGGTGGCGTTCCTGCATGAGTGGAGCGTTCTCGTCATGCTGGTCGGGCTGATCAGTTTCAACGTCGCCGTCCACATCCCGCCGCCCGAGC
The DNA here is from genome assembly GCF_028613635.1 of Devosia sp. ZB163. Classification (GTDB taxonomy): domain Bacteria; phylum Pseudomonadota; class Alphaproteobacteria; order Rhizobiales; family Devosiaceae; genus Devosia_A. The sequence goes on from NZ_JAQRMY010000001.1 coordinate 1,301,187, forward strand.
CCGCGACGGTCGACGAGGACGACACCGGCCCGGTCTCGGTCCGCGAGGCGGTGCACCATGGCTGAGATCGAGCTCCGCCACATCCAGAAGTACTTCGGCGCCGTCCATGTCATCCGCGATGTGAACCTTACCATCCGCGATCGCGAGTTCGTCGTCCTTCTCGGCCCCTCGGGCTGCGGCAAGACCACCACGTTGCGCGCCATCGCCGGCCTCGAGGAGATCAGCTCGGGCGAGATCCTCATCGACGGCAAGCCCGTCCAGAACCTTCATGCCTCCGAACGCGACATCGCCTTCGTCTTCCAGCTCTATGCGCTCTACCCGCATCTCAGCGTCTTCGAGAACATCGCCTTCCCCCTGAAGGCCACGGGCATGGCCAAGGCCGAGGTCGATCGCAGCGTCATGGCCATCGCCGATGCGCTGGCCATCCATCACCTCCTGAGCCTCAGGCCTTCCGCGCTCTCGGGTGGCGACATGCAGCGCGTCGCCATCGGCCGCGCCCTCGTGCGCCGCCCCAAGGCGCTCCTGCTCGACGAGCCCATCGGCGCTCTCGATGCCAAGCTCCGCGAGGACATGCGCGTCGAGCTGAAGCGCCTCCACCTCGAGAACGGCTCGACCTCCATCTACGTGACCCACGATCAGGTCGAAGCCATGTCGCTCGCCGACCGCATCGTCGTCATGCACGATGGCATCCTGCAGCAGGTCGGCACGCCCTCCGAGGTCTATCTCCGCCCCGCCAACCTCTTCGTTGCCCAGTTCATCGGCTCGCCCGTGATGAACATCGCCGAAGCCTCCATCACCAGCTCCGGCGGCAAGGTCGCGGTTGAGCTCGATGGCGAGAGCTTCGCCATGCCCCACGACCTCGTCGGCATGCTGGTCGAAAAGAACGCCGACCGCATCTCGCTCGGCGTCCGCCCCGAGGGCGTGCTGCTGAGCCACGAGGAGAAGGCGGGCTATCGCCCGGTCGAGGCCCACATCATCCAGCCCTACGGCCCCTTCGATATCGTCGACCTGCGCGTCGGCAGCCAGACCCTTCGGGCCCGCACCCACACCGGCTTCGTCGAGAAGGCGGGCGAGCGCGTCTGGGCCCGCATCGATCCCGCCCAGGCCCATTTCTTCGATACCGCCTCGGGCAATTCGCTCGAAATCCGCCTCAGCGAGTAGTCCGATGGCCCGCATAGAGCTGCAGAACATCACCAAGACCTTCGGCCACCACACAGCGCTGGCCGACCTCAACCTCGATGTGGCCGATGGCGAGTTCTTCGTCCTCCTCGGCCCTACCGGTGCCGGCAAGACCACGACGCTCCGCCTCATCGCCGGCCTCGAGAAGCCGACCGCCGGCAATATCCGCATCAACGGCATCGACGTGAACGACTGGGGCCCGGCCGAGCGCGACACCGCGCTGGTGCTCCAGCAATACTCGCTCTACCCGCGCCTCACCGTGCGCGAAAACCTCGCCTTTCCGCTCAAGGCCAAGATCCGCAACACACCGCCCGCCGAGGTCGAGAAGCGCATTGACTACGCCGCGCGCACCCTGCGCATCGGGCACCTGCTCGATCGCAAGACCGACCGCCTCTCCGGCGGCGAGATGCAGCGTGTCTCCATCGGCCGCGCCATCGTGCGCGAGCCGCAGGTCTTCCTCATGGACGAGCCGCTTTCCAACCTCGATGCGAAGCTGCGCGAGGCCATGCGCTCCGAACTCAAGGACCTGCAGCGGCGTCTCGGCGCCACCTTCATCTTCGTCACCCACGACCAGGTCGAGGCCATGACCATGGGTGACCGCATGGCGGTGCTCAACAACGGCCGCATCATCCAGGTCGGCCGCCCGCACGAGGTCTACAACAACCCGCGCGACACGTTCGTTGCGAGCTTTGTCGGCTCGCCCGCCATCAACCTGCTGAACGGCCACCTCGCCGCCAACCGCGCCGTAGTGAAGCCCCAGAGCTTCGAGCTTCCCATCTCCGGCGCCCCTGCCAGCGACGGCCCCATGACCTTCGGCGTTCGCCCCGAGGACATCCAGCTCGCTTCTGGCGCCCCGGTTGAGGCCCGCATCCACGACATCGAGAACCACGGCATCGAGAAGATCGTCACCCTGCGCGTCGGTTCCGACCTGCTCCGCGCCGCCGTCCCGGCCCGCCTCGAGGTCAAGGTCGAGGACCCCGTCCGCTTCGGCTGGGACCCGGAAAAGGTCATGCTCTTCGACGCCCAGACCGGCCTCAACCTCAGGCACAAGGCGGCGTGATGATGCTGGCCGCCCCCTCATCTGGCCTTCGGCCACCTTCTCCCACGAGGGGAGAAGGCCCGAATGCGAAATCGGCCGGGTGGCCTTCTCCCTTGATGGGAGAAGGTCGTCGAAGCCCGGATGAGGGTGGGGCAGCGCACGCCGGATTCAAGTGAAGCAATAATCCCCGGGGGAGGGGGCCATGGCATCCAACAACTACCCGAAACTGCACAACGCCGCCTGGCCCGGCATCGTCGGCAAGGGCGCGCCGGACTCCGAGCCGATCATTGCGCTCGATACGCTGCTGAAGCTCACCGCCAATGCCGAGGTCGACGGCCAGAAGTTCGACGGTATCGACCTCTTCGTCACCTCCCCGCACTTCAACATCGATTCCGATGCCGGCGAAGTCCGCCGCATGTCCGATCACATCGCGAGCTACGGCCTGAAGGTCGGCAGCTTCGTTGCCCCCATCTGGGGTGGCGCCGGTGGCGGCTCGGCCATGGGCGACGCCGATGACGTGAAGCGCTTCCTCACCCAGGTGCGCAAGGCCTGCTCCATCGGCCAGCAGATGCGCGAGATCGGCATCCGCCCCACCGGCGGCGTCCGCGTCGACAGCTCGGTCGGCGTCGAGGAGTGGGACAAGAACCCCGAGGGCAACACCAGGCGGATCGCAGACACCTTCCGCGAAGCCGGCAAGATCGCCCAGGACCACGGCGAGTACATCGTCGCCGAGGGCGAGATCTGCTGGGGCGGCATGCACTCCTGGCGCGAGAACGTGAAGCTGCTCGAAATGGTCAACATGCCCGGCATCGTCGGCTACCAGGCCGACATGGCGCATTCCATGCTCTTCGTCCTCGGCGCCAATGCCGAAAAGGACCGCATCCTGCCCCGCGATTTCGACTGGTCCGACACGGCCGCGCTCGACGCCGCCTACCACAAGGTCGCCGACGCGCTCCGCCCCTGGACGCTCGATTTCCACGTCGCCCAGAACGACGGGACCACCTTCGGCTCCGGCGATCACGCCAAGACCGGCCGCCACTGCCAGATCGACGACCCCAACGGCCGGCTCGATGTGACCAAGCATGCCGGCTACTGGCTGCGCGACGACAAGGGCTATCTCAACAAGAAGATGCGCCACATCTGCTGGGACGGCTGCATGTTCCCCAACGCGGTGATGGAACGGCAGGACACCTGGAACAAGGTGCTCGGCGCCATGCTCAAGGTCCGCGACGCCCATGGCTGGCGGGAGTAGGCGATGAAACAAGGCCCCCTCACCCGGATTGCTGCGCAATCCGACCTCTCCCCCAAGGGAGAGGTGCGAGTGGGCCAGATCGTGCCACAGCTCACCTCTCCCTTGGGGGAGAGGTCGGCGCGAAGCGCCGGGTGAGGGGGCCTTGCCCCGCCAACCGTCCACCAGGAACACACCAGATGACCAAGCAACTCAACATCGGCATGATCGGCTACGGCTTCATGGCCCGCTGCCACTCCCATGCCTGGGCCTCCGTCTCGCACTTCTTCGATACCGGCTATCACCCGGTGCTCAAGGCCGTCGCCGCGCGCAACGACAGCAAGGTGCGCCGCTTCGCCGAGCAGTGGGGCTACGAGAGCGTCGAGCATGACTGGCGTGTGCTGATCGAGCGCCGCGACATCGACGCCATCGACATCTGCGTGCCCAACGACCTTCACGCCGAGATCGCCATCGCCGCGGCCCAGGCCGGCAAGATGGTGCTCACCGAAAAGCCGCTCGCCCGCACCGCGGCGGAGGGGCTGCCCATGGTCGAGGCGGTCGAGAAGGCGGGCGTCCCCAACCTCGTCTGGTACAACTACCGCCGCATCCCGGCCGTCACCCTGATCCACAACCTCGTCGCCGAGGGCAAGCTCGGCCGCATCTTTCACTACCGCGCCAAGTTCCTGCAGGATTGGACCATCTCGCCCGATGTCCCGCAGGGCGGGCAGGGCACCTGGCGCCTCGATGTCGATGCCGCCGGTTCCGGCGTCACCGGTGACCTGATCTCCCACTGCCTCGACAGCGCCATCTGGATCAACGGCGGCATCTCCTCGCTCACCGCCATGACCGAAACCTTCGTCAAGGAGCGCAAGCACGCCGAGACGGGCAAGGTGCAGGCGGTCGGCATCGACGATGCTGCCGCCGTCCTCACCCGTTTCGCCAATGGCTCGCTCGGCACGTTCGAATCCACCCGCTACGCCCGCGGCCACAAGGCCGGCTACACGCTCGAGATCAACGGCGAGAAGGGCTCGCTCGCCTGGGACCTGCACGACATGAACCGCGTGCAGTGGTTCGATCATTCGACCGAGGGCACCCTGCGCGGCTGGACCAACATCCTCGTCACCGACGGCGATCACCCGTACCTGGGCAAATGGTGGGTCCCCGGCCTCATCATCGGCTTCGAGCACAGCTTCACCCACACCGCCGCCGATTTCCTCGAGGGCTTGAGGACGGGAAAACCCGCCGCCCCCACCTTCCGCGACGCACTGGAAACCAACAAACTCTGCGACGCCATCATCGCCTCCGGCCAATCGGGGCAGTGGGTGAACATGTAGCCCGGATGCAGTAAACCATCGGCGATCACTTCTGTTCCTCTCCCCGTCGGGGAGAGGGTGGACCGGCGAAGCCGGGACGGGTGAGGGGTTGGGCCACCGACAGTCAACGTGAGAACACAATGAAACTCGGCTTCAACCTCCTCCTCTGGACCACTCACGTCACCGACGAACACTGGCCCATCATCGAGCGCCTGAAGGCCACGGGCTATGACGGGGTCGAAATCCCGATGTTCGAGGGCACGCCCGACCATTACGAACGCCTCGGCCGCCGCCTGCACGATATCCGGCTTGGCGCCACCGGCATCGGCGTCATGCCCGGCGGCGGCAAATCCGCCGTCTCGCCCGACCTCGCCGAACGCGCCGGGGCGCTGTCGCATCTGCAGTGGCTCACCGATTGCACCGCGGCCCTCGGCGGCACCCTGGCCGCCGGCCCGTTCCACCAGCCGCTCGGCGAGTTCACCGGCCGGGGCGCCACCGCCGACGAAAAGGCCCGCGTCCGCGACATCCACAAAGAGGCGGCGCAGTACGCGGCGAAGCAGGGCGTCGCCCTCTCGGTCGAGCCGCTCAACCGCTTCGAGTGCTATTTCCTCAACTCGGCCGCCCAGGCCGCGGAACTGGTGCAGGCCGTCGACGAGCCGAACTACGGCTATCTCTACGACACCTTTCACTTCAACATCGAAGAGGACTCGATCACCGCGGTGATCCCGGCGACCATCCGCCAGATCAACCACGTCCACATCTCCGAGAACAACCGCGGCGTCCCCGGCGCCGGCCACATCGATTTCCAGTCGGTGTTCAACGCCCTGAGACAGGCCGGCTACGACGGCTGGATGACCATCGAAGCCTTCGGCTCGGCTCTCCCGGACCTCGCCGCCGCGACGAAGATCTGGCGCCCGCTGTTTGGCAGTGAGGCGGAGGTCTACGAAAAGGGCTTCAAGCTTATGCGCGAGGGGTGGGATCGGGCGCGCTGACGCGCGACCCCTCATCCGCCCTTCGGGCACCTTCTCCCACAGGGGGAGAAGGCCGTCCCCTCGATATCTCAGTCGGTTGCCTTCTCCCCTTGTGGGAGAAGGTGGCGCGCAGCGCCGGATGAGGGGTCGGCAATGCGCAGCACTGCCGTTCTTCGACTTCCCATAACCCCGTGACTCCCCTAACACTTCCGCCCGCATCTCGAGGAGGAACTGCGTATGACCAAGCTCAACCTGCTGTCCGGATCCTATACCGGCCCCAACGGCGAAGGCCTGAAGCTGCTGAGCTTCGACACCGCCACCGGCACCATCGAGCTCGTCCGCAGCTTCCCCGGCACCCCTGATGTCTCGTGGATCGCCTTCGCACTCGCCACCCGCACCGTCTACGTCACCGACGAGATGGCCGAAAAAGCCGGCGCCTTCACGCTCGCTGCCGACAACACTACCGCCACCCCGCTCGGCTACCAGTCGACCGGTGCGAAATACCCCTGCTACCTCAGGCTCAGCCCCAAGGGCACCAAGCTCGCCGTCGCCAACTACGGCGACGACTCGACCCCGGTCTTCTCGATTGACACCACGACCGGCGCGCTGAAGCCCGACCCCACGGTGCTGCGCAGCGCCCACGCCCACGACAAGGGCCACGCTCACTGGGCCCAGTGGTCGCCCGAAGCCGACCGGCTCTACACCGCCGATCTCGGCCACGACGAAGTCCGCAGCGTCCGCTACGAAGCCGGCAGTTTCGTCGGCGGCCCCGAGACCGCGTTCTCGACGCCCAAGGGCGCCGGCCCGCGCCACATGGCGTTCCACCCGAACGGCAAGTTCGCCTATCTGTTCACCGAGTACGCCGAAACCGTCACCGCGCTTGCCCGCCACGCGGACGGCACCCTCACCGAGCTCAACACCCTCCCGGCGCTCCCGGCGGACTTCAAGGGCGAGTCGACCGGCGCGCACATCCAGATCAACGCCGCGGGCACCGTGGTCTATGTCTCCAACCGCGGCCACAACTCGATCACCAGCTTCGCCATCGCCGCCGACGGCACGATCAGCCTCAAGCAGAACATCGCCTGCGGCGGCAACTGGCCCCGCTTCTTCCTGCTGCTGGACCAGCACCTGATCGTCGCCAACCAGGAAAGCGAAGACCTCGTGGTCTTCAACGTGGCGGCTGATGGCACGCTGACCGCGACGGGCAAGGTGTTCAAACTGCAGAAGCCGGTGGCGTTGCTGCAGATCTAGTAACGCGGCGCACGCGCCGCGACCCCTCATCCGCCCTTCGGGCGCCTTCTCCCACAAGGGGAGAAGGCGACAGCTTCGACATCTCAGTCGGGATTCCTTCTCCCCTTGTGGGAGAAGGTGGCGCGCAGCGCCGGATGAGGGGTCCCGCATCGTTTGGCGATGCGCGATCGAAGCGCAGCGACGAGCGACGGATGCGGTACGGTCACCGCACCTTGTGCTGCATCTCCGGCAGGAACACCGTCAGCAGCCCGGCCAGCGGCAGGAACGAGCACAGCCAGAACACATACTGGATGCCCGCGACGTCCGCCAAAGCCCCGAGTGCCGCGGCCGCAATGCCGCCCGCCCCGAACGCGAAGCCGAAGAAGATCCCGGCGATCATCCCGACCCGGCCCGGCATCAGTTCCTGCGCAAACACCACGATGGCCGAGAACGCCGACGAGAAGATCAGCCCGATCAGCACCGTCAGGATCACGGTCCAGGTGAGGTCCGCATAGGGCAGCGCCAGGGTGAACGGCAGCACCCCGAGGATCGAGAACCAGATCACGAACTTCGCGCCGAACCGGTCGCCGATCGGCCCGCCGAGGAACACGCCCAGCGCCGAAGCCCCGAGATAGACGAACAGCAGGAGTTGCGCGTCCTGCACGCCGACCTGGAACTTGTCGATCAGGAAGAACGTGTAATAGCTCGAAAGCCCCGCCATGTAGGCGTTCTTGGTCAGTGTCAGCACCGTCAGCACGGTGAGCGCGATCGTCGTGGTGCGCTTGTCGAACAGTAGCGCAGTGCTCGCCGGCGCCTTGCCGGCATTGGCCTTGCGGTGCGCCGCGTACCACATGCCGACGCGCGTCAGGATGAAGATGCCGATCAGTGAGCCCACCGCGAACCACGCCACGCTCGATTGCCCGCGCGGCAGCACGATGAAGGCCGCCAGCAACGGCCCGATCGCCGAGCCGAGATTGCCGCCCACCTGGAACAGCGATTGCGCGAGGCCATGCCGCCCACCCGATGCCAGCCGCGCCACGCGCGAACTCTCCGGATGGAAGATCGCCGAACCCAGGCCCACGAATGCCGCACCGAGCAGCAGCAGCCAGTAGCTCTGCGCAAAGCCGAGGATGATGAGGCCCACGAGGCTCGAAGCCATACCCACGGGCAGCGAATAGGGCAGGGGCCGCTTGTCGGTATACATCCCGATCGCTGGCTGCAGCAGCGACGCCGTGCACTGGAAGGTCAGCGTCAGCAGCCCGATCTGGACGTAGTCCAGGCCGTAGTTTTCCTTGAGGATCGGGTAGATGGCCGTCAGCAGCGACTGCATCACGTCGTTGATCAGGTGGCACACGCTCACCGCAACGATGATGGAAAGCGTGGTTTTGCTGGCGATGCTGGTCGCCGGTGCCGAAGCTGTGGCCGTCAATTTGGGAATCCGGAAAGAAGGATGGTCGGCGGGTGCCGATCAGAAAGCAATACTTGCCTCTAGCATGTCAGCCGACCCGAGTCGTTAGCACTCAAGCGGTATTCCGTTCGGTCGAAGGAACTACATCGGCGGATTCCGACCACCCACCGGCCCCTCCTTGATCCTCCCCCGCGTGGCGGGGGAGGGGGACCACCCGAAGGGTGGTGGAGGGGGCGGCCAAGTGCTCGGTCAGCTCCCCCGCCACCCCCTGAACCACTCGACGAACGCCTGGACCCCGTCCTCCACCGGCGTCGCCGGCACTTCCCCCACCAGCGTCCGCAAAAGCCCTACTTCTGCCGCCGTATCGGTCACGTCCCCCGGCTGCATCGGCAGCAGTTCCTTGTTCGCCTCGCGCCCCATCGCAGCCTCGATCGCGGAGACGAACCGCATCAACTCCACCGGCCGCCCGCCCGCGATGTTCACCACCCGCCAGGGCGCAACTGCGGACAGCGAGTCCCCCGCCACCGGTGCGCCCTTCACCGGCACCGCCTCGATCAGTCGCCGCACCGCCACAACCACGTCGTCGACATAGGTGAAGTCCCGCCGCATCCGGCCCTCGCCGAAAATGCTGATCGGTCGCCCCTCGGCAATCGCCTCGGTGAACTTGAAGGGCGCCATGTCCGGCCGTCCCCACGGACCATAGACAGTGAAGAACCTCAGGCATGTCGTCGGGATGTCGAACAGGTGCGCATAGGAATGGGTAATCGCCTCGGTCGCCTTCTTGGTCGCAGCGTAGAGCGACACCGGCTCGTCCGTCTTGTCGGTCTCGCGCGAGGCGCGACCGGCCATGCCGTAGACCGAGCTCGACGACGCAACGAGCAGGTGCCGCACCGGCCGCGCCCGCGCCGCCTCGAGCACGGCGAGCGTCCCAGTCACGTTGCTGTCGGTGTAGCTGAACGGCGCCTCGAGGCTGTAGCGCACGCCCGCCTGCGCCGCGAGATGCACCACCACCTCCGGCCCATCCGCGAACGCCGCCTCGATCGCCGCCGCGTCCTCGAGCCGCCCGATCACCGGCCGGAACCCCGGCATCGCCTCCAGCATCGCGTGCCGCTGCTCTTTCAGCGCCACGTCGTAGTAGGGCGTCAGCCCGTCGAACCCGACGACCTCGTGCCCCTCCGCCAGCAGCCGCCGAGCGAGGTGATACCCGATGAATCCGGCGCTGCCGGTGACCAATATGCGCAAACTGGCTTCCCCCGAAAACCGCGGCATGGCGGGCACTGGCCCGCCGCCATGTCGAAACTACGCATCCCCAATCGACAATGCCAAGACCTCGGTCAATGACCCCCTCGCGTCGACGCCTGAAGATTCCGCTTGCGCCTCTGAAATGGTGTGCTACATAACTAGCACACTACCAAGGCATAACGCATGAGTCAGTTCAACGACAGCCAGCCGATCTTCGTGCAGATCAGCGAAAGGATTGCCGACATGATCCTCAGCAAGACAGCAGGGGAGGGCGAGGCGCTGCCCTCCGTCCGTCAGATCGCCGCCGAGCTCTCGGTGAACCCGCTCACCGTTACCCGAGCCTATCAGTCCCTTGTCGATATCGGCGCCGTCGAGTCGCGCCGCGGCATGGGCATGTATGTCGCCCAGGGCGGTCGCGACCGGCTGCTCGCCCACGAGCGCGAAAAGTTCCTCTCCGATGAGTGGCCGCGCGTTCTCGCGCGCATTGCAGCTCTCGGCCTCGATCCCAATTCTCTTTTGAAGCAAGGCGGTGAAGATGAATGATCCGGCTCAAACCTCGGCTGCTCCGATCGTCTCGGCGCGCGGCCTCAAGAAGCGCTTCGGCCGCACCGAAATCCTTCACGGTCTCGATTTCGACATCCCCGCAGGACGCATCTATGGGCTTGTCGGTCACAACGGCGCCGGCAAGACCACCACGCTGAACGCCCTGCTCGGCCTTACCTCCTACGAGGGCACCGTTCGCGTCCTCGGCAAGGACCCGTTCGAGAAGCGCGCGAGGCTTATGGAGAACGTCGCCTTCATCTCCGACGTGGCGAGCCTGCCGCGCTTCCTGAGGGTGCGCGAGCTGTTCGCGCTCCTCACCAATATCCATCCGAACTTCGATCAGGCGAAGGCCCGCAGCTTCCTCGACGGCACCGACGTCAAGATGGAAGCCAAGATCAAGAACCTTTCGAAGGGGATGATCGCCCAGCTCCATCTCGCGGTGGTGATGGCCATCGACGCCAAGCTTCTCGTCCTCGACGAGCCCACGCTCGGCCTCGACATCACCTACCGCAAGCGCTTCTACCGGCGCCTGCTCGAGGACTACATGACCGAGGAGCGCACCCTCATCATCACCACCCACCAGGTGGATGAGATCGAGTTCATGCTCAGTGACATCATGTTCATCCGCGATGGTGATCTGATCCTGCACATGCAGATGGAGACCGTGTCGGGCAAGTTCGCCCAGGTCCTCGTCCGGCCCGACAATGTCGCGGCCGCCTCGGCGCTCAACCCCATCTACAGCGAGACCCGCTTCGGTCAGACCGCCATGGTCTTCGAAGGCGTCGATCGCGATCGCCTCGCCCAGTTCGGCGAGGTTTCCACGCCCACCCTGAGCGACCTGTTCGTCGCCCTCATGCAGCGCGGTGCCAAATGAAGTCCCTGGTTGCCCTCATCAAGCGCGAATACATCGAGCACAAGGGTGCCTTTGTCCTCGCGCCGGGCATCATTCTCGCCCTCATGACCGTCATTCTCGTCGGCAGCATCGTCACCCATCGTTTCGAGATGGCCTACGAGGTCGGCGCGCCGTCCGCGCTCAAGTTCTTCGAGTTCGGCTTTCTCGCGGTCTCCGCGCTCTGGTTCGTCTACCTGATGGCGACGCTGTTCTTCTACTATGCCGACGCCTTCAACGCCGACCGGCGCAACAACGCCATGCTGTTCTGGAAGTCGATGCCCGTCACCGATTTCAAGATTCTCGGCTCCAAGATGCTCGCCGGCATGACCATCTTCCCGGCCATCATCTTCGCCGCGTCGCTGGTCACGGGCCTGCTGGTCTACTTCACCACCATGGCCGCGGTCCTGTTCTTCCCCCGCATCAACCTCCCCGGCCTCGACAGCTTTGCCGTCAGCGCCTGGAGCATCGCGAGCTTCGATCTGGTCTATCTGGTGCTGGCGTTGCTCTGGTACGCCCCGTTCTTCGCCTGGGTCGGCGCCCTGTCCGCCGTGGTCGGCCGCTGGTCCATCCCGCTCGCCTTCCTCATTCCTGCCCTGGTCGGCCTCGCCGAGAACGTCATCTTCAATCTCGGCGGCCCGCGCGGCGGCTATGTGCTCAACTACCTCCGCGAGCGTTTCCACTTTGGCGACGGGGATGATCACGAGATGACGTGGTTCTTCACCGACGGTCCCATCGACACCGGCCGGATGTTCGGCAACCTCCTCGCCTCTATCGATTGGTCCCAGCTGATCGGCGGCCTCATCGTCGCTGCCCTCCTTGTCTACGCCGCCAGCGAATACCGCCGCCGCAACGTCGCGACCTAACCCGCGCCCCCCTTGATCCTCCCCCGCCTGGCGGGGGAGGGGCTTCGAGCCGTGCCGAAGGCAAGATCGTTCCAGTGGAGCGATCTTAGGGGAGAAGGCCTTGAGAGCTATGCTCGAAAGGCCCGGCCGAAGCTGGTGAAGGGGGCAGTCAGACCCACTGTCTACCGCACCGCCTACCTCGAGGGACCGAGGGTGGGGGGCAACAACAAGCAATTCTTGTTTCCAATCCGGCCCATCGCCGCCCCATTCGTGCAAATCAGTATCGAGTGCCACCCGCAACCCGGTGATGGTCCCCCGACCGCCTTCGGCTTATATCTGTCCCCAACAGACAAAACCCGTTTGGGGGACACCCATCATGATCACCGTTGAATCCCAGGCCGCCGTCCGTTCGGCTCCCGTGCTGCCTCTCGCCACCCACCTCGGCCCCGTCCGCATCGGCGTCACCAATCGCGAGAACGCGCTCGCCGTCTGGCGCGATGTCCTCGGCCTCGAGCTGATTTCGGAGGATGCCGAGGCGCTGCATCTCGGCGCCGGCGGCACCGAACTCATCATCCTCGAGCTCGGGGCCAAGACCCCGTTCCCGGATCGCTCGCTCGGCCTCTATCACGTCGCCGTCCACGTCCCGACCCGCAAGGCGCTGGCCGAGATGGTGGTGCGCGCCCTCATGCGCCGCGTCCGCATCTCGCCCACCGATCACCTCGTCTCCGAGGCCATCTACCTGTCGGATTACGACAATAACGGCATCGAGATTACCTTCGAGACGCCGTGGCGCGGCACCATCGGCGACGGCGAGGACGGCTACTACGTCAAGACTGTCGATGGCTCGCCCCACTCGGGCCGCGAGGCCATCGACGTCGATGATCTCCTCGCCGAACTGGATGACATCAACGCCGTCCCGGCCGCGATGCCCGAGGGCACCCGCATCGGCCACATCCACCTGCACGTGAACGATCTCGAGCGCGCCATGCGCTTCTATCGCGACGGCATCGGCTTCGGCGGCCTGTTCATCATGCGCCAGTTCGGCATGGGCGATCTCGGGCTCGACTACCCGCCGCACACCATCGCCTTCAACATCTGGTCCGGCCCCAACGCCGCCCAGGCGTCGAAGGGCTCGGCGGGCCTGCGCTGGTTCCACATCGTCGTCCCCGACCAGGCGGCGCTCGACGCCGTCCGCGGCCGGCTCGCCGCCATCGGTGCCGCCTACACCGACACCAACGAAGGCCTTGACACCCGCGACCCCGCGGACAACCTCGTCAAGCTCGTCGTGGCCCGCTGATCCTCCCCCGCGTGGCGGGGGAGGGGGACCGGCGTAGCTGGTGGAGGGGGCCAGCCCCATGCGCAGGCGGCCCCTGCCTCTCCCGACGCGGATGGTAGCGGCGATGTCGCCGCTACCCCACCATCGCGAGGAACCGCGCCACCTCGTCAGGGCTCGTCGCCCAGCTCGTCACCAGCCGCACCAGATCCTCGTCGGCCGTCAGCCCCATGCCCTCGGCCGGCCATTCGTAGAGCGTTCCGCCCGCCAGCCGGATCCTCGCGATCGTCTCCCGGGGCAGCACGGCGAACACCTCGTTCGCCTCGCTCCCCCAGCCGAGCCGCGCCTGCGAACTTGCACGCAGTCCTACGCGCAGCTGCTCGGCCCGCGCATTGGCCTGTCCGGCCCAGCGCAGCCAGTTGCCGCCGGTGAGATAGGCCTCGAACTGCGCCGCGACGAACCGCGACTTCGAGAAGGTGTGCCCGGCCCGCTGCCGCCGCGCTGCGAGGTCACTCAGCTTGTCGGGCGAGAACACCACGATGGCTTCCGCCGCCCAGCATCCGTTCTTGGTTCCGCCGAAGCTCAGGAAATCGACGCCCGACTTCCATGTCAGCTCGGCCGGCTTCGCGCCTGTCGCCGCCACCGCATTGCCGAAGCGCGCGCCGTCCATGTGCACGGCCAGCCCCTGCGCCCGCGCGAGGCCCGCCAGTTCGGCCACCGCGGCCGGCGCGTAGACCGTGCCGCACTCGGTCGCATTGGTAAGGCTCAGCGCCACCGGCACGCCGAACCGGTTGCCCTCGGGAAAGCGCGACAGCGTCTGGCGCAGGGCCTCGGCCGAAACGCGCCCCGCCACCTGCGGCATGGTCACGAGCTTCATGCCGCCCGACTGGAACTCGGTCGCCCCCCATTCATCGGAATGGATGTGCGCTTCGCTCGAACACAGCACCAGCCCGCCCGGCCGGCTGAGCGCCGCGAGGCCCAGCGAGTTCGATCCGGTCCCCGTCGCCGTGAACCAGACCTCGACCTCCTTCTCGAAGACCTCCGAGAACAGCCCGGTCACGCGCCGCGTCAGCGCATCGCTGCCATAGGCAGGCGCCGCCCCGTCATTGGCCTTGACCAGAGCCGCCATCACTTCGGGCGTCGCCCCGGCCCAGTTGTCGCTTGCGAAATTCACTTCACCGAACCCTCGATCATCGTGGTCACGCTCCTACCACGCCCGACCCACCAGCTGTCATCCCCGCAGGGTCGGCGGTTTGCGTCCAAAGCCTACTTCCATACCAGCACCACGCCGCTATGATCCGCCCAAGAGGAGACCACGATGCGAGCCATATCCTGCGTCGCGCCGAACCAGCTGGCGCTTATCGAAATCCCGCGGCCGGAGCTGAAGCCGGGCTGGGTGCGCGTCGCCATCCGCCACATCGGCATCTGCGGCACCGACTACCACATCTTCGAGGGCAACTTTCCCTACTTCGAGTACCCGCGCATCATCGGCCACGAGCTGAGCGGTACGGTGGTCGATCCGAACGGCTCGAGCCTTTCGGTTGGCGAGAACGTCGTCATCAATCCCTATCTCAACTGCGGCGAGTGCCCGGCCTGCCTCGAGGGCAAGTCCAATTGCTGCGAGACGCTGAAGGTCATCGGCGTGCATGCCCCCGGCGGCATGGCTGAAGAGATCGTCATGCCCGCCGCCAACCTCTATCCGGCCGGCGACATGAGCCTGCGCGATGCCGCCATGGTCGAGTTCCTCGCCATCGGCGCCCACGCTATCCGCCGCACCGCCGAGCTGAAGCCCGGCTCCCGCGCCCTCGTCGTCGGCTCGGGGCCCATCGGCCTCGGCGTCGCCTACTTCGCCCGCATCGCCGGCGCCGAGGTCACTGTCGTTGATGCCGCGCCGGACAAGATCGCCGCCACCCGCGAGCTCGGCTTCGAGACCTTCGCTCCGGAAGATCTCGAGGGCGCCGAGTTCACCAACCGCCGCAAAACCGGGTTCGACGCGGTCTTCGATTCCACCGGCTCGATCAAGGCGATGAACGCCTCGCTCTTCCACACCCGCAACGGCGGCGCCTACACGCTGGTCGGTGTCATCAAGGGCGATCTCGTCTTCCCCGACAGCGAGGTGCACCGCCGCGAGCTCACCATCCGCGGCTCGCGCAATGCCACGCGCCAGGATTTCGAGCACGTCATGGCCTCGATGCGCGCCGGCAAGGTCGCCACCGATCGCCTCGCCACCCACCAGACGAGCCTCGACGACGTCCCCAACACCATGCCCGCCTGGGCCCACGACCGCACGGGTCTGATTAAGGCGATCGTCACCGTCTGATCGCTCCTGATCCTCTGTTCCTCCGCCTCCCTCCCCCTTGAGGGGAGGGATCGAGGGAGGGGGTGGCCGCAGTTGACCGCCGGACGACCCCCACCCCAGCCCCTCCCCTCGAGCGGGAGGGGAGCTGCCCCGCTACTTCTTCGCTGCCGCCTTCGCCGCGGTCTCGATCAGCGCTGCCGTCGCCGCGGCATTGGCGATGAACGCCAGGTGCCCGCCCTCGACTTCCTCGACTGTCGATCCGGCCCGGGCCGACATCTGCCTCTGCGCGTCGGGCGGGATCACATGGTCGCCCTTGGCCACCTGGTACCAGCTCGGCTTGGTCTTCCAGGCCGCGACCGTCAGCGGCGTGCTGCCGCCCTGAACCGAGATCGGCACCTGGCTGTCGCGCATGAACTCGGCGTCCGCCGCCGGCAGCGCGTCGGCGAAGCCGGGCACGTATGCCTCTTCCTTGAAGAACGCGAAGCCGTCCTTGCCGATGTCGAACGGCGGCGGATTGTTCGGGTCCTGCGGGATGAGGCCGAACGTGGATTCCCCGACCTCCGGCACGAACGCCGCGACATAGACCAGCCCGGCCACATTATCGTGGTCGCCCGCCTCGGAGATCACCGCGCCGCCATACGAATGGCCCACGAGGATCGCCGGGCCGTCCATCCGGTCGAGCACCCGGTCGGTCGCCGCAACGTCCGCCTCTAGCGAAGTCAGCGGGTTCTGCACGATGCGGACGTTGTAGCCGTCCTTCTTGAGGATCTCGTAGATCGGCCGCCAGCCCGAGCCGTCGGCCCAGGCCCCATGCACCAGAACGATGTTCTTGACGCCGATGTCCTGGGCGGCCGCCCCACCGATATCGGCCATCATCGCCACGCTGGCGATGAAACCGAGCGCCGTACTGCGAAGAAGAGTCATGATTGCACTCCCGTTGCGTTACGGCGAGGACAGTGCCCGGCGGCCCCTTGCCGCCCGCTTGTACAAATGCCTCGTTCTTGTACGAAGTTGACGCACAAATTTCCGGGCAGGAGCCCAAGGCCGGCCTCGGGCAAGGCAGCAGCGCCGCGCCGCTCACCTGCCGACGACGACCACCCAACCCGTGGATGAGACTGCCGCCGGGTGATGGACATGCCACCGGCCGCCTGGCGTCGCGCCCGTCGGTCCGACTCCCAATCCGGGTGGCTTGTCGTCAGCCCCGGCTGAGTGCAGTTCGCGGCGTCACGTCGAGCTCGATCTCTTCCATCCCGAGCAGCCGCGCCACCACGTCCGGTGGGTCCTTCACCACATGCGTGCCCGACACGGTGTCGATCTTGGTGTCCCGCAGGCCCTTGACGATCGCCACCACGTGCTCGGGGTTGATGTACATGGTGCCTTCCGGCGTATCGAGCTTCACCAGCCGCATTGAACTCTCCTGTGCCCCCGGGACATAGACGAACGGCTGCGCCCCGGTGACATTCTGCCCGCGCCATGGGAAATGAAGCATGAAGGCCCTCTTGATCCTCCCCCCGCGTGGCGGGGGAGGGGGACCATGCGAAGCATGGTGGAGGGGGCGCTGATTGTCACAGCCGGGAGCCCCGTCAACATGCACACCGCCGACGATATTCTGGAGTTCTGGTTCGTCGAGTGCACCAAGGAGCAGTGGTTCGGCGGCGGCCCTGACTTCGATGCCGCGCTCGCCGCGAGATTTATCGACACCCATGCGGCCGTCGCCGCGGGCGAGGCCTGGACCTGGCGCAGCACCCCGCGCGGCCGCCTCGCCGAAGTCATCGTCCTCGATCAGTTCTCGCGCCAGATCCACCGCGGCACGGCCCGGGCCTTCGCCTCCGATCCCATGGCGCTCGCCCTTGCGCAGGAGGCAGTCTATGCCGGCCTCGACCAGCAGCTGACTCCAATGCCCGAGCGCATGTTCCTCTACATGCCCTTCATGCATTCGGAGTCGCTCGTCGTGCACGAGGAGGCGGTGCGCCTCTTCACCACGCTCGGCAGCGAGGACGTGCTGAACTACGAGATCGCCCATCGCGATCTGCTCCGCCGCTTCGGCCGCTACCCGCGCCGCAACGAGCCGCTGGGCCGCGTCTCTACGCCCGAAGAAGTCGAGTATTGCGCCAGCGAGGAGGGCAAGTGGTGATGGAACACTTCATCCCGCTCTTCGCCATTCTCGGCGCGCTGCTCATCGGCGCCATCAGCCCCGGCCCGAGCTTCGTCTTCGTCGTCCGCACCTCCGTCGCCCAGTCGCGCCCGGAAGGGCTGGCCGCCGCGCTCGGCATGGGCGTCGGCGCCATGGCCTATGGTGCGCTCGCCGTCCTCGGCCTGCGCACGCTCATGCACGATGGCGGGCTGCTCTTCACCATCCTCAAGGTCGCCGGCGGCCTCTACCTGCTCTATCTCGCCTGGAAGATCTGGAGCCATGCCGCCGACCCCATCACGGTGGAGACCTACGGCGCCGCCGCCAATCCCACCAAGGCCTTCACGCTGGGCCTCTTCACCCAGCTCTCCAATCCCAAGATCGTCGCGGTCTTCGGCGCCGTCTTCGCCGCGCTCCTCCCGGCTAACCCGGAGCCCTGGCTCTACTGGGCCCTGCCGCCCCTGATCTTCCTCCAGGAAACGATCTGGTACGCCATCGTCGCGCTCGCCTTCTCGTCCTCGAAACCCCGCGCCCTCTATCTCGGCGCCAAGCTCTGGGTCGATCGCGCCGCCGCCGCCTTCATCGGTATCCTCGGAGTACGGCTGATCATCGAGGCGAGGTAGCGCCGCCCCTCTTGATCCTCCCCCGCATAGCGGGGGAGGGGGACCAGACGAAGTCTGGTGGAGGGGGCAACCCCGCGCGTCCTGCCCGCAGCCAGTCCGCTCAAGCTTTGCGCATCCACGCCGCCGTGGATGCCTCCATCACACCCCTTGCACCAGCGCCGGATCGACAAGCGCGCCCTTGTGCCCGATCACGACGCCGGCCACGCGATGCGCCCGCTCCGCCGCCTCGACCGGCGTGAGGCCACGCGCCCGGCCACTGAGGTATCCGCCATTGAACGAGTCCCCCGCGCCGGTCGCATCCACCACCACGTCCGCCTTCGGCGCCGGCACGTACTGTGCCACGCCATCAACGGTCGCGACGAATGCGGGCTTGGCGCCATCCTTGGCCACTACCTCGCTGGCGCCGAGCTTGAGGTAGCGCTCGGCCGTCGCCTCCGGCGACTTGTCGCCAAAGAGTGGCGCCTCGTCCGTATGTGTGGGGAGGACGATGTCGGCGATCGAGGCCGCCGCCGTCAGTGTCGAGGCCATGACGCGCGGGCTGGTCCACAGCGCCGGCCTGAGATTGGTGTCGAACACCACGGTCGCCCCGGCATCACGCGCCTTGACGATGGTGCGCATCAGCTTGCCGCGCGCCCGCGGCGCCAGGATCGCCATCGAGATGCCCGAGAAATAGACCGTGTCGGCGCCCACCACGGCCGCCTCCAGCGCCTCGACGTCGTCGGCGAGGAGCTTCGCCGCCGATTGGCCGCGCCAGTAGGTGAAGTGGCGGTCGCCCTTCTCCTGGTGGATCATGTAGAGGCCCGGCCGCCGGCCCTCGATCGTCTGGATGCGGTCCGTACCGATCCCGGCCTTGTCGATGAACGCCCGCATCTGGCCCGAATACATGTCGTCGCCCAGCGCCGTCACATAGTCGACCTGCCACTCCTCGGGCAGCAGCGCCTTGGCGTACCAGGCGGTGTTGAGCGTGTCGCCGGCATAGCCGAGGCGATACATCCCACCTTCGCCGCCAGACATTTCGATCATGGCTTCGCCGATGCTAACGAACCGCTTGCTCACGCTGGACTTCCCCTCAACTGTCCGTTGCTTATGCCGGGGATATTTCGCCCATGCAACCGCCTGGTATGGCAGTCCCCGACAAGCTCCGATATTGATGCACGCACCTCTTCACCTCCCCCCCTTCATGGGGGAGGCCGGGAGGGGGCCGTCTGCTTCAGTGGAGGAACCGCCGCATGCCGCGCCTGTCCATGTCCGAAATCCGTTCAGACGCCGTTCATGCGCGTGGCATTGCGGCGATGGATTACGACAGGTCCGCTGTCACACCCGGCATCGTCCACCTCGGCATCGGCGCCTTCCACCGCGCCCACATGGCCGCCTATGTCGACGATCTGCTGAAGGACAACCCGTCCTGGGGCATCATCGGCGCCTCGCTGCGCCGCCCGGACACGCGCGATGCCCTCGCCCCCCAGGACTTCCTCTACACCCTCGCCATCCGCGACGCCTCGGGCACCGGCTGCCGCATCATCGGCTCCATCCTCGATGTGCTCGACGCCAGCACGCAGCGAGCCCAACTCATTGAAACCATGGCGGATCCGGCGATCCGCATCGTCTCGCTCACGGTCACCGAGAAGGGCTATTGCCACGACCCCGCCACCGGTGACCTCGACGAGAACCACCCGGATATCGTCCACGATCTCGCCCACCCCGAGACCCCGATCAGCGCCCCCGGCATCATTGTCGCCGCTCTGGCGCTCCGCCAGCAGCGCGGACTTGTCCCCTTCACCGTGATGAGCTGCGATAATCTGCCTTCGAACGGCAAGACCGCCGGCCGCATCGTGCGCCGCTTCGCCGAACTGAGAGGGGTGGGTACGAACTTTGCGAACTACGTTCAGACCGTAAGTTTCCCCTCGACGATGATCGACCGGATCGTGCCGGCCACCACCGACGCTGACCGCGCCATCGTCGCTGAAATCACCGGCCTCGACGACGCGTGGCCGATCATGACCGAGCCCTTCACCCAATGGGTGATCGAGGACGATTTCCCAGCCGGCCGGCCGCCCTTCGAGACCGTCGGCGCCGAACTGGTCGAGGACGTCGAGCCGTTCGAGCTGATGAAGCTGAGGATGCTCAACGGCAGCCACTCGACCATGGCCTATCTCGGCTATCTCTCGGGCTACCAGTACGTCAACGAGGCCATTGCCGACGCCGGAATTCACAAGGTGATTCATGGGCTTATGACCGAGGAGGCGATGCCGACCCTGCCCATGTCGCGCGCCACGCTCGAGGCGTACCGCGACCAGCTGCTGGCCCGCTTCGCCAACCCGGCCCTCAAGCACCGCACCTGGCAGATCGCCATGGACGGCACCCAGAAGCTCCCCCAGCGCCTGCTCGGCACCATCCGCGACCGCCTAGAGGCGGGGCAGGGGATCCAACGCCTCGCCCTCGGCGTCGCCGCCTGGATGCGCTACGTCACCGGCATCGACGAAGCCGGCCAACCCATTGATGTCAAAGACCCACTAGCCGCCCGCCTCCGCGCCATCGCCGACGTGGCCGGGCGTGATCCGGTGCAACTCGCGAACGGCCTCCTCGCCGTCACCGAAGTCTTCGGCACCGACCTGCCCCAGGTCGTCACCTTCCGCAACACCGTCACCAACCACCTGAAATCGCTGCTGGAAAACGGCGCGAAGGAAACGGTGAGACGCCTCTAACCTCTCAGTCGGGCCCTTCTCCCCTTGTGGGAGAAGGTGGCCGACAGGCCGGATGAGGGGTCCCGCAACCAAGGGTTGCGCGATCGGAGCGAAGCGACGAACGACCGAGTGCGCGGAGAGAGACCACTCATCCGCCCTTCGGGCACCTTCTCCCACAAGGGGAGAAGGCGAACACCGCGCTGTCGCAGACTAAAGCCGCCCCTCCATCGCCCGGTCGAAAATCTCGAGCGCCAGCTTTTTGGTCAGTTCCACCGGATTGCCCCCGGCCGTCGGGTCGACGATCGCCATGTCGCCGATCAGCTCGCGCTTCTCCCCGCTCACCTTGAAGTCGCGCAACGTGTTGGGAACATTGAGCTTCGAGCGCAGCCCGTTGATGGTGTGGAGGAACGCATCGAAGCTGGGCGAGAGCCCGCAATAAGCGGCGAGCCGGGCGACCTTGGCTTCGATCGCATCGCGGTTGGCGACCAGCACATAGGGCATGAACACGGCGTTGGTCATGCCGTGATGGGTGTCATAGAGCGCCCCCACAGGGTGGCTCAGCGAGTGGATCGCGCCCAGCCCCTTCTGGAAGGCGGTCGCTCCCATCGCCGCCGCGCTCATCATGTGGCCGCGTGCCTCGATGTCATTGGGGTTGGCGGCGACCTTGGGCAGGTTCTCGAGCGCGAGCCGAACGCCCTCCACTGCGATGCCGTCCGCCAGCGGGTGATACCCCTTGGCGCAATAGGCCTCGAGACAGTGAGCCAGCGCGTCGAACCCGGTCCCCACCGTGATGAAAGCCGGCATGCCCACCGTCAACTCGGGGTCTGCGATCACCACCTTGGGCATCATCAGCGGATGGAAGATCACCTTCTTGGTATGCGTCGTCTCGTCGGTGATGACGCCCGCGCGGCCGACTTCGGAGCCGGTTCCCGCGGTGGTCGGCACCGCGACGATCGGGAAGATCCCCTTGGGGTCGGCCCGGGTCCACCAGTCGCCGATATCCTCGAAATCCCACATCGGCCGGGTCTGCCCCGCCATGAAGGCGATCACCTTGCCCGTATCGAGCCCCGATCCGCCGCCGAACGCGATCACCCCGTCATGCCCGCCCTTGCGCAGCACCTCGATGCCGGCGTTGACATTGGCCGAAATCGGATTGGGCTTCACGTCCGAGAACACCCCGACCTCGAAGCCAGCGTCTCGCAGCAATTTCAGCGTGTTCTGCGTCACCGGCAGGTTCACCAGCCCCGCATCGGTCACGAGAAGCGGCCGGGAAATACCCGCCGTCCTCAGCGCCTCGGGCAGCTCCTTGATCCGCCCCGCGCCGAACTTCACCGCGGTAGGGTAGTTCCAGTTGGCCTTGATGCTCATTCCTGCTCTTCTCCTGGCACCGCGTGCCTTGACCCCGGTGTCATCCCGACACGCCGGGATCCATCCCTCAACTTATGCCTGCGCCCCGAGCGGCGCCGCTAAACCCGCCGCAAATGATAGCTCTTCGGCTGCGTCAGGTTCGCGTAGCCGATCTCGCTCAACGCGCCGCCCTTGCCCGTCTCCTTGACCCCGGTCCACACCAGCGCCGGGTCGAGATAGTCGCAGCGGTTGGCGAACACCGTGCCAGTCTCGACCTTCGATCCGATCTTGGCCGCCGCCCCGAGATCCTCCGTCCAGATCGAAGCCGTCAGCCCATATGGGCTGTCGTTCATCAGTTCGATCGCCTCGGCGTCGTCGCGCACCTTCATGATGCCGACCACCGGCCCGAAGCTCTCCTCGCGCATCACGGCCATCTGGTGGTTGACGTTGGTCAGCACCTCCGGCGCGAGGTAGGGCGAGCTCTCTTCGTCGAGGTCGTGCTTGCTGTTGAGGTGCGCCTTGGCGCCCTTGCGCAGCGCCTCGAGCGTCTGCCCGCGAACCAGGTCGGCGAAGCGAGGCGTCGCCATCGGCCCCACCATCGTGTCGGCATCGAGCGGGCTGCCGAGGGTCCAGCCCCGTGCCACCTCGACGAAATCCTTCACGAACCGGTCGTAGACCGAGGCGTGGACATAGATGCGCTCCACCCCGCAGCAGCTCTGCCCCGAGTTGAAGAACGAGCCGTCGACGAGGTTCTCCACCGCATGGTCGAGCTTGGCATCGGCCCGCACATAGGCCGGGTCCTTGCCGCCGAGCTCGAGTCCCAGCGTCGCAAACGTCCCCGCCGCCGCCCGCTCGATCCGCCGTCCGCCCTCCACCGAGCCGGTGAAGTTGACGTGGTCGATCGAGCCGGAGCCGATCAGCTTTTCGGTGTCGGCGTGGTTCAGCACCAGGTTCTGGAACAGCCCATCGGGCAGGCCCGCTTCCTTGAACGCCTCGGCGAACCGCTCACCCGCCAGCAGCGTCTGCGACGCATGCTTCAAGATCACGGCATTGCCCGCCATCAGCGCCGGCACGATCGAGTTGACGGCCGTCAGATAGGGGTAGTTCCACGGCGCGATCACCATCACCGTGCCGAGCGGCTCGCGTGCGATCCAGCGCTCGAAGCCGTCCTTCTCGGGCCGCATCGAGGGCTTGAGGCTCTCCTCGGCGATGCCGATCATGTGGCGCGAACGTTCCTCCACGCCACGCTTTTCCCCGCCATAGCGCACCGGCCGGCCCATCTGCCAGGCGAGTTCCGGCACGATCTCGTCGTTCTTGGCCAGCAACGCATCGAGGAAGTGCTCGAGGAATTTCACCCGCTCCTTGACGGTGATCTCCCCCCAAACCTCGCGCGCCCGCCGCGTCTTCGCCACCGCAGTAGCGATCTGCTCGCCGGTCGCCACCGGCCGTTCCGCATACACCCGCCCGTCGATGGGCGAGACGATCTGGACCCTGTCGGTCATCTGTCACCTATGTCGTTGTGCCCGGAGTCCTAGCTGCGCTCGAACCCCCGCTTCAACTCCCAATCGGTAACACGCCGGTCATATTCGAACTGCTCCCACTCGGCGGTATGCACATAGTGCCCCACCACCTGCTCGCCGATCGCGGCTTTCAGCATGGCCGAGCCCTTGAGAGCGCTGATCGCGTCGCGCAGCGTCTTGGGCACCTCACGCAGCTTCTCGCCGAGATAGGCGTCGCCTGTGTAAGGCGCCTCGAGCGCGAGCTTCTCCTCGATGCCGCGGAGCCCGGCTGCGATCAGCGCTGCGAAGGCGAGGTACGGGTTGAGATCGGCGCCGCCGATGCGGCACTCGATGCGAACCCCCTTGGTGTCCTCGCCACAGAGCCGGAACCCGGCCGTGCGGTTGTCCCGGCTCCAGATCGCCTTGGTCGGCGCAAACGTACCCGCCTGGAAGCGCTTGTACGAGTTGATGTAGGGCGCGAGGAAATAGGTGATGTCGTGGGCATAGGTGAGCAGCCCCGCCACGTAGTGGCGCATCATCTCGCTCATCCCGAACTCGGCCTTGGGCGCGAAGAACACATTCCCCTTCTTGTCGGCCAGCGACATGTGGATGTGGCTCGATGAGCCTGCGAGCCCGTAGTCCCACTTGGCCATGAAGGTGATGGACTTGCCGTGGTTGTGCGCGATTTCCTTCATCGCGTTCTTCATCACGACGTGCCGGTCCGCCATGGTGAGTGCGTCCGCATAACGAACGTTGAGCTCTTCCTGCCCCGGGCCCCACTCACCCTTCGAGTTCTCGACGGGAATGCCCGATGCCTGCAGCTGACGCCGCATGTCGCGCAGCACGCCTTCTTCCTTGGTGGTCTGGAAGATGTGGTAGTCCTGGATGTAGTAGCCCGCCGTCGTCAGGTTCTTGTAGCCCTTGTCCCAGGCAGTCCTGAAGCCGTCGTCGAACAGGTAGAACTCGAGCTCCGAGGCGAAGTTCGCCGTCAGCCCCAGCTTCTCCAGCCGCGCCAGTTGCCCCTTGAGGATGGCGCGCGGCGAATGCGGGATCGGCTCGTGATGGTGGTGGTCGACGAGGTCGGCGAGGATAATCGCCGTACCCTCGAGCCAGGCCGCCTTCATCAGCGTCGTGACATCGGGCTTCATGACGAAATCGCCATAGCCGCGGGCCCAGTTGGCCGCCTCGTAGCCGGGCACCGGCTCCATGTCGATGTCGTTGGCCAGCAGGTAATCGCAGCCGTGTGTCTCGTCGATTGCGCCTTCGAGGAAGAACTCGGCCTGGAAGCGCTTGCCGATCAGCCGCCCCTGCATGTCGGGGAAGGCGACCAGCACCGTATCGATGGTCCCGGCCTTCACGTCGGCCTTCAGTTGGTCGAGCGAATAGGCTGCGGCCATGTCGAACTCCTGTACGCGTGGATTGATGTCGTGAGGAAAGAGGCCGCGGCCAGAACCGCGACCTCCTTGTGGCCCCGTTATTTCTTGGCGTGTTCGAGAGCGAACTCTTCCTCGGGTGAGAGGATGAGCTTGTGGCGGCCGACCAGCGCGAAATAGACGATACCGACCGCGCACCAGACGATCACCCAGATCACGCCCTTGAAGAAGTTCGGGTCCTGGACCTGGTAGGACAGCGTCACCGCCGCGATGATGATCGTCAGCACCGCACCGGGAACGCCCACCGGGCTCCGGAACGGCCGCTCGATGTTGGGCAGGTTTCGCCTGAGGATGATGAAGCTCACCGCCTGCGCGATGTAGCTCAGCATCGCGCCGAACACCGCCATGTTGAGCAGCACCGAGCCGATGATGTCATCGCCCAGCTGCGTTTCGCCGGGCCCGCCGCCGCCATTGGCGAACCAGATCACCAGCATCACGCCGAGCCCGAGCAGGGCGCCCGAGATCATGGCGAGGTGCGGGGTCTTGTACTTGGCGTGGGTCTCCGACAGCGCCGACGGGAAGTAGCCCGCGCGGCTCAGCGAATAGACCTGCCGACCCTGTGCGTAGAGGATGGTGTGGAACGAGGCGACGAGGCCCACGAGGGCGACCACGCCGAACGCCGCTGCTGCCCAGGACACGTCCGGGAACATGGCGCGGATACCGTCGAGTGCCGGCTCCAGCGACGAGCCGAGGGCATGGGAGCCGACCCCGGCGATCGAGGGATTGAGGAACACGACGAGGAAGGCCGACAGGGCGAGCGTCGCAAAGCCCAGCATGATGCCGCGCGGCATGTCGCGCTTGGGATCGACCGACTCTTCTGCCGCCAGCGGCACCTGCTCGATGGCGAGGAATAGCCACACCGCAAAGGGCAGGGTGGCGAGCACGCCGCCGAAGCCCTTGGGGAACAGCTCACCGCCGCCTTCCGGCAGCTCCGAGCCGTCGGGCGCAATGTTCAGCGCCCAGCGCGAGAAGTCGATATGCCCGAACGCGCTAATGTAGAAGAACGCCAGGCCCGCCAGCGAGATCAGCGTCACCGCCAGCGTCACCTTGTAGCTCAGCGCCACCCCGAAGATGTTGAGCGCAAGGAAGATCGCGTAGAACACGATCCACAGCACTGGATAGAGCGATGTATCGAGCCCGGTTATCGAGCCGAAATAGGCCGATATGAACGTACAGATCACCGCTGGCGTCAGCACATACTCGACGTTCTCGAACAGCCCGGTGACGAAGCCGCCCCACGGCCCCATCGAGCTGCGCGCGAACGAGTAGGCTGCGCCCGTATGCGGCAGCGCCGGGCTCATCTCGGCGATCGAGAAGGTCAGCCCCAGGTACATGATGGCAATGATGATGCCGGCCACCAGCATGCCGCCCCAGCCGCCGGTGGCAAAGCCGAAGTTCCAGCCCGAGAAATGGCCCGAGATCACGGCGCCGACCCCCAGCGCCCACAGCGACCAGATGCCGGCATAGCGCTGCAGTCCGCGCTTTTCGAAATAGCTCTTGTCGCGGGTGGCGTATTTCACCCCACCCGCCCGCGTGCCTGTGGCGGTAGAAGGTACGTCAGCCATCAAACCCTCCTGTGAACTGGCCGTGTCTTTCAATGAAGTTTGCTGCCCCGCCACGCGAACCATGCGCGGCCTGCAGACACCGGGCGAGCCGTTCGGCCCAGCCGATGATCCCGTCTGTCTCGAGAATCTCGTCGTGGCGAATCTCGATCATGGTAGATTCGATCCCGCGGCCGTCGCCATGATGCTCGAGCGTGTACGTGACGCCGTTGAGCGCCGAGTAGGGCTGGTTCCAGCCCACGTCGAGTTCCGGCCCGTCCGCTATCAACGCATCCCTCAGCGCCGCCGTGAAACCTTCGTCCCGGGGGTGGATCAGCCCGATCGGCCAGGGCCGCGGCACATCCTTGTAGACCGGCGTGAACGAGTGCACCGTGACGAGGATCGGCGCCTGTCCCCCCGCCTTCCGCGTTTCGATCACCTCGCCCAGCAAGTCGTGGAAGGGCGTGTGATACGCTCCGATCCGTTCCGCCCGCTCGTTGGCGCCGATCCCGCGGTTGCCGGGGATGTCGGTTCGCTCTGATATCGCGGG
Source organism: Devosia sp. ZB163 (assembly GCF_028613635.1). Taxonomy (GTDB): domain Bacteria; phylum Pseudomonadota; class Alphaproteobacteria; order Rhizobiales; family Devosiaceae; genus Devosia_A. The sequence goes on from NZ_JAQRMY010000001.1 coordinate 1,328,454, forward strand.
GCAGAGGTCCGGCGCGTCGGGCCGGCGGTTGCAGTCGACCACCAGCCGGCTGACCGTCGAGGCAACGAGTGGCGCATCGAGCAGGTCGCTGAGCCGCAGCGCCACGGCGAGTGCGCCCGGATCCCATGCGATGTGCATCAGGCGCTGGTGCGGCGTCAGTCCGAGGTCGCCAAATCGGTCGGGGAAGCGGTTGGAGGCGTGATCGCAGGCCAGCACGAAGGGCGAGCGCCCCGTGACATTGAATACCAGCACTGGCGGCACGACGCTGGCCTCACGGCCCAAGTCGTATTGGTGCCCCACCATACTGACCCCTGCGGAACGTTCCGGGCCCCCAAGGCCTCGTCCCGGCTTGTTCGATCCCCCCCGCCTCCGGAGTGATCGTTAACAGCCAGTTGACGGGGTTTTGACCGATTGGTCAATCCTGCCGCTACAACTGGCTGTGAGTACCGAGGAACTGCTTTGCCCCGACGACGATCTTGCCATCGACTTCCCCGATCAGTTTCTCGTCTTTGCCCTCGTAGTCCAGCGTGTGCAGCACCGTGCGGATGATGCCCAGCCGCCCGCGCTTCTTGTCGTTGTTGAAGACCACGTGCCAGGGCGCATGCTCGGTGTGGCTCGCTTCGAACATGCGGTTGCGCGCCTTGGAATAGTCGTCGAAGCGCTTCAGCGCCTCGAGGTCGACGGGCGAGAGCTTCCAGATCTTGAGGGGGTCGTGCCGGCGGTCGTGGAAGCGCTTGAGCTGCATCTCCCTGCCTATGGTCAGCCAGAACTTGAACAGGTGGATGCCGTCCTTGACCAGCATCCTCTCGAAGTCCGGCACCTCGTCGAGGAACTTGTCCGTCTCCTCGGGCGTGCAGAACCCCATCACCGGCTCGACGCCCGCCCGGTTGTACCAGCTGCGGTCGAACAGCACCTGTTCACCCGCCGCCGGCATCCAGTCGACATAGCGCTGGAAATACCATTGCGTGCGTTCCCGGTCAGTCGGTTTGGTTAGGGCTACGTCAGTGTTGAAGCGCGGGTTGAGGTTCTCGAGATAGGCCGCGATCGAACCGCCCTTGCCGGCGGCGTCACGGCCTTCGAACACGATCACGATGCGCTTTCCGGTCTTGGCCTGGTCATGCTGCAGCAGCGCCAGCTGGCGCTGCACGTCCAGCATTTCGACCTCGTACTCGTCGTCGTCGATTTTTTCGTCATAGGGGAAGCCGCCCGAGGTCAGCGCCTTCTTCTTGATGGAGCGGGGCAGGACCGGATCCTCCAGGTCGAACTTCTCAAGTGCATCGGACATTCACCCGCTCCATCTGTCATAGCCATGTCACAACCGTGTTATGAACACCCCGGTCTGGCAAGGCGAGCCGAATCGTCGGCGCGCCGGAGAAGGATTCATGGTGGACCAAGCTGAGCGCCGGACGGGCGGCTCCATCTGGCTCGAAACCCTGCGCAATCGCCTCTATGGGCGCCTGCTGCTGCTGCTGGCCGTGGCCCTGGTATTCATGGTGCTCGCCGGCTCGAACGTCCTCGATTTCTGGCTCGCCGCGCTGGCCTATGCCGGCGTCGTCGCCATCGCCGCGGTGGTCCCCGAAACCACCGATTCCGCCTCCGGTCTCTCGGCGGCCGGAGGACGCAGCGAACTGGCCTTCGCCGACGCCGTGCGCCATTTCGCCGACGCATTGCCCGATCCGTCCATCGTCGTCGATGCCCGCAGCGTGATCGTGCACGTCAACCCGGCCGCAGCCCGCCATTTCCCAGGCGTGTCGCCCGGCAGCCCGATCGCCTTCACCCTGCGCTCGCCCCAGCTGATCTCGGCCATCGAGGCCGCCCGGCTCGGTGCCGCGCAGACCATCGAGATGCACCAGACCGTGCCGACCGAGACCTGGTACAAGGCCACGATCGCGCCGCTTGCCCCGGGCGATCCGCTCAACGACGGCGTGCTCGTCATCACCCTCCAGAGCCTCACCGAGGCCAAGCGCCTAGAGTCGCTGCGCACCGATTTCATCGCCAATGCCAGCCATGAGCTGCGCACGCCGCTGACCTCGCTGGTCGGGTTCATCGATACGCTGCTCGGCCCCGCAGCCAACGACAAGGAGGCCCGCGAGCGCTTCCTTGGCCTCATGCGCGGCCAGGCCGCCCGCATGGCCAAGCTCATCGAGGACCTGCTGTCGCTGAGCCGCATCGAGATGCACCAGCACATGAGGCCCACGGCGCCGGTAGAACTCGGCGGGCTGCTGCGCGAGGTAGCAGAAGGCCTCAGCAAGCTTGCCGAGGATTCCGGCACGCAGCTTGACGTCAAGGTGCCCGAGGCGCCGGTGACGGTCAGCGGCGACCGCGACGAGCTTTACGAGGTGTTCGAGAACCTCATCGACAACGCCATCAAGTATGGCGCCGACGGCGATACCATCGAGATCACGCTCTCGGCCGACCACGGCCGCCCCGGCTTCGACGCGCTCGTCTCGATCGTCGATCACGGCGCAGGCGTCGCGTCCGAGCACGTGCCGCGCCTCACCGAGCGCTTTTACCGCGTCGATGCGGAATCGAGCCGCAAGAAGAAGGGCACCGGCCTCGGCCTCGCCATCGTCAAGCACATCGTCACCCGCCACCGCGGCCAGCTCTCCATCAGCAGCCAACCCGGCCAGGGCACCCGCGTCGACGTCCTGCTGCGCAAGTAGGATGGCCAGCCCAGCGCGTGGCGAGATGGGTCCGCCGGTCAAGCCCGCGGATGACGGCATTTGATGCTCATAGAGTGGCATCAGCCGCGCACCGGCAAGCCCCTCCCCACCGTCATCTGCCGGCTTGACCCGGGGAGCCCCGCGATGGCGCGGCTCGCCCATCGTTCCCCGGCTGTCATCCCTGCGAAAGCAGGGACCTAACGCGGAGCCAACGCCGGCGGAGAGGTGTATCCCTGCCTTCGCAGGGATGACAACCGTGGTCATGCGGTGTCTGTCGAGTGATTACGGCCCCAACTATCGGGTCCCATGCCCTCGCCCGCGTCACCCCACCACCCTCCCGATTGCCCCTTGCTCCGATCGGGTGCATTTGTTGAACTCCGGCGCCGGCTCTCGGCGGGAAGAGGAATAATGAAGTCAGCGTTGGTCGTGTGGGGCGGGCTCGAGTTGCACGAGCCCGAGAAGGGGGCTCATGTCGTTCGTGAGATCCTCGAGGCAGAGAATTTCAAGGTCACGGTCACTGATGACTACACGGCGCTCGGCGCCGACGGAGTGGGCGCGTTCGACCTGATCGTCCCCCAGATCACCGGCGGCGAGCTCGATCGCGAGCACTCCATCCGCTTCTGCTCGGCCATCGAAGCCGGTACCGGCCTTGCCGGCTTCCACCATGCCCTCGCGACCACCTTCCCGGGCAACCCGCGCATGCGCTTCCTTGGCGGCTCCACCTTCGCCACCCATCCGGGTGACATCATCACGTACAGGGTCGATCCGAAGGTGACGAGCGATCCGATCATGGCCGGGATCGGCAGCTTCGAGCACACCTCGGAGCAGTACTACATGCATGTCGACCCCACGGTTGAGGTGCTGGCGACGACGACCTTCAGCGGCGAGCATGCCTTCTGGAAGAAGGGCGTCGAGATGCCGGTGGTCTACAAGTCCGCCTATGGCAACGGCCGTGTCTTCTACACGGCGCTGGGCCACAAGCCGGCCGAGCTTGACAAGCCCGAGATACGCACCATCCTCACCCGGGGGCTGCTATGGGCGGCCCGGTGATCGAGAAGCGCCCCATCGGCAGTACGGGGGTATCCATCAGTCGCATCGGTTTTGGTGGCGCGCCACTGGGCGACGTCAAGCGCGCACCCTCTGACCAGGCCGCGCACCAGCTGTTGCAGATGGCCTGGGATGCCGGCATCCGCTACTTCGACACCGCGCCGTTCTATGGCCAGGGCCTATCGGAGCGCCGCATCGGCGATTTCCTGCGCGACAAGCCGCGCGACGAATACGTGCTCTCGAGCAAGGTGGGGCGCCTGCTCGTCCCCGATCGCGAATGGGCGATGGAGCGTCACGGCGATCCGCGTGCCATGCCCTTCCGCCCGGTGTTCGATTTCACCTATGACGGCGTCATCAAGAGCTTCGAGATGTCGCTGCAGCGGCTCGGCCTCGAGCGCATCGATATCCTGTTCCTGCACGATATCGGCTGGTTCAGCCAGCGCGACAACCACGAAGCGACCATGCGACAGGCGCTCGAGGGCGGCGGCATCAAGGCACTTGAGGAGTTGCGCGCCGCCGGCACGGTCAAAGCCATCGGCGCCGGCGTCAACGAGTGGCCGATCATCGACGAACTGATGAACCACGCCCGTTTCGACGTGTTCCTTCTCGCCAACCGCTACACCCTGCTCGACCAGGAGGTCATCGATACCCTCCTGCCACGGGTCGAGCGCGAAGGCGTCGCCATCGTCGACGGGGCTCCGCTCAACAGCGGCATCCTCGCAACCGGACCGGTCCCCGGTGCGACCTACGATTATGCCCCGGCGAGCGCCGAGATGATCGAGAAGACCCGCCGCATCAAGGTGCTGACGGATCGGTCCGGCACCACGCTGATCCGCGCGGCGCTCAGCTTCCCGCTCGGGCACCCTGCGATCACCTCGATCATTCCGGGCTTCTCGAAGGCGGAAGAATTCACCGACAACATGGCCGGATACCACAAGGCGATCCCGGACGAGCTGTGGAGCGACCTCAGGGCCGAGGGGCTGCTGCATCCCGCGGCGCCGTCGCCCCGGACCCCGATCCTCGAGTAATCCCCGCAGCGAGAACTCACGCTACAGCAACCGAAGAACCAGGAAAAACCAGGACATGGGTGAACGTTTCAAGCTGACTGCCTCCGACGGCTTCGTCCTCAACGCCTACCGCGCCCGGCCGGAAGGCAAGGTGCGCGGCGGCGTTGTGCTCATCCAGGAGGTCTGGGGCCTCAGCAACTGGATCCGCAGCGTCGCCGATCGCTGGGCCCACCATGGCTATCTCACCATCGCGCCCGCCATGTTCGACCGCGTCGACTATGGCTACGAGAGCAACGACTACACGCCTGAACAATTCCAGGTCATCGGCGCGCTCATGAAGCAGTTCTCGATGGACACGGCGATGCTCGATGTCGAGGCGGCCATCCAGTCGGCTGCCGAAGGCGGCAAGGTCGGCATCACCGGCTATTGCTTCGGCGGTCGCATCAGCTGGATCGCGGCGAGCAACCTGTCGGGCCTCTCGGCCGCCTCGGGCTACTACGGCGGAGGTGTGCCCAACTACATCGACCTCACCCCGCGGGTGCCGACCGAAATGCACTTCGGCGACAAGGACCAGGGCATCCCCCTCGATCAGGTCGAGCAGCTGAAGTCCCGCCACCCCGAGGCTGACATCTACGTCTACAACGGCGACCATGGCTTCTGTAACAGCGACCGTCCGGACAAGTTTGACGAGGCCTCCTGCACCAAGGCCTCGGCCCGCTCGCTGGAGTTCTTCCATAAGCACCTCGGCTGACCTCCGGCGGCGCCTCGCCTACCTCGAGGAGGCAGTCGCCGACGCGCGGCAGGCCATGCTGTCGCGCAAGAAGGCGATGCTCGCCGCTCATCTGGTCGATGCCTACGCCGACCGGTTGTTCGAGGCCAAGGCCGAACCGGCCGGCGACATCCTGGCTTTTCGGGCCGGGCTTGCCGCCGCCCATCCCGCCCTCGCCCAGGCCTTCGACCTCGTGACCGGTCGCACGGAGCTGATCACAGAGGCCGTCGAGGTGCCGATCGCCGAATACGGCAAGCTCAGCGTCGAGGACTTCATGGTCAGCCTCTACAACCAGCACACGGTGCAGCGCGTGCGCATCGCCATGCCGGACGGCACCCGGCAGGACGTGCACGAAGTCTTGGCCGCCGCAGTCGCGGCGCTGAAGGGGGAAGGTGGGCATCACCCGTGAGCCGTCAGTCCTCGCCGAGCAGCTCCAGCAGCTTTTGCGTCGTCTGCCAGCTGCGAATGGTCATCGACTTGTAGAGAGGGGACGCCACGATGCGGCCGAGCCGGCTCTTGGTGCGCTCGGCGCTGAGGCGCTGCGAGTAGATGACGCCCTCGCCGGGCCACACCTTGTCCACGCCGTCGCGCGGCTTGAACACTGCGAGGGCCTCGTCCCCGTCGATCTCCATCAGGAAGATCGCGTCGCTGTGGAATTTGTCCGGCTCGTCGCCGAAGCCCTTCGGCCGCTTGTCGACCACGGCCTTGAGCTGGTCGCGGCTGAGCACCAGCACCTTGACCAGTGCGTCGTCCAGCTTGAACGTCGCCGTAAGCCCTTCCTCGATCATCCGGGCGATGGTCCTGGCGGCGAGGCTGGAGCGGAACATGGCATTGCCGCTCTGGATGTAGGTCGAAACGTCCTCGAGCCCGATCTCCTCGAGCAGCTTCTTCAGCCCCGCCATCGGCACCTTGTTCTTGCCGCCGACATTGATGCCGCGCAGCAGGGCTAGATAGGTGGTCTTGGCGGTCATTCCGCTGCTCCAAAAACGAAGGCCGGGATCGCTCCCGGCCTCTTCATTCCCAGTGCTGTATCAGCGCTTCTTCTTGTCGAGCTGGTGGTAGGCCCGGCGCGAGTGGAACTCGCAGTACGGCTTGCCCTCGTCGGAGTGCTGGCCGCAGAAGTAGAAGTCGGGGGTCAGCGGATCGCCGATCGGCCACTTGCAGGTGTGCTCGTTGAGCTGCAGCAGGCTCAGCCGCTGCTCGACCGGGATGAACAGCTCGGCTGCCTGCGGCGTGACCTCGAGTTCCACCGCGAACTCTTCCGACACCTTGAGCGCGGTTGCGCCCTGGATGGCGCCGGCGCTGATGGTGTTGCGAGCCTTCATGACGCTGCCCAGACCGCTCGAACGCGAGGCGCTGGCCGGCGACGACACGCGACGGGCGGCCGGGCGCGGAGCGCTCCGGACCCGCGGGGTCGACGTGGCAGGCTTGGCGCGGCCCGAGAGCTTCAGCCGATGTACCTTGCCGATCACTGCATTGCGGGTAACACCTTCACCCAGCACGCCCGCGATCTGACTGGCGCTGAGCCCCTCAAGCCAAAGTTTCTTGAGCAGCTCGACGCGTTCTTCAGTCCAGCCCATCAAATCAAATGCTCCTAACCGCCTTTGAGGCGTGGACGGACTCCAAGACCGTGCCGTTGCTCGTGCAACAGCCTGGTACGCTACACATCGTAGGTCAGATGGGTCCGCCACACGAGATATCGTGTCCCAACACCTTGATACTACACGGGTCGCGGAATCTGGTGCAAGACTAGGGGGCGTTTTACACGGGGATAACGTGGCAGGAATCGGGCAGCCCCCGAAGCCGAGTCAAATCAGCCACTTGCCCCCGGGAAAGCCCGTTTCCGTTGACTTCATCACGCCACAAAGGCATATGGAAATACCCACAACGCGCCGCCCGATGGCAGCGCGTTTTTGGTTTCTGTGGGGCTTTTGCAACAGTCCCTTCCCCGAGCCCTGAAAGGTGCGAAACATGTCTGCGCTATACGGCACGTATGCCCGGTCCAACCTCGCTTTTGAGCGGGGCGAGGGCGTGCGATTGTTCGCGCAGGATGGCACCGAGTACCTCGATTTCCACGCCGGCGTCGCGGTGAACGCGCTCGGCCATGGCGATCCGCACATGGTGGCCTCGCTCAAGGCGGCGGCCGAGAAGGTCTGGCACACGGCCAACACCTTCACCATTCCCGAGCAGGAGCGGCTGGGTCAGCGGCTGGTCGAGAACACGTTCGCCGACGCCTGCTTCTTCACCAACTCGGGCACCGAGGCTGTGGAGTGTGCGGTCAAGACGGCGCGCCACTACTTCTGGGCCAACGGCGAGAAGGACCGCTACGAGGTCATCGCCTTCACCGGCTCGTTCCACGGCCGCACCATGGGTATGATCGCCGCGGCCGGCAACGAGCACTATCTCGAAGGCTTCGGCCCGGCGCTGCCTGGCTTCAAGCATGTCGATCCCAATGATCTCGCCGCGGTCGAGAAGGCGATTACCCCCCAGACCTGCGCCATCCTCCTCGAGCCCGTCCAGGGCGAGGGCGGCTGCACCGAAATGACCGCCGACTTCATGCGCGGACTGCGCGCGCTATGCGACAAGCACGGCATGCTGCTCATCCTCGACGAAGTGCAGTCCGGCTACGGCCGCACGGGCAAGTTCTTCGCCCATGAGTGGAGCGGCATCGAGCCCGACATCATGGCCGTCGCCAAGGGTATCGGCGCCGGCTTCCCGCTCGGCGCCTGCCTCGCCAAGGGCGAGGTAGCCAAGTCCATGGTTCCCGGTACCCACGGCTCGACTTACGGCGGCAACCCGCTGGCCTGCGCCATGGGCAACGCCGTGCTCGACCGCATGCTGGCCCCCGGCTTCTTCGACCAGGTCGACAAGGTCGGCCAGCGGCTGAAGTGGCACCTGCAGCAGCTCGCCCAGCGCTTCCCCGACCAGGTGCTGGAACTGCGCGGCCGGGGCCTGCTCGCGGGCATCCGTATCGCCTCGCCGGTGCGTGACGTCGTGGCCAAGCTCCGCGACGAGCATCACCTCCTGGCCATGACAGCTAACGAGAACGTGCTGCGCCTTCTGCCGCCGCTCGTCGTCACCGAGGCCGATATCGAAGAGGCAGTGAGCCGGCTCGCCGCCGTCTTCGAAGAGTTCGAGGCCGCCAAGGCCACCGCCTGACCCAATTGCTGGACGCGATCTGAAGGGCGGGGGACAGCAGCTCCCGCCCAGTCGCGTTCCGAAAGGAGAGGTCTGATGACCGCCACCCCACCTAGGCACTTCCTCAATCTCGACGACTTCGATGCCGTGACGCTTCGCGGCATGCTGAACCAGGCCGTCGAACTGAAAGACCGCCTGAAGAAGGGGGACCGACCGCAGCTGCTCAAGGACAAGGTCCTGGCCATGATCTTCGAGCGCCAGTCCACCCGGACGCGCGTCTCGTTCGACGTCGGCATGCGTCAGCTCGGCGGCGAGACCATCATGCTGACCGGCCAGGAAATGCAGCTTTCGCGCGAGGAGACGCTGGCCGACACCGCCCGTGTCATGTCGCGTTATGTCGATGCGATCATGATCCGCATCCTGACCCATGCCGACCTGCTCGAGCTGGCGGAGGCTGCGACCGTTCCCGTCATCAACGGCCTCACGCGTCGCGCCCACCCGTGCCAGGTCATGGCCGACGTGATGACGTTCGAGGAACACCGCGGCAACATCAAGGGCGCCAAGGTTGCCTGGGTCGGGGACAGCAACAACGTGCTCGCCAGCTGGGTGAACGCCGCCGAGCTGTTCGGCGCTGAGCTGACCATCGCCGTGCCCGAGGAATATGCGCCCGAAAAGGACCTGCTCTCCGATATCAAGAAGGCCGGCAAGGCCGTCCGGCTGATCGAGGATCCGGAAGAAGCGGTGAAGGATGCCAACCTCATCATCACCGATACCTGGGTCTCGATGGGCGATACCGATGCCGCCGAGCGTCGCCGGGCCTTGAAACCCTACCAGGTGAATACCCAATTGATGGCCTTGGCCGACAAGGACGCGCTGTTCATGCACTGCCTGCCGGCCCATCGCGGCGACGAGGTGACCGACGAGGTCATAGACGGGCCGCAATCGGTGGTCTTTGATGAAGCCGAGAACCGGCTTCACGCCCAGAAGGCAATCCTGTGCTGGGCCCTGGGCCAGGACCGGCAGAACATCTAGCCGTTCTGCCAACTCTGATGCGCACAATTGAATAAGGCGCGGAGCCGGTCCCCCTGCGGAGCGGTATTGCTCCGCGAGATCGGATTTTGACGATGACGCAGACTGAGCTCAGCACCTATGGCCTCGATCGCCCGGAGTCGGGCGACGACGTCGTGGTGCCCTTCACCCTCGACCGGCTGGACAGCCGCGGCCGGGTCGTTCGCCTCGGGGCGGCACTCGATGCCATCCTTAATCGCCACAACTATCCCGATCCGGTGGCTCGCCTGCTCGGCGAAGCGGTCGTTCTGGCCGCGCTGATCGGCTCGTCGCTGAAGTTCGAGGGCCGCTTCATCCTGCAGACGCAGACCGACGGTCCGGTAAACCTCATCGTCGTGGACCTCGATGCGCCGGACGGGCTGCGCGGCTATGCCCGGTTCGATGCTGATGCGATCATGAGCGCCATCCAGCGCGGCGAGACCTCGCCGGCGCAGCTGCTCGGCAAGGGGCACCTGGCGATGACGGTCGACCAGGGTAGCCATATGGACCGCTATCAGGGCATCGTCGCTCTCGAAGGCGGCTCGCTCGAGGACGTGGCGCACGCCTACTTCCAGCAGTCCGAGCAGATCCCGACGCTCGTCCGCCTCGCCGTTGCCCAGCATTCGGTGCGTGGCGCGGGCGGTCCGCAATGGCGCGCCGGCGGTGCACTGGTGCAGTTTCTGCCCCCGCACGGCCAGTCGGCAATGCCCGATCTGCCGGGGGATGGCAACTTCGACAACCCGGACATGACCGATCCGGACTTTGTCGAGGACGACAAGTGGACGACCACCCGGGCCCTGCTCTCGACGGTCGGTGACGACGAACTCGCCGATCCCGACCTGTCGGCCGAGCGGCTGCTGTTCCGGCTGTTCCACGAACCCGGCGTCCGTGTCTTCGAGCCGATCGAGCTCGAGGAGCGTTGTACCTGCTCGGCTGGACGGATCGAAGCGATGTTGCGCGACAACTTCACTGCCGAAGAGCGGCAGGAGATGGTCGTCGATGGCGAGATCGAGGTGGTGTGCGAGTTCTGCTCCGCGGACTACCACTTCAAGCCGCATGAGTTCGACGACACCGACCACTCGCACCAGCACTAGCAATTGATATGACTTGCCCGTAGCGGCGGAGGTAAAATCCCCGCTGCTACGGGAGGTCGACATGCGCGACGCCACCCATCACGGCTTCGGGGCCGACGAGTATCGCGCCCTCGGTTCGCTGGCCCTCACCATCATCGTCATGACCCTGCTGCTGTTCGTACCGGCAGGGACGCTCGCCTGGCAGCGCGCCTGGTGGTACCTGGCGGTCTTCCTCGCGGCGATGGCCGTAGCCATCGTCTATGTCTGGCGCACGGACCACGAACTGTTCGCCATCCGGCGCAAGGTCCAGCCGGGCACCAAGCCCTGGGACCTCGCCTTCGTCGTGGTGACGATCACCTCCATTGCCGCCATCCTGCCGGTCGCCGGTCTGGATTTCCGCCTGGGCTGGCTTCAACTCCACGACGGCTTTGTCTGGCTCGGCTATGCCGCCTTCCTCGGCGGCTTCTGGCTGACCGCGTGGGCGCAGGGGGTCAACCGGCACTTCGAACTCACGGTGCGCATACAGACTGATCGGGGGCACAGGGTCATCGACGACGGCCCCTACGCCACCGTGCGGCACCCAGGATATGTCGGTGGTACGGCACTCGCCGCCGGCACGGCGCTCGCCCTCGGCTCGGGCGTAGCGCTGATCCCGGCGCTGATCTGCGCCGTCGCCCTCGCGCTCCGCACCCTGGCGGAAGAGCAGACCCTGCGCGAAGAGCTGCCGGGCTATGCCGCCTATATGCAGCGCGTCCACTTCCGCTGGATCCCCGGCATCTGGTGATACTGGCTCGCGCGCATCGTCGTCATCCGCGGGCTTGACCCGCGGACAATCTCTCTACGCGCTGGAGATCCGACAGCCCTATGGCCGCTCAGTTCATTGCGGCGAAGCGTTCGTCGAAGGCGTAGCCGGCGCCGCGGACGGTGCGGATGGGGTCGGCGTCGCGGTGGCGGTTGATGGCCTTGCGGAGGCGCCCGACATGGACGTCGACGGTGCGCTCGTCGACATAGACATCATTGCCCCAGACGCCGTCGAGCAGCTGCTCGCGTGAGTAGACCCGGCCGGGGTGGCGCATCAGGTACTCGAGCAGGCGGTACTCGGTGGGGCCGAGATGCACTTCCCGTCCGCCGCGGCGGACGCGGTGGCTGGTGCGGTCGAGTTCGAGGTCGCCGGCCTTGAGGACTGCCGTGACGAGCTGCGGGCTTGAGCGGCGGAGCAGGGCGTTGATGCGGGCCAGCAGTTCCGGGATCGAGAAGGGCTTCACCACATAGTCGTCGGCGCCGGTGGCAAGGCCGCGGACGCGTTCCTCTTCTTCGCCGCGCGCGGTGATCATGATGATCGGCGTGCGCGCCGTCTCTTCCTTGGCGCGCCAGCGGCGGCAGAGCTCGATGCCCGAGAGGCCGGGCAGCATCCAGTCGAGCAGGATCAGGTCCGGCACGCCGTCGCGAATACGCTCCACGGCCTCGTCACCCGAAGCGGCGGTCGCGACGCGGAACCCCTCGGCTTCGAGGTTGTAGCGGAGCAGCACGGCGAGGTCGGCTTCGTCCTCGACGATGAGGATGGTGGCGCTCATGGGCTAGTCCTTAACGGGGCTGGCGCTGCTGTTCTTCGGCGCCGAGATGGCGTCCGGTCTCGAGGTAGTAGGCGGCTTCAGCGATGTTGGTCGCGTGGTCGCCGACGCGCTCGAGGCTCTTGGCGCAGAACAGCAGGTGCGTGCACTGCGTGATATTGCGCGGATCTTCCATCATGTAGGTAAGGAGTTCGCGGAACAGCGAGGTGTAGAGCGCATCGACCTGGTCGTCGCGGCCGCACACCTCGACCGCGGCCTTGGAGTCGCGACCGAGATAGGCGTCGAGCGCCGACTTCAGCTGCTGGGCTACTAGCTCCTTGAGGTGCTTGATACCGTTGTAGAACTTCGGCGCGAGACCCAGCGTCTCGATCTGCAGCGCACGCTTTGCCAGTTGCTTGGCCATGTCGCCAGTGCGCTCGAGGTCGTTGGCGACCTGGATCGCGGTGACGACCATGCGCAGGTCCGCCGCCATCGGCTGGCGGCGCGCGATGATGGAGACCGCGGCATCGTTGATGCGCTGCTGCATCTCGTCGATGCGCTTGTCGAAGGCGCGCACGTTCTGGGCCTGCTGGTGGTCGAGCCGGAGGAGCGCGACCGCCGACTCGGTGATCGCCTGCTCAACCATGCCGCCCATCTCGGAGATGGCCTTGTTGAGGTTGGTGAGCTCGTCCTCGTAGGAGGTGACGATGTGCTCGTTGAGCGTCGTGGCCATTGTGGTTCGGATCCTTGTCGCGGTCAGCCGATACGGCCGGTGATGTAGTCCTGCGTCTGCTTGTTCCGAGGATTGGTGAAGATGTCCTCGGTCTTGCCTTCCTCGATGAGCTTACCGAGGTGGAAGAACGCGGTCTTCTGGCTGACGCGGGCGGCCTGCTGCATGGAGTGGGTGACGATGACGATGGTGAAGTTCTCGCGCAGCTCGTCGATCAGTTCCTCGATCACGGCAGTCGCGATGGGGTCGAGGGCCGAGCAGGGCTCGTCCATCAGGAGCACTTCGGGGCGCGTGGCGATGGCGCGCGCGATGCAGAGGCGCTGCTGCTGGCCGCCCGAGAGGCCGGTGCCGGGCTCGTTGAGGCGATCCTTCACCTCGTTCCACAGGCCGGCGCGGCGCAGCGAGGAATGGACGATCTCGTCCATGTCGGTCTTGTTGCGCGCGATGCCGTGGATGCGCGGGCCGTAGGCGACGTTCTCGTAGATCGACTTGGGGAACGGATTGGGCTTCTGGAACACCATGCCCACGCGGGCACGCAGCTCCACCACGTCGATCGAGGGATCGTAGATATCGTCCTTGTCGAGCGTGATCTTGCCGCTGACGCGGCAGCCGTCGATGGTGTCGTTCATCCGGTTGAGCGAGCGCAGGAACGTGGACTTGCCGCAACCCGAGGGGCCGATCAGCGAAGTGACGCTGAACTGCTCGATCTTGAGGTCGACATCGAACAGGGCCTGCTTGGCGCCATAGAACACGCACACCTTCTCGCCCTGCATCTTGGGCGGGGCGTTGCGCGGTGCGGTGACCGGGGCGGCGGAAGTGGTGGCGACGGTTTCGAGGGACATGTCGTTCATCCAGGTGGGGCTTACCAGCGGCGCTCGAAGTGGCGGCGCAGCAGGATCGCAGCAATGTTCATGATGGCAAGGAATGCGAGCAGCACGATGATCGCGCCCGAGGTGCGCTCGACGAAGGCGCGCTCGGCCTCGTTGGACCACATGTAGATCTGGACCGGGAGGGCCGTCGCGGGACTGAGCGGAGAGGTCGGGGCATCGGCGACGAAGGCCACCATGCCGATGAGCAGCAGCGGCGCAGTCTCGCCCAGCGCACGTGCGAGGCCGATGATCGTGCCGGTGAGGATACCGGGCGTCGCGAGCGGCAGCACGTGGTCGAACACCATCTGCATCTTGCTGGCGCCGACGCCGAGGGCGGCCGTGCGGATCGAGGGCGGCACCGAGCGGAGCGCGGCGCGCGTGGCGATGATGATGGTGGGCAGCGTCATCAGCGTCAGGACGAGCCCGCCCACGATCGGCGCCGAACGCGGCAGGCCGAAGAAGTTGATGAAGACCGCGAGGCCGAGGAGGCCGAAGACGATGGAAGGCACCGCCGCGAGGTTGTTGATGTTCACCTCGATGAAGTCCGTGAAGCGGTCTTTCTTGGCGAACTCCTCGAGATAGATCGAGGCGGCGACGCCGATGGGCAGCGCGCAGAGCAGCACGATCGCCATCATGTAGAGAGATCCGGCGAGCGCGACGCCCAGGCCCGACGTCTCGGGACGGCTGGAGGCGCCGAAGGTCAACAGGCCCCAGTTGAACGGGGTCGAGATTGCGCCCTCGGCCTTGAGCTGGTCGAGCCAGGCGATCTGCCGGTCGGAAACCTTGCGCTTGTCCTGGGGCACCGCCAGATCGATCTGCCCCTTGTTGGCGCTGTCGATGTCGGCGGCAGCAAGGAGCGTGACGTCGCGCGTCGTGCCGATGACCGAGGGGTCTTCCATCACGATCTGGCGCAGCGTGGCGCGGTTGCCGTCGGAGACGAACTTGGCCACTTCGCGCATCGCCGCCTTGTCGTCGGGCGAGACACCCAGCGCCTTCGCGACGGCATTTCGGGCGACCACCGGATAGTTCGCCGAGACGAGGACGCGCGGGTTGGTGGCGCGCTCATTGTCCTTGTCGATGATGTCGGCGGAGAACTCCACCGGCACGGTGATCGCGGTCTGGACGAAGGCGGTGTAGCCCTTGCTGACGATCGAGACGAGGAGGATCGCGAGGAAGCCCAGGCCGATGAAGATTGCCACGATCCCGTACAGGCGGAACCGGCGTTCCGCGGCGTGGCGGCGCTTCAGACCGAAGTCGCGGCGCGCGGGAGCGTCGGCTTCGACGGCGCTATGGGGCAAGGCAGCGTCGGTCATTCATACTGCTCCCGGTACTTGCGCACGATGTAGAGCGCATAGACGTTCATGCCGAGGGTGATGGCGAACAGGGTAAGCCCGAGGGCGAAGGCCACCAGCGTCTGCGGCGAGTTGAACTCGAGGTCGCCGGTCAGCTGGTTGACGATCTTGACGGTGATCGTCGTCATCGCCTCGAACGGGTTGATGGTCAGGCGGGCCGCCACACCGGCCGCGAGCACCACGATCATGGTCTCTCCAATGGCGCGCGAGGCGGTCAGCAGCAGGGCGCCGACGATGCCGGGGAGGGCCGCCGGCAGGATCACCCGGCGGATCGTTTCCGAACGGGTGGCGCCAAGCGCCAGGGAGCCGTCGCGCATGGCGCGGGGCACGGCGGTGATCACGTCATCGGAGAGCGACGACACCACCGGGATGAGCATCACGCCCATGACGATGCCGGCCGTGAACACCGACTGCGACTGGATGAAGGCAAAGCCGCCGGATAGTGCCGCCGACAGGTCGCGCAGGAAGGGCCCAAGCGTGACTACGGCGAAGATGCCGTAGACGATCGTGGGAATGCCCGCGAGCAGCTCGAGCAGCGGCTTGACGATGGAGCGGATGCGAGGCGTGGCGTACTCACCCATGTAGACGGCAGCCATCAGGCCGACCGGCACGGCGAAGAGCATCGACACCAGCGCGATGTAGAGCGTGCCCGAAAGCAGGGGGATGAGGCCGAACTGGCCTTCCTCGCCAGTCGAACCCGCTGCTGCGAAGCGCGGATCCCAGACGGTGCCGAAGAAGAAGTTGAGCGGGTTGATCTCGGAGAAGAACCGCATCGTCTCGCCCAGCATCGAGAGCACGATGCCGACGGTGGTGAGAATTGCGACGCTCGAGGCGGCAATCAGGCTCCACAGGACGATGCGTTCGACCTCGTTGCGGGCCCTGAGGCGCAGCCGGATGCGGGAATAGGCGAAGGCGGCGCCGGCGAGCGCCAGGGCCAGTGTCAGGCCGTGGATGAGCAGCCTGTGGGCGCCGGCATCCTCGTTCACCGACGCGGCGAGCGGGACCATGTAGTCCTCGCCGCTCTGGGCCAGCACGATGCCGGCGGACGAAGCCATGTCACGCAGGGCGGCGTAACTGGTGGGAACGTTGGTCCCGGAAAGACCAAGCCGCGTCAGCGCGTTGGCAGCATTGTGCACGATGCCGATCTGCAGGCTGGACCCGGCGCTGTCCCCGACATGGGAGGTGACCTCGGTGCGCACGCGGTTCTCGAGCAGGCCGCTGGAAACCGAGCTCAGCACGAGGAAGACGATGAGGGCGGGAAGGGTGGCGAGCAGGAAGCTCAGCCAGCCGTGATAGGTCGGCAGCGAGTGCGCCTGTTCAGTGCGGCGATCTGCCCCGTCGCGCTGCGTCCGGGCGCGCTGGGCCGCAAAGAAGTACGCCACTGCGCCGATGGCGAGAACTATGGCAACGACCCAACCTGCGGACATCTACGCCTCACATTGAACGAACAGGACCGCTCCAGGGCGGTAAGGCGCGGGCCCTGGGGCCCGCGCCGAATAATCAGAGAACGGTGCCAGCTTCGAACCTGGCGCGGATCTCTTCACGCTCGGCCTCCGGAGCGGCGACGAGGCCATACTCTGCCAGCGGCGAGTCGGGGCCGATCATGTCGTCGGAGATGAAGAAATCCACATACTCCTTGAGGCCAGGGATGACGCCGATGTGGGCCTTCTTGACGTAGAAGAACAGCGGACGGGAGACCGGATACTCACCCGACGAGATCGACTCGGTCGAGGGCACGATGCCGCCGACGGTCGCGACCTTCAGCTTGTCGGCATTGTTCTCGTAGAACGACAGGCCGAACACGCCGATGCCGGTCTTGTTGCTGTCGATGCGGGCGAGGGTCTCGGTGTAGTCGCCGTCGATGTCCACGGCCTTGCCGTCCTTGCGGACCGCGACGCAGGTCTTGAACAGGTCGGCATCGGCGATACCGGCGGCGGTCAGGGCCGGCTTGTCGCAACCGCCTTCGAGGAGCTTGGTCTCGAAAACCTCACGGGTGCCGTGCTTCTCGCCCGGGATGTAGGCGGCGATATCCCACTGGGGGAAAGCCGGGTTCACTTCGCTCCACTTGGTGTAGGGGTTGGCGACGAGCTTGCCGTCGACGATTACCTGAGCGGCGAGGGCCTTGTAGATGTCGGCCGGCGTGAAGGCGAAGTCCGGGCCGGCGATGTCCGAGGCGAACACGATGCCGTCGTAGCCGATCTTGACTTCCTCGACGTCGGCCACGCCGTTCGCCTTGCAGGTCTCGAGCTCTTCGGCCTTGATGGCGCGCGAGGAGTTGGCGATGTCGATCTTGTCTTCGCCGACGCCTTCACAGAACTGCTTGATGCCGGCGCCCGAACCACCAGACTCGATGACCGGGGTCTTGAAGTCGGGGAAGGCTTCGCCGAACTGCTCGGCGACGATCTTGGCGTAGGGCAGGACGGTGGACGAACCGGCGACCTGGACCTGGTCCCGGGCGGCGGCCGCGCCGAGGCCGGCGGCAAGCGCGATGACCGCGGCGCTCGCGAAAACTGCAATCTTCATGATGTCTGTCCCTTTCGGAAGGAGTGGCCGTTTAAGGCCATTCGGCGGTCCCGGCTCCCCGGCCGCCCTGTCTGCAGGGCGGAACCTATGGGCGTTGTCACAACGTTTTATGACAACCGGATTGCACTTTTGTGACAGAGGATGTCGTTGAATTTAAACGCGGTTTCTCGTTCCGCGACGGAGCCGCCTGTGGATAGCTCGGAGGGTGCCGCCGCCGTATGACGGCATCGCGACAAATGGCGGCCGCCCAAGCGGCCGCCTTCAGGTTCGAAGGGAGCGTTCCCTAGATCTGGCTCAGACCGAACTCGAGGTCCTTGATCAGGTCCTCGCTGTCCTCGAGCCCCACCGACAGCCGCAGCAGGCCCGGGGTGATGCCGGCTTCGAGGCGGACCTCCTCGGTGAAGCGCGCATGCGTCGTCGTACCGGGGTGGGTGATCAGCGACTTGGCGTCGCCCAGGTTGTTCGAAATCAGGATCACCGCCAGCGCGTCCGACAATGCGAACGCCGCCTCACGACCGCCCTTGACCTCGAACGCCACCAGCGTCGAACCGCTCTTCATCTGCCGCTTCGCCAATTCATACTGGGGGTGAGACGGATGGAACGGGTAGGACACGTGCTCGATCTTGGGATGGCCCGCGAGGAAATCGGCTACCTTGGCCGCGCTCTCGGTCATCTGCTTGACGCGGATCGGCAGCGTCTCGACGCCCTTGAGCAGCACCCACGCGTTGAACGGCGACAGTGACGGCCCGGTCTGGCGCAGCAACGTGTGCACGTCACCCTCGATCAGTTCCTTGCTCCCGAGCACGACGCCGCCCAGCGCGCGGCCCTGGCCGTCGATGTGCTTGGTCGCCGAGTACGTGACGAGGTCGGCACCGAGCTGCAACGGCTTCTGGAACATGGCCGTGGCAAACACGTTGTCGACGATCAGCTTGGCGCCATGCGCCTTGGCGATTTCAGCCACCGCAGCGATATCGACCAGCTCGAGCGTCGGGTTGGTGGGCGTCTCGATGAAGATGACCTTGGTGTTCTTCTGCATCGCCCGCGCGAAGTTCTCGGGGTCGCGGCCGTCGACCAGCGTCGAGGGCACGCCGAAACGCGGCATCAGGTCCTCGACCACGTAGCGGCAGCCGCCGAACAGCGCCCGCGCCGCGACGATATGGTCGCCCGCCCGCACCTGGCTCATCACCGCATTGGTGACGGCCGACATGCCGGTGGCGAAAGCGCGCGCGGCTTCTGCCCCCTCCAGCAGCGCCATCCTGTCCTGGAACATCTCCATGGTCGGGTTGGCGAAGCGCGAGTAGTTGTGGGCGGGCTTGTTGATCTTGTTGAGGAACAGGTCCTCGGCATATTGCGAGCTCGGGTAGGAGTAGCCCGAGTTCATGAAGATCGCTTCCGACGTCTCTTTGAACTGGCTCCGCTGTGTGCCGCCATGGACGAGCATGGTGGCCGGAGCGCGGTTCTTCTCGTCGCTCAGCGGGTTCTTGGATCTGGACATCGAATGAGCCTCGAAACGAAAAAGCCGGCACGCGTTTGCGGCCGGCTCGAAGGTCCCTTTAGCGACTTGTTTTAGGTGGCTGCAATCAGACCGGCCAAATCGCCACCAGCACCACGGCGTGTCCGCAGGGGCGCATACGGGGGATATACGACCCAAGCCGACTTGGCGTCAACGGTTGAGGTTGGTAGGGGAGAAGCGGAGCCGGATCAGGAAGCCGCAGAGTTTTCTGCGATACCGGCGGCCAGTGAATCCCGGAGCGATCCTGCTGGGCGGTGATCGCTGGGTTCAGGGTAGGTGTAGTTGCAAAGCGAACTTTGGCCCAAGGGCGTTTTTCCCGCCCGCATCATCGAGCGGCTGGCGAACGGTGGCGGCATACGCGCCGACCGCCCGTTCGATGCCGACCAGGTGCAGCCCGCCAGCCTCGACCTGCGGCTGGGCCGTGTGGCCTATCGCGTGCGCTCGAGCTTCCTGCCCGGCCCCGAGCATACGGTCGCCGATCGCATCGGGAGGCTGAAGCTTCACGAGCTCGACCTCACCGATGGCGCCGTGCTGGAGCGAGGCTGCGTCTACCTGGTGCCGCTGCTCGAAAGCCTCGACCTGCCCGAGAACGTCGCCGCCGGCGCCAACCCCAAGAGTTCGACCGGGCGACTCGATGTCTTCACGCGTGTCATCGGCGACTTTGTCCGCGGCTTCGACACGCTGCCGCATGGCTACAAGGGACCGCTTTACCTCGAAATCAGCCCGCGCACCTTCCCGGTGCGGGTCCGGACCGGCTCGCGCCTCAGCCAGATGCGCTTCCGGGTCGGCGACAGCCGGCTGAGCGTTCACGAGCACCGCTCGCTCCACAACATCGAAACGCTGGTTTTCGACGCCAATGCCGAGGTCGGCGAGGGCGTGCTGCTGTCGATCGATCTGAAGGGCGAGGGCAGGGGCGGGCTGATCGGCTTCCGGTCCAAGCGCCACACCCCGGTCATCGATATGGACATCAAGGACAACCTCGATGTGCTGGATTACTGGGAGCCGCTTATCAACCGTCAGTCGGACGAGTTCATCCTCGACCCCGACGAGTTCTACATCCTGGTGTCGCGCGAGAGCGTCCACGTTCCGCCGGCCTATGCCGCCGAAATGGTGCCGTTCGACCCGCTGGTGGGCGAGTTCCGCGTCCACTATGCCGGCTTCTTCGATCCCGGCTTCGGCCACTCGGCCGCCGGCGGCACCGGCAGCCGCGCCGTGCTCGAAGTCCGCAGCCGCGAAGTGCCGTTCCTGCTCGGCCACGGCCAAACCATCGGCCGCCTGATCTACGAGCGCCTCGCCGAGGCCCCCGACCGCCTCTACGGCACCGGCCTCGGTTCGAACTACCAGGCCCAGACGCTCAAGCTCAGCAAGCACTTCAAGCCGTTCTCGCTGTAGGCGGCTTGACCGGGCTGGAGGTGGGCATCGATAAGTATCGGCCTGTCCTGAGGCAAAACCGTCCCATGCCGTCCCTGATTCAAGCGCGGTGCCAAGTGGGCCGGATTTCAGCGTTTCGATGGATCTGAATGGCGGCTCGCGGCACCGGCTGGCGGGCTCCCGTCCGCCATCTGCACGCATGGTCCGTGGCATTGAGAGCTTTCCGAATACTAAGTTATTACTTTAGTTGAAAACAACAATTTGATCTGTCCTGCCCGGGCTTTCTCGCAATGCCGATTGGCCCGCGTCCGTCGAGTGTCCCTTCGAGGGGGCGCATTCGGATCACGATTTAGGCATTGTTCGACCCGGAGCGCCCTGAATCTGCTGGAAATGCTTGGGGATTCCCTTCGGCGTGCCCTGGTAAAGCCGCCGCCAATGCGAAGCGAGTCAATTAATTACGGAATACGAACTTATCCTTGTGAGCTGTGGCGCGAGAGGGCTGCTCCGATCGAGCGTCAGCCGTTCACTTCGATGATACTTAAAGTAGAAGTGTTGCGCGGCGTCTGTTTGGGCAGTATTGTCATACCCAACTACCGCCGTAGGAGGTCGCACTGTAGTGCGTCTGCGGGGAAGGCAGGTGGCTGGTCTGATCTATCGGACCGATTTACTGCATCTCCGACGTCTGAACCGGGGGGAACGGTGCAGCGTGGAGCTACGACCGGCATCTCAGGATGTCGGTCGAGGTCGAACGGGCATCTCTTCGTCCGTACGACCGGCGCCATTGGTGCGGCTGGGCGCTTGGACGGCGAGTAACGGGACATGGGGCATTCACCGAGTAGCCTCATAAGCTGCATTTATGACATGGCCCTTGGCCGGACGACCTGGGACGGTATCCTGGACATCCTCAGCGGATCGTTTCCGGGCAGCCTCGTACTGGTATCCGGCGATGACCTGGCGTCGCGACGGAACATCGTTTTCGCGCAGCGCGGCCTCCAGCCGTCCGCCGTCGGGGCCTATGTCACGACGTTTGCGGCGCTCAACCCGTGGCTGGAGGCGATCTCGGACCGTCCCCCGTTCCAGGTCTACCATGACGATCAACTGGTCCCCCCCGGAACCTCTGCCGGATCGGACTACGTCGGACGCTGGCTGAACAAGCAGGGTGACTTCGGCGCGGGGACCCGAGTTGTGATCCTGCGCGAGGGAACGCGCCAGCTCACGCTGGAGATCCGCTACCCCGCCGCCGATACCGCGGCCCGTGAACGCGCTGCGGCCGTACTCGGTGAGGCCGGGTACCATCTGGGTCGGGCGATCGAGATATCTGCCCGGTCCCGGTTCCCGGCAGGAAAGGGCTACCTCGACAGCGTCGTCGAAGACCTGCCCTTCACGGTGTTCTTCGTCGACCAGGCGATGCGCATCCACTACTCCAACTTCCACGCCGAGAGCCTGAGGCGGCACAATAACGGGCCCTTCTCGAGCTCGGATGGCATCCTGCGTGCCGGCGACGGGCACACCGACGAGATGCTGCGCGAACTGGTGCAGCGCACGGCGGCCTCCAAGCGCACGCCGACATCGGTTCTTCAGATCAGTCGGCCGGGCGTCGACGAGCGCTACTTCGCCATCGCCCGTGTCGCCTCGCGCGGCAACCAGCACTACCAGCTGCACGACGCCATTCTCGATCCCGGGCCGCTCGTGATGCTGGTCGTGCACGGCAGCTTCGAAGTGTCGTCGCTGCCCATGGACCTGCTGTGGCGTGCCTTTGGGCTGACGGAGTCCGAGGCGCGGCTCGCCGAGGCGCTGGTCAACGGGGCTACGCTCGCCGACTTTGCGCGCGAGCGCGAGGTCGCCAAGCAAACGCTGCGGAATCAACTTGTGGGTGTGATGAGGAAGACTGGAACGAGGCGCCAATCGGAACTTGTTTCTTTGCTGACTCGGCTGGCGCTGACCTGCCTCTAGGTCAGTTTTTGGTACGCTTCCGTACCCCGGAAAGCCCCGGAAACCGTGGCATCTCAGCCACACTTTGGCGATTTTGGAGAACGCCCGAACTTATCCCCATCGGTGGGTCGGCGGATTCATTTGCTGAATCAAGCTGCTGCGAAAGAAAGTACTAGTTTCTTGGTAGTAAGTCAAAACGGGGCGGGAATTGGTCTGAAACCATCGACAATTTGTTTGAATCGAGGCACCTTGGACACGTTGTTTGAGGAGGCTAAGACAAGCCATGACACGTCTGTTTGCGCTAAGCGCTCTTATCCCTGCACTGATGACCTCCACGGCGCTGGCGGCAGATGTCCTTGCCGAACCCGTAGTAGTGGAAGATGTGCCCATCTACGCGCTGACCGGGAGCTTCGGTCTGGGTGGGTTCTGGATGCCCGAATTCGACGACGGCCTCTTCGCCGGCGGGACCGATGACCCGCTGTTCGGCGGGATAGCCACCGTCTCCGGCAGCGTCACGACCGGCACCTACAACGACTGGGACATCATCCTGGGCTTCAATCTCATCGGCGGCTTTGCCAGCGACGACAGCAGCTCGAGCCAGTCGTTCGGCGGCCAGGGAACGGTCTTTATTTCGGGTCTTTCGACCCCGGGCGGTGAGAGCAGTATCACATTGAATACGGCCAACGACCTTACTGCCGACGTAACAATCTCTCCGCCACCGCCCGGCGACCCTGTTCCTGGCGAGAACGATTCAAAAGTAGATATATCGGGAGGCACTACGAGTGGTGCCGCCGTTGCGCTTGCTGAAGATGGAAGCGGTTTCGTGATCGGTGTGGCTACCGTCGACGGTGGTAGGACGGCATTCGGTGCCATTGCAGACGTGACAGGGGGCATCGCGGTCATTACCGGCAATCTTGACGGTCTTGAGATCACGACAAACACCAGCCGGGATCTGTTCTATACGGGCGCCGATCTAACGATCGGTCTTGGAAACGCCAGCTATGGTGGCGCTGCCGTATCGGTCTATACCGGGCCGAGCTACCGCGGCCTGTTCCAGGACACCGACACGGACGTCACCATCGATCTTGCGGAAGTTGGTGAGGGTTTGACTCTGCCGGACTTTACGATTTCGTCCGAAGAGGACCTGGACAGCCACTACTTCGGCGGCATCCTGGGCGGTACGGCGTCGTGGGGAATCGGCACGGGCATGATCTTCAGCATAGGGCTTGAAGGCGGCGTGTACGGCGTGTCCGCTAGCTGGAGAGGGCACGACACGTACTCGACCGGCGGCGGCGTTTTTGATGACCCGAACACCGAAGACGTTGAGCCGATCACTCAACTTCCCGTCACGGTTGAAGGGGCGGATCTCGACCTCGATGATATCGACGACGGAACGATCGCCTTTGCTGCGCGCGGTAACGCGGCAATCACCTGGGCAGTCAGCGAGAACCAGGCGATCTCGCTCGGCGGCAGCCTCGAGTATCTTTCGCAGGTCGCGACCGTGACGCATGACCGCGTGAGCGATCCGGCATACGACAACGGTGCCAGCTGGACGCCGGGCGATCCTCCCACGGGTGCGCCCAGCGTTTCCTGGGGCAGCATGGTGAACTTTGCCATCACCGCGTCGTGGACCGGTACGTTCTGACCGATCCGCGAGCAGGAAGCCAAAGGGCCCGGCACGTGCTGGGCCTTTCCCTATGACGTAGTATGATGCTAGCGCTAGACGTCGTCCGGCGCCTGGACGAGATCGCATTCGATCTTGCCCTCCTCCCACGTAACGATCAGGTGCGCGTCAAGCTGGGTGTCTCGTAGCGGCAGCCGCGTGTGGCCGAACTCCGTCGGTATGTGAGGCGGTACATCGACATCACCGATCTCGGAGATCATTGAGGCTCCCGCGTTTCCCGATTGGGCCACGGTGAGCACATAGTGGATGCGCGCCGGCGCATCCGAAACGGCGAGGCCCAGCAGCTGAACGCCGGTGCCCGCCTCCAATCGTACGATTGTGCAATCCATCCCCGTTACCCTTCCCCGAGGGACCAACATTCTTGGAAGCCAGGCCCGTTCCCCGATGCGTCACGTCTTTCTGCCCAGGAACCTACGTGAGGCACCGACAGCGCAGAGCCTGAATGTCGGCGCCGGAAGGAGATTGTGAGGGCCGACTTGAGGCCGGCCCTCAGCCGCTACGCTCAGTAGCTGTTGGACACGATCTTGACCGTGACGTCGTCACCCTGGCTGCTCGCGGCAGACCAGTTGCCGTTGCCATTCTGGATGATCGTCGTCTCGTGATCGTCGCCAACCTGGAGGATGCCGGACTTGTTGCGGTTGCCATTCTGGATGGTCTTGGCAGACAGGTCCGTTCCGTACTGGCCGGTATAGGCCGCGTTGTCGTCGCCATTCTGGATGGTGACGGAGAACACGGTGGACGACGTCGGGTAGCCGAGCTCGGTCTTCTGCTTCGTCACTGCCCAGTTACGGCTGCCAAAGGCAAACTGGTGAGCGCAGAGCTTGACCGAGTTAGGAGACTCCTCACACTGCTTCTTGAGGAGCCAGATTGGCACTGAGCCGGCAATCGCCGTTGGTGCGCTCAGGGCCGTCAGCACTACGCTGACGAGAGCGAAACGTCCGAGCATTCCGGCCTCCCTTAGTAGCTGCCGATGGCGATCAGCCCATTGGACTGGTCAATCGACTGGTAGTTGTCGTCGCCGTTCTCGACCGAATTCGTGGCGACGTTCTTCTGCTCGATGTCTTCGTCCGTGCCGACGGCCTTGGCGAAGTTCTTCTGCTCGATCTTCTGGGTATTGCCGTCACCGTGATCGACAGTGTTGACGCCGACGTTCTTCTGCTCGATGTCGTCGCTGTAGATCCCGATGGCCTTGTTGGACTGCTTGATCGACTGGTAGTTGTAGTCGCCCTTGTTGACCACGTTCACGCCCAGGTTGACCTGCTTCAGGTCGTCAGGATCGGTGCCGTAGAGGAAGGCCTTGTTTCGCTGCTTGATCTTCTGGGTGTTGTCGTCGCTCGAGCCGTAGTGGCCGCCGACATAGTTCGCGCCGCAGTTGGCCTGCGGCTTGGTGTGGTGGACTTCTTCCTTGCACTCCCAGAGGAGGTGCTTGGCGATATACCAGGCACTGCCGGCATTCGCGGTCGTGGTGCTCAGCGGGGCGAAGGCCATGACTGCCACGCCGGCGAGAAGAATTGCACGCATATATACTCTCCCAAGATGAGTTGATCGTTGAAGAGGCGGTTGTGGGGGTTGCCGCCTGACAGCAACAAAGCGTCCAAAAGCGGATTTGGACAATTGATCTTGCATATGCTTGCGGTAAAGTTATGCGTGTACGGGGTGGTTATTTACCATCCAATTCAGCGAGACATCGCGTGTGGCTGGTGCATCTTGATGAAAGTGCATGACGATCGGTCATGCATGTGTGACGCCTGCCGTTGCGAGGAGTATGTATGTACCAGCAACGCCCACGCCCATTACGCGGTGTGGATGCGTGAGGTCTATCCGCGGTACAGGAGTCGGGCGGCCAGGACGCCAGCCAGGATGCCGGCGTTGAAGCTCAGTATGACGAGGAGCAGGTCCTGGAGCGAAGCACCGAATGCGAGACGCAGGACGATAGCACAGGCGGCGATAACAACCGCGGCCAACACCACAGCCATCACCGATCGCAGGAAGCCCGCCAACGCCCCGACCGCAAATGGTATCAGCCAGATCATCCGAGTCCCTGGTGGCCAGATAAGTTCTGGTTACGGTGTAATTATGCCCTCGCGATGGAAGACCGTGCCGCGAGATTCGCCCCCGTGTATCCGGCTTGGCCAAACTGCATGGACCGGCACTCCGCTCTTCGTTAAGGACTGGTTAGTATCCACGGCTCGTAACCGTCGATGTCCTGGCTGCACCCTGCCTGGCGCCTCGCGGGAGAGATTGGACGGAACAGCGACTGTCCGAGTGACGGGCGATCGTCCGGTGAGGTAGGTCAATGCGACACATGACGGTGGTGGGGCGGACGTCGGACAGCAGGCCTTTCGCTTGCGGGGAGTGCCGTTGATGCTTGCCTTCTTCCGCGCGCTCATGGGGCGCCCCACGCCAGCGCCGCAGCAAGCCCAGCGGCCGCGATTGCACGCTGCCGAGTGGCCGGCGGTGGTCTATGCGATCGGCGACATCCACGGCTGCTACGAGCAGCTTGTCGCGCTCGAGCGTCAGATCGCCGACGATGCGCGGGCCATTGCGGGCGAGCGATGGATCGTGACCCTCGGCGACTATGTCGATCGCGGGCCGCAGTCGGCACGCGTCGTTTCGCACCTGATGAAGCCATTGGACGGCTTCAAGCGCATCGCACTGGCGGGCAATCATGAGCAGATGATGCTGGGCTTCCTCACCGACCCGGTCGGCAACGCCCAGTGGCTGGAGTTCGGTGGCCTGGACACCGCGTTGTCCTATGGTTTCCGCCAGCGCACGAGTCCTGCCGGGACCCGATGGCTGCGCAGCGTCGCCACCGATCTCGCGAGCCTCATCCCAGAGGCCCACCTGCAGTTCCTCAGCCACCTGCCCGTGAGCCTGTCACTGCCCGGCTACCAGTTCGTCCACGCCGGGATGCGCCCCGGAATACCCGCCGATGAGCAGGCGGAAGACGACCTGCTCTGGATCCGCGAACCTTTCCTGGAAGGAGGCGGCATCGAGGGCGAGATCGTCGTTCACGGCCACACGCCGGAGCTCGAGCCTCAACTCCGACCCTGGCGCATCGGAATAGACACGGGCGCGTTCGCCGGTGGGCCATTGACGGCCGTACGGCTCCAGCAGGGCCATCCGCCCGTGTTTCTTGGGGCGCTGGGGTAGGCGAACAGCCCGCGGCCCTCGCCCTTGACGCATCGCCCCATCTCCGGCACATACGAACCCGCTGCGGGTGTAGCTCAATGGTAGAGCAGAAGCTTCCCAAGCTTACGACGAGGGTTCGATTCCCTTCACCCGCTCCAGCCTCTCCATTGATCACCTTCTGAGTCGAACCCGACAGCGTCGGTGCGCGCGCGCCAGTTCTATCACCGCCGTATCGGCAAGCCCGGCGGCAGCTCGGTGTCGTCGGCGAAGCAGTAGCGCCAGGTCTCGCCCGGCTCGTATGACTGGATCACCGGGTGGCCGGTTTCGTGGAAGTGGCGGCGGGCGTGGCGGTTGGGGGAGGCGTCGCAGCAGCCGACATGGCCGCAGACGAGGCAGACCCTCAGGTGAACCCATTCGTCGCCCGACTGCAGGCATTCCTCGCAACCTTCGGGGGTCGTCGGCACGACGTCGCGGATCAGGCCGATATGGCTGCAGGCGCTTCCTTCGCTCATTGACCATCGTCCCCCTCCGCCGGTCGGCTCAGCCGCAACGGCAGCACGACGCGGAACTCGGTTCGGCCGGGACGTGAGCTGAAGCCGATGCGGCCATGGTGCCGGTTGACCACGATGTTGTGGGCGATATGGAGGCCGAGGCCGGTGCCTACCCCCTGCGCCTTGGTGGTGAAGAACGGCTCGAATATACGTCCTTTCACGTCTTCGGGGATGCCCGGGCCGCTGTCGGCCACCATCACCTCCACTTCCTCGCCGAGCCGCCGCGCGCCGACTTCGAGCTGGCCGGTGCCATCCATGGCCTGCACGGCATTGTCGATGAGGTTGGTCCACACCTGGTTGAGTTCACCGGCATAGGCCTCGATGCGGGGCAGGGCGGGCTCGTAGTTCCTCAACACCGAGACGCCGTGCTTGAGCTTGTGGTTGAGGATCATCAGCGTGTCATCGAGGCTCATGACGATGTCGACATCCTGCACCGGCGCTTGGTCGAGATAGGCGTAGGATTTGACCGAACGCACGATGCCCGAGATGGCCTGTGCGGCCCGTTCGATCTCCTCCATCAGCTGCTGGGCTGCGAGCCCGGCCCCGAGCCACTGCAGCACCGGCACGACGTGAACCGGGGTGAAGCGCGCGGCGACGGGGTCGATCCGGTCTGCCGACCAGCCGAAGGCGGCCATGGCGGGGGCGAGTTCCCAGGGGTCGGCGACGCCGAGCGCTTCGAGCCGGTCGCCCAGCCGCGACTCGGCCCGGCGCGCCTCGACGTCGGACGCGCGCGTCAGCCGACAGTCCGCAATGCCCTTCTCCAGCTCCGCCAGTCCCACTCGTTCGTCCGGCGACAGATCGAGCATGCCGAGTTCGACGGTGCGGCCGCGCCAGCTCTCGAAGGCCTGCCCCAGGTATCCGGTGGAACGCTGGATCGCGGCGGCCGGGTTGTTGAGTTCGTGCGCGAGTCCCGCGGCGAGCGTGCCGAGCGCCGCGAGCTTGTCCGCCTGGACCAGCGAGGCTTCGGTGCTTCTCAGCCGCGCCGTGACCGTGCGGAGCAGCGTGGCCGCGGCCTCGGAATGTCCCGCGAGGAGCTGGCGAAAGGCCTCGGGGCCGATCGCGAGAAGCTTGCTCGGAACCGTGGCCCGCACCGAGGCGGTACGCGGCGCCTGCTCGATCAGGCTCATTTCGCCCAGGACCTCGCGCGGACCGCGGGTCGCAAGCGTGATCTCGTTGGCTCCGTCGCGTTTGGTTACCTCGAGGGCGCCCTCGAGAATGATGTAAAGCGAGTCACCGGGATCGCCCTCACGGATGATGAACTCACCGGCCGGAACCGACACGACCTGCCCCGCGGCCCACAGGTCATCGCATTCGGCGTCGCTCAGCTCGGCGAAGATCGGCACCTGCCGGATCAGGGCCGCGTTCTTGTCGGTGTCGACCGCGCCCATGGCTCAGCTTCCTGCCGACATCGGCGGCTGCGTCGGGCCAGGTCCGCGCAGGTGCTGGTGGACGAAGGCGACCGCCATGGCGCCATCGCCTACGGCGGACGCGATACGCTTGGTCGATTGCCGCCGCACGTCGCCGGCAACGAACACGCCGGGAACGCTCGTCTCGAGCCAGTACGGTTCGCGCTCGATCGACCAGCCGTCCGGCTTGCGGTTGGGCTGTCTCTCGAGGTCTGGGCCCGAACGGATGAAGCCCTGCGCGTCGAGCTGCAGGTTGTCCTTGAGCCAGTCGGTGCGCGGCGACGCGCCAATGAAGACAAAGACTGCCCGCGCCGGAACTTCCGTCGTTCCGCCCTCGCCACTGATCGACACCGACTCGAGGTTGTCCTTGCCATGGAGGGCCGCGATCGAGGCGCCCGTCCGGACCGTTACATTGTCGGCCTCCTCGATCCGCTCGATGAGGTATTTCGACATGCTCTCCGCGAGCGATTTGCCACGGACGAGCAAAGTCACCGAGTTGGCGTAGCGTGCGAGGTGAAGCGCCGCCTGTCCGGCCGAGTTGCCGGCGCCGACGACGAACACGTCCTGTCCTTTCACGCCCATGGCCTCGGTCAGTGCCGCCCCATAGTAGAGCCCTGCGCCTGAAAGCCGGTCGGCGCCGGGCACGTCGAGCAACCGGTAGGAGACCCCGGTCGCGACGATCAACGCCTGCGATGCGACCTTGCTGCCATCGCTCAAGGTGAGGATGTGGTAGCCGTCTTGCGTGTCGAGCTTCACCGCTTCCATCGGCGTGAGGATCTCGGCCCCGAAGCGCCTCGCCTGCGCGACGCCGCGGCGTGCGAGATCGGCCCCGCTGAGCCCGGATGGGAAGCCGAGATAGTTCTCGATGCGCGAGCTGGTCCCGGCCTGGCCGCCCGGCGCTTCGCGCTCGATGAGCAGCGTGCGCAGGCCTTCCGAGGCGCCGTAGACAGCCGAGGCGAGGCCCGCCGGACCCGTGCCGACGACGATGAGATCGTAGGTCTCCGCGATGGCATGGGTGTGGAGCCCGATTTTCTCGGCCAGCGCCCCGATGGTGGGGCGCGACAGCGCCGTCCCGTCGGCGAGCAACACCAGCGGCAGCGGTTCGGCGGCGGCGCCCGCAAGCTCGCGCAGGCGCTCCGCCTCGGAATCGGTCTCGATGTCGAGCCAGCGATAGGGGATGAGGTTGCGCGCGAGGAAGTCGCGGACCCGATGGCCGTCGGCGGACCACCGGGGCCCGACGATGCGGACGCCCTCGAAGACCGGCTGGTAATCGGCGCGCCAGTCGTCGAGCAGGTCGTCGAGAACGGGATAAAGCAGCTCCTCCGGCGGGTGCCATGGCTTCATCAGGTAGTGGTCGAGCTTGACCTCGTTTATCGCCCGGATCGCGGCATCGGTGTCGGCGTAGGCGGTCAGCAGCACGCGCTTGGCTTCGGGGAAGAGTTCCATCGCCTTTGCGAGGAAGGCGACGCCGCTCATTTCGGGCATGCGCTGGTCGACGAGGAACAGCGCCACCACCCGGCTGGCGAGCTTGAGTTCGCCCAGCAGGTCGAGCGCCTCGGCGCCCGATCCGGCGCGCTGCACCTCGTAGGCGGCGCCATAGTGATGGCGCAGGTCGCGTGCCACGGCGGCGAGAACCGACGGTTCGTCGTCGACCGCGAGAATGACGGGCTTTTCCATCGATCAGGTCTCGACCGTTGCCGGAGGCGGCTCGGCCGGTATCGGCACGGGGAGGCGGATCTCGTCGCGGAGGCTCGCTGCTTCCTGCCGCGCGTCAGCGGCAGCATCGGTTTCCCCCAACGCATCGGCCACATCCCCGAAGACGCTCAGGGCGTTGGCGAGGTAGGGCTTCAGTTCCATGCGGCGGAAATAGGCGATGGCCTGCGCAATCGGTTCGCGGGCGGCAGTCGCCTGGTCGAGACGCAGCAGGGCGCGAGCATAGGGTAGCGCCAGGGCGGCGACGACGAAGTCGTCATCGGTCGTGCGTGCGCTGTCGATGGCGCCGCGGATCTTGTCGACCGACTCCGTCGCACCCTTCTCGAACTCGGCCTCGCCCAGGCCGGCGCGGATCAGGTTGATGTAGTAGTCCATGCCCACGGCATCGGCGAGCTTCAGCGAGCGCCGGAACTCGGTCAGGGCGTCGTCGAGATTGTGTCGGTCCAGTTCGCCGCGTCCGACCCCGAAATACCCGGCGCAGGCACACTCGATGCCATTGGCCGACATCGCCTTGTCGGCGCCGATGCGGGCGTGCATCAGCCCCTTCTCGATCTCGCCCATGTCGTAATAGGCCATGCTGGCGCCGATATGGACGTCCGCCTGCTTCACCGGCGAGCTGATCGAATGCGTCATCGCCAGTGCTTCATCGATCAGCGCGTTCGCTTCCTCGAACTCGCCCAGGCGCGCCAGTGCGGTGGCGCGATAGACGAGGGCGTGGCCCATCACATCTGGTGCGTCGAGCTTGCGGGCGAGAGCGATCACCTCGGCAAGCTTCTGCTCGCCCGAGCGAGCGTCGCGTTCGACCAGCGACCACGTGGCGATGAAGAGTGGGAGCAGCAGGATCTGATCGTCACCCGTTTCTGTCGCGAGGCCCTCTGCCTCCCGGAGGTAGGCGAAGCTGCGCGATGGGAAGCCCGTCACCATGTGGACGTTGCCGGTCCAGGCTAGGACGCGCCCCAGCCGGCGCTTGTCGCCCAGCTCGCGTGACAACTTCTCGGCCTGGCCCAGCCGTTCGAGCATGCCCTCGTACTGGGCCAGCCGGTTGCGCACCCAGCACCATTCGAGGATGGCATCGATCACCTCCGCCGGGTTGGCGTCGGGTATCCGGTCGAGCGCGCCGAGGATCGCCTCGCGATGCTCCAGCTCTTCTCGCACGGCATAGAGCCGGCGGGCGTTGGCCGCCGCAATCCGCGTGTACTTCAGCATGCGTTCGGGGTTGCCCGCCTCGTCGAAGTGATGCGCCAGCAATGCCGCGAACTCGTCGCGACGATCGGCGAAGAGGTTTTCGAGTGCTTCCCCGCAGCGGGCGTGCAGGTCCTTGCGGCGCGAGCGCAGCAGCAGGTCGTAAGCCGCCTCGCAGGTCAGGGCGTGCTTGAAGATGTACTCGCGCTCGGGGATGCGCGCCTTCTCGCGCACCAGCTGCTCGTAGCTGAGGGTCGCGAGGTGCGGCTCGACATGCTCGATTCGTTCGGCCGGCGGAGCATCGCGGCACACCGTCTCCAGCACGCGGTGCTGGAACACGCGGCCGATCACCGATGCCGTCTGCGCCACACGCTTGGTCGTATCGGGCAGCCGGTCGATGCGGGCGCTGAGCACGCCGGCGAGCGTATCGGGGATGGTCGCCTCGAGGATGGCGCGCGTCGCCCGCCAGTGCTCGCCTTCGCGCACCACCTGTCCGCCGTCGATCAGGGCTCGCAGCACCTCTTCGAGATAGAAGGGGTTGCCCTCGGAGCGTTCGAGGATCTGTGCCCGGATGGACTCGGGCAGCTCTTCGATGTGGAGCAGGTTGCCCAACAGCTCGCTCGACGCCGGGGCGTCGAGAGGTTCGAGCTCGATCTTGTAGAAGCTGCTGCCCAGGCTCCCCTGCAGGCGGTCGACCAGCTGCCAGCTCGCGGCTTTCCTGTCGGGCCTGAGGATCACCACCAGCATGATCGGCTCGAACGCCGTCAGCGTCGCGACCTGCGCGATGAGCTCGAGCGTGGCGCTGTCGGACCAGTGGAGGTCGTCCATGACCATGATGTACGGCGTGGTGACGCCGCCGGCGTGGATCACCGACTTGATGGCATTGACGATGGCCGCAGCCACGCCGCCGACCACGGCCTCGCCGGACATCGCGGCCAGCGCCATCCGGCTCGTCTCGCCCTCCACGGCCAGCATGGTCTCGTAGAAGGGGATGTCGTCCTTGTTGAGACCCAGTTGCCCGACCCAGGTCGCGATCTTCTCGCGCACGGCCGGCGCGGCATCCATCTCGCCGGCACCCACGATCTGGCGGCCGACCTGCCGCCAGGGATAGTACGGGATCGCCTGGCCATAGGAGATGGCGCGCGACTCGCGCCACAGCGGCCGCGGCTCGGGCAAGGCGTCCCGCAACTCCCTCAGTTCCGCGATGAGGCGCGACTTGCCGAGCCCGGCCTCCCCGATCACCGCTATGGCGGAGCCGATGCCACGACCGAGGTCGCCGAGCCGGTCGCGGAGAAGGCCGATCTCCTCGTCGCGGCCGACAAGCGGCGAAGTCAACCCTTCGAGGCCGCGAGTCGGTCCGGGAGCCGCCTTTATGCCGGCGACTTCGTAGGATTCGACCGGCTCCGACTTGCCCTTCATCTCGATGTGGCCGCGCGGACGGAAGTCGAACAGGGCATGGACGAGGCGGTGGGTGTCGGCGCTGATCAGCACCGTGCCCGGCTCGGCCGCCGACTGCAGCCGGGCAGCGACGTTCGCCGCATCGCCCAGCGCGGTATACTCGGTCCTGATCGCGTCGCCCACGAAGGCGAGCACCGCCGTGCCGGTGTTGATGCCCACCCGCATGGCAAACTCGACGCCGTGCTGCTGGCGCACTGCGACGGCGTAGCGGGCTGCTGCGTCCTGCATATCGAGCCCGGCGCGGACGGCGCGCTCGGCATCGTCCTCGTGCGCCACCGGGGCACCGAAGAGGGCGAGCACGGCATCGCCCATCAACCGTGAGACGGTGCCTCCATAATGTGAAACGGCGGTGTTCATGAAGGCAAAGGCGCCGTTCATGATGCCGGCCCAATCCTCGGGATCGAGCTGTTCGGCTATGGCGGTGGACCGTGCAACATCGGCAAAGAGCACCGTTGCGAACCGTCGTTCACCGTCGACCGGGCGGGCCGGAGCGAGCGCGGTACCGCAATTGGCGCAGAACTTTGCCGAGTCCGGATTCTCGTAACCGCACTTCAAACATGCCTGCATGTCACCTCTCGGTGGCCGCGGCGAACGGACACGAGCCATACGCCGACAGTCCGGTTCCGAGTTTATCTTCGCGTCCCGACGCAAACAAGTTGTCGTGCATTCCGGACAGTCGCCATCATGTTTTTTGTTTCGGTTGCGGGCATTGGTCGCAGTTGACAAGAAAGACGATGGGATCGATTATTTGCCACTAAGTGCCGGTGCCTAAAGCAAATATGGCTCCGATTCTTCCGATCTGCGACAGATCGGGCCATGTTTGCTCTGCGGCGGTGCGTGACGCATCGGCTGGAGACGGGGCAATTCGTTGCCAGCCGCTACTCGCGTTTTGCCCCGACGCCTTGGGGGACCGACTGTTCATCCGACGCCCGCTGGGCAGGGGAGCGATGGAATGGTCGTGGCCGTAGTGTTTGTGCTGATCGTTGTCGGCTCGGTGGTATTTCACTTCCTGAGCCCCTGGTGGTGGACGCCGATCGCGTCGAACTGGGGATTCATCGACAACACCATCCTGATCACGTTCTGGATCACTGGCGCCGTTTTCGCGGCGGTCGTCCTGTTTGCCGCCTACTGCCTGTGGCAGTTCCGGCATCGCCCGGGACACAAGGCGGACTACGAACCCGAGAACAAGAAGCTCGAGAACTGGCTGATGGGCCTGACCGCCGTCGGCGTCGTGGCCATGCTGACGCCGGGCCTGTTCGTGTGGAGCGAGTTCATCAACGTGCCCGCCCACGCCAGCGAAGCCGAGGTCATGGGCCAGCAGTGGCAATGGGCCTACCGCCTGCCCGGCGCCGACGGCAAGCTCGGCCGGACCGACACCAGGCTTGTCGGTTCCGACAACCCCTACGGCATCATCCCCGATGACCCGAACGGCGGGGACGACGTGCTTATCGAGGCCGACTACCTGCACCTGCCCATCGACAAGCCGGTGAAGATGCTCCTGCGCTCGACCGATGTGCTGCACGATTTCTACGTCGCCGAGTTCCGCGCCAAGATGGACATGATCCCGGGCTCGGTGACCTATTTCTGGTTCACCCCCACCCGCACCGGCCAGTTCGAAGTGCTGTGCGCCGAACTATGCGGCACCGGCCACCCCTACATGCGCGGCGGCGTCGTCATCGACACCCAGGAAGATTATGACGCCTGGCTCGCCGGCCAGCAGACATTTGCCCAGCTCTACGCCCCGGAGGTTACCA
Source organism: Devosia sp. ZB163 (assembly GCF_028613635.1). Lineage (GTDB taxonomy): Bacteria > Pseudomonadota > Alphaproteobacteria > Rhizobiales > Devosiaceae > Devosia_A. The sequence continues at coordinate 1,363,918 of NZ_JAQRMY010000001.1, forward strand.
AGACGGCTGAACTCAACTAAGGCCGCCAACGTCCGGCGCGATCTCAAGAGGCCAGTGCGGAGGAGGCACGCCTATGGTCGACGCCACTCATGGGCATGATGCCCACGCTGCCGAGTTTCCGGATGCCGAACTCTACCATCCGCGAAGCTGGTGGACGAAATACGTCTTCTCGCAGGACGCCAAGGTCATCGCCATCCAGTACGCGAGTACCGCGCTGGCGATCGGCTTCGTGGCGCTGGCGCTGTCCTGGGTCATGCGCATGCAGCTGGCCTTCCCAGGCTTCCTCGAGTTCGTCGACGCGAACGCCTACTACCAGGCGATCACCGTCCACGGCATGGTTATGGTGATCTACCTGATCACCGCGCTCTTCCTTGGTGGCTTCGGCAACTACCTGATCCCGTTGATGCTCGGCGCCCGGGACATGGTGTTCCCCTACGTCAACATGCTCAGCTACTGGACCTATCTACTCGCGGTCCTCGTGCTCGTCGCCAGCTTCTTCGCGCCGGGCGGGCCGACCGGCGCCGGCTGGACCCTCTATCCGCCCCAGGCAATCCTTTCCAACACGCCCGGACAGCAGGCCGGCATCATCCTGATGCTGGTGTCGCTCATCCTGTTCGTCATCGGCTTCACCATGGGCGGGCTCAACTACATCGTCACCGTGCTGCAGGCCCGTGCCCGCGGCATGACGCTGATGCGCATGCCGCTGACCATCTGGGGCATCTTCATCGCCACCGTCATGGCCATGCTCGCCTTTCCGGCGCTTTTCGTCGCTTGTGTGATGATGCTGTTCGACCGGCTGCTCGGCACCAGCTTCTTCATGCCGGCGCTGGTCGAGATGGGCGAGCACCTGAGCTATGGCGGCGGAAGCCCGATCCTCTTCCAGCACCTGTTCTGGTTCTTCGGTCACCCCGAGGTCTACATCGTCGCGCTGCCGGCCTTCGGCATCGTCTCCGACCTCATCTCTACCCACGCCCGCAAGAACATCTTCGGCTATCGCATGATGGTGTGGGCACTCGTCATCATCGGGGCGCTGAGCTTCGTCGTCTGGGCCCACCACATGTATGTGAGCGGCATGAACCCCTGGTTCGGGTTCTTCTTCGCGACGACCACGCTGATCATCGCGGTACCGACCGCGATCAAGGTCTACAACTGGGTGCTGACGCTCTGGCGCGGCGACATCCACTTCACCCTGCCCATGCTGTTCGCCCTGGGCTTCATCGTCACCTTCGTCAATGGCGGCCTCACTGGCCTGTTCCTCGGCAACGTGGTGGTCGACGTGCCGCTATCGGACACGATGTTCGTCGTCGCGCACTTCCACATGGTGATGGGCGTCGCGCCGATCCTCGTGATCTTCGGCGCCATCTATCACTGGTACCCCAAGGTCACCGGACGGATGCTCGACCAGACGCTGGGGCTGATCCATTTCTGGATCACGTTCGTGGGGGCCTACCTCATCTTCTTCCCCATGCACTACCTGGGCATCATGGGCGTGCCGCGCCGCTACTTCGAGAGCCAGGACATCTCGTTCCTGCCGCCCTCGGCCCATGACCTCAACGTGTTCATCACGGTGTGCGCGCTGATCGTCGGCGCGGCCCAGATGGTCTTCGTGTTCAACCTCATCTGGTCGATCCGTCACGGCAAGCCGGCCGGCGGCAACCCCTGGCGCGCCACGACCCTCGAATGGCAGACGCCCGAGACACCCCCGGCCCACGGCAATTTCGGGCGCGAACTGCCGGTGGTCTATCGCTGGGCCTACGACTACAGCGTGCCCGGGGCCGCCGAGGACTTCATCCCGCAGAACCAGCCGGGCGGAGCGCCACCCCACAAGGAGGGCTCGGAATGACCGTCGTCCTCATGTTCTTCGCCATGTTGGCCGGGCTGGCGGGCTGGTGGCTCGCCCGGCAGCGTCTCACGGCCAAGCCCTGGCTCGAACAGGGCGTGCTCGACGGCGTGCCGGACTTCCAGCTGTCGCACGATCCGGCCAAGCGCACCGGCCTCAGCTTCCTGCTCGCCGTCATCGGCGCGCTCTTTACGCTGGTCATCGGCGCCTGGTTCATGCGCAGCGACTTTGGTGATTGGCGCGCCCTGCCGATACCGGAAATCCTGTGGGCCAATACGGGCGCACTGATCCTCAGCAGCATTGCGCTGGAATACAGCCAATGGGCGGTGCGCAGGGGTGACCTGCTGCGGGTCCGGATCGGGCTCGTCGCCGCCGCGCTGTTCGCCGTCCTTTTCGTGCTGGGCCAGCTCGAAGCATGGTGGCAGCTATACTCCGCCGGCTTCTTCGTTGCCGGCAACCCGGCCAACAGCTTCTTCTATCTGGTCACGGGCTTGCATGGCCTGCACATCCTGGGTGGGCTGATCGCCCTGGTCTGGGCAATCGCCAAGGCTTGGACGGCGGAGCAGGCGGATACAGTCCGGCTCAAGGTCGAGCTCGGTGCCACCTACTGGCTGTTCATGCTGTTCGTGTGGATGGTGCTGTTTGCGCTGCTCAACGGCTGGATCGGCGAGTTCGTCGCCTTCTGCCAGTCCCTGATCAGCTGATCTCCGGAGGCTAACCGATGTCGGACCACGCACTCACCACCCATACCGCCCCCGAAGGTCAGCCAGGTCTCGCCGGCGTCGTCTCCGATTGGTCGTCCGACCGGACAGCCTTCAAGACAGCGACGTGGGGCAAGGCGATGATCTGGGTGTTCCTGCTTTCGGACACCTTCATCTTCGGCTGCTTCCTGCTCGCCTACATGACGGCGCGCATGTCGACGACCGAGCCCTGGCCCAACCCCAGCGAGGTGTTTGCGCTCGAGATCTTCGGCGTCAACATGCCGTTGATCCTCATCGCCATCATGACCTTCGTGCTGATCTCCTCGAGCGGCACCATGGCCATGGCGGTGAACTACGCCTACCGGCGCGACCGGGTGAAGACGACGGTGCTCATGCTGCTGACCGCACTGTTCGGCGCGACCTTCGTGGGCATGCAGGCCTTCGAGTGGACCAAGCTCATCAGTGAAGGCGTGCGCCCGTGGGAGAACCACTGGGGCGCGCCGCAGTTCGGTGCCGTGTTCTTCATGATCACCGGCTTCCACGGCACGCACGTGACGATTGGGGTGATCTTCCTGCTGCTCATGGCGCGCAAGGTCTGGCGCGGCGATTTCGATACCGGGAAGAAAGGCTTCTTCACCTCGCGCAAGGGCCGATGGGAGATCGTCGAGATCACCGGCCTCTACTGGCACTTCGTCGACCTCGTGTGGGTCTTCATCTTCGCGTTCTTCTACCTGTGGTGAGAGGCGAGCCATGACACAAGCTGAAGCACAAGCCATCCCGGCTGACGCCACGGCCCACGCCGAAGGCCAGCAGCACCCGATCCGGGTCTACCTGATCGTCTGGTTCTGGCTGTTCGTCCTGAGCGCCTGCTCGTATCTCGTGGATATCCTGCAGTTCCAGGGGCTCTTGCGCTGGGGCCTCATCGTCATGCTGATGCTGGGCAAGGCGGGGCTGATCATCGCCATCTTCATGCACATGGCATGGGAACGCCTGGCACTGGCCTACGCCATCCTGGTGCCGCCGGTACTGGTGGTGATCTTTGCGATCATCATGGCCTTCGAGGCCGACTACACGCTCGTCACCCGCCTGGTCTTCGGTAGCGGTTGACGAGCGCATAGGGTCACGTCGCCGGCCTATTGGGCCGGTGTCGAGAATGTCTGCAGATAGGCGATGAGGTTGGCGACGTCCTCGGGCTTGGGCAGGCCGGGGAACGACATCTTGGTTCCCGCCACCACGTCCTTGGGCTTGGTCAGGAACGGCGTGAGCGTATCCGGGCCCCAGACGAGCCCGCCCTTGCCGGCCGCGACCATCGCGTCGGAGTAACTGTAGCCTTCCACCGATCCGGCAACGCGGCCGATCAGCTGATTGAGCTCAGGGCCGACCTTGGTCTTGGCGCCCTCGCCGATCGCATGGCACGACATGCACTTCTTGAATACCTGTTCGCCGGCAGCTACGTCGCCTTGGGCGAACGCTCCGCTCACGCTCATGGCGAGAACGGCAATCGCAACAGCAGTCCGTATCATCTCGACCTCCCTGGCTGACCGCATTGCGGCTACGGGAGAGATACCCGATCCGTCGGGTCAGCGATCGGGATGATAGTCGATCTGTCGAGGCTTGGCTAACCCGCCGACGATGGCACGGGCACCCAGCCGGTGGGCAGGAACCCGCGCTCGTCCACCGGCCAACTGGTGCCACCGGGTAGCTGCACCCGGCCGTTCGAGCATGCCCACGTCCCCGCTGGCGCCACCAGTTCCGGAACCTCCGGGTGGGTGGCGCAATAGGCACGCATCTCCGAGGCGGTCGGCGTCATGTCGCAGATCGGCCCCGCGTAGGACGCGCAGGCCAGCACCGAGCCGCGCAGGCAGCGCCACCGCACGCGATCGCGGGAAGCCTCCTCGGTGAGCGAGAGGGCCCGCACGATCTCCCTCGTCACGTTCGGGCCCGAGTAGCGGCCATCGACATAGTCGATCGTGCCGACCGCGCGGCAGTAGGCAAACGGATCGTTGAATGTCTTTGCCGCCGGAGTGGCGGCCGCCAGTTGCGTCGGCGCCGCGGCGGCGGGGGTGGCCGGCGCCGGCGAGGGGACAGCCACAGCCTGGGCCGGAACTGCCGGAGCCTTCGTGGCGGGAGCCGCTGCTTCTCTAACCCCGGCGCCCGCCGGCGCCTGCTGCGGTTGCACCAACGCGATCATCCGATCGACCCAGCCCGCTCGATAAGCGACATAGCCCCCTGCGGCCAGCCCGCCCAGTATGACCACCGCAGCAAAAGCCGCCAGAACCGGCATGAGCGCGCTGCGGCGCCGGGGCCGCGGCTCGACTGGTTGGGCAACCGCCTCGAGCGGCTCCTCGGGCCACATCTCGTGCTCGACCCGCAGCGGATCGGCCTGGCGGACGGGCTCGGCGCGTCGCGGCTCCAGTCGTGGGGCAGGGGTCGAACCCGGCTCGAAGCGCTGCCCATGGGGGGTATCCATGCGGTCCCAGCGGAAACCCTGGCGCTGGCCGGCGCGAGCCTGGTTGCCTGGCTCCATAAGCTCGGCCGCGGCGGGCTCGCGCCTGGCTTCGCCCCAAGCATCGGGACGGTGGCGAACGTCGGCGGGCGTATCGAGGTCCTGCCAGCGCGGCGGCGGCCCGGCGGGGCGCTCGGTGGCAGACACGTCGTCGATCGTCAACGGGACGCTGCGCGCCGCCGGTCGCGGCGTCTGACTGCGTGGAACGAGCACGGGGTCCATGCGCAGCGCGGCCTCGCGCTCGATGTGGTCTTCGTCGGCCAATGCATCTGTTGCCGCCCGCCGGTTGCGGCGGGCCACACGGTGCCTGCGGATATCGAGCTCGCCCGCGATCAGGGCCAGCAACGCGGCAAGTCCCGCGGCGGCTGCGGGGGCGAGGAGCTTGTAGTCGAAGAGGTCCGGCAGCAACAGGCCGATGCCGGCCCAGCCGGCCGCCGCGACAGTCAGCAACACTGCAGCGAACCCCGGCGTGACCGTGGCAAGCACGCCACCGAGCAGAGCAACAGTTGGAATGGCATACCAGACGATCAACCCGATTGACCGCTCGCTGCCCATCGCTGTCCAGGCGTCGAGAAAACGAGACATGAGGTCGAGTTTGAGCGCGCTCGGCGCCAGAAGCGCGAACAGGCCCGCCATCAATCCCAAGAACAGCGCCGCTACCCTCACCGCACTTCCCCCGAACGGTCCCGTCGCGCGCCCCCAATGGTCCCGAACATGCCCAGCCCCGCCACCGAGCGCAAGCCCGGATACTGCACTGCAGGGCCTCGCTTCAGCGGGCTTGCCTTTCCGGTGCGCCTCGGCAACAAGGTTTGCATGAGGGTCCTCGTCCTGGGTGCCGGCGTCATCGGCACGACTTCCGCTTACTACCTCGCCAAGGCCGGCCATGAGGTGACGGTGCTCGATCGCCAACCGGGGGCCGGGCTCGAGACCAGCTACGCCAACGCCGGCGAGCTTTCCTACGGATACGCCTCGCCATGGGCGGGGCCGGGCATCCCCGTGAAGGCCATCAAGTGGTTGCTGATGCAGGACGGGCCGCTCGTCCTCAGGCCCAAGCTCGATCCGCGCATGTGGATCTGGGGGCTGCAGCTTCTCGCCAACTGCACTGAGCGGGCCTACGCCATCAACAAGGGCCGCATGGTCCGCGTTGCCGAGTACTCACGCGACCAGATGATCGCGCTGCGGGCCGAGACCGGCCTGCAGTTCGACGGGCGCCAGCAGGGGACGCTCCAGCTTTTCCGCGAGCAGAAGCAGCTCGATCATGCCGCCGACGACATCGCGGTGCTCGAGCAGTACGGCGTGCCCTATGAGGTGCTCGATCCCAAAGGCTGCGTTGCTGCCGAGCCGGGCCTTGCTGCCTCGACAGTGCCCTTCGTCGGCGGGCTGCGCCTGCCCAATGACGATACGGGCGACTGCAAGATGTTCACCGAGGGCCTTGCGGCCCTCGCGGCCGGCCTCGGCGTGGCCTTCCGTCATGGCGTGCATATCGACCATGTCGCGTTCTCGGGCGGGGCAGTTACGGGCGTGGTCACCGACCAGGGCGAGATCACAGCCGATGCCTATGTGATGGCCCTGGGCAGCTACTCGCCGCTCATGCTGCGCCCGCTTGGCATCAACCTGCCGGTCTATCCGATCAAGGGCTACTCGCTGACGGTGCCGATCGTCGACGAGGCGATGGCGCCGGTCTCCACGGTGATGGACGAGACCTACAAGGTCGCGACGACGCGGCTTGGGGATCGCATCCGGGTCGGCGGCACGGCCGAGATCGCCGGCTACGACACGGCGCTCCACGCATCGCGGCGGGGCCCGCTCGACCGCTCGCTGCGCGAGCTGTTCCCCGAGGCCGGCGATGCCAGCCGGGCCAGCTTCTGGTGCGGGTTGAGGCCGATGACGCCGGATGGCACGCCGGTGCTGGGGCGCTCGAAGCTAGGCAACCTCTATCTCAACACCGGCCACGGCACGCTCGGCTGGACGATGGCCGCGGCCTCGGGTCGCGTGCTCGCCGACATCGTCTCCGGCACGAAGCCCGACATCGAGGTCGGCGATCTGGATCTCGGCCGTTATTCGAGCTGAACCGGCGCGCCTAGCGGCCGCGCTCCGCGCGTGAGGCGGGTTTGCCCATGCGCGGTCTTCGCCCAGAAATAGGGCTTGGTCAGCAACTCCCACAACGCCCGCATTCCCGCGAGTGAGTAGAGCACCCAATAGACCGGCAACAGCAGTTGCCAGGCGATGAGGTCCGGGCGCCGCTGGCGAAGCAGGCCCGCGACCACCAGCGCGGCCGGTCCGCCATAGCCGACGAGGAAGATGGCGATGCTGGCCATATCCCAGGCATCCATCGGCCTCGAGGGAAACGCGGCGCTGACGACGAGCGAAAGGACGAAGAACGTGTGCAGCGGAGCCGACAGGATCATGCTGCCGACATAGATCTGGAAGGCGAGGAACCCGCGCCAGCCCAGATCCTGCAGCAGCTCGAAGGGCCTGCTGGTGTGGACGATATAGGTTTGCATCCACCCCTTCATCCAGCGCGTGCGCTGGTGGAGCCAGGAGTGGAAGGTGACAGGTGCTTCCTCGCCCGTGCGGCTCTCGAGCGTGTCGGTCACCATGCCGCGCCGCGCCAGCCGCACGCCGAGGTCGGCATCTTCCGTCACGTTGAAGGGATCCCATCCGCCGATCTCGCGGAGCGCCGAGACGCGGAAGTGGTTGCTCGTGCCGCCGAGCGGCATGGGCAGCCGAAGGCGGGCGAGCAGTGGCAGCATCAGGCCGAACTGCCCGGCGTACTCGCCGGCGAACAGCGCCGTGAGCCAGTTCTCGTGGGCATTGTCGATCACCAGCTCCGCCTGGAGGCACACGACCTCGGGCCGCTGGGCGAAGAGGCTCGCGGCCAGCCGGGCCTGTCGGGGTTCGGGAATGTCCTCGGCGTCGTAGACCACGAGAAAATCCCCGCGCACGAAGGGCAGGGCGAAGTTCATGGCCTTGGGCTTGGTACGCGGCATCGCGTCGGGCACGACGAGCAGCTCGAAGCGTGGGTCGTGCAGTTCGGCATTCACCGCTGCCACGGTCTCAGGGCTGCTCTGCTCGACGAGGAACAGCACTTCGAGCTTTTCGGGAGGGTAGTCGATGGCGCGGACGGCGTTGACGAGTTGGCGCACCATCTGCGCCTCGTCCCTGAGCGGCAGGAGGATGGTGTAGACCGGCAGTTCGGCATCGCTGAGCGGCGGCACCGCGTCGACCGCCCGCCTGGGGCCGATCGCGGCCCAGAGGCGCAGAACGGCAGGTATCGCGAGTATTGCCCACACGAAGGGCAGGAAGACCGGAGCGGCGAGGAGGGGCGCCAGCACGGCAAGCAGCAGCAGCCCGAGCAGCACGGCCGCGAAGGCGATCCGCGAGGACTTTGGCAGGTCGACATGTCCGCTCGCCCGCGGCCACCGCCGGAACAGCCGGTGCCGCGCCTCGGTAAGCAGCGCTTCCTCGCTGGCAGCGACCAGCTCGGCACGGATCGCCGCTTCCGGTGCGACGCAGAAGTTGCGGCGGAACTCGGGATTGCGCCATCCATGCCGTCTCAGCCGGATGAACTCGCTGAACCGCGGTGCCGAGTAGATGACCTCGCGGTCGAACAGCCGCGCCCTTATGGTCCGGACGGTGCCGAGCTGCTCGATCCGCTCGATGACCGGGCTTCCCGGCAGCGCCTTGGGCACCCGCGGCACGAAGACCAGCCCGGCCCATTGCGCCGCCCGCTCCATCACCCGCTCTTGTCCCAGCCCGAACCGGGCGGCGCAGTAGTCGAGTGGATCGACCTCGAGCGCCAGCGCTGCGTCGAGATGAAACCTTGCTTCATCCTCGCCGTCTATTTGTCCGGCAAGTATTGCGTGAAGAAGCGCCCCCGCCTCCGACACCGCGCCCACCCATTACGACTTGAAAAAGTCCGTAAAGTCTGCGGGCATTAGTTATCACGCGGCGATCATCGTCAATCGGAATCGGAAGCGTTGGAGATCCCGGCACGGCCCTCGCCTTTGCCGACGATTTGGGCGATAAGCCGGTTTACGATCCGCCGGAACGTCATGCGCGCCTTACTTTTCGCCCTCGCTCTGCTGATTGCCCCGGCGCCGGTGCTGGCGCAGGCCTTGCCCTATCACATCGATCCGGGCGCGCGAGAGATTGTACCCAACCTCACCGCGGTTCCCTCGATCCGCTTCCTGACGACCGCGGACTTCCCGCCACTTAACTTCCGCGACGACAAGGGCGATCTGGTCGGCTTCAACATCGACCTCGCGCGGGCTCTGTGCGCCGACCTCAAGATCAACTGCACCATTCAGGCCTGGCCCTGGGACCAGGCGGCGCAGGCGCTGGAGGACAACCAGGGCGATGCGCTGATCGCTGGCCTCGCGATCACGGCCGAGAATGCCCAGTCCTTCGACTTCTCGCAGATCTACCTGATGTTCCCGGGGCGGTTCGTGACCCCGCTGGACCGGGCCCAGGGTTTCGAGCCCCATTCGCTCGACGGCAGGCGCGTTGCCGTCCGCCGCGGCTCCGCCCATGCCGAGTTCATCCGTCGCTACCTGCCGGCTGCCGGCATCATTCAGCTCGGCAGCGAGATCGAGGCCCTGGAGGCACTGAAGAACGGACAGGCGGATGCCTTTTTCGGCGACGCCATGCGCGCCGCCTTCTGGCTCAACGAGAATGTGGGCTGCTGCGATTTCGCCGGCGAGCCCTATTTCCGGCCCGACCTGTTCGGCGATGGGCTCGCCGTGGCCGTGCCCGCCGGACACGATGCGGTCCGCCAGGCCATCGACTACGGCCTCGCCCGCCTCAAGCGGTCGGGCGCCTACGACGAGCTCTACCTCAGGTGGTTCCCGGTCAGCTTCTACTAGGCCGAACGCATGCGGGCGCGGGCGCTCGCTTCGATCGCACCGGTGACGAGGCTGTCGACGTCGAGCCGGTCGCGAACCATCTCGAGCAGACGAAGCTCTTCCTGCGGCAACTGCACGTCGATCACCGCAATCTCCACGGCGAGTGCATAAGCCGTGTCGTGCAGCCGGTCGGGGATCGCGGCGACTGCGGCGTCGAGCACGCCTTCAAAGCCATCGGCATTGGTCTTGTCGATCGCCGCGTTGGCGACTTCCTCGAGCCGGCCCATGTCGTATCCTTCGAAGACCGGCGACCGCTCGATCAGGTGCCCGATGGCGTCGAGCTCATGGTCCGAAATGCCTTCGTCGGACGAGGCGGTAACGACCATGAGATGAATGAGTGCGTCCTGAAGGGAAAGAGCCATCGGTTCCTCGGAGGGGGCAAAGGTTCCGCATAACTAGGCAGCGGGTCCCGGCTTGGCAAGGCACGCGCCATCCGTCGGCATTGACGCACCCCGCTCGCTGGTGCATTTGAGCGCCTCTCCAACCATTTCGCCAGAGGCCTGCCGTGCCCGCGCCCCTTCCGACCCTCGACCCCGCCTTCTTCGAGCCCGCGCAGACAGCGCGTGCATGGCCATTCGAGGAAGCCCGGAAACTGGTCGCTCGCGTCGAGCGGCTTGGCCTCACCGAAGTGCTGTTCGAAACCGGCTACGGCCCCTCGGGCCTGCCGCATATCGGCACGTTCGGCGAAGTGGCGCGCACTACCATGGTCCGCACCGCCTTCCGGCTGCTGACCCGCGACCAGATTCCGACCCGGCTGCTCTGCTTCTCCGACGACATGGACGGGATGCGCAAGATCCCCGACAACGTGCCGTCCAAGGCCTTCCTCGAGCCCTACCTGCAGATGCCGCTGACCTCGGTCCCTGATCCCTGGACCAACGAGTTCACGAGCTTCGGCGAGCACAACAACGCCATGCTCCGCCGCTTCCTCGACACCTTCGGCTTCAACTACGAGTTCGCCAGCGCCACCGACTACTACAAGTCGGGCAAGTTCGACGACGTGCTGCTGCGCGCCGCCGAGCGCTACGACGACATCATGAACGTAATGCTGCCGACCCTCGGAGAGGAGCGGCAGGCGACCTACTCGCCGTTCCTGCCGATCTCGCCGATCTCGGGCCGCGTGCTCTACGTGCCGATGAAGGAAGTGAACGCCAAGGACGGCACCATCACCTTCGCCGACGAGGACGGCCGGGACACCACCGTGCCCGTGACCGGTGGCCATGTGAAGCTGCAGTGGAAGCCGGATTTCGGCATGCGCTGGGCGGCGCTGGGCGTCGATTTCGAGATGTTCGGCAAGGATCACCAGACAAACCAGTCGATCTACGACCGCATCTGCGCAATCCTCGGCGGCACCCCGCCAGAGCACTATGTCTATGAACTCTTCCTCGACGAGAACGGGCAGAAGATCTCGAAGTCGAAGGGCAACGGCCTCACCATCGACGAGTGGCTGACCTACGCCAGCGAGGAGAGCCTGGGGCTGTACATGTTCCAGAAGCCCCGGGCGGCCAAGCGTCTCTACTTCGACGTCATCCCGCGCGCGGTCGACGAGTACTACCAGTTCGTCGACGCCTACCAGACGCAGGACGTCGCGGCTCGCCTCGAGAGCCCGGCGTTCCACGTGCATTTCGGCCATCCGCCTGCTGCGACGATGCCGATCACCTTCGCACTGCTGCTCAACATCACCTCGGCGTCGAACGCGCACGACAAGGACGTGCTCTGGGGCTTCATCTCGCGCTACGTGCCGGGTGCCACCCCGGCGACGCAGCCCGAACTCGACCGGCTGGCCGGCTATGCCGTGGCCTATTTCAACGACATGGTCGCTCCCACCAAGTCGTTCCGCGCACCCACCGACAAGGAGCGCGCCGCGCTGCAGGATCTCGCCGATCAGCTCGCGGCACACGAGGGCTCGCGGAACGCCGAGGAACTGCAGAACCTCACCTATGAGGTTGGCAAGGCCCACCAGTTCGAGCCGCTCCGCGACTGGTTCCAGGCCATCTACCAGGTGCTGCTCGGCGCCGAGCAGGGCCCGCGCTTCGGCTCGTTCATCGCGCTCTACGGCGTGGCCGAGACGCGCAAGCTGATCGCCGACGCGCTGGCGGGCAAGCTGCTTAAGGCCGCCTAGCCCTTCAGGAACGCCACCGCGCGATCGAACGCGGACTGAGCGGCCGGGGCATCGAACTCCGGCCGGTCCTTTTCGGCGAACCAGTGGCGCGTGCCGGGATAGGCGATCGCTTCGCTCGGCGCGCCGGCAGCAGCCAGCGCCGCGATCATGCCCTCCTGGTCGTCGGCAAAGGGGTCCGTTTCGGCAAAGTGGCCCAGTACAGGCACCTTCAGCGTTACCTCGCGATCGGCGTAGTAGGTGACGAGGCGGCGGAGCGGCAGCTTCTCCTGGAGTCCGAGCAACTGGAAGCCGCCGAAAGAGAAGCCGAGCCCGCTGACGCCGCCACGCACCGCCGGGTTGGCCGCGAGCTGATCGAACGCCTGAGTGAGGACTGACGGCGCCGTCTGCCAGTACTGGTCGAGCAGGCCCTGCGCTTCGTCCTGCCCGGTGACGACCGATCCCGCGAAGGCATCGGCAAGTCCGACGACGAACCCGGCATCTGCGAGCGCCGCCCCATAGTCGCGTACCGTCTGGTTGAGACCCCACCAGGGATGGACGACGAGGACGCCCGGGCCTGAGCCCGCTGGCGGCAGGAGGATGTCGAGCGGGGCGCTCACTGGCTCGCCCACACGATCCGCCCCATGCCCTCGACATCCTTCACCTCGAGCACGCGAGGCGGATGGGCCGGGTTCAGCGAATGGAGCTCCAGCGTCTTCGCAGTCTGCCGGTGGAGCACCTTCACCAGCACCTCGCCGTCCTTGGTGCGCACGACGACACGATCGCCGCGGCGCAGCTGGGCGGTGGGCGACACCACGATCACGTCGCCGTCGCGATAGAGCGGCTGCATCGAGTCGCCCGAAACTTCGAGGGCGTAGCTGCCATCCTCGGGCGCCGACGGGAACGCCACCTCGTCCCAGCCCTGGCCCTGCGGGAAGCCGGCGCTGTCGAAAAAGCCGCCTGAACCGGCCTGGCCGAGGCCGAGCAACGGCACATAGGAGCGTGCCGGACCGGCCATCTGCGTCTGGAGATAGGCACCCCCGGCAGCCAGGAACGCATCGAACGTCTCGCCGGTGGCCTCGAGGATCTTGGCGACGCTCTCGGTGGAGGGCCAGCGCTCGCGCCCGTCCTTGCTGACGCGCTTGGATTTGTTGAAGGCCGTGGCATCCAAGCCGGCGAGCCGAGCCAGGCCGGACGCCGAGAGTCCGTGCCGTTCGGCGACCGCATCGATCGCGTTCCAGATATCGCGATGCGAGAGCATCTCCGGCCTCGCTGAGGAATGATGTCTCCTTGCGGAAACAAATCCTATCTATGCTGCTGCCCAGAGCTTGTAAAGCTCGGCCTGCAACTTGTGATCGGCGCCCCGAATCTCTAGGGTCCGGCCCGACCGAACAGGAGCCTATCCGTGGCCACTCCCACCCATGTCTACAAGGTCGCGAGCCGCGAGGTCTATGAGGCCTCGGTGAAGGCCGGACGCTTCGTCGGCCAGCCGATCGACCTGAAGGACGGCTACATCCATTTCTCGACCGCCGCACAGCTTGCCGAGACCATCCGGCTCTACTTTGCCGGACTTGGCGGGCAGATCCTGTTCGCCGTGCCGGTAGCGCCCTTCGGCGATGCCATGAAGTGGGAGGCATCGCGCGGCGGCGACCTGTTCCCGCACCTTTATGGCGAACTGCCCATGACGGCGATCGGCAACTCTGCCGCCCTCGACGTGCCCGCCGACGGCATCGTCGCCCTGCCGGAGTGGGTGAAATGATCCTGTCCCGCCTCTCGCCGCTCCTGCGGGTGCCGCTCGTTTCGGGCTTTACCCGCGAGGCGCTGCTCAAGATGGACCCGGAGATCGCGCACGGCGCCACGATCGCCGCGCTCCGCCTCGGCCTCGCGCCGGAACAGGAAGGCGCCGATCCCCCCGAGCTCCGCACCACGCTCTGCGGTCTCGACCTGAAGAACCCCATCGGCATGGCGGCTGGCTTCGACAAGAATGCCGAGGTGCCCAAACCGCTCGCCCGCATGGGCTTCGGCATGGTCGAGGTGGGGACGGTGACGCCCCGCCCGCAGCAGGGCAACCCCAAGCCACGACTCTTTCGCGTGGCCGAAGCCGAGGGTGTCATCAATCGCATGGGCTTCAACAACGAGGGCCATGAGGCGACCTTCGCGCGGCTGAAGGGCGCCCATGTCGGCGCCATCCTCGGCGTCAACATCGGGGCCAACAAGGACAGCGAGGATTTCGTCGCCGACTACGTGAAGGGCGTGACGCGCTTCGCCGAGGTTGCCGACTATCTGACCGTCAACATCTCCTCGCCGAACACGCCGGGCCTGCGCAACCTGCAGGCCGACGAGGCGCTGACCCGGCTGCTCGCGGCCGTACTGAAGGCTCGCGCCAAGGCGTCGGTCCGAGTGCCGGTGCTGCTGAAGCTCGCGCCCGACCTCGACGAGAAGCAGCTCGACGCCATCGCCAAGGTCGTGCTGGCGACGGATCTCGACGGACTGATCGTCTCCAACACCACGGTCAGCCGCGACCCTGTCGCCGGCATGGAGAATGCCACCGAGACGGGCGGCCTCTCCGGCAAACCCCTGTTCAACCTCTCGACCCAGAAGCTCGCCCAGGTCCGCCAGCGCGTCGGGACCATGCCGATCATCGGAGTAGGGGGCATCTATTCGCCCGAGAGCGCCGTCGCCAAGTTCGAGGCGGGCGCCGACGCGATCCAGCTCTACTCGGCCATGGTGTTCGGGGGCCTGGACCTGCTCGACCGCATCAAGCGCGGCCTGCTTGCAGCCGTGCGCAGCCGTGGGCTGAAATCGGTCTCCGAGCTGACCGGGAAGACCACCGCCGAGTGGGCCGCAGGAAAGGCGAGCCTGTAAGTCCCCGGGTTGCCTGGTCGTGGCTGGCCTTCTATCCCCCGTCATCCGCGGGCTTGACCCGCGGACCCACTCTTTCGCGCACGCGGATGCATCCGACGGCCCTTCGGCCTCGGAATTTGTCAAAGACCCATCCCCGCACGGGGATGAAGCGGGGACCGGCGAGGCGTTTGCCCCTCGCGGGTAGTCCGCAGAATGAATGAGGCTCACGCCTCGCCGGTCGATCGGGGTTTTTGGCCTATGGCACGCGAGCTCGGGCGCATCCCGTGCCGCATCGCGAGACCGGTGGGTCTTGCTGGCCGCCGATCCGTTGGATCCGTCACGACCACCGCCACCCGCTGCCCATGCCCGGCAGCTTTCGGTCCTTGGTGGAACAGGCATTGTTCCACCGCGCGTTGATAGCGGCTCATCCGGCGAACCGGATCATGCCACGTGTGCTTTGAACCTGAGGCAACACGACTGTCACCCCACCCAACCTCCCCCGCACCAACCACTCGTCATGATCTCGCTTCGGTGCAGCGGACGGGCGGTAGAATCGCACGGGTGCAAGGGCGGGGGGATTACTGGGCCCAGGTCGGCCCGCTAGTAGTACTCGTATCCGGCCACCAGCCGCTTCGGGCTGACCGGATAGACCCGTCCCCGGCCGATCATCGCCACCTCGAGCGTCGGCCAGTGCAGCAGGCCGACGAAGGCCGGGCTGAGGATGTTGAGCGATCCCGTCGCCGCGCCGTAGGCCGGCAGTACCATGATCCGGCCGTCATGGACGAAGCAGGGCCGGCGGACCGAGCGGCCATTCATTGCGAGATGCGCCGCCGGGTGCAGGTGTCCGGCGATCAGGCCGGTGCCCTGCCGTGGCTCATGGGTCAGCGTCAGGCCGGCCCGTTCGAGGACCGGGGTGCAGGTGCCGCCGAGGCTGTGCGGGGAGGGGTCGTGGTTGCCCGAGATCCACGTCCACCGCGCCTTGCCCATCAGCGCGGCGAGGCGCAGCCGGTCGGCATCGAGCAGCGTCGTCGTCCCCTCGTCGCGGTGGAAGCTGTCGCCCAGCGCGATTACTTCCTCGGCCCCGGTCCGCGCGATATCGGCCTCGAGGCGCTTGAGGGTCAGCGCCGTGTCGTAGGGTGGCAGCAGGCTGCCGCGTCGGGCGTAGGAACTGAGCTTTTCGAGATGGAGGTCGGCGACCAGCAGCGCGCGCTCCGCTTCCCACCAGAGGGCGCCGGAGGGCAGCGGTTCGAAAGTGTGGCCGGCGAACGTGAGCAGCACTGGCTCGCCTTCATCGTCTGGTTGGGCGGTGCGCGCCGCCCAGGCTGAAGTCAATTCGCCCGCTTCCTCTGTTCCGGCCCGACGCCCATGGCTTCCGCGATCAGTTCCTCGGCTGCCTCCGCCATGGTGCTTTCGCGCGCTTCGCCCATCACCGGGACCTTTCCGATGTCGAGCATCACCGGTACCGCCAATGGCGAGATTCGGTCGAGCGGCTTGTGGACGATGTGACGCTTGATGCGGGCAAGCATGTGGCCGAGCCGCTCGATATCGAGCAGGCCGCGGGCGGCATCGCGCCGCGTCGCCTGGATCAGGATATGGTCGGGCTCGTGCTGGTAGAGCACGTCGTAGATGATGTCGGAGGAGACCGTGATCTGCCGGCCGGTCTTTTCCTTCTGGCCGGGATGTCGGCGCTCGATCAGCCCGGCGATGATGGCGCAGTTGCGGAAAGTGCGGCGCATCAGCTGGCTCTCGTCGAGCCAGGCCTCGAGGTCGTCGCCCAGCATGTCCTCGTCGAACAACTCGTCGAGCGACAGCCGCCCGGTGCGGATCAGCGCCGAGAAGTCGCCCAGGCCCCAGACCGCGAGGGAATAGTCGGAGGCGACGAAGCCAAGCGGGCGGGCGCGCGCCCGCTCCAGCCGGCGGGTCAGCAGCATGCCGAGCGTCTGGTGCGCGAGACGGCCTTCGAAGGGGTAGCAGACGAGATAGTTCTGCGCACCGCGCGGAAAGGTCTCCACCAGGAGGCTGTCCTGTGCCGGCAGGATCGAGGCCTCCTGCTGCAGGCGCAGCCAGTCGCTCACCTGGTCGGGGAGCAGATGCCACTGGTCCGGGTGCGCCAGCAGCTTTCGCACGCCATCGGCGAGAAAGGTCGAGAGCGGAAACTTGCCGCCCATGTAGGACGGGATCTTGGGTTCCTTCCCCTGCGAGCGGCTGACATAGGCCTCGTTCTCGAACATGCCCTCGAAGGCGACGACCTCCGAGCCGAAGAGGAAAGTGTCGCCACGCGTCAGCGTCGTGAAGAAGTACTCCTCCATCTCGCCCAGCACGCGGCCGAAACGGCCGATGGGGCCAGTGGTGGCACCCTTGGTGAAGCCGCGGCCACGCACCAGCCGGACCTTCACCATCGGCTCCTCGACGATGGTGCCGATGTTCAGCCGGTACTGCTGCGCGATACCGGGATGGGCGATGCGGAACCTGCCGTCCTCCATCTTCCTCAGCTTGGCGTAGCGCTCATAGGCGCGCAGCGCGTAGCCGCCGGTGGCGACGAAATCGACCACGCGCTCGAACTGCTCCCAGCTGAGGTCGCGGTAGGGCCAGGCGCGACGGACCTCTTCGTGGAGTTTCACCGGCTCGATCGGCATGGCGCAGGCGGTGCCGAGCACGTGCTGGGCGAGGACGTCGAGCCCGCCGGAAACGGGGTCCTCGCTGTCCTGCGCGTTGCGCTCCACCGCCTCGAGCGCCGCCTCGCACTCCAGCACCTCGAACCGGTTGGATGGGACGAACAGGGCCTTCGACGGCTCGTCGAGCCGGTGGTTGGCGCGGCCGATGCGCTGCAGCATGCGGCTCGCGCCCTTGGGCGCGCCGATCTGGACGACGAGGTCCACGTCGCCCCAGTCGATGCCCAGATCGAGCGTCGAGGTGCACACCACCGCCCTCAGCTTGCCATCCGACATCGCCGCCTCGACCCTGCGCCGCTGCTCGACGGCCAGCGAGCCGTGATGCATGGCGATGGGCAACATGTCGTCATTGGCCTGCCACAGCTCCTGGAACAGCATCTCGGCCTGGCTGCGGGTGTTGACGAAGAGCAGGGTGGTCTTGTGCTCCCGGATCACCTCGTAGAGCTCCGGGATGGCATAGACAGTCGAATGCCCGGCCCAGGGGATGTGGGCCTCGGACCGCATGATCTCGATATGCGGCTTCGCTCCGCCTTCGCCCATGAGCAGTTGGGCCCTGGCATTCGGCATCGGCGCCGCAATCCAGTCGCGCAGCAGGTCCGGCCGCGCCACCGTGGCGCTGAGCGCGGTGATCCGGATCTTCGGAGCCAGCGTTCCGAGCCGGGCGAGGCCAAGCGACATGAGCTCCCCGCGTTTGTTGGTCACCATGGCGTGGAGTTCGTCGAGCACCACGCGCTTGAGGTTCGCGAACATCTTGTCCGCGTCGCCATGCGAGAGCAGCAGCGCGAGCTGTTCGGGCGTCGTCAGCAGGATCTGCGGTGGGTCGTAGCGCTGACGCTGCCGCTTGTGGGACGGTGTGTCACCGGTTCGCGCCTCGACCTTGATCGGCAGCCCCATCTCGGCAATGGGCGTCATCAGGTTGCGCTGCACGTCCACCGCCAGTGCCTTGAGCGGCGACAGGTAGAGCGTGTGAAGGCCCTTGTGCGGGGTTTCGATGAGGTCGTTCAGCGTTGGCAGGAAGCCGGCAAGCGTCTTGCCCGCGCCGGTAGGGGCAATGAGCAGGGCCGAGTCCCCGGCTTCGGTCGCCTCCAGCACGCTCAGTTGGTGCCGCCGCGGCGCCCAGCCCTTCGACGCAAACCAATCGGTGATCTGGGGGTGAAGGGGCAAGGCACGTTCCCGGTTTGTGCGCATTATGGGGTGGCACTGGCGAGGGAACAAGGCCTTCCTATCGTTGGTTACGACCGCAGGTTGCGAACTTGACGTTCGTCATGGAAGCGGTCTGCAACACGGCATCTATTGCTGAACCGACCCCAAACGCGTCAGGAGCAGTCATGCCGGTGCTCGGTGTAAAACGGCTCGAACACGTCTTCGCCGCGGCGGCGAGCCTCGATGTCGACAAGTCCGACCTGAAGCGTCATGACGAATTCCTGGCGCGCAAGATCGCGGACATGCTGTTGCGCGGCAACGCGATTGCCAACGCCAATGCCCGCGAGGTGATCGAGCCGCAGGATTTGCCGATCACCAAGGGGTTGCAGGAACGCATGCACGAATTTCGCGCCCTCGACGACGCGAATGCCGAGGAGATCCTGGCGCAGAAAGTCGCCATCCCGCCCGGTGACTGGGTGATAAGCGACGACACGATGGCGATGCTGCCCGAAGTCGCCGGCGGGCTGAGCGTGGCGCTGGCAAAGTCGTTCAAGGTAATCGACCCGGACTTGAAGAACCCGCAGACGGAACACTGGGACCGCGCTTTCGAGCTGTTCGATCTGCTCCTCTAGCCCTTGCCTGCAGTCTCAGTGCGACACCGCGCACCGGTTCCTGGGGTCGCCCCCTCCACCGGCTTTGCTGGTCTCCCTCCCCCGTAAACGGGGGACGATCAGCTGTCGCACGGTCTCTGCCGATCCTCTCCTGCGAAGCGGGGGAGGGGGACCGGCGAAGCCGAAGGACCACAAATAACCCGGGCAACCTCTTGATTGGCACCTAACACACCACCCACCTCTCTCGGACCACGAGGGAGGAGATCTCATGCGCCCGACGACCATGCTCGCCGCTGCCGCGGCGGTTGCGCTGTTGCTCGCCGTTCCGGCCTATGCCGAGACCCGCGCCATAGAGCTTCCGGCCTTTACGGCAGTCGACATCTCGTCGGGCATCGATGCGGTGGTGAAGATCGGGCCGACGCAATCCATCGAGGCCGAGGCCTCCGATCCGCGGCTGCTCGACGACCTGCAGGTCAAGGTCGAGGGCCGCACCCTCAAGGCCTATTTCGACTGGAACATCTTCGACCTGCTGAGCTTCGGTTCGGATCGGCGGATAACGCTCCACATTACCGCGCCCGCGCTCGACACCGTCGACGCCAGCGCTGGCTCCGACATCAACGCGACCGGCATTACCGGTGACCGCCTCAGCTTCAACGCCTCGTCCGGCGCCGACATCTCGGCCAGCGGGGTCGTAGCCAAGGCGATCAATCTTCAGGCCTCCTCGGGGGCCGGGCTCGATATCGCCGGCACCTGCGATGTGGCCAAGGCCAATGCCTCCTCGGGCTCCGATCTCGACGCGAGCGATCTGGTCTGCGCCACCGTGGATGCCAACGCCTCATCCGGCTCCGATCTCGAGGTTCATGCCACCGGAGCGGTGAAGG
This sequence comes from Devosia sp. ZB163, assembly GCF_028613635.1. Lineage (GTDB taxonomy): Bacteria > Pseudomonadota > Alphaproteobacteria > Rhizobiales > Devosiaceae > Devosia_A. Next base: position 1,384,115 of record NZ_JAQRMY010000001.1, read on the forward strand.
TCAACGCTTCCTCAGGCTCCGACGTCACGGTCAGCGGCAGCCCCTCCGACGTCGAGCAGGAATCGAGCAGCGGCGGCGATATCCAGGTCCACTGAGGGCCTCCCGACGCGGGGTCGCGCCTCGACATGGAATCCGCTACTCCACCTCTCGGAGGAGCCCATGAACGACAATGACCAACAGGTGCTCAGCCTCACGCCTCAGCAGGCGCTAGGCTGGCTGGCCGAACGGACAGGCGCGGTCCTCTCGTCGCAGCAGCGGCGGGTGGCCGTCGGCCTCGCCGGTGGCCCCGGTGTGGGCAAATCGACGCTTGCGACGCAGCTGGTCGAGACCCTCAACGCTGCAGAACCGGGCATCGCTGCCTATGTTCCGATGGACGGCTTCCACATGCTGCACGCCAAGCTCGAAAGCCTCGGCACCGTGGCCGACAAGGGCGCGCCGCACACGTTCGAGGGCGGGGCTTTCGCCGATTTCCTCGAGGGGCTGAAGTCCGCCGATGGACCGGTCAGTGGTCCGGGCTATTCCCGCGAGATCGAGGACGTGGTTCTCGACGCCTTCATCGTGCCGGCGGCCGTGAAGGTGCTGGTCGTCGAGGGCAACTACCTGCTGCTCGCCAACGCGCCCTGGTGGCGGATCAAGCCGCTGCTCGACCTCGCGGTGTTCGTCGACGTGCCGCGCGACAAGGTGCGGGCCCGGCTGATGAAGCGGCATTCCGAGCATGGATTGTTCAGCGAGGAGCGCAACCGCGCGCATGTCGAGCGGGTCGACCTGGGGAACTACGACCTCGTGCGGCGCTCGCGCAGCCGCGCCGACGTGGTCATCGACCTGGTGACCGAGGCCTAGCGGCGGAACACCACGCCGCCCAGCCAGCCGGTGAACAGCGCCAGTGCCACGCACACGATGCCGTAGAGCAGGGGCTGCTGGCGCGCCGCGAGACCGAGGAAGCGCTCGAAGCCGATCTTGCGCACCGAGAAGCCCTCGGACTTTTCGGCGATGATCTCGCCGTTCTTGAACAGGAACGTGTGCGCGAGATAGGGGCCAGGCGGTGCATCCGCCGGCAGCGAGACGCGGGCGTAGTAGAACGTGTCGGAGCGGAAGACGACGCCGGTCTCGTTGAGCCGGTAGAACCCCTTCTCCTCCATGAGCCGGACGAGTTGCGGGGCGAAGGCGAGCATCTCCTGCGTCGCAGCCGTCGGCGTCGCGATCGGCTGCAGGTCGAGCGGGATCTTGTTTTCGGCCAGCGTGATGACATTGGTGATGTCGGCCAGCCGTGCGTCGCTGAGGACCTGGTAGAACGACGGAACGCCGATGAAGTCGGCCTGCGCGGTGTTGAGCCAGATGCCGAACTGGTTGGTCTTGCGCCGCGCCACACGGTTCTGCAGCGGGCCTGTCACCGTGATGATGACGTGGTACGGACCTTCGACGAAGCGCTGCGTGGCACCGACCTCGGGCTCGATCGAGCCGAACAGGGTCAGCGTCTCGCCGGCAAAGCTCGAGGTGATCGACACCTCGTCCTGGCTCACCTGCGTCACCAGCCGCTCGGCCCCGGCGGGGGAGACCGCAAAGACGAGAGCGATCGCGAGGAGCAGCCGCCGCATCAGATCACCCCAGCCGCGCCGAGGACCGCGGTCGAATAGGGGTCGGCGGGGGCGAGCACCAGGCTAACTCCGAAGCGGATCGCCACGGCCAGCACCAGCACTGCCAGCAGTGCCCTGAGCTGTTCGCCGCGCAGGTACTTGCCCGCCGAGGCGCCGAACTGGGCTCCGACCGTGCCACCTACCATCAGGCAGAAGGCGAGAAGGATATCGACGCTCTGGCTCTGCACGGCGTGGAGGATCGTCGTCGCCGCCATCATCGCCACCACCTGCAGCAGCGAGGTGCCGATCACCATGGTGCCGGGCATGCGCAGGATGTAGACGAGCGCCGGCACGAGGATGAAGCCGCCGCCGATGCCGAGCAGCGAGCCGACAAAGCCGATGGCAACGCCCAGCGCGAGGACCGGGATTACCGAGATGTAGAGGCGGGACTTCTTGAAGCGCACGCGCCAGGGCAGGCCGTGGAACCAGTTGTGCTGGTTGGGCAGCTTCTCGCGCACCACGATGCCGGCCCGCCGCTTCATGATGGCGCGGGCGGACTCGACCAGCATCAGCGAGCCGACGAAGCCGAGCAGGATCAGGAAGCCGAGCGAGATGACGAGATCGAGCTGTCCCGCGGCGCGCAGGACCTGGAAGGTCGCGACACCGCCGAAAGCGCCGAGGACGCCCGATAGCACCAGGTAGAGCGACATGTGCAGGTCGATCTGCCCGCGCCGGTAGTAGCTGAGCGCGCCGGAGGTCGAGGCGGCCACGACCTGGCCTGTCACCGAAGCGACGGCGACCGAGGCAGGGACGCCCGAGAAGATGAGCAGGGGGGTTAGCAGGAAGCCGCCGCCGACACCGAACAGGCCCGACAGGAACCCGACGGCGCCCCCGATCCCCACAAGGAAGAACAGGTTCATCGAGAGTTCGGCGATCGGCAGATAAACCTGCACGTGAGGCGTCCGGTGGGGCTAGGGCATTCCCGGGCTCTAGCCTGCCCGAGCGACGGAAATGCGACGAATTCGCGAAATGCTTCTAAGCCCTAGCAGCAAAGTACGAAGGCAAGGTTAGCCTACCCGATGGGTCGGGATTCCCTCGTCTCCTCCGCCTTGCTTCCCCCCGATGGGAGCGGCGGAGGGTGGGTTGAGCCCACCCTCGCATGATCTGTCCCTAGACGGGCTGGCTGCCCAGCACGGCGAGCAGCCGCGGGTTGATCTCACCCTTTTCGCTCATGCCGGTTGCGCGCTCGAAGCTCTTGATCGCTTCGGTGGTCTTGGCGCCGGCGACGCCATCGGGCGTGCCGATGTCGTAGCCGAGCAGGGCAAGCACCTTCTGCACGCCCATCACCACCTTGGTGTTCGCGATCGGCGCACCGGGATCGAAGGCCTGGCTCCAGGTCCCGATCGGCGCAAAGTTGGCGACGAGGTCGATCTGCTGCGGCTTGAACGCTTCGACGTCGGCGATGAGCTTCTGCACTGTGGCGGCATCGAGCGAGGCCGCGATGTCGTCACGGGCCTTGACGGCGTCCTTGTCGCCGCGATCGGCAGCGAGCGAGAACCACTTGTAGGAGGCAGGGAGATCCTGCTTCACGCCCAGCCCGCGCGCATAAAGCATGCCCAGGTTGAACTGGCTGTCCTTCATGCCGCGGACCGCCGCTTCCTCGAACCATTTTGCCGCCGCATCGAACTGCTGCTGGCCCAACCCGCCACCGGCATAGAGCGCCGCGAGGTTGTGCATGGCCATGCGGTTGCCCGCCTCGGCCGCGCGCTGGTACCAGAGCCGCGCCTGCGCGAGGTCCTTCTCCACGCCACGCCCGTTCTCGTAGAGATTGCCGAGCCGGTACTGGGCCGGGGCAAAGCCCTGGCCGGCGGCACGCTCGTACCAGATGGCGGCGGCCTCGAGGTCCTCGGGCACCGCCCGTCCCTCGGTGTAGATCGCCGCAACCTCGAACTGGGCCCGCGCATCGCCATTGGCCGCCGCATCGAGCAGCTGGTCGGGGCCGATTTCCCGGGGCGGACGATCGACCTTGACCGGGCCCTCGAGGCTTTCGACCAGCGGCTCCACCCCGTCGCTGAGCTTCGCCACATCGATCGTGTCGGCCGCGGCGAGCGCACTGGCAGCCTCGAAGGCCTGTGGCATCCTGGGTGCAGGATCTGCGGGAACGAACTTCTGTGCCGTACCGCCGTCGATCGACGCGGTGGTGAGGGTATCGAGCACGACGCGCGGCTCGGCCTTGGGCTGGATCGCGGAGCCCTGCGCTGACAATGGCACCGGCTCGAGCGAGGCATCGCCGACGGTCTGGGCCTGCACGGCCGGCGCCGCGGGCTCCTCGGGCTTCATCCGCTGGTTGATGAGGTTGATCGTGAGGCACGCGATGGCCACCACGCTCGCGGCGAGCAGGATCGGCTGCTTGTGCCGCAGCAGGAAGCTTTGCGCCTTGGCTGCGCCCTCGGCAACCGGGCTCGTTTCCTCCGCACCCAGGGCGACGCGGCTCGGCTCGGGGGCGACAGGCAGCACGCGCGGCGCCGGCTCGTCCGACTTCCACTCGCTGGGCGGATCCTTGTCACCGGCGAGCTGGCGCGGGGTCCGCGGCTTCAGGAAGGGAATGTTCAAGGCCTTCCGCGGCTGGGCGGCAGGCTTCTCCTTCTTGGGCACCTCGGCCTTGATCTCACTGGCTTTGGGCTCGGCGAGCTTGCGCTTCGGCTTCTCCAGCGACGGCTTCACCGGCATCGACACGGCCGGAGCCGCCGGAGTGTCGTTGGCCCCGCTCGCCTGGAAGCGCGAGAAGGCGCGGCTGATGAGCGAGCCATTGTCGGCCACGGTCGGCAGCGACTTGTTCGTTGCCGCCAGCCGGGCGGCCCGGCGGTGCGCTTCGATGAAGGTGTTGCGGCTCGGCAGCGGTTCGACCGCCAGATCGGCATCGCGCCCGGAAGCGGGGCCAAACACTTCCTCCTCGGGCAGGTCGAGGGTGGATTTGGGCTGCGGCGGGCGCTCGGCGAGGTTGGGGTCGAAGGCCGCCTTCGCTGGCGGCTCTTCGCCGGGCTGCGGTGCTGACCTGTGTCGCGGCCCGTTCTTGGCCTCGAGTGCCGCTCGCAGGGGATTGGGGTCGCCGAAGGGCTTGTCGACCAGCGGAGCATCCACGCTCGGATCGGCCGGCATGATGTCTTCGGGCTCCACCGGCCGCGCGGAGATCACCGGCTCGTCGGCCAGTACCTCGACCAGCGCCGCCACGGGCGAGGCTTTCGGCGCCGGCGTCGGCTTGACCTCGAGCCTGGTCTCCACCGGCGGCCTCGCGGGCGGAATCTGCGGTTGCACGGCCATGGCGGGCTCGGGCTTCTTCTCCAGCGAGACCTCGAGCCGCTTCAGCCGCTCGTTGACCTCGCGGATGGTGGCTTCGAGCACCACCGTGTCGTCGGCCGGCTTCTCCTTGGCGGCGGCCTGGATCACCTTGCCGAGGCGCTTCTCGATCTCGGCATAGCCGGCCTCGTCGAGGCGGCCGGCTGCGGGCGTGTCGGCCTGCTTCAGCGCCGCCGAGGTGCGGGTCGCGACCATCTCGGCCAGCTTGTCGAAGTCGGGCAGGGCGACTTCGGGGGGAGCGCTGTAGAGCTTGGCGAGACCGGTGAGCTGCTCGCCCGTCTGATCCATGCGCGCCACCAGCTGGCGCACTTGCGCCTCGAGCTGGCCGAGGCTCAACTCGGTCGGCTTCTGCTCGGCCACGCGGTCGCTGAGCGCCCCGATCTTCTCCTCGATGGTGGAGAAGCGCGTGTCGAGCGCCGTGGTAACGGTCTGCTTGAGCGCCTCCATGTCGAGCTTGAGGCCGCCGATTTCCGTGCCCCGGCCCTCGATGTCGGAGATGCGGTCGTTCAGTGCGTCGATGAGCTCGATCAGCCCCTGCGGCTGCTGCGGCGACTTGATCGCCTGCGCCACCTTGCCCAGCTCGACAATGACGGTCTCGAGCTCGGCCGGCGGCATCGCCATGGTCCGCTCGATCGTATCGATCCGGTCGTAGATGTTGCGGACGCCGTCCTCGATCGCCTTCATGGCGTCGGTGAGCCCGTCTCTTGGGGCCTCGACCCTGTTGGCGAACTGTACCTGCAGGTCGGCGAGGCGGCCGACCGTCGCCGTCACGTCGTCGAGCCGCTCGTTGAGGGAATCGACGTCGACCTTCGGGCCATCGGCGATGAGCCTGGCGAGGCTCGCGATGTGCGTTTCGAGCCGCTTGACCTGTCCGGCCTCGCCCACGGCGCCGGCCAGCAGCTCGACCACCTGGCTCAGCTGACCGACCTGCTCGGCGATCTCGCGCACATTGGCGGTCTGCCCCTTGGCCGTCGTCTTGAGCTCGCCCTCGAGCCGCTCCAGCCGGCTGGAGATGCCGCCGACGGCAGTAGCAAGTTCACCGAAACGCGGAGCTTCGGGCTCGACCGCGACGGAATGGCGGGGCGCCGCCCGCTCTGGTGCAGGAGCAGGAGCCGAAGGGAAGTGCCGGGCGCGAATCTGCTGGATCGCCACCTCGAGCGAGTCGCGCGGGTTGGCCGCCATCACCGGCTCGGGCCGGTCGCTGAACTTGTCGATCGCCCGCTGTACGGACTTGAGCGCCTCGCGGTGCCTCGTATCGGGCTCGGCGGCCGTCACCTGGTGCCTGAGGTCCCGCATCTGTTCGGCAAGGCCGTCATAAGCCCGCTCCGGCCGCGCCGTGCGGGCGACCTGGGTCTCCACCTGGTTGAGCAGGGCCACCAGTTCGCCCCTGAGCTCCTGCCACTCGCCGGAGCTAGACTGGCCGTAGTCCTCGGGTTGATAGGGGGATGTCGCACGGGCCATCGGTCGATCCAAGCACCTGGAGCGGGGTGTCGTGTAGCCTTCTCGGGGCCACTAGCATTCCAGTTACTCTTGGGAAAACATGGTAAAGATCGCGTTAAGCCGCGCTCGCATTTTGCGAATCGGGAATCAGACGCCCCACGCCACCTTAAGTGGGATACAAAAGAAGCGTCCGACTTGATAGCTACGGGCGACCTGGAGACTGCCCCCATGAGCAAGCGTCGCATCATCATCGTCGACGACCATCCGCTGTTCCGCTCGGCCCTGCGCCAAACCCTGGCCGGCGGCGATCCGTCCATTGCGGTGGAAGAGGCAGGGGACCTGAACGAACTCAGCGCCGCGCTCGAGGCCGATCGCGACTGCGATCTCGTCCTTCTCGACCTCAACATGCCCGGCACGCGCGGCTTCTCGGGCCTGCTGCTGCTGCGCGCCCAGTACCCCGAAGTGCCGGTGATGATCGTGTCGGCTGTCGAGGACAGCGGCACGATCCGTCGCGCCTTCGAGCTCGGAGCCTCGGGCTACCTTCACAAGTCGGTCGGTTCGGCCGACATCCGCCGCGCCATCGAAACCGTGCTCTCGGGCGAGGTCTATGTGCCGGAGGGCATGGAGTTCCCCGCCGAGGATTCCCAGTCCCAGTTGATGCGTCGCCTCGCGACGCTCACCCCGCAGCAGGTCCGCGTGCTGATGATGCTGTCGGACGGGCTCATGAACAAGCAGATCGCCTACGAGCTCTCGATCTCGGAAGCGACCGTGAAGGCCCACGTCTCGGCGATCCTGCAGAAGCTCGACGTCGACAGCCGCACCCAGGCGGTGATCGCGGCCTCCAAGATCGAGGAAGGCCAGTTCGGCGAACTGCTGAGCGGGAACTGACGCCCTAGCCCTCGACCACCTTCCGCCCGCGCTGACCGGCGAGCTGGCTGATCGAAGCGCGAAGCGCTGCCGGCTTCACCGGCTTGGTCACCACGGTGATGCCGCGTTCCTCGGCCAGTGCACGCACGGCCGGAGTGCGGTCGGCCGTCACCAGCGCGGCAGGCAGATGGCCGCCCACGTTGTGGCGCAGCCACTCGATGGCATCGAGCCCCGAGGTCTGGTCGAGGTGGTAGTCCATCAGCACGAGGTCGGGCAGCCAGCCGAGCAGCAGCCCGTCCTTGTCGATGTCCTTGAGCGAGCGGGCCGAGCGGACGTCGCAGCCCCAGCCGCCAAGCAACCCCTCCATCGCATCGAGGATGGCGCGTTCGTTGTCGACGCACAGGATGCGCAGTCCCGCGAGGTTCGAAGCCGGCTCGCGCGGCGGAGGCGGCTCCAGCGGCACCTTCATCGAGCGGTGATAGGGCATGAACAGCGAGAACCGCGAGCCGCGGCCTTCCTTGCTCTCGAGCTCCATCGTCAGCCCCAGCGCCGAAACCAGCCGCTTGACGATCGACAGGCCGAGGCCGAGGCCCTGCGCCATGCGTGCACCGTGCTCGAGCCGGCTGAACTCGGCGAAGATCAGCGCGTGCTGGTCCTTGTTGAAGCCGATCCCGGTATCGATCACGTCGAACCGTACGCGCGTGCCGCGCAGCCGCGCGCCCACCAGCACCCGCCCGCCCGGCTTGGTATACTTGATGGCGTTCGAGACGAGGTTCTGGATGATACGTGCTACCAGCGCCCGATCACCGATCGCCGAGAGCGAGGTGTCGACCAGCCGGAGCGAGATCTCCTTCTTGAGCGCCAGCGGCGCGAACTCCACGTCGACCTTCTTGAGGAGGTCGCGCACCTGGAACGGCACCGAGGCCGGCTTCACCGCGCCCGCATCGATGCGCGAGATGTCGAGCAGGGCCGACATGATCTCCTCGACCGCGCTCAGCGAGGCCTCGATCGAATGAGCCAACTCGTCGAGCCCGGTCCCTCCGGCCCGCTCGACCAGCGTCGAGGTATAGAGCCGGGCCGCATTGAGTGGCTGCAGCAGGTCGTGGCTGGCGGCCGCGAAGAAGCGCGTCTTGTCGCGATTGGCGGCGTCGGCCTTGGCGCGCGCGGCCTCGAGTTCGGCATTCACCTGGATCAGCGCCGCCGTGCGCTCCTCGACGCGTCCCTCGAGCGTCTGGTTGATCGTCGCGAGCTCGGTCTCCGCCTCCACTCGCGCCGTCACGTCGGCAAAGCTGATGACGAGGCCGCCGTCTGGCAGGCGGGCGGAATGGAACTCCAGCACCTGGCCTTTGGCGCCCAGCCGCTGGCTGACCGTCGCATGCGACTGCGTCAGCTCCTGCACGCGCTGGACGGCGAGGTTGATGGCGTCGCCGGACCCGAAATCGCCCCGGCGCGCGACATGGAGCGCAAGATCGTAGAGCGCCGTGCCGGGCCGTATCAGCTCGGCCGGCACGTCGAGCAGTTCAGCATAGCGGGAATTGGACGTGACGATCCGCAGGTCACGGTCGAACACCGCCACCCCCTGCGGAATGAAATCGATCGCCTGTCGCAGCGCATCCCACGCGTCTGTCGGTATTCCGTCCAGCGTCTCAACCATCTCAGTTTCTTGCCCGGGCGAATATCTGCCTCGCCCGGGGCGGCGGCAAGGCCGCACAAAGTCGTGGGCACCGGTTCTATCGGCGCGATGTGAGTTGCTTTTACCGGCCCAAGGGCGAAAAGCTCAATGCAGGGCGCGGCTTGGCAGTTCGCCGCAGCGGGAACGAGAACCGGCGCCAGCAGACAAAGGGTAGAATCATGCCAGTGTTGAAAGAATTCCGGGACTTCGCGCTCAAGGGCAACGTCGTCGATCTCGCCATCGGCGTCATCATCGGCGCCGCCTTCGGCGCCATCGTGTCGTCCATCGTCGACGACCTGTTCATGCCGCTGATCGGGCTCGCGCTGTCCGGCCTCGATTTCTCGAACCTCTTCATTGTTCTCAACAACCCCGGCAACGTGCCCGTGCCGTCTGTCGCGGCAGCCAAGGCCGCTGGCGTCCCGACGTTCAACTACGGCCTGTTCATCAATGCCGTGGTGAAGTTCACCATCATCGCCTTCGTGCTGTTCCTCGTGGTCAAGGCCATCAACCGTCTGCGCCGCCAGGAAGCGGCCGCACCCGCCACGCCGCCCGCTCCGACGGCCGAGGAAAAGCTCCTCGTGGAGATCCGCGACGCCATCAAGGCGCAGGCGAAGTAAGGCCACGCGACTCCAGCCTGCCGGCCTCCTTGGTCCCGGCAGGCACGACGTCCTATCTATTAGGAATAATGTCCTTGACAGGATGGCGATCCGGGATCTATTCCTGATTGCCATAGGGGCTCGCGCATACGTAGTTCCTCTAATCGGAGGGCGAGAACACTTGTTGCATTCTGTGACCCGTTATTTCGGGGCACCGGCCTGGAACTGTGCCAGGCAGCAACAAGGGTTGTGATGTGGAGCGCGTGCGCCCGGTAGAGCTGCGTGGATCATTGCTGCCCGCTGGGCAGGTCAGGCGATCCGGTTGCCCGTTGCTTCGGAGGACGTCGTGACTGACTCTTTCTACTACCCATCATATTTGCACAGGGATCTTCTGATCCACGTTCTCGACGCCGATGCATCGACCTGCGAGGCGTTGAGCGTGCTGTTCCGCCTCGAGGGCTTCCAGACGGCGGTCTCGCTCGATGCCGACAGTTTCCTCCGCGCCGTCCAGCGTCGCCGGCCGGACGCCGCGATCGTCAATATCCGCATCGGGCAGGAAGATGGCCTCGCCATCCTCAGGCGCATCAAGACCATGCGAACGGGCACGCCAGTGTTCATCATCGAGGACAGCCCGGAGGTCGATACGGCGGTACTGGCCATGAAGGCGGGCGCATCCGACGTCTTCCCCAAACCGATCGCCGCCGAGCGCCTGGTGCGGGCGGTGCGCGAAGCGCTGCAGCAGGACATCCAGCTCGGAACGGTGGCCGAAGGCGGGCGACGCCACGTCGAGGTCCGCGGCTTCGAGCAGCTGACGCCGCGCGAGCGCGAGGTGTTGCAACTCATCACCAACGGCCAGTCGAACAAGGAAGCCGGCCGCGAACTCGGCATCTCCCCGCGCACCATCGAGGTCCATCGCGCCCGCGTCATGGAAAAGCTCGGCGCCCGCAACACCGCCGACCTGATGCGGATCGTGCTGACGAGCTAGGGTTTGACAGACTCGCCGGTCGCGGCTTTGATCGATCCCGGCCGGTGCAGCCTGCCGCTCGCGCCCTTCCGGGCATGGTGAATGCACTGATCGACCGCCGGGTTCTGGACCTCATCGGACAGCCCGTCAGCAACGCGAGCACTGACCCCAGCGCTGTCCGCCCGAGGATCAGACCATGCATTCTTTCGTCGATGCCAAGCTCATGGCAAAAACCCTGCGCCAGTCGCTCGCCGGGCGCGGGCACGCCGTTTCCCATTCCGAGGCGCTCGAACTCGTGGCGCAGCAGTTCGGCCTCGCCAACTGGAACATGCTTGCGGCCCGGATCGAAGCCACAAGCCTGCCGGCGCTCGCGCTGCCGGGCGGGTGGCACGTCGCGGGGCACACCAATGAGCGCAACTATCGGCTCGGCCTCGATCCCGACCGGCCCGGGACGGCGCTCATCGAAAGCCGACCTGATCGCGAGGAGGCGATCGATCGCGCGGCCGGCGAGACGGGCGTGCTCATGCAGTCGATCCTCGCCGATCCCTGGCGCGGCCATCGCCTGCTGCTCACCGCCAAACTTCGCACCGACGCAGCCGAGACGGCGACGCTGTGGATGCGTGTCGATCCGGCCGAAGGCCGCTATCTCCACTTTGACAACCTGATGCAGCGGCCGGGTGGGCCACTCGAAGGCACCCACGGCTGGACCGAGCGACGCATCGTGCTCGAGGTGCCACCTGGCGCGGCCACCATCCGCTACGGCTTCTTCCTCCGGGGAACGGGCAGGGTCTGGGCTCGCAGCTTCAAGCTGGAAGCCGTGGGTGCGGATGTCCCCACCACCGAGCCCGGCCCACGCTACCTGGCGCGCCCCACCAATCTCGACTTCGGTGGCGAGCCCCACGGGGCGTGAAGCCGTGAGAGGACGGGCGCCTCCGGGCGCCCGTCAGTCCGGGAGGCGCTTGCTGAGATGGAGCGTCGTGCCGCCCATGAACGGCTCGCTGCGCGCCGTGACGTAGCCGACGCTGTGATAGAGCCGGACATTGGACTCGAAGGCGGCATTGGTCAGCAGGCGAAGCTCGGTCCGGCCGTGGCGGGCGGCGAGGCTCTCGGCGTGAGCAAGCAGGCGCCGGCCATGGCCCCGGCCCTGGACTTCCGGCGCGACCGCGAGGTTCTCGATCCAGAGGTGTTCGTCATGCAGCCGGGTCTCGATCAGGCCCAGCAGCCGCCCGTCAGCGATGAGGAGGTCGAACCGGTGGCGGCGCAGGGCCGCATCGTAGTCGGCCAGCATCGGTCGCGGTTCGCGGCCGATCACCGGTATCCAGCGGGCATAGGCGGCACGCACGAGCGTCCGGATGGCTTCCGCATGCTGCGGGCCGGCCTCGACCAGTTGCGGCTCGGGAGTTGCAGCCATTGCTACTCCGTCGCTACCGGTCAGGGCGCATGCGGCCCGATCAGCCGCCGACGCCCGGCAGGGTCAGGTCGCCGCTGGTAAGCTTTTCGGCGCTGACGCGCGGCGCCGGCCGCTCGCGCGGCAGCTCGAGGCTGGCCCAGACGCTGACCAGCGCATGCCGAAGCTCGATGATCATCTCGTCGGTATGCAGCGGAGTCGGCGTGATGCGGAGCCGCTCCGTGCCCTTGGGCACGGTCGGGTAGTTGATCGGCTGGATGTAGATGTTGTGCTTTTCCATCAGCATGTCGCTGGCGGCCTTGCACAGGCGCGCATCGCCGACGATCACCGGCACGATATGGGTGTCGGTCCTGAGGACCGGCAGGCCGGCATCGGCAAGGATGTCCTTGGTCAGCTGCGCCTGGCGAAGCTGGCCTTCGCGCTCCACCGACGAGACCTTGAGGTGCTCGATCGAGGCGCGCGCCGCGGCGCAGAGCGCCGGGGGCAGGGCGGTGGTGAAGATGAACTCGGGCGCGTAGGAGCGCACCGCATCGATGATGGCGCGGTTGGCAGCGATGTAGCCGCCCATGACGCCGAAGCCCTTGGCCAGCGTGCCCTCGATGACGTCGATCCGGCCCATCAGCCCATCACGGTCGGCGATGCCGCCACCGCGCGGGCCGTACATGCCCACCGCATGGACTTCGTCGATATAGGTGAGGGCGCCGAATTCCTCGGCGAGGTCGCAGATCTCGGCGATCGGCGCAACGTCGCCATCCATAGAGTAGACCGACTCGAACACGATGAGCTTCGGACGCTTGCGATCGACCGAGGCGAGGAGCTCGCGCAGGTGGCCGAGGTCGTTGTGGCGGAAGATCTTCTTTTCCATACCGCTCTGACGCACGCCCTGGATCATCGAGGCGTGGTTGAGCTGGTCCGAGAAGATCACGCAATCGGGCAGCAGCCGGCCGATCGTGGCGATCGAGGCTTCGTTCGAGACAAAGCCTGAGGTGAAGACGAGGGCCGATTCCTTGCGGTGCAGGTCGGCGAGCGAACGCTCGAGCTCGACCAGCGGGCGGTTGGTGCCCGAGATATTGCGGGTGCCGCCGGCGCCGACGCCGAGATTGGCGGCCGTCTCCTGCATGGCGGCGATGGTCACCGGATGCTGGCCCATGCCCAGGTAATCGTTGGAGCACCAGATGGTGATCTCGCGCTCATTGTCCACCGCGTCGCGGTAGATGGCGCGCGGGAAGCGCCCGGCGATTCGCTCGAGGTCAGCAAAGACGCGGTAGCGCTTCTCCTGCCGCAACGCGTCTACGGCATCCTCGAAAAACCCGCGATAGTCCATTGTCCAAACTCTTCTAGCTGCAGGGTCGTTGCCCTGCTGGCAGACCCACCGGCCAGCGATAGCTAGACCCCTGTCCGCGTCATTGACATAGGTCAATTCGCCGCGCGGCGCCCAATACAAGTCATTGGCGCCGCTTTGGCTTGGCGGCGAACATTGGAACCATCCTAAACAATCGGTTCGCGTGTGCCAACGGGTTCGCACTGTCGTCCGGACAGGGTGCTTATTTGTCCGAAGTGGGTTATCTTCTTGTTCAGAATGTGTTCAGGCGCACCATGCGACCGGGGAACGGAACGCGCCGCTACGCATTGGCGGCTCCGACGCCTTCCGTTGACCGGGCCCCGGCGACGTCTACTATCGAACCGAGGAACCAGGGGGGAACCGCCAAATGAAGAGTTTTTCTTCTTCGAGCTTTGCCAACGACCACGCCGAGTTGCTCGACCTCGCGCTCGCCGCGGTCAACAAGCATCCGCAGGCGCTGTTCACCGATTTCCAGTGGTTCCTCTATGAGGCGCGCGACACGGTGTTCTTCACCGCTCCCTCACGCACGACGTTCACCCGGGAGTCGCTCGGCAACCTCGTCGCCGACATGGTGGCCCTGGCCCCGCAACTGACCCATGGTTTCGTCGGGGCCCGTCCCGGCCAGCCCTTCCCCAAGCACCTGCTCGACGCCATCACGCACATCGAGGAAGTCGACGATTTCGACGGCTATCCGGACAAGTGGATCAGCAAGTCCGAAGACATCTTCGCGCGTGACGACCTGCCGCTGTTCCGCGTCTCCGCTGCCGTCCGCCGCGGTGGTCCGGATGCCCAGGGCCGCGCCTCGATGATCCAGGTCCGCTCGAGCCACGCCCTGCTCGAAGGCTCGGACTCGGCATTGCTGACCCGCTCGGCCTCGGCCAGCCACGGCATCATGAGCGACAAGTCCAACAAGGTCGGCCTCGGCGCCCGCATCAAGGGAAAGCTGCGCGGCTGGTCGATGACCTGGACCTACGTGATCCTCGCGAACCTCCTCTCGCCGCCGGAGCGGCCGTGGGGCTTCAGGACGCTCGCGCTCAAGCGTCACCGGTTGCGCCTGCTCGCCAACAAGCTGGGCGTCAGGCAGCGTTCGCTGATGTTCGCGCTCGTCACCTATGCGCTGAACGGCGAGGGCGCCGAGAAGTACATGAGCAAGAAGGTGATCGGCGCTGCCTACACCATGCTCGACGGCCGCCGGAACGATGCCGACGACGACTTCTTCCGGGTCCGCGCCCTCACCGCCCGCTTCAAGGTGAAGGACGACTTCGTCGCCTTCGTGCGCGAGATCGACGAGACGGTCGGCCACATCGAGCAGAAGGACATCACCAAGTTCCAGGTGATGATGAACTCGATGTTCCACACCCTGCGCGGCCTAAACCGTTTCTGGAAGGGCCTGCCCGGCAAGCGCTTCTGGCGCTTCAACGGCGGCATGCACATCGTGCTGACGCTGGTGCCGCCGCACCGCACCTATGGTCCGATGACGCACGGCATGATGGAGCCGATCTACTGCGGCGCATGGCACCCGGCCGCCAATATCTGCACCTTCTGCCCCGGCCGCGAATACGTGACGTTCAACTTCTCGATGGATACGCGCCACATCGCCAATGTCGACAAGATCGAGGAACTGCTCGCCAAGGTCGAGGCGATGGACATCGCGCCGACCGGCAGGGTGGTTGTCGAGGACGAGGCGCTCTAGAGCTGAGGTCCGAACAACCGGTCCACCCCTCATCCGCCCGTGGGGCACCTTCTCCCGCAGGGGAGAAGGTTCCACTGCGATGCATGGGGGCGGCCCTCTCCCTTGATTGGAGAAGGTGGGCGAAGCCCGGATGAGGGTGGGGGCGGCCTGCTAACGCAGCCCCTCGACCTCGAGTACGACCATATCGTGATCCGACAGCACCTCGCCATCGGACGCCACCGAAGAGACGATCCGGCTTGATGCCACTTCCACCCCGCGAGTCAGGAACCAGTCGAGCTTCCATGTGCCGCGCGGGTTGCGGCTGACGCGGCTGGGGCGCGTCGTGGTCTGGTCGAGCGGACCGCCATGCCGCTCGAAGCTGCGGCCATAGGCGTGGGCGAACAGCGTCTCCTTCTCGAAGTCGCCATTGTCGGCGAGCCCGGTGTTGAGGTCGCCGCCGATGATCACCGGTGTGTCGCCGGCGAGGGCATCGATGGCGTCGATCAGCCCGCGCATCTGCGTTTCGCGATAGGTGGCGTCGCCCCGGTTCTCGAGATGCACCGAGACGGCATAAAGCGGACCTGCCGTGGTCATCACTGCCGCGGCGATGGCGCAGCGCGTGCCGATCCGCTTCGCCGGCGTTTCGGGCGTGAACCAATGGCCGTGCGCCTCGAGCCGGATCATCGCTGGTGACTGCAGGGCCGCGCGGGCCAGCAGCGCGTTGCCGTGGAAGCCGTGGAGGTTGAAGTCGTCCTCGCAAAACGCGAGCTCCACATCGGCGCCCAGCTCGAGCTCCAGAAACTCGACGCCGAAGGCATGCGCCATGTCGAGCCGGGTCGCGATATCGCGCGAGGTGTGCCGCTGCTTCGTGCGCGCCATGCCGTTGTCGACTTCGGAGAGCAGCACGAGTTCCGCGCCCTCGCGCCCGAGCATGTCGGCCGACTTCTCGACATTGTAGCAGCGCTCGAGGTTCCACGCCGCGACGGTCAGCGGAAAGCTCAGGGGTTCTGCCAGCACGGTGGCGGGAGCCTCGACCCGCTGCAGGCAGGCGAGCCCGGCCATGGCCGATGCGTGGTTGGCTTCGGTGCGCTCGAGCGCAGCGAGGCGGTCGCGCTCCACTTGGGAGGGACCGTTGAGAGGGGCGGTCTGGGCGGGTTTGACGAGGTCGGGAAGCACAGCTTGATCATCCGGGCAACGGGAAGGAAGCCGCCCATAGCCGCGTCGCGTGTCGGCCCGGTGACAGGCGAGGTTCGTCCTGCCTTGCCGACGTACGTTCCTCACGCTAAACCGCCGCCCAACGAATTTCTTTGGGGGAACCGATGTCCGACTACGCCAGCTATCCAAGCCTCAACGGCATGCCCGTCATCATCTCGGGCGGTGCCTCGGGCATCGGCGAGGGCATCGTCCGCGCCTTTGCGGCGCAGGGCAGCAAGGTGGGCTTCGTCGATATCGCCGGGGAGGCAGGCGACAAGCTGGCCGCCGAACTCAACGCGGCGGGTGCCACCACCATGTTCACGCGCTGCGACATCACCGATGTCGGCGCCTACCAGGCTGCCATCCGTGGCTTCGAGGCGGCGCACGGCCCGACGCTGGCGCTCGTCAACAACGCCGCCAATGACCAGCGCCACCAGATCAAGGACATCACGCCCGAGCAGTGGGACCAGAATATCGCGGTCAACCTCAAGCACGCGTTCTTCGCGGCCCAGGCCGTGGCGCCCGGCATGATCGCGGCGGGCAAGGGCTCGATCGTCAACTTCGGCTCGGTGAGCTGGATGACCAACTCGGCCGAACTCACCGTCTACACCGCCGCCAAGGCCGCCATGCACGGCATGTCCCGCTCGATGGCGCGCGAGTACGGCCCGCACGGCATCCGCGCCAACACGCTCGTGCCGGGCTGGATCATGACCGAGCGACAGCTCTCGCTGTGGGCCACACCGGAAGCGCTGGCCATGCTCGACCAGGCTCAGCCGCTCAAGGGTCGCCTCTACCCCGAGGACATCGCCCGCATGGTGCTGTTCCTCGCCGCCGACGACTCCCGCATGATCTCGGGGCAGGATTTCCTCGTCGACGGCGGTTGGGCACACGGCTGACCGACGAGATTGCTTCCCCGCAAGGCAGTCCTCGACTATTAATCGGCGCGGGTTGCTCAGAAGCCACAATGTGACACCTTGCTGCCGCATTCGCTGGTGAGAACGCGCCGAACCTTTTGGGGGTACCTAATGAAGTCCAAAATCCTGGTCGCCGGCCTCGCGGCCCTGTCGCTGAGCGCCTGCACGTCCATCAATCCCTATACCGGTGACACCCAGCTCTCCAACACGACCGGCGGCGCGCTGATTGGCGCCGGCGGTGGTGCAGTCGTCGGTGGCATCCTCGGTGCTGCAACCGGCAGCGACCCGCGCGTCGCGGCGCTGATCGGCGCCGGCGTCGGCGGCCTCACCGGCGCGGCCATCGGCAGCTACATGGACCAGCAGGAGCGCGAGCTGCGCGCCCAGCTCCAGGGCACCGGCGTGTCTGTGACCCGCGTGGGCCAGCAGATCATCCTCAACATGCCGTCGAATATTACCTTCGCCACCGATTCCTCGACGGTGCAGCCGCAGTTCACCGAGACGCTGGTTTCAGTCGGCCTCGTGCTCAAGAAGTTCAACAAGACGGTCATCGACGTCTACGGCCACACCGACTCGCAGGGCTCGGACAGCTACAACCTGGACCTGAGCCAGAAGCGCGCCGTCTCGGTGGCGACCGTGCTCTCCAACCAGGGCGTCGACCAGCGCCGCTTCTACATCACCGGCAAGGGCGAGGCCGATCCGATCGCCTCGAACAGCACCGAAGCCGGCCGCTCGCAGAATCGCCGCGTCGAAATCCAGCTGTCGCCCATCCAGGGCTGATCGCCGATCGAGAACTGAAATGGCCCGGGACTACGTTCCCGGGCCATTTTCATTTGCTGATCGTCTGCGGCGGAGCTGTAGCCGGCGTATCCGGCGGCAGGTCCGAGACGGAGCCGCCTATCATCAGTTGCCCGAACAGCACGATGGCAACCAGGCTGGCGAGGCCAAGCAGGCCATAGCGCCACCAGGCAGTCGGTCCTGTCGCACCGATGGTCTCCTCGATCTTGTCGGTCACTTCGAGGGCGCTGTCCTCGGGCACCGCAATCGGCGCGCCGTTCTCGTCCACCAACTGGTCGACGCGGGCCACCTTCGGAGTGTGCCTGAAGTCGGTTGTCGCCATTTTCTCCCCTCCGGTTCGGGACTCAATGGCGCCACATAGTGCGACAGATCGGCGAGAAGCTTGAGTTCCGGCACGGCCGCGATCAGGTCGAGCGTGAACAGCAGGTCGTTGGTCATCCGGTCGCGATGCGTCTCCACGTAAACCGGGAAATCGACCTGTTCGATGAGCCGCACCCACCCTTCGGCGACGTGGACCGCTTCGGCCAGCGTACGTGGCCTGAGGTTGGGCTGGATGTTGATGTGGTGGACGCCATGGGCCGTCCCCCATTCGAGCGCCGGCTTGAGGCCGTCGATATCGGTGGGAAAGCAGAGCCCCTCGACCACGAGCCCGGCGCCACTGGCCAGCCGGCTCACCCGCTCGGCCTCCGCCTGGTCGATCCAGAGTGTCCCCAGCCCGTCGAAGCCGGCTCCGGCGATCAGCTCGATATTGGCCTCGAGTGACCGCTCCGGCGGCGCCCCCTTGAGGCCCAGCATCGACCAGAGGGACTGCAGTACCAGCAGCTTCTGCATGGCGACGCTCCTAGATCAGCACCACGCTTTCCTGCTCGTTGGGGTCGGTCCGCGCAATCAGCGCGCGCGCCACCTTGTCGGTGGGGTTGAACGGCTGATGCGGCACGCCGGCCGGGATGTAGACGTAGTCGCCCTCGTTCACATGGTCGAGAAGCTCCAGTTTCGGTCCGTGACGGAACGAGGTGCTGCCTTCGAGCATGAAGATCGCCGTCTCGTGGTTCTCGTGGTAGTGCGGCTTGGCCTCGGCACCCGGTGGCATCACCAGCATGTGCATGCAGATGGCCTTGGAGCCGGCCGACTGGGCCGAGACGCCGGCGAAATAATCGAGCCCCTGCTTGCCGCGGTACCCTTCGCTAGCCCGGATCACCTTGCACTCGGCCATTTGCACGTCTCCCATGATTTGGGGCGCATGCTATTGGCGGTGTGGGGGAGGGGCAAGGTTGCCGCACGTTCCGATGAGGGGGTCGTGCGCTACCCGGCCGGCCGCTGCGTCAGCACCACGTCCAGCTCGATCAGCCGCCCCTGCCGCAGGATCTGCAGCCTCACCTGCCTTCCGATGGCGTCAGCGGTGAGCATGCGCAGCAGCGGTCCCGGCCCTTCCACCGGCCGTCCATCGAGAGCGAGCAGCACGTCGCCCTCGCGGATGCCGGCGCGGTCCGCCGGTCCGCCCGAAATGACCGAGTGCAGCACCGCTGCCGAGCGGCTGCCGATATGCGCCGCATCGGCAACGCGCCGCGGCAGGTTCACCGTGTCCGCGGCGACGCCCAGATAGGCCCGCCGCACGGCCCCATGCTGCAGGATTTCGCCCAGCACGAGCTTCACGGTGTTGCTGGCAACCGCAAAGCAGATGCCCTGCGCACCGGCGATCATGGCCGTGCTGATGCCGACGACTTCGCCCAGGCTCGAGACCAGCGCGCCGCCCGAGTTGCCGGGGTTGAGCGCCGCATCCGTCTGGATCACGTCCTCGATCGGCCGGCCGGAGGGCGAGCGCAGGCTCCGGCCCAGCGCCGAAATGACCCCGGCAGTGACCGTCGACTCGAAGCCGAGCGGGTTGCCGATGGCGATCGCGATATGGCCGCGCTTCAGGCTGGCGCTGTCGCCGAGCGTTGCGATCGGCAGCGCCGTGCCGTCGACCTTGAGAATGGCGAGATCCGTGTCCGGGTCGGCACCAAGTACGCGCCCTGCGAGGCGGTGCCCGTCGGGGAGCGCGAGCAGCACGTCGCGGTTCTTGCCCACCACATGCGAATTGGTGACCACCAGCCCGTCCTGCGAGATGACGACACCCGAGCCGTGCCCCTTGCCGTCAGTCGTCACCATGCCCACGGCTGGCCCGACCGCTTCGGCCACGTCCGATACGGTGAGCGAGTAGGCGTCGAGCAGGTGCTCGTCGGTCTGAAGGGGCAGGGGAGTACCCACGGGCGTTCTCCGGTGAGTTCGGAATGTGAAATCATGTGGTCAGCCGACCGGCCCGCCGCGAGACTGCCCATATGGGGAGCTTTCGGCTTCCCGGCCTCGAGAGCAACCTTTTGCCCGGAACACTGGAGGGCTCTTCCCTATGGCCTACCCGGAATTGCAGGGGCTTTCGAACGCCCTGGCGGGCCTGACCGCAGACCTGTCGCCACGCATCATCGCGGTGCAGGGCACCGACGGGCGCGAGCTCTCCGGCTTCATCTGGCGCACCGGCCTTGCCGTCACCGCGCACGAGGCGCTCGAGGGCGAGGACGAGGCCGGCGTCCTCAAGTCCGACGGGACGATCCTGACGGCCCAGATCGCCGGCCGCGATCCGACCACCGACATTGCGCTGCTGAAATTTGACACCGGCGAGTTCGCCGAACCCGCTCACGCTGCCATCCCAGCCCCGGGCTCACTATCCGTGCTGGTAGGACGCGGCGAATACTCGACGCTCTCGAGCCTCGTCTCGATCAGCGAGGTCGGTGGAGCCTGGCGCAGCATGCGCTGCGGCGATATCGATGCCCGCATCCTGCTCGGCCTGCGCCTCTCGACGCGAGCGGAAGGCGCCGGGGTCTTCGCACCGGATGGCGCCCTGATCGGCATGGCCGTAACCGGCGCTGGCCGCCGTACTCTCGCCATCCCGGCCGCTACAATCGCCCGTGCCGTGGCAACCCTCGAGGACAAGGGCTATGTGCCGCGGGGCTGGCTCGGCGTCAGCCTCCATCCGCTCGGCCGGGACAGCGGCGCCATCGTCGTCGGCATCGAGCCGGAGAGCCCCGCTGCCAAAGGGGGCTTTCTTGTGGGCGACATAATCACCACATGGGGTGATAAGGAAGTCCACTCTGTGGGCGACGTGGCCGACCGGCTGGGGTCCGGCATGGTCGGAACGAACATCAATCTGGGAGTACTACGCGGTGGCAGTGCACTGGAACTCGAGATCACTATCGGCGAGCGCCCGCGGGGCTGAACGTCCCGTTGCGCAGTCTGTCCTCGGCGGACTGACGCTGGGTGTCGCCTTCGATCTCACCGACCCGGCGCTCGAAGCGGTGCTGCGCACCCTCGTTGCCGGCCGCGCCGATCTCTACGAGGCCAATCCTGATGAAGCCGAGGTGACGATTACTGATCGCCCCGCTTCGCTGGGCGGCGTCGTCGGCCCGCACCGCGTCTTGCGCGTTGGCGCGGACGAAGTGCGCCGCAATGCCATCGACAGCCTCGATCCTGTGCTCATCCTCGCCGCTGCGACGCTGATCGGCGCCGGCTATGCCCTCGAGCGCGATGCCTCTGAGGGCGAGCGCACGACGGCGGCCGTGCTCCCGCGGCTCAGCCAGCGCGAGCGCCAGGTGGCGGCCCTGCTGGTCGATGGTGCCAGCAACAAGGTGATCGCGCGCGAACTGGATATCTCGGTGCACACCGCCAAGTTCCACGTCACCGCCATTCTCGACAAGCTGCAGGCCCGCAATCGCGCCGACGCGGTGTCGATCCTCCTGCGCGAGGGACTGGTGGCGATCTAGGCTTGATGCTGAAAACCTGCAATGCAATCAAATCGTTGTAGGCACCTTGCCCGCAACTACACCAGCCTCAGCCACACCTGCTCGAGCAGGTGATCGCCGCCCTTCCTGAGGATGAGGTCCGCCCTCGACCGGGTCGGTGCGATGTTCTCGACAAGGTTCGGCAGGTTGATGGAGCGCCAGTTGTCCATCCCGAACTTGCCGGCTTCCTCCTTGCTCATGTCGGCATAGCGCTTGAAGAACGAGGCGGGGTTCCTGAACGCCGTCTCGCGCAGCCGGTAGAAGCGCTCCATGTACCAGCGCTCCAGGTCGTCGATATCCGCATCGACATAGATCGAGAAGTCGATGAAATCCGATGCGAAGCGGATGGGCTCACCGCCCTTGCCCGGCACACCCGGCTGCAGGATGTTGAGGCCCTCAACGATCAGCACATCCGGCCGATCGATGGTGACGTGCTCGCCCGGGATCACGTCGTAGACGAGGTGCGAGTAGAGCGGCACCTCGACATTGGCCTTGCCCGACTTGATGTCGGCAAGGAACCGCACCAGCCGCGCCCGATCATAGCTTTCGGGAAAGCCCTTCCGGCGCATGATGCCACGCTGGTTGAGTACCGCATTGGGCTGGAGGAAGCCGTCCGTCGTGACCAGGTCGACCTTGGGGCTCGACGGCCAGCGCTGCAGCAGCGCATGCAGGATGCGCGCCGTGGTCGACTTCCCCACCGCCACCGATCCGGCAATGCCGATGACGAAGGGCACCTTCGGCTCGTCCGTGTTCAGGAAGCGCTGCGACACCGTGTGGAGGTTCTGGATCGCCTCCACGTAGAATGAGAGCAGTCGCGACAGCGGCAGGTAGGCCCGCTCTGCCTCGTCGAGCGAGATCGGGTCGGACAGCGAACGCAGACGCACCACGTCCTCGGCGGTGAGCGTCATCGGCTCGTCTGCCCGCAGCGCTTCCCATTCGGCCTTGGTGAAACGGCGATAGGGCGTGCCGTCCCCGCCCTCGAGGAAGTCGCCGGTCAAGCTCTTGCCTGCCCGAGGCGATCGGCGATGACCTGCGCCAGCCGCTCGGCGACTTCGGCCTTGCCGAGTTCCGGCCAAGCCTCGGTGCTGTCCCGTGAGATCAGCGTCACCTTGTTGCGGTCGCCGCCCATCACGCCCGTCTCCGCTGACACGTCGTTGGCGACGATCAGGTCGGCGCCCTTGCGGGCCAGCTTGGCCTGTCCGTTGGCCAGCACGTCGTCCGTCTCCGCCGCAAAGCCGACGACGAGCGTCGGGCGCTGGCCGTGGTGGGCGATGGTGGCAAGGATATCCGGGTTCTCGACGAGGTCGAGCACCGGCACCTTCGCGGCGCCCGGCACCTTCTTGATCTTGCCGCTCGCCGCTTCAGCGACCCGCCAGTCCGCCACCGCGGCCACGAATACCGCGCCGTCGGCGGGCAGGGCGGCCTCTACCTCACTGAGCATTTCGCGGGCCGTTTCGACATGTACCGTCGTGACGCCCCTGGGATCGGCGATCGTCACCGGCCCCGTCACCAGCGTCACATCCGCCCCCAGCTTCGCCAAAGCAGCCGCGATTGCGTGGCCCTGCTTGCCCGATGAGCGGTTGGCGATGTAGCGCACCGGGTCGATCGGCTCATGCGTCGGCCCCGAGGTAACGACGAATTTCCGCCCCGCAAGCGGGCCGGGCGCACCCAGCAGGTCGACGACTGCGGCAAGGATCTCCGCCGGCTCCGCCATCCGGCCCTCGCCGGCTTCCCCCGCCTCGGCCATCTCGCCCCGGTTCGGACCGACGAAGCGCACGCCGTCGCCGGCGAGCGTTGCCCGGTTGCGCCGCGTCGCGGGATGCGACCACATCTTCGGGTTCATCGCCGGCGCGATCAGCACCGGCTTGTCGGTCGCCAGCAGCACCGCGCTTGCGAGATCATTGGCGGCCCCGGTCGCAAGCTTCGCCATCAGGTCGGCCGTCGCCGGCGCGACGACGATGAGGTCCGCCTCGCGCGACAGCCGGATGTGGCCGACATCGTGCTCGTCGTTGCGATCGAACAGGTCCGTGAACACGCGGTCTGCGCTGAGCGTCGCGACCGAAAGCGGCGTCACGAACTCCTGCGCCGCCGCCGTCATCACGCAGCGCACCCGCGCGCCCTCGTCGCGCAGCCGGCGGATCAGCTCCAGCGACTTGTAGGCGGCAATACCCCCGCCGATGACAAGCAGGACGCGCCGATCTCTGAGCTTCATGGGCCGCTCGCCGTTACGACAATCTCGAGCAAGCCCTCTACACGAAGTCGGCCCCTGCGCCTACCCGAGCGTCAGTCTGAGAATCGTGTAGCTCTGTATTGAGGTGAGGGGGATGTCGAATGGTTGAGGTCATCGAGGTACGGTCCGTATCCAAGACCTACCAGCAGCCCAAGCGCTTCCCCGGTGTCCTCGGCGCGCTCAAATCGCTCGTCACGCCTGAGTACACCGAAGTAAAGGCGGTCGCCGACGTGAGCTTCGGCATCCGCAAGGGCGAGGCGGTGGGCTATCTCGGGCCAAATGGCGCCGGCAAATCCACCATGATCAAGATGATGACCGGCATCCTCGTGCCGACATCGGGTTCGGTCAGCGTGCTTGGCTGCACGCCGCACGAAAGGCGCATGGAGATCGCCCGCCGGATCGGCGTCGTCTTCGGCCAGCGCAGCCAGCTCTGGTGGGACCTGCCGGTCGCGGACTCGTTCGAGCTGCACCGCCGCATCTACGACATCCCTGCC
Organism: Devosia sp. ZB163; assembly: GCF_028613635.1. Classification (GTDB taxonomy): domain Bacteria; phylum Pseudomonadota; class Alphaproteobacteria; order Rhizobiales; family Devosiaceae; genus Devosia_A. The sequence continues at coordinate 1,408,446 of NZ_JAQRMY010000001.1, forward strand.
GCCCGCTACGCCGACAATCTCAGGCGCTTCGCCGAACTGCTCGAACTCGAACCCTTCCTCGACCGCGCGGTGCGGCAGCTCTCGCTCGGCCAGCGCATGCGCGCCGAGATCGTCATGGCCCTGCTGCACGACCCGCAGATCCTTTTCCTCGACGAGCCCACCATCGGCCTCGACGTCGTCGCCAAGGATGCCGTGCGCCGGTTCCTCGCCGAGGTTAACCGCGAGCGCGGCATCACCATCATCCTCACCACGCATGACCTGCAGGACATCGAGACCATCTGTCCCCGCCTGATCATGGTCGATCATGCACGGCTCGTTTTCGACGGCGAGCTGGGCCGGCTGCGCTCGGCGCTCGGCTCGGCCCGGCGGTTGACGCTGGAATTCACCACCGATCCGGGGCCGCTCCCCCTCACGACGGCCGTCCTGACGGCCGACGACGGGCTGCTCAAGCACTACCGGATCGAACGGGACGACGTCTCCCTGGTCGATGTCCTGACCGAGGTCGGTCCGGGTCGCGAGATCAAGGACATCGCGCTGGAGGAGCCCAACATCGAGGAGGTGATCCGCACCTTCTACCAGCGCAGGAACACGGCGGTTCCCGCATGAGCGCCTATCTTGCTTTCGCGCAGAGCGGCTTTCTCACCCAGCTCGCCTATCGCAACGAGGTGTGGGCCAACCTGTTTGGCAAGCTGGTGCAGGTCTTCGCCCGTGTCGCCATCTGGACGGCGATCTATGGTGGCGCCGGCGTCATCGGTGGCGTGAGCCTCGAGGAGATGGTGACCTATGCGCTGCTCGGCGGCGCCGTCACGGGAGCCGCGCGCTACGAGACCGTCGTCGGCGGTATCGGCCACGCGCTTAGAACGGGCGACGTCGCCGTCTGGCTGCTGAAGCCTGTGCACTTCCCTCTCTATGTCATCGCCAGCGAAGTCGGCCGGGCCCTATACCGCTTTACCTTCCTCGTCGTCCCCACGGTGATCTTCGTCGCCCTGTTCTACGGCATGCTGCCGCCGGCGAGCTTCTTTCATGGCGCGATGTTCGTCGCCTACTGGGTGCTGGCGCTGGCCATCTTCTTCCTGATCGCAGCCTTGTTCGGACTGGTTGCCTTCTGGCTCCTGACTTCCTTCTCGCTCGAATGGCTGATGCAGGCGCTGCTCAACCTGCTGGCCGGCCAGTTGATCCCGTTCTGGTTCTTCCCTGAACCGCTCGGCGCGATTGCCCGGCAACTGCCCTTCGCCTGGATCGTCTACTACCCGTCGGCCGTCTGGCTCGGCCGCCTCTCGCCTGAAGAGTGCCTGGCCCAGTTCGGCATCGGGCTGGGCTGGGCCGCGGCGCTCGCCTTTGGGGTGTGGCTGCTGTGGCGGCGCGCCTCGGGCCGTGTCGTCGTGCAGGGAGGCTGAGCCGATGCGCCAGCTCCGTATCGCCCTTCGCCTCGTGCTGATGCAGATCCGCTCGCAGATGGAGTATCGCGGCGCGTTCTGGATCGATCGCATCGCCCAGATCATCACCTACAGCAGCTCGCTGGCGGTGATCTGGCTGCTGGTCGACCGCTTCACCGAGCTTGCCGGCTGGCGTTGGCCGGACCTGCTGCTGCTCTACTCCTTCCATGTCCTCGGCTACGCAACCGGGGCAGCGATCAGCTTCACCCAGATGCGCGATCTCGAGGAGCGGGTGCGGCTGGGTACCTTCGACTCCCTCCTCACCAAGCCGATCAGCCCCTGGCTCTACATCGTCTTTTCAGGTTTCAACATCGGCTATGCCGGCCACATCCTCCTGGGCATCGCATTGATGGTCTGGGCGCTCTGGATCGCGCCGGTCGACTGGTCCCTGCTGACCATCGCCTACTTCATCGCCAGCCTCCTCAGCGCGGCGATGGTGACTGCGGCATTCCTGACCATGATCGGTCTCACCGCCCTGATCTGGGTCCGCTCGAACCACCTCTATTCGATCTTCTTCGGCTTCTGGGAGCTGACGCGCTACCCGCTCGACATCTTCCCGGTGGGCATCCAGGGCGTGATGCTGACCATTGTGCCGCTCGCCTTCACCAGCTCGGTTCCCGTTGCCGTGGTTCTCGGCAAACAGGTGCCCCTGCTTGGCGACTGGGCGCCCGCACTGGCGCTTCTGGCGGGCCCCTTCTTCGTCCTGCTCGCGGTGCTATGCTGGCGCGAGGCCGTCAATCGCTACCAGGGCGCCGGCGGCTAGCCGCAACGCGCCGCGGACGCGCTGCAGGTTATTGGGATTCCTGGCTCATCCCCGGCGCGCCTCGGGGTGGCATCCTAGGCGCCCACCAGCTGTTCATAGGGTCGTGCGTGTCGCAGGCATCTGCACAGGAACAGACATCGATACTGCGGCGCTTCCTCGGCGTGATCCGCTCGCACCTGTCGCTGCCCGGCCTCGCAGTTGGGGCTGTGTGCTTCGCGCTGTCGCTGACGCCCTCCCTGATCCCGCGAACATTTCTCATCCAGGGTGTGCTGGCCGGATGCGTGTTCGCAGTCGGTTATGCCGTCGGCGCCACTTTCGAGTGGCTCTGGTACTTCCTGCAGCTCAAGCCGCCCAAGGGGCGCCTGCGCTTCTGGCTCACGGCCATCACCTCGGCCATCTGCACCGTGATCGTCGTTTTCTGCATGTCGCGCGCTGCCGAGTGGCAGAACTCGGTGCGCCTCGCCATGGGTGCCGAGCCGGTGCAGACCGGCCACCCGATCCAGGTGCTGCTCGTCGCCATCCTGCCTGCGGTGGTGCTGATCACCCTCGGCACGCTCCTCGCCGTCGGCATCAACTTCGTCGCGCATAAGCTCCGCAGGCTGGTTCCGCCGCGCGTCGCCATGCTGGTAAGCCTCGTAGTGGTGGGCTTCCTCGCGGCCACCCTGTTCAACGGCTTTCTGCTCAGGGGTGCCCTGCGCACGGCCGATGCCTTCTTCGAGCAGCTCGACGATGTCTCCTCTCGCTTCGTCGAACCACCGCCGACCAACCCCACGCAGTCAGGCAGCCCCCAGTCTCTGATCTCCTGGTCGACCATCGGCCGCGACGGCCGCAACTACGTGCAGACGGGTCCCGACAAGGCTGCCATCGAACAGCGCATCGGCCGGCCGGCCATGGAGCCGCTACGTGTCTCCGTGGGCATGCGTTCCGCGCCCACCGTCGAGGCGCGCGCCGCGCTGGCGCTGGCCGAGCTGAAGCGTGTCGGCGCCTTCGACCGCGACGTGCTTCTCGTGATTTCGCCGGTCGGCACCGGCTGGGTCGACCCCGCCGGCATGGATTCGCTCGAGTACCTGATGGCCGGCGACGTCGCGAGCGTGTCGCTGCAGTATTCCTATCTGCTGAGCCCGCTCTCGCTGCTGGTTGAGCCGGACTATGGCGGCGAGGCAGCCAAGGCCCTGTTCGACGCGGTCTACACCTACTGGACCGCGCTGCCGCACGACCGTCGTCCGCGCCTCTATCTCAACGGGCTCAGCCTCGGCGCTCACGCCTCGCAGAACTCGACGCAGATCCTCGACGTCCTGCGCGACCCCTACCAGGGTGCCCTGTGGGCTGGCCCGCCCTTCACCAGCCCGATCTGGCGGTGGGCTACGGCCAATCGCAACCCCGGCTCGCCGGAATGGCGGCCTCAGGTGAGCGACGGCGGCACCTTCCGCTTCTCCAACCAGGGCGACGGTCTCGCCGATCCCAGGGGCAAGCCCTGGGGGCCGATCCGCATCGGCTTCCTGCAGTATGCCAGTGACCCCATCGTCTTCTTCGATCCGCGCACCCTTTACCGCGAGCCCGACTGGATGAAGGGCGAGCGCGGACCGGATGTGTCCAAGGAACTGACCTGGTACCCGATCGTCACCCTGTTCCAGCTCGGCATGGACATGGCGCTGGCGCTCACCTCGCCGCTCGGTCACGGCCACGTCTACGCCCCGGCCGACTACATCGATGCCTGGATGGTGCTGGTCGAGCCCACCGGCTGGGATGCCGAAAGCCTTTCCCGCCTCAAGAGCGAGATGACCCGCGAGTTCGAGGAAAAGGAGAAGCAATGACCGGCTCTTCCGAACGCCCCTGGCTCAACCTCGTCGGCGGCCTGCTGCTGACGGTAGGCGGGCTGATCGCCGCGCGGGCAGTGGAGCTGCCGTCCGGTGGCCTGATCGAGGGCACCGGCGGCATCCCGTGGGTGCCGCTCCTGCTTGGGCTCTTCCTGTGCGGGAGCTTCAGCTGGTGGCTGTTCGTCGGCCGCAGGCAGAAGCCGAGCCTTCTGCGCGGGGCGCTGGCCGGAATCCTCTGCGGCATCCTCGCCTATCCGGTGGTGCTGCTCATCGCCGAGCTCGTCCGCCGCCCGCCCCCGGGCATCGGCATCCTGCGACGCCTGCTCACCGCTCTCGAAGTCAGCGCCTTCGCCCTGGCGACGACCGGCTTTGCCGCCATGTTCACCATGGCCATTGCTGGCGCCGTCTGCGCGCTCATCCTGCGCCGCGTCTATCCACGCCGACTGCGCAGCGTCCGGGAGACCGCCGGCCGGCTCATCTGGGGGCTGGCCGCGGCCGCCGGCGTCGTGGCGCTGGTGCTGCTCGCCGGCTTCACCTGGCTGACGCTCCTGCCTCTCGACAAGCGCGGGCTGACCGAACCGCACGTCCTTGCGGCGCCGATGAACCACGAGCAGGCGCTCGCGGCCTACCAGGCCGTGCTGGCTGAGGAAGCGAAGCTGCCCCTCAATCCGCGCTGCGCGTCCAAGCTCCTCACCCACGGCCAGCGCGAGGCCCAGACGATCGTCTTTCTGCACGGCGTGACCAACTGTCCCGCCCAGGCCGACGAACTTGCACCCAAGCTGCTCGGCCTCGGCTACAACGTCTACGTGCCTCGCCTCCCCGGGCACGGCATGGCGGACCAGATGACCGACGCGCTGGTTCCGATCACCGCCGAGGAATACGTCGCCGCGACCGAGGCGGCGATCGAGATCGGCCACGGCCTTGGCGACGAAGTCATCGTGGTCGGACTATCGGCCGGCGGCGCCCTGACCATGTGGAGCGCGCAGTACCGCGCCGACGTCCGGAGCACGGTGGCGATGGCAGCCTTTCTCGGGCCCAACCTGGTGCCCGCCTGGGCCAACCGCGCCGCGACCAACCTGCTGCTGATCCTCCCCAGCACCATGTTCACCTGGAACCCGCTCGAGCCGCTGGGCCCGCCCGAAATGGACTATGCCTATCCGCGCGTACCGACGCGTGCGCTGGGCCAGTTCATGCTTATCGGCGAGGTCGTCGCCGACAGCGCGCGCGCGGTCCCGCCCCTGGCGCAGGGGCTCGGCGTCATGGTCAACGAAGCCGATTTCGCCGTGAACAACGCGCTCGCCAAGAACATCGCCAAGGACTGGGAGCGGCACGGCCGTGAGGTGGATCTCAAGATCCTGCCCGTCTCGATGCGGCTGCTGCACGATCTCATCGATCCGCGCCAGGCCGACGCCAACACCGAACTGGCCTACAGCCTGCTGCTCGAGATGCTGCCCCCGCGACCCGCCTGCGCTGGGACGCCCTGCTAGACGGCGCCGCTGGTCGGGACGCGAGGACGGGAAGCGGGCTCGGGGATCAGTGTGCCTGCCTGGCGCCCAGCGACTGGCTGCTCGACATCCAGCTCTTGATGATCTGGACGAGGCCGAACACCAACACCAGCACGCCGCCGATCTGCATGATCAGCAGGGCCCCGCTGAGCGGCAGCAGCAGTAGCAGCACGCCGAGCGCCACATAGATCAGCGCCCCGACGACGGTGCTCCAGATCGGCGGGTACTCCTTGTGGTAGCGCGCCAGCATGTAGAGTTCGATGACGCCCACCGCGATCGCGCCCAGGCCGATGGTCGTCGCGAGGAAGGTGGGTGTGAGCACGGAGGCGAGCAGCGGGCTGAAGAGCACGGCGAGCCCGGCGACGACTGCCAGCCCCCCGCGCGTCATGCTGAGCCAGAACGGCCAGTGCGACTCGAGTCCATAGTTCTGGCTCGCCAGCGCCCCCAGCACGCCATCGACGATCAGCAGGCACCCGCCGACGACGAGCGCGAACTTCAGCGCCACCGTCGGGTAGACGAGGGCGAGTACGCCGGCGACGACGAGCAGTACGCCGCGTAGCAGGTTGATGGTGATCGCAAGTCGCTTGTTCGTGATTTTCATGTCCTTCTCCGACCTCAACGCACCACCCCGGACCTGGCCGGATTGTAGGCGCAGGCGCCGCCTGGCGTGATGGCTCCGCGTCCCACCGACAGGTGGGGAATCCCGTTATCGACCCGGCGCACTGCCTGATGCGCCCTGGGCGGCCGTGCCGGCATCCTCCCCCTCTATGTAGTCGGTGATCGACAGGCCGAGGATCACCAGCAGCCAGACCGTGATCCCGCTGATGATGATGCCGATCAGGACGATGGCTGCTCCTGCAAGCACCACGATGCCGTCGTGGTTGAGGATGCCGACGCAGAGGACCGCCAGCCCGATCGAGGGCAGCATGTTGGTGAGCGGAATCGGGGGCAGCATGAAGATACCGGCCACCACGCCGATCACGGCCACCACGGGCAGCGCCGCCTCACCGGTCAGCACCCGCCAGCGCGGCGACGAGATCCTGGCCGCAAAGGTCGCGAGCCTCTGCAGCGCGTCGAGCAGCTTGAGCACGATCTTGACCGGCAGGCGTAGCCGTCCGAGCGCTCCGGGAAGCGCCATCTCCCGCCCGAGCAGCAGCGATACGGACATGGCGATGATGATGAGCGCCATGACGAAGTTGTAGCCGGGCGGGGCGGGGATGAGGTTCAGCAGCGAGAACATCAGGATCGCAATGACATGCGATCGCGGTCCCACGAGCTTGAGCACGTCGTTGCATGTCAGCGTGGCGTCCGGCTCATCGGCCGCGTGCCTGAGCCGGGCGATGACCTCCGCGACAACGGTTTCGATGGGGTCCTCAGCGGACGACATGGGCTCGGCCCTGGTTGTGTCCGCCATCTGCCGCCCTTCACCGCAAGCCTTGCAGCAGGCCGGCGAGCGACGTTCCCGCGCCGGGCGCACTGCTGGGCGATCGTGCCGGCCGCAACTCGGCGCTGCCGCGGGCGTCACTGGGACGGTAGCCGAACTCACGCTTGAAGGCCCGGCTGAACTCCGCCGGGTCGATGAAGCCGCGTTCGGCCGCGATGTCGACGATCGGCCGGCGGTCGTCGCTGTCGGCCAGCGCCATGTGTGCATCGAGCAGCCGACGGTGGCGGATGTAGTGCACCACGCCACCCATCGGCTCGAACAGGCGATAGAGGCGCGACCGCGACACGCCAAGCTCACGGCAGAGATTGCCGACGCTGAGTGAAGACGAATGGAGCTGCTCCTGCACGAGCCGGCGGGCGCGTTCGACCACCGTTTCGTGCCGTGCCTTCTGGGCAAGCGTCGGGTGCCATGGGGCGACCGCGAGGCTTGCCGTAATCATGGCGCGGATGCTCCCGAGCAGACCCGGATAGTCGGCCGGATCGAGCTCGGGCATGCGCGGCACGAGGTCGAGCAGGAAGTCTGCAAGCATCCGGCCGAGCGCTGAATTCACTGACGTGCCGCCCTGTGTCTCCACCAGCAGCGGGCAGGCCCGGCGCAGGAAGTCGCGCGGCACGCACAGGTGCACCGCTTCCCCGCCAGTCGACTGCCCCTCGAAGGGGCGGCTGAGGCAATGGAACTGCAGCGTGCCCCTTCTGCCCGCCACTTCGCCGCGAACGGCCGACAACACCCAGTGATCGAGCCCGTCGGAGCGGCAGCGCCGGTCCGTGCGACGGAAGGCGATCGCCGGCTGGTGGGCGCTGATCAGCACCAGCTCCCCCAAGTCCCAGGCCTCGAGTACGGCCTCAAAGCCCCGTGACGGATCCGACAGCGGGCTGACCTCGACGATGGGGGAGATCTGCTCGGCCCATGCCTCGAACTGCCTGCGCAACGGCAGGCCCCGCGTTACCAGCCGGACCTGCGGTCGCGACGGCTCTCCATCAGGCAGCGAGGCTGCCGATGTGGGCAGCCCGGGGGAGAACCGGGCCGCGTTGTCCGAAGCATAGTGGAGCATCTCGCCGATCCGTTCAGCCCAGGGCCTTGGCCTTGAGGGTCGCGAACTCCTGCTCGTTGATCGTGCCCTCCTTGAGCAGTGCGTTCGCCCGCGCGATCTGCTCGGCCGGCGATGTGCCCGCCGCTTGCCGGATGTAGGTGTCGACCTCGGCCTTGGCCTGCTGCTCGGCCTGGAGCTGCCGCTGGCCCATGCCGCGGCCACGGGCGATGACGTAGACCAGGGCCGTCACGAGGGGGATGAAGATCAGGGCAATGATCCACAGCGCCTTGGCGAACCCGCTCAGTTTGTGGTCCCGGAACAGATCGACAACGATCTGGAACATCACCAGCAGGTAGGCGAACAGGAAGAAGACCGAGAGGATCAGCCAGAGGAATTCCCAGAAACTGTTGGACATGACTCACCTTTGACGTTGGTGCATACCGCGAGTTTCCCCTGCTGGTTTCATAACATGGCGCTGTATTACCGAGTAACGGCAGAAACTGATGGGAATTGTATAATTAGAAACGAAAATCAGATGTGCTGCGGTGCGTAATAGTACGGCCAGCATCGCGCGTCGATTTGCGCAGGCGGTGCGAGTGTTAGTTCATTTCTGCACGACGTCGACTGTCCCGGCGACGAAACAGGAGGCATCGGCCATATAGTCAATACTCTCTTAAGTGGCCAAGCCCAGCGGCGGGCGTCGACCAACGGGCGCGTCAGCTCCCATGCCGTCGGCTTGGCCTGGCGAGGGGCCGTACTCGCTCAGCACTCTGACCGCCGATGTCGCAGTCGTTCATGCCAGGCTTCGCCTGGAGGGCCAGGCAGCGACGCTCGAAAGTGACCGGACCGCAGTTTGCCATACCATCCTGTCGTTCGTGGTCCATCGACATGCCGAAGGCTGGAGCTGCGCTTCCGCGCAGAACACGGACATCATCCCCAACACCGAAACCAACCTGGTGGAACCGGACGGAACCGTCCGATCTGTCAGCTACCGCCACTGACCGGCACGATCGTCGGCAGCGTGCGCGTGAGGGGAATGCCGTCGGCGGCAGCGCCCGCTGGGAACGATCGAACCCCGTGGAAATCCGCAGGTTCTGCCCGTAGCACGAATGCTCGGCCGGCATTGCAGCCCGAAAGTGCTGTCAGGTCGCCGAAACATGAGTGGGAAAGGAGTGGTGCCCGGGACCGGAATCGAACCAGTGACACGCGGATTTTCAATCCGCTGCTCTACCAACTGAGCTACCCGGGCAACCGTTGCGCCCGAGGGCGCTGAAGTCGGGCGGTTTATAGGGGGCATTGCGGGGGCGCGCAAGCGGGTTTTGCCATCTTTGCGCCTGTGGAAAATCGAGCGACGGGGAGACGGCGTTCCGCCTCCCCGCCCGAATGCACGGCGCTACTTCGACAGGTCGTTGTGCCGCGTGTCGCGCAGGAAGACGAGGCCGATGACCACGGTGATCAGTGCGACCACGATCGGGTACCACAGCCCCTGGTAGATATTGCCGGCGCTCGCGACCATTGCGGTCGCGACCAGCGGCAGCAGGCCACCGAACCAGCCGTTGCCGATGTGATAGGGCAGCGACATCGAGGTGTAGCGTACCCTGGTCGGGAACAGCTCGACGAGGAACGCCGCGATCGGCCCGTAGACCATGGTGACGAAGAGCACCATCACCCACACGACGCCGATTGCCGCTACCCAGTTGATCCGGCTGGTATCGGCCGTCACCGGCGCCAGCACCGTCAGCGGCAGGTCTGCGCCGGTGGCCGAGGTGGCCGGCTCGCCGGCGATGACATTGGCCGCGGCCAGATTGGCAGCAGCCGGGTCCGCCGCCTTGCGGGCCGCGTTGATCACCCCGAGCCGGTCGGCAGGTGTGGCTGCCGCCTGGAAGCTTGCCAACTGCTCGGCATTCAGGGCCACGGTCGCTTCCGTCGCCTTGAAATTCGGGTAGCCGGCATCGACCAGCGCCTTGGTCCAGCCGGACGCGCTGAAGCCTTCGACGGTCGTGCCGCCGACGCTCAGTGTCGCCTTCGATCCGGCCGCGCCGTCCGCCGAGGTGAACGAGATGCCGCGCGAGGCCATGAGCCCCTTCGAGGTATCGCAATCGCCGACGGCCGTGCCCGGCCATTGCGGGAACAGGTTGAAGTGACACTGCGCCGGATCGGCCGTGACGGTGATCGGCGTGTTCCTGTTCCAGTCGGTCAGCGCCGGGTTCACTGCCGCCGCCAGCCAGCCGAACAGCACGAAGTAGCTGAGCGCCCCGATGAGGCAACCCGCGAGGATGATGTAGAGCCGCCCGATTCGGTCCGACAGCGAGCCGAAGAACACGAAGAACGGCGTGCCCAGCAGCAGTGCCACACCGATGATGATGTAGGTCGAGAGATAGTCCACCTGCATGGTCGTCTGCACGAAGAACAGCGCGTAGAACTGGCCGGTGTACCAGATCACGCCCTGGCCCATGGTGGCGCCGAGCAGCGCCAGCAGCACCAGCTTGTTGTTGGGGAACTTCAGGAACGAGTCGCGCAGCGGCGAGGTCGAGCCGCGGCCCTCTTCCTTCATCTTCTTGAAGATCGGCGATTCGTTGAGTCTGAGTCGGACCCAGATCGAGTAGATCAGCAGCAGCGCCGAAACGAGGAACGGCAGGCGCCAGCCCCATTCGCTGTAGGTGGCGGCCGGCATGGCCATGCGGCTGACGCCGATCACCAGCAGCGACATGAAGAAGCCAAGCGTCGCCGTGGTCTGGATCCAGCTGGTCGCGAACCCGCGCATGCCGGGGCGCGAATGCTCGGCCACGTAGGTCGCTGCACCACCGTACTCGCCGCCGAGCGCGAGGCCCTGCAGCAGGCGCAGCGTCACCAGCAGGATCGGCGCGAACACGCCCACCTGCGCATAGGTCGGCAACAGGCCGACGGCGAAGGTCGAGACGCCCATCACGAGGATGGTGATGAGGAAGGTGTATTTGCGGCCGACGAGATCGCCGATGCGGCCGAAGACCAGTGCACCGAACGGCCGCACCAGGAAGCCCGCCGCATAGGTGGCGAAGGCTGAAAGCAGCGCCGCCGTCTCGTTGCCCGGCGGAAAGAACAGTGCCGCGAAAAATGGAGCCAGCGTTGCGTAGAGATAGAAGTCGTACCACTCGAAAACGGTACCGGTGGATGACGCGACGATGACGAAGCGTTCGTCCTTCGTCATGCCTCCGCCACGCACCGACGTGGCAGTTGTATCTGCTGTCGCCATTGGCTCCCCCTCAGGACCAATACTGGTCCGCCCCCCTCGGACGGCCCGTCGGCAACAGTGCGGGCATACAACTTTCGTTTTACAGCAGCATTATTGACCTGATCCGGTCACGGGAAACCGTTTCCCACACGAATACGCGTTGGTGCATGCAATCGGGGAAGCCGGTCTGGCGTCTTTGCTTTTCTGGCGCACCCGCGACCAGGCGACGACTGTGATCTATTCCTCGTCGTCGCCGTTATCGGCGTCGGGGATCTTGTCCTCGTCTTCGTCGTCCTTGGCAGGAATGACGTAGCTGCCGCTGAGCCAGCGGTTGAGGTCGATGTCCTTGCACCGGGCCGAGCAGAACGGGTGGAACTGCTGGCTCGACGGCTTGCCGCAGATGGGGCAGGGGACCGGCTTCCTGAGCTTGACGATCTCGGCGGTCATCGCGAGCGCTTCCAGCAAGAGTGCGGAACGGTTTTCTGGTTCGGAAGCGCGGCCATGGGAAACTACACGGCCGGAAGGCTCGACTGGTTGAGCCAGTTGAAGTGCACGGGATAGCCCTCGCCGGCAAGCAGCGACACCGTCTCGTTGAGCGGCAGTCCGACGACGGCGGAGTATGAGCCCTGAAGCTTCAGGACAAAGGCGCCGGCAATGCCCTGGATGGCGTAGCCGCCGGCCTTGTCGCGCCACTCGGCGCTGGCGAGGTAGCTTTCGATCTCGCGCGCCGAGAGGCGCTTGAAGCGGATGCGCGTCTCGACGAGGCGCTTGCGCATCGCGCCCGAGGTCGTGAGCATCGTGACGGCAGTGAACACCCGGTGCGAGCGGCCGGACAGGAGGCGCAGGCACTCGGAGGCCTCCTCCATCGTCTCCGCCTTGGGCAGGATGCGGCGTCCGACGGCGACGACCGTATCTGCCGAAAGCACGAGTGCGTTGCCCGCAATGCCGGAGGACTTGGCCTTGTGCTGCGCCGTGATCGCCTTCTGGTCGGCGAGGCGCTGCGCGAGCTTGCGCGGCAGTTCGTTCTTCTCGGGGGTCTCGTCGATATGGGCCGGGACCAGATGCTCGGGCTCGATGCCGATCTGGTTGAGCAGCGCCAACCGCCGCGGCGATGCGGACGCGAGGATGAGCTCGGGACGGCTGGCCATCTGGGCCTACTTGAAGCGGTAGGTGATACGGCCCTTGGTCAGGTCGTAGGGCGTCATCTCGCACAGGACCTTGTCGCCTGCGAGCACGCGGATGCGGTTCTTGCGCATGCGGCCCGCGGTGTGCGCGATGATCTCGTGTTCGTTCTCGAGCTTCACCCGGAAGGTCGCGTTGGGCAGCAGTTCCGTCACCACGCCCGGAAACTCGAGCACTTCTTCCTTAGCCATACTCTCTCCTGAGAAGGCCCCGCGAAACGTGTAACTGGCGATGTCGGGGGCTGAATTGGGCGGCAGCTATACTTCAAGCCGCCTGCTTTGTGAACCCACCCGTGCGGGTGACACGGGCTTATGTGGGGATGGAGTCGCCGGTTGGCAATTCGGGGCATGACCGACTGATCATGTTGGGCTCGGTGCGCGCCGCAAACCTGGTGTCATCCCCGCGAACGCGTCAGCCCCGCCTATGCCGTCCTCGTCGCCGCCACAAGCTCGTCGAGCCGCTCCCGTACGCGCTTCTGCAGCGTGTCGCGCAGCGCGCGATAGCCGCTGAGCACGGCCTCGCGGTTCCCCTCGGCCTCGGTGGGGTCGGGCATGGGCCAGTGCTCGACGGCACCGGCCTCGAGGCCGCGCTGCTCCACGGCTTCGAGCGCATCGTTCGAAAGTGTAATGACGAGGTCGAAATGGCTGGCCACCAGTTCGTCCATGGTGTGCGGCGTGTGCACGCTCATGTCGATGCCGATCTCTTCCATGACCTCGTGCACGAACTGATCGGCCTTGCCCGAGCGCACGCCCGCCGAGCGGACCAGCAGCCGGCCGGGGAAGTCTCGCCGCGCCAGCGCCGCTGCGATGGGGGAGCGCACCGAATTCATCGAGCACACGAAGAGTACGCTCGGCAGGGTCGATTCCCGCTCGTCGATGCGGCTCGCGAAGGGCTGTACGGCGCAGATGAGCGTGAACAGCCGCCGCGCCGTGTTGAGATCCATTTCGAGCTTGTTCTGGAGCCGCGTGCGCAGCAGTTCGGCCGCGTCGTTGTGGAGCCCGCGCCGGGCCATGTCCACGGTCTCGATCTGGTAGGTCGAGCCGGTCTTGATCGCGTCGAAATAGTTTTCGCGGATGCGGAAGTAGTCGCGGATCAGCCGCCGGAACGGGTTCAGCGACAGGTAGTGCGCCGCGATCGGCTCATAGGTGTCCGGGTTGCGGACGTCGAGCAGGATGTAGTTGCCGATGATCGACACGTGGAGCGCATAGGGGCCGGTGGCCTTGACGCGCGCAGGCGCGAAGACGTTCTCCTCGACGAGGTCGTAGATGGCGATGCGCCACTCGTGCACCTCGTCCGGGTTGACCGAGGTGATGGTGTTGGGGTCGAGCGTGACGGCGACGAGGTGATCGGTCTTGGGATCGAGCTGTCGCGTTGTCGCCATCTACCGGTTGAGCCTTATCGAAATCGAGCGCTCATGCGCCCCCAGCCCTTCGGTCGTCGCAAGCGTCCGCGCCGCCGGCGCCAGTTCGGCCAGCGAGGCGGGATCGCACCCCAGTACCGACGTGCGTTTCATGAAATCGAGCACACCCAGTCCCGACGCGTAGCGCGCCGAACGAGCCGTCGGCAGCACATGGTTCGAACCACCCACATAGTCGCCGATCGCCTCGGGCGTGTGATGCCCGAGAAAGATCGCACCAGCATTGCGAATCTTGGGCAGCAGCACCTGCGGATCATCCACCGCCAGCTCCACATGCTCGGACGCAATGCGGTTGGCGAGCTCCACCGCCTCCGCGAGTGAGGCGACCGTGATGATCGCCCCGAACTCTTCCCAGCCCTCGCGCGTGATTTCCGCACGCGGCAGGAGTTCGATCTGCCGCCAGACCTCGTCCTCGACGAGGTCGGCGAGCTTGTGGTCGGTGGTCACGAGGATCGACTGCGCGCCCCCGCCATGCTCGGCCTGCGCCAGCAGGTCCGCCGCCACCCAGGCCGGGTTGGCCGACGAGTCGGCGATGACCAGCACCTCGGACGGGCCGGCGATCATGTCGATCCCGACCTGCCCGAACACCTGGCGCTTGGCCGCGGCCACATAGGCGTTGCCCGGGCCGACGACCTTGGAAACGGGCGCGATCGTCTCGGTGCCGTAAGCCAGCGCCCCGACGGCCTGCGCGCCGCCGATGCGGTAGATCTCGGTGATGCCGGCGATCCTGGCGGCCGCCAGCACCGCGTCGTTCACCTCGCCGCGCGGCGTCGGCACGACCATGGCGATGCGGCTCGCGCCGGCGACCTTGGCCGGTACTGCATTCATCAGCACCGATGACGGGTAGGCGGCAGTGCCGCCCGGTACATAGATGCCAACCGCCTCGACCGGGGTCCAGATCGTCCCCAGCGTCACGCCCAGGTGGTCCTGGTAGATGTGGTCGACCGGCCGCTGCTTTTCGTGGTGCGCCTTGATGCGTTCGTGCGCGATCGTCAGCGCACCGATTACGTCACTGGAAACCCGTGCACTAGCGGCCTCAATTTCGTGGTCCTTGACCAGAAAAGACCCCTGAGTTCCAGCGTAGCCATCGAAGCGCGCGGTGTACTCCGCTACCGCCGCATCGCCGCGCGCCTTCACGTCGGCGAGGATGGCTGCAACCGCATTTCCTACTTCCTCCGAAGCTTCGCGCTTCGAATTCAGCAGCGTTTCAAACGACTTGGCGAACCCGGCATCCCGGCTGTCGAGACGAACCGGCATTACGAGGCGTGCTCTGGCTTGGCCTTGGCCGCCCAGGCCGACCCAAGATCGGCCAACCGCGCCTCCAGCACGTCCACATCGAGCCGCACCGTCCCGCCACCGGCAAAAGCAAGGTCGACATGCCCGCTCGGGGCCTCGGTTTCGGTGAAGCGGATGGTGAGCAGCTCAAGCACGCCATCGATGGCGTTGGTGTCGATGCCCGACACCTTCACAGCTGTCACCTGGTCGAAATGCAGCGCCGCGCGCTTGCGGACGCCGGTCTTGCCCCCGGTCCCGTCCTCCCAGGCATAGCGGTTCATGAGCAGCGCGAAGCGCTTGTCGCCCTTGGCATAGCCCATGTCGCCGACGCGCACGACCGCGTCCTGCGTCGTGGCCGAGATAACGTCGAGGTCTTCGCTATCAAGCGCAATAAGCTTGAGATCGGTCATATGTCAGGGGTCCGGAAACGTTGGATTTGACCAAAAAATGGGGGCCCGAACCTCGATCTACAAGCTTGAGGGCAGGCGAGCAATGCAGCTCGCGCCACATCGCCCCACATTGGTGAAGATCACCCCGTGACCCGCTCGATCTCTGCGCCCACCGCGCTCAGCTTGTCCTCGAGCCGCTCGAAGCCGCGATCGAGGTGGTAGATCCGGTTGACCACCGTCTCGCCCTTGGCCGCCAGTCCCGCGATCACCAGTGACACCGAGGCGCGCAGGTCTGTCGCCATCACCTGAGCGCCCTTGAGCCGCGGCACGCCTGTGACCGTCGCCACCTGGCCGTCGACCTTGATGTCGGCGCCGAAGCGGGCGAGTTCGGCCACATGCATGTAGCGGTTCTCGAAGATCGTCTCGCGGATCTGCGAAGTGCCGTTGGCCATCGTCATAAGCGCCATGAACTGGGCCTGTAGGTCCGTCGGGAAGCCCGGGAAAGGCTGCGTCTCGGCGTTCACCGCCTGGATGCCGTTGCCGTTGCGATGGATGCGGATGCCCCTCGCCTCGGGCGTGACGCGCACGCCGGCCGCGCCGAGCGTGTCGAGCGCTGCCTGGAGGTGCTCGGGCCGCGCGTTCTTCAGCAGCACCTCGCCGCCGGCCATCGCTGTCGCCATGGCGTATGTCCCGGCCTCGATGCGGTCGGCCACCACCGTATGGGTCGCGCCGTGCAATTCGTCGACACCCTCGATGGTCAGCGTTCGGGTGCCAATGCCGTCGATCCTGGCGCCCATCTTGACGAGGCACTCGGCCACGTCTGTCACTTCGGGCTCCGTCGCCGCATTCTCGATGACCGTCGTGCCCCTCGCCAGCGTCGCCGCCATCATCAGCACGTGCGTCGCGCCCACCGTGACCTTGGGGAACACGACGTGGCCGCCGCGCAGTCCCCCCTTGGGCGCCCGGGCGACGACGTAGCCCTCGTCGATATCGATCTCGGCCCCGAGCTCCTTGAGCCCCGTGAGGAAAAGATCCACCGGCCGCGTGCCGATGGCGCAGCCGCCCGGCAGCGACACGCGCGCCTCATGCGCCCGTGCCAGCAGTGGCCCGATGACCCAGAAGCTCGCCCGCATGGTCGAGACCAGCTCGTAGGGCGCCGTGGTATCGACGATCTCGGCTGCCTCGAGCGTCATGCGCTGGCCTTCGAGCGTCGCCGCGCGCCGGCCATGCACGGCAATGTCGACGCCATGGTTCTCGAGGATCTTCTCGAGCTGGTTGACGTCGGCGAGCCGCGGCACGTTCTCGAGCACCAGCGGGTCCTTGGTCAGGAGCGACGCGATCATCAGCGGAAGCGCCGCATTCTTGGCGCCCGAGATCGGAATTTCGCCGCGCAGCTCGTTGCCGCCGACCAGACGGATGCGATCCATGATTCTTGCCCCGACTATGGGCCGTGCGGCCCCAGTGCCCTAACGATCCGAGTCACTATCCCGGTTCGGCGGCGCCTGCCCGGCGCCGCTGCCGGAAGATTGAGTATCAGACTTCTCTTTACCGCCCGTTGCCGCCCGTGCCCGGGCCTGCTCCTTGCGGCGCTTGAGGTTTTCCCGGAGCTTTGCGGCCAATCTTTGCTCGCGATCGGTTTGCGACAAGCTCATCTCCATCGCCCGCCATGATCGGGGCGGGGCGTTGCACATCTACCACCGGCGCAGCCGGGATGCAGTGTTTCCCTCGCACGTTTTTTGGCCTTGCGTGACCGCGCACCCTGTGGCACTAACCCGCCACGCCGCCGGGGCCCCGCCCCCGACCCGCCGCGTCTGCTGCAGTAGCTCAGTGGTAGAGCACTCCCTTGGTAAGGGAGAGGTCGAGAGTTCAATCCTCTCTTGCAGCACCATTCCCCCACCTGCGAAAACCTATCGACGCCGGCACGCTTGCGGGGGCTGCTAGGCCGCGGCGATGAGGGTGCGGGTGTAGTCGTTGGCGATTTCGCCGGCGCGGAGTTGGTCGCGGGTCAGGGTTTCCACCGGCTGGGCGTTGCGCATGACCATGAGGCGTTCGCACATGTAGCTGATGACCGCGAGGTCGTGGCTGACGATGACGAAGGTGAGGCCGAGCTCTTTCCGCAAGCGGTTGAGAAGGTTGAGGATTTCGGCCTGGATTGAGACGTCGAGGGCGCTGGTCGGCTCGTCGAGGAGGAGGAGTTTCGGCGAGAGAGCGAGGGCGCGGGCGATGGCGACGCGCTGGCGCTGGCCGCCGGAAAGCTCGTGCGGGAAGCGGAACTGGAACTTGAGGCCGCCGAGGCCGACGAGCTCGAGGAGTTCGGCCGTGCGCCGCTCCGGGTTCGGTAAGCCGTTGATTCGCATGGGTTCTGCGACCTGCTGGCCGATGACGTAGCGCGGGTGCAGCGAGGAGTAGGGGTCCTGGAACACCATCTGGACGACGCGGGCGAGCTGCTTTCGCGGCGTTTTTCTGATGTCGAGGCCGTCGACCTTGATGGTGCCGGACCATGAGCCGTTGAGGCCCATGACGGTGCGCAGGATGGTCGATTTGCCCGATCCGGACTCGCCGACGAGGCCGAAACTCTCGCCGGACCGGACTGTAAGTCCGGTGTTTCGCACGGCGATCTTCCCCGAAAAGTCTACGTTGAGGTCATGAACTTCCAGCATGCGTTCAGGCCTCCGCCCAGCTGGCTTGCCGATTCAGCACCGGCAGGGGCTCGAGCGAGCCGTTGATATGGGGGAGACACGAAAGTAATCCCCGCGTGTAGGGGTGCTGCGCCTCGCTCAACCGGCTTGCCTCGATCGTCTCGACGATGCGGCCGGCATACATGACGATCACCCTGTCGCAGAACTTCGATACGAGGTTGAGGTCGTGGCTGATGAAGATCAGCCCCATGCCGCGGCGCGCGACCAGCTCGTCGAGAATCGAGAGCACCTGGGTCCGCACGGTGACGTCGAGCGCCGAGGTGGGTTCGTCCGCGATGAGCAGGTCCGGTTCGCGTACCACCATCATGCCGATCATGACGCGCTGGCCCATGCCGCCCGACAACTCGTGCGGATAGAGGTTGAACACGCTCTCGGGGTCGCGGATGTGGACGGACTCCAGCACGGCGATGGCGCGGGCGCGCGCCTCGCGATGGCCGACCTTGCGGTCGCCGATGCGGATGGCCTCGACGATCTGCTTGCCCACGGTCATCACCGGGTTGAGCGAGAACTTGGGGTCCTGGAGGATCATCCCCATGCGCCCGCCGCGGAGCGACCGACGCAGGCGAGGGGAGGCGGCCTTGAGGTCGATGCCGTCAAAGCTCATGCGGTCGACGCTGACCCTGGCATAGGGCGGCAGCACGCCGAGCAGCGAGCGGCCGGTGAGGCTCTTGCCCGAGCCGCTCTCGCCGACGATGCCGAGCTTCTCGCGCCCGAGCGTGAGGGAGACGCCGCGTACGGCATCGTTGTAGCCGCCTTCGTCGTTGCGGAAGGCGACGTGGAGGTTCTCGATCTCGACGAGGTTGCTCATTTGCGCTGCCTCAGGTGCGGGTCGAGCAGGTCGCGCAGCGCGTCGCCGAGCAGGTTGAAGCCGAGCGAGACGATGAAGATCGCGGCGCCCGGGATGGTGGCGATCCACCACTGGTCAAAGATGAACTTGCGGCCGGTGGAGATCATCGCGCCCCACTCGGGCAGCGGCGGTTGCGCGCCCAGCCCGATGAAGCCGAGGCCGGCGGCGGTGAGGATGATGCCCGCCATGTCGAAGGTCATGCGCACGATGACCGAGCTCAGGCACATCGGGATGACGTGGAAGACGATGATGCGGAACTCGCTGGCGCCGGCGAGGCGCGCTGCGTTGACGTAGTCCGAGTTGCGGACGACCAGTGCCTCGGCGCGGGCGAGGCGCGCATAGGGCGGCCAGGCGGTGAGCGTGATGGCGAGCGCCGCGTTGACGATCCCGGGCCCGAGCGCCGCGACGAACGCGAGTGCCAGCAGCAGCTTCGGAACCGCGAGGAAGATGTCGGTGATGCGCATGAACACCGCATCGACCCAGCCGCCGACCGTGCCGGAGACCGCGCCGATGATGAGCCCCACCGGCGCCGAGGTGACGATGACTAGAGCGACGATCAAGAGCGTCAGGCGCGAGCCGTAGATCAGGCGCGAATAGATGTCGCGGCCGAGCTCATCGGCGCCGAACCAGTATTCGGCACTGGGGGCGGCAAGGCGGGAGGTGAGATTGGGGAGGTACGGATCGTGCGTCGCGAGCCAGGGTGCGAAGGCCGCCGCGAACAGCAGCAGCAGCACGATCACCAGTCCGGCGACGCCGAGCGGGTTGCGCATGAAGCGGCGCGCAAAAAGCTTGAACTCGGCCCAGCGGGCGGCACGGACGGCGTGGCGCGGATCGGCCGCGATTTCGGTGGTGCTCATCGACGGAGCTCCCGGGATCTGGGGTCGAGGACGCGATAGAGCACGTCGCTCAGCATGTTGAGCAGGACGAACACGATGCCGACGAGCAGCGTGCCGCCAAGCACGGCGTTCATGTCGGCCGCGAACAGCGAGGAATAGATGTAGTTGCCGATGCCGGGCCACGAGAAGATCGTCTCGACCAGCACCGAGCCCTCGAGCAGCCCGCCATAGCTTAGCGCGATCACCGTCACGAGCGGGATCGCGGCATTGCGCAGCGCGTGTCCGGCGACGACGCGGAACTCGCTCGCGCCCTTGAGGCGGGCGGTGAGCACAAACTCGCGGCTCAGCTGGTCCAGCATCACCGAGCGCGTCATGCGGGAAATGTAGGCGAGGCTGTAATAGCCGAGCAGCAACGCCGGCAGGATCATGTGGCTGACGGCATTGGCGAAAATCTCCCACTCGCCGGCGAGGGCGCTGTCGATGAGGATCGAGCCGGTGACGCGATCGACCACGCCGACGTAGAACACATCGAGCTGGCCCGGTCCCGACACCCAGTCGAGCAGGTAATAGAAGACGAACAGCCCGACGAGGCCGAGCCAGAAGATCGGCACGGAGTAGCCGACGAGCCCGATGACGCGCAGCACGTGGTCGGGCCACTTCTCATGCCAGTAGGCCGAGGCGACGCCCATCGGCACGCCCAGCACCACGCCGATGACGAGGCCGATGGTGGCGAGCTCGAGCGTCGCGGGGAAGAAATTGACGAGGTCGGTAAGCACCGGGCGCGAGGTCGAGAAGGATGTCCCGAAGTCGCCGCGCAGGAGCTTGCCCAGGTATTCGATGAACTGCTGCCAGAGCGGCTTGTCGAGCCCCAGCTCGAGATAGACCTTCTGGTAGACCTCCGGCGTCGCCTTCTCGCCGACGATCGACAGCACCGGATCAATCGGCAGCACGCGGCCGATGAAGAAGGTGAGCGCGGCAAGGCCGACCAGCGTGATTGCGACGCTGAGCAGCCAGGAGGCGATATCGATGAACAGGCGGAGCGAGCGGTTCATTGCACTCAAGCGATGCAGGCCTTTGACTTCATTGCTTCGGGCGTCGCCTTCTCCCCTTGTGGGAGAAGGTGCCCGAAGGGCGGATGAGGGGTTCTCTCCACGTACTGGTCGCCCGTCGCGTTCGCTCCGTGCGCGCAACCCTAGGGTTGCGGGACCCCTCATCCGGCGCTTCGCGCCACCTTCTCCCACAAGGGGAGAAGGCAGGGGACGCCGGCGGCGAACCGCCGGCCTCAGTATTATTCCTTCGTCACGCCGCCGTAGCGGTCGTCCGAGAAGGTGATGCCGAGGACGACGCCCTTGACGTCGGAGCGCATGGCGACCTTGCGGCTGTCCTGGAACATGAACACGAACGGCGAGGTGTCCGTGTGCAGGCGCTGGGCTTCGTCGTAGAGCGCCTTGCGCTTGTCGACGTCCTGCTCCTGAACGGCCTGGTTCACGAGCTCGGAGACCTTGCCCGAGTTCCAGCCGAAGCGGTCGGCGAGGTTGCCCTTGGTGCCATCGGGATCCGACGGATCATGGTTGCCGAACGCCTTGGCGTTGGAGTGCGGATCGGGATAGTCCGGACCCCAGAGGCCGAACCAGACGTCGAGATCGTGCGAGCGATAGCGGTCGAGCCAAGGGCCGCCGTCGACGACCTGCAGGTCGAGGTCGACGCCGATCTGGCTCAGCGTGGCCTGCACGGCCTGAGCGTAATCGGGGTAGGGCGGCACGTTCCAGACGACGGTCTCGAGCTTGATCGGCGTCGCAACGCCGGACTCGGCGATCAGCGCCTTGGCCTTCTCGATATCGAGCGAGTAGGGGTTGTAGTCGATGCCACCGCCCAGGAACCCGTCCGGGATCATGGTCTGGTGCACCTTGATGGTGCCCTTGCCGATGGTGTCGGCGATGCCCTGGTAGTCGACGCCGTACTTGATGGCTTCCACGACCTTCGGGTTGCTCAGCGCTTCGTTGCGAACGTTGAGGCCGAAATAGTACATCGTGGAGGAAACGCCCTCCTGCACCTGGATGTCGGCATTGCCGGCAAGGGCGCCGATGTCATCGGGGCCGAGCTTGTTGGCAATGTCGATGTCACCCTTTTCGAGCGCGAGACGCTGCGTCGCCGATTCCGGCATGTGCTGCAGGAAGACGCGATCGACGCCCGGAGCGGTGCCCCAGTAGTTCTCGTTGCGCGAGAGCAGGATCGAAACCTTCGGATCCCACTTGGTCAGCACATACGGGCCCGAACCAGCCGAGTTCTCGGACTTCAGCCAGGCGTTGCCGTAGTCGTTGGTGCCGGCTTCGGTCTTGCCTTCGTGCTGCTTGACGATGGCCGAGTCGACGATGCCGCCGGTGAAGGACGAGAGCACGTAGAGCACGAAGCTCGGGGCGTACTTCTGGTCGACGACGAGCTGCAGGGTCTGCGGGTCGATCGCCTTGATGTTCTCCGCCACGTTGTCCTTGTTCAGGCCGAACTGGGTCAGGATGAACGAGATGCGGCTGTCGAGCAGGATGACGCGCTGCAGCGAGTATTCGGCGTCGGCTGCCGTCACCGGATTGCCCGAGGCGAACTTGGCGTTCGGGTTCATCTTGAAGGTGAAGGTCTTGCCGTCTTCCGACACCGTCCAGCTTTCGGCGAGGACGCCGGTGATCTTGGTCGGATCGGCCGGATCGAAGCTGACCAGCGGCTGGTAGATCTGCTGGCTGGCGAGCACGCCGCCGACTTCCGACACTTCGGCCGGATCGAGCGTGATGATGTCGTCGATCGCGTCGGCGATGACGAGGGTATTCTTAGGTGTTTCGGCAATCGCGCCGGACGCGGTCATCACCGCGCCGACGGCGACCGCCATAAGCGTCTTGAACAAACGCATGACAGTCTCCCTGGTTGAAGTCGTCCGGCGGAGGCCGCCGGCAGTCGCAGTCGTCATCTCTCGCTGATCCCGTGGGGGAGCTTACTGATCCCCTGGAAGGTGAAAGTCAGCGCAGCGATGGGTAGAAGGGTGTCGATCTCGGCGAGGACCGCCGGCGTGAAGATGCCGGCATCGCCCAGCAGCGCCACGACGCCGCGCGTTTCGCCGGCGATTACGATGGGGAAGCACGAGCAGGCGCCATAGCCCATGGCGACGAGCCCGTCGGTCTCGGGCAGGAAGGCGGCCATGCCGGCGACACTGTCGCCGATGACAGGCTTCATCTGCCCCAGGATGGTGTTGTTCCAGACGTCATCGCCCACCGGATCGACATTGCCCACGGGGAAGTCGACCGGGTTGGACGTGCCGATGCGGTGCGTGACGGTCTTGTCGGGCGCCGTTGCGATGAAGGTCGCGGTGCGGACGCCGGGGACGGCCGTGAACAAGGCCGACAGCACGGCGAACAGCTCGGAGGGCCCGGCGGCGAGCGCGGCCTTGAGCTTTGCGGCAATGGCGGGATCGATCACGCTCATTCGGGGAACAGCCTCATGGTGCCGACCCAGAGTTCGAGCGCCTCGTCGGTGCCGATATTGGTCCCGCGGTGCGGCTTGCGGCTGTCGAAATGGAGCGTGTCGCCGGGACCCAGCCGGTATTCGACGCCATCGACCTCGTAGAGCATCTCGCCCTTCACGAGGAAGATCAGGTCCTCGCCCTCGTGGCTCATCATCTCGGACTCGTGGCCGGGCGGCACGTGCGAGAGGCAGGCGTTGAGCTGCGCCTCGGGGAAGCCGCGCTCGAGGAACTCGTAATAGCGCGAGGTGCCGCCGACCTTGTAGGTCTGGCGCTGGCCCGAATGGCTGACGACGCTGTGCTGCCGGGCCGGGGCCGTTGAAACGAACTGGTCGACGCTGGTCTCGAGCGCCTTGGCCAGGTTGTAGAGCGAGGCCAGCGACGGCGTGGAGATGCCGCGTTCGATCTGGGAGATGAAGCCGATGGTGAGGTTGGCCTCGTCGGCGACCTGCTGCTGGGTCTTGCCCAGCGCCTTGCGGCGATCCTTCAACCGCGAGCCGAGACTCGGATCGATCGGTGCAGCCGGATCGGCCTCGGAACGCTTCTCAAACTTCAATACTGGCACGAACGACCCCGCGATTTTAGTGACACTAAATTAGCCGGAGAAGGAGTCAACGGATTCCATTGTCGCGGCAGTGGGAATGGCAGCGGGAGGGGCTGGTGCTTGCCGCGCCATCCCATGGGTCCGCGGGGCAGGCCCGGACGACGGTGGCAACGGGCGAGGTCAGCGAACACGGCCGGCAACGGAACGCCATCATCCCCGGGCTTGACCCGGGGACCCATTTCTCGGCACGCGCCGAACTGGCCTTACCCCTGGCTGAGTTCCCACTCGATGGTGCGGCGCAGCGCCTGCTCTTCCGGCACGATCTCGCTGTAGCCCAGCTCGGCCCGGATGCGCTGGGAGTCGAGGGTGAGCGGGTAGGCGAGGTCGCTGGAGTCCGCGCGGTCGGCGAGGACGCCGTTGTCGGCCGGATCGACCAGGACGATCTCGCTGTCGAGGCCCATCAGCGTGAGGATGGTGCGGGCCCAGTCGGCCTGGGTGCGGACGAACGGCTGCGCCACGTTGTAGACCCGGCCGGCCGCCTCCGGGGAGAGGGCCGCCAGCGTCAGCGCCTCGGCGACGTCGTCGATATAGGCGTAGGAGTTGAGCCAGCCGGCCCCGCGGCGGTCGAGTCGGAACGGTTCGCCCTTCTTCGCGCCCTTGATGGCCCAGCCGAAGCGGTGCTGCTTGTCATCGGGCCCGAAGATCATGGGGAGGCGCATGACCGTCGCCTCGGGCGCGCCGTGGGCGAGGGCGTATTCCTCGATCGGGATCTTGTCGTAGTTCTCGAACAGGTCGTCCTCGACGCCCTGCGGCCGGCGCGGGTTGCCGCGATAGGGATAGCGCAGGGCGCGCAGCGGGGAATCCTCGGTCGCGGGATCGGGGCGGACCGGCGGCGCTTCCTTTTTCAAGAGGCCCCCGTAGTTGGAATAGACGTCGGTCGAGCTCACGAGGATGTAGCGCGCGCCGGCCTTGGCCGCGGCCTCGATCACCGGCTCGGAGTTCTTCAGGCTGAGCGCGAAGATGTCGATGACGGCGGTGACGCCGTTGGCCTTGAGCAGCTCGGCGATGCGCGCCGAGTCCATGCGGTCGGCCTTCTCGAACTTGACGCCGTCTGGGAGGGCGACGGGGCTCTTGCCGCGCGCCACCACCAGCACATCAGCCCCGCGCTCACGCAGGCGACGGGCTGTGGCCGTACCCAGAAATCCCGTCCCTGAGATGATCGCGATGGTCATGTGCCGACTCCGTTGGTGGGGGAGGGGCGACACTGGTCGAGCCGGCCGTCACGTTCAACCCCTGAAGGCCGGATGAGGACAATCCGCCTCAGTGCGCGAGGCTACGAAGGGATCAAAAGAAACCGGAGGCGGTAGTTGTCGGGACATAGTGCCTTTTCGCGCAGAATCCGGCAAACAGAATGTCCCGCCTCGGCGGGAACGAGACTGCGCGCGCGGCTAGGATCCTGGTGACCTCATGAAACTGACGACTGGGCTCAACCCTTACGGGCTAACCTACTATCTCGGCCTGCAGGGCGTGGGCACGCCCCGGCACAACCCCAACGGCGCGGGGCTCGAGGGCTTCATCCGGCTGACGCAGGAGCTCGGCGGCAAGGCCATCGAGCTGTGGGACGGCTGGCTCAAGGACCTGTCCGACGCCGAACTCGCCTCGCTCCGGCAACGTCTCGATGACCTTGGCTGGAAGCGCGTCGTGAGCTCGGGCCTGCAGCACGGCGACATGGACCTGTTGATCCGCTGCGCCAAGGCGCTGGACGCCAGGTACATCCGTGTCGCGCTGACGCCGATCCTCTGCGGTGATCGCGCCGCGGCCGGGCCGCGCTGGCACGAGCTGGTCGCCTCGGTGAACCACAAGCTCGAGGCGGCGGTGCCCAAGCTCGAGGCCGCCGATGTCGTGCTGCTGATCGAGAACCACCAGGATTTCACGTCCCGCGAACTGGTCGGCCTCTGCGAGGATTACGGGCAGCATGTCCGCATCGTCTTCGACATGGCGAACACCTTCCCGGTGGCCGAGTCGCCGCTCGATTTCACCCGCGTGATCGCGCCCTACGTGCGGCACTGCCACGTGAAGGACTATCGCGCGGTGATCGAGCCCGATGGCTTCCGCCTCGTGCGCTGCCCGTCGGGCGACGGCTGCGTGCCGCACAAGCAGATGTTCGACATCCTCGCCCAGCACAATGACGAGATGGTCGCCTGCATCGAGATCGGTGCGCTCGATGACCGGCACGTCAAGCTCTACACCTCGGACTGGTGGCACGGCTACCCGCCCAAGCAGGCCGAGGACCTCGCCGCCTGCCTTCTGGCCCTGCAGAAGAACCGGTTCGAGCCGGGCGAGGAATGGCGCACGCCGTGGCAGCGCAATGCCGACCACGAACTCATCGACTACGAACTTGGGCAGTACCGGAAGAGCGCCGCGAACCTCAAGGCCCTTGGACTTATGTGAATTGGAGGCCTGCTGTGGCTAAGGATCTTTCAGGTAAAATCGCTTTCGTGACCGGCTCCGGCCGGGGCCTCGGCAGCGTCATGGCAAAGAAGCTCGCGGCGCGCGGCGCCGACGTCGTCGTGCACGACCTGACGTGGGACGCGACGGCCAAGTATGGCGAGGCCGACAATCTCGGCGCCATGATCAAGACGATCGAAGGCATGGGCGTGCGCTCGATGGGCGTCACCGGCAATATCGGCGACCGCGACGCGGTCGCTGCCATGCGCAAGGAGATCGAGGAGAAGTTCGGCCCGGTCGAGATCCTCGTCAACTGCGCCGGCGGCGATATCGGCGCGGCGGGCGGCAAGCCCGTGCCCAACAACATCCTCGGCATCACCTACGAGGACCTGATCACGCTGACCAACAACAACCTCATCGGCACCATGCTGGTGACGCAGGCCTTCGTGCCGCAGATGGTCGAGCGCCAGCACGGCATCGTGGTCAACATCTCCTCGGTCGCCGCGCAGATCGGCGTCTCCGGCGGCGGCATCTATGCGACGCTGAAGGCCGCCGTGACGCACTACACCCGCTGCCTCGCCGACGAAGTCCGCGAGCACGGCGTGCGCGTCAACGCGGTGAGCCCGGGCCCCGCCAAGACAGCCCGCTTCCAGGCGACCCGCACGGTCGACCCCGACAAGATGAACTCCAACAAGGTCTCGATGGACCGCTACGCCGAGCCCGAGGAAATCGCCGATGCGGTGGTGTTCCTGTGCTCGCCCGAAGCCAAGTTCATCCACGGCCAGCTGCTGCGCGTTGACGGTGGCCTCCAGCTGTTCGCGGGCTGATCGAGGTGCAGGGGCGGGGATCAGCGAGACCCGCCCCCACTCGCCGTTGGTTGGGACTTGAGCGCGCCCGCCGCCCCCGCTAACGCTAGGCTCCCATACCCGGAGCCATGATGCCCACTCTCGGCCTCATCCTTGCCGCCATCGCGGCTGTCGCCTCGTTCCTCGTCGCCTCCTACATCCTGCACCGGGCTGCGCGCTTCGGGCTGATGCAGGAGGTGAACGCGCGCTCGTCGCACACGCGCCCGACCCCGGGCGGCGGGGGGGTGGGGATCGTCGTCGGCGGATCGCTGGCAGGGCTGCTCAGCGTGCTCCTCCTGCCCTTCCTCGGCGTGCCGGTGATCATGGCCGGCGTGCTGATCGCACTCATCGGCTACTACGACGACAAGCACCCGATCTCGGCGCGCTGGCGGCTCGCGGCGCAGATCATCCTGATGGGCGCCATCGTCACCGTGCTGCCGCTCGACGTGCTCACGGCGCAACTGGGCGTGCCCGTGCCCGAGTCCGTGCTGATCCTGATGCTGACCATTCCGGCTGCCCTCTGGATCAACCTCTACAACTTCATGGATGGCATCGACGGCCTTGCCGCCTCGGAGGCGATCTTCCTCCTCGCCGGCGGCGCGCTGGTTGCCTTCGCCTTCGAGCCGGCAGTGGCGAACGATCCGCGCCTGTGGTGGATGCTCGGCCTCGCTGCCGCCTGCGCCGGCTTCCTGCTGCTCAACTGGCCGCCCGCCAGGATCTTCATGGGCGACGCCGGCAGCACGTATCTGGGGCTGATGACGGCCTTCTTCGCCCTCACCACGATTGCCAGCTTCTGGCTCACCGTGTGGCAGTGGCTGATCCTCGCGGCGCTGTTCCTTGTCGACAGCCTCACCACGCTCATCCGCCGCATCGTGCGGCGCGAGCGGGTCTGGGAAGCGCACAAGCGCCACGCCTACCAGGCGTTGCAGCGCCGGTTCGGCTCGCACCTCAAGGTGACGCTGCTCTACATCGCGGTCGATGTGATCGTGCTGCTGCCGCTGGCCTGGCTGGCCGGCGCCTATCGGGACTGGGGCTGGGCAGTGGCGGTGCTGGTCTTTGCCGTGCTGGTGCCGCTGGCGCTCAAGGCCGGGGCAGGGGCGCCGCTAGAGCCAGAGGCTGACGAAGAACGCGCTGGCGCCAAGGATGCTCAGTGACGCCGCAGTGGCGGCGACGAGCATGTTGCGGGCATGGCTGAGGTGCTGCGCCAGTTCGCGCGGGGTGATGGCGCGGACGTCGAAGCGGTCGAATTCCTGGTCGAACATGATGCGCGCCCCCCAACTGCAAGGCGAGCGTGCGCGCGTCCGCGGAAACCCGCCAGCGCCATGCAAAATCATGCTTAATTAGGTTCAAATGCCGTGTAGTCTGGTCGGGCCTGCAACAAGCGCCGCAGTCGAACCATGCCGGGGTCATCGCCCTGCCATGTTTAGCGTGCTCTAGCCGGCGTCCTCGTTCCGGAATCCCTGCCTTATGCTTGTACGCCGCGCTCTTCTTGCTTTCGCCCTCCTGCCGTTTCTTGCGGCCTGCAGCTCAGTCGTCCAACCCGCCCCCAGTCCCGGCCGCGCCGCCATGGCGCCCGTCGAGCTGACACAGGGCGGCATCCTCGAGGCCATCAATGCGGCCCGCGCCGCCAACGGCAAGCCGCCGCTGCGCTACAACGCAAAGCTCGAGTCGGCGGCACGCGCGCAGGCCAACCTGATGGCCAGTAAGGACACGCTCTCGCACAACCTCGGCACGACCCTGCGCCAGCGTACCGACAAGGCGGGCTACGACGGCGCCGTAGGCGAGAACGTCGCCGGCGGCCAGAAAACGCTCGACCAGGCCATCGCCGGCTGGCTCGACTCCCCCGCCCACCGCAGCACGCTGCTCTCGACCAAGTTCGAGGAGTTCGGGCTGGCCGTGGCGACTGTGCCGGGAGATCGGAAGAGCAGGTACCGGGTGTACTGGGCGTTCGTTGCGGGCGGACCGGTCTCGGCCTGGTTCTAGGCGCCTTCCCCACACGCGGCGGTGCACGCAGCCACCCCCACCCTGTCCCTCCCCCGCAAGGGGGGAGGTGACGTGCGCTCACGGGCTTTCGTTCCACTTGCGCCTGCGCTTGCAGCAAGGGGAGGGGACAGGGGTGGGGATATTCTTTCCGCGCTGACCTATGAGGTCAGGACGCGCTCAGCGTCCGCTTCACCGCTTCACGCCAGCCTTTGAGCTTGCGGGTGCGGGTCGCGTCGTCCATGCGCGGGTTGAACTGGCGGTCCAGCGCCCAGCGTTCGGCGAAGCCCTGCTGGTCGGGCCAGACGCCGGCCTTGTAGCCCGCGAGCCAGGCGGCGCCCAGAGCGGTGGTCTCGAGGATGGTCGGCCGGTCGACGGGCGTGTTGAGGATGTCGGCGAGGAACTGCATGGTCCAGTCCGAGGCGACCATGCCGCCATCGACGCGCAGCACGGTGTCGCTCGCGCCCTTCCAGTCCTTGCGCATGGCATCGACGAGATCGCGCGTCTGGTAGCTGACGGATTCGAGCGCGGCACGTGCCAGTTCCGCGGGGCCGGTGTTGCGGGTGAGGCCGGTGAGCGAGCCGCGCGCGGCTGAATCCCACCACGGCGCACCGAGGCCGACAAAGGCCGGCACCAGGTAGACGTTCTGCGTCGGATCGGCCTTGGCGGCGAGCGCCCCGGCGTCCGAGCTCTTCTCGAAGATCTTCAGCATGTCGCGCATCCACTGGATGGAGGCGCCCGCGATGAAGATCGCGCCTTCGAGCGCATAGGTCGTCTGCCCGTCGAGCCGGTAGGCGATGGTGGTCAGCAGACGGTTCTTCGAGCGCACGAGATCGGTGCCCGTGTTGAGCAGCGCGAAGCAGCCCGTGCCGTAGGTCGATTTCAGCATGCCCGGCGTGAAGCAGGCCTGCCCGATGGTCGCTGCCTGCTGGTCGCCGGCCGCGCCGTAGATGGGGATCGCGGCGCCGAGGATTTCGGGATCGGTCATGCCGAAATCGTCGGCATTGTCCTTCACTTCGGGCAGGATGGCGCGCGGAATGCGGAAGAGCTTCAGGAGCTCGTCGTCCCACTCGCCGGTCTTGATGTTGAGCAGCAGCGTGCGGCTGGCATTGGTGATGTCGGTGGCGTGGCTCTTGCCGCCCGTGAGCCGCCAGATCAGGTAGCTGTCCACCGTGCCGAAGGCGAGTTCGCCCTTTTCCGCGCGCTTGCGTGCACCCGACACGTTATCGAGGATCCAGGCGAGCTTGGTGGCGGTGAAATAGGGGTCGAGCAGCAGGCCGGTCTTCCTGGTGATCATCGGCTCGTGGCCGGCCTTCTTGAGCTTTTCGCACAGGCTCGCCGTGCGCCGGTCCTGCCAGACGATGGCATTGTGGATCGCCTTGCCGGTGGCGCGGTCCCAGACGATCGTCGTCTCGCGCTGGTTGGTGATGCCGATGGCCGCGATCTGCCTCGCGTCGAGGCCGGCCTTCTTCAGCGCGGTCTTCGCCGACCATAGCGAGGTGGCCCAGATCTCCTCGGGCACGTGCTCGACCCAGCCGTCCTGCGGGAAGTGCTGGGTGAACTCCATCTTGCCGAGGCCGGCGATCTTCTGGTGCCCGTCGAACACGATCGCCCGGCTCGAAGTCGTGCCCTGGTCGATGGCGAGGATGTTTCCGCTCACGTTGTTTCCCCCAAGTCTGTTTCCTCAAGGCGCCTGGCCATGTAGCCGGCCAGTTCCGCCTTTTCGTCTTCAGTGAATCTGAGGCCCTGCTTGCTTCGACGCCATAGCACGTCGTCGGCGGTTCGGGCCCATTCACGATCCATCAGGTAGTCGACCTCCACCTGGGTCAGCGTGCCCCCGAACAGGGCGCCGAAGTCGCCGGCCTCCTGGCCGCTGCCGAGGATCTTCGGCACCAGCGTGCCGTAGGCGCGCGTCATGCGGCGCAGCACCGGCTGGCCGAGCCGCGGATACTTCGCCATGTGGCTGCGCAGCGTCGCGGCGAAGGCCGTGGGCGCGAAGTCACCGCCGGGCAGGGTGCCGGTCCTGGTCCAGCGCGGGCCCTTGGCGCCGATCAACCCGTCGATCTTGTCCACCACCTGCTCGCTCAAACGCCGGTGGGTGGTGAGCTTGCCGCCGAAGACGTTGATCAGCGGCGCATCGCCCTTGCCGCCCTCGGTCTTCAGCACGTAGTCGCGCGTCGCTTCCTGCGCGGCGCTGGCGCCGTCGTCGAACAGGGGCCGCACGCCCGAATAGGTCCAGACGATGTCGCTGCGGGTGACGCGCCTGGCGAAATACTCGTTGGCGGCGGCGAGCAGGTAGTCGGTCTCCTCCTCGCTGATCTTCACATTGGCCGGGTCGCCCTGGAAGTCCTGGTCGGTGGTCCCGATCAGGGTGAAATCGCCCTCGTAGGGAATGGCGAAGAAGATCCGGCCGTCCGAGTTCTGGAAGAAGTAGCAGCGGTCGTGGTCGAAGAGCTTGTTGACGACGATGTGGCTGCCTTTGACGAGGCGGACATTGTGCGTGTCGGTGCGGCCGAGGGCCTGCGCGAGAACGCGGTCCACCCATGGCCCGCCGGCATTGACGAGGAGGCGCGCGCGGGTGGTACTGCGCCGGCCTTTCTCGTCCTCGGTCGTGATGGTCCACAGGCCGTCTTCGCGGCGCGCATCGACGACCCTGGTGCGCACGAGAACGGTGGCGCCGCGATCGGCGGCGTCGCGGGCGTTGAGCACCACGAGGCGTGCGTCGTCGACCCAGCCGTCGGAATACTCGAAGGCGACCGTGTGCCCCGGCTTCAGCGGCTTGCCGGCCTCGTCCTGCGTCAGGTCGAGGGTCTTGGTGGCCGGCAGGAGCTTCCGCCCGCCGAGATGGTCGTAGAGGAACAACCCGATCCGCAGCAGCCAGGCGGGCCGCAGGTTCTTCTCGTAGGGCAAGACGAAGCGCAGCGGCCAGATGATGTGCGGCGCCGAGGCCCACAGCACCTCGCGCTCGATCAGCGCCTCGCGCACCAGCCGGAACTCGTAGTGCTCGAGATAGCGCAGGCCTCCATGCACCAGCTTGGTCGCGGCCGACGACGTGCCCGAGGCGAGATCGTTCATCTCGGCCAGGGTGACAGTGTGCCCGCGCCCGATCGCATCGCGCGCGATGCCGGTGCCGTTCACCCCGCCGCCGATGACGAAGATATCGACGGGTGCAGTATCAGTCGTGGTCATGACGGCAGTGGTCCCTGGGAGGAGGCAATCTCGATCCGCACGCCGGCGGCGGCGCAGATCGCGGCGATGGATGGAGGGGGCGGCTCGTCGGTGACGAGCACGTCGATCTGGTCGAGGTGGCCGATGCGGACCGGTGCGGTGCGCGTGAGCTTCATGCTGTCGGCAACGAGGATGGTGGTGCGCGCAGTCTCGATGATCGCCTGGGCGACCTTCACCTCGCGGAAGTCGTAGTCGAGCAGGGTGCCGTCCTCGTCGATGGCGGAGGCGCCAATCACTGCGTAATCGACGCGGAACTGCCGGATGAAATCCACCGCCGCCTCTCCGACCACGCCGCCATCGGCATGCCGCACCACCCCGCCCGCGATCACCACTTCGCTGCTCGCCGCCTCGCGCAGGATATTGGCGACGTTGATGTTGTTGGTGACGACCATCAGGCCCGTATGACGGCGCAGCGCCATCGCCACCTGCTCGGTCGTGGTGCCGATGTTGAGGACCAGGGAAGCATTGTCGGGGATGAGCTCGGCGGCCCTCAGCCCGATGCGGCGCTTGCCCTCGGCGGCGAGGTGCCGGCGCGCCTCGTAGGCATAGTTGGTGACCCCGGACGGATAGGCCGCGCCCCCGTGGAGGCGGTTGAGGAGCTTGCGCTCGCAGAGCTCGTTGAGGTCCTTGCGAATGGTCTGCGGCGTCACCGCGAACTGGATGGCGAGCGTATCGACATCGACCCGCCCGTGCTGCCGGGCGAGCGCCATGATGTCGTCCTGTCTCGGCGTCAGCGCGTCCAAACCATCCCCCTGGATGCAGTTCGTCTATACGCGAGCGATGTTCGTTTCGATAGCGCAATGTTCGGATTGGGTTCGGTATTGGCCGAGGCAGACGGCCCCCTCCCGTCCTCCCCCACAAGGGGGGAGGCGCCCCGCCGGTGCGCTTGGCATGATCCAGCTACAGCCTCGACTCTTCACCTCCCCCCTTGTGGGGGAGGCCGGGAGGGGGCCGTCTCTCTCAGTACGCCCCTCCGCCATTGACCCCCGCGCCCATCCCGTGCATCAGGATCGCCTCTCTCGCCTGGCCCCCCATGCTCGCAATTCTCAACGTCATCCTGCCGGTCTTCGCCCTGCTTGCGCTGGGCTACGGCGCCGTGCGGCTCAGGCTGTTCCCGTCGGAAGGCGTGCGTGGGCTGGTGGTGTTCGTGAACAACTTCGCGACGCCGTGCCTCTTGTTCTACGCCATGCTGAACTCGGACTTCTCGACGACGTTCAACGGGGGCGTGATCGTGCCGTTCTATGTCGGCGCGGTCGTGGTGTTCGTCCTCGGCATCATCCTGTCGGCGAAGCTGTTCCGCAACAAGCCGGGCGAGAGCGTCGCCTCGGGCTTTTCGGCGATGTTCACCAACACCGTGCTGGTCGGCATTCCGGTGGTGCAGCGCGCCTATGGCGAGGAAGCGCTGGCCACCGCGTTCTCGATCATCGCGTTCCATGCTCCCGTGCTGATCACCGCCGGCATGGTGACGATGGAGCTGCTGCGCCGCGACGGCGCGCCGCTCATCAAGACGCTGGGCGTGGCGCTGATGCGCGTCATCGCCAACCCGCTGCTCTGGGGCATCGCGCTGGGCGCCGTGGCCAACCTGATGAACGTCAAGCTCATCGAGCCGGCCGAAGCCTTCGTCACCATGATGGCCGCCGCCGTCACCCCCGCCGCCCTGTTCGGCCTCGGCGGCGCACTCAACGACTACAAGCTCAGCGAGAGCTGGGGCCAGTCGCTCACCATGTCGCTGCTGAAGCTGATCGTGCAGCCGGCGATTGCCTGGGTGATCATGGTGCCGATCCTCAACATCGACCACGACCTCGCCCGCTACGGCGTGCTGCTCGCCGCCATGCCGGCCGGCATCAACGTCTACGTCTTCGCGACGTACTACAATCGCAGCGTCCACATCGCGGCGAACAGTATCCTGATCTCGACGGTGCTGAGCCTGCTGACGGTGAGCGGGTGGCTGTATCTGCTGGGGCTTTAGGCGCGGCCTCCCTCCCCCTTGAGGGGAGGGATCGAGGGAGGGGTGGTGCGGTGATCACCGAGGGACCGCCACCCCCCAGAGGGGAGCCGGGCTACTGCGCCGCTTCGACCGACATCGACAGCACCTGCGGTTCGCCCACCACGGGAATGGATCGCACCGGCATCGTCGTCACCGCATCGAGGCCGACCGCCACCCGCACATGCCGGTCGGTGGGGCAGAGGAGGAGGAGGGGATCGAAGCCGATCCAGCCGAGCCCGCCATCCCAGGCTTCCGCCCAGGCGTGCAGCGCCGCGGGCTCGTCGCCCTCGGCATAGAGGTAGCCCGTGACGTAGCGGGCCGGGATGTCGAGTGCGCGGGCCGCGCCGATGAAGGCGTGCGCGTAGTCGGCGGCGGGGGGCTTGGCAGCCTGCGCCTGCGACTGGCTTTGGCCATCCTGCGATTGTGATTGCTCGCCACCGCCGACGACTTCGGCGACCCGCGCCATCAGCCCGTGCAGCAGCGCGATGCGGTCCTGCCCGGTCTTCGGCGTCGAGCGGAACTTGCTGGTAATGCTGCCGGCCGCCTTGGTGAGCGCTGTCGGCCGCCGGTAGAGGGCAGGGGGGATGTCGCCCGGCACGCGCCCGACGACCCCGTTGCGATCGATCGTGTCGACGATGCCGGCGACCGAGATGGTCAGCTCGCCCTCGGGCCGCGTCTGGCTCACGAGGTGGGCGCGGTTGCCGAAGGCGTCGATGAAGCTCGCCGCCTTGCCGATCCCCGGCATGTCGATGCTCCACTCGCGCACCGTCTGCGTCGGGCCGGTCAGCGGCGTCAGCAGCACGTGCTGCACGCTGCGGGCGATGCCCTGGCCCAATGCGAGGCTCAGCTTATGTCGGATGGCGATCTGCATCAGTAGAAGTTGTAGCTTTCGGCCAGTGCGTCGGTGATCCGGTTGTTGCGGTCGATGAACTCGGTCAGGAAGTCGTGCAGGCCCGACTCGAAGATGCGGTCGACGCTGGTGCCCTCGAGGAGCTCGGCCACGGCATCGACGGCGTCGTGCCCCTTGGTGCGGGTGCCGTAGATGTCCTCCAGCATGTCGACCGTGCGGTTGATCCAGTCGACGCAGAAGATCAGCGAGCGCGGCATCTCGGGGCGGAGGATCAGGTAGTCGGCGATGTTCCAGGCCTTGTAGCGGTCGTGGTAGACGTGCCGGTAGCTGCGATGCGCCGAGGCGGCGCGCAGGATCATCGTCCACTGCGCAATATCGACGTCGCCACCCACCATCGTCGCCCGCGGCAGCAGCACATAGTACTTCATGTCGAGGATGCGCGCCGTGTTGTCGGCCCGCTCGACGAAATTGCCGATCTGGCTGAAGGCATAGCCCTCGTCACGCAGGAACGTCGAGAGCAGGGCGCCGCGATAGCGGTGGCTCACCTGCTTGATCCAGAACAGCAGCTCCTGGAGCCGGGCGCCGTTGACGTCGCGCGGCCGGATGGCGGCGAATTCGAGCCAGGCGGCGTTGATCGACTCCCACATCTCGGTGGTGAGCGCCGTGCGCACCGAACGCGCATTGGTACGCGCCGCGAGCAGGCACGATTTCACAGAGGACGGATTTTCCTCGTCGAAGATCATGTAGTCGGCAACGCTGCCGACATCGGCCTGCTTGTGCTTGAGGTGGAAACCCTCGTCCACCTCCGCCGCCTGCATCATCGAATGGAGGTGCTCGGACGCACTGCCTTCGCGCCGCGAGGTAAGGCTCATGCGGTAGCCGACCTCGAACATGCGCGCCATGTTCTCGGCCCGCTCGATATATCGGGAAAGCCAGAATAGATTCTGGGCGGTTCTACCGAGCATGGCTTGCCCCCCCATCAGCGGCAAACGACCCCTCTCCCCTGAGGGGAGAGGGTAGCAACGCCAGGAGCGAAGCGACGTGGCAGAGCTTGGGTGAGGGGTTCAGCGGTGCAACGCGCGCGTATGGAGAGGCCTCACCCCTCATCCGGCGCTGTGCGCCACCTTCTCCCCTGAGGGGAGAAGGGACCAAGGGGCTGGTTTCGAGGTCAAATTTCATCCTCAATCCTCCAGCACCCAGGTGTCCTTGGTCCCGCCGCCCTGCGACGAGTTCACCACCAGCGAGCCGCGCTTCAGCGCCACGCGGGTGAGGCCGCCCGGGGTGATGCGGACGTCGTCGCCCACCAGCACATAGGGCCTGAGATCGACGTGCCGTGGCGCGATGCCCTTTTCGACGAAGGTCGGGCAGGTCGAGAGCGCCAGCGTCGGCTGGACGATGTAGTTGTCGGGGCGGGCGAGGATGCGTCGCTTGAACTCCTCGCGCTGCGCCTTGGTCGAGGCCGGTCCCACCAGCATGCCGTAGCCGCCCGAGCCGTGCACTTCCTTCACCACCAGTTCGCCGAGGTGCTCGAGCACATAGGCCCGCTCGTCGTCGTTGGTGCAGTTGTAGGTCGGCACGTTCTTGAGGAGCGCCTTCTCGCCCAGGTAGAACTCGATGATCTCGGGGACATAGACATAGACCGCCTTGTCGTCGGCGATGCCGGTGCCCGGCGCGTTGACGAGCGTGACGTTGCCGGCGCGATAGGCGTCGAACAGGCCCGGCACGCCAAGCATCGAGTCCGGCCGGAAGGTGAGGGGATCGAGGAAGTCGTCGTCGATGCGGCGGTAGATGACGTCGACCCGTTCGGGGCCCGTCGTCGTGCGCATGTAGACCTTGCCGTTCTCGACGAAGAGGTCCTGCCCTTCGCACAGCATGGCGCCCATCTGGTCGGCGAGGAACGAGTGCTCGAAATAGGCCGAGTTGTGGATGCCCGGCGTCAGCACCACGAGGTTGGGCGAGCCGTGGATGCCACCCGGCGCGACGCTTTCCATCGTGCGCCGCAGCGTCTCGGGATAGGTCTCGACCGGCGCTACCTTGTAGCGCTGGAACAGCTCGGGGGCGAGCTGCAGCATGGCCTCGCGGTTCTCGAGCATGTAGCTGACGCCCGAGGGGGTGCGGAGGTTATCCTCGAGCACGTAGAAGTCGTCCGGGCCCGTGCGCACGATGTCGGTGCCGATGATGTGCGAGTAGATGCCGCGCGCCGGATCGAGCCCCATCATCTGCGGGCAGAAGGCCGAGTTGTTGAGGATCAGCTTCTCGGGCACCCGCCCCGCCTTCAGGATCTCCTGGCGGTGGTAGATGTCGTAGAGGAAGGCATTGAGCGCCCGCACGCGCTGCTCGATGCCGCGCGACAGCTTCCGCCACTCCAGCGCCGAGATGATGCGCGGGATGATGTCGAACGGGATGAGCTTTTCGGTGCCTTCGTTGCTGCCATAGACAGCGAAAGTGATGCCAAGACGCCGGAACAGGCTCTCGGCGTCGGCCGACATGTAGCTGAGCGCTTGGGGTGGCTGTCCCTTCAGCCAGTCTTCCAGAATGAGGTAAGGCTCGCGGATCGAACCGTCCGCATTGTGCATTTCGTCAAAGGGCGTTGCGGACATTACTCCCAAGGGCTTACGGCCTATCCCACTCGTCAGTCATTGGTACACTTTTGTTGAAAGGCCACAAGCCGGGTTCGCGTGATTGAGAGCCCGGCTCTCTGCACCCCTCCCCCGTGAGGGGAGGGGCTGGGGGTGGGGGTCCATCGGTGATCACCGGATCACCCCCACCCTCGATCCCTCCCCTCAAGGGGGAGGGAGGCGGGGGCTCGCTTCAGGGATCCAACTTTGCTCCCGATGGGTTGCGCGCTGGAATGACGGGCCGGTGCGGGAGAATACCCCCCACCCTGTCCCTCCCCCGCAAGGGGGGAGGAGACGCCCACACTGATGCTGGTGTTCTGGTCTCCCTCCCCCTTGCGGGGAGGGGACAGGGGTGGGGGTATGTTTTCCGCACGAGTGCCCAGCTTGCGGAGCGCCCTCCCACCAACGTCGCCTTCACCCCCGCGCAAAACTACCATACAACCTTGCCTCAAAAGGGATGGGACCATGCCGGAAGAGATTCTCCAGACGCATAAGCTGCTCGATCGGTGCGAGAAGTCGCTCGCCGAACGCTTCACTGTACACAAGCTGCACGAGGCCAAGGACAAGGACGCGCTGATCGCCGAAGTCTCCGGGCGCGTGCGCGCCATTGCCGGCGGGAACGTGTCGGCCGAGCTGATGGACCGGCTCCCCAAGCTCGAGATCATCGCCAACTTCGGCGTCGGCTACGACTCGATCGACACGAGGGCAGCCAAGGAGCGGAACATCCGCGTCACCAACACGCCGAACGTGCTGAACGACGCCGTCGCCGAGCTGACCCTCGGGCTGATGATCGGCCTCGCCCGCCGCATTCCGCAGGGCGACCAGTTCGTGCGCCAGGGCAAGTGGCCGAACAGCGGCTTCCCGCTGCTCACCGAGCTCAACGGCAAGACCGTCGGCATTCTCGGGCTCGGCCGCATCGGCAAGGAGATTGCCACCCGTTGCCAGGCCATGCGCATGCGCGTCGTCTACCACGGCCGCTCGCGCCAGAACGACGAGCCCTATGTCTTCTACGACAAGCTGGTCGACATGGCCCGCGACAGCGACTGGCTGGTGATCATCGCGCCGGGCGGCAAGGGCACCGAGAAGATCGTCTCGCGCGAAGTGCTCGAAGCGCTCGGCCCCGAAGGCTTCATCGTCAACGTCGCCCGCGGCACGCTGATCGACGAAGCGGCGATGCTGGAACTTCTGCAATCGAAGCAGCTCGGTGGTGCGGCGCTCGACGTGTTCGAGAAGGAGCCGCAGGTGCCCGAGGCTTTCTTCGAACTCGACAACGTCGTGCTCTCGCCCCACCAGGGCAGCGCCACGCACCAGACGCGCAACAAAATGGGCGATCTCGTCGTTGCCAATATCGTCGCGCATTTCGCAGGCGAGCCGCTCCTGAGCGCGGTGGTCTGATCATGCTGATAGATCTCAAGGGCAAAGTAGCGATCGTCACCGGCGCCGGCCGCGGCATCGGCCGCGTGATCGCGCGGACTCTCGCCACCGAGGGCGTCACCGTCGCCATCATCGATTTCCGGCAGGACCTGCTGGACGATGCCGCGATGGAGTGGACCGAGGCGGGCTGGCCCGGCCTGCGTATCCTCTGCGACGTGCGCGAGGTGGCGCAGGTCAACGATGCGGTGAGCGCCGTCGATGACGCCTTCGGCCGCGTCGATATCCTCGTCAACAATGCCGGCGTCGCCAACGGGGCGCGGGTCGACAAGCTCGCCGAGGCGGTGTGGGACGCCAATTTCGACACCAACACCAAGGGCACGTTCCTGATGTGCCAGGCGGTGTCGCCGATCATGCAGCGCCAGAACTCGGGCCGGATCCTGAACGCGGCTTCGTTCGCCGCCATCATCCCCTCGGTCGGCAGCGCTGCCTACGCGGCGTCGAAGTCGGCGGTGGTGCAGTTCAGCCGCGTGCTGGCCGGTGAGCTCGGCCCGTTCAACGTCACGGTGAACTCCTATTCGCCGGGAATGATCCCCACCGAGATGAACGGCTTTGCCAGCCTGCCCGATGCGCGCCAGCAGCGCCTGCTCGACACCCTGACGCTCCGCCGCTGGGGCGACCCGCAGGACGTCGCCAACCTCATCTGCTTCCTGTCGTCGGACCAGGCCCACTACATCACCGGCGCCTCGATCGACTGCTCCGGCGGCAAGTACGCCACGCAGTTCCCGTCGGTGGCTTACGAGAGCTGAGCCAATCGAGAAGCCGGGCGCGGGAAGATACCCCCCACCCTGTCCCTCCCCCGCAAGGGGGGAGGAGACGCTTACAGCCGGCCTTGGTGCTTGGGCCTCCCTCCCCCTTGCGGGGAGGGATCGAGGGAGGGGGGAGCGCGGTCATCGCCGATGGACCCCCACTCCCCGCCCCTCCCCTCAAGGGGGAGGGGAGCAGACCTACCGCCACACCGCCAGCAGCCGAGCCAGACCCAGAAGCCGGCCAGCGCGCTGTTGAGTCAGTCGGTGATATTGGCGGCGACGATGATGGCCAACTAATTGA
This sequence comes from Devosia sp. ZB163, assembly GCF_028613635.1. Classification (GTDB taxonomy): domain Bacteria; phylum Pseudomonadota; class Alphaproteobacteria; order Rhizobiales; family Devosiaceae; genus Devosia_A. The sequence continues at coordinate 1,448,783 of NZ_JAQRMY010000001.1, forward strand.
CAGCCAGCACGTTTTTCCCTCCCCAGGGGCTGTGGAACCAGCATGAGTTCTGGTCGAGAAGCTGATTGCTCCGCAACCGGCGGGGAACCGGCATGTGTCGAAAGCAATTGTGCTTTTGGGCCCGGATCGCGACACTGTCAGCACATTCGGCGGAGACTTCGATGACGGATTGGTGGCGCGGCGCGGTGATCTACCAGGTCTATCCGCGATCGTTTCAGGACACGAACGGCGACGGCGTCGGCGATCTCGCCGGTATCATGCGGCGGCTCGACCATATCGCGAGCCTGGGTGTCGATGCGATCTGGCTGAGCCCCATCAACCAGTCGCCGCAGAAGGACATGGGCTACGACGTTTCCGATTACATGGAAGTCGACCGCCTGTTCGGCAGCCTCGAGGACTTCGACGACCTGATCAAGCGCGCCCATGCGCTGGGGCTCAAGGTCATCATCGACCAGGTGCTGAGCCATTCCTCGGACCTGCATCCCTGGTTCCGGGAGAGCCGGCTCAACCGCACCAATGCGCGGGCCGACTGGTACGTGTGGGCCGACCCCAAGAAGGACGGCTCGCCCCCCAACAACTGGCCCTCGGTGTTCGGCGGGCGCGCGTGGGAATGGAACCCCTCGCGTGGCCAGTACTACTTCCACAATTTCCTGATCGAGCAGCCCGACCTCAACTTCCACAATCCGGACGTGCAGGATGCGGTGCTCGACGTGCTGCGCTTCTGGCTGGAACGTGGCGTCGACGGCTTCCGGCTCGACACGGTGAACTACTACTTCCACGACAGGCAGCTGCGGAACAATCCGGCGGCGCGTCGGCCGCGACACCTGCCTTATGCGGTGAACCCCTACGACATGCAGGAGCACCGGCACGGCAAGAGCCAGCCGGAGAATGTTGCGTTCCTCAAACGCGTGCGAAAGCTGCTGGACGAGTTCCCCGGTACGACCACGGTCGGCGAGATCGGCGACAGCCACAAGGGCCTGCAGCTGATGGAGGAGTACACCTCGGGCGGCGACAAGCTGCACATGGCCTATACGTTCGACATGCTGGGCCCCGAATTCACCGCCGAGCACTTCCGTTCCAAGCAGCAGAAGTTCTTCACCGGCGCGCCGAACGGCTGGCCGTGCTGGGCCTTCTCGAACCACGACGTGGTCCGCCACATGTCGCGCTGGGGCAGGTACTCGGCTGGCCCGGCGGCGCTGGCGCGGCAGGCCGCGGCGATGATCCTGAGCTTCAAGGGCTCGGTCTGCCTCTACCAGGGTGAGGAACTGGGCCTGCCCGAGGCGGACATCCTGTTCGAGGAACTGACCGACCCGCCGGGCATCCGCTTCTGGCCCGAGTACAAGGGCCGCGACGGGGCGCGGACGCCCATGCCCTGGGAGGAGGGGGAGGCGCCGAACGGGTTCACGACGGCCAAGCCGTGGCTGCCGGTGAAGCCCAACCACTCGGCGCTCAATGTCGAGGCGCAGAACGCCGACCCGAACTCGACGCTCAACTTCTATCGCAGGATACTCGCCTTCCGGCGGGCCCATCCCGTGCTGGCGACGGGCGATCTCGAGTTCATCAAGGTGGCGGAGCCGCTGCTCGCCTTCCGGCGCACATCGAAGTCTGAGGCGATGACGTGCCTGTTCAACCTCTCCGCCGAGCCGATCACGGTGACCCTCGACGGGGGCGAAGGGCTCGAGCCGCTCGAGATTTCGAACGGGGCCGAGCGGCGGCGCAGCAAGCTGAAGCTCGCCGGGAGCGGCTTCGCCTTCTTTCCGACCGGCGACATGAAGGTGGCCTACGGCGGACGGCGGAAGCGGAGCTAGTCAGCGCTCTGCCTCCCTCCCCCTTGCGGGGAGGGAATGAGGGAGGGGGTGGTCCGATGATCACCGATGGACCCCCACCCCCAGCCCCTCCCCGCACGGGGGAGGGGAGCCTCGCCTAGTTCACGCGCTCGAAGGTGTCGGGGTCGTAGTACTGGACACCCCATGAGCCGTCAGCCGCCTGCACGAAGGCCTCGAGGCAGCCGTCGCCGGAAACGCGGACGGAGCGCGCATCGATGCCGTGCTTCTGCTTGATCTGCATCTGGTAGAGCTGCTCGTCCATCTGCGGGTCGTTCACGTCGCCGAGGCCGAAGTGGAACTCGATCTTGAGGCCCGGGGTGGGATCGGGCGTGTCGCAACGCTCGCGCGCCAGTGCCGGTGTGGCGGCGACAACAAGGGCGACAGCGAGGTTCGGCAGCAGGCGCATCGGGGAAAATCTCCAGAATCTGTCGGCACTTGTCCTCAGGATTGCGGCAGCGCTACGGCAGCTCCTTCTCGCGGACCACCATCGCCACCACCGGGATGGCGAAGGTGAGGAACAGCAGCCGCGTCACGTGGTGCGCAGCGATGAACGCGGTATCGAAGCCAAGCGCGATGCCGAGCGCGCCCATGCCCTCGAGGGCGCCGGGCGAGAGCCCCAGCCAGATCTGGCCGAAGGGCATGTCGACAAACGGTGCCACCGCGAAGGTGACGACGGTGCAGATGGCGACGGTCAGCGCCGTCCCGGCGAGGCCGCCCAGCGCTGCCTTCTTGAACTCGTCGCGCGTGATGCCGTTGAAGCGCGAGCCGATGAGGGCGCCGATGAGGATGAAGATGCCGGTCAGCAGCACCGGGGGCATCGTTCCCTCGAACAGCCCGGCGAACTTCGCGCTGATCGAGGTGGCCATGGCGCCTAGCGCGTAGCCGGCCGGGATCTTGAGCCTGGTGAAGATGAAGCCGACCACGCAGCAGGCCACCGCGACGACGGCGAGCGTCACCAGATCCATCGGCGGCGCGGCGGGGGCGCCTTCGTACTGCCCGAGCGGCAGGAACATCGCCCCGATCGGCACGCAGATGGTGAGGATCAGGATGCGGATCACCTGGATGATGATGATCTGCCGGCTGTCGCCCATCCCGGCCGCCGCGATCGACATCACGAAACTGAGGTGCCCCGGGAACGAGCTGAGATAGGCCGTGCCGCGGTCGAGCCCGAACATCTTGCGCAGCAATAGCCCGGTCAGGCTGATGATGAGCACCAGTTCGACCGCCATGGCGGCGAGGGTCACCGGCCACTGCACCATGAGCGCCAGCGAGTCGCGCGCCACCGCGGCGCCCATCGACAAGCCCGTCAGCACGAAGGTCAGGTCGCGCAGCCAGTTGGGCAGCATCACCTTGACTCCGGCCAGCGCTGCGATGGCAACAGCCAGTGCCCCGCCCATGAGCCAGGCGGCCGGCAGGTTGAGCAGCGCCGCGACACCGCCGCCGGCAACTGAAATCAGCAATGTGATGAGTGTCCGCTGGGTGACGGTGCCAGCGGAAAGGGGAGGGGACATCGGCAGATTCGAGATGGCTAGTAGCCTAACTATCCATCAATCGCAGGGTTGGCGGAAGGGCCTATCGACCGGCTACGACTACTTGGCGAGGCGTGGCTCGGTCCCGGCCAGCAGCCGCTGCGAGGATCGAGCCAAGCGAAACGGTTCGGGATACCGCGAGGGGACGATAGACGCACCGGCTGTGCCACAACGCCCCCTCGCCCCTCTGGGGAGAGGGTTGGGGTGAGGGGCGCCCCACGCGCCGTTCTCAGTTCTGCGGCGCGCTCTCCACCAGCTTCACGAAATAGCTCACCCCGGCCGGGATGATCTCGTCGTTGAAGTCGTAGGTGTCGGAGTGGAGTTCTGAGGTCGCGCCGTTGCCGAGGAAGATGTAGGCGCCGGGACGGGCCTCGAGCATGTAGGAAAAGTCCTCGCCGCCCATCTTGGCGTCGGTGTTGGCGTCGACGCGGTCCTCGCCGACGATCTCGGCGGCGATGCGCGCTGCGTACTCGGTCTGCTCGGGCGAATTGACCGTCACCGGGTAGCCGCGGCGATAGGCGATCTCGGCCCTGCCGCCGAAGGTCGAGGCGATGCCGTGCGCCACTGCGCGCAGCCGCTCTTCCATGTAGTCGCGGATGCTCTCGTCGAGCGTGCGCACCGTGCCGGTGAGCTTCACCGTGCGGGGGATGATGTTGAAGGCCTCGCCGGCCTGCACCATGGTGACGCTGAGCACGGCCGACTTCATCGGATCGACGTCGCGCGACACGATCGTGTGGAGTGCGGTGATCATCTGCGCCGCGATCATCACCGGATCGACGGTGTTGTGCGGGAAGGCCGCGTGCCCGCCCTCACCCTCGATGACGATGGCGAACTCGTCGCTGGCCGCCATGATGCCGCCGACGCGGATGCCGAAATGGCCGGCCGGTGTGCCCGGCATGTTGTGGAGGCCGTAGACCTCCTCGATGCCGAAACGCTCCATCAGCCCGTCCTCGAGCATGGCGCGGCCGCCGGCCCCGCCTTCCTCGGCGGGCTGGAAGATCAGCACGGCCTTGCCGTCGAAATTGCGCGTCTCGCTCAGGTACTTAGCGGCGCCGAGCAGCATGGCGGTGTGCCCGTCGTGCCCGCAGGCATGCATGCGTCCGGTCGTGGCGCTCTGGTAGGGCTTGCCGGTCTTCTCGGTGATCGGCAGCGCATCCATGTCGGCGCGCAGGCCCATCGTCCTGCCCGGGCCGCGTCCGTTGATGACGCCGACGACGCCCGTCCGCCCGATGCCGGTGACCACCTCGTCGACCCCGAATGAACGCAGCAGTTCAGCCACGCGGCTGGACGTGCGGGGCAGGTCGTACTGCAGTTCGGGATGCGTATGGAAATCACGGCGCCATTCGGCGACTTCGTCGGCGAACTCGGCAATCCGGTTGATGACGGGCATAGAAAAACCTGGGAGTCGTAAAACCGCAGTGTGCCGGTGGGGGCGCTGGGGCGTCAACCCATTGGTACGCCATTCCCTTCGGCATCGAATGCGTAGGCAGAATTTCTCCGCCCGAACTTGCCCGCTCTCGCCATATTTGCCAAACCACCGGCAACCTCCGGAGGACCTGATGAAAATCCTCGTTGCCGTGAAGCGCGTCGTCGACCACGCGGTGCGCGTACGTGTCCGCCCCGATGGTTCGGGTGTCGAGACCGAGAACGTGCGCATGTCGATGAACCCGTTCGACAAGAACGCGGTCGAGGCGGCTGTGCAGCTGGGTGAAGCCGGGCACGCGGACGAGATCGTCGTCGTCTCGATCGGCCCCAGGCAGAGCAACGACGTGATCCTCACGGCGCTCGCCATGGGCGCGCATCGGGGCATCCTCATCGAGGCCGACGGCCGGGTCGAGACGCTGGCGGTGGCCAAGCTCCTCAGGGCCGTGGTCGACGAGGAAAAGCCCGACCTGGTGTTGCTCGGCAAGCAGGCTGTCGATGACGATTCCAACCAGGTCGGCCAGATGCTGGCGGGGCTGCTCGACTGGCCGCAGGCGACGTTCGCATCGGAGATCAAGGTGGTGGGCGGGGGCCTCGAGGTTACCCGCGAGGTCGACTACGGCCGCGCCACCATCGGCGTTGCGCTCCCGGCGATCGTCACCGCCGACCTGCGCCTCAACACGCCGCGCAACGCCGCGCTGCCCATGGTGATGAAGGCCCGCTCGAAGCCGCTCGCCGTGCGCCCGGTCGCCGAGTTCGGCATCGATGTCGCGCCGCGCCTCAAGGTCGAGAAGGTGAGCCCGCCGGCGGAACGCCCGGGCGGTCGCAAGCTCGGCTCCGTCGATGAACTGGCGGCGGCGATCAAGTCCGAACTCTCCGAGCTGGAGGCGCTCTGATGGCTGTTCTCGTTCTCGCCGAACACGACCTGGGCAAGCTCTCCGCTTCGACGGCCCGCATTGTCGCCGCCGCCGAGCGGCTGGGCCCGGTGCACCTTCTGGTCGCAGGGCAGGGCGTGGCGGAAGTGGCAGCCGAGGCGGCCAGGATCGCCGGTGTCGAGAAGGTTCTCGTCGCCGACAGCCCGGCGCTCGCCGAACTGACGGCGGAAGCGGTCGCGAAGCTGCTGGCCGAACTGGCCGAGCCCTATGGTCATATCGTCGCCGCTTCGGCCTCGACCGGCCGCGACGCGATCCCGCGGCTCGCGGCGAAGCTCGATGTGATGCCGGTCACCGACGTGATCGCCATCCACGGGCCCAACCGCTTCGACCGGCCGATCTATGCCGGCAACGCCATCGAGACGATCGCCTCGGGCGAGCCCAAGCACCTGCTGACCATCCGCGCCTCGGCCTTCCGTCCGGCCCAGTCCGGCAACAATGCGCCGATCTCGGCGGTCGGGCCCGATGTCGCGGCGGTGGCGAAGTTCATCGCGGCGCACCGCACCGAGAGTGAGTTGCCGGAGCTGTCGACGGCTCAGATCGTCGTCGCCGGCGGCGTGTCGTTCGGCTCGGCCGAGAGGTTCGCGCTGGTCGAGGATCTGGCCCGCACGCTTGGCGCCGCCGTCGGCGCCACGCGCGCCGCGGTCGATGCGGGTTATGCTCCCAATGACTGGCAGGTCGGCCAGACGGGCAAGATCATCGCCCCCGACCTATATATCGGTATCGGCATTTCCGGTGCCCTGCAGCACCTCGCCGGCATCCAGGGCGCCAGGAAGATCGTCGCCATCAACAAGGACCCGGAGGCGCCGCTGATGAAGATCGCGGATATCGCGCTGGTGGGGGATCTGTTCGAGGTGGTGCCGCAGTTGATCGCGGGGTTGAAACGGTAGGCTGTTCGCCTCCCTCCCCCTTGAGGGGAGGGAACGAGGGAGGGGGTGGTCCGGCGATCACCGATGGACCCCCACCCCCAGCCCCTCCCCTCAAGGGGGAGGGGAGCAAACCGCCCCGTTGCATTTCGCCCATCCTCGCCTATAACAGCCCCGCCTTGTTTTTCCCCGGAAACCCCTGATGTTTGAGACCCTCAAGAAGGCCACGCTCGATAAGATTTTCGTGCTGATGGCCGAGTACGCCAACGATCCCCGCGACGGGAAGATCGACCTGGGCGTGGGCGTCTACAAAGATCCCAAGGGCGTGACGCCGGTGATGAGCTCGGTCAGGAAGGCCGAGCAGAAGATGCTCGAGACCGCCAAGACCAAGACCTACAAGGGTGTGGTCGGCAACAAGGAATTCTCGGCCGCCGTGGTCGATCTCGCCCTCGGTGGCGTGGTCGATTCGAAGCGCATCCGCTGCGTCAACGGCGCCGGCGGCACAGGCGCGCTGTCGATCCTGATGAACGTGCTGGCGCGCGCCCGTCCGGGTGGCCGCATCTTCATTTCCGATCCGAGCTGGCCGAACCACTGGCCGATGACCGAACTGGTCGGGCTGAAGCCGCACCACTATCCATACTTCGATCCCAAGACCCGCGCCGTCGATTTCAAGGCGATGATGGGCGTGCTGGATACCCTCAACTCGAACGACATCGTGCTGCTGCACGGCTGCTGCCACAACCCGACGGGCGCGAGCCTCAGCAACGCGCAGTGGGACGAGGTGGTCGAGAGCCTGAAGCGCACCGGCGCCTTCCCGCTGGTCGACCTCGCCTATCTCGGCTTCGGCGATGGCATCGAGGCCGACGCCTATGGCGTCCGCAAGGTCGTGTCCTCGGTGCCCGAGTCGATGGTCGCCTTCTCGGCCTCCAAGAACTTCGGCCTCTATCGCGAGCGCGCCGGCGTCGCCATCGCGATCGCCAGGGATTCGGAGAGCGCCGACGTCGTCTCCTCGCAGATGCAGAACGTCATCCGCGCGACCATCAGCCAGACCCCGGACCATGGCGCCGAGATCGTCCGCCTGATCCTCGAGGACAAGGACCTGCGCGCCGAGTGGGAAGCCGAGCTGACCGAGATGCGCGAGCGCATGAAGCGCCTGCGCGTCAAGCTCGCCGAGGCCATCCGCCAGCGCTCGAACTCGACCGACTTCGACTTCATCGCCGATCACACCGGCATGTTCTCGCTGCTCGGCCTGCCCGAGGACGTGGTCACGAAACTGAAGCTCGACGATGCGATCTACATGATCAACGACTCGCGCATCAACGTGGCCGGCATCCCCGAGGATCGCATCGGCGAACTCGCCGACAAGATGCTCGCGGCCCTGCGCTGAGCGACTGCACAAACCCCCGGCGCGACCTTGCTTCGCGCCGGATTTCGACTACCTATTAGGTAGACAAAATCTGGTTCCTGGAGGCGAACGCCCATGAAGTTTTTCGTCGATACCGCTGAGATCAAGGATATCCGTGATCTCCACGAAACCGGCCTTTTGGACGGGGTGACGACGAACCCCTCGCTCATCGCCAAGTCGGGCCGCGACTTCAAGGAAGTCATCAAGGAAATCTGCGACATCGTGCCCGGCCCGGTTTCGGCCGAGGTGGCCGCCACCGACTACGAGGGCATGGTTGCCGAAGGCCGCCTGCTCGCCAAGATCGCCGACAACGTCGTGGTCAAGGTGCCGCTGACCATCGATGGCCTCAAGGCCACCAAGACCTTCTCCAAGGAAGGCATCAAGATCAACGTCACGCTCTGCTTCTCGCCCAACCAGGCGCTGCTCGCGGCCAAGGTCGGCGCGACCTACATCTCGCCCTTCATCGGCCGCCTCGACGACATCAACCTCGAGGGCATGCAGCTGATCCGCGACATCCGGCAGATCTACGACAACTACGACTTCTCGACCGAAATCCTCGCGGCCTCGATCCGCTCGGCGAACCACGTGACGGAAGCCGCCCTCGCCGGCGCCGACGTCGCCACGATCCCGCCGGCCGTGATCTACAAGCTCGCCGACCACCCGCTGACCAAGTCGGGCCTCGAGCAGTTCGTCAAGGACTGGAAGGCGACCGGCCAGTCGATCCTGTAGTTCGGCGCTGTCCTATCAGTCGGTTGCCTCCTCCCCTTGTGGGAGAAGGTGCCCGAAGGGCGGATGAGGGGTCTCTCTCCGCGAACTCGTCGTTCCTCGCTCCGCTCGGATCGCGCTACACTTCGTTGCGCGGACCCCTCATCCGGCGCTGCGCGCCACCTTCTCCCACAAGGGGAGAAGGCAAGGCACCTCACCCTCGGTGCATTCCAAATGGCCAATGAACTCATCGCTACCGCCGTCCGCAGCGCACTCAACGCCGTCGAGATCCCCGGCGGCGGTTCGCTTGCCGGTTATGGCGGGCTGAGCGAGATCATCGTCACTACCGGCGCCGTGGCCTTTGCCATTTCGGTCGCGCCCGGCATGGAGGCTGCCTTCGGGCCGGCGCGCGAACGTGCGCAGGCGGCGGCCGAAAAGGTCGCCGAGGGCCGCAAGGTCATGGTCTCGCTGACCTCCGACCGCGCCCAGGCGGCGACGGGACAGGCCAAGGCCCAGGGCCGGCCGGGTCCGCCGCCGCGCGAGGCCGTTCCCGGTGTCCGCCACATCATCGCGGTGGGCTCTGGCAAGGGCGGCGTGGGCAAGTCGACGGTTGCGGTCAACCTCGCACTCGCCTTCGCGGCCGAGGGGCTCAGGACCGGCATCCTCGATGCCGATCTCTACGGGCCGTCGATCCCCAAGCTGCTCGCCCTCGAGGGCAAGCCCGCGGTGCGCGAGGATGGCATCTTCTCGCCGCACGAGGCCTATGGCCTCAAGGCCATGTCGATCGGCTCGATGCTGACGGCCAACCAGGCTGTCGTCTGGCGCGGGCCGATGGCCACCTCCGCCCTGCGCCAGCTGCTGCGCGAGAGCGAGTGGGGCGGGCTCGACGTGCTCGTCGTCGACCTGCCGCCCGGCACCGGCGACATCCAGATCTCGCTCGTCCAGCAGGTGCCGCTGCTCGGCGCCGTCATCGTCTCGACGCCGCAGGACCTCGCGCTGATCGACGCCAAGAAGGCGATGGACATGCTGCTGAGGACCGACGTGCCGATCCTCGGCCTCGTCGAGAACATGAGCTACTTCGTCGCCCCGGACACCGGCAAGCGCTACGACATCTTCGGCCATGGCGGCGCGCAGAACGCGGCTGCGAGCTTCGATATCCCGTTCCTCGGCGAAATCCCCCTGGTGATGTCGATCCGCGAGAGCTCGGACGCCGGCAGGCCGGTGGTTGCCACCGACCCGGATGGTCCGGAAGGGCAGGCCTTCCGCACTATCGCCCGCAATATCCTCGCCGCCAGCCCGCAACTCAGGCCCTGATCGATGCTGTCGATCCGGCCCGCGAGCGAAGCTGACATCGAAACGGTGGTCGGCATCGCCCCCGCCGGGCCCGAGCGCCGCGAAGCGATCGCCGAATGGGTGCGGGCCGGGGAATGCCACATCGCGTGGCGGGACGGTTTCGCCGCCGGCTATGTCGTCCTCACCCGCAGCTTCTTCCGCTCGCCGTTCATCGAGATGCTGGTGGTTTCGCCCACGGCTCGGCGCGAGGGCATCGGCCGCGCGCTCATTGAGCACTGCATCGGCCTGACCCCGCCGGAGCTCAAGCTCTGGACCTCGACCAACGAGTCCAACACGCCGATGCGCCTTCTGTTGCCGCAACTCGGCTTCGCGCAGACGGGCATGTTCGAGCATCTCGACCCCGGCGATCCTGAGCTGATCTTCCTGCGCTGGCCTGACGGCGCCTCGTAAGCGATTGGGTCCCTCATCGCCGGGCTTGTCCCGGTGATCCAGCCGCCGCGCGTCGGCGCGGCGAGGGGAGTCGTTTCACGCGGCAGACGCCGCGTGGCTGGATGGCCGGGACAAGCCCGGCCATGAGGGCCGACTCTGGGAGTGGTGGTGTCCTCCCCTCGTGACATCCCCCCGTCGCACTGTTATGCAATCGATTACATAGCCCGCTGGCGTCGAGAATCGGCTTCGCGGAACGACCAACACGAGCGCATCAAGCGCCTCTTCGGGAGAGCCTCTTGTTTTCGATTTCGCGTGACGACCTCGGGCCGAACTTCCTCTTCGGCACCGCCACCGCTGCCTACCAGATCGAAGGCGGCCAGACCGACGGCCGCGGCAGCTGCATCTGGGATACATTCGCGGCAACGCCGGGCAATGTGAAGAATGCCCATGACGGCGCGACGGCGTGCGATCACTACAACCGCTGGCCCGAGGATCTCGACCTGATCCGCGACGGCGGCTTCGATGCCTATCGCTTCTCGCTCGCCTGGCCGCGGCTCATCCCCGAAGGCACGGGCGCCGTGAACCCCAAGGGCATCGCGTTCTACGACCGGCTGATCGACGGCATGCTGGAACGCGGCCTCAAGCCCTATGCGACGCTCTATCACTGGGATCTGCCCAGCCCGCTGCAGGACAAGGGCGGCTGGATGAACCGCGACATCGCCAAGTGGTTCGCCGAATATGCCGCGCTGGTCGGCCACCATTTCGGCGACCGGCTGGCGGCTACCGCGACGATCAACGAGCCCTGGTGCGTCGCCTTCCTCAGCCACTTCCTCGGCATCCATGCGCCGGGCTATCGCGACATCCGCGCCGCCAGCCGCGCCATGCACCACGTGCTCCTCGCCCATGGCACCGCCATCGATGCCCTGCGCGCCGAAGGCATGAAAAACCTCGGGATCGTGCTCAACCTCGAGAAGGCCGAGCCCTTTTCGGAGAGCGCAGAGGACCGGCTCGCCTTCGACTACGGCGACGCGCTGTTCAACCGCTGGTACCTCGACGGCGTGTTCAAGGGCCGCTACCCCGACATCCTCACGAGCGCGCTGGCGCAGTACCTGCCCGAGGGTTTCGAGAAGGACATGGACGTCGTCTCGCGCCCCCTCGACTGGCTGGGCATCAACTACTACACGCGCGGCCTCTACAAGTACGATGCGTCCCGTCCCGCCTTCCCGGTGACCCAGGTCAAGGGCGACCTGCCGAAGTCCGACCTGGGCTGGGAGATTTACCCCAAGGGCCTCGAGGACCTGCTGGTTCGGGTGAGCCGCGAGTACACGAAACTCCCGCTCTACGTCACCGAGACCGGCATGAGCGAGACCGACGACACGCGGCGCGTGCAGTTCTACGACGATCACCTGCGCGCGGTCGCCAACGCACAGGGGCAGGGCGCCGACGTGCGCGGCTTCTTCGCCTGGTCGCTGCTCGACAACTACGAATGGGCCGAAGGCTACAACTCCCGCTTCGGCATCGTGCATGTCGACTACGAGACGCAGAAGCGCACGCCCAAGGGGAGCTACCGCGCGTTCCAGGGGATGCTGCACAACACGCGGTGAGCCCCGCCTCCCTCCCCCTTGAGCGAGGGAGGGGGGTGTGCGGTGATCGCCGATGGACCCCCACCCCCAGCCCCTCCCCTCGAGGGGGAGGGAAGCTGGAAGCTCCTACATCGTCGGCGCAAGCGTAGCTGCTGGTCGACACGTCATTCACCGTTTTGACCCTTTGGCCCCTCATTGCCGGGCTCTTTCCGGCAATCCGTCTCACGCGGCGTCTGCCGCGGACTCATCTCGCCGCGCAGACGCGCGGCGGCTGGATCACCGGGATGGGCCCCCGTGATGAGGGGTGGCTCCTGGCGGCGGGGCGGGCTGCTTGAACCGCTGGCGCCACCGCTGTCCTTGCGGGTGCGGAGCCCCGCCTCCCTCCCCCTTGAGGGGAGGGATCGAGGGAGGGGGTAGTGCGGTGATCGCCGATGGACCCCCACCCCCAGCCCCTCCCCTCAAGGGGGAGGGGAGCTAGAAGCTCCTACATCGCCAGCGCAGCGTAGCTGCTGGTCGACTAGTCATTCACCGATTGACCCTTTGGCCCCATTGCCGGGACGGGCCCCGGTGATGAGGGGTGGCTCCTGGCAGCGGGGCGGGCTGCTTGAACCGCTGGCGCCACCGCTGTCCTTGCGGGTGCGGAGCCCCGCCTCCCTCCCCCTTGAGGGGAGGGATCGAGGGAGGGGGTAGTGCGGTGATCGCCGATGGACCCCCACCCCCACCCCCTCCCCGCAAGGGGGAGGGGAACTGGAAGCTCCTACATCGTCGGTGTCGGCTCGGCCGCATAGCTGACGGACGACTTGCCGTCTTTCCAGCTGTAGGTCGCCCAGCAGGCATCCCCCGGCGCTGCGGTCGGGCAGTTCGTCCGATCGACGGACAGGCGGGCGATGGTGCCGGTTTCGTTCTGGATCAGGGTCGGCGTGGCGCCCAGCGCGTCGATGGGATCGGCGAAGCGGTCGGACGAGACGGCGATCTGCACCTGGCAGCCGGCGTTGGCGCAGAAGGCCGTTGCCGAGTTGGTGCAGGCCATGGGTTGGGTGTTGATCACGTAGTCGGCGATCTTGTCGCCGTCGAGGTCGCCGCTGAGGATGGCGGGGTGGTTCGCGGTGGTAACGAGCTTGCCGCCCAGCCGCTCGCACTGCCCGCCATAGGCGGCGATCAGTGTCTCGATCGCCTCTGGAAGGGGAGTGGTCACCGGCGGCACATTGTTCTGCAGGTCCGAGTATTGCTGCATGGAGCCCTCGAGGCCCTGCTTCAGCGCGGCGATGCGGGCCGTGTAGACGCGCCGCAGGCAGGTGAGATCGGGCCCGCAGGCCTTGCGGCTGGCGAGGAACGCGTCGGCCTCGTCCTGGCGGTCGCCATTCGAGCCCATCAGCATCGGCACCTTGTCGTAGGCGAAGAACAGCCCGGCCATTTCGCTGTCGAGGGAGGAGAGCGTTCCGTCCTTGCAGACTGCAACCTCGTCGGCGCCGGTGGCCTTGCTGCAGTCGTAGCTTGCCGCGAAGGCCGGAGCGGCAAGCAGCAGCAACATCGTGACGAGGCCAACAAGCATGCGCATCGCTTCATCCTCTGAGCGGCAAATGTCAGCGGCAACCTAGCGTCATAGGGGGAGCCCGGCGATGCAACTCTGCGTGCATGCTCAATCGCGGGTGAAGGCGGCTGTCAGCGAAAGAACAGTAGCCGCAGGGCGAGAAGGATGGAGACGATCACCACGAGCGGCCGGATCAACTTCGCCCCGAAGCGGATTCCGGTGAGGGCGCCGAGATAGCCGCCGATGACCTGGCCGACGATCATCGCCAGGGCCACCGGCCAGACGACGTTGCCCGACGGGATGAACAGGGCCAGTGCGCCCAGGTTCGAGGTGAGGTTCAGCACCTTGGTGTGGCCGGCCGCACGCGTCACGCCCAGCCCGAACAGGGTGACGAAGCCGAGCGTGAGGAACGAGCCCGTGCCGGGCCCGAGGATGCCGTCGTAAAAGCCGATGACGAAGCCCATGACGGGCACGAACACCGTGGGGTCGAGGCGCGTGTGGCTGTCCTCGTCGGTCAGCTTGGGGGCGAAGGCGAAGTAGACCGCCACCGCGATCAGCGCCACCGGAATGACGAGCGACAGCAGCGTGACGTCGACGGCCTTCACCGCCATGGCGCCGAGGAAGGCGCCGACGAAAGTGAGCGGGATCGCGATGGCGAGCAGCCGCAGCGATACGAAGCCCTTGCGCCAGTAGGTGACGGCGGCGATCGCCGTGCCGACCACCGATTGCAGCTTGTTGGTGCCGAACGCGGTGACCGGTGGAATACCCACTGCCAGGAGCGCCGGCAGCGCGATCAACCCGCCGCCGCCGGCAATGGCATCGACGAACCCCGCGAGCAGCCCCACGAAGCCGAGTGCGACGAGGATCGTCAGGTCGAAGGTCACAGCAGGGTGGAAATCCCCGGCGGCACGCCACCCATGATCGACAGCAGCGCTTCGAGCTGGGCCTTGCGCAGCGGCGTCCAGTCGGCCGTACGCGACACGATCAGGTTCGCCTCCGACTGCATGATCAGCCCGTCCTCGAGTACGCGCAGCTGGTTGGCGGCGAGCGTCGAGCCCGTCGAGGTGATGTCGACGATGAGGTCGGCCGAGCCGGCGGCGGGCGCCGACTCGGTGGAGCCGGCGCTCTCGACGATGCGGTACTCGGCGATGCCGTACTTGGCGAAGTGACGCCGCGTGAGGTTCACGTACTTGGTCGCGACGCGCAGCCAGCGTCCGTGGCGCGAGCGGAAGTCCGACGCCACATCGGCAAGGTCGGTCATCTGCTGCACGTCGATCCACGAGTCGGGCACGGCGACGACCACGTTGGCCTCGCCGAACCCAAGGCCGCGGACGAACAGCACGTTCTCCTCGCCGTTCTCGCTTGCCTCATGGATAAGGTCCGAGCCGGTGACGCCGATATCGACGCCGCCGAGGATCAGCTCACGCGCGATTTCGGCGGCGGGGTAGAAGCGCACCGTCACCTGCGGCTGGTTCTTGATCGAGCCGATATAGCTGCGCGCGCCGCCGGGCCGCGCGATGGTGAGGCGCGAGGACGAGAAGGCCTTGCGGGTCAGTTCTTCGAGCCGGCCCTTGGAGGGCACGGCCAGCGTCAGTCCGCCGGGAAGCGTATTCATTGGCTGGCCTCCCGCTCGAGCCGATCTACCCACAGGGCACAGCCGGAAGCCTTTATCGGCTCGTCGGCTCCGAGACGCTCCAGCATGCGGTCATACTCGCCGCCCGAGGCGAGGACCTCGCCGTCCGAACCGGTCATCTCGAACACGATGCCGGTGTAGTAGTCGAGCCGCGGCGAGAAGCTCGCGTCGAACACCACGTCGGCATTGGGCGAAAGCGCCTGCAGCGCCGCGGCATGGTTACGGACCTGATAGAGCGGCTCGTCGAAATCGAAACCGGCTTCCTTGGCGAGATCGGCGATGCGCTCGAAGGCCATCGTGGCGCTGTCGGCGACGTCGAGGTAATTCTGCAGCAGCATCACCGTCTCGGGGGCGATCGGGGCCGCGTCGAGCGCCTGCTTTTCGAGATAGCGGTCGGCGATCTCCTCGGGCGTGCGGCTGCCGATGAGGCTGAGGCCGCCCGAGAGCATGGCGTCGGTCACGATCTCGATCACGGTGTCGCGGCTGTCCGGGGCAGGGCCCTCGGCCTTCTGCTCGGGATTGGCGAGCCGGTCCATCAGCCGCGCCATCGCCTCGGGGTGCCCGAAGCGGTGCCGGATGCGGCTGCGCCAGGCGGTGGGAATGTCGGCCGCCTCGAGGAAGGCCTCGAACAGGCCGACGCCGCCGAGCCGCACGTTCGGGGCAGTGATGTCGTAGATGGCGAGCGCCCAGCGTGCAAAGGTCAGCACCTGGTCGAGCGCATTGTCCGCATCGGGTTGGCCGAGGAGCTCGAGGCCCGCCTGCTCGAACTCGACCGGGGTCGAGCTCTCCTGCCGGAAGATCGGACCAAGATAGGTGAAGGCCGACGGCGCGCCGATCAGCCCATCCTCGAGATACTGCTGCGCGATGGGCAGCGTGAAATCGGGCCTGAGGCAGTACTCGACGCCGTTGTTGGTCGTCGTCAGCAGCAGGTTGCGGCCGAACTCTTCGCCGGCGAGATCGAAATAGGGACCCGCGGGCAGCAGCAGCGGCACGTTCGCGCGCGTCACCGTCCGCGATTCGACGAGGCGCACCAGCGCGGCATATCGCTCTGAAGCTGTCTTCACTTGTTGGCCCTGAGATAGGCGGCTACGGCCGGGAGTGCTGAAATCCTGTCGACGATCTCGGCATCCTTACACTCGAACTGGCCGGGCCGCTCGGCCTTCCACTCGGCATTGTCGGCAATGGCCTTGGCGGCTTCCTTGCCGGCGACGAGATCCTTGATCTGGACGATCCCCTGCTCGCGCTCCTGCGTACCCTCGATGATCACCGCCGGGGAGTTGCGCTTGTCGGCATAGGCGACCTGCTTGCCGAAGTTCTTGGTGTTGCCCATGAACATCTCGGCCCGGATGCCGGCCTGCCTGAGGCGGGAGGTGATTTCCTGGTAGCGCGGCGTCTGCTCCTTATCGAGCACCAGCACGACGACCGGGCCGACCGGCTCCTCGGCACTGAGGTTGCCGGTGAGCTTCAGCGCATGGGCGAGGCGCGAGACGCCGATGGAGCAGCCCGTGGCGGGAACCGGCTCCGAACGGAAGCGCGAGACGAGGCCATCGTAGCGACCGCCGCTGCCGACTGCGCCGAACACCACTTCCTGGCCCTTCTCGTTGATGACCGGGAAGGTCAGCACGACTTCGAAGACCGGGCCGGTGTAGTATTCGAGGCCGCGCACGATCGAGGGATCGATATCGATGCGATCGGGCCCGTAGCCGGCGGAGCGGAACAGCGCCTCCATGGCCCGGAGTTCGGCGACGCCTTCATTCTCTTCCGGCGCCTTGCCGGAAACGAAATCGACGACGACCTGCTGCTGAGGTTCCGTGAGGCCCGCACCCGGGGTGAAGTCACCGCTCTCGTCCTTGCGGCCTGCGCCGAGCAGCAGCTTCATGCCGTCGATGCCGAACTTGTCGAGCTTGTCGATGGCGCGGAGCACGACGAGCTTCTGCTCGTACTCGGTGATACCAGCTGCCTCCAGGACGCCGTCCAGCACCTTGCGGTTGTTGACCTTGACCACGTACTTCCCGGCGAGGCCGAGCGCATCCATGGTGTCGGCCAGCATCATGCACATCTCGGCATCGGCCTCGGGGCCGGCCGCGCCGACCGTGTCGGCGTCGAACTGCATGAACTGGCGGAAGCGGCCGGGGCCGGGCTTCTCGTTGCGGAAGACGTAGCCGGCCCGGTAGCTGCGATAGGGCTTGGGGAGCTTGTCGAAGTTCTCGGCGAAGTGCCGGGCGAGCGGCGCCGTCAGGTCGTAGCGCAGGCTCAGCCACTGCTCGTCGTCGTCCTGAAGGCTGAAGACGCCCGCGTTGGGGCGATCCGTGTCGGGCAGGAACTTGCCCAGCGCCTCGGTATACTCGAACAGCGGCGTTTCGACGGGGTCGAAGCCGTAGCGCTCGTAGACCACGCGAATCTTCTCGATCATCGCGTTCACCGCCGAAATCTCGGCAGGCAAACGGTCCTCGAAGCCGCGCGGCAACCGCGGCGCGATTAGCTTCTTCTTGTCGGTCATGGCTCGAAAAACTTGGGATGTGCCCGGAATCTGAGGCTGGTTCCTAACGGAAACCCCACGTCGACTCAAGAAAGGTGGGTGTGTCCATGCAGCAACAGTGGCTTACAGGGTGCGGCAGGCTGTCGCAATAGGGGGTTGGAATTGGACGGAAAGGGGCGTATCAGCCCACTCGTCCAACGCCAGCACGAGAAGGAGGCGGCATGACTATGTTTGTTCACGTCTCCGGTCCTGGCATTCGACCTGCTGGACTCGCTCTCGCCTAACGAGAGCCCGCCGCCCCGCCCGGGGCACGACTTCCAGTCTTCCTAGCCAGCCTACCGCATAGCCACCGGCATCGTTTCCACGCCTTCGCGCCCGGATTCCGTCGCCAACAAACGCTTTCAACCCTGAGGGACCGGGCCGCTTTTGCGTCCGGATGACACCATGACTCTCGAACTCGACGTTCGTGCTGCGGCACGCGCCAACCGTGCTTCCGGGCACATCCATGTCGGTATCGCCGGCGCATTGCGTTCAGCTGTCGTCACGATGCTGGCCGATGCCCAACTGGCGCGGGCGGCGAGGCGCTACCAATCGCGCGGATCGCCACCTGTCCCGGCTCATTTGAGGCGCGACCTCGGGCTGATGCCCGAAGTGCTCGAGCCCAGGAGCCACTGGGACTACCGCTGAGCGGAAGTCCGCGGGACTTGGGGTTCCGCGGACGCCGCCCCACCGAAGATCATCGTGAGGGATTCAACATGATCGCCATTATCCGCGACCGCGTCCGCGGTCGCGCCGAACAGCAGCTCGAGTTCGCGTTCGAACGACGCCTCGGGCTCCTGGATCGGCTCCGCCTGTTCATCCTGAGGCGCCACGCCGACGCCATGCTCCGCCGCACCCTCCGTCCCTTCCGGACCGGCAGCGCGGCCCAGCTGACGCCGCACCTGCTCAAGGACATCGGCCTGCCCCCGGATTTCCGGATGTAGGCCAACGGGGCCGGCGCGAGCCGGCTCCACCTTCGGATTCAGTTTCACATCAGGGAGCCGGCGCCTTGGGGCGCCCGGTCATCACCAATGTTCCTGCGACCCTTCATGGTCCGGCGCCGACGGCGTCCGGACACCGACCCCACCACGCCTCCGGACCGGCGGGACGACCTGCCGCCGGTGGCCGACATCTCCAGCGTCGTGCTGATGGCACTGTTTCTGACGCGGCAGTAGTGACTGGTGCCGCCCCGCCCCGATCAGGGTGGGGAGGGGCGGCCCCCTTACGGTCGCGCGAGCTTCTGCCGCGCGCTCTCGGACTCAGCTCGGCAGAAGCACGTGTCGACGTGGTCGTTGACGAGGCCCATGGCCTGCATGAAGGCATAGACGGTCGTGGGGCCGACGAAGCTGAAGCCGCGCTTGCGCAGGTCCTTGCTCAGCGCCTTCGACCCCTCCGTATGGCCGGGGATCTGACCGGCCACGATCGGTCCCTGCACAGGTTCGGGCTCGAAGCGCCAGATGTAGCGGGCGAGCGAGCCGAACTCCTTGCGGATTTCCTGCGTTCGCTTTGCATTGTTGATCGTCGAGGCGATCTTGCCGCGATGGCGGATGATCCCCGCATCCTGCACCAGCCGCTCGATATCGGCTTCTCCCATCGCCGCCACCTTGTCGATGTCGAAGCCCTGGAAGGCGGCGCGGAAGTTCTCGCGCTTCCTCAGGATGGTGAGCCAGCTGAGGCCCGACTGGAACCCCTCGAGGCAGAGCTTTTCGAACAGCCGGTTGTCGTCGGTGACCGGCCGGCCCCACTCGCGGTCGTGGTAGTCGACATAGAGCGGATCGCTGCCGGCCCAGCCGCAGCGGACGACACTCGTTGACATGGTGAGCTCCCGGTTAATAGTGGCGTCAGGCGCGAATCGGCTTGGGGGCCAACCGCGGTGATTGTTCCGCAGGAATTGAAGGCGTTGGTCGTTGACGACAATGCCTATGCGCGCTCCGCCGTGGCGGCAACCCTGCGCAAGCTGGGGCTGGTCGAGATCGACGAGCTCGCCAGTGCCGCCCCCGCTGTCGGCGCCATCGTCGCGAACCGCTACGATATCGTGTTCATGGATTGGTACATGCCGGAAATGAACGGCGCGGCCCTGCTCGAGGTGATCCGCGATCCGCGCTTTCCCGCCGGCGGCAAGGTGCCGGTGGTGATGATCACGGCCTATCCCAACCGCGAGACCATCGCCCGCGCCAAGGAACTGGGCGCCAGCGAGGTGCTGGTGAAGCCTTTCAGCGTGTCGCAGGCGGCCGCTGCGCTCGGGCGGCTGCTGCCCGACGGCTGGCAACTCCCCGAAGAGCCCGACGCCAAGCAGGTCCTGCTGTAATCTGCCGTGCCGAAATGGTGAACGAATAGTAGAGTGCCGATTTGCGGCCGATAACTACTTGGCATTTTTCGAGAACAGTTCATGCTGCGCTCACTACCTGCCTTCACCACCCTTTTGGGTTTGTGCAACATACTCCTGCTCGGGCTCGGTCGCCTTGAAAGTTCAACAGTGATGAGTGTGTACCATGCTGCGTAAGTCTCGCGCGGTCCTTGCTGCGACCGCCTGTATCCTCTCCCTCACCGTCTTCACCGACGCGGCCAATGCCGCCCAGCGGTTCTTCCTGTTCAACAACAACACTTCCTCGCTGAGCGACGGTCGGCCGCGCAGCGAGGTGCGCCTGAAGAGCGGCAAGGTCCGTCTCGCGCCGCAGTTCAAGCGCCAGGTGGTTGCCTACAACTCCAAGCAGTCGGCCGGCACCATCATCGTCAACACCGGCGAAAAGTACCTCTACCTGGTGCTCGGCGACGGCCAGGCGATGCGCTACGGCATCGGCACCGCCCGCAGCGGCTTCGAGTGGAGCGGCACCCATCGCCTCTCCAGCAAGCGCGAGTGGCCGGGTTGGACGCCGCCGGCTGAAATGAAGCGCCGGCAGCCCGGCCTGCCCAACTACATGCCGGGCGGCATCAACAATCCGCTCGGGGCGCGCGCGCTCTACATCGGCTCCACGCTCTACCGCATCCACGGTACCAACGAGCCCTGGACCATCGGCCAGAACGTGTCGTCGGGCTGCATCCGCATGGTGAATGCAGATGTAGAAGATTTGTACGAACGCGTAAAAATTGGCGCGAAGGTGATTGTCCTTTAGTTAGGATTATCAGGGACACTGGCCCCCGGGATTCCCTGGGGGCTGGGGTCGCAACATGCGCGGCTTTGTCGATTTGCTGAGGCGTTTCCACTCCGACGAGCGCGGAGTGTTCGCTGTTATATTCGGTGTCATGGCCGTCGTCCTGGTGGCGTTCGGCGGCGCGGCGGTGGACTACACCGCCGTGGAAACCGCCCGCACCCGGGCACAGGTCGCGCTCGACTCCGCGGCGCTGGGCCTGCAGCCGACCATCTTCAACGATCCAAGGCCCACGTCGGATACGCTGAAGGCCGAGGCGCTCGCGCTCATGAACGAGCAGATGCGGAACAACTCGGTGGCCACCATTGTCGATGTGGCCACGGCCGATACCGGCACCGGCACCCTGCGCCTCGAGGCGACGGTCACCGTGCCCACGGCCTTCGTGCAACTCGTCGGCATTCCCAGCATGAGCGCGCGCGTCGTCTCCGAAGCCACGCGCAAGCGGCTCAATCTCGAAGTCGCGCTGGTGCTCGACAACTCGGGGTCGATGGGCCAGCAGAGCCGCATGACCAACCTCAAGAAGGCGGCGCGGTGCGCGATGAACGTGCTGTTCAACGCGCTCGACGATTGCACGGACACCAAGATCAACGCCGAGACGCCAAAGCCCAAGACCGAGCAGAACATCTGGATGGGCATCGTGCCGTTCACCGGCTTCGTGAATGTCGGCACCGGTAACAAGAACGCGGTCTGGATGGACACCACCGGCCTCTCCAGCATCTCCAACGACAATTTCGACGACGACGACAACGACGCGACGCCGTTCTACGGCACCGTCAACCGCTTCGATCTGTATACCAAGGTCGGCGTCGCCTGGCGCGGCTGCGTGGAGGCGCGGCCGTATCCTTACGACACCACCGACACGCCGCCGAGCGCCGCGGACCCCGACACACTGTTCGTGCCCTCGTTCGCTCCGGACCCGCCGAGCGGCTACCCGAATGACTATCTCAATGATCGTCCGGCCGTATGCACCAACAAGGACGCCGGGACGTGGGTGGAAACCAGCGTCAAGACCGGCTGCAGCAGCAAGACCTACAGCAACTGCAACAGCACCCCCACTGTTACGCGCACCCAAACCAACTGGGATGGATCAAACCACACGCCCGTGGCGTCGACGTCTCCCAGCACGCTCCCGGACAAGAACGGAGTACCGATCCCGGCCAACTGCACCACGAGCACGGCGAACGAACGTACTTCGAGGGATCCAGACCGGTACAAGCTCACCAGCACGAAGACCTGCAGCTACGAGTTCTCCGATCGTGTGCTGCAGGAGCGTCTCTGCAAGTACAACCAGAAGGCCGGCAGCGGCGGCTCACCCAACCAGGACTGCCCGACCAACGCGCTGACGCCGCTGACCGACAACAAGGCCACCGTTGCGGCCGCGATCACCGCGATGGCCTCGCAGGGCTATACCAACATCCACCAGGGCACGATCTGGGGCTTCCACATGCTGTCGCCCTCCGAGCCGCTGCCGCAGGGCAAGTCCTATGACGCCGCCACCTCCAAGGTGATGATCGTCATGACCGACGGCGAGAACACCGTCGACAGCTACGGCTCGAACATGAACAAGGCCAACACCTACCAGGCCTATGGCTGGCCGGGCGCGCGTTCGCAGACGGGTGGCATCTCGTACAACGGCCGCATCTACAGCAACGACTATCCGTATCCCAACAGCGACGCCCAGGTCACTGCAGCCATGGACAGCCGTACGCTGGAATCGTGCAACAACGCCAAGGCCATGGGCATCGCGGTCTATACGATCGGCCTGAACGCGCCCAACCAGAAGACGATCAATCTGCTGACGAACTGTGCCACCAACTCGTCGATGGCCTATTTTCCGACGGCGTCGACGCAACTGACGGACGTCTTCAAGGACATCGCCGACCAGCTGGCGAACCTGCGCCTGTCGCTCTGATCAGCCGTGGAGCACGAAGCGCTTGCCGCCTGGAAAGCCGGCGAGCGCTGCGCGCTGCTCGGCAAGGGTCAAGCCCTCGAAGCTGATGGCCAGGGGCAGTTCGGGCGCATCAACCGGGGCGATGAAGGGGAGCATATGGGAACCGCTCCGCACCGGCAGCAGCAGCCGAACGCTCGCGTTGCCCGTCATCGTCAACCGTGAGATGTATTGCTCCATCGTGCCTACTCGCACATTCCATCGGCCATCAACGCCGGGACCATAGCCCAGGTTGCGGTTCCTGCTACTCATTTTGCCGTTACATCAGCGTCATCCGGCCGATACGTAGTCGCGCGAGGTTCTGCTCCAGCCGCATTGAACCTTGTGCCAACGCGGCATTCACCACTTGTTCATGCTTCGAGCAGGCCGCGGACCATCGCGACCCGCTCGTCGATCGGCATCGGCGGAATGCGCACGAGTTCGAAGCCGAACCGCTCGTAGGCGGCGACGTGGAACGCCTCGAAACGGCGCGAATCCTCGAGGCTGATCCGTCGCGCCTCGGTGTTGGTGATGAAGCCGAGCAGGTCGACGAACAGCACCCGCCGTTCGAGCTGCGGGTCGGCGAGGGCGGTGCCGATGCCGCGTTCCAGCGCCGGCGGGACGGGGTGCCCGAGATACTCCGCCAGCGCGAGCGTGCAGACCAGCGAGCGATCGGCGACCCGCAGGTCACCGCGCGCCGGCCGCGCCGCCCTGAGCATCTGCAGCCCCGCGATTCTGCTGATGAACTCGGGCTCTTCCCAGGGCCTCTCGACACCGCGCCCATGCTCGAGCGCAATGACGTCGGTCGCAGCCTCCTCGATGATCTCGATGCCCGCGAGCTCGAGGTGCCTCAGGATAAGGGTCTTGCCGGCGCCAGGGGCACCGGTCAGGATGAAGTCGCGGGCCATGGCTCCGCTCCAGAAATGATGTGAAGATGGCACGCCGCAGCGAGCGCTGCAGCGCGGGTTCAGTCAGTCGGGGGAGGGTGCTTGCAGCGGCGTCGGCCGCGGGAGGGGACACCCGAAGAGCGCAGCTGGGAAAGTCCTGCGAATCCTGATGCGCTACCCAACAGCATACCCGATGGGTCCGGCAGCGTCGATCGCGACTCGGTCTCCGGTGAAGACGCGCGGCTGCGAACCGCCGGCGCGTTGGCGAGGTGGGCACTGGTCATCGGATCAGGCTGGAGGAACGATGAACGCTCAAGCGACACTCGACCGGGCTTTCGCCCCCCTCGAGCAATCGATCGCTGCCGGTCGCATACCCGGCGGTATTCTCGGGGTCGTCGAGGCCAATGGCGACCGCGCCGTCCGCGTCACCGGTGAGGCCCAGCGGGTACCATATCGTCGGACGCTGACCGAGCGCACGTGGTTCGACCTCGCCTCGCTCACGAAGGTGATCTTCACCACGCCGCGCATCCTGGCGCTCGCCGAGGCCGGAACCATCGACCTCGATGCGCCGCTGATCTCGGTGATCCCCGATTTTCGCCAGTACAGTTCGGACAACTGGGAGCGAAAGATCACCTTCCGCCAATGCCTCGGCCACCAGACGCCGCTTCCGGGGGTGTTCCCGATCTACACCTACGGCGCCGACCCCAACCTCCTGCGGGCGTTCGTGCTGCAGCACGAGTGGCAGGCTGGGCCGGCGGTCTACTCCGACCTCAACTTCATCCTGCTGGGGATCGCACTGGAGCGGCTCAGCGGCAAGCCGATCCGCCAGCAGGACCCGGGGCCTGGCTTCGCCTGGTCGGCCGATCCCGCAAACTCGGCCGCCACCGAGCAGGATGCCTGGCGCGGCCGCGTGGTCGTCGGCGAGGTGCATGACGAGAACTGCTATGCGCTGCAGGGGGCGGGCCACGCCGGACTCTTCGGCACGGTCGGTTCGGTGCTCGACTATGCACAGTCGCTGCTGACGGCGGACGGCATCTCGCCCGGCGTCGTCGAGCTGATGCGGACGCGGGTCGGTGGGCGACGGACACATGGCTGGGAGCTGCCTTACGACGGCTGGTCGGGCGGCGCCGCCTGTTCGTCCGACACCATCGGCCATACCGGCTTCACCGGAGTGGGGCTCTGGGTGGATTTCTCGCGTGGCCGCGCCTGGACGCTGCTGACCAACCGCGTGCATCCCACCCGGCACTTCGATAGCGGCATTGTCGCCCTGCGCCGGGCCGTCGGCGATCTCGTGAACGCGGAGTAATTCATGGACCCCATCTGGACCGTCGGGCTGATGACCGGCACCGTACTCGACGGCAATATCGATGTGGCGATCCTCAAGACCGACGGAGAGCGCGTCACGGAGTTCGGTCCTTACACACTGGCGCCGTACCCGCAGTCCATCCGCAACCTGCTGGAGGAGACACTGTCGCAGGCGCGAAAGTGGAACTTCGAGGGGCCCGATCCGGCAATCTTTGCGGAAGCAGAGGATGCGCTGACGCTGGCCCAATCGGAGGCGGTGCGCCGGCATGTCGAGGCCTCGGGGCTGAAGATGTCCGATATCGGCGTGGTCGGCTTTCACGGGCAGTCGGTGCTGCACCGGGCACCGCAGCCAGGGCGGATCGGCGCCACGCGGCAGCTCGGCAATGGGCAGTTGATGCACGAACTGCTCGGCGTGAAGGTCGCCTTCGACTTCCGCTCTGCGGATGTCCGCGCTGGAGGGCAGGGGGCCCCGCTCGCAGCAATCTACCACCAGGCGCTGCTACGCCGGCTCGGCACATCGGGCGACACGGCGGTGCTCAACCTGGGGGGCGTTGCCAATGTCACCTACTGGGATGGCGGCGACACGCTGATCGCCTTCGATACCGGTCCGGCCAACGCACCACTCAACGATTTCATGAAGGCGCACGGGCTCGGCGAGATGGATCGCGACGGCGCCCTTGCTCGCAGCGGGACGGTCGACGAGGAGCGCCTGGCAGAACTCCTGCAGCACCCGTATTTTTCTGCGAAACCGCCCAAGTCCCTCGACCGGTTCGATTTCACGGCGGCCATGGCAGATGGTCTCGATCCGCCGACCGGCGCAGCCACGTTGACGGCCTTCACCGTCGGTGCTGTCGGCAAGGGTCTCGACCTGCTGCCGAGACGGCCGAAGAGGCTCGTGGTTTGCGGCGGTGGCCGGCACAACTCGCTCATCATGGAAATGCTCGGCACCCGTGCGGGCGTGGAAGCTGTTCCGGCCGAAGGCGTCGGTTGGCGCGGCGATGCCATCGAAGCCGAGTGCTTCGCGTTCCTTGCCGCCCGGGTTGTCCGCGGCCTGCCGATCAGCTTCCCCACCACAACAGGGGCGCCGCGCCCCCTGCAGGGCGGTCGACTCGCCGGCTAGCCTGCGCCCTGGTGCACCTTCAACGCCATCGGCCCGAATGTCCTCGTTCCAGGTCCTTGCATCGAGGGTCCGTCTCGGTATCACTAGGCATCCTAATGGTTCGCTGTGTCATATGGATTTGCTCGTAAACCTTTACTCTCGACGGATGGCCGCCCTGGCGGAGCGTGTGGAGGATGTAGCAGCCACGATACGCCCCGCTTTGCCGCCCGAGTTGCACATCATCCAGCGTTGGGTGCGGGAGCATTTCAGCGAGTACTGGGTGAGCGAGGTGACGGTGGCGATGTCACACCAGCCGCCGGGGTGCATCGTCGCAGTCGTCGATGGCGAGCTGGTTGGCTTTGCGTGCTACGACGCCACTGCCCGCGGCTTCTTCGGTCCGACGGGCGTGGCCGAGAGCCATCGCGGCGGCAGGATCGGCCTCGCGTTGCTGTACCGAACGCTTGAGGCGATGAAGGCAAGTGGCTACGCCTATGCGGTCATCGGCGGTGTCGGACCCGTCGAGTTCTACGCCAAAGCCGTAGGGGCGATACCGATAGAGGCCGACAAGGAAGACATCTACCAGGGCCTCCTGCGGGTCAGGCCCGCCATGGATCGGGGTCAGTAGCATGTCAGGCACGCCCCTTGCCCTGTTCATCGGCGTCGAGGGGCCTGAGCTGACCGACGATGAGGTCTCGTTCCTCCGGGAGGCGAACCCGTACGGGTTGTTCCTGTTCCGGC
Organism: Devosia sp. ZB163; assembly: GCF_028613635.1. Taxonomy (GTDB): domain Bacteria; phylum Pseudomonadota; class Alphaproteobacteria; order Rhizobiales; family Devosiaceae; genus Devosia_A. Next base: position 1,475,560 of record NZ_JAQRMY010000001.1, read on the forward strand.
GCAATATCGACCATCCCGACCAGGTGCGGCGGCTCTGCGCCACGTTCCGCTCCACCGTCGGCCGCGCTGACGCGCCCGTGTTCATCGACCAGGAGGGTGGCCGCGTCCAGCGCCTCGACAACGGCAACTGGCCGAGTTTTCGCAGCCTCGGTTCATTTGGAGCACTCGCCCGGAAAGACCTCGACCTGGCGAAACGGGCGATGCGGCTGTCGAGCCGGGCGATGGGCGCCATCATGGCCGACCTGACGATCGACAGCGGCACGACACCTGTGGTCGACCTCGCCCGCGCCGGCACCCACGACGTGATCGGCCAACGCGCCTTCGGCGATGACCCTGCGCTGGTCACTGCCATGGCGCGGGAGGTCATCGACGGCATGCTCGAGGTCGGCACCCTGCCTGTCATCAAGCACATCCCGGGCTATGGCGGCGTCACGGTGGATCCGCATTTCGATTGCCCGGTCGTTGATGCCAGCCTCGATGATCTGCGCCGCACCGATTTCCAGCCGTTTGTCGCGCTGCGGGATGCGCCCTGGGCGATGGTGGCGCACCTTGTCTTCACCCGGATCGATTCCGAGCGCCCCGCCTCGGTTTCGCCAAAGCTGATCGATCTGATCCGCCAGGACATCGGATACGACGGTGTACTGATTACCGATTGTCTCAGTATGGAGGCGTTGAGAGGTACGCCCGGCGAGCGTGTCGCCGCCGCGCTCGACGCCGGCAATGATATCGCACTGCTGAGCCAGGGCGGCCTCGTGGCCAGCGCAGGTGCAGCAAACGCCGCCCGCCCGCTAACGGCGGAAACCATTGAACGTATCGCGCGGGCCGATCGCAAACGCGGTAGCGTTCGTGTCGACGCGGCGGCGCTTTACGACGAAGTTGAGCAGATTTTCAAGGAGAGCGGCTTCGCGTGAGGCGGGTCGAGGAAGAGGGAGAGGAATTGTGTTGAAGAGCAGACTGCTGGCAACAGCCACACTAGCCCTGGCGCTGACCGTGCCTGCGACCGCCCAGTCGGTGCTGACTGTCAGTTCGGAGCAGACCACGACCTTCGTGCGCAACTTCAACCCGTTCAACCAGACCACGGCACGCGCGACGACAAAGGACTTCATCTACGAGCCGCTGGCGATCTTCAACCGCCTAGCCGGCGCCAGGTGGGAGTACCGTCTGGCCGAGAGCTTCGAGCTGGCCGACGACCTCAAGTCGATCACCTTCGTGCTGCGCGATGGACTCAAGTGGTCCGATGGCCAGCCGCTGACGGCCAACGATGTGGTCTTCACTTACGACTACCTGACGAAATTCCCGGCGCTCGATTTCAACTCGGTCTCCAAGCTGATGGAGTCGGTGGAAAAGGTCGACGAGCGCACCGTGCGCTTCAACCTCATCCAGCCCAACTCGCTGGTCGCCACCACTATCGTCGCGATGCCGATCGTGCCCGAGCACATCTGGAAGGATGTCGCCGATCCGGTCACCTTCGCCAACGAGAACCCGGTCGGCTCCGGCCCGCTCACCGAGATCACCCGCTTCACGCCGCAGGTCTACGAGCAGTGCCGCAACCCCAACTACTGGGATGCCGCCAGCCTCTATGTCGACTGCATCCGGCTGCCGCAGCTCGCCGACAACCCGCAGGTGCTCGCGGCGCTCGCCGACGGCACGCTCGACTGGGCGACGAGCTTCGTGCCCGACATCGACAACACCTTCGTCGCCAAGGACCCGGAGCACAACCACTACTGGTTCCTGCCCTCGAGCCTTGTGGCCTTTACGCTGAACCTCGAGGCCCCCGACGAGAACAACAGGAAGGCGTTCAACGACGTCAACTTCCGCCGCGCCGTTTCCATGCTGATCGACCGCCAGTCGATCATCGACATCGCCGGCTATGGCTATCCTGTCATCAACGAAGACCCGGCCATGCTGGGCTCGTTCTACAAGGCCTTCGGCAACCCCGAGGTGGTCACGCAGTTCGGCCAGTACGGCAAGTTCGACCTCGAGGCCGGGAAGGCTTTGCTCGACAAGTCGGGCTATGTCGACAAGGACGGTGACGGCTTCCGCGACAACCCCGACGGCACGCCGATCGCCATCGATATCGAGATCCCCAACGGCTGGACCGACTGGATCGACGCCGTGCAGATCGCGCTCGAGTCGCTGAAGGCGGCCGGGCTCAACGTGAAGATGTCGACCCCCGAGGAATCGGTCTGGGCCTCCGACCTGATCGACGCCAAATACTCGATGTCGCTCAACGCCATCGCCTCGGCGGCCAACCCCTACTTCCCCTATATCCGCTCGTTCAACCCGGCCGATTTCGGCAAGAGCCGCACCTCGGCCCAGCGCTGGACCGACCCGGAAGTGGTCGAGATGCTGAACAAGTACACCCAGGTGAAGGACCCGGCCGAGCAGAAGGCGATCATGGACGCCATCCAGCTCAAGGTGGCCGAGGCCATGCCGGTGATCCCGGTCTACAACAGCCCGTCCTTCTACCAGTACAGCACCAGGCGCTTCACCGGCTGGGCCAATGCGGACAACCCGATCACTTCGCCGGTTGTCTCCAACGCCAACCCGGGCCGCCTTATACAGCTGCTGGCGCTGCGGCCGGTCGCTCAATAGGCGTGGCTCTGCTGGCGTCACCATTGCCTCGGTTGCCCCCTCTCCCCTCAGGGGAGAGGGCAGCAGAGCTTGTGAGCGTAAGCGAACTAGCGTCGCCGGGTGAGGGGTGTGATCTCGCTGCATGCTGGGTAAGTCCAGCACGACGCAGACGCTTCACCCCTCATCCGGCGCTTCGCGCCACCTTCTCCCCTGAGGGGAGAAGGGACACCGGCACCAAGCGGAATACATAACCAATGGCCTTTCTGCTCCGCCGCGTGGTGTTCTATCTGGCGGCCTTCGTCGCTGCGGCAACCATCAACTTCTTCCTGCCGCGCCTGATGCCGGGCGATCCGATCCAGAAGATGTTCGCCGGCGCCGGCTCCGACCTGTCGCTCGAGAACCTTAACGCGCTGAAGCTCACCTTCGGCTTCATTGATGCGCCGATCGGCGAGCAGTATCTCGCCTACCTCAGGAGCGTCTTCACCGGCGACCTCGGCCGCTCCGTCCGCTTCTTCCCGCTGCCGGTGACCGACCTCCTCGGCCGGGCCCTGATCTGGACCGTCGGCCTCGTCGGCACCGCCACCATCATCGCCTTCACCATCGGCACGCTGCTCGGGGTGATGGCGGCCTGGCGCCGCGGCACCCGCTTCGACACCGTCATCTCGCTGGCATCGATCTTTTCGAGCTCTGTCCCCGCCGTGGTGGTCTCGCTGATCACTCTCTTCGCCTTCGGCTACACGCTCGGCTGGTTCCCCAACGGCTACGCCGCCGATCCGATGCTCGATCCGTCCTGGGGCTGGGAGTACATCGCGAGCGTGCTCTACCACGGCACCCTGCCGATGCTGACCATGGTGATCGTCCTGACCGGCGGCTTCGCAGTCACCATGCGCAACAACATGATCAACCTGCTCGGCGAGGACTACATCGTCATGGGCCGCGCCAAGGGCCTTTCCGACCAGGGCGTCATGCTCTGGTACGCGGCGCGCAACGCGCTGCTGCCCACCGTCTCCGCCCTCGCCATCTCGCTCGGCGCCGTGCTCGGCGGCTCGCTGGTCACCGAGGTGGTGTTCAACTACCCCGGCATGGGCAACACGCTCTACCAGGCCATCCTCGCCCGCGACTATCCGGTGATCCAGGGCGCGCTGCTGATCATGACCGCCGCCATGCTGGTCGCCAATTTCGTCGTCGACCTCAGCTACGTGCTGCTCGATCCACGCCTGAAGCGGGCATGACACGATGAAGCTCCTTGCCCAACTGCTGCACAATCGGAAGGCCCTCGTCGGTGTGGCGATCCTCGCGACCGTCATCCTCGTCGCGATCTTCGCCCCGCTGCTCACCGAGTACAGCCCGACCCAGCGCGTCGGCCGCCCGCACCAGCCGCCGTCCGCCGACCACCTGCTCGGCACCACCCGCCTCGGCTACGACGTCTTCACCCGGCTGCTCTACGGCGCCCGCATCTCGCTCGCGGTCGGCTTCGGCGCGGGGCTGCTGATCACCGTGATCGGCACCGTCCTCGGCATCATCGCCGGCTACAAGGGCGGCGTGGTCGACGAGGTCATCACCTTCCTCACCAACATGGTGCTGGTCATCCCCAACCTGCCGCTGCTGCTGGTGCTCGCGGCCTTCATCGGCCAGGCGAGCCCGCTGGTCATCGCGGTGATCCTCGGCTTCACCTCCTGGGCCTGGGGCGTGCGCGTCACCCGCTCGGAGACGCTGTCGATCCGCCAGCGCGATTTCGTCAAATCCGCCGAGATGCTGGGCGAGCCCGGCTGGCGCATCATGGCCTTCGAGATATTCCCCAACCTCATCTCGATCGTCGGCATCAACTTCATCGGCAGCGTGCTGTTCGCCGTGATCACCGAGGCGACGCTCGAGTTCCTCGGGCTGGGCGATCCCAACACCGTCTCCTGGGGCATCATGCTCTACAACGCGCAGAACGCCTCGGCGCTGTCGGTCGGCGCCTGGTGGGACATCCTCACCCCCTGCGTGGCGCTCGCCGTGCTCGGCCTCGGCCTCGCGCTGATCAACTTCGCGATCGACGAGATCGCCAACCCGCGCCTCCGCACCGGCGGCATGCTGGCCCGCTGGACCGGCCTGATCCGCCGGGGGGAGGGCAAGCTGTGAGCGATCCCGTCCTCTCGATCCGCAACCTCACCATCGACTACATCGGCGCGACCACAGACTTCCGCGCGGTCAGGAACGTCAGCTTCGACATCGCCAAAGGCGAGTTCTTCGGCCTCGCCGGCGAAAGCGGCTGCGGCAAGAGTACCATCGCCTTCGCCATCAGCCGCCTGCACCGCCCGCCCGCACTGATCCGCTCCGGCAGCCAGATCCTCCTCAACGGGCGCGACGTGCTCGCCCTCGACGATGCGGCGCTGAAGGAGCTGCGCTGGCGCGAGGTGGCGATGGTGTTCCAGAGTGCCATGAACTCGCTGAACCCGGTGCTGACGATCGAGCACCAGTTCTACGACGTGCTGAAGACCCACACCGGCATGTCGCGCCCCGCGGCCCGCGCCCGCGCCGCCGAGCTGCTGGCGCTGGTCGATATCCCGGCCGACCGGCTCTCGGCGTATCCGCACCAGCTCTCGGGCGGCATGCGGCAGCGCGTCGTCATTGCCATCTGCCTCGCGCTCAATCCAAAACTGCTGATCATGGACGAGCCGACCACCGCGCTCGACGTGGTGGTGCAGCGCGAGATCCTCGAGCGCATCCACAAGCTGCGCCAGGAGCTCGGCTTCTCCGTGTTGTTCATCACCCACGACCTGGCCCTGATGGTGCAGGTCTCCGACCGCATCGGCATCATGCTCGAAGGCGAGCTGGTCGAGGTCAACGACGCGCAGGCGATCTATCGCAACCCGCAGCACGACTACACGCGAAAACTCTGGGCCTCGATCCCGCGCCTTACCGGCGCCCGCATCGCCGAGGGCGCCACGCCATGACCGAGAGCGCCCCCATCCTCGCCCTCGACAACGTCTCGAAGGTCTTCCATCGCGGCGGCAGCACCGTCCACGCCGCGCGCGCCGTGTCCTTCGCACTCCATCCCGGCCGCACCCTGGCGCTGGTCGGCGAATCTGGCTCGGGCAAGACCACCGCCGCCCGCCTGATCATGCGCGAGTACCGCCCCGATGGCGGGCGCCTCCTGTTCCGCGGCGAGCCTATCGAGGGCAGTGCGGTGCGCGACATGAAGGCCTATCGCAGTGCCGTGCAGATGGTGTTCCAGGACCCGTTCTCGTCGCTGAACCCCGTCCACACCATCCGCTACCACGTCGAGCGGCCGATGCGGCTCCACCAGCCGAACCTCAAGGGCGCCGCCCGCGATGCCGCCATCGCCGAGGTCCTCACCCGGGTGAAGCTCGACCCGCCGCTGATCCTGCCAAAGTATCCGCACGAGCTGTCGGGCGGCCAGCGCCAGCGCATTTCCATCGCCCGCGCCCTCGCCGTGAACCCCGAGGTGATCATCGCCGACGAGCCCACCTCGATGCTCGACGTCTCGGTGCGGCTCGGCATCCTGAACCTCCTCAACGACATGAAGCGCCAACTCGGCCTTGCGGTGCTCTACATCACCCACGACATCGCCACCGCCCGCTACGTCGCCGAGGACATCATGGTCATGTATGCCGGCCAGATCGTCGAATGGGGCGCGACCGAAAGTGTGCTCGGCAACCCCCAGCACCCCTATACCCGTCTGCTGCTCTCCGCCGTGCCCGACCCCGACCGGCCGCTGGGTGAGGAGACGCGGTTCGACCACGAGCTTCGCAACATCAGGGCGATCCGGCGACAGTCAGCCATCGAGCAACCCGAGGTGCGCGAGATCGCGCCAAACCACTTCATCCGCCCGATGCCCGACTGAGCATGTCAGAGCCGGCGGTAGGCGATAGGCTCGCCACCGCCAGAGCGTCCGGTCCGGGCAATTGCCTCCGCCAGCGGCTCGATCGTCACCGCCATGCGGGCGCCATTGGCGTGAACGATGTCAGTCTCGTTGATCATGATCGCCACATGGCCGCGCCAGAACACCAGGTCGCCCCGTCGCAGCTGGTCGGCCTGCACTGGCTCGCCCATTGCCGCCTGCTGGTCGCTGTCGCGCGGGCAGCCACGGCCAGTGGCGTAGAGCGCCTGCTGAACCAATCCGGAGCAGTCGAGCCCAAGGCTGTCCCGTCCGCCCCAAAGGTAGGGCGTGCCGACGAACTGCTCCGCAATCGCCACGAAATCCGTGGCGGCATCACCGACAGGAGCCAGATGCTCGCCGATGAACCAGCCACCCGCGGTTTTCACGAAGCGCCCCTCGTGCTCTTCGGCGCGAACGAGGGCATTCATCGAATAGAGCCCGACAGGCGCCGTCTTGATGCTCGGGGCGCTGTAGCCATAGGTTCGAAGGACGCGAACCCAATGCGTCGGCGGCGGCAACATCGGACCCAGTGCTGTGGCGCCAACATAACCAACGTAGCCATCGCGGGTGGCCTGCCCGAACGCCCAGCCGTCGGCCCGATCCAACACCTCGAAGGTCTCGCCGAACAGCACCTGGTCAAGCTGCTCGGCATCGGCTGAAGCTCCCCGGCGCAACGACGCCGATGGGACCACCAATTGGCACAGCTCTGTCTCGACGTAACGGTCCGCCGCTACGACGCCCTCCAGCGACCGTGCGGCGATCCCATTGCGCGCCAGGATCAACCGACCATCGAGCAAAGCAGTCTCCCCCAGTTGCCTGACACGTAGCCAACCTCACTGCCGCGTGGTCAGCCAGGAGCAGAGATGCGGAGGCACTCTCAGCGCTCACTGGGCCTGACAGACGGCGCAGCTGAACATGTAGCATGTGCCACTGTACAGATGTATCGAGGTCGAAACGGGTGGGATAGGCACTCGGCTGCCATTTCGTCGGCCTTGGCGGGAAACCGGAAAAACCGCCAAGTTTGCCATGCCACCATGTCCGGTTGACGCGTCTCGACACTCTAGCGGGGCAATCGCGCCCGACGGAAATAGTTCCCGACAGTTGATCGCGGGACCCGTCGCAGGCCCGGCTCCCTATGTGCCGACGACAACCACCTGCCACACGGCGAGGGCCGGGAGTTCCGCCACGAGGTAGTCTCCGTCCAGCCGCGATGGCACCTCGACCAGCCGTCCGGCACCATCGGGGTCGGCTACCATGACCCTGGGGACGGCCGTGCCGGGCCTGCGATAGCGCAGGGTCGCGGTGCCCGGGTCGGCCGGCGCTGTGCGGGGCGCGTCCCACAGGGTGTCGGGCTGGCCGACGAGGTTGATCAGGTGGATGACGAGCCGGCCATCCGTGGCGGCGACGATGCGGCGCCAGACTTTGCCCGCACCGGCGGTCTCGCTCAGCTCGGCACCCGAAAAGCTCACGTCGAGATCGCCGTTGTAGGGACCGGCATAGGCGTTGGTCACGTCGGTCAGCTCTGGCGGCATCAGCAGCTCATCGTGGGCGACGAGGAAATCGTACCAGCGTTTGAGGAGCGCCGCGGTCGAGGGCTCGATCACGTGGTTGCGCACGTAATACGGATCGCAGAGCAGCCGATCGGCCTCGCCCGCGAGCAGCTGCGTTCCGCCATGCGAGTAGAGTGCAGCCATGGTCAGTGCCGTGGCCCGATCGGCTTCGGCGGCAGGTGCCTTGTCGTACACGTGCTGGTAGGCCGCGAGCACCACCGGCTTGCCACCGCCATGGGCGCGGGCCAGCGTTGCGGTGTCGGCCAGTGCCTGCAGGGTCAGTTGCGGCGCCCACGGCTCGATGTAGACCGCGTCCTGACGCGTGGCGGCAGTGCGGCGCGTCGGAAAGTCGTTGACGTTGTTGAAGACGAGGTGCGCATCAGGCAGCGCGTCCCGGGCCGCCTTGATGAGGGTGACGAACGAGGCGCCGACGTCGATCGCCACCCCGTCCGAGCGGCTGGCGCGCTTGGGGTAGCCGTACTGGTCGAGGTGGTAGCCGTCGAAGCCGATCGATGCGGTCGAGTTCACCAGGTCGGCGGTGAAATGCTCGAGCCAGTCGGGCGCGGCGGGATCGAGGATGTAGAGGAAGTCGCCAAGGGCATAGGGCACGCCGCTCGCGGTGAGCAGGGCGCGGTGCTTCCAGCGATCCCATTCCTTTGGGCCCGCGGCATACACCGCCGCATAGCCCAGCGCGCGGGAACCGGCGGCTTGGACAGCCTTCGCCAGGGCCCGTACGGTCGAGAGTGCGATCGGCTGGTCGAGCGCGTCGCGATATTCCTCGCCGCCACCCATCAGGTCAGCATGGCGATAGGCCCAGTCGTAGAACTGCACGGCGTTGAGGTGCAGGCGCCGCACCGTGTCCGTGACTCCGGCAAGGTCCTTGTCGGGCGCGTAGCTGGCCACGAACCCGTAGCGGAGCCGCGAGCGCGAGTCGGCCGCGACGTCGATCGCGGTGCCGAGGTCGCCGAGTTCGACCCCATACCCACCTTCGGGCAGGGCAGGGAGTTCGACGTCTCCACTCTGCCAATCCACTTCGGCGACCGGATCGCCGAGATGGAAGACGCGGGCGATGCCCGGGGCAACCTTTCCGCGAACTTCGATGCCGATCGGCTCGCCGGGGCGGAACGAAGCGCGGCGCGGCAGCAGCTCGCGCGATGGGTAGATCGACATATGAGGTTATCCCTTGACGGAGCCGGCCGTGAGGCCCTGGACGAAGTGCCGCTGGAAGGTGAGGAACACCGCGATCACCGGCAGGATGGCGATGATCGAGGCGGCGAAGACGAGACCCCACTGCGTGCCCTTCGGCCCCTGCAGCAGCGCAATGGCGATGGGCAGCGTCTGGTTCTCGGGCGTGGTGATGATGGTCAGCGCCCAGGCGAACTCGTCCCAGGTGGCGAGGAAGGTGAAGATGGTGGCGGTCGCCAGCGCCGGGCGGGAGAGCGGCAGCGCCAGGTTCCAGAACCGCCGCCAGTGACTGGCGCCATCGATCTGCATCGCCTGGTCGAGCTCACCCGGCAGCGCCTCGAAGAAACCGCGGAGGAGGAAGGTGTTGAGCGCCAGATTCCCCGCCACATAGAAGATGATCAGGCCGGGCAGGCTGTCGAGCACGCCGAAGAATTTCGCCAGCACGAACTGCGGCACGATCAGCATCATCGCCGGGATCATCAGCCCGATCAGCAGCATGCGGAACATCAGCTCGCGGCCGGGGAAGCGGTAGCGCGCGAAGCCATAGGCCATCATGGCGCTGAGCAGCACGGCGAGCGCGGTCGAGATCACCGCGACGATCAGCGAGTTGGCGAAGTAGTGGCCGAAATCGCCGCGCACCAGGATGCGCTCGTAGTTCGACAGCGTCGCCGGATCGGGAATGAACTGCGGCGGCAGCTTCAGCACATATTGCTGGCCCTTGAAGCTGGTCGACAGCATGTAGAGGAACGGCGTCACCATCAGCAGCGCGCCGAAGGCAAGCGTCACCAGCCGCAGGCTCTTCGCCGGGGTCATCGGGCTGCCCGGCGCGCTCATCGCGTCGCCTCCGGGTTGCGGAACAGCTTGAGCTGCAGCGCCGAGAGGGCGAAGACAATCAGCGTCAGGATGACCGCCAGCGCCGAGCCGTAGCCGAAATCGAGGAACTCGAAGGCCTGCCGGTACATGTAGGTGAGCAGCACTTCGGTGGCGCCGCCGGGGCCGCCATTGGTCATCACGAGCACCGAGGCGAAGACGTTGAAGCCGCCGATCACCAGCATGATGGTGACGAAGATCGTCGCGGGCCAGATCGCGGGAAGGGTCACCGCGCCGAAGCGCTGCCAGCGGTTGGCGCCGTCGATGACGGCAGCTTCCTCGAGTTCCCTCGGCACGCCCTGCAGGGCGGCAAGGAAGATCATCATCGACCAGCCGATGCCCTTCCAGACGCCGAGCGCGCAGATGGCGACCAGCGCCGTCCAGCGGTCGGCGAGCCAGGAGATCTTGTCGGTGGCGCCGAGCAGGTCATCGAGGGCGAAGTTGATCAGCCCGCGATCGGCGAACAGGTACTTGAACAGCAGCGAGACGACGACCCAGCTGGTCACCACCGGCAGGTAGTAGAGCACGCGGAACACCGGCTGGGCCGGGCTCTTGTCCTTGAGCAGCAGTGCCACGCCGAGCCCGAGCGCGATCTGCGGCGGCACGGTGAAGGCCATGTAGATGCCGCTGTTCGAAAGCGCCAGCCAGAAGCGCGGATCGTTGAAGGCACGGATATAGTTTTCGAGCCCGAGGAAGGTGCTGGTCGCTCCCGCGACGATCTTCCAGTCGAAGAAGCTCATCTGAACCGCCTGCAGCATCGGATAGACGATGCAGACGAGGAACAAGAGGAACCCCGGCGCGATGAACAGCGCCGGAGGCAGGTAGGTCCGCCAGAGTTTCATCGCCCCTCCCGCCTCGCGCGACGCCCCTTGGGAGCGCCGCGCGAGTTTGGGCCCGGAAGCGTCGCGGACCAGGTCCGTCATCAGAGCGCGCCGGTGAGCAGCGGATCGATCTGCGCGGCGGCCATGGTGAGGGCCTCCTGCACGCTGATCTTGCCCTCGAAGGCGGGCACCAGTTCGGCGTTGAGGATGCCGTCGACCTTGGACGAGCCGGGGATGGCGAGGCGCGACTTCGCGGTCTTCAGCTGTTCGGCGAAGGGCGCGAGGAACGGCAGGATTTCGGCCTGCTTGTCGGCGAAGGCCGGGATCACCGTCATCTGGCCGGTCTTGGCCATCTCGATCTGGAACTGCTCGGACTGGGTGAAGCGGATGAATTCGAGCGCCGCGTCCTGGTTCTTCGAGGCCGTGGTGAGGACGATATCCTCGCCGCCGACCACGCTGACCGAGCCGCCCGGGCCGGCCGGGACCGGGGCGTAGACCGGGGTGAAGTCCGGATACTGCTCGGACCAGATGCCGGCCATCCACGGACCATCGAGGATGGTGGCGTAGTTCTCCGACGGCAGGCCGTCCGAGGTGCCGACGGCGCCCTGGTTGCCGATGATCAGGTTGGGGATCTGCCCTGCGGCGTAAAGGTCCACCAGCATCTGCACGGCCGCGACACTCTCGGGGCTATCGAGGTAGCCCGAGGCCTTGGTCAGGTCCGGATCGGTGATGTTGCCGCCACCCGACCAGATCCACGGGAAGAGGCTCCAGCCACCCAATCCGCCATCGGCGAACACCTGGGTATCGGTGCCCTTCAGCTTCTCGGCCAGCGCCTTCAGCTCGTCGAAGGTGGCGGGCGGGGCGCTGACGCCGGCCTTGTCGAGGGCCGCCTGGTTGACCACCAGCACGCGCGTATTGGTGTCGAGCGGCAGGCCGTAATACTTGCCCTTGTAGAGGTTGGTGGCGAGCGTCCCCGGGTAGGTCGCGTCGGCGAAGGTCTTGAAGTCGGGCATCGCGTCGCTGAGCGCCACCAGCACGCCGAGATCGGCGAATTGCGGCACCCAGCCGAGGTCGGCGCGCACCAGGTCGGGCAGCTCGCCGCCGGCGGCGCTGGTGGTCAGCTTCTGTAGCAGCGAGTCATAGGGCACGTCGACATACTTGATCTTGATGCCGGGATGCGCCGCCTCGAAGGCCGGGATCAGCGTCGCATTCAGCGCGTCCTGCTGGGTCGAGTTGCCGCCGTTGCCGTACGACCCCCAGAAGGTGACGGTGACGTCCTCGGCGAGCGCCGGCAGCGCTGCGAACAGGGCCGCGCCGGCGACCAGCGACAGCAACGCGCCCCGGCGCGTCGGGTGATAGGTCATGGTGATTTCCTCCTCAGCGACGAGCCTTGGCCGGCTCGTTCTAATTGTTTTATGGTGGAAATAATTATGCTGTCAACGGCCATCAGACGCATCGGCAGATGCCACATATCTTCCTTGGCAAAATAAATCCGATACGCTAATCGGGCTGTCTGAGGAGAGCTTGAATGCGGATCACCACGCCCAGATGGATGCCCGGCAACGGCGCGATGCGCGCCGTGGCACTCGAGGTGCTGATCCACGGCCCGCTGTCGCGCAGCGAGGTGGCGCGGCGGCTCGACCTCTCCCCCGGCTCGCTCACCCGGCTGTCGACGCCGTTGCTCGAATCCGGGCTGCTGGTCGAGGCGGGCGAGCAGGTCGACGGCAGGGTCGGCCGACCGTCGCAACTGCTCGACGTGGTGCCGACCTCGCGCCGCTTCATCGGCATGAAGCTGATGGCCGACGAAGTGGTGGGGGTGACCACAGACCTCCGCGCCAACGTGCTTTCCACCGAGTCCCGCCGCCTGCCGGACCGGTCGCCCGACGCGGTGGCCGACGTGATCGCCGAACTGGCGCGCTCGCTCGCTGCCGGCACGCCCGAGGTGATGGCGCTGGGTATCGGCATCGGCGGTTTTCTCGGCGAGCACGGGCATGTGCTGAGCGCGCCGTTCCTCGGCTGGGAAGACGTGCAGCTCGGGGTGATGATCGAGGCGCGCACCGGCATCCCCACCATCGTCGAGAACGACCTTGTCGCCTTCACCGAGTACGAGCACTGGTTCGGCGCCGGCCGCGGGCTCGACCGCTTCGCCGTGGTGACGCTCGGCGCCGGCGTCGGCTATGGCCTCGTGATCCACGACGAGATCGTGCGCAACGACGAGTTCGGCATCGGGCTGGTTGGACACTGGCCTCTCGACCCGTTCGGTCCGGTCTGCTCGGAGGGCCACCGCGGCTGCGCCAAGGCGGTGCTCACCGACACGGCGATCACCCACGCGGTATCGCAGGCGCTCGGCCGCACCGTGACCTATCCCGAGGCGCTCGATCTCGCCGCATCGGGCGAGCCGGCGGCGCGACGGGTGGTAGACGATGCCGGCCGCGGCCTCGGCCGGCTCCTCGCCGCCATCGCCAACCTCACCATGCCGCAAACCGTGATTCTCGGCGGCGAAGGCGTCCGCCTCGCCGAAGTGGCAACCGCGGCAATTGAAGCCGGCATCGCCGCCGACCGCGACCCGCGCACCCGGCCGATCCCGCTCACCATCCGCTCGGGCGAGAACATCGAGTGGTGCCGCGGCGCCGCCTGCGTCGCCATCCAGTCCTTCGTCCTCGGCCGCCGCACGGCCGGAAACTAGGACACCGGGCGAGGGAGGCGAGGCGGGCCAGCACGACGATCGCTGCTACTCCGGCGCGTCCACCGTCAGGATCAAGTATCGTTGCGCTGGAATTGCCTGCGTCTTAGCATGAAAAACCACGGTGCTGCGGCGGCTCCGCTCCATGTCGGGGTGACGCCAGGCCCGGATGGGCCAGCGCTGGATCGGTTCGGTGGGGAATGTGCTTGATGCCGGGCCAGTGCGGAGTGGTACCGCCTCCCCGGATCGAACGGGGGACCTCTAGATCCACAATCTAGCGCTCTAACCAACTGAGCTAAGGCGGCCTCGGCAAGCGCGGCGGAACATAGTTTCAGTTTTTCGCTCTGGCAAGCGCCGATTTGGCGCTCTTCATAGCCTGTTGACGGAGCCCGGCTTAACCATCGCCGCACAATGACCGGCACGTGCGCAAGCGCGCATATAGACCGGGCGGAAGACGCACGTTATTTAGAGAAGATTAAGTTCCGAGTTCGCTTTGTGTCAAATTGGCACAATGCAGGTAGACGAGTAATGCGTGGACGCTGAGTGGATCAAATCGCCGACGGCCCGCCTGGTGCTGTTGCACTGGGCAGATGTCCGTCCGGCCTGGCTGTGGTCCCAAGACGGCGAAACGCTGCTCTGGCGCAATGACGCCGCGCGCTATTTCCGCGGCAAGATCAAGAAGCACGGCCTGAAGCTCGCCCCCGAGGCGGTGCCGATCAAGGGGCAGGTCGCCCGGCTGATTCGGCTGGGCTCGATGGGCCGCCCGAGCCTGAGCCGCATCCAGTTCCTCGCGGGTGATCGGCCGATTTCGGCAACCTGCACGTGCATGCCGCTGGCGATCGGCGCGGGCGAGATGGGTGTCCTCATCGTCGCGGTCGATCCCATCGATCCGGAACTGCTCGAGGCACGCGACCTGCACGAGGTCGACCCGGTGACGGCCCGCATCCTGCCGCCTGGGGCGGATTTCCTGCTGATCAGCGAAGATGGCCAGATCACCTCCGGGACCCGGCATGCCCTCGACCGGTTCGGTCCCATCATCGAGAGCGAGGGGCTGCCGCACGAGGACGAGAGCGGCGAAGTCCAGCTCGACGGCGACGCCGTTGAGGTGACACGGTTCACCGCCAGCCCGCATGATGCGGTGCTGCTGCTGTTCGAGCGCCGCGCCCCGGCTGCGGCTTCCGCCATCGCCGACGTGCGGGCCGAGGAAGGCGTCATCTCGCGCGAGGACGCGCCGGCGCCTGTCTCCGCTCCGGCCGAGGAGAGCGAACCGCTGCTGCCGCTGGGGCTGCCAGTCGCAGAGCATGCCGACGACGAGCCGGTGGCCGCCGACGAAGAGAACTGGGTCGAACCCCTGCGGCCGGCAGAGTTCGCTGGCTCCCTCGCATCGCTGTTCGACCGCCTGGCGGACGACAACTCGCTCTACGAGCCGCTGACGGCCGCCGACGAGCACTTTTCCGGCCCGCCGCCGGCTCCGGTCGAAGACCCCGTGCGGGGCGATGACGACGGCGCGGTGCCTGAGCCGCAACCCACCCTCGAGGCGCCGGCCGAGGATCCCATCGCCGCCATCATCGAGGCGGCCGACGCCGAGGACGAGAGCGTCGCCCCCACCATCATCTGGCGCGTTGTCGGCCGCGGACTCACCCCGTTGCCGGTCGAACGTCCGGCCGAGGAACCAGTCGCGGCTTCGGCGCCGCCCGACGCCGAGACCGTCGAGCGCGTCTCGCGCTACAATTTCGACGAGCTGAGCCGCATCCTGACCGATCGCGTCAACGGCATGCAGGTCCGGCCGGACGAGGTTCCGGCCGCGGAGACGACCGGCGAGGGGGCGCTGATCAACCTTGCCGGCGAGACGTTCATCCTCAACCGCCTGCCGCTCGGCATCCTGGTCTTCCGCGACCAGCAGGTGCTGTTCGCCAACCGCGCGCTCACCGATCTTGCCGGCTACGACAGCATAGAGAGCCTGCGTTCGGCTGGGCTCACCGCCATCTTCCCCGCCGAGGACGCCGAAGTCGTCGGCCCGGTGACGCACTTGCTGCGCCGCGACGGTGGGCTCGTGCCCGTGAATGCCCGGCTGCAGTCCATCACCTGGCACGGCCGGCCGGCCCTGATGCTGTCGGCCAGCCAGGCCGAGAGCCGCCTCGGGCACGAAGCTGCGGTGCGCTCCTTCGCCGAGCTTGCCGCCGAGACCGCCGATGACGGCTTCATCGCCGCCGACCGGTCGGGCATCGTGACCTCCGTCTCGCTGCACGGCCGCATCGTTCTCGGCCTGACCGAGGAAGAGATCGTCGGACGCCCGCTCGCCGTCTTCATCGATCCCTCCCAGCTGGGGGAGCTGAAGACCTTTCTCGAGCGGCCCGCCCGCTTCGCCGAGACGGCGCGCCCGGCCATCCAGTTCGCCGGCGCCAATTCCACCGTCCGCATTGCGGTCTTCGCCCAGGGGCAGGCGGGCATCGTCGCCGGCTATTTCGCCCTGGTGCGCAAGGTTGGCGGCACGACGACTGCGCCGGCGCGGCAGGAGCCTGCGCCGATGGACGAGTTCGAGCCCTCGATGCTGACGCGCGTCAGCCGCGCCGTCCGCCGTCCGCTCAACACGGTCATCGGCTTCGCCGACCTGATTTCTACCTCCGGGACCGGCACCGGCGAGAACCTGCGCACCCTCGAATATGCGCGCGATATCCGCACGGCCGGTACCGAGATCGCGACGCTGATCGACGAGCTCGACGACTATGCCCGGCTGAAGGAAGGCCGCTATCCGGCGGCGCCCGACGATATCGATCTGGCCGCGCTGCTCGAGAGCTGCCTCGCCCGTGTCCGCAGGCAGGCCGGAGACGCCCGCGTCCTCGTCCGCAGCGCCGTCTCCGAGCGGCTGCCGCGCATCACCGCCGACCGTGCCTCGCTGACCCAGGGGATCCTCAATCTCCTCGCCAGCGCCATCGACCAGACTCCGCCCGGTGGCTCGGTCATCCTGTCGGCGCAGCGCGAGGACGATGGCGCCGTCACCGTCAACGTGCGCGATGGCGGCGAGACCCGCCGCGACCTCGGCGAACGGTTCGTCGTCTTCCGCGATGGCGTGGGCAAGAACGGCGAGGCCCTGCAGCCGGTCCGCTCCAGTGTCGGCCTCGCCTTGACCCGGTCGCTGCTCGCGGTGAACGCGCTGTCGCTCTCGGTCGACCCGGCCGTCGGAACCGGCAACATGTTCTCGCTGCTGGTCCCCGCCGACCTCGTGCGGGAATAGCGCGCTGCGCGAACGACTTAGGTCCCGCGTCCCAATAGCTTCGTGGACAGATTGTCGCAGCGGCCGCTCCACGGTGCCGCCGCCAGAGGCAGGTGGATGCAGCGCTTTTCCCAGCGGGCTGGAACGTTTCTAAACTGTGTTGACGGGACGGGGGCTTAGCCGTTCCCAATAATGTTGACTTCCGCGCTCCGTTTTGGCGTATGCGCCCTGACACCGGCCAGGTTGGCTGGGCGACGGGAGAACACTGATGACCAAGACGATGCGTATGTCGGCAGCGCTGTTTGCCGCTCTGATTGCCGGCACCGCCGTGCCTGCTTTTGCCCAGAGTGGCGAGGTCAACGTCTACAGCTACCGCGAGCCCGGCCTGATCCAGCCGCTCCTCGACACGTTCAGTGCCGAGACGGGCATCAAGGCCAACGTGCTCTACGCCGGCGACGGCCTGCTCGAGCGCGTCGCCGCCGAGGGTGAACTCTCCCCGGTCGACGTCGTCCTCACCGTCGATATCGGCAACCTCGTCGGCGCCAAGGAACAGGGCCTGACCCAGCCGATCACCACGCCGGCGCTGACCGAGCGCCTCGCGCCCGAGTTCCACGATGCCGACGGCAACTGGGCCGCGCTGTCGCTGCGCGCCCGCGTCTTCTATGTCAGCAAGGATCGCGTTCCCGAGACGGCGCTGACCTATGAGGACATCGCCAAGCCCGAGTGGAAGGGACGCCTCTGCACCCGTCCGGGCGACCACGCCTACAATATCGGCCTCATCGCCAACCGCATCGCCGCCTGGGGCGTCGACAAGACCCGCACCTGGCTGACCGCCGTCCGCGACAACCTCGCCTCGGCGCCGACCGGCAATGACCGCGGCCAGGTCAAGGCCATCCTCGAAGGCAGCTGCGACCTCGCGATCGCCAACACCTACTACATGGGCCTGATGCTCAATAACGACGCCGAGCCCGAGCAGAAGGAATGGGCCGCCTCCGCGCGCATCGTCTACCCCGATGCCAACGGTGACGGCACGCAGGTGAACGCCGCCGGCGCCTTCATCGGCAAGTACGCGCCAAACCCCGAGAATGCCAACAAGCTCATCGAGTTCCTGCTGTCCGACGAAGCCCAGCAGCTTTACGCCGATGCCAACTACGAGTATCCGGCCGTGACGAGCGTCAAGCCCGCCGAACTGACCCAGAGCTGGGGCGAACTGAAGCCCTCCAAGGTGTCGCTGACCGAAACCGCCGGCTTCCGCGACGAAGCCGCGGCCCTCGTCGACGAGCTGAAGTTCAACGAAGGCCCGCAGAACTAACACCGGAGGCTGTCCATCAGCCGAGCCAGTCCAGCGCTGACATCGAGGGGAACCGGCGGAGCCTTGCTACCGCCGGTTTCTGCCGTTCTGCTCGTGCTGCTGATGGGCTTGCCCATCATCTGGCTCGCCATCGCCGCGCTCGATACCAACGGCGCGGGCGGCGGCCTCGCCGCCGCGATGCTGCCGACGGCGCTGCGCGAAACCGCGACGCTCATGGCCTGGGTCGGGGCAATCACGGGCGTGCTCGGCCTCGTCTCGGCCTGGCTGGTGACGCATTTCGAGTTCCCCGGCCGCCGGATCTTCCAGTGGGCACTGATGCTGCCGCTGGCGATTCCGACCTATCTGGCCGCCTACACCTACGTCGAGTTCCTCGATTTCACCGGACCCATCCAGCAGGCGGTGCGCGCCGTATTCGGCGGCAAGACCATCCACGACTACTGGTTCCCCGACATCAGGAGCCCGAGCGGCGCGGCCTTCGTCCTGTCGATGGTGCTCTACCCCTATGTCTACGCCTCGTGCCGCGCCTATTTCGTCATGCAGTCGGGCTCGATCGCGGCTGCTTCGCGCACGCTGGGGGCAGGGGGCTTTCGCACCTTCTTTGCCGTCACGCTGCCATTGAGCCGGCCGGCGCTGGTCGTGGGCATGACGCTGGCCATGATGGAGGTCGTCAACGACCTCGGTGCCGTGCAGTATTTCGGCGTCAACAGCCTGACGGCGGTCATCTACTCGACCTGGATCAACCGCTCGAATTTCGGCGGCGCCGCGCAGCTGGCGGTGATGATCGTGCTCGTCATCGGCCTGCTCATCCTGCTCGAGCAGTGGGCCCGCCGTGACCGCGTCTATCTCCTCCATCGCGACAGCCGCGTCGCCCCGCCGCGCGAGAAGCTGGTCGGCACCGAGGCGGCGCTGGCGCTGGGCTTCTGTGCGGTACTCCTCGTCCTCGGCTTCGGCATCCCGGCCGGCGAACTGCTCATCCTCGCGCTGCGCAACCTCGGGCCGAATACGCTCGGCCTCACCATCGGCGCGGGGGCGACGACGCTCGTTCTCGCGACGCTGGGCGCGCTGATCACGGTCAGCATCGGCATGCTGGCGGCAAAGCTTGGTACCCGCCGCTCCGCCCATGGGCTCATCCGTATCGCGACCCTCGGCTACGCGATCCCCGGGACCGTTCTGGCACTCGGCCTGCTGCAGCCGCTGGGGCAGGCGGACCTGTGGTTCAACCGGCTGACCATGGCGCTGGCCCACTGGCGGCCGGGCCTGATCCTTTCGGGGTCGGTCGCCGCGCTGCTCTATGTCTATGCCATCCGCTTCCTTGCTGTGTCACACTCGACCATCGACGCCGCCATCCGGAAGCGCGGCGATACTATGCTCGATGCCGGCCGCGTGCTCGGCGTGACCGGATGGCGGCTGTTCCTCCGCGTTGATCTGCCGACGCTCTCGCCGGCCCTCTTGACCGCCGCGACGCTCGTCTTCGTCGAGATCGTCAAGGAACTGCCGGCAACATTGTTGCTGCGGCCGCTGGGGGTCGAAACACTTGCGACCGTGGTCTACGCCCGCGCCAATGTCAGCCTTTTCACCGAGGCGGCGCTGCCGGCATTGACGATCGTACTCGTCGGACTGGTCCCGGTCGTACTTTCCACGCAATTCGGCGACCGACGCTGACCTGACGATTGGGAATCACCCAATCGTTGAATAACGTTAGCCTCATTGGACTTGGATCATTGGTTCGGCGGGGGGCGCCGGAACATGAGAGAATTCGTCCTGAAGCGGCTGGTCGCCTTTGTCGGTGCTGTCTTGGGCGCCGCATTATTGCTGTTCCTTGTGCTCGGTCTCGCCGGAAACGCCACTGGCTCGCTGCCCGAGCGCTTCCTCGCCTTCGTCGTCGGTTCGCCCGATCTGTGGTCGCGCCTCGCGGTCACCCTCCCGCTGGTCATCCTTGCCTTTGTTGCCGCCGGCATCCTGGCCGCTGGACTTCGCGCCGTCCCGGGCACGGCGAAGGGTGTCGCAGCGGCCGTGGCGATCCTGCCGCCGTTCTGGCTTGGCCTGCTGCTGGTGGTGATCCTCGCGGGCGCGCTCGAACTCCTCCCGGCCAACGGCTTCCTGCCCTGGAGCGACCCCGCCGGGGCACTGTCCTCACTCGTCCTGCCGGCGGTGGCGCTCGGGATACCCTTTGGCGGGTTGCTCGCCCTGCGGCTCAGCCATCGCAACCGGCCGGCGGCCCTCGGCAGGACATTCGCCGAACTGCTCCTCGCCACCACCCTGGTCGAAGGCGTCTTCTACCTGCCCGGTCTCGGCGGCCTCGTGCTTGGCGCGGCCGAACAGCGCGATCCGGCGCTCCTCGCCAGCGGACTTTTCGCCCTCGCCCTCATCGCCTCGATCGGAATGCTCGGTTTCTCCCTGCTGGGTCTGCTGCGCCGCGGGGAGCGCCCCGCATGAGCGCCACCGCCATGCCGCGCCTCCCCGACATGCGGGCCCTCGCCGGCCTCGGTATCGTCGCTCTCGTTGCCGGGCTCGCGGTGCTGTCGGTGGTCTGGGAGGGGAGCGTTGGGACGCCTCTCGCCGAGCCGGGCACAAGCCATTGGCTCGGGACCGATCCTGCCGGGCGTGATCTTGTGCCGGCGCTGATGGGCGCCGCTTCCACCACGCTGCCCCTCGCCCTCTTCGGCACCATTGTCTGCCTATTCGTCGGCATGCCGGTCGGCGTGGCGCTGTCGTGCTCGGGCAGCGCGGTTGGACAGGCTCAGCATCCGGTGGCGCTGCTCACTCCGGCGCTGCTGATCGGCCTTGTCGTCTCCGGGCTGGGCGCGTCGGGGTACCTGACCCTTCTGGCCAGTATCGCTCTCCCCGGCTTTGTCCTTGTTGCGATCTCGACGCGCGACGCGCTGGCGCCGCTCTGGCGGCAGGACTTCGTGACCTCGGCCCGTCTTGCGGGCCTGGGCACGCTCTCGGCCGCCCAGCGCCATGTCCTGCCGCGCCTCCTGCCCCGGCTCGCCGCCAATGCATGCGAACTGCTCGCGGCCGTCGTGCTGATCGAGGTCAGCCTCTCCTTCGCCGGGCTGGGCGTACGCTCTCCCGGCACGAGCCTCGGGCTCCTGCTGCGCGAGGGGCAGCAGTTCGTCACCGTCCGGCCGCTTCTCGTCATCATGCCCGGAGTGGTCGTCGTCATGCTGGTGCTCGGGCTCCTGCTGGCCGCCGCCGGGTTGCGGGGGCGCGGGCGATGAGCGTGGTTGAGCTCAAGGATGCCTCGATCAGGACGGGTGGCCGGCGCCTGCTCGCCGGCCTCGACCTCGCACTTGCCCCGGGCGCCGCGCTCGCGATTGTCGGCCGGCCCGGCAGCGGCAAGTCCCTCCTTGCTGCTGCCCTCGCGGGCAAGCTGCCCCCCTTGGCGATGAAGGGCGTGACCACCGCTGCTCGCGTGGTCCTGCTCGACGCCAGCGCGCCCGCCTCGGTCCTTGCCACCCGGATCGAGGCGGGTGCTGATCTGATCGTCGCCGACGAGCCGGGCAGGGCGCTCGACCCGCGGGCGCAGCACGAACTGCTGGCCGCGCTGCAACTGGCGAACCGCGATCGCGGCATTGCCCTGCTGGTGCTGACCCGCGACTTCCGCATGCCGCTCGCCATGGACATGGAAACCGCCATCCTGAGCGGCGGCAGGCTGATCGAGCGCGGGCGCCCCGACCGTCTTCTGTCGCATCCGCGCGAAGCCGCGACGCGCGAACTAGCGACCGCGGTTCGCCCCCGCACGCGCACCATGGCCCGCCCGCCCATCGGTGCGCCGCTGCTCGAACTCCACGGCGTGACGAAACGCTTCGGCCGGTCCTGGTGGCGCTGGCCGCGCCCGGCCGCCACCCCTGCGCTGTCGAATGTCTCCCTCTCGGTCCGGCGCGGCGAGGTGGTCGGACTGCTCGGCGTGGCCGGGGCGGGCAAGTCGCTGCTGCTCCGCCTCGCTGCGGGGCTCGGACGCGTGAGTGGAGGCCGGATCGAGTTCGACCGCCGACCCTATCACGGCGCCGACATCCCGGCCGAGGCGCGGGCCCGCATCGCCTTCCTGTTCCCCGATCCTCATGCCGCCTTCAACCCGGACCTGCCGGTCGGGCTCACGCTCACCGAGCCACTGCGGGTGGAGGAGCAACTGCTGATCGAGGAGCAGGCCGAGGGGCTGGTGGAAGCGGTCCGCGTCGTCGGGCTGGCGCCTGATGTGCTGGACAGGCTGCCGGGCGAGTTCGGTGCTCTCGAGCTGCAGAAGCTGGCGCTCGCCCGCGCCCTCGTAGGTCGCCCTCGGCTGATCATGCTCGATGAGCCCACCGCGCGTCTCTGCCCGGTGGAGCAGGCCGAGTTCCTCACGCTCTTCAACCGCGTGCGCGCCGACTATGGATTGACCGTGCTCTGCGCGAGCCGCGAGTTCGACGTGCTGCGCACGCTCAGCGACCACATCCACGTTCTCGACCGTGGCCAGATCGTCGAGGGCGGCAAGCCCGGCGAGCTCCACGAGAACGGCAGCCACCCGGTGACCCGGACGCTGCTCCATCCCCGCTATCCCGAACCGCCCCCGCCGATGCCGCCGGCCGAGCCGGCGATGGCCGAAGCGGAACCGGCTCCGGTCGAGCCGATGTCGGTTGACGAGCCCGTCCTAGACGACGGCGCCGATGAACGCCCCGAAGGGCGGGAGGTCGAGCTGGCCGTCGATGGGGCCGGGGACGCTGTTGGGGGCGTCGAGACCGCGCACATCGAACCCGTCGGGCATTCCGACGACTATCGGGCCCTGCGTCATGTTGAAGGCGCATAGGATCGCCTCGCCGTCGAGCGTCCGCGTGAACATCAGCACGCCCTCGGGCGCGTCATGCGTCACGATCGTACCCTTCTGCAGCGGCTTGTGGTCCCGGCGGAACTTGAGCGTCGCCCGGTAGTGGTGCAGCACGGAATCGTTCTGCTTTTCCTGGATGTCCGGGGCGTGGAGCAGGTGGTCGCCCGGCACCGGCAGCCAGGCTCGCGGCGCCGTCGAGAAGCCGCCGAGGTGCGCTGAACCCTGCCACACCATCGGGGTGCGGCATCCGTCGCGGCCCTTGAACTGGGGCCAGAATTCGATGCCGTAGGGATCGACGAGGTCCTCGAAAGCCAGCTCCGCCTCGGAGAGGCCGAGCTCCTCGCCCTGGTAGACGCAGACCGAGCCGCGCATGGTCAGCAGCATCGTCGCTGTCAGCTTGGCGAAGCCATCGCGGTCGCCATGCCCGAGCCAGCGGCTCACATGGCGCACCACGTCATGGTTGGAGAAGGCAAGGCAGATCCAGCCGTCGGGGGCGTCCCTTTCCGTGAGGTCGATCGACTTGCGGAAGTGCCCGGCATCGAAGGCCCCGCCGAGGTAGTCGAAGGTGTAGGCCATGTGCAGCCGCTCGGTGCCTGCCGTATACTGCGCCATCACCTCGCGCTGATGCTGCGCATCGCCGATCTCGCCCACCGAGGTCGCGCCGGGATACTCGTCGAGCAGCGCTCGGACACGCTTGAGGAACTGCAGGTTCTCCGGCCGGCTCTTGTCGTAGACATGCTCCTGGAAGTTGTAGGGGTTCACCGCCGGCGCGGTCGAGGCGTTGAAATCCTCGGGCTTCACGACGGGGTTGGACTCGAGACCCAGGGAACAGAAGTAGAAGTTGACCGTATCGAGCCGGAAGCCGTCGACGCCGCGCTCGAGCCAGAAGCGCATGTCGTCGAGTACGGCCTGCTGCACGCCGGTATTGTGGAAGTTGAGGTCGGGCTGCGAGGTGAGGAAGTTGTGCAGGTAATACTGCATGCGCCGGCTGTCCCACGCCCAGGCCGAGCCGCCGAAGATCGACAGCCAGTTGTTGGGCGGCGTGCCATCGGGCTTGGGATCGGCCCAGACATACCAGTCGTGCCGCGGATTGGTGCGGTTCTGCCGGCTTTCGGTGAACCACGGATGCTTGTCGGAGCTGTGCGAGATCACCTGGTCGATGATCACCTTGAGCCCGCGCGAATGGGCTTTCTCGATCAGCCGGTCGAGGTCGCCGAGGGTGCCGAAGATCGGATCGACGTCACGATAGTTGGAAACGTCGTAGCCGAAATCCTTCATCGGCGAGGTGAAGAACGGGCTGAGCCAGATCGCGTCGACGCCGAGGTCGGCCACGTAGTCGAGCCGCTCGGTGATGCCGACGAGATCGCCCACGCCGTCGCCGTTGTGATCCTGGAAGGAGCGCGGATAGATCTGGTAGATCACCGCGCCACGCCACCAGTCGCGGTCGTGCGACTGTTCCGGGGCGGACTTCTGCTCCGTCATCGGCGGAACGGTCGTCATCGGCGGCACGACGCTCATGGTGAGGCTCCTCGGCTGCAGGATCGTCGAGCATTGCCGTGGCGCGCCGCCACGAGTCAATTCCTCGGCAATTCACGCTTTCACCCAAGCCCCCCGCTTGCTACAAGCCCGCAACTTCCCTTGAACATCGATCGATGACGATGAACGACACTGCTCAAAGCGGCGCGGAGGCCGACTACAGCGCGACGCTGTTCCTCCCCGAGACCGAGTTCCCGATGCGCGCAGGCCTGCCGGCCCGCGAGCCCGACTGGCTGAAGCGCTGGGAAGACATGGACATTTACGCGCGCCAGCGCGCGGCAGGGCAGGGCAAGCCCCTGTTCACGCTGCACGACGGCCCGCCCTACGCCAACGGCAACATCCATATCGGCCACGCGCTCAACAAGATCCTCAAGGATCTGGTGAGCCGGTCCAAGACCATGCTCGGCTACAACTCGGCGTATGTGCCGGGCTGGGACTGCCACGGCCTCCCCATCGAGTGGAAGGTCGAGGAGCAGTATCGCGCCAAGGGCAAGAACAAGGACGACGTCGAGATCAACGAGTTCCGCAACGAGTGCCGGAGCTTCGCGCAGTACTGGGTCGACACCCAGCGCGAGGAGTTCAAGCGGCTCGGCGTGGTCGGTGATTGGTCCAACCCCTATCTCACCATGAGCTTCGACGCCGAAGCGCAGATCGCCCGCGAGCTGATGAAGGTCGCGGCGTCGGGCCAGCTCTATCGCGGCTCCAAGCCCGTCATGTGGTCGGTGGTCGAGCGCACGGCGCTCGCCGAAGCCGAGATCGAGTATGCGGACTACGAGAGCGACGCGATCTGGGTGAAGTTCCCGATCCACTCGGCCAATGGCGCCTTCAGCACGGGCTCGTTCGAAGACTTCGGCTCGTCCTACGTCGTCATCTGGACCACCACCCCGTGGACCATCCCGGCCAACCGCGCCATCAGCTATTCGAGCAGGATCAGCTACGGCCTCTATGAGGTCACTGGCGCGCCGGAAGGCAACTGGGCGACCAAGGGCGAAAAATACGTCCTCGCCGACAAGCTCGCCGCCGACGTGCTGCAGAAGGCCAAGGTCGAAACCTTCGTCCGCCTGCACGACGTCGATTGCTCGAAGATCGTCTCGACCAACCACCCGCTGCGCGGGCTCGGCGGCGGCTATGAGTTCGAAGTGCCGCTGCTCGATGGCGAGCACGTCACCGACGACACCGGCACCGGTTTTGTCCATACCGCGCCGGGCCACGGCCTTGATGACTTCGGCATCTGGATGGATTCGGGCCGCAAGCTCGCCGAGCGTGGCATCGACACCGCCATCCCCTATGTCGTCGACGACGCCGGCTTCTACACCGCCGCCGCCCCCGGCTTCGATGGCGCGCGCGTCATCGACGATGCCGGCAAGAAGGGCGACGCCAACAACCGCGTCATCGCCGCGCTGGCCGAGCGCAACGCCATGGTCGCCCGTGGCCGCATCAAGCACCAGTACCCGCATTCCTGGCGCTCGAAGAAGCCGATCATCTTCCGCAACACCCCGCAATGGTTCGTCTACATGGACCGGCCGTACGAGGCGGAGAAGCTCGCAGCGATGAAGCTCGCGTCGGAGCACCCGGAGCAGGTGACGATCCAGCCGGGCGACACCGTTCGCAGCATCGCGCTCACGGCCATCGAGAATACGAAGTTCTACCCGCAGGCCGGCCAGAACCGCCTGCGCTCGATGATTGCCGACCGCCCCGATTGGGTGCTCAGCCGCCAGCGCGCCTGGGGCGTGCCGATCGCCGTGTTCTACAACGAGGCGACCGACACCATTCTCGTCGACAGGATGGTCAACCACCGCATCGGCCAGGCCTTCGAGGAAGAGGGCGCCGACGCCTGGTTCAAGGCCGGCGCCAAGGAGCGTTTTCTCGCCGGCGCCATGCACGACGGCAAGCCCGTCGATCCCGACGAGTGGCAGAAGGTCGACGACATCCTCGACGTCTGGTTCGAGTCTGGCACTACACATTCCTGGGTGCTGAAGAACCCGCAGAAGTGGCCGGACATGCAGTTCCCGGCCGGCATGTATCTCGAGGGCTCCGACCAGCACCGCGGCTGGTTCCATTCCTCGCTGCTTGAAAGCTGCGCCACCAACGGCTACGCGCCCTACAAGAGCGTGCTGACGCACGGCTTCACCCTCGATGGCGAGGGCAAGAAGATGTCGAAGTCGCTGGGCAACACCACCGCCCCGCAGGACGTCATCAAGCAGTTCGGCGCCGATATCCTCCGCCTCTGGGTCGCCCAGTCCGACTATTCGGACGACCTGAGGATCGGCAAGGAGATCATCAACACCACCGTCGACAGCTACCGCAAGCTCCGCAACACCATCCGCTGGCTCATCGGCAACCTCGCCCATCGCAAGGCCGAGGAGACCGTCGACTATCGCGACATGCCCGAACTCGAGCAGCTGATCCTGTCGAAGCTCAAGGACCTCGATGTCCTCGTGCGCGAGTCTTACGAGAGCTACGACTACAAGCGCATCGTCGCGGCGCTGTCGAACTTCATGAACATCGACCTCTCGGCGTTCTACTTCGATATCCGCAAGGACGCGCTCTACTGCGACCCGATCAGCTCGGTTCGCCGCCGCGCCAGCCTAACCGTGCTCGACCATGTGTTCGACGCGTTGACCGCCTGGCTCGCCCCGATACTGGTCTTCACCATGGAAGAGGCGTGGCTCGAGCGTCACCCCGGCGCCGACTCGTCGGTGCACCTGCGTGAGTTCCCGAAGCTCCCCGAGGAGTGGACGGATGCAAAGCTCGACCAGAAGTGGGAAGCGATCCGCGAAGTCCGCAAGGTCGTCACCGGCGCGCTGGAAATCGCCCGCCGCGACAAGGTGATCGGCGCCTCGCTCGAAGCGGCTCCGAAGGTCTACATCACCGACGACAAGCTGGCTGCCGCCGTTCGCGGCACCGACATGGCCGAAATCTCGATCACCTCGGATATCGAGATCATCGAGGGTGAAGGCCCGGCCGATGCTTTCCGTCTCGACGAAGTGCGCGGCGTCGCCGTCGTCTTTGCCAAGGCCGAAGGCCAGCGCTGCGCCCGCTCGTGGCGGATCCTGCCCGAGGTCGGCTCGGATGCGGAGTATCCGGACCTGTCGCTGCGCGATGCGCAGGCGATGCGTGAGCTGAAGGCGGCGGGGCGCTGAGCTTGAACGCGAGCAGACGGCCCCCTCCCATCCTCCCCCATGAAGGGGGAGGTGCCGCATCGAGCGTCAGGCACGATCGAGCCACAAGCTCGACTCTTCGCCTCCCCCCTTGTGGGGGAGGCCGGGAGGGAGCCGTCTCTATGGGCAGGGCAGCGTCTGCAGAGCGCTCGCCATGCTAGCCCGCCCCCACCTCATCGCCTCGCTCCTCGTCGGCCTCGCCGCCT
Organism: Devosia sp. ZB163; assembly: GCF_028613635.1. Classification (GTDB taxonomy): domain Bacteria; phylum Pseudomonadota; class Alphaproteobacteria; order Rhizobiales; family Devosiaceae; genus Devosia_A. The sequence continues at coordinate 1,503,362 of NZ_JAQRMY010000001.1, forward strand.
TCGCGCTCGATCGCATCCACAAGTTCGTGCAGGTCAGCTCCGACTGCATCGGCGCTGCGGCCTCGGTCTGCATCGAGCATCTCGGCTTCATCGAGCCCGTCAACGCGTTCGGCTGGAAGGGCGGGGAGATCGTCCCGGTCACCAGCTTCTTCGACTACGTGTTGGTCTGGAACACCGGTGTTTCCTACGGCCTGCTCAACGAACTGCCGGTCTGGGTGCTCGGCGCCATTGCGGTGCTCGCGATCATCGCGCTGTTCGTCTGGTGGTCGCGCACCTCCGATGTGCTGGTGCGCTACGGGCTGATGCTCGCCATCGGCGGCGCGATATCAAATGCGCTCGATCGTGTGCTTTACGGCGCAGTTGCGGATTTCTTCCACTTCCACTGGGGGGAATGGTCGTTCTACATCTTCAATATCGCCGACGTTGCGATCACATTGGGGGTGTTGTTGCTGCTCCTCGATTTCATCGGGATTGGCCGCAGGAAGCCTGCCTGATCGCAAAGGTGCCTCAATCTGGCCTTAGGGCCGGTCATGGTCTATAAGGCCCGCGCGTCCGACGCGACGGGCCGGGGAAAAGGGAAGACTCAATGCTGCGTGGTATGAACGGGCGGCGGCCCGGTTTCAGTGCCGTGACCCGGGGCGGTCTGCTTGCCGCCGGTGTCGTGCTCGGGCTTGGCCTCAGCGCCTGCACCACCACCGAAGGCACCAATGCGATGACGGACATTGCCACCTTCGAGCGTGAAGTCGCCTTCGAGGCCATGCAGGGCATGGGCATGATGGAGCGCGAGCAGAAGGACGAGAACGTCACGCCGCGCGGTCCCCTGGTCATGCCGAAGTCCGCCCAGGCCTTGCCGGCGCCGCAGGATCCCAAGGCGAAGAAGACCGCCGAGCTCCTGCCGGAAGATTCGGACATGGTCCGCATCGACACCAGCAACATCTCGGAAGCCGACATGAAGCGCCTGCGCAATGCGCGCGTGGTCGATCTTCATACTCTCGATGGCCGTCCGCTCACCGAGGCCGAGGCCAAGCAGCTCACTTCCCGCATGACTGCGGCCAAGCTCAAGGGCGGTCCGCGTCCGCTCTACATGCCGCCGGTCGAGTACTTCGTCACGACCGTCAAGGGACAGGACACCGTGTGCCTCGCGGCCAACGGCGAAATCGTCCCCCTCTCCGACAAGGCTTGTCCGCCCGAGGTCCGCAAGGCGCTCATGGCGCAGGCCCAGTAGTTCTCAACTCGAAAGATGCGCTGACCGAGGTTCAAGGCCCGGTCCCGCAGGAGTTTGCACATGTCTGATTACTCAGCCGTCCCGACGGACGGCGATCGTTTGGCCAAGGTCATCGCCCGTTCCGGCCTCTGCTCCCGCCGTGACGCCGAAGGCTGGATCAAGGACGGCCGCGTCACCGTCAACGGCAAGAAGGTCCTGACCCCGGCCTTCAACGTCTCCGAGAAAGACAAGATCAAGGTCGATGGCGAGCCGCTGGCGGCCCGCCAGGGCACCCGCGTCTGGCTCTACCACAAGCCCGCCGGCCTCGTGGTCACCGAGAAGGACCCGGAAGGCCGCCCCACCGTCTTCGAGGCGCTGGAAGAAAAAGACCTGCCGCGCGTCGTCTCCATCGGCCGGCTCGACATCAACACCGAGGGCCTGCTGCTCGTCACCAACGATGGTGGCCTGAAGCGCGTGCTCGAACTGCCGGCCACCGGCTGGCTGCGCCGCTACCGCGTCCGCGCCTTCGGCTCGGTGACGCAGGAGCAGCTCAACGGGCTCAAGGACGGCATCGAGATCGAGGGCGTGAAGTACGGCCCCATCGAAGCCATCCTCGAGCGCACCCAGGGCTCCAACAGCTGGCTCGTGCTCGGCCTGCGCGAAGGCAAGAACCGCGAGGTCAAGAACGTCCTCGGCGCGCTCGGCCTGCAGGTCAATCGTCTGATCCGCGTCAGCTACGGCCCGTTCCAGCTCGGCGATCTCGCCGAGGGCGAGGTCGAGGTCGTGGCCGCCCGCGTGCTGCGCGAGCAGCTCGGCAAGCGCCTCGCGGCCGAGGCCGGCGCCGACTTCGAGAGCGATATGCCCGAGGTCGCTGCCCAGAAGAAGGCCACCAATCCCAAGCTCCGCGCCGCCGCGCCGGGCAAGGACCTGCCCAAGGATTCGCCGCGCAAATCGCGCGAGAGCCGGTTCCGCTTCGAGGACGACGAGACCATCGCCGCCGCCGAGGCCGCCCGCGCCGAGCTGCCGCGCCAGGATCGGCCCGGCCGCTTCGCCAAGCGCCCGGCACGCCCCGCGAAGGATCCGCGCCCCGCTCCCTTCGTCGAGGAACGCACCGTCCATTTCGAGGACGGCACGTCCACCACCATCGAGGTGAAGCCGGAGCGCCGTGCGCAGCGCGAGAAGCGCTGGGATCCCGATGACAGTTCGGCGAGCAGTTTCGGCCGCCCCCGCCACCATGACGATGGCCCCAAGCGCGGCCCGCGGCCCGAGGGCGAGGACCGTCCGCGCCGCGACTTCGGCGACAAGCCCCGTCCGGGCGGCAAGAAGCCCTATGGCGACCGCCCCCCGCGTGGCGACGCCGGCGATCGGCCCAAGCGCAGTTTCGGCGACAAGAAGCCGTACGCCCCGCGCAATGCCGAGGCTGGAGATCGTCCGGCCAGGTCCTACGGCGAAAAGAAGCCCTACGGCGACAAGAAGCCCTACGGCGCGCGCCCGCCGCGCGAGGGCGGGGATCGTCCCGCCCGCAGCTTCGACAAGAAGCCGTACGCGCCGCGTAACGCCGAGGCCGGCGATCGTCCGGCCCGGTCGTTCGGCGACAAGAAGCCCTATGGCACGCGCCCGCCGCGCGAGGGTGGGGATCGTCCCGCCCGCAGCTTCGAGGGCAAGAAGCCCTATTCGCCGCGCAATGCCGAGGCGGGCGACCGCCCATCGAGCCGCTCGTACGGCGACAAGAAGCCCTACGGAACCCGTCCGCCCCGCGAAGGCGGCGACCGTCCGGCCCGGTCGTTCGGCGACAAGCCGCGCAGCTTCGGTGACAAGAAGCCGCTCGCCGGCAAGCCCGGTAGTGGTCCTCGCGGTGCCAAGCCCTTCGGCAAGCCCTCGGGCGGCGGTGGTCGTCCCCAAGGCGGCCCTGGCCGTCCCCAGGGCGGCTCTGGTCGTCCCTCAGGCGGCGGTCGTCCTGGCGGCGACCGTCCCCGTGGCCCCAAGAAGCCGCGCGAGTAAGCCTTGCGCATCGTCGCCGGCAAGTTTCGCGGCAAGGCGCTGCTGTCGCCTTCGGACGACAGCATCCGCCCCACATCGGACCGCGCCCGTGAGTCCGTGTTCAACATCCTCGCGAGCCGCATCAGCGTGCATCTCGACGGGCTGAAGGTGCTCGACCTGTTTGCCGGCACCGGCGCCCTCGGCCTCGAGGCCCTGTCGCGCGGCGCCTCGAGCGCCGTCTTCGTCGACATCAGTGCCGAGGCCCGCGGCATCATCCGCGACCATATCCAGGAGTTCGGCATCGCTGGCATCGCCAAGCTTCTCCGCCGCGACGCCACCGAACTCGGCCTCGCCGGCACGCTCGGCCCCTTCGACCTCGTCTTCCTCGATCCACCCTACGGCAAGGGCTTGGGCGAGCAGGCGCTTGTTTCGCTGAAATCCGGCAACTGGCTGGCCAAGGACGCGACGATCGTGCTGGAGGAAAGCGCGGAGGTGGAACTGGCGCTGCCCGAGGGTTTCGAAGTGGACGACAGGCGCGAATACGGCGCCGCGGCCGTGCATTTCATCAAGGCGGTGTAAGCCGGCTGCCCCTCACCCCAGCCCTCTCCCCATAGGGGCGAGGGGGCGATGTGGCACCGTCGGTTCAGCTCGCGTCCCCTCGCCCCTCTGGGGAGAGGGTCAGGGTGAGGGGCGCCACGCGAACTGGCCTAACGCGTCCGTCCGAACAACCGTTCAATATCGGCCTTCTTCAGCTCGACATAGGTCGGACGGCCGTGGATGCACTGGCCGGAATGCGGCGTGGCTTCCATCTCACGGAGCAGGGCGTTCATCTCCTCGACCCTGAGCCGCCGGCCGGAACGGACCGAGCCGTGGCAGGCCATGCGGCCGATGATTGCCTCGAGCCGGTCGGCGAGTGCGGCCGTCGATTCCCATTCGGCGAGGCCGTCGGCAAGGTCGCGCACGAGGCCCTCGATATCGGGCTGGCCGAGGAGGGCAGGGGTCTCGCGTACCGCCACCGCCCGCGCCCCGAAGCGCTCGAGGAAGAGGCCGAGCTTTTCGAGTGTCGGCGCTGCCTCCTCGAGGCGCGCACAATCTTCGTCGGGCAGTTCGACCACGACCGGGATCAGTTGCATCTGGCTGGCGACGGGCCCCGACGCCATCTGCGCCTTGAACCGCTCGTAGACCAGCCGCTCATGCGCCGCGTGCTGATCGACCAACAGCAGGCTGTCGCCATTCTGCGCCACGATGAAGTTGTCGAACATCTGCGCCCGCGCCGTGCCGAGCGGAAACTCCGCTGGCGTTTCGGCTGTTGGCGCCGGCTCGTCATACCGCGCGCTGGGCTCCGCAAAATCCGGGAAACGCACCGGCGCGGCAGTCGGTGATCCTCCCCCGCGGGACGGGGGAGGGGCCCCACCGTAGGTGGGGGAGGGGGCGGCCCAACGCTCCGTCGGGCGGACTGCCTCATAGTCAGGCACGCGGAATGCACTCACCACATCCTCGGCCACCGTGGACGCCGCCTTGTGGCCGGCCGCCGTCAGCGCGTCGCCGATGGCCCGGATCACCGCCCCGCGCACTGCGCCGGGATCGCGGAACCTCAGCTCTGCCTTGGTCGGGTGCACGTTCACGTCGACCTCGGCCGGATCGACCGACAGGAAGATCGCGACCACCGGGAAGCGGTCGCGGAACACGAAGTCGGCGTAGGCGGCGCGAATCGCTCCCACCAGTACCTTGTCGCGCACCGAGCGGCCGTTGACGAAGAAGTACTGGCTCAGCGAGTTGGCGCGCGTGTAGGTCGGCAGCCCGGCGAGGCCGGTGACGACGAGGCCATGCCGCATCGTCGCGAGGGTCACGGCATTCTCGCCGAAATCGGCGCCCAACACGTCGCCGAGCCGCGCTCGCAACGCGCCTTCACCCTCGCGCGCCGGCCAGTTCGACGCTGTGCGATCCGCCCCGTCGAGCACGAACTGCACGTGCGGATTGGCCATGGCCAGCCGCTTCACCATGTCGGTGATCGCGCCGGCCTCGGCCCGGTCGGACTTGAGGAATTTGCGGCGCGCCGGCACGTTGCCGAAGAGATCCCGCACTTCGACGATGGTGCCCCGGTTCATCGCCTGCGGCACCGGCCGGCTCCTTATCCCGTGCCGCACGGTGAGCTTCAGCCCGCTCGCGTCCTCCGCCCGGCGCGAGGCGATGCCGAGTTCTGCAACGGACCCGATCGAGGCCAGCGCCTCGCCGCGAAAGCCGAGCGTGCGGATGTCGTCGAGCCCGTCATCGGCGAGCTTGGATGTCGCATGCCGCTCGACCGAGAGCTTGAGGTCAGCCTCGTCCATGCCGACCCCGTCATCCTCGATGCGGATGAGAGCCTGCCCGCCGCCCGCCGTGGTGATGGCGATGCGCGTCGAACCCGCGTCGATGGCGTTTTCGACCAGCTCCTTCACCACGCTCGCCGGGCGCTCCACGACCTCGCCCGCCGCAATGCGGTTGATCAGATCTTCGGGTAGCTGTCGGATAGGCAAGGGGCGATTCTCCAGGCTGCCTTTTTAGTCCGAATCGCCGCCCGCTGCCGAGCGGAGTTGACACGTGTCCGGTTTTCCCCGAATGGCGGCGGATGTACCAGGAACTCCGTGAACTCGATCGGGCCCCGGAGCCCTTCTCGCGCTACACTACCGTGGACGCTGTGCTCGAGGTCGAGACCGGCTTGTCATGGCAGGGCGTAGCGACGCCGTTCTTCGTGGTCGCGAGGCCAGCATGACCGCAGCCAGCCCCATGGACCGAGCCCTGGCCCTCGCCTCGGAAGCCGCCGATGCGGGGGAGGCGCCTGTGGGCGCCGTCATCGTCGAGGGCGACCGCGTGCTGGCCGCCGAGCGCAACCGCATGCGCGAACTCGACGACCCCACCGCCCATGCCGAGTTCCTCGCTATCCGGACGGCCCTCGCCGCACGCGGCACGGGTCGGCTCGATGGCTGCGATCTCTATGTCACGCTCGAGCCCTGCGCGATGTGTGCCGGGGCCATCGCCCACACGCGCCTCCGCCGCGTCTACTATGGCGCCGAGGACCCCAAGGCCGGGGCCGTCGACAACGGTGTGCGGCTGTTCGAAAGCCCCAACTGCCACCACCGCCCCGAGGTCATCGGCGGGGTCGGCGCGCGCCGGGCCGGGGAACTGCTGAAGGCGTTCTTCCAGGGGCTGCGCTCCCCTCCCCCCTGAGGGGAGGGGCTGGGGGTGGGGGTCCATCTGCGATCACCGGACCACCCCCTCCCTCGATCCCTCCCCTCAGGGGGGAGGGAGGCGGCGCCTTACCGCGCTTCCGCCCGCATCGAGTCTTCCTCGTGGCGCATGAAGCTCTCGATCCGTCCTTCGAGCGCGCGCTTGAAGTTGTCCTTGTCCTTCTCGACGTGGGCGACGATCTCGCGCACGCGCCAGAACTCGAGGGCGCCGAAGCTGTTGAGGTGCGGCCTCACGTAGACGTCGGGCGGGTAGGCCGCCATCATGTGCGCCGTCAGCGAGTGCATCATGATCTGGGCCGAGCCGAACCACACGTCGATCACGTTGTGGTTGGTCTTGGTGAGCTGCTCGGACGGGTCGCCGTTGACGTCGATGCCGATGATGATGTCGGTGTCGGCCGCCGCCTGGTCGAGCGGCAGCGGGTTCACCACGCCCCCGTCCACCAGCATGTGGTTGGCGAAGGGCACCGGCTTGAACAGCCCGGGGATGGCCAGCGAGCCCGCGATCGCCGAGCGCAGCGCACCCTCCGAGAACACCGCCTGGTGCCAGGACTGGAAGTCGGTCGCGACGACGTAGAACCTGGTCTTCAGGTCCTTGAACTCGTGCGGGAAATCGTCGGGCAGGAAGGCATCGACGACGCGGCAGGCATCGAGCTGCACGTTGAGGCCGAGCTGGAAGAAGTTGCCGAGGTTGCGGATCTGCGCCCCCCACAGCCGCGCGGCGATGATGCGCATCGTGCCGAGCACCGAGAACGAGTGCTCGCGCAACTCCGCGCCGCTCATGCCATTGGCCCAGCCCGCGCCGATCAGCGCGCCGATCGAGGTGCCGGCGATCACGGTGGGCTTCACGCCCATCTCGTCCATCGCTTCGATATAGGGGATGTGGGTCAGCCCACGGGCCGAACCGCCGCCGAGCGCGACGCCGATGCGCGGCTCGCTGCCGGTGCGGATCGGCTGCTCGCGGAACTCGCCCCGCAGCCGATCGACAATCGCCTGCCCTCTCCGCTGGAGCGGCGTCTGCACAAGCGGCGCTGTCATCTCATGGGTCACGATAAGGAGTTAGGTTACTCTGGACCCGTTTATAAGATGTTCAGGCCCGTTTGAGTTCCCGCTCGATGGCGCGCCAGCCGATATCGCTACGGCAGAAGCCTTCCGGCCAGTCGATCCGGTCGATCGCGTCATAGGCCCGGTCGCGCGCTTCGGCCACGGTCTGGCCCAGCGCCGTCACGTTCAGCACCCGCCCGCCATTGGCGATCAGCTTGCCATCGCGGCGGAGCGTGCCGGCGTGGAAGACCTTGAGCTTGTCGGTATCGAGGCCGTCGACACCGCGGATCTCGCTGCCCTTGACGGGGTTCACGGGATAGCCCTTGGCGGCATAGACCACCGTCAGCGCCGCCTCGTCGGTGAACTCGGGGCGAATGCCGTCGAGGGTCCCCCGCGCCGTCGCCTCCAGCAGGTCGAGCGCGTCCGATTTCAGGCGCAGCATCAGCACCTGGCACTCGGGATCGCCGAAGCGGACATTGTACTCGATGAGCTTGGGCCCATCGCGCGTCACCATGATGCCGGCGAACAGCACGCCGGTGAACGGCGTCCCGCGCTCGGCCATGCGGCGGATGGAGGGAAGGATGATCTCGTTTTCGACCTGCGCCGTCATCTCCGGCGTCATCACTGGGGCAGGGGAGTAGGCGCCCATGCCGCCTGTATTCGGGCCGCGGTCGCCGTCCCACACCCGCTTGTGGTCCTGCGCGCTTGGCAGCATGACGACGCTTTCGCCGTCGCAGAGGGCGAAGATGCTCGCTTCCTCGCCTTCGAGATATTCTTCGATCACCACGGTGGAGCCGGATTCGCCGAAAGCGCCCGAGAAGCAGTCGCGCACCGCGTCGGCCGCTTCCTGGATGCTCATCGCCACGGTCACGCCCTTGCCGGCGGCAAGGCCGTCCGCCTTGATCACGATCGGCGCGCCCTGGTCGTGGACATAGGCCAGGGCGTCGCCCTCGTTGTCGAAGCGGGCGTAGGCCGCCGTCGGCACATTGGCTTCGTCGCAGAGCGCCTTGGTGAAGGACTTGGAGCCCTCGAGTTGCGCTGCGGCCCTGGACGGCCCGAAGCAGAGCAGCCCCGCTTCTCGCAGGTCGTCGCCGAGGCCGGCGACAGCCGGCGCATCGGGGCCGATGACGACGAAATCGACCTGCTCGGCCTTGGCGAAGGCGATGACCGCGGCATGGTCGGTGATGTCGACCGGCACGTTCTGCGCGAAACTCTCGGTGCCGCCGTTGCCGGGCATCACGAACAGCTTCTCGCAGCGCGGCGACTTCGCGATCGCCCAGGCGAGGGCATGTTCGCGGCCACCCGAGCCGATCACCACAATGCGCATATGAGGTCCTCAGTGGATCGCGGGCCGCTCTAGCACGGGTGACCCCGTCTCGCCAGATGCGGCGAAGGAAGCGTTGCACGACGCAGCGCGAGCGGACATGGTGTCGCCCGCTATGGAGGGGGTACCGAATGACGGCCGACGGCAAGACGCGCATCGAACGCAACACCTTGAAGATGCCGATGTCCCGGCTCGGTGCGCCCAGCGGGTTGCCGCGTTTCCGCTGGCAGCAGCCGATCGCCGACGCCAACACACCACCCAATCGCGGCCTCAACGCCGAGGAGAGCGCCCACGGCTTCCAGTGGGGCAAGGATTCGATCCTGCCCTACCGCGTCTTCGACGACTACGATCGCTCCCTCGCGCCCGGTGACATGGAGCTTGTCACCATCACCAATGGCCGGCTCGAGGCCACCGTGGCGCCGCACCTGGGTGGCCGCCTGATGTCGCTGCGCGACCTGAAGCTCGGCCGCGACCTGGTGTTCAGGAACCCGGTGTTCCAGCCGGCCAACCTCGCTTCGCTGAACGCCTGGTTCTCGGGCGGCATCGAGTGGAACGGGCTCATTCCCGGGCACACGCCCTTCACCGTGGCACCGGTCTTTGCCGGCATCCTCGAGACGGAGCGCGGCCCGATCCTCAGGATCTACGAGTTCGACCGCATCGTCGAGGCGACGTGGCAGATCGATCTGTTCCTGCCGAACGATGACGACCGGCTGTTCGTCCATGGCCGCATCGCCAATGCCGCCGATGCCCCCAAGCTCGCCTACTGGTGGACCAACGTCGCTGCCCCGACCATGAAGGGCATGCGGGTGCTGAGCCCGGCCGACTACTCGATAGAGCACGTGCTGCCCGGCAACGAGCTGGCGCGCTTCTCCTTCCCCGATCCTGACCGGTTCGATGGCTCCTATCCCGGCCGCTGGCGCGATGCGACCTCGGTGTTCTTCCGCGCGCCCGGGGCGCCCCGCATGTACATCGCCGCGCTCGACGAGAGCGGTGCGGGGCTGGCGCAGACCAGCACGTCGACCCTGGTCGGCCGCAAGTTCTTCTATTTCGGCACCGCCGCGGGCGGCCAGCAGTGGATGAACTACCTGGCCCGGCCCGGCGAGGGCGACTACATCGAGATCCAGAGCGGCGTCACGCCGACCCAGAACCAGCGCTTCGAGCTCGCCCCGCAGAGCGAGCTGCACTGGACCGAGGTCTATGGCGCCCTCGCCGTCGATCCGGCCGTCGTGCACGACCCCGATTACCAGCGCGCCTCCGCCGGCACCGGTGACGCGATCGATGCGCGCTTCCCACCCCAGGAGCTGGCCGAGGTCGACCGCTTCCTTGCCGAAGCGTCCCGCCGGCCGGTGACGGAGCGGCTGAGCGCCGGCGCCGTCTGGGGAGCACGGCAGGAGCAGCTGACCGGCCGCCGCCTCGCCGAAGGCCTCGACTTCGCCGTCGCGACGCCCGGCGACGCCTGGGACGACCTTGCCGGCACCGGCCGCCTCTCGGAGCGCAGCCTTGCCGTCGTGCCCGAGGAGTTCGCCGTTTCCGACCTCTGGGTCGAGCGGCTCGAGCAGAGCCGGGCCGGGCAGGGCGACACCTGGCTCAACACCCTGCTCCTCGGCATTGCGGCGCTCGATCGCGAAAATCGCGAGGAAGCGGCGCGTCTCTTCGAGCGCTCCGTCGCCCTGAAGCCCACCTGGCTCGGCCTGCGTCAGCTGGCTCTCGTCGCCACGGATGGCGCCGAAGCCGAGCGGCACTACCTCGCGGCCTGGGCCATGGGCGATGCGCCGCCGGCCCTCGCCGCCGAGATCGTCGCCCTCCTCGTCCGCAACGGCCGCTTCGACCAGCTCGAGGCCTTCGCTTCGGCACTGCCCGAATCGGCGCTCGGCGACGAGCGCGTCCACCTCGGGCGCGCCCGGGTCGCCGCCCGGCAGGGCGAGCTGGACCTGCTCGACAAGCTCCTCAAGCGCAATTTCGCGACGATCCGCGAGGGCGAGAACCTGCTCGAGGAACTGTGGGTGGCGCTGCAGCGCGGCCGGCTGCACGAAGCGCTGGGTCGCGAGCCGAACGCCGCAGAGCTCGCGGATCGGCTGCGACAGTTCCCGGTGCCGGCCCATCTCAACTTCCGGATGAAGTCCGCCGACTCTTGACGGACTCATCCTCATGCCGCACGTGAAGGGCATGTCCGCGCCCTTCACGAATGCCGCCGAGTTCACCGTTTCCGAGATCGCGGGCGCGGTGAAGCGCACCATCGAGGATGAGTTCGGCCATGTCCGGGTGCGCGGGGAGATTTCCGGCTTCCGCGGCGTCCACTCGTCGGGCCACGCCTACTTCACACTCAAGGACGAGAACGCCTCCATCGACGCGGTGGTGTGGAAGAGCTCGTGGCCGCGGCTGACCTTCAAGCCCCAGGAGGGCATGGAGGTGATCGCGACCGGGCGGCTCACCACGTTCCCGCGCTCGTCCAAGTACCAGATCGTCATCGAGCAGATCGAGCCGGCCGGTGCCGGCGCGCTGATGGCCCTGCTCGAGGAGCGCCGCAAGAAGCTTGCCGCCGAGGGCCTGTTTGCCGCCGAGCGGAAGCGCGAGCTGCCCTACCTGCCGGAGGTCGTGGGCGTCATCACCTCGCCGACTGGGGCGGTGATCCGCGATATCCTCCACCGCATCTCCGACCGCTTCCCGCGCCATGTCCTCGTCTGGCCTGTGCGCGTCCAGGGCGAGACGTCGGCCCCGGAAGTGGCCGCGGCCATCGACGGCTTCAACGCCATGCGTCCCGACGGCCCGATCCCGCGCCCCGACGTGCTCATCGTCGCGCGCGGCGGCGGCTCCATCGAGGACTTGTGGGGCTTCAACGAGGAAGTCGTCGTCCGCGCCGTCGCGTCGAGCCGCATCCCCGTCATCAGCGCCGTGGGCCACGAGACGGACACCACGCTCTGCGACTACGCCGCCGACCACCGCGCCCCGACGCCGACCGCGGCAGCCGAGGCAGCGGTGCCGGTGCGCATCGACCTCATCGGCTATGTCGACGAACTCGGCAGCCGGCAGCGCCAGGCCTCGCGCCGCATCGCCTCCAACTATCGCGATCGCCTGCGGGCCGCCTCGGCAGGGCTGCCGCGCCCGCTCGATCTCGTCGCCTCGGCGCGCCAGCGGCTCGATCATGCGGCCTCGAACCTTGCGGCGGCGCTGCGCCATACGGGACAGCGGAAGCGCATCGCCTACGAGCGGCTCGCCGGGCGACTGTCGCCCAACACGCTGCGCAGCGAGGTCCGCAACCTGCGCGGCCGCCTCACCCCCGTTGCCAACAGCCTGCAGCCGGCGGTCGTCCGCATCATCGACCAGCGCCGCCAGCGGCTCGAGGCTGCCTCCAAGCTTCTCGATGCGGTGAGCTACCGCAATATCCTCGACCGCGGCTTCGCCGTGGTGACGGATTCGGAGGATCGGATCGTCAAGAGCGCCGAGCAGGTGCAGCCGGGCGAGAGCCTGACCGTCGAGGTGTCGGTCGGCAAGATCGGCGTGACCGTCGGCGGCGCCCCCGCGGGCCGCAAGCGCGTGAAACCGCCGCCGGGAGAAGGCAATCAGGGCAGTTTGTTCTAGCTGATACCGAGAAAAGGCCCCCCTCACCCGCCGCTCCGCGGCGACCTCTCCCCCAAAAGGGAGAGGTGGAGGTTGTGCCACGATCTCGCCCCATCGCCACCTCTCCTTAGGGGGAGAGGTCGGCCCGAAGGGCCGGGTGAGGGGGCCTAGCCCCGTGCACCGCTGCGCTCCCCTCCCCCTTGAGGGGAGGGGCGGGGGGAGGGGGTCCATCGGCGATCCCCGGACCACCCCCACCCTCGATCCCTCCCCTCAAGGGGGAGGGAGGCGATAGCTACCAAGATCGAAGTTCTCTCTGCTCCCCTCCCCCTTGAGGGAGGGGGTCCGTCAGCGACGCACCACGCCATCCTCTCCCTCGAAGGGAGGCAGGGTTACCGGAAGAACCCCAGCTTGCCGTCGAGCTCCGACACAGGCAGCGTCGCCTGCAGCAGGTGGCGGGCTTGGGCCGCGTCGTTGTTCACGGCGGCGATCAACTCATCGAGGCTGGAGAACTTGGCCTGGCCGCGCACCGTGCCGAGCAGCGCCACTTCCAGCTTCTGGCCATAGATGTCCTCGTCGAAATCGAAGATCCACGTCTCGAAGGGCGGGCGCTCGTCGGTGAACATCGGCTTGCCGTAGCTCGCGACGCCATCGAGCAGGCGGTTGCCCAGCTTCGCACGCACGGCGTAGACGCCCTGCATGAGGTCGAAGCCGGTGGGGGTCGCCATGTTGGCGGTGGGGAAGCCCAGTTCGCGCCCGCGCTGATCGCCGGTCACGACGACGCCAGACAGGAACCAGTGATAGCCGAGGAGCTGCGCGGCGCCTGCGACATCGCCCTCGCCGAGCAGCGTGCGGATGCGGGTCGATGAGATGTGGTCGTCGCCCTCGTCGAGCATGTCGAGGATCTCGACATCGAAGCCGTGGCGTTGTCCGGCTTCCTTGAGGAAGGCCGGGGTGCCCTGGCGCTTGTAGCCGAAATGGAAGTCGGCCCCCACCTCGACGCCGCGCACGTTCAGCGCGCCGACGAGGAAGCGGGTGACGAAATCTTCCGCCTCGATGCGCGAGAACTCGAGGTTGAACGGCATGACGACGATGCCGTCGAGCCCGAGGGCGCGGGCGATCTCGGCCTTTTGGTCGGCATAGGTGAGCCGGAACATGAATGGCTCGGGCGCGAACACGTCGCGCGGATGCGGCTCGAACGTGAGCATCAACGCCGGCACGCCAGCCGCATTGGCGCGCTCCTTGAGAGCGCGGAAGACATGCTGATGCCCGCGATGACAGCCATCGAAATTGCCGATCGCCACCATCGCGCCCTTGAGCGCTTCCGGTACCTCGTCGAGGCCCGCGAGCCGAATGAAGGTCAAGTTCCCACCCGCCCTATTAGGTCAGCGCGATATGACAAGAAATGGCCTGCCATGCAAGGCAGCCAAGGGATGATCAGCCATGCGCTCGCTCACCACGCCAGCCGGGGCACGAAGCCCACCGTGTTCGCCCCGCTCGGTTCGACCAGCGCGCGGATCGCGTCGGGATCGGGGTTGCCGAAGGCGTCGAGCTCTGCGGCGTGGATCGAACCGGTGACAAAAAGGAGGTCCAGCCCCGCGCCTGCCGCGCCGATGGCGTCCGTGCGCACCGAGTCGCCGATGGCGAGGATGCGGCTGCGATCGACCGGGCGGCCTGCAGCTTTCTCGGCCAGCCGCAGGGCCTCCGCGTAGATCGGCTTGTACGGCTTGCCGACCATGACGATCATGCCGCCACGCGCCTCGTAGAGGTCGGCGAGGGCGCCGCCGCAATAGAGGATCTGGTCGCCGTGCTCGACGACGCGATCCGGGTTGGCGGCGATCAGCGGCAGGTTGCGGCTGAGCCAAAGGGTGATCCGGTCATTGTACATGTCCGGGGTGTCGTGGTCGGTATCGAGGTCGGTGACGACGATGGCCTTAGAATCCTCGGCACGGCCGAGCGTGATGTCGAGGCCCTCGAACAGGCTGTCATTGTCGTGCGGCGGGCCGACATAATGGACGGTCTGGCCGCGATAGCGCTCGAGCACGACCCGGGTCGCGTCGCCGGAGGTCACGACGTCGTCATAGGCTTCGCGCGAGACGCCGAGGCGATCCATCATCTCGATGATCGGCCCGTGCGGACGCGGGGCGTTGCTGATGAGCACGACGCGCCCGCCATTGCGCCGGTAGTTGACCAGCGCCTCGACGGCGGTCGCATGGGCGGCGATGCCGTTGTGCACAACGCCCCAGATGTCGCTCAAAACCACGTCGTAGCGGGCAGCGATCCCACCCAGACCATCAAGTGCTTGCATAGGAGTAGTCCTGTCGTTCAGGCCTGCCTGCGCTCAGGCTGGCGTGCGCGTTCGCCGATGAGGTCGGCGCGCACGGGTCCCGGCCGGCCGATATGCGGTCCCTGTACCAGACCGATACCGTCCTCGAACAGACTTAGCAGTTGCTGCTCGTCGATCACGCCTGTGGCACAGAGCGCGATGTCGAACCGCTTGGCATAGGGCGAGATGTCCGCCGTGTGGAAATCGGAGAACGTCTCGGGCTTGTTGAGGAACTGGGTGGCGTCGAACCGCACCACCGTGAAGCCCAGCCCCTCGAGCTCGGCGAAATCGAAGCGCAGCGACGCGGCGTCGCGCAGCACGAAACCCGCGCCCGCCTTGCCGAACTCGCCGAGCAGGCGCTTCTCCGGCGCGCCCAGCGTCTTGTACTGCGCCTGCGCCAGGGAGAAATCGAGCGATGAGGTGATGGCCTGGTTGGCGACGAGCGTCGCCAGCACCTGGTCGAGCGCCTTGCGATCGCCGATCGTTGCCTTGCTCAGCGGGATGAAGAGCCGGATCGGCTGCCCGGAAGTCTTGGCCCGGCGCGCAATCGTCACCGCTTCCTCGAGCGCCAATGCCTCGATCTGCCGGACCAAGTCCTCGCCGCCGCGGCGCGGCATGAAGTCCGGCGCATCGGCCAGTCCACCTGCATCCTGCATCAGCCGGGGAACGAGGTCGTACCCGAGCGGCTTGCGCGAGGGCAGGCTGACGACCGGCTCGATGTGAAACACCAGCCGGTTCTGCTCGAGCGCCGCCCGCAGCTCGGCCTCGGGAATGAGGGGCTCGTCGAACACGTCGTCGTCTTCCTCGGGCGGCAGTTCCACTATGCCCGGCCCCGAGCTGGTGCGTTCGGTGTGATGCCCCTCTTCGAGTTCTGCCAGCGCCTCGGCCAGCTGCCGGGTCACCGTGCCCAGAACCGAGATGTCCGCCTCGATGCCCTCGAGCCGGCTGCCCACGTTGGTGTCCGCAATGGCGTTGACGCGCTGGCTCAGCACCTGGCCGGCCTTGGCATCGGTGGAAAGCAGCCGCGCGAGATCCTCGATCGCCCGCTCGAGCCGTGCCTCGGAACGCTGGCGCAAGCGCCGTTCCATCAGCATCACGGCAATGGCGCCGAAGGCGATGGCGGTCACGAAGGCTTCGATGGGCGAGAAGGTCAGGCCGAAATAGGCAGCAGCAGCGACGCCGAGCGTGGCCAGCGCGATGAATATGTATACTAGCCCTTGCACGGTCCGCCTCGTGCTCCCAAAACGCGGGATTCGACACCCCATTCATAACACCGCCCCCCTCCTGCCGAAAGGCTTGCCGCGTCCTGCCGGGAAACTATCCCCGCCCTTTGCGCGCCAGCCCACGGTCTGGCGGGAACGGTTTGTTTACCCACTTCGTCAACACTCCGTTGGTCATACGGCCGCCCCCAGGGAGTCCCGAATTCATGTCCGCGCCCGGCACCGGCTCCAGTCCCGACGCCCGGTTCCTGCTGGTCGATCGCGATAGCGCGACGGCCGGGGCGCTTCTCGATTCCCTTTTGTCCTGCCTCGTGGCTGCCCCCACCGTCGCCGAGGCCCGCAGCGGGCGGCAGGCGACCGACCTTCTCCGCTCCGAACGCTTCGACGTGCTGCTCGTCGATCTCGGCAGCGTGGGCGACCTGTCGCCCCAGTTCGAGGACGCGGTTTCGCGGCTCGTGCGCCTGTCCTCGGGCGCGCTCGTGATCGCGCTGTCCGACGGCGCCTCGGTCAGCGCCACCCTGTCGGCCCTGCGCGCCGGCGCCCACGATCATTTCGTCCGTCCGATGGGTGGGCGCGCCTTTGCCACCCGCATGGCCGAACTCGCCTCGCGCCACGGCAAGAGCCTCGCGCTTCAACTGCGCGGCGAGGAGCACGCCGGCCGTTTCGGCAGGCTCGTCGGCGCCTCCAGCCAGATGCAGGTGGTCTACGAGCAGATCGGCCGTGTCGCCGGCTCGACCGCCCCGGTGTTCATCACGGGCGAGCCCGGCACCGGCAAGGACATCTGCGCGGAGGCCCTGCACGAGTTCTCGCCGCGCGCGCATCGGCGTTTCGTCGCCGTCGACTGCGGGGCCGTGCCGGCGCACATGATGGAGGCCGAGCTCTTCGGCATCGCGGGCGGCGCCATCGCCGGCGCGGGCGAGGACCGCAAGGGCGCCGCCGAGATCGCCGATGGCGGCACGCTCTTCCTCGACGAGATCTCGCACATCGACCTCAGCCTTCAGGGCAAGCTGCTCAAGTTCCTGCAGACCGGCACCATCAGCCGGGTAGGGGAGTCGGGTGTCCGCCAGCTCGATGTCCGGCTCATCTGCGCCACCAATCGCAACCCGATGGAGCTGATCGCGGAGCGCAGGTTCCGCGAGGACCTGTTCTACCGGCTGCACGTGCTGCCCGTTCACCTGCCGCCACTGCGCCAGCGCTCCGGCGACGCGCTGGCCCTCGCGCAGCACTTCCTCGATCGCTTCGCGGCCCAGGAGCACAAGCGCTTCGACGGCTTCGCGACCGACGCAGCGGGGCAACTGGCCGCGCGCGAGTGGCCCGGGAACGTCCGTCAGCTCGAAACGCTGGTCCACCGGCTCGTCGTCATGTTCGACGGCGGCGAAGTCGATAACGCCATGCTCGCCGCGGCCGATCTCGATGCACCCGCGCCGGCCACGACCGCACCGCCGCCGGTCATGCTCATGCGCCGGCCTGCCGTGCTGCCGATGTGGCAGCAGGAGCAGCGGATCATCGAGGAAGCCATCGCCAGCTTCGGCGGCAATATCTCGCTTGCCGCCCAGGCGCTCGAACTCAGCCCCTCGACCATCTACCGCAAGCGCCAGACCTGGGCCGAGCTGGAAGGCAAGCGAGGCGCGGCTTAGCCCTTCGCCAGCTTGTCGCGGGCCTTCTTGGCCGTGGCAAAGGCGCGGGCTTCCTCGCCGAGCGCCGAGCCCTTCTTCACGATGGTGCCGCTGGAATCGACCAGCGACCAGTCCCATTTGGTGTTGGGGCCCACGCCGCCAGTGCGCCGCAGTTTGATTTCGAGTTCTGTCAGCGCCACGTGAACACCCTTGTGACCGAGTAATTGAAGACCACGCTCATCAGCACGCCGAGGAGGCCCGCCAGATAGAACTGGCCGTCGAAGGCATAGATCCAGCTGGCAACTGAGACGTTGGCCAGGGCGCCGATAGAGCAAACCGCGTAAAAGCTCAACAGCCCGCTGAGGTAGCGCCAGCCCCTGAGCTTCTTGTTCGCATAGGTCAGCTCGTTGTTGAGCACGAAGTTGAACGTCATGGCGACCACCGTCGCCAGCGCCTGCGCCCAGAAGAAGTTGAAGGCGAACTGCTCGTGCGCCAGCCACAGCGTGCCCATGTGGACAACCACGCCGAAGCCACCCACCAGCCCGAACAGCAGGAAGCTGGTCGGCAGAAGTCCGCGGCTGAGCTTGGAAACGACGAGCCCCAGGAACTGGACGACGACCAGCGAACTCATCTTGCTTTCGCCCGCATGGCGCGGCCGGAAGGTGTAGGGCACCTCGGAAATGCGCAGCTCGCGGCCCTGCCGGGCATGGGTGCGCCCGGCCGAGACGATGATGTCGAGCAGGATTTTGAAGCCCTCGTCGCTGAGCGAAGGTGCGATCTCGTCGAAGATCTCGCGGCGCATCAGGAAGAAGCCGCTCATCGGATCGCTCAGGGCCTTGCCGGTGAGGATGCCGGAGAGGCGGGTGGCCAGCTTGCTGCCGGCCTCGCGGGTCCTGGAGAGGCCACCGCCGACGCTGCCCTCGTCGCCATAGCGGGTGCCGACGACGATGTGGTCGCCGGCGCGTGCCTTTTCGAGCATGTGCGGCAGGATGGTCTCGTCGTGCTGCAGGTCCGCGTCGATGACGGCGAAGTAGGGGGCCGCGCTGGCGAGGATGCCCTCGATGACCGCGGAGCTCAGTCCGCGCCGGCCGATGCGATGGATCGCGCGGACATTCTGGTGCTGGCGCGCCATCTCGCGCACCACCTCGGACGTTCCGTCGGGCGAGTTGTCGTCGACGACGATGAATTCGAATGGCGTGTCGCCGAGCGCCGCCGTGACCTTCTCGTAGAGGAGGCCGACATTGTCGCGCTCGTTGTAGCTGGGGACGATGATCGCGAGTTCGGGGGCAACCCAAGGCTCGGGCGATTTCTTCGCGTAGGTGTCGAACTGAACGACGCTCACGTCGGCTCCGGTGGTTTGTCGGCTTGGCACTACTGCCAGCAGCGCGGCTTGGCAACGTAGCATCGCGGCAGTTTACGGTTTCTATCGGGCCGCAAACGCGCCCCACGCCTGCCGGTTGCATGTCTCTGTCATGCGGCAGCGCTATGCTCGGATTCTCGGTGGCGGCCAACTTGACTCGTTCCGGACCCCCTCCTATATCCCGGGTCAGCTGGTTAGCACTCCTCGCGTTTGAGTGCTAACAGTGCGAGTTCATCGAGGCTTATAGGAGCAAAAATGGCTTTCCGTCCTCTGCACGACCGAGTGGTCGTCCGGCGCGTCGACAGCGAGGAAAAGACCGCTGGCGGCATCATCATCCCAGACACCGCTAAGGAAAAGCCCTCCGAGGGCGTCATCGTGTCCGTGGGCCCCGGCGCCCGCGACGAGTCCGGCAAGATTGTTCCGCTGGACGTCAAGGAAGGCGACCGCATCCTCTTCGGCAAGTGGAGCGGCACCGAGGTCAAGCTCAACGGTCAGGATCTCCTGATCATGAAAGAGTCCGACATCATGGGTGTGATCACCGCGTAAGGCTTGTGCCTCTCACGGTTTCCCCCTTTCAAACGTAACGTAAGGAGCGCCTCCAATGGCTGCTAAAGACGTAAAGTTCTCCACCGATGCCCGCGACAAGATGGTCCGCGGCGTCAACATCCTCGCCAACGCGGTGAAGGTCACGCTCGGTCCGAAGGGCCGCAATGTCGTGATCGACAAGTCGTTCGGCGCCCCGCGCATCACCAAGGACGGCGTCACCGTCGCCAAGGAGATCGAGCTCGAGGACAAGTTCGAGAACATGGGCGCCCAGATGCTGCGCGCCGTGGCCTCCAAGACCAACGACATCGCCGGCGACGGCACCACCACCGCGACCGTTCTCGGCCAGGCCATCGTCAACGAAGGCATCAAGCTCGTTGCCGCCGGCATGAACCCGATGGATCTGAAGCGCGGCATCGATCTCGCCGTCGCCGAAGTCATCGAGAACCTCGCCAAGGCCAAGAAGACCATCTCGTCCAACTCCGAAGTTGCCCAGGTCGGCACCATTTCGGCGAACGGCGAGACGGCCATCGGCGACATGATCGCCAATGCCATGCAGAAGGTCGGCAACGAGGGTGTGATCACCGTCGAGGAAGCCAAGACCGCTGAGACCGAGCTCGACGTCGTCGAGGGCATGCAGTTCGACCGCGGCTACCTGTCGCCGTACTTCGTCACCAATGCCGAGAAGATGACCGCCGTCCTCGAGGACCCGGTGATCCTGCTCCACGAGAAGAAGCTCTCCAACCTGCAGGCTATGCTGCCGGTGCTCGAGGCTGTCGTTCAGTCCCAGCGTCCGCTGCTGATCATCGCCGAGGACATCGAGGGCGAGGCTCTGGCCACGCTCGTCGTGAACCGTCTGCGCGGTGGCCTCAAGGTCGCTGCCGTCAAGGCTCCGGGCTTCGGTGATCGCCGCAAGGCCATGCTCGAGGACATCGCGATCCTCACCGGCGGCCAGGTGATCTCGGAAGACCTCGGCATCAAGCTCGAGAACGTCACGCTCGACATGCTCGGTACCGCCAAGCGCGTGGAAATCTCCAAGGAGAACACCACGATCGTCGACGGCGCCGGCTCGAAGGCCGACATCGAGGGTCGCGTTGCGCAGATCAAGTCGCAGATCGAGGAAACCTCCTCGGACTACGACAAGGAGAAGCTGCAGGAGCGTCTCGCCAAGCTCGCCGGCGGCGTCGCCGTGATCAAGGTTGGTGGTTCGACCGAAGTCGAGGTGAAGGAGCGCAAGGACCGCGTCGACGACGCGCTGAACGCCACCCGCGCCGCGGTTGAAGAAGGCATCGTGCCGGGCGGCGGCGTCGCGCTGCTGCGCGCTGCGAACGCCATCACCGTCAAGGGCGGCAACGCTGACCAGCAGGCCGGCGTGAACCTCGTCAAGCGCGCTCTCCAGGAGCCCGTCCGCCAGATCGCCAACAACGCTGGCGATGAAGGCTCGGTCGTGGTCGGCAAGATCCTCGAGAACTCCTCGGCCAACTTCGGCTACAACGCCCAGACCGGCGAATATGGCGACATGGTTGCCATGGGCGTGGTCGACCCGGTGAAGGTCGTCCGCACCGCGCTGCAGGACGCTGCCTCGGTTGCCTCGCTCCTCATCACCACCGAGGCCATGATCGCCGAGCTTCCCAAGGAAGCTGCTCCGGCCATGCCGGGCGGCGGTGGCATGGGTGGCATGGGCGGCATGGACTTCTAAGAAGTCCGGCCCAGCCGACAAGATCAGGCCTTCTCGCGAAGGTCACGAACGGGAGGGCGGTCCTTGCGGGCCGCCCTTTCGTTTTGGCGGATTTCAGATATCGTCTTCGCCGATCCGGATCATCTTCACGGTGCCGTGCCGCCCCAGCATCGCCACTCTGGTGCCCTACGGATGAATGACCGCGGAGCGCGGCATTCAGAATCCGGTCAGGATCGAGCAGTTTCCAAGGCAGCCGAACTGACCTATATGAGTTCCAGACGCGAGCGAGACGATGAACATCTTCGACAAGAGCTTCAGCCCTTCGGAAGCGCAGTTGCGCTACCTCGATGCCGATTATGTCGTACTGCGCCCCGGCAGCTTCGTCCGCTGCGCCATCACCGGCACACCTATCCCCTTGGACGAGCTGACTTATTGGAACGTCGACCGCCAGGAGCCCTACCTGAACGCCGAAGCGGCATACACGGCCCACCAGCGCCACGGCATACCGGCCCGCTGATTGTGCCGGGGAATTCCCCGGTCGTATTCCTGAGGAGCGCGGGAAGGTATTCCGAACAGCGCAGTTCCGTGTTCTACGTGCGCCCAAGACGGTTCCTCGCCCCAACCAACAGGCCCGCATGACCGCAGCGACAGATACCAACATTCCGTTCGGGACGACCCTGCAGCGGGGCCTCAACGGTGCGGAACTGTTCACAGCCGCCGTTCTGGCGGCGACGTTACTGGCCAAGCTCTGGGTGGTACTCGGCGTCGGACTTGATGGCGACGAGGCCTACTACGCCATGTGGTCGGCCTACCTGTCACCCGGCTATCTCGACCACCCTCCCGGCATCGCCGTTGCCATTGCCGCCGGGCGGTTGCTGGCCGGCGACACGGTGTTGGGCGTGCGCCTGCTTCCCCTGGTCTTCGGCCTGGTCACGCTGCTGGCCCTCTATCGCACGACGCGGCTGCTGGTTCCCGGTCGAACTCCTGCTGCGCTCGCAGTGGCCTGGTATTGCCTGAGCGGGCAGGCTGCCCTCAGCCTCGTCGCCACACCGGATTCCCCCTCGATCCTGTTCTGGATGCTGTCGCTCTGGGCCGCTGCCGAGGCCGTCACGGCCAAGCGCCCGACATGGTGGCTGCTGGTCGGCGTGTTCGCCGGGGCGGGGCTCGCATCCAAGTACACGAACGCATGGCTGGGCGTGGGACTGGTGCTCTACCTGCTCGCAACGCCCGAGGGGCGCCGGCAGTTCGGCCACTGGCAGCTCTGGGCCGGCGGGGCCCTCGCGCTTGCCGTGTTCTCGCCGGTGCTCTGGTGGAACTATCAGCACGACTGGCGCTCGTTCCTGTTTCAGGGGGCGCGCATCACCAGCACAGAGTCGGGACGGGGCAACCTGACGCTCGAGTTCCTGGTCAGCCAGGCCGCGTTCATTGGGCCTGTGATGCTCGTGTGCGCGCTGCTCGCCATCGTCGGCTACTTCTTCGGCCTGGGCAGGCGGCAGGGCGCCGACCTTGCGCTGCCAGTGCTGACCACATTGCCGCTTCTGGGCTACTTTCTCTTCCACTCACTCCACTCAAGGGTCGAGACCAACTGGACCCATCCGATCGCTCCGGTGCTTGCGCTGCTGGGCGTAGCCTTCGTCTGCCTGTTGCCGAGGGCGCGAGGGTGGCTGGTGCCGGTGGCGACGGCCGCTCATGCGATCATTGGCGTCTCCGTGATCGCCTTCATCTACGTGCAGGCCGTGCTCCATCCGCTCAATCTCGGCGCGGTGGACCGAACGGGCCTGCTGCGCGGCTGGGAGGGGGTCTCGACCGGCGTCCGCGAAGCCGCCGACGCCGCGGGGGCGAAGGTGATCTGGACCGAGGCGAGCTACCAGGTGACGGGCGAGCTCTTTTTCCACGGCCGCGCCGAGGGCGACCCGCGCCCGGTTCGCGACATTGTCCAGCACGAGCGCTACGACTTCATCCCGCCCGGCGAGCGCTTCCCGGCTGAAATGCCAGCGGTGCTTGTCCGGCGGGCAGCTTCACCACAGGCTGCGGTGGAACTGAGCCCACGGCCCGAGTTCGGGGTCTCGCGCCTCGTGGCGGTTGTACCGCGCGATGATGGGCACAGACGCGAATACTACGCGGTTTTCGCGGTTTCCGAGCCGACGGCGGCCTTCCCCGGCACGGACTGACCGGCGGCCCCGTGCTTGGGCTGGGCCGCCAGGCTCAGGATCGCCATCGTTATGAACGCGTACTGCACGGTGTGGAACTCGAACCCGATCATGATGATCGTGAGCTGGAACACCGCGTAGCCGCCGCACAGCGTCAGCGCCATGTAGAGCCGGGCCGCGAACTGCGGGTCGCGCGGGGTCCTGAGGACGGCGACTAACGGCGCGACTGACAGGATGAGGAAGCTTGCGATGCCCGGCAGACCTGCCCCGACTGCAAAGCTGATCAGGCCGTTGTGCAATTGCCTGAACCCCAGCATGGTCTCGACCATGTCCTTGGGCACGTACGGTATGATCGCCGGTACCATGTCGAGCCAGCCATAGCCCACCAGGGGCGAGTGCTGGAACGCCTGCCAGGCTCCCCAGTACATCACGAGCCGTTCCTTGGTCGGGGCGTCTACTTCGCCCCCGAACACGGCTTGCCCCGAGGCGAAGAAGGCATCGATCGCCCTGCTGTATCCAAGCTGCCCTGCAACGACGAGGGCGGCCGCACCGAGCACAAGGCCGCCCAAGGCAATTGCGACGACGAACTGGCGACGCTTTGCCTGCACGAACGCGAAACAGAACAGGAGTAGCGCCAGGACCGGCAGGGCAAGCAGAGCGCCGCGCGTGCCGCTCAGGAGGACCGCGACCGTCCCGATCACCGGGCCAGCGAGAAGCCACCAGGCGGTCCTTGTAGCGGACCCCCGCACGAACAGGCCCGCTGGTGCGAGAAAGCCCAGCAGCAGCGCCGTGTCCGCGAAATGGAACGCGCTCATCAGCGGCTGTCCGGCCCGATCCAGGCCAAGCACGACGACCTGCACGAACGCGACGACGAGGGCGATGCTGGCCCCGGCCAGCGACAGCCAGCTGATCATGGCGGCGCCGTCGACGCTCGCGAAGCGCTCGAGCTGCCACCGGAAGGGGATGGCGAGCAACAGGGGCAGGAAGTTGATCGCGAACAGCAGGTCGCGCGGCTCTTCGGCCGTGAACATGAAAGCGAACGACGGCAAGGCTGCCGCCGCGACAAACAGCAGGTCTATCGGGTTGGAACTGCGCGCCCTGAACGCATCGCGTATCGTTGGCGTGGCGAGTGCAGCGAGCGCACCGAGGAAGATGAAATAGGTCGTCAGCCTTCCCGCGATGCAGGGAAGGGCAAACAGAAAGACGATGACGCCCCAGGAGGCGAACCGGACATAGGCGGGCGCCTCGGCTCTGACCTCGGTGTTCATCCCGTCGTGACCCGGCTCTTCGCGATCGCGTCGAGTGCCTTGAGTTCGGCGACGAGCCCTTCGATCTGGTCGAGCGGAATCATGTTGGCGCCGTCTGACGGCGCGTTGTCCGGGTCTTCGTGCGTCTCGATGAAGACGCCCGCGACGCCTACGGCCACCGCCGCCCGCGCCAGGACCGGCGCATACTGCCGTTCGCCGCCCGAGGACTCGCCGCGCCCGCCGGGCTGCTGCACCGAGTGCGTCGCATCGAAGATCACCGGCTTGCCGGTTTCGGCCATGATCGGCAGGCCGCGCATGTCGACCACCAGCGTGTTGTAGCCGAAGCTGGTACCGCGCTCGGTGAGGAGCACGCCCGATGCGCCGGCTCCATCCAGCTTCTTGGCAACGTTCTTCATGTCCCAGGGCGCCAGGAACTGGCCCTTCTTGACATTCACCACCTTGCCGGTCGCGGCGGCGGCGACGAGCAGGTCGGTCTGGCGGCTCAGGAACGCCGGGATCTGGAGGATATCGGCCACCTCGGCGACGGGCGCGCACTGCTCGCGCTCATGGACGTCGGTGGTGACCGGCAGACCCGTCTCAGACTTCACCGCCTCGAGGATGCGCAGCGCCTCATCGAGGCCGAGCCCGCGATAGCTCGCAGAGCTCGTGCGGTTGGCCTTGTCGAACGACGACTTGTAGACCAGCGGGATACCTTGCCGGTCGGCGAGTCCTGCGAGAAAGCTCGCGGTCTTGAGGGCGTGATCGCGGCTCTCGATTACGCAAGGCCCCAGGATGAAGGCGAGCGGAAGCGTCGACCCGAAACCGACGCGGCCGCCCCTGGACGCGTCGATGAAAACCTGCTGCATCAAAACAAACCTTTGTCGCCGGGTGTCTCCCCCGGCCTTGCATTCCAACCAACAAGATGGAAATCGGCAACGTCGCCGACCTCGACCAGACCATAACTTCCGGTCCGGAATTTGGCGCTCGCCCGGTTATCCCCAACCTTGAGGCCGAGCGCCGCCAGAGCGAACCGCGCCGCACCGTTGCTGGTGACCAACAGAATCGTGCCGTAGGGCAGTTCCTCCGCGACCCGCTCCACGAATTCCCGCCACGCCGGAACGCGCCATTGCGCCCCAACTTCCCAGCCCTCGGGGGCTATCCACTCTGTATCCCACAGCGTGATGGCGTCGTTACCCAAACGCGCAATTACGTCGGCCTCCAGCTGGCCTTCGTCGGGACCATGATCGATCTCGGTGAGAAAGCTCGCCGTCTCGACCGGTATTGCCTGCTCGGCGACGATGAGCTCCGCAGTGCGGCGGGCGCGCTGCAGCGGGCTGGTGAGCACGCGATCAAAACGCACGCCGTTGGCCTCGAAATGTCGGGCCAGGGCCTTTGCCTGTTCCTCACCGGCGGCGGTGAGCGGGAGATCGGTTCGGGACCCGATCCGGCGCGGTGGCTCGTCCGCCTCGAAGGTGTTGCCATGGCGGACGATAACCAGCCTGGTCATGACCGCCAGTCCACGAAGGGGTCGCCATGCTCGGCGATGAGGCGTACGGCGCGCTCGACGTCTGAAGGGCTGTCGACGCCGCTCATCGTGATCCGCGCCGGCGCGACGACGATGGCGCGAATATCGAGGCCGAGCTCGATCAGCCGCAGCTGCTCCAGTCCCTCGAGCTGCTCGTAGTGCGATTGCGGCGCGGCCTCGAATGCCTCGAGCGCCGGCACGCGGTAGCAGTAGAGGCCGATATGCTGCAGCACCGGCGACAGTTCCGACTGCTGGCGGAGATCGCTCTCCTTGCGCATGTAGGGGAGCACCGACTTCGAGAACCACACGGCCCTTCCGTCGGCGGCCCGGATGCAGGTCGTGCCGCTGGCCGGTGTCGTCCGCTTGTGCGCCACCAGCGCATCGAGCCGTGTCCAGTCGAGCTGGACGACCGGTGTCGTGACATCGGCGCTGGAGTTGCGAGCCGCGCGCATGATCTCCACCAGGTGAGCCGGTGAGGTAAACGGCGCATCGCCCTGCAGGTTCACCACCAGCCCGGCGCTGCGGCCGGTAGCCTTAAGGGCCGCCAGCGCCCGCCCCGAACCCGAGCTGATGTCGGGCGAGGTCATCACCGTCTCGAGTCCAAGCTCCCGGGCCTTGGCGAGGATGCGCTCGTCATCGGTGGCGACGACCACGTCGGTATCGTCTACCGCGCGTGCCGCCGCCATCGCCACGCTCGCGACACGCTCGAGGAGGGCACGCCCGGCGATGGGATGCAGCGGCTTTCCGGGAAGTCGCGTCGAGCCATACCGCGCCGGGATGACGATGAGGTCGCGCACTAGACGAGCCCGACGCGCAGGCAGTCGTGCAGGTGGACGATGCCGACGGGCTTGCCGTCGTCGACGGCGAAGATTGCGCTGATCCTGGGCGTGAGCGTCGTCATCTGCCGCAGTGCCTCGCTGAGCAGCGAGTCCGGGCCAATGACCCTGGGGCTGACGGTCATCACCTCGCCGGCCGTCTGCTGCAACAGGCCATCGGCCATGTGCCGGCGCAGGTCGCCGTCGGTGATGATGCCGAGCAAGGTGCCCGCCGCATCGAGAACGCCGGTGCAGCCAAAACCCTTGGAGGTCATCTCGAGGATCGCGTCGGCGACCGAGGAGCCGGCAGTGACGAGCGGCAGCCGCTCGCCGCCATGCATGACCTCTCCCACCGTGAGCAGCGCACTGCCAAGCGTACCGCCGGGGTGGAACACGTGAAAATCGGCGGCCCGGAACCCGCGGCGACGCAGCAGCACCACGGCAAGGGCATCGCCTAGCGCTGCCATCATCGTGGTCGAGGTCGTGGGAGCCGCAGTGATATCGCAGGCCTCGGGCGCGTCGGGCAATTGCACGACGATGTTGGCCGCCTGTCCCAGGCGCGAGGCCGGGCGGGCCGTGACGAGGGCCAGCGGAATGTCGAAGCGGACGCAGTAGTTGGCGAGTGCCTCGAGTTCGGCGGTGTCGCCGGACTTCGAGAACATCACCACCACGTCGGCGGTGGTGATCATGCCGAGGTCGCCATGACTGGCGTCGCCGCCATGAACGAACTGCGCCGGAGTACCCGTCGAGGCCAGCGTTGCCGCGACCTTGCGCGCGATATGCGCACTCTTGCCGACGCCCGAGAGCACGACGCGTCCGGGCGCGCGCTGGATCAATTCGGCCAGGGCGACGAAGGACCCGTCGAGCGTGGCGGCCAGTGCCTCGAGCCCCTGCGTTTCGAGGCGAATGGCGGCACGCGCCTCGTCGAGGCTGACTTGCTGCACGCGTGCGTCGATGGCGATGGGATAACGCACCTGTGGGCCCGGTCCGCGGCTGGCTGAGGACATGGCGGCTGGCTTAGCAGCAATTGGCAAAACCTAGCAAGGTTGTGCGGCGCCACCGGCCGGGCTAGTGACGGGTTGAACTTGAATGGAGGCCTCCGGGCTTGGGCAGGGGCGTACCGATAGCCTGGAAAGCCTATGGCGCGCTGCTTTCGGCCGCCTCATGGCTGCACTATGCCGTGTT
Source organism: Devosia sp. ZB163 (assembly GCF_028613635.1). Lineage (GTDB taxonomy): Bacteria > Pseudomonadota > Alphaproteobacteria > Rhizobiales > Devosiaceae > Devosia_A. The sequence goes on from NZ_JAQRMY010000001.1 coordinate 1,531,358, forward strand.
CTCCCGCTTCGGGCGCAGCGACGAGGGCGGGGTCGAATGGTATCGCCAGCGGCTGCGCCCGCTGCTGCCTCAGGCGGCGCACGGCCGCCGCATCTGGATCCACGCGGTCTCGGCCGGGGAGAGCAAAGTGGCCGAACTGTTGCGCCAGCGCCTGCTCGATCGCGCGCCGGGTCTGTCGGTAGTCCTCTCGGCCACGACCTATTCGGGCTACGCGCGCGTCAAGGCAGTTGCCGGAGACAGCTCCAGCTTCATCATGCCGCTCGATACGCTCGAGGCCCAGCGCCGCGTCTTCGAAACCGTCCGAGCCGATCTGCTCATCCTTGTGGAATCCGAGTTCTGGCCGGCCCAGTTCGAGGCAGCGGCCGAGGCCGGAGTGCCGGTGCTGGTGGTCAACGCGACGATGTCGCCGCGCAGCTTCGCCCGCCACAAGCGCAATCCCGCTATCGCACGGCGAACCATTGCCCGGGCGCGCCGGATCTATCCGCAGGATCACGCGATTGCCGATCGCTTTACGGCGCTCGGCGTGCCCAGGGACCGGATCGAGGTGCTCGGCAACCTGAAGCTGGTGGCCGCACGCCCGGCGCCGGTTGGTGCGAAGATGGGGCCACCACTGGTCGCCTTCGGCAATGTCCATCGCGACGAGATCGACGGCCTCGCACCCGCCATCGCCTCGCTTCGCCGGCGGCGTCCCGATGTCCGGATTGTTCTCGTCCCACGCTACCCCGGCCGAACGCCGGGCGAGGTTCTGAGCGCGAGCTTTGGGGCCGACCTCCAGAGCATCGACAAGGTCGGTGATCTCGCAGCGGCCGGGCCGCTGGTCTGGCTCGACGAAATGGGAACGCTGGCCGACGTCTATGCGCGGGCCACGATCGGCGTCGTCTGCGGGACCTTTGACGCCTCCATCGGTGGCCATGACCTCAGCGAGCCGCTGCATCTGGGCGCTGCTGCGGTCTACGGTCCGCATGTCGAGCGCCAGAAACCGCTGCATGCGGCCTTGTCGGAAATCGGCTGCGCGACGCAGGTTGCGGCGGCCGTTCAGCTGCCGGATGCAGTTATCCAATTGCTCGAGAACGAGCCGCGCCGCCGCCTGATGGTCGAGGCGTTCAGCACCGTGTCGCGCAATGCCGAGGCGAGGCTCGACGGTCTCGCGACGAGCCTCGTGCAGCTGTTGCGCTGAGCCTACTCGTCGTCTTCTTCGGGGTTCAGCAGCCGGTGCAGGTGAACCACGAAATAGCGCATCTCGGCATTGTCGACCGTGAGTTGCGCCTTCTGCTTCCAGACAGCATGCGCGGCGGCATAATTGGGATAGACGCCGACGAGATCCACGGCATCCAGGTCCTTGAAGGTCACCTCGGCGCCCTTCTCCAGTTCGCCTCCGATGACGAGGTGCAAGAGCTGCTGCTTGGGTTCGGCCTTTTTGGCTTTGCTCACGGCTTGAGACGCTCCAGATCGACTTCCTGTGGCTGCGGGCAGCCATAGACTTTGACCAGCGCCGCATGTAACGGCGCTTTTAGCGAAGCCTCGCCCAGCGCCGCAAGGGCACCATGCCGAATTTCGGGGCGATTGAAACGCAGGACACCTATGCAGACATCCTCGATCGGCACCCCGGCCTCGCCGAGGATGCAGGCTGCGCCCGCGATGTCCCAATCCAGCGCGCCCCGGCGTGCCACGGCGGCGTCGAGCTTGCCGGTCGCCACCTGCACCAGCCGGTAGGCCAGCGACGGATATGCGGGTCCGCGCGCGTACTCGAGCCCGGAGGATTGCAGTTCCTGGTGCACGGCTCCCGGGGCCGGAATGAGCGGCGCCGTACGGCCGGGATGGCGGACTCGCGTCAGCGGCTTGCCGTTGAGGCGGGCGCCTTCGCCCTGCGCGGCGTCATACATCTCGTCGCGCGCCGGTGCGTAGACCACCCCGGCTATCGGGATGCCATCCTCGACCACCGCCAGCGACACCGTCCAGCTGTCTTCGCCGCGGATGAAGCCGCGCGTGCCGTCGATGGGATCGACGACGAAGACGCGGCGGTGGCTCAACCGGTCGGCCGTGTCGACGCTCTCCTCGCTGAGCCAGCCGTAGCCGGGCCGGGCAGCGAGCAGCGTTGCGCGCAGGTAGTTGTCGAGGACGATGTCCGCCTCGCTCACCGGCGAGGCGTTCTCCTTGGTCCAGGTCTTGAGGTCCCGGCGGAAGTAACCGGCCGCGATGATGCCTGCGGTGACGGCGGCCGACCTCAGCAGTTCGCGGTCTTCGGCGGCAGTGGTCGCAGTCGCAATCGTCATTGCGTTTCCGAAAGGAGGCAGAGTTGCGGTGCTTCTAGGCGCAACGCGGGGCAGGAACAAGGCCTGCCCGCCTATGCGGGAGGGCCCGTGCGGCACATACGCGTTGTCTGCCTGTGCTTGGTTAAGCGGCCGACACTTCATGCGCTTAATGGGGCGTTACACCCGGTGACACCCCGCTAACCTTGCGCAAAACAACCTAAACTTAACTCAGTTTCTTAAGCGGCGGGGCAAGGGGGCGCGACTAGATTGGCGTCATCAAAGAGGGCGGGACCAAACAAGCTCTCGAAAGTTGACAGGAAGGCTTACCATGCAGGGTCGTGTTGGGATCGACGGATCGTCGGTAATCATGCTGTTTGGCGAGGGCCGTACCCCCCGCACCCGTCCGCTCACCGCCCGTCACTTCGGGCCGGCCAACGACAACGGCCCCTCTGAGCCGGTGAAGACCGTCACCGTGCGTCGCACGCTCGAAAAGAGTGGTGTCGCCATCAAGGTGAAGGTGCCCGTCCAGGAATTCATCGGTGTCGCAGTTTCCACCTCCATCACGGAGGAGGGTGTCCTTTCCAGCGCCATCGAGCTCGTTCATGGCGACCCGGACCTCAACTATCGCGTGTTCGAGGAGGCGGGTAACGCCAACGTCGTGGCCGAGTGGCAGAACTGGGGCAAGAAGCTCCGGCTCCCGCTCTACATCAAGGCCGGCGACGGCAACTTCCTGCCCTATTCGCAGACGGTCGATGGCGTCGCCCTTGGCGCCCATCACGAGCGCCGCCGCCTCGCCGCCGAAGCAGCCCGTCGTCCGCGCTTCCTCAACCGCCGCAAGCCGGGAGAGGGCGCCGCCTCCTGATGCAACTTTTCCGGCCTAGCGCCGTTCATTTTCCATAAGCCGACAGCGATCCCATGCACGTTTGAACTGTCGGAAACTCGTAGCGACCTCCAAACTCAGCTCGAGCCGGGGCTGGTCCGAAAGGACCGGCCCCGCATCTTTTTTGTCAGATCACGACTTCGAGCAGCAGGGCCGCCGTGAAGGCGAGACCCACCCAATGGTTTGCCCTGAACCGGACGAGGGCATTGCCCGCGTCCCTGGGGTGGAGCGTCCAGATCTGCCAGCCGAGAATTCCAACCGGCACAAGCATGGCGAGGAGGAACGCCGCGCCGGCTCCGATCATCAGTGCGGCCGCGATCCAGAGTGCGACCGTCGCCACGTAGAACAGCGCGACGATCATTCGGGCGCGCCGCCCGAACAGCCGGGCCGTCGAGCGCACGCCGATCAGCGCGTCGTCCTCGATATCCTGCAGCGCGTAGATCGTGTCGTAGCCGATCGTCCACAGGATCGCGCCGGCATAGAGTATCAGCGGTGGCAGGGACAATGAGCCGGTCTGCGACGTCCAGCCGATCAGCACGCCCCAGTTGAAGGCGAGCCCGAGGAAGAACTGCGGCCACCAGGTGACCCGCTTCATGAACGGGTAGATGGCGACCAGCACCAGCGAGGCGACGCCCAGGAGCACGGTCGTGCTGTTGAACTGCAGCAGCACCACCAGCCCCACGAGCGACTGCGCGACGAGGAACAGCGCCGCCTGACGCTTGGTGACCTGTCCCGAGGGGATCGGGCGCGAGCGCGTGCGGGCCACCTTCATGTCGATGTCGGTATCGACGATATCGTTGAAGGTGCAGCCAGCCCCCCGCATCGCCACCGATCCGATGAGGAACAGGAACAGCGCCCAGAGGTCGAACCCGCGTGCGGGCTCGGCCAGCGTCGCCAGCGCGAGGCCGAAGCCGCAGGGCCAGAACAGCAGCAGCAGGGGAATCGGCCGGTCCCAGCGCGCCAGCCGCGCATACGGCTTCAGCCATTCCGGCGCATAGGTATCCACCCAATTGCCGCGTTGGGCGTCTGCAACCGCATCTCTTGGCTTGCCGGGGCTTTGCATCCTGCCTCCACTGTGACGTAATGGCGGTTCGGCCATCCTTCAGTCACGCGTACCACGATGCCCAGATCGCACAAGACCTTGCCTCGCCTGTTCGTCGAGGCGCCGCTCGGCGCTGGTGCGCAGCTCGAAATGGGGCGGGACCACACCAACTACCTGCTGACTGTCCTCCGCATGAAGAAGGACGAGGCGTTGATCGTCTTCAACGGACGCGATGGCGCCTGGATGACCAAGATCGTCGATGACCACCGGAAGGGCGCAACGATCGAGGTCGTGGTCCAGACCCAGCACCAGACGCCGAAGTCCGACCTGTGGTTCGGCTTCGCGCCGCTGAAAACCGGACGCCTCGACTACCTCGTGCAGAAGGCGACCGAGATGGGGGCAGGGGTGATCCAGCCGGTCATCACGCGCTACACGCAGGTGCAGAAGCTGCGGACGGACAAGCTGGTCGCCAACGTCATCGAGGCGGCCGAGCAGTGCGAAGTGCTGACGGTCCCTACCGTCGCCGATGAAGTTGCGCTGCCCGACCTGCTTTCGAACTGGCAGCACGAGCACGGCCTGCGCCGCCTGATCCTGTGCGACGAGAGTGCCCCAGCCGCTTCTCCGGAGCGGCGGCTGCGTGATCTCGATGGCCTGCCGGTGGGCCTGCTCATCGGTCCGGAAGGTGGATTCTCCGACGAGGAGCGCCAGCTTCTGCTCGCCCAGAACTTCGTCATCCCCATCAGCCTGGGGCCGCGCATCCTGAGGGCCGACACCGCCGCCGTGGCCGCGCTGGCCGTCGTTCAGGCAATCATCGGCGATTGGCGATAAAGCCATTGCATTCGGAGCGCGGCTCAGTATTGTCCGCCGCGCCCGGCCAGGAGCCCGGCAGTTCTGCCTGTTGGAGTGCCCATGGCCGGCGAAGAAGACGCACCGCTTATTGAATCGCGGGCCGACCTGATCGAGGTCATGGCCGTGGGCGGCAAGCCCCGATCCGAATGGCGCGTCGGCACCGAGCACGAAAAGCACGTCTACCGCAAAAACCCGATCCGCCCGGTTCCCTATGCCGGCGACGACGGTGTCCATGCGCTTCTCACGGGCATCGAAGGCCGCACCGGCTGGCATCCCTTCTTTGATCGCGGCAACCCGATTGGCCTGCGCAACCTCGGCGCCGTCGGCGGGATCTCGCTCGAGCCGGGCGGTCAGTTCGAGCTGTCGGGTGCTCCGCAGCTGACGATCCACGATGCCGCTGCCGAACTCGATGCGCATCTCGAGGATTGCCGGGTCATCGGCGGCCCGCTCAACATCCATTTCCTCGGCCTCGGCGTCACCCCGCTCTGGTCGGTCGCCGAGATCCCCGCCATGCCGAAGTCGCGCTACGGCATCATGACCAGGTACATGCAGGAGGTCGGCACCCTCGGCACCTCGATGATGTATCGCTCGGCCACCGTGCAGGCGAACCTCGATTTCTCCGACGAAGCCGACATGGTCAAGAAGCTGCGCGTCTCGCTGGCGCTGCAGCCCATCGTCACCGCGCTCTTCGCCAACTCGCCCTTCGTCGACGGCAAAACCTCGGGCTACCTGAGCTTCCGCTCGCACATCTGGCTCAACACCGATCGCGCCCGCACCGGCATGCTGCCCTTCGCTTTCGAAGACGGCTTCGGTTTTGATCGCTACGCCGAGTACGCACTCGACGTGCCGATGTACTTCGTGATCCGCAAGGGCGAGTACATCAACGTCGCCGGCGAGAGCTTCCGCGCTTTCATGCAGGGCAAGCTCCCGCAGCTGCCCGGCGAGCGCCCGACCGTCAAGGACTGGGAGAACCACCTTTCGACCCTCTTCCCCGAGGTCCGGCTCAAGCAGTTCCTCGAGCAGCGCGGCGCCGACATGGGCGATCGCGGCCACGTCCTGGCGCTCGCCGCCATCTGGACCGGCCTGCTCTACGACAGCGAGTCCCTCGATGCCGCCTGGGACCTCGTCAGCGACTGGACGGATGCCGAGCGCCAGACGCTCCGCGACGAAGTCCCCCGCACCGCCATCCACACTCCGTTCCGCGGCGGCACCGTCGCCGATATCGCCCGGCTGGTGGTCGATCTCGCCGACGACGGCCTCCGCCGCCGCAAGCATCTCGCCAACGGCAAGGACGAGACCATCTTCCTCGATCCGCTCAACGAGACCCTCGACCTCGGCAAGACCCAGGCCGAACGCTGGCTCGACAAGTACAATGGCGAGTGGGCCGGCGACCTGACCCGGATCTTCGACGAAGCCGAGATGTAGGCCATGCCCTCGGCACCGAACGTGCTGATACATCCGACAGCCACGCGGCTTCGGAGTTCTCAAAGAGCGCATCTCCCGGAAGGGAGATGAAGCGGGGCCGGCGAGGCGCTGGCCTCACGCGGGTAGTCCGCAGATGAAACGAGGCTCGCGCCTCGCCGGCCGGCCGGGGTTTTGGGCTTATGGCACGATGGCTCGGGCGCATCCCGTGCCGCATCGCGAGGAACGTGTCGGCTGCGAACGGCCGGAATCCACCGAACCGCCCCGCCTCTGCGGCTGCCTCATGCGTGGCAGCCTTGTCCCCTGAACCAGCCTGCATTCGGATGGCTCCTGCGTGATAGCGGCGTCCCCGGCGAACCGGTTCATGCCGTCGTGCTTTCGGCCTGATGGCGGACGACTCCACCACCACCCGGTCTCCCCTGCACCAACCACTCGTCATGATCTCGCTTCGGTGCAGCGGACGGGGCGAGAATCGCACGGGTGTGGGGGTGGGGGGACAAGTCGGTTCGTGGGCGTGATTGCTGCGAGGTGTGAGCGTGGGGCGCACCCCCTCCCGGCCTCCCCCGTCGAGGGGGAGGTGAAGGGGGCGTGGCGCGAAGGTGCCCGAGCACCGGGCGGCACCCTCCCCTTGGCGGGGAGGGGTGAGCAGCGGGCTCGATGGGGTCGGCAGTTACTCCGCCGCCATCGGCAGGCTGTCCTTGCCGTCGAGGTTGCCCATGGAGGCGACGATGTGGCTGGCGAGGGCGTCGTAGATGCCGCCATAGGCGTGGCTGGCCCGCATGATGGCGATTTCGGCGTCGCGCAGGCGGGGCAGATCGCGGTCTTCGGCGATGACGCGCATGCCGGGCTGGAGCGCGCTCTCGGGCAGGAAGCCGACGGCGAGGTCGGTGAGGACGGCGCTGGCGATGGCCGTGGCGTTGGACGAGGTATAGGCGACGCGGTAGTCGCGGCCGATGCGGTTCAGCACCTCGATCGCGTTTTCCTTCCAGCAGCAGTGGAGGCCCCCCGCGATCGGGAGCGGGTCCGTGGCCAGTGCCTGTCCGCCATGCGAGGCGACCCAGAACATCCGCTCGGTGCGGAAGAGCTCGCCATACTCGTGGTTGGTGCCCTGGGTGAAGACGACGAGGTCGTACTTGCCCTTCTTCATGCCATCGAGGAGTTCTTCGGACGGCTGGCAGCGCACGTCGACGACGATCTTGGGGTGGGTGCGCTGGAAGCTCGAGAGGATCACCGGCAGGAGGCGCACGGCGTAGTCGTCCGGGACGCCGAAGCGGATCGACCCCTTGAGGTCGCCATCCGAGAAGACGTCGACGATTTCGGCATTGATGCGCAGCATGCGCCGCGCCCGCGCATACAGCGCCTCGCCATGCTCGGTGAGCGCAACGCTGCGCCCGTCACGCGTAAAAAGCGGCTGGCCGAGCCGTTCTTCCAGGCGCTTGATCTGCATGGAGACGGCCGACTGCGTCTTGTTCACGCGCCTTGCCGCCTCGGTGAAGCTGCCGCAATCAGCGATGGCGCAGAAGCTCTGCAACTGGTCGAGATCGAGGGGAGTTGTCATTCCGGTCTCCATCACGAAATTTGATGAACTGAATGAAATCTATTTGTTGGACGAATGGAAGGCAAGGGCGCATATCGGCGTCCATCGGCGATCGACGATCGCTTCCGCCCGCCGGGCGTCTCCCCCTCGCCCGGCCCTGAACACCTTGGAGAAGGACCATGGTCCACTTGCTTTCGAGCGAGCGGCCGTCGCTGGCTGCCGCGTCTACCCATCCGCTGCGCGCCTTTGCCAACTGGCTGGTCCAACTCCGCGCCAAACGCGCCCGGCGCGTCGCCCTCGAGACGCTGCTCGAATACGATGTCCATCGCCTCAATGATCTCGGGATCAACCGGCAGGATCTGTTCGAGGCTCTCGATACGCCCAGCCGGCGCCCTGGCCTGACCCTGGCCCACAGGCGGGCCGAGAGCTCACGCAATTGGCTCAACCCCTGAGTTGAGCCTCCGAAATGGTACGATCCCCAGGTTGTACCATCTCCGGCTGGTCCACCCACCAGCCTGTTTCCTGATGAACTGCCGGGTCCGAGTCTCCGTCGCGGATGACCGACCCGGCTTTTTTCAGGCGAACGACGAGCGGACGGTCCTCGATGGCCCGCCGCTCGAACTGGGCATCGATATAGGGCATCTGCACGGTCGTGACCTTGGTGGTGCGGCGCACTTCGTCGGCGATATCGCCGAAGCCGAGGTGGCCCAGCAGCTCATCGAGGATTTCCCGACCGGTGCAATCGTCCATCGCCTTGTTGACGTAGTTGCCGGCGACATCCCCGAACAGCGAGAAGCCCTATAGCGTATAGGTGTCGGGCTCCGGCGATCGTGAACGCATCCCGACAGCAGCCGGGATCATTCAAGGAAAAGCTGATCGAATCTGTCGCGGATGCCGGCGCAGGTCCTACGGCAGCTGGGCGAAGCCGTCGCCGAAGCCGTTGAGCGAGACAGGGATGCCGATACCTTCCTCGGGCGTCTTGAACACAGAGAAGATTGCGCTCTTGCCGTTGGTCAGCTTGCCGATGAGCTCGTCATCCAGCACCACCTCGGCGACGCAGCCATTGGGCAGGCAGCGCACGAAGGCGACGCGGCCGATATTGGCGCCATCTATATTGAGGCCCAGCCCATTGGGCAGCAGCACGCCGAGCGGGGCGAGCACGCGGAGCAGCCGCGCCTGCTTGTCGGCAGTCTTGAGGACAATGACGGACAGGCCGACATTGGGCTGGTCCTCGGCCGACACGTTCTGGATCAGCGCGCACTGCTCGAAACTCGCGCCCGGCGGCGTGTCGCAGCTCATCTGCCAGTCGCCGTACTGGGCCTTGACCACGCCCTGCGCGAGGGCAGGGGCCGCGTTGAGGCCGAGTGCGAGGCCGAGCACGGCAAGGCCGCGAACCAGAGTGCCGATGAGGGGTTGCTGCACCAATCCACCTATATGTGTCATTGCGAATCCCCTGCCAGCGAAGAATCGACTCCTTAGTCGGCTGGCCCCGGATCGCTGTCAACACGCCGGAACGTGCCGTACTTGCGCCGGATACACACCCTCAATCAAGGCGAGGGTGAGGCGTGGCCCGAAATCGGACGGCGATGCCTTTTGACGCACGCATGCGACGGCGGCCAAGAATTGCCTTGGGCCGACCGATGTGGTTTAGACACGTTCCAAGTTTCAGCGCTCCGAGGTTGAGTCGGGGCGGCGTTGTGCTATGCCGCATTTGTCACCTCAACCCAGCGCTAGAATACCGGACCAGACCGATCTCAAGGGGGTTTTTAGGTGACCGGCAAACTAAAGAGTTCGATTGGCTCGCTGGGGGCCGCAGCCCTCGCGCTTCTGCCTGTGGCTGTCATGGCGCAGGAGCAGCCGGGCCATCCGGTGCCGGGGCAGATCAGCCTGCAGCCCTCCGTGACGCCGATCATGGATTCGATCACTGCGTTCCACGACGGTCCGCTGATGATCACCATCACGGCCATCACCGTTCTGGTGCTCGTCCTGCTCGTGATCGTGATCGTACGGTTCAACGCCAAGTCGAACCCCACGCCCTCCAAGACCACGCACAATACCCTCATCGAGATTGTCTGGACGGTGGTCCCGGTGCTGGTCCTCGTGATCATCGCCATTCCGTCGTTCGCGGTGCTGACCGATCAGCTCACCGTCCCCGATGGACAGCGCAAGTACCTGGGCTCCAACATCTTCTCGCTTGGCAATGAGGAAGTCCCGGCTCCCGAGCTGACCGTCAAGGCGATCGGCCAGACCTGGTACTGGGATTACGAGTACGTCGATCAGGGCAAGACGTTCACGTCTTCGATCCTCAACGAAGAGCAGCGCCTCGCGCAGAAGCCGAACCAGCCGCGCCTGCTTGCGGTCGACTACGAGCTGGTCGTGCCGGTCGATACGACCGTGCGCCTGCAGGTCACCGCCGATCCGGTCGGCGTCATCCACGCCTTTGCGCTGCCCTCGTTCGGCATCAAGATCGACGCCGTGCCCGGCAAGCTCAACGAAACCTGGTTCAACGCCAGGAAGACCGGCATCTACTACGGCCAGTGCTCGGAGCTGTGCGGCAAGGACCATGCATTCATGCCCATCGGCATCCGCGTGGTGAGCAAGGAAGAGTTCGCGGCCTGGATGGCTGCCTACCAGGCCGGCTCGCTCGACGACGCCAACGCCACCCTGCCGGCAATCAGCTAAGGACCCGCGCGCGGGTCCACGACCTGGCGCAGCGATGAATACGATAAAGGGATCGCTCTAAATGGCCGATACTCACGCTTTGGAAGCCCATGACGGCCACGGTCACGCCGCGGCGCATGATCATGGTCATCCGACCGGCTGGCGGCGCTACGTCTACTCGACCAACCACAAGGACATCGGGGTCATGTACCTCATGTTCTCCATCGTGGCGGGCGTGATCGGCGCTCTGCTCTCGGGCGTCATGCGCCTCGAGCTGATGGAGCCTGGTATCCAGATTTTCCACGGCCTCGCCGGGATGGTCTACGGGATCGACGGCGACGCCGCGCTCGACGCCGGCAAGCAGATGTACAACGTGTTCACCACGGCGCACGCGCTGGTCATGGTGTTCTTCGTGGTCATGCCGGCGACCATGGGCGGCTTCGCGAACTACTTCGCTCCGCTGATGATCGGCGCGCCGGACACCGCGTTCCCGCGCATCAACAACATCGCGTTCTGGCTGTTGCCCTTCGCCTTCGCCCTGCTGCTCATGTCCCTGTTCTTCGAGGGCGCGCCGGGCGTGACGGGCTTCGGTGGCGGCTGGACGGCCTATCCGCCGCTCTCGACCGCGGGTCATCCGGGTCCGGCGATGGACTTCGCGATCTTCTCGCTCCACATCGCCGGCCTGAGCTCGATCCTGGGTTCGATCAACCTGATCACCACGATCTTCAACATGCGCGCCCCGGGCATGACGCTGCACAAGATGCCGCTGTTCCCGTGGTCCGTGCTGGTCACCGCGTTCCTGCTGCTGCTGTCGCTGCCGGTTCTGGCTGGCGCCATCACCATGCTGCTGACCGACCGCAACTTCGGCACCACCTTCTTCGCACCTGACGGTGGCGGCGACCCGATCCTGTACCAGCACCTGTTCTGGTTCTTCGGTCACCCCGAAGTGTACATTATGATCCTGCCCGGCTTCGGCATGGTCAGCCACATCATCTCGACCTTCAGCCGCAAGCCGATCTTTGGCTACATCGCCATGGTCTACGCCATGGTCGCCATCGGCGGCGTCGGCTTCATCGTGTGGGCGCACCACATGTACACGGTCGGCATGAGCCTGGACGTCCAGCGCTACTTCGTGGCCGCCACGATGGTGATCGCAGTACCTACAGGCGTGAAGATCTTCAGCTGGATCGCCACCATGTGGGGCGGCTCCATCAGCTTCCGCACGCCTATGCTCTGGGCCATCGGCTTCATCTTCCTGTTCACCGTCGGTGGTGTGACGGGTGTGGTGCTCGCCAATGCCGGCGCTGACCGTGCCCTGCACGACACCTACTACGTCGTGGCGCACTTCCACTATGTGCTGTCGCTCGGCGCTGTGTTCTCGATGTTCGCTGCGTGGTACTACTGGTACCCGAAGATGTTCGGCATCATGTACAACGAGAAGCTGGCCAACGCCCACTTCTGGATCACCTTCGTGGGCGTGAACCTGATCTTCTTCCCGCAGCACTTCCTCGGCCTCGCCGGCATGCCGCGCCGCTACATCGACTACCCCGATGCGTTTGCGCTGTGGAACATGGTGTCGTCTGTCGGCTACTACATCACCTTTGTCGGCCTCGTGCTCTTCCTCTACCTGCTCGTCGAAGCAGCGATCAAGAAGCGCCCGACGACGGCGAACCCGTGGGGCGATGGCGCGACGACGCTGGAGTGGACCCTGTCTTCTCCCCCGCCGTTCCACCAGTTCGAGACGCTGCCGCGTATCGACGCGAAGTCCGACCACTAACTATCGACTGCCCGCGGGGCCCTCGGGTCCCGCGGCCAACAAGGCGAGAGACATTGGCCTACGTGCACCACAGTCATGATGTTCACGTCCGTGCGCTTGAAGCGCGCGTCGGGGACTACGTGGCGCTGCTGAAGCCGCGGGTCATGTCGCTCGTCGTGTTCACGGCCCTGGTCGGCCTGCTGCTCGCACCGGGCGGCATAAATCCGATCATCGGGGCTATCGCCATCCTCTGCATCGCCATCGGGGCAGGGGCCTCGGGCGCGCTGAACATGTGGTACGACGCCGATATCGATGCGGTGATGAGCCGGACGGTCAACCGCCCGATCCCGGCCGGCCGCATCGAACGCGACCACGCGCTGGCGCTGGGCCTCGTCCTTTCGGTCTTCTCGGTCTGCCTGCTCGGCCTTGCCACCAACTGGCTGGCTGCGGGGCTGCTCGGCTTCACGATCTTCTTTTACGCCGTCATCTACACGATGTGGCTGAAGCGCTCGACGCCGCAGAACATCGTCATCGGCGGCGCCGCAGGCGCCTTCCCGCCGATGGTCGGCTGGGCCGCCGTGACCGGCTCGATCAGCATCGAATCCATCGTGCTGTTCCTCATCATCTTCCTCTGGACGCCCCCGCATTTCTGGGCGCTCGCGCTCTACAAGCAGAGCGACTACGGCGCTGCCGGCGTCCCTATGCTGCCCAACGTCGCCGGCGAGCGGGTGACCAAGGTCCAGATCCTCGTCTATTCGGTGCTGCTGGTGGCCTCGAGCCTCATTCCCAGCCTCACCGGTTTCATGGGCCCCATCTACACGGTGGCCGCTCTCGCCACCGGTGCCGGCTTCGTCTGGCTGGCCTGGGCCCTGTTCCGCACGACCGAAACCGTCGCCATGAAGAAGGCTGGCCGGTCGCTTTTTACCTACTCGCTGAGCTATCTCGCCGTGATCTTCTTCGCCCTGCTCACCGATCATGCGGCGAGGGTGCTGGGATGGCTGTGATGGCAGAACCGACAAAGACTCCTGTTCCCCGTGACGAGCAGGCCGAGCTCGCGGCCCGGCGCCGCAAGCGCTCCATCGCGCTCGCGGCCGTACTGGGCGGCCTCGTCCTGATCCTCTATCTGCTGACCGTGGTGAAGCTGGGTCCGGCACTGTTCGACCGGCCACTCTGATGACCGACGTCAGTCTTGGACACCCCAACCGCAACAAGCGCGTCGCCCTGACGCTGGCATTGCTCGTCGTAGGCATGGTGGGGGTCGCCTATGCCGCGGTTCCGCTCTACCAGCTGTTCTGCAAGGTGACTGGCCTCGATGGGACCACGCAGGTTTCGTCCGGCAACCCCAAGGGCGTCATCGACCGCCAGATGACGGTGCGCTTCGACTCGAACGTCGCCTCGCGGCTGCCCTGGACCGTCACGGCCGCCAAGCCGGTGACCGACAAGGTCGGCACGACCGAGACGGTCATCTACACGGCCACGAACAATTCCGATAAGCCGATCACCGGTCAGGCGACGTTCAACGTCACGCCCGAGACCACCGGCATCTACTTCAACAAGATCGAGTGCTTCTGCTTCACCGAGCAGACGCTTCAGCCCGGCGAGACGGTCGAAATGCCGATCGTGTTCTTCGTCGACCCGGATCTTGCCGAGAACCGCGATCTCGACACTGTCCGCGAAATCACCCTGTCCTATACCTTCTATGCTGTTGAGAGCGAGGGAAGCTGACTATGGCTGCGCACGCCAAGAACCACGACTATCACCTGGTAAGTCCTAGCCCCTGGCCGATCATCGGCTCCATCTCGGTTTTCGTCATGGCGGCGGGCGCCGTGCTGTGGTTCCACGACATCATGCCGCCGTGGCTGCTGCTCGCCGGCACCGTGGGCGTGCTCTACACCATGTATGGCTGGTGGAGCGACGTCATCAAGGAAGGCAAGGCTGGCGACCATACGCCGGTCGTGCAGATGCACCACCGCTACGGCATGATCCTGTTCATCACCTCCGAGGTGATGTTCTTCGTTGCCTGGTTCTGGGCCTATTTCGACGCCTTCTTCAACCACGATGCGCCCGAGCAGTATGCCCGCATCGAGGCCATGGGCGCCTCCTGGCCGCCGATCGGCGTCGAACTGTTCAACCCCTGGCACCTGCCGCTGTTCAACACGCTGATCCTGCTGACCTCCGGCACGGCCGTTACCTGGGCCCACCATGCGCTGCTCCACAGGGACAAGCGCGGCCTCGTCTGGGGCCTGGCGATCACGATCGCGCTGGGCGTGCTGTTCACCTTCGTCCAGGCGCTCGAGTACTCGGAAGCTGCCTTCTCGTTCTCGGGCAACATCTACGGCGCCAGCTTCTTCATGGCGACGGGCTTCCACGGCTTCCACGTGCTGGTCGGTACGATCTTCCTGATCGTCTGCCTGATCCGCGCCCAGCGCGACGAGTTCACCCCGAAGAACCACCTCGGCTTCGAATTCGCCGCCTGGTACTGGCACTTCGTCGACGTGGTGTGGCTCTTCCTCTTCGCCTCGATCTACGTCTGGGGCAGCTGGGGCGTCACGCTCACCGCCCACTGAGGTCGGATGCATGGGTCTGCAAGGGGCGTGGCGCAAGCTGCGCCCTTTGCTTTTGGGCGGTGAAGTCGGGCCCGACGACCTGCGCCCGAATACCACATCCGGCCGCCAGCCATTGTGATAGAACCCGGCCATGATCCTGCCCGCCGATCCTTCGCCTCCCGCCATCGTTGCCGCCTCGAACGCTCCGCGCGGGCGGGAGTGCGCCCATGGCTGACGCGGCGAAACCGGCGCAGAGCCGCAAGCTCTACTGGGGCTTCATCGTCCTCATGCTGGGGCTGATGGTGCTCTTCGCCACCCTGGGCGTGTGGCAGCTCGAGCGGCTGGGCGAGAAAGAAAAACTGATCGCCGACGTCGCGGCGCGGTCCGGCCTCGCGCCCACGCCGCTGCCGCCCGTCGCCGAATGGCCTGCATTCGACGCCGAGGCCTGGAGCTACCGGCCGGCCGTGGTCTCGGGTACCTACCTGCCCGAGCAGACCGTGCTCGTCTTCACCAGCCTCGCCGACCAGAACGGCCCGTATGGCGGCCCCGGCTACTGGGTGATGACGCCGATGGCGCTCGCCGGTGGCGGGACCGTGTTCATCAACCGCGGCTTCGTTCCGCAGGACTCGGCCAACGCCTTTGCGACCGGCGGCGCAGTCGAGCCGGGGCTGATCAGCCTTACCGGCATCGCGCGCACTTCCGAGGAGGTGGGCAGCTTCACGCCGCAGCCCGATCTCGCCAAGCGCATCGAATGGGTGCGGAACATCCCGAGGCTCAGTGCCACCGCTGGCGGTGTGCCGCAGCCGGTGGCGCCGATCTACATCGACCTGCCGGCAACCGAGCCCGGGGCGCTGCCGCAGGGGGGCGAGACCGTGGTCAACTTCCCCAACAACCACCTCGGCTACGCCATCACCTGGTTCGGCTTCGCCCTCCTGGTGCCGTTCCTCCTTCTGTTCTGGGCGCTTCGCCAGCGTCGGGAGGGGCCATGAAACTTGCGGCGCAGCCGCAGTTTCAATAGGGTGCCCCGCAACCCAATCAGCGTGCTTCAGCAGGCACGCGCCAAAAAAGACGGGGCGCTTCCCCTACATGCAGTTCGTATCCACGCGCGGCGGGGCGGCCGTGCCCGGCTTTTCAGACGCGGTCCTCGCGGGTCTTGCGAGCGACGGCGGCCTCTACGTCCCCGAGCACTGGCCTCGCCTTTCGCATGCCGAGATCGCCGGCTTCGCCAATCGTCCCTATTCCGAAGTCGCGTTCGACATCATCCGCCGCTTCGTCGAGGGCGAGATTCCCGACGCGGCGCTGAAGCGCATCATCGACGAGGCGTACGCGACGTTCCGGCACCCCTCGGTGGCGCCGCTGGTCGAGATCGAGCCGGGGCACTTCGTGCTCGAGCTGTTCCATGGCCCCACGCTCGCCTTCAAGGACGTGGCCATGCAGTTTCTCGCGCGGGTGATGGACCACATCCTCGCCGAGCGCGGCACGCGCGCCACCATCGTCGGCGCGACCTCGGGCGATACCGGATCGGCGGCCATCGAGGCCTTCCGCGGACGGGCAGCGACGGACATCTTCATCCTCCACCCGGAGGGCCGGACGTCCGAAGTGCAGCGCCGGCAGATGACCACGGTGCTCGACGCCAACGTCCACAACATCGCCCTGCGCGGCACGTTCGACGACTGCCAGGACATCGTGAAGGGCCTGTTCAACAACCGGCGCTTCCGCGACACGACGCAGCTGAGCGGCGTCAACTCGATCAACTGGGGCCGCATCGTCGCGCAGATCGTCTACTACTTCACCTCGGCTGTGGCGCTGGGCGCGCCGCACCGCGAGGTGGTGTTCTGCGTGCCGACGGGCAATTTCGGCGACATCTTCGCCGGCTACTGCGCGGCCAGGATGGGCCTGCCGATCAAGACCCTCGCGATCGCCACCAACGCGAACGACATCCTCGCCCGGACGCTCGAGACCGGGCGCTACGAGGTGACGGGGGTTACCCCGACGATCAGTCCGTCCATGGACATCCAGGTCAGCTCGAATTTCGAGCGGCTGCTCTATGAGGCCGTGGGTCGCGACAGCGAGGCGGTGAAGTCGATGATGAGCGGCCTGCGCCAGTCGGGCGGCTTCTCGATCCCCGATCGCGGCATCGCCGCCATCCGCAAGCAGTTCGTGGCCGGCCGCACCGGCGAGGCGGAGACCTCGGCGACGATCAAGGCGGTGAAGGCGGGTTCGGACTACCTGCTCGACCCTCATACGGCCGTTGCCGTGCATGTAGCGCGCGATCTCGTCGGCGGTGAGGCGCCGGTGATTACGCTGTCGACGGCGCATCCGGCCAAGTTCCCGGCGGCGGTGAAGGCCGCGTCGGGCATTGAACCCGCCCTCCCGGCATGGTTGTCTGATCTTTATCAGCGGGAAGAGCGCCTTACGGTCCTCGACAACGACCAGGCGGCAGTCGAACAGTTCATTTCGACGCGCACCCGCGTGCTGGAGGAGCACAAGTGACGGTCCGGAGTACGACGCTTTCCAACGGCATGACCGTTCTCACCGACGACATGCCGCATCTGGAAAGCGCGTCGCTGGGCATCTGGGTCAAGGCGGGATCCCGCAGCGAGACCGAGGCCGAGCACGGCATCAGCCACATGCTCGAGCACATGGCCTTCAAGGGCACCAAGACCCGCGATGCCCTGGAGATTGCGTCCACCATCGAGAATGTCGGCGGCGACCTCAACGCCGCGACTTCGGTGGAACACACCGGGTATTTCGCCCGGGTGCTGAAGGAAGACGTCGGGCTTTCCGCCGACATTCTCTCGGACATCCTCCAGAACTCGCTGTTCGAACAGCACGAGCTCGACCGCGAGCAGCAGGTGATCGTCCAGGAGATTGGCGCGGCACGCGACAATCCCGACGACCACGTGTTCGACCTGTTCCAGCAGGCCGCCTATCCCGACCAACCCATCGGCCGGACGATCCTCGGCACCGTCGAGTCGGTGAACAGCTTCGGGCCGGAGTCGATCCGCGCCTACATGGACCGCAACTATGTCGGTGACCACATGGTGCTGTGCGCTGCCGGCAACGTCGAGCACGATGCGCTCGTCGACATCGCCAACAACCGCTTTCACGACCTGAAGCCCACCGGCGCGCCCGCTCCCGACAAGGCGGCCTATGTCGGCGGCGAGCATCGGCTCGTCTCGGACCATGAGCAGGCTCACATCGTCCTGGGCATGGAAGGGCGCGCATACAACTCGGACGGATTCTATGCCGTCCAGATACTCGCCTCGATCCTCGGTGGCGGCATGAGCTCGCGGCTGTTCCAGGAGGTCCGCGAGAAGCGAGGCCTGTGCTATTCCGTTTATGCGTTCCACTGGGCCTTCGCCGACTCGGGTATCTTCGGCGTCGCCGCTTCGACCGGCGAGGAAGAAGTGAAGGAGCTCTTGCCCGTGGTCCTCGACGAACTCCGCAAGGCGACTGAGACCATAACGGACGAGGAGGTTTTCCGCGTCCGCAACCAGATCCGCGCCGGCCTGCTGATGTCGCTCGAGAGCCCGTCCTCGCGTGCCGGCCAACTGGCCCGCCAGCAGATCCTGTGGGGCCGGCCCATTCCGTTGCAGGAAACGGTCGATCGCATCAACCGCATCACGTCGGAACGGGTAAAGCAGATCGCGCGCCAGATCTTCGACGCCGGCAAGGTCTCGCTCGCCGGCATCGGGCCCGTCGCCAAGCTTCCCGACTATCGTGATATCGCGGCTCAGCTGAAGAACTGATCCCATGGCGGCCGCGTCATGATGCTCACCTGGTTCGCACGCGACGAAACCCCCACGCTCCTCGGCGAGCGGGTCCTGCTGCGTGCGCCCCGGACCACCGACTACACTGCCTGGCGCGACCTCAGGCGGGCGAGCCGCGATTTCCTCAGGCCCTATGAGCCCCGCTGGACGGATTCCGATCTCGGCCCGCGCGTCTATTCCTCGCGGCTGAAGCGCGGGCGCGAGGAAGCGCGCGCCGGCACCGACTACTCGTTCTTCATCTTCTCGCGCAGCGAGGAGCGCCTGATCGGCGGCATCACGCTGTCCAATGTCCGGCGCCGCGCCGCCCAGTTCGTGAACCTCGGCTACTGGATGGGCCATTCCTTCGCCGGCAAGGGCTACATGTCCGAATCGGTGGGGCTGGTGGTGCCGTTCTGCTTCGAGACGCTTGGTCTGCACCGCATCCACGCCGCCTGCCTGCCGGATAACCTCGCGAGCCGGCGAGTCCTTGAAAAGAACGGATTTCAGGAAGAGGGCTACGCCGAACACTATCTGCAGATCGACGGCAGGTGGGCCGACCACGTGCTGTTCGGACTGACCCGCGAGCGCTACGACGCTGCATTAAGGCATGGCCGGTCGTGAGCGCTTGTTTGCACGGGGAAACCCCGTTACCTAGTTTCGCCAGATATCACCGGGGCAGCACCATCTCTCAGCTAATGCGTCACATCATCCAGTTCGCGATGTGCCTCGCGTTCGCGCTTGCCGGTATCGTTCCTGCCGCCGCTTTCGATGTCATCACCGCACCCGAGAACGTCAACGCGGTGAACCTCACCGGCGTCGTCGACATCGTTCCCGGCGAGGGCGGCAAGGTGCAGCTCTCCACCGCGGCGGGCGAAGACGGCATCATCCGCCGCATCGAGGTGCTGGCATCGGTCGGCGGCACCAATCCGAACTGGGCGCTGTTCGCTCTGCGCAACGATTCCGACGTCCAGCTCGAGCGCCTGCTGGTCGCGCCCTTCTTCCGCCTTCCCGGCTCTGGCGTGTTCCGGCCCGACCTCGGCGCCGAGCGCATCAAGGTCCTGACCCCGAGCGCCGGCCTGCGTCCCACCAAGCTCACCGACCGCGAGGCGGACGTGTTCGAGGTGGTGATCGACCCCGGTGCGACGGTCACCTTCGTCGCCGAACTCGCCAACGGCTCGCTGCCCGAGCTCTACCTGTGGAAACCCGACGCCTATCGCGACTATGTGAACTCGTTCACCCTGTTCCGCGGCGTGGTGCTGGGTGTCGCCGCGCTTGCCGCTGTGTTCCTCACCATCATGTTCGTGGTGAAGGGCAGGGGCGTCTTCCCCGCGACCGCCGCCTTCTCATGGGCCGTGCTGGTCTACCTGCTCGTCGACTTCGGCGTGCTCGGGCCATTGCTGGGCATATCGAACGGCTCGGTTCAGCCCTTCCGGGCCGCGGCGGAGGCCGGCATAGCCACGACTCTGTTTGGCTTCCTGTTTATCTACTTGAATCTCCACCGCTGGCACCTGCGCTTCATCCACCTGGCGCTGGCTCTCGTCGTGGTGTTCCTCGCGCTGTTCGGCTTTGCCTTCTTCCAGCCCTCGATTGCCGCAACCGTGGCCCGGCTGGTGCTCGCGCTGCTCGGCGTCACCGGCTTCTTCCTGATCCTCCTGCTCGCGCTGCGCGGCTATGATCGCGCCGTGCTACTGGTCCCCACCTGGATCATCTACATCGCCTGGCTGTTCTACGCCTGGCTGGTGGTGACGGGGCAGGTTTCCAACGACGTGGCGCAGCCGGCCGTTGCGGGCGGCCTCGTGCTCATCGTCATGCTGCTGGGCTTCACTTCCGTGCAGCACGCCTTCTCCGAAGGGCAGGTGTCGATCGGCGCCCTCAGCGAGGTCGAGCGACGGGCCCTGGCTTTGACCGGCTCCGGCGACTTCGTCTTCGACTGGAACATCGAGCGCGACCGCGTTTCGGTGTCCGACGAGCTCGGCACGCGCCTCGGCGAACGTCGTGGCGCATTGCGCGGTTCGATCAAGCGCTGGCTCGACCGTGTCCATCCCGAGGATCGCGACCGCTTCCGCACTGCCTTCGATACGCTGGTGGAACTGCGCCGCGGCAAAGTCTCGGCTGACGTGCGGCTGGCGGCCCATGACGGCAGCTTCCGCACGTTCCGCATGCGCGTGAAGCCGGTGCTGGGCGGCGACGGGCAGGTCAACCGCATCGTCGGCACGCTGCAGGACGTGAACGAGGACCGGGCCAGCCGTGAGCGACTGCTGCACGACGCCGTGCACGACAGCCTGACGGGTCTGCCCAACAAGCAGCTCTTCCTCGATCGGCTGGAGCGCGCCCTGGTGCGCGCACGCCTCCCCAACGGCAACAAGCCGGCCGTCTTCCTTGTCGATATCGACCGCTTCTCCGAACTCGAGGAACGCGTCGGCCACTCGGCGGCGGACTCGGTGCTGCTCGCCATCTCGCGCCGCATCGCACGCGTCATGCGCCCACTCGATACCGTGGCGCGCCTCGGCGGCGACCAGTTCGGCGTGATCCTCGCGTCCGAACAGGCAGCCGGAAAGATCGCCGAGACGGCCGAGCAGATCCGCAAGGCGCTGAAGTCGCCGTTCAACTTCGGCGAGCGCGACCTGAGCCTCACCTGCTCGATCGGCGTCACCATCTACGACGGCAACCCGGTGAGCGCGCCCGACGTGCTGCGCGATGCCGAGCTCGCCATGTACTACGCCAAGCGCCTGGGCGGCGACCGCATCGAGGCCTTCCGCGCTTCCGCGCGCTCCATCGCGGCCTACTCCAAGGCGGGCGAAGAGGATCTCGACCGCGGCCTGCGCCACGGCGAGCTGTCGGTGCTGTTCCAGCCGATCATGGACATCCATGCCGGTACCATCGCGGGTTGCGAGGCGCTGATGCGCTGGAACCACCCGCAGCGCGGCATCGTCCCGCCTGAGGAGTTCGTGCCGCTCGCCGAGCGCACCGGGCTGATCGAGCGGCTCGGCCGCGTCGCCTTCGAACAGGCGGCCGGACAGGCCCGCGAATGGGCGGCCTCGCTGCCGCTGCCGGAGGACTTCTTCGTCTCGGTGAACCTGTCGCCGGCCCAGCTGGCGACGGAGTCACTGCTCAACGACATGCGCGCCCTGGTCTCCGACCACCGCCAGATCGCCCGCCACCTGAAGCTCGAGATCACCGAGAGCCAGGTGATGAGCAACCCCGAGCACTCGGCCTATGTCCTCGCCGCCCTGCGCCAGCTCGGCCTGCGGCTCGCCCTCGACGATTTCGGCACGGGGCACAGCTCGCTGAGCTACCTGCACCGCTTCCCGTTCGACACGATCAAGATCCCGGCGCCGTTCGTGCAACTGGGCGACGACAGCGGCATGGCCCATACCCAGGTGCCGATCATCCGTTCGATCATCACGCTTGCGAGCGAACTCGATCTCAGCGTGATCGCCGAGGGTGTCGAGACCATCGAGGAAATCGAGCGTCTGCAGCAGCTCAACTGCCAGTACGCCCAGGGCTTCGCCTTCGGCGCCGCCATGAGCGGGCAGGAACTCGGCAAGCGGCTGCAGACGCAGTTCAACGGTCGCTAGGCAGCACAGCGAAGCCTCACAGCCGGCATGATCCCGCGCCCACCAACAGATGGGGTGCGATGGTGGCTAGCGGCTGAGGAAACGCGACGGCGAGCGCAGTCGCGCCCTGTTACCCATGCCCCGCGCTTGCGCTCAGCGTCGCGCGGGTGATGCCGAGCCGGGCGAGGGCGGCGTCGTAGCGGTTCTCGATCGGGAGGCCGAACAGCAGTTCGCGTGAGAAGGGCACGGTCAGCCAGCCATTCTCCTGGATCTCGGTCTCGAGCTGTCCGGGGCTCCAGCCGCAATAGCCGAGCGCGAACAACGCTTCGGTGGGGGAGTCGTTGAACGCGATGGCCTTGAGCACGTCGAGGGTCGCCGTGAGGCTGATCTCTTCGTTGACCTCGTAGGAGTTGCCGACTCGGAAATAGTCCGAGGAATGGAGCACGAAGCCGCGGCTTCGCTGCACCGGCCCGCCCCGCAGCACCTGCCGGTTCTTGATCCGGTCGGGGAGGCGGATCAGCTCGTCCTTCTCGCCCAGCTGCAGCTCTTCGAGGATATCGGCAAAGCGCATGTCCTCGAGGCTCTGGTTGATGACGAGGCCCATGGCGCCTTCGTCTCCATGGCCGACGAGATAGACCACCGTTTCGCGGAAGCGTTCGTCGCCCATGTCCGGCATGGCTACCAGAAACTGGCCCTTGAGCGAATCCATGGCACTCTCCTCGTAGACGACCTGCCGACAGGAACAGTTTAGCCCCGGGAGGGTGGTGCTGCAAAGTTAACCTTCACGATGACCTGATACGGCTTTCCAATTCCGGGGGGCTCGGCTATCCGAACCGCATGCGCATCCCGGCCGTACTGCTAATCCTCAGCCTCGCCGCACCCTCTGCTGCGGCCGAAACGCCTTGGCAGGAAGTGGCTCCGGGGGCGAGGGCTCGCCTGATCTCGTCGGACGTGCTGAAGTCGGACGGCACCACCATGCTGGCGCTCGAGCTCGACATGCCGGCGACCAGCAACACTTACTGGCGCGTGCCCGGCGAGACCGGCATACCGATGACCCTCGATTTCACGGGTTCGACCGCGGTCGCGGGGCACGAGGTCCTGTGGCCGTTCCCGACCCTCGAGACCAAGGCCGGCTACGTGGACTTCGTCTACCGGGGCCCGACGGTTCTGCCGGTCGAACTGAAGCTTGAAGGCAAGACGGCCGACCTGAAGGTCGAGGCTTTCCTCGGCATCTGCTCCGAGATCTGCGTTCCCGTCACGGCCTCGTTCGAACTGCCTCTCGATTTCGTCCAGCCCGACCGGGCGCAGGGGCTGCGCATCGCCCAGGCCGTCGCGCTGACGCCGATAGACTGGGAAGACCCACGCGAGCCCATCGACTGGGTCGGTTTCGACCCTTCGGCAGACGCTCTGGCGGTGCGCATATCGGATCCCGACGTCGACCCACTGTCCCTCATCGCCGACGCCGGAGAAAGTGGGCAACTCTTTGGCGCGCCGCAAAAAAGCCCGGATGGAAAAATAGTGCTCCTGCCCCTGCTCGGGGGAGAAGATGGCCGGGATGTGGAGGGCATGCCCATCCGGCTGACATTCATGACCGAAATGGGCCCGTACTCTGTCGAGCGACGGGTTTCGTCCGCCGGGTCGACTGTCACGGGCGATTGATCTAGGGTCCGTCCGCCCGGGCTTCCGGGCCGTCGAATTGGGGAGTTCTCGAAGATATGACCATCGCGTCTGGCGACCGGATTCCATCCGTCCCGATCAAGCTCATCGGATCAGGGGATACTGCGGACACGACCTCGGATGCCGTGCTCGGCCAGGGGCGGGTTGTCTTCTTCGGCGTGCCGGGGGCCTTCACCCCCACCTGCGATACGTCGCACCTGCCGGGTTTCGCCGCCAACGTCGCCAAGTTCAAGGCGCTGGGCGTCGACCGGATCGTGTGCGGCACGGTGAACGACCATCACGTGACGCGGGCCTGGGCCGAGCGTTCAGAGGCCTTGGGCAAGGTCGAGTTCGTCGCCGACGGTGATGGCAGCCTCGCCGACGCCATGGGTCTCTCCAAGCAGTTTGCGGGCATGGGCAAGCGCTTCGCCCGCTTCGCCATGATAATTGAAGACGGCATCGTCAAAGACCTGTTCGTACAGGACGTCGCCGGGGTTACGGTAAGCGGGGCACCTGCTGTACTGATGGCGCTGCAAGCGTCTCAGGTTAGTGCGTAGGAGTTATCGCATGGGGTTCGTGGATTTTGCGACGACGCGGGGGGCGCGTCTTGCCGCGATGGGCGCCCTTGCCCTCGCCGTTTCCGCCTGTTCGATGGGCAACATGTTCTCGCCCGCTCCCGGCGGCACGTCGACCACGCTGCAGACGGCCAACCCCACGGTGGCCGAACTGCAGACCGGCAGCACCAATGCGCTGCCCGCCATCGCCACCGAATGCCCGCCCATCAAGGTCCGCACCGGCGGCGAGGCGCTGTTCTACTACGGCAAGGGCAAGGTCGGTAACGCCAAGGACCTGAACTACCAGGCGATCGTCGACAAGCAGTCGCGCAACTGCGTGGTCTCGAACGGCCTGATCACCGTCAAGATGGGCATGGTCGGCCGCCTGCTGCTCGGCCCTGCCGGCAACCAGACCAACGTCAACGTGCCGGTCCGCTTCACGATCGAACGCGATGGCGCGGCGCTCTTTTCCGAGCGTTACGAGATCCCCGTCACCATCACGCCGCCGAACCAGTCGGAAGAGTTCGTGAAGGTGGTCGAGAACATCGCCGTGCCCTACACGGGCGGCGAGCAGATCGTCTTCTACGTCGGCTTCGACAGCTGATCAGCCAGCTCCCGGCGCGACAGCGCGCTGGGTTTTCCCCTTGCAGGGGATGGCACTCTGCGGGGGGGCGCGCGCAGGCGATTGACTTCTCGCCACAAACCCGGCTTAGCATCATCTCGACTGCGGGAGAGTCCGGCGAAAGCCGGCGCCGAAGGAGCAACCGCCCCGGAAACTCTCAGGCAAACGGACCGCAGTTCGACTGAACTCTGGAAAGCAGGCCCAGAGCGGAGCCCTGAAGGTCGCGAGACCTTTGGACAAGGCGATGCCGAGGAAACGCCTCACCGAAGGAGCAACTCGCCCATAGGCGGCGAGGAAATCTCTCAGGTTAGCGGACAGAGGGGGCACGGAACGCAAGGGGGCGGCAGCTCCGTTGTGGTCGCTGTGCAGTCAACCCCGGTGTCCAGATGGCCGATCAAGCCGCAGAAGATCTCAAGAACGTCGTTCTCAACGACAAGCACGTCGCGCTGGGCGGGCGCATGGTGCCGTTCTCCGGCTACTCGTTGCCGGTCCAGTATCCCACGGGAATCATCGCCGAGCACAAGTGGACGCGCGAACACGCCGGCCTGTTCGATGTCTCGCACATGGGCCCGAGCTTTCTCGTGCTCGATGCGCGGTCAGGCGATGGCGAGGCCGATCACACGGCAGTCGCCGATATCGTCGAGCCGCTGATCAGCGGCGATATCCGCGGCCTCAAGCCGGGCCAGATTCGCTACACGCTGCTGCTCAACGACGAGGGCGGCACCCATGACGACCTGATGATCGCGCGTCCCCCCGGCGAGGGCTGGGGCGGGGCGCTCTACATCGTCGTCAACGCCGGCACCAAGGAGGCCGATTTCCAGCGCATCGCGGCGGCCGCCCTCGGCAAGGGGACGCTCAACCGCTCCGACCACGGCGCGCTGCTCGCGCTGCAGGGACCGGAAGCCGCCGCGGTGCTCGATGCCGTCGTGCCGGCTGCCGCCGAACTCGGCTTCATGCAGTACGGCTCGTTCGACTGGCGCGACACCAAGCTGGTGATCTCGCGCTCGGGCTATACCGGCGAGGACGGGTTCGAGATCCTCGTCGATCCAGAGCATGCCGCGGCGCTGTGGGACACACTCCTCGCCGACGCGCGCGTCAAGCCCATCGGGTTGGGCGCCCGCGACAGCCTCAGGCTCGAGGCGGGGCTGCCGCTGTATGGCCACGACCTCGACGAGACCATCTCGCCGGTCGAGGCAGGACTGAACTTCGCCATCTCGAAGCGCCGCCGCGAGGCCGCCGATTTCCCCGGCGCCCAGCGCATTCTCGCGGAACTGGGCGGGGCGCTCAAGCGCGTCCGCGTCGGGCTCTTCGTCGAAGGCGCGCCGGCACGCGAAGGCGCCGCCATCCTCGACGAGCATGGCGCCGAGATCGGCACCGTCACCTCGGGCGGCTTCGCCCCGTCGCTCAATCGCGCCATCGCCATCGGCTTCGTGCCGCCTGACCACGCAGCGCCGGGCACCAGGTTGCAGGTGCTCGTCCGCGGCAGGGCGCAGCCAGCGGAAGTTGTCACCACTCCATTCGTCCCCCATCGCTATGTCCGGAAGGCCAGCAAATGACCAAGTTCACCAAGGACCATGAGTACGTCACCGTCGACGGCACGGTGGGCATCACGCCCTATGCGCAGGAGCAACTGGGCGACATCGTCTTCGTCGAGTTGCCCAAGGTGGGCCAGAAGCTGAAGCAGGGCGATGAGGCCGCCGTGGTCGAGTCCGTGAAGGCCGCTTCCGAGATCTACGCCCCCGTCTCCGGCACCGTGACCGCGGTGAACGACGCCCTCTCGGGCGATCCCGGCCTCATCAACAGCTCGCCCGAAGTCGACGGCTGGATATTCAAGCTCGCGCTCGATGATGCGAGTGAGCTCGACGGCCTGATGGATGCCGATGCCTACGCCAAGCTGACCGCCTGAGGACCTTGATGCGCTATCTTCCCCATTCCGAGCATGAGCGGGCCGATATGCTCGCCGTCATTGGCGCCGGCAGCGCCGAGGATCTCTTCGCCCGTGTGCCCAGGCATGCGCTGCTGACCGAGCCGGTGGACCTGCCGAGGCACTCACCCGAGTTTCTCGTCGAGGCGAAGCTGCGCGCCATGGCCGGTCGCAACCATGCTGCTGGCGATGGCCCGTTCTTCATCGGTGCCGGTGCCTACCGCCACCACGTGCCGGCCAGCGTCGACCACCTGATCCAGCGCTCGGAATGGCTGACCGCCTACACGCCCTACCAGCCGGAGGTCTCGCAAGGGACGCTCCAGATGCTGTTCGAGTTCCAGACCCAGGTCGCGCATTTGACCGGCATGGATGTCGCCAACGCCTCGATGTACGACGGCTCGACCGCCACTGCCGAGGCCGTGCTGATGGCGCGGCGGCTGACGCGGCGCAACCGCATCGTGCTGTCGGGTGGGCTCCATCCGCACTATCGCGACGTGGTCCGTACCTATCTCGGCGATGGTCCCGATCTCGTCTGCCTTCCTGCTTCACCAGAGGGCCAGGGCGACATCCTCAACCGTATCGACGGCGAAACTGCTGCTATCGTCGTCCAGACCCCCGACTTCTACGGTCACCTGCGCAACCTGCAGGCCGCCGCCGACGCCGCGCACGCAGCCGGGGCGCTGCTGATCGTCGTCGTGACCGAGGTTGTGTCGCTCGGCCTCATCGAGGCCCCGGGCGCCCTGGGCGCCGATATCGTCGTGTGCGAGGGCCAGTCGATCGGCAACGCGCTCAACTTCGGTGGCCCCTATGTCGGGCTGATGGCGACCCGCAAGGAGTTCGTGCGCCAGATGCCCGGTCGCCTCTGCGGCGAAACCGTCGATGCCGATGGCAACCGCGGCTTCGTGCTGACGCTTTCGACCCGCGAGCAGCACATCCGCCGCGAGAAGGCGACGAGCAACATCTGCACCAACTCGGGCCTCTGTGCGCTTGCCTTTTCGATCCACATGTCGCTGCTCGGTGAGGCCGGGCTGAAGCGTCT
This sequence comes from Devosia sp. ZB163, assembly GCF_028613635.1. Lineage (GTDB taxonomy): Bacteria > Pseudomonadota > Alphaproteobacteria > Rhizobiales > Devosiaceae > Devosia_A. The sequence goes on from NZ_JAQRMY010000001.1 coordinate 1,559,407, forward strand.
GGCGCGGCTCAACCACCACAATGCGGTGAAGCTGGCCCGCATGCTCGGTACCGTCCCGGGTGTCGAGCTGCTCAACAAGACCTTCTTCAACGAGATGACCATTCGCCTGCCGGTCCCGGCGGCGCCGGTCGTCGAGCTGTTGGCCCGGGCCGACGTGCTCGCTGGCGTGCCCGTGAGCCGGCTCGAGCCCGACAATCCGGATTGCGCCAATCTGATCGTCCTCGCGGCGACGGAACTCACCACCGACCAGGACATCGAGATGCTGGCCGAGTGCCTCCACGCCGCCCTCTCGGAGGAAGCCCAATGAGCATGAACAAACAGGGCCGCCCCACCGGCACGGGCACTTCCGATTTCGCGTCCGTCTCGGGCTCCTCGCTGCTCCCCAATGAGCCGCTGCTGTTCGAGATCGGCGACCGCGAGCATTCGGGCGTCGACCTGCCTGATGTCGAGATCGACGGCAGCTTTCTCGGCGGCTTCGAGCGCCAGACCGAGATCGACCTCGCAGGGCTGACCGAACCCGAGACGTTGCGCCATTACGTGCGGCTCAGCCGGCTCAACTACTCGATCGACAGCGGCATGTATCCGCTCGGCTCGTGCACCATGAAGCACAACCCGCGATTGAACGAGAAGATGGCGCGGCTTCCCGGCTTCGCCGATATCCACCCGCTGCAGCCGGTCTCGACCGTCAGGGGGGCGCTCGAGCTGATGGATGAACTCGCCCACTGGTTGATGACGCTCACCAACACCGCCGCCGTGTGCCTGACGCCCAAGGCCGGCGCACATGGCGAGATGGCTGGCATGATGGCGATCAAGGCGGCGCAGGAAGCGGCCGGGCAGGGGCACCGCAAGGTGGTGCTGGTGCCCGAGAGCGCCCACGGCACCAACCCGGCGACCGCCGCCTTCCTCGGCTATTCGGTGAGACCGGTGCCGGCCCGCGACGACGGCACCGTCGACGTCGAGGCGGTGAAGGCAGCGCTCTCGCCGGATGTCGCGGCGATCATGCTGACCAACCCCAACACCTGCGGACTGTTCGAGCCCGAGGTGATCGAAATCGCCGCTGCCGTGCACGAGGCGGGCGCCTTCTTCTACTGCGACGGCGCCAACTTCAACGCCATCATGGGCGTGGTGCGGCCGGGCGACCTCGGCATCGACGCCATGCACATCAACCTGCACAAGACCTTCTCGACGCCGCATGGCGGCGGTGGGCCGGGCGCAGGTCCCGTCGTGCTGTCGGCGGCGCTGGCGCCGTTCGCGCCCGTTCCGTTCGTGCGCAAGGGCGAACTGATCGAGCATGCCGATGGCCAGCACCTTGGCCGCATCACCGCCTTCAACGGCCAGATGGGCATGTACGTCCGCGCGCTGACCTACATGCTGAGCCATGGCGGTGACGGCCTCGCCCAGGCGGCCAAGGACGCGGTGCTCAACGCCAACTACATCAAGGCACGGCTAGAGGCGGTGTTCTCGGTGCCGTTCAACGGCCAGCCCGTGATGCACGAGGCGCTGTTCGACGACAGCTTCCTCGAAGGCACCGGTGTGTCGACGCTCGATTTCGCCAAGGCGCTGATCGACGAGGGTTTCCACCCCATGACCATGTACTTCCCGCTGGTCGTGCACGGCGCCATGCTGGTCGAGCCCACCGAAAGCGAGAGCAAGCAGACGCTGGACCGCTTCTGCGACGTGATGCTTGAACTGGCGACGGATGCCAGGGCCGGCAACGCCGCACGCTTCACCAGCGCCCCCACGCGCGCCCCGCGTCGGCGTCTGGACGAGACGCGCGCGGCGCGTTCGCCAGTGCTCAAGTGGGAACGGCCCGAGGACCTGCCGCAGGCTGCGGAGTAGTCCTGCAGGCCAGCAGGGCGCAACCCGGCGCCCGGCCACGCCCCGCCGCGTTCTGCTCCCGTTGTGGGGAGGAGGACCGGCGTGGGCCAATCCCGGGCCCCGCATTGGGTTGATGCATCCGTTCGTGTCAGTGCCGCGCGGCCGGCCTCACGCCGATTTGGCGTAGGGCACCGCACCAGTGCTGCCAAACGCGGCGGCATCGGCCATGAACCGCGTCAGCAGGTGGTTGAACATGTCCGGCTGGTCCCAGAACGCGGCATGGCCGGCATTGGGGATGATGTGGCAGGTATTCGTCCACAGCGTCGCGTAATCAAGATTGGCGACGTAGTTGAGTCGCGCCACGCTCTCCTGCTCGCCGTTGACGATCGCCACCGGCACTTGGGCCTGCTCCACCGCACGGCGCTGGTCAGCGCCTTCGCCGAACATCAGGCTACGCGACACCGTCGGACGTACCCGCCCATCGGCGCGGCGAATGGCCTCAAGAAACGCCCCGTCGCCGTTGCCGTGGTAGCACATTTCGTAAAATCGCAGCGCATCGCGCTCGGTGAACTGTTCCTTGGTGGCGAGCAACAGGTCCAGGTTGGTCTGGAAGCCGCGCAACAGGCCGAGCGGGCCCGGGGAAATCGGCGGCGTGCCACTGATCATCAGGCCCGCGACGCCGGGGTGCGTTGCCAACAGCTCGATTCCCACATGGCCGCCCAGTGACCAGCCGAAGATGGCGAAGCGTTCGATGCCACGTGCGGCCAGCACCTCGGTGACGGTGCGCGCCAGGGCCGGAATGGAATAGTCGGTCGCCGGGTTGAGTGCATCGGAGGATTCTCCGTGCCCCGGCAGGTCCGGGGCGATCACTCGGTGGGCGCGTGCCAGGGGGTTGTTGAATTGGTGCATGAACACCTGGCGTGAGGCGCCCGAGCCGTGCAGCAGCAGCAGCGGCAGCCCCGCGCCCGTGCTTTCGCTGAGCCGGATCGTGGCGGTGCGGGAGGTGATCAGGTGGTCAAAGGTAGGCATGCGCAAGTCTCGTTAGGGTCTGTCAGCCTAGGCGAAACTCCCTACGGTCGCGTCAAGTCGGTCGGTGAACGAAACATGAAGGTGAAGATTTGGCACGTGGCGCGATGTTTCCTGCACGCGATCGCTTGTTAGTTCGTCCGCGGGCTCGTAGCGTGTAAGTCCATAATGCTCGGGGGGGCGCGATTGGATATTGTTCTCGACGTCATCGTCACTGTTGTCAGTTTGTCGGTCATTGCTCAGTACGCCTGGTCGCTGCGCAGGCACTTCGTGTCCGTCACCATGCCGGTCGGCACGATGGTGATCTCCGCCATCGTCACGCTGACAGCGCTGTTCTTCGTTTTTCTGCTGTGGATCGAGACGCGGCCGGTGCTGGCCGTCACGCTCGGTCTCCTGATCGAGCTGTGCGGGTTGTGGCTGTTCTGGGCGGCTATCAGTGCCTCGCGCAAGGCGCGGCTGAAGATGGCGTTCGATCTTGGCAACCCAGGCGGGCTGGTGACCACCGGCCCTTACCGCTATCTGCGGCACCCTTTCTACACCTCCTACCTGATCTTCTGGGTCGGTTGGGCCATCGCCACCTGGTCGATCTGGTCGTTGCTGCCGCTGGCCGTGATCACGGTGATCTATGTCCTGGCCGCGCTTGATGAGGAGCGGAAGTTCTCGCGCACCGAAATGGCCGGCGACTATGCGGCCTACCGCGCGCAGACGGGCTTCTTCTGGCCCCGCCTGCCGGGCTTCGACAATAAGTAGGACCTGAGGTTGGGCAGAATGCGAGGGGGGCAGTACTACCGCCCCCCTCCTCGTGTGATGGGAGGCTGGGAGGGGGCGTTGCCCAGGCAATCTCGCGCTGCCGCGCCCGGTCCCGATGTCCTCCCACCCACCGCTTCCAGCCTGCGCGAGAACTGAGGCGGGTGGGGAGGGGCTGCAACGCCGACCTGCGGCAAATGAAAAGGCCCGCTTTCGCGGGCCTTCAATCCTTCAGCGATCTGCCGAACGTCAGTTCAGTCGCGCAGCCACATCCTGGATGGCCTTGTCGACCATCGCGTCGCCCTTGGTGGCGACCTGCTTCTCGAGCAGGACGCGGGCGGCTTCGACGGCGAGGTCGGCCGAGCGGGCGCGGACTTCGGCGACGGCCTGGGCTTCCGCCTGGGCGATCTTGTCGGCCACCGACTTCTCGCGGCGGGCGACCATGGCCTCCAGCGACTCCTTGGCCTCGGCGGTGAGGCGGAAGGCCTCCTCGCGGGCGGCGGTGACGATCTCCTCGGCTTCCTTCTCGGCTTCCTCGCGACGGCGCGAGTAGTCGTCGAGCAGGGCCTTGGCTTCGGCGCGCAGCGCCTCGGCCTCGGCGAGGTCGGTCTCGATCTTCTTGATCCGGTCGTCGAGCGCCTTGGCAATCGCCGTGTGCACGCCGAAATAGATGACGATGCCCAGGAAGATGACGAGGGCGATCAGGGCCCAGATGGTGGCGCCGGTCGTGGCGTCGAACCCGAAGCTCCACATGGCGGCTTACTCCTTCGAAACCGCGGCAACCGCGGCTTTGGCTTCCGCCGCCGTTACGCTGCCGGAGATCTTGGCGACGAGTGCCTGGGCCGTCTCGGCGGCAATGGCGCCGACATTGGCGAGGGCGGCGTCCTTCTCGGACTGGATGCGTGCCTCGGCTTCGGCGACGCGCGCGGCGAGCTGAGCTTCCACGTCGGCGCGGCGGCCGTCGATGTCAGCCTTGATGCCGGCGCGGGTTTCCTCGGCAATGCCGTGCGCGTTCTTGCGTGCCTCGGCGAGAGCCGCTTCGTAGGCCGCAGCGGCCTTCTCGGTCTCCTGGCGGAGACGCTCGGCTTCCTTGAGGTCGCCCTCGATACGGGTCCGGCGCGTCTCGAGGATCGAGCCGATCTGCGGCAGGGCCACGCGGCTCATCAGCAGGTAGAGCGCCGCGAAGGTGATGGCGAGCCACAGGAGCTGGCCAGCGAACCCCGAGGGGTCGAACGGCGGGAAAGCGGAGCCATGCTCCTCGGTGCCGGCATGCGTCTCGGTGCCGTGCGCGGCATCCGTTGCGGCATGCGCAGCGTCGGTCGCGCCATGCTCCGCGGCGGGCGCTACAACTTCGCCCTCCTGAAGCACATCGCCGCCTTCGGCCTGCGCCACCACAGTAATCTCGTGGGCTGTGCCCGCCATTTCGTTACCCTTCATGATCGGAGACCCCGGATAGCTCACCCGGGGCCCCGAAGACTGATGCTAGGCCGTCGGTCGTGGATCAGACCACGAAGAGCAGCAGCAGGGCGACCAGGAACGAGAAGATGCCCAGAGCTTCGGTCACGGCGAAGCCGAAGATCAGGTTGCTGAACTGGCCCGGGGCGGCCGCCGGGTTGCGCAGGGCGCCCGACAGAAAGTTCGAGAAAATGTTGGCCACACCGATAGCAGCACCCGCCATGCCGAAACAGGCGAGACCCGCACCGATGAACTTTGCGGCTTCAGCTTCCATTCTTCAGTCTCCTTAGCAGCGACGTGCTGCGGGTTGGGGCCGGACGGTCACCGTGACCGCCGGGATGGGAAAATCAATGCGACGGATGGATCGCGTCGTTGAGGTACATCGAGGTCAGCAGCGCGAAGACATAGGCCTGCAGCGCCGCCACCAGGAACTCGAGCGCCGTGATGCCGACCGTCAACGCCAGCGGCAGCAGCGCGCCGAGCCAGCCGAGGAAGCCGAGGCTACCCATGGTCACCACGAAACCAGCGAACACCTTGAGGGTGATGTGACCGGCGAGGATGTTGGCGAAGAGACGGACGGAGAGCGAAATCGGCCGCGAGAGGAACGAGATCACCTCGATCACGACCACGAGCGGGAGAATGTAGCCCGGCACGCCGCTCGGCACGAACAGCTTGAGGAACTTGGGTCCGTTGCGCATGAAGCCGTAGACGACGACGACAACGAAGACGAGCAGCGCCAGCGCGAACGTGACGATGATGTGGCTGGTCACGGTGAAGAACACCGGGATCATGCCGAACATGTTCGCGACCAGCACGAACATGAAGAGCGAGAACACGAAGGGGAAGAACTTCATCCCCTCCTTGCCCGCTGAATCTGTGACCATTCCCGCCACGAACTCGTAGGCCATCTCGGAAACGAGCTGCAGCCGGTTCGGCACGAGGCTTCGGCGCTGCGTCGACAAGACCAGGTAGGCCGCAATGAGGCCCGTGGTCAGGATCATGAAGAGGGAGGCATTCGTGATGCCCAGCCCGCTGTCACCGAAAGCGAAAATATCGGTGATCGCAAACTGGTGGATCGGGTCGACTACATTAGGATCGGCCAACTATGACACCCTGAGGCTGGAGCCTTCACTCTTCTGTTTCATCCGGAGCGCGCGGGGCGTCCGTAGGCGGTGGCACCGCCTTGTTCATTTCCGCAGCCGAACGCACCACATTGAGCACGCCTGCAGCGAAACCCAGCATGACCATGACCAAAAAGAGCCACGGGCTGGTGTGCAACCACTGATCGAGCAGGAAACCAAGACCTGCGCCAACCAGGATTGCGGCGACAAATTCCGAACCGAGTCGCAGGCCGCGGCTCAATGCAGACATGTCGCGCGTGGCGGATCTGAACTCATCGTCCCCAGCCACTGACTTCTCGGCCCGGGCCCGCTCGATGCGGGCTTTTAGGTCCGAAGTCAGGGACCCGGCTTTTTTGCCGGCTACGGGACGTTCGGTTTTTCGTGGCGCTTTCATGCGCATCCCTAACGTGCCCGGGCCACAATGGTTTGGAGCCCCTCGAAGTCGCGCGCAACATAAGGGTGGCCCCAGTGGGTGTCAAGGTTGGTTTTGGCCATGTAAGTCGTTGAAATATAATGACTTAATGGCTGCGCTAACAGGTGTGACATTGAGTCATGCCGACTCTACCCGCCGCGATTGCGGCACGTGTAGGGCGCAGACGTCACGGTTGCGATACTTTAGGCGTAGCCGGAAGGCATGGCGCCGGGCTCAGCTTGCCTGGCGGACGGCCGCTTCAGCGCCCTTGAGGTCAACCGAAACCAGCTGGCTCACGCCCCGCTCTGCCATGGTGACGCCGAACAGGCGGTCGACCCGCGCCATGGTGATGGGGTTGTGGGTGATCACCAGGAATCGGGTCTCGGTCCGCTGGGTCATCGTGTCGAGCAGGTTGCAGAAGCGTTCGACATTGGCGTCGTCGAGCGGAGCATCGACCTCGTCGAGCACACAGATGGGTGCGGGGTTGGTGAGGAACACTGCAAAGATCAGCGACATCGCCGTGAGCGCCTGCTCGCCGCCAGACAGCAGCGTCATGGTCGACGGCTTCTTGCCCGGCGGCCGCGCAATGATCTCGAGCCCCGCCTCCAGCGGGTCGTCGCTCTCGACGAACTGCAGCTCAGCCGTGCCACCCCCGAAGAGCGACGTGAAGAGTTCCTGGAAGTGCGCGTTGACCTTTTCGAAAGCCTCGTTGAGGCGCTGCCGGCCCTCGCGGTTGAGGCTCTGGATGCCGCCGCGCAGCTTGGCGATGGCGGCGATCAGGTCGTCGCGATCCTTGACCATGAGGTCGAGCTTCTCGCGGACCTCCTCGGATTCCTTTTCGGCCCCGAGGTTCACGCCGCCCAGCCGCTCGCGCTCGGCCTTGAGCCGCTCCACCTGGGATTCGACCTGCGATTCCTGGGGCAGGGCATGCTCCGGCTTGATGCCGGCAAGCTGGGCCGTCTGTCCTGCCTCGACGTTGAGCGTCTCGTGGACCTGACGTTCGATCTGGTGGCGCTGGGCGATGAGGCCTTTGATGCGCTCCTCCACCCGGGCCAGTTCGGCGCGGAAGCCGGAGAGCGCATCGTGGGCGAGCCGCTGGGCCTTGTCGGCCTCGCGGTGGCGGGTATCGCCGACACTGAGCGCGTCCGCCGCACCCTGGTGGGCTTCGCGCGCCGTGGCGATCTGCGCATCGAGCTCGCGCCGACGCTCGGCAAGGGCCTCGGGCGAGGCCTGCAGCGCCGCGATCTGCTCGCGAACTTCGCCGGTGCGGCTGTCGAGCGTGGCGAGCTGGGCTGCGGCGCTCTCGCGCCGGCGAGTCCAGGCGGCGCTGTCGCTGGCAATCTGGCTCAGCCGCGAGGTCCGCATGCGGGCGGCCGTCTCGAAGCCGCCAAGCTTGAGGCGCGCGTCGTCGGCCTTGCGGCGGAGTTCGGCAAGGGCGGCCTGTTTGGCCCCATAAAGGGTGGCGGCCTCGGTTTCGTCACCCGCCTCGGCCGCATGCCGCTCAGCCTCGGTGACGGCGGCGGCCGCTTCGGCTCGACCTGCCTCCAGCCGGGCCCGTGTCTCTTCTAGTGCCGCCTGTCGGGCGGCGAGATCGCTGATGGCGCGCTGGGCCTTGTCGACCTCGGCCTGGGCCGCCGCAATCTCGCGCTGCGCCAGGCGCCACGCCTCGCGACGGTTGCGCTCGTCATTGCGGGCGGTGGCAAGTGCTTCCGCGAGGGCAGCCGCATCGGCCTTGCGGGTGTTGCGCGACGTCCGGACATCGCCGATCTCGGCCTCGATCTCGGCGAGGCGATTGCGCTGCGCCAGCTTCTCGGCCGCAGCAGTCGGTGCGTCGGCCGCGGCGATGAAGCCGTCCCAGCGCCACAGCGCACCCTGCTTGCTCACCAGCCGCTGGCCCGGCTGGAGCTGGGCCATGAGTTGCGCTCCGTCGGCGGCCTCGACGATGCCGATCTGGTCGAGGCGGCGCGCGAGAAGCGGGCTGCCCGAAACGAACCGCGAGAGCGGGGTGGCGCCGGCAGGCAGGGCCGGGTCGCCCTCTGCACCGGCACCCGCCCAGTGGAGCGGCGCGCGCGCATCTGTCGAGGCGTCGAGGTCGTCCCCCAGCGCGGCGCCGAGCGCCGTTTCGTAGCCGGGCGCGACCTTGAGCTGGTCGACGACAGCCGGCCACTTGCCGGCGCCGCTGCTGTTGAGGATGCGGTTGAGCGTTTGCGCTTCGGCCTCGAGCCGGGTCAGCGACGCCTCGATCTGCTGCAGCGCCGGACGGATGGCATCGGCGGCGACCTGCGCCGCGCTGGCGGCGGACTCGGCGGCGATGGCGTCGCTTTCGGCCGTCTTGGCCTTGGCCTGGGCGCCCTCCAGAGCTTCTCGCTTGGCCGTGAGCGTGGCATCGGCGCCGAGCATGCGGGCAACCTGCTCTGCCTCACGCACCACCTCGGCAACCTGGCTTTCGAGCCGCTCGGCGCGCGAACGGGCCTCACCGACGCTGCGCTCGGCGGCGGCCCGGCGCGCGCGGAGTTGGGCCAGTGCTTCGGCAGCGGCGCGCGACTCGGCATCAGCTAACGCGACCTCGTCCTGAATGACATCGGCAATGGCCCGCGCCTCTTCGAGCGCCTGCTGTTCGCCGGCGGCCTCGTCTTCGAGACGGGCTTTCTCATCGGCGGCCGACATCAGCGCCTCGTCGCTCTCGACGACCAGTGTGCGCTCGCGCACCGCGTCCTGCTCGATCTGCTTCAGCCGGTCGTCCAACTCCCTGAGCCGCGCCTCGGCGCGCTTGGCCTCGTTGTCGAGCTGCTCGGCAAGGATGGTCAGTCGCTGCAGCGCGGCACCGGCGGCAGCCTCGGCTTCGCGCAGCGGTGCCAGTGCCTTGTCGGCGAGGAACACGACCTTTTGCGCTTCGAGTTCGGTGTGCTGGGCCTCGGCGAGCTCGCGGACCAGCTTCGCCTGCGCTGCCTCGGCGTCCTTTTCGTTGAAGCGCGCGGCGATCCAGCGGATGTGGAACAGGGTCGCCTCGGCCTTGCGGATATCGCCCGACAGCGCGCGGTAGCGAACGGCGAGGCGCGCCTGCCGCTTCAGCGTTTCGAGCTGCTGCTCGACCTGGGCGATGACGTCGTCGACGCGTTCGAGGTTCTGCTCGGCGGCGCGCAGGCGCAGTTCCGCCTCATGCCGGCGGGAATGGAGGCCCGAGATGCCCGCCGCCTCTTCGAGCAGGGCACGGCGCTGCTGCGGCTTGGCCGCGATCAGCTCGCCGATCTGGCCCTGGCGGACAAGGGCAGGCGAATGCGCGCCGGTCGAGGCATCGGCGAACAGCAACTGCACGTCGCGGGCGCGCACTTCCTTGCCGTTGACGCGATAGACCGACCCGGACTCGCGCTCGATGCGGCGCGTGACCTCGAGGACATCGGCATTGTTCAGCGGGGCAGGGGCGGTGCGATCGGAATTGTCGAGCACCAGGGTGACTTCGGCCGTGTTCCGGCCCGGCCGGCTGCCCGAACCGGAGAAGATCACGTCGTCCATGCCGGAGGCGCGCATGGCCTTGTATGAGCTTTCGCCCATCACCCAGCGCAGCGCTTCGACAAGGTTGGACTTGCCGCAGCCATTGGGGCCGACGACACCGGAAAGACCGGGCTCCAGGTGGAGCTCGGTCGGATCGCAGAAGGATTTGAACCCGGTGACCTTGAGGCGCGTGAACTTCATCGCGCGCCCCTAGGAGCGCGCGCTTTAGCCCAGCAGCGGATCGATTTCGGCCTTGAGAGCCTCAAACGAGTTTTCCCCAGTCAGCTTCTTGCCGTTGACGTAGAACGTCGGCGTGCCCTGCAGCTGGAACTCGTCGAGAGCCTGCTTCTGCAAGGCTTCCAGTCCGGCGAACAGGTCCTGATTCGTCAAGGCAGCGTCATAGCTTTCCTTGGTGAAACCGAGCTGCTGGGCCACGGCGAACAGCGCGTCGTTCGGCGCGTTGGAGGTCAGCCACTGGTCCTGCGTCTTGAAGAATGTGTCGATGACGTCGTGGTACTTCTCGTCGCCGGCCGCCTCGGCCAGCATGAACACCACGGCATCGAGCACGTTGCGCATGAACGGGCGCGCAATGAACTGGATCTTGCCGGTGTCGATGTATTCGGCCTTGAGCTGCGGATAGACGTCGAGCGCGAACACCTTGCAGTGCGGGCAACTGGGCGACAGGTACTCGATGACGGTGACCTTGGCGTCCTTGTTGCCGAGCGGACGGTCCGGAATGTTGCCGGCCGGCGCCATCAGCTTGGCCTGGTCGATCTGCTGCGCCTGCGCAGCCGTGGCGCCAAGCAGCAGCGACAGGCTCGTGCCCGACGCGGCGGCGACAAGGGCGGCGCCCGAGCCGATGAGGATGTTGCGACGGTTGGCCACGAGTTTTCTCCGTTCTTCGTTGCAAGGCCTATATCGCGCCCAGGCTAGCGGGGACAAGCTCAACCCACGATGAACAGTTGGTGAGAACGGGCGGCTCTCACTGGGGCGGGTTCGGCGGCACAGGTGATCCACCGCACCACCCCCTCCCTCAATCCCTCCCCTCAAGGGGGAGGGAGGCGACCGTCGCAGCAATCGAGCTTCGCGTTGGCCTGGAAGCTCCCCTCCCCCTTGAGGGGAGGGGTTGGGGGTGGGGGTCCCTCGGTGATCCACAGGATCATCCCTAAATTGGGTAGCGGCGACGCTAAAGCTTCTTCCGAGCCATCGCCTGGCCCAGCTCCCGCAGCGCCTCGCGCACACCGGGATCCTGCACACGGTCGACCGTACGGCCGATCCGGGCCCGTGTGACCTCCGGCAGGGCGGGGACCGTCTCGGGCACTTTCTCCGACAGCTCGAACGGTGTGGCGCTGAGCCGGACCTGGCCGACGAGGAAATAGCCGAAATAGCGGTTCACCGCGGCGGCGACCTTCTGGCCCTCATGAGCGAGCGCCAGGGAATGACCGGGATGGCAACTCAGGTGCAGCACTGCGCCCTCGGCTCCCTTCTCGCCGCGCGGCCAGGTGAGCTTGTCGGGGCGCGCCATGCGGTCATAGGGCGCGGGAACGATGGCCGCCCAGTGGGTGATGATGTCACGGCTGGCAAAGCCGCGCTTCTTGAGCGCAGGATCGAGCACCTTGCCCAGGGCTTCGCCCGCGCCGACGGCACGGTTGAGCCGCTTGGGCGGGACTTCTTCCTTGCCTTTGGCTTTGGTTTTCTCGGCCACTGGTAACAACTTTCCGACGCCGCTTGCGCGCACTGGGATCGCGCGCCATCTGTTGCCGCCATCATGTCAAAAGCCGCGGCCCCGCAAAACCCCACACCGATCGATGCCGACGCCGTTCTCGCGTGGTACGATCGGCACGCCCGCACGCTGCTCTGGCGTGTAAGCCCGGCTGACCGCGCCCGGGGCGTCCCGCCCGATCCCTACCGGGTATGGCTTAGCGAAGTCATGCTGCAGCAGACGACGGTTGCGGCTGTCGGGCGCTACTACGCGCGCTTCCTGTCGCTCTGGCCGACGGTCGCCGACCTCGCGGCGGCCCCACTCGAGGCTCTGCTCGTCGAGTGGGCCGGGCTCGGCTACTACGCCCGGGCGCGAAATCTCCACGCATGCGCCATGGCGGTGGTCGAGCGCTTTGGCGGCCGGTTCCCCACTTCCTCGGCCGAGCTGCTGACGTTGCCGGGCGTCGGGCCCTACACGGCCGCCGCTATCGCCGCGATCACCGCGGACGAGCGCATCGCCGTCGTCGATGGAAACGTCGACCGCGTGGTTGCCCGCTACATCGCCCTCGATGTGCCGGTGCGCGACGAGAAGGACCTCGTTCGCGCCACGGTTCAGACCGCCGTGCCCGCGCGGGCCGGGGACTTCGCGCAGGCGCTGATGGACTTGGGCGCTACCATCTGCGCGCCGCGCAACGCCGCCTGCATCCTCTGCCCACTCGAGCCCGCCTGCCTCGGCGCCAAGGCCGACCCGTTGCGCTTTCCTGTCAAGCCGGAGAAGGCCGACCGCCCGACACGCTACGGCCATGCCTTCGTGATGCGCGACACCGACGGCGATGTCTACTTGCAGACACGCGCCGACACCGGTCTCCTCGCCAAGATGACCGAGACGCCGGTCTCAGACTGGACCCCGGACCGCCGGCCGGTGGCTCCGCCCGTCCCCTCGGACTGGCGCCATCGCGGCCAGGTGGTGCATGTCTTCACCCATTTCCGGCTCGAGCTCGAAGTGTGGTCGGCACACGTCGCCGACACGGCGCAACTCAGCGCCGGCTGGTGGGCCGATCCGCGCGAACTCGACAATGAGGCGCTGCCGAGCGTCTTCCGCAAGGTGCTGGTGACCGCCGGAGTGGAGTAGGCCCAAAACAGAGCCGCCGGCACCTTTCGGGGCCGGCGGCGAGGTAGCCTGGTAGATTGGAGGTCGTTCAGGCTGAAAGGCGTTCCATCTGCGCGCGCACCTGGCTGCGCAGATCGTCGATCGGGGAGAGGCGGCTGCCCTGCCGGGCATGCCAGAAGGTCCAGCCGTTGCAGGCCTCCGCGCCCTGGACGAGCGCGCCGACCCGGTGGATCGAACCCATGTGCTGGCCCGAAACCAGCGAGCCATCGGCGCGCACCATGGCGCTCCAGCGCTGGCGATCGTCGTAGAGCTCGGTGCCGGGGCTGATGAGACCCATCTCGACCAGCGAACCGAAAGCGACGCGCGGCGCTTGCCGCTTGGGCACGGCCGTCTCGATTGCTGCCGCTGTCAGCGGCCGGATCGAGGCGATGCGCTTCAGGGCGCCCGCGATGTAGGTGTCCTCGCGCTCGATGCCGATGAAGTGGCGGCCCAGCTTCTTGGCCACGGCGCCCGTCGTGCCCGTTCCGAAGAACGGGTCGAGCACCACGTCGCCCGGCTTCGTCGTCGCCGAGATGACGCGGTAGAGCAGGGCCTCGGGCTTCTGCGTGGGATGCAGCTTCTCGTCGTCGTCTCCCTTCAGGCGCTCGGCGCCGGTGCAGATGGGGAACAGCCAGTCCGAGCGCATCTGCACATCGTCATTGGCCTGCTTCATCTGCTCGTAGTTGAACGTGACGCGCGAGTTGCGGTCCTTGGCGGCCCAGATCAGCGTCTCGTGCGCATTGGTGAACCGGGTGCCGCGGAAGTTCGGCATCGGGTTGGCCTTGCGCCAGATGACGTCGTTGAGCATCCAGAAATCGAGGTCCTGCAGTGCGACCCCGAGCCGGAAGATGTTGTGGTACGAGCCGATGACCCAGATGGCGCCATCGGGCTTCAGGATGCGCCGCGCCGCCTTCAGCCAGGCCCGCGTGAATACATCGTAGTGGGCAAAGCTGTCGAACTTGTCCCAGTCGTCATCCACGCCATCGACCCTCGACTGGTCGGGACGGGTGAGCCCCTGCTCCAGCTGGAGGTTGTAGGGTGGATCAGCAAAAATCAGGTCAACCGAGCCGGCCGGCAAGGCATTCATGTGGGCGATGCAATCGCCAACAAGGATGGTGTCGATGGGGAGCGAGGTCCCCTCCGCATCGGCGGAAGCCGCCGTACGCGCGGTACGCAACATTACTCGAACCCTGACGCAGAACTAACGGTACTCGTTGTAAGGCGTTAGGGTTAAAGGGGATTTAAACGTCGCGGTTAGCAGAAGGTTAAGCACGAGATACGCGTCGGCCACTGCCGTAAGGAGCTACGCCACCACCCCACTGCCCCCATTTGCCGGGCGGTGCAGCTGTGTCACGTGGCTTGAGCAATGGGAGAGAGGGGGCGAGGAGAAAGAGGTTAGGCCGCCACCACCTGGTCGGCAGCCACGATCCCCGCGTCCTTGAGGCGCTGGGCCGCGGCGCAGGGCGCAAAATCCATGCGGTGATGGCGGCCTGGCCCGTGGGCGGTGAGAGCCTCGAGATGCTGCGGCGCGGCGTAGCCCTTGTGGCTCGCGAAGCCGAAATGCGGCTCCTCGCAATCCATGATCTGACACATCCGGTCACGCGTCACCTTGGCGATGATCGAGGCGGCTGCGATCGACACCGATTTGCCGTCGCCGCCCACGATCGCCTGCGCGGCGCAGGGCAGGTCCTTGGGAACGAGGTTGCCGTCGACGAGCACGTGGTCGGCCTTCACCGTCAGTCCGAGCACCGCCTGGCGCATGCCCCACAGCGAAGCCTGGAGGATGTTCATGCGGGCAATCACCGACGGCGGCATCACCGAGATGGAGACTACGGCCTTGGCCATGATTTCCTTGTAGAGTTCTTCGCGATCGGCAGCGCTCAGCACCTTGGAGTCGTTAAGCCCCGAGGGCACCCGCTTGTGATTGAGGACGACCGCCGAAACCACGACCGGTCCTGCAAGCGGCCCGCGGCCCGCCTCGTCCACCCCGCACACGATCGTCGCACCAAGCTTGATCGCGGCGCGCTCAAACTTGAGCGTGGGCTTTGTGGGGACGACGGGACGCGAATCGGGAGGCATGTCCTCAAGCATCGCCAGTTGGGCCGGCGACGCAAGCGGCCGCGCTGTCACAGCACTGACCTGATCGGATTGCCCGTCGATCTTCATCGTTACCGACTAGCAGCGGGCCACGGCAGCAGTGAGGCGACACCCCCCAGCTTCGCCGATGGCTGCCCCGCCCGCGCGGTCTGCCCGACAGGCCTCAGAACAGGCTCATCTGCCCGTCGTCGACCTTGGGCGGCACGAACAGGTCAGTCCGCAGGGCCGGCACCGGCTTGTTCAGACCGTAGCGCACGCGTGCCATTTCGAGCCGCTGGCGGAGCAGGGTGGCGTAGGGGCCTTCGCCCACGAAGCGGGTATGGAAGTTCGGGTCGTTGTCCTTGCCGCCCCGCGCATCGCGGATCAGCCCCATCACGTGGCTTACCCGATCGGGGAAGTGCCGCAGCAGCCATTCGCGGAAGATGTCGCGCACCTCCAGCGGCAGGCGCACCAGGATGGCGTGTGCCTCGCGTGCGCCCTGGGCAGCGGCGGCATCGAGGATGCGCTCGAGCTCCATGTCGTTGATCGCCGGGATCATCGGCGCGGCCATGACGGAAACGGGGATGCCCGCTTCGGAGAGCAGCCGAACCGCCTCGAGCCGCTTCTCCGGCGTCGAGGCGCGCGGCTCCATCTTCCGGCTGAGCTTGTGATCCATGCTGGTGATCGAGAGCGCCACGCGGACGAGGTTCAGCTCGGCCAGCGGCTTCAGGATGTCCAGGTCGCGCACCACCAGCGCCGACTTGGTCGTGATGGTGACCGGGTGCTTCGTCTCGAGCAGCAGCTCGAGGATTCCGCGCGTCAGCTTGTGCTTGCGCTCGGCCGGCTGGTACGGGTCGGTGTTCGTGCCCATGGCGATGGGCTTGGGTTTGTAGCGCTTGTCAGCCAGCTCACGGCGCAGCTGATCGACCGCATTGGACTTCACATAGATGTCGCGCTCGAACTCCAGGCCCGGCGAGTGGCCGAGATAGGCGTGCGTCGGCCTGGCGAAGCAGTAGGAGCACCCGTGCTCGCAGCCGCGATAGGCGTTGATCGAGCGGTCGAACCCGATGTCGGGGCTCTCGTTGCGGGTGATGATGGTGCGGGCGCGCTCGACATGTTCGATCGTCTCGAAGGGCTTCAGGTCCTCGACCATGCCCCAGCCGTCGTCGAAGGCCTCGCGGCTCTCCTTGTCGTATCGGCTGCCCTTGTTGGTCTGCGCGCCACGCCCGCGGTTGAGCGCAGGGTCGACATATCGGCGCGCGATGAGATCGGCATCGCGCGTGCCGTTCAGGCGCTCCAGCTGTTCGAAGTTCGGCGCGGTGACCCGCATGGTGCATCTCCAACGGTCCGGGCGGCGACTCGTCACCCGGTAACGTTCCGTTAGGAGTACCAGTTGCGCGAGAACAGAACAAGAACAAACTGGCGGGGATAACTTTCTGCACCGATTGACCCGATTGTGGCGCGCGCTACCCTGCACCGGTCAGAAAAGGAGAGGCAGGTGCGGTTAGCCCTGTCCCGCTTCGGCGGTCCTGGCCTTCGCTGTGGCGACTGAGTCCCATGACCTTGAACGCCCTCCAGAGTGGAGCGGCGATAGGAAAGGTCTTGGCCATGCAGGCATCAGTTTCCGTCATCACCCTCGGTACCACCGACCTCGTTCGCTCGAGGCGGTTCTACAGCGAAGGCTTCGGCTGGACGCCGGTTCACACGAGCGACGTCATCGATTTCTACCAGTTGAACGGGGTCGTGCTGGGGCTGTTCCTCACGCCCCTGCTCGAGGAAGACATGAACCGCACCGGGCTCGTGACCCCCGGTGCGTTCGCATTGGCCCACAATGTCCGCACGGCCGCCGAGGTGATCCCGCTGATGGACCGTCTCGCGGTCGCCGGCGGCCGGATCACGCGCCCGGCCGATGCCCCGCCGCATGGCGGACTCCGCGGCTATGTCGCCGATCCCGATGACCACGCCTGGGAGATCGCCTGGAACCCTGCCTTCGCCATGGATGCTGAAGGCAACGTGACCTTCGGGCTCTAGAGCCCGAGCAGGCCGCGGCGTCCCCACAACACGAAGGCAGAGAGGGCGAGCAACAGCAGGTTGGCGCCCAGCGTCTGCCCGGTTTCCCCGCGCTTGCCGTGATAGCCGATGGCGATGATCTGCAGCACGACCGAGCCGAGCGCCGCCAGCGGTGTCAGGAAGGTTAGGATGCCTGTCGCCATCGGCAGGATCAGGCCGAGGCCAGCCGCCGAGTCGACACCGCCGATGAAGCGCACGAAGCCGGGCTGCACGTCGCCCGGCCATTTCATCATGCCGGCGAGCTTGGGGATAGGCTGCGTGCTCTTCATCACGCCCGCCATCAGGTACATGGCGCCGGCGGCGACCTGTGCCGCCCAGAGCCAGAAATCGAGAGAGGTCAGGAAGTCCATCTTTCGCGTCCATTGATTGTGGAGCGGATGATCCGCTCGCGTTCGGGCGAAGATGACGGATACCGTTTGATGCAACAATCGGGATAGTGATGGAGACATCGTGCAGGATCATGCATAATAGGCCATGGTTCTCAACGGCATCGATGTGTTCGTTCGGGTGGTGCAGGCCGGCAGCTTCGCCGCGGCGGCCCGCGACCTCGGCATGCCCACCACAACGGTTTCGGCCAGGATCGCGAGGCTCGAGGAGCGGCTGGGCGTCACGCTGATCCAGCGCTCCACCCGTCGCATGCATGTGACCGAGGCCGGGCAGGCCTATTTCGGCCATTGCGTCGAGGCGCTGAACGCGCTGGAGGCCGGTGAGAGCCAGCTTGCTGCCGCCGGCTCCGAACCGTCGGGTCTTCTCCGCATCACGGCCCCATCCGATATTGCTGGCACGGTCCTGCCTGCGCTCTGCGAGCGCTTCCTCGAGCACTATCCGCGAGCCGACATTGACCTCGTCGTCACCAACCGGCAGGTGGACCTGATCGGGGAGGGGGTGGACCTCGCGGTCCGCGCCGGGCCGATGCGGGACTCGACCATGCTCAGCCGGAAGTTCGTGTCGGGCAGCCTCGGGCTATGGGCGAGCAGCGATTACCTCGGGCGCCACGGCATGCCGGCCAGCCTCGAAGACCTGGCGCGGCACCAGATCATCCGCTTCTCGCGCATGCCTGAGAGCTTTCGGTTGGTCGCGGGCGGGCACAGCTACACCCTTCCCGAGCGCAGCCGCATCAGCGCCGACGACTTGCAGACGATCCGCGCCTTCGTGCAGCGGGGCGCGGGGATCGGGTTGCTGCCCGATTTCAACGCGGTGACGCCGGACGCGCCCCTGGTGCGTGTGCTGCCCCAGTTCGGCACCGAGCCGGCCCCGGTATTCTTCGTCTATCCGGCGCAGCGGTTCCTGACGCTGAACGTGCGGGCCTTCATGGACCTTGCGCGGGAGCCGGCCTGAGGCGCCGGAGTTACCGCCGACCTTCGAGATGGCGTCACCTTTGGGTTCTAGCCTTATCAGGCCGCGCGCTTCCTCATGTGATAATGGAAGGGGCGGGCGCCGGGCCCGGAGCAGCGGCAGGAGGTGGATGATGAGCAGAATTCCGCATCATACCGAGCGGCATGCGATGGAGCGCATCGGCTGGCTGCGTGCGGCAGTGCTCGGCGCCAATGACGGGATCGTCTCGACCTCAAGTCTCATCGTCGGCATCGCCGCAGCGAATGCGGGACACACCGCGATCCTCTCGGCCGGCGTTGCCGGGCTCGTCGCTGGGTCCCTGTCGATGGCCGCCGGCGAGTATGTTTCAGTGAGTTCGCAGGCCGACACCGAGCAGGCGGACCTCGAGCGCGAGCGTCGCGAGTTGGCCGATCAGCCGGGGGCCGAGCTCGAGGAACTCACCGATATCTATGTCAGGCGCGGCCTAAGCCCCGGTCTTGCCCGGCAAGTGGCGGTGGAACTGATGGCCGGCGATGCGCTGGCCGCCCACAGCCGCGATGAACTGGGGATCGTCGAGCACCTGGCGGCCAATCCCCTGCAGGCGGCCGTCACTTCCGCCATCACCTTCGCGGTGGGAGCCGCGGTGCCGCTGCTGACCGTGCTGCTGACGCCGCCTTCGGCCCTGCTGCCGACCACGATGGTGGTCACACTCGTCGCGCTTGCCGTGCTGGGGGCGCTCGGCGGCTGGACCGGCGGAGCCGGCATGGTGAAGCCGGCGCTTCGCGTGCTGCTCTGGGGCGCCATCGCCATGGCCGTCACCTTTGGCGTCGGCCTGCTGTTCGGGCAGGTCGTCTAGCCCGCGACCTTCGAGAAGTCCGCCACGAGCCGCATCGTGTCGCGGAGCTTGGCGAGGAGGTTGAGCCGGTTGGCGCGGACGGCGGCGTCCGGATCGTTGACCAGCACCGCCTCGAAGAAGCGGTCGACCGGCTGGCGCAGCGTCGCGAGGGCGGTGATCGCGCCGGGATAGTCGTTGGCGGCGACCTTGGCTGCCACAGCCGCATCGGCCTTCATGATGGCATCGGCGAGCCCGATTTCCTCATCGAGCTTGAGCTGCTCCTCGACGACGGGCTCGTTGTAGCTGCGCTTGTCCTTCTTTTCCTCGATCGAGAGGATGTTGGCGGCGCGGCGATAGCCGGCGAGGAGGTTCTTGCCGTCCTCGGAATCGAGCAGCTTGCTCAGCGCATCCACCCGGCGGGTGATCTCGAGGATGTCGTTGCTGTCCTTGCCGATGACTGCATCGACGAGGTCGTGACGGGCCCCGGCATCGCGCAGCGACACCTTCAGGCGATCGTGGAAGAAGCTGAGCAGATCCGGTTCGACCGTGAGCGGGAAGGTGAGCTCGTTGTCAGTGACGATGCGGATGACACCCAGCGCGGCGCGGCGCAGCGCGAACGGATCGCGCGAGCCGGTGGGCTTTTCGTCGATGGCCCAGAAGCCGGTGAGCACGTCGAGCTTGTCGGCGAGCGCCACGGAGATGGCGACCGGCTCGCCGGGAACGAGGTCGGTGGGGCCGAGCGGCTTGTAGTGGTCGGAGACGGCGTTGGCGATGGCCGCCGGCTCACCCTGCGCCAGGGCATAGTAGCGGCCCATGACGCCCTGCAGTTCGGGGAACTCGCCGACCATGCCGGTGACGAGGTCGGCCTTGGCGAGCATCGCAGCGCGCTTGGCCTGCCCAGCGTCTGCGCCGACCTTGGGCGCGATCTCGCCGCTGAGCTTCACCAGGCGCTCGACGCGCTGGAACTGCGTGCCGAGCTTGGCGTGGAAGATGCTTTCCTCGAGCTTGGGCAGGCCATGCTCGAGCGGCAGGGCGAGGTCGGTGTTGTAGAAGAAGCGCGCGTCGCTCAGGCGTGCGCGGATGACGCGCTCGTTGCCGGCGACGATCGCCTTGCCGCCGTCCTCGGCGATCTGGTTCGAGATGATGATGAAGTTGGGCGCGAGCTTGCCCGACGCGTCGCGCAGGCAGAAGCATTTCTGGTTGGCGCGGATGGTCGCGATGATCACTTCCTCGGGCACTTCGAGGAAGGCCGGGTCGAACGACCCCATCATCACCACCGGCCACTCGACGAGGCCCGCGACTTCCTCGAGCAGGCCCTCGTCATGGATGACGCTGAGGCCCTGCGCGAAGGCGAGGTTGTCGGCGTCCGCCTTGATGATCTCCTTGCGGCGATCGATGTCGAGGACGACCTTGGCCTTCTCGAGCGCCTGGACGTAATCGTCGAACCGCTTCACGCGGATCGCCTCGGGCGCGAGGAAGCGGTGGCCATAGGTGGTCTGGCCGGAGGCGACCGTGTTGGACTTGAACGGGATGACGACCGGCTCGTCGTTGTCGGTGCCGAAGGTGGCGGTGATGGCGCGCAGCGGCCGCACCCAGGTCAGCCCGCCATTGCCCCACTGCATGGATTTCGGCCACTCGAAGCCGGTGATCACCTTGGGCAGGAGCGTTGCGAGGATCTCGGTCGCCTCGGCGCCCTTGCGCTCGATATGGGCGACGTAGAACTCGCCCTTCTTGGGGTCGCTCTCGACCTTGGCCTGGTCGATGGAGGCGAGCCCGGCCGCCTTGAGGAAGCCGTCGATCGCCTGCTGCGGCGAGCCGACGCGCGGGCCCTTCTTCTCCTCGCGCGTATCGGGCGAGCGGGCCGGCAGGCCGGTCACCGTCAGGGCGAGGCGGCGCGGCGTCACGAACGCCTTGGCGCCCTCGTAGACGAGGCCCGCATCGACCAGCGCATTGGTGACGGCCTTCTTCAGATCCTCGGCTGCCTTGCGCTGCATGCGCGCAGGGATTTCTTCCGAGAACAGTTCGACGAGAAGTTCGGGCATTTGGGAAACCGGCGTTGAGAGCGCGGGAGGACTAGCAAAGGGCAGGGGGGATTGTCCATTGCGACGGCCACTTTGGGGACGATGAGAAGCGAAACGTCGCCCTGCGGTCGCGCTTGAACTCCAACTTAAGACTAAACTTCCAAGAATATTGCACGACCTTGATTGTCCTGCCCGAATTTGGTCCGACTCCATAGGCAAGCGCCTCGGGATCAGCGAACGCAGAAAGCGCCCATGTCCGCCGCCCTGAAAATCTACGCCCTGTTCATCGGCTCGGCCCTGTTGATGTTCGGAGGAGGGTTGCAGGGCCTGCTAATGTCGGTGCGTGGCGCCGAGGAGGGTTTTTCCCTGACGGCGCTGGGCCTTATCGGCACCGGCTGGTCCGTCGGTTTCGTCGCCGGCTCCATCACTGTGCCGATGCTGGTGAAACGCGTCGGCCACATCCGCGCCTACTCGATCATGGCGGCGATCGGCACCGTGACGATCCTGCTCAACCTGCTGTGGATCCAGGATATCGGCTGGATCGTGCTGCGCGCCTTCTCCGGCTTCTGCTTCGCCGGCGCGGCGATGATCGTCGAGAGCTGGCTCAACGAGGTGGCGGACAATCGCAGCCGCGGCACCATCTTTTCCGTCTATACCACCATCAACATGGCCGCCTCGACCGTCGGTCAGCTCGCCATGGCAGTGACCGGCACCTACGGCCACATCCCGTTCGTGGTCGGAGCCATCGCCTTCATCTGCGCCGTGCTGCCGACTGCGCTGACCTCCACGCCCCAACCGCGTCCAATCTCGTCGGCCCGGCTCGACGTGGTACTGCTCTACAAGACTTCGCCGCTCGCGGTGATCGCTGCCTTCGCCTGCGGCATGGCCAACGGCACGTTCGGCACGCTCGCGCCGGTCTACGGGTTCGAGCAGAAGCTCGACGCGTCGACGCTCGCCTATCTGTTCGCCGTCACCGCCGTCGTCGGTGCGGTGGCGCAGACGCCCTTCGGCCGGCTGTCCGACCGGATCGACCGACGGATGGTGATCGTCGGTCTCAGCGGCTTTTCCGCGCTCATCGGGCTGATCACGGTGTTGCTCAACCCGAGCAGCGGGGTGCTGATGTTCATCCTGTTCGGGCTCTACGGCTTCGGCGCCTACCCGCTCTATGCCATCGCCGTCGCCCACGCGAACGACTTCGCCAAGGAGGGCGAGTTCGGCCGCGTCGCCGGCGGCATGCTGCTGATCCTCGGTATCGGCCTCGCCATCGGCCCGATACTCGCCAGCTGGGTGATGAACGTCATCGCCCCCGTCGGGCTCTTCATCGTCACGGCGACTTTCCACGGCGCGCTGGCGGTGACGGCCTTCCTGCGCATGAAGGTGAGGCCGGTGCGCGATGCCACGGGTCGCGTCCGCTTCCGCGCCATGAACGCCGAAAAGCCGATATCGCCCGGCACCGTGACGCTCGATCCGCGTGCCGACGAGAACCAGGACAACATCCCGCGCACGCCACCCGCCAAGGCCCCGCCCGCTCCCGAAGGCGAGGCCGAGATCCTGGTCCCCGATCCAATCGAGCCGGTAGTACTTGTGCCAGAGCACCCCAAGCCCGATGCTCCCGGCGATACCGACAAGTCGGACAAGCCCCGGCCGGAGTAAGAATATGTTCAAGTCCGAACTGGACCTTGCGAGGACCTTCACCCCGCTCTCGATCGCGGTGCTGGCCGTGTCCGACACGCGCACGCTTGAGACCGATACGGGTGGCGCGCTGCTGAAGTCGCTGATGGAAGCCGACGGGCACAACTGCTTCGAGCGCGCCGTCGTGCGCGACGATATCCACCAGATCCGCGCCAAGGTGATGGAATGGGTGGTGAACCCCGGGGTCGATGCCATCATCACCACCGGCGGCACCGGCTTTTCGGGCCGCGACGTGACGCCGGAGGCGCTCGAGCCGTTGTTCCAGAAGCGGATGGAAGGATTCTCGGTGCTGTTTCACCAGTATTCCTCGACCACCGTCGGGACCTCGACGCTGCAGTCGCGGGCGACCGGCGGCCTGATCGGCGAGACCTTCGTCTTCGTGCTACCCGGTTCGCGCGGCGCCTGCCGCGACGCCTGGGAGGGCATCCTCCGCGCCCAGCTCGACAACCGGCACAAGCCCTGCAACTTCGTGGAACTGATGCCGCGCCTCAGCGAGCGGTAGCAGCTCGGAACGGACACGGTGGCCCGACGTTCTCCCCCGCGAGGAGAATGCCAATGATCCGCAAGCTCAAGTCCGGCGAGTTCAGGCTCTACTCGAGGAAGACCGACCCCAGGACCGGCAAGCGCCGCAACCTCGGGACCTTCGATACGCGCGAGGCGGCCGAAGAGCACGAGCGCGAAGTGCAGTACTTCAAGCAGCACTGACAAGCTGCTGTTCCGGCGCTATCCTGAGCCATGGCCAAGGACGAGAAGATTACCGTCAAGCTCACGCGCAAGGAAACCGCGCCGCGCAATGTTGCGGCCCGCGCGCTACGTGAAGGCCAGTTTCAGCCCAAGGTCGAAGAGGACCCAAAGGGCTACAAGCGGCACACTCGGCACAAGCGTGACCCGATCCTCGATGAGGATCACGACGAGCCTTAACTGAAATCAAGTTATGATGCGGCGTTGACTGATATTTGGTTCATTTCGAACATCAGGGACGCACCGGAACTCCCTCCAGAAACACGTTCATTTCCGGTTCAGCCAGCGCAATTCAGTTGAAGGCCCAGTTCCGCGGTGACAAGCTCCGCGGTGACCCGGCACTGCGGAGGGCTCCATGACCGGCCTGATTATTCTCGCGATCCTCGTCGCGGTCGTTGGCTATGCGATATTCGTATACAACGACCTCGTCTCCAAGCGGCAGCTGAAGGAAGAGGGCTGGTCGGGCATCGATGTGCAGCTCAAGCGCCGCAACGACCTCATCCCCAACCTGATGGAGACGGTGAAGGGCTACATGAGCCACGAGCGCGAGACGCTCGAAGCCGTCACCCAGGCCCGCGCCGCCGCGACCGCCGGCGCCAATGCCAGCCCCGCCGAGCGCAGCGCGCTCGAGGGTGCGCTGTCGGGCGCGCTGGGCAAGCTGATCGCCATCGCCGAGTCCTATCCCGAGCTCAAGGCGAACACGACTTTCCTCGAGTTCCAGGAAGCGCTTCAGGGCGTCGAAGAAGAAATCCAGATGGCCCGCCGCTACTACAACGGCTCTGTCCGCAACCTGAACACGACCGTCGAGAGCTTCCCGTCCAACGTCGTCGCCAACGCGTTCAAGTTCGAGAAAGCCGAGTACTTCGAGCTCGACAACGAGGCCGAACGCGCCGTGCCGCAGGTGAAGTTCTAGCTGCTGCGACGAGGGGCGCCAAAATGCATAGAGACGGCCCCCTCCCATCCTCCCCCACAAGGGGGGAGGTGCCTGCCGGTGCATCTGGCTCGATCGCGCCCCAAACTCGACTCTTCACCTCCCCCCTTGTGGGGGAGGATGGGAGGGGGCCGTCCCTGTCGGCTCTGGCCGGCCGCCTTGGCGTTTTGCTGGCGCTGATCCTCACCCTGCTGTTCGCCCTCCCGGCCACCGCTCGCGAGGCCATAACCTCGTTCTCCTCCGCCGTGACGCTCCGCGCCGATGGCTCGGTAGATGTCATCGAGACGATCGTCGTACGGGCCGAGGGCTATGAGATCCGGCGCGGCATCTACCGCGACATCCCGCTCATCCTCATCAATCCCGACAATTCGCGGCTGCGCTCGACGCTCGACGTGCAGACAGTGACGCGCGACGGGCGCGAGGAGCAGTACAAGCTCGAGAACATCGGCGCCGGCTTCAAGCGCATCCGCATCGGCGACCCCGATGTGACCCTGAGCTACGGGCTCCACAAGTACACTATCCGCTACACCATGAGCCGCATGGCGCGGACCTTCGAGGACCATGACGAGTTGTTCTGGAACGCCACCGGCAACTACTGGAACTTCCCCATCGACGAAGCCGTGGCCTCCATCCGCCTGCCCGAAGGCGCGGTGATCGACAAGCTCGTCGGCTACACCGGCCGCCCCGGTTCGACCGAGCAGGCAGTGACGGTCACCCGCACCTCCGACAACACCGCCACGTTCCGCGCCACAAGGCCGCTCGCCTCCGGCGAAGGCCTTAGCGTCGCTGCGTCGTTCCAGAAGGGCATCCTCGCCGAGCCACAGGGCTGGGACCGGCTGGTCTGGTGGCTGAGCGATCACCGCGACGTCGTGGTGCCCGCCATCGCCGTGGGACTGGTGCTGCTCTACAACCTCCTCGCCTGGACCTCGGTGGGTCGCGATCCCAAGAAGGGGACGATCATCCCGCTCTTCCACCCGCCCAAGGGCTTTTCGCCTGCGCTGGCGGAGTATGTCGACGGCATGGGCTGGGACAAGAGCGGCTGGACCGCCTTTACCGCCTCGATCTTCGACCTGGGCGTCAAGGGGCTGGTGAAGATCGACAATCCCGGCAAGACGCTGACCGTCACCGTCACCGGCCAGGAGCCGCCCGCCGATCTCGGCGCGGCCGAGCGCTTGCTCTTCAACTACCTGAAGTCGCAGCGCAGCGTAACGGTCAACACCACGACCGGGCCCAAGCTCAACGAGACGCGCGGCCAGTTCGTCGCCGCTATCGAGGGCGAGAACCGGCAGGTCTACTTCAACAACAACACCGGCTACATCGTCTTCGGCGTTGCCCTGTCGGCGCTTTTGCTGCTGGGCATGGTTATCTTCGACATGATCGATCCGCTGACGCTGGTCTTTGCCGCGATGGGCGCGATCTTCATCGGCGTGCTCGCCGGCATCCTGCGCGGCTTCTGGCAAAGCCCGGTGCTTGTGAAGATCATCGTCAGCGTCTGGGCCCTGATCTTCGGCGGCAACCTGCTCGGCGCCGCCGGGAGCCTGCTCACCGATTTGAGGCTGGACGGCCCGCTGATCGGCGCCGCCTCGATCATCTTCGTCAACGTCGTCTTCGCCGTGCTGATGCGCGCGCCCACGGTGCAGGGCCGCAAGGTCATGGACCAGCTCGATGGCTTCAAGATGTATATGGAGACGGCCGAGAAGAACCGGCTGAACATGGACAACGAGCCGCCGATGACGGTTGAGCGCTTCGAACGCATCCTGCCCTATGCCATTGCGTTGGGCGTCGAAAAGCCGTGGTCGAAGCACTTCGAAGCCGAACTCGCCCGCAACGCCGTAGCCGATGCGCGCGGTGGCACCTACCAGCCCGGCTTCTACTCAGGCCGGAACTGGTCGACCAGTTCCGGCGGGTTTGCCAACACGGTTTCCTCGGTCGCCACCGGCATGAGCGCCGCCATGGTCGCCGCCCAGCCCAGTTCGTCGTCGGGCTCCGGCTTTTCGAGCGGCGGTGGTGGCGGCGGCTCAGGTGGCGGTGGCGGCGGTGGTGGCGGAGGCGGCTGGTAGACTGCCGCCGTCGATCAGGCGTCTATCGCCTGCTTGAGGCTCAGCATGTCGCGCCAGGCCATGGCCTTCGAAGCCGGCGTCCGCAGCAGGTAGGCCGGATGCAGTGTCGCCAACGCCCGGACCGGGTGGCTCCCGACGGTAAGGTCGCGCCACTGGCCACGCATCCGCGTGATGCCGTTCTGCGTCTGGAACAGCGACTTGGTCGGCACGTTGCCGAGCGTCACGAGGAACTTGGGCGCAACCAGTTCGACCTGCCGCAGCAGGAAGGGCGCGCAGAGCGCCATTTCCTCGGGTGAAGGTTCGCGATTTCCCGGCGGGCGCCAGGGCACCATGTTGGCGATGTAGACCTTGGTGCGGTCGAGCCCGATCGAAGCCAGCATGCGATCGAGCAACTGCCCGGCACGGCCGACGAAGGGCTTGCCCTGCAGGTCCTCCTGCTCGCCGGGGCCTTCGCCCACCAGCATGATCTCGGCTTCGGGATTGCCGTCGGCGAACACCAGCTGCGTGGCGCGCTTCTTGAGCAGGCACCCCTCATAGGCATCCATCACGGCACGCAGGGCGTCGAGCGTCTGTGCGCTGGCGGCGAGGGCGGTCGTTTCCGTGGGGTCGGACGTCAGCGAGATCGCGACGGCAGGGGCGGGCGCGGCTTCCGACACCGGTGCCGGGGCAGGGCGCGCGCGCGAGGGTGCGGCAGACGCCGCGAAGCGATCGACCGGCTCCTCGCCCACGGCGAAATCGACCCCGACGGCACGATACCAGTCGAGCGCCGTTCGGGCTTCGGCATCATTTAGCGGTCGATTTTCGGACATGTGTTCTGTTATGTCACAGCCCGCTTTCCCCCGCTACCTTGCACTGGACTTATCCATTGGCCGAAGCCGGTAACCGCGAGATTCTCGAGACCGACGTGCTGATCGTGGGCGCCGGTCCCGCCGGGCTCAGCGCCGCCATCCGGCTCAAACAGGTTGCGCCCGACCTCGCCGTTACTGTGGTGGAAAAATCCGCCGAGATCGGCGGGCACATCATCTCCGGCGCGGTGATGAATCCGGTCGGGCTCGACCAGTTGCTGCCGGGTTGGCGCGACATGGGGGCCCCCGCCGGTCCCGACGTGATCCGCGACACGTTCCACTTCCTTACGGCGGCCGGCGACATACCGTTTCCCGGGTTCATGATCCCGCCGCAGATGAAGGTGCCCGACGCTGTGATTGTCAGCCTGGGCGACCTCGTGCGCTGGCTGGGCGAGCAGGCGCAGGCGCTGGGCGTCGATATCTTCCCCATGACGGCTGCAGTCGATGTGCTGACCGGCCAAGGTGGGCGCGTCCAGGGCATCATCACCGGTGACCTCGGGGTCGGCGCCGATGGACAGCCCAAGTCCACCTATGCCGCCGGAATCGCGCTCAAGGCGAAGTACACGCTCATCGGCGAGGGCGCGCGCGGCTCGCTGGCCAAGGGGCTGATCCGCCAGTTCGGGCTCGCCGACGGCCATGACCCGCAGCTCTACGGCCTTGGCATGAAGGAAGTGTGGGAGATCGCACCGGATCGCCATGAGGCGGGCCGCATCGACCACTATCTCGGCTACCCGCTCGACGACGCGACCTCGGGTGGCGGCTTCGCCTATCACGCGCAGGGCAACAAGCTCTATCTCGGGCTGGTCGTGCACCTCTCCTACGACAACCCCACGCTGTCGCCCTTTGGCGAGTTCCAGCGCTTCAAGCAGCATCCGGCGATCGCACGGTTGCTCGCCGGCGGCCGCCGCCTGAGCTACGGCGCGCGGGCGATGACGTCGGGCGGTCTGCAGTCGATCCCCGACCTTGCCTTCCCCGGCGGCGCCCTCATCGGCTGTTCTGCCGGTTTCATGAACGTTCCGGCTCTCAAAGGCATCCACAACGCTATCCTGTCGGGTAAGGCCACTGCCGAGCGCGTCGCCGCGGCGATCGGCGCGGGCAGGGCGCACGACACGCTCGAGGGGCTCAACGAGTCCGTGCTCGCCACCGGCATTGGCGCCGAGCTCAGGCCGGTGCGCAACCTCAAGCCGTTCTGGTCCCGCTTCGGCACCTATCTGGGGGTGCTGCTCGGTGGCTTCGATTTGTGGTTCCAGGCGCTGTTCGGCGCATCTGCCTTCGGCACCCTCAGCCACGGCAAGGCCGACTTCGAGAAACTGCGTCCGAAGAAGGAAGTCACGCCCAAGGCCTATCCGACGCCTGACGGTACGACGACATTCGACCGGGCGAATTCCGTGTACTTTGCCAGCCTGAGCCACGACGAAGACCAGCCAATCCACCTGAAGCTCACCGATCCCGACGTGCCGGTGCGCGACAATCTCCCCCGCTACGGCGAGCCGGCTCCCCTCTACTGCCCGGCGGGAGTCTACGAGCTGGCCGAGGAGGGTGGCGCACCGGTCTTCCGCATCCACGCCGCCAACTGCGTCCACTGCAAGACCTGTGATATCAAGGATCCGGCGCAGAACATCACCTGGGTCCCGCCCGAAGGTGGCTCGGGCCCGAACTACTCCGGCATGTAGCCGCTCACTAGATTGTGCCCACCCCTTGCGGCGCAGTCCCAAAATCGCCCATCTTTCCAAGGCTAGTGCAAAACTACCCTGTCCCTCGGAGCATTCGAGCCACGTGACTCACAAAGCCCGCCTCTTGTCCGGTGTCGTTCTCGCCTCAATGCTTGTTTTCGGTGGCGCTTCGGCGCTCGAAAACAGCACGATGCTGCCGCTGCTGAACGACAGCGTCACGGGCAGCTATCTGGCCGGAAAGCAGGCCCTGTCCGACCTCAGGACCGAGGACGCCGCCCGCTATTTCCGCCTCGCCGCCGAGAATGATTGGGAGAACCCCGTCCTCGTCGAGCGCAGCTTCATCGCCTACGCGGCCGACGGCCAGATCGCCGAGTCAGCCCGGGTAGCCAAGCATCTGCTCGATCTCAGCGCCCCCAACGATCTTGCCAGCCTCGTCATCGGCACCCAGGCCGTGAAGGAGCGCCGCTACGGTGCCGCAGCCCGGGAACTCGAGACGGTGGGCGGCGACACCTTTGCCGGCATCACCGGCGGCATCCTGCGCGCCTGGGCACTGGTCGGCGACGGCAAGAGCAACGAGGCCAGCAAGGTGCTGGACGAGATCGCCGAGGGCGGTCTCGAGGACTTCCTCGTCTTCCACCGCGCCGTGATGGCCGATGTCGAAGGGCGCAGCGAAGAGGCGCTCAAGCTGATTGCCAAGGCGTACGAGACCGACCCGATGGTCGCCCGCATCGTCGAGGCCTATGCCCGCATGCTCGGCAATGCCGGGCGTTTCGACGAGGCCGAGAAGGTCATCGCCGGCTTCGAGGACCAGGGTCTGAGCCACCCGCTGATCGACGCCGTGAAGGAAAAGATCGACCGCAAGCAGCGCCCCGGGGTCTTCGCCGCGGACGTGCAGGCCGGCGCGGCCGAGATGTTCCATTCGGTTGGCGTTGCGCTCGCTCGTGAGGGCAGCCCCGATACCTCTGCCGTGTTCCTGCAACTCGGGATGTACCTTGATCCCAAGTCCGACATCATCGACCTGGTCTATGGCCAGCTGCTCGATGGCGCCGACCAGCATCAGGCGGCCAACGCCGTCTACGACCGCATCCCCATGGATTCCCCGATGAAGCCGATGGCCGTGGTGCGCGTCGCCGAGAACCTGAACTCCATGGGCGATCGCGATGAGGCCCTGCGCCGGCTCGGCAACATCGTGCATCAGAACCCCGATGACCTCGAAGCGCTCTCGGTGCTGGGCGACATGCAGCGCGCCGCCGAGAAGTACGCCGAGGCCGCCGATACCTACACCAGGGCGCTGGCCGTTGCCGGCGGCAACCACCCTGGCGACTGGCGCTTCTACTATGTCCGCGGCATCTCCTATGAGCGGAACAAGGAGTGGGCCAAGGCCGAACCGGATTTCAAGCGGGCGCTCGAGCTGAACCCCGACCAGCCGCAGGTGCTGAACTATCTCGGCTACAGCTGGGTGGACCAGGGTCTCAACCTGATGCCGGCACTGGACATGATCCAGAAGGCCGTCGCTGCGGCACCCAATGACGGCTACATCATCGACAGCCTGGGCTGGGCCTACTACCGGCTCGGCCGTTTCGAGGAAGCCGTTCAGCAGCTCGAACTCGCCGTTCAGCTGCGCTCGACCGATCCCGAGATCAACGATCATCTGGGCGATGCCTACTGGCGCGCCGGGCGCAAGCTCGAGGCAAGGTTCCAGTGGAACATCGCTTCGTCGGTCGACAAGGAAGGCAACGTCAAGGAGCGCGTCGCCAAGAAGCTTGCCGACGGCCTCGATGCAATCGAGGCTGCGCCCAAGCCCGCCCCGGTGGCGGACGGTCAGGCCGTGCCCGCCCAGTAATGGCGTCCGACGCGGACCCCCACTTCACCGAGGCGGCGCCCGCCAAGGTCAACCTGGCACTGCACGTCACCGGCCGGCGCTCCGACGGCTACCATGAGCTCGAGAGTCTCGTGGTCTTCGTCGACGTCGCCGACGAGGTGTCAGCCCGCCCGGCGAAGACCGACCGGTTCAAGGTCTCCGGCCCCTTCGCGGCCGCCGCCGGCAACGGCGACTCGAACCTGGTCGTGCGGGCGGTCCGCGCCTTCCGCGAGCGCTGGCCCGGTCGTGTACCGAACGGGCTCGACATCCAGCTCATCAAGAACCTGCCCGTAGCCGCGGGTATCGGCGGCGGCTCCGCCGATGCGGCGGCCATGCTGCGACTGCTGGTGCACATGGCGGATGGCGCGGTTCCCCTGCCGGAACTGCAGTCACTCGCCTTGACCCTGGGCGCGGACGTACCGGTCTGCCTCCTCTCGCGCCCCTGCGAGGTGCGGGGCGTGGGCGAGATCCTGCATCCGCTGCGCGATTTCCCGCCGACCCATATCGTTCTGGTCAATCCGCTGGTGCCGGTTGTCACCGCCGACGTCTTTCGCCGGCTCGATAGCCGCGAGAACCCCGCCATGCCGGCACTGCCACAGCCGCTGACCCGTCCGGTTCAGCTCGGCTTGTGGCTCGCCGAGACCCGCAACGACCTCGAGCCAGCGGCCATGGAGCTGGTACCCGCCATTGGCGAACTGCTACGCCACATGCGCGTGCTCGATGGCTGTGCGCTCGCTCGCATGTCGGGTTCCGGCGGGACGGTGTTCGGCCTCTTCGGTTCCGCAGCGCAGGCCCACCAGGCGGCCCATGAGACTCGGGCCAAATACCCCAGCTACTGGGTCGCCGCGGGACCCGTGATCGGTTGAAACGGAAGCGGCCCCCCGAAGGGAGCCGCCACCACCAGTCCGCCTGTAGGAGGGTCAGAACTGGAAGTTGAGACCGACGGTGAAGGTATTGGTGTCGAAACTCGACTCGAGGTCGGGATCGAAGAAGTCGAAGTTCTCGTCGCTGAATGACGAGAAACGATACTCGCCGCGGATCGACATGTTGTCGGTGACAAGCACTTCGGCACCCACGCCGACCGTCCAGCCGACGTGTGTGTTGTTGTCGTTTAGCCAGACTCCGTCCCACACGTCGATGTCGTGGGAGGCGAAGGCCAGACCCGCGGTACCGTAGACGAGTACAGTATCGAACCCGAAGCCGGCACGACCGCGCAGGCTGCCGCTCCAGTCGATGCTGGGATCGAAGTCGTCGAGGTCGATATCGTCCTCGTCGCCCTCGAAGTTGTTCCAGGTGATATCGCCTTCGAGACCGAAGACGAACCCGCCATCCATCTGCCAGTTGTAACCGGCCTGGAGACCGACCAGCCAACCCGAGACGTCGAAGTCGAACGTGTCATCGGGAAAGTCGACCCAGTTCCAGTCGATCGTGCCGGTGCCCCAGCCAGCATGGACACCGATATAGGGGCCAGTCCAGTCCATGATGGGAACGACGACCGGAGCAGGCTCTTCGATAACCAGGTCGGCCGCCATGGCGGAACCGGCCAATGAGATTGCTAGGGCGGACGCCGTAGCCAGGACTAGTGTGCGCATTCTCAGGACCCTCTGTAGTAATGCCCCAGAGTCTGCCTCAATGCCGCCGGGTGTCTAGTGATCTACGTAGTGGATACTTTTGGCGTCGCGGGTGAGTTGCGCCTGTGCCACAGTTGAGACAAGTATCTTGTACAGTAACGTACGCTTGTATGGCAGTAATGTGCCAAATAGTACAATCAACTTGTGGAAAACCTGCATGCCGAATTCTCCGCCTTCGCATGCGCTGGCCGGCGAATCATTTTTCGATCGACTCGGATTGGGCCGTTGGCGCTGGCCCGACGCGCTCAGTAAGCCCGCGCTACGGTGAAATCGGCGATGTCGCCGAGTAGCGTCTTCATCTCGCTGGGCGGCAGTGGCTTCAGCGCGTCGCGGGCGCGGATGGCATGGGTGCCGGCCTCGGCAATCGTCTTGCCCAGCGTGTCGTAGCGCTCGAAGATCGCGACCACCTGCTTGAGTTCTGCCTCGCCCGTGCCGATGTTGCCGAGACTGCCGATGATGGTTTCGTGCTCCGCCGGCGTCGCCTGCCGGAGCGCGAGAATGACCGGCAGGGTCATCTTGCCTTCGCGCAGGTCGTCGCCGGTATTCTTGCCCAGCGTCCCGCTCTCGCCGCGATAGTCGAGGACGTCGTCGACGAGTTGGAAGGCGAAGCCGAGTTCACGGCCGTAGTCCTTGAGCGCGCGGCGACCCGCGGCATCCGCGCCACCAGCCATGGCGCCAACTTCGGTGGCGGCCTCGAACAGGGTCGCGGTCTTGGCGCCGATGACTTCGTCGTAGTCGGCCGAGCTGGTCGACAGGTCGCGCGTCTTGGCGAGCTGCAGGACTTCGCCCTCGGCAATGACCGTGGCTGCCTGCGAGATCACCTTGAGCGCTGCGACGTTGCCAGTATCGACCATCATCATGAAAGCCTGCCCGAGCAGGAAATCGCCAACGAGCACGCTCGCCTGGTTGCCCCACAGCATCCGCGCTGCCGCGCGGCCGCGCCGCATGTTGCTCTCGTCGACCACATCGTCGTGAAGCAGCGTCGCGTTGTGCATGAATTCGACTGCGGCGGCGAAGTTGACCTCGCTGCCATTCGCGTTGCCGAAGAGCATCGAGGCCGCGATCGTCAGCATGGGGCGAAGCCGCTTGCCGCCTGCGTCGATGAGATAGCGCGCCACTTCCGGCACCAGCGCGACATGCGAGCTGGCCTTGTCGAGGATCATCGCGTTGACGCGTTCCATACCGGGCCGCGTGGCGTCGAGCAGCCGGTCGAGCGCGCCGGCGCTGGTGATCGCCTCGTTTGCCGCTGCCGCCGAAAGAGCCATGAAATCCCCGGTTTGAGGTACGCTTCCAGCGCCCTATAGTCGGGCACATCCGAACCGTCGCGATGGTGCGATGTCCCTAGACGATGCAACCGACGTTGTAAAACAACAAAAGCTCACGCGCGACGCCTTTTTGGGCGGCCGCCTCACCGTGTCGCAACCCGAAAAGGGGTTCCGCGCCGGACTGGATTCGGTCCTGCTCGGGGCGGCGGTGAGCGAACGCTCGCGCCGGCTTCTCGATCTGGGTGCGGGCGCCGGGACGGCCTCGCTCGTCGCAATGGCGCATCTGCCCGAGCTTTCCGCAACGCTGGTCGAAGCCGATCCGGCCATGGCGGCGCTTGCCGCGTCGAACCTCGGCGCCAACGGCATGGCCGAGCGGGGCAGGGTCCTGGCGCTCGACGTCACCGAACCGGGGCGAGTGCGTGCGGCGGCGGGGCTGGCGTCCGATCATTTCTCATCGGTCATCGCCAATCCGCCCTTCTTTGATCCGGGCCGCGGCTCCGCTCCGTCGGCCGCACGCTCCAACGCCCGCCACATGGATGACGATGCCCTCGACCGTTGGGTGAAGGCCGCCGCGACCCATGCCGCCCCGGATGGTGAGGTGATCTTCATCCACGTCGCCGAGGCGCTGCCGCTCCTCGTTCCCGCCTTTACCCAGCGATTCGGCGCGGTGACGGTGCTGCCGCTGCTGCCGCGCGAGGGCGAGCCGGCGAGTCGCATCCTCGTGCGCGGCACGAAGGGGTCGCGGGCGCCGTTCAGGCTGTTGGCGGCCCGCGTGCTGCACGAACCCGAGGGGCGGGCCTTCCGACCCGAGTTCGACGCCGTCTTTCGCGGGCAGGGCCGTCTCATCTGGTAATGCGGCGGAGGGGCACATACATGTGCCCGGAAATCGGGAAACGAGAGGCGATACATGGGCCTGCGGCACTGGATGAAGCGCAAGATGGGGCAGAGCGGTCCCGTTATTCCCGTCGTGCGCCTCCATGGCGTCATTGCCGCCGACCAGCGCCCCGGCCGGCTCAACATCGAGATGGCGGCGCCGCTGCTCAAGAGGGCCTTCGCCATGAAGCAGGCGCCGGCCGTCGCCATCATCGTCAACTCGCCCGGCGGCTCCGCCGTCCAGTCCCGGCTGATCTCCAAGCGCATCCGCGACCTCGCCGCCGAGAATGACAAGCGCGTGCTGGTCTTCGTCGAGGATGCGGCGGCTTCGGGCGGCTATTTCATTGCGACGGCGGGCGACGAGATCATCGCCGATCCATCCTCGATCGTCGGCTCCATCGGCGTGATCTATGCGGGTTTCGGCTTCGTCGAGACGCTGAAGAAGGTCGGCATCGACCGCCGGGTGCATACCGCCGGCCGCAACAAGTCGACGCTCGATCCCTTCCTGCCGGAGAAGGCCGAGGACGTCGAACGCATCAAGTCCATGGAGACCGACATCCATCAAGTCTTTATCGACTGGGTGAAGGCGCGCCGCGGCGACCGCCTGAAGGCCTCGGACGATAGCCTGTTCACGGGCGAGTTCTGGAGCGGCATCAAGGGGCTGGAACTCGGTCTGGTCGATGGACTGGGCGACATCCACGAAGTGCTGCGCAGCCGCTTTGGCGACAAGGTCGACCTGGTCCAGATTTCGCCCAAGCGCGGGCTGTTCGCCATGCCGCGCCTCGGTTTCGCTGCGCTCGCCGGCGACGTTGCGGCCCAGCTCGAGGATCGCTCGGTCTGGGCCCGCCTGGGGCTCTAGCCCATGAGCACGGCCATCATCATCCGCGTGCTGATCTTCCTCGCGGTCTTCCTCGCCATCGCCTGGGGCGTGCGCAGGATCTGGCGCGACTGGAAGGGCGAGTTCAGGGCCATCGACAAGGCCAAGCACGAGCGCGACCTGCGCGAACGCGCCCGCCCCGACGTCATTACGCTGAAGCGCGACAAGGACGGCAAGTTCCGGCCGCCAGAGGATCGGCCCTAGTTTTTTCCGCGACATCCAGTCCTGCGTCGCGGTAGCTTTCAGCGATGCCGGGAGCACACGGCCATGAGTAGCGGACTGTTACGCGAGCGGCGGGCGGATCAGCCGGCGCGCGTCACCTTTGTCGAACTGTTCTTCGACCTCGTCTTCGTAATCGCCATTACCCAGATCTCGCACGGGCTGCTGGATCATCTCGATTGGGCCGGCGCGTTGCGGGCGGCGATGCTGTTGCTCACGATCTGGTGGGCCTGGATCGACACAGCCTGGATCACCAACTGGCTCGATCCGCAACGGCCGGCCGTACGGGTGATGCTATTCGTGCTGATGGGCATAGGCCTCGTGATATCGAGTTCGCTGCCCGAGGCTTTCGGCGAACGCGGGCTGGTCTTCGCCACGGCCTTCGTGGCGTTCCAGTTGAGCCGCACCGCCTTCATGCTCTGGGCCGTCCGTCGCGATGCCTCGCTGAGCCGCAACTTCGTGCGCATCGGCATCTGGTACTGCGTCTCAGCCGTGTTCTGGTTGCTCGGCGGCCTGGCGGAAGGTGACCTGCGGCTCTGGCTCTGGCTCGTGGCGGTGGTTCTCGACGCAGCGGCGGCGATGGTCAACTTCTGGGTCCCGGGGATGGGTCGTTCGGAGACGCGGGAGTGGACAATCGATGGTGGCCTGATGGCCGAGCGGACGGGGCTGTTCATCATCATCGCGCTGGGAGAGTCGATACTCGTGACTGGCCGCACATTCATGGACCTCGAGTGGACTCCGGTCCTGACGCTGGCCATGACCGTCTCGCTGCTGCAGTCGATCGCCATGTGGTGGATCTTCTTCGGCCAGCACGCCGGCGCAGCGGCCGAGGCGATTGCACGATCCAAAGATCCGGGCCGGGTGGCACGGTTCGCATACACCTATGTGCCGATCCTGCTCGCAGCCGGCATCGTGGTGTCGGCCGTCGGAGACGAACTGGTACTGTCTCATCCCGAAGGACATATCGAGACGCCGACCGCTCTGGTGATCGTGGGCGGGCCGGCCCTGTTCCTGATCGGTGCAGTGTTGTTCAAGCGGGGGGTGTTCAAGTACTGGTCGGTGCCGCGCCTCTGCGGGCTTGCGGTGATCCTCGCGCTCTATCCGCTGGCGGGGAGCCTTTCGCCGTTACTCCTCTCGGCCGCCACCACCGTCGTCATGCTCGCTGTGGCGGCCTGGGAAGCTGTCGACATCGCGAGGCACCCGGAGCGCATCGCCAACGTCCGGGATTCCGGCGAGTGAAGACCGGCAATTGACCCCGCGCGACGGCCCCACCAGGTTCCGCGCGGAATTTCCAAGCCGGATCGCCCAGGGACCCGTCTCACCGCCAGCGCCGGCTGCGCGTTGGGTCCCTGCTTGCGCAGGGATGACAGCCGGTGGAGTGGTGATACCGCGGTCACACCGATGCATCCGACAGCCACGCGGCTTCGGAGTTCTCAAAGAGCGCATCTCCCGATTGGGAGATGAAGCGGGGCCGGCGAGGCGATTGCCCCTCGCGGGTAGTCCGCAGGGTTTGTGAGGCTCGCGCCTCGCCGGCCGGCCGGGGTTTTGGGCTTTGCCGGAGCGGATCCCGGGACCGTGGTCCCAACACCGTCTCGCCCGAGCCATGGAAGCTGTCCTGCTGGTCCAGATCCTCGGGGGTCACAGGTGACCCCCGGACGTTTCCAGGCAGGCAGTCCGCTCTCCCCACGGAGAGCTGGTCGTTGGAGCAGAGCTGCCTCCGCCCCGGCGATATGACAGTGCGCCCGAGGGCGAACCGGCTCAGACTTGGGCCTGGATGATGCGACCACCACCCACCCGGTCTCCGCTGCACCAACCACTCGTCATGATCTCGCTTCGGTGCGGCGGACGGGGGGAGAGTCGCATGGGGCGGGGGGCGGGGGGATAAGTGGGGCGTGGAGAGGAGGGTTTGAGTATGTGGCGCACCGGGACGGCAAGTTTCCGGCCGGACGAGTGACGCCCGCTACCCCGCCGATCAGATCGGCGCCCTTTGAGAGCGGCCGACCCAAGTTCCGCGCGGGCGCCTGATCTGCTAGCTTGCTCGCGACCGTCGCCGCGGGGAGGGAGCCGATGCACGACGACGATGATGTCGCCCAGATCACGGCGCTGATCCACCGCAATCGCATCGCCATCTGGATGCGGGACTTCGAGGCGTGGTCGGAGTGCTTCGTCCATGCGCCTTACCTGTCCCGCTGGGGCTGGTGGGCGCTGGGTGGGATGTTCGTCCGACAGGGCTGGGACGATATCTCCGCCCGGCTGCATCGCGAAATGCTGGAACGCCCGGAGCCCTGGCCGGACTTCGCCTACAACACCAAGGTCGTGAACCTCAATCTGCGCATCCACGGCGATCTGGCCTGGGCAACGTTTGAACAGCACTATCCGGACGGTCCGGTCTGGGAGGGGGCCCGCGGCCCGGGCCTCGCATACGAGATGCGGGTTTTCGAGCGCCACTACGGCGAGTGGAAGATCGCCTTTCTCGGCCTTCTCGATGGTGGCTATCCCGACGACGGCGTGCTGCGCCTGAGGCTCGATGGCGAAGGCCGAGTGCTTTCCACGGGCCCTGAACTTGCCCGTGCACTGGAGGACGACGATATCGCGATCCGCAACGGCCGGTTGCGCATCCGGGACAGTCGCACGGACAGCAAGCTCCAGGCCGCCATTCGCTGGGCCGCCAAGCAGGACGCCGCCTATATGCCGTTCACCGGCGCGGTCCCCATCGTCATGGAATCCGGTGAGGGGCTCGCCACCAAGGTCTGGTGGATCTCATGCGAGAGCGGCCGGGTGAACTTCGCTTTCGGCGATTCTCGCACGACCGAGGCCCGACTCGGCGCGGCGGCGCTTATCTACGGCCTCTCCCCGGCCCAGCGTCGGGTTGCCGCGCTGGTTGCCGACGGCCTCACCCTGAACGAGATAGCCGAGCGGATGGGCATCACGTCGAACACCGCCCGCACACATCTGCAGCGTATCTTCGACAAGACCGGTGTCCACAACCAGTCCGCGCTGGTCCGCGTGCTCCTGTCTGCCATCGCCCCGGTGCGCAAGCAGTATTTCGGCTCCGTCTGACGACCCTCGTCCCCTTTTTGTACGACAGGCCTGTGTCACGGGTTCCGCTGACAATGCGTCCGTGGGCGTTGGTCTAGCCTCCTCCAATCGAACAGGAGGTTGCCTTGACCGATTTCGCGTTGCCGCTTCATGCCCCCCGCACCTCCGTCGCCCGCCCGGACTGGTTGACCCGCCTTGGCAGAACTCTTCGCGTTCGCGCCCGCGTCAACCGTCGTCGCCGCCGCCGTCAGTACCGCGACTTTGCCGGCACTGGGGCGCACGACTGGCTGCTGGCGTTGCCGCAATCCCGTCACGGTGGTTGACCGTCCACCGGCCTCCCACTAGGTTCCGCGCGGAATTTCCAAGCCGGATCGCCCGTCGATGACCTCCTTGCCCGCCCACATGGACCCCCGGAACTCTTTCCAGGGGCTGATCCTGACGCTGCAGCGCTTTTGGGCGGAGCAGGGTTGCGTGATCCTGCAGCCCTACGACATGCAGATGGGCGCTGGTACGTTCCACACCGCGACGACGCTGCGCGCGTTGGGTCCGAAGCCCTGGAAGGCTGCCTATGTGCAGCCGTCGCGCCGGCCCAAGGACGGGCGCTATGGCGAGAACCCCAACCGGCTGCAGCATTACTACCAGTTCCAGGTCATCCTGAAGCCGTCGCCGGACAACATCCAGGATCTCTACCTGAAGTCGCTCGACGAGATCGGGCTGAACCGCAAGCTCCACGACATCCGCTTCGTCGAGGACGACTGGGAGAGCCCGACGCTGGGCGCCTGGGGCCTCGGCTGGGAATGCTGGTGCGACGGCATGGAAGTGAGCCAGTTCACCTACTTCCAGCAGGTCGCCGGCTTCGAGACCATGCCGGTGCCGGGCGAGATCACCTACGGCCTCGAGCGGCTGGCCTGCTACCTGCAGAACGTCGACTCCATCATGGAGCTCAACTTCAACGGCGGCTCGGGCGAGGACAAGGTCACCTATGGCGACGTCTTCCTGCAGAACGAGCAGGAATTCTCGAAGTACAACTTCGAGGCGGCGGACACCGACATGCTGTTCCGCCATTTCGAGGATGCCGAGAAGGAGTGCCGGGCCCTTCTGCAGAAGGGTGCCGTCGGCAACCGTCAGACCCTGGCCGTCCCTGCCTACGAGCAGGTCATCAAGGCCTCGCACAATTTCAACCTGCTCGACGCCCGCGGCGTGATCTCGGTGCAGGAGCGCCAGAGCTACATCCTGCGCATCCGCGAACTGGCCAAGGAATGCGGCGCCGCATGGCTGCAGACCGAGGGCGGCGGCGCGGCCTGAGCGACCTGCAGGTGCTTGGGGGCCGCGTTTTCCGACACGGCCCCGCTTGCACGAAAGTCCGGCCCCGATAAGGGGCCGGCGCGCTGTCGTCAGGTGCGGGCCCCGATCTGCGCGGCGGGAATGGCGCGGCCTTCGATATAGTGGCCATAGAGCGTCGTGAGGATGCTCACGCCCACGAGCATCTTCACCCAGCCGGTGCACAGGGTCCAGAGCATCGCGAGGAAGGCGCCGATCGGTCCTGCCAGCATGAGGACGATCGCCGGGATGTCGATGACGATCGCCGCAATGGCCGAAACGATCGCGAGGACGATGATCGGGCCATTGGCGTTCTTGGTCGCCTCCCAGGCCTGCCCCAGGGTCAGGGGCTTGTCGATTGCGATCGCCGGCAGCATGGGCGCCAGCCGATAGCCGACGATCAGCGCCGCGGCCAGGCCGAGCAGCGTCGTGATGAAGATGCCGACCGCACCCAGGAGCGGAATCGCGACGACTCCGATCACGGCGGACACGATGAACAGCAGGACCATCGCGATAAGGCCGAGCAGCAGCGAGTAGCCGCCATAGCGCAGCAGCCTGCTGCTGTTGAACTCCGGCAGCTGCCCGGCGGAGGTCTCGTCGAGCAGGATGTAGCGATGCCATGCTACGGCGATCCAAACGAAGGCGACGATCGCCAGGATCAGCGTGATGAACGAAACGAGGCTGCTGGTGCCCATGGCTGCCAGCGCCTGATCCGGTCGTGACGGAGCGGGGAACAGCAGCGCAAGCAGCAGGCTGGGCACGGCGTAGATGAGATAGAGCAGTCCCGAGATCCTCAGCGCATTGCGCCAGTCGCCCAGCACCAGGCGCACCGAATGAACAAACATGTTGACGCCCACAGCCAAGCCTCCAAATCATTGTGCGGAAACGTATTTGGCCGCGAAGCTAACCGAACGCGGAGCGTGGCGGAAGCAGCGCAGCGTGAAATACTGTGCATGTAGAGGCCGGAAGTACAGCGCCTAGCTGCAGGTCATGCTCATGCCGTCGGCGCCGGTGAACTTGAACACGGTTGTTCCTGTGTCATCGGTTCCGAACACGCCGGTGAGCCCCATTTCCTTGAGTGGTCCCGAGAGAGGGTTCACGTCATTGGCGGCGGATGCCACCTGCCCGGCGGAACTGTTGCCGTCGATGCTCTTGAACGAGTAGTCGCCTGCGACGAGGAGGGTGAGTTCACCCAGACTTGCGCCGGCCCGATCGACGCAGGAATAGACGCCGGGCGGCGGGAACTGCGCAAAGGCGGGGCTGGCGAGGATCAGCAGCGGCACGGCGAGCAGGGCAG
Source organism: Devosia sp. ZB163 (assembly GCF_028613635.1). Taxonomy (GTDB): domain Bacteria; phylum Pseudomonadota; class Alphaproteobacteria; order Rhizobiales; family Devosiaceae; genus Devosia_A. Next base: position 1,600,969 of record NZ_JAQRMY010000001.1, read on the forward strand.
GGCGCATTGGTGGATTGTCTGCGCGGCGCATGGCAGCAGCAAGGCGTCCGCTATAAGCAGGTTGCGATCTGCATATAGCGTGCGCTCGTTGGTTCGCTCGAGCGCAGGAAGGCCGAGCCGGCCTCATACGGGCTGCCCAACTAGACTGGAGGAACCAGTTGGTCCTTGCGGCCCCTGCGCTTGAACGGCTCCATGCCGTCGTTGGCGAGTTGGTCGGCGCGCTCGTTCATCTCGTCGCCGTTGTGGCCCTTGACCCAGTGCCAGTTGATCTTGTGGCGCTGGGTGGCGGCGTCGAGGGCCTGCCAGAGTTCCACGTTCTTGACCGGCTTCTTGTCGGCGGTGCGCCAGCCGTTCTTCTTCCAGCCGTGGATCCACTTGGTCAACCCGTCCTTGACGTAGTTGCTGTCGGTGTGGAGCTCGATCTCGCACGGGCGCTTCAGCGCCGTCAGCGCCTCGATGGCGGCGGTCAGTTCCATCTGGTTGTTGGTGGTCAGCGGCGCGCCGCCCTTCAGCTCCTTGACCGTATCGCCGTACTGCAGCACTGCGCCCCAGCCGCCTGGGCCGGGATTGCCCGAGCAGGCGCCGTCAGTGTGGATGATGACCGAGTTCACGCGGCGGCCGGACGGTCGTAGCGGTACCACTCGCAGTAGTGGCCGTGGTCATTGTTGCCGGTATGGGTATAGACGCCGCCCAGCTTGCGCAGGACCTTGAGCGAGCTCTCGTTTCGGACGTCGGCGATGCCGATGAAGTGGCTGCGGTCCGTCTCGCGGAAGTACCAGTCGCGCAAGGCGCTGGCCGCTTCGAAGACGTAGCCGTTGCCCCAGTGCTCGGGAAAAAGCGAATAACCGATCTCGGGCGTCTCGTCCGGCCCGTAGACGCCGAAGCCGCAGCGGCCGACGAGCACCCCGTCGGACTTCCGCGTGACGCGGAGCTTGCCCATCTTCTGGCGGTCGAACAGGTCGATCCAGTGGGCAAGGGAGGCATCCATCTCGGCAGTGGTCCAGGGCCGGCCGTGCTCGGTGAGGTAGCGGGCCACTGTCGCATCGCCATGCAGGCGGTAGAGGTCGTCGATCTGGTCTGACCGCCAGCCGGAAAGCACCAGGCGGTCGGTTTCGAGAAGAGTCAGGTCGGTCATGCGGCTGGCGCGGCTCCCTGGGGTGCGCGCAGCTCGCGCGGCAGGTTGAAGACGATCCGCTCGCGCTGCTCGCCGCTCGCGGTCACGGAGATATCGAAGCGCTGGGCAAAGGCCTCGATCACCTCGTCCACCAGCGTTTCGGGGGCCGAGGCTCCGGCGGTGACGCCCAGCGACGTGATGCCCTCGAAGCGGCTCCAGTCGATCCGGTCTGCGCGCTCGACCAGCGAGGCGTTGGCGCAGCCCGAGCGCTGCGCGACTTCGACGAGGCGGACGGAGTTGGACGATTCCGGCGCGCCCACCACGATCATCGCATCGACATTCGGTGCTACCCGCTTCACCGCTTCCTGGCGGTTGGTGGTGGCGTAGCAGATGTCTTCCTTGTGCGGCAGCGCGATCGCCGGGAAGCGGCGGCGCAGCACTTCGACGATGGCCGAGGTGTCATCGACGCTGAGCGTCGTCTGCGTCACGTAGGCAAGTTTCTCCGGGTCGCGGGGCGTGAAGGCCTCCGCATCTTCGACCGTCTGGATGAGCGTGATGGCGCCATCGACCAGCTGGCCCATCGTGCCGATGACCTCGACGTGGCCGGCATGCCCGATGAGGACGATTTCGCGGCCCTCGTTGAAGTGCCGGTTGGCCTCGATATGCACTTTGCTCACGAGCGGACAGGTGGCATCGAGGAAGAACATGTTGCGCGCTTTGGCGCCCGCGGGCACCGATTTCGGTACGCCGTGCGCGGAGAACACCACCGGAGCCCCGGTATCGGGGATCTCGTCGAGCTCCTCGACAAACACGGCGCCCTTCTGCCTGAGCCCGTCCACGACATACTTGTTGTGAACGATCGCATGGCGCACGTAGACCGGCGCGCCGTAGCGTTCGAGCGCCAGTTCGACGATCTGAATGGCACGATCCACGCCGGCGCAAAAACCCCGTGGGGCGCACAGCGTGATGTCCAAGTGCGGCCTTGTTTCCATACGAGAGCAGATGCTTTCAACACGTGGGCAAGTCAAGTGCGGCCTGTCCTCGCACCACGAAGCGGCAACCTTGCCATGAGGCATCTGTTGCGGCGCAACGGACTGAACTGCAATATGATTCGTAAATCTGGTCGGAAGGTGTCCCGGTGACGCTGGCTATGGAAATGTTCGCAATCGCGCCGGCTACCGGCAAGGCGAACCTTTCGGCTACCCAGGATGCGCTGCTCGTCGGCAAGGCGCTGTGGCTGAGCCGGGCAGCGGAGGCCGGCCTGACCGTTGCGCCAACGATTGCCATCAGCCGGGCGGCGTGGAACGCGCTGCAGGAAGAGCGCAAGGCCGATGACGACCGGCTGCGCATCCACTGGGTGGCAACGCTCTTCCGGCTTGTTGGTCGCGATGGCCGCCCGCCGCAGCTCGTGGTTCGTACCTCCAGTGCCAAGCACAGCGCCGGCCTGATGCCGGCCCGGCCGGGATTGAGCCCGCCGGCCAGCGAGTCGGAATCGGTCGATCCGGCCAAGCCGCTCGCGCGGGCCATCGCCGACGCCTTCGCCTCCTACGCTGCCTTCGATCCACGCCCAGAGCGGCAGATCGTGATCGTCCAGGCCATGGCGGATGGCGATATCCGGCAGTTCCTGACTCGCGACCCCCAGACCGGCGTGATCGGACCGGCGCAGGTGAATGGGGGGCCGTTTGGCCCGCTGCCCGATAGCGCCGGGTCCTTCGTCGAGATCCTCGACGCCGCAGCGGGCCAGCACCTCGTCTGTACGGTGTCCATCGAGGGCGAAACGGTTCGGCTGCTATCGGCGCGGGCGACCCCCGCCTCGGCAGCCGCAGAGCTCGAGGCGGCGGTCGACCGCGTCAACCACAAGCACTGGACGCAGCGCGAGGCGGTGACCCATATCGAGCCGGCCCGGCTGCAGCAGATGCTGCACCCGCGGCTCCGTTCCCCGGAATCCGCCACCATCCTCGCGACCGGGCTGGGCGTCTCGCCGGGCGCGGCGAGCGGCGTCATCGTCTTCAGCTCCGAGGATGCGGCGCGCATGAAGGCGCGCGGCCGCCATTGCATCCTCGTCGTCACCGAGACCGGCCCGACCGATATCGAGGGCATGAAGGCCGCGACGGGCATTCTTACGGCGCGCGGCGGCATGACTTCGCACGCCGGCGTCGTCGCCCGCATCACCGGCAAGCCCTGCGTGGCCGGCGTCAGGACATTGAGCGTCAATCAGGCCGAACTGACCTGCAAGATCGGCAAGCGCGAGTTCCGCCAGGGCGATCGCATCACCATCGATGGCACCGACGGCTCGGTCTATCTCGGAGCGCTGCCACTGGCCCAGCCGCATATCGGCGGGGCGATGAGCAAGCTGCTCGGCTGGTCCGACGCCTCGCGCCGGGTGAAGGTGCGGGCCAATGCCGAGACGGTCGAGGCGGTGAACACGGCGCTGAGCTTCGGCGCCGAGGGTATCGGGCTTGCGCGATCCGAGCACATGTTCTTCTCACGCGAGCGCCTCGTGGCGCTGCGTCGGCTGATCCTCTCCGAAGATGCCGACGACCGCGCCAAGGCGCTGACCGGCCTCGTCGACTTCCAGACGGTCGACTATTCCCAGATATTCACCGCCATGAAGGGCCTGCCGGTAACGGTGCGCCTGTTCGATCCGCCGCTCCACGAGTTCCTGCCGCGGACCGACGAGGACATCGAGGAGACGGCGCAGTCGCTCGGGCTTGAGGTCCGGGCCCTGAGGCTGCGGCTCGACCGGATCGCCGAGATCAACCCCATGCTGGGCCACCGGGGCGTGCGGCTCGCCATCACTTATCCCGAAATCCTCAAGATGCAGATCGAGGCACTTTGCGCCGGCGTGCGCGAGGCTTCGACGCGGCAGTCGGAGCCCGTGACGCTGGAAGTCATGGTGCCCTTCGTCTCCACCGTCTCGGAGGTGGTCGAGATCAAGCGGCAGACCTATGCCATCGTCGAGCAGGCCAAGCTCCCGCCCGCAGCGCGCGAACGCTTCAGCTTCGGGACCATGATCGAGCTACCGCGTGCGGCGCTGAGGGCAGGGGACATTGCCGAGCATGTCGACTTCTTCTCGTTCGGCACGAACGACCTGACGCAGACGACCTACGGCATCTCCCGCGACGACGCGCCGGCGTTCCTTTCGGCATACCAGCGCAAGGGGCTCTACGACTTCGATCCGTTCGTGACGCTCGACCAGAAGGGCGTCGGCGAAATGATCGCCATGGCGATCGATCGCGGCAAGCGCGCCAACCCGAGCCTCAAGATCGGCATCTGCGGCGAGCATGCGGGCGATCCGGAGTCGCTCTCCTTCTTCGCCCGGCTCGCCATCGACTACGTAAGCTGCAGCCCCTACCGGGTGCCGGTGGCGCGGCTGACGCTCGCCCAGTAGCGCTAGGCCATGAGCTCCAGCGCCGAGCGTGCTGCCATGTAGATGGCGACCACGATGACCAGCGCGGCAAATGCCGAGTTGAGTGCGCCCTTGCGTGCCGCGAGCTTGCCGGCGACCCACGTGCCGGCATAGCCCCCGACGATCCCGCCGGCGACGAACAGCGCCGCGAGCGTCCAGTCGACCAGGCCCGACATCGCGTAGCTTATTGCCGTCGTGAGTCCAAAGGCGGTGACGGCAACGAGCGAAGAGCCGATGGCGTTCAGCATCGGCATGCCGGTCGAGGCGACGAGGCCCGGGACGATCAGGAAGCCGCCGCCGATGCCGAAGAAGCCGGACAGCGCGCCGGTTGCGCCGCCATAGCCGAGGACGCGCGGCGCCTTCTCGCGGTTGCACACCACATTCGGCGTGCCGGGATTGCGACGAGCCCGGAACATCAGGACACCGACGACGACCATGAGCGCAGCGAACAGCAACAGCAGCAGGTTGCCGTTCATTGCCTTCCCGGCGACTGAACCGAGCGCTGCGCCGGCAACACCCGCTACCGTGTAGAGAAGCGCGCAGCGCCAGATGACGTTGCCGCGCCGCGCGTGCGCGATGAGGTTCGAGGCGGCGTTGGCGGCCACCGCGACCGCGCTGGTGCCGATCGCGACGTGCGGAAGCGGCACGCCGACGAGGTAGACCATCAGCGGCACCGCGAGGATCGAGCCGCCTCCGCCGAACAGCCCGAGGGTGAAGCCGACGAGGCTGCCCGACGCGGCGCCGAGTAGGTACTGGATTGTGTCGAGCAACATCGTGGCTCCTGCTTTTGGGTAAAGGTTGGCCGTCCCGCCTCAGGGCGAGGCGGGTCCGGCAGGATTGACGGTCGGGATGGGGTCAGGTGCTAGAGCAGGGCCTGGTAGAGGCTGCCCGCCCGGCCGCCGGAGCGGCAGTAGCCGAGGATCGGCCCTTCGATCTCGGCGAGGGCCTGCTGCATGCGGATCAGCTGGCCCTCGCCCAGCATTCCGGAAACCGGGATGTGGATGGCCTTGAGGCCAGCAGCGGCGGCGGCGGCGGCGATGTCGGCGAAGCTCGGCTGGCCGGCGTCCTCGCCGTCCGGGCGGGCACAGATGATGCCCCTGTAGCCGGCGTCCGCCAGCCCAGCCACGTCTTCGGGCCTGATCTGCGGGGCGATGGAGAAACGGTCGTCGATCTTGTTGATCATGTTGGATACTCACTCAACTGGGATAGCGGGATTGGTCAGAGGCCGTTGATCGGCACTTTGAGGTAGCGGCGGCCGTCGTCTTCCTCTTCAGGGAGTTGCCCGGCGCGCATGTTGACCTGCAGCGACGGAATGATGAGCCGCGGCATGGCGAGGGTGGCGTCCCGCTCCTGGCGCATCTGGACGAAGGCATCCTCGGCGGTGCTGCCACCGACATGGATGTTGTGCGCTCGCTCGTCGGCGACCGTGGTCTCCCAGCGGATTTCGCGGCCGTTCGGGCCGTAGTCGTGACACATGAAGAGCCGCATCTCACCCGGCAGGCTGAGAACCCGCTGGATCGAGCGATAGAGCGTGCGGGCATCTCCACCGGGGAAGTCGGCACGGGCGGAGCCGCCGTCGGGCATGAACAGGGTGTCGCCGACGAAGGCGGCATTGCCGATCACATGCACCATGTCCGCCGGGGTGTGGCCGGGAGTGAACAGCACATGAGCGACGAGGTTGCCGATGCGGTAGCTGTCGCCGTCGACGAACAGGCGGTCGAACTGCGAGCCGTCGCGACGGAACTCGGTGCCTTCGTTGAACACCTTTCCGAACGTGTCCTGCACGGTCCGGATCTGTTCGCCGATGCCGAGCTTCCCGCCGAGCTTGCCCTGGATGTAAGGGGCTGCGGACAGGTGGTCGGCATGCACATGCGTCTCGATCAGCCACTCGAGCGTCCAGCCGTTGTCGCGGATATGCGCGACGATCTGGTCGGCGCTCTCGTAGGAGATGCGTCCGGCGGCATAGTCGAAGTCGAGTACGGAATCGATGACTGCGCAGGCGCTCGAGTCCGGGTCCTTGACCACGTAGCTGATCGTGTTGGTGGCCGGGTCGAAGAACGGGACAACCAGTGGCTGCACGGTCAGGTCCGGCGTGAATGGAATGTGCTGGTTGGTACTCATGACAGTTCCTTTCAGTTGGTCTGGGGCTGGGGCGGCGCACGACGCGCCGCATTCCGAAGCTGATGGGTGACGAGCATCGCTGTCGCCATCGCAAGGACGAACAGCAGGGCGGCCGGTTCTCCCAGCCCAAGCATCGGGATGGCGCCGCCGGGACAGAAGCCCGCGATGCCCCAGCCGATGCCGAACAGGGCCGACCCGCCGATCAGGGCCGGGTCGAGGTCGCGCCGCGTCGGCAGGTGGAAGCCGCTGTCGAACCGCGGTGCCGGTCGGCGCAGGACCAGCCGGTAGCCGATCATGGTCACGGTCAGCGCCGATGCCATGACCAGGAGGAGGCTTGGATCCCATGTGCCGAACACGTCGAAGAAGTTCAGCACCTTGGCCGGGTTGCCCATGCCGGAGATCGCGATACCCGCGCCGAACACCAGTCCGGCGAGGCCGGCAGAGATGACCGCGCGCATCACGCGACACCCAGAACGTGGCGGACGACGAACACGGTGGCGCCCGAGAAGGCCATGAACACCACTGTCGCGGCGATCGAGCGCGGCGACAGGCGGGCGATCCCGCATACGCCGTGGCCGCTCGTGCAGCCGCCGCCATAGGTGACGCCGACGCCGACCAGCAGTCCGCTGAGGATCACCGCCCAGGCGGGCAGGTCGCTCGCGAAGGGGACGGGCGCTCCGAGCGCCAGCCACATCAGGGCAGGGGCGAGGATGGCGCCGGCGAGGAAGGCGAGGCGCCAGCCACGACCGCCTGCACCCGGCAGCATCGCGCCGCTGAGAATACCGGTGAGGCCGGCGATGCGACCGTTGAAAGCCATCAGCGCGACGGCGGAGGCTCCGATCAGCGCGCCGCCAAGAATGGCAGGGATGGGGGTGAATTCTGTTATCATCGATACAAGGGTCCGGTCTTTGGAGTCGAAGGCTTGCGGCCGGCCCGGCTACAAACACGTTGCATTAGCTAATTAGAATGTTCTAATATGTCAAGCATGGACATCACCAGGCTACAACCCCGGGCCGAGGAAGCCGCGCAATTGCTGGCGGCCATGGCCAACCCGAAGCGTTTGCTGATCCTGTGCAACCTGCTCGATCGCGAGCGGACAGTGAGCGAACTCGCAGCGATCGTCGACCTGGAGCAATCGCCGCTGTCGCAGCACCTGGCAAGGCTGCGGGCCATGGGGCTGGTGCACGCCCGCCGTAACGGGCAGTCCGTCCACTACAGCCTCGCATCGGCCGAGGTCACCGAACTGCTCGAAACGCTCTACCGCATCTATTGCGAGCCCGAGGAGCGGGCACGGGCCAGCGAGCAGGGCTAGCGTTGGCTGGATCGGCCTGGCCCCGCTCGCGCGGGCCGTCTTCCCGGACTTGCGCAGGTTAGCCGCAGCCGCGGACGGTCGCGCGGCAGCGTGTCGCGACCGATGTCCGGCATGGTTAACGAGGCGTTTAGGCTAAGTTCAAGCCCCGCAACACCTAATCCGGAAACGCCCGTCCAGCCGCCCCATTTCGCCCAGACATCGCCCCCTCGCGGCCACGTCCAGCCCCATCTGACGCCAGATTCCACCTGTTTTACGGAAGGGTAACCCTAAACCCGCATTATCTCGACGGCCGGCATTTGCGTCACAGTTTATCTGAAATGCCGGAGCGTCGTGTTAGTTGCGTACCGAGTGGATAGTAAAGCGTTCTGATGGCCCACTACCGGACCACCCCCTTGCGCCGGACTCGCGATGAGTTCGCCGTACTCAAGGCCGGCGCAGGTTTTGCGCTTGCCGCTTTCGCCATCGCCGGGCTTACCGGCGCGGCTCACGCACCCGACATGGGGTCGCGTGAAGCCTATCAAGCCAGCATCAACAAGCCGACGCTCACCCGCGCCGGCAGCGACCTGATCATCACCGGTTCGATCGACAACATCTTTCTGTCCGACAGCTTCGTAGGCTCGAACCGGGCCCTGAAGCAGGATCGTGCACGCCCCGAGGTCGCCCTCGAGGACGTGACGCGCGATTTCGACGGCATCCGCGCCAGGATCGCGGGCCTCAGGGCCTCCCAGGGCCTCCAGGATGCCGTCCAGACGGCAGTTGCGAACGACAAGGCTACTGAAGCGACGGTGCAGAAGACCTTTCTGGCCGAGACCACGACGCCGGCGGCCACGCCGGTGAGCGTTGCTTTGGTCGACCCAGGCCTGAAGTCGTCGGCGCTCGACGCCATCGCCGGTGCAACGGGCGGCAGTGCCGTACCGACGCCCAAGGAGATGTCGCAGAAGCTCGCCTATGCGCGCGCCGACCTGCCGGTCACGACTCCGGATGCCGCCATCGTCGACAAGAAGGGCAAGAAGGTCTCCGACAAGGAGCTCTGGTGCATGGCGACTGCCATCTACTTCGAGGCGCGCGGCGAAAGCTATCGCGGCCAGGTCGCGGTGGGACAGGTCGTCATGAACCGCGTCTCCCACAAGCTCTACCCCGACAGCATCTGCGGCGTGGTGTTCCAGAACCAGAGCAAGCGCAACGCCTGCCAGTTCTCGTTCGCATGCGACGGGATCCCCGAGAAGATCACTGAGAAGAAGGCCTGGGCCCAGGCCCAGGAGATCGCCAAGGAAGTCGTCTCGGGCCAGGAATACCTGAGCGATGTGGGCTACTCGACCCACTACCACGCGACCTATGTCTACCCGCACTGGGCTCCGCGCATGAAAAAGAACGTGAAGATCGGCACGCACGTCTTCTACCAGTTCAAGCGCGGCTGGAAGTTCGGCTAACTCTACCAAACGGCCCCTTCGGGGGCCGTTTTCGTATCAGAACGTCGCCATCTTGCGTTTCACCCTGTCGATGAACGCCTTCAGCCCTGCCTCGGTCTGGTTGTTCATGTCGTAGAGCGCCAGGTAGGTCGGGGGCATCAGGGTGCCGAAGGTGGCCCAGGCCCAGCGCATGGCGAGGCGGCGCGGCGGGTCGCCCATGATCATGGTGCGGAAGCGGTCGCCGCCATAGGTGGTGACGTAGGCGACCTTCTTGATGTTCTTCATGCCCGGGACGAGCTTGCCCTTGTCGGGCGCGTCGCCGCCTTCGAGGACGAAGGAGACGCCGGGCAGGAAGATGCGGTCGAAGAAACCCTTGAGGATCGCCGGGTAGCCGTAGTTCCACACCGGGTGGACGAAGACGATCTTCTCGCAGGCGCGCAGCCGGTCGACATAGGGCTTGGTCAGCGCCGTGAGGTTGCCCGGCACGTCGTGATACTCGAGCCGCTCGGCCCGGCTCATCGCCGCCTGGAACTCCTCCTCGTAGAGGTTGAGCGCATCGACCTCGTCGCCCTTGGCCCTCAGGGCCTCGCAGACCGCGTGGAACAGCGCGCGGTTGTAGCTGGTTTCGACCGGGTGGGCGTGGACGACGAGGACCTTCATTCGGCAGCGCCACCCAGCGTGTAGAGGCCGGTGAACAGCCAGGTGCGGCCGGACTCGAAGTCGAAATCCGGATCGTCCCAGGCGATCATCTTGCCGGGGTTGAGGATGCCCTTGGGGTCGGCCTCCTTCTTGAAGGCGAGCTGCGCCCGGTCGGTCCGCTTCATGCCGCCTTCCTCGAGGGTGTAGCGGTGCGGGTTGAAGACGAGGCAGCCATTCTCCTCGTGCAGCCGGATGATCTCCTCGAGGCGTTCCTCGGAGGTGTAGCGGACGATCGGCAGGCCCGAGAACACCACGCGGCCGTCGAAGCGGGTCATCTCGATATGCATCGGCAGCTCGTCGCCGAAGGTGTCGACCGCCCACTTCACATGCGCGAGGTCGGGGTACTGGGTTTGCAGGTACGTGATGGTCGGGTCGATCTTCAGGCCGCGCAGCGTAGTGTGGTTCCAGGCGAGCTCGTAGATCGGCGGGAGCTTCGCCTTTTCCTCGGGCGTCAGCGTGTCGGCGCGATAGAGCAGATCTCCCTCGTGGAAGGCGACGAAATCGACCAGTGCCGGCACCGCGGCAGGAGCCGCCATCAGCAACACGACCGACTGCTCGCGGTTGCGGATATAGGGGCGGTGGCGGTTGAAATAGTCGTGCGCCACAGGAGCCGCGACCGGCGAGATCTCCTTGCAGAGCAGGCCATCCTGCAGCGCCACCTGTTCGGCGAAGGCGCAGGCATCGATGATGGAATCGAAGCCGACCATCATGTCGACCCAATCGTAATGCGCGGTGAGCGGCATCTCGGCCTCGACGATGATGCCGTTGGTGCCGTAGGCGTGCGCCACCTTGAGGATGTCGGGACCGCGGAGGTCGAGGACGCGCGGCTCGGCCTCGCAGGTGACCACCTTGAGCCCGAGGATGTTGCCGAAATTGCGCAACCCGCCCCAGCGGATCGAACCGACGCCGCCCGAGCCGCCGGCGATGAAGCCGCCGAGCGAGGCCATGCGATAGGTCGAGGGGTGGAAGCGGAGCTCGCCGTTGACGGCGTGGATGGTCTGCTCGTCGAGTTGCTCGAGGATGACACCGGCTTCGGCGCGCACCCGGTCCTGCTCGATCTTGATCACCTTGTTGAGGTTCATCAGGTCGAGCATCGCGCCGCCGGAGAGCGGCATGGCCTGGCCGTAATTGCCGGTGCCGGCGCCGCGCGGGGTGACGGGCACATCGTACTTGAAGGCCTCGCGCAGCACGGTGACGACCTCGTCGACCGAGCGCGGCGAGACCACGATCTCGGCGGTCACGCCTTCGAGCTGCTGCTTCAGGCGCGGCGAGTACCAGTAATGGTCGCGGCTCTTCTGCTGCACGATGCGCGGATTGTCCTGCACCGGAATATCGCCGAGCGCGGCACGGAATTGGGCGATATCCATCTGTTACTCCATCAGGTCGTCGAGTTCGCGATAATCGGGGAGGCTCGTGTCGATTGCCTTGCCGGCGCGAAGCACGATGCGGTCATGTTGCGGACGGGCGTTGAGCTCGGTCCAGCTGCGGGCGCGGAAGAGCACGAGATCGGCGGGCGCGCCGACTTCGATCACCGCCTTGTAGGCGAAACCGGCATGTTCGGCGGGAGCCGAGCCGACGGCGCGGACCCAGTCCCAGGCCTGGTCCTGCGGGTGGTCGAACTGCAGGATACGGGCGCCCTCGCGCAGCACCTCGACGCCGTCGAGATCGCCATAGGCGTAGAACGGATCGCGGGTGTTGTCCGAGGCGATGGCGACGACCGCGCCGGCCGCCTTGAACTCGTTGAGCAGGGTCGCGCCGCGGCGGATCGGGGTGCGGACGGTGCCGTTCCCGTTCACCCGGTCCTGCAGGTAGATGTTGCACATCGGCAGCGAGACGATGGCGATGCCGGCCTCGACTGCCTTGTCGATGGTGGTCCGCTGGGTGCGCTCGTCCTGGACGGTTAGGACGCAGCAATGGCCGGCCATCACCTTGCCGGTAAAGCCGGTTTCGAGCACCGCCTCGGCGAGGTGCAGCAACGCGCTGGCGCTGGGATCGCCGGTTTCGTCGGTGTGGAGATCGAGGTCGAGGCCGAGCTCGCCGGCCTTCTCGACGACGCGCAGCATCGCCTCCTTGGAGCGGGCATATTCGGCGACCGAACCGCCGAGGATGCCGCCGGAGGCTTTGACCTGCTGCGCCACGGCGTCGAGTTCGGCGGGGTTCACCAAGGTGTCCGGGCCGACAATGGAGACGGCCTGCAATTCGATGCGGCCGGCCCACTTGTCGCGCATCTGTTCGAACAGCGCCCAGCTGATCTCGTGCTGCGGCGGGGCGCTGTCGAGATGGGTGCGGATGGCGGCGGTGCCGTGCGCATAGGCGCAGCGCAGCGCGAAATCGAAGCGGCGCTCGACGTCGGCGGCCGCCCAGTTGCGCTCGCGATCGGCGCCGACGGCGAGCAGCGCGCCGAGCCAGGTGCCGTCCGGGTTCTCCTTGCGCGGCCAGATATGGCCCTTGTCGAGATGCGTGTGGATATCGACGAAGGCGGGGAGGATCAGGCCGGCGTCGAGGTCATGGCTTGGGCCGGTGACCGGGGCCGAGCCAGCGGGGCGGATCGCGGCGATGCGGCCGTCGGTGATCTCGAGGTCGAGGGATTCGATGGCGCCGCTGCCGACCTTGCCGCGCGCCGCGCTCGGGATGCGGGCGTTGCGGAGGGTGACGGTGCCGGTGGAGAGGGCGGGGGTGCCGTGCATTAGGCTTCCCAAGGGCTGCTGCGCACTGGACCTCTCATCCGGCGCTGCGCGCCACCTTCTCCCCGACGGGGAGAAGAACAGAGCGCCGACTGCGCAGTCGGTGTTCCTCTCCCCGTCGGGGAGAGGGTGGATCGGCCGAAGGCCGAGACGGGTGAGGGGTGAGCCACCGACGCCAACCTAATTCTCCCGCTTCACGGCGCTCTCGTGCCAGCGGTGCAGGGACAGCCAGGCGATAAGCGAGGTGAGGCCGAAGATGGCGACGCCGGTGCCCGTCAGGAGGATCAGCGCTGCGAACAGCCGGGGGATGTTGAGCCGGTACTGCGACTCGAGCAGGCGGAAGGCGAGGCCGGAACCCTGACCGGCAGTGCCGGCCGCGAATTCGGCGACCACTGCCGCAATCAGCGCGAGGCCGCCGGCGATGCGGAGGCCGGCCATGAAGTAGGGCAGGGACGCGGGCAGCTTGAGGTAGATCAGCGTCTGCCAGCGCGAGGCGCCGTAGAGGTCGTAGAGGTTGAGCAGGTTGTGGTCGACGCTCTTCAGGCCCGTGACCATGTTGGAAAGGATCGGGAAGAACGCCACGAGGAAGGCGATGATCAGCAGCACCGTCTGGGTTTCGGGCACATAGATCAGCAGCAGCGGCGCGATGGCGATGACCGGGGTCACCTGCAGGATCACCGCGAACGGGAACAGCGCCAGCTCGACCCATTTGCTCTGGACGAGGATGATCGCCATGGCGACGCCCCCGATCAGCGCGAGGATCAGCGCCGTGAAGGTGATCCTGAGCGTCACCAGCAGCGAGGGCGCGAGCGTCGGCCAGTCGTTGATCAGCGACGTCACCACATCGCCCGGGGTGGGCAGGATGTATTTCGGGATGCCGTTGAGCACCACGGTGAGGTGCCAGGCGATCACCGCCAGCACCAGCATGGCGACCGGCACGACGATGCGCAGCACCTTCTCGGTGTTCGAGGTGCGCGGACGGAGGATCGCGACGGCGCTGTCGGTGCCGGCTTCGTCTTCGGCGTTGGGGGCAGTCTGCACGACGTTGCTCATCAATGCGTCCCCCCGCCGGCGTGGATGGCTTCATGCAGCGCGTGCGACACCTCGTGGGTGGTGGCGCGATATTCTTCGGAGGTGCGGTATTCGGCGTTGCGCTCACCGCTGGTCTTGAGCGGCAGGTCGGCGAACACCTGGCCCGGGCGGGCCTTCATCACCACGATGCGATTGCTGAGATAGGCGCTCTCGAACACCGAGTGGGTGACGAAGATCACGGTGACGCCGGACTGCTTCCAGAGGCGCAGCACGTCGTCGTTGAGCTTCTGCCGGGTGATCTCGTCGAGTGCCGCGAACGGCTCATCCATCAAGAGCAGCTTGGGCTTGGTGACCAGCGCGCGGGCGATCGAGACGCGCATCTTCATGCCGCCCGACAGTTCGCGCGGATAGGCATCGGCGAAATCGGCGAGGCCGACCGAGGCCAGCGTCTCCATGATGCGGGCGCGGGCGGCGGCCTTGCTCACGCGCTGCAGGCGGAGCGGCAGGTAGACGTTACCGAACACCGTCTGCCACGGCATCAGCGTCGGTTCCTGAAACACGAAGCCGACATCGCCCTCGGGCAGGCCCCGCGAATTGATCTTGGAGGAGGGCCAGTCGATGCTGCCCGAACTGGCGCCGCCGAGGCCGGCAATGATCCGGAGCGCCGTGGACTTTCCGCAGCCAGATGGGCCGAGCAGGCTCAGGAACTCGCCGCGCTGGACGTCGAGCGACATGTCCTTGAGCGCCAGCGTGCCATTGGAGAAGACTTTCGAGACGTTGCGCATGGAGACGACGGTCTGCGCCGATGTCGTTGCGGTCCCCGGCTCGGCGAGGGAGAGATCAGTCAAGTGCGTTAGCCCACGTTAGGGTCGAACGGCGCGGGCGGGATTGCCCGCGCCGAGTTGGTATTCTTACTGCACGAGCTCCTTGCCAAGGCCCTGGCAGACGAGTTCAGTGGTAAATGCCTGCGTGTAGTCGATGCCGTCCTCGAACACTCCGACGGCCTTCATCTGCTCGTAGAAGCTCTTCCAGCGCGCATCGGTCATGCAGCCGATGCCATTGGCCTCGGCGTCGCCGGAAACGACGATGCCGTATTCCTTCATCTTGGCGAGGCCATACGCGAGCTGACCGTCGGTCATCTCGGGATTGTCCTTCTTGATCAGCTCGTTGGCGGCAGCGTTGTCGCCGTACAGGTAGTTGTACCAGCCGATGATGGTGGCTTCGACGAAGCGCTTGGCCACGTCCTTGTTGGCGTCGTACCAGGGCTTCATCGTCTCGATGGTGGTCGAGTACGGCTCGAAGCCGTTGTCGGCGAGCAGGAACACCTGCGGCGCCCAGCCGGCCTGCTTCTCGATCTCGTACGGCTCGGAAGTCAGGTAGCCCTGCTGGATCGCCATCTTGTCGGCGATGAACGGCGCCGGGTTGAAGGTGTAGGGCTCGAACTTCTCATCGACGAAGCCGGTGTAGGCGGACTTCATCCAGCTGAAGTACGAGATGAAGCCGTCCTTGGAGAGAATGTACTTCGAGGCACCGGCGAGGTCGGCGAAGGTCTTGAAGCCCGCATCCGGATGAGCCAGCAGCACCTGCGGGTCCTTCTGGAAGATCGAGGCGATGGTGAGGGTCGGGATGCCTTCCTTGACCGCGTCGATAGCAGTGGTCGGGCCACCCATGTAGAAGTTGATCTGCCCGCCGATCAGCAGCGAGCGATTGGCGCCCTGCGGGCCACCCTGGCGGATGGTGACGTCGAGATTGTACTTGGCATAGGTGCCGTCTGCGACGGCCTGATAGTAGCCGCCGTGCTCTGCCTGCGCGAGCCAGTTGGTGCCGAAGCTCACCTTGTCCTGGGCATAGGCGCCCGAAATGCCCACCGCCAGCGCTACCAGGCCGGCAGAAGCGAGCTTGCTCAGATGGTCCATCGTGTAGTCTCCCTGTTAAAGACTCCGCCGGGCTTGTCCCCCGCCCGTCGGATAGGCAAACTTGGGTGCCAGGTGGCACGGAGGGGCATTCATTCCGCGCCCCGCCGGAAAAGAAAAGCCCAAATATACGCCATTTCCGCAACTGCTGCCGGAATAGGCAGCGCGGATTGGTTTGGGGCTATCTTTGACGACCGTTTGACGTTTAGGTGAGCATACACATAGGGGGTCCTGTGCATAAGCCGCTTTCGCCCGACAGCATCCACCCGCCTTTTGCCCCCTATAGCCCCGGGGTCGAGGTCAATTCGCGCTCGCGCCTCGTCTTCGTTTCGGGCCAGCTCGGGATCGCCAAGGACGGCACGATCCCACCCGATTGCGAGGGGCAGGCCCGACTCGCCTTCGAAAACATCGCGGCGATTCTCGCCGAGGCCGAGATGGCCCTGAAGGACATCGTCCGCATCAACGCCTTCGTCACTGGCCGTGAACACCTCCAGCCCTACATGCAGGTGCGCAACGGCCTGTTCGGCGACCCGCTTCCCGCTTCGACGCTGATGATCGTCGCCGGTTTCGCCCGGCCGGAATTCGTCGTCGAGATCGAGGCCGTGGCCGCCACGCCCGGCTGAACTGCTATCGGACCGACACATGACCTACCGCAAGATCTGGTGGAACGACTTCTCCGCCCTCGACTTCCACGGGCTCGACCCGATGAAGACCATCGCCGTCTTCCCGGTGGCCGCCATCGAGCAGCACGGCCCGCATCTGCCGGTCGGCACTGACACGATCATCAACCAGGGCCATCTTGACCTCCTGGTGGAGCGGGTCCCGGAGGACCTCGATATCCGCATCCTGCCGGTGCAGGCGGTGGGCAAGTCCAACGAGCACATCTGGCAGAAGGGGACGATCAGCGGTACGGCGACCAACCTGATCGAAGCCTGGACGCAGATCGGGCTCGAGATCGCCCGCACGGGCATCCGCAAGGTGGTGTTCGTCAACAGCCACGGCGGCAACGTCTCGATGCTCGACATCGTGGCGCGCGAACTGCGGGTGGAGTCCGGCATGCTCGCGGTGAAGGCGGGCTGGAGCCATTTCTGGCCCAAGGACATCTACTCCGAGGTCGAGAACCGCTACGGCATCCACGGCGGCGACAGCGAGACCTCGCTGGTGATGCACTTCAGGCCGGAACTCGTGCAGCTCGACCGCCTGCAGGACTTCCCCTCGGTCGCCCAGCGCGACGAGCAGCAGTACAAGTACATGCGCCCCACCGGCATGCTGAGCTACGCCTGGATCGCCAGCGACATCCACCCCAAGGGGGCCGCGGGCGAGGCGAGCAAGGCGACGGCAGACAAGGGCCGCATCACGGTCGAGGCCGCCGTCGACGGCTTCATCGAACTGCTGCGGGAAGTGGAAAGCTATCCGGTTCCGGACACGGCCTGAGGCCGCCCCCATTGCAGCGCGCCGCAACTGCCGGTAATTCCGGCAGATGCAGCCCGTTCACGCCACCTCGCACTCCCTCACTCTCGACGGCACGCCGCTCACCTTCCGTCACCTGGCCCAGATCGGGCAGCGCGCCACTTCGCTGACTCCCGATGCCGCCGCCATGGCGCGCGTGGATGCGGCCCGCAAGGTGCTGGACGACAAGATCGCCCGGGGTGAGCCGGTCTATGGGGCCACCACAGGCGTCGGCGCGATGAAGGACGTCGAGTGGACGCCCGAGCAGCTCGAGGCGTTCAACATGGGCCTCGTACGGGCCCACCATTTCGGTACCGGCTCGCCGTTCCCCAGCTCGATCGTGCGCGCCGCCATGGCCATTCGCGTCAACACCGCGCTGACCGGCCGCGTCGGCTGCTCGCGCGGGCTCGTCAACGCCTATCTCGATCTGCTCGCCAATGACGTGGTGCCGGTGGTGCGCCGCACCGGATCGATCGGCACCGCCGACATTGGTCTTATGGGCCAGATCGGGGCCGTACTGACCGGGGTGGGTGAGGCTGTCTACCAGAACCGCCGCATGTCGGCGGAAGCGGCGCTCGCTGAAGCCGGCCTCCAGCCTTGCCGGATGGCCCCGCGCGACAGCCTGGCGTCGATCAGCGTCAATGCCGTCGGCTTTGCCGCGGCGGCCGAGGCGACCCGCTCGGCAGCCTCGGCCGTGCGCATGCTGCTGGCGACCAGCCTCACGACGGCCGGCGCGCTGGGCGCCTCGCGCGATCCGTGGAAGGCCGTGGCGCATGTCGGAACGGAGCGTGAGGCCGAGATCGGCGGTTGGCTCTACCGCAACGCCATGGGCTGGGACTGGCCCAACGCCACGCATATCCAGGACCCGCTGAGCCTGCGCATGATGCCCCAGGTCTTCGGCTCGACCTTCGATGCGTTGCTCATTGTCGGGAGGACGATCCTCGCGGCGACCGGCCGCACCGACGACAATCCGGTCGTGGTGGACGGGCAGGTGCTGACCTCGGGCGGCTCGCTGCCGCTGGACGTGACGATCTATCTGCAGATGGCACAATTGGCGCTGGCTCACGCGGCGCGCAACTCGTTCAACCGCTGTGTGCTGCTGAGCAACGGGGCGCGCCGCGACCTGCCGATCAACCTCGTGCCGCGCGGCGCCATCGCCACCGGCTTCGGGCCGATCATCAAGCTGGCAGGTGAGCTTTTCGCCCGGGTGCTGTCCATGTCCACGCCGGTCTCGGCGCAAGCCATGGTGGTTGCTGCCGGCCTCGAGGACGAAGCGGCGTTCCTGCCGCTCGTGGTCGAGCGCTTCGAACGCCAGGTGCGCGCGTTGCGCCGCCTCGCCGCGCTGGAAGGTCTACTCTCCGCCCAGGCCATGGATATCCATGGCGACCGGCCGACCGGGGTCCCGGCCCTGATCTATGAGAAGGTCCGGCGGCACGCGGCCTATTATGAGGTGGATCGGCCGCTGTCGGCGGAGGTCGAGATCATCGAAAGCGATCTGGGTTCCGAGGCAAGCCTGTCGGAACTGATTTCGCTCGCTCCCATTGCTGGCTTGGACGAGTTTTTCGCGCTGGGTCCGGTGGCGTAGCATGGCGGAGTATGACTTTTGTCGGGTCTCCGTATAGGTTTGCCTCCAACTCCGGGCCAGGGATCACGCAGGGCCGGACAACAAGGAGACCATCATGCTTTCCAAGAAACTGCTCGGTGCCGTAGCGGCACTGGCCTTCACGGTGACTGCAGCCAATGCGCAGGTCGTCGTCTCCTCCAAGATCGATACCGAGGGTGGCCTGCTCGGTAACATCATCAGCCAGGTCCTGCAGGCCAACGGCGTGCCGGTGACCGAGAAGATCCAGCTCGGCGGCACGCCCGTCGTGCGCCAGGCGATCACCGCCGGCGAGATCGACATCTATCCCGAGTACACCGGCAACGCCGCGTTCTTCTTCAACAAGGCCGACGACCCGCTCTGGAACGATGCGACCAAAGCCTATGAAGAGGCCAAGAAGCTCGACCTCGAAGCCAACAAGATCGTCTGGCTGTCGCCGGCTCCGGCCAACAACACCTGGGCCGTGGCGCTCCGCAAGGACGTCGCCGAGCCCAACAAGCTCGTGACCTTCTCCGACTTCGGCAAGTGGGTCGCCGGTGGCGGCAACGTGAAGCTTGCCGCTTCGGCCGAGTTCGTCTCCTCGCCGGCCGCGCTGCCCAAGTTCCAGGAAGTCTATGGCTTCACGCTGAAGCCCGACCAGCTGGTAACGCTCTCGGGTGGTGATACCGCAGCGACCATCGCGGCAGCGGCGCAGCAGACAAATGGTGTAAACGCAGCAATGGTCTACGGCACGGACGGCGGCATTGCGCCGTCGGGCCTCGTGGTGCTGCAGGACGACAAGGGCGTGCAGCCGGTCTACGAGCCCGCTCCGATCATCCGCGAGGAAGTGCTCAAGGCCAATCCGCAGATCGAAGAGCTTCTGAAGCCGGTGTTCGCCAAGCTCGACCTGACGACGCTGCAGGAGCTCAATGGCCGCATCCAGGTCGGCGGCGAAGCCGCCAAGGACGTCGCCATCGACTGGCTGAAGACCAACGGCTTCCTGAAGTAAGCTTCGACAGGCGCATGCATTTTGGGGGTGGGCAGGACGACTGCCCACCCCTAGTGTTTTGGGTATGCTTGGGTTCTGCAAAATGATGCCGGGAGACCCCTCACCCGTCTCGGCCTTCGGCCGATCCACCCTCTCCCCGACGGGGAGAGGAACAGTGGTGATCACCGATGCTGCGGAATTCTTCTCCCCGTCGGGGAGAAGGTGGCGCATAGCGCCGGATGAGGGGTGCGGGCATTGAGTTCGATTGCCATCACCGATCGCCATCCGACGTTCGCCATCGACAAGCTCGGCGTGCTGATCGCCGTGCTTGCGGCGGTTGCCTCGTTCCTGCCGTTCGCGGCCTTCCGCGCCAACCGGATCGTGCTGGGTGAAGCCAAGGGCATCTTTGCTGCGCTGCCCGAGTGGGAAGCAGCGGTGCTCGCCGTGGTACTGGCCGCGGGGATTGGCATCGCCCTGTTCAGGACGCCAACCGTCTGGCGGCTGGCGACCAGCCTGATCGTGCTGGCGCTGCTGTTCATCGCCATTGGCCACGCCGGCACCTTCCTCACACCGCCCGGCGACAGGATTGCCCGCGTATCGCCCGGCGCCGGCTTCTGGTTGCTGATCTTCGCCTTCGCGCTGCTGGCCGCCGACGCCATCGCGCGGCTGAAGCTGAAGCCGTGGACACGGCTCGGCGTGCTCGGTGTCGTCGCAGTGTTCTTCGCGGTGCTGCTTGGCTCTGGAACACTCAACGACCTCTCGATCCTGCGCGAGTACTTCAACCGCGGCGAGACCTTCTGGCGCGAGGCGCAGACGCATCTGGCGCTGGCTCTCGGCTCGCTCGCGGCAGCTACCGTCGTGGGCATCCCGCTGGGAGTACTGTGCCACCGCAACAGCCGATTGCGTGTGCCCGTGCTGAACGTGCTGAACGCGGTGCAGACCATCCCCTCGATCGCGCTTTTCGGCCTGCTCATCGCGCCACTCGCCTGGGTGGCCGCCAATGTGCCGGGGGCATCGGCGGTGGGCATATCCGGCATCGGTGCGGCGCCGGCCATGGTGGCGCTCTTTGCCTATTCGCTGCTGCCGGTCGTGGCCAACACCGTGGTCGGTCTCGAGGGCGTGCCCTACGCCGCCGATGACGCGGCCAAGGGCATGGGCATGACCGACTGGCAGCGGCTGGTGACGGTGCAGTTCCCGCTGGCCTTCCCGGTGATCCTCACCGGCATCCGGATTGTGCTGGTGCAGAACATCGGCCTCGCCACCATCGCCGCGCTGATCGGCGGCGGCGGCTTCGGCGTGTTCGTATTCCAGGGCGTCGGGCAGACGGCGATGGACCTGGTGTTGCTGGGCGCCGTGCCGACCGTGGCGCTGGCCTTCGCTGCGGCCGTAGTGCTCGATGCAATCGTGGAAATGGTCAGCCCGAGAGGGGTGGAACGTGAGGACTGAGCGCACCACCCCTCATCCGGCGCTGCGCGCCACCTTCTCCCCGACGGGGAGAAGAACAGGGCGCCGACTGCGCCCCCGTGAGAGGTTGAGCCCCGGAGGAACCGGCAAGTGATCGAGATCGACGCCTTGACCAAGGACTATCTCGAGCTGACGGTCGTCGATCACGTGAGCCTCACCGTTGCGGACGGCGAGATCGCGGTGATCGTCGGGACCTCCGGATCGGGCAAGACGACGCTGCTGCGAATGATCAACCGGCTGATCGAGCCGACCTCGGGGACGGTGAAGATCGACGGGCAGGATACGCGCGCCGTGCCGGCCTTCGAACTGCGGCGCCGGATCGGCTACGCCATCCAGGGGCATGGGCTGTTTCCACATCGGACGGTGGGGCAGAACATCGCCACGGTGCCGACGCTGCTCGGCTGGGACAAGCAGAAGATCGCGGCACGGGTGGATGAGCTTCTGAGCTTGTTCCAGCTCGAGCCCGCGGAATTTCGCGACCGCCTGCCGAGCGAACTGTCGGGCGGCCAGCAGCAGCGCGTCGGCGTGGCGCGGGCGCTGGCGGCGGAGCCCAGGCTCCTGCTGATGGACGAGCCGTTCGGCGCGCTCGATCCGATCATCCGCGCCAAGGCGCAATCGGACCTGCTCGCCATCCAGAAGCGCTTCGGCACGACCATCGTGCTGGTGACGCACGACATGGAGGAGGCGATCCACCTCGGGTCGCGGATCGCCGTGATGGACAAGGGCAAGCTCCTGCAATACGCGCCGCCCGCCGAGATCATCGCCCGGCCGGCGACGCCGTTCGTCGCCGAGCTGATCGGGACCGGCGAGCGGCCGTTCCGGCTGCTGTCGCTGGGCAAGGTCCGCGACCTCGTCGAGCCCGGCCCGGCGCAGGGCGAGCCGATCTCCGCCGATGCCTCGCTGCGCGACGCCTATGCCGAGTGCCTGTGGAGCGGCCGCGAGGTGCTGCCGGTGATCGACGCCGACGGGAAGATCATCGGCCGTATCCGACGCGACGACATCGCCCGCCGGGCCGAGCGCCCGCAATGAAGCCCGGGCTGATCATCCGGCTGGTTATTCTCGCGCTGCTGGTGGCGTTCATCGTCACGCCGGAGAGTTTTGCCTGGGTGTTCCAGCCGCTGACCAAGAACGGCCAGCCCGCGATCTACACGCAGAACTCGCTGATGAACCTGACGCTCAGCCACCTGACCATCGTCGCCATCGCGACGATTGCCTCGACGCTCTTGGCGGTGGGGCTGGCGATCCTCGTGACGCGGCCGTTCGGGGCGGAGTTCCTGCCGTTGAGCCGGTCGCTCGCCAATATCGGCCAGACCTTCCCGCCGGTGGCGGTGCTGGCGCTGGCGGTGCCGGTGCTGGGCTTCGGCACGGCACCGACGCTGGTGGCGCTGTTTCTCTACGGCCTGCTGCCGATCTTCGAGAATGCGCTGACCGGGCTGACGACGCTGCCGCCGACGGTGACCGAGGCGGCGCGCGGGGTGGGGATGACCGACCGGCAGCGCCTGCTCGGGGTGGAACTGCCGCTGGCGACGCCGGTGATCCTCGCCGGCATCCGGCTCTCGGTGGTGATCTCGGTGGCGACGGCGACCATCGGCTCGACCGTGGCCGCGAGCACGCTGGGTGAGGTGATCATCGCCGGCCTGCTCAGCAACAACATTGCCTTCATCGCGCAGGGCGGACTGGTGGTCGGCGTGATGGCGGTTCTGATCTATGATGCGCTTTCGGCGCTCGAGCGGGTGCTGATGGCCCGCACCGGCCAGCGCCGGCTGCAGTCCTAGGAGCCTGGTATGTCCGATTTCGATCTCGTCGTTGCCGGCACGGTGGTGCTCCCCTCGATGGTCATCGAGGGAGGCTATGTCGCCGTGCGGGATGGCAAGGTGGTGCACGTGGGCGAGGGGATGGCCCCGCATGCGCATGAGCGGCACGATTTCGGCAAAGGCCTCGTGCTCCCCGGCGCGATCGATGCTCAGGTTCACTCGCTGAGCCAGCGGAACCAGGAGGATTTTATCTGGTCGACCCGCTCGGCGGCGGCTGGTGGGGTGACGACGATCGTCGATATGCCCTACGACGAGGGCAACCTCGTCTGCTCGGCCGAGGCGGTGCGGATCAAGGTGGAGCACGCCGAACCGCAGGCGCGGGTGGATTTCGCGCTGTACGGCACGATCAACCCCGAGGACGGGGCGAGCCGCATTGCCGAGCAGGCGGAGGCGGGGGTCGCGGCGTTCAAGTTCTCGACGTTCGGGACGGACCCGGTGCGCTTTCCGCGGATTTCGCCGCCGCTGCTGGCCGAGGCGTTTGCCGAGGTGGCGAAGACCGGGCTGACGGCGGGGGTGCACAACGAGGACGACGAGAGCGTCCGCGCCGCGATGGCGCGGGTGAAGGCATTGGGGATCACCGACTGGCGGGCGCATGGCCTGAGCCGGCCGCCGCTGACCGAATTGCTGGCGACGCTGCAGGTCTATGAGACAGGGGCGCAGACCGGGTGCGACGCGCATGTGGTGCACTGCTCGCTGAGCCGGGGCTACGACATCGCAGCGGACTATCGCGCGCGCGGGTTCGGGGCGACCATCGAATGCTGCATCCACTATTTGACGCTGGACGAGGAGAACGATGTCCGCCGGCTGGGCGGCAAGGCCAAGATCAACCCGCCGATCCGGCCGCGCGCCGAGGTGGAGGCGCTGTGGCGGCAGGTGGCGGCGGGCAACGTGACGCTGGTGTCGACTGACCACGTCAGCTGGTCGGAGGACCGGAAGACCAACCCGGACATGCTGGCGAACGCGTCGGGCGTGCCGGGGTTGGAGGCGATGGTGCCGCTGTTCGTGAAGGGCGCGCTGGAGCGCGGCGTGTCACTGACCTGGGCGGCGAAGCTGATGGCGGCGAACCCGGCGAAGCACTTCCGGCTCGGCACCAAGGGGGCGCTGGAGGCGGGCAAGGACGCCGACATCACGGTGCTGGTGGACCGGCCGGTGGTCTATGACGCGGCGCGCTCGGGGCACAATGTGGTGGGGTGGAGCCCGTACAACGGCATCGTGCTGCCGTGGACGGTGGCGGGGACCTGGCTGCGGGGGCGGCAGGTGTTTGATGGGGTGGATGTGGCTGAACCGGGGGTAGGGCGGTGGGTGCGGCCGTGAACGCGCTGACTGAGAGAGACGGCCCCCTCCCGGCCTCCCCCATGAAGGGGGAGGTGAAGAGCCGAGGCTGTGGCTTGATGGTGCCAGACGCCGGATGCGGCACCTCCCCCCTTGTGGGGGAGGATGGGAGGGGGTCGTCTCTATCGGCGTGCCACCCATGACCCGCAATCTCCCGACCCAGGAAGCCCGCATCGCCGAGGACATCACGTCCCTCGCCGAGATCACCGATCCCGATCGACCCTTCACGCGGCGGGCCTTCACGCCGATCTTCCTCAAGGGGCGCGAATGGCTCAGGCGCCGGTTCGAGGCGGCGGGGCTGGAGACGCGCATTGATGCGTCGGGCAATCTCATTGGGACGCGGCCGGGAAAGTCGCCCGGGCGCGGCACCATCATGCTGGGTTCGCACTCCGACACGGTGCCGGATGGCGGGCGGTTCGATGGGATTGCCGGGGTGTCGGCGGCGCTGGAGGTGGCGCGGGCGCTGCGGGACCAGAAGGTCGAGCTCGAGCATGATCTGGAGATCGTCGACTTCCTCGCCGAGGAGGTTTCGATCTTCGGCGTCTCCTGCGTTGGCAGCCGAGGCATGGCCGGGGTGCGGCCGACCGAGTGGCTGGAACGCGAGGCGGAGGGGCTGGCGCTGCGGGACGGTATCCGCGAGGTCGGTGGGCATCCGGGGGTCACCGAGATCCGCAACGACATCAAGGCCTTCCTCGAGCTCCACATCGAGCAGGGCCCGGTACTCGAGGATGGTGGGCTCGATGTCGGCGTGGTGACGGCGATCGCTGGGATCACGCGGATCGAGGTCGTGGTCGACGGGCGGGCCGACCATGCCGGGACAACCCCAATGGGCTCGCGGCAGGACGCGCTCACCGCTGCGGCGCGGCTCGTGCTGGGCATCGAGATGCTGGGCACAGAGCTCGCCGGCGGCGACTTCCACTTCGCTGCGACGGTGGGCGAATTCTCGATCGAGCCGGGGGCAGCCAACGTGGTGCCATCGCGGGCGCGATTGCTCATCGATGCGCGGGCCGAACGGCGCGAGGACATGGAGACCTTCGTGGCCGAACTGGCGGCGCTGGTCGAGGGCGTGAGTGCCGAGACGGGGGTGGCGATAGAGCCGCCATTGACCATTTCCGACAATTTGCCAACGCCTTGCGACCCGTTCGTGCTTGATACGCTGGACGCGGCAGCCGTGGCCGTGGGGGCGCGCCATCGCCGCATGGCCTCGGGCGCCGGGCACGACACGGCCTGGATGGCGCGGGTGACCAAGGCAGCGATGATCTTCATCCCCTGCCTCGGCGGCCGCAGCCACACGCCGGAAGAATATGCCGAAACGGCCGACGTGGCGCTGGGCGCCGCGGTGCTGCTGGAGGCGGTGAAGCGGTTGGACAGGGAATTGTAGTGCCCGCCACCCCTCATCCGGCGCTTCGCGCCACCTTCTCCCCGACGGGGAGAAGAATAGGGCGCCGACTGCGCAGTCGGTGTTCCTCTCCCCGTCGGGGAGAGGGTGGATCGGCCGAAGGCCGAGACGGGTGAGGGGATTAGCCCCGACAGGAGTAGTGCTTTGGGTCGCGTACTGACCGAGAAGGATGTGGAAGCCGCGGTGAAGGGCGGCTCCGTTTATGCCGCGGGTGGCGGGGGCTGGGCCGATCATGGCCGGATGCTTGGGCTTGCGGCGGTGAGCATCGGCAAGCCCGAACTGGTGGACATCGAGGAACTGGACCCGCACGATTGGGTGGCGACTGCTGCCGCGATCGGCGCGCCGGCTTCGACCACGCCTTGGGAGATGCGCGGCGTCGACTACGTCAAGGCGGTGAAGCTGCTGGAGAAGGCGCTGGGCGACAAGATCAGCGGCCTGATGATCGGGCAGAACGGCAAGAGCTCAACGCTCAATGCCTGGCTGCCGAGCGCCATCCTCGGCACCAAGGTGGTGGACGCGGTGGGCGACATCCGCGCGCACCCGACCGGCGACATGGGCTCGATCGGCATGGCCGGCAGCCCCAAGAAGATGATCCAGACCGCCGTGGGCGGCAACCGCGACGAGAACCGCTACATCGAGCTGGTGGTGAAGGGCGCGACGGCGAAGATCTCCCCGATCCTCCGCACGGCCGCGGACATGTCGGGCGGCTTCATCGCCTCGTGCCGCAACCCGCTGCGCGCCAAATATGTGCAGCGCAATGCGGCGCTCGGCGGCATTTCGCTGGCGCTGAGCCTGGGCGAGGCGATCATCGCGGCGGAGAAGCAGGGCGGCTCGGCGGTGATCGACGCCATCGTCAAGGCGACGGGCGGCACGATCCTGGTGAAGGGCTCGGTGACGAAGAAGGACTTGGTCTACACCAAGGAGGCCTTCGATATCGGCCGGTTCGTGCTGGGCGAGGGCGACAAGGCCGTCACCATCCACACCATGAACGAGTACATGGCGATCGACGATGCCGGCGGCAACCGGCTCGCGACTTTCCCCGACGTGATCGCGACGCTGGATGCGGCGGGGCAGCCGCTGAGCGCCGGGCAGCTGCGCGAAGGGATGTTCGTGTTCGTGCTGCACGTGCCCAAGAAGGTGATCCCGCTGTCGTCGTCGGTGATCGATCCGGCGGTGTACCCGCCGGTCGAGAAGGCGATGGGGATCGAGCTGGCGAAGTACGCGCTCGAAGGCGTGAAGCGGAAGAAGAAGGCTCGGAAGGGCTGGGGTTAGGCAAGCCAAACTGAAGCAGACGGCCCCCTCCCGGCCTCCCCCATAAAGGGGGAGGTGAAGAGTGGAGGCTCTGTCTTCGATCATGCCTCACACTGGATGCGGCACCTCCCCCTTTATGGGGGAGGATGGGAGGGGGTCGTCTCGGCTAGCAGGGTGCGCTAGAACGACCGCATGCCAAAACCCAATCCCCGCCATCCGAATTTCCCCATTCCGTCCGGTCCGACCCTGCGTGCCAAAGGCTGGCGGCAGGAGGCACTCCTGCGGCTGCTCGAGAACGTGCTCGCCG
Organism: Devosia sp. ZB163; assembly: GCF_028613635.1. Lineage (GTDB taxonomy): Bacteria > Pseudomonadota > Alphaproteobacteria > Rhizobiales > Devosiaceae > Devosia_A. The sequence continues at coordinate 1,628,245 of NZ_JAQRMY010000001.1, forward strand.
TGGGCGAGGACCCCGAGAAGCTGATCGTCTATGCCGCGCTGGGGAAGGCGGCGCGGAACTGGGCGGCGCATAAGCAGATCGTCGCGGCGCTGACGACGATGGATGAGGATCAGACGCTGGTCATCCAGTCGGGCAAGCCGATCGGGCTGTTCAAGACCCATGCGCAGGCGCCGCTGGTGATCATGGCCAATTGCAACATCGTGGGGCAGTGGGCCAAGGCCGAGGTGTTCTACGAGCTCGAGAAGAAGGGGCTGATCGCCTGGGGCGGGCTGACCGCGGGGGCGTGGCAGTATATCGGCAGCCAGGGGGTGATCCAGGGCACCTACGAGATCTTCATGCGTATCGCCGAGAAGCGCTTCGGCGGCTCGCTGGCGGGGCGGTTCATCCTCACCGCCGGGATGGGCGGCATGGGCGGGGCGCAGCCGCTGGCCGGGCGGATGGCCGGGGCGGCGATCCTCGATGTCGATGTCGACCCGGTGCGGGCCGAGCGGCGCAAGGAGATCGGCTATCTCGAGGAGATCGCGCCCGACCTCGATACCGCGCTGGCGATGATCGACGCGGCGGTGAAGGAGAAGCGGGCGCTGTCGGTGGGGCTGGTGGCCAATGCGGCCGAGGTCTATCCGGAGATTTTGCGGCGGGGGATCATTCCCGACATCGTCACCGACCAGACCAGCGCGCATGACCTCGTCTATGGCTACGTGCCCAAGGGCATGAGCCTCGATGAGGTGCGGCGGTTGCGGGTGGACGGGCAGGGCCAGCTGATGGCGGCGAGCCGGGCGTCGATTGCCGATCATGTGCGGGCGATGCTGGGGTTCCAGCAGGCGGGCGCTGAAGTGTTCGACAATGGCAATTTGATCCGCACCCAGGCGAAGCAGGCCGGGGTGGAGAACGCGTTCGACATTCCGATCTTCACCGAGGCCTATCTGCGGCCGCTGTTCGCGCGGGCCATCGGGCCGTTCCGCTGGATGGCGCTATCGGGCGAAGCGTCGGACATCGCGCGGATCGACGAGCTGGTGCTGGAGATGTTCCCCGACAACCGGATCGTCACCAACTGGATCCGGCTGGCGCGGCAGTACGTGCCGTTCGAGGGGTTGCCGGCGCGCATCGCGTGGCTCGGGCATGGCGAGCGCACGGCGCTGGCGCTGCGGGTGAACGAGCTGGTGCGGAACGGCGAGTTGCAGGGGCCGGTGGCGTTCTCCAGGGATCACCTCGACGCCGGGGCGATGGCGCATCCCAACATCATGACCGAGAACATGAAGGACGGTTCGGACGCGATCGCCGACTGGCCGCTGCTCGATGCCATGCTGCTGACGGCGTCGATGGCGGACCTGGTGGTGATCCACTCGGGCGGCGGCGGGTATGCGGGGTACATGACGTCAGCAGGCGTGACGCTGGTGGCGGATGGCACGGAGGCGGGGGACGAGCGGCTGTCGCATGCGCTGACCAACGACACCGGGCTTGGCGTGATGCGATACGCCGATGCGGGGTATGAGGACGCGGTGGATGAGGCGGCGGTGAAGGGGATCGGGTGGTTTGATTTGCGGGGCTAGCGCCTCTTTCCTTCTCCCCTCAGGGGAGAAGGTGGCGCGCAGCGCCGGATGAGGGGTGAGGTGGTCTCGACATGCTGAATGAACCAGCATGTCGAGAGGCTGCACCCCTCACCCTAGCTCCGCTAGGTCGCTGCGCTCCCAAGCTGCGCTTGCCCTCTCCCCTGAGGGGCGAGGGGGCTGAGCACCCGGCTAGTTCTTCGCCGCCCCGGTCTTCGCGGCCTTTGCGGGGCCAGCGCCTCTTTCCTTCTCCCCTTAGG
>NZ_JAQRMY010000002.1 GCF_028613635.1 Devosia sp. ZB163
GCGCCCTGACCCAAGCCGGTATCTGGCACGTCCGCACCCGACCCTATACCCCACGCACCAACGGCAAGGCCGAGCGCTTCATCCAGACCTCGCTGCGCGAGTGGGCCTATGCCAGACCCTATCCATCCTCAGCCCTGCGCAACCAGGCCATCGGCCCCTGGATCGACGCCTACAACACCACCAGGCCACACGCTGCCCTCGGTGGCATCACCCCATTCCAAAGACTGAACAACCTGCTTGGTAACGACAGCTAGGTCGCAGGCGCTCCCAAGCTGCGCTTGCCCTCTCCCCTGAGGGGCGAGGGGGCTGAGCACCCGGCTAGTTCTTCGCCGCCCCGGTCTTCGCGGCCTTTGCGGGGCCAGCGCCTCTTTCCTTCTCCCCTTAGGGGAGAAGGTGGCGCGGAGCGCCGGATGAGGGGTGAGGTGGTCTCGACATGCTGAATGAACCAGCATCTCGAAAGGCTGCACCCCTCACCCTAGCTCCGCTAGGTCGCAGGCGCTCCCAAGCTGCGCTTGCCCTCTCCCCTGAAGGCGAGGGGGCTGCGCACCCGGCTAGTTCTTCGCCGCACCCGTCTTTGCCGCCTTGGCTTCATCCCACCACCAGATCGTGGGGAAGCCGATCGAGAACTCGGGGAGTTCGTCGGGGTGGCTGAAGCGGTCCCAGCGGGCGATGCGGGCGCGGCGCAGGGTATAGCTCGGCGTCACGAAGTTGTGGGCGAGCAGGACCCGATCCAGCGCGCGGGTCGTGGCGATAAGCGTCTCGCGGTCGTCGGCGAAGATGATCTTGTCGATCAGCGCATCGATGCCGGGGTCCTTGATGCCGGCATAGTTGGAGCTGTCCGCCTGGTCGGCCGACGCGGAGCCCCAGAAAAAGCGCTGCTCGTTGCCCGGTGACAGCGACTGCGACCAGCCGGTGTAGATCATGTCGAAATCGCGGTTCTGGACGCGCTCGATGTACTGGGGGGAGTCGACCGAACGGATCGACACGTTCATGCCCAGGCGCTTGAGGTTGGTCTGGAAAGCCGCGGCGATGGGCTCGATGGTGGGACCGTTGAGCAGGATCTCGAAGGCGACGGGCTGGCCGCTCGGATCGACGAGTTGGTTGCCGTTGAGCGTGTAGCCGGCCTTGGTCAGGATCTCGTTGGCGGTCCTGAGGCTCTGGCGCAGCTTGGTGGGATCGCCGTTGACCGGGTTCTTGTACTCGGTGGTGAAGACCGAGGCCGGGACCTTGTCCTTGATCGAGTTGAGTATCTCCAGTTCCTCGCCTTCGGGCAGGCCGGACGAGGCGAACTCGGTGCCGTAGAAGAAGCTGTTGATGCGGTCGTACTGGCCGAAGAAGCGCAGCTTGTCGAGTTCCTCGAAATCGAAGGCGTAGAGCATGGCCTCGCGCAGCGCCTGGCTCTGGAACATCGGCTTCCTGAGGTTGGGCACGAAGCCGACCATCACGCCGCTGCTGCGGTAGGGGTTCTCGAACGTCTCCTTGATGACGCGGCCTTCCTGCACGGCGGGGAAGTTGTAGTCGTTCTGCCAGCGCAGGGCGAGGTTCTCGTCCCACCAGTCGAACTCGTCACCCTTGAAGCCCTCGAACTGGGCCGTCGTGTCGCGGAAGAACTCGTAGCGGATGGTCTGGAAGTTGTTCTGGCCGATGTTGAACGGCTCCGTCAGTCCCCAGTAGTTGGGGTCGCGCTCGTAGTTGATCGACCGTCCGGCGGAGAAGCTTCCGAGCTTGTACGGGCCCGAGCCGAGTGGCGGCTCGAGGGTCGACCGCCCGATGTCGCGCGGCTTGCCGTCGGGGCCGGTGCCCTCCCACCAGTGCTGCGGCAGGACGAGGAGCTGGCCCATGATCTGCGGCAGCTCGCGATTGCCCGTCTGGTCGAACGTGAACGTGACCTCGCCAGGTGCGGTCACCTCGGCTGATTTCACGTTGGCGTAGTAATTGGCCTGGTTCGGGCTGAGCTCGATGGCCTTGTTGAAGGACCAGACGGCGTCCTCGGCCGTCACCGGCTCGCCATCCGCCCACTTGGCGCGCGGGTTCATCCGGAAGGTGACCGACGAATAGTCGTCGGGGTAGCTGAAGGCCTCGGCCAGGTTGCCATAGGCCGTCGACGTCTCGTCGAGCGAGGGGCTGGTCAGCGTTTCATAGACGAGGCCGAGGCCGGTCGCCACCTCGCCCTCGGGCAGGATCGGGTTGAACGTGTCGAACCCACCCATGTCGCTGAGCCGCACCATGCCGCCGACCGGGGCATCGGGATTTACATAGTCGAACTGCTTGAACCCTTCCGGGTACTTCGGTTCGCCGATCAGCGAGCCGCCATGATGCCAGACCTTGTCCTGGGCGATGGCGGGCGAGAGCGCGACCAGCGCGGCGAAGGCGAGTGAGGCGAACTTGGCGAGATGCATGACGGGCCTCTGTCCTCTTGAGGGCTTGTGGGGCGAGACTAGCGGGTGATGGCTCACTGGGCCACCTCGGCCGATTGCGCAGCCTCGACGCGGAAGGCCGCAGCCATCAGCGCGCGGGTGTACTCGGATTTCGGGGCGGCAAATATGTCGGCGGCAGGGCCGTGCTCGACCACCTTGCCGCCGCGCATGACCATGAGTTCGTTGGCGAGCGCCCGGACGACACGCAGGTCATGGGAGATGAACAGGTATGTGAGCCCGTGGCGGCGCTGGAGCTCGCGCAGCAGGTCGACGACCTGGGCCTGCACGCTCATGTCGAGGGCCGAAGTGGGCTCGTCGAGGACGACGAATTTGGGCTCCAGCACCATGGCGCGGGCGATGGCGATGCGCTGGCGCTGCCCGCCCGAGAACTCGTGCGGATAGCGGCTGCCGTCGGCCGGATCTAGCCCGACCTCGGTGAGCGCCTGCGCAACCCGCGCATCGCGGTCGGCCGGCGAGAGCTGCGGAGCATGGACGCTCAGGCCCTCGGCAACGATCTCGGCGACAGCCATGCGCGGGCTCAGTGAGCCGAACGGATCCTGGAAGACGATCTGCATGTCCTTGCGCAGCGGGCGCATGGCACGCCAGGAGAGCTTGTCGACGTCGCGGCCCAGATAGACGATGCGCCCTTCCGAAGAGACCAGCCGGAGCAGGGCGCGCCCGAGCGTCGTCTTGCCGGAGCCGGACTCGCCAACGACGCCGAGCGTTTCGCCCCGGCGGATGGCTACGTCCACATCGTCCACGGCCTTGATGTGGCCGACCGTGCGGCGCAGCAGGCCACGCTTGATCGGGAACCAGACGCGCAGCTTCTCGGCGCTGACGATGGGCGGTGCCGAAGCATCGGTAGCGGGTGGCTGGCCCTTGGGCTCGGCGGCGAGGAGCTTGCGCGTGTAGGAGTGCTGCGGGTTGGCGAAGATGGCTTCGGTCGGCCCGGACTCGACGATCTTGCCCTCGGTCATCACATGCGTGATCTCGGCCATGCGGCGAACGATCTGCAGGTCATGCGTGATGAAGAGGATCGCCATGCCGCGCTTCTTCTGCAGCGACATGAGCAACTCGAGGATCTGCGCCTGGATGGTGACGTCGAGCGCCGTGGTCGGCTCATCGGCGATGAGGAGCTTGGGTTCGTTCGCGAGCGCCATGGCGATCATCACGCGCTGGCGCTGGCCGCCGGAGAGCTGGTGCGGGAAATCGCCGAGGCGCGACGCCGGGTCGGGGATGCCGACTTCAGTGAGCAGTTCGATGGTGCGGGCACGGGCGGCGGACCGACGCATGCCGCGGTGGAGGATGAGTGCTTCGCTGACCTGCCGCTCGACGGTGTGGAGCGGGTTCAGCGAGCTCATCGGCTCCTGGAAGATCATCGAGATGTCGTTGCCGCGCACTGCGCGGATGCCATGGTCGTCGAGGCTGAGCAGGTCCTGGCCGCCGTAGAGGATGCGGCCCTTGGGGTGCGAGGCGGCGGGATAGGGGAGGAGCCGGAGCACGGAGAGCGCCGTGACCGATTTTCCGGAGCCGCTTTCGCCGACGAGAGCCACCGTCTGGCCGGGCTGGATGTGGAAGGAGACGCCCCGGACTGCGTGAGACTTGCCATGCTCGGTGGCGAAGTCGACGTGGAGGTCATCGATGCGGAGCAGGGGCTCGTTCATGCGCGCCCCGCGAAGGTCTTGCGCGGATCGAACGCGTCGCGCACCGCCTCGCCGATGAAGACGAGGAGTGTGAGGATGATGGAAACGGTGAAGAAGCCCGTGAGACCCAGCCACCAGGCAGAGAGGTTCTCCTTGCCCTGTGCCAGCAACTCACCCAGCGAGGGCGACCCGACCGGGAGGCCGAAGCCGAGGAAGTCGAGCGCGGTCAGCGTTGTTACGGAGCCGGCGAGGATGAACGGCATGAAGGTGAGCGTCGCCACCATGGCGTTGGGCAGCAGGTGCGCCAGCATGATGCGGCCGTTTGAGACCCCCAGGGCCCGCGCCGCCGCCACGTACTCGAAGTTGCGGGCGCGCAGGAATTCCGCCCGTACGATGCCGACCAGCGCTGTCCACGAGAAAAGCAGGAGGATGCCAAGCAGCACCCAGAAGCTGGGCGCTATGACGCTCGAAATGATGAGCAGCAGATAGAGCGAGGGGATCGAGGTCCAGACCTCGATGACGCGCTGCGCCGTGAGATCGACCCAGCCGCCCAGATAGCCCTGCAGTGCTCCCGCGCCAACCCCGACGATGGAGGACAGCACCGTGAGGATCAGGCCGAACAGCACCGAGATGCGGAAGCCGTAGATCAGGCGCGCCATCACGTCTCGGCCCTGGTCGTCGGTGCCGAGCCAGTGGAAGTTGCCGATGGTGCAGGATGGGTCGGCGGGACCCAGCGGATAGCCGCCACAGCGCTCCTCGACCGTCTGCAGCCAGCTCGGCTTCGATGGTACCGCGCCGGCCAGGGATTCATCGACAGTGGAGTAGGAGTAGCGGATGGGCGGCCAGATCATCCAGCCATTGGCGTTGATCTCGTCGGCGATGAAGGGATCGCGGTAGATCGTCTCGGCGAGGAAGCCGCCGAACTTGCTCTCGGGATAGTTGACGACCACCGGAAAGAGCAACTCGCCCCTGTAGCTGGCGACCAGCGGACGATCATTGGCGATGAGCTCGGCGAACATCGTGATGATGAACAGCACGAGGAAGATCCACAGTGACCACACGCCACGCTTGTTGGCGTTGAAGATCTTCAGCCGGCGCTGGTTGATGGGAGAGAGGCGCGGTGCCGACCGAGCGTGCTCGGCCGGGGCAAAGGCCACGAATGGGGTGCGGATGCCCGCGAGCGTGGCGTGCATCAGACCTCCCGGTTCTCGAAGTCGATCCGGGGATCGACCCACATGTACATGAGGTCGGACACGAGGCCGATCACCAGCCCAAGAAGCGAGAAAATGAAGAGCGTGGCGAACACTACCGAGTAGTCGCGGTTGAGGACGGACTGGAAGCCGAGCAGCCCCAGCCCGTCGAGTGAGAAGATCGTCTCGATCAGCAGCGAGCCGCCGAAGAAGGCCGAGATGAACGCGGCCGGGAAACTAGCGATGATGAGCAGCATGGCGTTGCGGAAGACGTGCCGGTACAGCACTTGCCTCTCGCTGAGCCCCTTGGCGCGCGCGGTGACCACGTACTGTTTGCGGATCTCCTCGAGGAAGGAGTTCTTGGTGAGCAGCGTCACGGTGGCGAAACCGCCGATCGCCATGGCGATGATCGGCAGGGTGATGTGCCAGAGGTAGTCGAGGATCTGCTGGTACCAGGGCAGGCTGGCCCAGTTCTCCGAGACCAGCCCGCGCAGGGGAAAGATGTCCCAGAAGCTGCCCCCGGCGAAAAGCACGATCAGCAGCACGGCGATGAGGAAGCCCGGCAGAGCGTAGCCGACGATAACGATCGATGAGGTCCAGACGTCGAACCGGGTGCCGTCGCGGATGGCCTTGGCGATGCCGAGCGGAATCGAGACGCCGTAGCCGAGCAGGGTCATCCAGAGACCGAGCGTGATCGAGACCGGCAGCTTCTCCTTGATGAGGTCGATGACCGAGATGTCGCGGAAGTAGCTCTCGCCGAAATCGAAGCGGATGTAGTTCCACATCATCGAGACGAAGCGCTCGAGCGGCGGCTTGTCGAAGCCGAACTGCTTCTCGATGCGCGCGATGATCTCTGGCCTGAGACCGCGGGCGCCGCGGTAGGTCGATACCTCCGTGGAATCCTGGGCCCGTGGCATCTGCTGGCCGGCGAAGTCCCCCGCCTCGCTGCCGGTAACGCGCTCAGTGGCGGCAACGTTCTGCCCGCTCATCTGCGCGATCATCTGCTCGACCGGTCCACCCGGCGCGAACTGCACGATCACGAAGGAGACGACCATGATCCCGAACAGTGTCGGGATCATCAGCAGGATGCGTCGGAGGATATAGGCGACCACTAGCGGCTCCAGCGATCCGGGTAGTTTGACGCTAGCAACGCTTCACCTTGGCCCAGAATGCGGCAAATCACCATGCGTTGATATCAGACGTGGTTCCGCCAGCTATGCTGCGGATTGTAGTCCAGCATGCGCCGCGCCTTGTCGATGGAGAGCAGGGTGCCGTTCTGGCTCAGCTCGCGCTTGTGCGGCACCTTGGGGAACACCTCGGCCATCAGCGACATGTTGGAGCGGCTCATCACCGTGTCGTGGTTGGCGATGATGAAGGGCTCGAAGCCCTTGAACTCGGCCTCGATGCCGCGGCGCACGGCCTGCGCGCCGTCGCGCGCGTCGATGTAGCCCCAGAGGTTCCACTTGCGCAGCTTGGGGTCGGCGTCGAAGGACGGGAACGCCTTGTAGTCCTCGACGTCCATGACGTTCGAGAAGCGCAGGCCCACGATCTTGAGTTCGGGGTCCCAGCGGCAGAACTGGGCCGCCATGGTCTCGTCGAGCAGCTTACCGAGCGCATAGGCCGTTTCCGGGCGCGGAAAGTACTCCTCGTCGATCGGCACATAGGGCGGGGGAGTTTCGAAGGGGAGACCGAGTACGGTCTCGCTCGAGGCGAAGACGACGTTCTTGATGCCGGCGAGACGGCAGGACTCGAACACGTTGTACGTGGTGGGCACGTTATTGGCGAACGTCCGGCTGTTGGCGAACAGCCCGGGCGCCGGAATGGCGGCGAGGTGCACGACGGCGTCGAACGGCCCCTTCTTCTCGTCGATACCGCCGAGGATCGCCTGCGCCACCTGACCGAAGTCGGTTAGGTCCACGCGGACGGTCGGGCAGATGGGATCCCTGGGCACGACCTGGTCGACATTGAGGACAGAGTAGCCGTTGGCGACGAGGTCCTTGAGCACCGCCTTGCCGAGCTTGCCGCTGCCGCCCGTCACCAGAACCTTTGCCATTCCCACTCCCTCCGCAGTGATTTGCCTCAGCCTAGCACGCCCGGGGGCCATTCTGTCACGAGCCTGAACGCGCGCGTCACTGCCGGTTCAAGGCGCGGAGCGCAGGTTCGCTTTCAGTGTCAGGAGGCGGGTCGCCTCCGTTCGAAATGGACCAAGACATGCGCGGGCCGATGCCCGCAGCACAAATCAGGAGACCGAAATGACCAAGCTTATGCTCGCCGCCGCCTTCGCCGCCGTTGCGCTGACTTCGTTCGCTTCAGCCCCGGTCAACGCACAGGTGCTTCCCGACTCCACATGTCCCAACGGGCAGTGCGGGGGATCCTCTTCCACTCCCGACCGCTGTGGCGATCAGCTCGGGCACCTGAAGCGCGTGTTCCCGGCCCAGGTGCGTGGCATCGACAACCACTATCGCGTGTGGGTCACCGAGTTCTGCCCCACCGCCGACCTGATGCGCTCGGACGGCAATGCCGCCTACCTGCGCACCACCATCGCCCAGAACGACGTGCTCGTCGACGTGCTGAGCGACAAGGGCTACTTCGCCAGCGACGTGTTTGCCGTGCGGATGATGGGTGAGGACACCATCAGCCTCTACGTGCACCGCTTCGGCGACTGATTTGGGCCAACGGCCGGTTGAAGAGGCGGGACCCCGGTCCCGCCTTTCGCTTTTCTGCCCCGACCTTGCCACTGCGATGAACGAGTTCTGAATGACGGGCTCAGTGCGGGTTCAATCGAGCCGATGCATGTTCACAGCAACAGATCGAACTCCGGCCCCTCGAGAGGATGCCACCATGAACAAGTCCCAGGAAAAGCTGCTGGTCGCGACCCTCGCGGGCCTGATCATCGCAAGCGTCGCCGCCTTCGCCGTGCAACCTGCGCTCGCCGCCGGCTACGATGTCGAGAGCCCCGCCAAGATCGTCGGCGTCAAGAAGTGGGACGTGCTGAACGCCCGCAAGTGGCCCGCCTCCTACTCGCAGAAGGTCGGCGCCTTCGAACCCAAGACCTCCGTCTGGGTCGAGCGCTGCATCATCGCCCCGCAGGGCGGCTCCGACTGGTGCCTCGTCGAGCAGCAGGACACCAAGGGCTGGGTCAACGCCAAGTTCCTGAAGTTCGCCTACGACTGGGACATCTGATTTCCCGGCGCGCCGCTCCTCCCGCGGCGCCCGCCCTCCGACGACTACCCATGCACACGTGCCTTTGACTGACCTCGAATAGATTGACTTGATGGCCCGGACGTTCCTAGGAACCTCCGGGCCTTTTTCTTTGCTTCGGACACCGACCTTGGACGCCAACCCAATACTCATCGAGCAGACGCGCGGCAACTTTGTCGAGAACCGGCACCGCGCCGCCTTCGTGATCGCCGACGCCAACGGCACCATCATCGCCTCGGCGGGAGACATTGCCCGTCCGGTGTTTCCCCGCTCGGCCATCAAGTCGATGCAGGCGCTGGCCATGGTGTCATCGGGCGCCATCGAGCGCTTCGCCATCTCCGACGAGGAACTGGCATTGGCCTGCGCCTCGCACCACGGCGAGGATGTGCATGTGCTCGGCGTGACCAACTTCCTCGCCCATGTCGGGCTCGGGCCGGACGATCTCGAATGCGGTGCGCACCAGCCATCCAACGCCCGCGCCCGCGAGGCGCTGCGGCGTGAGGGGCGCGAGCCGAGCCAGCTTCACAACAACTGCTCGGGCAAGCACTCCGGCATGCTGTCTGTGGCGCGGGCGCTGGGGGTGGATACCCACGGCTATGTCGGCCGCGAGCACCCCGTGCAGGTTGCCGTCCGGCGCGCCATCGAGACCGTGGTCGGCGAAACGCTCAGCGAGGACCGCTGCGGCACCGACGGCTGCTCGATTCCGACCTGGGCAGCACCGCTCAGCGCCTTCGCCCGCGGCTTTGCCCGCATGTCGACTGGGGACGGGCTTCCGGAGGATATGGCGGCCGCTGCGCACAGGGTCTTCGATGCTGCCACGTCGCATCCATTGCTGGTCGCCGGGACCGGGCACCTCGATACACTGGTGATGGAGGCCTTCGGTGGCCGCGTCATGCAGAAGGGCGGGGCCGAAGGCGTGCAGTGCGGCGCCATTCGCGATCGCGGCTGGGGCTATGCCCTCAAGATCGACGACGGCAACATGCTGGCGAGCCAGACCCTCGTTGCCAACCTGCTCCTGCGCTACGCCGAGCCGGACGACGCCCAGCGCGCTGTGCTCGACAGGTTCTCCCGGCAGATTATCAAGAATGTCCGCGGCTTCGAGGTCGGCGAGATGCGCCTCGCCGGAGCGCTGTAGTTCCTTGAGGCGGAACGGCGGGGCGTTGACCCTCCCGGCACCGAGTTCCTAGGCTCCCCCGATCACGCTGGGGAGCCACACATGCGCCTGTTCATCGCTACGCTCGGGACCGAGACGAACACCTTCGCTTCGTTCCCGACGGGGATCGACGACTTCAAGTCCTGCATGTGGAACGAGGGGCAGATCGAGACGCTGCCGGCGTCACCATGGTCGGCACCCGCCCAGATCTGGCTGAAGCGCGGCCAGGAACTGGGATGGGACGTGGTGCAGAGCCTTTTCGCCTTTGCCAACCCTGCCGGTCCGACGGTCAAAGAGGACTACGAGGCGATGCGCGATCGCATCCTCGCCGACCTGGCGGCAGCGGGCGAGGTGGATGCGGTCCTGCTCTATCTCCACGGCGCGATGGTTGCGTACGGCTATGACGATTGCGAGGGCGACCTCGTGAGCCGGATCCGGGCCCAGGTGGGGGATCGGACCAGGATCGGCGTCGAGCTCGACCTGCATGGCCATGTCGACGACACGCTGGTCGATGCCTCCGACCTCATCGTCATCTACAAGACCTATCCGCATATCGACCACGCCGAGCGCGCCGAAGACCTGTTCGACCTGATGCGCCGCCTGCTGGCCGGCGAGATCGACCCGAAGATGGCGCTGTTCGACTGCCGGACGATGGGCCTGTTCCCCACCACGATGGAGGGGCCGATGATCGAGTTCTCGTCCGCAATCATCGAGGCCGAGGGCAAGGACGGCATCCTCTCGCTGTCGCTGAACCACGGCTTCCCATGGGCGGACGTGCCGCTGGCCGGGGCAAAGATGCTCGCAGTTGCCGACGGCGACCAGGCGATAGCCGACGCCGCCGCCGAGAAGTACGGTAAGTGGTTCTACGGCATCCGCCGTGAGGCGACGCTTCCGTTCACCCCCTTTGCCGAGGCGATGGCGGAGGCCAGGATCAAGGGCGACAAGCCGCTGCTCATCGCCGACACCGCCGACCAGATCGGCAGCGGTGCGCCCGGCGACACGACCCATGTGCTGAAAGCCTTCATCGACGCAGGGATTCGGAACGCCGCCGTGGCGCCGCTGTGGGATCCGATGGCTGTCGGGATTTGCTTCCAGGTCGGCGTCGGCGCGAAGCTGCAGCTGAGAATCGGCGGCAAGTTCGAGCCCTACTCGGGGCCGCCGCTCGATGCCGAGGCGGAGGTGCTGTTCCTCAAGCGCAACGCCTACCAGGACCACCTACCCGGCGAGCGCATCGACATCGGCGATGTTGCGGTGGTGCGTGTCGAGGGCATCGAGGTGCTGCTGACCACGCTGAGAACGAACCTCTTCTCGCTCAGCCTCTTGACGCATCACGGCATCAGCTTCGACGACAAGCAGGTGGTCTCGATCAAGAACCTCTACAAGCACAAGGACCTGTTCGTTACGAACACGCGCAAGCAATTATTCGTCGCAACACCCGGAACCAGCAATCCTGACTGGTCGCAACTGCCGTTCAAGCGCCTGCCGCGGCCGATCTGGCCATTGGACGAGGATCCGCTGGGGCTGGAGGGGTAGGGGTCAGAAGCGATTACAGGTGCATAGAGCTGCCGGCGTCCTTGAGGATGCCGTTGGCGGTGTGGCGCTTCATCAGATTGCGAGGGACGATAAGCAGGCGCCCCTGATCGTTGGTCCACTTCTCGTGCGAACCCTTCGCATTTCCCGCATGACGAAACCCCAGGCGACGCAGTTCCTTGGTCACGGTCGTGTAGTAGCCAACGACCACTTAGCTGGCTTTCGCCAGAGGCTTCTCGAAGACAATCGCGGGAACCAGATCGCGCAGGGGGCGATTGGCGAGATCCGAGGCTGACAGGTGGTTGGCAACGATCAACTCGGGCGCAACGTCCATGACGACGGCCTCGAACTCAGCCATGGTCGCTGCCTCGACATGCAGCCCGATGATGTCGCTCTCGGCGTAGAACAGGTTGTCTTCTGCGTCCCACACCGCTTTGACGTGAAATGTTCGGTTTGCCATGTCAGTCCCCTGTTGCGCCCAAACATAAGGTCTGTGGCGGCCGGAAGCCAGTGATCAGCTGACGCTGTTGGCCCCGAGGGTTACGTGCGGGTAGCGCGCGGCGTCGCGGATGAGGTCGTCGCTGAGCACGCGGTCCCAGGCCATGCCGGCGATGGCATGCTCGGAGGGCTTGGCGATGACGTTGCCCGTAATGGTGACGTTGCCGACCGGCGGGTTGTCGACGACGCTGACGCCGATGCCGATGCGCGTGCCGGTGAGCACGTTGTCGGCGATGGCGACGTTCTGCAGGAACGGACCGTTGCCGGCGAGGATGCCGAAGCCGGGGACATTGTCGACCGTATTTCCGGAGACGTTCGTGTCGGCCTCGACATAGATGCCAACCGGGCGCGTGTCGGGGTTGACCTTGGAACGTTCGAAGATGTTCCGCACGACGTTGCCCGAGCAGACCGCGAGTCGGCCCTTGCTGTCGAGATTGGTGATCGAGATGCCGGCCGCCGCGCCGTCGATGACGTTGTTGGCGATGACCGAGCCCGTGAAGGCGAACTCGGAGAAGATCGCCACCTCTCCCGAATTGCGGCAGACGTTGCCGGTGACGGCGACATTGTTGGTCGAGTTGAGGCGAACAGCCGTGAAGGCGCAATCGGCGATCTGGTTGTTGGCGACGATCACGTCGTTGCAGCGGAAAACGTTGATGCCGTTGCCGTTCTGCCCGTTGCCACCGTTGGACGTGCCGATGCCGGTGATCGTGTTGCTCGAGACGATCGACCCGTCATGCCGGTTCTGGCTGCCCCAGATCAGGATGCCGCCATTGCCGCACTTGGTGATGCTGTTGAACCCGATGTTCAGGCCGCGGCTGTCGATCGAGAGGATCGCTGCGAGTGCGTGACCGGTGAAGTCGCAGTCCTCGATATTGGCCGCTGCGTCGCGCACGACGAGACCGTTGGCCGCGCCGCCCACGAAGGTGCAGTTCGTGATCGCGACATGGTCGCTCGCCTCGACTTCGACGAGGCCCCGGTCCGCGCCGGAAGGGCCGCCGTTACCCCGCGTGAAGGTAAGGCCGCTTATGTCGACCCGGGCGCTTCCCGCAATTCGAAGGATCGGCGCGTCGCCGACGGCGGCGAGGATGGTGCTGCCGGCAATGCCCTCGACAGCGATGTTCCCCGGCACCTGCAGGTTCTGCACGTAGTACGTGCCCGGAGGCAGGAACAGCCGTCGCCCCTCGCCGGCGGCGCGAAGCAGCGCTTCCTGCAGCGGCCCGCTCTGGTCGTCGAGGCTGTTCGTGGAGAGGTTGAGGCTCGCGGGGTCCAGCGACTGGGCGAGCGCGGTCCCGGCCAGCGGCAGCGCGGCAAGGGTCGCAAGGATGTGTCGGCGGCTCGGATGACGCATGGCGCCGCGAGTGTAGAGAAATGGTGCCCAATGGGAAATGGCGACTGCGGCACCATCGCCGGACGTCCACAACCTGCTTTCATTTGGCACCCCCTCGCGTGGAAGCTATAGAGATCGCATCCGGCGTACCGAATCCTCGTGAGGTGTCATGCTCCTTCCCGACAAGATCTATCTCGGCAACAGCACCCGCCCGGAGTACCTGGCGCTCAAGTTCGGCAACCGCCACGGGCTGGTCACCGGCGCGACGGGCACGGGCAAGACGGTGACGCTTCAGACGCTGGCGGAAGGCTTCTCGGCGGCGGGCGTGCCGGTGTTCGCAGCCGACATCAAGGGCGACCTTTCTGGCATCGCCGCCATGGGCAAGATGCTCGACTGGCAGGTCAAGCGTGCCGAGGAGATCGGCTTCACCGACTACCGGGCGGACAAGTTTCCAACCATCTTCTGGGACCTGTTCGGGCGGCAGGGCCATCCCGTGCGGACCACTATCTCGGAGATGGGGCCGCTGCTCCTGAGCCGCATCCTCGACCTCAACGACACCCAGGAGGGCGTGCTCAACATCGCCTTCAAGTTCGCCGACGACAACGGCCTGCTGCTGCTGGACCTCAAGGACCTGCGCGCGCTGCTGGTGGAGATCGCCAACAACGCCAAGGATATCTCGGTGCAGTACGGCAACGTCGCCTCGGCGACGGTTGGCGCGGTGCAGCGTTCGCTGCTGGTGCTCGAGCAGCAGGGCGGCGACCAGTTCTTCGGCGAGCGGGCGCTCGATATCCGCGACCTGATGCGGACGACCGTCGACGGCAAGGGCTTCGTCTCGGTGCTGGCCGCCGACGAGCTGATGCGCTCGCCGCGGCTCTACGCGACGTTTCTGCTCTGGCTGCTGTCGGAGCTGTTCGAGGTACTGCCCGAGGTGGGCGATCCGGATCGGCCCAAGCTCGTCTTCTTCTTCGACGAGGCGCACCTGCTGTTCGACGATGCGCCCAAGGCGCTGATCGACAAGGTCGAGCAGGTGGTCAAGCTCGTGCGCTCCAAGGGCGTGGGCGTCTATTTCGTCACGCAGAACCCGGCCGATATTCCCGACAGCGTGCTGGCCCAACTCTCCAACCGCGTGCAGCACGCGCTCCGGGCCTATACGCCCAAGGAACAGAAGGCGGTGCGGATGGCGGCGGAGTCCTTCCGGCCCAACCCCGACTTCTCGACCGAGGAGGTCATCACCCAGCTCGGCATCGGCGAGGCGCTGGTCTCGGTGCTCGAGGAGAAGGGCGTGCCCTCGATCGTCGGGCGGACGCTGATCCGGCCGCCATCGGGGCAGGTGGGGCCGATCCTTCCCGAGGAGCGCCGCAGCCTCATGGCCAATTCGCCGGTCGCCGGCGTCTACGACACGATGGTCGATCGCGATTCCGCCTTCGAGGTGCTGACCAAGAAGGCCGCGGAGCGCCAGGCGGCGGAAGCAGCCCAGAAGCAGGCCGAACTCGAAGCCAAGGAGGCGGCCGCGCGAGCCAAGGCCGAGCGCGCCGCCCAGCCGCGCCGCTCGACCCGGCAGGACCCGGTAGAAGCCGCTGTCACCTCGTTCAGTCGCAGCATGGCCTCCGGCCTCGGTCGGGCGCTGGTCCGCGGCATCCTTGGCGGCCTCACCCGTGGCCGGTAGCGTGGCAACGGCCATCCCGGCACTGGCAGTCTTCGCGTCGGACAAGGGCCCGGGTGATGCCGAGCGCGGCTCGATCATGGCCCAGGCGGGGACGATCCTTGCCCGTCATGGGGTCCGGATCATCTGCCTCGCGGACGAGACGCTGGACGCCATCCCGCTGATCACGAGCGCGCGCGCGGCCGGCGGCGAAGTTCTGATCGTTGCCGATGCCGGCTTTCAGGCGCCGGCCGCGCTGAGCGAGGTGCCGGTGGAGCGGATCGACGATCCGGAGGAGCGCATACGCCGTGTCGGCGAACTGGCTCAGGCCTTCGTGGGGTTGCCCGGATCGCTGGCTTCAGCGGCCGCGCTCTATCGTACCTGGGTGCGGACCGGGGCAGGGGCGAGCGGCAAGCCGGTCGTGCTGCTGAACCACCACCGCGCCTTCGAGGCGATGCGTGGCATGGTGACGGATGTGCTGAGCCACTCGGTCGATCACTCGGACCGGATCGTGGTGTTCACCGACAGCGTGGACGACCTGTGGAACAAGGTCGCCTGGGCGCTGAACGTCGCGAGTTAGCCACTCGGCTCAGTGTGTCGTCGGCAAGGGCCGTTCGCGCGTCCAGAGCGGGATGACGTTTCCGTACTGCGAGAAATCGGGACGTGGGCGACCTTCGTCGCGGTCGCCGCGTGCAGTCGGGCCGCGGCGGGCGAGGCGTGAACGCACGCGCTCGACGAGGTAGCGCGGCGACATCGGCTTGACGATCACTTCGTCGATGCCGGAGGCGATGCAGAGGTTCTTGGTCTCGGGCGAGACCTCGCTGGCGAGCGCAATCACCTGGTACTCGCGGAAGGGAATGGCGCTGTCGGCGCGCAGGTCGCGTGTCACGAGGTCGGCGCGGGCCGAAGCGCTGTCGAAATCGGTGACGACGATATCGACCGGTGCCAGCCGCATGTAGGTGACGAGCGCGAGCTCCGAGTCGAACGGGCGCACGCGGTAGCTCGGGACGGAAGCCAGCACCATGCTGAGGATCGAGCTCAGCGCCGGGTTGGCGACGAGGACGGCAATCGTGCGAGACAGTTCGGCCACGGGCTCTCTCCCGCGCTTCTGCGCGTTATGGTTAACCAATTGTTACCATCGCGCGCTGCGCCGGGGAAGCGGGGCACAAAGAAAAAGGCCCGCCGGAGCGGGCCTTGATGTCTCGATGGGCGAACTGCGCTCAGCGGGCTTCGTCGAACAGGAACTCGACGTGCTCCCAGTTGACCAGGTTGTCGAACCAGGCCTCGAGGTACTTCGGGCGCGCGTTGCGGTAGTCGATGTAGTAGGAGTGCTCCCACACGTCGACGCCGAGCAGCGGCTTGGCATTGCCGTGGACCAGCGGCGACTCGCCATTGGCGGTCTTGGTCACCTGGAGCTTGCCGTCTTTGAGGCTCAGCCACGCCCAGCCCGAACCGAACTGGGTGGTGCCGGCATTGATGAAATCGGCGCGGAACTTGTCGAAGCCGCCGAGGTCGGAATCGATCGCCTTGATCAGCGCCGCCGGGACCTTGGAGGCACCGCCGCCGCCATTGGGCTTCATCCAGTTCCAGAAATGCACGTGGTTGTAGTGCTGGCCCAGGTTGTTGAAGAGCGCCGGATCCTTGCCGAACACCTCCTTCACCGCGTCCTCCAGCTCGAGCACTTCGAGACCCTTGCCCTCGGCAAGCTTGTTGCCGTTGGTGACATAGGCCTGATGGTGCTTGTCGTGGTGGAATTCGAGCGTCTCGGCGCTCATGTACGGCCCGAGGGCATCATAGGCGTAGGGCAGGGGTGGGAGTTCGTAAGCCATTCTGGAAGCCTCCTTGTAGGACAAGTAGTTAGGACTGTGGCCGCTGGGCTGGCACCGATATAGGCCCTTTGCCTTTGCTCAACAATTCCTGCTTTCAGACCATTTATGCCAATCCCACGCAGGAAAGGGCAAAGGCATAGCCGAGCGCGGTTTCCTTGAGCTGGTCGAAGCGGCCGGACGCTCCGCCATGGCCCGCGCCCATGTGCGTCTTGAGATAGAGGGGAGCGCTGCCGAGCTTGGTAGCGCGGAGCTTGGCGACCCACTTGGCCGGCTCCCAGTAGGTGACCCGCGGATCGGTGAGGCCGGCCAGCGCGAAGATGGGCGGATACTCGATGGCAGCGACCTGTTCGTAGGGCGCGTAGCCGGCGATGCGGTCGTAGGCGGCGCGATCGGTGATGGGGTTGCCCCATTCCGGCCATTCGGGCGGCGTGAGCGGCAGCGTCGCGTCGAGCATGGTGTTCAGCACGTCGACAAAGGGCACCTCGGCGATGACGCCGGCCCAGAGATCGGGCCGCATGTTGGCAATGGCGCCCATGAGCAGGCCACCGGCCGAGCCGCCCTCGGCGACGATGCGGTGCTTGCTGGTGTATCCGAGCTCGATCAGCGTCTCGGCGGCGGCGATGAAATCGGTGAACGTGTTCACCTTGTGCTCGCGGCGGCCGTTCTTGTACCAGGCGTAGCCCTTGTCCATGCCGCCCCGGATATGCGCGGTGGCATGGACGAAGCCACGGTCGACGAGGCTGAGCTTGCCCACCGAGAAACCGGCGGGCATGGCCATGCCATAGGCGCCGTAGCCATAGAGCAGGGCAGGGGCGGAGCCGTCGAGCTTGAGGCCCTTGCGGTAGAGCAGCGTCACCGGCACGCGCTCGCCGTCCTTGGCCGTGGCGAAGATGCGCTTTGTCTCGTAGTCGGCCGGGTTGTGCCCGGACGGGACCTCCTGCTCCTTGAGCAGGGTGCGCTCGCGCGTCACGAGGTCGAGGTCGTAGGTCCGCGACGGGGTCGTCGGCGACGAATAGGTGAAGCGGATGGTCCGGGTGTCGAACTCGTAGCCGGCCGACATACCGAGGGCATAGGCCTCCTCGTCGAACTTCACCGTCCACTCTTCGCCATCGTCGAGGTTGCGCACGACGATGCGCGGCAGGCCTTCGAAGCGCTCGAGGCGCACGAGGTGGTGCTGGAGCAGGATGATATCGAGGACCAGCACGCCCGGCCGGTGCGGCACGAGGTCGACCCAGTTCTCGGCCGCCGGGTCTTCGGCCGAGACGGTGACGATCTTGAAGTCCTCGGCACCCTCGGCATTGGTGAGAATGTAGAAGACGCCGTCGCGCTCCTCGATGTCGTACTCGCGGTCGGTGACGCGCGGCGCAACGAGGCGCGGAGCACCACCCTTCACGGCGTCGATCAGCCAGAATTCCGATGTCTGGTGGTCGTGCGCGTCGATGACGATGTACTTGCGGTTGAGCGTCTCGTCGACGCCGACGAAGAAGCCCGGATCCTTCTCCTCGTAGACGATTTCGTCCTCCGACTGCGGCGTCCCCACGATGTGGCGGCGGACGCGGAAGGGCCGGTGATTGTCGTCGTACTCGGAATAATAGATGGCCCTGGAATCGGCGGACCAGACGCCACCGCCGGCGATGTCTTCGAGGATCTCGCCCGTATCCTTGCCCGTCTCCATGTCGCGGATGTGCAGCGTGTAGTACTCGCTGCCCTGGCGGTCCGCGCTCCAGGCGAGCCAGCGATGCGACGGGTCGTGGTCGCCGCCGCCGAAGCCGAAATAGTCGTCGCCGGCCTCGGCGTTGCAGTCGAGCAGGATCTGCTCCTCGCCGCCGTCGCGCGGCGTGCGCACGAGGATGGGGTACTGCCGTCCCTCTTCCATGCGCGAGTTGTAGGCCCAGGCGCCATCGGCGGACGGAATGCCGGACTCGTCCTCTTTGATGCGGCCGCGGATCTCGCGGTAGATGGTCTCGGTGAGCGCCTCGTGCGGTGTCTCGAAAGCCTCGGCGAAATAGGCGTTCTCGGCCTCGACATAGGCCCTGATATCGGCGGGGAGCGTGTCGGGCTCCTGCATGACCTGCTGCCAGTTCTCCGCGCGTAGCCAGTGATAGGGATCCTGCCGGGTGATGCCGTGGTTGGTGACGGCGTGCTGGCGGCGTTCGGCTACGGGCGGCGTGGGAGCGGTGTCGGTCATGCGGCGGGTTCTAGCTCGGAGAGGAGGGGAAGTCTTGCGGTAGAGCGGCGACGCCGGCCGAAGGAGGCGGCGTCGCCGGTTGGTCAGGAGGCCTCGGGCTCGAACTTGAGGCTGGTGCCGTTCATGCAGTAGCGCTGGCCGGTGGGGTTGGGCCCATCGGGGAAGACGTGGCCGAGGTGAGCACCGCAGTTGGCGCAGTGGGCCTCGACCCGGACCATGCCGTGCGAGCGGTCGACGTTCTCGCCGATGGCGCCCTCGATCGGCTTGAAGAAGCTCGGCCAGCCCGAACCCGACTCGTACTTGGTATCTGACGAAAAGAGCGGGACGCCGCAGGCGGCGCAGTAGTACATGCCGTCGCGCTTCTCCGTGTTGTAGAGGTGCGACCACGCCCGCTCGGTGCCATGCTCACGGGCGATGCGGTAGAGGTCGGGGCTGAGCTGCGCCCGCCACTCGTCGTCGGTCTTCTGAACCTTGAAAGTCTCGCTCATGGGGGAATCTCCGTTCGGCGCATGATATGGCGATCGGCGCGCCGATCCGCAAATGCTGCCGTCTCACAAAGCTGTGGTGCAGCGGCGCTTCTGGCCGGTTTGCCTTGCCGGGGCGGCCCGACTGGCTAAGCTGTCGCAAAATCGAATCCGCAAAGAGGTTTGGAGGCAGTGGAGGCAAGGCCGGACATCGCCGTACTGATCAGCGTTCTGCTGCCCTTCGTGGCTGCGGCCCTGGTGCCGCTCGTTCACCGGCTGGCTGGCGCCTTTACGGGATGGATCGTGGCGCTGGTGCCGGCGGCGGGCTTCGTGGCGCTGTGGACGCTGGTTGGGCCGGTCTCGGTCGGGGCGGCCCTGCCGGTCGCCTGGGCGTGGGCGCCCTCATGGGGCATCAGCCTGAGCTTCCTCGTCGACGGGCTGAGCCTTACCTTCGCGCTGACCATCGCCGGCATCGGCACGTTCATCCTGCTCTATTCGGGCGCCTACCTGAAGGGCCATCGGCAGGATCGCTTCCTCGCCTTCCTCCTCGCCTTCATGGGCGCGATGCAGGGTCTGGTGCTCGCCGACAGCCTGATCGCGCTCTACCTCTTCTGGGAGCTGACTTCGGTCACCTCGTTCCTCCTTATCGGCTTCGACCACACGCGGCAGGCCGCGCGCCGGGCGGCCATCCAGGCGCTGGTGGTGACGGGTCTCGGTGGACTGGCGCTGCTTGCCGCCGGGGTGCTGATCTACACCATCTCGGGTAGCTGGGAACTGAGCGCCGCCAACGGCCTGCGCGCCCTCGACGTCTACCCGCTGCTGGTGCTGCTGGTGCTGCTCGCCGCCTTCACCAAGTCGGCGCAATTGCCGTTCCACTTCTGGCTGCCCAACGCAATGGAAGCGCCGACGCCTGTGTCGGCCTATCTCCACTCGGCGACGATGGTGCAGGCCGGTGTCTATCTCGTCGCGCGAATGACGCCGGAGCTTGGCGGCGAGCTGCTGTGGAACCTGACGCTGATGGGGTTCGGCGGCGCGACGATGCTCTGGGGCGCCGTCGCCGCCATTCGCCAGACCGATCTCAAGCAGATGCTCGCGCAGACGACGCTCGCCTCGCTGGGCCTGCTGATGCTGCTGCTGGGCGTGGGGACCGAGCTCGCCGTGACCGCGGCGGTGCTCTACTTCCTTGCCCATGCGCTCTACAAGGCGGCCCTGTTCCTCATCGTGGGCGCCATCGATCACGGCACGGGCACCCGGGACATCACCGCACTGGGCGGGCTGAGGGACACCATGACGGTGACCTTCATCGGCGCCATCATGGCCTCGGTGGCGATGCTGGGCCTGCCTCCCGTTCTCGGCTTCTTCGCCAAGGAGGAAATGTACGCGGCGCTGGCGCTCGGTCAGTGGCTGCCGCTCGTCGCGCTGGGGGCCCTGGTGATCGGGAATGCGGTGTTGGGCGCGGTGGGGCTGGTCGTGCTCATCCGCCCGTTCATGGGCGAACTGCTGCCGACGCCGATCGAACCGCATGAGGCACCGGTGCCGATGCTGGCGGGGCCGGTGGTGATGGGAGGGCTCGGCATCCTCCTGGGCTTCCTGCCGTCGCTTGTGGGGGGCGCGATAGTGGCGCCCGCGACGTCCGCGATACTGGGCAGCGCCGTCTACTCCCACCTCAAGCTCGGCATCGACTTCTTCGGCCTGCCGTTCTGGCTCTCCGTCGTCACCTGGGCATTGGCGCTGGGGCTCTATTTGCGTGTCGATTTCGCCCGCACGCTCCTGCGTCGCACCGAACTGGCGATCGGCTGGAACTTCGACCGAGGGTTCGACGCGGTCTATTTCGGCCTCGTGCGCCTCTCGGGCGCCGTGACGCGACTGCTGCACCACGGGCGGCTCGAACTTTACCTCTTCGTGGTCTTCGCGCTGCTGGCCGCGGCTGCCGTGCTGCCGCTCTGGCTGATGGGCGGACTACCTAGCTGGCCCAGTTCCATCGATGTCCAGTTCTATGAGGCCGGCGTGGCGTTGTTGGCGGTGGTGGGTGTGGTGACCGTTATCGTCGCCCGAAGCCGGCTCTTCGCCATTCTCGCCCTGGGCGTACAGGGCCTGTCCGTGGCGCTGCTGTTCATCCTCGTCGGTGCGCCTGATCTCGGCTTTACCCAGTTGATGGTCGAGGTCCTCTCGGTGGTAATCCTCGCCCTCGTCATGACCCGGCTCAACCTCGACGCAGATGACAGCCGTCCGTTCGAGGACTGGGTGCGCGACGGATCGCTGGCGCTGCTGGTGGGCGTGGCGGTCACGAGCCTGCTCTGGTCGGTGCTGGAGCGACCGCTCGACCTCGCGCTTTCGAGGTTCTTTGACGCCAACAGCGTGCCGGTGGCGCACGGGCATAACGTGGTCAACGTCATCCTCGTCGACTTCCGCGGACTGGATACTCTGGGCGAGATCGCCGTCGTGATGACAGCGGGGATCGCCATTCTCGCGCTCATCCGCGGCCGGAAGCGGCGCCCGCGGGGGGCACCGGTGCCAGCCGAGGACGTCCCGCTGCCGGCCGGCCGGAAGGAGCTCGCATGAGCACGCTCATTTTCCGCACGATCGCGCCGTTGCTGACGGCGGTGATGCTTGTCTTCTCGGTCTTCGTATTGTTGCGGGGCCATAACGAGCCCGGAGGCGGCTTCATCGGCGGGCTGATCGCAGCCTCGGCTCTTGCCATCTACGGGATGGCGATGGGTGGGGAGGCTGCGCGCACCGCGCTGAACGTTCATCCCCTCGCCATGGCTGGCTTCGGTCTCGCACTGGCCGGGCTTTCAGGCGTGCTTTCGCTGGCCTTCGACGTGCCCTTCCTCACCGGCCTGTGGTCGATCTTCGATCTCGATGGCAGCGAGGTCGCACTCTCGACGCCGATGGTTTTCGACATCGGGGTCTACTTCGTGGTCTTCGGCACGATCGCCGCGGTAGCGCTGGCGCTGGAATCGGACGGGGAGGACGCGTGATGGATCACCTCGTTGCCCTGCTGGCCGGTATCTTCCTCACCGCCGCGATCTACCTGCTGCTGTCGCGCTCGCTGATCCGCATGCTGCTAGGGCTCGTGCTGCTGGGCAACGGTGTGAACCTCGTAATCCTCGTGTCCGGCCGGCTCGGCCGCATCGTGCCGCCTATTGTGCCTGAGGGCGCCAAGGTGCCCATGGCCGGCGCCGCCAATCCACTGCCGCAGGCGCTGATCCTCACGGCCATCGTCATCGGATTTGCCATGTTCGCCTTCCTGCTCGTGCTGGCCTATCGGGCCTACCAGTCGCTCGATGCCGACGACACCGACAAGATGCGCGTCGCCGAGCCTCGCAACGCGCCCAAGCCACCGATGAGCTACTGATGGAGGGCGTGATGCAGGACATGGCGATCCATCCCGTCGATTGGCTGGTCATCCTGCCGGTGGTGCTGCCGCTCCTCGGCGCCGCACTGCTGCTGATGCTGCGCGAGGCAAAGGAAGCGCAGTACTGGATGGCGCTCGGGACTGTGGCCGTGCTCCTCCTGGGCGACATCGCGCTGGCCACGCGCATCGCGGAGCAGGGGCCGGTGTCGATGACCATGGGCAACTGGCTGCCGCCCTTCGGCATCAGTTTCACCGCAGACCTGGTGGGGGCGGTCTTCGCGCTCGCCGCTGCGGGCGTGACGCTGCTGGTACTGGTCTATCTCAGGCTCGACATGCCGGACCGGGCCCGTCGCGATGGGGTCTATCCGCTGGTCCTGCTGCTGCTCGCCGGCGTCAGTGGCTCCTTCCTCACGGGCGATCTCTTCAACCTCTACGTCTGGTTCGAGGTCATGCTGATTGCGAGCCTGGGGCTGATGGTGCTGGGCGGGCGCAATAGCCAGCTCGACGCCACGGTCAAGTACGGCTTCCTCAACTTCTTCGCGACGACGATCTTCCTGCTCTCGCTCGGGTTGACCTACGGCACTCTCGGCACGCTCAACATGGCCGACATCGTCGCCAAGGCCCCCGCCGCGGATCCGGCCGTGATGGCTTCGATCGCGGCCCTGCTGCTGCTTGCCTTCGGCATGAAGGCAGCCGCCTTCCCGGTGAACGCGTGGCTGCCGGCGAGTTATCACGCGCCGCCGGCCGCCGTGTCGGCGCTGATGGCGGGGCTGCTCACCAAGGTGGGCGTCTATGCGCTGTTGCGCGCCATGACCATGCTGTTGCCGGCAAGCCGCGAGGTTCTCGAGCCCGTACTGGTCGTCGTGGCGCTGGGAACGTTGATCCTCGGCCCGCTCGGCGCCATTGCCGAGACCAACCTGCGACGTGCGCTTGGCTTTCTCGTCATCGGCGGCATCGGGGCGACCGTCACCGGCATCGCGCTGAACAACGAAGCGGGCCTCGCCGGAGCGGCGACCTATGTGCTGCACGCCATGCTGACGATTACCGGCCTCTATCTCGTCGCCGGGCTGATCGAAGCGATGACCGGCGAAACCGACACGCGGCGCATGGGCGGCCTCTACGCCGCTGCGTCCTTGCCTTCGGTGCTGTTCTTCGTGCTGATGCTGGCCGTAGCGGGCGTGCCGCCCTTCCTCGGCTTCTGGCCCAAGCTGCTGCTGGTCGAGGGCGGTATCGCGGGCTGGGCGCCGAATTGGGACGGCTGGGCGCTCGCCCTGTGGGTCGGCGTGCTGGTCAATGCGTTGCTGACGCTGATCGCGGGAAGCCGGCTCTGGGGGCATATATTCTGGCGGGCGGGGCATGAGAGCGCCGAGAACGAGGCGCCAAATCCGGACCTGCGCCGCCTCGACCGGCGCGCCACCTGGCTGGGCCTTGCGCCAACCGCTGTGCTGACGCTCGCCGTTTTCCTGCTCGGCGTCTGGCCCGAGCCGCTCCTAGGCTTTGGCAAGCAGGCGGCTGCGGGGCTGCTCCAGTCTGCCGACTACGTGGCGGCGACCGGTGTTGCCGGAGGTGAGCCATGAACCTCGCGCTGTTGACCGTCGTGCTGGCAGTGGGCTGGGCGGCCGCGACCGGCAGCTTCGGCGTGCCCAACCTACTGCTCGGCGCCGCAGTGGGCGGAGCCTGCCTGTTCGTCGTCCGACAGTTCGTGTCGTCGCCGGGCGTGCTGGGGCGGGCGACGCGGATCGTCGGCCTTGCCGTGACGTTTGTCGTCGAACTGGTGCTCAGTGCCCTGCGTGTCGCGCGGCTGGTGCTGCGGCCGGATCTCAACGACCACATCCGGCCCGCCATCGTGGCGTTTCCCCTCACGGCGAAAACGGACGGCGAGATCACGCTCCTCGCCAACCTGATCACGCTGACGCCAGGCACGCTGAGCGTCGATGTCTCGGAGGACCGCCGGCTGCTCTACATCCACGTCATCCACCTCACCGACCGGGAGGCCTTCATCAAGGAGATCGCCGACGGCTTCGAGCGACAGGTCATGGGAGCTTTCAGATGAGCGGCGCCATGGCACTGCAATGGGCGGGGCTCGCCGCCCTGGGCCTGCTGCTGATCGCAATGTTCGTCACCGTGATTCGGCTGGTGCGCGGGCCCAACCTCGGCGATCGCATCCTCGCGCTCGACATGATCAGCCTCTTGGCCGCCGCTTTTATCGCCGGCATTGCCGTTGTGACGGGGTTCTCGCTCTATATCGACATCGCCATCGCGCTGGCGCTGGTCAGCTTCCTCTCGACAGTCGCGCTGGCGCGCTACCTGCTTGCGCGGGCGAGCCGCAGGTCCCGAACGGAAGAGGCGCCGTGATGGCAGAGTTCGCGCAGTATCTCGCGGCTTTCCTGGTCCTTGCCGGCGCCGGATTTAGCCTGATCGCGGCGATCGGTGTCTTGCGGCTGCCCGATCTCTATACTCGGCTGCACGCGGCATCGAAGGCTGGAGCAATCGGGGCGGGGCTCGTTTTTCTCGCAGTCGCAGTTGTTTCCCTGGACGGTGCTGTGGTTCTTCGCGCCCTGCTCGGCATCGTCTTCCTTTTGCTGTCCACTCCGGTTTCCGCGCACCTGCTCGCGCGTGCGGCATTTCGTAGCGGGGAAGAGCCGACTAAGGCGACGACTGTGGACGATTTGAAGTGATCCGCCAAAGCAATTGCACACTATTGCCCGAAACAATCAGTTATACACAGTTGTGACAGTTGCTATTGCGTTTGCAATGCAGCGGTTCTACAGAACCAGTCTCCGGTGAGGATGCCACCTCTTTACCCGGACGTACCGCAGAAAAGGACCCGAAATGAACGATATCATCAGCGGCAATGCCGCGGCTGACAACGATCTCATCGATCTGAGCGCCGACATTGTCTCCGCTTATGTTAGCCACAATGCGCTGAGCGTCACCGACCTGCCCAAGCTGATTGCCGATGTGCACGCCGCGCTCAGGGGCCTGCAGTCCCCGTCGGCCGCCGAACCGGTCGAGGAGCTGAAGCCGGCCGTTCCGATCAAGAAGTCGGTCGCCCCCGACTACATCATCTGCCTTGAGGACGGGAAGAAGTTCAAATCCCTCAAGCGGCACCTTCGCACGCACTACAATCTCTCGCCGGAAGAGTATCGCGAGAAGTGGGGCCTGCCGACCGACTATCCGATGGTCGCCCCGAGCTACTCGGCGACCCGGTCGCGCCTCGCCAAGGACAATGGCCTGGGCCGCAAGGCCGCCTGACGTCCTGAGAAACTGTCGTATTCGGCGTGGCCGCTCCGCAAGGGGCGGCCACGCTGCTTTCTGGGTCTGGTTTCCCTGACTTATCCCCGTGACGCCCATTGCCCGATATAGGAATATCGTCCTATATTGAGGAGGCGGCAATGCGTAGTCTCGAGGCGTATGCGGGTGAGGGCCCCGTACTGGTGCGAAAGCGAGCGGGGCGGGTCCTGCGGTTCGATCGGCGACGGGCCGATCCGCGTGGCTGGCACCTGGCCGAACTGGTTGCGGCAGACCGGCGGATAAGGGTGAGCGAGCTGTTCGGTCCCGACCGGGGCAAGGCCGAAATCGCTCTCGCCCGGCAGCTGGCAATGTACCTCATGCACACGCATTACAGCCGGATCTACTCGGAAGTAGGCCGTTTCTTCGGTCGCGACCGCACCACAGTCTCCTATGCCTGCGCCCTGATAGAGGAAATGCGCGAAGACCCTGCCTTCGATGACCGGGTTGGTCGGATTGAACGCGAACTGGCCGGCGAAGCGACGCAGGAGCAGGAGCTCGCCCATGCAGCGAGCTAGCAAGGCGGCGCTGCGCTTCGTGCGGGCTCTCCTCGCCGGCGCCGACGCTCGGCGCGAGGGAGGCACTTTCGTCGCCGCTGGTAACACTGCGCTTCCGGCGGCCGAGGCGAGGGAACTCGTTGCCCAGGGCGTGATCGCCGGCGACCGCGATACATGCCGAGCCATTGCGGGCACGGCACAGTGGCTCAAGCGCCAGATGCTGGATGCTGATGCGTTCGCAGCGCAGCACCGGGTGGAGGCAAAGGGCGCCGAGGGCGCGACGATGAACCTCGCCGAAAGCCCCTTGGCGCGATTGGCGACGCCGGGCCCCGATGGCGCCGCGTTCCTCATGCCGCATCAGGTCGAAGCCGGTGAGCGCCTCCGCCGGCTCGTCGAACGTGCCCAGTTGCAGCCGCGCCTGACCATGAGCTACTCGGCCGCCCATGTTGCCGGGGGCGGGGCCGGGCATTCTGAGATCGGCGACATGGCTGCCGATGCGCGCAAGGCGCTGGCCAATCTGCACCACGAGCTGCCGCGCGACTGTGCCGAGGTGGTGCTCGACGTCTGCGGCTTCGGCAAGGGCCTGCAGCAGGTCGAAGCCGAGCGGGGCTGGCCCCGGCGAAGCGCCAAGCTGGTGCTGCGCATCGCCCTCGACCGGCTGGCCGAAGTCTATGGGCTCAGCGCAGCCGCCACCGGCACAGGCGCGAGGCAGCGTGGCTGGAGGGAGGGCCCACGCGTGGCGATGTTCGAATGAGGGATCTGGTTCAGGCTGCAGCCAGCTGGCGCGCTTCGCCGCGGATGCGGTTGACCATGGCGACGAGGCCATTGGAACGCTGCGTGGTGAGGTGCTCGCGTAGGCCCAGTTCGTCGAAGATGGTGATGGCGTCGGTGTCGGCGATCTCGCGAGCCGGGCGCCCCGAGTAGAGGGCGATGAGCACTGCAACAAGGCCGCGAACGATCATGGCGTCGGACTCGCCGCGATAGATGAGCTGGTCGCCGTTGCTGCTCGAGACGAGCCAGACCTGCGACACGCAGCCATGCACCCTGTTCTCGGCGTTCTTCTCTTCCTCGGCGAGCGCCGGCAGGGCCTGGCCGAGTTCGATGATGTAGCGGTACCGGTCTTCCCAGTCGTCCAGGTAGGAGAGGTTCTCGGCGATTTCGGCGAAAGCGTTCGGGTGGCTCATACGGGATAGATAGGACATCGCGGGCCCCAGAACTAGAGAGCCGCAGTGCGGGGCAGCGCACTGCGGCTCGGGCCAGGGATCGCTCGTTGGAGTAGCGTCGGGGAAGTGACGCGAACCCTGACTAACCCATCCGATCCGGTCGCGGTCGGGGAAGCGGGACCGGAGAATTCGACGAAGCATTCGGCTGGTCGGCGGACGGGAGCTTGCTGCCGGCGAGGACAGAAAGAGCCGCCTTGCCGCCGGCACATCTCAGATCGGCGCAATCGGTCGCAAGAATCTGGGCGACGATCGCCTCCTGGCCGGCCTCGAGTGCCTGTTGCGACGCGGCGCTCGCGGTCTTGCCCAGGTCGAAGTCCTTGGGCGCGATGATGAGGAACATCACCGTGAGCCAGAATGCGGACCTCAGAAGAAACATGAACGCCTCGTCGTGTGGCAAGCCTGTGCCGGTTTCAGGAAGCAACGTTAGGCGCGCCGGCTTAAGTGGCGTTTCGAGATTTCGATAAAAGTTTACGCGAATTGGAGTGGGCGCGTCCGGACCCTCTTCACTGGCGACTTCCCACCATCCCGGAAAGCGCTGGGATTGGTGCGTTGCGATTCGGCCCCCGCAGTAGCGGGAGTGCGGGTGCGGAGTGATGGACGGGGTAGCGGTCAGGTTCCACCTGTCACCGCAACCAACTGTTTACGCTAACGCCAGAAACCCGGCGAGCAAGGCTGTGGATCGCGGTGGCAAGGCCCGGGCGGGCGGTTTCCCTTAAAGCGGCATTAGGCGTTGGAGTGGAAGCTCCTGGTAACAATAAGAAGGGCGACGGGGCGGTTGGTTCGAGTTATGCGTAGCCTCTGGTCATGGTTGAGTGACGCCGATCGGTCCGCGCCTTTGCGCGGAGCCGAGGGGCGCCCCGAAGCGCTGCGGCGCCGGGCGATCTCGACCAATGCCCGGCTTATCCTTCTTGCAAGTATCATCGGGCTGCCCGCAGCGCTCTACGCGCTGACCCAGCTGCTGCTGCTCCCGTTCATTCTCGCCGTCACCGGAGTGACGGTGGGCGTGATTGCCATGGCGTTCTGCCAACGCGGGCAGTACGAGCGAGCCGGTGCGGCTCAGGTCTATGGCACGTTGCTCTGCGGCCTGCTGCTGACCGTGGCCGATCCCGCGATCGCCGATTTCGGCCTCGCCATTGCCGTGCTGGCGCCGGTGCAGGCTTCGCTCCTCAGCCGCACGCCGGTGAAGAAGCGCGCCTGGGCCATCCTCGTCGCCGTCGTCGGGTTTGGCGCAGCGGCCCATTTCGGGATGCTGGGCTGGCCCGAGCCGTTCAGCTTCAGCTACGCCCTGATGGGCGGCTTCATCTTCTGCGTTGCGGCGACCATCGTCGCGGTTTCGGCGAACCGGCTCAACAGCGTGTTCGAGGTCTACGAGAAGGCGCAGATCAACGCCTATCGCCACCTCATCGAGCATGTGCAGGACGCTGTGATGCGCTTTGCCCCCGATGGCACGGTGCTGTTCACCTCGCGCTCGTCGGAGAAGCTGTTCGGCTGCCGGCGTTTCGAACTCAGCGGCAACGGGCTTATCGAGCGCATCCATGTCCTCGACCGCCCGGCCTATCTCACCGCCTTCGCCGAGGCCAACCAGGACGGGCTGACCCGCCGCATCGAGATTCGCATGCGTCGCGACGAGCCCGGCCCGTCTGCCGCTCCGCCCAAGTTCGTATGGGTCGAGGTGTCGCTGACACCGGTGATCGACGAGGACATGCCACGCGGCCGAAACGAGGTCGTCATCCTGCTCCGTGACGTGACCGAGCGGCACGACCAGATGATCGAGCTGCAGCGCGCGCGCAAGGCCGCCGAAGAGGCCTCGAACGCCAAGTCGCGCTTCCTTGCCACCATCGGGCACGAGCTCAGGACGCCGCTCAACGCCATCGTCGGCTTCTCGGAGATGATGACCTCGGGCGTCGTCGGCGACCTCTCGCCGCAGCACAATGAATACGCCACGTTGATCCAGCAGAGCGGCCATCACCTGATCGGCGTCGTGCGCATGCTGCTCGACATGAGCCGGCTCGAAGCGGGCAAGTTCGAGCTCAACACCGAACCGCTCGCCCCCGAATCGCTGGTCGAGCCCTGCCTCAAGATGGTCGACGCCATGGCGCGCGAGAAGTCGGTGCGCCTGATGACCGATATCCCGCGCACCTTGCCGCTTCTCATCGCCGATGAGCGGGCCTGCCGGCAGATACTGATCAACCTGCTGTCGAATGCGGTGAAGTTCTCCAACGAACACTCGGTGGTGACGCTCGCCATGAAGCGGCAGGGCCGGCACCTCGCCATCTCGGTTGCCGACCACGGCATCGGCATGGGCGAGGAATCGGTACAGCGCATCGGAGAGCCGTTCTTCCAGGCCCAGGACGGGCTGGCGCGCCGCTACGAGGGCACCGGATTGGGCCTCTCGATCGTCAAGGGACTCGTCGAACTGCACGACGGAACGCTCCATGCGTCGTCGTCGCCAGGGGAGGGGACCGTGATGACGGTTCTGCTGCCGATAAACGGTCCGGAAACCAAGGTGGAGGAAACTGGCGCCGTTACGCCCCTTCACCGGGACCCGGTCACGCAGCATATGCCCCAATGGTACGACGAAAGAAAAAGAGCCCTATGACGGCAGCATCTCTGGCGCACCTGCCCATGCAGGTCGGCGGTGTCGCATTGGCCCACACAGGCCGGGCGGCACTTTGGGTCATTGCGCGCTACATGCGCGCGCCGCTCACCAATTCGGCGATCGCCTTGCTCGTCGCGACCACCGCGATGGCAGGGTCGAACGCCCTCTATGGACAGAGACACGAGCATCCTGCGCCACTCTTCACGGCTGCCGAGGAGATGACCACCGGCTCGATCGAGATGGAGCCGGTGATTCCCAAGACGCGGCCCAAGAGCTTTGCCATGGGCACGCCGGTCAAACTCAAGTCCGTCGCAGCGACCGAACCGGTCGCGACGTCCGAGGGGCCGATCGGCAACAAGGATGTGTTCGAAGTCCAGCGCAAGCTCGAGCAGTTGCAGCTCTTCACCGGCACCGTCGATGGCTACTACGGGCCGCAAACGGCGCGCGCCATCCGCAAGTTCGAGGAACAGCGCGGGCTGCGGCCCATGGGCGAGCTGTCGCGCGAGGTCATCGCAGCGATTCTGGCGGCGCCGTTGTCGACACCAGAACCCGCGCCGGTCCCGGCACCGGCGCCGGCACCAGCCGCGACGGTCGAACCCAAACCGGCCGTGACGATCACGCTGCCTAAGGTGCAGGCAGCGCCCGTCGGGGAAGTACTCGCGCCGGCAGAGGCCGTGCAGCCGCAGTCTCTGGCGGCCGTTTCCGGTACCAAGCCGCTCGCTGCAGTGGCGCCCGCGCCCAAGGTGAAGCAGGCAAGCCCCGCGCCAAAGCTGCTCGGACGCCCGGTTCCGGAGACGCCCGAACAGGCGCTCGAGATGGCCGCCGATACCGCTGGCGACGCAATCAACACCATTATCGACGGCGTGCAGTCGATGACCATGACCACGCCGCCAAAGAAGCCGGCGGCCCAGGCCTTCGCCGCGCAGGCCAAGGCCACCGCGAATGCTGTCGCAGAAGCGGCCGCGCCGATCGCGCTGGTGCCGCGCACGCAGCAACTCGCTGCTCTGCCCGACAATCCGCAGGTGGGCGTGCCGCTCAAGATCGAGGAAGAGGCGCCCAAGCCCGGTGAGACCATCGCCGTGCTCGATACCGACGCCACGCCCGACCAGGTGAAGCCCATCTCTGTGACCGATCCGGTGGTGGTCGCAAAGATCCAGCGCGGCCTTGCCAGCCTCGGCTTCCTGCACGGCCCCGCGGACGGCGTCGCCGGTGAGGCGACAGCCAAGGCGATCCGCAACTTCGAGGTCTACTTCAACTACAAGGTGACCGGCCGGATTACGCCTGAGTTGATGGATCTGCTGGTCGACAACGGGGCGGTCCTCTAGTCCGCGGGCATCTGAGTTGACGGCACTGCGTGCGGTGCCGTCCGATGCCACATGGATTCGACCCACCCCCACATCGAGATTCGCCGGCCGAAATGCTCGTCGTCTCGGTCGATGATCCGGCGCAGGTCGCGGAGGTAGTCACGCACCACTCTAGTCAAGCGCGCGGTTTTGCGGCATGAGCGCTTATGTTCCGCACCGACCTGTGGGTCTCAGCCTTCGTCAGGCGACACAACGATATCGGCCACATGTGCGTGGTCACGCGCCGGGGCGACCCGATCGCGGGGCAGATCTTCGTCGAGGTGGATCATCTCAACGGCGAGGTTTCACTCTATACCCCCGCGCCGGCCACCAGCCGGTTGGACGACACCGAATCGCGCCTGTTCCAGCTCCGCCTCGACCATGTCGAGCCGCTCAAGGTGCGCGAGCGCATCGAACGCGAACAGGATTTCGATCCCGATCTGTGGGTGGTGTCGCTCGAGCTGCGCAGCGGCGATATCGGTATCGACGTGCCGGGTTAGCCGGCGACTAGGACGCCCTTGCTCCGATGCGTGCCAGGGCCTCGATGGCCTGGTCGACGACCGGGTCGCGATCGCGGGTCTGCGGCGGCGGGATGCGGCGGCGATCCGGATCGAACGGCTTGTACTCGGGCTTGGTCATGTCGAGCAGGTTCACCTCGCCGCGCCAGGCGCTCATCAGGAACGCCGTGGCGTCGACGCTGACCGTCTCGAACAGCAGCGAGAAGTCGGCAAGGGCCCTGGACCGGTCCTGATCGTGCGAGGTGGCGTGGATCAGCACCTTGAGCCCGTCCTGGGCATTGCAGCCGAAGGCGCGCAGCACGACGAAGAGGGCGGCGCCGGAGGTGTCGTGGGCGATCTGGCCGCAGCGGACTTCGTCGAGACCGGTGATCTGGTGGAGCAGCCGCGTGACCTCGGGGCGGCGGTTCTCAGAGAAGAGCTTCATCAGCGCGCGCGTCAGCTCGCTGGTGGCAACCGAGAGCTGCTCGAGCGTGCGCTTGATCGGGGCCGCGGGCGTGTCGCGCTTGGCGAAGGCGTTGATTACCTTGATGCGGTCGTTCTCGCCCAGGTCGAAGAAGGCGGGAGCGAGGAGGGCGGCATCGAAGTCTTCGCGCGCCGCGAGCGACCAGGCCACCTGATGGTCCATCTGTGCCGAGCGGGCGAGGGCGCTGAGATAGGGGCCGCGGGGCACGATGGCCGTATTGGTGGCGAGCGCGCGATAGACCTTGCGGCTGTTCATCTGGAACAGGCGGCCGAGCACGCCATTGGAGAGTTCGCCGCGCCGGGCGAGGGCGGCGCCGAGCGTCACGTCGCCCGACGACAGCACCTTGAGCATGGTGCTCTCGGAGAGCTTGGGTGCCGAGACCAGATAGTCTGCGAGGTCATCGCCGAGGTAGCGGACAACGAGTTCCTCGAGCTCGGGCGAGAGATCCTCGGAGCGGCCGAGGGTGGCTGCTGCCTTGGCCCGCGCCGCTGGCGCAGCTGCCGGGAACAGACGCTGGGCGAGCGCCACGAACTGTTCCATTTCGGCACTGGTCGGCCGACCGCGACGTGCGAAGGCATCGCACGCAGCGCACAAAAGAGTATTCGTTCGATCGACGCCGCCAGTCTCGATGAGGAGCTGGAACGTCTCGTAAGGCTGGAAACCGATCATCATTCGCCCTGCGAGGCCCCATGGATTCGGGCCTCAACCACGAGATCGACTATTTCCTGAAATCGTTAGCGAACTGTTAACCTTGACGAACTCTTAATGGCCTCGTCGGGTTCACGCGTCGCTCCCGATTTGCCGCAGGAATGAGCCTCGGCAACATTCGCCCATCCGCCGGAGGCAAGGTTGGGAAAGCTGGTTCAACTCCCCAAGCGCGGACGCAACTCGAAAACGCGCTCCCAAGCGGAGGGCGCGGGCGAAATCGTGCTGTTCACCGGCATCCGCTACGAGCGGAATGGATCACCGGACAAACCGGCTGGCGCTGCAGCGGGCGGCAAGCGCCGCCGTGGCTAGTTCGTTGCTGAAAGCCAGTCTGGTCGTGCTTGGATTGGCATGGGCAGGGCAGGTCCCCGCCCATGAGATCGGCGACTTCGGCCGGGTGAAGCCCGGCGTGCTGAACGACCAGATCATCCCCGAACTCGACCGCTGGGGGCGGCGGGCCGCAGGCCAGCCAGTCTCCGGCTTCAATGTCACCGACCAGGAACGCGAGATGCACGATCGCGTGTACCGCTTCCTCATCGCGCGCCACGTCAAGGACTGGGCCTTCGACTACGAGCAGGTGGTGATGGTCGCGAGCCTGTTCAGCAAGAGGGCAGGGCGCGACGACCTTTACTATCGCTGGCTCAGCCGCGAGCCCTATGCCTCATCTCGCGTCCGCTTCAACACCATGGCCGATGACGCGGGCGCTGACCTGCTGACGCTACCCACCACTTTCAAGTCGATCTGTGCGGTGATCGAAGTCGACCGCCAGCGCGCCGTCGCTGCCGCCGAGCTTCGTGACCTCGAAGCCGAGATGGTCACTGAAATGCGCACCAGGCGGGCGGAGAACGACCTTTACATCGCACGCTTCGTACGCGCGCTCCGCTACCGTTACGACTCCTACGGCTATGCGCTGGACCACTTCCTGGTCGAGACGCCCCACACCGAAGCGGTACGCGTCGACGAGCGACTGAGTGCGATGGCCATCTGGATCGACCACGCCGAGCGCGGCGAGTTCTGCATCGATGTTGCCGATGGGTGGAACGACAGGGCCATCGCCGTCCCCGGCCGGGTGCTCATGGATGCGCCCAGCGAAGGCGAATACCGCAAGTAGTCAGGTGGCGATGTTCCCGCACTTGAGGCCCGTCAGGGCCTTTTCGAAGCGGGCGCGCATTTCGGGGTGGGGTGGGGCGAGCCGCACGACCACAGCAAGATCATCTTCCTTGGCCTCGACGATCAGGAGTCCCTCGGCGATATCGAGCTGCTGCTCGGCGAGTAGGCGGGTCTGGCCGGGGTTGAAGACGCCAAGGTCGAGATTGGTGCCGATGCCGTCGCGGTTGGTTGTCGCGTAGATCACGGTGCCGGCGCGGCCATAGACGGCGACCGACCAATAGGCCTGGGGCAGGGTGCCGGTGACGGAGCCGGGCCCTTTTCGGAGGTCAAGCCGGCACACCGCATAGGCGAGCTCGGGGTCGAGCCGCAGCGGGTTGGGTTCGCCGGACTTCGCCGCGGGCAGGATGGTGGGGGCGGAGCTCTCGCCGAGCGCTGCCACGCGATCCCAGGCCGCGCTGGCCGAGAGGGTCGGCAGGCTCAGGATCACCACGATGTGAATAATGCCGCCAAGGACGACGCCGCCGAGCAGCCAGAGCAGGGTGCGGATCATGTGCAGGCCTCGCGGATGATCGCGGGCAGGGCTGTGATCTCGCTCGTGGTGCCGGAGAAGCTGGCCGTGTCGTAGAGGGTCAGCATCAGGTCGAAGGGTCCCTCGCCCGTGATCTCGAGCCAGTTCTGCGGTGCCAGGGTCTTGGAGACATAGAGCGCCACCGATCCGTCGCCGGCGCGGCTGAGGCGGGCGCTGTGGAAATCGGTGGGGCCGTCCTCGCGGGCGATGGGCGCGCCGTCGTCGGGCGCCACGGGCACGAGGGTCCAGAAGCGCGCCGCCGGCGTGTTGCCGTCGATGCGGTAGCGGCAGCCGCGGTCGAGGCGGCGGTTGTCGCTGTCGGTGGTGGCGATGAACTGGATGCCCTCGCTGATGCCGAGCTCAAGGGAGCCCGAGCGGGCGATGAAGGCGCGGGTGTAGGGATCGGGCGAGGGGGTGCCGACGTCCTTCCATGCCTGCCAGGGGCCGATCGCGATGGCGCCGAACAGGCGGCCGTCGGTGAGGGCGTGCCAGCTGAGGCCGAAGCCGACCACCAGCGCGACCAGCAGCATCGCACCGATGTTTACGAGAAAGCGCAAGGATTACAGGCTCTTGGAAGGTGCGGCGGGGGCGACGGTGAGGGCGACCTGATTGGCGGCGCCACCCAGGGCGTTGTTGATGAGGTTGGCCATATCGAGCAGCTTCTGGGCGGCCCCCGGCTTGAGCCCGGGTGGACGCTCGACGGCCGGCACGGTCGGTTGTCCCTCGGGCGCGGCGTTGGCGATCACGAATGGAGCGGGCTGGAACTTGACGCCTTCCACCGGCTTGATCTCGATATTGGTATGCGCATAGGCCATGAACTTCTGCCACGCGATCGTCGGAAGCGTGCCGCCGGTCAGTTCCCGGGTCATCTGGTAGTCGTCGTTGCCGAACCAGACGGCCGCAACGTAGTTGCCGGTGAAACCGCAGAACCACGCATCTCGGTAGGACGAGGTGGTCCCGGTCTTGCCCACCGAGGGGACGCCCTCGATCTGCGCGCGCCGTCCCGTGCCGGATTCGACCACCGCGCGCATCATGCGGTTCATGTAGTTGACGGTCTGCTCGCTGACCACGCGTTCGCGCGGTGCGTCGGGATCGGCGTCGAACACCGGCTCGCCCGTCAGGGTCGAGATGCGGGTGATGCCGAAGGCCGGCGTCTTGTAGCCGTGGTTGGCGAACACGGCATAGGACGAGGCCATGTCGATGACGCTGACCGAGGCGGCGCCGAGCGCCAGCGAGCGGGTGACGGGGAAATCGTTCTGCAGCCCGATCTTGCGGGCGAAGTCGGCGATCGGCTGCCGGCCGGTCTTGATCGAGAGGTTGACCGGGACGGTGTTGATCGACTGCTGGAAGGCCGAGATCAGGCTGATGCGGCCGACCGAGTTGCCGGAGTAGTTGCGCGGGCACCAGTTGCCGATGCACTGGGTGGCGCCGGAAACGATCGTGTCCGGATCGTATTCGGGGATCATCTCGAAGGCGGTGGCGTAGTCGAACAGCTTGAAGGCCGAGCCCGGCTGGCGATTGGGCACGATGGCGCGATTGAACTGGCTCTTGCCGTAGTCCATGCCGCCGACCATGGCCCGGATGGCACCATTGGGCTCGAGGACGACCATCGCCGCCTGCGACACGCGATACGCCTCGCCCTGCTCGCGCACGACCGAAGTCACCGCGTCCTCGGCGTAGGACTGCAGCACCGGATCGATCGTGGTGCGGACGACGAAGGTATTGGACCGGCTGCCGCTGGCCTCGATGATCTTCTTGGACTCCTCGAACGCGTAGTCGAGGAAGTAGTTGGGGGAGTTCGCCTCCTCCGAGCGGTCCACCGGAACGGCGGGGCTGCGACGGGCGGCCGCGACCTGCCCCTCGGTGAGGAACCCGGCATCGACGAGGTTGGAAAGCACGAGGTTGGCGCGACCGCGGGCGGCCGCGATGTCGACGTGCGGCGCATATCGGGTCGGCGCCTTGAACAGGCCCGCCAGCATGGCGGACTCGGCGAGCGTGATCTCGGTGACCTTCTTGCCGAAGTAGAACTCGGACGCCGCCGCGGCACCGAAGGCGCCGCCGCCCATGTAGGCGCGGTCGAAATAGAGCTTGAGGATCTCGTCCTTGGTGTAGTGCCACTCGAGCCAGACCGAGAGGTACGCTTCCTTGATCTTGCGCTCGAGCGTGCGCTCGGACGAGAGGAAGAGGTTCTTGGCCAGCTGCTGGGTGATCGACGAGCCGCCCTGCAGCGAGGCATCGCCCTGCGCGTTGCTCATCAGCGCGCGCAGCGTGCCGACGACGTCGATGCCCCAGTGCTCGTAGAAGCGCCGGTCTTCGGTGGCGAGCGTCGCCTTGACGAGATAGTCGGGCAGCTTGTCGAGCGGGTAGGAATCGTCGGAGCGGATGCCGCGGCGGCCGACTTCGTTGCCGTAGCGATCAAGGAAGGTGACGGCGTAGTCCTCGACCTTGTTGAAGCGGCCGGTCGCCGTGGCGTCGAACGCCGGCAGCGCGAGCGCGGTGACCAGCACCATGCCGATGGCGGCAAAGCTCAGCACATCGGAGAAGATTTCGACGAAGAAGCGCTTGAAGCCGGAGACGCGGAAGCGGGAGAAAAAGTCCTCGACAACGGTGTAGACACGCCCCACCGACTGGCCGAACTCGTACATGGCGGAGTCCAGCCAGGCATCCGCAGCCAGCATGCGGGTTTTCTTGCGCCGCTTCTCTTTGTGGTAGAACGGATCCTGCACCAAACGCTCCGCAGGGCCCGAAAACGGGCCTTCGCCGAAAACAGCTAACAGATAGCCGATTTCGGCGAAAAACGAAACGCCGGCAAGGGCGTTCTGACCCTAGTCCCGGTTAGTTGAAGTGGTAGTTCACACCCGCGCGGATCGAGTGATCGGCGAAGTCGGCAGTGGTGACGTTGACCAGGTCGTAAATCTTGGTGCCGAAGCTGGTGTAGCGGTACTCGAGGTTGGCCGAGACGCTGTCAGCCAGAGCAACTTCGACACCGGCGCCGATCGTGTAGCCGATATGGGTCTGCGTCTCGGTGACGTTGCTGCCGTCGGTCACGCTAGCCGTGGTGGCTGCAATGCCGCCCAGCGCGTACGGGACGATGCCGTTGAGGTCGAGGCCGATGCGGGACGTGACCGAACCGCTCCAATCGAGAGCAATGGCGTAGGAATCGTTGTCGGAGGAGGCGCTGTTGTAGGCGATATCAACGCTGTACCCGCCGACCACGTTGTCGGTCAGGTGGAAGTTGTAGCCCGCCTGCACGCCAACGAGGTAGCCCGCATACTCGGCTTCGTAGGGGGAG
Source organism: Devosia sp. ZB163 (assembly GCF_028613635.1). Taxonomy (GTDB): domain Bacteria; phylum Pseudomonadota; class Alphaproteobacteria; order Rhizobiales; family Devosiaceae; genus Devosia_A. The sequence goes on from NZ_JAQRMY010000002.1 coordinate 38,050, forward strand.
ATGATGAGGAAGTTGTCGGTGGTGGTCAGATCGCCTGCGGCGTATCCGGCGAAGATACCGGCATAGAAGCCATCCCAGTTCGACGAGGCGACGGCCTGTTCCGGCGCTGCCGAAACGAGAAGGTCGGCGGCCTGGGCGGCGCCGGAGAACAGCGCAAAGGACGCGGCGGAAAGCAGAAGTGCATTACGGAAAGACAACGTTACCCTCATATAAATCAAGTCGCTATCCGTAGGTGATTCTCGGCGCGCGGCTGCGCTATACTGGCAAGCAGGTGCCGGAGGCGTGCTGGTGTGACACATCGGCCACAAGGCGTCGTGGCGCGTGGCTTCGCGCCCCGGTTGTGCTACCCAGTCCCCGACCGAATTGCTGAAAGTGCCCGATGCCGTTCTGGGAAGAAAAGACGCTCGAAGAGATGACGCCGGCAGAGTGGGAATCGCTCTGCGACGGCTGCGGGCGCTGCTGCCTGATGAAGCTCGAGGACGAGGATACCGGCGATATCTACGTCTCGGACGTGCGTTGCCGGCTGCTCGACGGCGAGAGCTGCAAGTGCACGGACTATCCCAACCGGCTCAAGGTCGTGCCCGACTGCATCAAGCTGACGCCCGAGAACGTGCGCACGATCGAGTGGATCCCGGTGACCTGCGCCTATCGCCGCATCGCCGAAGGCAAGGGCCTCGCCTGGTGGCACCCGCTGGTGTCGGGTGACCCCGACACCGTCGTTGCCGTTGGTGTGTCCGTCCGCGGCCGGACCGTGCCCGAGCAATCGGTGAAGCCGGGTGAGTGGGAAGAGCACGTGGCCGACTGGCCCAACTGGGAGCCGCCGGAGGACATCTAGGGATCGCACGCGCCACGCAGGGTTGGGCGTCCTCCAGCTACGGAAGCATTGCAGTACACGCGACGAACGGGTTTCCCGAGGTGCTAGAGGTGAAAGTCACCCGAGGCTTCCGGCTGATAGATCAACCGGTCGATCAGAATGCGTCGAGTGCGACTTGAAACCACCCAGTCGATAGCGTCGCCTTTTCGATAGCCCAGGATCGCGGCGCCCAGGTCGGACAGGACCGACAGCTTCCCGGAGCGTTCGTCGGCATCCTGCGGATAGACGAGGGACACTTCCCTTTCTTCGTCGTCCAGCTGCAGCACGACCCTTGAGTTCATTGTCACGACATCCTGCGCGACGCGCTCGGGAGCGACGACGATGGCTCGTTCGATTTCGTGTTCAAGTTCGACGACTGCGGGCCCATGCTCGAGCTCGATCAGTTCCTGAAGCCGGGATTGGTCCATCTCGGTGATGTAGATGTCGGTCGCCTCTGCCATGGCGCCTTCACGCAGGAGCCGGCGATACCGGCCAGCGGTCATGGATAGCGACTTGAGCGTCGACGTCTCGCTCCTGGCAAGGAAACCGCAGCGCTCGAAGGCCTTCAGCGAGCGCGTGTTGTCCGGGTGGATTTTCGCGATCACGGTCTCTGCTCGCATTTCGAGGAAAGCGAGCTTCAAACCTTCGCGGATGGTGCTTGAGCCGATCCTGCGACCCCAGTTGTCGTGGTCTCCGATGACCAGAACGATCTCATAGTCACGGCCTGTCCTGACCAGACGGACGAAGCCGACAGGCCTGTCATCTCGATCGTGGGCCATGAAGAAGCGGCCGCCCTGATTGAACAGGTGTGTCAGGATCGGCATCTGAGTTCGATCTATGGCCTGTGCGATGAACCGAGACACACTACGTGAATCGCTGAGGTGGCGGGTGACGCGTTCATCCTCCAGCCAGTCCATCAGGATCAGTGCGTGTGCCCGCGTGATCTCCGGACACAACGAAACAAAAGGCTTCTTCATCTTCGCCACCTTGGTCGCAAGAATGAAAGCCTGTCACGGCCAGGGCCGTGCTGGTTCTTTCGGGTCAGTGCTAAATTCGGAAAGCACACCCTACCAAAGATCCACTCGCAAAGGCCAGACGTCCGCATCGTGCCAGGCAGCCCTCAGAAGCGGTCACTGCGACTGTCCGCCATGCGCCAGACGCGGACTCTTGATTTGGGACTGAGCCAAGGTCATTCTGGTCAGCGCGAACTCTTCGCTCTGGAGCACTCCATGCGAGCCTACTGATCCAAGGCAACGACGCCACCCGGGCAACGAGCGCTTGTGCTCGCCCTGGATTCGGCGCGACTGCCATGGATCAGATCGTTCTCTGGGTTGAACTCGCTGCCCCAATCGCAATAGCCGCCCTCGCCATCGGTCGTGCACCGCCGGCCAAGGACTGAGTTCGAACGCTACGAGCGCATGGTCACTGCACGCCCTGGGCGAGCAGCGATACCGCCTCCTCGCCCAAGGCCGCCTCTGGCGGTGCGGCGGGCGGCCCGACCCTTCCGGAACACTGATCCCACTCAAAATCCATTTGAGGGGATGACTATGCTTGACGTGACGATCGGCGCGGTGGCGCTGCGACTGCAGACCGAACCTGGCCTCTTCTCTCCGCAACGGCCAGATGCCGGCACACTGGCAATGCTCTCACGGATCACCTTCGATCCACACGACAAGGTCCTCGACCTAGGTTGCGGCTACGGCCTGGTGGGCATTCTGGCCGCCCACCACGCTTCTCCAGCGCAGGTGATCATGCTCGACAACGACCCAAGGGCGGTGGCGGTCGCCCGTCGCAACGCCGAGGCCAACGGGGTGCCCGCCGTGACGGTGGCGCTGTCCGATGGCTTCAGGGACACGCGGGAGACCGGCTTCACCAAGATCATCTCGAACCCGCCCTACCATGTCGATTTCTCCGTTCCCCGGCACTTCATCGAGAAGGGCTTCAACCGGCTGGTGCTGGGCGGGACGATGTGGATGGTCACCAAAAGACGCGATTGGTACCGCAACAAGCTCGGCGCGATCTTCGGCGGCTGCCGGGTGCACGAGATAGACGGATACTATGTGTTCGAGGCCACCAGGCGTCGATCGACCTACGCTCGGTGGCGCTAGGGGCTCTGGTCGGATTGCCGGCCTGTGACAGACGACCGCTCTGGGCCGGGAGCGGTCCATTCAGCACCCCGGGCACAAGCGCTGTGTGCGGGCCTGCGTAGCCGTATTGTGGCTATTGCACTATTCGTCACGTCCTCAAGCTTCCAGCCTTTGTCGAAGTGATGACAGTAGAATTACCAAGGCCACGGAGTAGTATGGCTTATGTGTCGGCAATATTCGGTGGGCATCCTGTTGATTGCCCCATCTTCAAGGGCGCATACTTGCCTCCGCAATGTAACGCTGCGGCCGGCTCATCGCGTCAACACAGGAGGGTGGAATGCCGACAGTTATTGGTCACCACGACATCACGAAGGGCGCGAAACACTGGCTCGACTCGCCAAAACGCAAAGAGCTTTTTGGCTCGATCGGCGTGACCAATATTCGAACATTCGTTGATCCGCAAAATCCGACACGGGTAGCCATCATGATGGATGTTCCGGATATGGATGCGCTGGCGAAGGTGATGCAAAGCCAGGCAGCCCAGGATGCAATGGACTACGATGGCGTGGTGCCGGAGTCCGTGGTGATCCTGGTGGAATCGTAAGTGGCAGTGGAGCCGCAACTGGGTGGCTGCGCAATGCGGCTACCGGGCGGAGGCATCAGCTAGCTGCAACATGGCGGGCGCAGTGGGGCGGTCAGCCTTATCCCCAATCCGCAGCTCTTTTCGTTCTGGTGGTAGCTTTGCGGAATGCGACCAACCAACAAATCCGGGCGCCTGCCATGGCAGCGTGGAGATTGCTGCGTCCGCTGGCGATGATGTCCGGTTCGGGCCAAGAGCTGCCGCTGGGGAACGTCCGTTCAGCGCCAATTGCGTACAGCCACACCCCTACCATTATTCGGGTCCCACTTGGCCATTGCCACTAAATCCCTGGGGAGCCAGAATATCGGTTCCCCTCGCACCGGACGCCTCGCAAGCGGCACGATCGTCATGGCAAAGGGTGAACCATGAGCGAACTCACGCCGCCCCAGCCGCAGCCCCCCGAGCCGCTCAGGCGTGACCGGCGGATCGTCTGGACCGTGATCGCCTCAGCAATGCTGCATGCAGGGGTGCTGGTGTTTCTGCTCTGGCAGCCGCTGCCTGACCGCGCCGAAGCCGCACCGTCGCCCGCCATCGACGTTGAGCTGGTGCGGCCGCCGGAGGCGGTCAGCACCAGTTCGACGCCTGTTGAGGAGCCCGAGGAGGAGGCTTCGGCGGCGACGTCGCCGCCAGCCGAGACGACCTCGGTGGAACCGCCGCCGCCGGCCGAGACGACCTCGGAGGAACCGCCGCCGCCTGAGCAGGCAGCCGGTCCAACTCCATCGGCGGCGGAGGCATCCGCGCCCGAAATGCCATCCGGGACGGCGGCGCCAGAGACCGCATCCGAGGCTGCCACCGCAGCATCGGAGCCGGTGCGGGGTTCGGAGACCTCAGCAGAGGTAGCCCCGATACCGCTGTCGCGCCCCAGAGTGAGGGGGCTGACTGCCCCGGCCAGCGTGCCGGATGAAGCCGTCTCCGCAGTTACGGCCGACACTGGCGAGATGGCGGAAGGAACAGCCCCGCCTGCTGCGTCGGCACAGCCCGATGTCGCGACCCTCAAGCTGGGCGCGCTGCGCAATGCCGAACGCTTCTATCTCAAGGCGATGCTGAGTGATCCCAGCATGGCGCGGGCGCGCGCGATGATCGAAACGCTGCCGCCCGAAAAGCGGCTGCCGCAAACCTGCAATATTGAGGCCCTGGCCCAGGTCGGCAACGCCGGGGAAGGCTTCGCGCCCGACGTGGTGATGGCGGAAGCCTATGCCAGGGCGGAGAAAACAGGCACGCGCGTCGCAGCGAGCGGCGCGATCTTCCGCTCCGGAGAAAGGTGGTATGGCCTCGCCTTCGACTGCACGCTCAGCGACGACCTCTCCAGTGTCACTGCGTTTTCCTATCGGCTCGGCGCCGACGTGACGGACGCGGTGCTTGCTCGACTGAGCAGGACCTAGCCAGGACGGCAGACGCTGGGTTCAAGCACGCCGCCGCACGATCGCGTCCAGTACAGCACTCGGTCCTCGCCGGCCTTTCAGGTGTCGTCGAGGGCAGTGGGGAGTAGCCTTCGCAGGAGCGGACCGTTCGGCAGGTCGTAACGGTCTACGCGCTTTCCAGGGTCTGGCCGAAGCCGATCTTCTTGAACTTGATCGGCCTGCTGTTGGCGACGAAGACGATGCCGATTGTTTCTTCGAGCGTCGACACTTCCTCGGGAGCGAGCAGCGGAAACGCAAGGACCTCTTCCCGCTCGCCGCCGGGCGAGAAGGCCTTGGGCCGGGCTGTCGTGTTGCCGACGCGCTTCGAGATGTACTCAGCCGTGAAAAAGTCGCGCGCCGAGAAGGCCTGGAACACGCCGGAATTGCCGATGAAGGTCTCCCAGGCATCGCCATAGGTCGCCTTGAGCTGGGACAGATCCTGCAGGATCCCCCAGACGCGCACGCCATAGCCGGCGAGGAGGGCGAAGGCGTCCTGGAGGACCCGCATCCGGCCCAGTGCAGCCATCTCGTCGACGATGAAGAGCACCTCCTCGCCGCCTCGCTTGCCGGAGTTGAGGAGGTCAAAGAGCGCGATACCGACGATCAGGCGAAGCCAGCGCCCGTAGGTGGTGAGGAACTGCGGCGGCAGGACGATGAACACGGACGTCCTGGCATCGAACATGCGGGCAAACCTGAAGGGCTCGCCGTCCATTGAACTGAGGATGGCCTCGTTATCGAGGAAACCCAGGTTCTGCCGCAGCGTGGTGAGGACGCCGCTTCTCTCGTTGGGCGCCTTGTTCAGATAGCGGGTGAAGGCGTTCTTGATGGTCGCCGATGCGCCTTCGCTCAAGGCTGCCAGTTGCGTCCGCATGTCCGTCTCGTCCGCGAAGACGAGGTCGCGCAGGGCGCGCAGGGACCCATCGGGTTGAGCCGCGAAATGGAAGAGCAGGCCGATCAGCAGCGATGCAGCCTCTTCCTCCCAGAAGAACTGCGAGCGGTCTTCCCCGCGGTGGATGATGCACTCGGCGACTACAGACGCCGCCGCATGCCGGTCCTGCGCGTCGCGAACGAACTGGAGGAGGTTCAGGCTGGCCGACGGACCGAGGTCGGGCGAGAGGGGGGCGAAGTGGACGATGGTTCGATCGCCTGCCGTGCCCCGCCGGCTGACTGCGAGAGCCTCTCCCTTGGGATCGATGGCCAGCAGCGAACCCCGGTACCGGGCGCTGTTGGGTATGACGGCGCCGACACCCTTGCCGGAACGTGTGGCGCCCACGGTGAGCAGATGCTGCTCGCCCCGGTAGTTGATCGGCTTGCCGGCCAGGTCGTGGCCGAGGAGGATCGGATGGCTCGGCCCGGTATCGGCCGCGGAATTGAGCACGAAGGTGGCCTTGCCCAGCTCCGCTGCCTGGCCCTTCGGCGCGAGGGAATGGCAGACGAGCAGGGTGGGGGCGGCGAGAAATGCCACCTTCAGCAGGGCGTCGACGACCCCCATACCCCCAAGCAGGACGATCGTTCCGACCACCCCGATGGCGGCAGCGATGCCGTAGCTCCAGGCGTAGGAATAGATGCCCTCGCTCGCCAGCGTGTCGCGAATGGTATGCTTTGTGGGGCTGGTCCGGTTGCTGATCAGGTTGGCCACGTGGCTGACCCCGAAAGTCAGGGGCGCGAGGAGCAGCGTGCCGTAGAGCAGCAGGTTGAATGCGGCTGCGATCGCCGAAGGCACCCCTCCGTTGGTCAGTTCCCAGGTCGGGGAATAGTTCGGCATGAGCAGCAGGAGTTCCAGGTAGCCCCGGTAGTCGAAGGCGTAGGACCACGTGCTGAGCGCGCCGATCACGATCAGTATGCAGCCGAAGGTCAGCAGCAGGCTGATGATGATCCCGTTGACGAAGAGCGGATGCCTGAAGCGGTGAAGCCAGCGTTCCATCTCAGTATCCCAGGCCCTGTCCCTGATCCTGGCCTTCGTCCTGGCCCTGATCTGCCCCCTGGCCTTGGTCAGCCTCTTCGCCCTGGTCGGCCTCCTGTCCCTGGTCGGCCTCCTGACCCTGGTCGGCTCCCTGGCTCTGGTCGGGCCCCTGGCCCTGGTCGACGTCTTGGCCCTGATCGGCCCCCTGACCCTGATCGGCCTCCTGGCCGTGGTCGGCCTCCTGACCCCGATCGGCCTCCTGACCCTGGTCAGGCCCCTGACTCTGGTCTGCCCCCTGGCTCTGGTCAGCCCCCTGGCTCTGGTCAGCCCCCTGACCCTGATCTGCCCCCTTGGCCTGATCAGCCGCCTGGCCCGGGCTTGCCGACACGCCGCCCTGCGCACCGATGTAGATATTGGTGCCGATCAATCCGCCGGCTCCGCCAAGCGCGCCTCCCAGGATGCCGCCGGCCGCCGCACCCAGCGGCCCGGCGACGGCTCCGCCCGCAGCACCCGCCAGCGCGCCACTTACTACGCCCACGATCGTGTTCTGAACGTAAGCCTGCGACGCTTCCTTCGGTGTCATTGCCATGGTGCCCCCTCAGCCCTGCATCTCCCCGATGAAGAGCTCGCCAGTAATGCTATTTTCGCATTCAACGAAGACAGACCCTGCGCCAATGGTCGGCGAGAAAATCGAGTGTCTGTGAGAGATATACAGTCGTCAAGCCGATGAAGGCCCGGCGAAATCTTTAGTGTTCGGTGGGGGAGGGCCGTGCGGCGTGTTCGGGCCGCTCAGGCGCGCAGGATATTCTCCATCGCCTTGCCCTTGGCGAGCTCGTCGATCAGTTTGTCGAGGTAGCGGATCTCCCGCATGGTGGGCTCCTCGATGTCCTGCACGCGAACGCCGCAGACCACTCCTGTAATCAGCGAACGTGCCGGATTGAGCCGGGGCGCGCCGGCGAAGAAGTCCTCGAGCGTAGTGGATTTCGCCAGCTCATCGCCGAGCGTTTCCTGGCTGTGTCCGGTCAGCCAGTGGATGATCTCATCGACTTCGGCCTTGGTGCGCCCCTTCTTCTCCGCCTTGGCGATGTAGAGGGGATAGACGCTCGCGAAGCTGATTGAATAGATCCGATGCTTCGTCCTGGTCGCTCCCGCGCTTTGCACTGGTCCGGTCCCCCGTGTGGCTGAGACCCGGACTTTAGCGCGTGCCGGGCGGCGGACAACCGCTAACTGGGAACGCGGCGGGAAAGCGCGGGCGGATTAGCGGTACCTCGGCGCCTCAACAGGGCAGGGCCGAGGTACCTCACCGCGACGTGGTCTGATTCAGGGTGACCAGCGCGGGTACGTAGAGCGACACGTTGGACGCGGGCCACTCGATGTAGAAACCGATGCGATCGGTCGTGACCGACGCCAGTTCGGCGTCGGTCATCGATGCCAGCTCAACCCGATCGCGGGCCTTGAAGGCGAGCGTGTCGCCATCCTTCAGCACGACCGTCAGCATTCCGGTCTCGGCCACGAACTGCACCGATGCGGCGCGCGGCTCCGGGTATGTCGGAAACGGACGCCGCATCGAAGCCGTCAGTGAGCCGGATGCAGGGCATCGTTCAGGTACATGCAGGTCAGCATGGCGAAGACATAGGCCTGGATCGCCGCCATCAGCACCTCGAGCGCGGTGATGGCCACGACCATGAACAGCGGGAACACTGTCGCGACCATGCCGAGAGGACCGAGCCCGCTCAGGTCCACGATGAACCCGGCAAAGACCTTCAGGGTGATATGGCCGGCCAACATGACCGCGAATAGTCGCACCGAATGGCTGATCGGGCGGGAGAGGTAAGAGATGACCTCGATCGGTACGATGATCGGGAGGAGGTAGGGCGGGATGCCGCCCGGCGCGAACAGCTTGAGGAATTTGAAGCCGTGCTTCCAGACGCCGTAGACGGTGACGACCCCGAAGACGAGCATCGCGAGCGCGCCGGTCACGATGATCTGGGCCGTCACCGTGAAGGCGAAGGGGAACATGCCGATCATGTTCGCGACGAGAATGAAGCTGAACAGCGAGAAGACCAGCGGGAAGAACGGCATGCCCTCCCGTCCGATCGCCGAGACGACGAGCCGTTCGATGCCCTCGTAGGCCATCTCGGCCACGAGCTGGAGCCGGTCCGGAACCACCTGCCGCTTCCGCCCGGCGAACACCATGAACCCCGCCGCCGCGGCGACGGTCAGCACCATGTAGGCGGACGCGTTGCTGAAGCTCAGGTCCTGCCCGGCAAGGAGCGGCAATGGAAAGATCGGTTCGATGACGAACTGGTGGATGGGGTCGGCCATGCTGGCTCCCTTCTTGCTGGTTATTTCTGGAGGTGGATGACGACGCCCGCGACGATCAGGCCGACGATCGAGGGCACGAAGCCGACGGTCAGGCCGGCCGTGGTCGGATCGAGCCGGGCGTATTCAATGAGAACGGTCGAGCCGATGTAGCCGACGAGGGCGCCGACCAGGGCAAGCTCGTACACTTTCGACATCGCAGAGGTCCACGGTTACTGGGGTCGTCCCCGTGGGCCCTGCGCCGCCAGGTCGTCCTGGCGGCAGGCGATCGATCAGGTGACGAACAGCAGCACGCCGAAGACGGCGAACATCGTAAGGTGGAGGGCGCCGTGCAGGGCGGACGCACGCTGCCCGAGGAAGGTCAGTGTAGTAAGCCCGATCGTGAGGAGCAGCAGGACTGTCTCCGTGGGCGATACGCCCATGACGACGGTCTTGCCGGTGACGAGGCCAACGATAAGGACCGCCGGCACGGTCAGGCCGACCGTTGACACGAATGCCCCGAGGCACAGGTTGATCGAGCGCTGGAGCTGGTTCTGCATCGCGGCCTTCACGGCCGTGATCGATTCCGGCGTGAACACGATGATGGCGATCACCACGCCACCCAGGGCGACCGGTGCGCCGACCGCGGCGATGCCGAAATCGATGACCAGCGCGAGATCGTGGGCCAGCAGCACGATCGGCAGCATGAGCGCCACCAGCAGCACCGAGTGAATGATCACGCCGCGCAGGTCGACCGGGGGCTTCTCGGCCGCCTGCGGCGGCATCTCGCGCGCCCGCATCGGGATCGTCAGCGATCCCAGTTCAGGCTGGACGAAGAACCGGCTGTAGCCGCGCGTCTGCATGAGGAGGAAAGCGCCGTAGAGAATGATCGTCAGGATGGCGAAGGCCACGGCCTGCGCCGGCCAGAACGTGCCGTCGCCGGTGCTCAGCGTGTTGGGCAGGATGAGCCCGATGCCTGCGAGAACGAGCGTCATCGCCACGTAGGCGATGGCGCCCTGGAAGTTGTAGTCCTGCTCGCCGTAACGCCGGCCGCCCAGCAGCAGGCAGATGCCCGTGACGAGGTTGAGGATGATCATCATCACCGCGAAGATCGAGTCGCGGCCGATGGTCGGGTTCTCCCCCGGACCCAGCAGGACCGCGGCGATCAGGATGACTTCGATGGAGACGATCGCGAGCGTGAGGATCAGCGTGCCGTAGGGCTCGCCAAGCTGGTGCGCCAGGTAGTCGGCCTCGCGCACCACGCCGAAGGCGGCGAGGAGGATCGTGGCGAAGATCACCACGAAGCAGACCACCGCGACAACGGGGGCGATCGGGGCGTGCAGCCAGGTCGGGCCGCCGACCATGAAAACGGCGACGACGAGCCACGACACGATCAGCTTGCTGATCGTCGAGGCCGGTAAGTGCGTCTTGAGAAGGCTGCTACCAGGGGTCGGGACAGACAAGGCCATACCTCATGGGGGCCGTCCCCGTTTGATATGCCCGCACTGCGGTCGTCCGCAATGCCCTGCCGCTCCTGGGCGACATGGCGTCCATAGTCGGTTTGACTTTCGGTGTCCATAAGCGGCCGGCGCCGGTCGCCGAGGGCGCGAAGCCATCAGGACATTCCCGTACGTGATCGTGACAGCGTGGCTCGGTCGCTCGCCTGGCCTAGGATGGCCCGGGGACGTCGGAGTGCAGGGCGGTGGAGCGTATCGAGCGTGTTCTGGGCTGGCTGGCCCGGGTCTTTTCGAGCGGCGTGTTCTTCATGGTGGTCGGCGCGGTGATCCTCTCCGCCGCGTACTACACCATGGGGGACACCCACAGCTCGTTCAGCTTCGTGCTCGTCGTCATCGGCATCGCCATCCTGCTCTACGGCACGGGCACGCAGGGCGCGGGCCAGTTCAGCTCGGAGGCCGAGAGCGCCAAGTACAAGGTGGCGATCGCCGGTGGGGCAGGCATCCTCGCCTTTTGCGTCGGGGCGGGCATTCTCTACTTCGCCGACCAGATCAAGACCGCGTTCCAGATCGAGAAGCGCTACTTCCGCTACCTCGTGAAATCGGACGACGAGAACTTCGCCGACCTCAGCAACTACGTCGCCCTCGCCAACGTCAACGGCGAGATGGTGCCGGCGCTGACGCGCGGCGGGCAGATCGAGGTCTACGTGCCGTACTTCCTCAGCACGCAGGACGTCGAGATCAGCGGCACGGCCTGGCTCTACCGGATCAAGCCGGGGCTGAGCCAGCTGGAGCAGCTGCCGGCGCCGTTCACCATCCAGATCCCCGCCAAGGAAGTGATCCGCAATGCCGACGGCGGCTACGACTTCCCGGTCTACCGCAAGCAGATCATGCGGGTGTCGATCCGCGAGGCGGTGAGGCCGGACGTCGGCCAGCTCGATGAATCGCAGGCGGGAAGCGGTCCGCTGCCGCCGCCGGTTACCGTGGGGGCACAATGAGGACGGGTCTGCTGCTGGGTCTGCTCTGGATTGCGCTTGCCGTCCCACCGGCCATGGGACAGGCGATGGGGAGCAAGGATGCCTGCGCGCCCTTCACCGAGGCGACGAAGACGCCGGGCGCCGTTCCGGACGAACTGCTCGCCGACATGGACACGTCCGTGCCGTGCCTGATGGGCGTGCTCGGCGATCTCGCCAAGCAGGGCGCCAAGGCCGAGCTGGTGGAGACCGAGCGCGACAAGCTCAACCGGGCCACGGCGGCGCTCGGCAAGCTGATCTCGGCCAAAGGCGTGCCGGCGATCGACCAGATGCGCGCGCTGGATACGACCGAGATCGCGTCGCTGTTGTCCTTCGGGGCCCGGAGCGGCGACTACGCCACGCGGGTGAACTCGACGATGCTGCTCTCCAACATCGTCGACAATTCGACGGTCTGCGTGGTGATGGACCATCTCGCAGACCCACAGCTGACGACGACCGAGGGCGGCAAGAACGGCCGGGCGAACCTGCTGTCGGTCGCCTCGGTGGTGGCGCCCTGGGCCATGCGCTCGAACTACGCCAACATGCAGAAGCTGCTCGACTACGTGGAAGAGGACATCGTCGACGAGACGGATGTCGCGCAGACCACGCGCATCGTCGCGGCCTTCAAGGAGCGCCTGGCGTTCCAGGAAAAGGTGGCGGTTCCGAACCGCAACATCGACAGCGCCGAGGCCCGGCGCTGCAACGAATGGCCGGTGCTCTACGACAATTCGGCCGGGTTCCGGATCCAGTACCCGGTCGCCGCTCCACCCTCCCAGTAGCCCATTCTGCCCTTGTTCACGACTTCGTGATGACAAGGTTATCCGCCGTCTGCCGGCGAGTTGGCCCCTGAATGTGGCAGGGTTAACGCCCGCTGAACATTGCGCTGCAAAGCGTGTCAACAGCGTTGCCATATCAAGGCCCCAGTCTGTCACAAACATGAATGAAAGATTAACGGCTCGGCTATTCAACATTCAGCCAAAGTCTCCATCTATCGGCGTCAACAGACCCGCACCACATGGTCGGGTGCACTACCGACCAGAGACAAACCGATACTTCGGAGACGCATGACAATGCACCTCGCGACCAAGCTCGCCGCTGCTGTGCTGGCCACAGTGCTCGCCACGGCGCCCGTTTACGCCATCGCCGCTGATCCCACCGGCACCTGGCAAACCACCACCGGCGAAAGCCGCTACAAGGTCAGCTACTGCGGCAAGGGCGGTCAGCTCTGCGCCAAGCTCGTCTGGCTGCGCGACGACGCCAAGACCGAAGAGAACCTCGCCTACTTGAACCGCAATGTCGTAAACGGCGCCCAGCCGGCTTCCGACAACCAGTGGAAGGGCAAGGTCTCCTATGCCGGCGACACCTTCTCCGGCACGCTGACCATGACCGGCAGCAACTCGCTCAAGCTGAACGGCTGCCAGGCCATGTTCTGCAAGACCATGAATTTCAGCCGTATCTAGGCTGCCCGAATAGGCAGCCCCAAGACTGCCGAACTCCGAAGCCCGCGTCTCCGCCGACGCGGGCTTTTTATTGTGCCTAACCTCAGGGGAACAGCAGGGCGATGTAGGTCGCCAGCACGCATTCGTGCCAGATAGAGCAAAGGCTGTGGGTTGGGGGATACGCCGCGAATGGAATGGATGCTGGTGGCCGTCCTCGGCGGGCTCGTTGCTTACCTGTTCCACGCGCACAGGCAGACGGCGCGCGCGGTAGAGGTCCTCGAAACCAGGTTGAACATGCTCAGGACGCGCCTGGGGGAGATCGAGGACGCTCAGGACGCGGCCGCCAAGCCGAGAGCGAGGGCCAAACCAAAGGCGTCCGTACGCGAGACTCTCGTCGTGGTGCCGGCCGAGATCGAGCCGGCTCCGGCGGTCGTCAGCACGCGGGCCTGGCCTCACCCCGATCCGGCGGAGACGCGAGCGGCGCCAGGGGCTGAGGCAGCGGCTGAGCCGGCCAAGGAAGCTGCGTTCGAACTTCCGCCGCCCCCACCGCCCGCCAGCAAGCCAAAGGAGATCGACTGGGAGAGGACCCTGGGCGTGCGCCTGCCTGTCTGGGGTGGCGCGATCATGCTGCTGATCGCCGGCTATTTCCTCGTGAACTGGGCGATCGAGGCGGGTGCGGGCCTGTTCACGCCGACGGTTCGTGTGGTGCTTTGCGGCCTTGCCGCGGCCGGCCTGTTCGCGGCGGCCGTGGTCGTCAAGGCGAGGCGGATCGCCAATGGCGACAGGATTGCCTCGGCGCTGGCGACGGCGGCGATCGCTGTCGCCTATGGCACGATGTTCCTGGCGGCGAGCGTGTTCCAGCTCGTCCCCGGTCCCGTCGCGCTGATCGGGGCAGGGCTCGTGACACTGGCCGCCATCGGCATTTCCACCCAGTTCGGGCAGAAGGTCATGGTGGTGGGGCTGCTAGGCGGCTACCTGTCGCCGTTCTTTGCCTGGTCGGTCGGATCCTCGAGCGGCCTCGTGCCGATCTATGTGGTCGCGCTCTTCACGGCGTCGATGTTTGCCATCCGCTGGAACGGCTGGTGGGGCCAGGGCATCCCGGCGCTCGTCGCGCCGGCATTGTGGGCGCTCGGGCTCGTCGACAGCTCAGACCCGGTCACGCTCGCTGTGCTTTACCTGCTGCTCGCCGTGGTGCCGGCCGCCCTGATGCTGTCGCCGTTGCGCGACGACGCGGGTGCCCGGGAGCAAAGGTCCGCGCTGGTCATTCTCGCCAGCGCCGCGGCGGGGGCATGTCTTGCGTTCGGGACCTACCTGCACGAGTCCCACACCGCTTTCCTCGCGGCGATGGTGCTTTTCGGGCTGGGTGGAGCTGCGCTGGTGATCCGCTATGGCGTCGCCCTCCGGCCGGCCTGGGTTGCGACGCTGGCCGTGGCTGTTCTCACGTTGATCAGCTGGCGCCAGCCGGACGGGCTGGCCTTTCTTCTGGTCGCGCTGCTGCTGGCCGGTACCCATCTGGGGGCGCTGGCGATCCAGTTCCGGGCCGGCATCGACCGCGCAGCACTGTCCTTCGCGCTCGCCGGGCTTTCGGCGCTGCTCTTCGTCATCCTGCTGGTCAAGCTGGATGGGTGGCTGGGCGCGCGGGATGTTCCCTATCTCTGGGCCGCGATCGGCCTCGCCATCGCCGCCGGATACGCATGGCTGGCGGTGCGCCACAACGAGGCATCGAGCGCTTACGGCCCGGCGGCCGGTTTCGCAGTGGGGGGCAGCGCCTTCCTGTCGCTGGCCCTCGGGCTTGTGCTGGATCCGGGGCTCTATGCCCTTGTCGCGGCGTTGCAGGCGTTCGGGCTGTCGCTGCTCTACCTCAAGTTCCGTGACCCCGTGCTCCGCCAGATGCACATGGTCTATGTGGCGCTCTACGCCGCGCTGCTGGCGCTGGGACAGGTCGGGCCTCTCGTCTCGCAGGTGTTCGGCGGCCAGTTGGCGGGCTGGCTCGACTTTGTCCCGATGGCCGGTGTGCAGGACCAGCCGGTGACGCTGCTGTTGCTGCCGGGGCTGCTGTTCCTCGCGGCGAGCACCGTATTTGCGAGGGTCGCCTACTCGACGCTGCCCTGGGTTCTGGACGGCATCGGCGTGGCGTTGCTGGCGCTGGCGGTGCACTTCCTGATGGTGCCGGGATCGCCTTGGGGTCTCTTCGAGCAGCCGCTGGTGGTGGGCTCGTGGTGGTTCAATGCGCAGGCGCTGCTGGCGCTGGCATCCATCTACGCCGCTTCGAGAACCGGACGCACCATGCTGTTCCAGGCCGGCATTGGGCTGGCTGTGGTCGTCGCGCTGGCGATGGCCGCTACGGTGATGGTGCCGGTGTTCCGGTTCTGGCCCTGGATGGAGACGCCGGGCCTGCCCGTCTTCAACGCCGCGCTCACCGGTATCGGGCTGCCGACGGCGCTGCTGCTCGCCACCGCGTACGTGGCGCGACGGCAGGGCTCGCTGCAGTTCGCGCGCGCTCTCGCCGCTTTCGGCGGGCTCGGCGGGCTGGTCACGATCCTCGTGCTGATCCGTCAGGCCATCCACGGACCGACGCTCCAGGGTCCCGGCCTCGTCCCCGCGCAGATCGAGCTCTATCTCTATTCGGGTGGGATGCTGGTCTATGGCTTCGCGTTGCTGTTGGGCGGGGTGGCGTTCTCGAGCCTCGCCTTGCGCGGAGGTTCACTCGTGGTGGTGCTGGCGACCATCGGCAAGGTGTTCCTCTACGACGTCAGCGGCCTCGAGGGCCTGTGGCGCGTCGGATCGTTCCTTGGGATGGGCATCGCCCTGCTGGCGGTGAGCTGGTTCTACGGGCGGTTCGTGTTCGGCATCGGCCCTTCCGGCAGGAAGGTGGAGGTGGAGGCGACTGGCTAGCGGGGCTGCGCCCGGCTATCGCAGCAAGGGGTGAGGGTTCGTTAAGCATGCAGCGGCTAAGCCTTGGACCGCGCCTATTTGCGGTGGCCAGGAGGCTGCGGCGCGCGATCCCGGGGACTGGTCTTGACCAACGCTGACAACGATATCACCGCGCTGCGCGAGCGGCTCGATTTTGTACGCCTCGATGAAGCGGCGCTTGCCGACCTTCGGGCGCTGCAGCCGGTGGTTGAGCGGCTTCTGCCTGAGGCGCTGTCGGCCTTCTACGACAGGCTGTCGGACGTCCCCGAGATGGCGGCGTTCTTTTCGGGCCGGCCCCAGATGGACCAGGCATCGGGCAAGCAGGTCGGCCACTGGGGCGCCATCGCGGCCGGACGGTTCGACGCCGGCTACATCGCCTCCAGCCGGCGCGTGGGCGAGCGCCACGCCAAGATCGGGCTCGAGCCGCGCTGGTACATGGGCGGCTACGGGCTGATCCTCGAGCACCTGCTGACCGGCGTCCTCACCGCGGAACTGGCCCCGTCGCAGGAAAAGCCCAGGGGCCTGTTCGGCAAGGCCAGGCCGGCTGAAGTCGATGCCGCTGCCCTCTCGCGCAAGCTCTCCGCGCTGGTGAAGGCGGTGCTGCTCGACATGGACCTCGCCGTCACCGTCTATTTCGACCGGCTGACCGCCGACGCCGCCGAGCGCGACCGCAAGGCCGCCGAGCGCATCCACCGTGCCGTGACGCTGACCGGCGAGGCGCTGAAGAGCCTTGCCGACGGCAACCTCACGGCCCGCATCTCGGCCGAGTTCGACGCCGAGTTCGACGAGATCAAGCACGACACGAACGCCGTCGCCGACCGGCTGGAGCAGATCGTGCGCCAGCTGCGCGACACGTCGGGGTCGCTGCGGACGGCGACGGGCGAGATCCTCGCCGGCGCCAACGACCTGTCGGACCGCACCACCAAGCAGGCGGCGACCATCGAGGAGACTTCGGCCGCGATGGAGCAGCTGATGACCACGGTGGCGGCCAATGTCGAGAGCGCCCGGGTCGCGAGCGGCAGCGCCCGCGCCATGTCGGAGACGGCCGAGGCCGGCACCGGCAAGATGGCGCGCGCCAACGAGGCGATGGAACGCATCACCGCCTCGTCGGACAAGATCGGCAAGATCATCGGGCTCATCGACGACATCGCCTTCCAGACCAACCTCCTCGCCCTCAATGCCTCGGTCGAGGCGGCGCGGGCAGGGGAAGCCGGCAAGGGCTTCGCCGTGGTTGCCGTCGAAGTGCGGCGCCTCGCCCAGAGCGCGGCGATCGCATCGGCCGACATCAAGGCGCTGATCGAGCAGAGCGGCAACGACGTGCGCGACGGCACCGCGCTCGTCGCCGAAGCGGCGCAGAAGCTCGGCGCCATCCTGAGCTCGGTGCGCGACAACGAAGTGCTGATGGAGCAGATCGCGACGGCCAGCGCCTCGCAGGCCGAGAGCATCGCCGAGGTCACCGTGGCCGTGCGCCAGATGGACGAGATGACCCAGCACAACGCGGCGCTGGTCGAACAGATCAACGGCGCCATCGAGCAGACCGAGCAGCAGGCCGCCGAGCTCGACATGGTGGTTGACGTGTTCACCGTGTCGGACGAGGACGCACCGATGCGGCGGGTGGCCTAGGCGCTGATCGGACCCGCGGCCTCGAGGAAGGCGGCCAGCTTCTCGAAGGCCGCGATCCAGCCGTCGGCATGGCCCTCGCGGTCGACGCCCGGCGGGAACGGGGACTGGCGGAAGGTCATGCGGGTCCTGTCGCCGACGGCCTCGAAGCTGACGGTGATCTGCGTCGGGTTCTCGCGATTGAGTTTGCCGTCTTCGCCCCAGAACTCGACGGTGAAGGCGAGGCGGGTCGGCGGGTTGAGCTCGAGGTAGCGGCCGCCCCAGCTGTACTCGACGCCCTCGGGAAAGCGCATCGAGATGCGATAGGCGCCGCCGGGCCGGAGGTCGACTTCGACCAGGTGGACATCGACGCCGGGCGGGCCCATCCAGCCGGCCAGTTCCTCAGCGTCGCTCCAGGCACGGTAGAGCTCGGACGGGGACGCCCGGAACTCCTTGACGAGGACGAGATCCTCGCCGCCGAAATCAATCACTCTTCTTCTCCCTCTTGTTGGCGACGTGCTTTTCCAGCCGTTCGAAGCGCGCCTCCCAGACGGCCCGGTTCTGGTCGATCCAGCTGGCGGCGATGCGCAGGCCCGCCGGATCGAGGTGGCAGGGGCGCCGCTGGCCCTCCCGTGTGCGATAGATCAGCCCCGCCCCTTCGAGCACGGCGAGGTGCCGCGACAGGCCCTGCGCGGTGATCGTCACATCCTTCGCCAGCTCGCCCGGGGTCGCCGGGCCGCGCAGCAACCGCTCCACCACGGACCGCCGTGTGGCATCGGAAAGCGCGGCAAGGACGGTGCCAAGGGCGTCGGACATCGGTGGCTCCTACGCGGGGTAGTTTATAAACAGAGTCGTTTAGGATGCAAGCGGCAGGCGTCGGACTGTTGCGGCACCGGCGGACCGGTGGCGACCCAGTGCGATTGGGAGCCACCCGAACTCTCGCTCCCCTCCCCCTTGAGGGGAGGGGTTGGGGGTGGGGGTCTGTCGGTGATCACGGCACGACCCCCTCCCTCGGTCCCTCCCCTCAAGGGGGAGGGAGGCGAAGGAGCCGAGAACTGGCCGAACGCCACCGAGGGGACGGCGGCGGCTGGTGCTAGCCGGCTGGGAGCCACCGAACTCTCGCTCCCCTCCCCCTTGAGGGGAGGGGTCGGGGTGGGGGTCTGTCGGTGATCGCCGGACCACCCCCTCCCTCGATCCCTCCCCTCAAGGGGGAGGGAGGCGAAGGAGTCGAGAACTCGCCGAACACCACAGAGGGGAGGGCGGCTAGTGCCTGCGCCTCGCGACGATCAGCACGAAGCCGATGGCGCAGAGGGTGCCGGCGGCGATGATGACGACCATGGGCATGGGCGTGCCGTCGGCGAAGGCGCCGACGAGGGCTGAGCCGACCATGCCGCCGCCGTACTGGGCGAAGCCGAGCAGCGCCGAGGCGGAGCCGGCGCCGTGGCCGACACTCGAGAGGCCACCGGCGATGGCGTTGGCGCCGACGAGCCCGTTCATGGCGACGAAGACGAAGAGGCCGGCGCCAAAACCGAAGACGCCGCCCCAGCCGGTGGCCACCTGCAGCAGGATGACCAGCGCCGCCGCAAAGCCGATCACGGTTCCGATGAGCATCATGCGGTCGCTGCCGACGCGGTTGACCAGCCTGCGGTTGGCGGCGTTGGCCAGCATGATGCCGACGATGCCGGCGGCGAAGACGAGGCCGTAGGCTTCGGGCGGGAGGGAATAGTACTCGATGAAGACGAAGGACGACCCGGCGACATAGGCGAAGACGCCGGCCGCGAAGCACCCGAGCACGGCGGCGTAGGCCATCAGCCTCGTGTTGCGCAGGTGCTCGCCATAGACCCCGAAGGCGGCGCGGAGCGTGGCGTGCGATCGGCGGGACGCGGGCAGGGACTCCGCCGTGCGGGAAACGCCGACCATGGTGAAGAGGCCAATGGCAACCAGCGTCCAGAAGATGTGGTGCCAGGACGAGACGGCGAGGATCTGCGCCCCGATGGACGGCCCCAGCAGTGGCGCGATGCCCATGATCATCATCAGGGTCGAGAGCACTCGGGCGGCCTCGTCCCGCTCGAACAGATCGCGCACCATGGCGCGGCCGAGGACGACCGCGGCGCTGGCGCCGAGCGCCTGCACGATACGCCAGCCGATGAGCTCTAACGGGCCTGTGGCCAGCGCGCAGCCGGCCGCTCCGATGACGAAGATGGCGATGCCCATCAGCAGCGGCGCCTTGCGACCGTAGAGGTCGCTGACGGGGCCCCAGAACAGCTGCCCGAGGCTGAAGCCGAGCAGGTACCCGGAGACCGTGAGCTCGAGCTGGCCCTGGCTGGCTCCGAGGCTTGCGCCCATGCTGGGCAGGGCGGGCAGGTAGAGATCGGTGGAGATGGAGGCGAAGCCGAGGAGCAGGCTGAGCAGGGCCGTCAGCCAGACGCCGCGATGGGTGCTCGTCCCGGCAGCAGGAGCAGTCATTGCAGTTTCCACTGGGGTCACGGGGCAGGGCAACTGCCCTTCAGACATCAGCGTAGCGGCTCGCCCGGTATGCGACAACGCGGCGTGGTTCGCAAAGGCTTGTGAGCATTTCTCATGAGTGGCCGCGGCAGCACCTGTTGTACCGGGCCAAATCTTCCGCGCACTTCGCCGCGACTCTTCTTATGAAGGTCGGTCGAAACAACCGGGTTACTTCAATGACCGATACCCTCCATCCCCGTCCGCGGCTCACCCGCCAGCGCTGGTTCGACCTCTGCGGCACGTGGGACTTTGCCTATGACGACGACAATTTGGGGCTCGACGGCCGCTGGTTCGAGCAGCCGGAGAAGTTCGACCGGCAGATCCAGGTGCCGTTTCCGCCCGAGAGCGAGCTCTCCGGGATCAACGACAAGGGCTACCACCCGGTCGTCTGGTATCGCCGGACCTTCCCGGCGGTGCAGGAGGAGGGCGAGAGGCTGATCCTCCATTTCGGCGCCGTCGACTACAGCGCCCGGGTGTGGGTGAATGGGCAGCTGGTCGCGACCCATGAGGGCGGGCACACGCCCTTCTCGGCCGATATCACCACGGCGCTGGGCGAGGGCGAGCAGGTCGTCGTGGTCCGCGCCGAGGACCGGCCGCTCGACGGCACCATGCCGCGCGGCAAGCAGGACTGGGAGCCGACCCCGCACGCCATCTGGTATGACCGCACCACGGGCATCTGGCAGCCGGTCTGGCTCGAGCCGGTCCCTGCGACCTACCTCACGAGCTTCCACCTGACGCCGGACCTCACCCGCAATGCGGTGACGGTCGAGGCACGTCTCAACCATGGCCACCAGGGTTGGCTGTCGGTGACCCTGCGCAAGGGCGACGAACTGCTGGCCGTGCAGCAGGTGTTCGTCGGCGGCGACAATGCCGAGAGCACCATCACCATTCCGCGGGCCAAGAACGGCCAGCGGCGCGGCGACCTCTACTGGTCGCCGGAGAACCCCAACATCATCACCGTCGCGGCGGTGCTGCTGTCCGAGAGCGGCGACCAGATCGATACGGTGCAGAGCTATTTCGGACTGCGCAGCGTCGGCATCGGCGAGGGGCGGTTCCTGCTCAACGACAAGCCGTATTTCGTCCGCTCGGTGCTCGAGCAGGGGTTCTGGCCGCAGTCGCATCTGGCGGCGCCGAGTGCCGATGCGCTCCGGCGCGAGGTCGAACTGATCAAGGCGCTGGGCTTCAACGCCTGCCGCATCCACCAGAAGATCGAGGACCCGCGCTTCCTCTATTGGGCCGACCACCTGGGCCTCCTGGTCTGGGGCGAGATGGCGAATGCCTATGAGTTCAACGCTTCGGCGGTGGAGCGGCTGACGCGCGAGTGGCTGAGCGCGGTCGATCGCGACCGCTCGAACCCCTCTATCGTCACCTGGGTGCCGATCAACGAGAGCTGGGGCGTCGAGGATATTGCCCGCAACCCGGCGCAGCAGGCCTATGCCTCCTCGCTCTACTTCCTCACCAAGGCGCTCGATCCGACCCGCCCGGTGATCTCGAACGAGGGCTGGGAGCACACGTTCTCCGATATCATCGGCGTGCACGACTACACCCAGCATGGCAGCCAGCTGACCGATCGCTTCGGCAGCAAGGAGGCGATCGAGGCGACGCTCGGGACGTTCAAGCCCAATCGCAAGCGGCAGCGCCTGTTCGAAGACGATCGCGACCAGCCGGTGATGCTGACCGAGTTCGGCGGGATCTCGTTCCACCCCGCGGCGGGCCAGAACTGGATGGGCTATGCGACCGTCGGCAGCGAGGAGGAGTATCTCGGCATCCTGCGCGACCTGTTCTCGGCGATCTACGCGAGCCCGGAACTGTCGGGCTTCTGCTACACGCAGATCACCGACACGCAGCAGGAAAAGAACGGGCTCTACGACGAGCACCGCAACCCCAAGCTGCCGGTCGACGCGCTGCGCGAGATCATCTGGCAGCCGAGCAATGCCGTGCCGACCGAGTATCTCGACATCGCCCGGCGCAAGGCCATCGAGCTGAGCAAGGCGAGCAAGTAGGCCGACCTGCCGCGCGCTGGGCGGACTTCGGTCTGGTCAGCGCGTGGTCGCTTCGACGATGGGGGCGACGGCGCGCGACAGGCTCGCGGCGTCTAGGCCGGTGACGACGGCACCCAGGAGAATGGCGCCGATGCCGGCCTGCCGGAGGCCGGGCACGTCGGCGGGCGTGAACTTCTTCTGGCTCGGCGCGATCACCGGGCGGCCGGACATGCGCACGATTTCGGCGAAGCGGGCGAGGTCGGCGTCGTTGAGCGGCTGGCCGTATTCGGCAAAGCGCCCGATCGAGGCTTCGACCATGGCGCCGGGGATGGCGCGGATGGCGTCGATGTCGGATTGCCCGCTCTCGCTGTCGAGCGCGAGGATGGGCTTCAGCCGCGATTGCAGCATGTGCGGCTGCACGTGCTTCAGATAGATGTTCCAGCCTTCGACGCCGTAGTCGGCGAGCGCTTCGAGCTCATCGAGGCTCGGCTGGGTTTCCTGTCCGCTCATGACCAGCATGGGTTTGCCGAGCTTGGCCAGCGCTTCGATGAACGGGCGCTCCTCGGCGAAGGTCCCGAACGTGCTGCCGCTGGCGCGGTGATAGGCGTTGAGGTGGAACTTGAGGCCGAAGACGCCGGCATCCACCGCCGCCTTGGCGAGGTCGAGGTCGTGCCGGCCGAGCGACACCAGCACGGGCAGCTGCCCGCCGATCATTGCAGCTTCGATCATGTTGGGCCTTTCAACAAGCTATGGACAGGGCGATGCGCTCGCGCATCGGGGGTCAGCCCTTCAGTCCGGTGTGTGCGAGGCCTTCGATGAACTGGCGCTGCGCGAAGATGAAGACGACCAGCACCGGCAGGGCGGTGAGCGTCGCGGCGGCGAGCTGGATGTTCCACATCGGCCCCTGGTATGCGTCGACATACTGGGTCAGCGCCTGCGGCAGGGTGAAATTGCCGGGGGTGGTGAGGAACACGATCGGCTCGAGGTAGAGATTCCACGAATGGAGGAAGGTGAAGATGGCGACCGCTGCCAGCGCCGGCTTCGCCAGCGGCAGCGCGATCTGCCAGAAGATGCCGAAGCGGCTGAGGCCATCGACGCGGGCGGCCTCTTCCAGCTCCACCGGCAGCGCGATGAAGAACTGGCGCATGACGAAGGTGGCGAAGACGCTCGGCGCGCCGAAGATCGGCACGAGGATCAGCGGCCAGTGCGTGTTCACCAGCCCCCATTTGAGGAACATCTGGAACAGCGGCACGATGGTGACTTCCGACGGGATCAGGAGCCCGAGCAGCACGACCATGAAGATGAGGTTCGCGCCCGGGAACTTGATCCGCGCGAAGGCGTAGCCGGCGAGCGAGGAGACCGCCATCGTGCCCACCGTGACGATCAACGCGATGTAGCAGGAGTTCCAGTATTGCTGCGCGAAGGGCTGCAGCCGGAACACCTCGGAATAGGTCGACCAGTCGAAGCGCGATGGGATCAGCTCGGGCGGGAACGCGAAGATATCCGAGATCGGCTTGACCGAGCTCGTCACCATCCACCAGGTCGGAAAGACGAAGGGGATGGCGAGCACGCAGAGCAGGCCGTAGAGCGCGACGCGGGCGCGGGGTGAGAGCTCAGTTTTCATAGAAGACGATCCGTTTGCGCATCTGCCACTGCGCGAAGGTGAGCACTGCGACGATCACGAACAGCAGGATCGAGATGGTGGCGCCGTAGCCGAAGCGGTGGAACTGGAAGGCCTGCTGGTAGAGGTAGTAGACGAGCACCGTCGTCGACATCCCCGGCCCGCCCTGGGTGAGCACCGCGATCTGCGCGAAGACCTGGAGCGAGCCGACGATGGTGATGATCGTGGTCAGGAGGATCGTGGGCGAGATCAGCGGCACGGTGATCGAATGGAACTGCGTCCAGCGGCTGGCGCCATCGACGCGGGCGGCCTCGTAGAGCTCGCGCGGCACGCCCTGGAGGGCGGCGAGGAACAGCACCATGTTGAGGCCGACATTCTTGAACACCTGCACGACGATGACAGAGAGCATCGCGGTTGGTGGGGAGCGCAGCCAGTTCGGCCCCTCGATGCCGATGACCTGCAGCAGCCCGTTGATGCCGCCATTGGCCTGCAACAGGAAGCTCCAGACGATGGTCCAGGCGACGAGCGAGACGACTACCGGCGAGAAGAAGATGGTGCGGAAGACCGTGATGCCCCTCAGCTTCTGGTTCACGAGGATCGCGAGCAACAGGGCGAGGGTGAGGTTGAAGACCACGAGGCCGGCCGAGAAGATGGCGGTGGCGGTCAGCACTTCGGGGAGCGCGGGATCGGCGGCGAGCTTCTGGTAGTTGGCGTCGCCGACGAAGCGGAAGGTGCCGGCCAGCACGTTCCACTCGTGCAGCGAGTACCAGACGACGAGCCCCAGCGGGATCAGGACGAAGAGGATGATGCCGATGAGCTGCGGGGCGATGAACAGGTAGCCCGCCACGCTGTCGCGCCGCTCCATGGTCCAGAACGGCCGCTTGCGCGATCGGTCAGCGGTGGGAGGGGCAGCGAGGGTCATAGGTACAGCTTTCTCGACATTCGGAGCATACGCCCCTCATCCGGCCCTTCGGGCCACCTTCTCCCCGACGGGGAGAAGAATCCACCGGCACCGGTGAAGGGCACCATTCCTCTCCCCGTCGGGGAGAGGGTGGATCGCGCGTGAGCGCGAGACGGGTGAGGGGTGGGCCACATTGGCCGGCCCACCCCCAGATCGTCACAGCATCGGCTGGATGCGGTCGCAGACCGATTTCAGCACGGCCGGGACGTCCGCATCGGGCACCCAGAGGGCGTCGAGGGCGGCGCGGGCGGTCTGCTGGATTTCGGCGAAACCGGCATGGCCGGGCTTCACGACGCCGGTCGAGATGCCCTTGATCACCACGTTCTCGATCTGCTCGGGGGAGAGCAGCGGGTTGGCGGCGCCGAGGACTTCGGCGTTGAGGAGACTCGCGCGCGGCGGCGGGAAGAACTTGGCGAGCTTCTTGGCATTCTCCGGATTGGTGAAGAAGGCGAGGAAGTCGGAGGCGACGGCCGGGTTCTTGCCCGAGGCGAAGACGCCGATGCCGGCCTGGCCGATCACCGCGTACTCACCGGCGGGGCCGGACGGCAGCGGCACGAGATCCCAGGCGAAGCCATTCTCCTTGGGGAGGAGCGAAGCGCGGGAAATCTGCGTGATGGTCATGGCCGCATCGCCGGCGAAGAAGTCGGCGGTGACGCCGGGGCCGGGGATCGACTTGTCGGTGAAGACGGCCTTGTGGATGAAGCTCATCGCATCAACCATGGGCTGCTCGGTGAACGTGCAGGTCTTGCCGTCGGCGCTCCAGGGCGAGGCGCCCCAGCCGTTCCAGATGGTGGCGAGGTTGTCCCACACCTTGTAGTCGAAATCGCGGACGATCAGGCCCTGCTTGCCGGACGCGGCGACGGCCGTGTTGATGGCATTGGCATTGTCCCAGTTCCACTCGCCGGCGGCGATCAGCTCGGCCGGGGTCTTCTGCCCGGCGGCCTTGATGAGGTCGTTGTTGGCGAACACGCCGAAGGGCGAGGTCGAGAACGGATAGGCGTAGATCTCGTTGTCGGCCGACCACAGGGCGAGAGCGCTCTGGGTCACGTCGGCGAGGTCGTAGCCCTCGACGCCTTCGAAGGTTGCCTTGAGCGGGGAGAGCGCGCCGGAGCTGACGAAGTCGCCCGCCGTGGTCTCGAGGATCCAGGCGAGGTCGGGGGCGTTGCCGCCGGCGATCTGCGTGGTCAGCGTCGTGGTGTAGCCGTCGAAGGGCAGCGAGTCGAAGGTGACGTTCACGTCCGGATGCTGGGCCTTGTAGGCGGCGGCGATCTCGTTGAAGAGCGCCAGGTGCGCCTCGTTGGCGCTCCAGATCGCCATGCGGATGTCCTGCGCCATGGCGGGAACGGCGGCCATCGGGATTGCGATGCCGGCTGCGAGAGCCGCCATCCTGAGGTTGAGTAGGTTCATCTGTTTTTTCCTCCTGTCAGTAGTCGGTTAGTAGCCCCGCACGTCGGGCCAGCGGGTTTCGATGCCCTCGGCGTAGAGCCGGGACTGGAAGTCGGCGAGCAGGGTGTTGTCGGCCTGCACCTGGTGCGGCGTGACGCCTTCGTTGAGGCAGTAGGCGGCGAGCAGGCCGGCGACCTCGCCGATGTTCCACTCCACCGGATGCAGCCGGTAGCAGCCATTGGTGATGTGGGTGGTGCCGATGGTCTTGCCGGCCGGGATCATGTTGGTGACGCGCTGCGGCAAGAGGGCGCCGAGCGGGATCTCGAACGGGCACGAGGCCACGTCGATGTAGTTGTCGCCGCCGGTCGAGGGGTGCAGGTCGATCCGGTACATGCCGATGCCGACGCTGTCGCGGTAGTTGACCGCACCGCGGTCGCCGCGCACGTCGTAGCTGAGGTCCTGCTCGACGATCGTCGTCACCGCCTTGATGCGGCGGCTCTCGCGGATGTAGGGCGCCATGGCGAGGCCATGGTTGGTGCCGGTGATGTCACCGCGCAGGCGCAGGCCCGGGAAGCCCTGGCCGCCATCTTCGCGCGGCGCTTCGGTCTGCAGCCAGTAGAAGACGGAGTAGGCGAGGTCGGCCGCGCCCTGGATGCGCTCGTTGTAGACGGCCTCGGGCACGTCGATGATCGGGTGCTCGAAATAGTCGAGCATCGGCCAGTTCACGAGGCAGATGTCCGACTGGTACGCGCCGGGCACGAAGTTGCGGCGGGCCGCGATGCGCCGGAAGGTCCAGAGATTGCCGTCACCCGGGTTCTTGCGCTGGTCGGCGTCGACGAGGGTCGGATCGTCGTCCGGGTTCGGCGTGAAGCTGCGCACGGTGCTCTCGAGCGTGCGCGGGTGCGGCGCGACGAAGCCGATGAGCGGTCCGCCCCAGAAGCTCGGGGTGTAGGCGCGCCACTTGTCATAGTTGCGCGGCTTGTCGCCGACCTGGTTGCCGTCGACATGGTCGAGGGCAAAGCAGATCGAGACGGCCTGCGAGTTGGTCGGCTGCGCTTCGGCCGGGGCGGAGGGCTCGCCGGTATCGCGCTGGCTCTCAAAGCCGGTGACGTACTCGGTGCCGGTCATCGGCAGCAGGTCGCCGAGCTCGGTGGCCTCGATCACGTACTTGCCGGTGACGACGATCTGGTCGCCGCTGTCGCGGTGCCTGAGGGTCACGGCGCGCACGCGGTCGCCATCCATCTCGGCCGAGACGGGCTTGTAGGGCTGGAGCACGGTGAGCTGGCCGCCGCCGCGATAGGGCATCAGCATCGCTTCCATCACCGCGAGGCCGACGCGCGGCTCGTGGCAGAGGCGCGAGACGTAGCCGGCGCCGGGATTGAGGTCGCCCCAGGCGCGGCTCTTCTCGGTGAGCGGATAGTGGTCGCGATAGTACTGGCGGATCCCGTTGCGCAGGGCGCGGTACGAGCGGGTGATGCCGAACTGCTCGACCCAGCTGTGCTCGTCGGGCGGCACGGCCTGGCTGGTCATCTGCCCGCCGATCCAGTCGAACTCCTCCGTCATGACGACGGTGCGGCCCGAACGAAGGGCGCCGAGCGCCGCCGCGACGCCGCCGAGGCCGCCGCCGATGATCGCGATGTCTGCCGAGAATTCTTTCACTTGAAGTCCGTCTGTTAGGTCGCGCCGGGGGGCGAAGGGCCGGTCAGCTCTTCAGTCCGTCGCTTGGGTGGATGGGGCCGAGGGTTTCGCCCTCGATTGGTTCGCAGGGGAGCACGACCTGCTCGCCTTTCGAGCCGGCCTCGATCCGCTCGCAGAGCATCTGCGTGGCGCGGCGCGCCATTTCCTCGCGGGGGACCGAGAAGGTGGTGAAGCGGGTGCCCGACTGCATGGGTCTCAGGTGGCTGCCGAGGACGACGATCGAGAGATCGCCGGGCACCGAGAGGTTCTGCGAGCGGGCCGCGGCGTCGACGATCACCGCGTCGGCCATTTCGGTGAAGACTGCCACCGTCGCGCCGGAATTGCGGATCGCCTCGAGCATGGGCAGCGCCTTGCCGCCGACTTCGGGGATGTGCAGCACCATCTCGGCGCCCCCCGGCGCCAGTTTGGCGTCCGCGAGTGCGGAGGTGAAGCCGGTCCAGCGGTCGACCGAGGACTCGGCGCCCTTGCTGGGGCCGACATAGGCGAGTTTCGTGTGCCCCTTGAGCCTCGCCCGGCGCACCATTTCGGCGGTGGCCGACACGTAGTCGGCGCCGACATAGGGGACGGGGGCGCCGACGGGCTCGCGGCGGCCGACGGCGACGAAGGGATAGTCGCCGGCGACGAGGCGCTTCAGCTCGGCGCGATCGAACTCGCGGCCGAGGATGACGCAGCCATCGGCGAGGCGCAGGCGGTTGTTCTCGTCGAAGATCTTGCGCTGGCCGCGATGGGCGGGAGCGCCGGTGAGGAGCAGCAGGTCGTAGCCGAGCGCTTGCGCCGTCTCCTCGATACCGAAGAGGAACGGTGTGAAGAAGTCGGCCTGGGCGCTGGGGAAGGCGGGTTCGTAGGTGAAGACGCCGAGGATGCGGTTGAGGCCCTTGGCCATGCGACGGGCGATCGGATCGGCGACGTAGCCGGTCTCGCGGATGGCTTTCTGGACGCGCTCGCGCGTCTCGTCCGGGATGCGGCCGGCGGCGGCCTTGGCGTCGTTGAGGACGAGCGAGACGGTCGCCTGGCTGACGCCGGCGATGCGTGCAATGTCCCGCTGTGTGAGCCGTCCCACCTTCGCCAATCGGTCCTCCCAGACGCCCGGCAAGTCTGCTAATGCGTATTAGCTGCTAATGCGTATTAGCGGGATCGGGGGAGGGAGTCAACGGCCGGGTCGGCGACGGTCACGAGGGGGCCGACCCCGGCCCGCGAAGCCTCTATCGCCACCCCCGTGGTCACGACCGACACATGGAACGGGGCGTGCTGGCTGATCGCCTTCGGGCTGTTCGGCCTCGAGTTCGGCCCGATCCTTCTGTCGGCGCGGACAAAAGGCGGATGAGTTTGCCCCGTCGGTGAAAAGAACGCGAAGGGCTTCCAGCCGGCACTGGCCTTTCGGTGGGCAGACCGTGCTAAGGGTCGGGCAGGCCGAGTCATTCCAGACAAGACTATTCAAAAGAGAGGACAGGTATGAAACTCGAATCCATTGCGCTGCACCACGGCTACACGCCGGAGGCCACCACCAAGTCCGCTGCGGTCCCGATCTACCAGACCACGTCGTACACGTTCGACGACACGCAGCACGGCGCCGACCTGTTCAACCTCGCGGTGCCCGGGAACATCTATACCCGCATCATGAACCCCACGACCGCGGTGCTCGAAGCCCGCGTCGCGGAGATGGAAGGCGGCATCGCCGGCCTCGCGCTCGCCTCGGGCATGGCGGCGATCACCTACGCCATCCAGACCATCGCACAGGCCGGCGACAACATCGTCTCGGTGAGCCAGCTCTATGGCGGCACCTACAACCTGTTCGTCCACACCTTCCCGCGCCAGGGCATCGAGGTCCGGCTTGCCGACCAGGCTGATTTCGACGGGCTCGAGAAGCTGATCGACGGCAAGACCAAGGCCGTGTTCTGCGAGTCCATCGGCAACCCCGCCGGCAACGTCGTCGACATCCAGCGGCTGGCCGAGATCGCGCACAAGCATGGCGTGCCGCTGATCGTCGACAACACCGTCGCAACGCCCTACCTCTGCCGGCCGATCGACTTCGGCGCCGACATCGTGGTGCATGCGCTGACCAAGTATATCGGCGGCCACGGCAACTCGATCGGCGGCATCATCGTCGACTCGGGCAAGTTCGACTGGAAGGCCAACAAGGAGCGCTTCCCGCTGCTCAACGAGCCCGATCCGTCGTACCACGGCGTCGTCTACACCGAGGCGCTCGGGCCGGCAGCCTTTATCGGCCGGGCGCGCGTCGTGCCGCTGCGCAACACCGGCGCCGCACTCTCGCCCAACAGCGCGTTCCTCTTCCTGATGGGGCTCGAGACGCTCGGGCTGCGCATGGAGCGCCATTGCGAGAACGCCGAGGCGCTCGGTGCCTGGCTGAAGAAGCACCCCAAGATCGAATGGGTGAACTACGCCGCGCTGCCTGACAGCAAGTACAACGCGACGGCCAAGAAGATCAGCAAGGGCAAGGCCTCGGGCATCATCAGCTTCGGCATCAAGGGCGGGGCCGCCGCGGGCGCCCAGTTCATCGATGCGCTGCAGATGATCTACCGGCTGGTCAACATCGGCGACGCCAAGTCGCTCGCCTGCCACCCGGCTTCGACGACCCACCGGCAGCTCTCGCCCGAGGAACTGGCCAAGGCCGGCGTCTCCGAGGACCTGGTGCGCATCTCGGTCGGCATCGAGCACATCGACGACATCATCGCCGATGTCGAGCAGGCGCTGGCCAAGGTCAGCTGACAACGAGCTGGCCGCCGGCAACCCCGGCGGCCAGTTTCATTTCAGGACTTCGTACCCCGTGACCGTTCCCTTCCAGTACGTGAAGGGTCCGTGCGGCAGTTGCCAGCTGACCTCGCCATAGCTTGGGAGGCGATGGGCGCCGAACGAGCGGTATTGCGAGTAGGCGCCGATCCACGGGGTCGGCACTGTGCGGTTGCCCACGGTCATCGGCCGGTCCTCGGCGCGCATCCCGGTGATGTCGCCCGCTTCGTCGAAGGTGAAGCGGACGCTTGCCGTACCGTCCGCGACTTCGACGGTCCGCGCGTCGATCTGGCGCCAGGCGAGCCCGGCATTGTTGAGGATGGCATCGGGGTGGAGCGGGAGCTCGGACAGGTAACGTTGCAGCTCGCCCTTGTCGAAATCACCGCCTTCGCCCTTGGCGACGGTCACAGTGCCGAGAAGGCGTGCTTCGAGGAGGCCCTTGCCCCCGACGATGCTGTCGACGACGGAAACGGGGATGCCGAACATGGCGCCGCGGCCGTACCAGACCATGCCGGACGTCGTCGGTGACAGCCACTGGTCGGCGGTGATGTCGATCGGCGGGCGGCCGGCGGCGGTGGACAGGCGGGCGCGATGCGTGAGGTGGATGGGCGAGCCGGCACCAACGCGGCCGCCATTGCGGATGGCGAAGTCGCGCACGATGGCGGGCAGGTCGGGACTGCCCGCTGCTTGCGAAGCGCCCGACAGAACGGTGCCGCGCAGGGCCAGGATCCGGCTGTCGAACTGGCGGTTCTGGACCCATGCGAACGCGGCAGCCGCGATGGCGGCGATCAGCAGCAGCAGTAGCAAGGCGCGTCTCCCATTCACGCCTGTTGATCCGGTCTAGTCGGTCATGGCCTCGAGAGCGGCGACATCGAGCAGTTCCACCTCGCTGATCGAACGGAGCCGGATGAGGCCCTGTTCCTTGAGCGCGCGGAGGACGCGCGACACGGTTTCGAAGGTCATGCCGAGATAGTCGGCAATGTCGTTGCGCGGCATGGCGAGGTAGACCGAACGGGCGTCGCCCTGGCGCTCGGCAAGATCGAGCAGGAGGGCGGCCATGCGCTCGTTGGCGGTCCGGCGGCCCAGCAGCATCAGGTGGCTCTGCATGCGGGCGAGGCCCTTGAGGGCGACCATCAGCAGGCTGCCGGCCGGCTGCGCGCCGCAGCTGGGGCGCAGCACGCGGATGCCGGCGCCGTCGACGCTCTCGGCATACGAGTCGTGGGTGCCATCGGCCTCGAAGCCGAAGACTTCGCCGGCAGTGTGGAAGGCGCAGACGAGCCGGCGGCCGTCCGCCGTCATGCGGCAGATGCGGATCATGCCGAACTCGACGAGGTAGAGCGGACCGGCAGTCTCGCCCTGGGCGTAGATGGTGGCTTCGGCTGGATAGAAGGTGACCGCGGCGGGTTGCATCGCGGTGAGCAGGTCGGACAGGCCAGCATTCGCGTCATTGGTGCGGTTGACCCTGAAGCTCGGCTGGATGTGCATTTTGCTGCCCCGTTGTTGACGGTGCGAAACTAGCCGTTGCGTGGGAATACGAAATTCCGGTCGGAGTCTTAGGGGGACTACTTAGTAGAATCCCGGAGGGGCTAGACCGCAACGGAATGACGCCCGACGCCGGAGCCCAGATAGGTGTCGAAGGCCGAGGCGACAGAGCGCACGAAGGGGCGGCCGAGGCTCGTGACCGAGAAGGACTGGCCGTCGAACGCGACGATCCCGTCGGCGTCGCCCTGGGCGGCATAGCTCATCTCGGCCAGCACCGGCGAGGCGGCCTTGCCGAAGCGCTCCTTCAGCTCGGGGATGGAGATGGCGAAGTCGCACATCAGCCGCTCGATCACCCAGCCGCGCAGCCGGTCCTCGTCGCTGAAGGCGATGCCCTTGGCGATTGCGAGGCCGCGCTCCTTGATGGCGCGGATGTACTCGCCGGTGGCGGTGAC
This sequence comes from Devosia sp. ZB163, assembly GCF_028613635.1. Taxonomy (GTDB): domain Bacteria; phylum Pseudomonadota; class Alphaproteobacteria; order Rhizobiales; family Devosiaceae; genus Devosia_A. The sequence continues at coordinate 70,487 of NZ_JAQRMY010000002.1, forward strand.
GTTCTGCACGTAGCCCTGCGGCAGGCTGCCGATGGAGGAGGCGCCGAGGCCGATCAGGGCAGGGGCGTCGTCGGTGGTGTAGCCCTGGAAGTTGCGGCGGAGCTTGCCTGCGCCTGCTGCGACGGCGAGGCGGTCGGCGGACCTGGCGAAATGGTCGATGCCGATGGCGACATAGCCGGCGGCCTCGATGCGGGCGGCTGCGGCCGTGGACTGGCGCAGGCGCTCGGCGGCATCGGGGAGCACGGTCTCGTCGATCATGCGCTGGTGCGTCTTCATCCACGGGACGTGGGCATAGCCGAAGAGGGCGAGCCGGTCGGGGTTCATCGCGAGCGCGAGGTCGATGGTCGCCTCGACGGTCTCGACCGTCTGGTGCGGCAGGCCGTAGAGCACGTCGAGATTGACCGAGGCGACGCCGCGCTGGCGCATGCCTTCAACCACCGCGCGGGTCTGCTCGAAGGTCTGGATGCGGTTGATCGCTTCCTGCACCTTCGGGTTGAAGTCCTGCACGCCGACGCTGATGCGCGACACGCCCGCGGCCGCGAAGGCGTCGTAGCGGTCCTCGGTCATGTCGTTGGGGTCGATCTCGATGCTGAACTCGAAATCGCGGCGCGGGTTGAAGAGTTCGCGCGCGTGGCGCGAGAGGGCAATGAGGTCGTCGGGCTGCAGCATCGAGGGCGAGCCGCCGCCGAGGTGGAGCGCGGTGGCGCCACCGCGACCATCGAGGAGACGCGCGACGGTTTCCATCTCGGTGTGCACGGACGGCAGGTACGCCGCGATCGGATCGTAGCGGAGCACCTGCTTGGTGTGGCAGCCGCAGAACCAGCACAGCCGATCGCAGAACGGCACGTGGACATAGAGCGAGAGGTCGGTCTCGACGGGGACTGTGCCGAGCCAGCCCGCATAGTCGGCATCCGCGATGCCCGCATGGAAATGCGGGGCAGTCGGATAGCTCGTGTAGCGGGGAACTGGCCTCGAGTGGCGGCTGAGCAGGGTGTCGGACATCGGAACCTCCGCCCCGCTTGTCGCAGGGGGCGGATGGGGCGTCCTTGATCTCGATCAAACCAGCCGGCGCGCGGCGTGCGACGAGAAAGTGCACGCATTCCAGGCACGCCGAATGGACACCCGCCGCACCCCCGATCAACCCATCCCTGTTTCCTGCCAGCGCTGTCGCGTGCGGGAGGGAGGCGTTTGCGAGGTGCTGGGGCCGACCGAGCTGCGGCGGCTCGCGACCTATTCGCGGCGGACACGGCATTGCGCCGGCGAGACGCTGGCGGTCGAGAGCGACGAAGTCATGGGCTATGCCAACGTGACGAGCGGCACCGTGAAGCTCAGCCGCGTGCTGCGCGACGGTCGCCAGCAGCTCGTCGGGCTGCAGTTCGCGCCTGACCTCATGGGGCGGCTGTTCTCGACGGAAAGCCCGCTGTCGGCCGAGGCCGCGACCGAGGTCGAGCTGTGCCGCGTCCCCAAGGAGGTGATGGAGGCGCTGGTGCTGAGCAGCGACAGGCTGAAGCTGCGCCTGCTCGACCAGTCGCTCAAGGACCTCGACGAGGCGCGCGAATGGATGGTGACGCTGGGGCGGAAGAGCGCGATAGAGCGGGTGGCGAGCGTGCTGCTGCTGGTCGCGACGCGCATGGGGGGCGCCGACGCGCAGGGCGACATCGTGGTCGAACTGCCGATCGGGCGGGCCGACATGGCCGACTTCCTCGGGCTGACGCTCGAGACGGTGTCGCGCCAGATGAGCCGGCTGCGCCACGAGGGCGTGATCTCCGTCCAGGGTCACCGCTGTGTCGTGATCCACGACATCGATGCGCTGAAGGGCCGGACGGGCTGACCCTTAGTCCTTTATGTCTTCCTCGAAGATGCGCTCGCTGGCGCCATCGAGATCCTCGTACTGACCCGAGCGCAGCGCCCACAGGAATGCCCCGAGGGCGGCAAGACCCATCAGCACGGCCAGCGGAATGAGAACGGCGAGGCCACTCATGCGGCGGTCTCCTGTGTGACGAGACGATCCTGCGCGGCCTTCGGTACGACGGGGCGGCGGTCGAAGCGCAGCCTGAGGGCATTGGCGACAACGATGATCGACGACGACGACATGGCCACGGCTGCGACCAGCGGTGTCACCAGCCCGCAGATGGCGAGGGGGACGGCGATGGCGTTATAGCCGATGGCGAGGAAGAGGTTCTGCGACACGAGCCGCGCGGCGCGCTTCGCCGTCCTGATGACGAACGGCACGGCGCCGAGGTCTTCGCCCGAAAAGACGAAGTCGGCGGCGCTGCGACCGATATCGGCAGCCGAGGTCGGCGCCATCGAGACATAGGCGGCGCGGAGCGCCGGGGCGTCGTTGATGCCGTCGCCGACCATCATGGTGTGGCCGTCCGCGACGGCTTCGACCTTCTGCTCGGGGCGGAGGCCGCCGGTGGCCGCACCGATGCCGACCACCGTCGCGATGGCGTCGACCGGGCCCTGACGGTCGCCCGAGATGAGGCGGGCGGGAAGGCCCATGCGCTCGAGTTCGGTGACGCTTGCCCGGGCGGTGGGCCGGGGCAGGTCGCTGAAGCGGTACCGGGCGCGGACGGCGCCGTTGGCGGTGAGCCAGACCTCGGTAAGGTCCGATCCCTGGTCCTCCGGCAGGCCGCACCATTCGCGGCTGCCGAGGCGCCAGGTGACGCCGTCGGCCTTGCCCTCGACGCCGCGGCCCGAGACTTCCTCGATGCTGCCGGCGAAGCTGCCGGTGGTTCCGAGCTGGGCCGAGAGGGCGCGCGAGAGCGGGTGGTTGCTGGCCGAGGCGAGGGCGGCGGCGATGGCACTCGCCTGTCCGTCTTCGGCGTGGCTCTCGACCACCTGCGGCTGGCCGATGGTCAGCGTGCCGGTCTTGTCGAAGGCGACCGAGGTGACTTCGGCGGCGCGCTCGAGGGCGGCACCGTCCTTCATCAGGATGCCGCGCTCGAAGAGCTTGCCGGCGGCGACGACGTGGACGATCGGCACGGCAAGGGCGAGCGCGCAGGGGCAGGTGATGATCAGTACCGCCACGGCGTTGAGCAGCGCCGCGTGCCAGTCGCCGCTGAAGAGGCCCCAGCCGAGGAAGGTGGTGATGGCGATGGTGTGGACGACCGGCGCGTAGATCGCGGCGGCGCGATCGGCGATGCGGCGCGGCCGGGTGCGCGCGTTCTCGGCGGCATCCATCATCGCCGCCATGCGGGCGAGGAAGGAATCGGTCGAGGCCCTGGTGGCCTGCAGCAGGACCGGCCCGCCGAGGTTGTTGGCGCCGGCGACGACTTCGCCGCCACTGGGGATGGCGTGGAGGGCGGTTTCGCCGCTGATGATCGAATAGTCGAACGCCGCGCCGTCCGAGACGACGGTCGCGTCGACCGGGACGCGTTCGCCGCCCTTGATCTCGAGGCGCATGCCGGGCGCGATCTCGTCGAGGCGCAGGTACTCGCGCCGGCCGTCGTCGTGGATGCGGGTGGCGCCGCGCGGCTGCAGCCGGGCAAGCCCGGTGATGGCGCTGCGGGCCCGCTCGCGCATCAGGTGATCGAGCGTGCGGCCGATGAGGAGGAAGAAGAGCAGGCTCGTCGAGGCGTCGAAATAGGCGTGACGGCCCGACTGCATGGTCTCGAACAGGCTGAGCGCGGTGGCGAGGATGACGCCGATCGAGATCGGCACGTCCATGTTGGTCTTGCCGACGCGTAGTGCGCGCCAGGCCGAGCGGAAGAAGATGCGGCCCGAATAGGCGACGGCGGGCAGGGCGATGATCGCCGAGATCCAGTGGAAGAGGTCGCGCGTCGCCTCGTTGGCGCCGGACCAGACCGAGACCGAGAACAGCATGATGTTGCCGGCGGCAAAGCCGGCGACGCCAAGGGCGCGGATCAGCTCGCCCAGCACCGGGTCGCCCGTGGTCTCCTGCGCGGGGTCGAGGACATAGGTGTGGTAGCCGCTGGCGCGGATGGCCGGGGCCAGCTCGGCCGGATTGCCCACTGCCGGATCGAAGGCGATGCGGACGCGGCGCGCGGTGAGGTTGACGCGGGCCGTCGCCACCTGCGGCAGCTCGAGCAGCGCCGTCTCGATCGAGCGGATGCAGGCCGCGCAGTGTGCGTCCGGCACGGCGAACTCGAGCTGGCGGCGACCGTCGCCGAGGGGGCGGCTGAGGGAGAGGAGGGCGGCGCTGTCCGCCTCGATGGCGCTCGGATCGTCGATGACGCTGTGGGCGCCGGGAACGCAGCAGGTCATTGCGCTTCTCCCGCGATGCGGAAGCGGTCGTGCAGTTCGAACGGGCCGAGCGCGGTGGCGGGGACGTTCACGCGTGCTTCCCAGACGCCGGGACCGAGGCTGACCGGGCCGGCATAGGTGCCGTCGGGCTGGCGAACGAGGGCGATTGTCTGGTCGTCGTGGCCGCCGACCGGGCGGTTGATCTGGAGCACCGGCTCGCCGAGATCGACGGGATTGCCGGCGCCGTCGACCACCGATAGCAGCGCGGTGCCGCCGGCGTGGGTGAGGCTCGACGTCCAGCCGGCCTCGAGCTGGGCGGCGTGGGCGATGCGCTTTTCCTCGAACTCCTGGCTCGCGACATAGGTGTTCTTGACGACGAGGCCGGTCCAGCTGGTCGCCGAGACCACGGCCATGGTGATGTTCACCGCGATGATGACGCCGAAGAAGCCGACGATGAACAGCCACATGTGGCGGCCGGTGAACTCGCCGGGCCGGGCTTTGGAGTTGGTGGTCATTTGCGCTTCTCCGGGACTTCGAAGGTCGACTCGACGCTGCGGGTGATCCCGGCGGCCTCGTCCGAGACGACGATCTGGAACGGCATCTGGCTTGCGGGCAGGGACTCGGGGCCGACGCGCACGTAGAGGCGCACCGGCAGGACCTTGTCGGGCTCGAGCGTGAAGGTGAGGCTGCCGGCGGTCTCGCTGCCGCCATCGACGAGCGAGATCGTCGAGCCGGGCAGGCCGTCGAGGCGAAGCTCGACCTCGCGCATCTCGGGCGCCATGTTGAGCACCTTCACGTCGTAGCCATTGCGGACCGAGCCGTCGCGCAGCTCGACATAGAGCGGATTGCGGTCGTGCAGCACGTTGAGCGACAGCGGCGTGCGCAGCGCCAGCGCGGTCACCATGGCGAGGCCGATGGCGATCCAGCCGACGAGGTAGACGATCGTGCGCGGGTGGATGACCGAGCGCCAGTTGGTGCGCTTGATCGCATCGACCAGCTTGCCGGTGACCGGGTTGCGGACGCGCGACGGCTGGACGACTTTGCCGCTGCCGGTGGCCAGCGCCATGTTGCGGTTGTAGTCGCTGAGCGTGGCGTAGGAGATGAGGCCCTGCTCCTTGCCGAGCCGGGTCATCACGTCGTCGCAGGCATCGATGCAGAGCGCGCAGGTGATGCACTCGAGCTGCTGGCCGTCGCGGATGTCGATGCCCATGGGGCAGACGACGACGCAGGCATTGCAATCGACGCAGTCGCCGACGGGCTTGCCTTCGGCGGCGGCGCGCTTGGCGTGACGCGAGCGCGGCTCGCCGCGCCAGTCATTGTAGGTGACGGTCAGCGAGTGCTCGTCGAGCATGGCGCCCTGGATGCGCGGCCACGGGCACATGTAGGTGCAGACCTGTTCGCGGAGCAGGCCGCCGAACGTGTAGGTGGTGGCGGTGAGGAGCGCGATGGTGGCGTAGGCGACGAGCGGCGCCTGGAGCGTCACGACGTCGGCGAGGAGGGTCGGGGCGTCGGCGAAATAGAAGATCCAGGCGCCGCCGGTCAGGATGCCGATCACCAGCCAGGTGGCGTGCTTGGCGGTGCGCTTCATGAGCTTGTCGGCGGTCCATTTTCCGGCGTCGAGCTTGATGCGGGCGTTGCGGTCGCCCTCGATGAAACGCTCGACGGCGAGGAAGAGATCGACCCACACGGTCTGCGGGCACGCGTAGCCGCACCAGGCCCGGCCGACGGTGGAGGTGACGAGGAAGAGACCGATTCCCGCCATCACCAGCATGCCGGCGACGTAGTAGAATTCCTGCGGCCAGATCTCGATGAAGAAGAAGTAGAAGCGCCGGTTGGCGAGGTCGACCAGAACGGCCTGATCGGGTGCGAACGGCCCGCGATCCCAACGCAGCCAGGGCGTCACGTAGTAGATGGTGAGCGTGATCAGCATCACCAGCCACTTGAACTTCCGGAACCGGCCGCTGGCGCGCTTGGGGAAGATCTTCTTGCGCGGCGCATAGAGCGGCTGGCGGCGTCCGGCAGCGTTCACCGCCTCGACGTCATAGGTCTGGGTATCTGGGGTATGGGTAGTCATGCCGGGGTTCCGGGTGGTCATCCCCCGGGTTCTCTCACGCCGGGTCGCTGGCGCGATTGATCTGGGTCAAGAGGGGCAGGTCCGGAAACGAAGAAGGGGGCGTTTGCGGACGCCCCCTTCCCCTCGCTGGCAGCAGCACGGGAATGCTATTGGCCGCCGCCGAGACCGTGAACGTAGACCGCGAGCTGCTTGACCGCGGCGTCGCCGAGACGTGCGCCCCAGGCCGGCATCACGCCGTGGCGCGGCAGGGCGATCTGCTCGCGCAGGGCCGCGAGCGTGCCCTCGTAGAGCCAGACCTTGTCGTTGAGCGATGGCGCGCCGACGTCGACCATGCCGGCACCGTCCTCGGCGTGGCAGCCGGCGCAGTTGTCGGCGAACAGCTGCTCACCCTCGGGGGTGGCTTCGCCCCCTTCCATGCCCGAGAGCGACGCAACCTGCTTTGCCACCCGGTCGATGTCCTCGGCCGTCAGCATGCCGTCGGTGCCGAAGGCGGGCATGTCGTTGAAGTGCGTGTCCTGGTCGGTGGGCGAACGCGCGCCGTGGGCGATGGTGGCGTAGACCTGGTCGATCGTGCCGCCCCAGATCCACTCGTCGTCGTTGAGGTTGGGATAGCCCACGCTGCCGGTCGCGCCAGTTCCGTGGCACTGCGAGCAGTAGACCTTGTACAGCGACTCTCCGCCGGCCCGGGCGAAGCGCGCGAGGCCGTCATCCTTGACGATGTCTGCCACCGGCGTCGTCGTCACCGCCTCGAGCATGCCGCCCTGCGCCGCCCTGGCCGCGGCGACATCGGCGTGCAGGTCGGCGCGGCTCGAATAGCCGAGCACGCCGGTCGTCGCCGACGAGATCATCGGCCAGGCGGGGAAGGCGATGGTGTAGCCGATCGAGAAGATGATCGAGCCGTAGAAGGTCCACAGCCACCAGCGCGGCAGGGGGTTGTTCAGCTCCTTGATGCCGTCCCATTCGTGGCCGGTCGTCTCGACGCCAGTGACCTGGTCAACGTCCTTGTCGCTCATTTGCGCTCATCCCCCAGCGGTTCGTTGTCATCGAGCGGGATGCGCGCCGCCGCCATCGCGTTGGCTTTGGCGCCCGGCCGGAGCAGGAAGAACACCACCGATAGGAAGATCGCCATCATGTAGAGAAGGCCCCAGCTGTCGGCGAAGTGCCGGAGCATGTCGTAGTGTGCAGTTGGCATGGTGTGGCTCGCTTACCGGAAGTTGGCCTGGGCGTCGTACGTGGTGAAATCGACCAGCGTGCCGAGCATCTGGAGATAGGCGACGAGGGCATCCATCTCGGTGATCCGCTTCGGATCGCCGTCGAAGTCCTCGGCGCGCACGTTGTTGTAGCGCTCGATCAGACCCGAGGTGTCGGCACCGGGCGTGGCCTGCGCGACGAGGTCGCGCTGCGCGTTGGCCACCGCATCCTCGCTGTAGGGCACGCCGACCGCGACATTGGCCTTGAGGCTGGCCATGGTGTTGTTGGTGTCGAGGTCGGTCTCGGCGAGGAAGCCGTATTTCGGCATGATCGACTCGGGCACCAGCGACTGCGGATTGGTCAGGTGCTCCACATGCCATTCGTCCGAGTAGCGGCCGCCGACGCGGGCGAGGTCGGGCCCCGTCCGCTTCGAACCCCACTGGAACGAGTGGTCGTACATCGACTCCGCCGCCAGCGAGTAGTGGCCATAGCGCTCGGTCTCGTCGCGGAACGGACGGATCATCTGGCTATGGCAGGTGTAGCAGCCCTCGCGGATGTAGATGTCGCGTCCCGCCAGCTCCAGCGGGGTGTAGGGCCGCATGCCCTCCACCTTCTCGATCGTGTTCTGGAAGTAGAACAGGGGAGCGACCTCGACGATGCCGCCGATGCACACCACCACCAGCGAGAGGGTGAGGAGCAGGGTGGCGTTGCGTTCGATGACGCCGTGTTTGCCCAGAATATCCATGGGTGAGGGCTCCTATTCGGCCGGCTGCAGGGCGGTGGTGGGGATCGGGCGCTCATCGCGGACGCGGCCGCGGATGGTCATCCAGATGTTGAAGGCCATCACCAGTCCGCCGGCGAGGTAGAGCAGGCCGCCGAAGGCGCGGGCGATGTAGTAGGGGTGGAGCGCGGCCACGGTCTCGGCGAACGAGTACACGAGGAAGCCCTGGTCATCGTACTCGCGCCACATCAGGCCCTGCATGATGCCCGAGACCCACATGACGGCGGCGTAGATGACGATGCCGGTGGTCGCGAGCCAGAAGTGCCAGTTGACCATGCGCGGCGAGTAGAGCTGCCTGCGGCCCCACAGGCGCGGCACCATGAAGTAGACGGCGGCGAACGAGATCATGCCGACCCAGCCCAGCGCACCCGAGTGCACGTGGCCGATGGTCCAGTCGGTATAGTGGCTGAGGCCGTTGACCGACTTGATCGACATCACCGGGCCTTCGAAGGTCGACATGCCGTAGAAGGCGATGGCGATGACCATCATGCGGATGATCGGGTCGGTGCGGACCTTGTCCCAGGCGCCGCGCAGCGTCATCAGGCCGTTGATCATGCCGCCCCAGCTGGGCATCCACAGCATGATCGAGAACACCATGCCGAGCGTCTGCGCCCAGTCGGGCAGGGCGGTGTAGTGCAGGTGGTGCGGACCGGCCCAGATGTAGAGGAAGATCAGCGCCCAGAAGTGGATGATCGAGAGGCGGTAGCTGTAGACCGGCCGCTCGGCCTGCTTGGGCATGAAGTAGTACATCATGCCGAGGAAGCCGGCGGTGAGGAAGAAGCCCACGGCGTTGTGGCCGTACCACCACTGGGTCAGCGCATCCTGCACGCCCGAAAACAGCGAGTAGCTCTTCGAGCCGAGCAGGCTCACCGGCATGGCGAGGTTGTTGACGACGTGCAGCAGCGCGATCGTGACGATGAAGGCAAGGTAGAACCAGTTCGCCACATAGATATGCGGCTCCTTGCGCTTGATGAGCGTGCCGAGGAACAGGATCAGGTAGGCGACCCAGACGATGGTCAGCCACAGATCGACATACCATTCGGGCTCGGCGTACTCGCGGCTCTGCGTGATGCCGAGCAGGTACCCGGTCGCGGCCATGACGATGAACAGCTGGTAGCCCCAGAAGACGAACCAGGCGAGGTTCTCGCTGATCATCGGGGCGCGGCAGGTGCGCTGCACGACGTAGAAGCTCGTCGTGATCAGGGCGGTGCCGCCAAAGGCGAAGACCACTGCCGAGGTGTGCAGCGGCCGCATGCGCCCGAAGTTGAACCACGGCTCGAGATTGAGGTCGGGCCAGGCGAGCTGGAGGGCGATGACGAGGCCGACGAGGAAGCCGACGCACCCCCAGAAGACGGTGAGGATCGAGCCGGCCCGGATCGGGCCGTCGATATAGGTGGGCGCGTCCGAACGCGAGACCGGCGCCGCGACGGCGGCCGGTTCGGGTCGACGCATCAGGATGATGGCGCCCAGGCCGAGCACGACGGCAATGATGCCCCAGTGCGCGCTGAAGGCCGCATCCTGTCCCAGGCCGGAAAGGACGAGCGCGAAGAACGCGCCGCCTCCCAGCACGATAATCCAAGGCAGATAATGCAAAGCGGCCCCCGTGATGCTGCGGATTGAGACGGGTGCAACCTATGGGGACCGGCCCCGGGAAAACTTGATCCAGATCAACGCGCATCCGGCGACCAGCGGATTTCCTGCCGCCAACGACATCCAGATGCAGGAGGCGGGCCATGATCGCGAGCAAGGGAGCGCTCGAAGAGGTGCGGGAGTTCTTCGAGCAGCAGCTAGCGCTGTGCGACCTGCTCGAGGCCATCGCCGACTCGCTGCCCAACCGGCTCAACCACGCCAGGTGCCTCACGGCCTCCAAGTTGATCGGCCCGCTGCTGCGCGAGGCGCATGCCGCCGAGGAGGCGGTACTGTTTCCCAGCATCGTCGCAACCCACGCCCGCGGCACGCAGATGGTCGAGCAACTGCGCCTAGAGCATCTCGAGGACGAGTGCTTCGGCGAGGAAGTGCAGTTCGAGCTGCACCAGCTGGCCTGCAAACAGCCGGTGCTGGCGCCCGAGGCGACGGGATACATGCTGCGGGGGTTCTTCGAATGCCTGCGCCGTCACGTGCGGCACGAGCGGCAGCTGCTCAACGCGCTGCCCGCGCAGGCGGCCCTGAACTAGGCTTCCGAGTGCATCGCCCGGCGCACCGAGGCCGAGATGGCATTGCCGAGCACCGGCATCTCGACGACGTCGGTGACCCACTGGACCAGCCAGGGGTGGGCATGGGCGGCGAGCAGCACGACCGGATAGGCCTTCACGCAGAAGGCGATGCTGGCATAGTCGGCGCCGGTCAGCGCCTTCTGGTCGAGCACGGTGGCGTCGAAGCGCTGCCGCGCCAGCCAGGAATAGTCGGGCAGGTCGGCGCGTACCGTCACCTCGTAGCCCTCGGCCTCGAGTGCAAAGACCAGCGATCGGCGCAGATCGTTGTCGGGCGCAATGACGAGGAGGCGGCCAGCGGCCATTTCGGTCGATCCCTTGGTTCTGCCCTGCGATCAGGGCAGAACCAGTATGACGATTGGCCGCAGCGCCGTGGTTGAGCTAGATCAAACCGTCAGGGCGTATCGATCTTGAGGTCCATGACCATGCGCACGAGCTCGGGCAGGCTCCGCGCCTGCATCTTGCCCATGAGCCCGGCGCGATAGACCTCGACGGTGCGCGGGCTGATGCCGAGCTCGAAGGCGATGGTCTTGTTGGCCTGGCCGGCGACGACGCCCTTCAGCACCTGCTGCTCGCGTTCGCTGAGCAGCGCGACACGCTGGCGGACCGCCTCGAGGGCCGCGTCGCTCTGGACGCGCTCGGCCGCGCGGCTTGCGGCATGGGTGATCGACTCGATCAGCACGTCGTCGCTGAACGGCTTCTCGATGAAGTCGATGGCGCCGTTCTTCATCGCCTCGACCGCCATCTGCACGTCGCCGTGACCGGTGATGACGATGGCCGGCAGCATGGCATCGGCAGCCCTCAGGCGGCGGAGCAGCTCGACGCCGTCCATGTCCGGCATGCGGAGGTCCGTGATGAGGCAGCCATTGCTGATCTGCGGCGCGACGGCGAGGAACTGCGTGGCGCTCTCGTGGACGCGCACGGCAAACCCCGCGCTCGAAAGCAGGAAGGCGAGCGAGTTGCGGACGGCTTCCTCGTCGTCGACGATGTGGACGACAGTATCAGCTGTACTCAACCGGAGCCTCCGTGAAAGTCGGTAGCGTGAAGGCGAACGTCGCGCCCCCTGCGTAGTTCTTGGTGACGGTCAGCTCGCCGCCATGCGATTCGATGATGCGCCGCGAGATCGACAGGCCGATGCCCATGCCGTTCGCCTTGGTGGTGACGAAGGGCTGGAACAGCTGCGGCGCGATCTCGTCGGCGATGCCGGGCCCGGTGTCCTCGACCTCGACGCTCAGCCAGTCGGGCGACAGCTGGCGGGTCCGCACCACCAGTTCCTTCTGGTCGGTGTCGCGCATGGCCTCGATGGCGTTCCGCATGAGGTTGATCAGCACCTGCTGGATCTGCACGCGGTCGGCGACAACCATGCTTCGGTCCGCGGCGAAATCGAACACCGACTTGATGCCGCGTTCGCGCGAGCCGACCAGCGCCAGGGCGCCCGCTTCCTCGACGAGGTGGTTGATGTCCTCGGGGCCCTTGTCGGTCTCGCCGCGGGTGACGAATTCGCGCAGGTGCCGGATGATGTCGCCGGCGCGCAGCGCCTGCTTTGCCGTCTCGTCGAGCGCGCCCCGCATGCGGTTGGCGAGTTCGTCGTCGAGCTTGTCGAGCATGCGCCGGCAACCCTGCACGTAGTTGGCGATGGCGGAGAGGGGCTGGTTCAACTCGTGGGCGAGCGTCGAGGCCATTTCGCCCAGCTCGTTGAGCCGCGCGAGGCGGGCCAGCTCGCTGCGCGCCTGGTCGAGCATGGCCTGCGATTCCTCGCGCTCGGTGAGGTCGCGGATGAAGCCGGTGAAGTAGACGCGATCGCCCTGCCGCATCTCGCCGACGGCGAGCTTCATGGGGAAGGTCGAGCCGTCCTTGCGTCGCCCCACCACGACCCGGTCGATGCCGATGATCCGCCGCTCTCCAGTGAAGAGATAGCGCGCGATGTAGTCGTCGTGATGCTCGCGATAGGGCGATGGCATCAGCATGCTGACATTGCGGCCCACGACCTCGTCCGGCGCGTAGCCGAACTGCCGTACGGCCGAGGCATTGAACGAGAGCATGATGCCCTCGGCGTCGATGACGACCGTGGCGTCGAGCACGGTGTCGAGGATCGACTTCAGGTGCGCGTCGCGCTCCCCGAGGGTCGCGGTTGTCTCGTTCGCGACGGTGCGCTGCAAGAGCACGGAGCGCAGGAGCAAATAGATCGCGCCCAGCCCGATGGCGCCGAAGAGCACGGAAAAGGCGGTGCGATAGGACGCGGCGACGATCGGCTCGGGCGCCAGCGCCATGCCGGCCGATAGCACAAGGCAAAGCGCCGCCACGGCGGCGGTCATCAGGTCCCGGCGATCTGTGGTGCTGGAGCGCGGCCGCTGCTGCATGAGTGCTGTGTAACCTCCACTTTGCGGCGAGACAATAAGCGCCCCACCTCGCGCCGGCTTGATCTGTCGCAAAGAGCCTGTCCGCGCGCCGTGCATTCTTCCGATGCGTCAAAGGAGGCCGAGATGAGAGCAGCCATTGTCTACTTCTCCCAAACCGGAAAGACGGCCGCCGTGGCCGATGCACTGGGCGCCCAGCTGGACGCCGAGCTGATCCGGCTGACCTGTCCCGCCTATGCCGGGACGCTGGGCAGGTTCAGGAAGGCCTGGGACATCTTCACCCGGGGCTGTCCATCCATCGACCGCGAACCGCTGGTCGACGGCTGGGACCTCGTGGTCGTCGCCGGCCCTGTATGGGACGCCAGGGCAGCGCCACCCGTCCTCAGCGCGCTGCGCCGGCTGAGGGGCAAGACGCGGCGGCTCGCCATGTTCGTCACCTGCGACGGCCGGGTGCCGACCTCGCCGCCGGAGACGGCCATGGAGGAGATGGTGCGTAAGTGGGACCTTCCCGTCCTCACCACCCGCATCTTCCGGCGCGATGACATCAGGACGGCGGCCTTCGCCGGCAACGTCACCAGCTTTGCCAACGAGCTGACCCTCCTGATGCGGCTGCACGGTCGCGACGAGGCCAGGCCGGCTCCGCCCGCCCGCCTGCCGGTCAATGGAGCGGCCGAACTGCTGCTCGGGAGCTGACGGCCGGCGGGAACCTGGGAACCTCCTGTCGAATTTCGCTGCGGCCGTTCGACCATGTAGTGATGGGGTTGCCTGTCGGCCCCCGGCGCTATCGAGGAGGAACTCATGACGCAGTACCTGGTCGCCATCCACCGACCCGATGACTACGACGCGAGCGTCGAAGACGACGCCATGCGCCGCGAGATTCGGGCGCTCAACGTCGAGATGGTGGCTGCGGGGGTGAGGAAATTCGTGGGCGGCCTCGCGCCGCCGCGCGAGGCCAGGGCCGTTCGGGTGAAGGACGGCAATGCGCTCGTTACCGATGGTCCGTACATCGAGACCAAGGAGCACATGGGCGGCCTCTGGGTGCTGGAGACCGATACCCTCGACGAGGTGCTCGAATGGGCGCGCAAGGCCGCAATCGCTTGCCGCGCGCCGGTCGAGGTGCGACCGTTCCTCTGACGATCGCAAGATCCTCGAGGAGGCGCGGATGGACCGATACACTGGCGGCTGCCTGTGCGGCGACGTTCGGATCGTGGCGACGGGTCGCCCGTACCGGGTCGGCATCTGCCACTGCCTCGACTGCCGCAAGCACCATGGCGCGCTCTTTCATGCGTCGGCGATATTCCCTGAGACGGCGGTGACCATCGAGGGGGAAACGCGCGACTATGCCGGCCGGCATTTCTGCCCGCGTTGTGGTTCATCGGTCTTCTCGAGCAGCGCCGACGAGATCGAGGTCCACCTGGGGGCGCTGGATGCGCCGGACCAGTTCGTGCCGACCTACGAGCTCTGGACCATCCGTCGCGAAGCCTGGCTGCCGCCGTTTCCGCTTACGCGGCGCTACGAGCGCAATCGCGACGACGACGCGGGCCGCTCCGAGGAATAGCCCCACCCTCGCCTGATTTCCTACGACCTATGGCTGTGTCCTGACCCGCTTGACCGGGTCGGGATCGTCTGTCATCGTTCAATATATAGACAAACGTTCACTATATTGAACGGCGCGATCAGGCAGGACCTGCGCAGCAGGCGTCGCGCATCCATTGGGAGGGATAGACGTCACCATGACAAACAAGTTTTCGTTGAGCCGCCGCTCCGTGCTGGCGGGCCTTGCGGCATCGCCGTTCGCGCTTGCCGCCGGCAGCCAGTTCGCGATGGCGCAGCCGACCAGCGGCACGCTGTCGATCGGCATCCTCGACTGGGCCGAAACGGGCATCAAGCCGGTGTTCGCCGCCTATGAAGCAGCCCGTCCGGGCGTCAAGATCGACTACTCGATCCTGCCGGGCGATGGCCCCGGCCTGCGCCAGGCGTTGCTGTCGCGCCGCCTCGCCAACAAGCTGCCCGACATCACCTACCTCGCCGACATCTTCGCAACGCAGTTCGCCAATGCGCAGGTCACCGCCGACATGCGGCCGTTCCTGAACTCGGGCGGCCCGATCACGATGACTTCGCTCGCGAAGCCCTTCCTCGACCAGTACCTGGTCACCTCGGGCCCGAACAAGGACGGCATTTTCGGCCTGCCGATCGGCGCCGATACCGTGGTGCTCTACTACAACAAGAAGCACTTCGACGACGCCGGCATCCCGTACCCCGATGACAGCTGGACCTTCGAAAAGCAGATCGAGGTCGCGACCCAGTTGACCCAGAAGAACGGCAATGTCACCACCCGCTACGGCCTCGCCGCCTCGGTGCCGTGGCACGCGACCTACGTTCCGGGCATCGAAGCCTTCGGCGACACGCTGCTCGACGAAAACAACATGTACAAGCTGCAGACCGAAGCGGCGATCAAGGTCTTCACGATGTACTGGGACCAGGTGAAGGCGGGCGTCCTCGCCTCCTCGCCGCAGCAGACCCAGCTCGGCGGCGGCTACCAGGCCTTCGGCGCCGGCACGGTCTCGATGCTCCAGTCGGTGCGTGCGCTGACCCCGCTGATCCGCAGCGTGACGACGGACGACTGGGACGTGGCGCTCGAGCCCACGATCAACGGCGTCCGCAAGACCGGCATGGGCTCCATCGCCCAGGCGATCACCCCGCAGGGCATGGCGAACAACCAGGAACTCGCCTTCGACTACCTCAACTGGTTCTATTCCGAAGACGGCGGCATGAAGATCCTTGCCGCGGGCTACGGCACCGTGCCGCCGGTCGAGGCGCTCTACACCAGCCCGATCTGGACCGATCTGCCCGGACCTCCGTACGACAACCGCGTCTTCGCCGAGTCGATCCAGTATGGCGCCATGAACCCGACCTCGATCCCGGCCGACGTGCAGGTGGTGGTCGATACCGAGCTGGCGAAGGCGGAAGAGGCGGTCGTCCTCAACAACGTCCCCGTGGCCGACGCCCTGAAGGCCGCCGAGGCGGTGATCAACGAAGCCATGGCCCGCGTCATGGCGGCCGGCGGCTGATCAGAAAAGAAGTGTGCCGCCGCTTCCTCTGAAGCGGTGGCGACTCCTGAACCGGCTGCATCCTCCCGCAGCCGGTTCTCCCTTTGTGCAATGGGATCTACGCTTTTGAGCAAGACCGACACCGCCGACGAGGCCGGCCTGTCCGCGATTGCGCGGCTGGCGCCGCGCCGCAGATCGAGCCGCACCGACTCCCCGTTCTGGGCTGCCCTGTTCGTCGGGCCCAACGTGGTCCTGTTCACCGTCTTCATGCTGATCCCCATCGTCTGGGGCCTGGCGCTCAGCCTGTTCGACTGGAACCTGATCTACGAGCCGCGCTTCGTCGGCCTGGACAACTACGTCGCCCTGCTGAACGACACCCGCGCCGTGAACTCGGTGTCGAAGACGGTCTATCTCCTCGTGCTCGGCGTCGTGCCGACGGTGTTCCTGTCGTTCGTCCTCGCGGTGCTGATCAACACAAGTTTCCCCGGCTACAGCGTGTTCCGCACGATGTACCTGCTGCCGATCGTCATCTCGCTGGTCGCTTCAGCCGTGCTGTGGAAGTTCATGTACGATCCGCGCGTCGGCCCGATCGCGCAGCTGCTCGGCTTCTTCGGTATTTCCGGCCCCAACTGGTTGCAGGATACCACCTGGGCGATGCCCGCCCTGTCGCTGGTGATCGTCTGGCTGCGCCTGCCGCTCGGCATCATCCTCTACCTCGCCGCCCTGCAGCAGATTAACCCGCAACTGCTCGAAGCCGCCGAGATCGACGGGGCCGGCCCGTGGGCCAAGCTCCGCCACATCATCTGGCCGAACGTCATGCCGGTGACCCTGCTGATCCTGGTGCTGACGCTGCGCGGCATCATCTTCGACAGCTTCGACATTGCCTTCGTGATGACCAAGGGCGGGCCGCTCAACTCGACCGACATCCTCGCCGTCTACATCTACGACCTCGCCTTCGCCCAGTTGCGGCTCGGCTATGCCTCGGCGCTTTCGACCGTGCTGTTCGTCATCGTCACGATCCTGGCGCTCGTCTTCAACCCGCCGCGCCGACGCCCGACCAATGGAGACCCAGTATGAGTGCCGGACACTATTGGCGTCGCCGCTTCCACGTCTCGACGGTGATCTTCTTCGGCCTCGTGATGGCCGCGCCATTCTACTGGATGATCATCAACTCGTTCAAATCCGCTCGTGAGGTGGTCGCATACCCGCCGACGTGGTGGCCGACGGAATGGCATTTCGAGAACGTCTTCGCGGCGCTCACCTTCCTCGACCCCAGCGCGATCATGAACTCGGTGATCTTCACCGCGATCATCACCATCACGCAGCTGACGCTGGTGGTGATGACCGGCTTCGCGCTCGCCAAGATGCAGTTCCTCGGTCGAAACGCGCTGCTTGGGCTCTTCATCCTGACGATGTTCGTGCCGGGGCAGGTCGCAACGATCCCCACCTTCATCCTGGTGCGTAACCTCAACTGGCTCGATACCTTCATGGGGCTGTGTATCCCCATCATCGCGCAGACCAGCTTTGGCGTATTCATCTTCCGGCAGTTCTACATCTCGATGCCCAATGAGATTCTCGATGCGGCCAAGATCGACGGCGCGCACTGGGGACAGGTGTTCACCAGGATCGTGCTGCCGCTATCCGGCCCGCCGATCGCGGCCTATACGGCGGTGACGGTGCTGACTGCCTGGAACATGTATGCATGGCCGCTGATCTCGACGACGGAGAAGGACATGCGCGTGCTGCCGCTGGCCCTTGCCGGCCTCGGCCAGTCCTTCTCGCAGACGCCGCCGAACATCGCGATGATGGCGGTGCTACTGTCGACCTTGCCGATCATCATCTTCTTCATTCTCTGCCAACGCTACTTCATCAACGGCCTCGGCGGCTCGTTGAAGGAATAGGCGCCAGGTTTTCGATATGTCGCGCTTTCGAACCGGAAAAGTCTGCAACTTTTCCTGAAAGCGCTCAGTCCAGCGGGAGCTGAAACGTGACTACAGTACCAGTCTGCCTCGTCGGGTGCGGCGGCATGGGGAGCCGGCATGTGCAGGGCTTCGCCCGCCTGCAGCGCTCGGGCCTATCCAATGTCCGCCTCGCAGCGGTGTGCGACGTGCGCCAGGACAATGCCGAGCGGGTCGCCAATGAGGCCGAGCAGCTCCTCGGCTACCGGCCGAAGATCCACCTGTCGATCGACGAGGCGGTGGCCGATCCGGAGATCGCGGCGTTCGACGTGGTGACCGAGGCGTTCAGCCACCTCGGCGTGGTGCTGCCGGCGCTGCGCGCGGGCAAGCACGTCCTGTGCGAGAAGCCGCTGGCGCTGACCGTCCGCTCCTGCCAGGTGCTGCTCGATGCGGCCAAGCAGGGCGGTGCGGTGCTGGCGACGGCCGAGAACTACCGGCGCGATCCGACCAACCGGCTGGCCAAGGCGGTGATCGATTCCGGCGTGCTCGGGCCTGTTCACCTGATGGTGCAGACGATGATCGGCGGCAACGACCGGATCATCATCACCCCGTGGCGGCACTTCAAGGACAAGGGCGCTATCGGCCTCGACATGGGCGCGCACCTGACCGACATCGTGCAGTACTATTTCGGGCCGTTCCACTCGGCCTTCGGCAAGGGCTTCATCGCCGAGCCGATCCGTCGCCGGCAGGAAAAGCCGGAGATGCAGACCGAGGCGTACCTGAAGCGCTTCCTCGAGATCCCCGAGCAGATCACCGCCACCGGCGAGGACTCGTTTGCAGCGACGTTCACCATGCAGTCCGGCCTGATGGTACAGATGGCGTACGTCGCCTCGGGCCCGGGCAAGGGCTACAACCAGCGCACGGTGCATGGGCAGAAGGGCTCGCTCGAGATCTTCAACGACCGCACCGGCAAGGCGCCGATCCTCCACACGGCCGAGGGCGATCTCACCGGGCAGGCGCTGGCCGACAAGATCGGGTTCAAGCTCGATGAACTGACCCAGAAGCTCTATGGCGGGGTCTCCTACGAGCTCGACTGGGCCGAGACGGACTCGGGGCTGCTCGCCATCGAGATCCACGATTTCGCCGCTGCCATCATGGAAGGCCGGCCGCCGGAAGTGGACGGGGAGGGTGGTCTTACCGCCGTTGCCTCGGTGCTCGCCGCCTACGAAAGCGGCATTGCCGGCCGGGCCGTGACGATGGACGAGGTGCTGTCGAGCCAGATCTCGACGTACCAGGACGACATCGACGCGGACCTCGGGCTGTTGCCCAAGTCGAACGCGGCCTGAGGGAGTTACGCGATGACTGATGCAGCCTTCGACGCGGTCCCGTTGATCGTCCAGAAGCTCGGCCCCAAGCAGATTGCCTTCGTGGTTCGCGACCTCGAGGCCGCGACGAAGCAGTGGTGGGACGTGCTCCGCATCGGCCCCTGGACGGCGTGGGAATATACGCCGGAAATCCTCAAGGACATGACCTACAAGGGTGCCCCGGCCCAGTTCGGCCTGAAGCACGCCCTCGCCTGGAAGGATGGCGTGCAGTTCGAGCTGGTCGAGCCCACTACCGGCCCGTCCTTCTTCGCCGATCAGCTCGCGAACTCCGGCGAAGGCCTCAACCACATCGGCATCCACGTGACCGAAAACCACGCGCAGGCGGTTGCCGAACTCGAAGCCGCCGGCTTCACCCGTCTCCAGTCCGCCCGCGGCTTCGGCGGCGATGGCAGCGGCGCCTTCGTCTATTTCACCTCACCCAAGCTCAACGGCCTCGTCCTCGAGCTCATCAGTCCGCCGGCCACGCGCCGCACACCGCTATTCGTCTACCCTGAGGAAGCAAAGTGAAGATCGAGCGTATCGATACCTACGTCGCGCATAACTGGATGTTCGTCGAAGTGACGACGGATACCGGCCTGAAAGGCGTGGGCGAATCCACCTTCTTCGGTTTCCCGGAGGCGACCGCCTCGGTGGCCAAGGGCTTTGGCGAGCGGCTGATCGGCGAGGACCCGTTCCGCATCGAATACCATAACCTCTCTCTCTACCGCGCCTATTCGATGCGCGGCATGGCCATCGGCGGCGCCATCTCGGCGATCGACCAGGCGCTGTGGGACATCAAGGGCAAGCACTACCAGGCGCCCGTGTGGGACCTGCTCGGCGGCCGCGTGCGCGACAAGGTGCGCGCCATGCTGGTGATCCCCTACGGCACGGCCGAGGAAGTGGCGGCAAGCTGCAAGGCGGCGGTCGAGGACGGCTACACCGCGCTCAAGGTGATGGTCTACCAGCCCGAGCATCACCTGATGGCGTTCGGCGCCAAGGTGAAGGACATGGTCGAGCGCATGGCGCTGATCCGCGAGGTCGTGGGCTGGGATGTCGAGATCGGCATTGAGCTGCACCGCAACATGGCGCTGGGCGAATCCATCGCCGCCATCCGCGAGTTCGAGCAGTTCCGTCCGCTGTTCGTCGAAGACCCGATTCCGCCCGATAGCGTGCTCTCATTCGGTGAAGTGTCGCAGAAGTCGCGCGTGCCGATGGCCGCGGGCGAGCGCAACACCTCGATCTGGGAATTCCGCGAGTATGTCGAGCACGGCGGCGTGCATCACATCCGCCCCGACGTCGGCATTGCCGGCGGCATCACCGGGACGCGCAAGATCTGCGCGCTGGCCGAGGCGCATCACCAGGGCATCATCCCGCACGCCGTGCCCTCGGGCCCGGTGGCAACCGCGGCGCAGGTGCAGCTCGGCTTTGCCGTGCCGAACTGGGAAGTGACCGAGCACATGGTGCAGGACCGCGCCCCGTGGACCAAGGCCGTGAAGGCGATCGTGCCCGTCATCAACGGCCACTGGCTGCCCAACGAGACCCCGGGCCTCGGCGTCGAACTCGACCACGAGGGGCTGAAGTCGATCCCCGTCATCAACAAGGTGCCGCCGACCTCGATGAAGACCGACGGCTCGGTCGCGTTCCGGTAGGCGCCAGTGATCGTCGACAGCCACACTCACGCCTGGGCGCGCTGGCCCTACGAACCCGAGGTGCCCGATGAGGCCACCAAGGGTTCGGTCGAGCACCTGATCCACGAGATGGACCAGAACGGCGTCGCAGAGGCGGTGATCGTCTCGGCCAGGATCGAGAAGAATCCGGACAACAACGCCTATGGGGCAGCGGCCGTGCGCCGCTACCCCACCCGGCTGCACCAGTTCGCCGATGTCGATTGCGCGTGGTCGCCCGAGTATCACACGCCGGGCGCGGTGGAGCGCCTGCGGACGGCGGCGGACACGCTGCCGATCAAGGGCTTTACCCATTATGTCGGCGAGAACGACGGCTGGTTCCGCTCGGACGAGGGCAGGGCGTTCTTCAGGCTGGCGGCGGAGCGGAAGCTCATCGCCTCGATCGCCATGGGGCCGGCCTGGGCCGGGGACCTTGGCGCGGTGTGTGCCGAGAACCCGGACCTCGTGGTGCTGCTGCACCACATGGGCGGCATCAGCTCCACCGATCCGCGCTCGCAGCTCGAGGCGATCGCGACGCTGGCGAAGTACCCCAATGTCCACATCAAG
This sequence comes from Devosia sp. ZB163, assembly GCF_028613635.1. Taxonomy (GTDB): domain Bacteria; phylum Pseudomonadota; class Alphaproteobacteria; order Rhizobiales; family Devosiaceae; genus Devosia_A. Next base: position 91,849 of record NZ_JAQRMY010000002.1, read on the forward strand.
CTCTCCGGCTTCCACTATGCGGTGGGGCTGGAGAACGGGTGGGATTACCCGCACCCGAGCGCGATGTGGATTGCCGAGGGGCTGTATGCGGCCTTCGGAGCGAACCGGCTCTGCTGGGGTTCCGACTTTCCGGCGCTTAGCCGCGCCATGACCTACAAGCAGGCGCTGGAGATCGTGCGTCTCCATTGCCGCTTCCTGCAGCCGGGCGATCTCGAGATGATCCTGGGCGGCACGTTGAAGCGGCTGCTCGATGCAGCCGCCCCACTGAGGAATATCTGATGAACGCGCCCGCGCGCCCCCAGTCCCTGTTCCGCTCGCTCAATCCGGCGACCGGAGAGCTGTTTGGCAGCTACACCGTACACGACGATGCGGCGGTCGAGAGCGCGCTCGCCCGGAGCTTCTCCGCCTGGCAGACGGTCCGGGGCATGAGCGTCGAGCAGCGGGCGCAGTTGCTGCGCGCGCTCGCCGACCGCCTTGAAGCCCATGTCGAGGACTATGCCCGCCTGATGTCGCTCGAGATGGGCAAGCCCATCAACGAGGCGCGCGGCGAGATCAAGAAATGCGCTTCGACCTGCCGGACGACGGCGGATCTCGGCCCGGCCTGGCTCGAGCCGCTGACGGTGAAGAGCCCGGCGCGCGCGAGCCGCGTCCGCTACGAGGGGCTTGGCCCGATCCTCGGCATCATGCCGTGGAACTTCCCGTTCTGGCAGGTGATCCGCTTCTTCGCCCCGGCCTTCCTCGCCGGCAACACGGCGGTGATCAAGCATGCCGAGAACGTGCCCGGCTGCGCCGAGGCGCTCGAGGAGGTGTTCCGCGAGGCCGGGATGCCGGACGGCACGCTGGTCAACCTGCGCGTCGACCACGGCACGGTCGCGCGGATCATCGCTGACGATCGCATCCGCAGCGTTACCGTCACCGGCAGCGTGCGCGCCGGCCGCATCGTTGCGTCGCTGGCCGGAAGCGTCGGCAAGAAGGCCGTGCTGGAACTGGGTGGTTCGGACCCGTTCATCGTGTTCGCGGACGCCGATTTCGACAAGGCGGTGAAGACCGCAATTGCCGCCCGGCTGAACAACTCGGGCCAGAGCTGCGTGTGCGCCAAGCGCTTCCTCGTCGAGCAGTCGATCGCGCCGCGCTTCACCGAGGCCTTCGTCGAAGGCATGCGCAAGATGAGATACGGCGACCCGCTGGACGAGAACAACAATCTCGGTCCGCTGGCGCGCGAGGACCTGCGCTCCGGACTGCAGGCCCAGCTCGATCGCAGCGTCGCCGGCGGCGCCAAGGTTGCGCTCAAGGGTGGCACCGTCGAGGGCAGGGGCTATTTCTTCGCCCCTACGATCCTCACCGACCTTCCCGACGGCAACGTCGCGGCGGTTGAGGAACTGTTCGGGCCTGTGGCGCCGATCCTGCCCTTCGCCGACGAGGCGGACGCGCTTCGCATCGCCAACGGCACCGAGTTCGGCCTCGCTGCCGCGGTGTGGACGAGCGACGACGAGCGGGCCCTGCTGATGGAAGCGGCCATCGAGGCCGGCGCCGTGTTCATCAACGACATGGTGCGTTCGGACGCCCATATCTCGTTCGGCGGCATCAAGGCTTCCGGCTATGGCCGCGAGCTTGGGCAGATCGGCATCCACGAATTCACCAACGCCAAGACCGTGTGGATTGGCTGACGAGGCATGACCATGACCCTGTACGAACTGTCCGGCCCCGTTCGCGTCGGCTTTGCCTGCAACGCAGAAACCTACGAACGCATGGCCAATGACGAGGCCGTCGCGGCGCTGACCGAACTCGGCAGCTTCACGCACCATGTGTGCGACGAGCCGTCGAGCTGGGACGAGGCGCCGCCGGAGAACTCGGCGGCCATCGACAAGCTGGTGGCGTTCGCCAGCAATGTCGATGCGCTGCTGGTCTGCCACGGCTCGCCACGGCTCACCGGCGCCATTCTCGACCGCCTGCCCAACCTCAAGATCATCGCCGAAGTCGAAGGCGACCGCTTCAGCCAGCGCATCGACGTCAACGCGGCAGCCGAGCGCGGCGTGACCGTGGTCGACACCACCAATGGCTCGTCCTATCCGGTATCGGAATGGGCGCTGGCCATGGCGATGATCGGGCTCAGGAATGCCGGTTCGCTGTTCCGCCGGATGATCGCGGGCGAGGTGCTGTTCACCACGTCCGAGGAACGCGTCAACGATTTAAGCTGGAACGGCGAGTTGACCGGCCGGACCGTCGGGCTGATCGGCTGCGGCTATATCGGGCGCCGGCTGATCGAGCTGCTGCAGCCGTTCCATGCCGATATCTATGCGTTCGATCCGTATGCGCCGCGCGTCCTCGCCGATATCTACGACATGACCCTCACCTCGCTGGAGCAGGTGATGGATTGCGACGTGGTGATCTCGCTGGTGCCGCTGACGCCGGAAACCAGGCAGATGATCGGCGAGAAGGAACTGAACCTCCTCCGCCCCGGCTCGGTGTTCGTCAACGTGTCGCGCGGCGCGGTGGTCGACCAGGCGGCGCTGATCCGGCGGCTCGAGAAGGGCGATATCGTTGCCTCGCTCGACGTGTTCGATCCGGAGCCGCTCGAGGCGGATTCGCCGCTCAGGCAGATGGACAACGTGTTCCTCACCCCGCATATCGCCGGCGTCACCGCACCGTGCGGGCCGCGCTTCCTGACGCTCGCCGCCGACGAGATCGCGCGGAAGTTCGCCGGTCACCGCACCCGCCATGACCTCGTGCCGCGCGCGGGAGTGAAGTCGTGATCGCAGCCGAACTCGCCGCACGCCGCAAGGCCGGCACCGTGAAGATGGGCTATTGCGTGCCGGCTTTCGCCATGCCGAGCCCGGGGCTGTTCCGTGTCCCCAACGTGGCGCGGATCGAGGATGTCGACGTGCTCGGCAATGCCCGCGAGGCGGAGCGGCTGGGCTTCGACTCGCTGTGGGTGTGCGACCACCTGATGCTTGGCCGCGAGCAGGCGGTGCTGGAAGGCTGGACCACGCTGGCGATGATCGCCGGCGCGACCACGAAGGCGCAACTGGGTCTGATCCACCAGGCCAACCTGTTCCGCGCCCCGCAGATCGCCGCCAAGATGATGTCGACGCTCGACCTGCTGTCGGGCGGCCGCTTCATCCACTTCTTCGAGGCCGGGATGGGCCGTCCGGAACAGGTCGCCTACGGCCTCGACTGGGACGACAACCACGATGCGCGCGTCGAGCGGCTGGAAGAGGCGATCAACCTGATCAAGGCGCTCTACGCGTCCGACAAGCCGATCGATTTCGACGGCAAGTTCTATCAGCTGAAGCAGGCGCAGCTGGCGCCAAAGCCGGTGCAGGCGCACGTCCCGGTGTGGCTGGGCGAGGCGTTCGACCCGGTGATCGAGCTCAGCGGCCGCATCGCCGATGGCTGGAACTCGACGCCCGTGACGCTGACCGAGCTGGCCCGTCGGCTGGCGTTGCTCGATGCCTCGCTGGCGAAAGCCGGACGGTCGCGCGCCGAGGTCGAGATCAGCTTCGAGACGCAGATACTCGTTGCGCCGGACGTGGCGACCCTCCGCCGGAAGGTGGCCGCCATGGTCGAGCGAATGGTCGAGACCGGGTCGGGCGAGCCGCCGGCCGAGGTGACCGATTTCGTCGCCGGCCGGGCCGACCGGTTGCCCGAGTCGATGACCGGCCCGTGGATCATCGGCACGGCCGAGGAGGCCAGGGCGCGCATCGTGGAACTCAGGCAGCAGGGGGTCGATCACCTCATGTTGTGGTTCATGGACGCGCCCGAAACGGACGGTATGGAGTATTTCATGACGGAGATCGCCCCGGCCTTCCACTGACAGGCTTGCGACTGCAGGTCAAAGGCGGTTAATGGCCGACCATGTCCACGTAGCGAAAGTATCGCTCCAGATGATCGACGACACAGAGCAGCGCGGCAAACCAGTGCCCGCGCTGGTCAGGACCAAGAGGATACTCGATGCCCTCAGCGCCGGCGGCAAGCCCAAGGGCGTGTCCGAGCTGGCGCGCCTGCTGGACCTGCCCAAGAGCACGGTGCATGGGCTCTGCCATACGCTCGTCGACCTGGGGCTGATGATGCGCGTCGGCCCGTCGCAGTTCGCGGTGGGGCCGCATGTCCTCAGCTGGGCCAACGCCTTCGAGGGCCAGAGCGACCTGACGCAGGAGTTCATGCGCATCGCCGATGCGACGGACCTGATCTCCAAGCAGGCGATCAACCTGTCGATCCTCACCGGCGACGAAGTGATGTACGTCGCCTGCCGCCGCGGCACCGACCCGCTCGGCGTGAGCTTCCGCCCGGGCGTGCGCCTGCCGGCGCCGTTCACGGCCACCGGCAAGGCGATGATGTCGACGATGCGCCCCGAGGAAGTCGAGGCGATCTTCGCCGGCGGCTGGCCGGAGCCGTGGACCAAGCACAGCGTGCCCGACCTCAAGACGCTGATGCACGAGCTGGAAGAGACGCGCGAACGCGGCTACTCGATCGACGATGGCCAGCTGCGCGATGCCATGGTGTGCTTCGGCGCGCCGGTGTTCAGCGCCAATGAGGAGCGCGCCGTCGCGGGCATCGCCATTGGCCTCCTCTCGGGCGAAGTCAACGACGCCTCGACCGCCCTGGTGAGCCACGCCGTGCTCACGCTGGCCCAGAAGCTGAGCCAGCGTCTCGGGGGCCGCAGGCACTAGGCCAAAGTCGTACCTCGGCGCCCGCGGCTGTGATTGACAATCCTCCCGCTGCGACCGATTGTTCAGTATCACGAATGACGTTCAACAGGTTGAACGAAAACGAAAGGGAGCAGGAATGATCGTCCTCATCGCCAAGTACCACACGAAGCCGGGCAACGTGCCGAAGGTACTGGCCGAACTCACCAAGATGAAGCCGCTGGTCGAGGCGGACGAGCCGGGCTGCAAGCTCTACCAGGTGTCGAAGTCGACCGAGAACGAGAACCTGATCGTGCTCTATGAGCACTACGTGGACCAGGCTGCGCTCGCCGCGCACCGCGAGACGCCGCACTTCAAGTCGATCATCGAGGGCACCGTGATCCCGATGCTCGAGAAGCGCGAGCGCGAGCTCTACGAACTCGCTATCTCCTGAGGCTGACATGCGCCTCGTTTCCTTCGAGCTTGCGACGCCGTCGGGCGCGCAGACACGCATCGGCGCCGTCCTCTCGGATGGACGCTATGCCGACCTGCAATCGGCCTTCCGGGCAGTGCTGGGGGACAACGGGGCGACGAGGGAAGGGGCGGCGCGCATCGCCGCCGCCACTATCCCCTCGGACATGGTGGCCTTCATCGAAAACGGCGTGACTGCGCTCGATGCGGCGCAGTCGGCCCTCGACTGGGTGACGGCGAAGGACGAGACGGGTGCCGATGGCGCCACGCTCGTCTTCGCGCCTGAGGCGGTGAAGCTGCTCTCGCCGCTCCCGCGGCCGCCGCTGATCCGCGACTTCATGGCCTTCGAGACGCACCTCAAGAACATCTATCCCAAGCTGGGGCGTGAGATCCCGCCGCAGTGGTACGAGATGCCCGTCTACTACAAGGGCAACCCCTCGGCCGTCGGTGCGCATGGCGATGCCATCACGATGCCGACCTACGCCACCAACATGGACTTCGAGTTCGAGTTCGCGGCGGTCATCGGACGGGGCGGCGCCAACATTGCGCGTGAGGACGCGCACCGGCACATCTTCGGCTTCATGATCTACAACGACTTCAGCGCGCGCGAGATTCAGCAGCGCGAGATGTCGGTGGGCCTGGGGCCGGCCAAGGGCAAGGACTTCGAGCGCGGCCACGTCTTCGGGCCCTGGCTGGTGACAGCCGACGAGATCGCCGACGTCTACGGGCTGCGCATGGTGGCCGAGGTCAGCGGCAAGCCCTGGTGCGACACCAGCACCTCGACCATGCACTGGCGCTTCGACCAGATGATCGCCCACGCCTCGATGAACGAGCGCCTCGTCCCCGGCGAGATCTTCGGCTCCGGCACGGTCGGCGGCGGTTCGGCCGCCGAGATGGGCAAGGTCCTCGGCCGCGGCGACACCGTGACCCTCAGGGTCGACGGCCTCGGCGAACTCCGCAACAGCATCGCCTAGCGGGCTGGGTTGAGGGCTAGGACTGTCGCGTCCTCGATCGCGCTGTTGCAGCGCAAACACCTCCACCGAAGGCCTTGAGCTGGTTGCCGTCGCCGGGCAGGTTGCGGGTCCATTTGGTTTGGACGGAGGCTGGCGGTGGGCAGCGGTGTGCGGGAGCTTCGGCTCGTTATCACGACGGACGATTTCGAGCGGGCCATGGCGTTCTGGAAGGACGCGTTGGGGCTCGAGGAGCAGCTGGCGGTGAACTCGCCGGACGGGCGGGTGGCGATCCTTAGGGCTGGGGTGGCGACGCTCGAGATCGCCGATGCGAACCAGGCGCGCTTCATCGACGAGATCGAGGTCGGCCGGGCCGGTGTCAGCGGGCAGTTCCGCGTGGCGCTGCAGGTACCGGATGTGGCAGCAACGACGGCGCGTCTCGAATCGGCTGGAGCCGGGATCGTGGGCGCGCCGCGGCCGACGCCGTTCAAATCGGTGAATGCGCGGCTCGAGGCGCCCGATGGGGTGCAACTGACGCTGTTCGAGATGGAGTAGGCGGGGTGGACGAATATGTGCTGGTCGAGCGGATTCCGACGGTCGAGGAGTTCTGTGAGCTGAGGCGGCTCAACGGGCTGACGCCGAAATCGGCGGAGGCTGCGGCCAGGGGCCTGCCCAACTCGGTATTCGCCGTCGTCATCGAGCACGAAGGCAGGGCGATCGGCATGGGGCGGGTGATCGGGGACGGCGGGACGGCCTACCAGCTCACCGACATCGCGGTGATGGGCGCGTATCGCGGCAAGGGATGGGGCAAGCGCATCGTCGCGGCGCTGGTCGGCTGGCTCGAGGCCAATGCGCCGAAATCGGCCTATGTCAGCTTGATCGCGGATGGGCCGGCCAAGGAACTCTACGCACAGTTCGGCTTCGAGGAGACGGCGCCGGTTTCGGTTGGGATGGCGCGCTGGATCAGGTGAGGGGGCTGCGTTCGTGAGCGCTGCACCATCCCATGGGTCCCCGGGTCAAGCCCGGGGATGACGGTGGGTGGGGGCTTGGGCGGTGCAGAGCGCAAGTCCTGACCCAGGTCCCTTATCCGCGGACCCATCTCGCCGCCAGCACGGGCTGATGGTTGGGTCCCTGCTTTCGCAGGGATGACAGCCGGTGGGGTGGGGGAGCGGGGTGGATGGAACCGGTCGCCCCGCCGTCATGGCGAAATACATTTGTAATATCAGTGGTTTGCGTCTTTCTTTGCCCCTTCCGTCCCCGCGTGACGGTGGTGTGCTATGTTTTGGCTACGGTCGGAGAAGTGGGGCTGGTCTCCACGGTCTGACTGGATGAAATCGTAGCCGTCGTGGACGTGGGCCCCGAAGTAGCGCCCCTTGGCCGGCGATTGCCGGAGCGCGTCGTAGACGGCGGCCGGAACCTCGAAATGATCGGAGCGGCGGCCTGACGGCCGGAACCAGACGGCAAGCGTCTGGGTGTCCGGGTCATAGGCCATGTCGGCAATAGTCGTGGTCGGCATCCGCGCCTCCGACTGAGGTGAACGCGATGGGGGGAGGGGCGGTTGCCTTCGGACGACGAGGTCAACTGGGAGCTGGTGCGCCTGCAGGTGAAAGCCGGCGAGATGACCCGGCAGCGCATCTGTGCCGCGCACGGCATCACCATGCAGCGGCTGGCCCGCCGGATCAGTGAGAACAAGTGGGATGTCGATGAGGACGCCAGCGAACACGACCGCAGGATCATCGTCGGCGAAATCCTGCTCGCGGCCGAGCTGCAGATCCTGCATCTGCTGGAGACTGAAATGAGCGAGACCGGGGAGCGCGAAAGCATGTTGCTCGGACGCCTGGCCACGACGCTGAACCGTCTCATGGCGCTGGACATCAAGGTCGCCGGGAAGAAACCGACGCCGCGCCAGAGCAAGGAGATGACCGAACTCAGGGCCAAGATTGCAAAGCGGCTGGATGAGCTCAAGGTCCGCTAAGACGCTGATGTCGCTCGTCGCCGACGAGGAGTTGGGCGACCTCCGGTTCGACTGGGAGTTATGGGCTCACGAACAGCAGAAGCCACCGGCGGGCGATTGGGCCACCTGGCTGCTGATGGGTGGACGCGGCGCGGGCAAGACCTGGGCCGGCGCAGAGTGGGTCCGAGGCCTCGCCGCTCGGGAGATCGGCCCCATAGCCATTGTCGGCGAAACGATGATTGAGGCGCTGCAGGTGATGGTGCGCGGCGAAAGCGGCATCCTTCGCGTGACGCCTCCCGAGGAGCGACCGATAGTAAGGGGGCAGACGCTGCGCTGGCCGAATGGCACGGAGGGACTCGTGCTGGGGGCAAGCGACCCTGAGCGCTTCCGTGGCCCGCAGTTCGCCGCCGCCTGGTGCGATGAGATCGGCAAGTGGACGGACGCCGAGGCGGCGTGGGACATGCTGCAGTTCGGCCTCAGGTTGGGCGACGAGCCAAGGCAGCTCGCGACAACGACGCCGCGATCGACAGCTCTGATCAAGCGGCTGCTGACCGATCCACAGACCAGGGTGACGCGCATGCCGACCAGGGTGAACCAGAACAACCTGGCGCGAACCTTCTTCAAGGCCATCGTCGCTCGGTATGAGAACACCGTCCTCGGCCGGCAGGAGCTCGAGGGTGAGCTGATCGAGGATCGGCCGGACGCGCTGTGGACGCGGGGCATGTTCCGGCCGGACGAGGGTGCGGAACTGGGCCGGATCGTCGTGGCGGTGGATCCGCCGGTGACGGGACACAAGGGCTCGGACGCCTGCGGCATCGTCGTTGCGGCGCGGGCGGGGGAGGGGGCCGTGGTGCTCGCCGACCTCAGCTTTGCGCCGGCGCCGCCCGCGGCCTGGGCGGCCCGGGCGGTGGCGGCGTTCCATGAGCATGGCGCGGACTGCATCGTCGCCGAGGTGAACCAGGGCGGCGACCTCGTGAAGGCAGTGATCGCGCAGGAGGACGCCGACGTGCCGGTGCGGGCGGTTCACGCGAGCCGCGGCAAGTGGGTGCGGGCTGAGCCGGTGGCGGCGCTCTACGCCAACGGGCGCGTGGCGCACCGGCCGGGGCTGAGCGCGCTCGAGGATGAGATGTGTGCATTTGGGGCGGACGGGCTGGCGGACGGTCATTCGCCGGACCGGGTGGATGCGCTGGTCTGGGCGCTGACGGAACTGATGCTTGGCAGCGGGGAGCCGCGGGTGCGGGGGATTTGAGGGCTGGTGCGTGGGGCCGCCCCCACCCACCGGCTTCGCCGCCCCCCTCCCCACGAGGGGGAGGGAGACCTGACTGGGAGACCGGAGCCGCTTTCCCACCCCCTTGTGGGGAGGGGGGACCACGCGAAGCGTGGTGGGTGGGGCGGTCAGGCCCTGCAGGCCGCCAAGATCGCAGCGTAGACGCCGTCGAGATTGGTCAGCACGTCTCGGGTGGTGACGCGAAGCACGCGATAGCCCTGGGAGCGCAGGAATGCGTCACGGCGTGCGTCATACGCGATGGCGGCATCGTCGAAATGGCTGCCGCCATCGACTTCGACGACGAGCTTGGGGCCATGCGCGGCGAAATCGGCATAGTAGGGGCCGAGCGGCACCTGGCGTCGAAAGTGGTAGGGCTTCAGCTGTTCATGGCGCAGCGCCGTCCACAGCACGGCTTCGGCCGGGGACATCCGTCGTCGCATCGATCGGGCGCGGGTGATGCTCAACGGGTCGGTGCCTCCCCCACCCACCGGCTTCGCCGGTCCCCCCTCCCCACAAGGGGGAGGGAAGTCCGACTGCGACAATTGAACGGAATCCGAACAAGGACAAGTCATGCCCAACTGGTTCACGCGCCTCGGCGCGGTGATTTCGGCTGCCGAGCGCAAATCGGGCGGGCCGCAGAGTTTGATGACGGTGACGCAGCTGGGCGAGGCGAGCTGGAGCCGGCGCGGCTTCGTGAGCCTTGCGAACGCGGGCTATGCCCGCAATCCGGTGGTGCATCGCTGCGTGCGGATGATCGCCGAGGCGGCGACGCGCGTGCCGCTGGTGGCGGAGGAGGGCGGCAGGCGGCTGAGCGAGCATCCGGTCGTGCGGTTGCTGGCGCGGCCGAACGCGCGGCAATCGGGCTCCGAGCTGCTTGAGGCGGTCTATGCCTACCTGCAGACGGCGGGGAATGCCTATGTCGCGGCGACGCTGATCGAGGGCGAGGTGCGCGAGCTGCATGTGCTGCGGCCCGACCGCGTGCGCGCCGTGATCGGTCGGGACGGATATCCGGCGGCTTATGCCTACACCGTCGGCGGGCGGACCGTGGAACTGAAGCTCGACAGCAAGCCCGTGGCGGGGCTGCTGCACCTGGCGCTGTTCCACCCGCTCGACGACCACTACGGCATGGCCCCGCTCGAGGCGGCGGCGCAGAGCCTCGACATCCACAATGCGGCGGCCGAGTGGAACAAGGCGCTGCTCGACAACGCGGCGCGGCCCAGCGGGGCGCTGGTCTATTCGGGCGGCAGCGGCACGTTGACCGAGGCGCAGTTCCGGCGGCTGAAGGAGGAGCTGGAGCAGGGGTTTTCCGGAGCGCGGAATGCCGGCCGGCCGCTGGTGCTCGAAGGCGGGCTCGACTGGAAGGCCATGGCGCTGACCCCGGCCGAGATGGATTTCATGGAACTGAAGCACGCCGCAGCGCGCGAGATCGCGCTGGCCTTCGGCGTGCCGCCGATGCTGCTGGGTATCCCCGGCGACAACACCTATGCCAACTATGCCGAAGCCAACCGGGCCTTCTGGCGTTCGACAGTGATCCCGCTGGTGCGGCGCGTGGCCGACGACCTGAGCTTCTGGCTGGCGCCGGGGTTCGGTGGGGTGACGCTGGCGCCGGATGTCGACGGCGTCGAGGCTCTGGCCGAGGACCGGGCGGCGCTGTGGGCACGGGTTGGCGGTGCGGAGTTTCTCACGGATGCGGAGAAGCGGGAGATGCTGGGGGTGGGGGCGTAGCTCAGCTACGGAGTTGGTGCGTGGGGCACGCCCACCCTCAGTCCCTCCCCACAAGGGGGAGGGAGGCGATAGCTGCACGGCCTCGGTTCTTGCGTCTCCCTCCCCCTTGTGGGGAGGGATCAAGGGTGGGGGTGCCCCACGCTCGGCGCTACGGCGGCTAACCCAGCTCTTCGACCGAGATATGCACGTCGAGGTCGGGCCAGTGGAGGCCTTCGCCCTTGCCGATGAACCGCCAGTTGAGGCGGGCGGCGGGGGAGCCGTCGCGGAGGCGAGGGTAGCGGGCGAGCGGGGCGATCAGCTCGCGGCCATCTTCGAGTTTCACTTCGATCGTTGCGGTGCCGAAGCGGACGTCGATGGCCCGGGAGCCGGTGTTGGTCGTCGTGCTCATTGGTCCTCCTCCTAAGAGCATGCGGGAGCGAGGCTAGCTGCGTTCCGGGGGTACGAGAAGGTGGGAAACGCCACCGCTCTCGTCACCACCTCGATGTCATCCCAGCGAAAGCTGGGACCCATTTCGTCGCCCGCGCCTGCCGAGAGCTGGGTCCCTGCCTTCGCAGGGATGACAGCCGGTGGGGTGGGCGATCCGGCGCATGACTGCGGACCAAAACCACGGAGGCCCTTATGGACGAGCTCACCAAATCGATCGTGGCGCGGGGAGACCTGGCGCATCTGGCGCTGTTTGCCTGGGCGATGGGGACGACGGGCCTCCTTGTCTGGGCGCTCAAGGAGCTGGTGGCTGCCAATCGCCGCTTCAACGATTTCGTCAAAGAGATTTCGACGCTGAATCAATTGTTCCGCCGGGAGAAATAAGCCTATGGGGGCAAAGGACAATCCTACTGGGAAACACGTAGCTGGAGAGGTGTTCCGGCAGTTCGCCTGGAACCTCGCCGGAACGCTGGCGAAGCCGGTACGCCGGCAGGTGCGGCCACGGCCCGTGGCGGGGAGCAAGGGCTGATGCTGCCCATTCCCATCGACGAGCGGGGGCGCTTTGCCGGCTATGCGAGCGTCTTCGGGCGGCTCGACGAGGCGGGCGACCTGGTGATGCCGGGCGCCTTTGCGAGATCGCTGGCCCGGCGCGGGGCGAACAAGCTGCGGATGCTGTTCCAGCATGACCCCAAGGAGCCGGTCGGCACCTGGGACGTGGCGCGCGAGGACGGCTACGGGCTCTGGGTCGAGGGCCGGCTCGTGGCGGGCGTGCCGCGCGCCGATGCGTTGCGCCGGCTGATCGAAAAGCGCGCCATCGACGGGCTCTCGATAGGCTTTCGCACGGAGCGGGCGACGCGCGAGGCGCGCAACGGCCAGCGGCGCCTGTGGCAGATCGACCTGTGGGAGATCTCGATCGTGACGTTTCCGATGCTGGCCGATGCCCGCATCGCCGCGGGCGGAGCCAAAGCTCCGTCCCTGTCCGGCACAGCCGCGACGGACCGGTCGCTCAAGGCGGCCATTTCGCTTCTGAAGCAATAGAGGACCACCAATGACCGATCTGACGGACCGCCTTGAGAACAAGGCGTCGACTTCGGCTGCGCCCGATTCCGAGGGACTGCTGGGCGAACTGATGACCGCCTTCGAGGAGTTCAAGCGCACCAATGACGGGCGGCTCAAGGAGCTCGAGAAACGCGGTGCGGCGGACGCGCTGACCGAGGAAAAGCTCGGCCGCCTGAACCAGGCGCTCGATGGCGCCAAGGCCGCGATGGACCGGCTGGCGCTCGACCGGGCCCGCCCGGCGCTCGAGGCGGGGCGGCCCGAGCTGGGCGATGAGTACAAGGACGCGTTCTCGGCCTATGTGAAGCGCGGCGAGGAGAAGGCGCTCTCGATCGGCTCGAACCCGGACGGCGGCTATCTCGTGCCGGCCGAGACCGAGAGCGAGATCCTGAAGCGGCTGACGGCGATCTCGCCGATCCGCGCCATCGCCTCGGTGCGCAATGTCAGCTCGAGCCTCTACAAGAAGCCGGTGACGCTGGCCGGCCCGGCGGTGGGCTGGGTGGCCGAGACGGCGAGCCGGCCGCAGACCGCGAGCCAGACCATCGACAGCATCGATTTCCCGACCGCCGAACTCTACGCCATGCCGGCGGCGACGGCAGCCTTTCTCGATGACGCGGCGGTGGATGTGGGCCAGTGGATCGCCGACGAGGTGAACACCGCCTTCGCCGAGCAGGAGACGACGGCGTTCGTTTCCGGCAACGGCACCAACAAGCCCAAGGGCTTCCTCGCCGAAACGCAGGTGGCGGAAGCGAGCTGGGCCTGGGATGCGATCGGCTATCTGGCGACCGGCGTTTCCGGCAACTGGCCGGCGGGCGACCAGAGCGACGTGCTGATCGACCTCGTCTATGCGCTGAAGGCCGGCTATCGCCAGAACGCCAGCTGGGTGATGAACCGCAGGACGCAGGGCGCGGTGCGCAAGCTGAAGGACGCCGACGGCAACTACCTGTGGTCGCCCGGAGCTGCGGCCGGGGCGAAGGCGACACTGCTCGGCTTCGACCTCGTCGAGGCCGAGGATATGCCCAATATCGGCGCCGGCACGACGCCCATCGCCTTCGGCGACTTCCGCCGCGGCTATCTCGTGGTGGACCGCATGGGCGTGAACGTGCTGCGCGACCCGTACTCGGCCAAGCCCTACGTGCTGTTCTACACGACCAAGCGCGTGGGTGGCGGCGTGCAGGACTTCGACGCGATCAAGCTGCTGAAGTTCTCGGCGAGCTGACGGGTCGGAGCGCTCGGCGCCCCTCACCCTGACCCTCTCCCCAGCGGGGAGAGGGGACGCACCTTGCGCGGGCGGTGCCCCTATCGCCCCCTCGCCCCTTTGGGGAGAGGGTTGGGGTGAGGGGCGCCAAGACCACCCAACCTTTCAAGGACATCCAATGATTTCCTACCTTCTCGCGGGACCCGCGGAGGAGCCGGTTTCGCTTGCCGAGGCGCGGGCTTTCCTGAGGCTCGACGGCACAGGCGAGGACGGGCTGGTGACGACGCTGATCGCGGCGGCGCGGCTGCACCTCGAGGGCACGACCGGGCGGGCGCTGGTGCGCCAGAGTTGGCGGCTGGTGCTCGATCGCTGGCCGGTGGAGCAGGCGCTGCGGCTGCCGGTTTCGCCGGTGCTCGAACTGGTCGCGGTTCGCGCCTTCGACGAGCAGGACGACGAGCACGCGATCGGGCTCGGACAGTTCCAGCTCGAGCCGATGGGGCTGATGTTGCCGGCGACGGTCGCGGGCATGCCGGTGCTGCGCGAGCGGCTCGCCATCGAGATCGACTATGACGCGGGCTATGGCGCTGCCGGCGACGTGCCGGCGGACCTGAAGCAGGCGCTGCTGGCGCTGGTGGCGCACTGGTTCGAGCATCGCGATGCGGCGGTGGTGGCCGCCTCGGGCGTGGCGCCGGCGGGGTTCGACCGGCTTGTCGCGCACTATCGCGCGGTGCGGCTGTGACCGCGGCGCCGCCGGTGGGGAGCCTCACCGACCGCGTCTCGCTGCAGCGGCGCGAGACGACGGGCGAGGACGAGGGCGGGCACGCGGTGATCTTCGTGCCGGTGACCTCGCTCTGGGCCCGGGTCCGCGCGCTGAGCGGCCGGCAGGTCGGCGAGGCCGATGCGCGGGGCGTGGCGGTGAGCCATTCCGTGGTGCTGCGGTTCAGGACCGACGTGAAGGCGGGGGACCGCTTCGGCTATCGCGGGCGCTGGCTGAGCGTGGTTTCGGCGGTGGATCTGAACGGGCGCCGCGCCTGGCTGAGCTGCGCCTGCGTGGAGACGGGGGTGGTGGGGTGAGCGGGTTGGCATCGAGCGTGGGGCTCACCCCCACCCAGCTGCGCTACAGGCCGCTGGCCCTGGCTGCGCTACCCTCCCCCCAAGGGGGAGGGAGGGCGTTTGTGGCAACGGCAGCGCCACACCGTCTCCCTCCCCTTGATGGGGAGGGATCAAGGGTGGGGTGGGGCGGCGCGCCATGACCCATCCGATCATCGAACTGCAGTCGGCACTGGTGGCGAACCTCCGCGGCGACCCCGGGCTGGCCGGCGTCGGCATCTTCGATGCGCCGCCGCAGGCTGCGTCGCCGCCCTATGTCGCCATCGCCCGGCACGACCTGCTGCCGCGCGATGGCGATGTGACGCTGCATGTTTGGGCCGGGCAGCCGAGCCGGAAGGCGGCGCTGGCGATTGCCGAGCGCGTCGTGGCGGTGGCCGAGGCGCTGACTGCCGTCGGGCTGGCCGTGACGCATATCCAGCACGAGCGGACCGATACGGCGATCGACGGCGAAACCGGGCAGGCGCGGGCGGCGGTGGCGGTGCGGTTCTTCTCGGAGCCGGTGGCTTAGCCACTGAGCGCTCTGCAGCGCCTCCCTCCCCCTTGAGGGGAGGGATCGAGGGAGGGGGTCGTCCGGTGATCACCGATGGACCCCCACCCCCACCCCCTCCCCTCAAGGGGGAGGGGAGCCGGATAGTTCACTTGGGAGACGCGACATGACCGCCCAGAGCGGCAAGGACATGCTGTTGAAGCTCGACCAGAGCGGGTCGGGGAGTTTCGTCACGGTGGCGGGGCTGCGCTCGCGGAGCCTCGCGTTCAATGCGGCGGCGATCGACGTGACCGACGCGGAGAGTGCCGGGCGCTGGCGCGAACTGCTGGCGGGCGGCGGGATCAAGCGGGCGGCGGTGGCCGGGTCGGGGATCTTCAAGGACCAGGCGTCGGACGCGACGATCCGCTCGCTGTTCTTTGCGGGAACGATCCGCAACTGGCAGCTGATCCTGCCCGATTTCGGCACGGTCGAGGGACCGTTCCAGATCGTGGCGCTGGAGTTTGCCGCGGATCACGCCGGCGAGGTGACGTTCGAACTGGCGCTGGAGAGTGCCGGGCAGCTGAGCTTTGCGGTGGCCTAGCCTCCCTCCCCCTTGAGGGGAGGGATCGAGGGAGGGGGTAGTTCGGTGATCACCGATGGACCCCCACCCCCAACCCCTCCCCTCAGGGGGGAGGGGAGCGAGGGTTCTGTGCAGGAGGAGAGGTAATGCCAAACATTCAGCGCGGTGAGATATCGGCCGTGTTCGAGGGTGAGGAGCGGGTGCTGTGCCTGACGCTGGGGGCGCTGGCGGAGCTGGAGGCGCGGCTGCAGGCGGGGGATCTCGTGGGCTTGAGCGAGCGGTTCAGCTCGGGGCGGGTTTCGGCGCGGGACCTGACGGCGATCATCGGGGCGGGCTTACGCGGCGGTGGCAATGCCATCACCGACGATGACCTAGCGCGGATGGCGATCGAGGGCGGGCTGAAGGGCGCGGCGGAAATCGCGGCGCGGCTGCTGCGCGCGACGTTCGGGGAGGCGGCATGAAAGCGTTTCCGTGGGACGAGGCGATGCGGTTCGGTTTCGGCGTGCTGGGGCTTTCGAGCAGGGAGTTCTGGGGGCTGACGCCGAGGGAGCTGGCGGCGGCCTTCGAGGCGCGGGCAGGGCGGGCGCGGGGCGTGGTGCCGGGGCGCGAAATGCTCGGCCGGCTGATGGCGGCCTTTCCTGACGAGGTGACGTGATGGCGGATCCGTTTGGCGACAGCCTCGCGGGGCTCGACGACGTATCGGCGGAACTCGAGCGGATCGGCGACCTGGCGGACGGCGTTGGCAAGTCGCTGAGCCGGGCGTTTCGCGGTGCGGTGCTCGACGGCAAGTCGCTGAAATCGGTGCTGGGCGAGGTGGCGGGGGCCTTTGCCGAGATTGCGCTGAAGGCGGCGTTCAAGCCAGTTGCCGGGCTGGTGAGCGGAGCGATCGAGAGCCTGTTCCAGATGACCAACCCGGCGGTGACGCCGTTCGCCAAGGGCGGCGTGCTGGCGAGCCCGGCGTATTTTCCGCTCGGGCGCGGACTGGGGCTGGCGGGTGAGGCCGGGGCCGAAGCGATCCTGCCGCTGGCGCGCGGATCGGACGGGCGGCTGGGTGTCGCCGGCGGTGGCGGCGGGGCGGTGAACGTGACGTTCAACGTGACGGCGAGTGATGCGCGGAGTTTTGCGGCGAGCGAGGCGGAGTTGAGCGCGATGCTGCTGCGGGCGGTTCGGCGGGGGACGCGGGGGAGTTAGTCCGTTCAGTGCGCTTGGCTGCCCCTCACCCTGGCCCTCTCCCCTCGGAGGGCGCTATCGCACCTCCTAGGAGGGGAGAGGGGACGCACTTTTGAACTGCCGGTGCCACATCGCCCCCTCGCCCCTCTGGGGAGAGGGTTGGGGTGAGGGGCGGCCACACGCGAGGATATCTCAGATGACCTTCCATCCCAGCCGCTTTCCCCTCGACATATCGCTTGGCGCCCGTGGGGGGCCTGAGCGCGCCACCGACATCGTGACGCTCGCCTCCGGGCGCGAGGAGCGCAACAGCCGGTGGGCGCATTCGCGGCGGCGGTACAATGCCGGCTATGGGGTGAAGTCGCGGGCCGACATGCAGGCGGTGCTGGCGTTCTTCGAGGAGCGGCGGGGGCGGTTCCATGCGTTCCTTTGGCGCGATGGGCTCGACCATTCATCGAACGGGACCGAGGCGCCGACGGCGCTGGACCAGATGATCGGGACGGGCGATGGCGTACGTGTTTCCTTCGATCTGACTAAGCGTTATGGCGCCGAGTTCGACCCCTACCTGAGGCCGATAACGAAGCCGGTGGCGGGGTCGGTGATGGTGGCGGTGGGGGGCGTCGTGACCACGGACTTCGAGGTCGATCCGCTGACCGGGAGGGTGACCTTCGAGGCGGCGCCGGGGGCGGGAGCCGTGGTGACGGCGGGGTTCCTGTTCGATGTGCCGGTGCGGTTCGACATCGACCGGCTGGATGTGGAACTGACCAGCTTCGATGCGGCCGAGGTGCCGGCGATCCCGCTGATCGAGGTGCGCGAATGAGGGCGCTGGAGGCGGGATTTGCCGCCCACATTGCGAGCGGCGCGACGACGCTGGCCACCTGCTGGCGGATCGTGCGGAGCGACGGGCTGGTGCTGGGTTTCACCGACCATGACGTGGCGCTGGCGTTCGGCGACACACAGTATCTGCCGGCGCACGGGCTCGACGGCGGAGAGCGGACCGGGAAACTCGGCGCGAGCGTGGATACGACCGAGGTCGCCGGCGTGCTGCACTCGGACGCCATATCGGAGGAGGACATCCTGCTCGGCCGGTTCGACGGGGCGGAGGTGGAGACCTGGCGGGTCAACTGGCGCGACGTGAACCAGCGGGTGCTGCTGGGGCGGGCGACCATCGGCGAGATTGTGCGCGAGGACGGGGTGTTCCGCGCCGAGCTGCGCTCGGGTCAACACGCGATCAACCAGCCGAAGGGGCGGATCTACCAGGCGCTGTGCGACGCGGAACTGGGGGATGCCCGCTGCCGGGTGAACCTCGACGATCAGGACTATCGCGCCGAGGCGGCGGTGGTCGGGGTGCGGGATCGGTTCCGGATCGTGATCGGGGGGATCGAGGGTTTTGAGCCGGGCTGGTTCGCCTTTGGCGTTGCGGCCTGGGGGAGCGGCAGGCGCGAAGGCCTGCGGGACCGGGTGGTGACGCATGAGCGGCTGGGTGGCGTGGACGTGCTGGGCTTCGGCTCGGCGGTGGGGGAATGGGTCGATGCGGCGGATCAGCTGGTGCTGACGGCGGGGTGCGACAGGCGGTTTGCGACATGCCGGGAGCGGTTCGGCAACGTGGCGAACTTCCGCGGCTTTCCGCACATCCCGGGCACCGACTTCGTACTGCGCTACCCGCGCGAGGGAGCGGTGATGGACGGGCGGACGCTGGTCGGATGAGCGCCCAGATCGTGGCGGCGGCCCGGGCCTGGGTCGGCACGCCCTACCGGCACCGGGCGGCAACGCTCGGGGCAGGGTGCGACTGCCTCGGGCTGCTCGTCGGGGTGTGGCGGGCGGTTTATGGGACGGAGCCACCGGAGCTGCCGAACTACCGGGCGGACTGGCGGGATGCCTCGCATGCGGCGGAGCTGGAGGCGCTGGCCGGGCAGTGGCTGGCGCCGGGGGCGATGGGTCCCGGGGCGGTGCTGCTGTTCCGCATGGGGGCAGCGGCGTTGCCGCGGCATTGCGGGATCATGGTGGGCGAGGGGCGGTTCGTCCACGCGCAGGAGCGGCTGGGCGTGGTGGAGGGGAACCTCACGGATGGGTGGCGGAAGCGGGTGGCGCGGGTGCTGGCGTTTCCGACACTGGGCTAGCAGTCGGGTGCCTTCTCCCCTTGTGGGAGAAGGTGGCGCGGAGCGCCGGATGAGGGGTCCTGTCCGCGCATTGCGTCGCTCGTCGCTTCGCTCCGACCGCACAACCCAAGGGGTTGCGCGACCCCTCATCCGCCCTTCGGGCACCTTCTCCCACAAGGGGAGAAGGCCCTGACTGGATCATCCAGCTCTAGGAGACATCATGGCAACTCTCGCACTACCCGTCGCCGGGCAGTTCATTGGTGGAGCGATTGGTGGGCCGATCGGCGCGACTATTGGCAGGGCGCTGGGGGCGCTGGCTGGGTCGGTGGTCGATCAGGCGCTGTTTGCGGAGAAGCCGCAGCGGGCGCCCGGGGTGGATATCCGGATTTCGGGGTCGGCCGAGGGCGGGGCGGTGCCGCGGCTCTATGGCTGGAACCGGCTGGCCGGCAACATCATCTGGGCGACCGAGCTCGAGGAGATTGCCGGCGAGGACTCGGGCGCCAAGGGCACGGCGCCGGAGGCCGAAGAGCGGCAGGTCGTGGCGAGCTTTGCCGTTGGGCTGTGCGAGGGCGAGGTGCACCGGCTCGGACGCGTCTGGGCCGATGGGCAGGTGCTCGAGACCGAGGGGATGACGATCCGCTTCTATCGCGGAACGGAGACGCAGCAGGCGGACAGCCTGATGGAGGCCAGGCAGGGAAGCGACGCCGCGCCGGCCTATCGCGGGCTCTGCTACCTCGTGTTCGAGCGGCTGCCGCTCGGCCAGTTCGGCAACCGCATCCCCAACATCACGGTGGAACTCTGTCGCGTGGTCGGCGAGCTTGAGCCGATGATCCGCTCGGTGACGGTGATCCCGGGGGCGACCGAGTTCGGCTACGACCCGGTGCCGCGCGTCCGCGTGACGGGGCGGGGCGCCGTGGGGCGCGAGAACGCCCATGCTTCGGCGCTGGTGAGCGACTGGACACTGTCGATCGACGAGCTGGCAGATCTCTGTCCGAACCTCGATCACGTTTCGCTTGTCGTGGCCTGGTTCGGCGACGATCTGCGCTGCGGCGAATGCTCGATCCGACCCAAGGTCGAGGCGGCCAGCCGCACGATCAAGGGCACGAGCTGGAGCGTTGCGGGGCTGACGCGGGCGACGGCGCAGGTGGTTTCGAGCCACGGCGGCGGGCCGGCCTATGGCGGGACGCCTTCCGATGCGGCGGTGCGGGCGGTGATCGCCGACCTCAAGGCGCGCGGGCTCGAGGTGACGATCTACCCGATGCTGCTGATGGACATCCCGGCGGGCAACCCGATGGGGCAGCCGGCCTATCCCTGGCGCGGGCGGATCGCGCCGGTGGGCGGCGGCGCTGCGGCGCAGGTCGCAGAGTTCGTCGGCTCGGCCGGTGGGTGGGGCTACCGCCGTTTCGTCCGGCACTACGCCCGGCTCGCGGACGAGGCGGGGGCGGACTCGCTGGTGATCGGCTCCGAGATGATCGGCATGACCACGGCGCGCGGTACGGGCGGGTTCCCGTTCGTCGATGCGCTGGTGACGCTGGCGGCGGAGGCAAGGGCGCTGGCGCCTTCGGTGGAGCTGACCTACGCGGCGGACTGGAGCGAGTATCACGGCTACCAGCCGCCGGACGCGCCGGGAGACAAGTGGTTTCATCTCGATCCGCTCTGGGCCAGCGACGACATCGCGATGGTGGGGATCGACAACTACATGCCGATCGCCGACTGGCGCGACGGCGAGGACGGGCCGGACGCGGGGAGCGATGGGCCCTATGGCCTCGCCCATCTCGAGGCGGGGATCGACGGCGGCGAGGGGTTCGACTGGTACTATGCCAGTGCCTCCGACCGGCTGGCGGGCGCGCGAAGCCCGATCAGCGACGGGGCGCATGGCGAGCACTGGGTCTGGCGGTTCAAGGATATCGCCGGCTGGTGGGGCAACGCGCATCACGACCGGGTCGGCGGAGTGCGCGCGGCGAGCCCGACGGCCTGGGTGCCGGGGATGAAGCCGATCTGGTTCACGGAACTCGGGTGCGGAGCGGTCGACAAGGGCGCCAACCAGCCGAACATGTTTCCGGACGCAAAGAGCGCCGAGGACGGGCGGCCGCATTTCTCGACGGGCGCGCCGGATGCGCTGATGCAGCGCCAGTTCCTGCGCGCGCACCTCAACCACTGGTAGGGCGACCCCATGGTGGGGCGGATCTCGCTCTGGACCTGGGACGCGCGGCCGTGGCCGGCGTTTCCGACCGATACGGCGAGCTGGGCCGATGGCGAGAACCATGCGGCGGGACACTGGCTGACCGGCCGGCTGGGCGCGCTGGCGCCCGATGAGCTGGCCCGGGCTGTCGCCGATGATTTCGGTGTCGGGCTGGGAGCGGCGGATGTAGCGGGGCCGCTGATCCATGGGGTGGCGGTCGAGGGCGTGGTGAGCTGGCGCGATGCGACGGCACCGGCGCTCGCGGCGGCGGGTCTCTCCGTGCGGGATGGCGCCGATGGGCTGGAGCTTGTGGGGCCGGACCTGCTTCCGGCCGTGGTGCTCGATGGCGAGGATCTGGTGAAGGACGAGGGCCCGGTGCGTTCGCGCCGGCGGCCCGACCCATCGGCGACGGTGGCGCGGCTGGCCGTGGGCTATGTCGATCGCGAGCGCGAGTATCTGACGGGAACCGTAACCGCGATGCGGCCCGAGGGAGCGGCGGTGGCCGGGGAGAATACGGGGCTGGTGCTGGAGGCGGCAGCGGCGCGCGGGGTGGCCGAGCAGCTGCTGCGGGCGACCGATGCGCGGCGCGAGACGCTGGAGTTCGACCTGCCGCCTTCACAACTGGCTCTCGAGGTGGGCGATGTGATCGCGCTTGCCGGGGAGGGGGAGGGACCGTTCGAGATTGCCGAGATCCGTGACGGGCGGAGCCGCCGTGTCTCGGCGCGGGCGCTGCCGCCACTGGTCAGGGCCGCGGTGCTGAGCGACCGGCCGGCGCGCGCACCGACAGCGCCGGCTCCGATGGCCGAGCCTGCCCTGATCGCGGCGCACCTGCCGCCCGACCCGGCGACGCCGGATCGTTCGTGGCTGCTGCTCGCCGCCTATGCCAGCCCTTGGCCGGGTGAGGTGGACGTGCAGCTGGTGGCGACGGGGTCGCGCATCGCGCGGCTGGCGCGGCCGGCGGCGATGGGCGAACTGTTGACGCCGCTGACGGCGGGGCCTCTGCATGTGCGGTACCGGCGGAGCATCGAGATCGAGCTCAGCGGCGGGCATATCGCGCCGGTGGATTTAGAGGCGGCGCTCGCGGGCGCGAACCGGATCGCGGTCGAGACCGACGCGGGCGAGTGGGAGGTGCTGGGCTTTGCCGGCGCCGAACTGATTGCGCCCGGCCGCTATCGGCTCACCGAACTGCTGCGCGGGCTCGGGGGCAGCGATGTGGCGATGGGACCGGCGGCTGTGGGCAACCGGCTCGTCGTGCTCGACGGCAATGTCGTGGTGCTGCCGGTCGAGCCGGACTGGCTCGGCGGGGAATTGGCACTGCGGGCCTTTGCCGGGAGACACGACGGGACGGGCACGGCCTTCGGGGCGACGGCGTCGCTGGGGCCGGTGCTGCCGCTGCCGCCGGTGCATCTGAGGGCCGTGCGCGGGGCAGGGGGCGACGTGAGCCTCAGCTGGCTGCGGCGCAGCCGAGCCGATGCCGGCGCCTGGGCTGCGGTGGAAGTTCCGCTCGAGCACGTGCCCGAGGCCTACCGGGTGACCATCCTCGATGGGCCGACGCCGGTGCGGACCATCGCGGCAGCGGCAGCGGGCGCGACCTACACGGCCGCGCAGCAGGCCGCAGATTTCGGCGCGCCGCCGGCCTCGTTCGACTTCACCGTAGAGCAACTGAGCCCGGTCTTCGGGCCGGGACATCCGGGGGCCGGCACCTTCCATGCGTAAGACCATCTTCGATGGCCTCGACGAGGCCATCGCCCGCCAGCGGCTCAGGCTGCTGGTGGGCTTCCTGTCATCCCAACTGAGGAGAACCCTGATGACTTTCGGAATTCTGGACGGCTTCAAGACCTACATCGTCGCCGCAGCCATGGTGCTCGCGGCCATCAGCCAACTCGTGGGCGTGGACCTGCCCAGCTTCGAGGGGCACGCGGCGGGTCAGCTGCTGATGGAGGGGCTGGCGATCTTGTTCTTGCGCAAGGGAATTAAGGGGGCCGTCTAGGGCACATGCAGGCGATGGGTCGGCGACACTGTCGACCCATCGCTGTGCGCCAGTAGACTTCGACCAGTCGCAGTCGTCCTCCGTTCAGGCAAGCCTGGCACATTCCGCGCAAAGCGGCTTCCCGCCGGTACCGTCGCGAAGGTTCTCTTTCTCGATGTTGTTGCCGGTGTTGCAGGAGGTGTTGTTGTGGTGAACGCTCTGCTTCACAGAGTGCCACGGTGACTTCTTTGCCATTCCCGGATCCCCAAAGTTTCACGACGGGGCATCTTAGGATGCCGACCGAGTCGTGCTCTGTTGGCGACACCTGATGGTGCTTTCACCTACGTGCTGACCAGGTGCCCGACGGTTCCGCGGCGGAGACTCGGCGCTGTTCAAGCCAGGTCGTCCAGCGACACCCCAAGCGCCCCTGCCAGCTTTTTCAATGTGTCCACAGATCCCCGCTTCCTGCCGGATTCAATATTGGCGATCTGGACACGGTTGACCCCGGAGGCCTCGCTGAGCGCGACCTGGGTCAGGCCGCGGAACTCCCGGTACACGCGGACGGGGCTTTCGCCGGCGATCAGCCGGTTGGCAAACTCGGCGGGGATGAGTTCGTCGTCGCCTGCGGCAAGGGCGGCCTTGGCTCGGTCGTAGGCTGCGATATCGGCAAGGTCTTCGGCAGCCTCAAGCAGGCGCTCGTACTCGGCCTTGGTGATGGTGACCATCTCGTTCATCTAGAGTCTCCTTCAGTCGTAGATGCCGCCGCGTGGCCCGATCTGCAGCACGGCCAGCACCGCGCCATCCTCCATGATGACACGCCAGTCGCCGACCCGGAGCCGGATACCCGGCCGACCCTGCAACGCCTTGACGTTGTTGGCCTGCGAGGCCGGATCGGTTGCATATGCTTCGATCTTCGCCCTGATCCTTTCGGCCGTGTTGGTGGGCATCTTGCGCAGCGCCCTCAACGCGTCCTTGGTGTAGGCGATCTGCTTCATGCACGGAATGTAGCGCATAGCTACAGTGTGGGCAATGGCCGGGGAAGCAGCCCCCGTTCATCCCACATTCAGCCATTCCACCCCATAACCCCCCGATGACACAGAAACTGACATTGGTGGCGGCCGGCGTCCTGGCGCTGGGGCTGGGCTTGGGGTTGGCTGCGCCGACCTCGGCGCAGGAGTGCCTGTCCAAGCGCGAGATCCAGGAAAAGATCGATACCGGCGAGCTGGTTCAGCTGTCGCAGGCGATCGCGCAGTCGGGTGTCGACGGCAAGATCATCAGTTCGCAGGCACGGGTATGCAACGTCGGCGGCCAGTGGGAGTGGCAGGTCAACGTGATGGACGAGACCGGCGAAAGCAAACCTGTGAGCTTGCCCGCCCAGTGAGGCGTTCTGTAGAATTCGGGCTCGACCGTCCTTGCGCGAAGGGCCGGCTAAGCCGGGCGCGTGGTCCGGTCGCGGCGGCACAAGGGGACCGATATGCGTATTCTCGTCGTTGAGGACGACACCAATCTCAACCGCCAGCTGAAAGAGGCGCTCACCGAAGGCGGCTACGTCGTCGACGTGGCCTTCGACGGCGAAGAGGGCCATTTCCTGGGCGACACGGAGCCGTACGACGCGATCGTGCTCGATATCGGCCTGCCGCAGATGGACGGGCTCTCCGTGCTCGAGGAATGGCGCCGCGCCGGCCGCAAGACGCCGGTGCTGCTGCTGACCGCCCGCGACCGCTGGAGCGACAAGGTGCAGGGCATCGACGCCGGCGCCGACGATTACGTTGCCAAGCCCTTCCATATGGAAGAGGTGCTGGCCCGCGTTCGCGCTTTGGTGCGCCGCGCCGCCGGCCAGGCCAGCAACGAGATCGTGGCGGGTTCGGTCCGGCTCGACGTGAAGGCGGGCAAGGTGACGGTGGACGGCCATTCCATCAAGCTCACCAGCCACGAGCTGCGCCTCTTGAGCTACCTGATGCACCACAAGGGCAAGGTGATCTCGCGCACCGAGCTGACCGAGCATCTCTACGACCAGGATTTCGACCGCGACTCCAACACCATCGAAGTGTTCGTCGGGCGGTTGCGCAAGAAGCTGCCGGACGACTGCATCCAGACGGTGCGGGGGCTCGGCTACCAGATTGCTGAGGATTGAGCACGGACAGTCCCACCTGGCGTGATCGGATCGGGGGGTGGTTCCGCCCCCGCGAGCAGACCTCGACTCAACCGAAGGGCCGCCGGGGCTCGATAGCGGCCGCGCTGTTCCTGCTGTCGGCCGGCTGGCTGATCGTCGCGCTGGTGGCGACGGCCTTCCTGCTCACCGAGCTCTACTCCCGCGCGCTGGACAACAGCCTCGTCGAGACGCTTGAGTTCCACGTCGAGACGCTGACCGACCTGAGCCTGCTGTCGGAGTCCCCGAAATCGGACCAGATCAGCGTTGCCGATCCGCGCTTTGATCGCACGGGTTCGGGCTGGTACTGGGCTATTCGCGCCGAAGACGGCGAGCTGCTCAACTTCTCCAACTCCTATGTCGGCATGGTGCTCGGCCCGCTCCCAGGCCCGTTCGACAGCACCAACGCCAAGACCGCGGTGGTGACCGACCCGTTCGGCACCAAGATCCGCGTGATCGAGCGCGCCGTGACCGTGAACGGCGTGCCGCTCCACATCATGGTGACGGGCTCGCTCGACGAGATCCTGTCGCTGGTCGACGAGTTCCGCGGCCAGACGCTGATCGTGCTCGGCGCGGTGGCGATCATGCTGGCGGTGATGTCGACCATCGTCGCTCGGCTGGCCCTCCGGCCCATCGGGCGGCTGCGGCGCGAGGTGGAGCGCGTGCGCGAGGGCGACGCCCCGTCCGTGACCGGCTCCTATCCCGCCGAGATCGCTCCGCTCTCCGAAGAGATCAACGAGCTGCTGCGCGCCAACGCCCAGATCGTCGAGCGCGCGCGCAACCAGGTGGGCAACCTCGCCCATGGGCTGAAGACGCCGATCGCTGTGCTGCGCAACGAGGCGGTCGCCCACAAGTCCAACCTGCTGGCCAAGGTCGTCTCGACCGAGACCGAGAAGATGAGCCAGCTGGTCACCACCTATCTCGACCGGGCGCGGCTTGCCGCCCGCTCCGCGGTGGTGGGCAAGAAGGCAGACGCGACCCACGTCATGCTGCGGCTGACGCGCGTGATGCAGAAGCTCAACCCGCGCGTGACCATCGCCATGGTCCGGCCCGACGCCTCGCTGCCCTGGTTCCGCGGCGACGAGGGCGACCTCGAGGAGATGGCGGGGAACCTGCTCGACAATGCCTGCAAGTGGGCCAAGTCCTCGATCGGCGTCACGGTTGTGGCCGAAAGGCGCGACGGAACGACCAACCTGCTGATCAAGGTCGACGACGACGGACCGGGGCTGACCGAGGAAGAAGCGACCAAAGTGTTGCGTAGAGGTGTCAGGCTGGACGAGAAGACGCCCGGATCGGGCCTGGGGCTGGATATCGTCAAGGAACTGGTTGACGTCTACGGCGGCTCCTTGCAATTGAAACGGTCTGTGCTGGGGGGCCTGCTAGCCGAACTGCGGTTGCCTGCCGCCAAGGTCGCTGGCTTCCGCACTTTCGCCTCAATACGAAAAGAGTAAGGCCCCGGCCTTCAACCGAGACCGACATGCAGCAGCCCGTCCGCGCCCTTCCAGTCCTCGCCATGCTCCTGCTCGCCGGGTGCAGCATGGGCCCCTCGACCTCCGACATCGCTGTTGGCCCGACGCTGCCGCAGCCGAATTCGACCCTCGCCACCCAGCCGACGATCACGCCCGCTTCGCTGCCGGCGACGACCGCCATCCAGCCGACCACAGTGGCGATGAACGACGTCAGCGCCTTCGTCGACGGCTCGATCCTCGGCCAGCTGACCGCCAAGGACAAATCCGAAGCGGCGAGCGCGCAGTTCAACGCGCTGACCTTCGGCCGCCCGGGCGCACCGCGCACCTGGAACGGCGACAAGGGCGTTGCCGGTTCGGTGACCGTTGGCCCCTATGTGCGCGTCAACAACATCGACTGCCGCGACTTCACCCACACGGTGACCGTCGGCGGCGCTCCGCATGCCCGCAAGGGCACCGCCTGTCGTGATGCGACCGGCAACTGGAGCGTCACTGGCTGATGGCGATTTGATCGGGCGAGCTTGCCCGATCAGCCATTTGTTTACCGGGGGCAGCTAGGGTCAGGGACTACGCTGGACCTCATCGCCCCCCGGTTTCCATGAACGACAGGACTGCCTCAGCCGCTCCGACCGAGACCGCGCCTTCGCGCGGTCCGCAGCTGGTGGCTCGGCCCTTTTTCGGGCTCATCGACGCCGTCCTCGTTCCGGGCATCACGACTTTCGAGTTCGCCGGCGCCATTGCCGAAGGCCACGCCCGGTCGGCCTGGACCTGGCTGGTCCGCGACGTCGCGCCGGACCTGATCGACTCCACTGCCACCGATGACGAAGCGGCGCGTAAGGCGCTCGATGCGCTCGTGCCGGAGCTGCTGCAGCGCGCTCGCGCGCGGCTTGCCGTCACCTCGGAAGAGGATTTGCGGCGGCTGAAGATCCAGGTGGGCGGTGACGATGTGTTCGCCCGCATGCCGGTGATCCTCGGTGCGCTGAAGTGCCGGGCCCTGTTCGACAAGGCGCAGGCCTTCGGGCGCGCCACCAACGCCATGACCGACGATGCGGCGCTGGGCCTCGCGCTCCAGTCCATGCCGCTCGCCGACCAGGCGGTGACTGCTCTGCTGATGCAGGCGGCGATGGGGCAGGTGACCCATCCGGGCCGGTTGATGGCCGCCGTGGTCCGCATCGCCGACTCCGCCACCGAGGCGTCGGTCCAGCGTGCCGGCTTCGGGCCCCTGGTCGATGCCATGCTGAGCCACGCGCAGGCGCAGATCCCGGCCCTGCAGCAGCGCGGCGCCTTCTCCGATGTCGATCTCATCTGCCGCGCCATGGATCGCTTCCACCGGCTGATGCGCGCCGTGACCGGCTTTGTCGAGCTGGGCCGGCTGACGCGCTGGTCGACGATCATTGCGGCATTGACCAAGACGGTCTCGGAATTGCTTGACCCGAGGCTCCGGGAAGTCGGGCCGGACATCAACCTGGCCCTCCGCCGCCATCATGGCACCGACCGGATCGACAGCGACCAGGTGCTGGCCGCGCTCAACGGCTGCTACGTGATGGCCATGGTGCGTGATTGTCGCGACTCGCTGGCGCTCAATGCGCTGTTCGACCAGATATGGAACCAGGTCGGGCAGGCTCTCGAAATCCACGTGCAGCGCAACCTCGAGCTTTTCCGCCAGAACCCGGCCGACCGTGTCATCGGCGCCCGCCTCGATGCGGCAATCAAGATGGCCTCGCTGCGCTTCAACCCCGACTATGCCGATGTGCTGCGCCGTGCCCGTGACGGCGTCGAGCGGCGGGCCGGCTAGCTCTTGAGCTTCAACTGTCCCGTGAGGCGCGATGCGACCGCCGTGCCGGCGTCGCGGACGAAGAGCGACGCGTTGTCCGGCGTGCCCGCCATGATCGCGATGCCGCCATGCGTGCCGGGGAGCGGCGCGGCATAGATGATGCCGATCGCCTTGAGCGGATCGCTGGTTTCCGAGTTCGTGAAGACGAGGCACCCGGGGCCGAAATTGCGTGCGTCGGCCGACGCGATGGCCCACACCTGCGGCTTGTCGCCGAAGCGGCCGGTGAGCCAGACCGGTGGGGCAGGCACCTCGGCAGTCGCGGGCGCAGGCGGATGGACGCGCCAGCCGGTGTCGGTGATCTCGCCTGCGAGGGCGCAGCGCTCGGCGGCAACCGAGCCGGCGTCGCGCGCCGCCATCGAGCCGATATCCACCGCTGCCGCGATGTCGCCGAGGCTGAGCTGGACCGGGCGGACCGCGATGCCCGAGATGCCGTGCCGGCTGGTTTCGGCCGAGCGGCGGGTGATGAGCGAGGCGCCGCGATCGAGATAGGTATTGCCCTTGGCGTGAGGCCGGAACGGCGCGACCGAGGTGTGCGCATCCGGCGTCTCGAATGCTTCCTCGATGACGTGGTCGACGACGCGCGGGGCCGACTTGCCGAGCTGGGTGAGGATAGCGGCCTTGCCGCTGGCGAGAGCCGCCGCGTTGGTCCGCAAGCCTGCGGCTGAGCCGGCAAGCGAGAGCGTCGCGACCGAGCCGCGAGGCGCGAGCCAGCCGTTGGTCTCGTCCCATGCGGCAGCGCCGCCGGCGCGAAGCCAGAGCATGATATCGGGCTGCCAGGCGCCCGCCGCGATCAGTTGGTCGGTCTCGATCGCGCTGGCATCGTGGCTGATCTCATCCATGTTGACCGAGAAGCTGACCCTGAGCCCCGGCTTGTTCCGCTCCAGCGGCTCGGCGTGGCTGGGCGCGAGCGCCGAGGCGAGGGTGATGCCCATGGCCTTGGCGAAATCGACGAAGCGGGAGAGCGGCGCGAGCCGGCTGTCGACGATGCGCTGGACCGCCACGCCGGCATCGGCGGCATGGAGGGCGAGGCGGTAGGCGAAGCTCTGCGGGGTCGTGAACAGCGCGCGCCGGCCCGGCCAGACGCCGTAGCGCTCCGCCCGCATGTAGGCGGCGAGCGCGCCGGCAATGCCGGGCGTGCGGTTGCCCGGAAAGACCGGCAGCCGCTCCATGGCGCCGGTCGCGATGACGATGTGCCTGGCAACGATCGCCACCACCCGCGAGGTCGGCCGGTCGCCATCGACCACAACCTGATGGACGCGCAGGGTAGTGCCCGCGATGGCAAAGGCCTCGGCGCGCAGCAGTACGGTGACCGGGGTCTTTCCCTCGAGCCCCGCCAGCAGTTCGGTGATGGTCTCGTCGGGCGACGCCTCGCCGTCGATGCCGCCAAAATAACGTGTGATACCGCCCAGCGTGTCGGTGCGCTCGACGAGGACGGCGCTCTTGCCCGCGGCCGAAGCGGCAGCCGCAGCGCTGAGCCCGGCGATGCCGCCGCCGACAATGGCGAAATCGGCCTCGATCGTCTCGGTGGGCGACGCATTGTGCCAGGGTGCGGCGATGGCGGTTGCATCGCCGAAGCGATGATTGAGTGTACGCGCCGGGCCGACGAGCAGGTGGCGCACGGTGCCGAGGAGGCCACCCGACGCGATCGGGTCGCGCCGGTCGCCGATGGTGACGAAGTCGACGCCATCGAGTGCCGGCGTGCGCTCCATCGGCAGCGCGGCGCCCTTGCCGGTCGAAACGAGGGGGGCAAAGGTCTCGTCCAGCGCGATGGGCTCGTCGCCATGGCGCCCCGCGATCTGGATGCCGTCGGCGAGAGCGGCCGAAAGCACCGAGTCTCCCGCAAATCCCTCGATCTGACGGCTGTTGAGGCGGAAACTGATGCGCCGGCTTCGGTCGATGGCTGAACCGCCGAGGCCATGTGGTGCGTCGCCCGGCAACCGGTTTGGGGTTTCGCTCACGCCGACACCGGTGCGTACTCGGCCGCCTGCAGCCGGAGATTGCCGCGGGTGGCGCCGCGCGCGGCAAACCAGGCCTCTTCATCGGCCGGCGAGGCGCCCGCGAGGTGGCGCGCCACGGCCGGCGCAAAGAACGCGGCAGCCGGGCCTAGCCCCGCGACGACCACGGCCTTGCCACCGCGCGCCGGCCCGACATAGGGCGCGCCGTCCGTGGTCGCGATCGTGTTGAAGACCATCTCCCCGGCGATGCGCAGCGCCCCCGCCCGGGCCGCGGCGCTGCCCAGCCGGGCGCGGGTGGTGGCGGGATCGCCCGACGTCAGCGCCGATACGCCGGCGCGGCCATCCTGCGTGAGCGTCACACCCCGATCGAGGAAGGCGAGGTACGGGGCAGAGAGGCCCTTGGCGCCTTCGAGCAGCAGCGCCGAGGCCGGCTGTTCGACGAGGCTGCGGTCGCGTGAGTCCTCGGGCAGATGGGTGAGGATCGCCTCGTCGTCGAGGAGGATCGACCGCGCGGCGTCGACGGCAAGCTCGCCGGCAGTGATCCGCGCCGTGCCGTCCTTGCGGATGCTGACGGCGGCTTCGGCGCGATCGAGCCGCCTGACGCCGTGCTGGCCGAGCCATTGCTCGAGCGCCGGCTCGAACCGCCCGTGGCCGAGGAGCTGGACATCGCGCACCCTGAGAATCAGGCCCTCGGCGAGGCTCCGGTCCGCAACGGGCTCGACGGCATAGCCGAGCGCCAGGGCGAGTTGGCGGAAGTAGCCGAGCGCGGCGATGCTCTCGGGCGTCTCGGCGATGAAGAGGGGATCAACGCGGGTCACGAGGCCCTTGCCCCAGCCATTGACGAGCCGGACGGCCTCGGCCGCGGCCCGTTGCAGCAGGATCAGCGTCTCCGGCCGGGTGACCGGTGCGACCGACAGCGTGAGGCTGCGCTGCAGGCGGAAGGGCGAGAAGGGCTCGCCGACGATACAGACCTGCTTGCCGTGGGCGCTGGCGAGAAGGCCGGCAACAAGGCCCGCAAGTGGGGTCGAGCCAACGATCAGGTAGTCGAAACCGTCGCTGGCCATGGGATCAGTGGACCTGTGCGCATGCGACGATGCGTCCGCCACACAACCGTGTGTGTGGGTGCATTATTTGCCCGAATGCCTTTATAGATCGGGCGCATTTCAGCACCCTCCTTTGAGGCACGGTTCTGTACATGGTCTTCTGGTCGCTCGCTATTGTGGTCACAGTTGTCGCCTGCGCCGCACTCTATTATGCGGGTGCGCGGCGGAGGGTCAACGCGAGCCCTGCCGTTGTAGACAGCCCTGAGGTGCAGCACCTCAGGCTTCAGCTCAAGGAAATCGAGTCCGACGCCGCCCTTGGCCGCCTTGGTCCGGCCGAAGCCGAGGCCGCCAAGGGCGAGCTGGCGCGCGAACTCCTGCGGCTGAAGGCCGGTCCCGGCGCGGTCGCGCAGGGCAACGGCAAGCGCGGCATCGTCGCCGGTGCGGCGATTGCAACGGCGCTGCTGGCCTTCGGCATCTATGGCGCTTTGGGTCGGCCGGACCTCCCGGCGCAGCCGCTGGCGACGCGGACCGACGCTGCCCCGTCCACCCTCACGCTCGACGACGCGATTGCGCGGATCGAGGCGCAGCTGAAGCAGACCCCCGACGACCTGCGCGGCTGGACCGTCGTCGCTCCGGCCTACATGCAGCTCGGCCGTTTCGCCGATGCGGCAACGGCCCTCCGCAAGGTGATCGAACTCGCAGGACCCAACGCCGACCGCGAGACCGATCTCGGCGAAGCCGTGATGATGGCCAATGGCGGCGACGCCAAGGGCGAGCCGATGGAGCTGTTCCGCAGCGCTGCGGCGCGCGATCCGGCACACATCCGCTCGCGCTACTACATTGCCGGCGAGGCGACGCGCGAGGGCGACTTCGCCACCGCCAAGGCCGAATGGGAGAACCTGCTCAAGCTGTCCAAGGGCGACGAGAGCTGGGTTGCCAATGCCGAGGCGGGGCTGGCAGCGGCCGAGACCGGTCTCAACGGCGGCGCGCTCCCCGACGAGTCGGCCATTGCCGGAATGGTGGATGGCCTGTCGGCCCGGCTGATGGCCGATGGCGGTACGATCGCAGAATGGACGCGGCTGGTGCGTTCGCGGCTTGTGCTGGGTCAAAACGACCTTGCGCAGCAGGCGTATGACCTGGCCCGCAAGGCATACCCGGATGCCGGGGATCGCGCGGAACTCGATGTTCTCGCAGCGGATAACGGATTGGTGGCAAACAAGTGACCCGTAAGCAGAAACGCCTGGCGATCATCGGTGGACTCGGCGCCGTACTGGTAGTGGCCGCCGGCCTGATCTTCGTCGCCCTGCGTGACCAGATCGTCTTCTTCTATTCCCCCAGCGAAGTGCAGGAACGCCAGATCGCGGCCGGCACGTCCATTCGCCTGGGCGGCCTCGTGAAGGAAGGGACCTGGACCCGTGCTGGCCAGACCTCCGATTTCGTGGTGACCGACGGGCAGACCGAGATGCCGGTGCACTTCGTCGGCCTGCTCCCCGACCTGTTCCGCGAGGGCCAGGGCGTGGTGGTGGAAGGCAGCGTCTCCGCCACGGGCACGTTCGCCGCGACCAACGTGCTGGCCAAGCACGACGAGAACTACATGCCGAAAGAGCTAGTGGACGAGCTCAAGAAGCGCGGCGAATGGCAGCGCGAAGGGGCACCGCTTTGAAGGTGTTGTCAGCATCGTGGCGGAAGTATACCCCCACCCCTGTTCCCTCCCCGCAAGGGGGAGGGAGACCTGCGCTCGCAAGTCTTCGTAACGCACTGGTAGAAGTGTTGGCGTCTCCTCTCCCCTTGCGGGGGAGGGACAGGGTGGGGGGTGCGCTTCCCGCACCAGCAGCAGGAGGCGTGGCATGACCATCGAGCTCGGCCATTTCGCCCTCGTCCTCGCCTTTGCCATTGCCGCCATCTCGGCGGTGGTGGGCCTTGCCTTCTGGCGGCGTGAGGCCGTTGCCGGCTACCTCCAGCAGGCGGCGGTACTGCAGTTCGTGCTGGTGGCGGCCGCATTCGTGGCGCTGATCCAGGCCTTCGTGACCTCGGACTTCTCGCTCAAGCTCGCCTTCGAGCACGCCCATTCGACCCAGCCGCTGATCTACAAGATCACCGCGGTATGGGGGAACCACGAGGGCTCGATGGTCCTGTGGGTGCTGATCCTCGTGATCATGGGCGCGGCCGTCGCGGCCTTTGGGCGTAACCTGCCCAAGGACCTGATGGCGCTGGTGCTGGCGATGCAGAGCCTGCTCGCCGCGGCCTTCATCGGCTTCACCATTTTCACCTCGAACCCGTTCCTGCGCCTGTCGCCGGCCCCGTTCGAGGGCAAGGACCTGAACCCGATCCTGCAGGACATCGGCCTCGCCATCCACCCGCCGCTGCTCTACCTCGGCTATGTCGGCTTCTCGGTCTGCTTCAGCTTCGCCATGGCGGCGCTGATCTCGGGCCGGATCGATGCCGCCTGGGCCCGCTGGGTGCGGCCGTGGACGCTGGTCAGCTGGTGCTTCCTGACGCTCGGCATCGCCATGGGCTCGTACTGGGCCTACTACGAGCTCGGCTGGGGCGGCTGGTGGTTCTGGGATCCGGTCGAGAACGCGAGCTTCATGCCATGGCTCGCCGGCACCGCGCTGCTCCATTCGGCGCTGGTGATGGAGAAGCGCAACGCGCTCAAGATCTGGACGATCTTCCTCGCCATCATCACATTTTCGCTCAGCCTGCTCGGCACCTTCATGGTGCGCTCGGGCATCCTGACCTCGGTGCACACCTTCGCCGCCGATCCGACGCGCGGCATGGTCATCCTCGCCTTGCTCGCCGCCTTCATCGGTGGCGCCTTCTCGCTGTTCGCCTTCCGCGCTTCGTCGCTGCGGGCCGGCGGGCTGTTCGCGCCGATCAGCCGCGAGGGGGCGCTGATCCTCAACAACCTGTTCCTCATGGCCGCACTCGCGGCTGTGCTGGTGGGAACGCTCTATCCGCTGCTGCTCGATGCCCTGATCGGCGAGACCATCTCGGTCGGTGCGCCGTTCTTCAACCTCACCTTCGGCGCGATCATGGCGCCGCTCCTGATCATCCTGCCTTTCGGGCCCTTCCTCGCCTGGAAGCGCGGCGACCTGATCGCGGTGACGCAGCGGCTGGCCGGTGCGGCCGGGCTGGCGCTGTTCGCGGCCGTCCTCTGCTTCGCGCTGACCGGTGCCTCGGTGTCGCTGGCGCCGCTCGGGTTGCTGCTCGGCTTCTGGGTTTCGTTCGGCGCCCTTGCCGAGCTCGTCGACCGCGCCAGGTTCTTCCGCACCGATGTCGTCACGTCGCTGAAGCGCCTGTTCGGCCTGCCGCGTACCGCCTGGGCTACGGCGCTGGCCCACCTCGGGCTCGGCCTCTCGGTGATCGGCATCGTCGCGGCGAGCGCCTGGCAGAACGAACTCATCACCATCATGACGCCGGGGCAGGGCGTGGTGATCAGCGATCACCAGGTGACGTTCGAAGGCATGCAGCACGTCGAAGGCCCGAACTTCGTGTCCGACACCGGCACCTTCTCGATCCGCGCGCCGGGTGGTGGGGTACGTACGGCGCTGGCGGAGCGCCGGATCTACGTCGCGAGCGGCCAGCCGACGACCGAGGCGGCGATCGAAACCTATGGCTTCAGCCAGCTCTACCTGCAGCTGGGCGAGCCGACCCCGGATGGCAAGACCGTGGTACGGCTCTGGTACAAGCCCTATGTCACCCTGATCTGGCTGGGCTGCCTGATCATGGCCGGCGCCGGCTTCCTGTCGCTCAGCTACCGCCGGCTGCGCGTCGGCGCACCACAGCCGGCCGCGGCCCGGGCGGCAGCCGAATGAGGGCGCTCCTCGCCATCGTGATGCTGGTGCTGCTGAGCGTGCCCGCGCTCGCCGTTCGGCCCGACGAGATGCTGGCGGACCCCACGCTCGAGGCGCGGGCCCGGGCGATCTCGACCGAACTGCGCTGCCTCGTCTGCCAGAACCAGTCGATCGACGAGTCCGACGCCGACCTCGCCCGCGACCTGCGGGTGCTGGTGCGCGAGCGGCTGGTCGCGGGGGACACCGACGATCAGGTCCGCGCCTTCCTCGTCGCCCGTTATGGCGAGTACGTGCTGCTCAACCCGGTGGTGGCGCCGCACACGATCCTGCTCTGGGTGGCCGCGCCGGTGGTGCTGCTGATCGGTGGGATCGTGGTGTGGATCGGGGCGCGCCGCAAGCGGCATGCAGAGCCCGAGCCGGCCCTGACGGAAGAGCAGAAGCGGGCCCTCGACGAACTCAAGTAGGCCGCCACTTGCGGCTGCGGATGGGCGGGGCTACTCAGGCCCGACCCCTCCGGATCCCGCCCTTGCCATTCACCGATCTTCTCCCCGCCGGCCTCGATGCGACGATGGCGCTCGCACTCATCGTCCTGAGCTTCGTGACGTCGCTGATCACGGCGACCTTCTCGCTCGGCGGTGGCACGCTGATGGTGGCGGTGCTGGCGCTGGTGTTTCCGCCCGCTGTGGTGGTGCCGCTCCATGGCGCCATCCAGCTCGGTTCGAACGGCGGCCGCGCCATCGTGCAGCGCGCGCATGTCCAGTGGCACCTGGTGCTGTGGCTGGCGCTCGGTGGGGCGATCGGCACCGTGATCGGCGGGCAGTTCGCGAGCCTGCTGCCGGCGACGGCGTTGCAGGTGGCGATCGCCGCTTTCGTGCTGCTGACGACGTGGTTGCCGCAGCCCCGGATCGTCGGGCGTTCCCGCGTCGCGCAGGTCGTCGGCGGGGCGGTGATCTCCGCCCTGTCGATGGTCGTGGGCGCCACCGGGCCGCTGGTGGCCGTGTTCATCAAGGGCCTCGCCGACCGGCGCCATCTGGTCGCGACGCACGCCATGCTGATGACGTTGCAGAACACGTTCAAGGTCGTCGTCTTCGTGTTCCTGGGCTTCGCCTTCGCGGAATACCTGCCGCTGATCGTTGCGATGGTCGTTTCCGGATTTGGCGGCACGGCGCTCGGGAGCAGGCTGCTCGTGAAGGTGCCCGAGGCCGCTTTCCGCTGGGGTTTCAAGATCGTGCTGACAGTGGTCGCGCTCGACCTGCTGCGCGAGGCGATATTCTAGCAGCTGAGAAAAGCGCTCCGGACGCCCGGTAACATTACCGATATTTAAGACAGGCGACACGCTGCAGAAAGGCGGCACCCTCCATATGTCTGGCCCACAATGAGTGCCTGATTGAAGGAGAACCACATGCGCTCGACTCTCAACTCCCGCGCCCGCCGCTGGATCGGGGCCTCGGCTCTCGCTATCCTTGCAGGTATCGGGGGCGGCACTGCTTTCGTTGCCGCGACTGCACCTTCCACCGCCCAGTCCGCCAAGCTCGTGCCCGCCGCACAGATCACGGCTCCCGCCGTGACCAACGTCCCGAATTTCGCCGACCTCGTCGAGGCGGTGAAGCCGGCCGTTGTCTCGATCGTGGTCGAGGGTTCCGAGAAGGGCCGCGACCTGCAGCGCGGCGGTCGCCAGTTCGAGTTCCGCTTCCCGGATCTCCCGAACGACCACCCGTTCCGTGATTTCTTCGAGCAGTTCGGCGAGCAGTTCGGCGCGCCCGGCCGCGACAACAACAACAACGCACGCCCGCAGCCGCCGCGTCGCACCATGGCAGCCGGTTCCGGCTTCGTCATTTCGGCTGACGGCTACATCGTCACCAACAACCACGTCGTCGACGATGCCGAGAAGGTAACGGTCATCTTCGAGGACGGCACCGAGAAGCAGGCCAAGCTCGTCGGTACCGACGAGAAGACCGACCTCGCGGTCGTCAAGCTCGAGGGCGAGACGGACCTTCCCTTCGTCAAGCTCAGCGATATCGAGCCGCGCGTCGGCGAGTGGGTCGTGGCCGTGGGTAACCCGTTCGGCCTCGGCGGCACCGTGACCGCCGGCATCATCTCGGCCCGTGGCCGCGACATCGCCGGCTCGGCCTATGGCGACTTCCTGCAGATCGACGCGGCCGTGAACACCGGCAATTCCGGTGGCCCGGACTTCAACATGCAGGGTGAGGTCGTCGGCGTGAACACCGCGATCTTCTCGCCCAATGGCGGCAACGTCGGTATCGCCTTCGCCATCCCGGCGAGCGTGGTCAAGCAGGTG
This sequence comes from Devosia sp. ZB163, assembly GCF_028613635.1. Taxonomy (GTDB): domain Bacteria; phylum Pseudomonadota; class Alphaproteobacteria; order Rhizobiales; family Devosiaceae; genus Devosia_A. Next base: position 129,631 of record NZ_JAQRMY010000002.1, read on the forward strand.
ACGAACCAGCTCATCGAGCATGGCGCCGTGACCCGTGGCTTCCTCGGCGTCGGCATCCAGGACGTGAACCGCGACATCGCCGAGAGCGTCGGCCTCGCCACTGCGGCGGGTGCACTCGTGACCGAGCCCTCCAAGGACAGCCCGGCCGACAAGGCTGGCGTCAAGTCGGGTGACGTGATCACGGCCGTGGACGGTGACCAGGTGACCGATGCGCTCGACCTGAGCCGCACCATCGCCGGCAAGAACCCGGGCTCTACCGTCGAGCTGACCATCTGGCGCGACGGCAAGGAGCAGAAGATCTCCGTGACGCTCGGCAAGCTCGACGAGGCCGCGCAGGCTCCCAGCGATGAGCAGACCCAGCAGCAGCCGCCGGCTGCGCCCGAGCCCGCTTCGACCAGCGTCGGCCTGACGCTCGTGCCGAACTCGGGTGGTGAAGGCCTGCTGATCCAGGACGTCGATCCGAGTTCGGCTGCCGCTGAGCGTGGCTTCGCCGTGGGTGACACCATTCTCGAGGTCAACAACCAGGCCGTGAAGTCGGTCGATGAGTTCGAGAAGGCCATCCAGTCGGTCAAGGACAACGGCCGCAACACGGCTCTCGTGAAGGCCCAGCGCGACGGCAACACCCGCTTCGTCGGCCTGCCGATCACCGAAGACAAGTCGTAAGGACTTAGGGGCTCCGGGGCGACCTGCCTCGGGGCCCTTCCTCCCTTCCGTCAGTCCTGCCAAGACCGGGATCCGCAAGGGTTCCGGTCTTTGCTGGAATGACGCAGAATGAGCCGGGGGCTGGTGCCATGAAGATTCTGCTGATCGAGGACGATCGCGAGGCGGCGAGCTACCTCATCCAGGCGCTGGATGAGGCCGGCCACGTGACGCACCACGCCAGCGACGGTGAGACCGGCTACGCCATGGCCTCGTCGATGGACTACGACGTGCTGGTGATCGACCGCATGCTGCCCCGGCGCGACGGCCTCTCGATCATCGAGAGCCTGAGGGCCGAGGAAGACCACACCCCGGTGCTGATCCTCTCCGCCCTGGGCGAGGTCGATGACCGCGTGACCGGCCTGCGCGCCGGCGGCGACGACTACCTCGTCAAGCCCTATGCCTTCACCGAGCTTCTCGCCCGCATCGAGGTGCTGGCCCGCCGCTCCTCGCCGGCGGAGGCGGCGACGAGCCTCGAGGTCGGCGGCCTGCAGCTCGACCGGCTGAGCCGCAAGGTGGAGCGCGACGGCGAGCCCATCCTGCTCCAGCCGCGCGAGTTCCGCCTGCTCGAATACCTGATGAAGAATGCCGGCAAGGTGGTGACCCGCACCATGCTGCTCGAGAACGTCTGGGATTATCACTTCGACCCCCAGACCAACGTCATCGACGTGCACATGTCGCGGCTTCGCGCCAAGATCGACAAGGGGCACGCCAATCCGCTGCTGCATACGATCCGCGGCGCCGGCTACATGATCCGCGACTGACATGTACCGTCTCGCCGAGCTTTGGCGCACGACCACGGTGCGCCTGACCGCGATCTTCATGCTGATCTTCATCGTCTTCGCGGTGGGGCTGCTGGGGCTCATCTTCTGGCAGACCACGATCCAGCTGCAGCGCCAGCAGGCCGAGCAGATCGATCGCGAGACCTTCGCCATCAGGCGCATCGACGACGACGGCGGCTTCCGCGCCACCATCCTCGCCATCGGCCAGCTCGCCTCCCAGCCCGGGCCCGGCATCTACTATCTCGCCGATCCCACCGGCCAGAAGATCGTCGGCAACGTCTCCGACCTGCCGTCAGAGGTCGTCGCCGAGCCCGGCACCTACAGCTTCAACTACGATCGCACCCCGGGCCTGAGCGATGGCGGCGGCGACCTGCGGCCGCGCCAGGGCAACGCGCTGGTGCGATCGGAGAAGCTGGCCAGTGGGCTGATCCTTGTCGTCGGCCGCGACGTGGTCGAGCGCCGCGGCTTCACCGCCATCGTCTTCCAGTGGTTCGCCATCGGCGTCGGCGGCATCCTGCTCTTCTCGCTGATCGCCGGCATCGTGACCTCGGTGCGCGTGCTGCGCCGCGTCGACACCATCGCCTCCACCTCCAACAAGATCATGGCCGGCGACCTCAGCGAGCGCGTGCCGGTGACGCGGCGCAACGACGAATTCGATGCCCTCGCCACCAACCTCAACGCCATGCTCGATCGCATCGAGAAGCTCATGCAGGGGATGAAGGAGGTCACCGACAACGTCGCCCACGACCTCAAGACTCCGCTGACCCGACTGCGCAACAAGGCGGAGTCGGCCCTGCTCGAAAGCAAGGACGAGGCGGCGCGGCGCGAGGCGCTGGAGACGACCATCGAGGAGAGCGACAAGCTCATCCGGACCTTCAACGCGCTGCTGATGATCGCGCGGGCCGAAGCCGGCACCCCCTCGGGGGCGCTGAACGAGATCGACCTGAGCGCGGTGGTGAGCGACGTCGCCGAACTCTACGGCCCCCTCGCCGAGGACCAGGGCATGGTGCTCGAGACCGATATCGCCGAGGGGCTGCACATCCACGGCAACCGCGAGCTTCTCGGCCAGGCGCTGGTGAACCTGATCGAGAACGCGCTCAAGTACTACGAGCCGGCGGAAGGCAAGCAGGGCCTCATCAAGGTCAGCCTCAGGTCCGAAGGTGGGCGCGCCAGGATCACGGTCGGCGACAATGGACCGGGCATTCCCGAGGTCGATCGGGGCAGGGTGGTCGAGCGCTACGTGCGCCTCGAAAAGAGCCGCAGCCAGCCCGGATCCGGGCTCGGATTGTCGCTGGTGGCGGCCGTGGCGCGGCTGCACAAGGGCGAGCTCAGGCTCGAGGACAACGCCCCCGGCGTGCGTGCGGTGATCGACCTGCCGGCGTGAACGTCTCGCAGCGCCAATGCGTCACGCTAACCTTACGAAACTGCACGCAAATTTCACGCCTGGGGTAAGCTCATGGAGACCCGCGGCGTGGCATGAGGCGGCCATGACTACGTTCATTGTGCACATGCCGGCGTCCGATGCTCACCGGCTCCAGATGTTCAATCCGACCACGGTCGAACTCCTGCCCACGCCGGAGCTTTCCGCCCTGCGCTCCGATCGCGACGTTGCGATGGTCCGCTCGACGTTTCGGACCGTCGTGAAGATGGCCAAGATGTTCCCCGACTGGCAGTTCCAGGCGCTGATCGGGCACTAGAGCCAAGTACACCAACAGGCCCTCATGGCCGGGCTTGTCCCGGCCTTGTCCCGGCCATCCCGCCACGCGGCGTCTGCCGCGTGAGAAGAAAGTCTCTCGCCGCGCCGATAAGCGGTTGCTGGATCACCGGGACAAGCCCGGTGATGACGGGCACCATGGATCGGCGCCTAGTGCGCCGTCGGCACGGACGTCTCGCCGACGCCGATGCCGCTCACCTTGCCGCCCTTGAGCGTGTAGCCGATGTACTGCGCGATGTCGGAATAGCCGCCCGGCCGGTCGGAGCGGTAGGCGACCTTGTTGCCGGAGGCCGCCCCGAAGGTCGACTTGAGGTCGGCGCTGGCCGCGCCCAGCCCGGGAATGCCGAAATCGGGGACCGCGAACTCGGCCGGCGCCGCATCGCAGCTCTTTGCCGGCTTGCCGGCCTCTGCCGCCACCATCATCACGAACTCGTAGCCGCCAAGCGCATTCGAGATGAACCAGACGTTGGCCCCCTCGGTGCCGTAGCAGATCCAGTCGGCACGGCCGGCGCCGTCGCCGTCGCTCTGGATGGTGCCGCCGAAGGCCTTCTGCAGGTCCTTGAGCTTGGTGCGCTGCAGCTGGACCTTGAGCTTGCCCACCTCGATCGTCTTGACCGGCGCCTTCTCGAGGTTCGCTTTGCTGAAGTTGAAGCCGTTGCCGAAAATCGCCTGGCCCATGCCGCCGAGCGAGGCGGCGTGTGCGGGAACGGCGGCAATGACGAGGGCAGACAGGACGGCGGCAGTCAGGTGGCGCATGCGAGGCTCACGGGGTTTCGACTGGCCGGCGAAGATAGCGGCGCCCATGCCGAATTCCAGTGACTTTTGAGTATGGTGCGCTATCCCTCCACACATGAAAGTCGCGCTCGAAACCCTCCTCGACTCCGCTCCCTACCTCAAGGACCTTGCCGAGCGCCACGCCGACTGGTTCGCCACCACCCGAAGACAGTCCCCCGATGACGCGCTGGCCGCCGTGCTCGACGGCGTCCGACAGGCGGGCGCGTCGTCGGAAAACGAGGACGATATCAGCCGCGAACTGCGAATCGCCAAGGGCAGGGTGGCGCTGCTGGCTGCGGTGTCCGAGGTCGAAGGGCAGTGGACGACGGCGCAATCGACGGCCGCGCTCTCCGATCTCGCCGACGCTGCGCTCGATGCCGGGCTGGAGGTGCTGCTGCGGCTCGCAGCGGCGCGCGGGCTGACCACGAAGACGGCCGCCGACTCCGGGCTGGCCCTGTTCGCGCTGGGCAAGCACGGTGGTCGCGAGCTCAATTATTCGAGCGACATCGACATCGTCGCCTTCTTCGATCCAGACAAGGCCGCGCTGAACGAACGCGGCGAGGAGACCAGGTTCTTCACCCGTATCGTGCAGCGCCTCGCCAACCTGATGCAGGACCGGACGGCCCACGGCTACGTGTTCCGCACCGACCTGCGCCTCAGGCCCGACCCCGGCGCGACGCCGGTGGCGCTCTCGATCGACGCCGCACTCGCCTACTACGAGAGCCGCGGCCAGAACTGGGAGCGTGCCGCCTGGATCAAGGCCCGGCCCTGCGCTGGCGACCGCGAGGTAGGGGAGCGCTTCCTCAAGGAGCTGGCGCCCTATGTCTGGCGCAAGCACCTCGACTTCGCGACCATCGCCGACATCCAGGCGATGAAGCGTCAGATCAATATCACCAAGAACGTCGGTGACGTCCGCGTGGCGGGCCACAACGTCAAGCTCGGGCTCGGCGGCATCCGCGAGATCGAGTTCTTCACCCAGACCCAGCAGCTGATCGCCGGCGGCCGCGACCTGACGCTGCGCGTCCGTCCCACCGCGGTGGCTCTCAGGGCGCTGGCCGAGGCGAACTGGATCTCGAAGCGCGCCGCCGAGGACCTGACGCGCATCTACTGGTTCCTCCGCGCCGTCGAGAACCGGCTGCAGATGCTGCGCGACGAGCAGACCCACGTCATGCCCGAGAGCGACGCGGCCATCGCCACCATCGCTGCCCTCATGGGCATGGATTTGCCAACGTTCGAAACGGTTTACCGGCGCGCGCTGAATCAGGTTGTCGGCTACTACTCCGACCTCTTTGCCGAAGGCGAGAGCCTCGCCGCGACCGGTGGGAACCTCGTCTTCACCGGTTCCGACGACGATCCGGGGACGCTCGAGACCCTGTCCGGCATGGGCTTCCGCGAGCCGTCCAAGGCCATAGCCACGGTGAAGAAGTGGCACTATGGCAGCTATGGCGCGACACGCGCATCTGCCGCGCGCGCCCACCTCACCGAACTGCTGCCGGCGCTGCTCACGACCATCTCGGAAGCCGGTAACCCTGACGACGCGCTGATGCGCTTCGATAACTTCCTGTCGCGCCTGCCCTCGGGCGTGCAGCTCTTCGCCCTGCTGCGCAACCACGAGAACCTGAGGAGCCTGCTCGTCGCGCTGATGGCGTCGGCGCCGCGCATGGCCGATGCAGTCATCCACCGCGCGCACGTCATGGACGGCCTGATCGATCCCGCCTTTGCCGACGACGTGCGGCGCCGCGAGATTCTGCTCGGCAAGATCGAGGCCTTCTTCGCCGACGCCCGCGACTACCAGGAGGTGATCGATCGCGCCCGCATCATCGGGCAGGAGCAGATGTTCCTGATCGCCGCGGGGCTGCTCGCCGGCACGATCGATGCGACGCGGGCAGGGGAGCAGTTCACGACGCTTGCAGAGACGCTGCTGACCAAGCTGTTCGACGCGGTGCGGCGGGAGTTCGAACGCCGGCATGGCGTCGTGCCCGGCGCGCGGGTCGCGCTGCTTGCCTTCGGCAAGATGGCGAGCCGCGAGATGACGGCGCGCTCCGACCTCGATTTCATCATGCTCTACGACCTCGGCGCCGCCGACGAGTCCGACGGCGAAAAGCCTTTGGCGGCAAGCCAGTACTACGCCCGGCTCACCCAACGCCTTCTCGCCGCGATCAGCGCCCCGACCTCCGAAGGCGTGCTCTACGAGGCCGACATGCGGCTCAGGCCCTCCGGCAACGCGGGGCCGCTCGCCACCAGCCTCAAGGGCTTCGTGCAGTATCACCACGAGAGCGCCTGGACCTGGGAGCACCTGGCCCTCACGCGCGCCCGCGTCATCTACGCCGATGGCGAACTGGGTTACGAGGTCGATGCCGCCGTGGCCGAGATTCTCAGCCGCCCGCGCGATGTGGGAAAGACCATCGACGATGTTGTCTCGATGCGCACCCTGATGGCCAAGGAGCGCCCGCCGCGGCACCAGTTCGACCTCAAGCTGGCAGCCGGCGGGCTGGTGGACCTCGAGTTCATCGCCCAGTCTGCCCAGCTGGTGGCCGGCGACACGGTGGCCGCGCCCCAGGCGACGACCGGCCTGGTGCTGCGCCGGCTGGGCGAGACCGGGCTGGTGCCCGAAGGCATTCGCCTCGCCGAGATCCTCGGGCTCTACTCCACCGTGCTGCAGGTCATGAGCGCGGCCCTCGCCGACCCGTTCCAGGACCAGGGCTGGACCCCGGCCTTCCGCGAACTGCTGGCGCAGCGGACCAACACGCCGAACTTCGAGCGGCTGGCGTCCGACGTGCGCGAGATGGAGGGCGAGGTGAGCGCGGCGGCCGACGCTTGGTATGCGCACGCGAGGACGTTGGGGAACTGACGGCAGCCCCGTGCCGAGAAGGAGGCGTGGCCGGGTTCGCCTGGTGGCCGCGATCACCGGAGTGATCCGCATCGCCACTCCGTCACGCGCACGGTCGGACCGCCCCTAGGCCGCCCTCGCCTCTTCCTGCACCAGCAGCGGCAGGCTGATCGCTACCGTCGTGCCCAACCCCTGGCGGCTGTCGATGGCGAGATGACCGCCGCTGAGCTCGGCAATGGCGCGGGCGATGGCGATGCCGAGCCCCGCGCCGTCACGGTCGCGGGTGAGGGCGGCGTCGCCGAAGACGAAGGGCTGGGAGAGGGTGGCGAGGCGTTCGGCGCTCATGCCGATGCCGGTGTCGGTGATCTCGAGGACGACGCCGTCAGCGGCGGCATAGGCCGCCAGCGTTACCTTGCCGCCGCGCGGGGTGAAGCGCACCGCGTTCTCGACGAGGTTCGAAACCATGCGCTCGAGCGCGAAGCGGTCGGCGTTGAGCAGCGCGTTGCACGGGCCGGCGAGCCCGAAGGTGACGCCGGCGTGCTGGGCCTGGCCGGTATAGCGGCGGAACACGCCGACCAGCAGCTCATCGGCGGTGAAGCGGTCGTGGCGGAGTTCACGCCGGCCGCCCTCGAGCTCGGCGAGTTCGAGGATCGAGCCGAAGAAGCCGAGCAGGCGCTCGCCCGAGGTCTTCACCGCCTCGACATAGCTCAGGTACTTGGCGTCGCCGAGCGGCCCGAAGGGCTGCTGGCGCAGCATGTCGGCAAAGCCGATGATGTGGTTGAGCGGCGTGCGGATGTCGTGGCTGAGATGGGCGAGGAAGCTGGTCTTGGACCGGCTCGCCGCCTCGGCGCGGAGCTTTTCCTCGTGGTAGCGCCGGGCCAGCAGGCGCTGTTCCTCGCGGATATTGGTGAGCAGCTGTGTCGTGCGCCGGCTCTCGGTCACATCCATGACCAGCGTGACGAAGCCGGAGCCTTCGAGCGGACGCTCCTCGATGAGCAGCGTCGAGCCGTCCTCGCGGTGCAGTTCGAGCAGCCGGTTCTCCCAGTCCTCGCGCACCGATTGCATGTAGCCGCCCTGGGCGAGCGTCTTGACCACTTCGTGGTAGGCCGAGCCCGGCTCGATCGACGCCACGCGCAGCCGGTCGGCGAAGCGCGTGTTGCTCGCGATCAGGCGCGCGTCGGCGCCCCAGCATGCGACGCCGAAGGGCAGGGTCTCGATGAGCGCGGCATAGCCGGCGGTCGCATCGCGACCCGTGAGACGGAAGAGAAGCCGCTCCAGCACGCCGACCACAGTGCGGCGCAGCCAGCTGCGACGCATCATGGAATCAGGCGCGCGGAATCGCTTCGCCTCGTCGCCGGATTGCTCCGTCGGCCGCATCAAGTTCTCCGCCTATGTGATTGGGACGACCCAGTGATTGCCCAGTGGGGGGACTTTGAATCTGCTTCGCTGTCACTGTCCAGAGGGGGCTCCGAGGGCAGCGACGGCAGAGCGCCAATTCATGAGTCGGCTGAATCACTTAGCCGGAGAAGAAAAATTCTTCTAACGGTAAGCTTCCGTTAACCACGTTGCCGCGGGGCTTGGAATTCGCCGCCGGCGGGGTCCGCAGTTGACGACCGAAAGGGTCGAGCGCGTGGCCTCCCCCCACCCTGTCCCTCCCCCGCAAGGGGGGAGGTGACCTGCGCTCGCAAGCGATCGTCCCGCACACACGGAGTCGGTGGTGGCGTCTCCCTCCCCCTTGCGGGGAGGGGACAGGGGTGGGGGGAGCCTCTCGCGCCATTCTGGCCCCACCCACGGGGTCATTCCCGCGAACGCGGGAACCTCTATTCTCGAGCGGGCAGCCAACGGCGGTCCCCACTTTCGCGGAGACGACACCGCTTGCCTGCCTGCCTCAGCCCGCCAGCGTCCTCTCCAGGATGTCGGCCGTGTTGCGGCTGAGCGAACCTGCGTCGTGCAGCGCCTTCAGCGCCTTCTCGGCTTCGGCCCTGCGACCCGGCTCGTAGCTGCGCCACACCCGGAAGGCGGTGAGGACGCGCGCCGCGACCTGCGGGTTGCGCTTGTCGACATCGCCCACGAACTCGGCGAGGAACCGGAAGCCCGCCCCGTCGGCCCGCGCGAACTGCGTCGGGTTGTTCATGCCGAAGGTCGCCATGAGCGCGCGCAGCCGGTTCGGGTTGTTCTGCGGGAAGTCGGGCGCCGCGAGGATTGCCCTCACGCGGTCGACGACACCATCGTCCGGCGCGCCGGCATTGAGCGCCAGCCACTTGTCGAGCACCAGCGGATCGGCCGTGTACATGGTGCGGAAGTCGCCGAGCAGGGCCTGCGCATCCGCCGTCCACGAGTGCACCGAGATCGACAGCGCCGACAGCCGATCGGTCATGTTGAGCGCGCGCTCGTACTGCTCGCGCGCCAGCTTGTCGGCTCCGGATGCGCCGCCCTGTACCAGCAGGGACAGTGCCGTGTTCTTCATCGAACGTCGGCCCGTCTGCTGGAAATCCGGCGAGTAGGCGAGGCGGCTGTCGTTGGTGAGGTAGATCTTCTCCAGCGTCGGCGCGAGGCGGGCGACGAGCGCCGTGATCAGCTCGCCCCGCACGGCATGGACGCGGTCGGGATCGACATCGTGCTCGATCGTGCGCGCCACGCTCTGCTCGTTCGGCGGGCTCATCGCCAGCGCCTTGTAGGCAGCGTCGAGTTCCTTGGAGTTGAGCGTCTCCTCGAGCGCCTCGGCGAGCGCGCCGACCTGTGCGTCGGTCCACGCCGTCCCGCGGAAGGCGCCCACCATCAGCTTCATCGCCACGTCCTGCAGCGCCTGCCAGCGGTTGAACGGGTCGCTGTCGTGGCGGGCGAGGAAGAGCTGGTCGGCCTCGGTTGCGTTGGTGGTGAGCGTCACCGGCGCCGAGAAGCCGCGCAGCAGCGACGGCACCGGCTTGTTGGGGATGCCGGTGAAGGTGACGGTCGCGCTGGCCCGGTCGAGCACGATCATCTCGTCCCGCACCTCGGCACCGGCCACCGAAGCCCAGCTCATCGGGCTGCCATTGGGGCCGATGAGGCCGAACTTGATCGGCAGGACGAGCGGTTGCTTTTCCGGCTGGCCCGGCGTCGGCGGGTTGGTCTGGGTCAGCTCGAGCGTATAGGTCTGGCTGGCCGGGTCGTAGCTGTCCCTGACGTCGAGCTCGGGCGTGCCGGCCTGCAGGTACCACTGCTGGAAGTGCTGCAGGTTCTGCCCCGAGCTGTCCTCGAACACCTTGATGAAGGCTTCGATGGTCGTCGCCTCGCCGTCATGGCGCTCGAAATAGAGGTCCATGCCACGGCGGAAGCCGGCCTCGCCGAGCAGCGTCGCCAGCATGCGGACAACCTCGGCGCCCTTCTCGTAGATGGTCGCCGTGTAGAAGTTGTTGATCTCCTTGTAGCGGTCCGGGCGCGGCGGATGGGCGAGGGGGCCGCCATCCTCGGGGAACTGCGTCTGGCGCAGCTGGCGCACGTCCTCGATGCGGTTCACCGGCCGCGAACGCTCGTCCATCGAGAATTCCTGGTCGCGGTAAACCGTCAGCCCTTCCTTGAGGCAGAGCTGGAACCAGTCGCGGCAAGTGATCCTGTCGCCGGTCCAATTGTGGAAGTACTCGTGCGCGATGACGCTCTCGATGTTGATGTAGTCGGCATCGGTCGCGGTCTCGGGCTTGGCGAACACCAGCTTGTCGTTGAAGATGTTGAGGCCCTTGTTCTCCATCGCGCCGAAGTTGAAATCGGAGACGGCGACGATGTTGAAGATGTCGAGGTCGTACTCGCGGCCGAAGCGGCGCTCGTCCCAGGCCATGGAGCGCTTGAGCGAGTCCATGGCGTAGAGGCACTCGCTCTCCTTGCCGTGCGTGCAGTAGATGCCGAGCGCCACCTTGCGGCCGGACGCCGTGGTGAACTCGTCATGGATCGAGCCGAGATCGCCGGCCACCATGGCAAAGAGGTAGGCCGGCTTGGGGAAGGGGTCCTCCCACACGGCATAGTGCTGGTCATTGCCCACGGTGCCCTGCTCGACGAGGTTGCCATTCGAGAGCAGCACCGGCGCGAGCTTGCGGTCGGCCGTCATCCGCACCTTGAAGGGAGCGAGGACGTCGGGCCGGTCGTAATAATAGGTGATGCGGCGGAAGCCCTCGGGCTCGCACTGCGTGCACCAGGTGCCGCTGGAGCGGTAGAAACCCATCAGCCGCAGGTTCTTCTCGGGCTCGACCGCAACCTCGGTCTCGAGCACGAAGCGCTTGTTCGGCGGCTGGTGGACCACGAGGCCGGTGGCCGTCGTTTCGTAGGCGGTAAGCGCCAGCGGCAGGCCGTCGATGGCGATCGAGCGCAGCGTCAGTTCCTCGCCGTCGAGGACGAGGGGCGTGCCCGGCGCAGTCGCTGCCCGCGGGGTAAGGGTCAGGAAAGCGCGGATCGTCGAAGTATCGGGCGCGATGCGGACATCGAGCTCAACCTGCTCCACCACATAAGGGGTCTCGGCGTAATCCTTGAGGAAGATGGTCTCTTCGTTCTCGCCACGCATCAATTGCTCCGCAACATCAACTCGTTAACCAACTGTGGCGCACCCGCAACAGCCGAATCCCAGCCTTAGTGTATTCTGTGCGGCTGACAACCAGCCATTTTGGACACGATCCCAGCCGAATTCGGCAGTAGTGGGATCGGCGCCAGGCAGGCCGCCAGCGCGCACCGCCGACGGGTCATCAACCCGTCGAGTGCGCAATCCAGAATGATAATGAGGGATACCCCTCGATTGGCAAGAGCCGCTTGACCTCAACAGTGGTTGAGGTCGTAGCCGTGCCGCCGTCGAGCGTGGATGAGGAGACGGTCGTGATTGATCCTGTGTTCAAGTGGTTCGAGAGCCGGCTGAACCCCTATCCGGTGGGCGAGCCGGAGCAGCCGCCCAAAGGGCTGCTGGCCTTTTGCCTGCACTATTCCAAGGGCGCCAAGCGCTGGCTGATCGCCATGGCAGTCCTCGGCGCGGCCATCGCCATAGGCGAGATCGCGCTGTTCGGCTTCATGGGTTCGCTGGTCGATTGGCTCAGTACCGCCGACAAGGCGACGTTCCTCGAGACGGAAGGCTGGAAGCTCGGGCTCATGGCCTTGTTCCTCCTCGTGCTCCTGCCGGCGCTGCAGATCATCGACACGCACATCATCCACCAGACGCTGATCGGCAACTTCCCGCAGCGCATCCGCTGGATGGCGCACCGGTACCTGCTGCGCCAGTCGATGAGCTACTTCCAGGACGAGTTCGCCGGCCGCATCGGCGCCAAGCTGATGCAGACCGCTCTCGCCGTGCGCGAAGTGGTGATGAAGCTGCTCGACGTGACGATATTCGTGGTCGTCTACTTCGCCGGCGCCGTGGTGCTGGCGGCGATGAGCGACATCTGGCTCGCCGTGCCCTTCGTCGTCTGGCTCGTCGCCTATGTCGCGCTGCTCTACCGCTACGTGCCGCAGCTCGGGAAGATCTCCGAGGCGCAGGCCGACGCGCGCTCGCTGATGACCGGCCGCATCGTCGACAGCTACACCAACATCGCGACGGTGAAGCTGTTCTCGCACTCGCGCCGCGAGGAAGCCTATGCGCACGAGGCCATGGACCAGTTCATGGGCACCGTGCACCAGCAGATGCGGTTGATCGCCTTCCTCCAGATCATCATCCCGCTGATGAACAACCTGCTGCTGTTCGCGGTGGTGGCCGTGGGCATCAACCAGTGGATCTTCGCCGGCATGACCCCGGGCGCCATCGCCGTGGCGGCCGCACTGGTGCTGCGCTTCCAGGGCATGAGCCAGTGGGTGATGTGGGAGATGTCGGCGCTGTTCGAGAACATCGGCATCGTGCGTGACGGCATCAACTCGATCTCGCTGCCGCGCGTCGTCGCCGACCAGCCGGGCGCCAAGCCGCTCGGCCCGGTGAAGGGCGACGTGCGCTTCGACGATGTCGGCTTCCACTACGGCAAGGCGTCGGGCGTCATCGACCACCTCAACCTCGAGATCAAGCCGGGCGAGAAGATCGGTCTCGTCGGGCGGTCCGGTGCGGGCAAGTCGACCATCGTCAACCTGCTGCTGCGGTTCTACGACCGCGAGAGCGGCGTGATCAGCATCGACGGCACCGATATCGCCACCGTGCAGCAGGATACGCTGCGCGAGCAGATCGGCGTCGTGACGCAGGACACCTCGCTCCTGCACCGCTCTGTGCGCGAGAACATCCTCTACGGCCGCCCCGACGCGACCGAGGAGGAGATGCTCGCCGCCGCGCGCCTGGCCGAGGCCGACACGTTCATCGACGGGCTGGTCGATCACAAGGGCCGCAAGGGCTACGACGCCCATGTCGGCGAGCGCGGCGTCAAGCTCTCTGGCGGGCAGCGGCAGCGTATCGCCATCGCCCGGGTGCTGCTGAAGAACGCGCCGATCCTCGTGCTGGACGAAGCGACCTCGGCCCTCGATAGCGAGGTCGAGGCCGCGATCCAGGGCCAGCTGCAGCTCCTGATGCGCAACAAGACCGTGATCGCCATCGCGCACCGGCTTTCGACCATCGCCATGATGGACCGGCTGGTCGTGCTGGAGCACGGCAAGATCGTCGAGCAGGGCACCCACGCCGAACTGATCGCGCTCGGTGGCGTCTACGCCAAGCTCTGGGCCCGCCAGTCCGGCGGCTTCATCGAGATGGACGCACAGGAGGAGGCGGCTGAGTGATGCTTTCGTCTCCGGGCTTTCAGTCGGGATGCCTTCTCCCCTTGTGGGAGAAGTTGCCCGCAGGGCGGATGAGGGGTGTCTCCCGGCACCCACCGTCGCTCGTCGCTACGCTTCGATCGCGCAACCTTCGGTCGCGAGACCCCTCATCCGGCCTTCGGCCACCTTCTCCCACAGGGGGAGAAGGCGCCTAGCCGCGACCTACCGACCAACAACTTCAACCACCCTGAGGAGGGACAAATGGATACACCCAACAGACTCATCGCAATCAGCGCGGGCCCCAACGCCAGCCGTTCCAAAGTGAAGCGAAAACAATCTGATAGAGCCCTGACCTGACTCTGATAGTCGGATATCGGGCTCGGAATATGAGTTCAAAATGCTCAACCGAGTCATTGCCTGGTTCGATGCCCGCTACTCTCCGGTAGCGCTGGCCAAGGACACCCAGCCCCCGATGGGGGTCACCAAGTTTACTATGTACTTCGTCAACCAGTTCCGCGGCGCGTTCCTGCTCCGCATGGTGCTGGTCGCCATCGGCTCCATTGCCGATGCGATGATGCCGATCTTCGTCGGCGTCGTGGTCGGGCTGCTCGCCACCACCCCGCCGGGGCAGATGTTCGAGCTGCACTGGCAGACCTTCCTCTGGATGATCCTCGTGATCGCCGTGGTCCGCCCGATCACCTTCCTGCTCGATACGCTGGTGCGTAACCACTCGATCGTGCCCAACCTCGTCGACATCGTCCGCTGGCAGAGCCATTGGCACGTCATCCGGCAGACCTGGAGCTACTTCCAGAACGATTTCGCCGGACGCATCGCCAACAAGATCATGCAGGCAGGGGAGTCGATCGAGGCCTCGGTCAACATGACCATCGACGCGGTGTGGTACGCGGGCATCTTCGTCATCGTCGCGGTGGTGGTGCTCGCGCGTCTCGACTGGGTGCTGCTGGTGCCGATCGGCATCTGGCTGGTGCTCTATGGCATCCTGTTCACCATCGTCATGCCGATGATTGCCCGGCACTCCGAGGAACTCTCGGAAGCCAAGTCCGTCATGACCGGCCGCGTCGTCGACAGCTACACCAACATCCATACGCTGAAGACGTTCTCGACCGACGGGCACGAGGACGCCTACGTGGCGGACTCGGTGAAGGACCACGCCATCGAGTTCCGCAAGCTCATGCGCGTGTTCACCTACATGTGGTCGACGCTGTTCATGCTCAACGCGGGCCTGGTGATCTCGATCGGCTGGATCGCGCTGGCCAGCTGGAACGCCGGAACGCTGAACGCCGCCGCGGTGGCGACGGCAATCCCGTTCGCGCTGCAGATCATGAACATGAGCGGCTGGATCCTCGACGTCGGCTCCAACATCTTCCGCCAGATCGGCACCACGCGGGACTCGATGATCACCATCGCCCAGCCGATCACCATGCTCGACAAGCCCGAAGCCAAGCACCTGGTGGTGAAGGAGGGCGGCATCGTCTTCGACAACGTCACCTTCAACTACTGGCGCGGCAAGGAAGGCACCGTGATGGAGGGGTTCAACCTCGACATCAAGCCGGGCGAGAAGGTGGGTCTGGTCGGCCGCTCGGGCGCCGGCAAGTCGACGCTGGTCAACCTGATGCTGCGTCTGTTCGACGTGGAATCGGGCTCGATCCGCATCGACGGGCAGGACGTTCGCGACGTCACGCAGGAAAGCGTGCGCGCCGCGATCGGCCTCGTCAGCCAGGACACCTCGCTGCTGCACCGCTCGGTGCGCGAGAACATCAAGTACGGCCGCCAGACGGCGTCCGACGAAGACATGATCCGCGCCGCCGAGCAGGCGAAGGTTGCCGAGGTGATTGCCGGGCTGGTCGATCCGAAGGAACGGCGGGGCTACGACGCCCATGTCGGCGAACGGGGCGTCAAGCTCTCGGGCGGGCAGCGCCAGCGCGTCGCCATCGCCCGCGTGCTCTTGAAGAACGCCCCGATCCTGGTGCTCGACGAAGCGACCTCGGCCCTCGACAGCGAAGTCGAGGCGGCGATCCAGGATCAACTGGTGTCGCTGATGCAGGGCAAGACGGTGATCGCCATCGCCCACCGCCTCTCGACCATCGCCGCGATGGATCGCCTGGTGGTGCTCGAGAAGGGTCGCATCGTCGAGGAGGGCACCCACGCCCAGCTGCTCGCCAGCGGCGGGCACTATGCCCAGCTCTGGGAACGCCAGTCCGGCGGCTTCCTCGACATGAAGTCCGAGACTGCGGAGTAAGGCACCGCATAACCCTCCCCCTCGCGGGGAGGGTAGCGAAGCTGAGCCTGGCGCAGCCAGGTCGTAGCGCAGCTAGGGTGGGGGGAGCAGGACGCACAGAGCGTGTGGCTCCCCCCACCCTTGATCCCTCCCCGCAACGGGGGAGGGAGACGATGTGGCACCCCCATTGCCCAACCTTGACCCGATTTCACGTTCACTTCGTTAGAACTCAAGCTATTGAGTGTTCGACGGGAACACCAATGAAGCTCCTCGAGCCCATCCACCGCTTCTTCGAGACCTGGATCGATCCGTTCGGAAAAACCGGTGATCTCCGGCCGCCGGCGGTGACGTGGCAGTTCTTCTGGTTCTACATTTCGCAGGCCAAGCTCGCGTTCCTGGCCCTCCTGGTACTGGGCGGGCTGGTGGCGCTGGTCGAGGCGGCGCTGTTCTACTATGTCGGCCGCCTCGTCGACATTCTCGACAGTTCCAGCCAGGCCGAGGGTTGGCCCGGGCTGATCGCCGGGTACGGGCCGGAGCTGGTCTGGATGCTGGTCGTGACCCTGGGCATCCGCTTCGTCATCACCTGGTTGTCGGCCACGGTGGAAGAGCAGACGGTCAATCTCGGCTTCTATAACCTGGTGCGCTGGCAGGCCTACGCGCATGTCATCCGCCAGAACCTCACCTTCTTCCAGAACGACTTCGCCGGCTCGATCGCTTCCAAGGTCTGGCAGTCGGGCGGGGCAGTGGGCGACTTCATGGTCAGCCTGCTGCAGGTGGTGTGGTTCATCGGCATCTACACGGTGACCACCATCGTGCTGGTCGGCCAGCTCGACTGGCGGCTGGCGGCGGCGGTGATCCTGTGGGTGGCGGCTTTCGCGGTGCTGGCGCGCTACTACGTGCCGCGCATGCGAAGATACTCGGCGGGCGCGGCGGAGCAGGCCTCGGTGCTGACCGGCCGCATCGTCGACAGCTTCGCCAACATCCAGACGCTGAAACTGTTCGGCACCGCCGAGGCGGACGACAGGTTCGTCAAGTCCGGCTTCGAGACCTTTATCGCCGCGCTGACCAAGCTGGCGCGGACGCTGGTCGGCGTGCGCACGGCGATGGGCATGCTGTCGGGCGTCGCCATCGCCGGCATCGCCGCGCTGGCCGTGAACCTGTGGACCGAGGGGCTGATCAGCGTCGGCGGGGTGGCCTTCACCACCGGCCTGGTGCTCCGGCTCTACAACCTGCTCGGCCGGCTGATGAACCAGCTCAACGGCCTGATGCGCAACTACGGCACCGCGCAGAACTCGGCCGAACTGATCGCCCGGCCGCTCGGGCTCGTCGATGCGCCCGATGCAAAACCGCTGGTGGTGACCAAGGCGGCGATCTCGTTCGACCACGTGAAGTTCAAATACGACAACGCCTTGCCGGTGATCGATGACCTCGAGCTTCAGATCAAGCCAGGTGAACGGGTCGGGCTCATCGGTCGTTCCGGCGCCGGCAAGTCGACCATCGTCAACCTGCTGCTGCGCTTCTACGACGTGCAGGGCGGCACCATTTCGATCGATGGGCAGGACATCGCGAAGGTCACCCAGGAATCGTTGCGCGCCAATATCGGCGTCGTGACGCAGGATACCTCGCTCTTGCACCGCTCGATCCGCGCCAACCTCACCTACGGCCGGCCCGATGCCACCGACGACGAGATGTTCGCCGCGGCGGCCTCGGCCGAGGCGGACGATTTCATCGAGCAGCTGATCGACCAGAAGGGCCGCACTGCTTACGACGCCTTCGTCGGCGAGCGCGGCGTGAAGCTGTCGGGCGGCCAGCGCCAGCGCGTGGCGATTGCCCGGGTGCTGCTGAAGAACGCCCCGATCCTCGTGCTCGACGAGGCGACCTCGGCGCTCGACAGCGAGGTCGAGGCGGCAATCCAGGGCCAGCTCAAGACGCTGATGGAGGGCAAGACCGTGCTTGCCATCGCCCACCGGCTCTCGACCATCGCCGAGATGGATCGGCTGATCGTACTCGACAAAGGCAGGATCATAGAAGAAGGCACGCACGCGCAGCTGCTGAAGCAGGGCGGGGTGTATGCGACGCTGTGGGCGCGGCAGTCCGGCGGATTCCTCGATGCCGAGGCGGCGGAGTAGGCCGGGAACGACGGGTGCAGCCCGTAGACCTTGCTCACCACGGCTCCCCGAGATGGACGGCGTAGTCCCCTAGGTCGGTCGCGCGCTCATACCCCGGCGAGGATCGTCTCCAGCCCCGTCTCGAACGCTTCCTCGATATCGCCGCCGAGGTTGAAGGCGCTGCCGATCTCCATGATCACGAAGCCATGGAGGAACGGCACGAGGGTGCGCGAAACCGGCAGGATGCGCTGCTCGGCGATCCCTGCGGCGCGCAGTTCCTCGAACAGCGGCTGGGCTGAGTAGAGGCACGCCTCCCGGATTTCCGGATCGATGAACGCGTTGCCCGAGTAGATCACCCTGTAGCGGTTGGGCGCCGTCGTCCCGAACCGGCGGTAGGCGCGCGCCATCGCCTTGAGGCGAGACTTGTGGTCCGCCCCTTTCGTCTCGCGCCGCAGATGCGCCTCGAGTTCGTGCAGCACATCGATTTCCACCGCCTTGAGCAGCGCGGATCGATCGACGAAGTGCTTGTAGAGCGACGGCGGCTTGATGCCGGCGCGCTGCGCCACCGCTCCCACCGTCAATGCGTCGGGCCCGGAAGCTTCGACGAGCTCCCGGGCGATGGCTGCAAGCGCCGCTTGCGAGGTCTTAGCCGGCGTTGGCAAGCTTCTTCGCCTTCCCGATCAGGCCCAGATGCGTCTGGTGGTCGAAGCCCGGATACTTGAGTCCGTAGCCGAGCGCACGGTCCATGCCGATATGCGCGGCCCAGATGAGCCCGACCTCGACGAGCCAGTGGACACCACCGAACCAGCCGATCGCGCCCAGCACCGCCGGCACGGCATAGGTGTGCGCGAGATTGTAGATCCTGGCCCCGGTCCTCTCCCCGGCCGCGAAGCCGAAGAACGAGAGATCGGGCGCGAGCAGCAGCAGGGCGAAAAGCCACCAGTTGCCGCCGATGAACCAGTAGGCGGTAACCGCCGCGGCAAGGCCGGCGAGGCCCTCGAGGCGGAGTATCCGGATGACGGATCTGGGCGCGAAGCCCGGAAGGACAGCAGGCATGATATGCGTCTCAATGGCTAATTCATGTAGCCATGATAGCTATATACATTAGCTATAAGAGTCAAGCCGACTAACCTCGGCCGTCATCCCGCCTTTGCGGGAATGACGCCCCGGTAAGCTGGGGGCAAAGGGTGGAGCGAGGCGGCGCCGGCACCTGGCCGGCGCCGCGAGGCACTACATCGGCATCAGTTCGGCGACTTCGACCGAGCCGCCGGCCGCGTAGATCGGGCAGCCACGGGCAAGCGAGATCGCGTCGTCGAGGCTCTTGGCCTCGAGGATGGAGTATCCGGTCAGGGCATTGCCGTTGGTGCTGGCCACGCGGCCGTCGGCGGCAATAGTCTTGCTCGGCCCGGCCGGGTTGCCCATGTCGGCGACGGCGCCGCCCATGTCCTTGTACCAGGCGATCCACTTGGCCATCGCCTTGGCGCCTTCTTCGGGGGTGGCGGGGGCAGTGCCGCCATGAAAGCCCAGGATGTACTTGGTCACGATGATGTTCCCTGTTTTGCCGCTGCTTGCTGGTTACATGCTGGTCGGCAGGTTCAGCGGTTTGCCTGTCTCGAGCAGCGTCTTGAGACCCGCGACGACCACCGGCCAGCCCGTGTCGATCCCGGCATTGGCCTTCTCGTAGTCGTGGTGGGTGATGGTGAACTTGACGACCTCGCCCATCGGCTCGATCGCGAAGGTGACGAGGGTCGGCTGCGAGTTCTCGGCCCAGCTCGGAATGAAGGTCGAGACGATCTTCCTGAGCGGCTCGATCTCGATCACTTCGCCGTCGAGCATCACCTGGCCGTCGCCAACGAGGTACCGGAAGGCGCCGCCGCGCTTGAGGTCGGTGTCGATGCGCGCGCCGTAATAGTACTGCGCGGTCAGCTCGGGCTTGGTGAGCGCATCCCACAGCGCCTCGGGCGTGGTCCGGATGTAGGTCTCGAGCACGAAGTTCGGTTTGTCGGCCATCGGTACTGAACTCTCCAGCTGGTTCTTCAGATCGAGTGCGAAGCGTGCGAACGGCTTCTGGTACGGCGCGATCCAGCGATCGGCGACTTCCTGGATCGGGGCAGCGTTGAGGTAGTGGTACTTGAACCGCCCTTCCTTGCGGCTCGTCACCAGCATCGCCTCTTCGAGCACCTTGAGGTGCTTCATCACCCCGAACCGCGTCATCCCGAGCCCGCTTTCGAGCTCGGTCAGCGTCTGTCCGGCCTTGTCGCGCAGGCTGTCGAGCAGCTGCCTTCGGGTCGGATCGGCCAGGGCTTTGAAGACGGCATCCACGAGGCACAGAATAGGTGACCAAATAGTCACATGTCAAGAGGTGCGGGATCGATCGTCGCTGTCATGGTTCCTGACCGTGCCCAGTGCTCGGTGTCATCCCTGCGAAAGCAGGGACCCATTTCCCCGCTCGCGCTGGCGGTAGGTTGGGTCCCAGCTTTCGCTGGGATGACATCGGGGCAGCATCTTGGCAGCTGGAATGGCAGCGGCTACAGAGTCGACGGCCGGGCCTGCAATCGATTGCGCCGGGCACCGAGCGGAGGACTCCCCAACATGGCCAAGACCAAGACTGCGGCAGCGCCCGCAGCGTCCGGCTACAGCGAACTCAACCTGGCCGGCCAGTTCCAGCTGACTTCGCCAAAATCGAAGATCAAGGCGCCGATCGCGCTCCCGGGCGACGTGCACACCGCACTCCTCGATGCCAGGGAAATCCCCGATCCGTATTTCGGCCAGAACGAAGTCGACGTCATGTGGGTCAACAAGACCCCGTGGACGGTGGAGCGGAAGTTCGATGCCACGGCCGCCGACATCGATGGCTACCTGACGCTCACGCTCGAGAACGTCGACACCATCGCCACGGTGATCCTCAACGGCGAGACGATCGCCGAAACGCAGAACCAGTTCATCCGCTACGACATCGACGTCACCGGCAAGGTGAGGGCCGGCACCAACACGCTGCGCATCGAGTTCGCCGTGACCCGAGACGTGGCCAAGGCCCGTTCGGATGCGCACCCGTTCCCGATCCCGTTCACCTACAACTACCTCTCGAACGGCCTCGAAGGCGTGCACATGAATTTCGTGCGCAAGGCCGCCTGCCACGCCGGCTGGGACTGGGGCATCTGCCTGATGCCGACCGGCGTCTACGGCCGGATGGCCATCCGCCGCTCACGCCTCGCCCGCCAGGAAAGCGTCACCGTCGAGCAGGCGCATGGCAGGAAGTCGGTCGAACTCTCGATCACGACTCGGGTTTTCGCCTTCGCCGAGGGCTCGGTCGAGCTGATGCACGAGATCGACGGCCAGAAGCTCGCCGACAAGGTGGTGGTGCGTCCCGGCGAGAACGTCTTCACCCACAACGTCACCATCAGGAACCCGAAACTGTGGTGGCCGAACGGGCAGGGCGAGCAGCCGCTCTATGAGCTCTGGACCACGCTCGACGGCGAAGTGACCAAGCGCAAGCTCGGGTTGCGGAAGCTCGAGTGGCTGGTCGAGAAGGATGAGATCGACCACACCTTCAAGGTGCGGATCAACGGCCGCGACATCTCGATGTTCGGCGCCAACTGGATCCCCGCCGACGCCATCCCCTCGCGCATCACCCCTGACACCGTTCGCGACCTGCTCGAGAGCGCCAGGGCGGTGAACATGAACATGCTGCGCATCTGGGGCGGCGGGCAGTATGAGCCGGACTATTTCTACGAGATGTGCGACGAGCTCGGCATCCTCATCTGGCACGACTTCATGTTCGCCTGCATGAGCTACCCGAGCGACCGGGCCTTCCTCGCCGACGTGCGCACCGAGATCACCCAGCAGATCCGCCGCCTCAGCCACCACGCCTCGATTGCGCTGTGGTGCGGGGACAACGAGGTGATCGGCTCGCTCCACTGGTACCCCGAGACCAAGGCGGCGCCCGAGCGCTACGTCGCCAATTACGACCGGCTGAACTCGATGCTCGGCTACATCGTCGAGGACGAGGACCCCTCGCGCCGCTTCTGGCCGTCCTCGCCGTCGCTCGGCTACATGGACTATTCCGACGGCTGGCTGTCGGATACGCGCGGCGACACGCACTACTGGAGCGTCTGGCACTCGGCCAAGGATTTCTCGGCCTATCGCGACGTGAACCCGCGCTTCGCCTCCGAGTTCGGCTTCCAGAGCTTCACCTCGATGAACGTCATCGAGACCTTCACCACCCCGGCCGACCGCAACCCGACCTCGCCGGTGATGGAGGCGCACCAGCGCAACACCGGCGGCAACTCGCGCATCCTCGAAACGATGACGCGCTACTTCCGCTTCCCCTCCGGCTTCGAGAACATGGTGTTCCTCAGCCAGATCCAGCAGGGCCTCGCCATCAAGACCGCCATCGAATACTGGCGCTCCACCAAGCCGCGCTGCATGGGCACGCTCTACTGGCAGATCAACGACGTCTACCCGGTCGCCAGCTGGTCGAGCCTCGATTACGGCGGGCAGTGGAAGCTGCTGCACTACATGGCGAAGCGCTTCTACAACCCCATCAATGTCGTCGCCGTGCCGGATGGCGACACCATCCTCCTCAAGGCCATCAACGATACCGCCGAGAAGGCTGAAATCGCTGTCGAAGTCCAGGCGGTCGATGCCAACGGCAAGGCCCGGGTCATCGCCACTGCCAAGGCGAAGACCAACCCGGACAAGGCGGTGGTCGCCACCAAGGTAAGCCTCGCGGACCTGCAGCCCAACGAGTTCCTGTTCTTCAGCTGGACCGCCGAGGACGGCAAGCTCCTGGGCGAGAACGACTATTTCCCCAAGGCCTACAAGGCCTACGACCTGGCCGAAGCCAGGGTGAAGGCAAGCTGGTCGGGCGGCGACAAGGCCCCGGTGCTGACGCTGACCTCGGACCAGCCGGCCGTGTTCGTCACGGCCACGGTGGATGTGCCGGGGTATTTCTCCGACAACGCGGTGACGCTGCTGCCGGGGCGTGAGGTGAAGCTGACCTTCACCCCGCGCAAGGGCGCGACGGTGACGAAGGATGCGTTGGCAGGAAGCCTCAAGGTCGGGCATCTGCGGCAGACTTACTGAGACACACTGATAGAGACGGCCCCCTCCCGGCCTCCCCCATGAAGGGGGAGGTGAAGAGTAGAGGCTACGTCTTCGATCCCGCCCAGTGAGCCGGCGGGGCACCTCCCCCTTCATGGGGGAGGATGGGAGGGGGCCGTCTGCCAGCAGTTGGCTACGGCACCAGCACGATCTTCCCCACCGACCCCCGGCTTTCGATCAGCCGATGCGCCTCCGCGGCATCCGCCAGCGCAAACCGGTGCCCGATATCGACACTTAGCCACCCGTCCGCCACGGCCCCGAACAGCCGCCCATACGACGCCGCGAGCGCCGGTCCGCGGCGCGCCGGATCCCCCAGCAGCGACCACAGCGAGAATCCCGCAATGGTCTGCGCCGCCGCCGTAACCCCGGCCATCTCCGCCGGACCGAAGCTCGGATAAACCCCGCTGGCGCCGCCATAGACAGCGTATCGCCCCTCGGGTGCGAGAAGCGGCAGGCTCGCAGCCGTGATCTCGCCTCCTGCCGCATCGAAGACCACATCGTAGGGGCCGGGCGCCTCGGCAGCCCAATCCGCCTCCCCGGACACCGCCACCCGATCCGCCCCCGCCGCGAGCGCTGCGTCGCGCTTGGCCGCACGACCCACCGTGCCGACGATCCGCGCCACACCCGCCAACCGCGCCAACCGCACCAGCAACTGCCCGACGCCGCCTGCCGCCGAATGCACCAGCACCGACTTCCCCGCGACCGGATTGCGCGCCAGCAGCTGCTCCGCCGTCAGCCCCTGCACGGCCAGCGCCACCGCCGCATCGAACGACACCGCATCGGGCAGCCTGAACGCCACGTCGGCCGAAATCGCCACGAACTCCGCATAGCCGCCATCGAGCCGCGGCTCGGCGAAGATCGCGCCGAGCACCCGGTCGCCGACCGTCAGCCCGCTGACCCCGTCACCCACCGCCGCCACCGTCCCGGCCACCTCGCCGCCGGGCACGAAGGGCATCGGCAGCTCCAGCCCCGAGCGACCGGATCGGATGATCGCGTCGCCGAGGTTGAGCCCGATGGCTTCCACCTTGATCAGCACCTGGCCCGGCCCAGCCACCGGCGTCGGCACCTCGCTGAGCCGCAGCTCCTCGGGACCGCCGAAGCGCGAAATCGAAACAACCTTCATGGGAAATCTCCTTGCCGAAGGCATCCCTTGTTCCGATATCGTCTTCTGCCCGCTACAGACTTTCTGGTGTCATACGCACCGCCGGGTGTGCTTGGAGCAACGCGATGAACCGCCTCTCGACCTGGCCCCTCGAACGCACCCTGCAGATCATCGGCGGGCGCTGGAAACTCTACATCCTGTTCCACGTCCTGGCCGGCCCGCAGCGCCTCTCGCAGCTGCAGCGCGGCATCCCCGGCATCTCGCAGAAGGTGCTGGTGCAGCAGCTGCGCGAGATGGAGGAGCACGGGCTGATCACCCGCAAGGTGTTCGCCTCCGCCCCGCCGCATGTCGAATACAGCGCCACCGACCTTGGCCTGTCGCTGGCGCCGCTGATGGACACGCTGCAGAACTGGGGCATCCGGCACGCCAAGGCCACCGGCGACCACGGCCGCATGGTCTATTGCGACGGCTTCGCGGCCGAGAACCGCGCGGTGACGGCCTGAGGCGTCCGGCGTCACTTTGACCGCGATGCCGGCGCGGCGGGCACCGCGCGCCAGCCAAACTTTAGTCCAAGCGAACGCATTGTTGCCGCCGCGGCATTGACAGTCCGGCGCAGTGCGCCCTTTGGTGCCCCGATGCCGCATCCCTCAGCGGCCCTTCGGACCAGCCCATGACTTCCACCATCGCCCCCGTCGAGGAGCGCCGCAATTTCGGCATTGGCCTGCTGCTGTTCAGCCAGCTGTTCTTCGCCACGCTGGATACCTCGGCCAAGTACCTCGCCTTCATCGGGCTGCCGCTGACGCAGATCGTCTTCGTGCGCTACGCCATCCATGTGGCTCTGGCCATCGCGCTGTTCCTGCCGCTGCAGCGCGGACTGTTCGTGACGCGCAACTGGAAGCTGCAGCTGCTGCGCGGGCTGTGCCTGCTCGGGGTGACGGCGGCCAACTTTCTCGCCATGCGCTTCCTGCCGCTGACCGTGACGGGCGCGCTGATGTTCACCATGCCCCTGATGGTGACGGCGCTGTCCGGTCCGTTCCTCGGCGAACACATCGGCTGGCGCCGCTGGGCGGCAGTCGGCGCCGGCTTCGTCGGCATCCTGATCATCGTGCGGCCCGGCACCGAGGCCTTCCATCCAGCCTCGCTGCTCTGCCTCGCCGGTGCGCTGTCGGCGGCGTTCTATTCGATCATCACGCGCAAGCTCGCGGGCGTCGACTCGGCGGCGACCCAGCAGGTCTATTCCGGCCTCATCGCGCTCGTCTGCATCACCCCATTCGCCTTCAACGACTGGGTGTGGCCGACCGAGGGGGCAGGGTGGTTCGCCTTCGTCGCCATCGGCGTTGCCGGCATGATCGCGCACCAGCTCAACACCATCGCGCACCGCTACGCGCCGCCCTCGACGCTGGCGCCGTTCAGCTACACCGAGCTGCTGCTGCTGGCGCTGGCCAGCTGGCTGATCTTCAACGAGCCGCCCGACGCCTGGTTCTACCTCGGCGCCCCCATCATCATGGGCTCGGGCATCTACATCTGGTTCCGCGAGCGCCAGCTGCGCCGGCCGACCACCATCGAACCCGTGGAGGACTGAGTGGCCTCCACGGTCAAGCCGATCGAGGATCGTCGCCTGCTCGGCATCGGCATGATGCTGGTGGGCTACCTCTGCTACACCATCATCGACAGCTGCGCGAAGCTGCTGAGCCAGTCGGGCCTGCCCACCATGGAAGTGGTGTTCGTGCGCTATGCCGGCCAGTTCATCCTGGTGCTGGCGATCTTCCTTCCGCGCGAGGGCCTGCGCAACCTGACGGCGACGCGCAGCCTGCCGCTCGAGGTCGCGCGCGGCCTCTGCCTCCTCGGCTCCACCGTCTTCAACTTCATGGCCATCACCTTCCTGCCGCTCACGGTGACCTCGGCCATCTCGTTCACGATGCCGCTGATCCTGTGCGCGCTCTCCATCCCCATGCTCGGCGAAACCGTCGGCTGGCG
The DNA here is from genome assembly GCF_028613635.1 of Devosia sp. ZB163. GTDB lineage: Bacteria > Pseudomonadota > Alphaproteobacteria > Rhizobiales > Devosiaceae > Devosia_A. The sequence goes on from NZ_JAQRMY010000002.1 coordinate 155,631, forward strand.
GCGCTGGACCGCGATTGCGGTCGGCTTCATCGGCGTGCTGATCATCGTGCAGCCGGGTACCGAGGCCTTCCATCCGGCGGTGATCCTCTCGATCATCACCGCCGTGTTCAGCGCGCTCTACAACTTGCTGACGCGCAAGCTCGCGGGCGTGGATTCGACCACCACGCAGCAGTTCTGGGCCGCCGCCGTGGCGACGCTCTGCATCGCGCCATTCTCCCTGGGCGACTGGACCTGGCCGCACGAGATCGTCGGCTGGTCGGCCTTCATCGGCATCGGCGTCGCGGCGCTGATCGGGCACCTGTTCATCACGACGGCGCACCGCTACGCCCCGGCCTCGGTGCTGGCGCCGTTCGGCTACCTGCAGATCATCTTCATGACTGCGTCGAGCTGGTTCATCTTCCAGCAGCCGCCCGACATGTGGCTCTTCGTCGGTGCGCCCATCGTCATCGGCTCGGGCCTCTACATCTGGCTGCGCGAGCGCCAGCTGTCGAAGACGATCGTGACCGAGGTGACGGTCGAGGACTAGAAGAGGCTCCCCGCGAAGTCGAACAGCAGCTTCACGTTCAGCGCCGCGATCACGAGGGCAACCACGCCGGCGAGGATGATCAGCCAAAGCGGCGCGACGAGTGCGCCCATCTTCTTCCTGTCGGCGGTGAACATCACCAGCGGGAACACCGCAAAGCTCAGTTGCAGGCTCAGGACCACCTGGGTGAGGATCAGCAGCTCGGCAGTCCCCTTCTCGCCGGCCCAGATGGTCACGCCCGCCGCGGGGATGATGGCGATGGCCCGGGTGATGAGACGCCTCAGCCAGGGCGGCAGCCGGATGTTGAGGAAGCCCTCCATCACGATCTGCCCGGCCAGCGTCGCCGTCACCGTCGAGTTGATCCCGCAGCACAGCAGCGCGATGCCGAACAGGGTTGGCGCGATGGCGAGCCCGAGCAGCGGGGCGAGCAGGGTGTGCGCCTCACCCAGTTCGGCGACATCGGTATGGCCGGTGGCGTTGAAGGTCGAGGCCGCGAGGATGAGGATCGAGGCATTGATCAACAGGGCGAACATCAGCGCCACCGTCGAGTCGATGGTCGCGAACTTCAGCGCCTCGCGCTTCTCGGGCAGCGTCTCGCCATAGGCCCGGGTCTGCACGATGCCCGAGTGGAGGTACAGGTTGTGCGGCATCACGGTGGCGCCGAGGATGCCGAGCGCCAGGTAGAGCATCTCGGGGTTCGTGACGATCTCGGTCGTGGGCGCGAAGCCGCGGATCACCTCGCCCCAGTTGGGATCCGCCAGCGCGATCTGGATGCCGAAGCACACCGCGATGACGCCGAGCAGCGTGATCACCAGCGCCTCGACCCAGCGGAAACCGACCCGCTGCAGGTAGAGGATGAGGAACACGTCGAGCGCCGTGATGATCACGCCCAGCTCGAGCGGAATGCCGAAGATCAGGTTGAGGCCGATCGCCGTGCCGATGACCTCGGCGATGTCGGTTGCGATGATCGCGATCTCGGCCAACAGCCACAGCACCCATGCGACGGGACGCGGAAACGCATCGCGGCAGGCCTGCGCGAGGTCCCGGCCCGAGGCGATGGCAAGTCGCGCGCATAGCGATTGCAGGATGATCGCCATGACGTTGGAGACCAGCGCGACGACCAGCAGCGTGTAGCCGAACTTCGAGCCGCCGGCGAGCGAGGTGGCCCAGTTGCCCGGATCCATGTAGCCCACGGCGACGAGGTAGCCGGGTCCGACAAAGGCGAAGGCCCGCCGCAGGAAAGTCCCCGACGTTGCCACCGCGATGGTGCGGTGGACGTCGGCAAGGGAGGCCTCGCCACGGCTGCGTCGCCAACCGCCGAACAGTTCGCTGGAACCCATGTCCATCGTGCTACCCGCCTTGAAGGCGGCCCTGCTGTTGCGAGGAACGACTATGCGTGAGTCAATTGCGAATGCTTCTTAATAGCAGTTAGTCGGAGAGCGATGTCAACTGCATTCCCTTTGAGCCGGGGCAGGGCGTTCGCGGACTCGCGAGGCTCACGACCCCGGAGAGGCCCGCGCGACCCGTCAGGCCTGCGGAACGCGCTTCCGCAGCAGCCCGCCTCCCGGCGCGAACAGCAGCGCGGCGAGGAACACCGCAGCCTGGATCAGCACGATGCAGGGGCCGGTGGCGCCGTTGATGGCGTAGCTGATCAGCGTGCCGAGCACCCCCGAGCCGATCGCGACCGTCGCCGCGATGACGAGCATGGTCTCGAACCGCTTGGCCAGCAGGAACCCGATGGCGCCCGGAGCGATCAGCATGGCGACAACGAGGATGATCCCCACCGCCTTGAGCGACGCGACGATCGTGATCGAGAGCATTGCGAGCAGGCCATAGTGCAGCACCTGCACCGGCAGGCCGATGGCGCGGGCATGTTGCGGATCAAAGGCATAGAGCAGGAAGTCGCGGCGCTTGGTGAGGATGATCGCGAGCGTCACCACGGCGATGACACCGGTTTCGACGAGGTCGCCCCAGGTGACGCCCAGCATGTCGCCGAACAGGATGTGGCTCAGGTGCTGGTCGGTCTCGATGCGCGAGAACAGTACGAGGCCGATGGCGAACATGCCGGTGAAGACGATGCCCATGGCGGTGTCTTCCTTGATCCGGCTGTTGTCCTTGAGGTAGCCCGTGCTGATCGCGGCGAAGAGCCCGGCGACGAACGCGCCGATGGCGATCGGCAGGCCGATGACATAGGCGATCACGATGCCCGGCAGCACCGCGTGCGAGATCGCGTCGCCCATCAGCGACCAGCCCTTGAGCACGAGGAAGCACGACAGCACCGCCGACACGGCGCCGACCAGCACCGCGACCAGCAGCGCGCGCTGCATGAAGTCGTAGCTCAGCGGCTCGAGCAGGAAAGTCTGGATCCAGTCCATCAGCGCACTCCTGCTTCGCTCATTGCGCGCCGCCGCGCCGCAAGCCGCCCATGCTTGGGTGCGAAGAAGAACGCGATGAGGAACAGCAGCGTCTGCAGCGAGACGATGACGCCGCCCGTCGCCCCATCGAGGAAGAAGCTGATATAGGCGCCGACCGAGGCGGTCGCGGCGCCCAGGATGACGGCGAGGATCAGGAGGTTCCGGAACCGGTCGGTGAGGAGATAGGCCGTCGCGCCCGGGGTCACCACCATGGCGATGACGAGGATCGCGCCCACCGTCTGCAGCGCCGCCACGGTGCATGCCGCCAGCAGCGCGAAGAACAGCACCTGCAGCGCGCGCGGATTGAGCCCGACCGTTCGGGCATGGTTCTCGTCGAAGAACACGACCATCAGGTCCTTCCACTTGAGGACTAGGATGGCGAGCGACACCAGCGAGATGATCACCACCTGCACCACGTCGCCATCGGAAATGCCGAGGATGTTGCCCATGACGATCGCCTGCACGTCGACCGCAGTGGGGTTGAGCGAGACGATCAGCAGGCCCAGCGCGAAGAACGAGGTGAAGATGATGCCGATCACCGCGTCCTCCCTCAGCCGTGTGCGCGCCCGCACGATGACCATCGAGGCTGCGGCGAGTCCGCCCGCAACGAAGGCTCCGGCGGAGTAGGGGAGGCCGAGCAGGTACGCGGTGGCGACGCCCGGCACCACGGCGTGCCCGAGCGCATCGCCGATCAGCGACCAGCCCTTGAGCATGAGGTAGGCCGAGAGGAAGGCACACACGGCGCCGACCAGCGCCGACACCCACATGGCCTTGACCATGTAGTCGTAGCTGAAGGGAAGCAGCATCTCCTCGATCATTTCTCGTCCTGCTCCCGGCTCGGCGAGGCCGGCTTGCTGCCGCCATTCTCGCCGTAGAACACCACCGGCCGCTCGTCGTCCGTGAGCACCGTGACCCGGCGCTTGTCGGTATCCTGGTGCAGGTCCTCGCCGGCGAGGTGGAAGTGGCGCAGCACGCCGCCGAAGGCCTTCTCGAGATTGGCCTGCGTGAACACCTCGGCCGTCGGACCGAAGGCCAGCACCGTGCGGTTGACCAGCACCACCTGGTCGCAGAAGTCCGGCACGCTGCCGAGGTTGTGCGTCGAAACCAGCATCAGGTGGCCCTGCGCGCGCAGCTCGCGCATCAGCCCGATGATCGCTGTCTCGGTCTGCACGTCGACCCCGGTGAACGGCTCGTCGAGGAGGATGATCCGGCCCTCCTGCGCCAGCGCCCGGGCGAGGAACACGCGCTTCTTCTGCCCGCCCGAGAGCTCGCCGATCTGGCGCTTGCGATAGTCGCTCATCCCGACCCGCGCGAGCGACTGGTCGACCAGTTCGCGGTCGCGGGCGCTGGGGATGCGGAAAAAGCCCATGTGGCCCTGCCGGCCCATCATCACCACGTCCTCGACGAGGACGGGGAAGTTCCAGTCGACCTCCTCGGCCTGCGGCACATAGGCGACCAGGTTGCGCTTGAGCGCCTCCCGCACCGGCAGTCCGGCGATGCGGACCTCGCCCGCGATCGGCTGGACGAACCCCATGATGGCCTTGAACAGCGTGGATTTGCCGCTGCCGTTGACGCCGACAAGGCCGGCAATGGTGCCGGCCCCCAGCCCGAATGAAGCGTCCCTCAGGGCAACGTTGCCATTGGGGTAGGCGACCGTGACGCCCTCCACCTCGAGGCTGGGTTGCGGCGTCGGGTTCCACGCTTCATGCGGGACGTTGGCAGTGAGGGTCACTTTCCGAACCCCTTCGCGATCGTGTCGACGGTGACTTCGAGCAGCTTGAGGAAGGTCGGCACCGGGCCATCCGCCTCGCTGAGCGAGTCGACATATAGAACGCCGCCATAGGCCGCTCCGGTTTCCTTGGCGACCTGCTTGGCCGGCTTGTCGGAGATGGTGCTCTCCGAGAAGACGACCGGGATCTTGTTGGCGCGAACCGCGTCGATCACCTTTCGGACCTGCTGGGGCGTGCCCTGCTGGTCGGCATTGATCGGCCACAGGTACAGCTCCTTCATCCCGTAATCGCGGGTGAGGTAGCTGAACGCGCCTTCGCTGGAGACCAGCCAGCGCTCCTCGGCCGGAATCTGCTCGAGCCGGGCGCGAAGCGGGGCGTCGAGCGCCTTGATCTGTTCCGAATAGGCGGCCGCGTTGGCGTCGTAGGTCGCGGCGTTGGCGGGGTCATGCTCCACCAGCGCCTTGCGGATGTTCTCGACATAGACCAGCGCGTTGCTCGGCGACATCCAGGCATGCGGGTTGGGCCTGCCGGAGTAGGGGCCCTCGGCGATGCCCATCGGCTCGATGCCGTCCGTCAGCACGACCTGCGGCACATCCTTCACGTTCTGGAAGAACTTCTCGAACCACTGCTCGAGGTTGAGCCCGTTCCACAGCACGAGGTCGGCATCCTGCGCCTTCACGATGTCGCGCGGCCCGGGCTGGTAGTTGTGGATCTCGGCGCCGGGCTTTGTGATGGATTCCACCACTGCCGCGTCACCGGCGACGTTGCGCGCGATGTCGGCGATGATGGTGAAGGTCGTGACGACCTTGAACTTTTCCTGGGCAAAAGCGCTCACAGGGCTCATCCCGGCGAAGAGAGCGAGCGCCAGGACTGCGAAGTGACGACGGGAAAGCATCGATCAGGCAATTCCTTGTTGCGAATGGTTCTTATTTGCGGGTGCAAGTGTGCTGTTGTCAACTCCCTTGCCTGACTTGCTTTCACTCCCGGATTCCGGGAGCATTGCGCCAAAAGCCCAACACGACAGAGAACAATGCCTGCGTTTCGCATGATCGACGCCAAGCTGCCGGACTTCGGCATTCCCGAAACTCGGCCGGAGCTGGATCGCTCCATCTACACCGAGCGATACTCGGCGCTGAACCGCGCCCGGCGGAACGCCGGACTCGATGCCCTGATCGTCTATGCGGACCGGGAGCACACGGCGAACCTCACCTACCTCACCGGCTTCGATCCCCGCTTCGAGGAGGCACTCCTCATCATCGTTCCCGACGCGACGCCGACCCTCCTCGCCGGGCCCGAGAACCTCGGGCGCGCCGCTGCCTCGGCCATCGAGGTCGAGGCGCGCCTCTACCCGCCCTTCGGCCTCTTGGGGCAGGACCGCACCAAGACGCCCGACCTGGCCGAAGTGCTGCGCAACGCCGGTATCGCGAAGAACCAGCGCGTCGGCGTGCTGGGCTGGAAGTACTTCGGCGCCCATGAAGCGGCCAAGCCCGAGTCGTGGCTGGAGGCGCCGTCCTACATCGTCGACACGCTCCGCCAGGTCGTCGGGGCCGATGGCCGCGTGGTCAACGCCAACGCGCTGCTGATGCACCCGGTTACGGGGCTGCGGGCCGTCAACGAGATCGTCCAGATCGCCCAGTTCGAGTTCGGCGCCGGGGCCTGCTCCGAGGCGGTCAAGGCGCTGATCCGCAACGTGCGGCCGGGCATGAGCGAGTTCGAGGCCGTCCAGCACATGCGCCTCGGCGTGCTCCCCCACTCCTGTCACACCATGCTCTCGTCCGGCGACCGGCTGGTCGGGCTGAACAGCCCGTCGGGCCGCAAGCTCGGTCGCGGCGATCCGATGACCACGGCCGTGGGTTATTGGGGAGGTCTGTCGAGCCGCATGGGCTGGCTCGTCGAGGACGCGTCCGAGCTTTCCGAGGGCGTCCGCGACTATGTCGAGAAGCTGGCCGGCCCGTATTTCGCCTGCGCTGCCGAATGGTACGAAACCATCGGCATCGGCGTCACCGGCGGCGAGCTCGACGCGCTGGCGCGGCGGCACCTCGACAATCCGTTCTTCAAGCTGGTGCTCAATCCCGGTCACCTGATCCACATCGACGAGTGGATGAACACGCAGGTCTATCCGGGTTCGACCGAACCCTTCCTGTCGGGCCAGTGCGTGCAGGTCGACATCATTCCCGCCGCCGGAGCGCCCTACTATGGCGCCAATATCGAGGACGGCATCGCCCTGCTCGATGCGCAGGGCAGGGATGAACTGAAGTCATCTTTCCCCGATGTCTGGAATCGTACCGAGGCGCGGCGGGCCTTCATGGCCGATGTGCTCGGCATCAGGCTGAAGCCCGAGGTTCTGCCGCTTTCCAACCTCGCGGGGGCCATGCCGCCCTACTGGCTGGCGCCCGACCGCATCGTTAGCAAGGCGTGATGTGGCAATAGGGTGGCGCTTGCCAATTGGCACGGCGCAATCTATCCGTTCTGGAATCGACATTTGGCTTATTTCCGGCCGTATGCCGCCGTTTTCGGTCAGGCGCACGATTGGTCTTCCAAAAATCGACTGACCGGACAGGGGGATCTTCGCTGGTCGCGTTCTGTCCACCACCTAACTGCGCATGAGGGACTACCCTATGGAAAAGGGCACCGTCAAATTCTTCAACGAACAAAAGGGCTACGGTTTCATCCAGCCCGATAACGGCAGCAAGGACGTGTTCGTGCATGTCACCGCGCTGCAGCGTGCCGGCCTCACGGCTCTCGCCGAAGGCCAGAAGGTCTCCTTCGAAACCGGAGAAGACCGTCGCACGGGCAAGGTCGCCGTGACCGAGATCTCGGCCGACTGATCGGCCCACAAATCTGAGTCGAAGTGCCGGGTGCCGGAAGGTGCCCGGCTCTTCTTTGGCCTACTTCTTCCCGCTCCCGGCCTCGCCCCAGGTGATCAGCCGCGCACTGCGATGGCCGGTGAGGTAGATCCACAGCCAGCTCATCGCCACCGAAATCCGGTTCTTGAGCCCGATCAGGAAGTAGATGTGGGCAAGGCCCCAGGCCCACCAGCCCACCCAGCCGGTGAGCTGCAGCCAGCCGAAATCGATCACCGCCGCGCTGCGCCCGATCGTGGCGATGTCGCCTGCATGGCGGTACCGGAAGGGCTCGGTCGTCTCCCCCTTGAGCCGAGCCCGGATAACGCCGGCCGCATGCTTGCCGCCCTGCTTGGCCGCATCGCCTACGCCCGGCACCGGCTTGCCATCGGGCGCCGCCACCGTGACCGTGTCGCCCACCGCGAAGATCTCGGGATGCCCGGGCACCGTGAGATCGGGCTCGACCTTGATGCGGCCCGCCCGGTCGGCCTCGACACCAAGCCACTTCGCGGCCGGCGAGGCGAGCACCCCCGCCGCCCAGATGATCGTCTCCGCGCGCAGCGTGTGGCCGTCGAACCTGACGGTATCGCGGGTCACATCGGTGACCGGATGGTTGAGCAGCACTTCGACGCCGAGCTTTTCCAGTGCCGACTTCGCATAGTCCGACAGGTCCGGGCGGAAATTGGCGAGCACCCGCGGCCCGGCCTCGATCAGGACGACACGCGCCTCCTCGGGCCGGATGGTCCGGAACTCGTCCTTGAGCGTGATCCGCGCCAGCTCGATCACCGCACCGGCGAGCTCCACCCCGGTAGGACCCGCCCCGATGATCGCGAAGGTCAGCAGCGCCTTGCGCCGCTCGGGGTCGGTCTCGCGCTCGGCCTCTTCGAAGGCGAGCAACAGGCGGCGGCGCATTGCCGTCGCGTCCTCGAGCGTCTTGAGGCCGGGCGCGAAGGGCTCCCACGCGTCATGGCCGAAATAGGCATGCCGCGCACCCGTGGCGATGATCAGCGAGTCGTAGGGCACGCGATCGCCATCCTCGAGCTCGACCACCCGGTCCTCGGTGTCGATGCCGGTGACGTTGGCAAGCAACGTCGTCACCTCCGGCCGGTTCTTCAGCAGCAGCCGGATCGGCCAGGCGATCTCGGACGGGCTGAGCGAGGTGGTCGCCACCTGGTAGAGCAGGGGCTGGAAGAGGTGATGGTTGCGCCGGTCGATGATGGTGATGTCGAAATCGGCGCCCTTCAGCTTCTCGACAGCCGCGAGACCGCCGAAACCGCCGCCGATGATGACGACACGATGCCTGTGAGCCGAACTGGTCATTGTGAACCCTGCGTCTCTTGCACACCCCGCATGTAAGTCTTTGAGCGGGCTGCAACAACGCCGGGCACCGGCCCACAGGTCAGCCATGCGCCGGGTGCGAGGCTGGAGGGTGCGGCAAACCCTGGCTCCGCGCGGCCCGCCGCCCCCTGGGGGCGACGGCGATCGGTGGTGATCGGGCTTACTCGCCCATCGCGTGGGCGCGTTCCTCGGCCGTCATCGGCTTAGCCGCCTTGGGACGGCGCAGCAGGAAGACGATCGGCAGCGACACGAAGGTCAGGATCATCATCAGGTGGAAGTCATCGAGGAAGGCGAGCATCGCCGCCTGCTGGGTGATCATCCCGTGGATGCTGCCGACGACGTTGCCGAACCCGCCATGGGCCGCCGCGAAGTCGCGCAACGGACCCGAGTCGAGGGTGATCCGCTCGGCCAGCTCGCCGTAGTTCACCACCTGCATCTGCGCGAGGATCGTCGTCACCACCGAGATGCCGACGCCCTGGCCGACATTGCGGATGAGGCTGAACATCGCCGTCGCATCGACCCGGTACTTCGCGTTGATGGTGGCAAAGGCCAGCGAGTTGAGCGGCACGAACACGAACCCCATGCCGATGCCCTGGAGGAACCCCGAGAGGAGGATCGGGCCCGAGCCCATGACGATGTCGAACTCGGTCATCATGTAGAGCGAGTAGCCCATCAGCAGCGTGCCGCCGACGACCAGGATGCGCGGATCGTACTTCGAGACCAGCCGGCCGACGACGATCATCGATACCATCGTGCCGATACCGCGAGGTCCCATCAGCAGGCCCGTCTCGATGACCGGAAAGCCCATCAGGTTCTGCAGCATCGGCGGCAGCAGCGCGAGGCCCGAGAACAGCGTGATGCCGGTGATGAAGATCAGCACCAGCCCGGTGACGAGGTTCCTGTCCCTGAACATCCCCATGTCCATGAACGGGTTCTCGGCCGTGAGGCAGTGGACGGCGAACACCCACAGGCCCGAGATCGCGAGCAGCAGGTAGAGCCAGATCTCCGTCGAGTCGAACCAGCCGACGCTCTGGCCGCGGTCGAGCAGCATCTGCAGCGATGCCACCGCCAGCGCCAGCATGCCGAAGCCGAAGAAGTCGAACTTGCGGATCTTGATCACCGTGTTCGGCATCAGCGCCGCCAGCATGAAGAAGGCGACGATACCGACCGGCAGGTTGACGAGGAACACCGCGCGCCAGTTGAACGTCTCGGTCAGCCAGCCGCCCAGCGTCGGCCCGATGATCGGCCCGAACATGATGCCGGCGCCGAAGATCGCCATCGCCTGCCCGAGCTGCTCGCGCGGGTTGATGTCCATCATCGTCGCCTGCGCCAGCGGCACCAGCATGGCGCCGCAGATGCCCTGGGCGACGCGGAACACCACCATCTGCGCGAGGTTGGTCGCGACACCGCAGAGGAGCGACGCGGCCGTGAAGCCGACCACCGCGAACAGCAGCAGGTTGCGCCGGCCGAAGCGGTCGGAGAACCAGCCGGTCAGCGGCGTCGCGATGGCCGCGGCGACGATGTAGGAGGTCAGCACCCAGTTGATCTCGTCCTGCGACGCGCCCAGGCTGGCGCGCATATGGGGCAGGGCGACGTTGGCGATCGTGGTGTCGAGGACCTGCATGATCACGGCCACCATGATGGCGGCAGTCAGCATGCCCTTGTTCTTCACGACGACCGTGGGGGCCGAGACGGTGGCAGCGGCGGCGGCCATGCTAGAGCGCCTTCTGGCCTTCGGCAGCCTGGGCCCCTTCGGGCTTGGTGTCGACGTTGACGGTGGCGCTCATGCCGGCGCGGAACAGGTCCGTTCCGGTGTCGCACGCGATGTTGACCGGCACGCGCTGCGTCACCTTCACCCAGTTGCCGGTCGCGTTCTGCGCCGGGATCAGCGCGAACTCCGCACCGGTCGCCGCGCCGATCGAGGCGACGTGGCATTCGATCGCCACCCCCGGATAGGCGTCGACCTTCACCTCGGCCGGCATGCCGACGGCGAGCGTGGTCAGCTGCGTTTCCTTGAAGTTGGCCTCGACCCACGTGTCGCCGGTTTCCACCAGCGTCGCGATGGTCGAGCCGGTGTTCACGAACTGGCCGACATTGAGGCTGCCGACCTGCGCGACGATGCCGTCGGCCGGGGCGACGACATTGGTCTTGTCGAGGCTGCGCTGCGCATTGTCGCGCGCGGCCATGGCGGCGCGCACGGCGGGATGCTCGTCGGTCGCGATGTCCGGATTGCCCCCCAGCGCGGCGATGGAATTGGCGACGTCCTGCTCCTCGAGTGCGACGTTCGACTGGGCCTGCTGCAGCGCCAGCCGCGAGTCATCGAGGCTGGATTCGGCAGTGATGCCCTGCTCGCGCAGGTTGGACGTGCGGTCCCATTCCTTCTGCCGGATCTCGAGCGCATCCTTGGCCGCCTGGAGCTTGGCTTGGGCGATGCTGTGCGCGACGCGCAACTGCTCGACATTGACCCGCGCCGAGGCGAGCGCCGCGTCGGCCTGCGCCAGCGCGATGCTGTAGGGCTCGGGGTCGATGGTGAAGAGCGGCTCGCCCGCCGTGACCGGCTGGTTGTCCTTGACCGCCACCGAGACGATGCGGCCCGCGACATCCGGGGAGATCGAGACCTTGTTCTGCTGCACATAGGCGTTGTCGGTTTCGACATAGCGCCCGCCGGTCAGCCAGAAATAGCCGCCACCCGCGGCGAGAACCACCGGCACGGCAAGCATGATGGCGAGACTTTTGCCCGAGCGCTTCTTCTTGGCTGGCGCTACCGGTGCGGCGGGAGCAGCCGCAGCCGGAGCGCTCTCGGCAACCGGAGTTTCGACCGGCTTGGCTTCGCCGGGGGCAGGGGGTGTGACGCGGGCGTTCATTTCAGACTTCCTCGAGTTCGGCCGCCTGGCCGAGTAGGTTGCCGCGCATCTTGCCGAGCACGGCGATAACTGTGTTCCGATCGTCCTCGGAGACGCCCTCCAGCGCCGCCTCGTACATGGCGAGCCCGACCTTGCGGGCCGTCACGAAAATCTCCTCGCCCTCCGGCGTCAGGCGGGCGAGCTTGGCCCGGCTGTCGGTGGGGTCGGCGTAGCGATCGATGAGCCCGCGCTTTTCCAGCCGGTCCAGCACGCCCGACATCGTCATCGGGTCGGTATCGGACGCTGCGGCCAGCTGGACCTGCGTGATGCGCTCGTTGATCGCGATCTGCGCCAGGGCGCGCCACTGCGGCAGGGTGATGCCGTGCGACTTGGCCTCTTCCTCGAAGCGCCGCTTCATCAGCCGCGCCACTTCGTGGATCAGGTAGCCGAGCGGCGCCTGGTGCTTGTAGCTCTCTTTCGATTTCATAAGTGCACATATAATAAGTGCACATATATGGTCAATCGGCGGAACTGTTAGAAACCTAACTAAATCTGCGGACCAGCCATGCGCGCGGTGCGGGGGGATTCAGCCTGTCGGCGCGCGCGGGTAGACAAGCCCGCCATCTTTCGTCAGAACGGCCAAAAGGGCGCGCCGCCCATTGCCGCGCCGCAAGTTCGTCCTAAGTAGCTCGCATGCACACCGACACGCCCCCGGCGCTCGACATCGCAGCTTCCGCACCGCCCGCCGCCGACCGGGTCGCCGTCGCACGCCGGTTCTCCGTCGCGCCCATGATGGACTGGACCGATCGTCATTGCCGCCACCTCCATCGGCTGCTGACCCGGCACGCGCTGCTTTTCACCGAGATGGTGACGAGCGCGGCCATCGTGCATGGGCCGCGCGAGCGGCTGCTCGGCTTCAGTCCGGTGGAGCAGCCCGTCGCCGTGCAGCTCGGCGGCTCCGATCCGCGCGAGCTGGCCGAGGCGACCCGCATCGCGACCGAGTTCGGCTATGCCGAGATCAACCTCAATGTCGGCTGCCCGTCCGATCGCGTGCAGTCCGGCCGCTTCGGCGCCTGCCTGATGGCCGAGCCCGAGCTCGTCGCCGAGTGCGTCCGTGCCATGCGGGACGCAACGGATGTGCCCGTGACGGTCAAGTGCCGCATCGGCATCGACGACCAGGACATCGAGGAAAGCCTCGACCGCTTCGCCGACACCATGGTCGGCGCCGGCGTCGACGCGCTCTATGTCCACGCCCGCAAGGCCTGGCTGAAAGGCCTCAGCCCCAAGGAAAACCGCGAGATTCCGCCGCTCGACTACCCCCGCGTCTACCGGCTGGCCCAGCGCCTCGCGCCGCTGCCGGTGATGATCAACGGCGGTATCAAGACCATCGGTGAGGCCGAGCACCACATGGCGCACATGTCGGGCGTGATGCTGGGCCGCACGGCCTATCACGAGCCCATGGTGCTGAGCCTCGTCGATTCCCGCTTCTTCGGCGATGAGCAGAAGCCCCTCGAACTGCGCGAGATCATGCTGGCGATGGCCGAGTACGCCGAGCGCGAACTCGGCAAGGGCGCGCGTCTCAACAACATCACCCGCCACATGCTCGGGCTCGCCAACGCCCGCGCCGGCGCCCGCACCTTCCGCCAGATCCTCAGCGTCGACGCCGCCAAACGCGGCGCCGGCCCCGACGTCATCCTGCGCGCCTTCGCAGCGCTGGAACCGGAGCTGGCGCTGGCGGTCTGATTGCGACTGTCGCCGTGTGGCGCCCCCTCATCCGTCTCGGCCTGCGGCCGATCCACCTTCTCCCACAAGGGGAGAAGGTACCCGACCGAGAGCCCTCGGCCCCATCGCCTTCTCCCCCTTGGGAGAAGGTGCCCGACTGAGCGCCCTCGGCCCCATCGCCTTCTCCCCTTGTGGGAGAAGGTGCCCGAAGGGCGGATGAGGGGTCGGGGAGCCACGATGCCTCAACCCTTCTCCCCCCAGAAATCCGCCTGCAACTGCGCCGCCTCGTCCGCCAGCAGCGGCCCCACCACCTCAGTCGGCCGCTGGCCCGCCTCGAACACCACATGGCAGGGCAGATCCAGCGTCGGGTTCTCCTCATGCGCACCGGTTTGCGCCTTCAGGTCCCTCTCGCTTTGCCCGAACACCACCCGGCCGATACCGGCCCAGTAAATCGCACCCGAGCACATCGCGCACGGCTCGGCCGAGGTGTAGAGCGTGCACCCCTGCAACTCCTCGAGGCTCAGGTTCCTTGCCGCCCACGAGGCGAGCAGCCGCTCGGCATGCGCGGTGCGGTCGCCGCCCTCCGAACTGTAGCCGTTGCCCTGTTCGCGCAGCACCTTGCCGTTCCGGTCGGCGAGCAGTGCGCCGAACGGATGGTCGCCACCCTCGCGCGAGCGCTTCGCGACGGCAAACGATTGGCGCAGCAGGGATTCGTCATTGGGGCGTTGCGGCATGCGGGTCTCCGGGTTCGCCCCCGAGACTAAGCTGCCTCAGTCGACCAGTTCCAGCGAATTGCCGCTCACCGCATAGCGGCTCAGCGTGCCGAGAAAGCTCATGCCGAGGAGGCTCGTTTCCAGCGCATCGCGCTCGGCGACGAACGCCCGCACATTGTTCCGCACGATCCCACCCACCTCGACCCGGTCGAGCGTGACGGTAGCGGCGCGGCCGGTGCCATTGGCAGTCGAGACCGGAACGCTGTAGTCGAGCGCATCGGTGGCAAGCCCGATCCGCTCGGCGTCCGACTGGCTCAGCACCACGGCGCTCGCGCCCGTATCGAAAATCGTGCGGATGTCCGAACCGTTGATGGCGGCGTTGATCATGAAGTGCCCGTCACGGCCGCCCCGGAACGTGGCCGTGCCGCGTTCGCGATCGACCGTCGCCACGCCCGGCACCAGCTCGCCGAAGACGCGCGAGGCAACGAGCGTCAGGTCCTCGCGATAGGTGTAGCCCACGAGCGCCACGCCGAAGATACCGGCCCACAGGACGAGGTTGCCGATGAGCTCGGAGAAGCGGTGGCGCCGCGCGAAGAGCCCGCCCGCGATGACGATCAGGATCGCCACCAGCGGAATCAGCTGCCCCATCTGGTCCTGCGTCAGCCCCACGAGCGTCCCTGCATCGGCGCTGACGAGCAGCGCCAGACCGATGGCGATCAGGATGGCAAAGCCGATGAAGAGCATGAACTTCCTTTCGCGCGCCCCAGGTCACGATAATGGGGATGTGCGCTACGAGTTCAAGCTCCTCTCACGCAAAGATCAGCAGCACGGCGAGGACGGCGACCTCGATGAGCGCGCCGAGCGCCCCGATCAGGTCCCCGGTCTGCCCGCCGATCAGCCGCCGGCAGGTCCAGACCCAGGCCGAAGCGACGCCAACCGCGGCAGCGAAGGCGAGGATCACCGCAACGAGGCTGGTGAACGGTGCCGCGAGGATCAGCGTCACCAGCGCCGCAAACGCGAGGCCGATGAAAAAGCTGCGCCGCGACACCCTGCCGGCCGACGCCGAGGCGCCGCCCTCGCGCGCGTTCGGCAGCTCGACGCTCAGCCATAGCGAGCCCGAGCGGCCGAGCACGGTAGCCGCCAGCCAGATGCCGGCGGCAGCCAGCGGGTTGTAGGCCGCCACCGCGCCGATGGCGGTGATGCGCAGCAGCAGGTAGAGCCCGAGCGCCGACACCCCATAGGTGCCGTGCCGGCTGTCCTTCATGATCTCGAGCCGCCGCTCGACCGTCTGCCCGCCATAGAGCCCGTCCGCCGCATCGGCGAGGGCGTCGTCGGCCATCGCGCCGGTGGCAACGATCATCGCGGCGACGCCGAGCGCGGCGGCGAAATAGCTGGGGATCGTCGCCCAGGCGCACAGCATCATCAGCAGCGACGGCCCGAAGCCGATGACGATGCTTGTGAAGGGCAGGACGACGGCGATGCGGTCGAGGTCGGGCTTGACGAACGGACGGTCGCCGGTGGGCAGGCGCGAGAAGAAGCGCAGCGCCATCACCAGGTCGTCGCCGAAATTCCGCTCGGGCGGCGGCTCAGTCACCGGCGCCGCCATGCGCGGTCCGTTGTCCTGACGTGGGCGAGTACCATCCTCGTTCAATTGCAAATGCCCGTCGCATGGTCCAGAAGCGTGCCTCCTTACCACTGCCCAGCCGGAGTCGTCACCCGATGGCCTCGCCCTTCGCCGATATCATCGATCTGCTGCATGTGACGCCCGACGGGGATGAGCGGGCCGTCGCCGCCATCCGCGAGCGCGACAAGCAGCTCACCAAGCCCCCGGGCGCGCTCGGCCAGCTCGAGTCGCTGGTCGAGTTCCTCGGGCGCTGGCAGGGCAAGTCTGCCCCGACGCTCGACAACCCGATGGTTGCGATCTTTGCCGGCAACCACGGCGTCACCGACCAGGGCGTCTCGGCCTTTCCGCGTGAAGTAACGGCCCAGATGGTCGCCAACTTCACCGCCGGCGGCGCCGCCATCAGCCAGATCTGCCAGCTCCATGAGCTGAACCTGCGCGTCTTCGAACTCGCCCTCGAACTGCCGACCGGCGACATCACCCGCACCGTCGCCATGGACGATCGCATGTGCGCGGCGACCATCGCCTACGGCATGGAAGCAATCGCAGGTAAGCCCGACCTGCTCGCCATCGGCGAGATGGGCATCGGCAACACCACCGTCGCCGCCGCGATCTTCAACGCCCTCTATGGCGGCAACGGCGCCGACTGGGTCGGCCGCGGCACCGGCGTCGACGATGCCGGCCTCAAGCGCAAGGCCGACGCGGTGGATCGCGCCGTTGCCCTCCATGTCGATCCGCTCACCGATCCGCTGTCGATCCTCGCCCGCCTCGGCGGCCGCGAGATCGCTGCCATGCTCGGCGCCATCATCGCCGCGCGCCAGCAGAAGGTCCCCGTCATCGTCGATGGCTACGTCGCGACTGCGGCGGCGGCCATCGCCCATGCCGTCAACCCGGCCTCGATCGACCACTGCATCTTCGGCCACGTCTCGGCCGAGCACGCCCACGGCCGCGCCCTCGAGGCCATGGGCAAGCGCCCGCTGCTCGATCTGGGGATGCGGCTGGGGGAGGGGAGCGGGGCCGCCCTCGCCGCGGTGCTGGTTAAGACCGCACTTCACCTGCACAAGAACATGGCAACCTTCGCCACAGCCGGCGTAACCGACAAGGGCTGAGCTACTTCGCCTGTTGCTCGTAGAGCGTTTCGACCGCCTCGTTGAGCGCTGCGTCGGCATCCTTGCCCGGCAGGTTCGTCACGGCCGCGATCGTGACTCCGGTCTCGGTGTCGACGAGGATCTTGGCGAGGTTCATGCTGTTGGACCCGTTGTGGGTCAGCACGGGGTGCCCGGTCCAGTCGTAGTTCACCACGCCCCAGCCGAAGGCATACTCGCCCTGGCCCGGCGTGCCCGGCGGCGGGTCGGGCAGCGGCGGCGTCGTCACGCGCGGCTTGAGGATTTCGGCCAGCGTCTCGGGCTTGACGATGGTGGGCGACTTGCCGCCGGTGGCGTTCCAGTCACCCCATTTTGCGAAGTCGAGCACCGACATGTGCGCGTCGCCGGCCGGCGCGACGACTGGCGGTACTCCGGCTGCCACGCCCCAGGGTATGGCCGTGAGCGAGCCGTCGTCATTGATGCGGGTCCCGACGGCTGCGTCGTAGAGCCCGTCGGTGGCCGGCGCCCCGAGCCCTGCCGATTTCAGCCCCAGCGGCTCGAAGATCCGCTCGTGGATCAGCTGTTCCCACGGCTTGCCGGCAGCCTTCTCGATCATCGCCCCCGCGATCAGGTAGCCGAAGTTCGCATACTGGAACGGCGACCCCTCCGGCACCTTGGGCTCGAGGCCCTTCATCGTCTCGATCGCCTTGAGGCGCAGTGCTGCGGCAGTGTCCTGGAACGCGTCGGCGTTGAAGTAGATCTTGATCATCTCGTCGGTATCGGACGGGATGCCGCTCGAATGCGAAAGCAGCTGCTCGAGCGTGACGGCCGCGAGTTTCGGGTTCATGTCCTTGATCTCGTCGCCGAGCACCTCGCCGATCGTGCTGTCCCACTTCAGTTTGCCCTCATCCACCAGCGTACCCGCGATGACCGCAGTCATCGCCTTGGTATCGGAGCCGATATGGAAACGGTCTTCGACCGTGACCGGGATGTCCATGTCGAGAACACGAGTGCCCGCGGCGCCGGACGCGAGGATCTCGCCGTCCTTCATCATCGCCACGGAGATGCCTGGCAGCTGGTACTTGGCGCGAATGCCCTCGAGCACGCCGGATACGTCGTCTGCGGCCAGGGCCGGCAGGCAACTCGCGAGCACGACAAGGGATGCGCCGGCCAGTCGGTACAATGCGGTCACTTGAAGTCTCCTCGTCCACAAGGGAATTCAGACGCGCAAGCCCCGCATAAGCTTGACCGGCCCCCACCTTACGGAGGTGAAAGCCGGTCACATGCCTTTGATTACAATCGGCTCGATGGACGACTAGACGTCCACCCAGCGGCGCTCCCGGTGCGACCGCAGCGCCGCATCCAGCACCTTCTGCACTTCGACGCCCGCCTCGAACCCCGGCTCGGGCCGGAACCCGCCCTGGATCGCATCGATGAAGTGCCTGGCCCCGGCTGAGGCCTTGGTGAACGGCGCCATGAAGTCCTTGCGGTCCATCTCGCCATAGCGCGCATCGGGGACGACGATCGTCTCGGTCGCCCCACCCCGCTGCGTCGCCACGAACCGCAAGCCGTCGCGCGGGCCGAGCACCACATGCTCCACCTCGACGCTGCCGTCTTCGCCGTCGATGCCGACCGACATGCTGCAGGCACAGTCCTGGTGGGTCAGCGTCGTCACGTCGATGATCCCCTGCGCCCCCGAGGCGAAGCGCACGATGAGATGCGCCGTGTCATTGGCCGGCTGGGCAATCTCGCGCCGGAACAGCACCGGCGCGTCCGCCATCACCGAGCTGATCGGACCCATGAGCCACTGGGCCATGTGGATCATGTGCGAGCCGAGATCGCCGAGGGCGCCCGTCGCGCGCGCTGCATCCATCCGCCACTGATAGTCCGCACTGGGCCCGCTCCCGCCCACGAAGCGGAACTCCGCGCGCAGCGGCCGGCCGACGAACTTGTCGTCCACGAGCGACTTGAGGTGCTGGAAATGCGGCTGCCAGTGCCAGGTGAAGGGCACCATGTGCTTGATGCCGGCTTCATTGGCGCGCGCCAGCATCTCCGCGGCGTCGCCGGTCCCGAGAGCCATCGGCTTCTCGCACAGCACATGCAGGCCCGCCGCAATGGCCGACAGCGTCATCTCGTGGTGCAGGTCGTCCGGCGCCGCGATCACCACCGCCTCGATGCCGCTCTTCAGCAACTCGGGATAGGCCGTGAAGGCCTTGGGGATGTTGTGCTTGCGCGCCAGTGCCCCGGTGCGCTCGCCATCCCGGCCGCAGATCGCGACGATCTCGGCTCCGGGATGCGATTCAAGCGATGGAAGAAACATGAGTTCGGTCCACCAGCTCGTGCCGATGATCCCGACCTGAACACGGTCCGACATAGCGCCCTCCGGCCGCTGATGCCCCCGGAACGGTTTTTATCCTGCTTCGGAATATATCTGCAACCGCGGCTTCTTCTCGACCACGGGGGCGAGCGCATCCATCACGCGGGCGCGCGGGAACGTGGCGATGACCTCGGTGCCGAAGCGGAGTTTCGAAAACAGGTCGAACCGCCCCTGGTGCAGTTCCATGATGCGCTGCACGATCGGCAGCCCCAGGCCCGCGCCCTGTTCGGCCGATTTATGCGCCAGCGAACCCTGCCCGAACGAGGTGAGCACCATCTCGATCTCGCTCTCGGGAATGCCCGGCCCGTTGTCGCGCACGCTGATCAGCTGGCCGCCATCGCCCGAGCGGGTCACCGTCAGGTGCACCTTGCCCGACTGCGGCGTGAACTTGATGGCGTTCGACAGCAGGTTCAGCACCACCTGGCGGATGGCGCGCTCGTCGCCCCACAGCTTGGGCAGGTTGTGCGCGTAGCTGACCGTGATCTCGATGCCCTTGCCCTTGGCGCGGATTTCCACCATCCGCCGGCAATCGTCGGCGATGTCGATCAGCGACACCGCTTCCTCGTTGAGGTCGTACTTGCCCGCCTCGATGCGGCTCAGGTCGAGCAGTTCGTTGATGAGGTTGAGCAGGTGCTGGCCGGACGAATGGATGTCGCCGGCATATTCCTTGTACTGGGGCACCTGGTGCGAGCCGAGCAGCTCGGATTTCAGCACTTCGGAAAAGCCGATGATGGCGTTGAGCGGCGTGCGCAGCTCGTGGCTCATCGTGGCGAGGAACTGCGACTTGGCGATGTTGGCCTGCTCGGCGTGCCGGCGGGCCTCGTCGCTCATTTCACGCGCTTCCTCGAGCTCGTTGATGAGCGCATCCTTCTCGGCCTGGTGCTTTATGGTCTCGAGCTCGGAGGTGTAGAGCTGCTTGGCGAGGAAGACGAAGAAGATCTCGCCGCCGATCACCACCGCCGCCAGCGCCCAGTTGAGCGTACCGCCCGAGACCATGAGGTTGATCGTCACCGTGGCGGCAGGCGGCAGCGTGCTGGTCAGCGTCGCGCCGGGCAGGGTGCGGGTCAGCACCGCGTTGGCGGCGATGCCGATCAGCGTCATCGCGAACATGGCGACGAGCAGCGCCACCCTGTCGTCCGCGACCAGCGTGAACAGCGACAGCATCGCCCAGCAGATACCGTTCACGCTCTCGGCCGCGATGAACGTCGCCGCCCAGCGCGGCGCGCTGAACTTGCTGGCCGGCTCGCTCTTGAACTGCCGGCAGAGGAGGACGACGACGAGGTTGGCCGCGATCACCAGCGCTGCCCAGCCGCCGGCGGCCAGCGGCGAAACCCACAGGCTCGCGAACAGCGCCAGGATGAGCACCAGGGCCGGCACGGCCAGCAGGCCGCTCAGCCGCGAGTTCGCGTATTCGTCGATGAGTTCGAAATCGTAGGAAGCGCGGGTGCCGGAGCTGGAGGTGAGGCGCTGGCGCGCGTCTTCCACGGTCCGCTGCGAATTGCGTCGGAGTCCGCGGCCCATCTGGGCGCGCACGTCGTCTCCGTGCATCGCGGACTTGGAAACCATCTACGCAGTACTCGACACTTACTATTGCGAAGAGAGAGAAACGCACTCTCTGACACTTGGTCAAAAAACCTATGCGCCGCATGGTTAAGTTACGGTGAAGCCGGGGGCACGGAAAATGGGTAAAACCCGCGACAGGCGGCCCCGGGCCCCGCTCAAGTTTGATGCCATGCCAGCCTGGGCCTCGGGCCGGCGCGTTCGGCACGGGTCCGGTGGCACCAACTGGCGCAACTGGGCCTTCATCCTGCTCCTCATTGGCGGTCTCGCGATCTACGCCCTGCTGCCGGAGCCGCCGTTCCCCCTAGGGGGCACGCCGCTCACCGGTCCGGTCGAGCGGGTTGCCGATGGCGATACGCTCGAGATCGCCGGACAGCGCATCCGCCTCCTGGGTCTCGACGCACCGGAGTGGAACCAGACCTGCCGTACCGCCGCCGGTGCCGAGTGGCCCTGCGGTCGCGACGCAGCGCGGCGGCTGCGGAACCTGGCGGCCGGCCGCACCCTGAACTGCTCGGCCGAGGGGCATGACCGCTACGGTCGGCTGCTCGCCACCTGCCGCGATGGCAGCGTGGACGTTGCCGAGGTCATGGTGGGGGAGGGGCTGGCCGTGGCGACCGATGCCTATGCCGGCGCCCAGGCTGCTGCCAGGCGTGCAAGGAAGGGCATCTGGCAGGGCGATTTCGATACGCCGGCCGCATGGCGGCAGCGCGAGGCCATGGGCGAAGCCGCAAGCGGCGGGAATCCCAGCCGTTTCGAGCGCTTCATGGCCTGGCTGACGGGCCTGTTCGCCAGTTGACAGGCGCAAGATATTTTCGTTTTATGCCGCCCAACGCTGACCATCGTTGCGTCAGTCTGGGTAATTCGCCTAGAACGCGCAATCTCATTTCACGGGGGCTGTCATCGCTTTGGACAAGATCGACCGCAAGATTCTTGCGCTCCTGCAGAAGGACGCGACCACTCCTGTTGCCGAAATCGGCCGCAAGGTCGGGCTGTCGACCACTCCGTGCTGGCGGCGCATCCAGAAGATGGAAGAGGACGGGATCATCAAGGGGCGCGTCGCCGTCCTCGACCCGGCCAAGATCAATGCCGGCGTCACCGTCTTCGTTTCGATCCGCACCAACGAGCACAACGACTCCTGGATGCGGAAGTTCGCTGCCGTGGTGGATGACTTCACCGAGGTCGTCGAGTTCTACCGCATGAGTGGCGAGGTCGACTACCTGCTGCGCGTCGTCGTGCCCGACATCGCGGCCTATGACTCGTTCTACAAGAAGCTGATTTCCAAGATCAATCTGACCGACGTGAGCTCGTCCTTCGCCATGGGGCAGATCAAGTACACCACGGCGCTGCCGCTCGAGTTCGCCATCGTCAGCGACGACGACCGGTAACATGCCCATCACCAGAGATCGGCTGCGCCAGCTCATCGGACTGGCAGAACGGCCGGTGACGCTGAGCGCTGCCCAGATTGAGCAGCGCGACGGCTATGAGATCGAGCACCTGTCGCTGCGCATCGGCGACGAGGAAGTCCGCGGCATCCTCACCCGGCCACTCCATGTCGAGGGCAGGCTGCCCGCCATCCTCTACGGCCACTCGCATGGCGGCCGCTACGATATCGGCGCCGACGAGTTGCTCGACGGTCGCGAGTACCTGCTCGATCCGCTCGGTCCGGTTTTCGCGCGTGCCGGCTACGTGACGCTCTGCATCGACATGCCGGTGTTCGGCGAACGCGCCACGGTTTCGGAAGGCTACGCGGCCAAGGCTCTGCTCTGGTATGGGCGCGGCCTCTTCGCCGAGATGCTGAGCGACCACGCCTCCGCGCTGACCTACCTCGCGTCGCGTCCCGACGTGAATCCCGACCGCATCGGCGCCTTCGGCATCTCGATGGGCTGTACGCTCAGCTACTGGCTCGCTGCGATGGACGAGCGCATCGCTGCCGTGGCGCACCTCTGCTGCTTTGCCGATCTTCGCAAGATGATCGAACTCGGCGCGCATGACGGGCACGGGATCTACCTCGTCGTGCCCGGCTTGCTCAACGAGGCCGATGCCGGGGCTATCGGGGCGCTGGTGGCGCCGCGCCCGCAGCTCATCTGCATCGGTGAGGCCGATGCGCTGAGCCCGCCGGAGGCGGTGGCGCTGGCCTGGGCGGAAACCAGCGAGACTTACGCCCGAACGGGTGGCGTTCTCGAGAAGGTGTCGGAGCCCGGCGTCGGCCACCGCGAGACCCTGCGCATGCGCGAGGCAATGCTGGCCTTCTTCGCCCAGCACCTCTAGGAGCGCATTGGGGAAAGCCCAGGGTTCCGCCGTTCGCAGCCTAGCGGCCGACGATCCCGATCGCGCCGTCGTCATGGACGACGAACCGCACGCCCGAGCGCGTGAAGGCGTCGCGGATGGCGTCGAGGTTCGCGTCGCGCACCGCGCGGCGCCCCGGCATTTCCACACGTCGCACGGTGGAGAAGGAGACACCCGCCTTCTCGGCGAGCTCGATCGCCGTCCAGCCGAGGTAGGCGCGGGCCGCGCGCACCTGCGCGTGGGTGAGGCCCGGGTCCTCGCGAACGGCGCTTGCCTGCCTGTCCGTCACATCGATGCAGATGCCGCTGATGCCCAGCAGGCCGCCATCGCTTGCGCGTACGGCCCGACCATGTAGCCGCACGCGCCGCAGCTCGCCATCCGGCCGGATGACGCGGAATATCCGGTCGTCGAGCCACTCCATGGCGAGCAGCGCCTGCCAGTTCCCCACGGCGCGCAGGTCGTCCGGATGCACGAGGTTGCGGCAAACGTCGAGTGTCGGGATGACGCTGAAGGCCTCCATGCCGGCGAGCCGGTACAAGCCGACCGACCACTCGAGCTGGTCCTGCCCGGCCTGCCAGCTCCAGCTGCCAATTGTCCCACGGTCCTCCGCCCGGGCCAGCAGGTCGCCGGTCCGGTGATGAACATCCGACTCATCGTTCACTAGGCGCTGGCCTCCTGGAGCCTGTTCTGGGGATCGGGAGCCATCGCTTCACTGACCATGCAGATCGAATACGCAGTTTTCCCTAGTCGCGATCTCACCGTCGCAACTGCCCCATTTCACAACGGCGCACGAACCTGTGCGCCCAATTCAAGTCATGTTGCCGCCCCAGCACCGCAGCATATGCGGCGGAACTGGGGTTTGCGCTAGATCAGCGCCGATCACATTTTGCCGTGAGCAGAAAACGCTCAAGGAAAGCTTTGTCTGTTTGTTGAAAGAACAAAAAGTGCTCTAACAATATAGTTGCGGCAGACGAAACTATATCGGCCGCCATGGCTCAATCATATTGAATGTAACTCATGGTTAACTGTCAATATGTATGGGGGTCTACGTGCGACCGGGTGGCCCCGGTCGGCGATTTAGGGAATTTGGGAGTTCCTGCATGTTTGGCTGGTTTGGGTCGCGCCGCGGGGGCGGCGCGGAAGTCGATGCACGTGCGGTGGTGGACGCCGCTTCGCGCTCGCAGGCGATGATCGAGTTTGCGACCGATGGCACGATCCTCGGTGCCAATGACAATTTCCTCGCGACAATGGGCTATTCGCTCGACGAGATCGTCGGCCAGCACCACCGCCTGTTCGTGACGCCGCTGCACGCCGCGAGCGAGGAGTATCGCGAGTTCTGGCGGCGGCTGGGGCAGGGCGAGTATCAGGCGGCCGAGTACCAGCGCCTCGGCAAGGGCGGGCGCGAGATCTGGATCCAGGCGTCCTACAACCCGATCATGGGTGCGGACGGCAAGCCGGCGCGGATCGTCAAGTTCGCCACCGACATCACCGACCAGAAGCGTATGAGCGCCGACTGGCAGGGGCAGCTCGCCGCCATCTCGAAGTCGCAGGCGGTCATCGAGTTCACGCCTGACGGCAAGGTGCTGACGGCGAACCAGAACTTCTGCGATGCCCTGGGCTACCGTCTGGACGAGATCGTCGGCCGCCACCACGAGTTGTTCGTTCCCCGCGCCTATGCCCAGAGCGCCGAGTACCGCGATTTCTGGCGCCGGCTGGGCGAGGGCGAGTTCCAGGCGGCCGAATACCTGCGCCTCGGCAAGGGTGGCCGCGAGGTCTGGATCCAGGCGACCTACAACCCCATCCTCGACCACGGCGGCCGCGTGCTGAAGGTGGTCAAATACGCCACCGACGTCACCGCCCGGAAGCAGGCCGTGGTCATGCTCGGCCAGAGCCTCAGCCGCCTCGCCGACGGGGACCTGCGCGCCCGCATCGCGACGAGCTTCCCCGGCGAACTCGACGACGTCCGCACGGCCCTCAACCACACGGTCGACCGCTTCGCCGAGATCATCGGCCAGCTGCGGCGCACGTCGCGCACGCTCAGGTCCGCCACCGCGGAAATCCTCGCCGGCGCCAACGATCTCTCCGGACGAACCACGCGGCAGGCCGCGACCATCGAGGAAACCTCGGCGGCCATGGAGCAGTTGAGCGCAACCGTGGCCGACAATGCCCGCCGCGCCGGCGCTGCCAACGTCAAGTCGCAGGAGGTCCTCCACGCCGCGGCGGAGGGCGGCGAGGTCATGCGCTCGGCCAACGACGCCATGACGCGCATCTCCACCTCCTCGGGCAAGATCTCCAACATCATCGGCATGATCGACGACATCGCCTTCCAGACCAATCTGCTGGCCCTCAATGCCTCGGTCGAGGCGGCGCGGGCGGGCGATGCCGGCAAGGGCTTCGCCGTGGTGGCGGTGGAAGTGCGCCGTCTCGCGCAGTCGGCGGCCCATGCCTCGGCCGAGGTCAAGGCGCTGATCGAGCAGTCCGCCCAGGAAGTCGGGGCCGGCTCGCGCCTCGTCTCGGCCGCAGCCGACAAGCTGGCCGCCATGCTCGCCGCCGTCGACGAGAGCGGCTCCCTGGTCAACAGCATCGCCGGCGCCACCCAGGAGCAATCCGGCGCAATCGCCGAGGTCACCAACGCCGTTCGCCAGATCGACGAGATGACCCAGCACAACGCCGCGCTGGTCGAGGAGATCAACGCCTCGATCGAGCAGACCGAGGCCCAGGCCGGCGAACTCGACGGCATGGTCGCCCGCTTCGTGATCGAGGATCAGCCCGCCGTTTCGTCGAAGCCCGCCCCGCGGGCTTATGCAAGCGCCGGCAACGCCGCCATCGCAACCGACTGGAACGAGTTCTAGCCGACCCCTTAGACATTTCGCCCGCGACGGCTATTCTGGCTGTCGCGGGCGTACACGCCCCACCGGCGCCAGGGAACGCCGGCTGCTCTGGAGGGGGCGTTCATGCGGGAGGAGTTCGATCACATCGTGATCGGAGGCGGCGCGTCCGGCTGCGTTGCAGCGGCGCGGCTCGTGACCGACGGCGACCGGCGGGTGCTGCTGCTCGAGGCCGGCTACTCGCACCACCATCCGCTGCTCGACATGCCGCCGGGGATCTTCAAGCTGATCAACGGCTCGAAATACATGACCTATCACCACACCGTGCCGCAGCCGCATCTCAACGGCCGCGTGCACGATATCCCGCAGGGCAATGTGCTCGGCGGCGGCACCTCGGTGAATGCCCAGGTCTACATGCGCGGCCGCCCCACCGACTACGACGAGTGGGACCAGCTCCTGCGCGGCAACAACGACGGCGCCGCCTGGGACTGGAACACGGTGCTCCCCCACTTCCGGCGCATCGAGGGCAACAACCGCATCGCCAACGACTACCACGGCAACGACGGCCCGCTGCTCGTCTCCGACCCCGGCCACATCGACGACGTCTCGCGCTGGTTCGTGCAGAGCGTCCAGCTGATGGGCGAGCCCTTCACCAGCGACTTCAACGGCCCCGCCCAGCGCGGCGTCGGCTTCTACCAGTTCATGAACCGCCGCGGAAAACGCTCGAGCGCCGCCTATGCCTATGTCGAGCCGCTCAAGGACGATCCCCGCCTGACCGTCCGCCTCCGCGCCGCCGTGCAGCGCATCAACATCGAGAACGGCCGCGCCACGAGTGTCACCTACCGCGATGCCGCCGGTCACGAACACACGGTCCACTCGAAGGGCGACATCGTCCTCAGCGCCG
Organism: Devosia sp. ZB163; assembly: GCF_028613635.1. Classification (GTDB taxonomy): domain Bacteria; phylum Pseudomonadota; class Alphaproteobacteria; order Rhizobiales; family Devosiaceae; genus Devosia_A. Next base: position 182,418 of record NZ_JAQRMY010000002.1, read on the forward strand.
GCGCACTGGTAACGCCCAAGCTCCTGATGCTCTCCGGCCTCGGCCCCGCCGAGCACCTGCGCCAGCACGGCATCGACGTGCTGGTCGACCTGCCCGGCGTCGGCCGCAACCTCATCGATCACCCCGAAGTGCCGGTGATCTCGGTCGCCAACGGCCCCTACGGCTACTTCCGGCAGGGCGTCGGCTGGCGCATGATCCGCAACGGGCTGAACTTCAAGCTGTTCGGCAACGGCCCCATCCTCTCCGCCGGCTTCGAGGCCGGCGCCTTCATCAACCCGCTCGACCGCGACGCGCCCCCCTCCATCCAGGCCTTCTGCGTGCCGATCGTCTATCTCGATCGCGACCTGCTGAAGGTCTTCGACGACACCTATGGCGTCACCATCACCACCGTCCTCGTGAAGCCGAAGTCGCGCGGCTACGTCGAGCTGCGCTCGTCCAACCCCGCCGACATGCCGCTCGTCTCGCCCCACCTGCTGCAGGACCCCGACGACATGAAGACCATGGTCGCCGGCCAGCGCTTCTTCCGCGACGTCCTGCTGTCCGGCCCGCTCGGCAAGCGCGTCGAGAAGGTGATCGCCCCCGAGGGACCGGACCTCAGCGACGAGGTCATGGCCGATCACTGCCGCCGCTTCGTCAAGACCAACTACCACCCGGCCAGCACCGCCCGCATGGGCGCCGACGGCGACCGCATGGCCGTGCTGGACGCGCGCATGCGCGTGCGCGGCGTCGACAACCTGCGCGTCTCGGACATGTCGGCGGTGCCCAACATCAATGCCGGCAACACCACGGCGCCCGCCATGATGCTGGGCGACCGGTGCGTCGACTTCATCCTCGGGCTGGATCGGCCCGCGGCCAGCGTTCACTGAGGGAGCAAAGAGATGTCGGTCTTCGATCTGTTTCGACTGGACGGCAAGACGGCGCTGGTCACCGGCGCCACCCGCGGCATCGGCCTCGGCATCGTCGAGGCGCTGACCGACGCGGGCGCCCACGTGATCATGTCCTCCAGAGTGCCAAAGCCCGAAGTGCTGGCGCGCTTCCGCGAAGCCGGCCACAAGGTCGACTACATCCAGGGCGACGTGCAGGACCCCGCCGTCCCCGGACGCCTGATCGCCGAGGCACTCGAACTCGCCGGCGGCAAGCTCGACATCCTCGTCAACAATGCCGGCGTCGCCCAGCACGGCGACACCGAGGCCTTCCCGGCCGAACAGTACCGCCGGCTGATGGATATCAATCTCGACAGCGTCTTCCGCGCCTGCCAGGCAGCGCTCACCCCGATGCGCAAGCAGAAGAGCGGCGTCATCCTCAACATCGGCTCGATCTCGGGCCTCGTCTCGAACATCCCGCAGCGCCAGGCCGCCTACAACGCCAGCAAGGCCGCGGTGCACATGCTGACCAAAAGCCTCGCCTCGGACTACGCCGAGGAGGGCATCCGCGTGAACGCCATCGCCCCGGGCTACATCACCACCGACATGACCAATGGCGGCCTCTCCGACCCGGTCTGGGGCCCCGTCTGGCGCGACATGACCCCGATGAAGCGCCCCGGAGACGCCATGGATATCGGCGCCGCCGCGCTCTACCTCTGCTCCCCCGCGTCAGCCTACGTCACCGGCGAAGTGCTGGTGGTCGATGGGGGCTACACGGTTCGCTGAGGGCCGAAACCGACTGAAGCAGACGGCCCCCTCCCATCCTCCCCCACAAGGGGAGAGGTGCCGCATCCAGTGTTTGGCACCATCGTGCCACAAGCTCGACTCTTCACCTCCCCCTTCATGGGGGAGGCCGGGAGGGGGCCGTCTCCATCGGCAACGCGCGACTTCCCCTTGCGAGGGACTACCCCCCCGTCACGCTCATGTGCCGGCTCAGCGCTGGTGCCGTATGCTCCCGGTCGAGCACGAAGTCGTGGCCCTTGGGCTTGATCAGCATGGCCCGGTCCAGCGCTTCGTCCAGCGCCTCCGGCCCGCCTTCGCGGATGGCCGCGCGCAGGTCGACCATGTCCTCCTGGCCCAGGCACAGGTAAAGCTGGCCCGTCGCCGTCAGCCGCACCCGGTTGCAGCTCTCGCAGAAATTGTGGCTCATCGGCGTGATGAAGCCGATCATGCCGCCGGTCTCGGCGACATGGTCGTAGCGGGCCGGGCCGCCCGTGCGGTGCCCGGTGGGCTCGAGCGTGTAGCGCGCCTTCAGCCGGTCGCGCATCTCCTTGAGCGGCAGGTAGCTGTCGACCCGGTCGATCCCGACTTCGCCCAGCGGCATGCCCTCGATCAGCGTCAGCCCGAAACCGCGACCATGCGCCCAGTGCATCATGGGCTCGATCTCGTCCTCGTTGAACCCGCGCATCGCGACCATGTTGATCTTGATCCGGAGCCCGGCCGCGTCGGCCGCGTCGATGCCGTCGAGCACATCGGCGATGCGGCCGCGCCGCGTGATCTCGGTGAAGCGCTTCTCGTCCAGCGTATCCAGCGACACATTGAGCCGCCTTACGCCGGCGCGCACCAGCCCGTCGGCATACCGGCGCAGCTGGCTGCCGTTGGTGGTCAGCGTCAGCTCCTCGAGCCCATGCCCGATGTGACCGCCGATCTGGCCGACCAGTTCCATGATGTCGCGCCGCACCAGCGGCTCGCCACCGGTCAGCCGCACCTTCCTCACCCCGCGGGCGACGAAGGCGTTCACGATGGTGTCGATCTCCTCGAAGCTCAGCACGTCCTTCCGGGGGAGGAAGGTCATGTGCTCGCTCATGCAGTAGACGCAGCGGAAATCGCAGCGGTCCGTCACCGACACCCGGAGGTAGGTGATCTGCCGGCCATAGCGATCGACGAGCGGGCGCCCGGCGCCGGTCGGCGCAAGGTTCGGCTGTTCGAGAAGCGTCAGGGACATTCCCCTTTCTAGCCCACTGCCGACCGTGGAGCAAAACAAGAAAGGGCCGGCTCCGTGGAGCCAGCCCTTCACAATTGGCATGATCGCGGCCGTTACTGGCGGACGACCACCAGGGCGCCGACCTTCACGCGTTCGTAGAGATCGGTCACGTCCTCATTGGTGAGGCGGATGCAGCCCGACGAGACGGCTTGGCCGATGGTCCAGGGCTCCGAGGTGCCGTGGATGCGGTAGAGCGTCGAGCCGATATAGAGGGCGCGGGCGCCGAGCGGATTGTCCGGACCGCCGGGCATATAGGCCGGCAGGTCGGGAACGCGCTTGCGCATGGCCGGCGGCGGCGTCCAACCGGGCCACTCGGCGACCCGGGTGATCTTGTGCTGGCCCTGCCAGCGGAAGCCGTCGCGGCCCACGCCGATGCCGTACCTCAGCGCCTTGCCATCTTCCATGACAAGGTAGAGCCGGCGCTCGGACGTCTCGACGACGATGGTGCCCGGCTTGAGGGTCGTCTCATAGTCGACGATCGCCTTGGCAATCGCGCTGCCGCGCTTCGAGCGCGCGGCAACCGTGGTCGACTCTTCCCACAGGTTTGAATCTGGATTGTAGACACGCGCCGCGGCGGCCGGAGCCACCAGCGACACGCTCAGGATCGCCGAAAGTGCGGCTGCGAGCGCTATTCTGGTTATAGACATTTGTTTCAAAACTTCGCCTCTTGACGAAACGGCCGCACCTGCTGCGCGCCAGTCGTGCCTTGGTTGATAAAGCGTTCCATACGCCCAACAAACGGGCGATGCCACGATTCGGACAAACTGCTAACAATGCCGCCACAATCTGTTGCGCCGAAGCGACATACCATTCACCTCTGCGTGAGCGTGGACGGTTGACAGCCCGGCCCGCCTCTCCTAACCGGCCGCCATCTTCAGGGAGGCAGTGATGGACGATCCGAAATGGCAGGCCGCCAATGCGGCAATGGCCGAGGTCCGCAGCGGCATGCGGCTGGGCCTGGGTACCGGCTCGACAGCCAGGCACTTCGTCGACCTGGTCGGGCAGGCCGTCGCCGGCGGGCTCGACGTCATCTGCGTGCCGACTTCCGAGGTCACCGCGGCCCAGGCCCTCTCGCTCGGCATCCCGCTGACCGACCTCGATGCGACGCCCGAGCTCGACCTGACGGTCGACGGTGCCGACGAGATCGGTCCGGGCCTGGCGCTCATCAAGGGGGCAGGGGGCGCGCTGCTGCGCGAGAAGATCGTCGCCGCGGCGTCGCAGCGGATGATCGTCATCGCCGATGCGTCCAAGCGCGTTGAAATGCTGGGCCGCTTCCCGCTTTCCATCGAGGTCAACACGTTCGGCCTCGGCGCGACCAACGCGCTGATCGCGAGGGTGATGGCCGATTTTGGCGCCGAAGGCGCACTGAAGCGGCGCTTCAAACCCGACGGTTCGCCCTTCGTCACGGATGGTGGGCACGCCATCATGGATGCTTTTTTTGGCCGCATTCCTCGGCCAGAAGCGCTGGCGCAAGCCCTTGTCGATATCCCGGGCGTCGTGGAGCACGGCCTCTTCATCGGCCTGTGCAAGCGGGCCTACGTGGCAGGGCCGGAGGGTGTCGACGTTCTGGACGGCTGATGGCCGCTCGGGTAGAGGCTAGTGGGGAAACAACCAGATGGGCACCAAGCTGATGACGTCCACTTTCAAGCGCGCGCCGATGCTTGTCGCAGCGCTGCTTTCGCTGATCCTTTCGTCCTTCGCGCTTCCGGCCCTGAGCCAGGACGCTCCGGCCGAGATTTCGCCCGAGGTACTGGCGCTGGCGCGCAAGTATGTCGACCTGACCGACACCGGCGGCCTCTACGAGGCGACCATCGTGCAGGCCGGCATCCGGACCTACCGCCAGTTGCTGCCGCAGAACCCGGAGATTTCTGATCCGCTCAACAAGGCGATCGAGAAGGTCCTGGGCACCTACAAGGGCCGCAAGAGCGAGCTCTTCGACCAGTTCGCCCGCATCTATGCCGTCGTCTTCTCGCAGGACGAGCTGCAGCAGATCGTGGATTTCTACTCCTCGCCGACCGGCCAGAAGCTCGCCAAGTCGAACGCAATGACCAGCGGTACCATCAACCGCGTCATGGACGTGTTCTCGTCGAACCTGAACACCGAGTTCTTCGCTGCCGTGCGCGCCGAGCTCAAGGCTCAGGGTATCGACAGCTGATAGCTTGATACCTATGTGTCCAAAGGCCCCGTCATCGTGCGGGGCCTTTATGCATCTGGGGTTAGGTTTGTGAGCGACAGTTTCGATCTCGTGGTGATTGGTGCCGGTTCGGGCGGCGTGCGGGCCGCACGCATCGCCGCGACCTACGGCGCCCGCGTGGCAATCGTCGAGGAATACCGCGTCGGCGGCACCTGCGTGATCCGGGGCTGCGTGCCCAAGAAGCTCTTCGTCTACGCCTCGCGCTACAAGGACCTGTTCGAGATCGCCCCGAGCTTCGGCTGGGATGTCGGCACGCCCAGCTTCGACTGGGCGACGCTGGTCGCCAACAAGGACAAGGAAATCGCCCGGCTCGAGGCGGCCTATGTCGCCGGGCTGGAAAAGCCCGGCGCCGAGATCATCCGCGACCGCGCGACCGTCACCGGTCCCCACAGCGTGAAGCTGCAGAAGTCCGGCCGCGAGCTGACCGCCGGGACGATCCTCGTCGCCACCGGCGCGCATCCCTTCATCCCCGATATTCCGGGCAAGGAACTGGCCATCACCTCGAACGAGGCCTTCCACCTCGAACAGCTCCCGCATTCGATCCTCATCGAGGGCGGCGGCTTCATCTCGGTCGAGTTCGCGACGATCTTCTCCGGCCTCGGCGTCAACACCACGATCGTCTATCGCGGCGACAAGCTCCTGCGCGGCTTCGACGAGGACCTGCGGACGGGGCTGGAAGCCGGCCTCGAGGCGCGCGGCGTCAAGATCATCCACCAGACCAACGTGCTCGGCCTGCGCCAGACAGGCGACGACGTCACCGTCAGCTTCTCCGATGGCATCGACGCCCCCTTCGGCGCCGTCATGTTCGCCACCGGCCGGTCGCCCAACACCTCCGGCCTCGGGCTGGAGGCGGTCGGCGTCGAGCTCGAGGAAGACGGCGCCATCGCCGTCGACGAGTACTCGCAGTCGAGCGTTCCCTCGATCTACGCCGTCGGCGACGTCACCAACCGCGCCCAGCTGACGCCCATCGCCATCCGCGAGGGCCACGCCTTCGCCGACACCGTGTTCGGCGACCGGCCGACCGCCGTCGACCACTCGCTCATCGGCGAGGCCGTGTTCTCCGAGCCGGAAGTGGGCACGGTCGGTCTCAGCGAGCACGATGCAGCCACCCACGGCGACATCGACGTCTACGTCACCCGCTTCCGCCCGATGATCAACACGCTCTCGCTCAAGTCCGACCGCATGATGATGAAGCTCATCACCAGGGCCGACGGCGGCGAGGTGCTGGGCGTCCACGTCCTCGGGCCGGGCGCCGCCGAGATCATCCAGATGGCCGCCATCCCCATGGGCATGAAGGCGACCAAGGCCGATTTCGACCGCGCCATCGCCATGCACCCGACGGCGGCCGAGGAACTCGTCACCTTCAAGAAGCCAAGCTACGTCTACCGGGCCGGCGTGAAACAGCCCTGACGCCGCCACCGCTTCGCTGCGCCACTCTTGCAGTGTGCCCCTCATCACCGGGCTCGTCCCGGTGATCCAGCCGCCGTGCGTCCGCGCGGCGAAAGGACTCTTCACACGAAAGCTTCGAAGCTCTGCGAGGCTTCACACCGCCCCATTCCCCTGATAGGACGCCCGCCACCAGGAGGAAGTGCGTTATGACTTGGTCGCCCCAGAGCTGGAGAGAAAAGCCGATTTCGCAGGTTCCGGCCTACCCGGATCCCGCGAAGCTGGAAGCCGCCGAGGCGCAGCTGAGGAAGTTCCCGCCGCTGGTCTTTGCCGGCGAGGCGCGCGAGCTCAAGAGCCAGCTCGCCGATGTGGCCGAGGGCAAGGCGTTCCTCCTCCAGGGCGGCGACTGCGCCGAGAGCTTCGCCGAGCACGGCGCCGACCATATCCGCGACTTCTTCCGCGTCTTCCTCCAGATGGCGATCGTCCTCACCCACGGTGCTTCGAAGCCGGTGGTGAAGGTCGGCCGCATCGCAGGGCAGTTCGCGAAGCCCCGCTCGTCCGATACCGAGACGATCGATGGCGTCACCCTGCCGTCCTATCGCGGCGACATCATCAACGACATCGCGTTCACCGAGGCCGCGCGCATCCCCGATCCGGAGCGGTTGCTGCTCGCCTACCGCCAGTCGGCCGCGACGCTCAACCTGCTGCGCGCCTTCGCCTCGGGCGGCTATGCCGACCTGACCCGCGTCCATGAGTGGACCATGGGCTTCATGAAGGACACGAGCGCCTATCCGCGCTTCGAGGAGATCGCCACCAAGATCGACGACGCGATCGACTTCATGCGCGCCCTCGGCCTCAACTCCGAGAACACCCCGTCGCTGCGCGAGACCAAGTTCTACACCAGCCACGAGGCGCTGCTGCTCGGCTACGAGGAAGCGCTGACCCGCCGGGACTCGATCACCGGCGAATACTATGCCACCTCAGGCCACATGCTCTGGATCGGCGACCGCACCCGCCAGCCCGACGCGGCGCATGTCGAGTATTTCTCCGGCATCCGCAACCCGATCGGCGTCAAGTGCGGCCCGAGTCTCGCCGCCGATGACCTGCTCCGCATCCTCGATCGCGTGAACCCCACCAACGAGCCCGGGCGCGTCACGCTGATCGGCCGCTTCGGCTCGGACAAGATCGCCGATCACCTGCCGCGCCTCATCGAGGCGATCCAGCGCGAGGGCAGGGTGGTCGTGTGGTGCTCGGATCCGATGCACGGCAACACCGTCAAGGCCTCGAACGGCTACAAGACCCGCCCGTTCGAGCGCGTGATGAGCGAAGTGAAGAGCTTCTTCGACATCCACCGCTCTTTCGGCACCCACGCCGGCGGCATTCACATCGAGATGACCGGCGACGACGTGACCGAATGCACCGGCGGCGGCGTCGCTGCCATCACCGAGGCCGGGCTGCAGGACCGCTACCACACCTATTGCGATCCGCGCCTCAACGCCTCGCAGGCGCTGGAGCTGGCCTTCCTCGTCGCCGAGGAACTGCGCTCGCAGCGTCCGGCGCGCGAACGGGTCGTGGCGGCGGAGTAAGGGCGCTCAGGCGGTCGCGACGCGATCGCCGAACAGCGTTAGGCGGCGGGGCGGCACCATGGCGCGCCCGGCACCCTCGCGCGTTCCTAGGGCGTAGGCGATCGCCTGCCGCAGTTCGTTGTCGGCGGCGGGCTTGGCGATGACACCGATAGTGCCCGGAACGCCTGCTCCCAGCTGTTCCGGATTGGCCGTCATGTAGATGACCGCGACGCCCTCCTCGGCGAGGCGCCTGCCGGTTTCGACTCCGGTGGGCCCATCGGCCAGATTCACGTCGACGATCGCAAGGTCGGCGTCTTCGGCCATAGCCAATGCCTGGCGGCTGTCAGCGGCGATCCCCAGCGACTGGTGCCCCAGATCCTCCAGGAGGCTCTCCAGTGCCATGGCGATGAAGATCTCGTCTTCTATGATCAGCACCTTGCTCATGCGTCGTTCCGCCAGTCCGTCTGCGTCATTGTCCCAACTCGCCATTGGCACAGGTGGTTGCACCCGTCAGCTGCAGGGCAGCGATGCTGTAGTGGAGAAGCGTGCCGCTCGGTAAGCAAATCATGTGATTCCAAGTGTTTTGCACACGGCTGCTTGCATTGTGCCACGTTCATTTAGCGGAACATTAACCCTAACGCTGGATAAACGGTGCGATAGTGTACCGGAGTTCAAAAATGCCCCGCCTGGCCACGAGCTTCCTCGTTCTCGCCGCTGCTGCCGGAACCCCGGCTCTTGCTGCCGATTGGGGCAGCAACTCGGCGGAAGATATCTACCGTGAGGCCTACTCGATCGAGCCCGCCGACTGGACCGAGATGGGCGACGAGACCGACGGCATCCACCTCGAGACCGGCCTGCGCTACTGGTACTCATGGGGCAGTCAGGACTTCGCGTCGGGTGGCACCAACTCCGCCTCCGAGGACAACGCCCATAGCGGCGAACTCTTCCTGCGCGTCCAGGATGACTCCACCGCGACCTGGGCCCAGGGCATGGCCGGGTACTCGTTCGCCATCAACGGCTCGACCGGTGGCGGCGTCAGCGACATTCAGGACGGCCAGATCGGCTATGGCGGTGCGGACTTCGGCTGGAATGCGTTCGATGACGGTGCCGGCAACGGGGTGGGTGGCCTGGTAGGCTACCTCTACTGGAACAACTCGCCCGATACGGGCCGCAACAACTTCACCACCGCCACGTCGGCGGCCGACATCACCTACGACCCGGCGACCGGCCAGACATTCATTCCCGGCGACAGCTCGCCGAACCAGGTCGATGCCCACGTGCTTCGCCTCGGCTTGTCGGGCAATGCCAGGTTCAGCGACTTCATCGATTTCAGGGCGGAAGTCGCCGCGGTTCCCTACGCCAAGGTTGGTGGCACCGTCGGCGTCGACGACCCGGTGTTCAATACCGACGTGTACACCGGCCCTGCCCAGTTCCCCTATGGCGGTGCCGACGGCAACATCTCGCAGATCCGCTCCTCGGTCACCACCGTGGACGGGTGGGGTTACGGTGCCATGGCCGAAGCCTGGGTCGGCATCCATCCGATCGACAATCTGACGATGCGACTCGGCGGACGCGCCTGGTATCTTCAGGGCACCGCGGACGCCACTTACAGCGTGGCCCATATCGGCAATCCCGGCGATGCCGACTCCGACGGCGAGTACGACACCGATCCGAGCTTCGTGAACGTCGGCGCGATCCAGACGAACAACCCCTTCTCCATGCTCCGCTACGGCCTTCTCGCCGAGCTGACCTACGCGTTCTGATCGCATGGCGGCAACCGGCTGTCCGCTTGCCCCGTTGGGGGTGAGCGGATAAGTCTTGCCCCGATTTCGCGGGAAGCGGGATCAGGACGGGTCGCATGCCTTTCCGGATCGATCCCGCGCCCACTCAACTCCCGGCCCGGATGTTCCAGTGACCGATCGCCTCCGCATCGCCCTCGCGCAGCTCAATCCGACCGTCGGCGCCGTCGCCCAGAACCTCGAGCTGGCCAAGGCCACGCTCGCCGAGGCGGCGGGGCAGGGCGCCGATATCCTGATGTTCCCCGAGCTGTTCATCACCGGGTATTTCCCCGAGGACCTGCTCTTCAAGCCGCGCTTCGTCTCCGATGCCATCGAGGCGGCCGAGGCCTTTGCTGCGGCCACGGCCGGAACCGGCGTCACCGCGATCATGCCCTGCATCTGGCGTGACGGTGACGTGCTCTACAACGCCGTTCTCGTTTGCGAAGACGGGCGAGTCGTCGCCCGCCGCTACAAGCGCGAGCTGCCCGACGACGACGTGTTCTACGAGCAGCGCTACTTCGAGCGCGCGCCGCTGCAGGAGCCCGTGACCATCAAGGGCGTCTCCATCGGCATCCCGATCTGCGAGGACATCTGGCACCCCGATGTCTGCGCCCATCTCGTCGACCAGGGCGCGCGTATCCTGCTCTGCCCCAACGGCTCGCCCTATTGGCGCAACAAGCAGGCCCAGCGCTACAAGCTGGTGCGCGACCGTGTCGCCGAGGACAACGTCCCGCTGCTCTACCTCAACCAGGTCGGTGGCCAGGACGAGCTGGTCTATGACGGCGCGAGCTTTGCCATCGAGCCCGGTGGCCGCCTGGTGCTGCAGGGCAAGAGTTTCGAGCCCGAGCTGCTGTTCTCGAACTGGGAGCGGACCGTCGACGGCTGGCGCTGCACCGATCCGCATGTCACCGAACTGGCCGCCATCGACGAGGCGCCGTGGCGCGCCTGCGTGCTCGGCCTGCGCGACTATGTCGAAAAGAACGGGTTCAAGTCGGTGGTGCTCGGCCTCTCGGGCGGCATCGACAGCGCTGTAGTCGCCGCCATGGCGGTCGATGCGCTGGGCGCCGACAAGGTCCAGACCCTCATGCTGCCCTACCGCTACACCTCGGAGGAAAGCCTCCGCGACGCCAGGGAGTGTGCCGAGCGCCTCGGCATCGGCTACGACATCGTCTCCATCGGCGCCCCCGTCGATGCGGCGCTGGCCGAGCTGCAGCCGGTGTTCGGCAACCGTCCGGTCGACGTGACCGAGGAGAACATCCAGTCGCGCATGCGCGGTGTGTACCTCATGGCGGTCTCCAACAAGACCGGCGCGCTGCTGCTCACCACCGGCAACAAGTCGGAAATGGCCGTCGGCTACGCCACGCTCTATGGCGACATGAATGGCGGCTTCAACCCGATCAAGGACCTGCTGAAGATGCGGGTCTACGAGCTCGCGCACTGGCGCAACCAGCACCTGCCGGCCGATTGCCTCGGGCCCGCTGGCGAAGTCATCCCGCAGGCGATCATCGACAAGGCCCCGAGCGCCGAGCTCAGGCCGAACCAGACCGACCAGGATTCGCTGCCGCCCTATCCGATCCTCGACGAGATCCTCAACGGCCTCGTCGAGCTCGAGCTGTCGGTCGCCGAGATCGTCGCCCGCGGCGAGGGCCGCTTCGACCGACCGCTCGTCAAGCGCATCGAAAAGCTCGTCTACATCGCCGAGTACAAGCGCCGCCAGTCGGCTCCCGGCGTGAAGCTCACCCGCAAGGCCTTCGGCTTCGGCCGCAAGTACCCGATCACCAACGGCTACCGCGACGTCCGCGAGACGGTCGAGCCGACCGTGCGCCTCGAAGGGAAGGGCGTCGAATGAGTCGAGTACCTGGCACGATCGTCCCCAGGCACCTCTTCACCTCCCCCTTCATGGGGGAGGCCGGGAGGGGGCAGTCTCCCTCGGTCGGTCCGCGCCCATGACCACCGTCCGCTACGCCCCGTCGCCCACCGGCCGCCTCCATCTCGGCAATGCCCGTCCGGCGCTGGTCAACTGGCTCTATGCCCGCGCCAATGGCGGCCGCTACGTGCTGCGCCTCGACGACACCGATACCGCCCGCTCCACCGAGGCATTCGCCCGCGGCATCGAGGAGGATCTGGCCTGGTTCGGTGTCACGCCAGATCTCAAGGTCCGCCAGTCCGACCGCACCGCCCTCTATGACGCGGCCCGCGACCGTCTGATCGCGGCCGGACGGCTCTACCCCGCCTACGAGACCGAAGACGAACTGGAGCGCAAACGCGCCCGCGCGCGCCTTCTCGGCCGCCCGCCGATCTACGATCGTGCCGCCCTGAGCCTCACCGACGAGGACAAGGCAAAGTACGAAGCCGAGGGCCGCAAGCCGCACTGGCGCTTCAAGCTCGACGGCCGGCCGGTGACCTTCGACGACCTCGTCAAGGGTCCGCAGACCGTCAACACCGCCTCCATGTCCGATCCGGTGCTGGTGCGCGCCGACGGCAGCTACCTCTACACGCTGCCCTCGGTGGTCGATGACATCGACCTCGGCATCACCCACGTGATCCGCGGCGAAGACCACGTCTCCAACACCGGCACGCAGATCGAGATCCTCGAAGCCCTCGGCGGCAAGGTGCCGGCCTTCGCCCACCTCAACCTCCTGACCGGTGCCGAAGGCGAGGGGCTGTCCAAGCGCCTCGGCTCGCTGTCGCTGGCAGAGCTGCGCGAGACGGGCTACGAGCCGATGGCCGTCGCCGCCGCTGCCGTGCTGACTGGCACCAGCCTACCCGTCGAGCCCTATCCCGATCTCGATGCCATGGCAGAGGCGTTCCGCCTCGACACGGTGTCCCACGGCTCGGCCCGCTTCGATCCGGCCGAGCTGGCGAGCCTCAATACCCGCATCCTCCACCACATGCCCTATGAGACGGCGCGGCCGCGGCTCGAAGCCCTTGGGCTAGCCTCCGAGCCGCTGTGGCTGGCCTTGCGCGGCAACCTCGGCGTCTTCGGCGACATCGTCGACCTCGCCACGCTGGTCCACGGCCCCGTGACCCCCGTCGTCGCCGACGAGGATCGCGACTACCTCGCCGAGGCCCGCGGACTGCTGCCGGCCGAGCCATGGGACGAGACCACCTGGTCGAAATGGACCGAAACGCTGAAGGCGAAGACGGGCCGCAAGGGCAGGGCGCTGTTCCATCCCCTGCGCCTCGCCCTCACGGGACGGGAGCAGGGGCCGGAGCTCAAGGCCCTGCTGCCGCTGCTAGGGCGTATGGAATCTCTGGCCCGACTACCCTGACGCGCTTGTCACCGAACATCACGACCCGACTGTCCGGGTTTGCGGTCGGCGCCCTGACCTGCACCGGCGCTGCCGGCTGGCCCGAGGCACCGGGCCGGCGGCGCGGCAGCGGGATATCGACATAGCTCGTGAGTTCGGCCACCTGCGTCACCGGTGCTGCCGCGACGAGGTTGGTCGTGCGGCGCTTGTCGCGCAGCGGCAGCGGGAAGCTCTCGCCGCGGAACGACACCATCGCCCGCACGCCGCCACCGGTGAGTTCGGCGACCGTCACCGCGCCCTGGTCCTGCGTCGAGTTGCACTTCGCAGTGGTGTCGAACTCGGAGCGGAACCGGAAGGCGCTCGGCAGGCTCGAGTAGGGCTCGCCGAACTGGTTGATCATCTGGGCCGGTTCCTGCCCCGGATTGTCATAGTAGTAGAGATCGACATCGAGGCCGGGACACATGGCCCGGCATTGCTCGGCATCGTTGGGGACATACTCCACCAGCGTCGAGTAGCTGATCGGCCAGTAGAAGCCGTCGGTCTTGCGCACGCACAGGGTGCGCACCGTGTGGTAGTTGCCGAACGGATCGAACTCCTCGCCGCGTACGCCGCCCTCGCCGTCGAACCCCTCCTTGAAGCCGCCGAACAGCCGCTCGAACAGGTTGCCGCGGCTGCCGCGGTCGATCGTCACGCGCGAGCGGGCGTCACACCCGAACCGGGCCATTTCCTGCAGGATCGCCTCGCGCTGCTGCGCCACGGCCTGCCCGGTGTTGGAGCTCTGCGACAGCTGCTGCACGATATCGCGTCCCTGCAGCACCTCGCGGGCAATCGCCCGGCACTCGGCATTGAGCTGGCGTCCCGCCTTGGCGGCGTCGTTGCAGCCCTGTCGCACATAGGCGCTCTCGGCTCGCTGCAGCTGGCGCTGCACCTGCCGCAACTCACCTGTCTGCGACTGCTGGAAGTCGGAGTTCCGCTCCAGCGTGCGCAGCATGCTCTGCAGCTGCGCGCAGCTGCCGGCCTGCGCATGGGCGATGGAAACATTGAGCAGCATGGCCGCCCAGGTTGCCATCATCAGGATGGCAAACCGCAACAGATGCGCTAGGGGTCTGACGCTCGTCATATACTCGAACCGGATCGCATGACCTCCCGATAAGTCGCTATTGCGCCGAAACCGAGACAGGCCGGATTCGCACCGTATCCAGCATGTCGGCTGCCAACGTCAACGTCCAGTGACCCAACTCGATCCTGTCCATTGGTCCGATAACTGAAGCGTGACGGAAGCTTCCGGACTTCGAATGGAATTCGCCCGTACCGGCCGCGCAGGTTCCACCCGATGTCTACCCCGGTCCGATGGGGTTCGCCGGTCCCTGTGGAGTAGTTTCCGGCCGCTGCAATTCTGCCCAGATAGTCGGTAGAAGGTGGGGCCGGGCACGTCGCTCAGGCGTGCCACCCGCCTCGAGGAGTACTTCTCTTGCAGATTCGATTTGTCGCCGCGGCGCTTGCCGGCCTGATCGGCCTTTCCGCCGTGCCGCCGGCACTTGCCCAGACCCCGGCGGATACAGCCGGTTTCAGCCAGGCCTGCCTCGGTGGCGCGACGTTCCTGCTGGGCCAGGTCCCCGAGGGCGCCGACGCCACGACCATCCTGACCCCGCTCTGCGGCTGCCTGGGCACCGCCTTCAAGGACATGTCCCAGAAGGACATCGACATGCTTGCGGCCGACCTCCGCGGCGAAGGCACCGACGAGGCCCACACCGCACACGGCAACTACCAGGGCCTGACCGAGCTCGCCCGCGAGGGCCTCAACAACTGCTTCGCCAGCCCGGAGGTTGTCGCCGCGATGCAGGCGGCCCAGCCACCGGCCGCCGAGACCACGCCGGCAACGCCGCAATAACCGAACTGGAAGGGGTGCTTCGGCGCCCCTTGCTTTTTCTCGGGGCTCCAGCCATTTTGCGCGCCATGAAAACCGGCACCGCGATCTGCATTTCCCGCTGCATTATTATCCGCTAGGCATTGCTGGCGGCGCGGTTTTCTTCATCCTCTGATCTGTAGTCCCGAAGAACCCGTCCGCGAGCATCTCATCGTGCGCGAGGAACACTGACTTTGGGCGACCTTAAACTGAAGCTCCACAACACGCTGACCAGGGCGAAGGAGGACTTTGTCCCCATCGATCCCGATAACGTCCGCATGTATGTGTGCGGGCCGACGGTCTACGATTACGCCCATATCGGCAATGCCCGCCCGGTGATCGTCTTCGATCTGCTCTACCGGCTGCTGCGCCATGTCTACGGCGCCGATCACGTCACCTATGCCCGCAACATCACGGACGTGGACGACAAGATCAACGCCCGCGCCGCCCGCGACTATCCCGGCCTGCCGCTCAACGAGGCGATCCGCAAGGTCACCGAGCAGACCGCCAACCAGTACTTCAAGGACGTGGCCGCCCTCGGCACCCTCGAGCCCGATCACCAGCCCCGCGCCACCGACTTCATCCCCGAGATGCAGTCGCTGATATCGACCCTGATCGGCAGCCGGCACGCCTACGAGGCGGCCGGCGAAGTGCTGTTCGACGTCGGCTCGATGCCCGACTACGGCAAGCTGTCGGGCCGCAACCTCGAGGACAACCTCGCCGGCGCCCGCATCGCCGTCGACGCGCACAAGAAGAACCCGGCCGATTTCGTGCTCTGGAAGCAGTCGAGCGCCGAGGAGCCCGGCTGGGACAGCCCGTGGGGCAGGGGCCGCCCCGGCTGGCACATCGAATGCTCGGCCATGAGCGAGCGCTATCTCGGCCAGGTCTTCGACATCCATGCCGGCGGCCTGGACCTCATCTTTCCGCACCACGAGAACGAGATCGCCCAGTCGCGCTGCGCCCACGGCACGCCCGTGATGGCCAACTACTGGCTGCACAACGGCTTCCTGCAGGTCGAAGGCCAGAAGATGTCGAAATCGCTGGGTAACTTCATCACCATGCACGAGCTGCTCGAGACCGAAAAGTTCGGCGGCCGCAAATGGCCGGGCGAAGTGCTGCGCCTCGCCATGCTGATGACCCACTACCGCGAACCCATCGACTTCTCGGTCAAGCGGCTCGAGGAAGCCGAGCAGAAGCTGCGCGACTGGCAGCGCGCCGCCAGGCCGAAGCCGGGCACGCCGCCCGAGCCGACGGTCGTCGCCGAGCTCACCGACGATCTCAACTTCCACCGCGCCTCCGTGGCGCTCGATGTCGTGGCAAGGAAGGCCAACCGCGGCGTCGAGACGGCTGCCAACTGCCTCGCCGCCACGCTCGAATTCCTCGGCTTCACCACCGATGGCCTGCTCAAGTCCGACGCTGCCGACGCCCCCGCCGGCGTCGCCGAAGCCGTCGCCGAACGTCTCGCCGCCCTCAATGCCAAAGACTTCGCAAAGGCTGACACGATCCGGGCGGAATTGCTGACACAAGGTGTCCAGCTCATGGACTACAAGGACGAGGCCGGCCAGAGGCAGACCAAATGGGAGGTAGTGAGGTGAGCCCGGAATTATCCGTTCAGCAGTCGCCCATCGCTGTCGCTCTGGTCGCACAGCCTTCGGCTGCGGACCCCTCATCCGGCGCTGCGCGCCACCTTCTCCCACAAGGGGAGAAGGCAGTGCGCCCCACCGATGTCGCGGGGTCGCCTTCTCCCCTTGTGGGAGAAGGTGCCCGAAGGGCGGATGATGGGTTCTGGAACAACGAACTCCACACCAACCGCGACGGCGTGATGGAAGCCATCTGGCTCGCCCTGCAGGAGTCCCGCCCATGACCGTCATCCTCGACCACGTCGGCATCAAGGTCTCGGACTTCATCCGCTCGCGCGACTTCTACACAGCGTCCCTCGGCGCACTCGGCATCAAGCTGCTGGCCGAGTTCGAGTACGAGGGCGTGACTTCGGCGGGCTACGGCAATGACCGCGGGCCGACCTTCTGGCTGGGGACGGGCAAGATGCTGCGCGCCGGCGACACCCATGTCGCCTTCAAGGCGCCCAGCCGATCGGCGGTCGAGGCCTTCTATACGGTGGCGCTGGCCGCCGGCGGCCGCGACAACGGCCCCCCGGGCCTCAGGCCGCACTACCACCCTGACTACTACGCCGCCTTTGTCCTTGACCCCGATGGGAACAATATCGAGGCCGTCTATGTCGGCCCGGCTGGAGGAAAACCATGAGCAGGCTCGATCACGTCGCCATCTCGACCGAGGACTACGCCAGGTCGCTTGCCTTCTATGAGGCCGCTCTCGCGCCGCTCGGCATGAAGACGCACATGAAGTTCGAGGGCGAGGAGGGCAATGTCGCCGGCATCGGTTCGGACTCGCCGTTCCTCTGGATCGGCGACGGCGGCAAGCTCTCCGGTGGCCGCGTCCATATCGCCTTCACCGCCGACAAGCGCGCCGACGTGGATGCCTTCTATGCCGCCGCGATCGCCGCTGGCGGCAGGGACAACGGCCCTCCGGGCCTCCGCCCGCATTACCATGCCACCTACTATGCCGCGTTCGTCTACGATCCGGACGGGCACAACATCGAAGCCGTGTGTCATGCCCCCGAGTGAGGCGCCCTATACCGGTGGCTGCCAATGCGGCGCCGTGCGCTTCGCCGTCGGCCGTCTCGGCCGCGGTTCGATCTGTCATTGCCGCATGTGCCAGAAGGCCTTCGGTGGCTTCTTCGGCCCGCTGATCACCAGTTTCGACGTCGTCTGGACGCGCGGCGAGCCGAAATACTTCGCCAGTTCCGACAAGATCAGGCGCGGCTTCTGCCCCGAATGCGGCACGCCGCTGACCTATGAGGAGAGCGATCGGCCGGCCGACCAGCAGGTCGAGATCGCCATCGGCGCCTTCGACGATCCCACCGTCGCGGCGCCCGTCATCCAGGTCAACATGACCAACAAGCTGCCTTTCTTCGATGGGCTGGCAGCGCTACCCGTCCGGACCGAGTATTCTGCCGGCTGGCACGAGTTCATGGCGAGCCTCGTCTCGCATCAGCACCCCGACCACGACACGGCCGAGTGGCCGCCGAAACAAGGTTTCCCCGCGTGAACGCGCTGCGCACCTACTACCCCGAGATCGAGCCCTACGCCTCCGGCCATCTCGATGTCGGCAACGGCCACCAGATCTACTGGGAGCGCGTCGGCACGCCCGGTGCGAAGCCGGCAGTGTTCCTGCACGGCGGTCCCGGCGGCGGCCTCAGCCCCAACCAGCGCCGCGTCTTCGATCCGGCCCGCTACGACGTGCTGCTGTTCGACCAGCGCGGCTGCGGCAAGTCCCGGCCCTTCGCCGAGCTCGAGCACAACACCACCTGGGACCTCGTCGCCGATATCGAGCGCCTGCGCGAGATGGCCGGCGTGGACCAGTGGCTGGTCTTCGGCGGCTCCTGGGGCTCGGCGCTGGCGCTCGCCTATGCGCAGAAGCACCCCGAGCGCGTCACCGAGCTCGTCCTGCGCGGCATCTTCACGCTGAGGCGCTGGGAGCTGCTCTGGTACTACCAGCACGGCGCCTCGCTGCTGTTCCCGGACAAATGGGAGCGCTTCATCGCCCCCATCCCGCCCGAGGAGCGGGACGACATGATCGCCGCCTATCGCAAGCGCCTCACCAGCGCGGATCGTGAGATCCGGCTCGGCGCCGCCCGTGAGTGGGCGCGCTGGGAGGGCGAGACGATCACGCTCCTCCCGGATCCCGCGGTGAGCGACGCCTTCTACGGCGACGAGTACGCGCTCGCCTTCGCCCGCATCGAGAACCACTATTTCGTCCACGCCGGCTGGATGGACGAGGGCCAGTTGATCCGTGATGCCTCGAGGCTGCGCGACATTCCGGGCATCATCGTGCAGGGCCGCTACGATGTAGCCTGCCCGCCCCAGACGGCGTGGGACCTGCACCGGGCCTGGCCCGAGGCCGAGTTCGTCATGGCCGAAGGCGACGGGCACGCCATGAGCCAGCCCGGCATCCTGCATCATCTCATCGAGGCGACCGACCGTTTCGCGGGAGGGGGAATGTGACCGACGACAGCTATCGCTTCCACGAGTACTCGGGTGGCTGCCAGTGCGGCTCCGTGCGCTTCCATGCAACCCAGCTCCACGACAATCCGCACGTCTGCTACTGCCGCATGTGCCAGAAGGCCTTCGGCAGCCTGTTTGCGCCGCTGGTCGCCGTCAGGCGCGAGCACCTGAGCTGGACGCGCGGCACCCCCTCGGTGTTCCACAGCTCGGAGCACGTCAACCGCGGCTTCTGCAAGGATTGCGGCACGCCGCTCTTCTGGGAGTATCTCGAGGGCGAACGGGTGTCCCTCGCCATCGGCGCCTTCGACACCCCGCACCTGATCCCCATCCTCTACCAGCTCGGCAAGGAGAGCCGGCACCCCTCGATCATCGACATCGAGGGCGCCGAACTGCTCGGCACCACCGAGGAAGAGGATGCCGACCAGGTCCCCGGCATCCGCGCCACCAACAACCAGCACCCTGACCACGACACCACCGGCTGGGTCCCGCGAGGCACGCATGTCTGAAGTCCACCTCAGCGGCGGCTGCCAGTGCGGTGCGGTCCGCTTCCGCGTCGACCAGCAGCCCGAGAACGTCCATGTCTGCCACTGCCGCATGTGCCAGAAGGCGGTTGGCGGCCCCTTCGCCGTCATCTGCCCGGTGCAGAAGACGCATTTCCACGTCACGCGCGGCGAGATCAGCTGGTTCAAGAGCTCCGAGCTCGCCAATCGTGGCTTCTGTAAGAACTGCGGCACACCGCTGATCTTCGACTACCCCTGGGCCCCCGACATCGGTCTCCTCTCGGGCGCCTTCGACGAGCCCGACCGGGTCCCGCCCGTTGTCCAGTACGGCAACGAGAGCCGCGTTGGCTGGTACGCCCATATCGGCGAACTGCCCGGCGACACCCCCACCTATTCGGTTGACCCCGAGGGCCGGCTCGAACGCATCCGTTCCTCCAACCGCCAGCATCCCGACCACGACACGGAAAGCTGGTCCGTCCCACAAGGTGCCGCATGACTGCCGTCCGGCTTACCGGCGGGTGCCAGTGCGGCGCCGTACGCTACGCGCTGCTGAAGCAGCCCGAGCGCCCCAGCGTCTGCCATTGCCGCATGTGCCAGAAGGCCATGGGCAATGTCTTCGGCACCTTTGCCGGCGTCGAGCCGGAGCATTTCGAGCTGACGCGGGGCGAGTTCTCGGTGTTCCGCACCTCCGACGAGGGCGAGCGCATGTTCTGCAGCCAGTGCGGCACCCCGCTCGCCTGGCGCGGCACGGGTGGCGGCTGGATCGCGGTGACCATCGGCTCGCTCGACGAGCCCGAGCGGGTCCCACCGATCCGCTTCTACGGGGAGGAAGGCCGAATTAGCTGGGCGGCTGCGGCGGTCGCGCATTTGGCGACCGCCAGCGGCACCGGCCGGTCGCCCGGCCATTCCGATCACATCCGGCGGACCAACCGCCAGCACCCCGATCACGATACGGCCCACTGGCCGCCCGAGTAACAGCATGACCAAGGAACGACTCTACATCTTCGACACCACGTTGCGTGACGGCGCACAGACGGCCGGCGTCGAGTTCTCCCTCGAGGACAAGATCTCCGTCACAGCGCTGCTCGAACGGCTGGGCGTCGACTACATCGAAGGCGGCTACCCCGGCGCCAACGTCATCGACGACCAGTTCTTCACCGAGTCCCGCACGCGCGACGCGACCTTCACCGCCTTCGGCATGACCAAGCGGGCAGGGCGCTCGGTGGGCAACGACCCCGGCGTCCAGGCCATCATCAACTCGGCAGCCGATGCCGCCTGCTTCGTCGGCAAGGCCTGGGATCACCAGGTCAAGACCGCGCTCGAGATCACGCCCGAGCAGAACCTCGAAAACCTGCGCGAAACGGTCGAAGCCGGCGTCGAGGCAGGCAAGGAGGTGCTGGTCGATTGCGAGCACTTCTTCGATGGCTACAAGGCCAACCGCGCCTACGCTCTGAGCTTCGTGAAGACGGCTCTCGATGCCGGCGCCCGCTGGGTGGTGCTGTGCGACACCAATGGTGGCACCATGCCGTCCGAGGTTGCCGACATCGTCGCCGACGTGCTGACCGTGGCTCCCGGCGATCACCTTGGCATCCATGCCCATGATGACACCGGCCAGGCCGTGGCCAACACGCTCGCCGCCGTCTCCGCCGGCGTCCGCCAGATCCAGGGCACGCTCAACGGCATCGGCGAGCGCTGCGGCAACGCCAACCTCGTGACCATCATCCCGACCCTGGCGTTCAAGCCCGGCTTCGCCGACCGCTTCGAAACCGGCATCAGCGCCGAGCAGCTCGGCGATCTCACCTCGATCTCGCGCGCCTTCGACGAGGTGCTGAACCGCGCCCCGGCCCGGCAGTCGCCCTATGTCGGCACCGCCGCGTTCGCGACGAAGGCCGGCATCCATGCCTCGGCTCTCGCCAAGGACGTCTCGAGCTACGAGCACGTCCCACCCGAGAGCGTCGGCAACGAGCGCAACATCATGGTCAGCCAGCAGGCCGGCAAGTCCAACCTGCTCGCCGCCCTCAAGCGCCACGGCATCGAGATCAGCAAGGACGACCCGCGCCTCGAGGGGCTCCTGCGTATAGTCAAGGAACGCGAGGCACAGGGCTATTCCTATGATGGCGCCGACGCGTCCTTCGTGGTGCTGGCCCGCGGTGTCCTCGGCACGCTTCCCGAATTCTTCGATGTGGAGAGCTACCGCACCAGCGTCGAGCGGCGCCACAACGCCAGGGGCGAACAGATCACCGTCACCGAGGCGGTGGTGAAGATCCGCATCGGCGAGGATCGTCTGATGTCGGTGGCCGAAGGCAACGGCCCGGTCAACGCGCTCGACCTCGCCATGCGCAAGGACCTCGGCGTCTACTCCGACATGATCGCCGATCTCGAGCTGGTCGACTTCAAGGTGCGTATCCTCGACGGCGGCACGGGCGCGGTCACCCGTGTGCTGGTCGAGAGCCGCGATGGCACGGGCGAGCGCTGGTACACGATCGGCGTCAGCCCCAACATCATCGATGCCTCATTTGAGGCGCTTTACGAGTCGATAACCTATAAGCTTATGAAGTCCGAGGCAGCCTGAGACGCCGGCTTGGAGCGGGGAGGAGGGCTCCCCGCTGCAGAAGGTGCGGGGCGGGCTGCCGGAGTAACACCCGGAGAGTCCCCGCTGAGCCGGACTGACGATCGCCGCGCTTTGTCCATAGCCCTCGGCGCCGCCGGGGTGACGGTGGCGTTTACCCTTGGCATCGTCGGCCTGCCCGTGGTCAACGCATGCGCGCCCGCGGGGCGTGACTTCATCAACTGCATCCGTGATCTCGCCAACGAACGCTTCGACCTGCCGGGCCGCGAGACACCGCCTCCGCGGCCCGTCGAGCCGTCGCTGCGTGCCGCCGAGGCGCCTGTTCCCCCGGCGTTAGGGCCGCAGCCGGCCACGCCTCCCATGCTCGCCGAAGTCGAAGCCGAGCCACCCGAAACCGGGATACTGACGCCGGCCCGCGAGGACCCGTCCGCTCCTGAGCCGCGCCTGCACCAGGCTGCGGTCCCCCCGCTCGCTAATGTGCCGGACGCCGCGCCCGCCGTCTTGCCTACGGTTCCCGACGCGCCGCCTTCGCCCGAGCCGACGGCGGAACTCGAAACGGCCTATGCCGAACCGGTGCGACCCGAGCCCCCCAGGCCGGTCGCCGCGCCCATTGCCCTCGCCCCCACCATCGACGCCATCGAGCTCGACGCGGACTCGAGCATCATCTCGGGCTCCGCTCCGGCCGGCTCGCTGGTCAGGCTCTTCGCTGATGGCAAGCTGCTCGGGGAGAGCCAGGTCGAGAACGGGCGCTGGCTCGTCCAGACCGGGCCGATCCTCACCCAGCCGCACCGCGAGCTGAAGATCGAGGCCATCGAGCCCGAGACCGGCAAGCGCCTCGGTGAAGCCGCCATCACGGTCGAGATCCAGCTGCCCGATGCGCCCCCTGCCACGCAGCAGCCTCCCGCCCCGGACCAGCCGTCCGGGCCCGAGCAGCCCGCCCCTCCGGTGGTCACGCCCAACGTCGCGCCGCCGTCCGAGGACGATCTCATCGACCCGACCGATGAGGCTCCGCCCACGCTTGCCGAGCCGGAGCCCGATAACTCCGAGGGGCCGTCGTCGGCTCCGTCGGCCGATGAGCCTGCCCCCGCGCCGACCGCCGATCCCACCCCCGATCCCACTCCGGCCACCGAGGCTCCCGCGAGGCCGCCTTCACCGGGCGTCGACAACCGCACCCCCACGCCGTCCGAGGCCGTGGGGCAATATGCCTCGTTGTCGGATGTGCCTGAGCCGGCCTCCTCGCCGGCAATGCTGCCGGACGCCCAACCGGTTCCCGTTACCCCGCCGCCCCCCGATGGTCCGGCGATCCGCGCCGTGTTCCACCTCCCCGCGCCGAAGCCGCCTGGGAAGCCGGTGGCTGTGATCCAGCTCTTCCCCTCTGGCGATCCCGTCTACAGTCGCTTCTCCGGCGGCAAGGCCATCGTCCGGCGCGGCGACACCCTGTGGAGCCTCGGACACCGCTACTACGGGGCGGGCAAGCACTACCGCACGATCTTCAACGCAAACCGCGAAATCCTGCGCAGCGCCTCCCGCATCTATCCCGGCCAGGTGCTGGTTCTGCCCATCGTCACGGACTGAGGAGGAACGACAGGGCGGCTACCCTCGTTGATCCCACGTAACAGGACCGGAGACAAACCATGCCCGCCACGCGCTTTCCGCTGCCTCCGCGCAAGCCCGACGACGTGATCCCCGCCGAGGTCCCCGAGACCGATGCGCCGGTGCGCGACTTCCCCGAAGGCCCGCTCCCGGGCATGCCCGTCGCAACCGATCCGCTGCTGCAGCCCAGTCCGCATCCGGCACCACGCGAGAGGAGGCCTCTCGACTGACTTTTCTCTGACACCGTGCTGGCGCAAATCCAGTTCAACTGCCTCTTCAGGCAGGCGGTTTCACCTTGCCTTGGTCGCGTCGATCTTTTATCGCTGAATGCCGATGAACCAGATGCTCGACGACGATCTTGCCAATGTGATGCGCGCGCTCGGCCACCCCGTGCGCCTCAGCATCATGCGCATCCTCGCCGAGCAGAAAACCGACTGCTGCTGCATGGACGTGACCCAGTCCCTGCCGCTGGCCCAGTCCACCGTGAGCCAGCACATCAAGGTGCTGCTGGACGCCGGCCTGGTGGAACGTCACGCCAAGGGCACCCGCAACTGCTACAAGCTGCGCGCCGATCGCCTCGCCGAGTTCGGGTCCGCCTGGTCGGGACTGTTCAACGGCCTAACTACCACCGAGTCCCCGGTTAAAGAGCTAGCCTGATGTCTGTCGCCGAAGAGGCAAAGCGTCCCACCGTGAACGCGGAGGAGGGCGGCCTCCTATCTACTGTCCGTAATCTCTGGGGCTACATGTGGCCCGAGGGTCGCCCCGACCTGAAATTGCGCGTGGTGCTCGCCATTGGCGCGCTGCTCGTGTCCAAGGTCGCGAGCACGCTGGTGCCGTTCCTCTACAAGGGCATCATCGACACTCTCGACGGATCCACGCCCGATGCGGCGCTGATCATGGGCATTGCCGTACCGGTGGTGCTGGTCATCGCCTATGGCGTCGGCAACGTCATCGATGCCGGCTTCCAGCAGCTTCGCGACGTGCTGTTCGCATCTGTCGGCCAGCACGCGGTGCGCAAGCTCGCCCTGCAGACTTTCGAGCACCTGCATAGGCTGTCGCTGCGCTACCACCTTTCCCGTCGCACCGGCGGCCTCAGCCGGGTGATCGAGCGCGGCACCAAGGGCATCGAGACCATCGTGCGCTTCACGGTGCTCAACACCGCGCCGACACTGGTCGAGTTCATCATCACCGGCGTCATCTTCGTGGTGATGTTCGGCGTCAGCTACCTGACGGTGCTGATCGCCACCGTGTGGCTCTACCTGTGGTTCACCATCAAGGCCTCGAACTGGCGCATCTCGATCCGTCGCGACATGAACGAAAGCGACACCGACGCCAACGGCAAGGCGATCGACAGCCTGCTCAACTTCGAGACGGTGAAGTACTTTGCCAACGAGAAGATGGAAGCCCAGCGCTTCGATGCCTCGATGGCCCGCTACGAGCGCTCTGCCGTCCGCATCTGGACTTCGCTTGGCTACCTCAACTTTGGTCAGGCAGCGATCTTCTACACCGGTACCGTGGTGATCGGGGTGATGGCCGTGCTCGGGGTCATGAACCGGACGCTGACGCTGGGCGATTTCGTCCTGCTCAACACCTTCCTGATGCAGATCTACCGCCCCCTCAACATGATCGGCTTCGTCTATCGCGAAATCCGCCAGGGCCTGACCGACATCGAGGAGATGTTCAAGCTGCTCGACCGCGCCCCCGAGATCGAGGACAAGCCCGGCGCCAAGCCGCTCCAGATCACCGGCCCGGTGATCCGCTTCGAGGACGTGAAGTTCCACTACGACCCCGATCGGCCCATCCTCAAGGGCGTGAGCTTCGAAGTCCCTGCCGGCAAGACGATCGCCGTCGTCGGTCCCTCCGGGGCCGGCAAGTCGACGATCTCGCGGCTGCTCTACCGCTTCTACGATGTGATCGAGGGCCGCATTACCATCGACGGGCAGGACCTGCGCGATGTCACGCAGGAGAGCCTGCGCGCCGAGATCGGCATGGTCCCCCAGGATACGGTGCTGTTCAACGACACCATCGCCTACAACATCCGCTACGGCCGCCCCGACGCCTCGGACGAAGAAGTGCGTGAGGCCGCCG
This sequence comes from Devosia sp. ZB163, assembly GCF_028613635.1. Taxonomy (GTDB): domain Bacteria; phylum Pseudomonadota; class Alphaproteobacteria; order Rhizobiales; family Devosiaceae; genus Devosia_A. Next base: position 208,237 of record NZ_JAQRMY010000002.1, read on the forward strand.
AACGGGCCCAGATCGGCAAGTTCATCGAGAGCCTGCCCAAGGGCTACGACACCCCGGTCGGCGAGCGCGGCCTGAAGCTCTCGGGCGGCGAGAAGCAGCGCGTCGCCATCGCCCGCACCATCCTCAAGAGCCCGGCCATCCTCATCCTCGACGAGGCGACCTCGGCACTGGATTCGAAGACCGAGGAGGACATCAAGTCCGCCCTCGACGTGGTGTCGGCCAACCGCACCACGCTGGTCATCGCCCACCGCCTCTCGACCGTGGTCAACGCCGACGAGATCATCGTCCTCCGCGACGGCCAGATCGCCGAACGCGGCACCCATTCGGGTCTGCTGGCGAGGCAGGGGCTCTACGCCCAGATGTGGAACCGCCAGCGCGAGGCGAGCGAGGTCGAGGAAATGGCCCGCAAGGTTGCCAACGACCCCGAAGGCTTCGTCAAGCGCGGCCTGCCGGCAGCGGAGTAGACGGCCTTCTGGGGCAGGGCGCTCCGGGCCTTCTCCGCCGCCCTCGGCGCAAACAAGTTCGAGGGCGACATGTGGCGCGTGCACAGTTTCTCAGCGTGATCGGGCCGTAGGACCCGGATCCCTAGAGGTCCGGATCGAACGGTACCGTGTTCCGGTTCAGCCATTCCTCGAGCACGTCCTTGCGGAATGTCCGCGCCTCAAGGTGGGCGTAGATGAACGTTTGAACGTCGTCGTTCGAAGCCGCTATGTCGGCTCCGTTCAACTGCAGAAACATTTCGAGGCAGGCGTAGGCCACGCGCTTGTTGCCATCCACGAACCCGTGGTTCATGGCCAGACTCTCCCAAAGCGCCGCGGCCTCTTCAATCAGGTCCGCATAGTAGCCGGTTTGCGGCCGCAGCAGCACGGATTCGATGAGGCCCGGATCGCGAACGCCCGGCGCGCCTCCGAACTCCCTGATCAGGATTTCGTGGATGCGGAGTGCCTCATCCAGTGTGATGTAGATCGCCACTGCTGCTATTTGGCGAGCGCTTCATACAGGGAGCGACGACGCTCGACACTGCGTGCCATCAGCCGCTCGATCGCAGGCCTCACCCTGGGTGCGGCAGCCCGCTCGACAAGCGCACTGTACTGCTCGGCCGACACGACGTAGGCGACGTCGCGGCCATTCTTCTGGATCGCCACGGGCTCGGCCTGTGCCATCTCCAGTACCTGCCCGAACTTGTTCTTCGCCTCAGTCGCAGTCATCTCAGCCATGGCAGTCTCCTAGCTACATCAGCTAAGATAGCTAATCCCCGTCATGGCTACAATAGCTAAACTGGCCAACACAAAAAGGCCCGGATGTCGCCATCCGGGCCTCCCGATTTCGTATCTGCGAAACGGCTATTCCGCCGCTTGCCGGCTCACCACCGTGACCCCGTCCTGTTCCTTCTCCACCAGGCCCGAACCCTCGGTCTTGATGAAGCGCTTGGAGCTGTCGATGTCGGCCGGAATCTCGACCGTCTGGCCCTCCGGCGTGACCGCTGTCTTGCGGCCGCCGAAGATGGCGCGGAACGGCCAGGCGATTGCGGAGCCGATGGCGCCGAAGATGCCGACGAACAGCTGGCCCACCCAGCCCTTCCGGATGACGCTTGGTGCGGTGATCATCACCGGCACCATCACCAGCGTCAGGGCGGTGGACACGAACAGGCCCGAGACCAGCGCGGCGCTGAGGTGGGTGAACCACGAGCCGGCGATACCACCCCACACGATCTCGCGGCGGATGAAGTCGAACTCGAGGTTCAACGCCATCGGGATCACGCCCAGTGCGGTCACGGTTGCCGTGAGCAGCACCGGCCGCACGCGCTGGCTGGCCGTGATCAGCATGGCCTTCACCGGCTCGACGCCGTCGCCGCGGTTGTAGTGGTTGTAGGTGTCGATCAGCACGATGCCGTTCTTCACCACGATACCCGCGAGCGCCACGATGCCGAGGCCCGTCATGATGGCCGAGAAGCTCATCCCGGTAATGGACATGCCCAGCACCACGCCGGCGATCGACATGATCACCGTCGAGAGCGTCACCATCACCTGGTAGAAGCTGTTGTACTCCAGCAGCAGCACCAGGAAGATGATGAACAGGGCCGCCATCAGCGCCTGGCCGATGAACGCATTGGTGTCGCCGATCTGCTCGTCGGCACCGCCGAACACCACGTTGGTCGTGGACGGGAACCCCTGCTGGTCGACCCAGGCCTTGAGCTGCTCGATCTTCTGGTCGGCGGGCACGCCCGGCGCGAGGTTGGCAGCCACCGTCATCTGGTACTTGCCGTTCTTGCGGGTGATGTTGGCCACCTTGGGCACGGCTTCGCGCTTGATGAAGTTGGACACCGGCACGAGGCCCTGCTGGGTCACGATGCGCAGGGAGTCGAGGCTGTCGAAGCTGCGCTCGCCGAGCGGCAGGCGCACCTTGATGTCGAGCTCGTCGTCCGCATCGTCCGGCCGGTAGGAGCCGAGCGTCACGCCCGACGTCACGAGCTGGACATAGGGGCTGAGCTCGCGCACGCCGATGCCATACTTGGCCGCGGCTTCGCGATCGATCGTCACTTCCCAGTCGATACCGGGGGAGGGGCGGCCGTCCTCGATGTCGATCGTGTCGCCAAGATCGTTCTCGATGTAGTCGCGCAGCTTGGTAACCACCGGCACGAGATCGTCATATGCGGTGCTCTCGACGCTCAGGTTGATCGCCTTGCCGGCCGGGGGGCCGTTTTCCTGCGCCGCGATCTGCACCTGGATACCCGAGATGTCCGCCACCCGGTTTCGGATGTTCTGGAAGATCTCTTCGGCCTTCACGCGCTCGTTGTACGGCAGCAGCTGCAGGCTGAACTGCCCGATGGTATCCGGAGGCGCGGAGCCGCCCATCATGTTTCCGCCCGAACCGGCGAAGGTCATGATGGAGTCCTGCACGCCCTGCACCTGCAGGATCTCGTTCTCCACCTCGACCAGCATGTCGCGGATCTCGACCGGCGAGTAGTTGCCGCGCGCGATCACGTTGACCGTGCCGAACTCGGCCTCGGAAGCCGGGAAGGCTTCGACGCCGGTGGGGTTGGAGATGTAGACGGCGAACATGCCCGCGACGATGATGAAACCCACCGTCAGCGTGACGATCGGGTGCCGGATCAGATGGGCGAGCGTACGCACGTAGACGCCGGTCGCGCCCTTCACCTTCTTGGTGTCGAACTTGTCGGCATACATGACCACGTCGGCCGCTTCCTTGGCCTTCTGGTCCACGTGGCTGGAGGCGATGATCGCCCCGATCACCGGCATGAACACCAGCGCCGAGAGGAGCGAAGCGACCATCACCACGATCACGATGATCGGCAGGTAGCTCATGAACTTGCCGATGATGCCGGGCCAGAAGAGCAGCGGGACGAACGCGCCCAGCGTCGTGAAGGTGGCCGAAACCACCGGCACGAACATCTTGCGCGCCGCGAGGATGAAGGCCTCCTTCTTGGATACGCCTTCCTGCAGCTTTCGTTCTGCGTACTCCACCACCACGATGGGGTCGTCGACGAGCACGCCCACGGCCAGCACCAGGCCGAACATGATCATCATGTTGATGGTCATGCCGAGCATCTGCACGACGAGGAACGCGATCATGAACGAGATCGGGATCGAGGTGCCGATCATGAGGGCAGGGCGGACACCGAGGGTGGCCACGCAGACGGTCATCACCAGCGCCACGGCCGTAAGCACGGCGGCTTCGAGCGAGCGGAACAGGTGCTTGGTCGAGTCCGCCTGGTCGACGAGGAACGAGTGCTGGATACCGGCAGGCCAGGTCTTGGTGACCTCGGTCGTCACCTCGCGCACCCGGTCCGACACGTCGATGACGTTGGTGCCGAGCTCCTTGACCACGCCGAGCGTGATCGCGGGCTGCCCGTTCACATGGGCGTACTCGGTGGCGTCCTTGAAAGTGCGGGTAATGGTCGCCACGTCGCCGAAGGTCACGACGTTGTCGCCGTCAGCCTTGATCGGCAGGGTGTAGACGTCCTGTGCCGTGGTGATGAGGCCGGGCACTTCGACGTTGAACGAGCCTTTGCCCGTGTCGAGCGTGCCGCCGGGCACCACCATGTTGTTCTTGGCGAGTGCGTCGAGGAGCTGTGCAGCCGTGAGGTTGTAGGCCTCGAGCCGGTTCATGTCGATTTCGACGGCGAGCATCTCGTCGCGCGAACCGGAGATGGTCACGCTCTGGACGGTCGGGATGCCCTCGAGCTCTTCCTTGAGGTCCTTGGCGCGCTGGACCAGCGTGCGCTCGGGCACGTCGCCATAGAGGGCGACGGACAGCGACGGCATGCTCGAGAACGAGATCTCGTTCACCGTCGGCTCGTCTGCGTCGGCCGGCAGTTCCGCCGAGACGCCATCGAGCTTGGCGCGGATATCGGACAGCGCCTTGTCCTTGTCGGCGTTGACGTTGAACTCGAGGAACACCGAAGCGTGGCCCGTCGTTGCCGTCGAGGTGTAGTTCTCGAGGCCGTCGATGTCCTTGATGCGGTCTTCGATCGGCTTGGCGAGCAGTCGCTCGGAGTCGCGCGGGGAAACACCCGTCTGGCTGACCGACACGTAGAAATAGGGGATGTCGATTGCCGGGAAGCTCTCCTTGGGCAACGACACGTACGCGCCGAAGCCGGCGATGAGCAGCAGTGCCATCACCGTCAACACGACCCGCGGCATGCGCAGGACGCGTTCGAGGAAATCCATCATGAGTGCACCCCTTCAGCAGCGGCGGTCTCGGACTCTTCCGAAGCCGGCGTCCCCGTAACGTTGGTCGCGTTGACCTTCTGACCTGGCACTACGTATTCCTGCCCCATCGTGATCACGTCGACGACCGGCGGCAGGCCCGCGACCCAGACGCCGTCCCGGGAGTCCGAGATGATCGTCACGGGATGGAACTCGACCGAGCCGTCCTTCACCGAACGCACGCCGAGCGCGCCCTCGTCGTTGAGCGTCAGCACCGACTGCGGCAGCAGGTGTGCCGGGATGCTGCCCATGCTGACCGTTGCCGTGGCCGTCACGCCCGAAAGCAGCTTGCCGTCCTTGTTGGGCAGTTCGATCTCGATGGGGAACGAGCGGGTTGCTTCGTCGGCGAGCGAGGCGATGTAGCTCACCTTGCCTTCGACCGTCTGGCCGGTGACGGTGGTCACCTTGGCCGGCAGCCCCAGTTCCGCGCGGGCGATCTGCGCCTCCGGAACATTGGCCACGAACAGCATCGGGTCGAGTTCGACCACGGTGGCGCACGGCTGGCCCGGGCTCAGCACGGTGCCGACCACGGCCACCGGATCCTGCACCACGCCCCCGACCTTGGTTGTCACCTTGGCGCGGTCGTACTCGAGCTTGGCCTGGTCGAACGCGGTCTGCGCCTGACGCAGCGCCGCCTCGGCGATGATGCCTGTATTGTTGGCGGCAAGGCCCTTGTCACGCAGCGCCTTGTTGGAGTCGTAGTTGGTCTGTGCCTGGGCGAGGGCGGACTCGGCTTGCGCCACAGCGCCCGCGCGCGTGCCCTCATCGAGCGTGCACAGCACGTCGCCCGGCTTGACCGTCTGGCCCTTGACCGCGTTGACCGCGGTTACGACGCCCTGCGTCTCTGGCGTGATCGTTGCCGAATTCTTTGCCTTGGTCCGGCCGCGCAGCGGCACTTCCAGCGCCATCGGCTGCACGTTGAACGTCTCGGTCCGCACCGAGACCAGTGGAGCGCCGGCGCCGCCCGAAGCCTCGGCGACCCGCTCTGCGATCGTCAGGTGAGGGTTGATTTCGCCCTCATGGTGGACTTCGCCCACCTCGGCGTTCTTGTCGATGAAGGCAATGATCGGCTTCTCGCCGTTGCCCGGACCGTTGCCGCCCGCCACGAAGGTGCCGCTGCCGAGCCACAGGGCGCCGACAACAAGAATGACTCCGGCAGTGCCGTAGGAATAGATCGCACGCATATCAGTAAAGTCCCTCTACTCGGCCGCGGCGGCATCGTCCCGGTCCGGACGTGCAAGCGCGATCAATTCTGCCCCATGCGCCTCGATGTAGTGACGGGCCGCTTGCATACAAGTGCGGCCGAAATCGATCACCCAGGCGTCTCCGGGATGGTTGTGTTCTCGTTTCATCCGATCGAAGTCGGCGAGATCGGAGTCGATCTGGGCGAGTCGCTCGTTTAGGCGCTGCTCGACCAGGGATTGCGGAAGCTCGGAAGCAAAGCGCAGGAACAGCAGGAATTCGCTGCGATACTCGTCCTCGCCAAGTTTCTCGAAGAGCGATTGGATGAAGGTCGCGCGCCCCGTCTTGGTGATCGAGTAGATCTTCTTGGCGGGCTTGCCGTCCTGCTGCTCGACCCGCGAGGTGACGAACTCTTCCTGCTCCAGCCGGGCCAGCGCCGGATAGATCGCGCCATAGCTGGCGTCGACGAAATAGGAGTACTCCCCTTCCACGGAGAGCTTCCTGATCTCGTATCCGGTGGCGTCGCCATCATAGAGAATGGCGAGGCAGATACTCCTGACGTTCATCAGTTCCCTATCCGTCCGACATATAACGGGCCAGCATATGACGGGCCTATATATGGAGCGGTGGGAAAGAACAACAAGAGTTGTCGCTGGGGCTGCCATGCAAAACGCGAATGGCTAACCGTTTGTATCCTAACGGTAACTGGCCGACGGGCGGCAAACCGGCCCGCGAAGGGCGGGCCATCAGTATCCGCTAGGCGTGTCGCAACATCTCGGCGAGCGCCCGGCGGGCAAGGTCCTCGCCTGCTGCCGCGACGAACCACTCATTGAGGAAGCTCCGGTCGCGATGGCCGCAGGTGAGAGGCTTGCCATCCATGCCCCATACCACGCCGCCGGCCGCCTGCAGCACTGCCTGGCCCGCTGCCGTGTCCCATTCGGAGGTTGGGGTAAACCGCGGGTAAAGCTGGGCTTCTCCCTTGGCGAGCAGGCAGAACTTCAGCGACGAGCCGACCGAAACGTCCTCCGCCACATCGAGCGTGTCGCACAGCTCGGCCAGCGCCGCGTGCCCATGCGAGCGGCTGGCGACGATGCGCAGGGGATGCTCGGTCCGGCTGACCGCGAGCGCGCTGATGGCGCCGATCTGCCCGTCGATCACCTTGCCCGTGAACGCCCCGCGCGGTCCGCCCCAGTAGATCTCCTCAGTCGCCGGCGCCAGCACCACGCCGCTCACCGGGTGGCCCCCTTCGCAATAGGCAATGTTCACGGTGAACTCGCCGTTGCGCCTGAGGAACTCCTTGGTCCCGTCGAGCGGGTCGACCACGAAGTAGCGCTCGCCGAGTTCGGGGATGCGTCCCGCGGCCACGCTCTCCTCGGCCAGCACGGGCAGGCCGGACGCTTCGAGAAACGCGAGGATGATCGCCTCGGCCCTCTGGTCGGCCTCGGTGACGGGCGACCCATCGGGCTTCTCGATGGCGACCGTGCCGCGTTCGTAGACTTCACGGATCGCCGCGGCCGCTTCGATAGCCGCCTCGTTCATCAGGTCGATGAAGTCGCTCATCTGATTTCGACGTCCAGTCCAAGGTCCAGCGGCTTGGCGCCCATCGTGATCTGGCTCGACGAGATGAAGTCCACCCCTGTCTCCGCAATGCCGCGCACGCGGTCCAGCGTCACCCCGCCCGAAGCCTCGAGCCGCGCCCGCCTGTCGTTGAGCCGCACGGCGGCCTTCATGAGTTCGTTGTCCATGTTGTCGAGCATCACGACGGTCGCACCCGCCTCGAGCACTTCCTCGAGCTGGCTGAGCGTCGTCACCTCGATCTCGATCGCGACGAGATGCCCGGCCGCCGCCCGTGCCGCCCGGTAGGCCCTCCCGGCGCTGCCGGCCACCGCGATGTGGTTGTCCTTGATCAGGATCGCGTCGCTGAGCGCATAGCGGTGGCTCACACCACCGCCGCAGCGCACGGCGTATTTCTCGAACGCCCGCAGCCCCGGCGTGGTCTTGCGCGTGTCGCAGATGCGGGCGGCTGTCCCCTCGATCGCCTCGACGAACCGATGCGTCAGCGTCGCAATCCCGCTGAGGTGATTGACGAAGTTGAGCACCGTCCTCTCGCCCGCCAGCAGCTGCCGTGCGTCCCCCGAGACGACCGCGACGATGTCGCCCTTGTCGACTTCGGCGCCGTCAGCCACCTGCGGGTCGAAATCGACCTCGCCACCCAGTTGCCGGAACACTTCGAGCGCCAGCGGCAAGCCCGCGATCACACCCGGCTCCCGCGCCGTCAGCGTCGCCGTCGCCGTTGCGCCCACCGGGATCGTCGCCTGCGAGGTAAGGTCGCCGGCGAGCCCCAGGTCCTCGGCGAGGGCACGGCGCACCGCATCTTCGATGAGGGCAGGGGGCAGGACGGGAAGGGCGATCGCGTCGGTCATGGCGGCGACGATTACGCGGGCAGGGGTTGGAAGTCCACACGAGCTTTTGGTTGACCTCGCTGCCCCATCCGCTGCTGATGGCGAGCCTGGTGAATCTGGTCAAATACCGCATGGACGACCGCATGAAGCGCGACGCCGTCCGCCAGCTCGAGCAGGCCAAGAACGAGAAAATCCTCAAGGACTACGTCGGCAACCAGTGATCCCTCTTGATCCTCCCCCGCGTGGCGGGGGAGGGGGACCGGCGAAGCCGGTGGAGGGGGCGGCCACGCGCGCCCGCCGCTCTCCGCCATCTCCCCCCTCGCGGGGGAATGGAATTTCTTGGGCTTAGCCCTTCGCTAAGCCTTAGAAATTCCAAGAGGGGGGGACGTCATGGGCACGATGTCGCTACCCCAGCCGATACGGCACCACCTCGCGCCGATCGACATCGATCTCCAGCCGCGCGTCCATCGGCGGCACCGAGCGCTGGATGCAATTGGTCCGCGGACAAATCCGGCAACTGATCCCGATCGGCTCGAACCCGCGTCCGAGGTCCAGGTCCGCCGCGTAAGTCAGCTTTCCCGCATGGGTGATCTCGCACCCCAGCGCATAGGCGTACCGCCGCACCGGCCCGCGAAACCCGCCGGTGTGCTTCTCCTCCGACCACGCGAGGCAGAGATACCGGCTCCCATCCGGCGTCTCCGCCAGTTGCCTGACGATCCGCCCGCTATGTTCGCCGAACACCCGGTGCACGTTCCACAGCGGGCACGCTCCGCCGAAGCGCGGGAACTGCAGCGGCGTTGCCGAGTGCCGCTTGGTGATCGTCCCCGCCGCATCGACCCGCGCGAAGAAGAAGGGTACCCCGCGCGCCTTCGGCCGCTGCATCGTCGACAGCCGGTGCCCGACCTGCTCCATCGAAGCCCCGAACTCGAATGCCAGCTCCTCGACGTCGTACCCGGTCCGGTCCGCCGCCGCGAGGAACGCCCCGTACGGCATCTGCAGCGCCCCGGCGAAATAGTTGGCGAGCCCCAGCCGGCAGATATCCGCCGCCTGCCGCGTCTTGAACTCCGCCCTGCCGACGATTTCGTCGATCAACCCGGCCTGCTCGATCAGCGCCAGTTGCACTGCGAGCTGAAAATACTGCGTCGCCGGCGCCAGTCGCCCGTTGAGCACGATGGTCCGGCTCGCCCGCTCGAACCGCCGCAACTGCTCCGGCGAGTTCGGCTCCTCGAACACCACCGAAATCCGGTGCCGCGTCGTCAGATAGTTCGCCAGCCGCTCGAGCCGCCCATGCAACGCCAGCCCGATTGTCCCCGCAAGGCTCTCGGCCGCCAGATCAAGCGGATCGATGTAGTTGTTGGCGTAGTGGAAGAAGTCGCGCACCTCTTCGTAGCTGGTCTGCGGCCCCGGCCCGCCCACCATCGCCGCATCGGCCCCCATCAGCCGCTCGTTGGCTTTCCGATACGCCTCGTAGAGCCGCAGCATTGCCCGCGCCGTATCCGGTGCACTCGCCGCCACCGATTTCAGCTCGATCAGCCCCGGGGCCGCCTCGCCGAACAGTGGGTCGGCCATCGCCTCGCGAAGGTCCGCCAGCACCCGGTCGGCGCCCTCCGAGGTCAGCTCCGTGAGGTCGAGCCCGAAATTCTCCGCCAGCGTCAACATCAGCGATGCCGTCAGCGGCCGCTGGTTGTTCTCGATCTGGTTGAGATACGACACCGAGATTTCGAGCCGTCGCGCCAACTCGCGCTGGGTCAGGCCCGCCTTGGTGCGGGCCGCCCGCACCCGGGCCCCGGCGAAGATCTTCCTGTCAGCCATTCGCAAGTTCGCAATTTCACAGTTTGCAATTTTGCAGAATTAGCAGGTCCGCACATTCCTGTCTCTCGTCGCGTGTTCGGAGCATGTATGTTGCCCCAAAGGCTTGAAGGCAGGACTCCATGCAGAAGATCATCGCCGCACTCGATCAGCGGCGCACCGATGCCCGTCTCGGCGGCGGCCAGAAGCGGATCGATGCCCAGCACGGCAAGGGCAAGCTCACCGCCCGCGAGCGCCTCGAGGTCCTGCTCGATCCCGGCTCGTTCGAGGAATACGACATGTTCGTCACCCACCGCGCGGTGGATTTCGGCATGAACGAAAACATCATCCCCGGCGACGGCGTGGTCACCGGTTGGGGCACCATCAACGGCCGCATCACCTACGTCTTCAGCCAGGATTTCACCGTGTTCGGTGGCTCGCTCAGCGAGACCCACGCCCAGAAGATCTGCAAGATCATGGATCTCGCCGTGCAGAACGGCGCCCCGGTCATCGGCCTCAACGACTCGGGCGGCGCCCGCATCCAAGAAGGCGTCGCGGCGCTCGGCGGCTATGCCGAAGTGTTCTGGCGCAACGTCCAGGCCTCCGGCGCCATCCCGCAGATCTCGGTGGTCATGGGTCCCACCGCCGGCGGCGCCGTCTATTCCCCCGCCATGACCGACTTCATCTACATGGTGAAGGACACCTCCTACATGTACGTGACCGGCCCGGACGTGGTGAAAACCGTCACCTCCGAGATCGTCACCCACGAAGAGCTCGGCGGCGCCTCCACCCACACCAAGGTCAGTTCCGTCGCCGACGCCGCCTTCGACAACGACATCGAGACCCTGCTCGAAGTCCGCCGCCTGTTCGATTTCCTGCCGCTGAGCGCCGCCGACAAGCCGCCCGCCGTCGCCGTCAACGACACCATCGACCGCGCCGAGTCCAGCCTCGACACCCTGATCCCCGACAGCGCCAACAAGCCCTACGACATGCGCGAGGTGATCCTGAAGATCGCAGACGAAGGCGATTTCCTCGAGATCCAGAAGGACCACGCCGGCAACATCCTCGTGGGCTTCATCCGGTTGAACGGCTCCACCGTCGGCGTCGTCGCCAACCAGCCGCTCGTCCTCGCCGGCTGCCTCGACATCAACTCCTCGAAGAAAGCCGCAAGGTTCATCCGCTTCTGCGACGCCTTCTCGATCCCCATCCTGACCCTCGTCGACGTCCCCGGCTTCCTTCCCGGCGTGGCCCAGGAATACGGCGGCATCATCAAGCACGGCGCCAAACTCCTCTTCGCCTACGCCGAAGCCACCGTCCCCAAGGTCACGGTCATCACCCGCAAGGCCTACGGCGGCGCCTACGACGTCATGGCGAGCAAGCACATCCGCGCCGACGTCAACTACGCCTGGCCCACCGCCGAAATCGCGGTGATGGGCGCCAAGGGCGCCACCGAAATCCTCTATCGCTCCGAACTCGGCGACAAAGACAAGATCGCCAAACGAACCGCGGACTACGAAGCGAGGTTCGCCAACCCCTTCGTCGCCGCCGAACGCGGCTTCATCGACGACGTCATCATGCCCCACGGCACGCGACGCCGCGTGGCGAGGGCGTTCGAGACGCTGAAGAACAAGAAGGCCGTGATCCCGCTGAAGAAACACGGGAATATCCCGCTGTGAGCCAGCTCAGTGTGCATGTCGGTGACATCACCAAGCTGCAGGTCGACGCCATCGTCAACGCAGCCAACAGTTCCCTGCTCGGAGGTGGCGGCGTTGATGGCGCCATCCATCGCGCTGCAGGTCCCGAGCTTGCCATCGCCTGTCGTGCTCTCAATGGTTGCAGGACGGGCGATGCGAAGATCACTGGAGGCTTCAAGCTGACGGCGCGCTACGTCATCCACACCGTGGGCCCCGTGTGGCAGGGCGGCAGCGCCGGCGAGGCCGATCTTCTCGCCTCCTGCTATCGCCGCTCTCTGGAGCTCGCGAACGACAACGGACTTACGAGTGTTGCCTTTCCGGCCATATCGACGGGCCGCTACAATTTCCCACCCGACCGCGCCGCCACCATTGCCGTCCGCACCGTTCGCAGCGCTCTGGCCGCCGGCACCACGGTTCGCGAAGTAATCTTCTGCTGTTTCGGTGAGCCCGCCGCAGCAGACTACCGGACGCAGCTCAGCACGCTGGCGCCCGAGCCAAGGTCTTGACCATGTTCTCCTCCCTCCTCATCGCCAATCGCGGCGAGATCGCCTGCCGGGTTATCCGCACCGCCAAGCGCATGGGCATCCGCACCATCGCCGTCTACTCCTATGCCGACCGCGACGCCGTGCACGTGAAGCTCGCCGATGAAGCCGTGCACATCGGTGGCTCCGCCGCCCGCGACTCCTATCTGAGCATCGAAAAGATCGTCGCCGCGTGCAAAGCCACGGGCGCCGAGGCCGTCCATCCCGGGTACGGCTTCCTCTCCGAGAACGCCGCCTTCCCGGCTGCACTGGAGAAGGAAGGCATCATCTTCGTCGGCCCGCCGGTGAAGGCCATCGAGGCGATGGGCGACAAGATCACGTCGAAGAAGCTCGCCGCCGCGGCCGGCGTCTCCACCGTCCCCGGCCACATGGGCCTCATCGATGACGCCGAGCACGCTGTCGCCATCTCGCGCACGATCGGCTACCCGGTGATGATCAAGGCTTCGGCCGGTGGCGGTGGCAAGGGCATGCGCATCGCCCACACCGACGCCGAGGCCCGCGAAGGCTTCGAGCGCTCAAAGTCCGAAGCCGCCTCCAGCTTCGGCGACGATCGTATCTTCATCGAGAAGTTCGTCACCGAGCCGCGCCACATCGAAATCCAGCTGATCGGCGACCAGCACGGCAACGTGCTCTGGCTCAACGAGCGCGAATGCTCGATCCAGCGCCGCAACCAGAAGGTGATCGAGGAGGCGCCATCGCCATTTCTCGACGCCGCCACCCGCAAGGCCATGGGCGAGCAGTCCGTCGCCCTCGCCAAGGCGGTCGGCTACACCTCCGCCGGCACCGTCGAGTTCATCGTCGACAAGGACCGCAACTTCTACTTCCTCGAGATGAACACCCGCCTGCAGGTCGAGCACCCGGTCACCGAACTGATCACCGGCCTCGATCTCGTCGAACTGATGTTCCTCGCCGCGGCGGGCGAGAAGCTGCCGCTGACCCAGGCCGATGTCGGCATCAACGGCTGGGCCATCGAGAGCCGCATCTACGCCGAGGATCCGTTCCGCAACTTCCTGCCCTCCACCGGCCGGCTCACCCGCTACCGCCCGCCGGCCGAGAATCTCGTTCAGGCACCGTTCATCCGCAACGATACCGGCGTCTCGGAAGGGTCAGAGATCGCGACCTATTACGACCCGATGATCGCCAAGCTCTGCACCTGGGCGCCCACGCGCACCGAGGCGATCGACGCCATGGAAGTCGCCCTCGACGAGTTCGAGCTCGAAGGCGTCGGCAACAACATCCCGTTCCTCTCCGCCGTCATGGGGCAGGAACGCTTCCGTTCCGGCCGCCTCACCACCGGCTACATCGCCGAGGAATTCCCCAATGGCTTCAGCGGCGTAGCGCCGGATGCGGAATCTCTCACGCATCTCGCCGCGCTCGCCTGCACCTCGGCTTTCGCCCTCGACAAACGGCTCTACCCGATGACGCCCGAGCCCCGCGCCGTCATCATAGGAGACCAGCGCTGGGACTTCTCTGTCCATGCTGACGGCATCGAGTACTGGCTCACCCAGCCCGACGGCAAGAAGCTCTTGGTCGAAAGCGGCTGGAAGCCCGGCATGAGCCTCTGCATCGCCCGCGTCGACGGGCGCCTGCACCACGTCAAGCTCGACCGCGTCACCGGCGGCTTCCGCCTGCGTTGGCGCGGCGCCGATCTCGTCGCCAAGGTCCTGCTGCCGCACGTCGCCGACCTGATGCCGGTGATGCCGGTCAAGCTTCCGCCCGACCTGAGCAAGTTCCTCCTCTGCCCGATGCCCGGCCAGATCGTCCGCATCGACGTTGCGGAAGGCGATATCGTCGAAGACGGCCAAACCCTCGCCATCGTCGAGGCGATGAAGATGGAGAACGTGCTGAAAGCCGAGAAGCGCGCGAAGATCAGCAAGGTCCGCGTGAAGCCGGGCTCGGTGCTGGCGGTGGACGAGGTCATCCTGGAGTTCGAGGCGGTATGAGCATCGTGCTGACCGAGAGAGACGCCCCCCTCCCATCCTCCCCCACAAGGGGGGAGGTGCCCCGCCGGTGCGTCAGGCTCGATCGAGCCACGAACTCGACTCTTCACCTCCCCCCTTGTGGGGGAGGCCGGGAGGGGGGAGTCTGCTGATGGCAAGCACGCCCACCTTCGCCGCCTGGGCCAAACTCGCCCAGAAGGACCTCCGCCACACCCCCGTCGACTCGCTGAACCGCGACTACGGCGATCTCCCGATCAAGCCAGCCTACTTCCCCGAGGACGCTCCCACCGATCCCGGCCTCCCCGGCGCCGCCCCGTACACCCGCGGCGTCCGCGCCACGATGTATGCCGGCCGCCCCTGGACCATCCGCCAGTACGCCGGCTTCTCCACCGCCCGCGAGTCCAACGACTTCTATCGCAAGAACCTCGCCGCCGGGCAGAAGGGCCTGAGCGTCGCCTTCGACCTCGCCACCCACCGCGGTTATGACAGCGATCATCCGCGCGTCACCGGCGATGTCGGCAAGGCCGGCGTCGCCATCGACAGCGTCGAGGACATGAAGATCCTGTTCGACGGCATCCCGCTCGATCAGATGTCGGTCTCGATGACCATGAACGGCGCCGTCCTGCCGGTGCTCGCCATGTTCATCGTCGCCGCGGAAGAGCAGGGGGTGAAACAGGCCCAGCTCGACGGGACCATCCAGAACGACATCCTCAAGGAGTTCATGGTCCGCAACACCTACATCTACCCGCCCGAGCCGAGCATGCGGATCGTCGGCGACATCATTGCCTACACCGCCCAGCACATGCCGAAGTTCAACTCGATCTCGATCTCCGGCTATCACATGCACGAGGCGGGAGCGACGGCGGTCCAGGAGCTCGCCTACACGCTCGCCGACGGCCGGGAGTACGTTCGCGCTGCCCAGGCCCGCGGCCTCGACATCGACGCCTTCGCCGGCCGGCTGAGCTTCTTCTTCGGCATCGGCATGAACTTCTTCCTCGAGGTAGCAAAGCTCCGCGCCGCCCGCACCCTGTGGTCGAAGATCATGACCGAGCTGGGCGCCAGGGACCCGCGCTCCCTCATGCTGCGCACCCACTGCCAGACGTCCGGCGTTTCGCTCACCGAGCAGGACCCGCACAACAACATCGTCCGCACCACCATCGAGGCGCTCGCTGCGGTGCTCGGCGGCACCCAGAGCCTCCACACCAACAGTTTCGACGAAGCCATTGCACTGCCAACGGAATCCTCCGCCCGCATCGCCCGCAACACCCAACTGATCCTGCAGCACGAAAGCCGCGTCACCGACGTCGTCGATCCGCTCGGTGGCTCCTATTACATCGAGAGCCTGACCGCCGATCTCGTCGCCCGCGCCGAGGCCCTCATAGCCGACGTCGAGGCCCAGGGCGGCATGACTACCGCCGTGCAGGCCGGCACACCCAAGCTCGAAATCGAAAAGGCCGCCGCCCTGCGCCAGGCCCGCGTCGACCGCGGCGAGGACGTCATCGTCGGTGTCAACCGCTACCGGCTCGAAAACGAGCCGCCGATCGCTATCCGCGAGATCGACAACAACAAGGTCCGCGACGAGCAGGTCGCCCGCCTAGCCGAAATCCGCCGCGCCCGCGATGCGGACCAGGTCACTGCTGTCCTCGAGAGCCTGCGCAGCGCGGCCCGCGGCGGTGGCAACCTCCTCGCCGCCAGCATTGAAGCTGCCCGCGCTAGCGCCACGCTGGGAGAAATTTCGGCCGCGCTGGAAGATGTGTTCGGCCGCCACGCGGCCACGACCCGGGTCATCTCCGGCGTCTACGCCGACAGCTACACCGACGACCCGCAGTATGCCGAGCTGCAGCGCCGCATCGCGGATTTCGCCACGGCCGAGCGCCGGCCACCCGCCATCTTCATCGCCAAGATGGGGCAGGATGGACACGACCGCGGCGCCAAGGTCATCGCCACCGCCTTCGCCGACCTCGGCTTCACCGTCCACATGGGCGATCTGTTCGAGACCGCCCCCGAAGTCGCTGACCATGTGGTGGCCCTCAAGGTCGACGCCGTCGGCGTCTCCTCCCTCGCCGCCGGCCACAAGACGCTGGTCCCCGAGCTGATCGGCGAACTCCGGGGGAGGGGCCTCGGCGACGTCACCGTTATCGTTGGCGGCGTCATCCCCGAGCAGGACTACGACTTTCTCCGCCAAGCCGGCGTCGCCGAAATCTTCGGCCCCGGCACCAACGTGCTGGAGGCGGCGTTCTCCGTCCTGAACCAGATCGAGGGAAGGCTGAGCAATCGGTGAAAGCAATCGAGCTCTGGGATTGTGATCGACAAGGCTTCCTTGCCTTGAAGCAGGTTCTGGCTGCTCTACCAGAACGGGCTGTGACATCACGTTGGGAAATGGTCGACTTCGTGTATCCGAACGGCGAGGCCCACTTCGACGTGGCGTCTGCAGGGGACGATCATCTCAGCCGGCTCGCGAACACCGGAAAATCCATATCCAGCAAGGAATTGGTGGCGATCGCGACGTCCTCGCCGCAAGTCATTTGGGGGACGTTCCGTGGCTTCGACCGGAGCGATAGCAAGGAACCTTGGATACTCCTGCACGCAGTTGATTCTACGTTCTGGCGCTGCGAGACGCGTGATATCGCCACGCGGCAGAAGCTGATGAAGACATTTCGAGATGTAAGGCTGTCTGAGCAATGATAGGCCGCCTCAACCACGTCGCCATCGCCGTCCCCGATCTCGCCGCTGCCGCTGCGAAGTACCGCGACCTGCTCGGGGCCGACGTGCGCCATCCGCTCGATCTGCCGGAGCACGGCGTCACAGTCGTCTTCGTCCACCTCGAGAACACCAAGATCGAGCTGATGACACCGCTCGGCCCGAACTCTCCAGTCGCGAGGTTTCTCGAAGCCAACCCCTCGGGTGGCATCCACCACGTCTGCTACGAGGTCCCGGACATTGCATCCTCCATCCGGACGCTGACCGAGGCCGGAGCGCGCGTCCTCGGTGACGGCAAGCCGAAGACCGGCGCACACGGCCTGCCGGTCGTCTTCATCCACCCCAAGGATTTCGACGGCACGCTGATCGAGCTCGAAGAAGTGAAGCCCGAGCTCCAGCCGGCCTGACTTATCCCCACGCCAGCCGGCCCGCCTATCCTCGGCTCACCAACCCGAGGACACCATGACCACAAGCACCCACCTGAGGCTTCCCTTCATCCTCCCGGCGCAGGCCGGCAAACACATCACCCACAACGAGGCGATTGCCGCGCTCGATACGCTCACCCAGCTCGCCGTGCTCGATCGCGACCTCGCGGCGCCGCCATCGAGCCCGCTGCCTGGTTCCCGCTATATCGTCGGCCCGTCGCCGGGCGGCGCATGGGCGGGCAAGTCGGGGCAGATCGCGGCTTGGGACGGAGCGGCGTGGTTGTTTCATGCTCCCGAACCCGGCTGGCTCGCCTTCCTCGTCGACGAAAGCGGCCTCGTCGTCTGGTCAGGCACAGCCTGGCTCCCGACCGTGGGTTTGAATGGCAGGGTGGCGCAGCTCGGCATCAACGGAGCGGCCGACACCACCAACCGGCTTGCCGTGAAGTCCGACGCCGTCCTCTTCAGCCACGACGACGTGACCCCCGGCACCGGTGACATCCGGCTTAACCTCAACAAGGCGTCCGCCGGCCATACGGCCAGTCTCGTCTACCAGACCGGCTCCTCCGGTCGTGCCGAACTGGGAACCGCGGGTGACGACAAGCTCCACCTGAAGGTGAGCGCCGATGGCAGTGCCTGGGCGGAGGCGCTCGTCGTCGATCCGGCGACCGCCCACGTCGGCATCGGCACGTCCACTCCGGCAGTGCATCTCGATGTCGACGGGCCCATTCGCACCAAAACCTACACGGTCGCCGGCGTCCCGTCCGCCGCCGTCGGGGCAGGGCAGTTGATCTACGTCGCGGACGAGATGGGCGGCGCGACGCTCGCCTTCTCGGACGGCACGGACTGGCGGCGGGTGAGCGACCTTGCCGTGATCAGCTGATCACATTCCATATCATGGCATCGCGGCAATTGGCCTTGGCGCGCGCCTGTGCTAGGCGAGCGCCACTGTTCCTCGAGGCCTGATTGTTCAAAATTCTCGCCAACGCGTTCGCCGACATGGCCGCCGCCTATGAGCGGCGTCGGGTCTGGATCACGCTCGCGACCGAGGATGTCGGCGACCAGCATCGGCGCACCGCGCTCGGTCCAATCTGGCTGCTGGTCAACTACTTCGCCTTCGCGGCCACCTTCATCTTCGTGTTCACGCCCAACCCGACGGCCGAGTTCGCCATCTACGTCGCGACGGGCCTCATGGTCTGGAACTACCTCACCGATTGCATCACGCAGTCGGTGACGCTGTTCGAGCGCGAGGAGAGCTTCATCAAGGGCACCAACCTGCCGCTCTCCGCCTATGTCATGCGCCTCACGCTGCAGAACCTGATCCGCGCCGTCTACGCCGTCATCGGCTGCGTCATCATCCTCGTCCTCGCGCAGGTGAACGTCACCTGGGACTGGATCTGGGCCGGGCTCGGCCTCGTCATCATCGTCGTCTGCTCGCCCGCGGTCATCGCCGTGTTCGGCTTCCTCGGCGTGTTCTTCCCCGACAGCCAGTTCATCGTCGCCAACCTGATGCGGGTGGCGATGTTCGCGACGCCGCTGTTCTGGACGCATGAGGGCGAGGGCGGGTTGCGCGGTGCGCTCTACTACTACAACCCGTTCACCTACTTCCTCGATCTCGTGCGCACCCCCATCGTCAACAACGCCATTCCGTTCACGGCGATCGGCATCAGCCTCGTCTTCACGCTTGCCATGTGGGCCATCGCCATCGTGCTGCTGGGCTCGCTGCGCAAGCAGGTGGCTCTGATCGTCTGATGGTCTCGATTTCCGCCCACGATCTCCGCCTCGTCTACCAGGTCCGCGAGAAGCTGACCCTGAGGCCGCGCGACCGGCGCATGACGCGCACTGGTGGCACCATCTCCGGTTCCGGCAGCCGCCGCTTCGTCACCGCGCTCGATGGCGTCAGCTTCGAGCTCTCGGCGGGCGATCGCCTCGGCCTCGTCGGCTCCAACGGCGCCGGCAAGACGACGCTGCTCAAGGTGCTCTACGGCATCTATGAGCCGAGCGGCGGCAGTCTCGATATCCGCGGCAAGGTCGATGCGCTGTTCAACATCAACCTCGGCTTCCGCGCCGAAGCGACGGGGCGACGCAACATCCTGCTGCGCGGCCTGATCAACGGCTGGAACGAGGATGAGATTGGCGCGCGTACCGAGGAGATCATCGAGTTCTCCGAGCTCGGCGATTTCATCGACATGCCGTTCAAGAGCTACAGCCAGGGCATGGGCGCGCGCCTCGCCTTCTCGATCGCGACGACGCTCGAACCCCAGATACTGCTCATGGACGAGTGGATCGGCGCCGGCGACGCCGATTTCCAAACCAAGGCCAAGCGCCGGATGGATGAGCTGGCCGAGAAGGCCGGCATCATCGTGCTCGCCAGCCACCAGCCCGATCTCATCGAGCGCACCTGCAACAAGGTGCTCCAGCTCGAGCACGGCAAGGTGGTGAGGTTCGGCCCGCTCGAGGTCCAGGAGAAGCCGGCAGCCGCCAACTCGGCCTAGATGTAGCCGACTGCCAGCATCATGCGCTGGGCCAGGTTCCAGTGCTGCTGCGGCACGCCGCGTCGCGTGCACATCGCGAAGAACTCGTCATACTCCTCGGCCGACATGCTCGGTGCAAAGGCGGAGAGTTCGCCCACGCCGTAGATGCCGCGCAGCACGAGGTCCGCCTTGATGATCGGGCAGTTGAGGTGCTTGACCAGCGGCAACGCCCCCCAGTGGATTTGGCTGCCGCGGAACACGAAGTCCATGAGGCTCCGCTCGAGCTGCTTGCGATAGTTCGCGGAAACCAGCCGGCGCACGTCGCCCGCATCAGTATCGGCCAGCGAAGCTGCGGCCTCGATCGGCAGCGGCGCATCGCGGTTGGTGGAGCTCTCACCGCGCGTTTCGAACCACTGCGATGCCGTTTGGTGCAGCTTGCGGAGCGCATCGCGCTCGTTGAAGTGCCCGGGCATCTGCGACGCGGTGAGGATGAGCTCGGTGGTCGGCAGTTCGGCCAGCGCCTCACCAAGCTTGCGCGGCGAATAGACCACCGTGGGGTTCACACCGATCGCGCCGATCACGGTTCGGTTGAGCGCGATCTCGCCGGTGCGGATGACCTTGGGTCGCAGCTCGCTCAGCTGGTAGTTCTCCCAGAACTTGCGGAAATGCGGGCTCTGGAACACGCGTGGCCCGAAGCCGAGCGCATAGCTGCCGACGTGGTAGCCGAACTCGTGGTTTTCGGCCGCCCCGACATAGTCCTTGCTGGTGTCGCTCAACGCCGTGAAGAAGGCCTCGAGCCCGCCCGAGCGGTAGAACACGCTGTCGTTGACGATCAGGATGCGCTCGGGCTGGAAGGTGTCTAGCACATGCAGCACGCCGGTCCTGTAGCCGCCGAAATCGCGGCCGATATTGCGCCGCACGATGACTGTGTGCGCCACGGAGTCGATCAGCGGCAGGTCGGCCTCGGGAATGGCGCCGTTGCTGATGATGACGAGGTTGACTCCCTGCGCCTCCAGCGCCTTCAGCGCGCGGATGGCAGATGCCGGCAGTTTCTGCCGCGGAAACAGATGGAATACGCAGAAGGTGCCCGTCGTTGCGTCGCGCAGCTGGCGCTTCGACAGCACGTCACCGTGGCGCTTCAGTTCCTGCGCATTGCGAAAGTCGAGATAGGCGAACCAGGGGTAGAAAATGATCCGGATCAGCACCTGCAACACGCTGATCACGGCACGGCGCAAAAGCCACATGCTAGCTCTGGTCTCCAGGACCGGGAAGGTCCGCGTCTTTGATCCCCGGGGCGGCCGCATCCTTGCCCGACAGGATCGGCGGCGTCGTCAGCGGCCAGGCGATCCCGACATCGGGGTCGTCCCAGCGGATGGCGCGCTCGCTCGCCCCACTCCAGAAATCCGTGGTTTTGTAGAGAAACTCCGTGCCCTCCTCAAGGGCGAGGAACCCGTGCGCGAAACCGGCCGGAATCCAGAACTGCTTGCGGTTCTCGGCGCTGAGCTCGACTGCCGCCCATTTGCCGAAGCTCGGGGAGTCGTGCCGGATGTCGAGGGCGACATCCCACGCCGCCCCTCGGGCGACCCGGACGAGCTTGCCCTGCGCGTGCGGCGGCAGCTGGTAATGCAGCCCGCGCACCACGCCCTTGCGGCTCTGCGACTGGTTGTCCTGCACGAACTGGCCCGTGAACCCGGTCGCCTCGCGGAACACCCGATCGTTGAAGCTCTCGAAGAAGGCACCGCGATCGTCAGCGAACACCTTCGGCTCGAAAACCATGAGCCCGTCGATGTCGAGTTTGGTTACTTGCATCAGTCGCGGCCCTCGCGCAGGATCTGCAGCAGGTACGTGCCGTAGCCGCTCTTCTTCAGCGGCTCGGCCAGCCGCTCGAGCGCCTCGTCGTCGATCCAGCCGTTGCGCCAGGCGATCTCCTCGGGGCAGGCCACCTTGAAACCCTGTCGCTTCTCTAGCGTCGCGATGAACTGCCCCGCTTCGAGCAGCGAGTCGTGCGTACCGGTGTCGAGCCAGGCAAAGCCCCGGCCCATAAGTTCGACATTCAGCTCGCCTCGCTCGAGATAGAGCCGGTTGAGGTCGGTGATCTCGATCTCGCCCCGCGCCGAAGGCTTCAGCGAGCGGGCCAGTTCCACCACCTGCTCGTCATAGTAGTAGAGCCCGGTGACGGCGTAGTTCGACTTCGGCTGCACGGGTTTTTCTTCGATCGAAACCGCCGTCCGCTTGCCGTTGAACTCCACCACGCCATAACGGCCCGGATCATTCACGTGGTAGGCGAAGACGCTCGCCCCGAGCCGGCGCTGGTCGGCGCTGCCCAGGAGCTTGCTGAGGTCGTGCCCGAAGAAGATATTGTCGCCGAGGATCAGCGTCGAACTGCGGTCGCGCACGAAATCGGCGCCGAGCAGGAATGCCTCGGCGAGGCCGCCCGGGCTGGGCTGCACCACATAGCTGAACGACATCCCCCAGCGCCCGCCGTCGCCCAGCAGCGTCTTGAAGCGCGGCAGGTCTTCGGGCGTCGAGATGATCAGCACCTCGCGCAGGCCGCCATGCATGAGTGTCGACAGCGGATAGTAGATCATCGGCTTGTCGTAGACCGGCAGCAGTTGCTTGGAGACGGTCAGCGTTGCCGGGTGCAGGCGCGTGCCGGCGCCGCCGGCGAGAATGATCCCGCGTCGCGTCATCGAGCGGTCTCCGGAAGGATCGTGTTGAGCGTACCCATCACGTCGTCCTGCCAGTTCGGCAGGTCGATTGCCAGCGCATCCCGGAGCTTTCGGGTGGAAAGTCGTGAGTTGAGCGGACGTTGGGCCGGGGTTGGGAACGCCGAGGTCGGTACCGGCAGCACCTTGTCGGGTGTCGCCTTGAGCGGAAATCCGCGTGCCAGCGCCTCGCCGATGACGAAGCGCGCATAGCCGTTCCAGCTCGTCTCGCCCGACGCCGTCAGGTGGTAGATCCCTTCGGCGATCGGACGGTCGCGCTCGATCTGCAGGATCGCACGCTGCGTGATCTCGGCGATCAGCCGCGCGCTGGTCGGCGCCCCCACCTGGTCGTCGATCACCCGCAGCTCGTTGCGCGACTGCGCGAGGCTCAGCATCTTGGCGATGAAGTTGTGACGCCCCGGCGCGTGCACCCAGCTCGTGCGGAAGATCAGGTACTTCGCACCGCTTCCTGCAATCGCACGTTCGCCCGCCAGCTTGGTCGCGCCATAGACGTTGAGCGGCCCGGTCGCATCATCCTCGACATAGGGCTCCGCCTTGGCGCCATCGAACACGTAGTCGGTCGAATAGTGGATCAGCCACGCTCCACTGGCGGCGGCCGCTGCGGCCAGCGCGGCAGGGGAGTCGGCATTCACCAGCCGGGCCACGTCCGGCTCGCTCTCCGCCTTGTCCACGGCGGTGTATGCCGCAGCGTTGACGATCACGTCCGGCGCCTCGCGCTTCACCAGCGCGGCCAGCCCCGCCGGGTGGGCGAGGTCGGCGCCCTTGCGGCCAAAGGCGACGATCGCGTGATCGGCCGCCAGCACGCCCGTCAGCGCCGTGCCGACCTGACCGTCGCGGCCCAGGATCAGGATCTTCATCCGTACTGCCTCTTGATCCAGTCCCGGTAGGCGCCGCTGGTCACGTCGTCTACCCAGCTCGCGTTGCCGAGGTACCAGTCCACAGTCCGCGCGATCCCTTCGGTAAAGCTCGTCGCCGGCCGCCAGCCCAGCTCGCGCTCGATCTTGCGCGCATCGATGGCATAGCGCCGGTCATGGCCGGGCCTGTCGGTGACATGCGTGATCTGGTTCGCGTAGCTCGTGCCGTCCGCCTTGGGCCGCCTCGCGTCGAGCAGCGTGCAGATCGTCCGCACCACCTCGATATTGGTCTTCTGGTTGTCGCCGCCGACATTGTACGTCTCGCCAGGCATACCGGCCTCGAGCACGCGCCGCAGCGCCGAGCAGTGGTCGCCGACATAGAGCCAGTCGCGCACCTGCAGTCCGTCGCCGTAGACCGGCAAAGCCTTGTTCGCCAACGCGTTATGGATCACCAGCGGAATCAGTTTCTCAGGAAACTGCAGCGGCCCGTAGTTGTTGGAACAGTTGGTCACCAGCACCGGCAGCCCGTACGTCTCGCGGTAGGCGCGCACGAGATGGTCGGACGAAGCCTTCGAAGCCGCATAGGGACTGTTCGGCTGGTAGGGATTGGTCTCGGCAAAGGCCGGATCGGCCGGCCCCAGCGTGCCGTACACCTCATCGGTCGAGACGTGCAGGAACCGGAAGTCCTGCCGCGCGCCGTCGCCTAGCGCGGCGAGATGGTTGCGCACCGCCTCAAGCAGCCCCAGCGTGCCCATCACATTGGTCTCGAAGAACGGCGCCGGACCCGAGATGGAACGGTCCACGTGGCTCTCGGCGGCGAAGTTTACCACCGCCCGGATATCGTGGCTGCGCAGCAGCCGTCCGACCAGCGCCTGGTCGCCGATCGAGCCATGCACGAACGTGTGGCGCGCGTCGCCATTGAGCGGCGCGAGGCTGGCGAGGTTTCCCGCATAGGTGAGCGCGTCGAGGGTGACCACCGGCTCGTTGCCGGCCGTGAGCCAGTCGAGCACGTAGTTCGCACCGATGAAGCCGGCACCGCCGGTCACCAGGATCGTCATATGGGTCAGTTTCCTTTCGCCGCACGGGAACTTAGCGCGAATGCTTGCGGCGTACTATCAGCGTCAGAGCTTCCCCAAAAGCCCCGCCGCGTAGAGTGAAATCTGCCCGATGCGAGATTGGCGGTAGACGCCAGACCTCTTGAGGCTCGCGATGCGCTCCCGCAAAGGGGCGGTGCGTGCCCGACGGAAGGCTTCCAACGTGGCCAGGGACTCCGGCGTCAGCAGGTCGCGGCAGGCCTCGAGCGCCGCGACATTCTCTTCGTTCCAGCGGCGGAAGCGCCCGCCGAACGCCGCAAGTATCCGCCGCATCTGCGCTTTCAGGCCGTGGTTCGAACCCACGAGGTTCCCGGCATGCTGCCGGTAGCGCACATGCGGCGTCTCCGAATAGGTGACGTCCCCGCCAGCGCCCGTAACGATCAGGTACGAGAACCAGTCGTGGCTGACAAAGCCGGTGCGGCGCGCTGCTTCGCGCATCAGCCGGTGCGCGGCGCGGTTCATCACCATCGTGTTGCCGCCGCCGATGCTCTGCACCAGGGCGTTCGAGAACTCGGGCGGCCGCCGGAACAGTGGCGAGCGATCGAACTCGTGTCCCCACTCGTCGGCTATGATGGTCCGCGCGCAGTAGAGGGCAGGGCGGTCGCCGCTCCTCGCGAGAATGCTCGCGGCGGCCCGTGTCTTGTCCTTGAGCCAGATGTCGTCCTGGTCGCAGAAACAGACATAGTCCGCATCGACTTCGGGGTTGATCATCAGCGAGCGGAAGTTGTCGGCAAAGCCCCGATCCGGGCCGCTGAGCACGACGAACTTCCCGCGCCGCCAGCGTCGCGCCCACCGGGCGAGCACGCCCAGCGTGCCATCCGACGATCCGTCGTCAGAGGCCCAGATATCGATATGCGTCCAGCTCTGCGCCTCGATTGAGCTCAACTGCTCGTCGATGAAGCGTTCGCCCTGATAGGTCGCCAGGAGAACGGCAAGCCGATTGCCGGTGGACGGGGTGGTACCCACTCCGATTTCGTCAGCTTCGATCACGGACGCTTCTTGCTGCTCAGAGGGCGGGGTGCCCTGCGTGGCGGGATAGGTTGGAGAGGCGAGATGGATATTCAAGATATCCACACTCCGGCAATTGTGCGGCGCAACATAGTCAGCCGATTTCAACACTCAAGCGCCGAATCCGGTTGCACGCCCGCTGCTTTTGGTGCGGCAGTGGTTAAGACCGTGCAAGCGCCGTGCGCATATGTGCCTCGATCAGCCGCACCCCCGTCCAGCCGAGTTCGGCCGACGCCTCCCGGGCGCTCTCGGTGTACCACTTCCCCCCATCGAGTCGCGCCATCTCCACCGCCTCCGGGCAAAGCGCCAGCATCAGCGATGTCTCGCCGATTCCTGCATGGTCGAACGGATACTGCGCGATGATCTCCGGCGTCATCAGCGGATGGCCCTTGATCCAGTTGAACGGGTCGTCGCCGGTCGACTGCTGTGCGTAATAGTCGCGCATGGCGGGGTTTCCCCACCATCCCTCGCCATGCAACTCCTCGAGCCAGGCAAAGATCACCTGCCGCGCCGCGAACTTGAAGCTCAAGTCAGTCGGCATCCCCACTGCGAAGTTCTCGCTCTGGTGGTGGATGAAGAAGTGGATGTTGCGGAACCCGATCCGCAACAGGCTGCGGAACAGTTCGGCCGCGAACGGCGCCAGCGCCTGCTGTCCCACCTGGATCGAGCCATTGCCCTCTGGCGGCTCCACGGCATAGCTCGCTGCCCCATAGTAGAAGGGCGGCAGGATCACGATGTCCGTATCGGCTTCGATCCGATCGAGCATCTTGATGACCGCAAGCGTATCCATGCCCACCGCCATGTGCTCGCCGTGGTACTCCAGCACCCCCAGCGGCAGCACCACCGGCCAGCGCTCCTCGATTGCCCGCCTGATCTGGTGCGGCAGCATCATCTCGTAGCGCATCCCGAACTCCCTCGCTTGCGCATCCCCTCTTTCCGTGGACACTAACGGCACCGAGGGAGGGAGGAAATCATGCTCAAGGGGATCGACCCGATACTGAATGCCGACGTGCTTCATGTGCTCAAGTCTATGGGGCACGGCGACGACCTGATCATCGCCGACATGAACTTCCCGTCGGACTCGATCGCGCGGCAAACCGTCTACGGCCGCCTGCTGAAGCTCGAGAACGTCACGGCCGGTCGGGCCGTAAAGGGCATCCTGTCGCTCATGCCGCTCGACAGCTTCGTGCCGCATCCCGCCCTGCGCATGGAGATCGTCGGCAAGCCCGGCGAAGTCCCGCCGGTGCAGCAGGAAGTGCAAACCGCCATCGACAAGGCGGAGGGCAAGTCGCTACCCATGGGCTCGATCGAGCGCTTCGCCTTCTATGAAGCGGCCAAGAACGCCTACGCCGTGATCCAGACCGGCGAGCGCCGCTTCTACGGCTGTTTCGTGTTGAAGAAGGGCGTTCTGCCACCTGACGCCTGAGCTACTGTGCCCGTAGAGGTCGTTCACCAGTAAGCGACGAGTTCGCTTACCAATAAATGCAAGCGATTTCTTCGTCGCGCCCGCCGATGCACGTGGTTGGCTTTCTGTTGACTTCTAACATGTTAGCTCCGTACCATCCCTCATAGCTTCCGCACAGACGGAAGCGCTCCCTGGGGAGGGACGTAGGCAGGGTGTTGAGGGACTAGGAGTGCGCCTGGCGCGCTCCACCTGCACGTCATGTCTTCCATCGAGCGCCAGTGTGGTGGCCGAACCGCCGCGACATCGCGGCGTCTGATGGGAGGAACATCGTGAGACTGGAACTCTTCAATCAAGTGGTGGCCATGCAGGCCAACCGCCGCAACTTCCTGAAGGGCGCGGCGGCACTGGCTGCCGGCACCGCGCTCTCTACCTCGCTCGCCGGCAAGGCGCTGGCGCAGGACAACCTGCGCGCCCAGATCCTTGCCATTCCGGGCGTAGGCGCCGGATCGCCCACCGACGCCGACTGGCAGAAGGTCGGCGAGCTCTGCCTCGGGCCGACCAAGGCCAACGTCGCCGAAGGCGAGTTCGCCGGCGTCGAGTTGACCTTCATGGGGCTCAACAACCAGAACCTGCACAACTTCCTGTTCCGCGGCTTCCTGAAGCCGTGGGAGGCCTATACCGGCGCCAAGATCAACTGGATCGACCTTGCCCAGGCCGATTACAACGCCCGCCTGCAGCAGTCGATTGCCACCGGCACCGTCGATTTCGACGTCATCGAGATGGGCGCGCCCTTCGAGGGCGATACCGCCGGCAAGGGCCTGCTCGACGAGATGCCCGACTGGGTCAAGACCCAGATCGAGGCGGACGACCTCGTGGGCTACCTGCAGCCGCCGGTCGGAACCTGGGATGGCAAGACCTATCGCATCACCATCGATGGCGACTGCCACACCTTCGCGTACCGCAAGGACTATTTCGGCGACGGCTCGATCAGCGGCATGGCAGAGGTGCCCTCGCATTGGGAAGACTTCCCGGCGCTGGCCACCGCTCTTGCCGGCAAGAACGATCCGATCACCAGCACCCCGGCCTACGGCTTCCTCGATCCGCTGAAGTACCAGTGGGGCGGCTTCGGCTTCTACTTCATGGGCGATCGCGCCGCAGCCTACGCCAAGCATCCGGACGATCCGGCCTGGCTGTTCGATCCCGACACCATGAAGCCGCGCGTCAATAACCCCGGCTGGGTACAGGCGATCCAGGACGTGCTCGATCTGGTCAAGGCCAATGCCTATCCGCCAGATCAGCTCAACGCCGATCCGAACACGACTGCCTTCTCGCAATTCCTCGGCGGCACGGGCGCAGCCCTCACCTGGTGGGGCGACGTCGGATCCAACGCCCGCACGTCCGACACTTCGGTGGTCGGCGACGTGGTCGGCTTCTCCATCAACCCCGGCGCCAGGAAGGTCTACAACGCAAAGACCAGCGCCTGGGAGGAGAAGGAGAACTTCGCCCCCAACATGGCCTATCTTGGCTGGGGTGTTTACGTGACGAGCCGCGTCTCAGCGGACGAGAAGAAGCGCAAGGCCGCATGGTCGGCTGCCGCGCATCTGGGCGGCAAGGACATCTCGCTCTGGATGGCGGCCTATCCGTCTGGCTTCCAGCCCTACCGCAACTCGCACTTCCAGTACGAGGAATGGGAAGCGGCGGGCTATGACCGCGCCTTCGTCGAGGATTACCTCGGTTCGAACCTCGACAGCTACAATCACCCCAATGCTGCCATCGAGCCGCGCATCCCCGGTATCTTCCAGTACTACTCCATCGCCGAGGACGAGCTGGTGAAGGGCATCAACGGTCAGTACGCCGGCGCCCAGGAAACGGCCGACGCCATCGCCGCCGCCTGGGAGAAGATCACCGACCAGATCGGCCGCGACAGCCAGATCAAGCTGTACAAG
The DNA here is from genome assembly GCF_028613635.1 of Devosia sp. ZB163. Taxonomy (GTDB): domain Bacteria; phylum Pseudomonadota; class Alphaproteobacteria; order Rhizobiales; family Devosiaceae; genus Devosia_A. The sequence goes on from NZ_JAQRMY010000002.1 coordinate 237,144, forward strand.
GCCTCGCTGGGCGATTGACCGTGGCGTTCGATTGACAACCCGCGGCTGGTGGCGGACCGTCACCAGCCGATTTAGTTCCGGACACGAACGATCGGACCAGGAGCCCGGATGGCCATCGCAGAACTACCGGCCTATGGCGCCATCTCGCGCCGCCGCAAGGAGTGGGGCAGGGCGCTGATTGCCGCTGCTACCGTTCTCTTCCTCGCCACTGCGCTCGCCCAGGTCCTCAACTCCGCCCGCATCGTCGATCTCGGATTCCGCGACTGGCGTCCGACTCTTTTCGCCTACCTTGCATGGGCTGTGGTTCTGGGTTTCGGGCAGGTGATGATCCGTGGCCAGGCTGGCCTGCGCGCCCTGTTCATCCTGCCCGCGGCCCTGTTCACCGTCGCCATGGCGATCTTCCCGACCCTGTTCGGTCTCTCCATTGCCTTCACCGACTGGAACCTCTCATCGGCCACGGGCCAGAAGTTCAACGGCCTCGACAACCTGTTCCAGCTGTTCCGCGATCCCTTCTACTGGAACGCCATGCGCAACATGGTGATCTACGTGCTGTTCGTGCTTGTGGAATACGCCATCGCCTTCGGTCTCGCGCTGCTGCTCAACGCCGAGATCAGGGCGCGGAAATTCTGGCGCGTCGTCTTCCTCATCCCGCTCATGCTCTCGCCCGTCGCAGTCAGCTGGATGGTCGGCAAGTCCATGCTCGAATACCGCTTCGGCCCCGTCGCCCGCTTTGCGCGCTGGCTCGGCATCAACAACCCGAGCTTCTTCACCGACCCATGGGCCGCCCGCCTGTGGATCGAGGCGATGGACGCCTGGGTCTCCATCCCCTTCGTCATGATCCTGCTGCTCGCCGGCCTTCAGGCGATGCCCAAGGAGGTGATGGAAGCGGCGACCGTTGACGGCGCGACGCCCTGGCAGCGCTTCTGGCAGATCACCTTTCCACTGATGCTGCCCGTCTCGCTGACAGCGATCGTGCTGCGCATCATCTTCAAACTGAAGCTGGCCGATATCATCATCACCGTCACCTCGGGTGGCCCGGGAGGTGCCACGGACAGCGTCTCGAGCTTCATCTACCGCGAATACCGCGACCGCTCGAACGTGGGTTACGGCACCATGCTCGCTATGTTCTACCTCGTGGTGATCGTCATCTTTGTCACCATCCTGCTGAACGTCCTGAGCAGGCACATGCGGAGGATGACCTGATGGCCGCCGAAGCAACTGCGTCCTCGCTCGCCTCCGCCGACAGCGGTGCCTCGGCTCGCCGAACCAAATGGCTGCTCGGCCGCATCGGCATCTACGCCGCGCTGGTCTTCTGGGCCTTCGTCTCGCTGTTCCCGGTCTACTGGACCATCACGACCTCGATGAAGGTCGCGCGCAACGTCCAGCAGGGCGCGTTGATCCCCTTCGTCGACTATCAGCCCAACTGGCTCGGCTGGCGCTCGCTCGGCCTCTCCCCCGACACAATCGGCAACGTCTCGACCGTGCGCGAGGAGTTCCTCAACCGCTTCCTCAACTCGGTCTACACGGCCTTCGGCGCCTCGGCGCTGGCCGTCCTGCTCGGCGCGCTCGCCGCCTACGGCCTCAGCCGTTACCAGTACAAGTTCCTCTGGATGCGGAACCAGGACCTGGGCTTCTTCTTCCTCTCCCAGTTGATCCTGCCCCCAGTCGTCCTCGCGCTGCCGTTCCTCGTCCTCTACCGCGAACTGGCGCTGCTCGATTCAACCATCGGGCTGATCCTGCTCTACACGCTCACCGTCCTGCCCATCGTCATCTGGATCATGAAGGACCAGTTCGACACCATCCCGGTCGAGCTCGACGAGGCCGCCCAGGTCGACGGCCTCGGCCCCTGGGGCACCTTCTTCCGTATCATCCTGCCCATGGCGCTGCCGGGCATGGTGGCAGCCTTCATCCTCTCGCTGATCCTCTGCTGGAACGAGTATTTCTTCGCCGCGCTCCTCACCAGCACCAACGCCAAGACCCTGCCCGTGATGGTCGCCAGCCAGACCGGCTCGCAGGGCATCAACTGGTGGAGCATGGCCGCCCTCTCCACGGCGGCGATCGCCCCCCTGGTCATCGTCGGTGTGCTCCTCGAGCGCTTCATCATCCGCGGTCTCACGGCGGGGTCCGTGAAGGGGTGAAGCGGCAAGTGCCGTGCCACCCTTGCCTGATGTACCATGGAGTGGTACAGTGGGGCGTTGAGGGCTGGGAATGATCGTTGGGTTTCGCGACGAATGGCTGCGCGAGTTCTTCGTTGATGATCGCCACTCGCGACGCATGCCCGCCGATCTCGAAGTGCGGGTGTTTCGCAAGCTCCAGATGATTGACGACGCGACGACCGATGCCGACCTGCGAGTGCCGCCCAGCAATCACTTCGAGAAGCTGCAGGGCAAGCTCGCCGGGCTGCACTCTATCCGGGTCAACCAACAGTGGCGGTTGATTTTCCGCTGGGATGGAGACCGGGGCGAGGCGAGCGAACTCTACCTCGACGACCATAGCTACAGGTGACATGAATGCTGACCACCAAGCGCAAGCCGGCGACCATCGGCGAAATCCTCGTCGAAGAGTTCATGCGACCCGTCGGCCTCACACAGGCCGCTCTGGCTGAAGCGATGGGCGTGCCACGTAAGCACGTAAACGAGCTGTGCAACGACCGGCGGACGGTGACAGCGCCGACTGCACTCATCCTTGCGCGCGTCTTCGGCAACAGCGCCGATTTTTGGCTGAACGTCCAACGCCGGACCGACCTGTGGCAGGCGATGCACGACCCAGAGGAGCTGAAGCGGATCGGCCGCGCAAAGCCGCTCGCCGATGCCGCCTAGCCTCAAAGTGCCCGCATCAAGTCCTTGTTCCGCTCATACAGCTCGCGGAACACCCGGTACCCCCGCTCATATAGCCCAGCCAGCCCCACGTCGGGCGTGATCTGGTGATCGACCGGGTTCCAGTCGCGGATCTGCTCGGCTGTCACATCCCCGATCGCCAGAGCCGCGATGAATGCATCGCCATACGATGCCCCCACCGTCTTCTGCCGCACGATCTGCGTCCGCCCCGAGACATCCGAGGTCGCCTGCGACCACACGCGGTTCTTCGTCCCGCCGCCCGCCGCGAGGATCGCCTTGGGCGGTTGTCCCACGTCAGCATAGGTCTCGAACACGTGGTGTGTTCCGAAGGCGATGCCCTCGAACAGTGCCCGATAGATGTCGCCACGCGTATGCGTCAGGTTCATCCCGAACAGCACGCCCTTGGCCTCGGTATCGTGGATCGGCGTCCGCTCGCCCGAGAAGTAGGGCAGCATCACCAGCCCGTTCGCCCCCGGCGGCGAGCCCTCGGCCTCGAGCGCCAGCGCCATCGCGGCGGTTGCGGGATCGACTTCCCTCGCGAACTGCTCGCGGAACCAGTGGCTCAGCGTCCCGCTTGTCGCGAGACCCGACATCGCCGCGTGCTTGCCCGGTATGAACCACGGCGCGTACCAGAGCCGCGCGTCCGGCACCCGCACCGGCGTGATCTCGATGATGAATATCGTTGAGCCGTACATCAACAGCATGTCGCCGTCGTCCAGTACGCCGACGCTGAGTGCCTCCGCCCCGGCGTCGATCGTGCCCGTCGTCACCGGCGTCCCCACCGCGAGGCCTGTCTCGGCCGAAGCCTGCGGTGTCACCGTACCGGCGATCTCGGTGGTCCAGATCGCCTCGGGCAGCTTGTCGAGTCCGATGATGTCGCTCGCCAGTTCGTCCGTCCACGCCAGCTTCTCGACATCGTAGAGCGGCGAGAAGTTCGCAGCCGAGTAGTGGTCGATCACGTAGCGGCCCGTGAGCTTGTGCGTGATGTAGGTGGTCGAGGTCAGGATCCTGGCTGTCTTCTCGTAGAGTTCAGGCCGGTTCCGCTTGAGCCACAGGATCTTGGGCCCGATCGACTGGCTCGTCAGTGCATTGCCGCAGCGGCTGAGCAGCACGTCCTCGCCGATCCGCTCCGTGAGCTCGGCAATCTCCCTGGCCGCCCGCGTGTCGACGCCATAGAGCACGCCATTCATCAGCGGCTCGCCGTCGGCATCGACGGGAAGCATGCACGGCCCGATGGCGCTCGCCGCCACCGCCTTGATGTCGGCCGACGGCACGCCGCTGTCGGCAATCAGCTTGTTGGAGATGAAGCAGAAGTCGCCCCACCAGTCCTCGCGCGGCCGGTGCTCGGCCCAGCCCGGCTGCGGCACCAGCATCTTGTGTGGCCGCGCCGCACTGGCGACGATCTGCCCCTCGGTATCGACGAGCACCCCCTTGCTCTCGTAGGTGCCGATATCGATTCCGAGATAGTATCTCATGAGATGTAGTCGTCCCGGTCGAGGCTGAACGAGCCGTCGATCCGGGGCAGGGCCTCGACCAGCAGCGTCGTCAGTTGCTCGAGGTCACCGAGGTCGCAGACCTCCAGCGACGAATGCGAGTAGCGCATCGGGAACCCGACATCGATCGAGGCGACGCCCTGTCCGACAAGTTGCACATAGCTGAGGTCGGTCAGCGCCCCGATATGTGCGCTCCGCTGCAGCGGCAGCTTTGCCGCCTTCGCGCTGTCCTCGAACAGCTTCACCATCGCCGGATGCGGCAGCGTGCCGTTGAGCGTGCCACGCCCGTGGAATGAATAGAGCGAGATCGCCGGCCCGCCGCCGAGCCTCACGTCGCCCCGCGCCGCCATGTCCGGTGTATCGGTGGCAAGGATCAGGTCGAGCTGGATCGCCACATCAGGCATCAGCACCTGTGCCGCCGTCACCGCGCCGCGCAGGTTGAACTCCTCCTGCACCGAGAACACGAAATGCACCGTCGGTCGCCTCTTCGCGTCCTTCAGCGCCCGCGCCACCTCGACCATGACAGCACAGGCCGCCCGGTCGTCCACCGAGGTCCCGGAGATCCGCCCGTTGGCGAGCTCGGTCACCTTCGGCGCATAGACCACCGGCGTCCCCACATCGATCCCCGCCGCCAGCACCTCGGTCGCCGACTTGAACCCGGTGTCGATGTAGAGCTCGGGGTAGGGCAGGACCTTGTACTTCTCGTCCTGCGAGGTCGCGTGGTGGCTCTTGTGGGCGATGAGCCCGGGCACATCCCTGCCGTCGCCCACGCAGAACAGCACTTCTGTAGAGGGTAGCGCCCGTTCCGGGACCCCACCCAGCCGCTCGACGCGCACCAGCCCGTTCGCCTCGATCTTGCGCACGATCAGCCCGAGCTGGTCCATGTGCGCGAACAGCATGACGCTGGGTGTACCCTTGTCGCCCTCAAGCGTCGCGATCAGGTTGCCTAGCCTGTCCGTAGTGGACAGAATCCCGAGCCCGTTCATGGCCTTGCGCAGGTACTTGCGCACCCGGCCTTCATATCCCGAGAGTCCCGGGATGAGCATGAGTTCCGTGACCAGCTGCTTGAGCGCCATCAGTAGCCCCTGGCTTGCCGCACCAGCCGCATGAACTCGGCGGCCCGGTCCGGATCGACTGCCTTCCACGTGTCGCCGTCGACCTTCAGGGACGAGCCGACAATGCAGCCGTCCGCGATCTTCAGCACATCCGCCACGGTGGCATGCTTCACTCCGGTATTGGCAAGCACCGGCGTCGTCGGCAGCACCCTCTTCACGGCTTCCAGGTCGACCATCCTCGCCGCCTCACCGGTGATGGTGCCGGAAACGAGGATCGCATCGGGGATCGACGAGAACACGGCACTTCGCGCCCGGTCAGGCAGCGAACGCTGGTCGAGCGAATAGGCAAACTCGGCGCTCACGTTGTAGAGCAGGGCCAGGTCCTGTTTGCCGAGCCGATCGCGATAGCGCATCGCCTTGCCGGCATCCGGCGTCCACGGCCCCATGTCCGAGGCATAGGTGCCGGTAAAGATCTCGCGAACGAACCGAGCGCCCGTAGCCGCCGCCAGCGCGATCGAACTCTCCGGGTCCCACAGCACATTCACGCCGAAGGGCACCCTGATCTCCGAGTGCAGCCGCCCGATCACGTAACCCATCGTGGCTGTCGAGGCGGTATCGACGTTGAACTCGTATGGCCGGTCGTTCTCGTTGCCGAACATCACCGCGTCGAACCCGGCGGCCTGCAGCGCCACGAGGTCTTTGCGGGCGTTCTCGACGATCGCCTCGACGCCTCCGTCTTGGTCATGCAGCGGCGAGCCGGGCAATGCGCCCAGATGCACCATGGCAATCACCGGCTTGCCCTCGCCGAAGACCGTCCTGAACTTCGCTGTCATCTGTTGTCGCAAAGCGAGTGACTAGATGATTACGCGTAGCAGGGCAGTTAAACTGCGTCCATGGGGGTGGGGGCGAAGATGTTACCGTTCGTTAACCACAATCCGGGCAGATTGAGGACGAATGAGTGCGGAGTTCCGGCCATGGAACTGCTCCTTCTCCTCCTGCTGATCCCCATTGCCTGGCTTGCGCTGGTGCGGCGCCGCATGGCCAATGAGGCGCGTCGCTATCGCATGTCCACGGCCGGCATCGCAGTCGGCGCCGCCCTGGCGGTCTGGGTTGCCTTCCTGGCGTTCTCGGGACCGTCCCAGCAGAAGGTGGATTACGGCACTGGCGACGATCAGGTCCGCGCCCTCCTGCAGCAGCCCGACGTTGCGCCGCGCTACAGCTCGCGGAACTAGGGTGTCGGCAGCGTCCGCACGTTGAGCTTTGCGTCCAGCCAGACCGGCTTGAACTCGCTGCCCGGGGTGAGCCGCCCCAGTCGTTCCGATCCGATCGCCTGCGCCGGGTAGAGCGCAGCCATCCTCAGGCTCTCGCCTAACTCGATGCCCAGCTCGAAGTGGGCATAGCGCACCGCCGCGTCCAGCGTCAGGTCCGCGCCAGCCAGCGTGCCATCGACGAGGCGCAGCGCTCCGTCCTTGCGGAAAATGGTGCGGCCATTGAGCTCGAAGCTCTCGATGTCGGTGCCCGCCTGCGACATCGAGTCCGAGACGAGGAAAATTCGGCCCGGCCCGTTCTTGCTGCGCCGGGCGATGCCCACTGTAGCCGGGTTCACGTGGATGCCGTCCGCGATGAGCCCCGCCCATACGCTGCCCTGGTCCAGCGCCGCTCCGGCCACGCCGGGGTCCCGGTTGCCGATCTGGCTCATGGCGTTGAACAGGTGCGTCGCCATGGAGGCTCCCGCCCGAATAGCGGCCGCGGCGACCTCGTATGAGGCATCCGAATGCCCGAGCGAGACCACGATCCCGGCGCGCGCCAGCCGTGCGATCTGCTCAGGTGTCACCGTCTCCGGTGCAACCGTCACGAGCAGATGGGGCAGGGTGCCCCGCGCCCGCTCCAGCCGGACGATGTCGGCTTCGTCCATCGGCCGGATCAGATCTGGGTCATGCGCGCCCTTGCGGGCTAGTGACAGATGCGGACCCTCGAGATGCAGGCCGAGAAAGCCGGCGGTGCCGGCGCGCGCCGCAGTCGCGCCGGCCGCCAGCACGGCGTCAGTGATTTCGGCTTTATCGGTGATGAGGGTCGGCAGCAGCCCCACCACCCCGAACTGCGCATGCGTCCTGCAGATCGTTCCGAGATCGGCGGCCGTCGTTCCGGGGCCGACCAGCAGCCCCGCTCCGCCATTGACCTGCAGGTCGACATAGCCCGGCGCCAATGTGCCGCCGTCGAGCTGAACGATCCGCGCTTCCGCAGGCGGGGCGCCGATGCCGGCAACGCGGCCGTTCTCGACTACGAGAGCAGCATGGTCATGGAACGCCTCGCCATCGAAGATGCGGGCGCCGGAGAATGCGATGGGGCTGTCTGTCATGGGAAAATTTGGGTGTCCCGGGCAGCAGGGTCAGCTCCTGCCCGGGACAGTTCCATCAGCCTTCGTCGGCCATGGACTTCTTGAACTGCGGAAGGTGCTTCTGCTGCGCCTCGAGCATGCGCTCGCGGTAGACGCCGTAGATGATGTCGGTGTCGTGCAGCGTCACGCCCGGGATGGTCGGCGAAGCGAAGACCGGCAGTTCGATGCCGCGGTCGGCGATCTTCTGCGCGCTCTCGGCCAGCAGCTCGTGCATCATCATCATGGCGAGCACGGTCGACGAGCCCGCCACCGGACGCGACCAGCCCTTGATGTTGACGATCGCGTCTTCCACCGGCGAGCCGGTGTCGATCACGATGTCTGCCGCATGCGGCAGGCGCTTGCCCGAAGAGTGCGTGGCCGGCTTGCCGGCATTCGACTTGGCCGTGATCGCGATCACGGTCAGCCCGCGCTCTTTGGCATAGAGCGCAGTGTCGATACCCGAAGCGTTCGAGCCCGAGTGACCGAAGATCACGATGGTGTCGCCGGCATTCAGTGGCTGGTGGTCGAGGAACTTCTCGGCATACTTCTCGGTGCGCTCGAGCCACAGCAACTCGCGCACGCCGCCGGCGCCGAGGATGTTGTGCCACATCACGCGCGGGTCGGTCAGCGGGTTGAAGCCGACATAAGAGCCGTAGCGCGGGTAGGTTTCCTGCACCGGCAGAACCGAGTGGCCCGAGCCGTAGAGGTGCACGAGGCCCTTGTTGGCGAGGGTTTCCGCGATGGCGGACGAGGCCTTGTCGAAGGCGTCGGCATTCGCTTCGGCCGCCGCCTCGGCGATCTTCACGAGCTTGCTGATATACAGAGTGGACATGGGTTTGCCTTTCAGAACAAAGCGTTACACGTAGAGGGTGGAGCGGATCTCATAGCGGTCCGCACGCATGGTGGAGAGGGCGTATTCGAACGGCCCCCTCGAGTCGTAGGCGATACGCTCGACCTCGAAGGCCGGCGTTCCTGCCGTGAGCTGGATGAGTTCGGCATCGGCTTCGGCCACGCGGCCGACGCGGTAGACCTCCTTGGCCTTCACAGGTGTGATGCCGCAATGCTCCTTGAGCCAGCCGTAGAGCGACTGAACGTTTGCGGCGTCTTCGAGCAGTCCGGCCACGCGGGCCTCGGGCAGGTGGCTGGCCTGGATACCGATCGGCATGCCGTTGCCGAGCCGCAGGCGCTTCAGCAGCACCACCGGATCGCCGATCGCGATCTCCAGCGCATCGGCCATCTCTTCATCCGCGACAACCCGGTACGCCTCGATCAGCCGGGTGCCCGCCTGCAGCGACAGCGTCTTCATCTCGTCGGTGAAGCTGGTCAGTCCGCGCACGCCGGCGACCACGGTAGCCGACCGCACGAACGTCCCGCGCCCGTGCTCGCGCCGCAGCAGTCCCGCTTCCTCGAGGTTGCGCAAGGCATGGCGCAGGGTAATGCGCGAAATGCCCAGCATCTCGCCCAGCCGATCCTCGTTGGGGATCTGCATGCCCGAGCTCCATTCGCCGCGCTCGATCAACTCGCGCAGCGCCATTTCGGCCTGGTGCCACAGCGGCTCCGGACGCCGCCGGTCGGGCTTTATGAGACCGTTCGGTTCATCCATGCCCATTCCTCCAGTTGGTCCCGTAGGCGCCGGCAAAAGCTGCGCCGACGAGACCCGCCCTTGGCCCGAATTGCCCGGGTCTGATGTCGATCGTTCTCAGGTGCGGCGGCAGTTGGCGCCGCAGCGCCGGCAGCACCAATGGGGCCAGCACGTCGACGGATGCCGCGACCCCGCCAGCGAGGATTACGGCCTCGGGATCGAGCAGAGCCACGGCCCCCGCGAGCGCGGTTCCGAGAGCCGCCATCGGCTTGGCCAGCGCTTCGACCGCTTCGGGATCACGCGCCCGTGCAGCTCGGACCAGCGATGCGCCGTCGGGTAGCCCCACGGTCGCAGCCGCCGCGTCCAACGCACGGCCGGACGCCTGCCGCTCGAGCCAGCCGCTGCGATCTTCGCCTGGGTCAGCGACATCGGCGACTGCCCACCCGAACGAACAAGCCCCACCCCCGCTGCCGGTGATGATACGCCCGCCCGCCAGCACGGCCGAGCCGATGCCCGTACCGATGGCGAGCAGCACCGCGTCGCTCAGTCCGTTCGCGGCGCCCGCCTTGGCCTCGGCCAGCAGCGCCAGTTGCGCGTCGTTGCCGAGCCCGATGGAAACGCCCCCCAACTCGTCGGCGAGGTCGAGCCCATCAAGGTACGGCAGGTTGGGCACCCAGCGGCAGGTTGTCCCCTGCGCGAGCCCCGGGATGCCGAGGCCAAGCTGCGTTGCACCATGCTCGTCGAGCTGCTGCCTCACCAGCGCGAGGAAATCCTCCCGCGTCTGTGGCGCGGTCCACTCGCCTTTGGCGACGACACTACCCGGATTTGCGAGATCGGCGACGCCGGCGCGGAAGCGCGTGCCACCGAGATCGATGGCGAGAATCCGGCTCATCCCTTAACCCCCGAGGAAACCACCGAGTCGACGAAGAAGCGCTGCAGGATCACGAACAGCAGCACCGGCGGCAGCACCGCGAGCGTCGCGCCGGCCATGACGAGGCCCGTGTTCATCGCGCCCCGGTTGTAGCTGAGGAGCCGCGAGAGCGAGATGACGATGGGGTACTGGTCCGCATTGCCCTGCAGGACCGTCAGCGGCCACAGGTAGCTGTTCCAGTGGTAGACGAAGGCGAACAGCACCAGAGCGGCGATGGCCGGCATCACTGCCGGGGCCACGACCTGGAACAGGATGCGCAACTCCGAAGCGCCATCCACCCGCGCCGCCTCGATCAGCTCGTCCGGCACGCCCTTGATGAACTGGCGCATGAGGAAGATGCCGAAGGCATTGGCGAGGTTTGGCACCACGACACCCGCGAGGCTCGCGTTGAGCCCCAGATATCCGGTGATCCGGTAGAGCGGGATCAGCGTCACAATCGGCGGCAGGAACATGGTCGCGATGAGGATCGCGAACAGCGCCTCCTTGTGGCGGAACTGGTACTTGGCGAAGGCATACCCGGCCATGAGGCTGGTCACGATGATCGCGACGGTGGTCGTCAGAGCGATGATCGCCGAGTTCCAGAATGACCGGCCGAGGCTCACGACGTCGGCTACCTGGGCGAAAGCGTCGAGGCTCGGGTTCGCCGGCAGCCACACCGGCGGCACCTGCATGGTCTCCTGCGGCGTCTTCAAACTGGTGAGGATCATCCAGGCCAGCGGGAAGGCCGCAACCACGGCTGCAACGATAATGGCGAGGACGAGGAGGGCGGTGGCCGGCGTCGCCTTGTAGCGCGGCCGCTCCATGATGCGGCGATCGGCGGTGGTGGTGCTCATGAGTTCTTCATCTCCCGCGAGCGGGCGAAGGCGAACAGCAACGCGATCGCGACGACCAGCGCCAGCATCAGCGTCACCGCCATCGCCGAGCCGAGCCCGCCCTGGGCCCGCTCGATGCCGACGCGGCGGATATGGAAAGTGAGGACGTTGGTGGCATTCACCGGTCCGCCCTGAGTGATCAGCGCCACCGGCTCGAACACCTGCACGGCATTGATGATGCAGATCACGGCCGAGAACAGCAGCGTGTTGCTCAGCATCGGAAGCGTGATCGAGAAGAACCGCTGCACCGGGTTCGCCCCGTCGATCTTGGCCGCCTCATAGAGCGACTCCGGGATCTGCGTCAGCCCGGCGACGGCAAGCACGGTGAAGTACCCCACCTGCTGCCAGACATTGAGGATCACGATCGAGACCAGCGCTGTCTGCGGCGCGCTCAGCCAGGTCTGCGGCGGAATACCGACCCAGCCCAGGATCTGGTTCAGCGGCCCCTCGGTCGGCGAGTAGAGCTTGGAGAACACCAGCGCCACCGCGATCATCGGCACCATGTAGGTCGAGAACAGCACGGTCCGGAGGAACACCCCGCCCGGCGCGATCTTCTGGTGCACGAGCAGTCCGAGCATCACCGACAGCGGCAGGATGATCAGCACCGACAGCACGGTGTAGATCGCCGTGTTGACCAGCGCCGCCTTGAAATCGCGACCCACCGAATTGTTGGCGAAGATGTCGATGAAGTTCTGCACGCCCACGAACGTGGCGGTCTCGAACCCCGTCTGCGTCGACCAGTTCTGGAAGCTGAGCCAGATGGTGAGCAGCATGGGGATGACGATGAAGACGCCGAGCAGCCCGGTTGCGGGCGCGAGCATCATGATCGCCGATCGGTGCTGGTTTGAAGTCATCGTACTCGTAACGTTCGTCGCATGTCGGCGCTTGGGCGCGATGCTGGTGCGAGGGTCTCCCTCCCCTTCGCGGGGAGGGGACAGGGGTGGAGGTGTTCCCCCACCGGTGGTAGAGGGCGGGTTGCCCCGCCCTCCCATAGTTACTTCGCGTTGCGCTCGAGGATTTCGGTCGCGTCAGCCTGCGCCGTCGCAGCAGCATCAGCCGCCGACACCTGGCCGAACTGGATGGCCTCGAGGGTCTTCTGCAGCGACTCCGAGAACTCCTGGCCGCCCAGCACCACCGGGAACGGCTTGGCGTTGGCGAGCGTGTCCGTGTAGCCCTTGAGGAACGGGTCGCTGGCGAGCCGCTCGGCAAAGGCCGCGCCGTCCGAAGTCCGCGACGGGAGGATGCCCATCGACATCAGGATATCGCCCATCGCCGAAGCGCCGTCCGGACCGGACTCGGGCCCGTTGAGCCAGTTGAGGAAGTCCCACGCAGCGGCCTGTTCCTCGGCCGAAGCCTTGGCGTTGACCACGGTCATCCACGAGTACGAGATCGAGCGGGCGGTATCGCCCGACGGGCCAACCGGGATCGGCGCGGTCGCGACATTGGCGAAGTCATCGCCCATGCCGGCCTTGAGCGCGGATTCCCACCAGTTCGCCATGATGATCATGCCGGTCTTGCCCGACACGAAGCTGTCGAGGAACGGCCCGGTGGTGTTGGCATCGGCCGTGGCCATCGCCGGATCGGAATAGCCCGACTTGATAAGCTTCTCGTAGAGCTCGAAGGTCTGCTTGGCCGCTTCGCTGTCGAGCGTCGGCTTGCCGTCGACCACGAGGTCGCCGCCGTTGGAGACGAGCAGCGAGGAGAACGGGTGCAGCACGCCGGCGGCCCACGAGTTGATCAGGCCGAAGCCCTGCTGGCCCTTGGACTTGTCGGTCAGCTTCTCGGCGGCGGCGAGGAATTCGTCCCAGGTCTTGGGCGCCTCGGTGATGCCGGCCTCTTCGAACAGCTTCTTGTTGTAGTTGAGCGCGTAGACGTCGATCTCGTTCGGGATGCCGTAGAGCGTGCCGCCGATCGAGGCGGCGCCGATCACACCAGCGGGCCAGTTGGCCCTGACGTCGGCAGCAATCGCCTCGGGAACCGGCGCAACCAGCTGGTCCTTGGCGAGGTCCGGCAGCCAGGCATCATAGATGCCGGCAATGGTCGCACCGCCAGCGCCGCCACCCGAAGTGCGCAGCGTCGTGAGCAGGTCGCCGAACGGAACGGCGCGCACGGTGATCTTGGTGTCGGGGTGAGCCGCCGTATAGGTCGCGGCGGCAGCTTCCAGCTTCGCCACGGTATCGGGGGCCCAGTGGGTGAGGAACGACACATCCGCGGCCTGGACCAGCGCGGTGCTCGATAGCAGGACAGCGGCGGTGCCGATGGCACCCAGCGAAGCCCGGAACAGCATGTTTGGATTCTCCCTGTTGACCGGGCACGCTTCATGCCCGGCTGACGTTATAGAGTTATGACGTTATAACGACTTTGGTCAAGAGCCTGTGCGTGTGACGATCCAATGGGAGCCCACGGGCATGGCTGGGGCTCTGGTCGCCGGTGGGTCGACACGGACCAGAGGCGTGCTGTTCCTCCGCCTTTTGACCAAGATGCGACCCAAACTTTGTATGTTGGGAAAGGACTCGCACATACCGTCCCGAAGCCCTCAGTAGCTCCCTTCAGGTGCGCGATGACACAGCTGTCGGCTTGTTTGAGCCTCGCGCCCGTTTGGGCCTAGAAAATGGCGAGCTGGATCGACAACGTCCCGATCCTCTGGCTCGCAATCGCAATCCTCTTGTGCATGAGCCTCGCGGCGGTGGTCGGTTTCTGGGCGCGCCGATCGTTCATGAAGGATCAGGGCGATCCCGATACTTCAGGGCAGGAGGCCTACATCGTCTCCGCCGTCCTGGGACTGCTTGCTCTGCTCATGGGCTTCACCCTCTCGCTATCCCTCGATCGGTTTGAAACGCGCCGGGCCCTGGTCCTCGAAGAAGCGAACGCCATTGGCACTGCCTACCTGCGCACCCAGTTGCTCCGCGAACCGCATCGCGGCCGGCTCACCGATCTCTTGGTTTCCTACATCGACAACCGCCTCGCCTTCGCCAAAACCGACAGCGCCGATGAGCGTCGCGAGCGTCTTGCGGCCGACGACCAGCTCACCGTGGATCTTTGGGCAGCAACCGCCGCGGCTTTTGATGAGATCCGGTCTACTGCCTTCTCCACCGGCTATCTCGACTCCATCAACGCGGTGCTCGACCTCGATACCTCGCGCCGAACGGCGGGAGCCGCCCGGGTCCCGGCGGAGGTGTTCGGCATGCTCGCCCTGTTCACGCTGGTTGCGAGTGGCCTCCTCGGCTTTGTTCTCACTGGGCCGCGGCGGCGCATCACGGCCACCTTCCTGCTGCTGCTTATGGCACTCGCCCTTTCACTGATGCTCGATATCGACCGCCCATCGGCCGGCCTGGTGGTGGAGTGGCAGGAGCCGCTCGAGGCCCTGCGTGCCTCGATTTCGGCGCACCCGCCCGATGCGTACGACCGCTGGCGAACGCCGCCGGCCTAGCCCGAAAGCGTGTCCACCTTACGTAGGGCAGGGAAGAGCCTGGCCCAGATGAGGACGACCGCGATCGTCCCGAGCCCGCCAAAGGCGACCGCTGCAACCGGCCCGATCACCCCGGCAAGGACACCGGACCTGAACTCGCCCAGCTGGTTCGATGTGCCGATGAACAGCGAGTTGACCGCGTTGACCCGGCCGCGCATGTGCTCCGGCGTCAGTAGCTGAACCAGCGAGCTGCGCACCACGACGCTCACCGTGTCCGCCCCACCGAGGATGACCAGCATGGCGATCGAGAGAATGATGTCGGTGGAGTATGCAAAGACCACCGTCGCCGCGCCGAAGATCGCGACCGCCCACAGCATCTTGATCCCGACCTTGCTCTGCAGCGGGAAGCGCGCGAGCAGCAGCGACATTGCCACCGCCCCCACCGCCGGCGCCATGCGGAGAAAGCCCAGCGCCCACGGTCCGGCATGGAGGATGTCGCGGGCATAGACCGGGAGCAGGGCGGTCGCGCCACCCAGCAGCACGGCGAACAGATCGAGCGAGATCGTCCCCAGCATTACCGGCTTGCTCTTGATGAAGGCGACGCCCGCGAACACCGACTCGAAGGTCACCGGCGGCCGTGCCGTCGTGACTTCGGGCCGCGGAATCGAGATCACGTTGTAGCTCGCCGCAAGGAACAGCACGCCCGAAACGAGGAACGGCACCACGGGCCCCAGTCCGTAAAGCAGTCCGCCCGCCGCCGGCCCGATGATCAGCGCCGTCTGCATCACCGATGTCGATGTCGCCACCGCCTGTTGCAGTTGCGGCATGGGCACGATGCCGGGCAGCAGCGCCGCCATGGTCGGGCGCTCGAAGGCAGCTGCCGCGCCCATCACCGCCACTGCGGCGAAGATCCCCCAGGTCGGCAGCCAACCCTGCCACACACCAAGCGCGACGAAGCCCATCGTCACCGCCTCGATGATCTGGCAGATGAGCCCGATCTGGCGCCGGTCGAACTGATCCGCCACCTGTCCGGCGACGAAGGTCAGCACCAGCATGGGCAGGAACTGGAACAGCCCCACCATGCCGAGGTCGAACGGGTTGCGCGTCCGGTCATAGACCAGCCAGCCGATAGCCACCGCCGACCCCTGGAACGCTATCGAAGACAGCGCTCGGGAGGACAGGAAGTGCCGGAAGGGGCTGAGCTTTAGGACGTGTGGGGCGGGACTCGACATAGGCAGGATGCAGTCCTGCCACGGCCCCCGCGATCCTACAACTCATCCCTTCGGCGCCATGCCGACATAGTTGTCATACAGGTTTCGGAGACTTGTATGTTGACAATCCGACGACCCCTCAACTAACCAATTCGACAGGGGAGGGATTGGTAAAGCACACATCGATGTGCAGCCGGCCCGCGGCTGTTGCTTCGCGCCATCAGTTGGCGCGCGATAGATTTGGCTTGCCGCGAAATGGTGCGGTCGCCACTACAGTCGATGTCCCGTCTATTATTGTCCATACGTGCCTGAGAGTCCTGAAAGCTCATACGGGAGGATAATGATGTTTCAGATGACCAAGCTCGCCGCTGCGGCCCTTGTGGCTGCCGCCATGTCCATCGGCCCTGTGACGGCACAGACCGTCCTGGTCGCTTCCGACACGCATCCGGACGGTTACCCGACGGTCGAGGCCGTCAAGCATTTCGGCCAGCTCGTCAGCGAGCGCACTGATGGCCGCTATTCGGTCGACATGAAGTTCGGCGCCCAGCTCGGTCAGGAGGCCGACACCGTCGAGCAGGTCCGCGCCGGCGCCATCGCCATCAACCGCACCTCGCTCGGTCCGTGGAACGGCCTCGTCAAGCAGACCATCGTGCCGTCGCTGCCCTATATCTTCCGTGACACCGCCCATGCGCGCGCCGTCATGAGCGGCCCGATCGGGGATGAGATCCTTGCCGCCTTCGAGCCCTACGGTGTCGTCGGCCTCGCCTTCTACGATGGCGGCGCCCGCTCGTTCTATACGTCGAAGAAGCAGATCACCTCGGTGGATGACCTAAAGGGCATGAAGCTCAGGACCATGCAGTCCGACATCTTCGTGGACATGATGGCCGCCTTCGGTGCCACCGCGACACCCATGCCTTACGGCGAAGTCTACTCCGCCATCGAGACCGGCGTGGTCGATGGCGCCGAGAACAACTTCCCCAGCTACGACACCGCCAAGCACTCTGAAGTGGCCAAGTTCTACACCCTCGACGAACACCTGATTGTCCCGGAGGTCCTGGTCATGTCCAAGATCGTCTGGGACACGATCAGCCCCGAGGACCAGGCGATCATCAAGGCCGCCGCCAAGGAGAGCGTCGCCAAGCAGTATGAGCTTTGGGACGCCAAGGTCGCGGAGTCGCGCAAGATCGTCGAAGCCTCCGGCTCGACCATCGCCGACGTCGCCAACAAACAGGCCTTCGTCGATGCCGTGAAGCCGGTCTACGACAAGTACGCCGCAGATCCCGACCTCAAGGCCCTGATCGAGAAGATTCAGGCGCTTCAGTAAGCCTCTCGGTGCCGGGGCGATTGTCCCGGTACCGTCGGCCGTCGGGGAGGGACGTCCAATTGACTTTGATCGATGAGGCGGTCGCATCACGGCCGCGCCTGCGCCGGCTCGCGAGGGTCCTGTCCGCCACCAGCACCGCCGCGCTCTACCTGGCCGGCCTGCTGCTGGTGCTGATGACTATCTTCGTGGGCTGGCAGGTTTTTACCCGCTACGTGCTCAACTGGTCGAACGCCTGGACCGAACCGGCGGCCGTCCTGCTCATGAGCTGGTTCATCTTCCTGGGCTCGGCCGTCGGCATCCGCGAGAACTACCACCTCGGCTTCGATGTGCTGCTCTACGTGCTGCCCAAGGGCGGCAAGAAGTACCTGCGCACCATCTCCGACTTCGTCGTCCTCGCCTTCGCTATCGGCATGGTCGTCTACGGCATGCAACTGGTGATGCTCTCCTGGGCCGCCCGCATGCCCACGCTCGGCGTGCCAGAAGGGACCAAGTACCTGCCGGTCGTCGTCGGCGGCGTGCTGATCGTCCTCTTTTGCCTCGAGCGCCTCGTCGTCCGCTGGTCCGGCGTCGACATCGACCGCGACGTGAACGTCGACCTCGACGAAGTTCCCGTGGCCGCTGCGGTCAAGGAGGCATAGTCCGATGGAACTCTGGGTGCTTTTCGGCTCCTTCACGCTGCTCATGCTGATCGGAACCCCGATCGCCTTCTGCCTCGGCGTCTCGGCCTTCGCCACCGCGCTCTTCATGAAGCTGCCCCCTCTGGTGATCTTCCAGCAGGTCAATTCCGGCATGAGCATCTTCACGCTGCTCGCCGTCC
This sequence comes from Devosia sp. ZB163, assembly GCF_028613635.1. GTDB lineage: Bacteria > Pseudomonadota > Alphaproteobacteria > Rhizobiales > Devosiaceae > Devosia_A. The sequence goes on from NZ_JAQRMY010000002.1 coordinate 255,052, forward strand.
CCTTCTTCATCTATGCCGGCGATCTCATGGTGCGCGGCGGCATCGCCCAGCGCATCGTCGCCTTTGCCGGCTCGCTCGTCGGCCACCTGCGCGGCGGCCTCGGCCAGGTCAATATCGCCGCCTCGACCCTCTTCGGCGGCATCTCAGGCTCCGCAGTGGCCGAGGCTGCAGCTGTCGGCGGCCTGATGATCCCGCAAATGAAGCAGCGCGGCTATGGCGCCGACTATGCGGTGAACATCACCTCCATGGCCGCGCTCATCGCGCTGCTCCTGCCGCCCAGCCACAACATGATCATCTATTCGATCTCGGCAGGCGGAAAGATCTCGATCGCCGACCTCTTCACCGCCGGCATCATTCCCGGCCTGCTCTTTGCCGCCTCGCTCATGGTCGTCGCCTACTTCGTCGCCCGCAAGCGTGGCTATCCAACAGAGGCGTTTCCGGGCTTCCGCAAGGTCGGACAGCTATTCCTCGTATCGCTGCCGGGCCTGCTGCTCATCGCCATCATCTTCGGCGGCGTGCGCTCGGGCATCTTCACCGCGACCGAAAGCTCGTGCATCGCCGTCTTCTACGCGCTGCTCGTGACCATCCTCGCCTACCGCAACATGAACTGGACCAACTTCGTCCATGCGACCCTCGGTGCGGTGCGGACGACCGCCATGGTGCTGCTCATCATCGGCACCGCCGCCGCCTTCTCCTACCTCATGGCCCGCCTCAGCGTGCCGGCGCTGCTGATCGAATTCCTCAACAACATTTCGTCCGACCCACTGGTCATCCTGCTTCTGCTCAACGTGCTGATGCTGTTCCTCGGCACGTTCATGGATATGGGTCCGATGATCATCATCACCACGCCCATCTTCCTGCCCGTGGTCCAGGCCTATGGCATCGACCCCGTGCATTTCGGCGTCATCATGATCCTCAACCTCGGTATCGGGCTCAATACGCCGCCGGTCGGTGCCGTGCAGTTCGTCGCCTGCGCCGTCGGCAAGATCACCGTCTGGCAGGCCATGCGCTCGATCTGGCCGTTCTACTTCGCGAGCCTCATCGTGCTCGCCCTCGTCACCTACATCCCCGCCATCTCGCTGTGGCTGCCGGGCGTCTTCAGGGGCCACTGACCATGACTTCCGAACTCGGGCGCCCAGTGCTGGCGCCGCGCCCCAAGCTCTCCGTCCGTCTCATCGATGCATTGCGCACCGATATCGAATCCGGCCGAGTACAGGGTGGCCAGAAGCTCCCCAGCGAGGTGCAGCTCACCGTCAAGTTCGGCGTGTCGCGCACCGTCGTGCGCGAGGCGCTGGCGGCGCTCGCTGCCGACGGATTGGTGGAAACGCGCCAGGGCTCCGGCGCCTTCGCCGTGCAGCAGCGCTTCTCGGCCTTCAGCAATCTGGCTGCCGACAAGATTTCGATCGCGATCAACGTGCTCGAGGTCCGCATGGGCATCGAGATCGAGAGTGCCGGGCTCGCTGCCCAGCGCCGGAACCCGTCGCAGGACGCGGCCATCCACGAGGCCTACTACGAGTTCGATCGGCTGCTTGCGCTCAACGAAGCAACCGGCAAGTCCGATTTCGCCTTCCATCGCGCCATCGCCGCCGCCACCAACAATCCGTTCTACATCGAGGTGCTCGAAGCGCTGGGCACGCGCACCATTCCCTGCGACGTCACTTCTCCCTGGGGAACGGACAGCATGCTGACCCTCGACTACCAGATGGGGCTGCAGGTCGAGCATGCCCGGATCATGGACGCGATCTCGGCCGGCGACGCGGGTGAGGCGCGTGCCGCCATGCGGGACCACCTGACCAACAGCCAGCAACGCTACCGCGCCCGTCTGCAACGCCCCACCGCCACTCTACCTAGGACTTGATGATGGCCGACCACACCGACTATGACATCCGGTGGGCCATTGATCCCACCTCCGCAGCCCGCATGGGGACCGACGAACTCCGGAGCAACTTCCTCATCGAGGACCTGTTCACCCCCGGTCGCATCCGTCTCACCTATTCGCACTACGACCGCATGACCGTCGGCGGCGCCGTGCCGCTGGGCTCGCCTCTCGCCCTCGAAACCATCAAGCCCACCGGCACCGCCAACTTCCTCGACCGCCGCGAACTCATCGCCGTCAATGTCGGCGGCCCCGGAACGGTGACTGCCGACGGCGAGCGCTTCGATGTCGGCCAGCGCGACATGGTCTATCTCGGCATGGGCCTTAAGGACGTGACCTTCGCCTCCACCGATGCTGTGATCCCCGCGAAATTCTACCTCCTCAGTGGCCCGGCACACGCCAGCCACCCGGTGCGGCTCCTCCGCATCGCCGATGCGAAGCGCCTCGATCTCGGCGCCCCCGAGACCTCGAACCAGCGCTCGATCTTCCAGTTCATCCACGCCGACAGCCCGGCCCGAACCTGCCAGCTCGTCGTCGGGCTCACCACCTTCGCCCCCGGCTCGATCTGGAACACCATGCCCCCGCACGTGCACGACCGGCGGATGGAGGCCTACCTCTATTTCGATCTCCCCGAGAGCGCCCGCGTTTTCCACATGATGGGCGAGCCCACCGAAACCCGGCATCTCGTTGTCGCCAATGAGCAGGCCATCCTGTCGCCAGCCTGGTCGATCCACTCGGGGGTTGGGACCGCCGCCTATGCCTTCGTCTGGGCCATGGCTGGCGACAACGTCGACTACACCGATGTCGACCCCGCTCCGGTGACGGCGCTCCGCTGATGGATCTCTCCGCTTTCAGCCTCGAAGGCCGCACCGTCCTGGTCACCGGTGCCAATACCGGAACAGGGCAGGGCATCTGCGTTGCCGCTGCCAAAGCCGGAGCCACCGTGCTCGGCGTCGGCCGGTCCTCGCTCGACGAGACCGCCACGTTGGTGGGCGATGCCTTCCATCCGATCACCTGTGATCTCGCCGATCATGCGTCGGCCCTCGCCATGCTCGGACAAGCCGAGCGCCGGCACGGCCCGCTCTTCGGCCTCGTCAACAACGCCGGCATCATCCGCCGTGCCGACAGCGTTGATCACTCGGAATCCGACTGGGACGATGTCATGGATATCAACCTCAAGGCGGTCTTCCTCTTGAGCCAGGCCTTCGCCCGCACCGCCATCGCAGAGGGGCGCACGGCCAAGATCGTCAACATCGCCTCATTGCTGAGCTTCCAGGGCGGCATCCGCGTCGCCGCCTACACGGCCAGCAAACACGGGGTAGCTGGCCTCACCAAGGTAATGGCCAACGAGTGGGCCGCCAAAGGCATCAACGTGAACGCCATCGCCCCCGGCTATGTCGAAAGCAACAACACCGAGGCCCTGCGTGCCGATCCGGACCGCTCGACCGCCATCCTCGCCCGCATCCCCGCCGGCCGCTGGGGCCGCCCCGCCGACATCGGCGCGGCCACGGTCTTCCTGCTCGCCCCGGCCTCTGATTACATGCACGGCACGATCGTGCCCGTCGACGGCGGCTGGCTCGCGCGCTAACGCGGGGCCTTGCCGATACGTCACTGAATTCTCAGAGGAAAGAAGCTGGCTGGGGAACCTGGATACCCAGCGAGTGCCGCAAATGCGCGAGCTAAGTGTTTGCCGAGTAAGAACATTGTTGCATCGCAAGGCGTTAGCGTTAGAAGGGGTGCTACAGTTCCCTGCTACAGTCGTGACCTCTTCAGTGCCTCGCCCGACGAACTTACACCGGCGCCCAAGCGGCATCTACTACGCCCGCATCCATATCCCGACGGACCTCGTTCAGGTCATCGGAAAGAAGGACAAATGGGTTTCTCTGAGGACCAATGACCCGGAGGAGGCAAAGCGTCGACTGATCGCCGTCCAGGACGAGTGGGCAACCACGTTCGAAGACTTGAGGCGCGAGCGCGAGCTTACTGAGACGGACTTCGCTGTCGCCGTTCACGAGCATTTCTCGACGAAGGTAATGGAGGGTGACCGTGAGCGAGCTGCCCGACCGACGCCTGATGAAGTTATGGCGGCGTTTGACGCGGCCGTAGAAAAAGGCCGCAAAGAGCGTCTAGGCGCGAACGCATTCGACATGATCAACATCATGACCGACGTCGAGATCCTCGCGGGAAAGTCGCGATGGGCCGCAGATCGCCGAACCCGCCGTCTCGCCCGACTTCGCCACGACTTGGGTCTCGGCGACACGCGTCTGATTGAGCCGGAGGTCGATGCCTTCCTGAGTGGGAAGCACGTGCGAATTGTGAGAGGTAGCCTGCAGTATCGGGAACTTTGCCAGAGGCTTATGCGGGCAGAGATCCAGCAGCTGGAGATCTACGCTCAGCGAGATCGCGGTGACTTTGGGGCTAAGCCGACCGACGATATCATCGAGGCGGCCGCCGAGGTGGTCGAACGACTTTCGGCCGCAGGCACCGCGCAGTTGGGTCCTGCGCGCGGTATCATGGATCTGTTTTCGAACTACGAACGCGAGCGAGTTGCCCGACCAGAAAGCACGCTACAAGCTAAGCGCGATGTTCAGCATTTCGTCGACTTTCTCGGTGCGGGAGCCGGGCCCACCAAGATGACGCGGGCAGCTGTGCGCGATTGGAAGGAGGTCCTCATGGACTATCCAGTTCGCGCTAGCGACACGAACATCTTCAGGGGTCTTGCTGCTCGCGAGATCGTTGCGTTGAACAAGACCTTGAAGGAACCCAAGCCGACACTGGCACACCAGACGATACGTCGCGCCATGGGCAGCTTGAACGGGTTTTGCACTTGGCTGGTCAACAACGATTACCTCGAGTCCAACCCTGTGGCTGGTCTCATTCCCGAGAAGGCTCCGCCAACGAACAAGCGCTCCTCACTCGATCACGAAGCACTAGCGCTGCTTTTTCAGTCTCCACTCTTCACGACTGCACGAAGCGATCAATGGCGTCACCTGCATGAGGTGGGCAACATAGCTGTGCGGGACCATCGCTATTGGATCCCTTGGATCATGCTCTACAGTGGAGCGCGGCCCGGGGAGATAGCTCAACTCTACGTCGATGACATCCGTCTGGAGCGGAACATATGGGTCATGCAGATCGTGGACGAGGAGGGGACCGGCAAGCGCGTTAAGCGCGGCAGCTCCCGCAGGGTGGTGCCAATACACTCGCGTTTGATCGCGATGGGCTTCCTTGTGCACGTCGAACGGCAACGAGCAGCCGGGAAGGCCCAGGTCTTCCCGGAAGTGGAAATCCCTAAGGAAGGCCAGATAGCGGCGCAGTTCTCCAGGGAGTTCAATCGCTACCTTGCCAACGTGGGAGTGAAGAAGGACCGGCGCATCGTTGCCTACAGCCTGCGGCACACTTTTATCGATGAGGCTCGCAAAGCAGAGCATCTCGACGACGCTATCGCCATCATAGTTGGGCATGAGACAGGCAACAGCAAGAAGACTATGACTAGCGGCTATGGCGCAGAACAGCACGGAACACTGGAGTGGCGGCAGCGCTTGGTAGAGTCGGTCCGATACCCCTCCTTGGAGCGCCCGCCTGCCTAGGCCTTTTGAGACCGGTCGGTCCACTGTCGTCGACGTATCCAGCTACTTTACGAGGTCGCAGGTAAAGCACGGGGCGAAGCCGTCAAATGGATAGCTGAACATCAGTAGGAGCGACGGTAATCCGCTTCAAAACCGGCGTGCTCTGCTAGTTCATCAAGGATTTGGATCACCAGGGACAACAGCAGTCGGACGCGCTCCGGATCGTCCCAGGTAGCATGGCCGTGCTTGCCGCCATGGAACAGGTTGTTCCTGACCGTGTTCGACAGCGTAACAACCTTTTTCAGATCGCAATCGGCCGCCGCGAACGTCACCGGAGCGAACTCGAGATCGGCCGCTCCCACGATCTGGCGTTGCGGCGCCGCTTCAATAAGAGCGGAGCCAGAGTTCGAGAGGACGTATGCTTCGGCATGGTTATCGATGAAGCGATCCCAGCTTGCCTCTGCTTTTGCACCGACCTTCTTGCTCTTCAGGTAGCCACACTCCTTCAGAGCGAACTCGAACCTAGAGAACCAGTAGAAGAACTCGAACGATAGGTCGTGCAAACCATCGGAGATGCCAGCTCGCTTCATCCGTCCCCTCCAAGAGAACCAGTGCTCGCTTCGCTCGCCTGCGCGGCCTTCGGCCTTGCCGGTCGCCTTCGGCGACCACCATATAGAACGTCTAGAGAAGGATGGGGCGTTGCCTGTCTGAGTTTCCCATAGCTTACAACTGCAGCCTGTTCGGGCGGCAGTCGACATGCTTGGCGGTGAAGCTCAGGTTACTAGCCATCCTCGCTTCGCGAGCAACAGCACCTGCCGGATCAGACCGTCTCGGCGGGACTTTTGCGGACCCTGGACTAGGCGGTCCGGAAAGAGTCCGGCGGCACCCAGTTCGCGTAACTTAGCTGATCTAGCAGTGACTTGCCAACATAGTCGATGGCACCCGCCTCGTAACTTACGGTCTTGACATCTACGTCACCTGCAGGGACGAGATCCTGCCATAGCTCGTTTGCCCATCTGTCGAACTTTTCTCCTTGCCTGCGGCGCTCGTCGTCGTCTGCCATCCAGAAGTGGACCAGGCCGTGCCAGTGAGGATTTACGCCCGGCTTCTCGAGCGTATAGAGGCAAAATAGCTGGTTGTCCGGAACATTGAACCAGTTGCTGCCGATCACCCTGCGCTGCATTCGTGCGTCCCACTCCTTGAGTTTGTCACGGAGTGGCTCAACTGCCGAGTCTGAAAGGCCGCGAACCGGACGCCCGCTACCCGGCTGGTTGAAAGTGAGGGTCACGAAGCGATCCCACTTCCATTGACCGATCCATTCCCGCCACTCGGCGGCTATTCTCACGGCGTCGGCAGTAGCGGGGGCGGCGAAAGTTCTTGAGAGCATCGCGGCTCTAGAGCGGATTCGACTGGCTGATGGCAAGTCCCGCAGATAGATACGCCCATCGTAGCAGGGGGATTAGCCTGCCGCCGTTGTGAGCGAGGTGTTGGCACCGGCGGCTTGCGCTCGCGGCAACACTGCTATCGTAACGAAGATCAATGTTGCGATGCCGCCGAGAATGGTCATCAGCCATAGTGCCGCTGTGGTGCCAAGGGCTCCCATCACGATAGCGAGGCAGAAGGGTGAGACTGCGGAGGCGATCTGCCTCGCCGAAGAGAGCCAGCCAAGCCGGCTTCCGTAGTTCTCTCGCCCAAGCAGTTGCAACGGCAGCGCACCGGCGACAATGCTGGTCAACCCGGACCCAAGGCCGAATAGAACGGCGAATAGAATAGACCCGATCAAGGATGGAGCGGTTAGCGCGACCACGGCCACTGCCAAAGGCGGCAGCACGGCCGTGATGATGGCGAGGCGAGTGGACAAGAGGTTCTTGCCAAGAACCATGTTGGCTAGACGGCTTAGCACCTGCGCCGGGCCGAAGAGGGTGGTGATGAGCAGTATGTTGCTTCCAAGTCCCAAGCCCGTCAGTAGCGGAATGATTTGCATGAGGATAGCCGCCAGGATGAAACCCTCGATGGCAAACCCAAACAGCATAAGCACGAAACCTACGCTGCGGTGACGCCCGTGCAGCGTATCGGTGACTGCTGCAGCGGTCATCCCCGTGTCTAATACGGGTTCAACCTGCGCTTTGGCCGCGCGGCCTAGACAGAAGTGAAGCGGAGCGCAGACAAGCAGGTTGAGCGCTGCGAACACCACGTATACGCCGTGCCAATCCATGTGCTCGAGCAGCAGGCTGGTGATCGGCCAGAAGATTGTCGAAGCGAAACCCGCGATCAGCGTCAGGTGCGTTATGCTGCGCTGAGCACCTTGGCCCCCGACCTGGACCAGCGCTGCGAAGGCGGTGGAATAGAGAACGAAGCTTGAGGCGATTTCCATTGCCACTAGGGCAGCAGCGTAAGCGATGCCGGTGCTGGAAAGTGCAGCTGCGACGAGGGTGACAGCCGCCGCGACAGATCCCAGCACCATCACCCGGGCAGCACCGAACCTGTCGGCCACGTGCCCGGCATATGGGGCGAGAAATCCCCCCGCGAGCAAGGCGATCGTCAGCGCCGCGTAGACCCACTCCGAGGACCAATTGAACTCCTGCCCGATGGCCGGCGCCAGCACGCTGAACGAGTAGTAGAGCGTGCCATACCCGATGATCTGAGTGACACCGAGCGCCCAGATGGCCCTGGCAGGAATTCTGGTGGTCATGGTCAAGCCGGTTCAGCTTCGTTGATGGTCGTTCTGTCCGGTGTGGCGCCCGTCGCGCATCCGCAGCCGGCCTCGCCTTCAGCCTTGGTCACCTCATCGGCGGCACAGCAGGACGACGTGCTGGTGGCCGGGCCGCCGCAGCAGGACGAACCCGTGACCGGCGCGGGGGTGCCGCAACAGGAGGAGGCCGCCGGCGACGAGCCATCGCCGAAGCTAACACTGCAAACGCCGGTTTCTGGCAGCGCGAGGTGGACTTCGCGCGCCGCGACGTGATCGCCAGCAAGCTCGGCCACCACCGAACGGGCCTGCTCAAACCCGGTCGCCATCAGGAAGGTCGGAGCGCGGCCATAGCTCTTGGAGCCGATGATGAAGAAGTTTGCCTCAGGTTGAGTAAGTTCGACGACGCCGTGCGGCGGCACCGTGCCGCAGCTATGGAAGTTCGGGTCGATGAGTGGCGACAGCGCGGGGGGAGCCTCAGTGGCCGGATCGACCGAAACACGCAGCTCGGACAGCATGTCGAGGTCTGGACGGAACCCTGTTGCGACAACAATGCGATCCACCATAAGCGTCGTCTGCGTCTGGTTGAGGGTGCCGACAACGGCGACCCTGCCATCTGCCTTCTCCAGACGAGTGGCTGCGAAGGGGGCTAGCACCTGGAGGCGACCGGTGTCGATTGCCTTCTTGGCAGCGAGGCCTAGTGCTCCGCGCTCGGGGAGCTGATCATTCAGGCCGCCGCCGAGCAGGCGCTCGATGCGGTTGCGCCGCAGGGCCCAGAGCACGCGGGTGCCCGGCTCCTGGTCCTGCAAACTGAGCAGCGCCAATGCGATGTTGATTGCGGAATGCCCGCTACCAACCACCAACACGGTCTTGTTGGCGTAACTCTCCCGCGAACCGCCGAGCACATCCGGGATGCCATAGTCGATGAAGTCTGCCGCCGCTCGCTCGCCGAGCACCGGCAGGCCATCCACGCCCATCGGGTTCGGGCGCTTCCAGGTTCCTGAGGCGTCAATCACTGCCCGGACGACGGTTGCTTGCTCGTTACCGTTCGCGTCGGTCCAGCGCACCTCGAATGGCGCCCTTTCGCGATCCCGGTTCGAGACCTTGTCGAGACCGACACGCGTGATCGCCGTGACGCGGGCCGATAGCTTGATGCAGGGCGCCAAGGTCGGCAGTCCGGCCAGCGGCTCCAGATACTGCTCAACGATCTGACGTCCCGTGGGAAGCTCCGTCAGCTCCGGCGCGTCCCATCCCGCTGCCTCCAGTAGCGACCGGGCAGCGCCATCGACGTTGTATTCCCAAGGAGAGAAGACGCGGACGTGGCCCCAATCCAGCAGGGAAGCGCCCACCGAAGCACCGCGCTCGAAAACGATCGGCGTCAGTCCCCGGCTGACGAGATGGGCGGCCGCAGCGAGACCCACCGGGCCGGCGCCGATAACCGCAACAGGGAGATTGGTTTCCAACTTCATCGCAAACCTTCCTAGTTTCTAGAAATATCGAATTTATGACGAAGAGAAGAAGCTCACGCCGCTTCCGTGGTATCCTCCGACGCCGAAGCGCAGCCGCCAGCGTCGGCGCAGCACTCATCAGCAAGGTAGCCGATGAGCCCGTTCATGCTGGTATAGTTTGCCCGACAGATAAGGGTCGTCGCCTGCCGCTCCTGGCTAACCAGGTCGACGTCGATCAGCTTCTTGAGATGATGCGACAGGGTCGACGACGGGATGTCGAGCTTGAGCTGCAGCTTCCCGACCGGCAGGCCGTTGTCGCCTGCACGAACCAGCGTCCGGTAGATGGTCAACCGCGTCGGGTTGCCGAGAGCTTCGAGCTGTGAGGCTGCTGTTTCGATGTTCATAGAAATAGCATGCCAGCCGCAAAGACGACGGTCAAGCCTATTTCGAGAGTTATGGAAGTAGGTGAGCAGCGAGGTCGACGGAAGAAAGCGGAAGCGGCTCTGTCGGGGTTTCCACTCCTTCGACCAGTTCGAGTCCCCACCACCCCACCGAATGCCACCTGCCGTGCTTGAAGCCGACATTGCGGTAGATGCCGACGGGCACGAACCCCATAGCCACGTGCAACCCTACGCTGCCGGCGTTAGGCAGCGCGATCCCGGCAAAGGCGGAGTGAAATCCCTGGGTTCGCAGGATGGACAGGAGCGGCCCATAGAGGGCACGACCTACACCGGTTCGACGCGCCTGCAGCGCCACATAGACGGTCACGTCGACCGACCACCGATACGCCGCCCGTTCGCGGTGCTTGCTCGCATAGGCATAGCCGACGACTTCGCCGGCACGCTCGGCGACAAGGTAGGGATGCGAGGAAATCGTGCTGCGGATACGCTCGGCCATCACGGCGCCGCTCGGCGGCTCGGTTTCGAACGAAACAGATGTGTCCCTGACGATCGGCGCGTAGATGGCGGCGATGGACTCGCCGTCGTCCGGCTGGGCCGCACGCACTGCCATCATCGGATCAGCCGATTCGGTTGCCCCCGGCATCAATCACCACCTCGCCGTCTTCCTTCACGAAAGGACCGATATCCGGATTCTGGAGGATGTCGAGCACTAGTTCGGAAGGCCGGCAAAGACGAACGCCTCTGGTCGTGACGACAAACGGGCGATTGATCAGGACCGGATGCGCCACCATTGCATCAAGCAGGGCCTCGTCGGACACCGAAGCGTCAGACAGGCCCAACGAGTCGTAAGGCGTGTCCTTTTGCCGGACGGCTTGCCTGACGGTGAGACCCGCCTCTCTGATCAGCCAAATCAGCCGCTCCTTGGCCGGCGGATGCTTCAGGTATTCGATGACCTCCGGCTTTTCCTCGCTCTGGCGGATCATGGCCAAGGTGTTGCGAGACGTGCCGCAGTCCGGATTGTGATAGATCGTCGTCACTCTGCGACCTCAACCGGTTTGAAAAGCCAGCCCGCGAGGCCGAGCGCCAGAAGCGCACCCAGGAACTGGGCGATGATGAAGCCGGGAGCGTCGGCCGGGCGGATCCCCGAAAATGTGTCGGTGAGGGCGCGGGCAATGGTGACGGCCGGGTTCGCAAACGATGTCGAAGCGGTGAACCAGTAAGCCGCCGTGATGTAGAGCCCGACAAGAGCAGGGATCGACTGGGGTCTGGCTCGCAAGCCGCCAAGTATCACCGCGACCAACCCGAAAGCTGCCACCGCCTCGGAGAACCACTGCGAGGTCCCCGTGCGCACATGCGTGGCAACCTGCAGCGCCGGTAGATCGAACATCAGGTGGGCGACCATGCTGCCGACAATTCCACCCACCACCTGGGCGATCACGTAAAGGGCGGCCGACGTCCAGTCGATCTCCTTCCTGATCGCAAATACTGCGGTCACGGCCGGATTGAAATGCGCTCCGGAAATAGGGCCGAGAACGGTTATCAGGACGAAGAGGATAGCGCCGGTAGGGATGGTGTTCCCCATCAGCGCCATTGCGGTGTCCGAGGTGAGCTGGTCGGCCATAATGCCGGAGCCCACCACCGTAGCGACGAGAAGTCCGGTGCCGATGGTTTCGGCAGCGAGGCGTCTGGCGAGAGTCATGCGGCGCCGGAAGCCTTCGTCGTCGAACCATCCATCGCGCCGATGCCACGTAGCTTCGAGCCCAACGCCATATGGTCGATGCTCTCGAGCGGCAGGTTGATGAAGGCGGCGATGCGGTTACGCATGAAGCGGAGCGCATCCTCGAACGCCTGGCGTTGCTTGAACTCCGGGCCCTCCACGGCGGCAGGGTCTTCAATGCCCCAGTGCGCCGTCATTGGCTGCCCTGGCCAGATCGGGCACGTTTCGCCGGCGGCGTTGTCGCAGACCGTGAACACGAAGTCCATCTTGGGTGCGGCGGGTCCGGCAAACTCCTCCCACGACTTCGACCGCAGGCCGTCAATTGGGATTCCCGCCTCCCGAAGGATGTTCAGGGTCATCGGATGGATTTTGCCCTTCGGCATGCTGCCAGCCGAGAAGCCCCGGAAATGGCCATTGCCGACATGATTGAGCACAGCCTCTCCCAACACGGAGCGTGCGGAGTTTCCGGTGCAGAGGAACAGAACGTTGTAGACGCGATCAGCAGCAGGCATCGGTTGCCTCCTTCGGGGTGCAGCAGGGGGAGAACTCGGCGACAAGCGGCTCGCACAGCTCGGGTCGGCCGCCGCAGCAATCATTGACGAGGAAACTCGCGATCTCGCGGACCTTGTCTATCTCGGCTCGGTAGATGATCGAGCGGCTATGCCGCTCTGACGAAATGAGGCCCGCGCGTGCCAGCACTGCCAGGTGCGTGGACATCGTGTTCTGCGGGACTTCAAGCCGCCGGGCGACCTCGCCCGCTGGCAGGCCATTCGGCTCGTGCCTCATGACCAATTTGAAGGCGTCGAGCCTGGTCCGTTGACCGAGTGCAACAAGCACGTCGATTGCATCATTGGATTCCATGCATCGAGGATTATCGATGCAATGAGCCGGCGTCCAATGAAGGTTTTATGACGGCGCCAGGCGAGGCACCGCTGGGCCGACGCGGTCTGCTATCGAAGGTCCCATTCTCGCCGGCATCGGACTCTCAAACAGTAGCCAGCATCCAGTGCTTTGGGCACATTGTTCCTAAGGTCGAGGGAAGAGCGACCAGGCGATTGCACAAGAAGCGGAGGCTTGGCGGCGCGGTGCTGACGCGAGACGCCGAGCCGGCGAGGCATTGCCCCTCCGCCCTCTCTCCTCGAATCTATTCGGACTCCTGCGTCCTCGCTGAGCGTCACGAGAACTTGGGTGCCGAGGACGGGCCCTGCGGGCAGGAATTGCATGCTTCTAGGCTCCAGATCGGGAGTGTCCGCCGGAGACACTAGTAACTCGGCAAATAGCTATTCTGACTTGGCTTGCGGCGGTTTCCCTGCTCCATGCTCGGTGCGACGCGAAGAGTGCACAATACCTATTTCGTGTATTTGGAAGACTAGACGACAATCTGCGACATCCGGTGCTCCAAAGGGTGCCCAGTTGATGGGGCTACAAGTTGACACTTCGCCAAAAAGTGGATTTCTGGGTATTTCTGTCAACCAACGTCAACTTAGTGTAATGCCATTCAATCATCCCCTTAGAACCGACTGACACTCCCTGGTTGACATGGGCGCCCGGCTATCATGCCTAAGTTGTCATTTCGGATCGGGAAGTTGGCGTTTTGCTTGAATAGGTTGACGCCGTGTCAACTTGAGGCACGCGTCGGGAGAGGAGGATTGGATCCCCGACGTCGGTGGACACAGCCTCGATCCCCGTCGCGTCTGCCCACCTTTCCTAGGACTTCGTTGTCTGATCAGGAACTGAGCCATTCCTGGACGGCAGTGCGATGCGCACTTTCGGGTTTGCTTCCTCGCGGTCGACTTCGACGCTGTCGATGGCATCGCAAAGCTCACGTAGCGATCTGCTTCCATAGAACCTCGGATCGAACGTTGGTGATGCTTCTCGCAACTCCTGTCCCAGCTTCGAGATGTCCACCCACTGTCGTGCAGCACCAAGGCGGACAAGGGCGTTGAGGACGCGATCCTCTGCATCGCTGGGCGGGCGCTTCCAGACGTCTGTTCCAGCGGCAGCGCCGGTCGATAGGATCAGCGAACTCAGTTCGTCGAAGGTAAGAAAGGACGAGCAACTGGCTCGCAGCGATGCAGCAGCGCTGGCGTGTCCGACCCCATGCACCGTTGCGCCCGAACGCCGAATGCGGTGGGCGAGCGCCGAGAAGTCGGAATCGCTGCTGATGAGCACGTAGTGATCGGGACGCTCCGTATGGATCAGGTCCATTGCTCGCACTATCAGCGAGGTGTCGGCGGCGTTCTTACCATTGCTAGTGCGATAGTGCTGGAAGCCGATGACGCCGTGCTCCTTCATCTGGGCGGACCACCCGGCGGCATGACTGCTTGCGAAGTTCGCAAACACCTCAATGGACGTCACACGCCCGAGGCTCGAGGCATAGCGCACCAACGCACCGGTAAGGCGCGGAGGCACGTTGTCTCCATCGACGAGGACGGCACAGCGTGCATTTCGGGAGCTGGTTGTCCGGCTGAAGTAGTCGAGCCATTCCTTACCGGCCATGCCTAACCTCGTGCCAGCTGGCCGAAGGACCAGGCCGCGAGAAGAGAAGACGAAGCTGTTGCGTGCGCTCAAGCGTGGGCATGGGGTCCGTATCATTGGAGGCCATCTGGATCACCTCGAGCCAGAATAGTTCGTTTCGCGACACCGTAATGGTAGTTCCGATAGTCCTCTCCCTCACTTGCCGAACACCCCGAAAATGGCGGTGCGAGCGCGGCGGGTCATCGGAGGATCGCTCATGTCGGAGGCCTCCCGGATGGCGGTGACCCACCCCATTTCGTGCTGCGTTACCGCATTGCTGAGGATCGACACGATCGCCTGCGCCTCGGTGTTGCCCACCATCTGTTCGAGGGCCAGGAGCAGCAGGTAGGCGGGATCGACCTCCAAGGCCTTGGCAAGAGCAGACACCCGGTCGATCGGGAGACGGTTGCTGCCGGCCTTGATCATCGCCAACATGTTGACATTGATGAAGCCGGCCTGGGTGGCGATCTCGGCCTGCGTCTTGGTGGGACGAAGCTCGAGAATACGCTTGGCGAGATATGCGGTGAGGCGAGTGCCTGCGAAAGGCTTGGACAAGACGTTTCTCCTATAAAAACAAGTGCTTAAATCACTCACTTGCTTTATAGTGTTGGGATCGTTGGGAGCGCTTCGAGTGCTTCCCTGTCCTTGTCTTGAGTATCGAGCGCCGCTCGAAGAAGTGTGCCTGCAATTGAGCCTGAACGACACCCATTGTGCTGCCCAAGAGTCCTCGGATCTGCTTCCGGTTGATGCCGTCGACGATGCGGTGCAGATCATTCTGAACTTGCTCGCGACCAACCCGACGCTCGCGCCCGCCCTGCTACCGGGGTATGACATTGTGCAGAAACGTGGTGCTCATGGAGCCCATCTGCCTTCAGCTCGCGAGCGCCGTAGTGAACTCAATCGGATCAGGCTGCAGCAGGTGAACGAGGTCATCGAGCGAGAGCGACAGCTCAACCCCACGATAGGTATTCGAGAGCTTGCTGCTGCGCTCAACGTGGCCGGCCTGAAGACCTATCGAGGATACCCCTTCGGCTACATCAGGACTGAGGACCATCTTCGTAGGGTGCGAAAGGCGGCGGCAGCCAGGACGGTGGAACCGAGGGGCGCTAGGTAGCACCATTGGCCTTCGCGACCGCCGCCCGTGCGTCGAACGGCGACATCCCCGCTTTCACCAGTTCCATGAACTGATCTCGCATACGGATGTGTCGCCCAGGGTCTCTCCTCAGTGCAGTCGGCATTTCCTGGCCATCGCGATATGCCCGGTTCGTCCCGTCAGCGTGCTCCCGCCATTCAAGCTTCCCGTCGGGAATGAAGTCGAAGTGCATCGCCACTGGCGTTATCTGCGGTGTGAGGCACAGCCACTTGCCATCGATAACCACAACCGAGTGCAGGATCAGGTCGTCGGCGTGGGGTGACCATCCGACTACGTGCCGACTGGCGCCCGTATGATCATTTTGCTCTTGGGCAGCACAGTTCCGGTGACAGTCATAGTCGACCATGCCCGCCGCGATCAACTGATCCCTTGGCGGTCGGGTTACGACTACGCGGGGTAACATCAGGACGTCTGGCAGCGTTCTGGCTTCAAGTTCGGTCGGCGGAAACGCCAGCCACTCGATGTTCCTCATAGCGAGCTCGCCGAGCTCACGTTCTCGCTCAGCTCGGTCCTCCGGCCTGTTGTTCATTCACGCCCCCATGTCACAAGCCCGACGTGGGAACTGTCGGTCGCAATCGCAACACCCGGTCGCGGCTGAATTGACGCTGCTCACTACCGAAACCACAACCGGTAGTGGCTTGTGTTCTTCTTTTGTTCACGTTTTGCTAGATGGCTCGTTTCGCGAGTCCATCCATGCCCTACGTCGAGCTCATCTCCGCCAGCAATTTCACCTTCCTGTCCGGCGCCTCGCATCCCGCCGAGCTGCTGGAGCAGGCTGCCTGCCTGAACCTCGGCGGCATCGGCATCTGCGATCGGAACTCCTTTGCTGGTGTGGTGCGGGGACATGTGGCCGCACGGGTAATCTGGGAAGCCATGCCGACCTTCCGCTACCTGGTCGGCGTGCGCCTCTCCTTCGTCGACGGCACGCCGGACATCATCGCCTATCCCACCGACCGGGCGGCCTACGGCCGGCTTTGCTTCTTGCTCACCACCGGCAATCGCCGCGCGCTGAAGGGTGAATGCCATCTCCGGCTTGCCGATCTGGGGGCTGCGGCTGACGGACAGCTATTCATCGTGAGCGCTGAGTTCAGCGAGTGTGGCGAAGAAACATTGGAGCGCGTTGCAACCTTCGCTCCTGGGAGCACATGGCTGGCCGCCAGTTGCGCGTTCAAGGGGCAGGATCGCGCGCGCCTTAACCGGATCGCCGACATGGCACAGCGTCACGGCGTGCCGATGATCGCTACCAATGACGTGCTGTTCCACGCTCCCGACCGGAAGATCCTGCACGACGTGGTGACCTGCATTCGCGAGCACATGACGCTTGAGGCCGCCGGCAGGCGTCTACAGCAGAATGCAGAGCGTCACATCAAATCGCCTCAGGAGATGGAGCGCCTGTTCGAGGCGTATCCGGAAGCCCTTGCCGAGACCGGGCGCTTCGCCAGCCGCATCGCCTTCTCGCTCGACGAGCTGAAGTATAACTACCCCGAAGAAACCATTGGCAACGGCGAGACCGCCCAGGAGACGCTGGAGCGCTTGTCATGGGCTGGTGCAGCCCGCCGCTATCCAGACGGCGTCCCGGAGCGCGTGCGGCTCGGACTGGAGCATGAGCTGCAGCTCATCGACCAGATGCGCTATGCCAGCTACTTCCTCACCGTGCACGACCTTGTTCGGTTTGCGCGCGAGGAACGCGGTATTCTCTGCCAGGGCCGCGGCTCGGCCGCAAACTCCGTGGTCTGCTTCTGCCTCGGCGTGACCGAAGTAGACCCTATGCTGGTAGACCTGCTGTTCGAGCGGTTCGTGTCCACCGAGCGCGACGAGCCGCCAGACATCGACGTGGACTTCGAGCACGAGCGCCGCGAAGAGGTGATGCAATACCTCTACCAGAAGTATGGCCGGCACCGCTGCGCACTTACCGCGACCGTCACTACCTACAGGGCGAAAGGGGCAATCCGCGAGGTCTCGAAGGTCTTCGGCCTATCCGACGACATGATCGCTCGGCTCAACGGCATGAGCTGGGGCTGGAACGACACCGGCATCACGCCCGAACGGTTGCAGCAGAACGGCTTCGATCCCGACGACCTCACCCTGATGCACGTCCTTACCGTCGTCAGCGTGCTGATGGGCTTTCCACGCCACCTCGGCCAGCATGTCGGCGGCTTCGTCATCACCCGCGATCGGCTGGACAACCTCATACCGGTGATGAACGCCGCCATGGCCGACCGCACCACCGTCGAGTGGGACAAGGACGACCTCGACGCGCTCGGCATCCTGAAGGTCGACGTCCTGGCGCTCGGCATGTTGAGCTGCATCCGCCGGGCTTTCGAGCTGATGCACATCCACTACGGCACCGCCCTGACGCTGACGTCGGTCCCGTCGGAGGATCCGCGCACCTACACCATGATCCAGCGGGCCGACACGATCGGCGTGTTCCAGATCGAGAGCCGGGCGCAGATGTCGATGCTGCCCAGACTGAAGCCGGCGAAGTTCTACGACCTGGTCATCGAGGTCGCCATCGTCCGGCCCGGCCCAATCCAGGGCGGCATGGTCCATCCCTACCTGAAGCGGCGGCTGGGACTGGAGCCGGTGAGCTATCCCAGCCCAGAGCTGGAAGCAGTGCTGAAGAAGACCTATGGCGTCCCGCTGTTCCAGGAACAGGCAATGAAGATCGCCATTGTCGGCGCCGGCTTCTCGCCGGGCGCGGCCGACCAGCTCCGACGCTCCATGGCGACGTTCAAGCGCACCGGCGGCGTAGGCAAGTTCAAGACTGACTTCATCGGCGGTATGCGCAGAAACGGCTATACGCAGGAGTTTGCGGAAGCCTGCTTCAAGCAGATCGAGGGTTTTGGCAGCTATGGCTTTCCGGAGAGCCATGCCGCTTCGTTCGCCCTGCTGGTTTACGTCTCCTGCTGGCTCAAGTGCCACTATCCAGACGCCTTCGCCTGCGCGCTGCTGAACAGCCAGCCCATGGGCTTTTATGCGCCGTCCCAGATTGTCCGTGATGCGCAGGAGCACGGTGTCGAGGTCCGCAACGTCGACATCAACCACTCCGACCTGGTGTCGGTGCTCGAGCCGGGCACGCCCGGCGGCGACCGCGTCTGGCAGCAGCATGCCAGCATGCGGGACGATATCCGCTCGACTAACGCCATTCGGCTCGGCCTCGGCTTTGTCAAAGGCCTGAGCGATGACGACGCCAACCTGATTGTTGCTCGCCGCGGTCGTGGCTATGACAGCGTCCGGGACCTCTGGTTGCGCACCCGGCTGCTGCCGGCCACACTGCAGAAGCTGGCCGATGCCGACGCTTTCACCTCGCTTGGCCTGAACCGGCGTGACGCACAGTGGGCGGTTTTGGGCCTGCAGGGCAGCGATGGTGCCGAGATGCTTCCCTTGTTCGCCGCTGCCGGGCGGCCGGAGCATCGCGAAGAGGAGGACGCCAACCTGCCGGCAATGCCGCCGGGCGAGCAGGTGATCCACGACTATCGAACGCTGAGCCTGTCACTGAAGGCACACCCGGTCAGCTTCCTGCGCGACACGCTGACGGCCCGCCACATCGTCTCTGCCGGAGGACTACGCGACGTTCCCGCCGGGCGCGTCATTACCGTGGCCGGCGTAGTGCTGGTGCGCCAGCGACCGGGCACTGCCAGCGGTGTCATCTTCGCCAGCCTCGAGGACGAGACTGGGCTGGCCAACATCATCGTCTGGCCGAAGGTGTTCGAGAAATACCGCTCGATCGTGCTCGGCTCGCGGCTGATGGCGGTTCGCGGCGAGGTGCAGAAGGAAGGGCTGGTCATCCACGTCATAGCCCGCGAGGTGTTCGACATGACGCCCATGCTGCTCGATCTCGCGAGCGGCCTCGATATCGGCGAAGGCATGATCGCCAACGCCGATGAGGGCAAGACCGGACCGCATGGCAGCGCTCGCGGTGGTGACAAGCGGCAGGACCTGGAGGCTGAGCGCAAGCGGGTCCACGACGCGCTGCCATCCGGCCGCAACTTCCACTGAGGCACGCCATGGCAACGGCTGAAGTCCGCACCCTGCGGCAGTTTCTGGAGAGCGATCAGGTGATCGATTGCGACTGCTCGAACTACTGGATCTGTTCGCACACCGGACCGCTCCGGATTGAACTGGCAATACTGCGCCTCGGATCGGAGTTCGATTTCTATGCGGGCCGCCACGAGCTGGCCGCGCACACTTACTGCTCGGTATGCGGCAAGTTCCATCCGACCTTCCGCCTGGGGTGGAAGACGCGACCCGCGACCTATACCGGCCTACACGGGGGTGGCGCGACACCAATCAGCGTGTTGACCGCTCCAGCACTATTGTCGGCCTGGGTGGAGCCCGACGACTGGCTGGTAGGTGGCAAAGGCGTCCGCAAATTCGGGCCGCGGCGATGAGCCATTCCGAATGTGAGCTCTAAGAAGCGGGATAAGCGGGATGTTTCTACGTTAATTCTTGCTTTACGCAAAAATGCGACACATAAATCCGGTCATACGCAACAACTCGGAAGTGACCATGATTGAGTCGCTTAGCCCTCGTCTCCACAGCGTTCTGAACCGCGATCTCCTCCTTGACCTGGAGGACCGTGAACGCGCAGAGGCCTTGAAAGCCTTCGAGATGGTTCGCGATGGCTCAGGGCTTCAAGGGAAGCGCGCGAGAGAGCTGGAGGGTCAAGCGCGTTTCCGGATGATGGAGAAAGGGTTCGAGGAGGTGTGCGCTCTGCACGGTGGCCAGCTCCTCGATGGGGGTGTCCTGCCGGACACTGATCTGAAGGTGTTCCAGCCTTTCATGCGCTTCGAAGGTGACGGGGGCGGGGTTATTCTTGGCCTTGCCGCGATGCCGGACCGGCACCTGCTTCCTGGGAAAAACAAGTCTCGCCTGGCTGGCGTCAAGCTCAACTACCACCTTGCCCCTCGTCTCGATTTCGACGCTGGCGGACCGAAGATCGGAGACTTTTTTGCGCTGCTGCTAGTTTCGCGGGACAAAAGCAGATCGGGAGTTCTGGAGGAGATCGCGATCGGCGTCGTGAACTCTGAATACACGGCCTTCTTGTTCTACGAACCGCTCGACCAGTTCCTGCGCGGCGCTGGAGATGCGACGGCGCCGGAAACATCGCCCCTGTCTCCGACGCCGGCGGACGTGGCCGGCGTTACCCTCAAGAAGAAGGTTATTCCGTTCGTGCCCCCGGAAGCTGCCCAGCAGGATGAAGGCGAAGAAGACAAAAAATAGGCCCCTGGCTTCTACTTAGGACCGTTTGACTATGCGTGTTGGTATTCCTGGTTTCATTCCTGAGAGGCTAGTGGAGGCGCGGGCAGCTCGCCGCGTCGCCAGCAAGTCTCAGTTGGCCCGCCTTTTGGGTATGAACCCGAGCACGGTCGGCCGCTGGGAGGATGGGACCAGTGCCCCAGATGAAAGTGCTTGGACCGCGCTTTCAACCGTCCTGAACGTGCGCCGAGAGTTCTTCCTGCGGCCCGTTTTCACTAGCCCTCGGCCGATGTTTTACCGGTCGTTGTCGAGCACCCTGATTAGGGACCTGGAATATCAGCACGCCCAGATGCGCTGGCTGCAG
The DNA here is from genome assembly GCF_028613635.1 of Devosia sp. ZB163. Taxonomy (GTDB): domain Bacteria; phylum Pseudomonadota; class Alphaproteobacteria; order Rhizobiales; family Devosiaceae; genus Devosia_A. The sequence continues at coordinate 275,985 of NZ_JAQRMY010000002.1, forward strand.
GAGTTGTCCTCTGTATTGCAGCACTACGTGGATTTCCCGGCCGTCGATATCCCGGATGTCCTAGACGGTCATACCTACAAGCAGCTTCGCGACGAGGACATCGAGCGCATCGCCCTAGATCTTCGCCGTCATTGGAAGATGGGCGAAGGCCCTTGCACCGACGTGGTGTCGTTGATGGAGCGCATCGGTGTCGTGGTTTCGACCATCGAGATGGGCACGTCAAAGCTTGACGGACTTTGTAGTTGGTCGTCAGCGGAGAGCAGGCCACACATCTTGTTGGCCACCGACAAGATGTCGTTCCCTCGACGACAAATGGATGCGGCGCATGAGCTCGCGCACGCGGTCTTGCACAAAGACGTTTCTGAGGGTGATTTGAAGCGCGACCTGAAGGAGATCGAACGACAGGCCTTTCGGCTCGCAAGCGCATTTCTTCTGCCATCGACAACGTATCCGCTGGAAGTATCGCGTGTTTCGCTCGCCGCTCTTTTGGCAGCCAAGGAGCGCTGGCGAGTATCCGTCAAGGCTCAGATAAAGCGCCTCGGCGACTTGGAGATCATCCCGCCAGAGCACGCAGTCGATCTCTATAAGCTCTACTCAGCAAAGGGTTGGAACCGTGAGGAGCCGCTTGATCGCGAGTGGGCCATCCCAGAACCCCATAATCTTTCGGACGCGCTAAACGCGATCGTCGATGGCGGTGTCCGGACTAAAGCCGATTTGCTTGCTGTGGAGTTCACGATGCCCGCCGGCGATATCGAGGCCTTGGCGAACCTCCCTGGCGGATGGTTCGCCGGCAAGATCGGTCAAGTCGTGCAACTCAAACAGGATGCGACCCGTGCCTCTAGTACTAGGCCAGAGTTGGAGGGGTCGATACTCACGTTCTATCGACCTCGCTAGGCCCGGCGGTCCCGCGACCGACCTACTCTGCGCACGGTCGTCGCGGACAAGATCTGGCGGGCACGGCCGGCATTCAAGCGGGGGGCTGGCGCCTGTCGACCCGACCATCACCTTAGGTAGCTAGTTTGTGGCTTGGCCCGTCCCGCAGATGTCTTGGGCGACGTTCTCTTCGAGTGGAAAAACATAGTGGTGCGCAGAAAGACGTCGACACCTAGAATGAACGCGGGTGGGCGAGCAACCGAAGCCGGGATGGACTTCCAGGCCGAGGTCGGCACTTGGCTTGCCGCACATCTGCTGGCGCGGATCCCGGTCGGTGGGCGCTTCGGCCTCGCCAACACTGCCTTGCCGGTCTCGATCCAGCTCGAAACCGGCGATGGGCTCGACGACATTCGCCTTGAACAGGACGACGCCGGCCGCATCGACCTGCAGAGTAAGACCAGGGCCGGACTGGACACCAGTCCCAAGAGCCCGCTCGGTGAGACCATCAGCCAACTCGTTCGAGTTATGGTCGACGCCCGCGCCGCTGGCCTCGAGGTCGACCTGGCCAAGGCACGCGCTGTGCTGGCGGTTGCGGTCAACGCGCCGCGCACGCTCGACGCCTTGGAGCGCGGGTGCCGAGCATTCGACCTTGGCGGCAGCTGGGCAACCACCAAGGCTGGGCGGTCCTTGGGCGAACGGGAGGCACTTGATCTGTTCGAGACCCATGCGCGGACTGCATGGGCGACGCACTCGCCCACGCCGCCGACCGACAACGAACTCGCGACGATGGCGCGGCTGTTCCGCATCGTGCGCTTCTCCATGAACGAGGGTGAGGACAATTGGCGCGAAGCCTCGCGGCTGCTCGGCGCGCGGCTCTATGGCTGCGAAGCTGCTGGAGACGCGCCATTGCGCGAATTGAAGGGCATCATCCGCGGCATGATCGGCAACGGAGCGCCCGCGAATCGTGTCGGCTTGCTGCGCGAGCTCCGCCGGCTTGGTCAAAATGACGTCGGCGCCGCCGACTACGCCGCAGATCTAGAGCGGCTGTCGGCCGCGACGGATGCGGAGCTCGCGCGCCTCGTGGGACACACGCGCCTGCCGATTGCTGGCGGCATTCCGATCGCGCGGGCCAGCGACGGGCCGCTTGGCGCAGCGGTCGATACAGGCTCGTTGATCGTCGTTGGTGAGCCCGGCGCCGGCAAGACCGGTGCGCTGGTCACGCTGGCGCAGGCGCGCCGCGCGGCGGGCGACACGGTGGTGCTCCTCTCGGTCGATCGCTTCCCGGGCGTCGCCATCGCCGCCAATCTCCAGTCCGAACTTGGATTGGCACATCCCCTGACCGAGGTGCTGGGCGGGTCGCCGGGCTCAGGAAGTAAGCTGCTCATCATCGATGCGCTGGATGCTGCCCGTGGCGGTCCGGCGGAAGGTGTCTTCGCGAAGTTGATCGAGGAGGTGGGTGCGGCGGCACCGAACTGGACCATCATCGCCTCGATTCGCACGTTCGATCTCCGCAACGGTAGGCGGTTCCGCGACGCCATGCCTGGCACTCCACCCGATCCGGCCTATTCGGAGGCGGGTTTGAGCAATGTCCGGCATTTCCAGGTCCCTCGGCTCGCGGATGATGATCTCGACGCCGCTGGCGTCGCTTCCGCGGACCTTGGCATGCTGTTTGACGCCGCACCCGACAAGCTGCGCGACCTGCTGCGCAACGTCTTTAATCTCTCGCTCGCCGCGCAACTGCTCGCCGATGGCGCGAGCCCCGACAGCATTCGCACCATCGCCACTCAGTCCGACCTCATCGACGCCTATGAGGATCGCCGGCTCATCGGCACACCGGCGCATCGGGCCGCGGCAGCGACCGTCGGCGCGATGGTTGCGCGGCGCCGGCTCGCGGTGCGCAAAGTGGTCGTCGGAGACGATCAACTTGATGCAGTCATTCAAGCCGGCGTGCTCGCCGAGTCTGGCGATCTCGTCAGCTTCGCTCATCATGTCCTGTTCGACCACGTCGCCGGCCGCTTCTTTCTCGAATGGGACGATCCCACCCGGCTCATAAAACAGCTCGGCGGCGATACCTCGATCGCGCTCTTGCTCTCGCCCGCACTGCGCTTTTCGATCGAGCGGCTGTGGCGCCAAGACGCCGAAGGCAAGATGCAGGTCTGGCGCCTGGTCGCCGACATCTACGCTGATCCGGCGGTCGATCCGGTGCTCGCCAACGTGGCTCTGCGCACCGCTATCGAACGCGTCGCGATGCCGGCCGATATCGCAGATCTGGTCGAGCTGATCGCGGCTCGTGCCAAAAGCGAGGCCCTGGCAACGATGCTCTCCCGGCTCGCCCGCTTCGTCGGCATGGCGGTCGATGCCAACGGCAGCATTCATCAAGAGGAGGCGCTCGCCTGGGCAATGGTCGCCGACGCCGCGATCCGAGAAGGCTCACGCGAGCTTTCCGACGCGACGCGCTTCCTGCTCCACACCTTGTTCGACAAGGGTGACCTTGCCGAACCCACGCTACTCGACGTTTTTGGCCGTGCCGCGCGTGCGCTACTCGCCTTTGCTTGGGCGGCCGATCCGCCGATGCAGCATACGGCGACTAGCACGATCCGCTTCGTTGGCAAAAGCTTCGCTTCCGATCCAGCCGCGTCCCGGGCGCTGCTCGACCGGATGCTCCGCGACCCGCATTTCTCGGTCCATGCGGACCAGGAGGCGACCTGGCTTTCCGAGCAGATTATGCCGGTCGCGCGCGCCGACGCGGATTTCACGATCGAAATCTACCGGGTGCTCTATTCGCGCGATATCACCGACGACAGCACGTCGTTCCTGGGCGGACACGCTAGCCGTATTCTGCCGCTCTCGTCTAGCCGCAGCCAGGAGTATCGCCACTGCCGCTTCAACCTCGGCCGGAGTGTTACGCGCCTGCTTGAGCTGTCGCCCTCGCTCGGCACGCGCGCAATCGTGGAAGCGTCGCTCGGCGATACCGATCGCTTGACGCAGTTGGCCAACGGTCGCGAGCAGGTCGTGGTGCCGGGACGCGAGCCGTTCGACCTGCTCGGCCACGATCGTGAGTATCGAGCCTGGGACCATCACGATCGCCACGGCACACAGGACGACAATGTGCTTACACAGCTCGTCGCGCATCTGCGTAGCTGCTCGCCCGCCGCCTTTGCAGCGACAGTCGATGCAGCGGCAACCGCGTATGCCGGGCCAGCGGTGTGGAAGCGCATACTCGGCGTCGGCGCCGAGCGCGTCGGTGAGACGGCCGACTTGTTGTGGCCGTTCGCAAGCAGCAACACGATCTTGGCACATGGCGACATCGTCCGCGACGCTGTCCGCCTTCTGGTTGCCGCCTATCCTTCGCGGTCGATTGAGGATCGAGCCGCGTTCGAAGTCGACGCCTTGCGGCCTGGCTTGTTCACGGACGAAGCCAAGCTGCGCCGGTGGCGCGGCACACTGAGCCGCTTCCTGTCGCTAGTTGATGTCGACGCGATCGCCACGGATACAATGCGAGCGCTACGCGCCGAACTCGTGGCCGCAGACGAACTGTCCGGCAATCCGCCGACGCGCTCGCTGTCGGCGCACTGGGGCTCGTCGCGCGGCGTCGCGCGCAGTCTTCTCGCCGGCGAAGGCGTCAATGTCGACGAAGGCGTGGACGCGCAGATGTTGTCTCGTTCCGAGGCGCTCTACGAGATAGTGCAGGCCACGCCCTCGGACAGTGGCGGCACGGCGCTCGCCGGGCTTTGGGCGGAAGTGTCGACGACGATCGCGCTTTATGACGCTCACTCCGCGACTCTGCACGAGAAAGTGGAGCAGCCTGTCTGGGGGCATGTCAGCAATGCCGTCGAACGTATCGCTGGTGCAAAGGCCTATGCACCAGGAATCGATGGCATGCCGGCGATCGAGGAACTGCTCGCCGTGTTGCGGCGACTATGGGCGAGCCCCTTCCCGGAGTCCGGAGAGAAGAACGATGATTCCAGCTTGAGCTGGGGAAACTGGGAAGTCCGCGTCTACGCGGCTGAGGCTTATGCGTCGCTGGCCGACCGGTTCGGCGAAGATCATGGCGAGATCGTCGACATGTTCGAAGCGATCCTCGCCGATCCGACGCCGCAGGTCCGCCTTCAAGTGGCGCAGAACCTGCAGGTGCTGAGCCGCATCGCAGCCGACAAAATGTGGGAGTTGGCCGAGAATGTCGCACGGGACGAGCCCCACTTCGGAGTGCTAAGTGCCTACCTGCACTATTTCATAGCGCGCTTCACTTGGCACAATGTCGAGAAGTGCAAGGCGATCATAGAGATCGTGCGGACCCGCAGTGAGGCGGTCGAGTGCGACCACAAGTCCGGTCGCGACGAGGTTGGCGAACAATTGGGCGGCCTGACCGCGCAGCTTTGGTGCTGGCAGAATGAGGGCATCGCGCTTGAATGGCTAAGGGCCTGGGTCGATGGTCCCGCCGCGCACCGCGAGTTCTTCACCTCCTTCCTGTCGCAGCTGCGCGGCGCTTTCTTCGCCCGCTACGCATACGGTGAGGAGCGCGACGCTGGGCTTGCAGATCGCTCGCAGCAAGCGGCGATGGTCATCCTGGAGGCGTGCTCGGCGGCGGCTGAAGCCAGCCACGCTGCGTTAACGGGCGAGTCGGTCGAAGGCGCCGCGCGCGATGCCGCCGCCGCCACCTACAAGGCTGCCGAGTCCGTGATCGGCCACCTCACGAACCAGCTCTACTTCGGCTCGGGGGCATATGCAGAAAACCGCGAGGCTGCGGTAGGGCTCATGTCGATCGACGCCATGCGCCGATTCCTCGTAGATTATCGCCCGATGCTCGCGCTGTTGGCGGCGTCGCACGAACCTTCGACTCACCATCGCCTCGTCGAACTCTACGAGTTTCTGATCCCCGGCGATCCGGCCGGCGTATTCGACGCGCTTCACGCCCTACTTAAGGGCCCGGCCGCGCGAGAGGGTTATCATCACGAAGGTCTTGCCGCCCCAGTCATTGTCCGGATGATCACTCGCTATATCGCCGATCACCGCGCAATCTTTGAGGACGACACGCGCCGCTCCGCGCTTGTCGAGATCTTGCGCCTGTTCTCCGACGTCGGTTGGCCGGAGGCGTTGAAGCTGCTCTACGAGCTTCCTGAACTACTTCGCTGACGATAGCCACGAGGTTGCGTTATCTATGGATCGCCAAAATACCGCGTGGAGGTTGCCGTTCGTAACTAACAGCGTTGCGTGTTGCACATCTATTGGCTCAATGTAGCAGTCGGGAGGGGCTCATCAATGCGTTTTGCAGCAATAGACGTGGAGACAGCAAATCGCCGTCAACGAAGCATTTGCCAAGTCGCTGTTGTCGTATTCGACGGTGGGAAAGAAGTGGCTAGCGACGTCGTCTACGTAGATCCGGAGGATGACTTCGATCCGATCAACATCGGTATACACGGCATTGACTCAGCTCGCGTGCGCGGCGCTCTGACCTTTCCCCAAGTCCACTCAAGGCTATCTGGCATACTCGCGGGCCAAAGTGTCCTTAGCCACCACTCCTTCGATCGCATCGCGATGGGCCAAGCGGCCTCGCACCACGGGCTACGGGTCCTTCAATGCACTTGGTTGGATAGCTGCCTGATCGCCCGACAGGTGTGGCCTGACCTCGCGAGCCAAGGTGGTTTCGGCTGAAGAACCTGGCGCGGCATTTCGGCATCAGCCTTCGCCACCACGATGCCTTGGAAGACGCCCGAGCTGCCGGGCAGATCATGCTGCTCGCAATGGAGGCCAGCGGAACAGACCTCTTGCGGTGGGCACAACTCAGTATGCCCAAACCGCGAGGAAGCTACGGCGGATCGAAGCGCGACATCACTCGAGAGGGCGATGGTGACGGGCCACTGATCGACGAGAGCATTGTCTTCACCGGAAACTTCACAGTCGACAAGTTTGAGCTCGCCGATATGGCCCACATTGCCGGCGCGGCAGTGCGCAAAAGAGTGACGCAGGAAACGACCATGGTTGTGGTTGGTGAGTTGCCAGCAGGCGTCGTCGGCGCCGACGGTAAGAGCTCTAACCTTCGTTACGCCGAGCAGTTGGCGGCAAAGGGCGCGCCTATCCTGCTGGTGACCGAGGACGACTTTCGGGAGTTGGTCCGCGGACCTGGCGGGCTTTGACTTTGCGACGAGCTCTCGGCGCGATGAAATGCCACAGAGCACGCTACGGTGGCCTGCTACAGTCTCCTGCTACAGGCTCACGCTAACCCATTGAAAATTAATGTGAAAAGAGGCTGGCTGGGGAACCTGGATTCGAACCAAGATTAACGGAGTCAGAGTCCGCTGTTCTACCATTGAACTATTCCCCAAGCGCCTAGCCTGGGAACGCGGGGCGTCAGCCCTCGACGTTCGGTGTGGCCTTCTAGCGACATTCGATGCCGGGATCAACACCCCAGTTGGCGAACATTTTCTGTTCGTCGCAGCGGCTGGGGCAGGGCGGTTTACGGCGGAATCTTGGCGTTGCGCTCACCGGCTTCATCCACTAGGGTTTTCGGCGACACTGAAATGAGCCCGCGTCGGGCGCCCCGGTTCTGAGGCCGGTCGAGCGACTGCACGGGAATGGAGAAACAGGTTGGCCGATTCCGATCGGTCCGCCGCCGCAATCGAGGCCGAGAGCCTCGAGCGGCACCGTGGGGGGCAAGGCGAGAGCCGGGCCCCGTCGACCGCAAGAGCCGGGGGGCAACCGGATCAAGGCGGAACGGATAGGCGGACGAATCCAGCAGTCCACCCGGCGCGCCGTTCGCGGGGGCCGATCTATGCTGCGCTCGATCTTGGCACCAATAACTGCCGCCTGCTGATCGCCCGCCCGCACGAGAACAGCTTCCGCGTACTCGACGGCTTCACTCGCATCGTCCGGCTGGGCGAGGGCCTCTCCACCACAGGCCGGCTCTCCGATGCCGCCATGGAGCGGACGATGGAGGCGTTGCGCCTCTGCCGCAACAAGCTGCGCGAGCACGAGCCCACGCGCATGCGGCTCATCGCCACCGAGGCTTGCCGCGCGGCCTCGAACGGTCTCGAGTTCATCGCCCGGGTCGAGCGCGAGCTTGGGCTCGTGCTCGAAATTGTCGACCGCCAGACGGAGGCTTCGCTGGCCGTCACCGGCTGCGCCGACCTGATCGAAGAGGCGTCGGCCGGCGCGCTGATGTTCGATATCGGCGGCGGCTCGTCCGAGCTCGCCTGGCTCGATTTCCGCGGTGGACGCCCGCGCCGGCAGGGCCGCATGTTCTCGTCCATCCGCTCCTGGCAGTCGCTCCCCGTCGGGGTCGTCTCGATCGCCGAGAAGTTCGGCGGCGTTGACGTGACCCGCGATCGATTCGAGGAGATGGTGGCCTTCGTTTCCGGGCACCTGCGCCAGTTCCGCGGCCGCGAAAAGCTGCGCCAGATGATCGCCGAGCACCCGGTCCACCTGATCGGCACCTCCGGCACGGTGACGACACTCGCCGGCCTGCATCTCGGGCTCGAGCGCTACGAGCGCCAGAAGGTCGACGGCCTGTGGATGAACCGCACCGACGTCGATGCGACCATGCAGGCGCTGCTCGGCATGACCTTCGACCGGCGCGTGGCCCATCCCTGCATAGGCAAGGACCGCGCCGATCTCGTTCTCCCCGGCTGCGCCATCTTCGAGGCCATCCGCCGCGAGTGGCCGACCGAGCGGGTGCGCGTCGCCGACCGGGGACTTCGCGAGGGGATCCTCATTTCGCTGATCGATGCGGACCGCGCAGGCCGCGCCAACCGGGGTAAGGGAGGGCGCTGATGCCTAAGGGAAGCGGAGATGGAGTTGGTCGCCGTTCGGATCGCGACCTCAAGGTGCGCGTGAAGACGGCCAAGGGCCGCAAGATCGGCTCGACTTTGTGGCTGCAGCGGCAGCTCAACGACCCCTATGTGGCCAAGGCCCGGGCCGAGGGCTATCGGTCGCGTGCCGCCTTCAAGATCAAGGAACTCGACGAGCGCTATCACCTGTTCAAGAAGGGCATGCGCATCGTCGATCTGGGCGCCGCTCCCGGCGGCTGGTCGCAGGTCGCCGCCCCCATCGTCGGATCGACCGAAGAGAACCCGCTCATCGTCGGCATCGACTATCTCGAGATGGATCCGATCCCCGGCGTCGTCCTGCTCCAGAAGGACTTCAACGACGAAGACGCGCCGCAAGCGCTGATCGATGCCCTGGGCGGGCACAAGGCCGACATCGTCATGTCCGACATGGCAGCGCCGACCACGGGCCACCGCGCCACCGATCACCTGCGCATCATCGCGCTGGTCGAACTCGCGGCCGATTTCGCCGTCCAGGTGCTTGCGCCCGGCGGCACGTTCATCGCCAAGGTCTTCCAGGGCGGCACCGAGCACGAACTGCTGCACATGCTGAAGCAGAACTTCGCCACCACGATGCACGCCAAGCCCAAGGCCAGCCGGCAGGACTCCGCCGAAACCTACCTCGTCGCCCGCGGCTTCAAGGGCTGATGCTGGCGAGGAGACGAGGCAGATGAGCTCTCGCAAGACGCCAAGCGTGAGTATTCGGCCCCACCACTCGCCTCTGAACCGGTACGTCAACCTGTTCGCCGCTGCCTTCACCACGGCCGGGTGGCGGGTCCGGCGTCTGCGTTGGCGGCCGGGCGAGGCCTGGGGCAGCCAGGTCAACATCGTGCACTGGCCCAACGACATGTTCAGCCCGGTGGGACGACGCCGGTGGCAGGCCACCGGCAAGCTTCTGCTCATGCGGCTTTCGCGATCCGTGTTCGGCACGCGCTGGATCTGGGTCGTCCACAACCTGCAGCCGCATGATCGGGGCGAGGAGGGCGGCAAGATCTGGCGCGCATTCCTGGGGCAGCTCGATGGACTGGTGTTTCTCTCGAGGCATTCGCGCGACCAATTCGCTGCCGCCTACCCGTTTGTGCGCGCTACCAGTGTCGTTGTCCGCCATGGCCACTATCGCAGCGGCGCGGTTCGGCAGGCTGGAGCATTCGCGCCGCCAACGGCGGACCGCCCGTTGCGCCTGCAGTTCGCGGGCCTCGTTCGCCCCTACAAGAATGTCGATGGCCTGATCGAGGCCACAAGGCCGCTCGCTGGACTGGTCGACCTCAACATCAAGGGATTGGCCAGGGATCCGCATATTCGGTCGTTGCTCTCCCGTCTGGCCGCCGGCGCCAACAACATTTCGCTGCACCTCGCCAGCGAACCACTCGAGGAGGCCGAGATTGAAGACGCCGTGGACGCGGCCCACGCCGTGATCTTGCCTTACCGGCACATCCTGAACAGCGGTGTGGCGCTGTTGTCGCTGTCGCGAAATCGTCCGGTTATCGCACCTGCCGTCGGCAGCCTGAAGGAGCTGCGCGCGGAGGTTGGTCCCGAATGGGTACATCTCTACGAGGGGGAACTGACCAGCGACGTCCTCCGGCGGGCTGCCGATTGGGTCCGCAGCGTGCCGCGCCGGCCGACCAGCCCGCTCCATCTGTACGACTGGGATCGGCTCGGTCCCGAGATCGTTGCTTTCGCTGCCTCTTTGAGGTCCTGATTACTCCGCCGCCTCGCCCTGCGGCTTGCCGGCATGCGCATGCATTCCGGCGCCGCGTGGCATGCGCAGGAACCACAGCGTCGAGACCAGCGTCACGGCCGCTATGACGAAGAAGGAGAGGTGGAAGTCGGCCAGCACCGGCTCGCCGCCATGCGTAAGCCTCAGCCCTTCGAGCACGCCGCCACCCAGCGCCACGCCGCAGGCCAGCGACAGCTGCACGCCGACCTGGCTGATGACGTTGGCCTGACCCGCATCCTTGTCCTCGATATCGGCAAACACGAACGCGTTAGTGGTCGTCCAGAACACCGACTGGAAGAAGCCGGTGATGACGAGGAAGGCCATCATCAGCGGCACCGGCGTCTCCGGCCCGTAGATGCCCATGCCCACGAGCCCGAGCGCCGAGACTGCCGTCGAGGCGATGAGGCTCGGCTTGAAGCCGAACCGCATCAGCAGCCGCTCGGTGACGAACTTGGCGCTGAACGCACCGATGGCGGTGGCGAACGTCACCATGCCGCTCTCGAACGGGTTGAGCCCGAAGCCGAGTTGCAGCATCAGTGGGAACAGGAACGGCATCGCGCCCGTGCCGAGGCGATAGATGAAGCCGCCGATCACCGTCAGCCGGAACATCGGCCGGCGGAAGATCCTGAGGTCGAGCAGCGGATATTCGGTGCGCTGGAAGTGGAACCAGTAGGCGATGGCGCCGGCGGTGCCGATCAGCAGCGCGCCGTAGCCGAACCCGGCGGGAAGTGCGGGAAGCGTCAGCACCGAGATGCCGAACACCCAGCCCGCGAAGGTCGTGCCTGCCAGCAGGAACCCGGTGAAGTCCATCTTCCGCGGCTCGTTCCGATGCCATTCGGGCAGGAAGCGGTTGACCAGCAGCACGCCCAGCAGCCCGATCGGCACGTTGATGAGGAAGATCCAGTGCCAGCTGGCGAAGGTGGTGATGAAGCCGCCGATCGGTGGCCCGATGATCGGGCCGACGAGGCCAGGGATCGACAGCCAGGCCATGGCGTCTACGAGCTGGTTTCGCGGCGTCACCCGCACCAGCACCAGCCGCGCCACGGGCGTCATCATCGCCCCGCCCATGCCCTGCAGGAAGCGCGACGCAACGAAGGTCAGCAGCGAATCCGAGATGGCGCAGCAGACCGAGCCGAGCACGAACACGACCATGGCCCAGCTGAACACCGTCTTGGCGCCGAACCGGTCGGCCATCCAGCTCGAGACCGGGATGAAGATCGCGAGCGCCACCATGTAGGTGGTCAGCGCCAGCTTCAGAGCGATCGGCTCTGAGTTGATGTCGTGCGCGATGGCTGCGAGCGAGGTGGCGATGACCGTGCTGTCGATGTTCTCCATGAACAGCGCGACGGCAAGGATCAGCGGGGTAAGGCGCAGGCTGGACATATCAGGCGGTCACTGGAGCGGGTTTGGTGATGGTCTTGATCTTGTGGCCCGACACGTCGCTGCCGGCATCGGGTGGCAGCCGCATGAAGGGGATGGCGCTGGAGATTGCCACGGCCGCGACCACGAACCAGGCGATGTGGAAGTCGCCCAGGGTCAGCTCGCCGCCATGGAAATTGGACGAGATCTCGAGCACGCCGCCTGCGACCGCCACGCCCGCCGCGATGCTGAGCTGCTGGCTCACGGCATTGATGGCGGTGGCCTGGCTGGCATGGGCCTCGTCGACATCGGCAAAGACGAGGGCATTGACGCCGGTGAAGAAGAACGAGCGGGTGAGGCCGCCGAAGAGCAGCGCCGCCATGAGCAGCCAGTGGGGGACGGCCGGCGTGAAGAAGCCGTTCACCGCAAGCAGCAGGCACCCCAGGACCGACATGGCGACGAGCGTCCGCGGGAAGCCGTAGCTGGCATACAGCCGCTCCGCTCCGAACTTGGAGAGGATCGCGCCGAAGGCGGCGATGAAGGTCGTGAGTCCCGACTCGAACGGGGTGAGCCCGAAGGTCAGCTGCAGCATCAGCGGCATGAGGAACGGAAACGCGCCGATGCCGATCCGGAACAGCGAGCCGCCGATGATGGCATTCCGGAACAGGGGCAGCCGGAACATCCTGGGATCGAGGATCGGGAACTCGGCACGCCGGGCGTGGCGCAGGTAGATGACGCCGGCTACTGCGCCCACGACGATCGCCGTGTAGCCGGCCCAGGTGGGAATGGCCGGCAGGCTGATCACCGAGAAGCCGAACATGATGCCGGCAAAGGTGATGGCCGAGAGCAGCAGGCCGGGAATGTCTATCGGCCGCTCGTTGCGTGTCTCCCCGGCATTGAGGAACTTCGTCACGAGGATCAGCCCGATGATCCCGATGGGCACGTTGATCCAGAAGATCCAGTGCCAGCTGAGATAGGTGGTGAGGAAGCCGCCAAGTGGCGGGCCGGTTATCGGGCCGATCAGCGCCGGGATGGTGAGCCATGCCATCGCCGAAACCAGCTCGTTCCTTGGTGTCGCGCGCACCAGTACCAGCCGGGCCACCGGCGTCATCATCGACCCGCCGATGCCCTGCAGGAAGCGCGAGAGGACGAACGTCAGCAGCGAGTCGGAGAAGGCGCAGCAGATCGAGCCGATCATGAACACGACAATGGCGACGCGGAAGACGTTCTTGGCGCCGAACCTGTCCGCTACCCAGCCCGAGAGCGGGATGAAGATGGCGAGGGCGACGAAGTAGGCGGTAAGCGCGAGCTTCAGCGAAATCGGCTCGGTGCCGATGTCGGCCGCAATCGCTGGAAGCGAGGTCGCGATGACGGTCGAGTCCATGTTTTCCATGAACAGGGCGACCGCGAGGACGAGGGGGATGATGCGCAAGGAGGAGCCTCTCGCGAGGCATGATTAGGATCGAAGTTATCTTCCAAGCATTACGGTGCGTGGAGCCGTGGTGCAACAGGCGTGCCTGCTTATTTCGGCCCAGTGCTCGGCAATTGACCAAAAGCCGCCAAGCGTGGCTTATACGCTTAGGGATTCCGTGAGTTTTTTGCCATGAAGAGTTTTTCGTCTTCGAGCTTTGCTTCGAGCCATGCCGAAGCGCTCGATCTAGCCTTTGCTGCCGTGCAGAAAGACCCGCAGGCGCTTTTTACCAATTTCCAGTGGTTCCTGTTCGCCGGCAAGGACACGATCTTCTTTACTGCCTTCTCCAGGGAGCAGTTCGACCAGGAACGGCTGAAGCAGCTCGTTGCTCAGGTTGTTGGTCTTGCCCCGCAACTGACGCACGGTTTCATCGGGGCCCGCCCGGGCCATCCGCTGACCGAAAGCCAGCTGGATGCAATCACCTCCGTCGAAATGGTCGATGACTTCGAGGGCTATCCCGACAAGTGGATAAGCAAGAGCGCCGACATCTTCGACCATCCCGACCTGCCGCTGTTCCGCTTCATGGCCGCGACCCGCAAGGGCGGGCCGGACAGCGAGGGCAGGGCGTCGATCATCCAGGTCCGGGCCGCCCACAGCGTGCTCGAGGGATCTGACTCCGCGCTGCTGTCGCGCTCGCAGACGGCGAGCCATGGCATCCAGAAGAACAAGTCCAACAAGGTGCCGTTCGGCCAGCGCATCAAGGGCGCCCTCGGCGCCGGCATCGGCGTCGCGCTGCACCTGTTTTTCGCCCACGTCCTCTCGCCGCCCGACAAGCCGTTCGGCTACCGCACGCTGCCGCTCAAGCGTGACCGGATGCGGACGCTGGCGAACCGGCTCGGCGTGCGCCAGCGCTCGCTCTATTTCGCCATCGTCACGCACGCGCTGCACTCGGACAGCGATCACCGCCACAACGAGGAGGTGATCACGGCCGCCTACACGATGCTGGATACGCGCCGCAACGCCGTGGACGACGACTTCTTCCGCGTCCGCGCGCTCATGGCGAAGTTCAAGTACATCCCCGACTTCGTCGACTATGTCCGTAACGTCGACCGCGTCGTCAGCGAGATCGAGAACTCCGACGTCACCTCGTTCCAGGTCCAGACGCTGGCGCTCTTCGCGCTCCACCGCAAGGTGCAGAAGCTGCTCCCGTTCCTCTATGGTCCGCGCTTCTGGCGTTTTGCGGGCCGTACCGACACCGTGCTGACGCTGGTTCCGCCGCACCGCACCTTCGGGCCGGTGACCGAGTGGATGATGGAGCCGATCTATTGCGGCGCCTACCACCCCGCCCAGAACATCGCCACCTTCTGCCCCGGCCGCGAGTACATGACGCTCAACTTCGTCATGGAGCAGCGCTATGTCGACCTCGCCGACCGCATCGAGCCGCTCATCGCCTCGATCGAGGCGATGGACCTCGGCCCGGTGAAGCAGGCGCCGGCAGAAGCCGGGGTGTGAGGCGGCGGGTTGGTGCCTGGCTGAGAGATCGATTGGGTCCCCGGGTCAAGCCCGGGGATGACGGTGGGTGGAGTGGAGTGGCGAGGGCGGTGCCACACCCTCGATGTCATCCCTGCGAAAGCAGGGACCCATCTCGCCGCCGGCGCCGGCCGATGGTTGGGTCCCTGCTTGCGCAGGGATGACAGCCGGTGGGGTGGTACTACCCTGGGCATACCGATGCATCCGACAGCCACGCGGCTTCGGAGTTCTCAAAGAACGCATCTCCCGGAAGGGAGATGAAGCGGGGCCGGCGAGGCGCTGGCCTCACGCGGGTAGTCCGCAGATGAAACGAGGCTCGCGCCTCGCCGGCCGGCCGGGGTTTTGGGCGTATGGCACGATGGCCCGGGCGCATCCCGTACCGCATCGCGGGGAACGTGCCGGCTGACAGACGGCCGGAATCCACCGAACCGCCCCGCCTTTGCGGCTGCCTCATGCGTGGCAGCCTTGTCCCCTGAACCAGCCTGCATTCGGATGGCTCCCGCGTGCTAGCGGCGTCCCCGGCGAACCGGATCATGCCGTCGTGCTTTCGGCCTGATGGCGGACGACTCCACCACCACCCGGTCTCCCCTGCACCAACCACTCGTCATGATCTCGCTTCGGTGCAGCGGACGAGTGGAAGAATCGCACGGGTGCTGGGGTGGGGGGACAAGTCGGCGGAGGGTGGGTCGAATCCCACACTCCCGGTGTCCGGCTCGCCCTGCCTCCGCCCCTTCTGCTCTTTGCGCTAGGCCCCGGCGTGACGCCCGTACTTCTGCGCCACCTCGTCGGCAAGTCGCCCACTCATCTCGGCGAGATGGTCGAACTCCTGCACGAAGCTGCCGACACCGGCCGTTGCCGAACGCAGCTCGACGATCAGGTCCTGCATCTCCGAGGCCGGGACCAGCGCGTGGATCTCGTCCCAGCCGTGCCAGCCATCCCGCGCATCCGAACCGACGATCTGGCCGCGCCGGCGCGGCAGGATGGCATTGATCCGCGCGGTGGCTTCGCTCGGGCAGCGCACCGTCACGTCCATCACCGGCTCGAGCAGTACCGGCTCGCATTGTGGCATGCCTTCGCGCATGCCGATCTGGGCTGCCTGGCGGAACGCCATGTCTGAGCTGTCGACCGTATGGTACGAGCCGTCGGTGAGCGTCACCGCCACGTCGACCACGGGGAAGCCGAGCGGCCCGCCCATGTCGAAATACTCGCGCACTCCCGCCTCGACCGAACTGATGTATTGGCGAGGGACCACGCCGCCGGTGATGCTCTCGTCGAAGCCCACGCCCGAACCACGCGGCGTCGGCTTGATGGTGAGCACCACATCGCCGAACTGCCCATGCCCGCCCGACTGCTTCTTGTGCCGGCCGCGCACATTGGCCGACTTGCGGATGGTCTCCCGGTAGGCGATGCGCGGCACCGAAGTGGTGATGGGCACGCCGTAGCGGTTGGTCAGTCGCTCCATGACGACGCGCAGGTGCATCTCGCCATGCCCTTCGAGCACGGTCTCACCCGTCTCCGGCACGTGGACGAGCCTGAGCGAAGGGTCTTCCTCGATGATGCGCTGGAGCGCGGCCGAGAGGCGCACGTCGTCCTTGCGCTCCCTGGGTGCCACGGCGATCGACATCATCGGCATGCTCTCGGGCAGTGGCGCGATGTCTGCGACCATTCCGGTCGACAGCGTGTCGCCGGTGCGGGCAGCCTCGACCTTGCCGAGTGCGACGGTCTCGCCTTCCTGTGCGGCGTCCCGCTTCTGCGTCTCCTGGCCCATGACCCGGAACAGGCCGGACACCTTGCTCTCTCGTCCATCTGCCGAGCGCAGCACCATGCCGTCGGTCACGCTGCCGGCAAGCACCCGGGCGACGCACATCTTGCCGCTGCGTGCCGTCTGCATGGTCTTCATGACCTGGACGACCGTGCCCGAAACGTCCTTGAGCCCCAGCCGCTCGCGGGTCTCCCGCACCGTCGGGGCTTCGTGCCGGATGGCCTTGAGCAGGCGGGTGATCCCGTTGCCGTGCTCGGCCGATCCGATGAACACGGGGCTGATCCTGCCGGCCCGCATCTCCGCGACGAGATCCTTGAACACGAGGCTCCTCTCGGGCTGCACATCCTCGAGCAACTGCTCCATCAGGGTGTCGTCGAAGTCGGCGATCTGCTCGAGCATCGCGGTGCGCGCCTCGATTTCGGCGGCCTTCTCGGCGTCGGGCAGTTCGATGATCTCGCTCTCCCTGGCCTCGTGGTAGACATGGGCGCGTTCGAGCGCGAGGTCGATGCAGCCCGTGATGACGCCTCCATTGGTCATCGGCAGCTGGCGCAAAACGAGGGGAACGCGGCTCGCCGGCTGCAGCATCTGCAGCACGTCGCGCACCGATCCCGAGAGCTTGTCGATCTTGTTGAGGAAGATGAGGTGCGGCAGCCGGCGTGCCTCGAGGTCGCGCAGGATCAGCTGCAGGGCAGGGACCTTCTTGGGGTCGGCCTCGGCCACCACCACGGCCATGTCGACACCGGCGAGGACCGGCAGGGCCTCATACTGGAATTCGACGGAGCCGGGACAGTCGATGAAGGTCAGCCGGTCATCCATGTAGGTGGTCTCGGCGACATTGACCTCGACGCTCATGGCGTTGGCACGGGCCTCCTGCGAGGCGTCGCCCACCATGTTGCCTTCCTTGGAGTGACCTTGTCGGTTGATGGCCCCAGTCCGCATAAGGATCGCTTCGAGCAGTGAAGTCTTGCCGCTCGCGAACGGCCCCACCAGCGCGATGCACCGGGGCCCGGCTTGTCTGCCGTTGTCGTTTGCCATCTACTCCTCCTCGTTCGTGATTTGTTCGCTCTGCGCCGTCCTCCCGGGTGCGTTTTCCTCGCACCCCTGAGGCGCGTCCGCGGCTGCTACTCTAGCGCTCCCGAAGGGCGGAGCCAATCGGTGGGCGACAGGCGTACATCACGTTCTTCCTCCGCAATCGGCCGCACTGCAGCCATGCGGAAACCGCCTTCCCATCGCCATGTGCTGGTGCTATTGACCCTCGCCAACCCGCAGCAGGGCTTCGAGTCGCCGGCTGCGGGCTTCCGTTTTTCTGATGCGAGAAGGGAAGGGCCCGACCCTTGGCGAAGATCATTACCTCAATCACCGGCGAAAGCGCGCTCACGTTCGATGACGTGCTGCTGCAGCCCGCGCACTCCGACGTGCTGCCCACGCAGGTGGACATCCGCACCCGCGTGACCAAGGACATCTCGCTCAACATCCCGATCCTCAGCTCGGCGATGGACACGGTGACCGAGAGCCGCATGGCCATCGCGATGGCCCAGGCCGGCGGCATGGGCGTGATCCACAAGAACCTCGATATTTCGGTGCAGGCCGAGAACGTCCGGGCCGTGAAGAGCTTCGAGAGCGGCATGGTGGTGAACCCCATCACCATCGGGCCCGACGCCACGCTCGCCGATGCGCTGTCGCTGATGGAGATGAACCGCATCTCCGGCATTCCGGTAGTCGAGAACGGCGGCACGGGCGGCCGGCGGCTCGGTCGGCTGGTCGGCATCCTGACCAACCGCGACGTGCGCTTTGCCTCGAACCCCAACCAGCCCATCTCCGAGCTGATGACCTATGAGCGGCTCATCACCGTGCGCGATGGCGTCAGCAAGGAAGAGGCCAAGCGCCTGCTCCATGCCCATCGCATCGAGAAGCTGCTGGTGGTCGACGACGATGGCCGTTGCGTGGGGCTCATCACAGTCAAGGATATCGAGAAGGCCCAGCTCAATCCCAATGCCGTCAAGGACGAGCAGGGGCGCCTCCGCGTCGCCGCCGCTTCGGGTGTCGGCGATGCCGGCTTCGAGCGCTCGCTGGCGCTGATCGACGCGGGCGTCGACCTGCTCGTGATCGACACCGCCCACGGCCATTCCGACGGCGTGCTGAAATCGGTCGAGCGCGTCAAGCGCGAGAGCAATTCGACCCGCATCGTCGCAGGTAACGTCGCGACGGCCGAGGCCACCAGGGCCCTGATCGACGCCGGCGCCGACAGCGTGAAGGTCGGCATCGGCCCGGGCTCCATCTGCACCACCCGCATCGTCGCCGGTGTCGGCGTGCCGCAGCTGGCGGCCGTGATGGCCTGCGCCGAGGAAGGCGCAAAGCAGGGTGTTCCGGTGATCGCCGACGGCGGCATCAAGTTCTCGGGCGACATGGCGAAGGCCCTGGCCGGCGGCGCGAGCTGCGTCATGGTCGGCTCGCTCCTCGCCGGTACCGACGAGAGCCCGGGCGAGGTCTACCTCTACCAGGGCCGCTCCTATAAATCGTATCGCGGCATGGGCTCGGTGGGCGCCATGGCCCGCGGCTCGGCCGATCGCTACTTCCAGCAGGAAGTGAACGACAGCCTCAAGCTCGTGCCCGAGGGCATCGAGGGGCAGGTGCCGTACAAGGGCGCCGCCGGCAACGTGCTGCACCAGCTGGCGGGCGGGCTCCGCGCCGCCATGGGCTATACCGGCGCGCACAACCTCGAGGAGTTCCGCGACAACGCGACGTTCGTCCGCATCTCCGGCGCCGGCCTCAACGAGAGCCACGTGCACGACGTCTCGATCACCCGGGAGAGTCCGAACTACCGCGGCGGCAACTAGGCCGCCCCGATGGCGCCCTGGCTGATCGCCGCCATCCTCGCCCAGGGCGCACTCGCCCTGGGGCTGCTCTGGTACCTCGGCACCATCCGCATCCCGATGGTGATGAAGGGCGAGGTGCGGATCGACGACATCGCGCTCGAGCGTCAGGGCTGGCCGAAGCGCGAGTGGCAGGCCTCCAACGCCTTCGACAACCAATTCCAGCTGCCGGTGCTGTTCTACGTCGCGGCCGGGCTGGCGCTGTACTTCGGCCCGACCATCTTTGAGGTCATGCTGGCCTGGCTGTTCGTCCTCACCCGCTACGTCCACGCCTTCATCCACGTCACCGACAACCACGTGATCCGGCGGTTCTTCGCCTATTTCGCCGGCCTGCTGCTGCTCTGCGTGCTCTGGCTCGACCTGGGCGTGCGGCTGTTCCTCGCTTGATCCGCGTGACGCATCGTGTCACGGACGCGCTGACGAACTGAGGATACCTGCATGAGACTGCCCGGCCGGATCGCTGCCGCCATCGATGTGCTCACCGATATCGATGCGCACAAGCGCCCGGTCGCCGAGGCGCTGAAGGCCTGGGGGCTCGGCAACCGCTTCGCCGGGGCCGGCGACCGCGCCGCCATCGGCAACCTCGTCTATGACGCGCTGCGCCGCCGCTCTTCGCATGCATGGGCCATGGGCGAGGACACGCCGCGGGCCCTGGTGCTGAGCGTCGTCGTGCGCGAATGGGGCGAGAACGTCGAGGAGCTCAACCAGAGCCTCACCGGCGACCGCTTCGGCCCGGGCGAGATCACGCCCGAGGAGACGGCACGCCTGACCGCCGCCGATCCGCTGGCAGGCGCCCCGGACCATGTTCGCGGCGATGTGCCCGAATGGGTCGTGCCGCATCTCGCGGCGAGCTTTGGCGACGACTGGGTCGCCGAGGCCGAGGGTCTGGCCGGGCGGCCGCCGCTCGATCTCCGGGTCAACACGCTCAAGGCTAATCGCGACAAGGTCGCACGGGCGCTTGGGCGCCTCGCTCCAGAGGCCGACGTGCGGCTTGCCGAGGGCATCCGCTTTCCGGCCGGAACGCGCGACAGCCGCACGCCGAACGTGACCAGCGAGGAAGGCTACCTCAAGGGCTGGTTCGAGGTGCAGGACTTCGGCAGCCAGATCGTTGCGGCGCTGGCGAGCCCGCGCGGCGGCGAGCAGGTGCTCGATCTGTGCGCCGGGGCAGGGGGCAAGACCCTCGCCATGGCGGCTGCCATGCAGAACCGCGGCCAGATCTTCGCCTATGACAGCGACCGCACGCGGCTCGCGCCGATCTACGACCGCCTGAAGCGCGCCGGCGTGCGCAACGTCCAGGTGCGCCAGCCCGGGCCCGGTGCCCTCGATGATCTCAAGGGCAAGCTCGACCGCGTCGTCGTCGATGCGCCCTGCACGGGCACGGGCACCTGGCGGCGGCAGCCGACGACGAAATGGAAGCTCACCCCCGAGCAGCTCGCGACGCGCATCGAGGAGCAGCGCGCGATCCTTGCGGACGCAGCGACCTACCTGAAGCCCGGCGGCACGCTCGTCTTCATCACCTGCTCGGTGCTGCCCGAGGAGAACATGGGGCAGGCGACCGCCTTCCTCGCCGCCAATCCCGATTTCACCGCCGTTCCCGGCAACAAGCTGTGGATGAGCCATTTCTCCGGGGCAAAGCTCAGGGCCCGCTTCTCGCCCGAAGGCGGCGTCTCGGTGACGCCCCACACCACGGGAACGGACGGCTTCTACACGATCGCCATGCAGAAGGGCTGAGCATGCCGCGCGTACCCATGCAGCTTTCGCCGTGGTGGCTGATCGGCGGGTCGATCGCCGTCATGGTGCTGGCCGGCGTCTTCGCCTGGTTCGCCCTCCCCGGGGCCAGCGCCAAGCACCACTTCGTCTCCCCAACGGGCCGGGTCGCGCTCGATGTCGGCGAGACCTGCGGCGAGGCCGTATGCGACCGGCGCATCACCGCCGAGATCGTGGCGCCCGACGGCAGCAAGGCCCGGCGCGGCTGTGCCTTCTCGCTGCCCGCGACCCACCTGGTCCTGCTCAACGCCTATCCGCTCTGGGCCTCGGACGAGCAGACGGTCGACATCGTCCATGCCGACTCGGACGGCCAAGGCGGCAAGTTCACCATCGATATCGCCCGCGACTGCACCATCACCGAGTGAACCCGAGTGGTGCTGGCGCGTTGACAGCGCATGAGAACCTTGACCCAGACCGACCTCAAGTCCCCGCGCAGCCTCATCATTCTGGCTGTGTTCCTCGCCGTTGTGATCGGCGTCGGCGCACTGATCGGCTTCTCCACGGCACCCACCGAGTGGTACGCCGGGCTCCACAAGCCGCCGTTCAACCCGCCGAACTGGCTGTTCGCCCCGGTCTGGTTCGCCCTCTACGTGCTGATCGCCGTCGCCGGCTGGCGCACCTATCTGGCCGAGCCGGGCGGCACCGCGATGAAGCTCTGGTACGCCCAGATGGGGCTGAACTGGCTGTGGTCGCCGGTGTTCTTCAGCCTGCACCTGCTCTGGCCGGCCTTCATCGTGATCCTCGCGATCTTCGCCCTGATCATCGCCTTCATCACCAACCGCGCCTACCGCGATCGGATTTCCGCCTGGCTGTTCGTGCCCTACGCGGCATGGGTGGGCTTCGCGAGCCTGCTCAACCTCGCGATCGCTGCCCTCAACTAGCTGCCGGCGAGAACGTCGCGTCCTTCAGCGGGCGGCGTTCCTTGCCGCGCGCCCAGCGGATCACCGGTTCCTCGAGCATGTAGTAGGAGAGGTGCGCGACCACGATGGTGATGAGCGTGATCAGCGTGCTGGTGATCAGGAAGCGCATGGGCTCGGTGGCGGCGCCGTGGTCGATCTGAGGGTCCCAGAAGATCCGCACCAGCTCCAGAACCGGGTAGTGCCAGACATAGATGCCGAACGAGATGCGGGCCACATAGCGCGCCGCCGGGTTGTCGAGCAGCCGCCCCAGCATCGCGCTTGAGGGCGCCGCCGCGAGGAACAGCCCGCAGGCCAGCACGAACCACGGGAACCCGTAGGGCACGCCCAGCCAGCCCCAGCTGTCGCCGTTCCGCATGCCCATCTGGAACATGATCCGTTCCATGCCCCAGGCAAGAGCCGCCAGGGCCAGCACGTCGAAGACGAAGTTGCGATGCCGCGCCCAGCGCACCTGGATGCCAGCGGCGAGGGCGCCGACGGCGAACATCGCGAAGAAGGCGAACGGGTTGTAGCGAGGCATCCAGTACTTGGCGCCGCCGATGAGCCCATAATCCCAGCCGCGCTCCCGCATGTCGACGCGGTAGTAGCGGGCGAACAGCCAGTGCGCGAACAGCGCCAGCGCGATGACGCCGATCCAGGCCAGCCGCGACTGCCAGCCCTGTCCCAGCCAGCCCGCCATCCAGAACAGCAGCACGAAGCAGAGCGGCAGCAGCACGTAGGAAGTCACTTCGAAGCTGATCGACCACAGCGGGCCGTTCACCTCGACAGGAAACAGCGTCACCCAGTGCCAGTCGGCAACGGTGAAGAACCCGGCGAGAAACCGCAGCACCAGCTGGCTGTCGAGCCGGAAGCCGAACACGGTGATCGAGAGAACGAAGGTCACGGCGAGCGCGAGCCAGAACCCCGGCAGGATGCGCGCCGCACGCCGGATGGCATAGGTGCGCAGGGACGGCATCGCCTCGCCCTTGTCGAGCGCCTGCCAGAACGGCCGGGCGAGAAGGAAGCCGGAGAGCACGAAGAACATCGCTACGCCGAACGTGCCCATCTGCGCGAAGGGGCGGAACCACTCCATCCAGGTGAGGTCGTCGCGCCAGCTCATGCGCTGGGCCAGGTGATGGAAAAGCACCGTGAGGCAGGCGGCGGCGCGCAGGAAATCGGCGCCGTCAAGGCGGCTGGCAGGCATCGAAAGTCCCTCCGGCAGGCTCGCGATCTGAACGCCGCGTTGCCTATGAAATCGATTTCATTTCGCACCGTCGACGGTGTGAGTGCAAGCGCTGTTTCTGTTCTCTCAGTACGGCAAGTCCGGGAAGGATAGCGCGGGCGGGGGCTCCCCGTGCGTCACAAGATCGTAAGCGGAGGCGCTGCCGGACAACCAGTACCCGGCGGCGGGCCGCGCTCCCCGGCGGACGAAAGTCTCGGTGCGAGTCGATTCTGACCGGGAGCCAATTGACGACGCCCTGGTGAGGTATCTTTACTTCCGGCGCGCATAATACCTTCGGGACCAATAATGTTGTCGGATCTCGTCTCGCAGCTGACCGATCCCGGTCATCTGCTTACGCATCTGCCCTACGCGCTGCTCGTACTGTCGATGCTCATGAACGACATGGGCTGGCTGCGGGCGATCGCCATCGCGGCAGGCCTCATCCGCATCGTGAACCGGGCCTTCATCGATATCGACCCGGTCATCGTGTTCTGGGAGTCGATCTTCGTCGGCGTGAATGTCGTGCAACTGCTGGTGCTCTGGTACTACGCCAAGCGCCATCGGTTCACCGACGATGAGCAGCGCTTTGCTGCAATCATGCCCGCAGGCATCGACCGGCGCAGCATCCGGCGCCTGCTTCGGCTCGCACAGATGCGCCACGCCGATGCCGGCGCCAGGCTCACGCTCGAAGGACAGTCGGTCAACGAGCTGCTGTTCCTCGCCGAGGGGGTGGCGCAGATCGAGAAGGGCGGCCGGATCATCGGCGTCTGCGGTCCGGGCGACTTCCTTGGCGAGATGAGCTTCGTCTCGGGCGCGCCGGCCTCCGCAACGGCCGTGGCATCGCGACCGGTCCGCTATCTCGCCTTTGACCAGAAGAAGCTGCGAACCGCCGTCGACGCCGACGCCGATCTGAGGCGCGCGATCGACGCGAGCCTCAACTCCAACCTCGTCGGCAAGCTCGCCAAGGCCAACGCGGTGGGATCCGCATGACGACGGCACGTCGCCCACGTAGATTTCGGCACCGACCAACCGTCGATGCCGCAAATGCGATCGGCAGCTGAGACTTGCGGAATCCCCGGGAGCGCTCTATTTCCGGGCCATGCAAGACATCGCTGCCGCCCCCGCTGAATCCATCCTCATCATCGATTTCGGCTCGCAGGTGACGCAGCTGATCGCGCGACGCCTGCGCGAGACCGGTGTCTACTGCGAGATCCACCCGTTCCAGTCGGCCGGCGAGGCCTTCGCCCGCATGAAGCCCAAGGGCGTCATCTTCTCGGGCGGCCCCGCTTCGGTGACCGACGAGGGCAGCCCTCGCGCACCGCAGGCCGTGTTCGACTCGGGCGTGCCCATCCTCGCCATCTGCTATGGCCAGCAGACGCTGGCGCTGCAGCAGGGTGGCAAGGTCGAGGGCGGCCATGCTCGCGAGTTCGGCCGTGCCGATGTCGAGATCAGGGAGCCTTCGCCCCTCTTCGAGGGCTTCTGGGAGGTCGGCGGCCGCTATCCGGTCTGGATGAGCCACGGTGACCGCGTCACCGAGCTGCCGCCCGGCTTCAAGGTCGTCGGCACCTCCGAGAATGCCCCGTTCGCCATCGCCGTGAACGAGGACAAGCGCTACTACACCACCATGTTCCACCCCGAGGTGGTGCACACCCCCGATGGCGGCAAGCTCCTCCAGGCCTTCGTGCACAACATCGTCGGGCTGAAGTCCGACTGGACCATGTCGGCCTATCGCCAGCGTGCCGTCGACAAGATCCGCGCCCAGGTCGGCAAGGGCAAGGTCATCTGCGCGCTCTCTGGCGGCGTTGACAGCTCCGTGGCCGCGATCCTCATCCACGAAGCCATCGGCGACCAGCTCACCTGCGTCTTCGTCGATCACGGCCTGATGCGGATGAACGAGGCCGACGAAGTCGTCTCGATGTTCCGCGACCACTACAACATCCCGCTCGTCCACGTGGATGCCGCCGACAAGTTCATCGGCGCGCTCGAGGGCGAGTCCGACCCCGAGACCAAGCGCAAGACCATCGGCCGGCTGTTCATCGAGGTGTTCGAGGAACAGGCCAAGCGGATGGGCGGCGCCCAGTTCCTCGCCCAGGGCACGCTCTACCCCGACGTCATCGAGAGCGTCAGCTTCTCGGGCGGCCCGTCCGTCACCATCAAGAGCCATCACAATGTCGGTGGCCTGCCCGAGCGCATGAACATGCAGCTTGTCGAGCCGCTGCGTGAGCTGTTCAAGGACGAAGTCCGGGCGCTCGGCCGCGAACTCGGCCTGCCCGACCGCTTCGTCGGCCGCCACCCGTTCCCGGGCCCCGGCCTCGCCATCCGCCTGCCGGGCGGCGTGACGCGCGAAAAGCTCGACATCCTCCGTCGCGCCGACGCCATCTATCTCGACGAGATCAGGAAGGCCGGGCTCTACGACAAGATCTGGCAGGCCTTCGCCGTGCTGCTGCCGGTGCAGACCGTCGGCGTGATGGGCGACGGCCGCACCTACGAGTTCGTCTGCGCGCTCCGCGCCGTGACTTCGGTCGACGGCATGACGGCGGACTTCTTCCCCTACGACATGAACTTCCTCGGCCGCGCCGCCACCCGCATCATCAACGAGGTGCGGGGCATCAACCGGGTCGTCTACGACGTGACGTCGAAGCCGCCGGGAACGATCGAGTGGGAGTAGGCACGAGGCCCGCTTCCGGCTTGCGAGGTCAACCGCCACCCTCGATGGTCAGGTAGGCCCGGTCGAAGCGCTTCTGAACTAGATCAGGGCGCGGCATGATTACCAGGGCGGTGCCCATGTCACCCCATATCCAGCCGGCCACGCCATCGGTGGCCAGTTGGAACAGCAGCACCTGCTGGACGTCCACTGGATTGATGTTCAGGTAGGCGTATTCCTGTGCCCAGGCGGATCGCAACGCCGGCGGCGCGTACGCGCTGACCCTCATTTGGTCGGGCACATCCCAGCCGATCGTCGGCAGTCCACCCATGCTGTGCTCTCCCGGGCGGACCGGCGCGTATAGGTCGGTCGGAGTACGCCGCGCGACTAGCTCGATCGGAACATGTGGCAACGCCGGCGCCGTCCCCGGAGAGGCTCTATGGCGGCGGTCCAGAAAGTCGATCTCGATCTCCGAACCCTCATGTCGTGCCGGGCCCCTCTCGAGCACGTGGAGTATTCGGCTGTAGGGCTCGCCCCCTACCGGCAGGGCATCGAGAAAGAGCAGCAACCAGCCCTCGCGTGGGCCGATGCCACCCCACAGCATCCGGGGCAGATCGGAGCAGCATATCTGGGCAACGAACACCATCTTGCCCGATGGTCCTTCGGGCCAGGGCTGATCCGCGGGCATTTCCGGCATGCCGCCCAGCCAGGATCGGGCTGCCGCGGAGCCCGTCTCGTCCGAAACAGGCTGAAGCACGACCTGTGTCCGGAAGTCCGCATGCTGCAGTAGCGGTTGAGGGACGAAGAAGTCGGTAATCGGCAGTCCGGGATGTGAGTTTTCAGTTGAAGCCACGATTGAGATCCGCCTGTTTTCGGCCAGCGATGCTGCGCCCCAAACAGATGTCTGACGCATTGACGCTCGGAACTCTAGTTCGAGGAATCACCGATGATTTACAGAGTCTTGCGGTGACAACAGAGCATCAGGGTCGCATCAGGCGCTGTGGTTCGGGCGCTGAACGTGCGAGAGTGGCCCCGCAGAGTCGGCTGGTCGGCTCCTGTCGCCGGACGGACCGCCCCTGAACCCAATGCAGCCTGAGTCTGACGAACCCAAGACAAAAGCCGGCCCACGTGCCAGCGCAATCCGGGCTGCCTATCTCGTCGCCGGCTTCGTGCTCCTTGCCCTGGGTATCATCGGGGCTTTCCTGCCCGTGATGCCGACTACCATTTTCATTATCCTCGCCGCCGGGTGCTTCGCCCGCTCGTCGGAGCGGCTGGAGGGCTGGCTGCTGAAGCATCCCCGCTTCGGCCCGACCATCAAGGCATGGCGTGCCGAGGGGGCGATCTCGCGGCGCGGCAAGACGCTTGCCTGCAGCGGCATGGTGCTCGGCTACGTGCTGTTCCTGATCGGCGCACGCCCCGGCCTGCCGGTGGCGCTCTTCGTGCTGGCGGTGTTCGTCGGCTGCGCCTGGTTCGTGCTGTCGCGCCCGGAGCCCTCGGGCCGCTAGCCGCGTACCTGGATCGTCACGTTGCCGCTGCCGTGCTTGTTCACCAGGCTATAGAGCCGCCGCGCGTGATCGGGCGAGAGCCGCACGCAGCCATGCGATGCGACGCGGCCCAGCCGCTTGGTGTCATAGGTGCCGTGGATGGCGTAGCCGCCCCGGAAGAAGATCGCGTAGGGCATCGGCGAGCCGTCGTACTTCTTGGAGTAGTATTCCTTGTACATGCGGGTTACGCCATAGGTGCCGCGGGGGGTGGCATAGCCTTTACGTCCGGTTGATACCGCCCAGCTATGGACGCGCTCGCCCCCGACGTTAACCCTCATCCGCTGGTCCGAGATGTCGATGACGATCCCGACATCAGCGGCCAGACTGGGGGATGCAAGCAAAATGACAGACAAGATAAGTAAAATGCGTCGCAACATTTCTGCATACTCTTGCTGATATTGTCCAAAGCTTGATCGGTACCTGTTGCTGACTGGTTAAGACGAAGCATCGCATATATTGGCTCGCGTGCTCGTGAATGCGCGCGATCAACTTGCGAGCGTGGTTGCTCGCGAGCTGTCGTTTCTTTCATTTATTGATGTTCGAGCTGCCATGAACCTGCGGGCAGGAATCTCGGCAGTAGATCGCGCCCGGGACCTGCGCATGATTGTCTACGCACCGGCGCGTGCCGGGCGAGCCCGTTTCTCCGGCTGCGCTGCCGTCGTGACCCTGCAAAAACCCGGATCGAGCCAAAGTCCAACGGCAACTGGTCTCAGCGTTTGCATTCGGGAGGACGCCTCACTATGTTGCGGCCCCAATCCCGAACCCCGTTCCGCTTGAGCTTCATGTCCAACGAAAACATCATCCGCGAAATCGACGAGGAACTGCGCAGCGACCGTGCGCGCAAGCTCTGGCGGAGCTTTGGCCCGTTCGTCATCGGCGCGGCCGTTGTGGTCGTCCTTGCCGTGGCCGTGAACGAAGGCTGGTCCTGGTGGCAGAATTCCAACTCGGCCCAGTCGTCCGATCAGTTCTACTCGGCGCTCGAGGCTGCTGATGGTGCCGACGTGGCTGCTGCCCAGAAGGCGCTCGACGGCGTGATCGCAGCCGGTCATGGCGGCTATCCGACACTCGCGCGCTTCCGTGAGGCCGCGCTGCTGGCCCAGGACGGCAAGGCGCCCGAGGCGATCGCCGCCTACGACGCGATCTCGACGTCGGAATCGAACAAGTACCTGCGCGAACTGGCTCTGGTCCTCGCGGCCAACCTTCTGGTCGATAGCGGCGATGTCGCCCAGGTCGAGCAGCGCGTCGGCGGGCTGACCGGCCCGGCCAGCACCTTCCGCAACGCCGCCAACGAGGTCATCGGCCTCGCCAAGTACAAGGCTGGCGATCTTGCCGGTGCCCGCACCAGCTTCGAGCAGGCGGCCAACGATGGCCTGACCAGCACCGAGGCCCGCGCCCGGCTGAACATCTATCTCGCCCAGCTGACCGCCGAGGGCGCTGCGCCGGCACCGGTCGCGGCCGCCGAGGCGCCCGCAGCGGCCGATCCGGCTCCGGCTGAGACTTCGGTCGGCGATGCACCGGTGATCGATACCGCTCCGTCTGCGGATGCACCTGCCATGGCGCCTGCCACGGAAGCTCCGGCTGCCGACGCACCTGCCGCGGACGCTCCCGCACCGGCCGCACCGGCCAACTGATATCCGACTGCCTGCATCTGGGGTTCCGATGACCGTCACCGTCGCTATTGTCGGCCGCCCCAATGTCGGGAAGTCCACACTGTTCAACCGCCTCGTCGGCCGCAAGATCGCGCTGGTCGACGACACGCCGGGCGTGACCCGCGACCGCCGCGAGGCCGATGGCCGCATCGGCGACCTGCGCTTCAAGGTGCTCGACACCGCCGGCTACGAGGACCGGACCGACGGTTCGCTCGAAGACCGGATGCGCCAGCAGACCGAGATCGCCATCCGCGACGCCGACATCATCCTGTTCATGATCGACGCCAAGGCCGGGGTGACACCCCTCGACGAGCGCTTCGCCCAGGTGCTGCGCCGCGCTGGCAAGGACGTGCACCTCATCGGCAACAAGGCCGAGGGCAGGGCCGCCGATCCGGGCCTGATGGAAGCCTACAGCCTCGGTTTCGGCGAGCCGGTGGCCATTTCGGCCGAACACGGCCTGGGTCTCGCCGATCTCCACGCCATCGTCTCCAAGGCCGTCGATGCGGCGGCCGAGAAGGAGGCCGAGGCCTCCCATGCCCTCGAAGACCTGATGCCCGAGGTCGATGTCGATGTGACCGACGAGGGGATGGACGAGGATGGGCCCGTCCGGCGCTGGGATCCGCGTCGGCACCTCAACGTCGCCATCATTGGCCGCCCCAACGCCGGCAAGTCGACGCTGATCAACCGCATGGTCGGCGAAGACCGCCTGCTCACCGGCCCCGAGGCCGGCATCACCCGCGATTCGATCCTCGTGCCGTGGGAGTACGGCGGCCGCGTCATCAACCTCGTCGATACCGCAGGCATGCGCCGCAAGTCGCGCATCGAGCTCAAGCTCGAAAAGCTCGCGGTCAGCGATTCCCTGCGCTCCATCCAGTATGCAGAAGTCGTGGTGCTGCTGCTCGATGCGCAGATCCCGTTCGAGAAGCAGGACCTGGCGCTGGCCGACCTCGTCGAGCGCGAAGGCCGCGCCATGGTGATCGCGGTCAACAAGTGGGACACGATCGAGGACAAGAACGAGAAGCTGGCCGAGCTGCGCGAGCAGTGCGAGCGCTACCTGCCGCAGCTCAAGGGCGTCCCGCTCGTGACGATCTCGGGCCTGCAGGGCCGCAACATCGACAAGCTGATGTCGGCCATCTTCGCCATCGAGGAGCGCTGGAACAGCCATGTCTCGACGGCCCGGCTCAATCGCTGGCTCGGCGCCATGACCGAGAGCCATCCGCCGCCGGCCGTTTCGGGCCGCCGGCTCAAGCTGCGTTACATGACGCAGGCCAAGATCCGGCCGCCCAGCTTCATCCTCTTCTGCTCTCGTCCCGAGGCCGTGCCCAACTCATACCAGCGCTACCTCGTGAACGGCATGCGCGAGACCTTCGACCTGCCCGGCACGCCCATCCGGCTCTGGCTGCGCGGCGGCAAGAACCCGTTCGACAAGAGCGAGAAGTAGGCACTTCGCGCCCCCCGCTCGGCCCGTTCGTCTCGCCGGGATGAGCGGGGACCAAAGACGTTCGACAGCAGGTCGATCGGCCCAGTCAGTCATTTCCCTTAGCTTCGATTGCAGTTTACCGGTTCAGTAAATTGTGTCGGTGTTGTATTCCATTGATCGAACTACTATAACGACGAAATCGCACCAAGCGTCTTGACCGAGCGAGGCAATCCGCACGAAGGGTCGGGATAGACGGTCTGATGCGTTTGTAACGTCTGTGAACGTCTGTCCATTAGCGGCGGGGCGACGTTCGCAAGAAGAAGTCGTTGTGCAATTCGAGTTCTTGCCATGCCGCGCCCCACACAGAAACTGCCAAGCAGCGCTTTGCCGGTCTTCTTCGATCCCACCAGGCATCGTTGGATTGCAATCAAGTCGCTGTCGTCGCTTGCCCTCGCCTGCATCCTGTCGTTGTTGACTGTGCTCTTCGTGAGCATCCTCAACGGACCGAAGCTGGAGGGCTCCTCGCTTTCGTCGCCTGAACACCGGATCATCGTGCGACAGCCCGGTCTGCCCGCGGGCGCTCCCCGGGTTGACCCAAACGTCCTCGAGTCGGGGATAGCGGGTGATGTCGTCGGTTTTTTTCCCGAGGAGCCAACGCCCAGCAGCGTAGCGCGGGTGGTTGGCTCGACCCCCTAGACCTCGTCTTCGGCTGGTTCATCGGACGTGCCGGCGCCGCTGAGGCAGTGCCAGCAGAGCCCGCCGGGCCGGATGTGGTCGCCTTCTACGTCAACTGGGACGAAGCGAGCATCGCCTCGCTACGCGAGAACCTCGCCAGCGTCGACGTCCTCCTTCCCGAATGGCTGCACCTCGCGAGCGGCGCCGGCGACATTTCGCTGGACGACGAGGGGAGCACCGACGAGGTGGTCGAGCTGATCGCCAACGAGCAGGCGAACGTGCGCATCCTGCCCCTGATCAACAACTACATCGCCGATGACTGGCAGGTGGACTGGCTGCACGAACTGCTGTCCGACGAAACCGCGCGCCATCGGCTGGTCGGGAACGTCCTCGCCTATGTCGAACAGCACGACTTCGCCGGGATCACCATGGGCCTGCAGGGCGTCGGTCCGGACGACGCCGAAGCCTTCATGGTGCTGGCCGAGGAGCTTTATGGCGCATTCCAGGCGCGCGGGCTGCTCGTCTACCACACCGTTTCGATGGACGACCGCACGCTCGATGCCCATCGCCTGAGCGCCGTTTCCGACGCGGTGATCGTGCTGGCGGAGGGGGAGGACTGGGACCTGGACGGACCCGGGCCACTGGCCTCGCAGGCCTGGTTCGAAGCCGGGATCAAGCGGCGAGCAGAAGAGATTCCTGCCTCCAAGCTGATCGTTTCGCTCTCCAACGTGGCGCGCGACTGGTCCCCCGCCGGGTCCGAGACCTATTCGGTGCAGGAGGCCCTCAGCCGGGCGCGCGAAGCGGGCGCCGAGATCGGCTTCGACCCGCAGCGGCTCAATCCGACCTTCGGGTACCACGACGACGATGGCGTCGAGCATGCGGTCTGGCTGCTCGATGCGGCGACCGCCTTCAACCAGTGGCAGGTGGCAAAGAGCATGTCTCCGCGCGGCATCGCCCTGTGGCGGCTGGGGACCGAGGATCCGTCGATCTGGGGGGTGCTGGCCGACCTGCAGAACGGCTCCGCCCGCGACCTGATCGATATCAAGTTCTCGCACCACATCGATCGCTACGGCGCCGGCGAGGTCATCCGCGTCACGGGGATGCCCGAGAACGGCCTCCGGAACGTCGACTTCTCCCCCGACGGCAGCCAGATCGTGGGAGAGACCATCGCGCGCTATCCGCGCAGTTTCGAGGTCATGCAGTGGGGAGGCGGCAACGAGAAGCTGCTCGCGCTGACCTTCGACGACGGGCCCGATCCCATCTACACCCCCCAGGTACTCGACGTGCTCAAGAAGTACGACGTGCCTGCCACCTTCTTCATGGTCGGCAACCAGATGCTGCGCTACCCCGACCTGCTGCGGCGCGTGGTGGCGGAGGGGCACGAGGTCGGCAACCACACCTACAGCCACTCCAACATCTCCCGCATCGGGGAGGACCTGCTGAGGCTCGAGCTCAACGCCACGCAGCGCGTGTTCGAGAGCGTCACGGGGCGGAACATGATCTTCTTCCGGCCGCCCTATGCCACCGACACCAAGCCCCAGACAGCCGATGAGATCCGCCCCCTCGCGCTGATCAGCGAGCTTGGCTACCTGGCCGTCAACATGAACATCGACTCGCGCGACTGGTGGCTGCCCAACACCCGGCGCATCGTCCAGACGACACTGTCGGAGGCCCGCGCCGGCCTGGGTAACGTGATCCTGATGCACGATGGCGGCGGCGGTCGCCAGCACACCGTCGATGCATTGCCCGAAATCATCGAGAAGGCCCGGGCCGAGGGCTTCCGCTTCGTCGCCGTCAGCGAACTGATCGGCAAGACGCGGGACGAAGTGATGCCGAAGACGGCCAGTGCGCCCACCGTCCAGTTCCTGCAGACGGCCGG
Source organism: Devosia sp. ZB163 (assembly GCF_028613635.1). Lineage (GTDB taxonomy): Bacteria > Pseudomonadota > Alphaproteobacteria > Rhizobiales > Devosiaceae > Devosia_A. The sequence goes on from NZ_JAQRMY010000002.1 coordinate 309,026, forward strand.
CTTCAGCGTCATGCGCGAAGTCGGGCGTGTGCTCGGCATCGCCTTTGGCGCGGCCGTCGCCCTTGGCATCGCCCGCTCGCTCATCCTGATCGTGCTGTCCTTCCAGCGTCGCCGGCGGCGGCAGACCTCGCCGCTGGTGCGCAAGCTCCTGAAGCTGCCGACACCGCCCCGGCTCAGCGTAGGTGTCGTCGTTCCCGGCTACAACGAGGAAAAGGTGATCGTGCAGACCGTACGGTCACTGCTGGCCTCGTCGCTCCCCGACCTGCAGGTGGTCGTCGTCGACGACGGCTCGACCGACGGCACGCTCGAACTCTGCCGCGCGACCTTCGCCGGCGAACCGCGCGTCAAGGTCATCAACAAGAAGAACGGCGGCAAGGCCGACGCGCTCAACCTGGGCTTCCGCCAGCTGCATACCGACATCGTCATCGCCATGGACGCCGACACCATCTTCCTGCCGGATACGGCGGAACGGCTGATAGCGCACTTTGCCGATCCGAACGTCGCCGCCATCTCGGGCAACGCCAAGGTCGGCAACCGCGTCAACCTGCTGACCCGCTGGCAGGCGCTCGAGTACATCACGGCCCAGAACCTCGACCGTCGCGCCTTCGAGCACCTGAACTGCATAGGTGTCGTGCCGGGCGCCATCGGCGCATGGCGGCGCGAACTCGTCATCGCCGCCGGCGGCTTCACCACCGACACGCTTGCCGAGGATGCCGACCTGACGCTGAAGCTGCTGCGCCAGGGCTACAGGGTGGTCTACGAGGAGCGGGCCATTGCCCTCACCGAGGCGCCGGAGACGCTGCGCCAGTTCAACAAGCAGCGCTTCCGCTGGATGTACGGCACGCTGCAGGTCGCCTTCAAGCACCTGGGCGCCCTCGGCCTGCGCGATTCCATGTCGGTCGGCCTCGTCGCCCTACCCAACACGCTGCTGTTCCAGATCATCTTTCCCCTGCTGGCGCCGCTGGCGGACCTGGGAGCCATTCTCGCGCTCGTGGGGCTGGGCTGGAACCTCCTCACCAACTCCACGACCATGCCCACCGACGTCGCGCAGGGCGTCCTGGGGTTGTTCTTCGCGTTCATCCTCATCGATTTCTTCGCGGCACTCGCCTCGTTCTGGCACGAGCCGAAGGAGGATTGGCGGCTGCTCGTCTGGCTGATTCCGCAGCGCTTCTTCTACAGGCAGCTGATCTACATCGTCGCCATCCGGGCCGTGGTTTCGGCGATACAGGGGTCAGCCGTCGGCTGGGGAACGCTGCATCGAACCGCCCACGTAACTGCGCTTCCGCGGGGACTCATGGAGGCGGGGAAGGGGTGATCTGCTCGCGCAACCGGCATGCGACACAGCCACCGATTCACCCTCATTGCGCCCCCGCGCAGCCCCGCTATACTCCCGCCTCCAAAGCGACCCGATGCTGAGTGCGGGGCCGCAACACCGATATGGCCTTGTTCCTCGAAATCATGATTGTCGCCGTCCTGACCCTGGTCAACGGCCTGCTCGCAATGAGCGAACTGGCGGTGGTCTCGTCCCGCCCCGCCCGCCTTAAGGTCCTCGCCGCCGAGGGCAAGCACGGCGCCAGGGTGGCGCTCAAGCTTCAGGACGACCCCGGCAAGTTCCTTTCCTCCGTCCAGATCGGCATCACGCTGGTCGGCGTGCTCTCCGGCGCCTTTTCCGGCGCCACGCTGGGCGAACGCCTGGGGCACTCGCTGGTCGGCGCTGGCATCGACCCCGGTATCGCCATGCCGCTGGGCGTCGGTATCGTCGTCATCATCATCACCTACCTCTCGCTGATCATCGGCGAGCTCGTGCCCAAGCAGATCGCCCTGCGCGACGCAGAGGGCGTGGCGACGCGCGTGGCGCCGCTGATGAGCTTCATCGCCTCGGTCGCGGCGCCCCTGGTCTGGCTGCTCGACATCTCGGGCCGCCTCGTGCTGCGCCTGCTGGGGCAGGGCGGCGAGACCGAGGAGAAGGTCACCGACGAAGAGGTCAAGACCATCATCGCCGAGGCCGAGAGCGCCGGCGTCCTCGAGACCGAGGAACGCCACATGATCTCGGGCGTCATGCGCCTCGCCGACCGTTCGGCGCGCGGGCTGATGACGCCGCGCCTCGACGTCGAGATCATCGACCTGAGCGAAAGCCGCGAGGAGATGATCGAGAAGCTGCGCGAGACGCGCCACTCGGTCCTGCCGGTGCAGGATGGGCCGGTGGATTCGATCGTCGGCGTGATCGTCCGCAAGGACCTCGTCCAGAACGTGCTCTCCGAGCAGCCGCTCGACGTGCGCGCGCTGGTCAAGCAGGCCCCCGTGGTCATGGACCGCTCGAGCGCGCTCGACGTGCTCAAGGCCATCCGCGGCTCGCTGGTGCACATGGCGCTGGTCTTTGACGAGTACGGCCACTTCGAGGGCATCGTCACCCCGGGCGACGTCCTCGAGGCGATCACCGGTGCGTTCCAGGAGGAGGAAGGCGACGAGAAGCCCTACGTCACCCGCGAGGACGGCTCGTTCCTCGTCTCGGGCTGGATGCAGGTCGACGAGTTCCAGGCCCATATCGGCGTGCCGGTGCCCAAGGACGCCAAGTACGAGACGGTCGCCGGCTTCGTCCTCGCCGAGCTCAACCACCTGCCGCAGGTGGGCGAAGCCTTCGAGCGCGGCCACTGGCGCTTCGAGGTCGTGGACCTCGACGGCCGCCGCATCGACAAGGTGCTGGTGACGCGGCTGACCTAGCCGCCACTGCGTGCTCCTCCCCAAGCGGGGAGGGGCGCATCCCCTTAGAGTGCGCTGAGCTCCGACTTGGGCCAGTCGTAGAGCATCCGGTTCTCGTTGAACCCCGGCTCGATCATGTCGATCAGCTTGGGCGCCACCGCTGCCGGTGGGGGCAGGGTCTCCGGATCCTCGCCCGGCACCGCCTGGGCGCGCATCGCCGTGCGCACCGCGCCGGGATAGAACACGTTGGCCCGCACATTGGTGACGCCGCCGGTCTCGGCTGCATAGGACTTCACCAGCGCCTCGAGCGCCGCCTTGCTCGCGGCGTATGGGCCCCAGAAGGCCTTGCCCGAGCGCGCCGCCGAGGAGGACACGAACACCGCGCGGCCGGCTTCGGACTGGCGCAGCAGCAGGTCGAGCGAGCGGATCAGCCGGTAGTTGGCGGTGACGTTCAGCGCCATCACCTTGTCGAAGTCCTTGGGCTCGAAATGCGCCACCGGGCTCAGCACGCCCAGCATGGCGGCATTGGCGACCAGCCCGTCCAGCTTGCCCCAGCGCTCGAACACGGCGCGGCCCAGCCGGTCGATGGCATCGCCATCGCGCAGGTCCGCCGGCACCAGCGTAGCGCTGCCACCGGCAGCCTGGATCTCGTCATCGAGTTCCTCGAGGCCGCCGACGGTACGCGCCACGGCGATGACATGCGCCCCGCGCCGCGCTGCCTCGAGTGCGGCCTGGTAGCCGATGCCGCGCGAAGTGCCGGTAACGAGGACGATCTTGCCCGCGAGGGATTTGGACATGGTCATGCGAGGGAGGCCCGATTGTGATGTTGCGGCGCTTCTAGCGAGGAAGCGCGCCCGATGCCAGTGCGGCGGATAGTCGTCCGGTCACCTTGCACCGCCGGCACCGCCTCCACCGTCACCCCGGGCCCGGCCCGGGGGCTTCTGTACTGTGCGGCTTAGCTCGCTTCCTTCATCAGCGACAGCGTCTTGGGAGCGCTCTTGGAACGGCCCGTGAGGTCGGTGAGGCCGGTCGGGTAGTCGCCGGTGAACTGGTGGTCGGTGAACTGCGGGTTGCCCGGGTCGCGCTTGATGCCGCCGACGGCCTCATAGAGCCCGTCGATCGACAGGAACGCCAGCGAGTCCGCGCCGATATAGTGGCACATCGATTGCAGGTTCGCGTGCTGGTTGGCCAGCAGGTGCTCCGGATCGGGCGTGTCGATGCCGTAATAGTCCGAGTGGAAGATCATCGGAGAGGCGACGCGGATATGCACTTCGCGTGCCCCGGCATCGCGGATCATCTGCACGATCTTCACCGAGGTGGTGCCGCGCACGATCGAGTCGTCGATCAGCACGACGCGCTTGCCCTCGATCTCGGCGCGGTTGGCCGAGTGCTTGAGCTTGACGCCGAAGGCGCGGATCGACTGGGTCGGCTCGATGAAGGTGCGGCCCACGTAGTGGTTGCGGATGATGCCGAGCTCGAACGGAATGCCGCTCTGCTGCGCATAGCCGATCGCCGCGGGCGTGCCGCCATCGGGAACGGGCACGACGACGTCGGCCTCAACCGGCGCTTCCTTGGCGAGGTTGATGCCCATCTTCTTGCGCGCCGCATAGACCGGGCGGCCGGCGACCACGGAGTCGGGGCGGGCGAAGTAGACATACTCGAACAGGCAGATGCGCTCCGGCCGCGGCGCGAATGGCTTCACCGAGTCGATGGTGTAGGTGCCGTCGGGCTGGATCTCGCAGATCACCACTTCGCCGTTCGCGACATCGCGCACGAACTTGGCGCCGATGATGTCGAGGGCGCAGGTTTCCGACGCGAAGATCGGCTTGCCGTCGAGATCGCCGAGCACCAGCGGCCGGATGCCGTTGGCGTCGCGCGCGCCGATCAGCTTGGTGCGCGTCATGGCGACGAGGGCAAAGGCGCCCTCGAGGTGCATCAGCGCATCGATGAAGCGGTCGGAGGAGGCGACCTTCTTTGAGCGCGCGATGAGGTGCAGCACCACCTCGGTGTCCGAGGTCGACTGGCAGATGGCGCCCTGCGCGATCAGCTGCCGGCGCAGCGTCAGGCCGTTGGTGAAGTTGCCGTTATGGGCAATGGCGATGCCGCCCACTTCGAGCTCGGCGAACAGCGGCTGGACGTTCCTGAGGATCGTCTCGCCCGTCGTCGAATAGCGCACGTGCCCCATGGCCATGTGGCCGGGGAGGCGCTTGACCGTCGCCGGGTCGGTGAAGTGATCGCCCACGAGGCCGAGCTGGCGCTCCGAATGGAACTGCTTGCCGTCGAAGCTGACGATGCCCGCCGCTTCCTGTCCGCGATGCTGCAGGGCATGCAGGCCCAGCGCAGTCAGCGTCGCAGCCTCGGGATGCCCAAGGATGCCGAACACGCCGCATTCCTCGCGAAGCGTATCGTATTCCCATTCGTTGAGCGGTTTGGCGTGGTCGTTCACGACGTGCACCTCGGCTTGGTGGCGGGCCAAAAGTCGACGGGACCGCAAGTGCGGTCCCGATCGCGAAATTACAATGCGCTCACCCGAAGTTCATCGGGTGTTGCTTGCCGGCGCCGCGTCCAGCGGCGCGTCGTTCTCGAGCTGGTCCGTGCCTTCTTCCGGCGCGGCATCCTGCGTCGTTCCCTCGGCGGGCGGCTCTTCATCGCTACCGGTCCCGCGATGCAGCAGGTCCGTCACCTGCTTCTCGAGGTCAGGCGGCAGCATGCCGATGAGGCTGTTGCCGAGATCCTCGAGCACCGGCAGCGAGCGCGAGTCGCGTGCCCAGCTCGGCAGGTTGTTCGACATCAGCCACAGCCCGAAGACCACCACGACCACCGCGATCAGCACGCCACGGGCGACGCCAAAGACGAAGCCCAGGGTCCGGTCGAGCGGCCCGATGCGGCTGTCGACCACGAAGTCGGCAATCCGCATGGTGATGAGGTGGAGGATGATCAGCGCCACGATGAACGTGCCGCCCACCGTCACGATGTCGGCCACAAGCTCCTCGGCGATGTACTGCCGGGCGATTTCCTTGTGGTTGAAATAGGCATAGGCCGCAATGGCGGCCGAGCCGGCCCAGGTGGCCAGCGACAGGACCTCGCGAGTGAATCCGCGCGCGGTTGCGAGGATCGCCGAGATCAGCACGAGAACGCCGATGCCGACGTCGAATGCAGTCAACATGTATGAAACCCACCGCTGGGACCCGCTTCGAGACCCGTGTAACCGCTAATTCCGGCAAAGCCAAGCCGGGAGGATGGCGCGCATGGCCGATGTTCACGGAAAGCGCAGGCGTCGCGCATGCCTTACTCCGCCGCCTGCCGCTGCGCCCGCGCCGCGATCTTGCCGATGAGTTCGGCAAGTTCGGCATACTCGCCGACCACGATCCCGGACGGGACGTCGCCCTTGCCCAGTCGCCCCGTGACCGCGCCCTGAAAGCCCAGTTTCTGGGCCTCGCGCAGTCTCATCGCCGCATGCGCCACGGGCCGCACCCCGCCCGCCAGCGAGATTTCGCCGAAATAGACGTTGGAGGAGGGGAGCGGCGAGCCCATCAGCGACGAGATCAGCGCCGCCGCGACCGCAAGGTCTGCCGCCGGCTCGTTGATCTTCAACCCGCCCGCGACGTTGAGATAGATGTCGTTGGCCCCGATGCGCACGCCACAGCGCGTTTCGAGCACCGCCAGCACCATCGAGAGCCGCGACGAATCCCAGCCCACCACCGCACGCCGTGGCGTGCCGAGCGGGGAGGGCGCCACCAGCGCCTGGATCTCGCACAGCACCGGCCGCGTGCCTTCCATGCCGGCGAATACCGCCGAGCCCGCGGCATCCTTGTCGCGCTGGTCGAGGAACAGCGCCGAGGGGTTGGCGACCTCGCGCAGCCCCAGCGTCGACATCTCGAACACGCCGATCTCGTCGGTCGCGCCGTAGCGGTTCTTCACGCCGCGCAGGATGCGGAAGGTGTGGCTCGAGTCGCCCTCGAAGTAGAGCACCGCGTCGACCATGTGCTCGACGACGCGCGGCCCGGCAATCTGCCCGTCCTTGGTGACGTGGCCCACGAGCACCACCGCCGCGCCCGACTTCTTGGCGAAGCGCGTCAGGGCCTGAGCCGATGTGCGCACCTGGGTCACTGTCCCCGGCGCACTCTCCACCCGGTCGGTCCACAGCGTCTGGATCGAATCGATGATGACGAGGTCGGGGGCAGGGCCGTTCTGCAGCGTCGCGAGGATGATCTCGACATTGGTCTCGCTGGCGAGCAGCACCGGCTTGTCGCCAAGTCCGAGACGCTGCGCGCGCAGGCGCACCTGCGCCACCGCCTCCTCGCCCGACACATAGACGATGCGCCGGCCCCGGTCCGCCAGCGCCGCGGCCGCCTGCAGCAGCAGCGTCGACTTGCCGATGCCCGGATCGCCACCTACCAGCACCGCCGAGCCCTTCACGAAGCCGCCACCGGTCACACGGTCGAGCTCGGCGATCCCCGATTCCACCCGCGCCGCGGTTTCAGTCTCGCCCGAAAGCGGCAGCAGCTCGATAGGCCGGCCCCCGGCCATTGCGGACTTGGGCCCCGCGCCAACCCCCGAATCGACGATCTCCTCGACGATGGTGTTCCACTCGCCGCACGACTCGCACCGGCCCTGCCACTGCGTGCTCGTCGACCCGCAGGCCTGGCAGACATAGGAGGTTTTGGTGCGCGCCATGAAGTGCCCCGGAATCGAAGGATCAGTTAGCCGGACTATGCCCGGCATTGCAAGAACGAAGAGTGAACGCTGTCGCGGGTTATTCGCCTGGCCACAAGTGAGCTGTGAGTGAACGGGCCAGGCGCGCTCGAAATTGTGCTGATCCCCGCAACGCTCCCACAATGGAGCCGAGCTATCATGCGCATCCCGATCTGCGGACCCCGCCATGTCGCAACCCGAGGTAACAGTCGAATTGGACCGCCTCGAGGACCTGTTCGCCGCGCCTGAGATCGCCCCGTTCGAGGGGCGCTTCTCGAGTCGGACCGGGATGCAGCAGCTGATAGATGCGATCGAGGACGCCGGCCTCGGGCGTACCGCGGAGCCCATCACCGTCGTGATCCGTACACCGGAGGGTGGCGACGCGATCGTGGTCGCGGCGGCCATTCGCGGCTATTGCGACGAACGGCTCGCGCGTGATGCGTCGGAGTTGCGCATGCTCCGGCGTTCCGGACACTATTCGCTGCGGATCGGCATCGCGCTTCTGGCCGGCTGCCTTCTGATTTCGGCCTCGATCAGCTCCATGTCCTTCCTGCCCGGCTTCATCCGCCGCGTGCTGGGGGAGAGCTTCGGTATTGCAGGCTGGGTCGTGCTTTGGCGCCCGATCGAACTCCTGGTCTTCGAACCCTGGCCGGTCCGCCGGGACGTGCGCATGCACAAACGACTGCGCGATGCTTCCATCCGCGTCGTTGCCACTGGTGGCGCCGCCGCAGGGTGATCAGAACGTGCCGAACATCCGGTCGCGCATCTCGGTATCCGAAGCGGGCATGTTGCCGCCCGGCGTCGCGCGGTCGACCGCTGCGGGGATTGTCGTAGCCAGCCGCTCCAGCAGGTCCTCGCGGGACAGCCCGGTGCGCCGCGACAGCTCAGCGAGGTTCTCGGCGCCGACGGCCTGCTCGACCTGCGATGGCGACAGTCCCTGCGTCGGCACGTTCATGTTGACCCAAGAATCCGCCGTGTCGGCCTGTCCCGACTTGCGGAAGCTGTCCATCAGGTCGTCGAGGCCGCCCGTCAGCACATTTCCATTGCCATTCCCGCTGCCCGGGGCAGGTGCGGGTTGCCCGGCCGCCTGGGGGCTGCCGCCCCCGAACAGCTCACCCAGTCCGCCCAGGATGCCCGACAGGCCATCCTGCACCGGAGTACCATCCGGGTTGGTGCGGTTCTGCAGGCCCTTGAGGGCGTCGGAGATCTTGTCCCGGTTCTGGTAGCCCGCCACGGCCAGGAGGCCGAGAAGGGCGAGCATAGAGGGCATACCGTTCTTCGCCATGCCAAAACTCCTTTCGAGTGTCGGCTGCTAGGTGCGGCGCCGCATGTAGGCGCCGTAGATAAACAGCACTATCACCGCTCCCACGATGGCCCCGAGCAGCCCGGCGCCTTCGCCCGGCTGATACAGACCGAAGGCCTGGCCGAGGAACGAGGCGAGGAAGGCACCGACGATCCCGAGCACCGCCGTCATCACGTAGCCGGACGGCCCACCGCTGTTGGGCAGGATGAGCTTGGCGACGATGCCGGCCACAAGGCCGATCAGCAGTGTCCAGACAATACCCATCGACGCTTCCCCAACGACCAGCCCGCGGGAGGTGCGGACGTCGCCAGAACGCGCTGCGATGGAATGGAGTTCCCTGCCGCGGATCAGGCCGACGGCGCGGCGGTCTCGATGTAGTTCCGCGAGTAGCGGCCCTTGAGGCTGGTCAGGATCTCGTAGCCGATGGTGTTGGCGATGTCGGCGTGGTCGTCCACCGTCACCTGCTTGCCGATGACTTCGGCCATCTCGCCCGGGGCGGGGGGCTGGGGCAGGTCGGTGATATCGACACCGAACATGTCCATCGAGATGCGGCCGACCACCGGGCACGCCTGCCCGCGGATCACCACGCTGGTGCCGCGATGGTTGTTCGAGGACGAGAGCGCCCGGAAGAAGCCGTCGGCATAGCCGAGCGCGACCACCGCGATGCGGCTGTCGCGCGACACCGTCTGCAGCGCGCCGTAGCCCACGGTTTCGCCGGTCTTGACGTCCTTGGTCATCAGGATCGGCGCTTCGAGCGTCACCACCGGCGACATCGGATTGCGGCGTCCGGCAACGGCGCGCCCGCCATAAAGCGCGATGCCGGGGCGGACCATCTGGAAGTGGTTCTCCCGGTTGGTCATCAGCCCGGCCGAGTTCGACAGCGACGCCGGAACGCCCGGGAACTGCGCCATCACTGAGGTGAACAGCGCCAGCTGCGTGCGGTTCTTCTCGTGCGCCGGCGTATCGGCGCAGGCGAGGTGGCTCATGATCATCTGCGGCTGGTAGCCGATCTGCTCGATCATGCGCTTGACGATCGAGGTCTCGTTCAGCCGGAAGCCGAGCCGGTTGATGCCGGTGTCGAAGTGCAGCGCCGCCGGCAGCGCCTGGTTCGACTGCAGGCAGGCCGCGAGCCACTCCTCGAGCATCGGGATCGAGGCGAGGCAGGGCATCAGCCGCTCGCCGACATAAAGCGGCGCAGAGCCCGGATAGAGCCCCGAGAGGATGAAGATGTGGCTGTCTTCGGGGAGGGCGGCACGCACCGCGATGCCCTCGTCGGGTGTCGCGGCGAAGAAAAAGCGGGCCCCGGCCTCGTAGAAGGCGCGCGAGGCCTGGGCGATACCCGTGCCATAGGCGTCGGCCTTCACTACCGCGCCGGTCAGGGCGCCGCGGCTGACCTTGTCGAGCGCCTGCCAGTTGCGCTTGAGGGCGCCCAGGTCGACCGTGAGCCGCCCGCCGTAACCGGTCGCAATGGCCGGTGCCGCCATCACTATTCCATCCTCTCCGGCAGGTAGTCGGCGCGCGCGAGGTTGCCGAAGCGCGTGAACTGCGCCTCAAAGCTCACCTGCACGGTGCCCGTGGGACCGTGACGCTGCTTGCCGATGATCACTTCGGCCTTGCCGTGCACCTGTTCCATCTCGCCCTGCCACGCCAAGTGTTCCGGCGTGCCCTCCTTGGGCTCCTTGTTCTTGAGGTAGTACTCTTCGCGATACACGAACAGCACCACGTCGGCATCCTGCTCGATAGAGCCGGATTCGCGCAGATCCGAAAGCTGCGGATGCTTGTCGTCGCGGTTTTCCACCTGTCGGCTCAGCTGGCTGAGCGCGATGATCGGCACCTCGAGCTCCTTGGCCAGCGCCTTGAGCGTGGTGGTGATCTCGGTCAGTTCCTGCACCCGGTTCTCGCTCGATTTCTTCGACGAGCCACTGAGCAGCTGCAAATAGTCGACGATCAGCAGGTCGAGGCCCTTCTGGCGCTTCAGCCGGCGGGCACGGGCGGCGAGCTGCGCCACCGAGATGCCGCCGGTGTCGTCGATATAGAGTGGCACCTGCGCCATCAGGTTCGAGGTGTCGACCAGCTTCGAGAACTGGCTCTCGTGGATGTTGCCGCGCCGGATATCCGACGACGAGATCTCGGCCTGCTCGGCGAGAATACGCGTCGCCAGCTGCTCGGCACTCATTTCGAGGCTGAAGAAGCCGACATGGCCGCCATCGATGGTCTTGGTGTGCCCGTCGGCCTGCACTTCGCCGCGGAAGCTCTTGGCCACATGGAAGGCAATGTTGGTGGCGAGCGAGGTCTTGCCCATGGCGGGACGCGCCGCGAGGATGATCAAGTCCGAGCGCTGCAGCCCGCCCATCAGCCGGTCGAGGTCGTTGAGCCCGGTGGCGGTGCCCGACAGCGTGCCGTCACGGCCATAGGCCTCGCCGGCCATCTTGATGGCTTCGGTCAGCGCCGCCGAGAAACTCTGGAAGCCGCCGTCGTAGCGGCCCTTTTCGGCGAGATCGAACAGCGCCTTCTCGGCCTCTTCGATCTGCTTGTTTGCCGTTGCCTCGACATCGGAGTCGTAGGCGACCTGCACCATCTCCTCGCCGATCTGGATCAGGTTCCGGCGGATGGCGAGGTCGTAGATCGATTGGCCGTAATCGGCCGCGTTGATGACGGTAGTCGCCTCCGCCGCAAGCCGCGCGAGGTATTGCGGCATGGTCATTTCGGCGGTCAGCTGGTCGGCCAGATAGGTCTTGGCAGTGACCGGAGTCGCCGTCTTGCCGGCCCGGATGATCTTGGCCAGCACCTCGTAGATCGTCCGGTGGATCGGCTCGTAAAAGTGCTCCGCCATGAGGAAGTCCGACACGCGGTAGAACGCCTCGTTGTTGACGAGGATCGCGCCCAGTAGCGCCTGTTCGGCCTCCACGTTGTGGGGGGCGAGTCGGAAGGGCTTTTCCCCGTCCGGATGCAGGCGATGCACGTTGTTGTCGGCCATGGCGACTCGGGGACTCTCCGTTTGTTAAGGATCGCTTTACCAGCCTTACGCAGCCGGCCCCACCAATTGTGACCCACGCGTGACCGAATCGGGCCGCCGATGAGGCAGCCCATTGTGGTTAGTGTTGAAAGCGGGGGAAACTGTGGCGGCTGATTTGCGAATCGGTGGAAGGGCTTGGGTCAGTCCAGCACTGCCATCTCGCCCAGTGATTCGAAAAGCGGCCCAAGGTGCGCCTCGTACTTCTTCCAGCCCTTGACCGACGAGCTGTAGATCGGCTGCCGCACCTGCCATCGGCTCGGGGTCTTTACCAGCCGCTCGGTCTTGTGGAAGTCGAGGCAGGCCTCCTCCCACTCGAGCCCGAGGAAATCGATTAGCTCCCGGCTCTTGCCCTCCTGGTCGGCAATCAGCGCCTCGTAAGAGAAATCCAGCATCCGGATCGGCAGCACCTCGCGCCAATGCGCCATCAGCCGCCGGTACTCGCGATAATAGCGCCCGAGCACCGCAAGGTCGATGTTGTACCCGTGGTTCTCATTGAAATGATGCGTGAAGCACGACACGCAATTGTCGATGGGATCGCGCATGCAATGGATGACCCGCGCATTGGGGAACAGCAGGGCGATCAGGCCCAGATGCTCGAAGTTGTGCGGCATCTTGTCGGTGATGCGGAGCCCAGGCCCGCCATACTGGCGCAGCTTCTCCAGATAGAGCTTGGCAATGTCGCGGGACTGGCTCCTTGTGAGCCGTTGGAGCGCTGTCCCGGGTGTGTCGGCTCCCCCGAGATCGCGAGCGAGGTCGCCTAGAACCCCCAGTTCGCCTGCGCCCGTCACCTGGCTGTGACTCGAAGCGATCTGCTCGGTGAGCGTGGTCCCGGATCGCGGCATCCCGACGATGAAGACCGGTACCTCGCTGTCTATGCCGAAGTCCCTTCGGTCTGCAAAGAAGGCTGGAGTGAGAACTTCTATGAGTTCTTGATGCAGGGAGACGTACTTCGCAAAGTCATAAGTTCGCTCGTAGTGGCTCTTTGCCCGCGAGAAGAGCTGGAAAGCCTGGTCGAAATTGCCAAGGTCCGCCTGTGCCTTGGCTGCGCTGTGCTGGAGCGCGGAGTGGGCCTGCGGATCGTCGCTCGGCTCTCCCGCAAGTTCGAGCAGTATGCGTGGCTCGGGATCGGAGCTTGTGAATCTGTGGGCAACAGCCAATCCGACAAGAGCCTGCCTGTCCCGGGGATATTGCCTCAGCACGCGACGGAACAACCTGGTGGCCTCTTCGACCTCCCCCAGGTCGGTGAGTACGTTGCCGAGACCTACGATCGCTTTTGGTAAGCCGGGTGCCAGCGTCCGGGCTCGGCGATAAAACGCCAGTGCTGCGCCCGAGCGGTTCATGAGCTTGTTCACGCGTCCCAGGTTGCAGATCGCGTCCACAAAGTCTGGTTGCAGCTCGACTGCCTTCGCCAGGGCGCGCTCCGCTTTCGAGAGGTCGCGAGCGGAGATGTATGCCACACCGAGATTGTTGAGGTACTGCGGCTCGGAGGAGCGCAGGCGAACTGCCTGCTCTGCCAGCCTTACCGCGGCGGCAGGCTGCTTCGCCTCCAACGCCAGTGTGCTGAGAAGGTTCAGCGCATCGGGGTGGTGGGGGGCCTCACGCAGGACCGACTGGTAGGCGTACTCGGCTTCAATGAACCGCCGCTGCTTTTGAAGTGCCATGCCCTGTCGCAACAGGCGGCCATACCGGTCGCCGCGATCGTCACTTTGTCCCGGCACCCTCATCTCCAAAAAGGGAAGTGCCGGCGAGCGTTCGCCGGCACTCAATGAGCCTGGTAGTCGAAGCTAGAAGCTGAAGGTCAACCCAGCCTGAACGACATGGCTGCCGATATTGACGTCGAGCGGCTCGTCGTCTTCGTCTTCGAGCGTCAGGCCGGGCATGGCCTTGTAGCGATAGCCAAGGTCGAGCGCGATGCCGCTCGCAATCTCGAACTGGACGCCAGCGCCAATCTGGAAGGCGAGACCAGTTCCAGAAACCTCCCAGTTCCAGTCTGTGAAGTCGATGTTGGCGTGTCCTAGACCGACACCGCCACCGACGTAAGGCGTGATCCCGCCACCTACATCGAGGTCGTACCAAAGGTTGCCCAGCAGGTAGAGGGTCGACACCGAACCGTCGAAATCGGCCCAGACATCATCGGGGTCCGAGACTTCGTTGATCCCGGAGGAGCCGCCGGACAGCTCAAGCTCGACGCGCAGCGCGTCAAAGACCTTCGTGCCAACAGCGACGCCGAGCATGTACCCGGTGTCAGTGTCGATGTCGTAGGTGTTGTCGTAGTAGTCGCCCTCCAGGCCCGGAGCCCAGACGCCACCAGCGAACAGGCTCACATACCAGTCGCCGGGCTCGGAGGCGGTAACTGCCTCGACGGGCGCATCGACGATCAGATCCGCCGCGGTGGCCGCACCGGCCATCGAGACTGCCGCAGCGACGGTCGCCACGGAAAGAAGACGCTTCACCATAGATACTTCTCCCAAGAAATACTGCCAGCCGTATGGCAGAGTCGGTAGTCCGGTGAAAGGCGCTGGATTGTTTCGGAACTTGAATTCGCGTGGTATGTCGTTGGCGCGCAACACTTTCTGCGAATTTTGTTCATTTGCTGTTCAGAAACGCAGCGCCTTTCGCAAGTAGAGAGCAGGTATTGCTCACGGGGAGGGCGCGAGCCCCTGGGCAGCGGATCGCCGAGGACAGCGCCTTCGACCGGATACAGGCACGCGAGCGGGCAAGGGATTTTCGGCGCGTGCTACACCGCAGCCCTTCGACTCGCGCCATTGGTCAGTAGCAGAGCAGAAAGTCCGCAGAGGTGTGCCGGGCGGCTGGGGACCGAAGCGACCGGAGGGAGTTTGAGCGTGGGCGTAAAATGAAGAGGCCGGGATAGCTCCCGGCCGAAAATTTCCCGATCGCAATTTACCGATCAGAAGCTGAAGGTGACGCCAGCCTGTACGATATGGTTGGTCGCACTGCTGACGACCTTGTCCCCTGGACCCATCGGGAAGTCGGGGTCGGTCACTTCGGCGTCGGGCTGAACGCGATAGCGATAGCCCAGACCCAGCGAGACGTCCTCTGTCACCGCATAGTTGATACCGGCACCAAGCTGGTACAGCAGGCCGCTGGTGTTCGACTCGTCCGAGCTGAAGTCGGAACTGAGGACGTCGTAGCCATAGCCGACGCCTCCGCCCAGGTAGGGAGTGAATGCCGTACCCGTGTCGATGTCGTACCAGAGGTTCGCAAGGAGGTTGTAGCCGGTGCTCTTCATAGCTCCATCGGGAACAGGGCCGCCGAGAAGCTCGGAGACCTCGGAGCTCACAACTGAGAACTCCACTTCACCGCGAAGATTGTCGAGAATCTCCCTGCCGATCGCGCCGCCAACGATGTAGCCGGTGTCAAAGCCGACGTCGAAGGTGATGCCGACAGGTACTCCGCCATCATAGGCAGTGACTTTTGCTTCCGGCAGCGAGCCGCCGGCAAAGAACGTCGCATAGAAACCGCCCTGCTGAGTGGCGGGACCGGCCGTGATGGTTTCGACAGCCAGATCGGCGGCGCCGGCTGCACCAGCCGATGCCACCACCGCGGCGGCAGCCGCAGCAGACAAAATACGCTTCATGAAGGCCCCCTTGGAATCTATCAGGCGACGTTCTGCACGGGTGGGGCGCCGAATGCGAGCAGAATGATAAGTCTGAAACTAGAAGTAATCCGCATAGACAGACGACCTCAAAGCAAAGCAGGCCGGGAGTGCCCCCCCGGCCTGTCTGGATAGTGGTTTGGACTGGATTAGGCATCCCGGCGTCGGGCCGCCTGCCTCGCGGTTCAGCAATCAGAATGCGAAGTTCAGGCCCACTTGGAAGACGTGGCTGCTGAGGTCGATGTCCTCCAGCGTATTCCCCCAGTCATCATCGAGGTCCAGGCCCGGGACCGCCTTGAAGCGGTAGCCGAAGTCCAACCCTACGTTCTGGGCGACATCGACCCGCACGCCGGCGCCAAGCTGATAGGCGAAGCCCGAGCCGTCGAGTTCCCAGAGATCGGGCGTGAAGTCGTCGATACCTGTGCTCACCCAGGCCACACCGATACCGCCACCGATATAGGGGGTGAAGCCGTTGCCCACGTAGAAGTCGTACCAGAGGTTGCCCATCAGGTAGACAGCATCGACCGAGTCACCGTCGAAGGTGGTGTTCCAGAACTCCGAGTAGACTCCGGAGATGTCATTGCTCGTGCCGGACAGTTCCACTTCGACGCGCAGCGCGTCCCAGACTTTCGTGCCAACCACGACGCCGAGAGCGAAACCGGTATCGGTCTCGAAGTCCCAGTCGCAGCCGCACATCTGGCCAGTAAAGTCCGGCGTCCAGGCCGCGCCTGCGAATACGCCGACGTACCACATGGGTGGCGGCTCAACGACGACGATGGGCTCCTCCGCCAGGATGTCCGCCGCGAACGCAGGCGCCGATATCAGAAGGGCCGTGGCAGTTGCGACGGCCGCAAGCAGTTTCTTCATTTCCGCAATCTCCCAGAGCGAGTCAGTTATTGACTGACTGATTCATTGCGCTTCGAATAGTTGTGGAAATGTTCACGTGTGAAGATGGCCTAATACATGTAGCGAAGTCGCCACATTGGTAAATATAGGTAGTTGTTGTACTAAATCGCACCAAGATAGTCTGACTCAATATCTGCAGGTGCGTCTCTTAGATGCTATGTAGGGCATGTGCGGTTCGACCGGTCTGGATTGTGGCTGCGACGCGGGCGCACATATAGGGGGCGGTCGGCCCCTGATCTCAACAGCCCCGGTGACGCTCACGCGAGCCCTGGTACGACGACCCTGTCGCCCGCCAGCCTCAATCGGGCTCGCCGTCGCGCTCCAGCGCAGAAACGACCCGGCGCAGCATGTCATGGAACGCCGGGCGCTCTTCGGGCCGGAGGGCGCTGGTGGCGATGTCATTCACCTCCACGGCGGCGCGAAACGCGGCCTCCGCACGCTCGAGCCCCAGCGGGGTCAGCGCGATCCTGGCGCTGCGGCGGTCGTCGGGGTCGGGCGTGCGGACGATGAGCCCGTCGCGCTCCATGCGGTTCAGCGTGTTGGCCATGGTCGGCTGCTCGACGGCCGCCACTTGCACCAGCTCCTTCTGCGTCATCGTGCTTCCGTCCTGCAGGGCGAAGAACACCGGCATCGGTCCGGAGCCCGTGCCGATGCGTCGCTCCAGTGACCGCGCGAACAGGCGCGCCGCCCAGTTGGTCAGGTAGCCCGCCGAGGTCTCTCGTTCGTAGCTCATGTGCATAGCTTGCTATTGATGTGCATAGGGTGCTATTTAGATCTTCGGGAGTGCTGAACGCAAGGAGTTTCCGATGTCCGCAAAGAGTACCGCGACGCGTTACGGCAGTGTGGCTATCGCCATTCACTGGTTGAGCGCGGCAATGATCCTGATCCTGTTCGCTACCGGCCTGCTGGCGGCAGGGCAGGGCGATCCTTCAGCCAAGCTGGCGCTGCTGCGCGCCCATATTCCGTTCGGGGCAGGGGTGCTGATCCTGACCCTGTTTCGCGTCACCTGGTGGTTCGTCGCCGATCGTCGGCCCGGCGCGCCGGCGGCTCAGCCGCGCTGGCAGCAGTGGGTCGCCAAGGGCGTTCACGTCGGCCTCTACGTCGTCGTGCTGGCTGCCGCCGCCAGCGGCATCGCGACCCTGGTCGTCTCCGGAGCGTTGCCGGCTATCATCGGCTCCGCCGCGCTGCCAGATTTCGAAACCGTTCTGCCGCGCCTCGCCCATGGCATCATCACGCGCCTGATGCTGGTGCTGCTCGCCCTGCATGTCGGCGCAGCGCTTTACCACCAGTTCATCCGCCGCGATCGCCTGCTGGCCCGCATGGGCGTGGGCACTGCCTGACAGAACGAAAAGGCCGGGATCGCTCCCGGCCTCAAAGTTCCTCGATGTCCCGACGGGGTCAGAAGCCGAAGGTCAAGCCGGCCTGAACCACGTGGCTGCCGTAGTCGGCGACGGCGTCGTTGCCATTCCCCTCGACTTCGGCGTCGACGATCGCCTTCCAGCGATAGCCCAGATCGAGTGCGATGTTGTCGGCGACGTCGATCTTCACGCCCGCGCCCACCTGATAGGCGAGGCCCCAGCCGGAGAGGTCGACCGATGCGTTGAGAGGGGCGCCGATGACCGCATCAGCGCTGACGAAGCCGACACCAACGCCCGCGCCGACATAAGGCGTGAAGCCCGCGCCGGTGTCGATGTCGAACCAGACGTTACCGAGCAAGTAGGTGGTGGAGGCGGAGCCGTCGGTGAGCGGGAGGGCAACCGAGCCGTCGACCGGGGCGGCCGGACCGCCGCTGATGGTCACGTCGTTGAGGCCAAGCGAGCCAGTGGAGACTTCGACTTCACCGCGGAGGTTGTCGGTGATGCGCACGCCAACGGCGGCACCAACAAGCCAACCCGTGTCAGCGCCGAAATCGAAGAACTGCCCGAAGTCCGGCGAGCCGTCATCGGCTTCGATATTGTGGGCCCACACGCCGCCGCCGAACACGCTCAAGTACCAGCCGGTATCGGCAACCGCCACAGGCTCATCCACCGGCACATCAACGATCAGATCGGCTGCCAGGGCCGGAGTTGCTGCAATGAGCGCCACCGCGGCAGCGCCCGTGAAAAGCTTGAAAAGGTTCATGATTTAAGGTTCCCAAACAGTATCGAGTCGAGTGATGGCAGATCAGCAGTCACTGTGGAACAATGAACTTGACCAGTCGGCATCTAAATGCGGATGTGGCGCATCCTGGCAACACATTGAGCAACGACGTCGGTAAGTTACTTCCGAGTTAGCACTTAATGCGCGGCAATTTATTCGTCGCTGCAGGGTACTCGCGCTCCATGCACTGAGAGCGCCATGGTCTCCGATGCCGGTGTCGGCATCGGCGGCGCCGCGGCGATGTCGCGGGAACGAGGTGTTGTGGATGTTGGTGGGCAATCGGCTCGAGGCCCGGGGGAACGAAGCTCCGCCTGCAACCGATCCCGCGCAAAACGAAAAGGCCGGGATCGCTCCCGGCCTTTCGCACATCTGCGCTTGGCAGCTTGTTCTTACTCTTCTTCGAAGGCGTCCACAGCGGCGGAACCGGCTTCGGCCTGGCCGGCGGCGAACTGCTCGGCGGCTTCGTCGTCGTAGTTGATCGCGGTCAGGTCTTCGCCCTTCTGCTGGCGCTCGGCTTCGTCTTCCGAGCGGGCGACGTTGACGGTGATCGACACGGCGACTTCGGCGTGCAGGTTCAGCGGCACGGTGTGAACGCCGACGGTCTTGATCGGGTTCGCAAGGTCGATCTGCGCACGCGTAACGGCGTAGCCGTCCGAGATCAGCGCATCGGCGACGTCGCGCGAGGAGACCGAGCCGTAGAGCTGGCCGGTTTCACCCGCCTGGCGGATGATGACCACCGACTTGCCGTTGAGGCCCGAAGCGACGCCGGCAGCGGCCTCGCGGCGCTCCTGGTTGCGCTTCTCGATGTCGGCGCGGTCGCGCTCGAAGCGCTTGCGGTTGGCCTCGGTGGCGCGGAGCGCCTTCTGCTGCGGGAGCAGGAAGTTACGGGCGAAACCGTCCTTCACCGACACTTCGTCGCCGATGTGGCCGTGCTTGCCGATACGCTCGAGGAGAATGACTTTCATTTTGCTTTTCCTATGCTGTCCCGTTCACGAGTGAACGGTTAGGAGCCGCCGGTATCGGCAGCCCCAACCAATCCCGTCGGCAAGCTGGCGCGCTCTGCAGCGCCAACCGCCAACTTACGCATCGTTCTTACTGAACGGCGTAGGGCATGATGCCGATGAAGCGGGCGCGCTTGATGGCCTTGGCCAGTTCGCGCTGCTTCAGGGCGGAGACCGCAGTGATGCGGGAGGGGACGATCTTGCCGCGCTCGGAAACGTAGCGCTGCAGCAGGCGGACGTCCTTGTAGTCGATCTTGGGCGCGTTCGGGCCCGAGAACGGGCAGGTCTTGCGACGGCGCTGGAACGGACGGCGAGCCGTAGTCGTGGTCAGGTCTTTGATGGCCATTTGGCGCTTCCTTCCGTGAGATTAGAACCGGCGCGGCGGACGACGGTCGCCGCGGTCGAAGCCGCCGCGGTCGCCACGCGGGCCGCCCGGACGGTCGCCGCGATCGTCATCGCGATCGCGCTTCTGCATCATGGCCGACGGGCCTTCCTCGAGCTCATCGACGCGGATGGTCATGAAGCGCAGGATGTCTTCATTGATGCCCATCTGGCGCTCCATCTCGGCCACCGCGGCGTGCGGAGCGTCGATGTTGAGCAGGGTGTAGTGAGCCTTGCGGTTCTTCTTGATGCGGTACGAGAGCGACTTCAGCCCCCAGTACTCGTTCTTGGTGACCTTGCCGCCGCCGTTGGCGAGCACCTCGGTCAGGGCCGCGGTCAACTCTTCCACCTGCGTGGGGGAAACGTCCTGGCGAGCCAGGAAAATATGTTCGTAAAGGGCCATAAGCGCCTTCCTTCCAGAGAGTTACACTCTGCAGTCCTTCGGCGCGGAGCCTCCTTGAAGCCGGAAAGGCGTCAAAGCAGTCTTCTAAAGAGCGGGAACACGGGAGGACGGGCGAACCCTATCCGGCAAATAGCCGAACCCTCCGTTCAGCCCCCGGCCGAACGAATGCGAGGCGGGCTATAGGGGAAAAGGCCACGAAAGGCAAGCGGCACGCCGGTTAGGCTTTCGCACCGCCCACTCCACAACGCCCCCTCGCCCCTCTGGGGAGAGGGTCGGCGTGAGGGGCTCTCGGTGCGTCCAGCAGTCTGCGAATCTGCCGGTCATGCCGCATTGTACGGCTTGGGCACCTCAAACCCCTGCGACACCAGCAGCGACGTGATCGACGGCGTCAGCGCCCGGCACCCGCAGTTCTTCGCGTGCTCGTAGTGCCACTCGGCCCGCTGCTTCTTCGTCGGGTTCGGCGGCATCCGATGCGCCTGGTGCCATTCGGAGTTGATCTTGCCCATGGCCAAGACCCCTTTTTCGCATTGTGGCCATTGTGCCATGCAAACCCAGCGGCTTAGAACTGCCAAAACGCAACCGGGGCAATACTCTATGACCGCCGCCGTCCGCTCTGCCCCGAAGCTTCCCGATCGTAACGCCGTCCGCGCTACCGAAGCGGTCATCCGCAGCCATGTGCGCCGAACGCCCGTGGTTGACGCCTTGCCCGAGGATTTCGGGCTCCACGGTGCGCCGCTGAACTTCAAGCTCGAGTTCATGCAGCACTCGGGCACCTTCAAGGCGCGTGGCGCCTTCGCCAACCTCCTGCTGCGCAAGGGCGCCGATCGCGGCGTGGTCGCGGCCTCCG
The DNA here is from genome assembly GCF_028613635.1 of Devosia sp. ZB163. GTDB lineage: Bacteria > Pseudomonadota > Alphaproteobacteria > Rhizobiales > Devosiaceae > Devosia_A. The sequence goes on from NZ_JAQRMY010000002.1 coordinate 330,033, forward strand.
GCGGCAACCACGGCGCCGCCGTCGCCTACGCCGCCATGAAGCTCGGCATCAAGGCGCACATCTACGTGCCGCGCATCTCCTCGCAGGCCAAGATCAACCGCATCATGCAGTACGGCGCCGAGATCACCGTGGGCGGGGACACCTACGCCGATGCCTATGCCGCGAGCCACACCTTCGCCAAGGAACACGGTCTCATCGAGGTCCATGCCTATGACGGCTACGAGACCTTGTGCGGGCAGGGGATGGTCGGGCTCGAGTGGCTCGAGCAGTCCCCTGGCATCGACACCCTCCTCGTCGCCGTCGGTGGTGGCGGGCTGATCGGCGGAATCGCGGCGGCTGCCGAGGGCAAGGTGCGTATCATCGGCGTCGAGCCGGAGAACGCCGCCACACTACACGAGGCCACCAGGGCCGGCCATCCGGTCGATGTGCCCGTCAGTGGCGTCGCCGCCGACAGCCTCGGCGCCCGCCGTATCGGCGAACTCTGCTTCGGCCTCTCCGGCTATATCGACCGCACCGTGCTCGTCACCGACGAGGCCATCACCGCCGCCCAGAAGAAGATCTGGGACGTTCTGCGCGTCGTGGTCGAGCCTGGTGGGGCTGCCGCCATGGCCGCGCTGCTCACGGGCCGCTACGTCCCCGCCGGCGACGAAAAGGTCGGCGTCCTCCTTTGCGGCGCCAACACGACAGCGGTGAAGTTCGACTGAACTGGCAACCTGTTGCCTTGACTTTGCCATCCCCCTCCGGCAAACGCCGCCGCCAACTGGACGCCTGTCCGGACGGGGCTTAGGCTTGCCTCAACATAAGAACGGCGGAGGCCACCCGTGACCAAGCGCGCATTCACCTTCCCCGGCCAGGGCAGCCAGGCCGTCGGAATGGGCAAGGACCTTGCCGACACCTACCAGGAGGCTCGCAACGTCTTCGCCGAAGTGGACGAAGCGCTTGGCCAGAAGCTTTCTACCATCATGTTCGAGGGGCCGGATGAAACGCTCCGCCTCACCGAGAACGCCCAGCCGGCGCTGATGGCCGTCTCCGTGGCGGTGACCCGCGTGCTCGAGGCGCGCGGCGTTTCCCTCAAGGATCATGCCGCCTACGTCGCCGGCCACTCGCTCGGCGAATACTCGGCCCTTGCCGCCGCCGGTGCCTTCAGCCTTGCCGATGCGGCGCGGCTTCTGAAGATCCGTGGCCAGGCCATGCAGCAGGCCGTGCCGGTCGGGCAGGGCGCCATGGCCGCGATCCTCGGCCTCGACCTCGAAACCGTGCTGCGTGCCGCCAACGATGCCGCCGACGGCGAAGTCTGCGGCGTCGCCAACGACAACGCCCCCGGGCAGGTCGTGATTTCCGGCCATGTCGGCGCCGTGAACCGCGCCATCGAGCTCCTCAAGGCCGCCGGCGCCAAGCGCGCCCTGCCGCTGCCGGTGAGCGCCCCGTTCCACTGCGCCCTCATGCGCCCCGCCGCCGATGCCATGGAGCACGCGCTCAACCAGGTGACGGTCAACGCTCCGGTCGTCCCGGTCGTCGCCAACGTGCTGGCTGCGCCGATCTCCGATCCCGAAGAGATCAAGAAGCGCCTCGTCGAACAGGTCACCGGCATGGTCCGCTGGACTGAGTGCGTGACCTGGCTCGTCAAGGACGGCGGCGTCACCCAACTGGTCGAGCTCGGATCGGGCAAGGTGCTGAGCGGGCTTGCGAAGCGCATCGCGCCGGAAACGGCCGCGGTGTCGGTTGGCACCCCGGCCGACGTGGATGCGTTCCTGGCTGAAGTCGGTGCGTGAGACCCCTCATCCGGCGCTGCGCGCCACCTTCTCCCCGACGGGGAGAAGAACAGAGCGCCGGCAGCTGCAGGCGGGTGTTCCTCTCCCCGTCGGGGAGAGGGTGGACCGGCGAAGCCGGGACGGGTGAGGGGTGAGCCCCATGATCCAAAGAATGAATCAGACTCTCCAACGGAGCCGATAAATGTTTGATCTGACTGGCAAACGTGCCCTCGTCACCGGCGCTTCGGGCGGTATCGGACGCGAGATCGCCAAGGCGCTGGCCGCCTCGGGCGCCCGCGTCGCGCTGAGCGGCACCCGTGTCGGCGCCCTCGAGGAGACCAAGGCGGCCATTGGCGGCGGCGATCACCCGATCATTCCGACGAACCTGTCGGACCTCGAGGCCGTCGACAAGCTCGTCCCCTCGGCCGAAGCGGCGCTGGGCGGCATCGACATCCTCGTCAACAATGCCGGCGTCACCCGCGACAACCTCTTCATGCGCATGAAGGACGAGGAGTGGGACGAGGTGCTGGCCGTGAACCTCACCTCCGCCTTCCACCTCACGCGCGCCGTGCTCAAGGGGATGATGAAGCAGCGCTTCGGCCGCATCGTCGGCATCACTTCGGTGGTGGGCGTCGTCGGTAACCCGGGGCAGGGCAACTATGCCGCGTCCAAGGCAGGCCTGATCGGCATGGGCAAGGCGCTGGCCTATGAAGTCGCCTCGCGCAATATCACGGTGAACACCGTTGCGCCGGGCTTCATCGCCTCGGCCATGACTGACGAACTGAACGAAAAGCAGCGCGAGAGCATTCTAGGCAAGGTCCCGGCCGGTCGGCTGGGCACCGCCGAGGAAGTGGCGGCGGCCGTCGTGTTCCTCGCGTCCAACGAGGCGGGCTACATCACGGGCCACACGCTCAACGTCAACGGCGGCATGGTGATGCTCTAGGCCGCGTGCGGTCCCCTGACGCCCAGCTGCCTTCTTCCGGAGGCGGCGGGTGGGTGAGTGCAAGGGGGCTGCAAGCGCAAAGGCTGGGGAAACCGGGCTGTGCGGAATATGGCAATGGCGGGGGAAGTATGTTACGTCCGCCCCTGATTTCGGGTGTGACCCCTACTTGCGAGGGTATGGAACCACGCCTACAGTCGGCCGCGAACGGCGGCAGGTCCGAGGAAAAAGCTTGAAAACCAGCGCCTCCCGGCCGAAAGAAACGAAACACCTGTCTGGTAACAAGGGAAGTCAAATATGAGCGATATCGCTGATCGCGTCCGCAAGATCGTTGTGGAACATCTCAACGTTGACGCGGAGAAGGTCGTCGATAAGGCCAGCTTCATCGATGATCTGGGCGCTGACTCGCTCGATCAGGTCGAGCTGGTTATGGCTTTCGAGGAAGAGTTCAACGTCGAGATCCCGGACGATGCCGCGGAATCGATCCAGACCTTCGGCGATGCCGTCGCGTATCTGACCAAGGCCGTCGGCTGATCGCCGGCTACTGAACGGCTTTCTTCGATGGAACTTCGCCGCGTCGTCGTCACCGGGATGGGGATCGTCAGCCCATTGGGCTGCGGGATCGAGTCCACCTGGTCCAACATTCTTGCCGGCAAGAGCGGCGCCAAGCGGATCGACGACTTCCAGGTCGACGATATCGCCTGCCAGATCGCCAACCGGATTCCGTTGGGTGATTACGCCGACGGAAAGTTCAATCCTGACGAATGGATGGACGTGAAGGAGCAACGCAAGGTTGATCCCTTCATCGTCTTCGCCATGGCGGCGGCCAGCCAGGCCATCGCCGACGCCGGGGTCGAACCGAAGACCGAGGAAGAAAAGCAGCGGATCGGGACACTGATCGGCTCGGGCATCGGTGGCATCGGTGGCATCTATGATGCCTCCGTCACGCTCCACGAGCGTGGGCCGCGCCGCATCAGCCCGTTCTTCATTCCCGGCCGCATCATCAACATGGCCTCGGGCAACGTCTCCATCCGATACGGGCTCAAGGGCCCGAACCACTCGGTGGTGACGGCCTGCTCGACCGGCGCGCATGCCATCGGCGATGCCGCCCGGCTGATCATGCTGGGCGATGCCGATGTGATGGTCGCCGGCGGCGCCGAGTCGCCGGTCAACCGGCTCTCCGTTGCCGGCTTCGCCGCCTGCCGGGCGCTGTCGACCGGCTTCAACGACCAGCCCGAGAAGGCATCGCGCCCCTACGACAAGGATCGCGACGGCTTCGTTATGGGCGAGGGCGCCGGCATTGTCGTGCTCGAGGAATACGAGCGCGCCAGGGCCCGCGGCGCCAGGATCTACGGCGAAGTGATCGGCTACGGTCTCAGCGGCGACGCCTACCACATCACCGCTCCTTCCGAGGACGGCGATGGCGGCTATCGCTGCATGCAGGCCGCCGTGAAGCGCGCCGGCATCGACCCAAGCGAGATCGACTACATCAACGCCCACGGCACCTCGACGCCGCTCGGCGACGAGATCGAGCTCGGCTCGGTCACCCGCATGCTGGGCAACGCGGCCGGCAAGGCGGCGATGAGTTCCACCAAGTCGGCAATCGGGCACCTGCTCGGCGCCGCCGGTTCGGTGGAAGCGATCTTCTGCCTGCTCGCCATGCGCGACAGCATGCTGCCGCCCACGATCAACCTCGACAATCCATCGGTCGAAACCGCGATCGACCTGGTTCCTCACACGGCCAAGAAGAAGGAGGTCAACATTGCCCTCTCCAATTCCTTCGGCTTTGGCGGCACCAACGCCTCGCTGATCTTCCGCAAGGTGAACTGATCCTCCGCACCCGGGCCAACCGCCCGGGGGCTGGGTTCCTACTGTCGACAATATTTCACGCACTATTGCCGCCGCCCAGGGAGGTATGACTGATGGCCAACGAGCGCGAGAAGCGAGCAAAGAAGCGTCGCCGCGGCGGTCTGCTCGATATCGTCAATGCGCTGCTGACCCTCACGGTGCTCGGCATTCTTGTCGCTGTCGGCATCTTCCTTTATGGCGCGAACCAGTTCTACGCCCCCGGCGCCGTCAAGACCGAGACCAACTTCACCGTCGAGAAGGGCTCGTCGGTGATGACCACCGCCCGCCGGCTGGAAGAGCAGGGGATCATCCCACAGGGCCAGCTCCTGCCATCCGAATGGCTGTTCTGGGCCGGTGCACGCGCCCTGAAGAAAGAAAAGGACATAAAGGCCGGCGTCTACGCCCTCCCGGCGAACGCTTCGATGTCCGACGTGCTGAGGGAGATCACCGAGGGCAAGCCGCTCGATTTCTTCGTCCACGTCATCCCGGGCGATACGGCCTACCTGGTCGCCGAGCGCATCAACGCCGACAACCCGAACCTCTCGGGCGAGCCGGTCACGCCCCCCGCCGAGGGCTCGCTTCTCGCCGTTCGCTACGACTACACGCCCGGTGATACGCGCCAGTCGGTGCTGGACAAGATGCAGGCCGAGATGAAGGCAAAGGTCGCCGAGATCTGGGCCGGTCGCGACCCGTCCATCGACAGCGTCATCAAGTCCCCCGAGGAAATGGTGACCCTCGCCTCGATCGTCGAGAAGGAAACCGGCCTCGAGACCGAGCGCCCGCAGGTCGCCGCTGTCTTCCTCAACCGCCTCAGGAAGAACATGCGGCTGCAGACCGACCCGACGGTGCTTTACGGTGTCACCGAGGGCAAGAGCGTCATCAACCGCAGCCCGACGTCGTCCGAGCTCAAGCAGCGGACACCGTACAACACCTACCAGATCGACGGCCTGCCGCCCGGACCGATCGCCAACCCCGGCGAAGCGGCGCTGAAGGCAGTGGCCAATCCGGCGACGACGAAGGACCTCTATTTCGTCGCCAAGAGCGCCAACCCCGCTGATGGCCATCTGTTCGCCGAGAACTACGAGCAGCACCGCAAGAATGTGAGGCTCTACCGCAAGGCCGCTGCCGAAGCGGAAGCCGAGGCGGCGAGGGAAGCACTCGAGGCCGAACAGGCCGAGGAAGCCGGCGAGAAAGTCGAGCCTGCAAGCTGATGGCTGCTTCACTCGCCAGCATGACCGGCTACGCCCGCGCCGCCGGTGCGGTCCCGGGCGTCTCCTTCATCGTGGAGCTGAAGTCCGTCAATGGGCGCGGCCTCGACCTCAGGCTGCGGCTCGCGCCCGGCTTCGACGCGCTCGAAAGCGAAATCCGCCGTCTGGTCGGCAAGTCGATCACCCGTGGCTCGCTGACCGTCTCGCTCAATGTCGATCGCGAAGGCGAGGGCGGCCGGGTGGTGGTCAACCATCAGGCGCTGGAGGCCGTGCTCGAAGGCTTCAAGTGGCTCGAGTCGCGTGTGGACGCTCAGCGCCCCTCGCTCGATGGCATCCTGGCCCTCCGCGGCGTGCTCGAGCAGCATGAGAGCCCGCTTTCCGCCGACGAGGAAGAAGCGCTGAACGGCGCCATCCTCGCCGCCGTCGAGCAGGCCGTCGCTGGCCTCGTGGTCGCCCGCCGCGAGGAGGGGGCTCGCATCGCCGCTATCCTCTCCGAGCGTATCGACGAGATCGCTGCCCTCACCAAGGCCGCCGAAATCCACCCCGGTCGCAGCCGCGATGCGATCCTTGCGCGCCTGCGCCAGCAGGTGGCCGAGCTCACCGAAGCGAGCCCCGCTTTCTCCGAGGAGCGGCTGGCCCAGGAAGCCGTTCTGCTCGCCACCAAGGCCGACATCCGCGAGGAACTCGATCGGCTCGGCGCCCACATCGCAGCCGCCCGCCAGCTGATCGCCGGGGGTGGCCCGGTGGGGCGCAAGCTCGATTTCCTGTCACAGGAATTTAACCGCGAAGCGAATACGCTTTGCTCAAAGTCCAACGACGTGGCGCTCACCGCCATCGGCCTCGACCTGAAGGCCGTGATCGATCAGCTCCGCGAGCAGGTCCAGAACATAGAGTAAGCCGAATGGATGGGTATCCGCGCCGCGGAGTGATGCTGGTTCTGGCCTCGCCGTCCGGCGCAGGAAAGTCGTCCATTTCGCGCGCCCTGTTCGCCGACGATCCCAATATCGCGCTCTCCGTCTCGGTAACGACGCGCGCCCGCCGCACCGACGAGATCGACGGCGTCCACTACCACTTCATCGACGTGCCGACCTTCAAGCGCATGCGCGAGGATGGCGAGTTGCTGGAAAGTGCCGAGGTGCACGGCAACTTCTATGGCACACCCAGGTCCAGGGTGGAGGAGCGCCTCTCCGCTGGCCGCGATATCCTGTTCGATATCGACTATCAGGGCACGCTGCAGTTGCTCGAGCACGCGCGTGCCGACATGGTGACCATCTTCATCCTGCCTCCCTCGATCAAGGAGCTCAGGAAGCGGCTCGAGCGGCGCGCACAGGACAGTGCGGGCACGATCGACAAGCGGCTGAAGAATGCCCGCGTCGAGATGGAGCACTACGACGAGTACGACTATGTCCTCGTCAACGAGGATCTCGAGGCTTCGACCCAGCGCGTTCGCACCATCCTCGCCGCGGCCCGCCTGACGCGCCCGCGCTTCTTGCAATTGGATAAGTTCGTCAAGGACTTGCAGGACCAGATCGACTCTCTTTAGGAGCAGTCGAGAGGGTGCGAGCCTCACTCCCTGTTAAGGTTGTGCCTTAACCGCAAGATCAGCTGTGTGTGGAAAACCTCACACATCTGTGGATGGTGCACGCGTCTGGCTTCCGGCCGTACGGAAACGCACACAATCCTGTTCTTGCGGGGGACCTGAAACATGCCATTCGAGATCAAGGCGTGCACGATCGACGAGATGCACCGGCATCCGACCTTTGCCGATCGGACCCAGGCCAAGGTGAAAGTCGTGCTCCGCGAGATCGGTTCGCGCGAGACGTTCGACCACAACCTGACGCTCAAGGTGTGGGCCAACACCAACGAGCGGATGAGCAAGACCGAAATCAACACGGCGCTCCTCAGTCGGGCCGCCACCATCCTCAAGCGCACCATGTCCGTCGCCGACGTCGAAGTCGCCAGCGATGGTAACGTTAGCCGCCCACCGGTAAGCGGCTGAACACCTCCGCGACCCAACTCGCGGCCCCCGCACCGACCCAGCCCCCCATCACCGTCATCCCCGGGCTTGACCCGGGGACCCATGCGATGCCGCAGTCTGGTCCCCAGCCGCTTCGCAGGCGCCCCACCTACCTCCTGCTCAGCAGCATCACGAACTTCGCGATAACCCCCGCCGCGAAGCCGAACAGCATCAATCCGAACAGGAAGCTGCCCAGCACCTGTGTCATGCCGGCCGGATTGGCGAGGTCATGTGTGACCCACGCAAAGAACAGGATGCCCGCCACCACGACGACGCCGAAGCTCTGCCAGCGCTGGACGAACAGCGGCACGGCAATCGGTATCGCGAAGGCGAACAAGGCCGCGACGATGGCAAAGGCGCCGCTCATCCGCGCCGCGCCCTTGCGAGCTTGAGGAAAGTCTCGACCGGCAGCACCTCGGCCCGCTCGTCACCCTTCAGCCCGCCTGCAGCCAGCAGTGGCTCCATCGGCACACCCAGCGACTTAAGGCTCTGGCGCACCATCTTGCGGCGCTGCCCGAAAGCAGCGCGCGTCACCGCCTCGAGGTCGCGCACCGCCACGCCGTCGGTCGTCGCCTTCGGCCTGATATGCACCACGCTCGAGGTAACCTTCGGTGGCGGCGTGAACGCCTCGCGCCCGACATTGAAGGCAATCCGCGCGTCCGTGCGCCAGCCGCAGAGCACTCCCAGCCGGCCATAGTGATCGTCGCCCGCCTTGGCGATGATCCTCTCCGCCACCTCGCGCTGGAACATCAGCGTCAGGCTCTCGAAGAACGGCGGCCACGGCTCGACCGTCAGCCAGCGCGTCAGCAGCTCGGTGCCGATGTTGTAGGGCAGGTTGGAAACGAGCTTGGTCTGGCCCTCGGCCAGCGCCGCATAGTCGATCTCGAGCGCGTCGCCCGATATCACCTCCAGCCGCCCGGGATAGGCAGCGGCGATCTCGGCAAGGGCAGGGAGCGCACGCTCGTCCCGCTCGATGGCGATGACCTTGCGCGCTCCTTCGGCCAGCAGCGCCCGCGTCAGCCCGCCGGGTCCGGGGCCCACCTCGATCACTGTCGCCGCCTCCAGCGGCCCGGCGGCGCGGGCGATGCGGGACGTGAGGTTGAGATCGAGCAGGAAGTTCTGCCCGAGCTCCTTCTTGGCTCTCAGCCCGTGCGCGGCAATGACCTCGCGCAGCGGCGGTAGGTTGTCGATCTGCATGGTAGCGGGGATAGCGGATTTATGACGCCACGCAAATGGCGCTTGACCTTGCCATCATTGGAAGGTGCACGAAAAAGCACTGCCCGGATAGGGCCCTCGACCAAGGAGACCACCATGCTTAAGCGCCTGATCGCCACCGCCGCACTGATCGCCGTTCCCGGCCTCGCTCTCGCGCAGGATCACTCGGGACACACCACGGCAGCGGCGACGGACCTCCCCGCGATCTGCCTCGCCAACGCACCTGCCGAACCGGCTGCGATGGCCGGTCACGCCATGGGTGGCAGCCCCGCCCATCAGGATCTGATGGACGGCATGGACCAGATGAACGCGGACATGATGGCGGGCGGCACCGCTGCCGATATCGACGTCGCCTTCGTCTGCTCGATGATTCCCCATCACCGCGGCGCCATCGACATGGCCGAGGCCGAATTGGCCCACGGCGATGACCCCTGGGCTCGCGAACTGGCCCAGGCCGTGGTCACCGCTCAGGAGAAGGAGATCGCCGACATGATCGCCTGGCTGGAGAAGCAGGGGAAGTAGGGCTTTCGCAGACGGAGAACTAAGCCGAGACGGCCCCCTCTCATCCTCCCCCATGAGGGGGGAGGTGCTCTGCCGGTAAGCTAGGCACCATTCAGCCACGAGCTCGACTCTTCACCTCCCCCTTCATGGGGGAGGATGGGAGGGGGCCGTCTGCTTCAGTCCGCCCCGCCCGTCAGTCGATCCGCCAGCCTGATCGCCGCGAGGAAGCTCGTCTCCGAGCCCTTGCCGGTGCCGGCGAGGTCGAATGCCGTGCCGTGGTCCGGCGAGGTCCTGACGATCGGCAGGCCCAGCGTCACGTTCACTGCCTCGTCGAAGGCCACGGTCTTGATCGGGATCAGCGCCTGGTCGTGATACATCGCGATCACCGCGTCGTAGCGCCGCCAGTGCGGCAAATAGAACAGCGTGTCCGCCGGCATCGGCCCTTCCGCGAGGATACCCTCGTGCTGCAGCTGGCTGATGGCGGGCGCCACGATATCGAAGTCCTCGCGCCCAATATTGCCACCTTCTCCCGCATGCGGGTTGAGGCCCGCAAACCCGATGCGCGGCTCGGCAATGCCGAAGCGGGTACGCAGGTCATGGGCGACGATCCTGCCGGTGTCGGCGACAAGTTGCAGCGTCAGCAGCGCCGGCACATCCCGGATCGGCACATGGATGGTGGCGGGAACAACGCGCAGGTCGTCATGCGCCAGCATCATCACCGGCATGGGCGGATTGCCGTCTCGATCGGTGAGCGCGGCGAGGAACTCGGTATGTCCGGGGTACTTGAAGCCGGCTGCGTAGAGCGCCGCCTTGTGGATCGGCGCGGTGACGATGCCGCGGCAGGTCCCGGTCATCGTCGCGTTGACGGCCTGCGTGATGGCCTCGATCACCACCTTGCCCGAGAGCGGGCTCGGGTCCCCCGGCTTGTCGGGCACGAGCCCTTCGACATGGGCGACCGGCAGGGCGCTGCCGAACCGCGCCGCCGCCTCGCCGGGCGTGCTGGCCTCCAGCGTCACCGCAAGGCCAAGCCGTGCCGCGCGGGAACGCAGGAAATTGAGATGTCCGTAGACGATGAACGGGGGCAGCCCCAGCTCGGCGCGCCTGGCATGAAGCCTGAGGATCAGGTCCGGCCCGATCCCGGCGGGCTCGCCCATGCTGACAGCGAGGGGCAGGGGGCTAGCGGCCACGGGCATCTCTCCTTGACGAGGGCGGCCGGCAGCGGCCGATGCGGGCCCTATAGCAGGCTAGATGCTAACGCCCAGGCAATGGGCGGCCGTTCCGCCCATCGCACGCGCGTGGCTGGTGTCAGCTGTAGCTGATCTTCGCCTTGGCGCGCAGCTCGTCCATGTACTTCTCGGCCTCGGCCTTCATGGCCTGGCCGCCCTGCTCGGAACGCAGCTTGCTCTTGATGAAAGTGGTGTCGCGGGCCGAGGTCTTGGAGCACACGGCCAGCATCGAGACGCCCGACTCCGTGACGCGCGGCTTGGTGATGCCGCCCACGTTGAGGCCAGAGAGCTCCTTGGCCAGCGCGTCGGGCAGCTGGGTGGCATGCCGGCGGCCCATGTCGCGCACGGCGGCGTCCGTATAGTTCAGCGACAGCTGCACCGCCGAGTCGCAGCCCTGGAAGGCCTTGCGGTACGCATTGGCCTGGCCGGTGCGGGCCGAAGCATTGCCGGCCGTGATGAACAGCACTTCCTTGAGGATGTAGTCGTAGCTCAGGCCCTGGTCGAGCTTGGCGTCGGCGGCCTTCTCGAGCTCGAGGTCGGAGACCTTCACGCGCGACTGCACGACCATCTGGCTGAGCTGCTGCCAGGCCAGCGCTGCGCGGAGGCGCGCGCGCATGGTGTCGAGGTTGACGCCGCGGCCGAGCAGGATCTCGCGCAGCTTGTCGGTCGACACCTTGATGTTGCGGGCCACCTGCTGGAACGCGTCGTCCACCTGCTGGTCGGTGATCGCGATGTTGTACTTCTTGGCTTCCTGCAACTGCAGCTGTTCGTTGATCAGCTGGTCCATCGCCGCCTTGGTGCCGCCGCCGCCCTCGAGCGCGAGCAGCTTGGTGCGCTGCGAAATCTCGATGTCGGAGATCGGAACGCCGTTCACGGTCACCTTGGTTGCGGCATAGGCCGGCGCGACGCTGAGGGTAACACCAACCAGTAGTGCAGCGATGAGGCGGAGCATTGTCGTCACCATTCAGTTCGTGGAAGGCAGCCGGATCGCCCCCGGCTCGGCCTACTCGTTTGTTGCAAGAATACGGCTAAAATCCGTTGCTTCGGTGGTACCGGCGGACGTCTTCCACCGCTGGCTGCGCAAGGGCCAACATCAGTAGTCCTTCCCGAACTGCACGCCACCCGGCGCCTTGAGGAAGAACTTCAGGCCGAACTGCACCGAGTCGGGGTTGCTCTCGTTCGTAGGCCCGTTCGCCTGGGCGAATCCGCCCGCGAGGAAGTAGCCGTCGTCATAGACGACCTCGCCGCGGGCCTCCAGCCACTGGTTGGCCGCAAGGTCCCACGAGAAACTGGTATTGGCGCGCCAGTAGTCGATCGGGAGCGGAGCGCTGCCCCGCACCGTCACCTCGTGCTGGTCCTCGGTCACGCCGCGAGCGGCATCGGCCGGCAGGAAGATGTAGTCGCCGCCGACCGAGTAGGGGCCGGCGGAAAGGTCGCCGCCGAGGCCGGCGCGCGCGACGCGTGGACCCTGGGGGTCAACCTGCAGCTTGGCGCCCAGCGTCACGCCCGCAAAAGGCGAACCCCGCGCGCCGAGGACGACATACGAGGCGTCCTCCTGCATGCCGCTGCCGATCCCGGTATTGACCGGGCCGGTTTCGTTGAAGGCATTGACGCCCGCCAGTTGGAAGCTCTGGCCCGCCGTGATTTCCAGCCACTGGCCGCCGGCGAAGTTGGCGAGGTAGCGCGCCCCGACATTGGTGCGGAGGCCCGTTTCCTGCAGGTCCGTGCCGGTGAAGCGGTCGTAGGAGAAGATGTTGGTCTCATCGAGCACGAAGCTGTGGGCGTTGTCGTTGGTCACACCCACGAGGGCGGCATCGCTGCCGCGATAGACCAGCTGCGCGATCGGCTCGAGCAGGTGCGTATCGAAACCGGCGCTGGCGATCAGCGGCCAGCGGATATCCACTGCCGCGATCGGCGTCGCCTCGAACAGGAACTGGTCGTCGGGTTCGGGAAAAACGAGCGGAGGGTCGCCGTACTCCGCTCCAACGAGATCGCCCCTGTCATACTGGGTGATATCGGCCCGCATACCGAGATAGGGCGTCACGACCAGCCCGCCGGGCACAATAGCCTGCCGCTGCCAACTCACCTCGCCCGAGGCGTGCGTCTTGCTGCCTTCGTAGCCCAGCACATAGGGCACCGGGTCGAGAATGGTGCCGTAGACCTGGACATCGTTCTCGTCACGATAAACGCCGAGCAGGTTGCCGGTCGCGCGGACCTGACCCCATTCACCGAGGTCGAAATAGCCGTTGCCGCGTGCGTTCGGCAGCGTCGCCGCCTGCTGGTCCTGCACGATGTCGGCGATGGTGTCATTGGGGAACTGCCCCAGCCGCAGGAACTCCTGCAGTCGGATGTCGGCGTAGAAGTCCCGGCTCAGGTGCGTGGCGTAGACCTCGTTCACGTCCCAGTCGGCGGTGTTGAAGTCGTAGTCGTCGAAATAGGCCGCATCGGAGAACTTGGTGTAGGACCAGCCGAACGCCCAGTTCTCGACTGGTTGGAACTCGCCCGCCGTCTGGATCGCCCCGCGCCACTCGCGGTTGCCCACACTCGTGAACGCGCCGGGATCGAGCTGGTAGATTCCCGAGCCCTGGACCGCGACCCACCCGTAGTCGAAGCGCTGCTCGTACTCGGCAGCCATCAGGAAACCCTGCCGTGTCAGCAGGGTAGGGGCGAGCAGGATGTCGATGTCTTCGCCCACCGGAACGAAGTACGGGACCGTCAGCCGGCCGCCATACTGCTGCTTGTAGTCGACGCTCGGCAGCCGGAAGCCGGCGTTCCGCGCGATGGTGGGATCGGGCACGGACAGCCACGGCAGCCACGCGACCGGGATGCCCAGCACCTCCAGCGACGGTTGCTCGAAATAGACGGTCTTGGTCTCGGCGTCCTGCACGAGCCGCGCCGCTTTCACCTTCCAGCCGATGCGCTGGCCCTTCTCGTCGACGCAGAGGCCGCATGGCGAATAGGTCGCGTCGGTGAGCACCGCTTCGAGCTCTTCCGAGTAGCGGACCTCCCGGGCGGTGACCATGGCTCCATCGGTGGTCGTGAGCGTCAGCGACTGGACGAAGGCCTCCTTCATCCCGCCTGTGACCTCGACCCGGTCGGCCTCGTAGCGCGTGCCCTGCGGGTCGATGACCTCGACATTGCCCTCGCAGATCAGTTCGCCGCTCTGCTGTTCGTAGCGCAGGTCGTCGCAGCCGATGGTGTAGCCCTGGTACTCCATGACCACGCGGCCCTCGCCGCTGATCACGTCCGCCCGCTGGTCGTATTCGAGCAGGTCCGCCTGCACCTTGGCCGGCCCGCCGGGCTCGGGCATTGCGGTGAAGAAATCTTCTGGAAGGAACTGTGCGGCGGCCGGCAGGCTTGTCGCCACCAGCACCGCGAAGCCGAGCGCAAGCGCCGCGCCCGTCTGGCGCAGATGCGTCAACCCCCCGCGGTCGCGGCGCATTCTGCTCACGTCCGTCCGTCTTCCCTGTTGAGCAGCACCGTTACGCCGATGACGACCGCCACCACCGCTGGCCCTGCAACCGCAATTGCGGGGTGCATGACGCCGGCTGCCCCGGCTCGCCCCGCCATCTCGGTCACCACATAAACCAAGACACCAAGGACAATGCCATAAAGCACCGCCCCACCATACTTATTGGTCCTTCGATAACTGGCCGTAAACGCGAAGGCAATGACGAGCGAGCCACACAGGCTGAGCGGAAGGCCGATAAGCCTCAGGAATCGCGTTGCGACTTCCGCGCGCTCGTCCGGATCGTTGAGCCGCGAGGCCAGCGAGCCCGCCAGTTCCCACACCGTCATGTCCGCCACCGAAGCCATCCGCGCCCGCATGTCGCCGGCCGTGCGCGACGTGGGCAGGCGGAAATCGGTGAGTTGCTGGGACATCTCGTTGGAGCGGAATCGCAGGGCCGTCGGCATCACCCATTGGCCGTCTACCAGTTCGGCCGTGGGCGCCTCGATCCGGTCGCGGGGGGAATCCATCAGGAAAACGCTGACATCGCCGAGCGATCGGCCCGAAGGGTCAACGAACCCGGCCTCGAGAATGTAGTGGATATCGGTGCGCCGCTCATCGAGCCACATCGTGTTCGTGCCGTCAGAACCGCCTGCCGAGGGCCAGATGCTGCGGTTGAGCTGCACCACCGCCGTATCGAAAGCCAGCGCCACGAACAGCCCGCCGAGCACCGTCACAGCGAGCGGCGCGCGCATGAGCCGCCACACCGATTGGCCGGCAGCCTTCATGACCGTCATCTCGCGGGTCGACTGCAGGTTGAGCAGGCCCGCGATGGCGCCCACCAGCACCGTGAAGGGCAGGGTGTCGATGATCCACCGCGACGCCGCCACCAGGATGCCGAGCAGCGCCAGCATCGGGCCGCCGGTGTCGGATAGCCTGTCCAGCCGCCCGGTATTCAGCGCTTCCGACAGCATCACGATGCCGAACAGCACCGCGATGGTGATCCCGATATTGCCCGCGAGCCGCCTGACGATGACCCAGTCCATCCGGTTCATGCGCTGTGGGCCTCCACCGGCGTGGGGGCGAAGAGGCGCAGCCGCACCGCCAGCAGCACCAGCGCCACGACGAGCAGGCCGACGACCGGCACCACCTGCTGCGCCCAGCCGCCGAACGGCAGGTAGGTCAGTATCGCGCGCTCGAACAGCACCGCGCCCAGCACCACGATCTCGAGCGGAATGCGCGGCTCGCGCCTGCGGCCGCTGGGGAAGCCGGCAATGGCGCAGACGAGCAGGCACAGGCCCAGCACGCGGAACCCGTCGGCCGTGCGCTCGGCGATGCGGCGCAGCGACTCGGCAGGCCATTCGCCCAGCTCCAGCGCTTCGCTCACCATCGCCCAGGTGCTGAGATCGCCGCGCCGCTCGCCGGGGTCGGTGTCGCCGGTCAGGCGCTCGAGCGCGATGTCGTAGCGGTCGAACGAGATCTCCGAGAACTGCCCGTCGGTGCGGCGATACTGTATGGTGCCGTTCTGCAGCTGCAGCACGTAGCCGAGCTCGTCGGACGTGATCAGCGCGGAATCGGCAATGTAGGTGCGGCGCGTGTTCGGGTCGCGCTGGTCGTCGGCGAAGAACGAGGTGATCTCGCCGTTCCGCCCCCGTCCGCCCACCGTCACGGTCACGCCGTCCCCCAGCTCGGCGAAGCGGTTGGGCACCAGCGATCGGCCGACGAGATCCGCTGCCGCCTGCGAGCGCAGCAGGTTCGCCTCGCGCTTGGCCGCCGGCTCGATCACATGGGCGAGGATCAGCACCATCACCGTGCCGATGGCGGCATAGACGAGGATCGCCCGGATCAGCGTCGGCAGCAGCTGCGCCACGTGGATGATGTGCAGCTCGCGCGAGGCCTGCAGCGCCCGCAGCACCCGGGCGAGGCCGATGGCGATGCAGACATACATGAAGGCGATGGCCAGCTGCGGCACCGCCAGCATGGTCTGCCACAGCAGCGTACCGATACCCCGGTCGCGCACCGCATCGATGTCCACGATTCTGAGCGTCTGGACGAGGTAGAGGATAGTCAGCGCTACCCCGAAAAGCGCTGCGGCTTCGGCGGCAAAAAGCTTGAGAAGATAAGTGCTTAGCCGGTTCATGCCACAATGCGGTTCAACGCGCGCCCAACTGCGGAAACAGGTTCTCCGCCGGACCAGCCCCAGTGTGCCCGCCGCGCCTGTCGCTTGGCAAGAAAAAGCACCGCTCGCGGGACTATGGCAGGCGCGGGTGTTGCGGGATTGACGCGTCGGGGGCTATCTCTCCCCTCAGCATATTCCGCCCACCAGGACATCCCGCTCCATGCCCAGCCGTATCGAAATCGCGACCGCATCCCTGCCGCCTGCCGCAGCAGGCACGCTGGTCATCTATGTGGCCGAGGGCGCAGCACCCGAGGGAGCCGCCGCCGAGGTCTGGCAGGCGACCGGCCTCGACTGGGCCCGCGTATCCTCCGCCGCAGGCTTCAAGGGCAAGCAGGGCAATGCCATCGACCTCGTGGCGCCCGCCGGCGTTGCAGCCGATCGCCTGCTTGTGCTGGGCAGCGGCAAGGCGGATCAGGATGGCGCGCTGTCGGCCTGGACCGACCGCGGCGGCTCGCTCGCGGCCAAGCTCGCCGGTGTCAAGGCGCGCAACGCTGCGGTGGTCCTCGACGGGGAGGCCGCGACTCCGGCCCGCGTCGCCGAGCTCGCCGCCGGCCTCAAGCTCCGGCACTACCGCTTCGACCGCTACAAGGCACCCAAGCCCGACGATAACGGCGACACCCCTCTTGCGGTGACGCTCCACGTGTCCGACCGCGACGCCACCGACAAGGCCATCGCCGACCGCGATGCGACCACCTCGGGCACCATCCTCGCGCGCGATCTCATCCACCAGCCCCCCAACGTGCTCGGCACTCTCGAATTTGCCGCCGAGGCCGAAAAGCTCACCGCCCTCGGGGTCGAGGTCGAACAGCTGGACGAGACGGCCATGCGCAAGCTCGGCATGAACTCGCTGCTGGCCGTGGCGCAGGGCTCGGCGCGCCCGCCGCGTCTGGTCATCATGCGCTGGAACGGCGGCAAGACCGACGACGCCCCGCTCGCCTTCGTCGGCAAGGGCGTGGTGTTCGATTCCGGCGGCATCTCGCTGAAGCCCGGCCTCGGCATGGAGGACATGAAGGGCGACATGGGTGGCGCCGCCGCGGTGACCGGCCTGATGCAGGCCCTCGCCACCCGCAAGGCCAGGGTCAACGCCATCGGCGTCATCGGCCTCGTCGAGAACATGCCCTCCGGCTCGGCCATGCGCCCCGGCGACATCCTCACCGCCATGAGCGGCACGACCATCGAGATCGTCAACACCGACGCCGAGGGCCGTCTCGTCCTCGCCGACGCGCTCTGGTACACGCAGGACCGCTTCAACCCGCGCTTCATGATCAACCTCGCGACCCTCACCGGCGCGATCGGCGTCGCGCTCGGCAACGACCACGCCGGCCTCTTCTCGAACGACGACGACCTGTCGGCCAAACTGCTGGCCGCAGGGCTCGCCACTGGCGAGAAGCTCTGGCGACTGCCGCTCGCCGCCGCGTACGACAAGCTGATCGAGAGCCGGTTCGCCGACATCAAGAACTCGGGCGGCCGCCCCGCCGGCTCGATCACGGCGGCGCAGTTCCTCCAGCGCTTCGTCAACGAAACGCCGTGGGCCCACCTCGACATCGCCAGCGTGGCGCTGGCCTCGCCCAGCTCCGAGACCAACCAGTCCTGGGCCTCGGGCTTCGGCGTTGCGCTCCTCGATCGCCTCGTGCGCGACAACTTCGAGGGCAAATGACCGGCGATCTGCCTCAGCTCCCGCTGACCGCCAATCCGTCGCGCCTGTGGCTGCCGCCGATCGCGGCAGTCGCCGTCATTGCCGGGTTGCTGGCGCTGCTGCCGAGCTTTCTCCTGCTGGCCAGTCTGGTGGGGCTGGCAGGCGTTCCGCCAACCTTGGGGCTGACGATACTGGCGCTGCCGACATTGGCCGTAGCCGTGTTTTTCCTTGCCGTCGGTAGCGTGGTGATCGGCGACCTGCGCCTCGCGCGTCCGGTGCTGACCATCGACGAGCATGGCGTGTTCGACCGCCGCGTCACCGACGCGCCGATCGCCTGGGACGAAGTGGCGGAGGTCGCGCCGGCCCCCGGCGGTGGTGGCGTCCTCCTGGCGTTGAAGACGCCTCGCGAGACCCGCCTCAACCCCTATCGCGCCGGGACGGCAGGGTTTCGCCAGCCGGCGCCCGGCCTCGCCAACATCCCGGTCCGCGCCATGGACCAGCCGACGCGGCTGCTGGCCGAAACGCTGACGGCGCTCGCTCTGCGCCACGGCGCGGTGCCGCCGGCGGAGAGGAGCGCGTAGCGATGGCCGAAATCCTCTTCTACCACCTCGAAAGCCAGCCGCTCGAACGTGTGCTGCCAGTGCTCGTCGAAAAGAGCCTCGAGCGCGGCTGGCACGTGGTGGTGGAAACCGGCAGCGAGGAGCGGGCTGAAGCCATCGACAACCTGCTCTGGACCTATCGCGACGACAGCTTCTTGCCGCACGCGCTGGCCGGCGGCGATGCCGACCACCTCCAGCCGGTGCTGATCACCACCCGCCCGCACAACCCCAACTCCGCCGAAGTCCGCTTCTTCGTCGATCGCGCCGTGCCCCAGTCGGGCGACGGTTACACGCGCATTGTCTTCATGTTCTCCGGCCACGACCCCGACGCCGTCTCCGAAGCCCGCACCGCCTGGAAGGCCCTGCGCGACGGCAACGAAGTCACCTACTGGCAACAGGACGGCAACGGCCGCTGGTCGAAGAAGGGGTAGGGCCCCCGCCGGGCGGCTGGAACCTCCCAGAGTTCGGGCCGTCAGCTTTGCCCCCTCATGGCCGGGCTAGTCCCGGCCATCCAGCTACGCAGCGTCTGCTGCGTGAGAAGAATTGGTCGCCGCGCCGACGCGCGGTCGCTGGATCACCGGGACAAGCCCGGTGATGAGGGACATGACCTGGGCGTCGCACTTCGCTGAAGGGCTGCTATTCCGCGGCTGCCATGCCAGCCGTATCGGGGTCGAGCAGCATGTCGCGGTAGAGCTGGGCGTACTCGTAGCAGATCGAGATCTCATCGATATCGGCGTAGTAGTACGCGTTCTCTTCCTCGCAGATATGGGCCCGGATCGTCAGCGCCCGCGGCAAGACGAACTGCGCGGTGATTGCCTCGGCGACTCCCTCGAGCACGCCGCGCGTCCGGAGCAGGCTCGCGATCTCCTGGTAGTCCGCCGTCGCCTCTTCATAAACCACGGCAACCGCTGCGCTTTCCGCGCCCTCGCCAGCGAGGTGCGGCGCGGCCATCGCGTTCCAGCTCCTCAGCGCCAGCTCGTGCTCGGCGGTGCAGGTCTCCACCCTGTCGGCATCGAGGCCAGCTTCCTTCGCAAGGTCGCCGAACCGATCCGGCCCGCCCCCCACCAGCAGGCAGGCCATCTGGTAGGCACGTTGCACGTCGAGGCCATGCTCGTCCGAGAAATCGGTGCTCTCCTCCACGGTGCCGAACAGCCTGAACGACAGGAAGTACCCGGCCACCGTGTCGCGCGACGCGGTGTCCGCCTCCGCCGTCCCCGCCTGCAGCAGCAGCAGGGTGGTAATCGTATCGGCCGCGTCCTCCTCCCGCCCCAGGATCGGCAGCGCCCACTGGTCGATGAACACGTGTCCGAACTCGTGATAGACAGTGCTGATCACATTGCTGATCGCAAACTGCTCCGCCTCTGCGACGGCAGCCTGCGGCTCGATAGCCGACACTGGTTGAGCAAGCGCCACGACAAGCGCCGCGATGACGAATCTATGCATTGCGGATTTGGTCCCCCCGCGCTGACGGAGAACCGGCGCGGGAGGCTCTGTCAACCGGGCTGCCAGCCCGGCTCGGCCTGCTCGAACTTCGAGAACTGGAACCCCGGCGCCACGGTACAGCCAACCAGCGACCAGTCCCCAAGGCAAATCGCCTGCTGCCAGGCATTGCCCGGGATTACCACCTGCGGGCGTTCGCCCGCGGCAAGGTCGTTGCCGAGCTTGTGCTCGGTGACCTTCCTGGCATCCCGCGAGATGCCGATGGTCATCGGCGCCCCGGCATACCAGTGCCAGACCTCCGCCGAGTCCACCCGGTGCCACGCACCGGCCTGCCGGTCGGTCAGCAGGTAGTAGATCAGCGTCGAATGCGGACGGCCCGACGCATTGGGGGCATCGGCGAAGGTCTGCCTGTAGAAGCCACCCTCGGGATGCGGCTCGAGGCCGAGCAGTCCGATGATCTCCGCCGCGGTCAACTGCGCCATTACTGGGCCCTCTCGGCCTGCTCGAGCTCCTCGCTGAGCGCCAGCCACTTCTCCTCGGCCGTGGCGATCTCGCCTTCGAACCGAGCCTTGTCCTTGCCGAGCAGTATGACGCGCTCGGGGGCGCCGTCATAGGTCTTGGGATCGGCGAGGAAGCCATCGACACGCGCCAGCTCGGTGCGCAGCCGCCCCAGCTTCTGCTCGATGTCCTTGATCGACTTGCGCAGCGGCGCCACCTCGGCCCGCTTCGCCGCGGCCTCCTGCCGGGCGGCCTTGCGGTCCTCGACGACAACCGGCCCGGCGTCCTTCTTGTTGCCCTTGCCGTTCGAGTTCGACGTCAGCTGGCGCTGGTAGGAATCGAGATCGTCGTCGAATTCCTCGATCGTCCCGTTCTGCGCGATCCACAGCTTGTCGGCCGTCGCATCGATCAGGTGCCGGTCGTGGCTGATGATCAGCACCGCGCCCGAATACTCGTTGAGCGCCGCCACCAGCGCATCGCGGCTGTCGATATCGAGGTGGTTGGTCGGCTCGTCGAGGATCAGCATCCCCGGCCCGCCGAAGGTGATGAGCCCGAGCAGCAGTCGTGCGCGTTCGCCACCCGAGAGGTTCTTCACCTTGGTGTCCATTCGCGACGTGGTGAGCCCCATCTGCGCGACGCGCGAGCGCCGCTTGGCCTCGCTGTCATACGGCATCAGCTCGATGACGTGCTCGAACGGCGTCTGCTCGGGCTTGAGCTTGTCGAGCTGGTGCTGCGCGAAATAGGCGATCTCCAGCCCCTTGCCCTTGCGCATCTCGCCGCCCATCGGCCGCAGGTCGCCGGAGAGCAGCTTCGCGAAGGTCGACTTGCCGTTGCCGTTGACGCCGATCAGCGCGATGCGGTCGTCCGGGTCGATGCGGTTGGTGATGTGCCGCAGCACGACCTTGTCGCCATAGCCCACCGACACGTTGTCGAAGGTCATCATCGGTGTGGCCGGGATTTTCTTGGGCTGCGGGAAGTTGAAGGGCAGGGAGGTCTCGTCGAACATCGCCGCCGGCGGCTTCAGCTTGGCGATCATCTTGACGCGGGCCTGCGCCTGCGCCGCCTTGGTCGCCTTGGCCTTGAAGCGATCGACGAACTTCTGCAGGTGCGCGATCTGGTCGAGCGTCTTCTCTCGGGCCTTGTTGTTGAGCTCCATCTGCATGCGGCGCGTCTCTTCGAACGTATCGTAGGCGCCTTTGTAGAAGGTGAGCTTCCTGTGCTCGAGATGCGCGATCGAGGTCACGGCCTTGTTGAGCAGGTCGCGGTCGTGGCTGATCATGAACACGGTGTAGGGGTAGGTCTGGAGATACTTCTCCAGCCACAGCGTGCCTTCGAGATCGAGATAGTTCGTCGGCTCGTCGAGCAGCAGCAGGTCCGGCTGGCTGAACAGCACCGCCGCCAGCGACACGCGCATGCGCCAGCCGCCCGAGAGCTCGGAGGTCGGCCCCAGCTGCCGGTCCTTCTCGAAGCCGAGACCCCTCAGGATGGTCGATGCCCGCGCTTCGGCCGTGTGCGCGTCGATTTCTGCGAGCCGGGTGTGGATGTCGCCGATCCGGTGCGGATCGGTCGCCGTCTCGGCCTCGGCGAGCAGCGCAGTGCGCTCCTTGTCGGCGGCCAGCACCACGTCGAGCACGCTCATGTCGCTCGCCACGGCTTCCTGCGCCACCGAGCCGATGCGGGCTTTCCGGTTGACTTCGATCGAGCCGGTTTCGGGCGCGATATGGCCCTGGATCAGGTGGAACAGGGTGGTCTTGCCCGTGCCGTTCTTGCCCACGAACCCCGTCTTGGAGCCGTCGGGCAGGACCAGCGAGGCGCCCTCGAATAGAGGACGGCCCTGGATGCGGTAGGTGAGGTCGGTGATCGTAAGCATGGCGCGGGGGATGCATCCGCAGCCGCGCGGAGTGCGTTACCTGTGTTCAATTCGGTTCTTGTCGAGGCCGAGCCAATAGAGAAACTAGCCGGAGAAGTCCAATGCGCCGATTGCCCGTCATCCTCGCCCTCTGCCTCGTGAGCGGCGCCGCCAGCGCGCAGGAACTGCACAATCTCGCCGCCTGCCGGCTGAACGCCGAGATGGTGACGCTGACCTTCAGCTACCAGGGCGGGGGCTGCGAGAAGACCGGCGACGCCAGTGTCGAGCCCAGCAGCGCCGGGACTGCCATCGTCACTGTGCCGATAGTCAAGACCGCCGAGGTCTGCACCATGCAGGCCGTGGACGTGTCGAGCGCGAGTGCCGTCGCCGTGGTCGAAGAGGTCAACACGCTCGATGTCCGCCTCGTCGGCGCGGACGGCACCCTCAAGGCCGAGGGCCGCGTCGAGATCACCCCCAACTCCCCCGACTGCAAGCCGCCCAAGCTGAACTAGCTGGCCGCGAGGTCCAGCTCCATCAGCGGCGCCGGGCCGAACCGGGTCTGCGTCACGCCCACCTCGATGAAGCCCATGGCGCGGTAGAAGGCCACGGCATCGGTGCCTGCTGTCACATGCAGCCGGCGCGCTCCCTGCCGCAGGGCCAGTTGCTTGACCGCCTCGACCAGCGCCCGCCCGATCCCGCCACGCTGGAGGTGGGGCGTCACGAACAGTCCGTCGAGCTCGGCGGCCCCATCCGCGCGCGGCACCACGGTCGCAAAGCCGACCACTGCGCCGTCGACCTCGGCGACGCAGCCGGTCTCCGGCTCCAGTTGATCGACCGGCACATCGACCGCGTCCGGATTGGCGATGATTTCGGCGTTCCGCTCGGCATCGACCAGCACCGTATCCCACACGATACGCAGGAGCGCCGGCTGGTCGGTCGGGCGCGCTGGTCTGATGGTGAGCTGGCTGTTCATGTCGGGACTATGCGCAGCGGGAAACTATGCGGCAACCGGCGTCTTGCGCCCGTCACGCCTTGTCGGTAGAAGGCCGCACTCCATTTCAGACCCTTCTCCAAGGACCAGACACATGGCCATCGAGCGCACCTTCTCCATCATCAAGCCCGACGCGACCCGCCGCAACCTCACTGGCAAGATCATCGCCAAGTTCGAGGACGCCGGCCTCCGCGTCGTCGCCTCCAAGCGCATCAAGATGACCCGCGCCCAGGCCGAGGGTTTCTACGCCGTGCACAAGGAGCGTCCGTTCTACGGTGAGCTCGTCGAGTCGATGATGTCCGGCCCGGTCGTCGTCCAGGTGCTCGAGGGCGAGAACGCGATCCTCAAGAACCGCGAAGTGATGGGCGCCACCAACCCGGCGAACGCCGCCGAAGGCACCATCCGCAAGGAATTCGCCGTTTCGGTCGGCGAAAACTCGGTCCACGGCTCGGATGCCCCCGAGACGGCCAAGGAAGAGATCAAGTTCTTCTTCACCGACGACGAGATCGTCGGCTGATCGCCCGCCAGGCACGATTTCCGAGGGCCGCCTCCGGGCGGCCCTTTTGTTTTGCTAGCGATCGACCCACAGCGTCGTGAAAGACATCCCGTGAACCTTCCCGATACCATCCATCCCGCACTCGCCGCCGCGCTCGCGGAGCGGGGCTACGACACGCTCACCCCGGTGCAACTGAGCGTGCTCGCGCCCGAGGCAGCGGAGCGTGACCTCCTGGTGTCGGCCCAGACCGGATCGGGCAAGACCGTCGCCTTCGGCATGGCCATCGCGCCGACGCTCCTCGGCGATGCGCCGGCCTTCGATGCGCCGACCACCCCGCTGGCGCTGCTGATCGCCCCGACGCGCGAACTCGCGCTCCAGGTGCAGCGCGAGCTGCAGTGGCTCTATGCAGGGACCGGCGCGCGGATCGCCGCGGGCGTCGGCGGCATGGATATCCGCACCGAGCGGCGGGCGCTCGAACGCGGCGCCCATATCGTCGTCGGCACACCCGGCCGCCTCCGCGATCACATCACCAAAGGTGCCCTCGATCTCGGCCAGGTCCGGGCCGTCGTCCTCGATGAGGCCGACGAGATGCTCGACCTCGGCTTCCGCGAGGACCTCGAGTTCATCCTCGAAGCCGCCCCCGAGGATCGCCGCACCCTGCTGTTCTCGGCCACCGTCCCGCGCGAGATCGCCGCGCTTGCCAAGACCTTCCAGCGCGATGCGCTCCGCCTCGTCGCCACCAGTGCCGGCGAGCAGCACGCCGATATCGAGTATGTCCAGATCGTCGTCCGCAACGACGAAAAGGAGCACGCCGTCATCAACACGCTGCTCCTCCACGACAGCTCGAACACCATCGTCTTCTGCCATACCCGCGAGTCCGTGAAGCACCTGACCGCGCGCCTCGCCAACCGCGGCTTCCCCGTCGTGGCGCTGTCGGGCGAGCTGACCCAGGCCGAGCGCTCCAACGCGCTCCAGTCCATGCGCGATGGCCGGGCCCGCGTCTGCGTCGCGACCGACGTCGCGGCCCGCGGCATCGACCTGCCCAACCTCGATCTCGTGGTCCACGCCGATATCCCGTCCAACCCCGAGACCCTGCTGCACCGCTCTGGTCGCACCGGCCGGGCAGGGCGCAAAGGCATCTGCGCGCTCATCGTCCCGCTGCACCGCCGCAATGCGGCCGCGCGCGTCCTGCGCGCCGCCAATCTGGAATCGACGATGCGCGGCGCCCCGACCATCGCCGAGATCGACGCCCGCAACCGCCAGCAGATCCTTGCCGTCGCCGGCGAGACCGTGGAGGCCGACGACATCGATGCCGGCTTCGTCGCCGAACTGCTCGAGCGCGTCACCCCCGAACAGCTCGCCGCCGCCTATATCCGCCGCGAGCTGGCAGCCCGGCCCGCGCCCGAGGAAGTCTCCGAGGCGCCCATTTCCGCCTTCCACGAGAAGGCGCCGCGCCGCGACAAGCGCTTCGACGACGAAGGCAAGCGCTTCGTCGATGAGGGGCCCAAGGGCCGGCCCGAGCCGATGACGAACGGGCGCTGGTTCACGCTCTCCATCGGCCGCAATCGCCGGGCAGACCCCAAGTGGCTCCTCCCGCTCATCTGCAAGGCCGGCGACGTCACCAAGCGCGACATCGGCTCGATCAAGATCTTCGATACCGAAACCCGCTTCGAGATCGCCGCCGACAAGGCCGACGCCTTCGCCGCGACGGTTGCGAGCAATGGCAGCAGCATCGAGAACGGCGCCGATATCCGCCCGTCTTCCGCCCCCGGCTTCCAGAAGCGCGGCAAGCCTGGCCGCTTCGACGATGGCCCGCGCCCGCAGTACAACAAGGGCCCGCGCTTCGACGCGCCGCGCCCGGCGCGTGACGATGGTCCGCACTACAAGGTGCGCTCCGACAAGGGCGCCAAGCTCGCGACGAAACCGGCACGCGACATCACCCCGCCCATCGCCGAGGAAGCCCCGCGCCCGCCGAAGAAGGCCGCCTTCAATCCCAAGGACAAGGGCAAGCCCAAGTACAAGAACCGGGTGAAGCACGACCCGCCCGCCGATGCCGGCACCGGGCCGCGCAAGAAGCCCAAGGGCGGCTACGACCCGATCAATTGACGCCCCCGCGGCGTTGCCGCATCCTCCGCCCGGCTCAGGGGGAGGGAAATCCATGCCTTACGTGAAGGTCGAGATCACCAAGGACGGCGTGAGCGCCGAGCAGAAGCGCGCCGTCATCAAGGGCATCACCGATGTGCTGGTGAATGTGCTCAACAAGGATCCGGCGACGACCTTCGTCGTCATCGACGAGATCGACACCGACAACTGGGGCCACATGGGCACCTCGGTAACCGAACTGCGCAAGGCGGCCGCGACCAAGCCGGCCAAGGCCGACAAGCCCGCCAAGGTCGACAAGGCAAAGGCCAGGAAAGTCAAAGCCTGATGCCCGAGGTTCTCGTTCACATCGTCGAAGGGCGCTCGACGGCCGCCAAGAAGGCACTGATGAAGGACATCACCGACGCGGTGGTGAAGAACTTCAACGTGCCTCCCGAGCGCGTCGTCGTGCAGATCGTCGAGAGCCCCCGGGACAGCAAGTCAAGGGGCGGAGTGCCCTTCGACGAGATGTGACCGCCGATCAAACGTCCTAATCATGGTGGCGACGATGACGATGATGGCCGTGGCCACCGCCGCTACACGTGTCGGGGTCTGGCTCAGAATCTGGCCCGGGATCGGGCTTGATCACCACGCTGCTCCCGTCCGACGTGCCTTCGGCAAGGCTCGCCATCGGCCCCGACCGCAGCCCGGGATTGAAGCAATGCAGGGCCTCTTCGAAGCGGAATTCGCGCAGCAGCGGCATCTGCGAGCGGGCGTACATGAATGCGGCCCTCAGCTCCTGGCGCTGCCTGCCTGAGATATGGTCCACATTGCCCACGATGGTCGATTCCGACGGATCGTAGACCCCGATCTCGCAACTGCCGGTGAGCGTCACGCACTTCCGGTCGGTGTTACAGAGCAGCACTTCGCCGTTGTAGAGCAGCACCTGCGTCTCGCCGCCGCCGACGGTGAAATCGAACTCTGTCCCGCGCACCCCGATCGTCCCGGTCGGCGTCTTGATCACATACTTGTCGTGATCCGACTCCCCGGTGGCGAAACGGAACGTCCCCGACAGCGCGTTGATCGCGAACCGTCCCACCGACTGGTCGCTGCGCAGCAGGTAATCCTCGATGAGCAGAGCCGAGTTCGGCCCCACCACCAGTTCCGTCTCGTCCGAGAACTTGATCTGCACCTGGCCCTTGGGCCCGGTCGTCACATTGTCGCCGATGAAGATATCGGCGCCCACGGTGAGCACCCTGATACTGCCGGCCGTATCGGCTTCAGCCTGTGGCTTCACACCAAGGGCGGTGCCACTGGCGGCCATGCTCGGCTCGGCAAATAGCGCGAGCGCAACCATGCTCGCGGCGAACGTTCTGAATACGCACATATTGGTACATCCCCAACAACCCAACGCGCCACTCCTCCGCCGCGCCGCACGGCATCAGAGGTCTACTTCCCATTTCGTAGTCGAGTGATCGTTGTGCCGCTGTCCCGGCACAGACATAAAGTCGATATTCGATCTGCGGAGCGTGCCCTGATGAATTGCCCGCGCTGAAATATCTACACTATCTGCATATCGCGGTGAGAGTAAATCGGCATGGCTATGCGTGTTGAAGCGACGAGAGGCGTAGACCAGTCGTTCGTGATCGATTGCCGTCGCCGTAGCCAGCGGCAACGCGCTTACCTTTGGCGAGACTGGGCAAGGCCCGCCGGTGCCGATCTATTCCTCGTCGTTCGGAATGTTGAGCACGTGCCCGCACGCCTTGCAGTGTACCGCATCGGTATCATGCCGCTGCAGCCCGCACTGCGGGCAGGGGAAGAACACCTTCTTGGGCCGGAAGATGGCCGTCGCCAGCCGCACGAACAGCGAGATGCCGATGATCATCACCGCGATCGAGGTGAGCTTGCCCGCCGTCCCCGGCAGCGTTACGTCGCCATAGCCGGTCGTCGTCACCGACGTGACGGTGAAGTACAGCGCATCGACATAGCCCTCGATCCCGCTGTCGGGACTGCCGAAGAAGGTCAGCACGAAGCCCGACACGACGAACAGGAAGGTGACCAGGTTGACGATCGCCTCGCCCTGTTCGCGATACCGCGTCAGGTGGAACTTCTTGAGCG
This sequence comes from Devosia sp. ZB163, assembly GCF_028613635.1. Taxonomy (GTDB): domain Bacteria; phylum Pseudomonadota; class Alphaproteobacteria; order Rhizobiales; family Devosiaceae; genus Devosia_A. Next base: position 358,072 of record NZ_JAQRMY010000002.1, read on the forward strand.
GCCGCCACAGCACTCCGCTCTTGGACAGTGTCCAGAGCCGCAGGATCCGCAGGAAGCCGAAATTGGCGAGCCAGGCGGGCAGCAGCAGCGTAATCAGGATGAAGATGTCGACGAGGCTCGTCGGCTGCTTCAGCCAGCGCACCGGGTCGGTCGACGCGAGCGCCCGGGTGACCAGGTCCACGACGAGCAGCGCCGCGACGGCCATGTCGAGCCATATGAAGCTCGGCCGGTCGCGCAGCAGCGGCGTGAAGATGAAGAAGCCGATGATGGCGAGATCCACCAGCAGCACGGCGAACTGGAAGCGCACCGCCGTCGGCGAGCTGCCGTGGTAGAGCAGCCGCAGGGTCGACCTTAGATGCGCCAATCCTTGCGGGCGCGACGCCTCCTCGCTCACGATGCTCCTCCGTTTCGGCGAACCATGCCCGGCTTCCGGCTCAAGTCAACTGCGGTGCCTCCGGCCCGCAACTTCCGATGGGCCACGCGCGTTCCGTGGGCAGTCGGGAGCAGGGCAGCCCCCGCGCACCGGCTCCCGGCGCTCGAGACATAGATGGAGTTGGAAATGCGCCATAACAATCTGCCGGCCGAACGCCGCGAACCCCGCGGCATGACGGCTTTCGACATGCTGCAGGACCGTATCGACCACATGTTCGAGGACTTCGCCCAGGGCTTCTCGCTGCCGCGCGGCCTGGGGAGTGGCAACGGCGACATGCTGCCGTCGATCGACATGCACGAGAAGGACGGCAAGGTGATGATCTCGGCCGAACTGCCCGGCGTCGAGGAGAAGGACATCGAGATCTCCGTCGACGAAGGCATGCTCACCATCTCGGGCGAGAAGCGCTCCGAGGTAGAGGACAAGTCGGACGGCACCTACCGCACCGAGCGCAGCTTCGGGCGCTTTTCGCGCAGCATCCGCCTGCCGTTCGACGTCGATCCGCAGAAGGTCGATGCCCGCTTCGTCAATGGCGTGCTGAAACTGACGATCGAGCGCCCGGCCGAAGCCGAACCGCGCATCAAGAAGATCGCGATCCAGCATTGACGCAGTGCCACCTCGCCACCGGCCAGCGCCGCCGGCACCTTAGCCGGCGGCGGCAAGCCGCGGCTCGAAGACGCGATGGGCAAGCATCAGAACCAGCGCATAGTCGGCATTGCTGAAGCCCAGGCCCTCGATCGCGACGATGCCGGTATAGGGCAGGGTGGCGGCATAGCCGGTGCCGTTGAAGAACAGGCTCGCAGCGATTAGTGCCGTGATCGGCAGCCGCGGCTGGGGCGCATCGCTGGTCATCGGGTCCTCCCGCGACGATCCCTAGGGGAGAGTCGGGGAGGGCCGCCAATGAATTGCGCTGACACCCGTATCAGCCGGGCTGATGGCTCAGTTGCACATGTAGCCGTCGGGCGTGGAGTCGTCGGGCCAGCAGCCATCCGGAATTGGCTCCCCGCCGCTCTGTCCCTCGATCAGGCTCGCCGTGTTTGTCGGCCGCTCGAAGCCGCGCTGGAAACACTGCTTTGCGTCCTCGACCCGGAACTGCCCGAGCAGGGGCGCCTGCGACACGGCATAGATGAAGTCGGCCTTGATGTCCTCGCGGGCGCTGCCCTTGAACTGATCGGTATGGCCGAGGATCTGCGACTGCGTCATGTCGAACTGCCCGAGTTCGCACGTGTCGCTCAGCGTCACGCACTGCTTGTCCTTGTTACAGAGGATCGCCTCGCCGTGGTACAGCAGCACGCGCGTATCGGCGCTGTCGACGTTGAAGTCGAACGAGGTGCCGCGCACCCCGATCGTGCCGGTCGGCGTGGTGATGATGTAGCGGTCCTTCGGCGCCCGGCCGGTGGTGAAGCGGAACGTCCCGGACAGCGCGTTGATGGCGAACTTGCCCGCCGAATCGTCCTGGCGCAGCAGGTAGTCCTCGATCAGCAGCGCCGAGTTCGGGCCGACGACGAGTTCGGTCTGGTCGGTGAACTTGATCTGCACGAGGCCGGCCGAGCCGGTGATCACGCGGTCGCCGATGAACACGTCGGCGCCGACCGTCAGCACCTTGGTGTCCGTCTTGCTCTCGAGTTCGGCGGAGGGCTTCACGCCCAGTGCCGTGCCGCTGGCGGCGAAGGTAGGGGAAAGGGTAAGCGCAAAGAGCGCCAGGGCGAGGGGGGATCGCCAGATCAGGAAGTGCATATGCGTCCTCGGCTATGCGTACGAACTATGGATATCGCCCGGCCCCCCGGCGGGTGCGATTGATGGCCTCCTACACAAGGCGAAACGGGGGAGCCAGCCCCAAAAACCGGGCTCTCGCACGCTGGTACGCCCGCCTGTTCAGGAGCTGTTCAGTTTGGCGACCGTGCCCGCTGCCCGCCGCCGACGATCCGATATGCACGGGAGGTACTTCACTCCCGTCGGCGACCGCCCTATATCAGCCCGCGTCGGGGACGACCCCGGCACTTCCCACCCATTGCGGGACGGCCCGCGCTTGAAGGACTGTTCCCATGGCATGGGTCTATCTCGCCGCGGCCGGTATCCTCGAAATCGTCTGGGCCATCGGCCTCAAGTACACCGAGGGCTTCACCCGGCTGACGCCGTCGGTCATCACCATCGGTGCCATGATCGCCAGCGTGGCCCTGCTCGGCATCGCGCTGCGCGATCTGCCGGTCGGCACCGGCTACGCCGTCTGGACCGGTATCGGCACCGTGGGCACCGCGATCCTGGGGATGATCATCTTCAACGAGCCCGCCACTGCCTTCCGGCTGGCGAGCATCGGCCTCATCGTCGCCGGTATTGTCGGGTTGAAGCTGGTTTCGTAGCGGCTCGGTCTCCGCTACAGCGGGGACTGGTAGGGCCTGATGGCGCCAGGAGGCGACCTGTTGCAGCCGCGCCACCTATGGTTACCGAAAATTGAAGATAACACAAAAGTTGATGGAACCGTTTGTGCTTTCGCGTAACGTCCGGCGCTAGGGGGCTCCGTAACTCGGGGCTATTCCGCGCCGAGCGTCAGCGCACTCTGTTAGAAGGTCAAGTGGGAGCCATGCTGTTCCGCTCCGCTGAGGTCGTGTCTGTCCTCTCCGCTGTTGTTCTTTTGCTTTTTGCCAAGCACATCCCGGTCGTGAACGAGGTTCTGCCTCTCGCGCAGATGGCGGGCATCGTGTGCTTCTCGTTCGCCATTTTCCTGAGCCTCAGGATCTACAAGGCCGAACTCGCCCGCATCCGCGCCGAAGAATAGGCTTCCGCCTTTTCCGCATCACCGGCAGGCGACGCGCCGACTTCTAGACAATGAAGTCGGCGCTGCTCAGCGCTATATGGCCGCGCAGCTCGATCTGGAAATCGGCCACCCCATCGCCGTCGACGTCACCCTCGATCAGCGTGATGGCGCTCTGGTCGTTCGCCACGTCCTGCCGCGCGATCAACTCGCCAGCCACGCCGCTGAAGCTGTCGGTGAAGGCAAATGCCTGATTGCCGCTCCGGGTGCTGTCGGCGTCGATCCCGCCCAGATGGAGCAGGTCGGCGCCGCTGGCGAAGTCCCTGACCACATCACGTGACGCCCCGCTTCCCACCTCGCCGAGGTCCCGGAAGTCGAACCGGTCGCTGCCCTCGCCACCCTCGAGGATGTCGCGCCCGAGCCCGCCATCGAGCGTGTCGTTGCCGAACCCTCCCCGCAGCGTGTCGTCTCCCTCGAGCCCAAGCATCAGGTTGTCGGCAAAGCTCCCGGTCAGCACGTTGTCGAGCGCGTTGCCGGTGAGGCGCCAGTTCCCCTCGCCATGGAGCTGCAGGTTCTCGATCTCGGCGAACTGGCGCAGGTCCCAGTGCGTCTCCGCCCGGATGGTGTCGACGCCGCCGGTGTCGATGATCGTGTCGTCGCGGTCGTTGAGCACGTAATACGTGTCGTTCCCGTCGCCGCCCTCGAGGATGTCGCGACCCCTCAGGCTCTTGAGCTCGTCATTGCCCCCGTAGCCGATCAGGTGGTCGTTGCCCCGCCAGCTGATCAGGATGTCGTTGCCGCTGCCGCCATGCACCGTCTGGTCGGCGTTCCCGTCGATCCGCGTCACCCCCTCGGTCGGCTTCTGGCCATAGATGATGTAGGCCGCCCCCTTGCGCTCCACGCCTTCCTTCAGCGCCCCCGGCGCGCCGACGATCAGGTCGTCGAACCCGTCGCCGTTGAAGTCGCCGATGCCGTCGACCGCCTCCGCCATGTCCGCTGGTGCGCCATCGATGCGGAAGCCGTTGCTGCCGTCGAGCGCCGTGACGTCGATGCCCGGCGTGTACCAGGTCGATTTCCCGTAGACGACGTAACTGGTGCCCGGCTGGTCGACGTTCCAGGCCACGCTGACCACGAGGTCGTCGAAGCCGTCGCCGTTGAGATCGCCGGCCGACGAGACCGTCGAACCCGAATAGTCCGCGCTCGCATCGCCGCGGATGACGAAGCCATTGCGGCCGTTGAGCTGGTCCGCGTCGTAGCTCGGCCGGAAGTTGCCCGCCCGGCCGAAGACGACGTAGGATTCCCCGGCCTCGCGGTGGCCGTGCGGGTCGGCGCGCGTCGCGCTGACGATGAAGTCGGCGTAGCCGTCGCCATTGACGTCGCCGGCATCCGAGATCGCGGACCCTAGCCCGTCCTGGTAGTCTGCCCCGTCGACCCGGAAGCCGCTCTCGCCGTCGACGGTGCGCACGTCGAAAACCGAACCGAAGCCATCGGCCTTCCCCAGCACCACATAGGCCGAGCCCGCTTGGCTGGAGAAATCGGGTGAAAGCTGCGGGCTGGCCACAGCGAAGTCGTCGTAGCCGTCGCGGTTGATGTCGCCGATGCCGCTGAGGGCCCATCCGAGGTTTCCCTCGCCGGCGATGGCAAACCCGTTGCTGCCATCCAGCTGGTCGAGCGCGATGTCGGCATCAGCGCCTTCCGCACCCCCGAAGACGACGAAGGCGGGGTAGGGCGCCGCTGCATCCCAGGTACTCTGCACCCCGATCAGCAGGTCGTCGTAGCCGTCCCCATTGATGTCGCCAGCGCTGGAGACAGACCTGCCAGCACCGTTGAAGTCGCCGGTTCCCGTGATGCTGAAGCCGTTGCTGCCATCGAGATCGGCCGTACCGATGCTGGCCTCGAACCCATCGACCTGCCCGTAGATGACATAGGTGGCGCCCGGATAGCGCAGGATGCCGTCGCCACCGGTACCGCTCAGCATCAGGTCGTCGATGCCGTCCCCGTTGACGTCGCCCGCATCGGAGACGTCGAGCCCGAGGTTGCTGTAGGGGATATCGCCCTCGATGCGGAAGCCGTTGCTGCCATCGAGGCTGGCGAGGTCGAAGCTCGCCTCGAACCCGGAGGTACTGCCGAAGACGACATATGCGGTCCCACCACCCAATACGTCCCCGGAGCCGGCGTTGCGCGCCGAAACGATCACATCGGCGAGCCCGTCGCCGTTGACGTCGCCAACCCCGGCCACATCCACGCCGACCTGATCGCCGAACGCCACCCCGTCGAGTCGAAAGCCGTTGCGGCCGTCGAGATCCTCGACGCTGAACACTGCCGGAAACGTCGGCATCCCCACCTCCCAGATGACCACGTCCGCCCAGCGTCGGCCTATCCGTCAAACCTCGGAACGACGCCGAACGCATGGGCGGCCACCGCTCGGCGCATGGCGGAGCGGAAAAACCCTGATGCACGGGCGCGGAGCAGGGACGATCGTGCCTGAAAAAGCGGCACCGGCACGCGCCGCCACTCGCCATGCCCTTGCCCCAAGCAGCAGCCATGATGGCTCCCATCAAAGCAAATCATCGGGCATGCACCTGACAACCGACCCCGCCTTCCTCTAGATTGCGCGCGGAGAATATGCCCATGAACGCCGTCACCGCCCCCCGCATCGCCCGTTCGGTCTGCCCGCACGATTGCCCCTCGACCTGTGCTCTCGACGTCGAGGTCATCGACGCCCGCACCATCGGTCGCGTGCGCGGCGCCAAGGACGATCCGTACACGGCCGGCGTCATCTGCGAGAAAGTCGCGCGCTACGCCGAGCGCATCCATCACCCCGACCGCCTCCAGCATCCGCTCCGCCGCGTCGGCCCCAAGGGCAGCGGCGAGTGGAAGCGGATCACCTGGGACGAAGCCTTCGACGAGATCGTCGCGCGCTGGCAGGCGATCGAGGCCGAGGACGGGCCGGAGGCGATCTGGCCCTACTTCTACGCCGGCACCATGGGCCACGTGCATCGCGACGGCATCGAGCGCCTGCGCCACGCCCGCGGCTACTCCATGCAGTACGACACCATCTGCACCGGCACGGCCTGGCCCGGCTTCCTCGCCGGTGCCGGCAAGCTCACCGGCCCCAATCCCGAGGAGATGGCCGAGAGCGACTGCATCGTCATCTGGGGCACCAACGCCGTCGCCACCCAGGTCAACGTGATGACCCACGCCGTCCGCGCCCGCAAGGAGCGCGGGGCGAAGATCGTCGCCATCGACATCTATCGCAACGCCACCATGGAGCAGGCCGACCTGGCCCTCGTGGTCCGTCCCGGCACGGATGGCGCGCTCGCGGTGGCGGTGATGCACATCCTCCTCCGCGACAATCTCGCCGACCGCGCCTACATGGCGCGCTACACCGACTTCTCGCCCGACTTCGAGGCGCACCTCCAGCAGAAGACGCCGGAATGGGCCGCTGCCATCACCGGACTTTCGGTGGAGGAAATAGAGGAGTTCTCCCGCCTGGTCGGCACCACGCCGCGCACCTATTTCCGCCTCGGCTACGGCTTCACCCGCCAGCGCAACGGCGGCGTCTCCATGCACGCCGCCCTCTCCATCCCCGCCATGACCGGCGCCTGGCAGCACACCGGCGGCGGCGCCTTCCACTCCAACTCCGGCGCCGTAAAGCTCAACAAGACCATGATCGAGGCGAGCGATCTCGGCCCCGGCGGCCGCGAGCTCGACATGAGCGAAATCGGCAAGATCCTCACCGGCGACGCCGCCGCGCTGAAGGGCAAGGGCCCGGTCAAAGCCCTGTTCATCCAGAACACCAACCCCGTAAATGTCGCACCCGAACAAGGACTTACCCGCGCCGGCTTCGACCGCGAGGATCTGTTCACCGTCGTCCACGAGCAGTTCATGACCGACACGGCCAGGATGGCCGACATCGTTCTGCCCGCCACGATGTTCCTCGAGCACAACGACTATTACCGCCGCGGCGGCCACACCCGTTTCCTCTACGGCCCCAGGATCATCGAGGCCCCCGGCGAGTGCCGCTCGAACTTCGACGTCGTCAACGAACTGCTCCGCCGCCTCGGCGCCGACCATCCCTCTATGCACATGACCGATCGCGAGATGGTCGCCCACACCCTGCGCAAATCGCACCTGGGCGAGCTCGACGAGATCGAGAAAACCGGCTTCGTCGACATCCGTCAGCCCCCCGGCCAGTCGCATTTCGGCGACGGTTTCGGCTGGCCCGACGGCCGCTACCGCTTCGAGCCGAACTGGCAGGGCGTCGCGGCACGCGGCGGCTATGTCTGGGTCTGCGATCCCTCGGAAATGCCCCGCTTCGCCGACCACTGGGACGTCAACGAGCAGGTGAACGCGGAGACACCGTTCCGCCTCGCCACCAGCCCGGCGCGCGCCTTCCTCAATTCGAGCTTTTCCGAAACCGCCGGCAGCCGGAAGCGGCACCCGGAGCCGACCGTGTTCATCCATCCCGAAGACGCCGCCGAACTGGGGATCGAAGAGGGCGACCCGGTCACCCTCGGCAACCGCCGCGGCGAAGTTGCGCTGGTCGCGAGCTTCTTTTCGGGCATGCAGCGCGGTGTCCTCATCGCTGAGGGCATCCACCCCAACTCGGCCCACCGCAACGGCGTCGGCATCAATACCCTGATCGGCTCGGACCCCGTCCGCCCCTTCGGCGGCGCGGCGTTCCACGACACCGCAGTGTGGGTGCGGCGGGGATAGGCAGAAGCAGACGGCCCCCTCCCGGCCTCCCCCATAAAGGGGGAGGTGAAGAGTCGAGGTTCTCGCTTCGATCGTGCCCACAGAGCCGGCAGGGCACCTCCCCCTTTATGGGGGAGGATGGGAGGGGGCCGTCTCTCTCAGCCAGCCGCCTAACCGAAATACGCCGACCAGAAGAACCAGGCCGTCAGCCCCAGTCCGTAGACGATCACCAGCGCCCGGATCAGCCCGGTCGGGATCCGCTTGGCCAGCCGCGCCGCCACATAGCCCCCGATCGTTACCCCGACAAGCGCGATGGAGCCGTGGTACCAGTCGATGGCGCCCGATAGGGCGAAACGGATGACCCCGACCGCGGCCACGACCACCGAGATCCAGAGCTTCAGCCCGTTCATGGCGTGGATGTCGGTCATCCCCGCCAGTGCCAGGAAGGCGAGGAGCAGCACGCCGAGGCCGGCGTTGAAGAACCCGCCATAGAGCGAAATAGCCGCGAGCAGCGCCAACAGCAGGATCGCGCCAGCATGGCGGCCACGGCCCTCACCCGCGAGGCGCCGCACCGCGACATTGAGCCGGCCGCCGAAGGCGAACAGCACCACCGCGAACAGCATCAGCCAGGGCACGACGAGAACGAACGTCTCGTTCGAAACCCGGAGCAGCAGTTCAGCCCCCAGATACCCGAAGATCAGAGCGACGATCGAATAGGGGATCAGCTTGTCGCGATGGCGCGCGATCTCGCTGCGGAAGCCGAAGGCGCCGCTCGCGTAGCCGGGCAGGCTCGCATAGGTGTTCGACGCATTGGCGATCACCGGCGGCACGCCGACCAGCACGAGCGCCGGGAACAGCACGAAGGAGCCGCCACCGGCAAGCGTGTTGATGGCGCCGGCGACGAGCCCGGCGACGAGAAGCAATAGTTCGTTCAACGATAAGGGCCCGACAGAGTGAGCCCCCTAGCTACACGTCGCCCCGCTTCGCGGCCAGCGCAAAGGGGTGATTGCACGCATCACCTTTGGTGATGGCTCACGCCATCTCCACCCGCTTCTCGCCGGCCTCGATGCGGAACGGCAGCACGTTCTGCGGCGGCGGCAGCGGGCACACCGCATGCTCGGTGAAGGCGCAGGGCGGGTTGATGGCCTTGTTGAAGTCGAGGACGATCGTCTTGTCGGTCACGTCCTCGCCGTAGACGAACCTGCACGCCCCGTAGGTCGAGTCACGCGACGTGAGATCGCGGATGACGAACTGCGGCGCCTCGGGCGTCCCGTGCGTCGCGATCAGTTCGTACTGCGTCCCGTCATGGCTGAACACCGCCTTGTGGGTCGCCACCACGTCGGTCGGGATGTTGTGGGACGTGTTGACCGTCAGTTCCTGCTCGAACGGCACCCAGTCGGCGACGATGCGCCACTCCGGCTGAGCGGGGAAATACTCGATGCCGGGGAAGTTCGCCGGCGCGGTCGAAGCCTTGTCGCGTACGCGCAGCGCATTGTCGCCGTTCATGCTCGTCACCTCCAGCAGGAGGCTGTCGACGTCGAACTGCGGCGGCTTGTACTTGCTGAGTTGCAGGCGCACCGGCTCGCCACCGTCGGCCGGCGTGAAGGTCACGCCTTCGTCGTCCTCGGTGATCGTCCCCACATGGGCCGGCCCGGCGGTCAGCACGATATCGTTGTCTTCGGCGGACCCCACGGTCGCCGAACCCGGCTCCAGCCAGTACCGCCCGATGATGTTGAGCCAGCCATTCGGCGCCTTGAGATTGGTGAGGCGACGAACCTTCCAGGCTCCGAGCGCGGCGAGATAGTCAGTCGGGGCAGTCATGCGGGAGTCCTTGGTGAGGTCAGGCGGGCATGCGCGGCACGCTGCGGAGCAGGGCCTGCGTATAGGGATGTCGGGGGTCGTCGAGGATTTTGCGAGTAGGGCCAGCCTCGACGACGCGCCCTTTCTCGAGGATCACGATCTGGTCGCAGAGCGCTGCGACGACGCCGAGGTCGTGCGACACGAACACCAGCGTCATCTCGGCGGCAAGCCGCTTCAACAGCTCGACGATCCGGATGCGGGTCGAAAGGTCCAGCGCGCTCACCGCTTCGTCGGCAAGCAGCAGCCGCGGCCGCGCGACGATCGCCCGCGCGATGGCGATGCGCTGCCGCTGCCCACCGGAGAACTCGTGCGGATAGCGCCTGAGGATCGTGCCATCGAGCCCGACCGCCTCGAGCGACGCGGTGACCAGCGCGCGCCGGTCGCCTTCGATCCCGAGCGAGCGCAGCGGCTCCGAAACGATGGCAAGCACGTTCTGGCGCGGATCGAGCGAGGAGTAGGGGTCCTGGAACACCGCCTGCACCTGCCGGCGATAGTCGCGCATGAACCTGCCGCTGCGCGGATCGAGCACGGCGCCGTCGAAGTGGACCGTGCCACTGGTCGGGCGCTCGAGCCCCAGCAGCAGCCGCAGCAGCGTCGTCTTGCCCGAGCCGGACTCGCCAACGAGCCCCACGCTGGTCCCGGCCTTCACGCCAACCGAGACGCTGTCGAGCACCTGCCGACCGCGCGCATATCCAAAGCTGACGTTCTCGACGGAGATGAGGCTCATGCCGTCCCTCCCAGCGCCCGGTCGAGCGACCGCGCCGCGAACACCAGCGACCTAGTGTAGTCATGCCGCGGCGCCGAGAACACCGTCCCGACTGGGCCTTGTTCCACGGTCACGCCGCGGCGCAACACGATGACGCGGTCGACGATGCCCGCCACCACCGGAAGGTCGTGGCTGATGAACAGCAGCGCCATGTTCCGCTCGCGCACGAGCCCATCGAGCAGTTTCACGATCTCGGCCTGCGTGGTGACGTCGAGCGCAGTGGTCGGCTCGTCCGCGATCAGCAGCTGCGGCCGGCACGCCAGCGCCATGGCGATCGCGACGCGCTGCCGCTGCCCGCCGGAAATCTCGTGCGGATAGGAGCGTGCGATCCGCTCCGGCTGGGGCAGGGCGACCTGCTCCAGTAGTTCGGTCACGGCCCGGTCGAGCGCTGTGCCGCTGAGATCCTGCCCATCCCGCCGCGCCCTGCGCTTCAGCGGTTCGGCCACCTGCCGGCCCAGCCGCATCAGCGGATCGAGCGCGGTCAGCGGCTCCTGGAACACGAAGGCTGCCACCGTGCCGCGCAGTCGGTCCAGCACGCCGTCAGCGGCTCCGATCACCTGTGTCCCGCCCAACAACACCGACCCGCTCTTCTCTATCGACCTGGGCAGCAATCCGGTGGCCGCCATCGCCGTCAACGACTTGCCGGACCCGGACTCCCCGATCAGCCCCAGCCGCTCCCCGGGAGCAATGCTCAGCGACAGGTCCTTCACCAGCGGCGCCCCGAGCGTCGAGAGGTTCAGTCCGCGAATGTCGAGCAGGTCGGTCACCGCGACACCCTCCGCGTCGGATCGGCGATGTCGCGCAGCCCGTCTGCGAGAAGGTTGACGCCGATCACCAGCGACACCAGCGCGATGCCGGGCGCGATCGCCCCGATCGGCGCGGTGTAGACCGTCCCCTGCGCCTCCTGCAGCAACCGGCCCCATGAGGCATTCGGCGGCGGCGCGCCAAGGCCGAGATAGGAAAGCGATGCCTCCGCGATCACTGCCAGCCCGAACTGCAGTGCAAAGTTCACCGAAAGCGTCGGCCAGATGTTGGGCAAAACGTGCACAAACACGATCGCAAACCACGATGTTCCAGAGGTGCGCGCCGCCGTGATGTAGTCCATCAGCAGCACTCGCTTGGCGAGAATTCGGGTCAGCCGCGCGACGATCGCCGACAGCGCAATTCCAAGCGCCAGGATCGCCGTCCCGAGGCTCGCCGTATCGCTCGCCGCGACCACCAGCATGGCAAGCAGCAGGGTCGGGAAGGCAATGAGAATATCGAGCGTCGCTGCCAGCGCATCGTCAAGCAGCTTGGTCGCAAAGGCCGCCACGATCCCCAGCGTTACGCCGATCGCCGCCCCAATCGCCACGGCGCCCACGCCGACGATCAGCGCGATCCGCGAACCGATCATGATCTGCGTGAAGAAATCGCGTCCCAACCGGTCGGTCCCGGCCCAGTGTGCCAGCGATGGCGGCTCCAGCCGGCCGCCGGACATCGCCGTGGGGTCATAGGGCGTCCACACCAGCGTCAGCAGCGCGATGACGACGTGCAGCCCGACGAGGAAGGCGCCAACCCACAGGCTGAGCGAATGGTCGCGTCGGAGGGAGACGGTCTGGTCGAGGCTGGTCACGAGTGAATGCGCCCCCTCAGCCGCGGGTCGATCAGGCGCTGCAGCAGGTCGGCGGCAAAGCCGATCAGCAGCACCAGCAGGGTCGAGATGAACAGCACGCCCTGCACATTGGGATAGTCGCGCTGCTGGATGGCGAGCAGCAGCATCGAGCCGAGGCCGGGCAGGGCGAACACCTTCTCCACCACCACCGCGCCAAGGAAAGTCGTCGCCAGTTCGATGCCGAGGATCGAAATCACCGGCACGGCGCCGTTGCGGATCCCATGCCGCACCAGCGCCTCGGGAAAGCTTGAGCCGAGCGCCCGCGCCGTGCGGATGAAGTCGCTGCCGATCACGTCCTGCGTCGCCGAGCGCACGTAGCGCAGGAGGGACGCTGCGATCACCAGCGCGACGGTCAGCACCGGCAGCACCATTGCTGTCGCTGCCTCGCCGAAATTCGCCCACCCCTTCAGCGGGAAGCCGCCGGAGGGGAAAATCCTGAGGTTGATGGCGAAAACCGTGACGATCAGGATGCCCAGCCAGAATACCGGAATGGCGATACCGAGCTGGCTCACCACCGAGATCGCCGCGCCGTACCACTTGTCCGACTTCACCGCCGCCACGATCCCGAGCGGCACCGCGATGACGATTGCGACGAGAAAGCCGAGGATGGTCAGCGGCAGCGTCACGCTCATGCGGTTGCCGATCTCCTCGAGTACGCCCGCCTTGCTGACGAACGAGGCGCCGAGATCGAAACGTGCGAGGTTGCCGATGAAAGTCAGGAACTGCATCCAGATCGGCTGGTCGGACCCTACCTGCGCGCGCGCGGCCTCGATCTGCTGCGCCGTCGCGCCGACGCCCAGCAGAGCGTTCGCCGGATCACCGGGCAGCAGCCGCAACAGGATGAACAGCACCACCGCCGCGATCAGCAGCGACAGCAGCAGGATAACCAGGCGTCGGAGGAGGTAGGTGAGAATTGGAGCAGGCTTTCGAAATGCAAGGAGCGCCGCACTCTATCGCGCGGCGCCCGGATCGTCATGGTGCAGTGAGATCTGTGCGGCTTACTGCGCCTTCTTGATCCCGTAGGCGAAGAACTGCGAGTTCAGCCCGTTCACCGGATAGCCGGTAACGTTCGCGGCCGAAACCACGATCTGCGGGTAGAGGTAGAGCCAGTTGCTGGCGGCGTCCTCGGCGATGATCTTGTTCGCTTCCGTGAGCTTGGCGACCTGGTCCGCCTCGGTCGGCGCGGCCTCGGCGTCGGCGATCAGCTTCACCACTTCGGGGTTGTTGTAGCCCCAGTAGAAGTCCGGGTTGCCGTAGAACACGATATCGCGGTGGTTCACGTGTTCCTGCAGCGTCGCCTGGAAGTTCTTCTCCTGGTAGATCTTGGTGTACCACTCGTTGGCGGTGATGATGTTGATGTTCACCTTCACGCCGACCTTGGCGTACTCGGCCTGCAGGAACTGCGCGACGATCGGATGCGGATCGTAGTCCGGGGTGTCGAGCGTGAACTCGAAGCCATCCGCGTAGCCGGCCTCGGCCAGCAGCGCCTTGGCGCTCTCGACGTCATAGGGATCGACGCCGGTGAGGTCCACGTACCACGGGTCGGTCGGCGGCACGATCGAGCCGATCAGCGTGCCGTAATCGCCCCAGATCGAGTTCAGCAGCTTCGCCTTGTCGGTGGCGCGGGCCAGGGCCTTGCGCACCTTCACGTTGTCGAACGGCGCAACGCGGTCGTTGTAGGCGAGGATTTCCTTGGTCGTCGAAGCGCCCTCGGTCACCGTGTAGGCCGGGTTGCCGGTGAACTGCGCCAGCGAATCCGGGCTCTGCACCGAAGTGACGACGTCGACCGCATTGGTCAGCAGCGCGTTATTCAGCGCCGTCGCGTCGGTGAAGTAGGTGTAGATCACTTCGCCGTTGGTCGGCGCCGTGCCCCAGTATTTGTCGTTGCGTGCGAGGGCGAGGGCCGAGCCGCGGCGCCATTCGCTGAGCGTGTAGGGGCCGGTGCCGTCTTCCGTTGCCGTGATGTCGGTCGCCTTGTCGTTGACGATCCAGACGTAGCTGAGGTTGTACGGAAGCGAGATGGAGCGGGCCGAGAGCTTGATCACCACGGTCTGGTCATCGGGCGTCTCGATGCCGGTGATGGTCGAGAGGCTGCGCTTGCGCGAGCTCTTGGAGGCTTCGGCCGTGACGCGCTCGATCGAGTACTTCACGTCGGCGGCGGTCAGCGGATCGCCCGAGTGGAAGGTCACGCCCGGCTTCAGCTTGAAGGTGTAGGTGAGGCCATCTTCGCTCGCCTCGTAGCTCTCGACGAGCTTGGGCTCCACGGTGCCGGCATCGGTCAGTTGGAACAGCGCCTCGTAGACGTTGCCGTTGAAGGCCTCGTTGATGCCCTGGCCAGCGCCCGCGGTGTTGTCGAGGTTCTGCGGCTCGTACAGCGAGCCGATGCGGATCGTGGCGTTCGGGTCGAAATCCTGCGCGAGCGCTGCCGGGGCGATGGCTGCGCTACCCAAGAGCGCGGCGACCAGCAGGGCGCGGGAGTTGAAGAGTTGCATTATGGGCTCCATTCTCGTTGGGCTGGCACCGGATCCGGCTGCCGGCCAGGAGGTCTCTACCTCCATTGAGGCCCTTGATAGCGCCTCCCGGCCCGCCGCCCTATCCCTTTGCGGGACCATTCCTGCCAAGAGGTGAATGGGACGGAGGAATGGCTTTCTCTTCCAGCGGCGAAGTAAGCAAACCCGGCCACGGGGTCACAACCCGGCCGGTGCATGGCGGAATAACGCCCCCTTAACGCCGCTTGTTCGAATGTGCTTCCGGACGGAGATTCGGATGCCCGAGATTGCACTTAGCCTGGCGTACGCTGTGACCCTCGGGGTAGTTGCCGGTAGCAGCTTCCGCCTGGTCGGCTGGGCGCTGGTCGGCACCGCGTTGCTGTTCACGCTCGTTGTCGCCACGATCATCTCTTCTGCTCCGTTGCTTGTTGGGCTTGGGCTGATCGTCATGAACCTCACCGTGTTCAATATCGGGCTCGTTGCTGGCGCCACCGTCAGCTACGGCGTGGCCGCCCGCGCCTGAAGACTGCCCAACCAGCCGGCGTTCCAGAGTTGTTGACCAGGACAGTGGGCTGAACTAGCGTCCTCTTCGAGTATTGGGGGCTCGGTAGTGCTTGCGCGCTCGTTGGCGGCATTCAGCGTACACATGGCAAAATCGACGGGTAGCCGATTAATCGGTGCGCCTGCCGGGACTGCATCTGCGTCGGCGCAGCTTCAACATGGATGGTAACACCCTTGATTTGCGGGGTGTCGTTGACCTGTTGCAGCGCAGGCTCGGTTTCATTGCGTTGGTCATTGCGCTGACGCTCGGCGTAACTGGGTTGGCGCTCCTGGCGATAACGCCGATCTATTCGGCAACTGCGCTGATGCTCGTCGACCCCAGCAAGAAGAACCTGCTCGATCCCGACGCTCAGGTCGCCTCATCCGCCTCCGATACCATGCGGGTCGATGGCGAAGTCGAGCTGGCGAAGTCGGAGACGACGCTGCTGGCGGCTGCCGAGGAGCTGGACCTTGCCGACGACCCCGAGTTCGGCCTCGAACTCTCCACATGGGACAAGCTGCTGACCTTCGCCCGGCTGGCATCACCCGGCCTGCCCACCGGCGACGAGGCGCTCGCCGAAATCATGGGCAACCTGCGCGCCGCGGTTTCGGTTCAGCGCCGTGGCCTCACCTTCCTCATCGCAGTCACGGGCCGTTCTACCCGTCCCGAGTTCGCCGCCACGCTCGCCAACACGGTCGCCCGCACCTACATCGCCGAGCAGCTTCGGGCCAAGATCGATGCAACCCTCGCCTCGGCCAGCGTGCTGGGCAGCCGCGTCGACGAGGCCGGCGCCGTTGTCGCCCGGTCGGAGCAGGAGTTCGACCAGTTCATCGACGCCAACGTCGCCTCGCTCCAGGGGCCTGCCGGCAGCACGGAACTGCTGGACCTGCGCAAGCGGATCGCGGAGCTCGATGCTGAGCGGGCCAAGTCATCGGTCACCATGGGCAGCGTCGAGCAGAGCCGCGCGCGACGCGACTGGCGCGCGCTCGCCGACAGGCTTGGGGATGCAGCGATCGCCAACCTCGCAAGCGAGCGTTTAGCGTTGCTGGGGATGGTCGATGGTGCGGCTGCGGGCAGCCCCACAGAGGTCGACCTGCGCAACAAGCTCCGGCAACTTGACGAGCAACTGAATACCGCCGCCGAGCGAGCAGTCTCCGGACTGAGGGGCGAACTGTCGGCTTCTGAGGCCCGCCTCGCGGAACTTCGCAACCAGATGCGGGCCGCCGTCCTCGCCAGCAACCTTCCTCCGGCGATGCTGGCGGGCATCTACAAGCTGCAGCAGAACGCCGAGATTGCGCGTGCGCAGTACCAGACGCTGCTCACCCGCCAGAAGGACCTCGACACGCAGGCTCATCTGCAGGTGGCCGACAGCCGGCTCGTCTCCGAGGCCACGACGCCGCAGCGCCCGTCCTTTCCCAATCACGGCCTTGTCCTCCTGCTGGCCGCACTTGCGGGCTGCGGCCTCGGGGTTGGACTTGCCTTTCTGATCGAGAACTACGTCGGTGGCTTCGCCAGCCAGGGCCAGCTCGAGGCTTTCCTCAAGACCCCGGTAGCTGCCGTGCTGCCAAGGCTCCCGGCGCCTCCTGTCGATGGAAGTCCGATTGCCGACGCGCTGGTCGCTTCGCCGCTTTCGATGTTCTCGGAGACGGTTCGACGGGCCCGCATCGGTATCGATCAGGCCATTCGCAGGCGCAATGCCGGGACAGAGGTTGAGGGGAGCGTCATCCTCGTGACGTCCGCTGCCCCCGCCGAGGGCAAGACCACTGTGGCACTCTCGCTGGCCCGCGCCTATGCACTCGCTGGCGTGTCCACGCTTCTCATCGACTGCGATCTGCGCAAGCCCAGCGTCCACCGGCAGTTGGGTATCGAACCGTCCGAGGGCCTGCTTGACTACCTCCAGGGCACGAATCCGGCCGATCTGCGCTCGATCCTCGCGCTGGATGCGGGCAGTGGCGCGCGCGTCATCGTCGGGTCGCGCCGTAGCCACGTCGCCACCGATCGCCTCGTCGCCGGCAAGACCTTCGCGCGGCTGATCGCCGCCGCGCGCCAGAGCTTCGACATCGTGGTGCTCGACACCCCGCCGGTGGGTGTCGCTGTCGATGGGCTCTACCTTGCAGGCATGGCGGATGCTATCGCCTTCGTAGTGAAGTTCTCGAGTACGCCGCAGCAGGAAGTGAAGACGGCGCTATCTGCGCTCGTCGGCGCCAAACCCGGGGACGTCCCGATTCTCACCGTCCTGAACCAGCAAACCAGAAGTCCCGCCGCCTATGGCAGCAAATATGCGGGATACTACGCCGAGGCCTAAAAGCGATGACCGAAGCCAACCCGATCGTACCGGTAGTTCTGGCAGGAGGGCAGGGGACCAGGCTATGGCCGATGTCGCGTGCCTCGCGCCCCAAGCAGTTCCTTCCGCTGACCGGTCCGACCTCGTTGTATCAACAGACCCTGCTGCGCGTGGCGGATGCGTCGCGCTATGCGCCGGCGGTGGTCATCACCAATTCCGAGTATCGCTTCCTTGTCGCCGAGCAGGCCCAGGAGGTTGGCGTCGCTACTGCCGCGGTGCTGCTCGAGCCGGTGGCCCGCAACACGGCCGCCGCCATCGCTGCCGCTGCTCTCCACGCGCGTGCCGCTTTTGGCCCCGGTGCGCTGATCCACGTCCTCGCGTCGGACCACGCCGTCGTCGTCGATGACAACTACTGGTGGAGCGTCGATGCCGCGGCAGCCGCCGCAAAGGCGGGCCGGCTGGTGACCTTCGGAATCACACCGACCGCGCCGGAGACCGGCTACGGCTACATCGAGGCCGGTGCAGAACTCGGCAACGGTGAGCGGGCTGTTGCGCGCTTCGTCGAAAAGCCCGATCGCGCCACGGCGGAGCGAATGCTGTCGGCCGGCGGCTACTACTGGAACTCAGGTACATTCCTGCTCGGCGTCGAGAGCTTCCTCGCCGAGGTCCAGACCCTCGCTCCCGAGACCTTCGCCGCGGCCCAGGCCGCAGTCGCATCTGCCACGGTCGACCTGGATTTTATCCGCCTCGACGAGGCCGGCTTCGCCAGTGCTCCCAATATCTCGGTCGACTACGCCATCTTCGAGAAATCGAAGAAGGTCGCCATGGTGCCGGTGACCTACGCGTGGTCGGACCTGGGCGCCTGGGACGCCGTGTGGAAAGCCTCGCACAAGGACGATGCCGGCAACGTCGTCATCAACGGCAACGCGACGCTATCCGACACCCGCAACTCGCTGGTCGTCTCCGAAAAGGCGCACATCGCCGTCGAGGGGCTGGACGATGTCGCCATCATCGCCTCGGAAGATGCGATCTATGTCGGCAAGCTCTCCGAGGCCCAGCGCGTCGGCCCCATGGTCAAGGCGCTCCGCGCCAACAAGGCGACCCAGGGCCTCACCGAGATTCACCGCACGGCCTATCGGCCCTGGGGCGGCTACTCCTCTGTCCTCAGCGGCGACCGCTTCCAGGTGAAGCGCCTTTTCGTCAAGCCGGGCAAGAAGCTTAGCCTCCAGAAGCACCATCATCGCGCCGAGCACTGGGTTGTCGTCACCGGCACCGCCGAAGTGACGATCGACGGCAAGGTGACTATGCTCACAGAGAACGAGTCGATTTACCTGCCGCTCGGTTCTGTCCACCGGCTCGCAAACCCGGGCAAGATCCTGCTCGAGCTCATCGAGGTGCAGACCGGCTCCTATCTCGGTGAGGACGACATCATCCGCATCGAGGACGAGTTCGGGCGCGCCTGAGCGGCCTTTATCCCCGCGCTCGACACGCGGACTTAGTCTCAGGCTCCAACTTCAACTGGAGCCTGAGCATGACTGAAAGATACCAGGGCCGCGCCGAAGATATCGCCGCTCCCGCCCGGCGTGGGTTTGCGATCACCGCCAGCGACGTCGCCGACCTCGCTGCCGAGACGCGCGCCGTCTATATCGGCAGCGGCGGCGATCTCGCGGTCGTCCTGTCCTCTGGAGACGAAGTGAGCTTTGCCGGTCTCACTGGCGGCTCGCTGTTGCCGATCCGGGCACGCCGCATCAAATCCACCGGGACGACGGCTACCTTCCTCGTAGGGCTCTACTGAGGAGGGGGGAATGAGCGCATCCGCATCCGCCCTCGGCATCGGTCTCGGCCTGGGGAGACAGACGCCTGGTCGTTCGTGGGTCCGGCCGGGCGCCGTGCTGGACGCCGACTTTGCCGGTGGACGCTTCGCCCATGCCGGCCGCAACCATCCGACGAAACCCGCCTTCCTCGCCGCCGTTGGCGGTGTCGAAGCGACAGGCACCATCGCCATCGGACCCCACGACGTCCCCGGAGCCCCCGAACGCGTGACCAACGGAGACTTCTCGGCCGGGACTGCCGGTTGGACCGCCTTCAACGGGGCGAGTCTCTCCGTCGCGGCCGGGATCATGACTCTCCAGGGTACAGGCAGCGACACGCCGGGCTTCCAGCAGGCGCTGTCCCTCACCAAGGGGCAGGCCTATCGCTTCCGCGGCAAACTGCGGATGAGCAACGGCCAACAGCCGGCGCTGCACGTCACGCGGAACCCGACAAACCTCAGCGGTGCCGCAACGATTCATTCCGACACGCTGACGACGCTGCACGAGGTTACCAGCACGTTCAGCGCCGAGGAGGCCGCGATGTATGTCGGCGGCCGGCAGGCCGCAGTGGCGAGCGTGCTGAGCAGCGAGTTCGATGACCTGTCCGTCCGCGAAGTGCTGCCCTTCGCAGGCTTCGCGCAGGGCGGATTTGCTGCCATCGTCGCCGGTACGATGCCGGCGGCCGCCTCGGGCACGAAGGTGATCCTCGAGGCCAGCGACGGCGCCTGGAGCTACACGAGCTTCACGTCCCACAACTGCGTCCGGCTCGTCTGGGACGCGTCTCGGCGCCTCAGGCTGATCGTCCGGGCCCGCAACACCGAGCAGGCCAACCTCGATCTCGGCGTTGTCGATGTCTCGACCCCGTTCGAAGTGTTGTTCTCGGTAAGGTCGAGTGAGTTCAGGGCAGCATTGCGGATTGGGCCGGTCGTCCAGCACGCGTCGGGCGATCTGCCCGGCATCGCCCGCCTCTATCTCAATCGGCAGAACGAGTCCGGCTCGACGTTCGATGGCACACTTCGGCGCGTCTCGCTCTACGGCTCGGCCTGGAGCGAGACGCAGTTCCTCACTCATCAGGCGGGCACACCTTAACCTTGGTGTGGCCTCCGCCGGGTGCGCAGCAATCGCGCTGGGTTCCCGGCATATACGCCCCAAGGGACCAGGTCGCTGAACGCCACGCCCCGGGCGCCCAGCACAGCTCCCTCACCGATGGTTATGCCGGGCCCGACGAACGCTTCGGCCGCGACCCACGCGTTGCGGCCGATCACGATGGGTGCGGCGATCAACTGGAAGCCCGGATCATCAATGTCGTGCGAGCCGGTACAAAGGTGCGCTCCCTGCGAGACGATAGCCCCGACTCCAAGTGTGATCCGCGCCACCGAGTAGCAGTTCGACCTTGGCCCTAGCACGGCACCGGCCGCCATCGTGAGGTTCGGCGGGTACCAGATGCGAGCGCTGCCATAGACCCGCGCCGTTGGGTGGATGCTCGCCCCGAAGGCACCCAGCACTAGACGCCGCCATGCCGCGAGCGGAGCAGGCGTCCACGCCGCCAGCACGGTCCAGGCAACGCTCCAGACCGTCCTGAACACCCGGTGTCGCAGAGTAAAGCTCGCCGCCCCCGCCGCGATCCCTGAGCCGGGCTCAGTCAGGATATTCAGCTCGGTGCTCACGCCGGCACCGCCGGGGCTTGCGACGACCTGGAGGCGATTGACAGCACGGCGCATGAGAGCAGGGTGCAGGCGCCCAGCAGAACCACCGCTCCGAGCGCGCCGCGCATCGCGATCGGCAACGCCGACATCACCAGGTAGCCAAACACCGGTAGGCCGCCCACCATGGGCTGCACGCGCAGCAGGCTGCGCAGGAGCAGCGCGACGGCGAGGCTACCCGGCGCGACACCGGCGAGGCCGAAGTCCATGTAGAAATCGCCCGCCACCGGCATCGAGAGGTTCGGCGTCCCCACCAGCCCCATGCTGTAGAGGTGGTTGCCGATGTCGAGTCCGCCGACGGTCGGCTTGTCGGGCCACAGTGCCCGCGGCACGAAGCAGAGCAGGATCGCCAGCACCTTGCCGCCGAGCTGGAAGCCGAAGGTCTGGGCGTAGTGCACCCCGTGCAGCAGCGTGTCGAACGCATCGATGTAGGGGAGCTCGGCGAGCGACCCCGGCTCCCGGCCGCTGAACGCGCGCTGAAGATCGGCGCCATAGCGGGTCGTCATGCTCAGCACCGGCATCGCGATCACGATTGCCGTGATGGAGATAGACGCGAACATTGCCGGCCGCCTCAGCCGCGGCAGCAGAACGAGCGCCACCGGCAGCCATGCGCTGATCAGAGCAAAACGCGATGTATTGAGCGGGTTGAAGACGATGCCGAGCATCACCAGGCAGGCAATAAGGCTCAGTGCTTCGCCGGCACCTCGCCGCCCCGTCACGAACGCGGCCGTTTGCATGACTGTCGAGGCGATGAGCAGACCCTGGCCGACCGCAACCAATGGCGAGATCTGCTCCTTGTCGTAGCGGGCCGCGAGGAGGTTGCCGAGGTCGCCGCTGAAGAGCACGGCCAGCACGAACCCGGTCGCCCCGGCAGCAAGAAGCAGGTCGACCCGAGGATGTGTCTCGAGTGCCCTCGACGGTCTTCCCGAATGCGGCAGCAGCACAAAGAGCGCCAGGGTGAAGACGTAGATGGCGGCAAAGGCCGTCAGCACCACCTCCGGCTCGTAGTGGAATGGCGCGCGCCCGGCGTACATGGTGATCGTGCCATCCTGCAGCGCCTGCGCCGGGCGCACCACGAAGAACAACGACACCAGGAACCAGATCATGTCGATCGCGTCGAAGTCCTCGTTGCTGTTCCGGATGGCCGCCAGCAAAGCCAGTAGGGCGACCGGCGCGACGAGCGGGAGAGTGGTCGCATCTTTGACCGTGACCGCGGCGAGCAGGACAAGCCCTGAATGCACCGCAACGCGGGAGAGGCTCATCTGCCACTCACCACTGGGGCGCCCGCATGATCGCGACGCCGGTGCGCGTTGAGGATCGCCTCATACTTGTCGAGTATCGCCCGAGCGATCGCATCCCAGCGGTATTGCTCCGCATGCGCGGTGAGGCAGCGAGACCGTTCGGTCACCACCTCGTCGGGTTCGCCGCAAATCCCCTCGATGATCGGCTCGAGGTCCGAGAAGTCCTGCTTCATCCTCACCGCTGCGCCCTGCTGGATGAGGTCGGGGCAGTTGCAGGCGTCGGTGATTACCGGCAGGCAGCCGGCGCGGAGCGCCTCGAGCACGACCATCGGCTGCCCTTCGTTCCGCGACGGGAGCACCAGTGCCCGCGCTTTGGCGAGCGCCTCATCCTTGGCCGCGCCATAGAGCGGGCCTACGAACTCGATGTTGCCTGCGCCTTCGGCCACGCCTCGTAGTTCACGCTCGTAGGCTGCGTCGCCCCAGCCAGCAATGGTCAAGCAGGCGCCCCGCAGTCGCGGCGAACTTGCCCAGGTCCGCGCCAGTTCCAGCACCTGCTTGGTCGGATGCAGCCGCCCGAGGTACAGAGTTCCTGTCCGGCGGCCAACGGACGGTCGGATCTCTTCCCGGTCGATGCCGTTCGGCTGAACGAAGATGCGGTCGTCCGCAACCGGCGCGAACTGTCGAATGGCTGCCCGCTCGGCCTCGTTCAGTGCGTGAACGTGAGCGTTCCGGAGCAGGGCGCGCTCGAACAGGGCAGCGTGAACCTGCTTGATTGTCCGCCGCCGCCCGACGATCCACGGATTCAGCATGCCGCGTGGCGAGAGGACAACCGGAATGCCCACAGCGCTCAGCAGCCGCCCATAGAGCGACGTCGCCGTCCATACCCCGTGCAGGTGGACGAGGTCGGGCCTGCTCGAGAGCAGGTGCGCGACAGCCGCGGGATGGAATGCATAGACGCTGCGCTGCGGGAAATGGTGCAGCGGCACTTCCCCCCAGACGTGCCGATCTTCCGCGAAATAACCGTCCGCGCCACCTAGCACGGCCACGTCGGCGCCTTGCGACAGTTGGGCCTTCGCCAAGCCGGAAACCGAGTGATATAGGCCGCCCGCCGAGCGCGACAGCGAACTCGAAATGTGCAGCACTCGGGCGCTCACGACACGGGACCCACCGTCGATCCGCCGTCGGTGCACCCGCTCACTTGATCCTCGTCTCCGTCAGGCCTGACGGTAGGTGCTCATCCTGAAGCCGCTCCAGTTCCGCAATGAACCGTCCGAGCACCAGTCGCTTGGCCCAGCGTTCCTCAGCCCGGGCTCGTGCCGCTGTGGCTGCCGCCCGCCAGCGATCGGGGGCGTCGATGAGGTCCGCGATCCCGGCGGCGAACGCCTCGCCGTCGCCCGGCTGCACCACGACCCCGCAGCCCTCGACTTCGCGCGCCAGCCCGCTGCCCGCTGCCGCCGTCGCGACTACCGGCCGGCCGGAGGCCAGCATGTTGGTGAGCTTGCTCGGCATCACGAGATCCGCGGCCCCGGCAAGCTGCGGCAGCAGATGGACGGTCGCCAGCCCCATCAGCTCGCTCAGTCGGTCGCACGACTGGAGATCGCGGAACTGGACGTTCCCGAGCCCTCCGACCAGCCGCTCCAGCCTCCTGCGGTTGGGGCCTTCGCCGCACACCACGAACGTCAGGTCCCGCCGATGGCGCAGCCGCTGCGCCGCCTCGGCAACGATCTCGATGCCCTGTTTCTCCGCGATGTTGCCCGCATAGAGCGCGACATGCGGCGTCGCGATGCCCCAGCGCTCGCGATACGGCGAGGGTCCGGTCAGCGGCCGTACATGGTCTACATCGGCCCAATTGCGGAACTCGATGACCCGATGCTGCGCGATGCCCATGTCGGTCAGCCGGCGGCACATTTCCGGCGATATGCTGCTGAGCCGGTGGAAGCTCTTCATGACTGCCGACTCGAAGCGCCGCGCCAGTCCTGCGACGAGCCCTCGGCCCGCCAGCAGTCCAGTGGCGAAGGCAGCCTCGGTCTCGAAGTCCTGGACGTGCAGCCAGCTCCGTGCCCCGCATACCAGCGCGGCGAGGCGCGCCACGGGCGCCGCGATCAATGAAGGCGCCACGGTCAGGACGACATCGGGCCGCCAGCTCAGCGCCGACCACAGGGTTGGACCGAGCGCCGCAAGGCCGAAGCTTGCGTAGTGGACTACTCGTCGCCATCCGCTTTGCTGGGCCGGGACGTAGTGCGGGACGCGGGTGACAGCCACGCCTCGCTCCATCCGGCTGGCAAAGCGCAGGCCGCCATAGCCCGATGTCACCGACCATGCGGGGTAGTAGGGCTGTCCGGCGATGACGCGCACCTCGTGCCCGGCTCCCACCAGCGCCTCGGCCATGCCTGTCGTGTAGACGGCGATGCCGATCTTTTCGGGCGCGTAGTTGAGGCCGAGCACGAGGATCTTCATGCCGCTTTGCCCCTCGCCTCATGCTCGAGGAACCAACGGTAGGTCTCCTTGATCCCCGCTTCGAGCGGTATCCGTGGCGACCATCCCAATCCCTGGAGCTTGTCAGGGCTCATCAGCTTGCGCGGCGTGCCGTCGGGCTTGCTGAGGTCATGGACGATACGCCCCTCGAACCCCACCACGCGGCAAACCAGTTGGGTCAGCTCGAGTATGCTGACATCGGTGCCCGATCCCACGTTGATGTGCTCGGCCTCCGAGTAGGTCTTCAGCAGGAAGACGAGCGCATCAGCGCAGTCGTCGGCATGCAGGAACTCGCGCCTTGGCGACCCTGTCCCCCACACGGTGACGCTCTCCGCGCCCGCGAGCTTTGCCTCGTGTGCCTTACGGATCAGCGCGGGCAGGACGTGGCTCGACTTCAGGTCGAAGTTGTCGCCGGGACCATAGAGGTTCGTCGGCATGGCCGAGATGTAGTCTCGCCCGTGCTGCTTGCGGAACGCCTGGGCCAGCCTGATCCCGGCGATCTTGGCGGTGGCATACCACTCGTTCGTCGGCTCGAGCGGCCCGGTGAGCAGGCTGTCCTCGCGGATCGGCTGGGACGCCATCCTCGGATAGATGCAACTCGACCCCAGAAAGAGCAGGCGGCCGACATTTCCGTCGTTGGCGGCGCCGATCACGTTCGTCTCGATCAGCAGGTTCTCGTAAAGGAAATCGGCCGGGTAGGTGTCGTTGGCCAGAATTCCGCCAACCTTCGCGGCAGCCAAGACGATGGCGTCGGGCCGCTGGTCGCGGATGAACCGTTCGACGTCCGCTTGGCGGGTAAGGTCGAGTTCGGAGCGGCTGGCTGTGAGAACGGTGCATTCCTCGCTGCCGAGGCGGCGGGCCACCGCCGAC
Source organism: Devosia sp. ZB163 (assembly GCF_028613635.1). Classification (GTDB taxonomy): domain Bacteria; phylum Pseudomonadota; class Alphaproteobacteria; order Rhizobiales; family Devosiaceae; genus Devosia_A. Next base: position 383,643 of record NZ_JAQRMY010000002.1, read on the forward strand.
CCCACCATGCCGCGATGCCCGGCGACCCAGATACGCTTGCCTTTGAGCGCGTACATCAGGCGTCCTTCGCCACAATTGCCGTCTGCATCGTCTTCAGGTCCTCGCGGACCATCTCGCGCGCCAGTTCCCGTGCGCTCTTCTCGTGGCGCCACCCCAGTTTCCTGAAGGCCTTGGAGGGATCGCCGATCAGCACGTCGACCTCGGTGGGCCGGAAGTATCGGGGATCGACCTCGATCAGGCACTTGCCCGTCCCCTGGTCGTAGCCCTTTTCCTCTACGCCCTCTCCCCGCCATTCGAGGGTGATACCTGCGTCGGCGAAGGCCCACTCAACGAACGTTCGCACTGCCGTCGTCTCGCCGGTCGCGAGCACATAGTCGTCGGGCTCGTCCTGCTGCAGCATCAGCCACATGCCGCGGACATACTCCTCGGCGTGGCCCCAGTCGCGACGGGCATCGAGGTTGCCGAGATAGAGGCGGTCCTGCTTGCCCAGCTTGATAGCGGCCACCGCACGCGTGATCTTGCGGGTCACGAACGTCTCGCCGCGCAGTGGGCTCTCGTGGTTGAACAGGATGCCGTTGCTGGCATGCATGCCATAGGCCTCGCGGTAGTTCACCACGATCCAGTAGGCGTAAAGCTTGGCGGCGCCATAGGGCGAGCGCGGGTAGAAAGGCGTCGTTTCCGTTTGCGGCGTCTCGCGCACGAGGCCGTACAGTTCGGACGTAGAAGCCTGGTAGAAGCGGGTGCTCTTCTCCAGTCCCAGAATACGGATTGCCTCGAGCAGCCGCAGTGGACCAAGGGCATCCGCATTCGCCGTATACTCAGGCGTCTCGAAGCTGACCGCGACATGGCTCTGGGCGGCGAGATTGTAGATCTCGTCCGGCTGAGCCTCCTGCACGATGCGGATCAGGTTCGTCGAATCCGTCATGTCGCCGTGGTGGAGGATAAAGCGCTGATCCTCCACGTGCGGGTCCTCGTAGATATCTTCGATCCGACCCGTGTTGAACGACGAGGACCGGCGCTTGATGCCGTGGACGATGTAGCCCTTGCTGAGCAGCAGCCGGGCAAGATAGGCGCCGTCCTGGCCGGTAACGCCGGTGATCAATGCACGCTTGGTCAAACTTGGAACTCTGAGTGGATTTGCACGGGGATGTCGGTCGGCGCGCCGATACTGGTGCGTACATTGCGGATGGCTGGCTTGACCAGGTCGTCGACGTAGGCACGCGATGGAGAGTGTCGCATGCGGGTTCGAGCCAGGTCCACCGCCTACAGGGTAGGCGACCCCCGATGCAGCGCGGGCACGGCGAGGCGGTCCTCCGCCGCAGTAGTTATTGATGGAGTGTCGGGACGGGACTTTTCTGTGGCTGCCGCGTTGCTTTTGGTCGTGCAGAGGTGGCAGTCTACACGTCGGAACGGCCCAGCGCTGACTGCCCGCTACGATTTGCGCAAAGCTACAACTGCGCTGCCCCAGCTCGCAGGTGCCACTCATGAACTTGCCCCGAACCGATGGCGACTTGAAAAAACAAGGTCGCCCGCCCCCATGAACTTTCGGTTGGCGGGCATTAATGATTAAGTTGCAATTTTCTACAAGTGGAAAGTTGCTCGACTATGCTCCCAGCATCGATTCGGGTCTGCAGTACCGCAAAAGCAACGATTCTCGTAGCGAACACGACCGGCGGGCAAGCCTCGGCACCGACGCATCGTTGGACGCCGCTGTTGGTCCGCGCTAGATCAGGCTCGCGACACCAGGGTCGTCTTCGGGGCGTTGAATGAACGTAACTGTGTTTGGCTCGGGCTATGTGGGGCTCGTCACCGGCGCTTGTCTGGCCGACGCCGGCAATCAGGTCGTCTGCGTCGATGTTGACGAGGCCAAGGTTGCCCTTCTGAACGCTGGTGGCATCCCGATCCACGAGCCGGGGCTCGAGGGTGTGGTGGCCAGCGGTCGCGCCGCCGGCCGGCTCGTCTTTACCACCAATGTGGCCGAAGCAGTCGACCACAGCGACATTCTGTTCATCGCCGTCGGCACGCCACCGGATGAGAACGGCTCCGCCGACCTGAAATACGTGCTCGAGGTTGCCCGCTCGATCGGCCGGCACCTCACCGGTTTCAAGGTCATTGCCGACAAGTCCACCGTGCCCGTCGGCACTGCCGAGCAGGTTGCCGCCGCCGTCACGGGGGAGTTGCTGAAGCGGGGCTACTCTGCCTCCGCAGATGAGCGCATCCGCCAGGGCCAGCCCGATTTCACCGTCGTCGCCAACCCGGAGTTTCTCAAGGAAGGCGCAGCGGTCGCAGACTTCAACCGGCCCGAGCGCATCATCATCGGCGCCGACGACACCACCAGCGGCCGGCGCGGGCTGGAAATGATGCGCTACCTCTATGCCCCGTTCACGCTGAACCACGACCGCACCATGGTCATGGATGTACGCTCGGCCGAACTCACGAAATACGCCGCCAATGCCATGCTGGCGACGCGCATCTCCTTCATGAACGAGCTTGCCAACCTTGCCGAGGACCTCGGCGCCGACATCGAACTCGTCCGCCGCGGCATCGGCTCCGACCCGCGCATCGGCTACAGCTTCCTCTACGCCGGCACCGGCTATGGCGGCAGCTGCTTCCCCAAGGATGTCAGCGCACTGCTCCGCACGGCGTCCGAGAGGGGCCGGCCCCTGCGTGTCCTCGATGCGGTCGAGCGCGCCAACGAAGCCCAGAAGCAGGTCCTCGGTGCCAAGATCCGCGAGCGGTTCGGCGACGACCTGAGCGGCCTGACCTTCGCCATCTGGGGGCTCTCGTTCAAGCCGAACACCGACGACATGCGCGATGCGCCAAGCCGCGTGCTCATAGCCGAGCTGCTACGCCGCGGGGCTTCGATTCGCGCCTTCGATCCAGTCGCGATGACTGAGGCGAAACGGGTTCTCGCCCTCGATCTCGACGACAGCCTCGACCGCATCGTTTTCACCGAAACCCACGGCGAGGCCGTGGAAGGCGCTGACATTCTGGTGATCGTTACCGAGTGGAAAGTATTTCGCGCGCCGGATTTCCACGCTCTTGCCACGAGGTTGTCCAAGAAAGCGATCTTCGACGGGCGCAACATGTACGAGCCGTCCGCGGTCGAGGAGGCGGGATTGTCCTACTTCCCAATCGGCCGCCGGCAGGTGCAATAGCTGCCCGACATACTGCAGGGTTTAATGGAGCTGAATTTGTCAAAGCGCGTGCGCACAGCCGTGTTTCCGGTCGCGGGCCTCGGGACCCGCTTCCTTCCCGCCACCAAGGCGATGCCCAAGGAGATGCTGACCGTCGTCGACCGGCCGCTGATCCAGTACGCCGTGGATGAGGCGAGGGAAGCCGGAATCGAGCACTTCGTGTTCGTCACCGGGCGCAACAAGGGCGTCATCGAGGATCACTTCGATCGCCAGTACGAACTCGAGCACACGCTCGAGATGCGCGGCAAGGTGGAAGCGCTCCAGGAGCTGCAGAAGGACCTGCCATCCGCCGGCCGCACCAGCTTCACCCGCCAGCAGGAGCCCTTGGGTCTCGGCCATGCGGTCTGGTGTGCGCGCGAACTGGTCGGCGACCAGCCCTTCGCGCTGCTCCTGCCCGACATGGTGTTCCAGGCCCGCCCGGGCGTGCTCAAGCAGATGATGTCGGCCTATGAAGAGCTGGGCGGCAACATAGTGGGCGTCGAGGAGGTCGACCCCAAGGATGTCTCGAGCTACGGCATCGTCGCGCGCGGCGCTGGTCCCGACAGTGGCTTCAGGATCACCGGCATGGTGGAAAAGCCCAAGCCGGCCGACGCGCCCTCGAACCTCTTCATCTCCGGCCGCTACATTCTCCAGCCCGAGATATTCGCGCTGCTCAGCGAGCAGACCCGCGGCGCCGGCGGCGAGATCCAGCTGACCGACGCCATGCAGATCCTGATCCGCACCCAGAACTTCACCGGCGTGAAGTATGACGGCAAGGTCTTCGACTGCGGCTCCAAGCTTGGTTTCCTCACGGCCAACGTCGCCTTCGCCCTCGAGCGCGAGGACCTGGCTGACGATTTCCGCAAGGCGATCCGTGAACTGGGCCTGCTAGAGCCCGACGCAGAGCCCCGCAAAGTGCCCGCGTAAGCGGGCACTCCAGCCACTATTCCTCGCCGGTTTGGGTTAGTCTCTGGCACCCAGACCAGGCGAGTGATTCATGACCATTACCTACGAGTCCGTGCTCGACGACATGGTGGCCGTCGCGCGCGAAGCCGGCGCCCTGACGCTGAGCCATTTCAAGCGCTTCCGTGACATCGAGATCGGCATCAAGGGCCCGGCAGACTTCGTCTCGGACGCCGACAAGGAGTCCGAGCTGCTGATCCGCAGGTATCTCTTCGAGCGCTACCCGGATTGGAGCTTCACCGGCGAGGAGTTCCCGCCCGTCGACAAGGACGACCAAGAGTACCGCTGGCTGGTCGATCCCATCGATGGCACCACCAATTTCATCAACGGCATGCACTACACCATCTCGATCGCGCTCCGCCGCGGCAACGAGACGGTCGCCGGAGTGCTCTACAACCCGCCGGCCGACGAGATGTTCACCGCCATCAAGGGGCAGGGCGCCTTCATGAACGGCGAACGGCTGAAGGTTTCCGAGCAGACCGACATCGGCCTGATGACGGTCGGTACGGGCCTCCCCATTCCCAGCCTGTCGCTCTATCCCGGTGCCTACGAACGGCTCGACGCGATCCGCGCGCCCATCGGCGCCGTGCGCATCGTCGGCAGCGCCGCCAATTCCTGCGCCTATGTCGCGATGGGCCGGCTCACCGGCTACTATGAGGAAACCGGCTTCGTCGACACCGCGTCCGGCATCCTCTTCGTCGAGGAAGCCGGCGGCATCGTCACCGACTGGTGGGGCCGCGGGCCTGAGTACTTCGAGCGCACGGGCGCCATGATCGTCGCCAACAAGGCCACGCACGCCTACCTGCTCGAGATGCTCAAGGGCGTACCGCGGAAAGAGCCGAGGTAGTACCTCCCGCACCCAACAGGGGGGCGGGGAGGAACTCGCTCATGCTCGATTGGAGGGGGCCGTAGCCCCTAGACACCCAGGTCCGCTGCGAACTGTCCAACGGCCGAATCTGCTGGCGGACGTTTGTTCTCGGTGTGGTTCGAGTGCCAGAGGTGGATCGTCTTGCTCCGCTCGGTCAGGAACTCGTTGAAGGACGAGGCAGGCTTCCAGGCGTCCGCCCAGCGTCGGACCGGAAGCGGGTAGTAGACGTCGACCGGATCGGCGTAGTGCGCCAGCCCGTGCCGTTTCGCGAGCGCCGTCACCGCGCGGGGGCCATAGCTTCCCCATCTCAGGTCGGGGGGCGAAAAGCCCCTGAACGTTACCATGCGCAGGTAGAGCCCGAACTGGTGGTCCAGGGCCACCCACCTCGGCACATAGTTGCGCCTGAAGGCCTTGAGCGCGCCCTTCAGGATTCTCGATTGCGGGTCGAGGTAGAGGATGGCGCTGTTGATCGACGCCGGCGTTTCCAGCCCGAACAGGACGCCATTGTAGATCCGGATCGGACTGAGGCAGAGCATGTCGCAGTCGGACCACAGGCCGACGCCCTTGCGCATGAGGAGGTAGCGGAAGTAGTCGCTGGCCAAGGCATAGGACCCATTCTTGGTCCGCAGCGCCTCGAGTTGGGCACGGTTCATGGTCTCGCTCGCATCGACGACCTCGACCCCATGCGGGAGGTCAGGTGGCTCGTCGTATACGTGCAGTCGAACGTGGTGCCCCTGCTTAAGGAAGGATGTGATCGATAGGCGCTCGGTAAAGCCGAGCGGTTTCCCTATCCACAACATGTTTATTGCTGGAAGTTGTCTCACGCGGTCCCTCGGTGCGTCAGAAGAAGTACGTGCAATAATGTGGGGTTAGCACCATCGCAACTGCTTCTTCGGCTCCGCGGAATGGCGACCGCCCGATCGCCAATTCAGTGCAGCAGTGCTGCCACACCCTCGGGGTCGTCGGTGGTGATCTGATCCACGCGCAGATCCAGAAGTCGCCGGATCACCGCCATGCCATCTTCATCGGCTCGGCGCACCGTGTACGCATCGATCCGCCGCCCGTGGGCATGGAACGCACCGATGATGTCGAACCCGTCGCGATCCGCCTCCAGCACCAGACGGTACTCGAGATAGTCCAGTTCCGACTTCGGCGATGCTGCCACCGCATCGGCGACGAACGCGGCGTAGTTGCGCGACTCCATCAACCGCTCCATCGCGCCCTTGTGGCAGGGATCGTATCCGATCCGCAGCCCCGGCGCGCTGTCGGTCAGCACCCGGACCGACTCCGCATCGCCCGATGACAGGATGAAGTGCCGCGCCACCGGCCCGAGCGCCCTCGCGAAGTTGGCGATCACCGCCGGGTTGAGCGCCGCAGCATCCTCCTTGTAGTCGAGCTGCAGCAGCCCTTCCGGATGCGCCCCGTCGCGCGCGATCAGCGCCGCGAGATCCTCGAGCAGCATCACCTTGTCGGCGATCGGCTGCCCGTCATTGTCCCTGAGGTTGAGCCCGCGCAGCGTCTCGGCGGAGGTCTCGCGCACCAGCCCGCTGCCGGTGGTTTCGCGCTCCAGCGACAGGTTGTGCAGTACCGCCATGCCATCGTCGGCGTGGATCACCAGGTCCACCTCGACACTGGCACCGAGCTTCATCCCCTCGATGATCCGCCGGCCGGTGAACACCGGGTCTGTTGCCGTCCGCCGTCCGCGGTGCCACTTGAAGAACGTGCGATGACCGTTGCGGGTCACCGAAATCGCGTCGGCCATAGTCCTAGTTGCTCCGGTGGATCGCCGCGTTGTCGCGGTAGGCGGCAAAGGCGCGCGGCTTGAGGTCGATCGGCTGGCCGTGCGACCAGTCTCGTGCCTCGCCGGTCATCGACTTGAGCCGGGTGCCGTCCGGCAACTCGATATCGACGATCGCGTGCGTGCCATAGTCGGTTACGCGGTGGATCCTGGCCATTCCCGCACCATCGGCCGAAGCGATCTCCAGCGCCTCCGGGCGCACCGCCAGTGTCGCCGGTCCGTCCCCTGCTGGCACCGGCACGGTGAAGCCCGAATGCTTGAACGTCCCGTTGGCAACTGCACCTTCGACGAGGTTCATCGTGCCGATGAACCCCGCAACGAACGGCGTTGCCGGCTCGCGATAGACGACATCGGGCCGCGCCGCCTGCTCGGTCCGCCCGTCACGCATCACCACGATCCGATCGGCCAGCGCCAACGCCTCGTCCTGCCCGTGCGTCACGAACAGCGTCGTGATCTTCAGCCGCTGCTGGATGTCCCGCACCTCTTCGCGAAGACGCTCGCGCAGATGCTGGTCGAGACTCGCAAACGGCTCGTCGAGGAGCAGAATCTTGGGCTCCAGCACCAGCGAACGCGCCAGCGCCACGCGTTGCTGCTGCCCGCCCGAAAGCTGGTTGGTTGCCCGGTGGCCATAGCCGCCAAGCCCCACCAACTCAAGCACCGCCTCGACCTTGCGCCTGATCTCGGCCTCCGGCAGCCGCCTGAGCTTCAGCCCGAACGCTAGGTTCTTGAACACGTTCATGTGCGTCCAGAGCGCATGGCTCTGGAACACCATTCCGGTCGGCCGCTTCTCCGGCGGCACCCGCGTCACGTCCTCACCGTCGATGCTGATCAGCCCCGACGTCGGCGTCTCGAACCCGCCGATCATCCGCAGCAGCGTGGATTTGCCGGAGCCTGACGGGCCCAGGAGGCACACCAGTTCCCCGTCGCCTACAGTCAGGTTGAAGCTGTCGACCGCCGTCGTGGTCGAAAAGCTCTTGGTGACGTTCCGGATTTCGAGGACTGACATGTAGGCCTTCCTAGGCGCCGAAGCCGCGGGCAAAGCTGCCCGAGCTGATGACGCGGCGCGCGAACAGCAGCGCGATGAATGACGGGATCCACAGCAGCACGGAGAGCACCGCGCCGTACTGGATCACCGGTTGGTTGTTGATGAAGCTGATCATCAGAACGGGCAAGGTGCGGATCTGCGGCGCGCCGATCAGCCAGGCGCCCTCGGTCTCATAGAACGTCCCGACGAAGCTTAGGAGGATCGCCGCCGCGATGGTCGGTCCCGCCTGGGGCAGGGTAATCGACCAGAACACGCGCAGTGGCGAGGCGCCCACATCGCGCGCCGCTTCCTCCATGCGCCGGTCCACCGACTGGAACGCCGCCACGGGGATCCAGATCATGAACAGCAATGTCCCCACCAGCTGTATCAGCACCACGCCCCAGAACGTCCCGATCAGGTTGAGGCTGAGGAAGATGCCGGCGATCGCCACCAGCAGCCCGAACTTGGGGAAGGCGTGTCCGGCGAGGAACGAGAAGAACAGGATGTTCCGCCCCGGGAAGTCGAGCCGCGCGAAGGCATAGGCGGCCGGCAAACAGATGAGCGCCGAGAGGAACGTCACCATCGTCGCAAGGCTGAGGCTCATCGTGATGGAACTCCACACGTCGGCACGGGCCAGCGTCTGGTTCCAGAACTTGAGGCCGAACTCCTGCGGGATCACCGAGGGGTAGCGCCAAACATTGGTGAAGGCCCAGGTCCCCACCACGATGAGCGGGAACACGATCACGAGCGTCAGAACCGCGGCAAAGAAGATGCCGGTCCAGTCGATGCGCCGTTCAGTCAGCATCCGGGCCATCTCAAGCCGCCCGGTTCTTGGCGACGGAGCGCACGTAGAACAGTCCGAACACGATGCAGAACCCGAAAGCGATCACCGCCTGAGTGATGGCCATGGTCGGATCGTTCACGTCGCGGAACGTGCGCTGCATGAACGGGCCCATCATTTCCGGCGCCGCCGGGCCCAGCACGTAGGGCAGGGTGAAGGACGAGAAGATGCCGAGCACGGTGAAGCTCACGGCCACGAGGACGGAGTTCGAGATGCGCGGCAGGATGATGTGCCACAGCAGCGCCCAGCGTCCGGCGCCCACGTCGCGGGCTGCCTCGATCGACTGGTTGGATACCGCGCCAAGTCCCGAGAGGAGGATCAGCACCGTCAGCGGAATGTTGTCCCAGACGAGGCCGATCACCGGCCCCCAGGGCGTGAGGTAGGGCGAGCGGATCTTGGGCAGTCCGACAGAATTGAGCAGCAGGTCCACCGTGCCGTTCGGGCCGAGAACGCGGATGATCGCGTAGCTGAGGATGATCGAGGGCACGAACATCGGAAAGATCGCGAGCCCCTGCACATAGGCCGCGAGCCGACCCTTTGCGAACCGCAGGTAGAGTGAGATCGGCAGGCAGATGAGAATGAGGATCAGGGCGCACACGCCCGTCGTCCACAGCGTCAGCCACAGGTTGTTGAGGCTGTACTGGTCGCTAAAGAAGAACGCGTAGGTCTCGAGCGAAAAGCTCCGCTCACCGCCCTCGTTGGGCAGCCACACGGTCCGCCCGATAGCGGAAATGATGGGCCAGATGATCATCCAGCCCACCAGGAACACCGGCGCCGCGACGAGCAGGAGGCCTACTGGCCACCTGCCGCGCTTGGTGCCGACGATGTCGTTGGCGACAGCAGTCGTCGTCGTCACGAATTCGGGTCCACGTTCGGAGCGACGTTGCGGTACCAGCCTTCGTTGATCGCCTTCTCCCAGTCACCGCCCGGGAACGACGGGATGGTGGTCGGGATGACGTCCTTGAACTGCTCGCGCAGGTCGGCCGAGATGTAGTCCCACGACACGCCCGGGAAGCCGCCGAGCTCGGTCAGCACCGCCGACTGGATTTCCTCGGTGAGGATGAAGTCCGCGAGCTTGAGCGAAGCGTCCTTGTTGACGCCGTTCGACAGCACCGTGCTGCGCGAGAAGCCGCCCGGCAGAGCGAGATCCGAGAGCTGCACGAGGCCGGTCGTCTCCGGCAGCACGCCCTGCTTGATCGCCGACAGAGCCTGGTCCGACCAGGCCGGGATCATCGTCACGGCGCTCTGGCCGAGCAGCTGGATCGACTGGGTATTGCCCGAAGTATAGGCGCCGCCGTCGAACAGGGCCGGGGTGATGTCCTTGAGGATGTCCCAGGCAGGAGGGAGCGCCGTCTCGCCGAGTTCGGCAAAGTTCGAAGTGGTGAACTTGGCCGGGTCCTTGCCGTTCGCCTCGTAGATGGCCCGACGGACGAAGTTGCCGCCCGAACCACCCTTGTTGGGGCGGTTGTAGATGAACTGGCCCGGGTTCGCCTTGATCCAGGCGACGAGGTCGGCCCAGGTCTTGGGAACATTGGCCGGGTCGAGCTTGGTGGTGTCGTAGGCGAGCAGCACCTGGCTGCCGCGATAGGGCAGGGAGTACTCGTTGTCGATCGCCAGCGGGTTGACCTTCGAGTAGTTCGAAAGCCCGGCCTCCTTCATGTTGACGAACAGGCCCGCATCGATAGCGCCGTCCGGCAGCCGCGGATCATAGGACTCGAAATAGTCCGCCTGCGGGTCGGAGTTGGTCGAGAGCGCAGCCAGCGCACGCTCGCCGATCGCGATATTGCCCGGTCCGTCGCCGGCGTCGACGAGGTTGAGGGTCACGCCCGGATTGGCAGCCTCGAACTTCGGCTTCACCACGTTGGTCCAGAAGTCGAGGATGTTCTGGTCCGACGAGGTGTACCAGTCGATCTTGCCTGCCTCGGCGAAAGCCATCCGCGGCAGCAGCACCATGCCGGCGGCAGCACCGCCGACCGAAAGCATAAACGCACGACGTTTCATGGTTGTCATTCCTCCTGTTCGCCTCGCAGGAACATCCCGCGGCAGGCCGATCTGACGCCGGCCTTCGGATGACCAGACTAGCCCGGCCAAATCCGCTGGCAAGCGAAAAATGGAATGGAAATTCCATTGTGACAGTCGCGCGGCTGACTCGTTCCGCGTGAGCTGTTGACCCGCTTAAAGCGTATGGAGGTGACAGCCGCGTGACACCGCGGAACGCCTGGATTTCAGGGCGTTTCCGCTGCGTGTCACAATCAGCTCTGGGTCAGGAAATGCCTACCGACTTCGGCAAACAGCTCGAGGTCAGCGAGGGAATCCGAGAGCCGCGTCTTGGGTTTTTCCCCAGTCGTGACGGAATGGTGGAAAGCGCCGAGCTCCACCCGGAAGGCATCCTCGTAGAACGGCCCGATGATCTCGGTTCCGGTCGAGTGGAGGTCGGAGGTGGTGATCTCCAGCCGTGTGGGGAGGTTCCGCACATACGGCGTGTCGTAGTTGATCTTGAAGTGCTGGTTCATCGTCAGCACCTCGATCCCTGCGTCGAAGCGCGCCACGTCGTGGATCACCGCCTCGTAGAGCGCGGTGAAGCTGCCATAGTCGAACATCACCAACACGTTCTCACCGCGGTGCTGCCGGGCGGCCGCAACGCTCTTGGGCGAGCCCAACAGCTCACGCATCGCAGAGAAGCTGTGCGAGGAAAGCCCGGTCAGCACCTGATAGGCGCGAACCTGCTCGGGCGACGCACTGTCCCCCATCACGGTCCGCAGCAGCGCCTGTGTCCTGGCTCGCCCGTCCGCGATCAGCTCTGCCGGCACGTCGTTCGGCTTGACGATGTTGCGCGACTGATCGACGAAGAACTGGCTCTCGCGGATCAGGTCGCGAATGCGGACGTGGCGGATCTCGTCGCGCGCCGGCAGCCGCTCCTTGAGTGCCGTGAATGCCGGCGCGAACCGCCTCATATAGCCCACGAACACGATCTTCTCGTTGTTCTTGTCGAGTTCGATCAGCGGCTTCAGCTCGCCCGCGGTCAGTGCCGCCGGCTTCTCGATGAAGACGTGCTTGCCCGCCTTGATGGCTTTCTCGAGCAGGGGCGCATGCAGGTAGTCCGGCGTGAGGATGAACACCGCGTCGAGCCCCGGATCGGCGATCAGCGCTTCCGCCGAGGCATGTACCGTCTTCGCCCCGTACCGCTCGGCCACATAGGCCGCGAGGCTCGGCGACGCATCGGTCACCGCCGCGATCTGGAAGCGCCTGTCGTCCGCCAGCAGCGGCAGGTGCATCAGCTGCGCCACTTCACCGAGGCCGATAAGGCCCACTTTGATCTGGTCAGTCATCACGCGATCGCCTGCATGTAGTTGAAGTTGCGTTCGGCCAGCTGCAGCGGCGTCTCCACCGCATTCTCGGCCACGTCCTGCTCCACCACGATCGGGCCATCGAAGCCCTTGGCCTCGAGGAAGCGCATGACCGCACGGATGTCGACGGCGCCGTCGGGCAGGGGAGCCATCACGCCTCGGCCGTAGCTATCCGCCACCGACAGCCGGCCGTCGAGCACGAGCTGCCGCACGGTCGCATCGACGTTCTTCAGGTGCATGTAGGCGATCCGCCCCCACACCTTCTCCATGTAGGCCAGCGGGTCCTGGCCCCAGAAGGCGTGGTGCCCGGTGTCGAAGCAGAGATCGATCTCCGTCTCCTTGAGCAGCCGGTCGATCTGCCGCTCGTACTCGACAGCCGTCCCGACATGCGGATGGAAACTCGCCTTGAGCCCGAACTCGCCCTCTATCACCGCCTGCGCCTCGCGCACCGTCGCGACTAGCCCGTTCCACTCGGCCGTATCGAGCACGCCCTCCTGGCCTTCGGGGTACCAGTTGCTCTCGTCCATGATGACGAGGTGTTCGGCGCCCAAATCCTTCAGCAGCGGCGCCAGCTCACGCAGCGTCGACATCAGCACCGGCGCCGAAGCGCGGTCGCCGAAGGTGTGCACATGCGTCGCGCCGATCAGCGTCAGCCCGCGCTTTTCCAGCTCGGGCCCCAGCACCGCCTTGTCCTTGGGCAGGAACCCGAAAGGCCCCAGCTCCGTGCCGCGATAGCCCGAGGCCGCGACCTGGTCGAGGTATTCCTGCCAGCTGTAGGCGTTGCCGGTGGGATAGTTGATGCCCCAGGAACACGGGGCATTGCCGATAAGCATGGGTCAGTCCTGATCGATGTAGATTGGGTTGGAAATGGCGCGCCGGATCGGCTCGTCCGTGAGATGCGAGCCCTTGAGCTGCCACGGCAACTCGCCGCGCTCGCTCGCCGCCTTGGTGAACTCCTCGACCAGCCAGCTGCGGCTGGCCTTCGCGATGACTTCGGCGCGCACGAACGTCTCGGCGCCATCGAGCAGCGCCAGTTCGCCCCGCCAGTCGCCGCTGGTGATTTCCTGCTCGGTGATTGTCCCCCGCGCGTCGATCCACACCAACACATCGCCGCGTGCGCCACGCACGGTCGCCTCGCAGTTGAGCGGCGCCGTCACCGCTGAGCCCATCGGCTGGCCGTTGACCGTGATCTCGAGATGCGGCCCTTTCGGACCCTCGGTTACATAGCCGCGCCCGGCCTTCATCGCCGCGAGCACGGCGTCCTCGCTCAGTTCCGGCAGCCACAGCACCGTGGTCGGCCGCGCCAGCACCAGCGGCCCTTCCTGCTGGAGCTTGGCGGGCTGGTGATAGTCGCTGCCGCCGATCGCCGAGATGCGCAGGCCCGAAGCCAGCCGCTCCTGCCAGCGGGCGAGGGACACCCAGTTCCAAGCCATCCACGTCGACTGCCAGACCTCCTGGCAGTCCGCGGCCGGGAACTCGTAGTCCCAGGGGATGGTCGGCTTGTCGTGGTTGATCGACAGCAGCCCGCCCCGCCGGTGCACCATCTCCGCCAGCACATGCGCGTCCGACGGCTGGGTCATGCGGAAGTCGATCCACCCGTCGACGCCGTAGACGTTGGCGTGCCCGACGGCGGTGGTCACCTCCATGCCGCGCACGAACACCAGTTCCGGCGACGACGCCGGATGGAAATAGCGCCGCTGCGTGATGGTGTTGTGGTCGGCGACGGCGAGGAAATCGAGCCCCGCCTGCAGCGCCGCCTTGTGCAGCGTCTCGGGCGATCCTGCCGCATCCGAGTGGAAGGTGTGGCAGTGGAGATCGCCCCGATACCATCCAGCCTCCGTCCGCACCGGAAACGTCCGCTCCGGCGGTGGAGTGGTCGGACGCTCGGCATCATCGAGCGCGATGGTCACGGTCACCTCGGCCCCATCCGCCGGCACCTTGTAGAGCCCGAGGATGACGTTCCACTCGCCCGCCGGCATCGCCCCATGCACATAGCCGGGCGTCGCATCGTCGGTGGCCACGAAGAACCGATCCCGAAACCCGCCCGACCAGCCGCGAAAGCCGCCTTCGGACGGGTAGGCGGTCATCCCCGGATCGAACATCCCGAGGTCGATCACGCAATCATCCGCCTTGGGATAGGCGAGCGTCACATCAATCCGCGTCGTCCCCTCGGGGACGGTGACCGGGATGTAGAAGTAGGGGTTCTTCGCCTGATCGGCGTGGGTGATGTGGGCTTTGACGATCTGGGTCATGGGCGGGTGAAGCCACAAGCAGACGGCCCCCTCCCATCCTCCCCCACAAGGGGGGAGGTGCCGCATCCAGTGTTTGGCACCATCGAGCCACAGCCCCGGCTCTTCACCTCCCCCCTTGTGGGGGAGGCCGGGAGGGGGCCGTCTGCTTCAGTCAGCACCGCCAAGCTCACAGCGGCCTCTCCCCATCCGCCGCAATCCGCTTGCCCTCCGCGTCGAACAGTGTCGCGTGCGCTCCATCGAACGTGAACGCCACGTTCTCCGTCGTTTCCACCATGTCGTCGGTGAATATCCGCGCCGTTACGCGCCCCCCGTCCTGGCGCTCGAACGTCACCAGCTTCTCGGGGCCCATGTTCTCGTTGGCGAACAGATTGCCGCTGAGCGTGTTTGTGTCGTTGATCGTGCCCATGCTCAGGTGCTCCGGCCGCACCCCGAGCGTGAGCGCCGCGCCCTTACCGAGTGCCGCCTTGATCCCCTGCGAGAGCGGCAAGTTCCGCACCAGCACGCCATGCGCCCTGAGCTGCAGTTGCTCACTTTCGACGATCCCCTCCACCGGGATCATGTTCATCGGCGGGTTGCCGACGAAGTTCGCGACGAACGTCGTCGCCGGCCGGCGATAGATCTCGATCGGCGGCGCGAACTGCACGATCCGCCCGCGATCCATCACCGCGATCCGCGTCGCCAGCGCCATGGCTTCCGCCTGGTCGTGCGTCACGTAGACCGCCGTCATCCCCATGTCGCGCTGCAGGTGGTTGAGGAAGCCGCGGGCCTCGAGCCTCAGCTTCGCATCGAGGTTCGAGAGCGGCTCGTCGAACAGGTACACCCGGCTCGGATAGACCAGCGCCCGTGCCAGCGAGGTGCGCTGCTGCTGGCCGCCCGAAATCTGGCTCGGCAGCCGCTGCAACAGGTCGCCGATCTTCAGCACGTCGGCCACTTCCTTGGCCCGCTTGTGCCGCTTCTCGACGCTCTCGCCGCGCACCTTCAGCGGGTAGGCGATGTTGTCGGCGAGGTTCATGTGCGGGTAGAGCGCATAGTCCTGGAACACCATCGAGATCTGGCGATCCTTCGGGTGGAGATGGGTCACATCGTCTGGCCCGATCATGATCTTGCCCGAACTCGGCGTTTCGAGCCCCGCGATCATCCTGAGGCTGGTGGTCTTGCCGCAGCCGGATGGGCCGAGCAGGCAGATGAACTCGCCATCCGCGACCTTGAAGCTGATGTCCGAAACAGCGTTGAAACTGCCGAAACTCTTGGTGACGTTCTGGAATTCAACCGAGGCCATTACGCTTTGATTCCACCGAAGAAGCGGAAGCCGAACTTCCAGCTGACGAAGAGATAGAGGGCGACGACGGGCAGGGAGTAGATCAGCGAATACGCCGCGAGCAGCGTCACGATCGGCGTCCCCGCCTCGGAGTAGAACGAGTAGATGGCGACCGACGACGGCATCAGGTCATCCGAGCGCAGCAGGATGAACGGGATCAGGAACGAGCCCCAGATGTTGACGAACGCCCACACCACCACGACCACGATGCCCGGCCGGATCACCGGCAGCGCCACGTCGAAGAACGCCTGCACCGGCGACGCACCGGCCACCATCGCGCTTTCCTCGTAGGTCTTGGGGATGCCGTCGATGAAATCGCGCAGGATGAACATCGCCGTCGGCAGCAGCCCGCCCGCGAACACCAGGATCACCGCGATATGGGTGTCCATCAGCCCCACCGACGAGACGATCAGGAAGATCGGCACCATCGCCGCCGTCCCTGACACCACCGACGAGAACAGCAGCAGGATGTAGGTGATCATGCTCTTGCCGGGGATCGACGACCGGCTCAGCGCATAGGCCGCCAGCGTCGCCGCCGCAGCGACGAGGATCACCCCGCCCACGCTCTGGATCAGGCTGTTGAGCAGACCGCGCATGGCAAAGCCGTTGCCGAACACCGTCATGAAGTTCTGCAGCGTCCACGGGTCGGGAATGGCAATGCCCAGTTCCGCCCGCGCGTTGAACGGCGCGAAGATGAACCAGATCAGCGGCAGCGCGAACAGGATGCCGATGATCGCGGCCAGCGCCGAAAACCCGATGCGCGCCAGCAGTTGCCCGAAGCTGAGCCTCATTCCTGCACCGCCTTGGCCTTCTTGCGTCCGAACGACAGGTAGATCAGCGCAAACGCCAGGTTGATCAGCATGATAATCACCCCAACCGCCGCGCCCTTGCCGAAATCGAACTCACGGAAGGCGATGCGATAGTTGTAGATCGACAGCAGCTCCGTCCGGTAGCTCGGCCCTCCATTGGTCAGGATGAACGGCGTGAACACGTTGAACGTCCACATGGTGATGAGGATCAGGTCGGTGACCACGTGCCCGCGGATCAGCGGCAGTCCGATATCGCGGAATTTTTGCCAGCTCGACGCGCCAGCCACGTCCGCTGCCTGAAAATAGCTCGGCGGGATCGACGCGAAGGCCGAGTTGAACAGCATCATCGAGAACGCCGCGCCGCGCCACGTGTTGAAGATGACGATCACCCAGAACGGCTGCTGCAGCAGGA
Source organism: Devosia sp. ZB163 (assembly GCF_028613635.1). Lineage (GTDB taxonomy): Bacteria > Pseudomonadota > Alphaproteobacteria > Rhizobiales > Devosiaceae > Devosia_A. Next base: position 400,451 of record NZ_JAQRMY010000002.1, read on the forward strand.
AATCCCCCGCCGGCAACCCAAGGCCGCGCAGGATCATGTTCAGCGTGCCGTTGTCGTAGTCGAGGAAGGCGAACCAGGCGAAGCCGATCACCACCTCGGGCAGGATCCACGCCGCGATCACCGCCGTCTCGACGATCCGCTTCAGGGCAGGGGGGATGGTCTGCATCAGCCACGCCAGCAGCAGCCCGAGCAGCGCCTGTCCCACCAACGCCGACAGCAGCACGAACTGCGTCGTGAGGATCAGCGAAAACCCAAACTGCCCGCGCGTGAAGAACGTCGCCGGGTCGAACAGCTGGAAATAGTTGGCGAGCCCCACGAAATCCGGATTGAGCGCGGTCTTTCCCAGGAGTGTCCGGTTGGTGAACGAGACAAAGATCACCCAGAAGAACGGCAGGAGCACGAACACGCCGACGAGCGCGGCGGCAGGAGCGAGAAACGCCGCGCCGGCACGATGCGAGAGGAGCGAGAAGTTCTTCTTCATACGAGCTGCCATGTCTTGGATCGGTCGAGCCCCAAACACCGGCCCTGCCTTCTCCCCTTGTGGGAGAAGGTGGCGCGTAGCGCCGGATGAGGGGTCCGCAACCGCAGGTTGCGCGATCGGAGCGAAGCGACGAGCGATGGAGTGCGCGGAGAGAGACCCCTCATCCGCCCTTCGGGCACCTTCTCCCACAAGGGGAGAAGGCCACCGGCCGCTTGCTTCCGCGCTTCAAGCAATATGACAAACCCCAATCGAGAAAAGGAACCTCCCCGGCCGCAGACAGGGTGCCGGGGAGGGTTTCCCAGGGAGCGCCCGGCTCAGGGAGGGCCGGGCGTGGGAGGACGGGCCGCGGGGAGGCGGCCCGCCGAACTCAGAGCTTCGAAACCGTGTTGGCTTCGCCCACGATCGCGATCACTGCCGCCTTGTAGGCCGCCATTGCATCTGCCGGGCTCGCTTCGCCCGAAACCACGCTTTCGGTCATGCGCTGGATCTCGGCCGACACCTTGTTGTAGTTCGGGTCGTTCGGGCGCGCGGTGGTCAGCGACAAGAGGCTCTCCTGCGTCTTCTGCAGGTAGACGTTGTTCGGCGTCGCCACGTCGTCGCGGATGCGGCGGGCTTCACGGAAGCCCTGGAACGCGGTCAGCGATTCCTGGCTGTTCATGTAGCTGAGCAGCGCCCAGGCTTCGGCCGGGTTCTTGGTGGCGGGGTTGAGCACGAAGCCCGTACCACCCGAAACCGTCACGTAGTCCTGACCGCGATAACCCTTGCCCGGCTCCTGCGCCGGCATCGAGGCCCAGGTCACTTCTGCATCGCGGTTCTCGAGCCCGAATTCGGCGCCCGGCGCCATCACCGAGTTGAAGAACCAGTCGCCTTCGACGAGCAGGGCAGTCTTGCCGTCGCGGAAGTTGGTGAAGGTGCGGTTGCGGCCGTCGCCGAGGAGCTGCGCGCGCTGGTCGCCCAGTTGCTCGTCCACGTAGATGGTCTTGTAGAGGTTGAGGGTATCGAGGATGCCCTGGCTGGCGACGATGTACTTGCCGTTCTCGTCGACTACGCTTTCACCCGTCCCGAGGATCGCCATGTAGTAGCCCTGCATGGTGGTGGCTTCGCCCATGTTCACACCGGCATTGAGCTGCAGCGGGAACGAGTCGGGGTTGGCCTTCTTGATGGCGCGGGCCGCGTCGAGCAGCTCGGCCCACGACTTAGGCTGGAAGGTGTCCGGGTCGAGGCCGGCCGACTTCAGCAGTTCCTTGCGCACGAAGATGGCGCGCACGTCGGTGCCCAGCGCCAGGCCATAGGCCTTGCCGCCATAGCTCATCAGCGACTTGGCGCCTTCCGAAATGTGGCTCCAGCCTTCCCAGTCGTTCACGGCTGCGCCCGCAACCTCATCCAGCGGCTTCAGCAGCCCGCCTTCGACGAACGAGGGGATCAGGAAGCCGTCGAACGCCGCGACGTCGGCGCCGGCGCCGGTCGAGAAGTCGAGCGCCAGCTGCTGGGTCATCTGCTCGTCCTTGCCACCGAACTCGTTCAGCGACACGGTGACGTCCTTGCCCTCGGCCTTCATCTTCTCGGTGAAGCCCGGGATCACGCTTTCCTTGATCCAGGTCGCGGTCTCGCTGTTCACGCCGCCGACGACGCAGCGGCAGATCACCGTCAGGTCGACTGCGAAGGCCGGGGTAATCATGGTGGTGGCAGTTGCAAGCCCCAGATACAGGGCGCGCAGGCGATTGCTCATCGCGAAATTCCTCCCTTGGTGGCGCCGCGTTGCGGGCGCCGAATTGGCGACAGCGACGGTCAATCCTCCCCGTCGCAGCTCACGAAGGCAGAATGAACACGCTTTCATTGACCGTCAAGTGGTAGAATGCCTGTTGCGAATGACGGCGTGATGACGCTTGAATGGAATGTTCGTTCCACAATCGCGCGAAACAGCCATAGTTGCGCAACATCAATCGCTTAGCGCGCGGCATAGCCGGATCGGCTTGACAGCACACGAAACCGGACGGCAGAACAGTTTTGCACACGATTTCAATCTAGGGCAGCAAGGCAGACCTTTTGAGCGATCCGGCCACCCGTAATCGCAGCCGCGCCACCGCCGACATGGTGGCCCGTACCGCGAACGTATCGCGCGTTGCGGTCAGCCGCGCCTTCAACCCGCACGCCTCGATCAAGCCGGAAAAGCGCGACCTGATCCTGAAGGTGGCGCAGGAGCTGAACTACACCCCTGACATGGCCGCCCGCTCGATGGTCACCGGCCGCTCGCACCTCGTCGGCATTATCGTGCCCGATGTCTCCGGCCCCTGGGAAAGCCAGGAACTCGACGCGATGACCACCGCGCTGCAGGCCGAGGGGTTCGCGACGCTCCTGTTCCGCACCCGTGATGACCTGTCGCTCGACGAGACGCTCCTTACCTACATGAAGGGCTTCAACCCGGACTCGGTCATCGCCTATGCCGAGAACGTCCGCCCCACCACGCTCGCCCGTGTGCTCGATCGGGCCGTACCGATCTATATCGGCTACCCCGACGAGGATGTGGGGGAGGAGGAGGCCGCGCCGCTCTTCGATCGCCTCGATGTGCTGCAGCGCGAGGGCATCGAGCAGGCGGTGGCGCTGATGCAGGGCTATGGCGCGCGCCGCTTCGCCTTCCTCGCCGGAAAGTCCAATTCGCTGGCCACCCAGTCGCGCGAGCATATGGTACGCAAGGTGATCGCGGAGCGCGGCCTGCCACCGCCCATCCGCATCCAGGGCGACTATATGTACGACACCGCCTATCGCGAGACGCTGAACCAGTTCCGCCTGGGCGAGCCGGTCGATGCCATCTTCGCCGCCAACGACGTCGGCGCCTTCGGCGCCATCGATGCGCTGCGCACCGAACTCGGCTTGCGCGTGCCGCAGGACGTCAAGGTCGTCGGCTTCGACGACATCCACCAGTCGCACTGGAAGAGCTACAACCTCACCACCGTCAAGCTCGACCTCGCCGAACGCACGCAGGCGCTGATGCGCCTGATCCTCCGCCGCCTCAAGAACCCCACCTCACCCTCGCTCACCGAAACCGTGTCGACCCGTCTCGTCGTCCGCGGCACCGTGGGCTGACCGCAAGAACCATGGCCAAAAAGATCCACCTGGTCTTCAAGACCCATCTCGACATCGGCTTCACCGACCACGCCGCGAAAGTCCGCGCCCAGTATCACGACCGCTTCATCCCGCAGGCGATCGAAACCGGCGAGCACTTCTTCGCCGAGGACCCGGAGAACCCGAAGTTCATCTGGACCACCGGCGCCTGGCTGATCTGGGATCACCTGAACTCGCAATCGCCCGAGCGGGTGCAGCGCCTCGAGCGCGCCATCGACCGCGGCCTGATCCGCTGGCACGCGCTGCCCTTCACCACCCATTCCGAGTTGATGTCGCCGGCCGTCTTCCGCGCCGGCCTCAGCTATAGCCAGGAGCTCGACAAGCGCTTCGGCAAGACCACCATCGCTTCCAAGATGACTGACGTCCCCGGCCACACCATCGGCATCGTGCCGCTGATGGCCGAAGCGGGGGTGAAGTTCCTGCACCTTGGCGTCAACTCCGCCTCGCCGCCGCCCGATGTCCCCGGCGTCTTCCGCTGGCGCGCCCCCGGCGGGTCCGAGATCGTCGTGCTGTACCAGAAGACCTACGGCGAAACCTCGTTCCCCCCGGGCTTCGATGAAGGCCTCGGCTTCGCCCACACCAACGACAATATGGGCCCGCAAAGCGTCCCGCAGACCGCTGATGCATGGCGCGAAGTCCAGGGTCATAACTCCGGCACCGAGATCGTCGCCTCCACCCTCGATGCCTATGGCGAAATCCTCTGGAACCGCCGCGAAGAGTTCCCGGTGGTCGATCTCGAACTCGGCGACAACTGGATTCACGGCGCCGGCACCGACCCCGACAAGATCAAGCGCTTCCTGCACCTGCAGCGCCTCTACGACCGCTTCGCCGAGGAAACGCTGACGCCCAGCCGCCTCGCCTTCGGCCGCGGCCTCACCATGGTCGCCGAACACACCTGGGGCGTCGACATCAAGTCGTACCTGCGCGACGACAAGGCTTGGGACCGCCCGGCCTTCGAGGCCGCCCGTGCGACCGACTACCGCTTCCAGTACTCCGAAGCCTCATGGGCCGAACAGCGCGCCTACCTCGACGCCGCCGTCGCCGAGCTCGATCCCGCCGACCGCGCTTTGGCCGAAGCCCCGGACGAGCCCGCCATCGAAGGCACCGGCTGGTTCGTCGAAACCGATCCGAACAGCGGCGACGTGATCCTCATCCGCTCCCCCGCCGGCGTCGAACTCCGCGGTGAGAACATCAGCCTCCTCGGCTACCGCTACGAGAGCTACGATGCCTCCGACGTCGCCGCCCACATGGACACCTACCTGATGCACCGCGCCGAGTGGGCCATTCTGGACCACATCAAGCCGGGCCTCGATCACGCCGCGACTGCGCGCTCGCAAGGCTTCTCCCCCAACGGCCAGCTCGAACTCGACCCCGCGGCCCACACGACGCTCGGCGCGCCCGCCCGCGTTGCGTATCGCTTCCGCGCGCTCGACGCCCGCCACCTCGAGATCACCGTCGAACTGCTCGACAAGCCGGCCAATCGCATGCCGGAAGCGAGCTTCGTCACCTTCACGCCATCAGGCACGCACGACTGGCAGTTCCTGAAAATGGGCCAGTGGCTCGACGCCAACCGCGTCGCCCCCAAGGGCGGCGGCCAGCTTCAGGCCGTCACCGCGGTCCGCACCACAGGCGTCGAACTCCGCCCCCTCGACACCCCGCTGGTCGGCCCCACCGCCACCAAGTTCATACCGTTCAACCCCAGTCCGCCGGATTTCTCCGCCGGCCTTCGCTTCAACCTCCACAACAACAAATGGGGCACCAACTTCCCCATGTGGTGGGGCGCGGAACGCTTCGAAGCGAGGTTCGTGCTGGAGCTTTAGCCCAGCACCGAAGCCGCGATCACGCCGGCAAAGCCGACCAGTGCCACCGAGGCGACCTTGCGCACCACGCCGGTGTGCTTTCCGCCCGCTGCCGCGCCGATCGCCCGGCCGACGAGAATCCAGGCGAACCCCACCAGCGGCACCATCAGCGTGAAGCCGAGCACGTACCAGGCGAGCTGCGGATCGTTCGTCGGGATGATGCTGAGCGAGAAGATCAGCGCCTTGGGGTTGAGCAGGGTGGTGACGAACACCGACTGCATGCCGATCGTCGTCTGGCTCTGCGTGAGGTTGGCATTGTGGCGCCACAGCTTGATCGCGGTCCAGATCAGGTACAGCACCACCGCTGCCTTGAGGGCGATGCCCACCAGCGGATAGCTATGGATCACAGGCCCCAAGACGATGCGGATCGTGCCGACTGCAATCAGGTAGCCGGCCAGCTCGCCCATCAGCAGCGGCACCGACCGCCGCACCCCGGCCGTCGCGCCGGATGTCGCCAGCAGCGTGTTGGTCGGTCCGGGCGTGCCGAGCAGCGTCAGCACCGCGAGAATGAACAGGATCGGGTCGGTCATTAGGGTAGAGGCCTTGTACGCGTTACGCGCGAGTCCAGCCGATCGCCGCGTCGCCCGCAAGCCTGCATCGGCCCTCAGTAGTTCACCGGAGGTAATGGGCCCGCATCTGCCGTGGCGTCAGCCCATAGGCGTTGCGGAACTGCACGTAGAACTGGCTCAGCGCCGAGAACCCGCTCTCGAACGCCACGTTCTCGATCGACAGGCTCCCCTCGAACAGCAGCGAGCGCGCCCGGATCAGGCGCATGCGCACGACGAACTTGTGCATCGGCACCCGCATCACCTCGGTGAACAGGTTCAACGCATAGTTGGGATGGAGCCCCACCACCTTAGCCACGTCCTCGGCCCGGAGTGGCTCCGACAGGTTCTCGAGGATGTGCCGGATCATCGCCACCACATAGCGCAGCGGCGAGGCTGCCCGCGTCGCCGAGCCGACGCTCTCGATCCACGGTTCCATCAGGATGTCCCACCCCGTCACCGCCGCTCGCCGCAGCATCAGCGCGATCTCCTCCTTGAGGATGTCGGTCCGCTCCGCGTCGCCCGAGCGATAGTCCTGGTACCAGCGGGTCAGCGTATCCGCGCCGATCGTCTCGGGCGGCAGCATCACCACCCCGCCACCCATCATCGTCTCGGTAAGTTTGCCCAGGTTCGGCATGTGCAGGAAGCTGTCGAGCGGCAGGTAGACGTTGCACTGCCGGCTCTCGTGCTGCGACCCGTAGTCGATCGCCGTGGTCTGGTGCGGGATGCCCGCCCAGAACAGCACCAGCCGCTCCGGCGGGATTCGCAGTGGCCGGCCGTCGATGACGTAGTCCATGCTGCCGGCCGTCAGCCAGTTGAGCTCGATGTGCCCGTGGAAATGCTCTTCCGGCATGATCTGCGGGTCGAACCAGCGGATGCCGAAGCGCCCGAACGCCTGCGTCTGCGCATAAAACCGGCGGTCCGGCCGCGGCACCGGGGCGGTGGCTTTCTCACGCGGCTTACCCGGCGAGAAGTGGTGCTGATGCTCGTTCATCGCAGCCTGTGGCTATCTTTAAAAACCGGAAATACCCATTCAGATAACGGGATTGTCCCGCCGTTGGCAAGGTCTACCCTTTTGAGGCTGGGACCAGGGGCGGCGGGTTGGAGGCCTGCCGTTGGGTGCGTGTTGCGCCGGGTCTCGAGCCTAGGGAGGAAACATGCGTAAACACCTATTTGCCCTTGGCGGGGCAAGCCTCATGCTTGGCATCTCGCTGATTGCCGCGCAGGCCCAGACCGTGGCGCCGACCACGCCACCCGATCCGCCGAAATTCGATGCCCAGGGCACCCCGAACTTCGTCGGCATCTCCGACGTCTACGAGTACAAGGCGCTCGCCGCGTACAGCGAACCCGATTTCGTCAAAGCCTTCGTCGACGCGGGCAAGCTCCCGCCGGTAGCCGAGCGCCTGCCCAAGGAACCGCTGGTTTTCAAGACCGCCAACATGCCCGACGGCAACGGCGTCTACGGCGACGTGATGCGCCACGTGATCGGCGGTCGTCCGGAAGGCTGGAACTATATGGCCGGCCAGTCGCAGGGCTGGGGCGGCATCGACATCGGCACCATGGAGTGCCTCACCCGTACCGGTCCGCTCTTCCAGATCAAGGCCGAGGAACTGGCGCCCATGCCGAACCTCGCCAAGTCGTGGGAGTGGAGCGAGGACGGCCACAAGCTGACCATGCACCTGATCGAAGGCGCCAAGTGGTCGGACGGCGTGCCGTTCACCTCCGAAGACATCATGTTCTATTGGGAAGACAACATCGTCGATCCCAACGTCTCGCCGCTTAACGGCGCGACCCCCGAGACCTTCGGCGAGGGCACCACGCTCGAGGCCATCGACGACTACACCATCGTCTGGACCTTCAAGGACGCCTTCCCGAACCAGTACATCTACCAGATGGCGTACGGCACGTTCTGTCCGGGCCCGGCGCACATCTTCAAGCCGCTCCACCCCAAGTACAAGGCCGGCGCGACCTACGACGAGTACAAGAACGCCATCAAGCCGGAATACATGAACGTTCCGGTCATGGGCGCCTGGGTGCCTGTCGAATACCGTCCCGACGACATCGTCGTGATGCGCCGCAACCCGTACTACTGGAAGGTCGACGAGGCGGGCAACCAGTTGCCCTACCTCAACGAAGTGCACTATCGCCTGTCGACCTGGGCCGATCGCGACGTGCAGGCCGTGGCCGGCACGGGCGACTTCTCCAACCTCGAGCAGGCCGAAAGCTACGTCGAGGCGCTGAAGCGCTCCGCCGACCCCGCTGCTCCGGCTCGCCTGCAGTTCGGCGCGCGCACCATCGGCTACACGCTATACCCGAACCTCTCCGGCAATGGCTGGGGCGAACCGGATGAGCGTCAGCAGGCGGTCCGCGAACTCAACCGCAATGCCGATTTCCGCAAGGCGATCAGCTACGCGCTTGACCGTCAGCGCTTGGGCGAAGCCCTGGTGAAGGGCCCGTTCACCGCCATCTATCCGGGCGGCCTCTACGCCGGCACGACCTACTACGACAAGGATTCGACCGTGTACTATCCGTACTCGCTCGAAGACGCCAAGGCGCTGCTGGAGAAGGTCGGTCTCAAGGACACGGACGGCAATGGCGTGGTCAATTTCCCGGCTGGTACCGCCGGTGGCGCCGACGTGGAAATCACGGTGCTCGCCAACGCCGACTACCAGACCGACAAGAACCTGGCCGAAGGCGTCATCTCCATGATGGAGCCCCTGGGCATTCGCGTCATCGCCAACTTCCTGACCGGCACCCAGCGTGACGCGACGGAACAGTCGGGCAAGTTCGACTGGCGTGTGGCCCGTAATGGTGCCGAACTGATCGCGGTGGTGCAGAACACCGTCGCGCTGGCCCCGACCGGTCCGCAGATCAGCAACTCGCACCGCGCCGGCACTGACGGCACGATGGACCTGCTGCCGTTCGAGCAGGAGCTGGTGGATACCGTGAACGCCTTCATCGCGACCAACGATGCTGCCGAGCGCACCGAGCTGATGAAGAAGTACCAGAAGCTCTACACCGAGAACCTGTTCGGTATCGGCCTGACCCAGTACCCGGGTGCACTGATCATCAACAAGCGCTTCGCCAACATCCCGGCCGGCGCCCCGATCTTCATGTTCAACTGGGCTGAGGACAACATTATCCGCGAACGCGTGTTCGTGCCGGCCGACAAGCAGGCGGGCCATGAACTGCACCCCAACACCCTCCCGGGTGAGCCGGGTTCTGCCGGTCCGATCTCGCTGGACTGATTGAACCTGGGCAAGGGGGCCGTCGGTCCCCTTGCCACCTGACCGGAGGAGACTTCTCGAATGCACCTGCTGCGTTTTCTGGTGACGCGAATCCTGGCCGCACTGCCGGTCCTGCTGGTTCTCAGCGTCGTCACCTTCGCCATCATCCAGGCCCCTCCGGGCGACTACGGCGACTACATCCGTTCCATGCTCATCAACCAGGGCGGGGCGACGATCGAGGAAGCCGAAAAGCAGGCCGATATCTACCGCGAGCAGAACGGCCTCAACGAGCCGCTCCCGGTCCAGTATGTCAACTGGATCGCCGGCATCGTCACCCGCTTCGATTTCGGTCATTCGCTCTACTACAACAAGCCCGTCGGCGACGTGGTCACGGAGCGCCTGCCGCGCACCATCCTCCTCGCGCTGACCTGCCATTTCTTCGCGTCGGTCATCGGCATCGGCATGGGCATCGTTGCCGCCACCCGACAATACAGCTGGATCGACACCACCTTCGGTATCATCTCGTTCCTCGGGATGACCGTGCCCAGGTTCCTGCTGGCGCTGATCATCATCTACATCCTTGCCTTCAAGCTGAACGTCCAGGAGCTGGGTAGCTTCTTCTCCTCCCGATACGGAGGCGCGCCATGGAGTTGGGACAAGTTCGTCAATCTGGTCGAGCACGTCTGGCCGGTGGTCTTCATCGCCACCTTCGGCGGCCTCGCCTACAACATGCGGGTGATGCGGGCGAACCTGCTCGATGTGCTCAATAGCCAGTACGTCGAGACGGCGCGGGCCAAGGGCCTTTCCGAGGGCGCTGTGATCATGAAGCATGCCGTGCCCAACGCACTCCATCCGCTCATCGCCTACCAGGGGGTGGCGCTGCCCTACATGCTGACAGGTGAGATCGAGGTCGCCATCGTCTTCGGGCTCGCGACAGTCGGGCCGGCCATCGTCGGCTCCATGGCGGTCGGAGACGTCTATGTCACTGCCACGTTCGTCCTCGTCCTCGCCGCGACGCTGATCATCGGCAACATCATCGCCGACCTGCTGCTGGCCGCCGTCGATCCGCGCGTCCGTCTGAGTGGGGAGAACCGCGAATGAGCGACATCGCCGACAAGCCGACCCTCTCGACCACCGAGACCGGCGCCGCAAAGCCGGGCGCACTCGCGACGCCGACCGGGCACCAGCTTCCGCCGGCCGATCCGGCGGCCGATGGGCAACCCGTAGTCGCGGGTCGTTTCAGCCACGGCAACGAGACCTACGCTGCGCTGGTCTGGCGCCGCTTCCGCCGCTCGACCATGGGCATGATCGGGCTCGTCCTCACCGTGGCGCTGCTGACCATGGCCGTCTTCGGCGATTTCTTCGCCCCGATGGACCCCAAGCGCCCGGAGATTGCCTTCGCGCCTCCCGACCACCTCGAGTTCGCCGCCCCCGACGGCAGCTTCAGCCTCATTCCCTACGTCTATCCCATCGTCGAGACGGGCGAGTTCGACCCCATTACGTTCCAGCCCATGACCGGGCCGGATCTCACCAACCCTACGGCGCTCGGTTTCTTCGTCACGGGCCACCGCTACAACCTGCTCGGCATTATCCCGGCCAACATACACTTCTTCGGCTCCGTCGACGGACGCCCGATCCACTTCCTCGGCACCGACAAGTTCGGCCGCGACATCCTCTCGCGCGGCATTGTCGGCTCGCAGATCTCGCTTACCATCGCGCTGGTCGTGGTGCTGCTGACGACGACCATCGGGACGCTTGTCGGCATTGCTTCCGGCTACATCGGCGGCCGGCTCGATGCCTGGGTGCAGCGCTTCGTCGATCTGGTACTGGCCTTCCCGCAACTGCCACTCTACCTGGCGCTCGCCTCGCTGATCCCGGTAACGGCGCCGTCTCCGGTGTTCATCGCCTTCGTCATCGGCGTGATGGCGGTGCTCGGCTGGGCTCAGCTCAGCCGCGAGGTCCGCTCCAAGACGCTGGCGCTCGCCCGCATCGACTATGTGCGCGCCGCCGTCGCCGTCGGCTCCTCCGACCGTCGGATCATCCTGCGCCACATCCTGCCCAACGTTTCGAGCCACCTCATCGTGGCCGTGACCATCGCCATTCCCAGCGTGGTGCTGCTCGAGAGCTTCCTCGGCTACCTCGGCTTCGCCGTGAAGCCGCCGCTCATCTCGTGGGGGCTCATGCTCCAGGACACGGGCACCTTTTCGGTGATCGGCTCCTACCCCTGGATCCTCAGCCCCGTCGTCTTCGTGCTGATCACCGTCTTCGCCTTCAACGCGCTCGGCGATGGCCTGCGCGATGCGATCGACCCCTACTGAGTACCGCGCCATGACCATCGAAGCGAACGACGACTTCTGCCCACCCGAGCGCTACGACCTCGGCAGCCACGGCCGCGAACTGATCCTCGATGCCCGCAATATCGGTGTCGACTTCAAGGTTGAGGGCGGCATCGTCAACGCCGTCCGCGATGTCTCCTTCCAGCTCCACAAGGGCGAGACCATCGCCCTCGTCGGAGAGAGCGGTTCGGGCAAATCCGTGACCGCCCGGACAGTGATGCGCCTTCTCACCAAGCGCGCCACCGTCAACCGCGACTCCGTCATCACGCTCTCGGGCCAGAACATCCTCAAGCTGCGCGACACGCAGATGCGCAAGCTCCGCGGCAACGACGTGTCGATGATCTTCCAGGAGCCGATGAGCTCGCTGAACCCGGTCTACACCGTCGGTCAACAGCTCTGCGAAATCCTGCATCTCCACAACCGCATCAGCCGCGCCGAGGCCATGAGGCGCGCCGAGCAGTTGCTGGTGGACGTGCAGATCCCCGAACCCGCGGCCCGCCTGCGCCAGTACCCGCACCAGATGTCGGGCGGCCAGCGCCAGCGCGTCATGATCGCCATGGCGCTCGCCAACCGCCCCGACGTGCTGATCGCCGACGAGCCGACCACTGCGCTCGACGTCACCGTGCAGGCCCAGATACTCAACCTTATCAAGGACCTGAAGGCCAAGTACGGCATGGCCGTGATCCTCATCACCCACGACCTGACAATCGTCCGGCAGTTCTCGGACTACGTCTACGTCATGCAGCACGGCAAGGTTCAGGAGCACAACACCACCGAGGCGCTCTTCACCAACCCGCGCCACAGCTACACCCGCCATCTCCTCGCCTCCGAGCCAAAGGGGGCCGCTGTCCCGATCGACCCGAACTCGCCCTCGGTCCTCGAAGGCAAGGACGTGAAGGTGGCCTTCACGCTCAAGCGCGGCGGCTTCTTCAACCCCGATTTCTTCGAGCTCGTCGCCGTCGACAAGCTCTCGCTCGACCTCAAGCGCCACGAGACCCTCGGCCTCGTCGGCGAGTCCGGTTCCGGCAAGACCACCTTCGGTCAGGCGCTGATCCGCCTCATCGGCAACCAGGGCGGCGAAATCCTGTTCGATGGCGAGCGCATCGACACCAAGGATAGGAAGGCGATGCGCCCGTTGCGCAGCCGCATGCAGATCGTCTTTCAGGACCCGTTCGCTTCGCTGAACCCGCGCATGAGCGTGCGCCAGATCATCGAGGAGGGCCTGATCGTCAACGGCCTCGGCGCCAATTCTCGCGATCGGGTCGAGCGCGTTCGCCAGGCGCTGCGCGATGCCGGGCTGCCCGACACCATCCTCAACCGCTTCCCGCACGAGTTTTCGGGCGGCCAGCGCCAGCGCCTCGCTATCGCCCGCGCGATTGCGCTCGAACCCGAGTTCATCCTGCTCGACGAGCCGACTTCGGCGCTCGATCTCTCAGTGCAGGCCCAGATCATCGAACTGCTGCGCAAGCTGCAGGCCGAGAAGGGCCTCAGCTACCTCTTCATTTCGCACGACCTCAAGGTCGTCAAAGCCCTGTGCCACCGGGTGATGGTCATGCAATACGGCAAGATCGTCGAACAAGGGCCGGTCAGCGAGGTTCTGGAGAACCCCAAGACCGAGTACACATCGCGGCTCGTCCGGGCTGCCTTCGAAATCGCGGCCTAGCCGGCCCGAACGCACTTACGGAGATACCCTTTATGGCTAACCCAAAGATCACCTTCATCGGCGCCGGCTCGTCCGTGTTCATGAAGAACATCGTCGGCGACATCCTGCAGCGCGAGGCGCTGACCGGCGCCGAGATCCGCCTGATGGACATCAACCCGCAGCGCCTCGAAGAGAGCGCCATCATCGCGGGCAAGCTGGTGAACACCCTCGGTGTCCCCGCCACGGTCAAAACCTTCTCGAACCAGCGCGAGGCCCTCGACGGTACCAACTTCGTCGTCGTCTGCTTCCAGATCGGCGGCTACGAGCCTTCGACCGTCGTCGATTTCGAGGTGCCCAAGAAGTACAACCTGCGCCAGACCATCGCCGATACCCTCGGCGTCGGCGGCATCATGCGCGGCCTCCGCACCGTGCCGCACCTCTGGTCGATCTGTGAGGACATGCTGGAAGTCGCCCCCGAGGCGATCATGCTGCAGTACGTCAACCCGATGGCCATCAACACCTGGGCCATCGCCGAGAAGTACCCGACCATCAAGCAGGTCGGCCTCTGCCACTCGGTGCAGGGCACCGCGATGGAGCTCGCCCACGATCTCGAGATTCCGTACTCCGAGATCCGCTACCGTTCGGCCGGCATCAACCACATGGCCTTCTACCTGAAGTTCGAGCATCGCCAGCCCGACGGCAGCTACCGCGACCTCTATCCGGACCTCGTCCGCGCCTACCGCGAGGGCAGGGCGCCCAAGCCGACCTGGAATCCGCGCTGCCCCAACAAGGTGCGCTACGAGATGCTGACCCGGCTGGGCTACTTCGTCACCGAGAGCTCCGAGCACTTCGCCGAATACACCCCGTACTTCATCAAGGAAGGCCGCGAGGACATCATCGAGAAGTTCGGCATCCCGCTGGACGAGTACCCCAAGCGCTGCGTCGAGCAGATCGCCAAGTGGAAGACCACCTCGGACGAGTACCGCAAGGCCAACACCATCGAGGTCAAGCAGAGTAAGGAATACGCCTCCGAGATCGTCAACTCGGTCTGGACCGGCGAGCCCGGCGTCATTTACGGCAACGTGCGCAACAACGGCGTCATCACCAACCTGCCGTTCAACGCTGCCGTCGAGGTCCCGTGCCTCGTCGACGCCTCGGGCATCCAGCCGACCTATATCGGCGACCTGCCGCCGCAGCTGACCGCGCTCATCCGCACCAACATCAACGTGCAGGAGCTCACCGTCGCCGCGCTGATGACCGAGAACAAGGAGCACATCTACCACGCCGCGATGATGGATCCGCACACTGCTGCCGAGCTCGACCTCGAGCAGATCTGGAACCTCACCGACGACCTCCTCGCCGCGCACGGCGATTGGATCCCGGCCTGGGCCCGCCCCGCCAAGAAGCAGCGCGTCGCCTAAGTCGCGACAGGCACCGGACGAGCTATCCTCCCCCGCATCGCGGGGGAGGGAGGGCGTTCGAAGGGTGGTGGAGGGGGCGACCCCACGCAACAGCACCCATGGCAGTACGCATTCGTCTCCCTGCCTGACCCGCGGTTACAACCGCGGGTCTTCTTTTCCCGCACGCCCAGTCGCGCTATGCCTTCCGGCCATGGCCCTCGCGACACCCAGCCCGACTGCGCTCAACCGCGCCACGCGGCGCTGGTCGTTGACTCGTCCGTCGCTGATCGCCGAAACCCCCACCAGTCTCATCTACAAGGTCGAGCGGGCTGACCGCAGCCAGGCCGCCCTCAAGCTCCTCAAGGAGGGCGTGGGCGCCGACGAGCGTCGCGGGGGCGAACTGCTGCGCTGGTATGCCGGCTATGGCGCCGCCGGTGTCTTCGACGTTGCCGACGATGCCGTGCTGATGCAGTTGCTAGTCGGCGAAACCCTGGGTGATCTCGCGCGCGCCGGCCACGATGCCTCGGCGACCGATATCCTCTGTGATGTCGTCGAGCGCCTGCATGCTCCGCGTCCCGGCTACCCGCCCGAACTGCAGCGCCTGCGCGAGCGCTTCGAGGCGCTGTTCAGGACCCGCACCTCCGCCTGGCCGCACTACGCGCTCGATCTTCTCGCCCGCGCCACGGGCATCGCCTATGTGCTCTTCGACAAATGGGCGCCCCAGTTGCCGCTGCATGGCGATGTCCACCACGACAACATCCTGCGCTCCGGCGACGGCTGGCTCGCCATCGACCCCAAGGGCCTCGTCGGCGACGGCGCCTACGACTATGCCAACAGCTTCCAGAACCCCGTGGGCGGCGATGCATTCGTGCTCAAGGCGCCGCGCATCGCCCGGCACGCCGCCGCCATCGCCGAGCGCACCGGCATCCCCCGCAAGCACCTGCTTGCCTGGGCAGTCGCCCATACAGCCCTCAGTGCCGCCTGGCACATCGAGGACGGCAACCCCATCACCCACCAGGTCACGATGCTCCCGCTGCTGCTCGCCGCCTACGACGCGGCCTGATCCCAGCAGCCCGCGATAAGCAAAACTTTTCCTCGCTCCCGGCTGAACCCGCGGCCCCCGTCAGGGTTCTTCTCGTGGGCGCTCGGTCTTCATCCAAAGGGAGAGACAGCCATGAAAGTCAGTGAGTGCATGAGTGACGGCGTCGAGATTTGCTCACCCGATGACACCATCCGCGACATTGCCCGCACCATGCGGGAGATCGATGTCGGCGCGATGCCGGTCGGCGAGGACGATCGCCTGGTCGGCATGATCACCGACCGCGACATCGCCATCCGCGCCATCGCCGAAGGGATGGGCCCCGAGACGCGCGTGCGCCAGGTCATGAGCCAGCATGTGCGCTGGTGCTACGAGGACGAGGAGATCGACGACGTCGCCGACCAGATGGCGGAATTCAAGGTCCGCCGCCTGCCGGTGCTCAACCGCGACAAGCGTCTGATCGGCGTGATCTCGCTGGGCGACGTATCCCTTGCCGACGGCATGAGCAGCGGCCGCGCCCTGCACGAAATCTCCGAACCCGGCGGCATGCACAGCCAGCACTGACGCCGCCAGCACGGCGCCAACGTGAGCGTCTCCCTCCCCCTTGCGGGGAGGGGATAGGGGTGGGGGCCTGACGCCTCCGCGCTGAGAGTGCTGGCATCAAATCTTCCAGGCCAGCGTCACCGCCCCCGTCATCGCCGCGAACACCGCCGAGAGCAGCGCCCAGAACAGCCAGCTGTCGAATGGCGAGGTCATGATCATCCTTCCTGTCTTGCGAGGAATGTCTATCGTGCGCGAAACGCCTTGGGCGCCGCGCCGGTCAGCTTCTCGAACGCATGGTTGAACGCCGCCTGGTCGAAATAGCCCAGCCGGTGCGCCAGCTCGGTCAGCGTCTCCGCTCCACCGGCGTTCAGCGCTTCCACCGCCTCGAGCATCCGGTAACGGTCGATCACCCATTTCGGCGATACGCCCACATACTCGTCTAACAGCCGCTGCAGCGTCCTGAGCCCCAGCCCGAATGCCGCGGCGAGCTCACCCGCCGACACCAGTTCGAGGTTCGCCTCGGCGAACTGCACGATCTGCCGCGCCAATCCGGCCTTCTCGTCCGGATCCGGCAATCGCGCCCGGATCACGTCCTCCAGCCGTTCTGCCATCCCCAGGGGATCGTTGAGCCCGGTGAACTCCTCCTGCAAGGCCGCCGAACTCCGCGCGAACACAGCTTCAACCGGCACAAAGGTATCGCTCAGCGCACTCACCGGCCGCCCGAAGAAGGGCCGGAACGCTCCGGGCCAGAACTTGGTCGCGAACACCCGGCCCGAGCCGTCGAGCACCGTCTCGAACACTCCGGTCGCTGCGCCGAAAATCCCGGTTTCGCCGCGCGAATCGACCACCAGGTGCTGGTTCGGGTGGCTCAGGTTGCGCTGCGGGTAGGGCGGCCGGTCGCCGAGGTCGTAGAGCACCATCCAGTGATGCTCGACCCAGTCCTTGAGGTCGTCGGATGGCTCGAACCGCGTCAGCTCGAAATGCTCGAAGCTGGTCCGCTTGTGCAGCAGCCCGCGCGCCGGTTTCACCGCGTCATCGATCGGCCTCGGATCGCTCTGTCGCATAACTACAATTCCCCGCGTCCGAGGGCGGCTAGCGTCCCTGTCCAAGCAAGGAGCAAACCATGAAGACGGCCAAAGGCACGATTCTGCATAACAACTGGGATGAGAAGCCCTATCACGAAGCCGCCCCGCTGAAATCGACCGAGGCCAGGATCGACATCGTCATGCACGGCGCCATCGAAGCCACCGGCCCCGGCCGCTACCTGATGCAATACCCCACGGCCGAAACCTGCCACTACTCGGGCTATCTGGTGCTGCAGGGCACGCTGGACGGTAAATCCGGCCAGTTCATCATCTACGAAGTCGGCGACTGGACCAACGGCATCGCCGCCAGCAAATGGCAGATCGTCGAAGGCTCCGGCACCGGCGAGCTGAAGGGCATTACCGGTCAGGGCAGCTACTCAGCGCAGCACGACAAGACCGTGCACTACGAGCTGACCTACGAGCTCTGACCACCGGCCTCTCGGACATCTCCCCCCATGCGGGGGAGAAAGCGAAAACTCGGGCTTAGCCCTTCGCTAAGCCTTAGTTTTCGCCAGAGGGGGGATCGTTTGGGGCACTATCGAGCCACAGCCGCCTTTCTTCACCTCCCCCTTCATGGGGAGGCCGGGAGGGGCCGTCTCTATCGGTTATGTGCCGCCCATCCCCCGCACCACCTCCAGAAACTCCGCATGCCCCAGCGCCTTGTTGGCCGCCTGCTTGTATTCCTTCACCAGCCCGGCATGCGTCTCGCGCGCGAACTTCCTGAGCTTCGGATCCCGCGCCATCTCCGCCTTCGCCACCGCCGGATCGAGCAGCCCGAGCCCATCCAGCACCGGGTAATGCAGCTGTGTCTCCACATGCGGCAGCCCGAACAGGTAGTCGGCAAAATGCTCGCGCCGCGGCATCTCAGTTCTCCACCGCGTCAGGCGCTCCTTGGTCTCCGGGTGAATGCGGTGCGCCCGCACCTCGCGCCAGAACGGCGTATCGTCCCGTTCGGTCATGTAGTGCGTGTTGACGAAAGTGCGGAAGTCGTCGACCTGCCGCCCGACCCGCTTGTTGTAGTCGTCGCGAAGCGCCTGGGTCATCTTCCCGGGTTCGCGCAGGTACTGCCCGGCGAACATCATCATCTGCACGATCGTGCCGTGGATCGAGGTCGACTCCAGCGGCTCGAGGAAGCTCGAGCTCAGCCCCACCGCCACGACATTGTTGATCCACGCCTTCTCGAGCCGCCCGATCTTGAACTGGATGTCGCCACGCACCTCGATCTTGCGGCCGAGCACCCGCTCCACCTCGGCATGGGCTTCGTCCGGCGTCTGGAACTCGTCCGAATACACGTAACCGCAGCCATACCGATACTGCGTCGGGATCTGCCACATCCAGCCCGCTTCCTGCGCCCAGGCGCGGGTGTAGTTGGCGATCTCGGCGCCTTCCTCGACCGGCAACCAGAAGGGCAGGGCCCGGTTCACCGGCAGCTCATGCTGGTACGAAATCCATGGCGCCTGCATCTCGCCGACGATCAGGCGCTTCCTGAACCCGGTCGCGTCGATAAAGAAATCGCCATCGAGCTTCTGCCCGTCCTCGAACACCAGCGCGGTGACATCCCCGGTCTCGCCGTTCCGCTCGACCCCGGTCAGCACGTTGTCGACGATCTCGACCCCTTGCGACTTCTCCTTGAGGAACTTGCCCACCAGCGACTGGTCGAAGTGGTAGGCCGGGAGGAACGGCCCCAGTGGGATCAGCGAGCCGTCCGCCTTCTTCGCCCACGGCGCCTTCTTCTGCTTCAGCAGCGGCCCGAACAGGTGCATGTCCTGCACCGGCTCGTTCACCGACACCGCATAGACATTGAGATAGTCCGACGGCGCTCCCGGCGGCGGCCGCACTACCGCGTGCGGGTCATCGATCGGCCCGTAGTAGGTGTAACCCTTGCGCCGCCAATCCTCGTGCCGGATGCCGAGCTTGTAGGTCGCCTCGGTCTTGCGGAAGAACTCGAAGATATCGATGCCGAAATGCGTGAGGAATACGTGGAAGGCCGCGGTCGTCGCCTCACCCACCCCCACCGTCGGGATATTCGAGGACTCTACCACGCTCAGCTTCGCATCGAGCTTCAGCCGCTTGATCGAGTCCTGGATGATGAACGCCGCGATCCACCCCGCCGTGCCGCCGCCCACGATAACGAAATGCGGTTGCCCCGCCATGTTGTAGTCCTCCCTCCGGGGAGGAAACGCGATGTGGGGCAGGGCGGCAAGAGGCGAACGACGACGGAAAGTCCGGAAAGCTAAGGCAGTTCAGAATCTTGGGCTGACACCGGCTGTCACAGGGGGCCATCCCTCAGCCGGCGCCAGCGGCGACATGGATCCCTGCCTTCGCAGGGATGACACCCCGTGTGTTGAGCAACCTGCGGGGCGCCTCCAGCCCTCACACCCTGTACACCCGCTCCGCATTCCGCCAGAACAGCCCTTCCTGCTCCGCCTCGCTCGCCCCGCTGACGATCTCGCGGCTGGCGTTCACCCACTTGGTCAGATTCGCGAACAGCGTGACGACGGGGTGGTCGCTGCCCCACACCACGCGATCCCAGCCGAACGTTTCGATGACGAACTCGACATAGGGCCGGATCGTATCCACCGTCCATGTCTCGTCGACATTGGCGAGGATGCCCGACACCTTGCACACCACGTTCGGCAGCTCAGCCACGCGCTCCATGCGCGTCGTCCAGTTCTCCCACTCGCCGTCGGCGATCTTGGGGTTGCCGCAGTGGTCGAGTACGAACTGCGTCTGCGGGCACGCCGCAATCAGCGGCGGCGCCAGCATCAGTTCGTGCGATTTCACGCAGATGTCGAAGGTCATCCCGTAACGCGGCAGCAACCGGATGTTGTCGATGAACGTCGCCGTTTGGCTCAGTTCCGCCGGCTGCCCCTGCAGCAACCGCCGGATGCCCTTCACCTTGCCCAGCGCCTTCATTTTCTCCAGGTGCGCCTCGAAACCCGAGTGCTCCGGCCGCCCGCTGGCGATCGCCCCGACCACGCGGTCGAGCCCGAGCACGAACTCGCTCTCCGCCTCGATCTCGGGCTCGGTGACGTCCACCTCCATGTGCAGCGCCGACTCGATGCCGAGCGGCAGCGCCTCAGCCCAGTAGCTCTCCACGTGCCATGGCTTGTTGATCGCCGGTGCGCCGGCGAGCCACGGATAGGAGAACCTGTCGGGATAGATCAGATGCAGGTGCGTATCGAGAATGCGCATGAAATCAGCCGGTTGCGGTGCAAATCGGCTGACATGTTAGCGACTCGTGACGTCGGCGGCGAGAGGCCTGTGTCCCGTTACAGCCGCACCACCTGGCCGGTCCGCACGCTTTCGTCGGCGGCGAGACAGATCCTCAGCGACTGCACCGCGTCCTGCATGTGCCGCGTCAGGTCGATATCCTCGGTGATCGTCCGGTACACATAGTCCTGTTCGCGCGCGCAGAGCGCATCGTGTCCCGGCTCGCCGGCCATCGAGATGTACTCGTCGGCCCGCGCGAACATGCCGTCCGGCCCCACCTCCGCGCGGTGCACCTTGATCTGGTCGGTGCGCGTATGCGTGTCGAGGTCTGCCGACTTCGCGCCCGGCTCCATCACGATCGACACCGAGCCCTTCGGCGTCATCACGTCCTTGATGAAGAACGCCGTATCCGAGACCATCGGCCCCCAGGCCGACTCGTACCAACCGCGCGAGCCATCATCGAACAACACCTGCAGCGCGCCGTAATTGTACATGTCCGGCGCGATCTCATCCGACAGCCGCACCCCCATGCCGCGTACTTCCACGGGCCTGGCATCGGTGATCTGGCACATCACGTCGACATAGTGGACGCCACAGTCGACGATCGGCGACGTCGTCTCCATCAGCCGCTTGTGGGTTTGCCACGCAGCCCCGTCCGATTGCTGGTTGAGGTTGAGCCGGAAAGCGTACGGCCCCCCGAGCTTCCGTGCTTCCTCGATGAACCGTATCCAGCTCGGGTGGTGCCTCAGGATGTAGCCGACAACGAGCTTCCGCCCGTTGGCCTTGGCTGCAGCGACCACCCGCTCAGCGTCGGCCACTGTGGTCGCCAGTGGCTTCTCGATGAAGACGTGCGCACCCTGTTCGAGCGCCATCACGGCATAGTCGGCGTGGCTGTCCGAATAGGTGTTGATGGACACGAGGTCCGGCCTCAGTTCGCGCAGCGCCCCTTCGTAGTCCGGCCGGATCGCGTAACCAGCGAGTTCCTCATGCAGCCGCGGCTGGCTCCGGTTGACCAGCCCCACGATCTCGAATCCGGGGTGGCGGTGATAGGCCAGCGCGTGGCTCCGCCCCATATTGCCGAGCCCGGCTACAAGTACACGCACGGTCATTTCATAGCCCCCGAGATATGCGGCGGATCAATTGCCGCGCGAAGAAGAGATAGAGCACGAGCACCGGCAGGATCGCCAGCGCCAGGGCGAAGGGAAGCCGTTCCGATCTGTCTGGAACTGCCGATGATCTGCCGGAGCGCTACTCGGGCGGCGTATGAGAACAGGGACACGGGCGCTTTCCCTGTAGGTGGCGCCCAAACCGCCCCGCTCGAATAGCCGGATACACAGATGTTGAGTTCATCGCGACCCTCAGGCTCGCCACGCCGAACCGCGGGGCTTGTGTCCTGCTCGCATTCCGTCGTCGATGGGGGTAAGCCATGGGCTGTCATTGCGCTTCCCTCGATAGCAGCTAATGCCAAAAAAATACCACTTGTCCAGATATCGGCGACGAAATTGTCAGCACCGGTCTGAAGCATGTCTGCTAGCCCCGACAATTCGTTGGGATTTGTGCGATTTGATGCCGGTTGGGGACTTTACCCTTGGTCAATGGTCTTTTATTGGTATTATGTCAGTGGAGGGGCTGCGCACGCCACCAGTTTGATCTCATCCGCAGGCGCCGCATGACCACATCGCAGGTTATCAATGGCTGATGCACCAGGCACACTCTTCGGCTCCGAGGCCGTCATCCTCCCCCAGGGCGGCCCGCTCTACCTCCAGCTCAAGCGCTGGATCGAGAATGCCGTCGCTCGCGGGGTGATCCAGCCCGGCGATGCCCTGCCGTCGGAACGCGACCTTGCCACCAAGGTCGATGTTTCGCGCGTAACGGTCCGCAAGGCCGTCCAGCATCTGGTCCGGGACGGCATCCTGGTGCAGCGCCATGGCTCGGGAACCTTCGTCGCCCCGCACCAGAGCCGCGTTGAACAGTCGCTGAGCCAGCTCACCTCATTCACCGAGGATATGGCCCGCCGCGGCATGGCCGTCCGCTCGATCTGGCTCGATCGGGGCATCTACGCTCCCTCACCCGAGGAGACGATGATTCTGGGCCTTTCGCCCGGCGAAGGGGTGGCGCGCGTCGCCCGCCTGCGCCTTTCCGGTGATATGCCGCTCGCCATAGAACGCGCAGCGCTTTCATCGCTGACGCTGCCCGATCCGGCATCGGTCGGCGCCTCGCTCTACGCCCACCTCGAGAAGACCGGCAATCGCCCGGTTCGCGCCATACAGCGTATCCGCGCCGCCAATCTCGGGGAGGACGATGCTCGGCTGCTGGAGATCTCAGCCGGCGCCGCCGCGCTCCATGTCGAGCGCATAGCCTATCTGCCGTCGGGGAAGGTTGTAGAATTCACCCGTTCGGTCTACCGCGGCGACACCTATGACTTCGTCGCCGAAATGAGAGTTGGAAAGTAAGTGACTGATCCGCATACCAAGAGCTTCATGCGTCTCGAAGTCGAGGAGACCCCGTCTGCCATCGCCCGCCTCCTGAGCGAGGGCAGGGCCGACTTCGCACGGGCCGGCGCCGCCCTGCGCGAGCGTGACCCGGCCGCCATCGTCACCATCGCCCGCGGCTCGTCCGACCACGCCTCGTCTTTCCTCAAGTACGCTATCGAGCTGCTCGCCGGTGTACCCGTCGCATCCGTCGGCCCCTCCATCGTCTCCATCTATGGGCGCGAACTGAAGCTCGGCCGCACGGCTGCCATCGCCACCAGCCAGTCGGGTAAAAGCCCCGACATCGTCGCGATGACCGAAGCCGCACACCGCTCCGGCGCGCTTACCATCGCACTGACCAACACGCCCAATTCCCCGCTCGCCGTAGCGGCCGACCAGACGATTGCCCTCCGCTCGGGCGAAGAGAAGTCGGTTGCAGCCACCAAGACCTTCGTCGCCTCCGTGGTCGCCGGCCTCGGGATCGTTGGAAACTGGCTGGAAGACAAGGCCCTGCTGGCCGCACTGGAATCACTGCCTCAGGTCCTCGAGGAAGCGGTCCACTGCGACTGGAGCCCGCTCCTGGGCGCGCTCGACAATCACCAGTCGCTCTACGTCCTCGGTCGCGGCCCCTCGCTCGCCATCGCCAGCGAGGCTGCCCTCAAGTTCAAGGAAACCTGCAGCATCCACGCCGAGGCCTATAGCTCGGCCGAGGTCATCCACGGTCCCGCCCGCATCGTCGAGCACCACTTCCCGGTGCTGGCGCTGGCCGCCCGTGATGCTGCCGAGAACTCCATCATCGAGGTGTCCGAGCGGCTCGCCGGGCAGGGCGCCCGCGTCTTCATCACCTCGGCGAACGCCAAGAGCGGTGAGCGTCTCCCCTTCGCCGCGTCGGGGCACCCCATCACCGATGCACTGGCGCTGATCGTCAGCTTCTACGGCCTCGTCGAGGCACTGAGCCGGCGCCGCGGCTTTGACCCCGATCGGCCTCCGCACCTCAAGAAGGTGACCGAGACGATATGACGGTGGCTGCTACGATCTCTCACAGGAGCGGCTGGAAATGACCAGACAAGCAATCACCGGCGCCCGAATCTTCGATGGCGCCGAGTGGCATGATCGCATGGCTCTGGTGATCGAGGACGGCAAGGTCGAGGGCCTGATCGCCGCCGATTCCCCCACGGACGCCATCCGCGTTCCCGCCGACGGCGCCATGATCGTGCCCGGCTTTCTCGACCTGCAGATCAATGGTGGCGGAGGCGCGCTTCTCAACGAGACGCCGACCGTCGAAGCCATCCGCACCATCTGCACGACCTTTGCCCAGTTCGGCACCACGGCCTGCCTGCCCACCATCGTCACCGACTCAGTGCCGGTGAACGAGGCGACGATCGCGGCTGGCATCGCGGCGGTGGAGCAGGGCGTTCCCGGCTTCCTCGGCCTTCACCTCGAAGGTCCGCACCTCGCCGTTTCGCGCAAGGGCGCGCACGACCCCAAACTCATTCGGCCGATGGATGAATCGGATCTGCAGCGCATCGTCGAGGCGCGCCGCCGGCTCCCGAATCTCTTGATCACCGTCGCCGCCGAAACCGTTGGTCTGGAACAGATTTCGCGCCTCGCCGCCGCCGGCGTCACGGTCAGCATCGGCCATTCGGACGGCACCTACGCGCAGGTGAAGGCCGCAGCCGAGGCGGGCGCCACCATGGTCACGCACCTGTTCAACGCTCAGAGCCAGATCGGCAATCGCGAGCCCGGCGTCGTCGGCGCCGCACTCGATCTGCCATCGTTGAGCGCGGGCCTCATCGCCGACGGCATCCACGTGCATCCGGCCTCGATCGGTATCGCACTACGCGCCAAGCGCGGACCCGGCCGCATTTTCCTCGTCACCGACGCCATGTCGATCACGGGTACGGACTGGACCGAGTTCGAGCTCACCGGACAGATGGCCTATCGCAAGGATGGTGCCCTGCGCCTCGCCGACGGCACTTTGGCCGGCGCCGACCTCACCATGGTCGATGCGATCCGCTACATGCATGGCACCGTCGGCCTGTCGCTGGACGAAGTCCTCCGCATGGCCAGCCTCTACCCGGCCCAGGCCCTGCGCATCGAGGCAACCTACGGCCACCTGCAGCGCGGCGCCCGCGCCGACTTCGCCATCCTTGCGGACGACCTCGCGGTCCGTTCCACCTGGATCGGCGGCGAAAAGCGCTTCGGCTGACCCCAGAAACAGACCGGCCGCCCCACGGGACGGCCGGTCGAGTCGTAATCGGAAGAACTGTCAGAACGAGAAGTTCAGGCCGGCCTTGATCGTGTGGAGGTCGGCGTCCGCGCCGACATCACCCACCGGCAGGGAGAACTCGTAGGTCACCTGGCCCAGGTCGATGTAGTTGTATTCGGCGAAGGCGCTGATGTTGTCGGCCAGCGCGACTTCGACGCCAACGCCCGCCGTCCAGCCAAAGGCCGTCTGGGTGTCTTCCTCATCCATCGCATGCCCGGTGCCGCCGCCATAGGCGATGCCAGCCTTGACGTAGGGCAGCACGCCATCGAGAGCCACGCCCAGCCGGGCGGTCGTCGTGCCGAACCAGTCGATCGTGTCGTTCTCGCCGTCGCCATCCTCTTCGTACTGGATGCCCGAAAGGCTGAGGTCGGTCTGGATGCCGAAGACCAGCGTATCCGTCTGGATGTTGTAGCCGAGTTGGACGCCGCCGAAGAAGCCGTCGACATCCTGCTCGAGGTCGCTCGGATCGATCACATCGGACTCGAGCGTGATGACGCCGGCGCCAAAGCCGCCGTGCACACCGATGTAGATGCCGGACCAGTCATTGGCCGCAACGGCGACCACCGGGTCTTCGGCAATGATGAGGTCAGCAGCGGTCGCGGCGCCAGCAAGAGCCAGCACGGAGGCACCGGCCAGCATCGAAGTATAGAGTTTCATGAATCCCCCTGGAGTAAGGTGAGGCCCTTAAGCCTCATCTTCCCGGGGCAGTGCAACCCGTGTCGCCGCGCAACTGACAGATTATCGCCAATGTTGCGGCAGCGACACCGGAGTGCAATTAAGTAACGTCGCGAACTAATCTACTATCCGCGCCCGATATAGGGCATGGTGGTGGCCATAACAGTCATGAATTGGACGTTCGCCTCGAGTGGCAGCCCCGCCATGTAGAGGATCGCGTCGACCACGTGCCGTACGTCGAAGGTCGGCTCGGGTTCCATGGTCCCATTGGCCTGCAGCGACCCCGTTGTCATCTTGGCGGTCATGTCGGTGGCCGTGTTGCCGATATCGATCTGCCCGCAGGCGATGTTGTAGGCCCGCCCATCGAGTGAGATCGCCTTCGTCAGCCCGGTGATGGCGTGCTTGGTCGCCGTATAGGCCGCCGCGCCGGGGCGGGGGACATAGGCCGAGATCGAGCCGTTGTTGATGATTCTGCCGCCCTGCGGGCTCTGGTCGCGCATCGCGCGGAACGCCTCGCGGGCCACGTAGAAGGCCCCGTTGAGATTCACGTCGACCATGTTCTGCCAGGTCGCGATATCGGTGTCCCCGAAGCTCGCCTGCGGGGCGAAGCGGCCGGCATTGTTGAACACCACGTCCACCCGGCCCAGTTTGGCCCTGAGATCGGTGAAATACCGGTGCACCGCCCCCGCATCTGTCACGTCGCACGTGCCGCTATAGGCTGCCCCGCTGAGTTGCGCGGTTTCTGTGAGCTCCGCCTCACGCCGCCCCAGAATTGCCACGCGATACCCCGACCTTCCAAGTCCGATCGCAGTCGCGCGGCCGATCCCCGAGGTCGCGCCGGTTACCACCGCCACCTTGCCGTCTGTCATTTTCGTGTTTTCCCCGCCCTTGTCTTCGCCTCATATGCAAGGCTACTTGCGGCATAGACAAGGCAGCGGCACCTGCCGATGCACCGTTAGTCGTATGGGCTTGCATGAGAAAACCCGCCTCACCGACGAAGCGATCGGCAGGAGCCGAGATTGCAGAGCTTCTCGCCAACGGCCTAGCGCACCAGCAGGCCGGGCGGGATACCGCCGCTGAGGCCCTCTATGCCCAGGTTCTCGCGAGGGACCCGAACCAGCCAGGTGCCAACCACTTGCTAGGCGTAATCCGCCTCAAGCAAGGCAGGGCCGCAGAAGCGGTAGACTTCATATCGCGGTCTGTCCGCCAAAAGCCGCGCGATCCACAGTACCTCAGCAATCTCGGTGTGGCCTTGAACAACGCCGGTCGCCCCACCGAGGCGATCGACGTCTTGTATAGGGCCCTGGCGCTAAAGCCCGACATGGCCGAAGCCCACGCGAATCTCGGTATCGCGCTCCGGGCCGTTCGCAGGTACGACGACGCTGCCGTAGCGCACAGAGCCGCACTGCGCATCAAGCCCAACGAACCCGGCTTCCACTTCAACCTCGGCAATGCCCTTTCCGACGGCGGCTTTCCCCTGGAGAGCCAGATGTCCTTTCGTCGCGCGCTGGAGTTGCGCCCGACACATGTCGGCGCAGCAAACTCGCTGTCATTGTCCCTGGATCGTCACGGCGCTGCGGAAGAAGGGCTTCGGGTGGCGGAGCAGGTCCTCGCACTTGTTCCCAACAGCGCGCTCCTGCTCATGCGTCGCGGTCGCAGCTTGCAAGAGCTCGGTCGGCTGTCGGAGGCGGAGCAGTCGTTACGCCAGTCCATCGATCGTGACCCGGGCCTCGGTGAGGCGCGGCTACATCTAGCCTACATAACGCGCCGGCACGAGCCGGCCGACTTGGTGGCGATGGAAGGTCTCCTCCGCAACGTCCGCGCCCCAGTCGAACAGCGAACCTTCGCCGGCTTTGGCCTGGGCAAGGCCCTTCGTGATTCAGGAAGGCACGAAGAGTCCATCGATACCTTCAAGCTGGCCAACCGCATCAACCGCCAGCATAGCCCGTTCTCCATCGAGGAGGCGTTGCTGCAACTTGATGACGAGGCGCGCTGGTTCGACGACCTTGAGCGGGGGCAGGTGCCGGAGGCCTCCTCTGAAACTCGTCACATTTTCGTCGTGGGCCTTCCACGTTCCGGCAAGACTACCGCCGAAAAGGTTCTCGCTCGGCACCCCCGTGTTACGGCCGCCGGCGAGCTTCCGATCATGATGCGACTGGCCAGGAAGCTGCACCTGGAAGTCGGCAACGAGTCTCCTGCAACGATCGACCCGGCGCGAGTGGCCGCCGTTGGCTCGGACTACCGGGTGGCCGTGCAGGCCCTGTTGCCAGGGTCTGAGGTCGTTGTGGACACCCTGCCTGCCAACTTCCGCTCGGTCAGCCTCATTCGACTCGCCTTGCCGGACGCTCGTATCGTCTGGTGCAGCCGCTCGCTTCCCGAACTCTGCGTCGCCATATTCGAGAAGCACTTCACCAGTGGTGGCCACGACTACTCCAACGATCTGAACGATCTGCTGCGATACGCGGCGGCCCACGAGGCCCGTCGCGCAACCTGGGTCGGCCGATATCCAGACGGTGCGCTCGCGTTCGAAGTCGGTGCCTTCCTTCGTTCCCCGGAAAGCTCGACACGTGCATTGCTCGATCACTGCGGCCTGACGTGGCACGCGGGCTGTGCGGAGCCAGTCGCATCAGAACCGCAGCTCGCCGAATGGTCCCCCGAGGAGCAGCAAGCGAATACCGCCGAGCACCTCGATCTGTGGAAGAAGCTCCATCCGGAGCTGTGGGCGCCGGTAAACACCGCCGTGCGCACTGACGCTTAAGGGCGGCTTCACAGGCGTTAACAGGTGGTTTCGCTTTCTGTGCTGAATCTGCAACAGCCCGTCCGCAACCACCCTGCCGTCGCCCCATTTCGGCCATTCTGCGATTGCGTGGGCAGAACTCATCGGTAGATTGGCTAATGCGAATCCATGCATGGGATCGTTTGTCGGTCGCAAACGCGACGGCAACACACACAGCAAGGTGTGGTCGCGTTTCGACAAGCCGCCGGGTAACTGGCAAAAACGAATGACTGACTTTGGAGGTCAATAATGAAAATCAGGAGCCTTCTTCTGGGTTCTGTGGCGGCGGCGGGTCTCTCGACCGGCGCTTTTGCGGCTGACCTGGGCGTCCTCACGTCCATGGACATCTGCGACGATCTCGGCCTGTCGGGTCTGACGATCTCGTCGGATACGAACTGCCTGCAGATCACCGGTGAAGTGAAGTACAAGTTCACTTGGGGCGACTATGTCGATCTCGACGGCGACTTTTTCACTGTCGATACCGGTGCCGGCGTCTATGACGTGATCGGCGGCGACGGCGAGAATGACTGGGAATCGCGCTTCGACGCTTGGGTCAAGGTCGTCGCTACGGCCAATTCCGATTTCGGTCCGGCCAAGGCCGTCCTGAAGCTCAAGGAAGTTGATCGCACTGCAGCGTCGGCCGACATCGCCATCCAGGGCGGTGGTTCCGACACCTCGGGTGTGATCCTCGACGAAGCTTATGTCTCGATCGGCGACTCGACTGTCATCATGGCGGGCAAGAAGGGCTCGATCATGAAGAAGGGCGACGACGAGCCGCTGAACTGGCTCGGTCTCTTCAACTCCGAGAAGGTTGACGTTGGCGTGAGCTGGGGGCCGTTCGACGGCACGGGTGACGATGATGGTCTCGATGACGGTGGTCACGTCATTCAGGTCGTGTCTGACCTTGGTAACGGTTTCTCGATCGGCGCCGGTCTTGAAGACCTGAACGGCGCGAACACCCTTGGTTCTGACCTGGCGGGTACCGCTGTTGGCGTGATCTCCTATTCGGGTGAAGGCATCTCGGCTCACATCACCGCCGCTGCCGCTGGCGTGCTTGACGGCGAAATCGATGCTTGGGGCGTCCATGCCGGCTTCACCGGCACGTTCGACAACTTCAAGGTTGTTCTCGCTGGTGCCTATGGTCACGCCGACGACGTCTTCGGTGTCGGCAACGACTATGATTACTGGAACGTCCTGGCTTCGGCTTCGGCAACCTTCGATATCTTCACGATCGCAGGCTCGGTCGAAGCTGTTAACGGCTACGGCGATACCGTTCCCCCGTTCCCCAGTGATGACACCGACTACGGTGCAGGCGCGTCCATCAGTGCAGCTATTGCTGACGGCGTGATCCTGAACCTCGGTGGCCGTTGGTACCAGCAGAACATCTGGCACCCGGGCATCGACAACAACGCCTACCAGGTCGCGGCCTCGGTTTCGGCTGCTGTCACCGAGTCGATCACCGTCACCGGCGAAATCGGCTACCTGAACGACGAAGTTGAGCCGGAAGACGTGTT
This sequence comes from Devosia sp. ZB163, assembly GCF_028613635.1. Classification (GTDB taxonomy): domain Bacteria; phylum Pseudomonadota; class Alphaproteobacteria; order Rhizobiales; family Devosiaceae; genus Devosia_A. Next base: position 430,649 of record NZ_JAQRMY010000002.1, read on the forward strand.
CTACGGTTCGGGCAAGCTCGCTTGGGCTCCGGGCGCGAACAGCGGCTTCACCTCGTCGATCAAGGGCACCGTCTCTTCGGGCATCGAGTCCGGCGACGTGGGCTACAAGCTCGAGACCGAGTTCAAGAAGACCTTCGAGTAAGCCTTACGGCCCAATCGGATATGGAAGGCCCGGCATTTGCCGGGCCTTTCTTTTTGGCGGGATCGCGCGTTCAGCGGCCAGTCAGGTGCCGTTCATCTGGACGCACGTAGCTGTGATCCCGGCGCTCGGAAAATCCACGTCGGACAAAGAGGTGGCGCACTTTTCCGATTCAAGGATTGAGGCTATTGCAGGTCGACGGTGCAGCTTCGGGTTCTGGGGATAGGATGAGCATTTTTCTGCGGTGGGGCATTCCGGCGTTCGTCACCGTTGTCGGTGGCACAGCCGCCGCCATCGCCACCAGCGGAACCGGCATCCCGGCCGATCTTGCAGCGCGGACCAACATCGTCACAACCTCGGAAAACGCCTGGGCCCAGGTCGCTTTCGACATGCGCGATGCCACCGTAACCGGCACCGCCACCACGCAACAGATGGTCGACGATGTCGTCGCCCGGGTTGCTGCAGTCCATGGCGTCCGCTCGGTTGCCACCGATGTGGTCTTGGCCGAGCATGTGAGTCCGTTCCCCTTCGTCGCCAGTGTACAGGCAGGCGTTCTCACCTTGGGTGGGGGCGTTCCCGACGAAGCAACTCGCACACGACTGATCGCCGAAGCCGGGCAGGGCACCGCCGATACGCTTCGCCCCATGTCCGGCGCACCGGACCGCACGCTTTGGGCCGCTGCAACCAATCACGCCATAGCGTTTGCGAAACGTCTCGACGAGGGCGAGGTCGCCCTCGCGGATCTGACCCTCACGGTTTCTGGCCGTGCCAGATCCGCCGAAGACTACGACGCACTGGTTCGCCTGGCCGCGGCGCCGTCGCCGGAAGGCGTTGAGCTCGCCTATCACGAATTCGCTCCCCCGCTGCTGTCACCCTTCGAGTGGCGCGCCGAGTTCGATGGCTCCCGTCTGAACTTCTCCGGTTCGGCTCCGTCCGATGCTTTGATCGCCGAGTTGGAGGCTCTTGCCCCCGCTGATGTCTCCGTCTCCACCAGCCTCGTTCTGGCATCCGGCGCACCCGAATCCTTCGACTTGACGGCCAAGTCACTCGTCGAAAATCTGTTGAGGCTTGAGCACGGTAGTGCCGATATCTCCGATGGCACATCAACGCTGTCGGGCGTCCCCGCTGATGCCGTGACCGCCCAGGCCATCCGCGTTGCCATGACCCCGGGCGGAACCAGCGTCTCGCTCGGTGCCCCGCTAGTCGGTGACTACTGGTTCAGCGCCGAGCGCAAGAACGGCGCCACTATCGTGGACGGCTTCGTGCCCGACCAAGCCATGCGCGACCGCCTCGAAGCTGCGGACAGCGTCGACGCGTCAGGGCTGGAACTCGGTCGCGGCGCTCCCGAGCGCTTCGAGTCCGGCGTCGATTTCGTCATGACGGCGCTCGGCCGGATGAGCGAAGGCCGCGGATCCGTCTCCGGCACCAGCATCACCATAGAGGGCCGTGCCGCTACCACCGCCGATTTCGCCGCGCTCGAGACGACGCTCGATCTCGGTGCGCCGCAGGGCCTGATCCTGGCGTCGAGCTCAATCAAGCCGCCGCTTGCAACGCCCTTCACCTTCGCCGTCGAGAAGTCCGCGGACGGCAAGTATGCCGTCACGGGCCACGTCCCCAGCGAAGCCGCGCGCAAGGCTATCGTGGCCGCCGTACCTGGCGCGCCCAGCGACAGCTCTGTCATCGCCGATGGCAATCCAGTCGACTTCCAGGCCAGCTCCGTCAAGGCACTCGATGTGCTGGCTCTGATGGACAGCGGTCGGCTCAGCTACGACGGCGCCAACTGGAGCCTGACTGGCGCCGTAGGCACGGCGCAGCAGGCCTTCGCCGCCGAGTCGGCCTTCGCGGCCACCGGTCTGAGAGCCGCCGGCTGGACCTACAAGGTCGATCTCCCCGCGGCGACTGCCGCCGAGGTCCTGCCCGTCATCGATCCCTATACATGGCGGGCGCGGAAGTCCCCCGGCGGCCCCGTGACCTTCTCGGGTTTTGTCCCCACCGGGCAGCTCAAGCGTTACCTCGCAGGCCACGCTGGTGCGGGCGTGGTCGATGGCACCAGCCTCGGCGCCGGCGCCCCCGACGGCTTTATTCCCGCAGCCATCGGTGGTCTTGATGCCCTGCTCGCTATGGATGAGGGGACCCTGAGCTTCTCGGCCGGCAACTGGTCGCTCATTGGCGAGGTCGCGACCACCGATTCCCGCCATGCGGTGGAGGCCGCGCTCGTTGCCGCTGCCGATACGTCGGCCTGGCACGTCGCCATCCAGTCAGCCGACGCGGCCCCGGTCGTCGTCCCGTTCGTCTGGTCGGCCACCAAGATTGCCGACGGCGCTGTCACACTCTCCGGCTACGTCCCCACCGAGGAGGCGCGCGCTGCGCTTGCCGAACTCGCCGGCACAGGCGCGTCGGACAAGACACTGGTCGGCTCGGGCGAGCCACCCGCCTTTGCCGACAACGCTCGCAAAGGTCTTACCGCGCTGCTCGCCCTCGAGAGCGGCGAAGTTCGCTACGACGGATCGCAGTGGTCGATCACCGGGCAGCCCACCACGGCAGCCGACGTCGAAGCGGCCCAAACGGCGCTTGCAGCCGCTGCGGACGCCAAGTGGACAACCTCGTTTGCCGAGCCGACGCAGCTTGAGGCAACCGAGACTGCAGCGGCTGAGCCTGAGGCAGCACCGGCCCACGATCCTGCACCAACCGAGGCGGCTACCCCGGCCGCGCCGGCAACCGCCGACACTCCAGCCACTGAAGCGGAGACGCAGGTCGCTGCCGTCGATCCGGCCGTGCCGGTGGTTGAACAGGCCTCCGTCGCCCCTGAGTACGTGTTCGAGGCGACAAAGGCATTGGGCGGCCCCGTCGCTTTCGCTGGCGCCGTTCCAGCCGAGCCGATGCGCCGCCACCTGGCGGTGATCACGGGTGGCGAACCGGCCGAGAGCCTTGCGATCGATGCCGGTCTTCCCGGCGACTTCATCGCCAATGCCGATGCCGGCAGTCGGGCCCTCGCGCTCCTGGCCGATGGTCAGTTCGGACTGGCTGGAGACGCCTGGGTCTTCACCGGCCGCGCTGATACTGAAGCGGTTCGTGAGGCTGCATTGGCGGAGCTCGCCGCCGCTCCGGCCGCAGCCAAGTGGAAGACGGACGTCACTCTTCTGCCGCCACTGCTGGTCTGCCGCGACGAGATCGATACGTTCGCTGCCCGCAATGCCATCCTCTTCCAGTCGGGCAGTGCCGTCATCGCTGAGGGCTCGCTTCCCGCCATCGACGAGCTCGCCGGCTATCTCAACGATTGCCCGGGCGCGATGGTGAATATCGAAGGGCACACGGATGCGGACGGCGAAGAGGATGCGAACCTCGCGCTCTCCGTGTCGCGCGCCGAAGCCGTTGTTGATGCGCTGATTCTGCGCGGCATCGGTCCGGAGCGGCTTTATGCCATCGGCTATGGCGAGAGCCTGCCGATCGCCAGCAACGAAACGCGCGCCGGCAAGCAAGCCAACCGGCGCATCGCCTTCACGCTTTCCGAAGAGTGACCGCCTCAACATGACGCTCGACTCTCTGATCTACCTTATCGAGATCTACTGGCCGTTCGTCCTTGGTGCTGCGGTGGTGGGGTTGGCAACCGGCTGGTGGTCCGCCACCCCGCGGAAGGGGTGAACGCACCATGTTGAACCCTGCCCACATTCTCGAAACGGCGTTCCTGCTGCTGGTCGCCTTCCTCATCGGCGCCACCGTCGGCAGTCTGGCCCGCCTGGCCGTGCTGCGGATGTCGCGCGCCCCGACCGTGCAACAAGCCACCCCGGTCCCCAAGGCCGAAGTGATCGAGGCGCCCGCGGCCCTCGTCACCGCCCCGGCCATCGAGCCCATGAGCAAGCCGGCTACGCCCGCTGCTCCAGCCGAGGTTCCCGCCCCCGATTTCACCGAGGCGGTGCAGGCCATTGAGGCCGCCCGGCCCGGTGCCCTCACGCCTTTGCCGGAAGTCAGGATGCCGACCCTGGCGCCGCTCCCGACGGTCGAGACGCGCGAGCAGAAACCTGTGATGTCGCCCGCCCGAGTGGCAGGGCAGACGACTTCGGGTCTCCTCGTCGCGTCCCCGAGGCATGAGCCAGCCGGGCGCTCCACAGCGCCGGCCGGTGGACCGAGCGCCGAGGTCATTCCGTTCCCCATCGATCGCACGGCCGAGATGCCTGTCGAAGTTACCGTTACGGCGGATGCCGTCGACGCCGTTCTCGAGCCGGAGCAGTTCAGCGAGTCTGCTGCAACCACCCCCACCGAAGTGGCAGTCGTGTCCGTTCCCGAGCCATTCGAGAACGCTGAAGCCGAGCCGGCTGAAGCGCCAGGGGCCGATTCTGCTGTCGCCGTCCAAGCGCTAGTGGCAGAGCCGGAAGCGATCGCCCCACGTGCGCCAGCCCCACAACCTGCCGAGACCGTAGCCTCGAAGACAGACGATGAAGGCGCCGCCATGCGGGCTATCGAGGGCAACTGGACCCCGACACGGAACTCCGGCAGCCGGGCCCGCCCCGCCGAGGCACCGGATGGCGTCGATGCCGAACCCGCGCCCAGTCGCCGCCGAGCCTCCCGTCAGGCGGCCACGGAGATCGATCCAGCTCCGGCCGAGTCGCCGGGCAAACCCGTCGGTATCGAGGCGCCGCGCCAAGGAATCAGCGACAGCCTGGCCAATGTCATCGGCATCCTGCCCATCATCGAGAAAGCGCTGAACAAGCTCGGCCTCTACCATTTCGACCAGATTGCGAATCTCACCGACGAGAACGTCGAGTGGATCGAAGCCCACCTCGGCATCGATGGGCGCATCGGCCGCGAGCATTGGCGCGAGCAGGCCCGCGAACTGGCGCTGATTTCGGAGCCCGGGCGGAAAGTTGCCGCCCAGCCCTAGTCAGGCAGCCTTGGGGCGGCGGCGCAAAAGCTTGCGCACGAACCCAGCAATCGGTTCGACGTCCTCGGGCGTGTTGAGCAGGGCAGGGGAGCCCTGTCCTTCGATCACATAGCCTTCGGCATCGCGCCGGCGCCGCAGCATTTCCTCGAACGTCTCGCGCCGCAGTTGCTCAGTCAGCTGGGTCCGCATCAGCAGCAGCGGTGCGTTGCCCAGTGCGTCGTAGAGTGGCCATTGCGGCACGAGGATATCGTCGTGCTCGAAAGCCTCCAGCTTCTTGATCAGGTGCGGGTCGAACAGCGTGTGCACCCGGTTGCGCTTGTCAAGATAGTGCGTTCGCGCTGCGATCACGTCGAGCAGCCCTTCGGTGGCCGCCGGATAGTCCGGCGCCAGCATGCGCCGGAACATCGCGCGGAACCCGGCCTCCGACCGGCTGCCGTCGAGGTCCTTGAGATTGTTCCGAAGCCGCACGAGTCCGCGCGGGTCCGATACCGGGCCGGCATCGAGCAGCACGGCTGCATGCACGAGCCGCGGGTGCTCGGCGGCAAGTGCCATGACCACCTGACCGCCATAGCCCTGGCCGACGAAAATGCCCCCGTCCAGCGCCAGTGCGGCGAGGACCTGCACAACGTCCCGGGCGTCGATCGTGGAGAGATAGCGCGCCTTGTCGCTCCGGTCCGACGAGCGGCCACGACCCTTGAGGTCGATCAGAATGATCGGCCAGTCGTCACCGAACACGCGGTGGAAGTTGTTGGCGAAGTCGGAGAAGTCCGCCATGTTGCGCTGGTAGCCGGCGAGGCAGACCAGCGGCACCCGCCCCATAGCGAGGCGGCCGGCCACATGCACCGCCATCTGCTCGTTGGCGGCCCCAACGGCAAGGCGCTGCACCGGCAGGTTCTGAAAGCTCCGATAGCCGTCCGGCACTGTGCGCTGGCGCGAGAACATGGCTCGACGGATAGCAGGCGCCGCGAGCCACGCCAATCGTCAGCTCGGGATCTTCCTCAGCGCTTCGTCGATGCTGAGGTCGTTGTTGCCCAGTCGCGCCCGGTAGACGAGGTAGTTGCCGAGCACGCGCTTCACATAGGTGCGCGTCTCCTGCACCGGAATCAGCTCGACCCACACCACGGGATCTATCGTATCCGAGCGCGGGTCGCCGAACAGCTTGATCCACTTGTTGGCGTTGCCGCCACCGGCGTTGTAGGCCGCGGCCGCAAGTAACAGCGAACCGTCATACCGTTCGAGCTGGGCCTTGAGGTAGGTCGAGCCGAGCAGCGTGTTGTATTCCGCATCGCTGGTCAGCCGGCTCTTGGAGTAGTCGACGCCCAGCTTGCCGGCCGTCTCTTTTGCCGTCGCCGGCATCAGCTGCATCAGCCCGCGCGCTCCGGCCGACGACACGGCGTCGACCTGAAACCGGCTCTCCTGACGGGTGATGGCGTAGATCGCCGCGTGATCCATCGCCGCCAGCTTCTTTACCGGCAGCCCGTCCTTGGGGAAGTTGAACAGGTCGAGCGGCACGCCACGGCGCTCGGCCGTGTCGGCGATAGAAATGGCGAGGTTGTGCGATCCGAGCGACTGGGCCAGCCGTGCTGCGAGCAGCAGTTCGCCGCCCTCGGTGAAGTTGGTGGCAAAGCTGCGGAGCAAGGGGGCGGCCATGTCCTTCTGCCCGTTGTCGGCAAGCAGCCGTACGGCACGCACGAGATCGTTGCTCTCGAAGCTGGCTTCCATCGTCTTCCACTCGGGCAGGCCGCGCAACTCCACGCCCTTCTGCCCCAAAGCGGAGCGGGCGAGCTGCCCGTAATAAACGGTGCCGAACTTGGCCGCTTCGGTCCACGCGGAGCGGGCGCCCGCTTCGTCGCCCAGCGCCATGCGGGACCGGCCGAGCCAGTAGTTGGCCTGCGTCACCGAGTCGGGCAGCGTCGAGTGCTTGGTCATTTCTTCGAAGTGCGGCGCCGCCGCCTTCGCGTCGCGCAGGAAGTTGAGCGCGATCCAGCCGGCGTGGAAGTGCGCCTCCACCATCCGGCCCTCGGGGCCGACATAGCGATCGGAGGCTTCGTAGGCACGGCGGACCTCGCCCAGGGCGAGGAGCTGCCGTGTGAGAGCGCGGCGCTCGTACCACCACTCGGCGGCGTCCGGCACCTCGCCTTTGGCCTTGTTGAGCCAGGTGATCGCCTGGTCCCACAGCTCGAACTGCCGCGCACGCTGGGCCCGGCTGAACTGGAATACCGGGTTCGACTGCATCGACGGGTCGACGTTGTCGAGCAGCTTCTTGGCGTCCTTGGCGTTGCGCGACACGGCATTGCGCGCTGTCGCCAGCGATTTCTGCGCCGGCGTCATGTACTTCATCAGCCGTTCAACGCCGGTCGCGCGGTCATGCATCATCAGGTGCATTGCGCGCGTCCAGTGGGCGTCGCGGTCGAGCAAGCTGCCGAGCTTGTCCAGCACCAGCGCTTCGGTACCCTTGTCGAGGAAGTTCTCTGTCCAGAGCGAGCGGGCGATCCGCGCGGCGCGATCATTCTGCCCATCGGCGACATAGGCCTCGGCCAGCGCGATCTGCGCGCTCACCGTATTGGGCATCGCCCCGCCCAGCGTCTTGATGATGGTCTCGGTGCTCGCGTCTTCCTTGATCAGCGCCTGTTCGAGGCGTGTCTTGAACACCGCGTCGGTGGCGAAGTCGGGTGCGTCGGCCATGAAGCGCTGCACTGAGGCCGAGGGGACCCCGCCATTGCCGTAGTAGATTGCCGCCCACTGGATGGCGCGACGTTCGACACCGTCGGATAGACCCCGTGCCGCCTCGTAGGCGCCGGCCTGGTCGCCGTCGTCGAGCAGCGCAATTGCCTTCTTGAAGCCGGCCGAAGCGCCCGGAACGGGAATCGCGACGCTACCCTTGGCAATCGCCCCCGTGCTGATCGGGTCGATGGCTGCGACAGGCGTTTCGGCAGGCTGATCATTGGCGCGCAACAGCACCATGGGCAGTGGCACGGCCACAGCCACACTAACGGCGAGAAAGCCCGCGATCAGGCCTTTCCGGCCTCGCGCAACAACCATGGTAACCGTCCTGTTGGTCCTCGGTACAAATCCAACAAGGTGCCCCCACCCTTGCAGCCGGTCCAGAATCTCACGGCGCCCGTGAACGTTTGGTTAGCTGCTCGGTCCTTGTGGGTGTGCGACGCGCCCTGACGCGACTGCTTGCTTGTCGTGCCGCACGAGAGAAACTATGGTGCGCGACTGTGGCCCAGGGATGATCCGGATGTGGCCATAATCTGGCCGCACGGCCCACCAACAAGTCCGCGGCCGCCATGGGCGGCGCGACGATCCAAGAGGAATTCCCGACAAATGCTCCGAGGCTCTCTAACAGCGCTCATCACTCCGTTCGCGAACGGGGCGCTGGATGAGAAAGCTTTCAGCCACTTTGTCGACTGGCAGATCAACGAGGGCTCGCACGGCCTCGTCCCCGTGGGCACGACTGGCGAAAGCCCCACCGTGACCCATGACGAGCACCGTCGGCTTATCGAGATCTGTGTCGAAGTGACGGCCAAGCGGGTACCCGTCGTCGCTGGTGCCGGCTCGAACTCCACGGCCGAGGCCGTGGCGCTCGCCCGCTATGCCGAAGATGTCGGTGCGGACGCCGTGTTGTCGGTCGTGCCGTACTACAACAAGCCGACCCAGGAGGGGATGTTCCAGCACTTCTCCGCCGTGGCCTCGGCCACGTCGCTGCCGATCATCCTCTACTCCGTGCCCGGCCGCACGGTGGTCGATCTCACCGTCGACACCATTGCGCGCCTGCGCGATGCCCATTCCAACATCGTCGGCGTCAAGGACGCGACGGCGAACATGGAGCGGGCCAGCGCCCAGCGTGCCAGGCTCGGTGTCGATTTCGTACTGCTCTCGGGCGAGGACGTGACTGCGCTTGGCTTCAACGCCCATGGCGGGCACGGCTGCATCTCGGTGACCTCGAACGTCGCGCCTCGAATGTGTGCCTTGTTCCAGAATGCCTGCCAGCAGGGCAACTACGCCGAGGCCCTTGCTCTCCAGGACAAGCTCTTCCCCCTGCACAAGGCCCTGTTCCTCGAGAACAATCCCGGTGGTGTCAAATACGCCGCCGCCCGTCTCGGCCTCTGCCGCAACGAGTTCCGCCTCCCTGTCGTGCCGATCAGCAAGGCCAACGAGCAGGCGATCGACGCGGCCTTGCAGCACGCGGGCCTGCTGCCCAACTAGCACCCATGGCCAAAGCTCCCGGAAAACCCGCGACCATCTCGACGGGGCCCGTCGCGGAAAACCGCCGGGCTCGCTACGACTACGAGATCCTTGATACCCTCGAAGCCGGCATCGTGCTGACCGGCTCCGAGGTCAAGTCGCTACGCCAGGGCAAAGCCCAGATCACCGAGAGCTATGCCTCGCCCGAGCGCGGCGAGCTCTGGCTCATCAACGCGCACATCCCCGAGTTCCTGCAGGCCAACCGCTTCAACCACGAGGAAAAGCGCCCGCGTAAGCTGCTGGTGAACAGGAAGCAGCTGGCGAAACTCAGCCAGGACGTCGAACGCGCCGGCAACACCATCGTGCCGCTCAAGCTCTATTTCAACGAGCAGGGCAGGGCGAAGCTCCTCATCGGCGTCGGCAAGGGCAAGAAGAGCTTCGACAAGCGCGAAACCGAAAAGAATCGCGACTGGAACCGCGAAAAGTCCCGCCTGCTCAAACACGGCTGAGCTGCCAGGCTGACGCCCATCCCGGCTGTCTTCACGGCAAGGGCTGGGAAACCCACGCAGAGCCCCCGTAGTCGCCATTTGCTCGAGAAAAGCCGCCACCCTACGTCAGGTCCGGCGTTCGCTCCCCTGCGCCCTGCATATGCGGGTCTGCAGCCAGCTCCACCTGCGCCGTCTCACCCTCCGCCGCCAGCAGCTTGTTGATCGCGAGCTTGGACTTCTCTGTCATGTCCCGCAGCGCCGGCAGGTACTCCGGCGTCGGCACCCACGCCCGTAGCTGCATCACGATCTTGTCGCCGGTGAAGCTCTCCACATGCACTGACGGCGGCGGGTCGACATGCACGCGCTTGTCGGTCGTCGCGATCTTCAGCATCGTTCGCCGCACCGCCGAGACATTGGCCGTATCGGGCACAGTGATGTTCACATCGATTCGCCGTCGGGGTTCGCGGCTGTGATTGGTGATGGCGCTGTTCCACAGCTTCTGGTTCGGCGTGAAGATGTAGAGGCCGCTGGTCGAGCGCAGCCGCGTCCCGAAAAGCCCGATCTCCACTACGACCCCGGCCACGCTGTCGGCCACGATGTACTCGCCGATGGCGATGGGCCTGAGCCAGATCAGCATGATTCCCGCCGCGATGTTGGCGAGCGTGTTCTGCAGCGCCAGCGCGATGGCGAGGCCGGCCGCGCCGATAACCGCATAGATCGAGGTGCTCGAGACACCCACGAAGCTCAGCGCCGTCACGATGGCGAAGATCATGACGCCGTAGCGCGTCACCTGCGCCAGCAGCGGCGCGAAATTCTTGTCCACCCCGTAGGCGCGCGGCAGCAGATCGCGCACGAGCCGCGACAGAACTCGGGACAGGTACCAGCCGAACACCAGCGTTCCGAGCGCCAGCAGGATCGGGATGGAATTGTCAGTCAGCCAGCGCCAAGGCAGGGATACGAGTTCGTGGGGTTCGTTCATGGTTGGTCGATCGAGGGAACGCTCGCTGGTAGCTTAGCAATCTGGCAAAAGCAGGAAAGTCAAAGAACCTCCGAAAGGGTGCTTGCCAAGCCGGACTCACCCTGATAGTCACCCCCTCGGCCCAGGGTGCATAGCTCAGATGGTAGAGCAGCTGACTCTTAATCAGCGGGTCCAAGGTTCGAGTCCTTGTGCACCCACCAACCTCCCCTAGGGGAAGGTTGGTGTTCCGGTCCCCCAGGTCAGAGTAGGCCTGACAAGGCGGTAATAGATCCGCCCAGCCAGATTTCAGTTCGCCATCGGCAGCAGTTCGGCAGCACCTTGCTGTCACGCAGCAGTTCGCGCTCCAGCGAGTGGCGTTTCCATGAGAATTGGCAGCCCTACACCTCAGCGGTGCGTGTCATCGCCGAGTGATCGCAATACTGAACGGGGATGCGGTGTCCGTGGTCAACGGCTTGACGGCGCTGCTGGGCGTCAGGTCAACCTCGTCGACGACCCGCTCGGTCTTCTCGTTGAGCGATTTGACTCGATAGAGGACGGGGCCACCCTCGTAGGGGAGGCGGAGCACGACCTCACACGGTCCTGCCGGTCGGTTGCTCACGCCCGGCAAGGCGCGCATCTCCAATATCTGGCCGACCTGGTAACGATGTTTCATGACTGTCCTGAAAAACAAAGGGCCGCCGACCGGAGCGATCGGCGACCCGATAACAAGGGGCTGGGAGCCAACCAGGTGGCACCCGAGTGCAGTACCCAGACGTCCCGGGACGCTTAGAGCAGCGACAGATTCGTCGCGGAAACCTTGCCGTCCCGACCCTTTTCGAGGTCGTACGACACCTTCTGGCCTTCGCTGAGCGAAGAGATGCCGGCGCGCTCCAGCGCGGTCACGTGGACGAATGCGTCCTTGCTACCATCGTCGGGCTGAATGAAGCCGAAACCCTTGGTGGTATTGAAGAATTTGACGGTGCCTTGGATCATTTGAGGCCCTTCCTGATATATGTGGCACATGCAGATGCACAATGCCCGTTCCAGACAGCCAACATGGCTGCCCAGCCTAAACGTTCACAATATCAAGAATAACCTGAGGGACCTTAAGCCGCCTCTGTATCGCGTGATGTCAGCGAGCGCGAAAAGAGCATGCGCCTAAATAGCGCCAATAGCAAGGCGCGATCGAAGCTTGCCCAACCTCCCCCACTATCGCCCAAAAATCTTCCTTGGCAATGGAATATTTCTGGGCCGGTTGCCCTGTTGGCGTGTCAGGTCAGTGGTCGCAGGCCGATGTACTCCATGATCAGCACCTGAGCGACCATCACAAATCGCCCGCCGATGGTGGATTTGTCCGCAGTGCGGCCTTCACAACCGGGCGCCAGCCCTCTAAATAGCCGCGATCGCCTTTCCACCTGGAGTATCTGACGAATGCCCTTTGGCCTCGACGCTTCGGCTTTTGCGGCATTCTTTCAGGTCATCGTCATCGATCTGGTTCTTGCCGGCGACAACGCAGTCGTCATCGGCCTCGCTGCAGCCGGCCTCGAGCCGACGCTGCGCAAGAAGGCGATCCTCATCGGCATCATCGCCGCTACGGTGCTCCGCATCTGCTTTGCGCTGATAACCACGCAGTTGCTCGCGCTCGGCGGGGGCCTGCTGATCGCCGGCGGCCTGCTGCTGCTCTGGGTATGCTGGAAGATGTATCGGGAGCTCGCGGTCTCCCATGAGCAGGAGCACGAGGCCACCGAGGCTCTGGCCGATGCCGATCTCAATCGCGACGGAAGTATCGCCTCCAAGGCCCCACGCAAGTCGCTCAAGTCCGCCGTCTGGCAGATCGTCATCGCCGACGTCTCGATGTCGCTCGACAACGTTCTGGCCGTGGCCGGCGCCGCGCAGCACCACGAAGTGGCGCTGATCTTCGGCCTCGGCCTCTCGGTTCTGCTTATGGGCGTCGCCGCGACTCTCGTCGCCGGTCTCCTCCATCGCTACCGCTGGATCGCGTGGATCGGCCTCGTGGTCATCCTCTACGTCGCGGTGAAGATGCTCTACGAGGGCGCCGACCAACTCCTCGACCACACGCTCCCCGCCATCCCCCTTCTCAAGGGTGTCGCGCCCATCGCCGTCGGGCACTAACCCATTAACCACCGGGGCATTTTCCTCGGTGGAGTAGGGGATTGGGAATAGGCGCGACGGTAGTTTGCGCACCGGAACTGTCATCCGGACGCAAACATGCCTCACGTCGCTATCTCCGAGGGTATCCCGGTCGAACTTGCCGCGCCGCGCGCTGCCACGTCGTCGGTCAGCATGCGCGTCGTCACCCCTGCCGAGTGGGATGAGACGATCGCCGACTTCGACGGCGCCTGTCAGGAGCAACTCGCGACCTTCGCACTCGCCCGCTGGCCGGGCGTCGCTCTCGAGCCACAGGTCTTTGTCCGGAACGGCGAAATCGTCGGCGGCTGCCTCATCATGGTCCAGCCGCTGCCGCTCAGGCTCGGCTCGGTGGCCGTTGCCAAGTGGGCGCCCATGCTGCGTCGCAACGGCACCCCGGATGCCGATCGAATCTATTCGCAGATCGTCGATGCGCTCACGGCCGAGTATGCCGATCGCCGCCGCATGATGCTGTCGATCCTGCCGCGCGCCTCCCTCGAGGCCGAGAACGCTGAGTACGCGCATCTGGCGGGCCGCGGTTTCCGCGAGGGCTCGTCGCTGCTCTTTCCCAACCGCTACATCGTCAACCTGCGCCTCTCCGATGCCGAGCAGCGCTCGAGCTTCCACCAGAAGTGGCGCTACCATCTCAACAAGTCCGACAAGGCCGGCTTACGCTTCGAGCACGCTCCGGCCGACCGGCTCGCCGATTTCACCAGGCTTTACGAGCAGATGGTGGACCGCAAGAAGTTCCCCGATCATTCGGCCTACGACACCGTCGCGGCCCTGATGACGATGGCGAACGAGACCCTGCGCCCCGAGCTCTTCTTCGTCTGGCACGGCGATGAACTCGTCGCCGGCGCCGTTATCTTCAAGGCCGGCGACCGGGCCGTCTACCTCTACGGCGCGACGACCGCGGCCGCCCTCGATCTCCGCGCCGGCTATTTCCTCCACTGGCACATCATTCGCTGGTTGCGCGACAACACCCGCGCCTCCTGGTACGACCTTGGAGGCACCGATGGGTTCCACGGGCTGCACCAGTTCAAGAAGGGCATGGTCGGCGATCGTGGCGTCATCTCGCCGGTGCCGCCTGTTGCCAACTATGCGCGGCACTGGTGGCCGCGGTTGATGGGCGAGTGTGCATTCGCAGCGCGTGGAGCGATCCAGGCTCTCGCCAGGTACGTCGATCGGCTTCGGCCCGACCGGGCCAAGCCGGATCAGAAGCGGTCCGACGACTGATGAGCCTCCGCCAGCGCCTGCTATCGCAATCGACGGTGATCTTCGGAGCCCGCGTCTTCGGCGCGGGCGTGATCTTTCTCGCCCAAGCGGCCATCGCCCGCTTCTGGGGCGCCGAAATCCTCGGCGAGTACCTGCTGATCATCGCCACGGTAAACATCGTCGCTGTGTTCCTGCCGCTCGGCTTCCACACGGTTGGCACCTACTTTGCTGCCGAGTATCGGTCCAGGGGGCAGGGCGGGCTGCTGCGCGGCTTCATGCGGCGCACCTACAGCCATCTCCTCGTCGGCGCGCTCGTCCTGCTCGTCGTCGGCTATCCCATTGCCGAATCGTTCGGCGAACCCGGCAAGGTGCTGACCGCTCACTGGATCCCCGCCTGCCTCATGGCGCTCGCCACCGGGGCAGTCTACTGCAACACCGCGCTCCTCGTCGGCCTCCGGCGGCCCTTCGCCGGCTACTTTGCCGATACCGTCTTCCGCCCGATGCTGGTCGCCCTCTGCTTCGGCATATCGGGCCTTGCGCTGGGTGTTGCCGCCAAGCTCGACGAGATGATCTGGCTGCTCGCCATCGGCTTCGTGCTCATCGCCGCCGGCCAGTTCGCCTGGCTGCTCCGCGCGGTGCGTGACGTTCCCGCTTCCGCCGCCGCAGCGCCCGCCGATCGCAAGCGATGGTGGCGGTTCGCCATGCCCTGGGTGGTCATCTCCCTCGCCACTGATTTCTACTTCGACATCGACCTGCTGGTCCTTTCGAACCTGCTCGATCGCGAGAGCCTCGCCGTGTTCGGCGTGTGTACCCGCGTCTTCTCGCTGGTCGCATTCGGCGTCTCCGCGGTCTACGCGGTGACACTGCCCGAAATGTTCGAGCGCAGCGCCGCCTCCGATCGCGAGGGATTCATGCGCCAGATCGGTGAGGCCAACCTCGTGGCGTCAGGCATTTCGGTCGGCCTGTTTGCCGTCGTCGCCGCCATCGCGCCGCTGCTGCTGATGCTGTTCGGCCCCGAGTTCGAGGTCGGCGTCGCGCCGCTCGCCGTGCTCTGCCTCACCCTGTGCGTCCGTTCGGTCTTCGGTCCGGCCGCCATGGTGCTGTCGATCCACGATCGGCCCTATGCCACGCTGCCAGCGGTCGTCCTGGGCATGACCGTGCTCGTCACTGCAAATATCCTGCTGGTTCCGGCCCACGGCCTGATGGGCGCCGCCATCGCTGCCCTGATCGCCCAGACCATCTGGTCCGCCGCCATGTGGGTCACCGCCCGCCGGTTCGCCGGCATCGACGTGTCGATCGGCCCGCGCCTGCGAGAACTGCTCGCCCGCCGCGTCCCCAAGGACGTCTAGCGCCTCCCTGCGGGCCGGGGCGTCATCGCACCGACGGCAACTTTGCGAGAAGGCTACCGTCCCAGCATCGCGTCAACCCTCGCCTTGAAACGGGCCAGTCGGCCCAGACCCATTCCCCGGTCGTAGGTGTCGGTCTGCTTGGTGTAGAACTTCTCCATCACCACGTAGTCCTGCCCGAAGATCTGCTGGCGCAGCAGCGCCGCCTGCTCGTAGCCGTAGCGGCGGAGCAGGGCGAGCGCGACCTCGTTCTCCGGGCGCACCCAGGTGAAGGCCTTGTGGAACTTGCCGTTATCCCAGTGTTCGTCGAACACCCGCATGCCATGCAGCCCCAGTCGGGTCTGGCGATGCGAGGGAAATATCCAGCTCCAGTAGCGGAATAGCGAGCCGGTCTCCGGCCCCGAGATCAGTCCGCCGCCCGGCACGCCGTCGACAGTCAGCACGATGACGTGGAACGGGTCGACACGCTGCAGCGCGCGCAGGAACGACTTGCTGAGCCGGTCCTTTTCGTGCGCCTTGAACAGGTCGTTGTAGTGCGGCGACTCGTCGATCACGGCCATCAGTTCGTGATGGATCATGTCGATCTCGTCGGGCCGCGCAGCGTGGTGGCCGAGTTCCGGCATCTTGCCCCCCAGGACTGGTATTATCGGCAGTATCGGGAAAAGCCCCGCAAAAACCGTTTACGGCTAGGGTTTCCGTAGGTCTAAAGACGACAAGTGGTCTGCTTGCTCGGGCTGGGGGCCTTGGTTAGAACGGTTCTCAAAAACCGGGAGATCTCCATGAGCGAGAATTTGGTCTTCGAGCCCAGCGCAGCTGCCCTTGCGCGGACGCGGACGACGGCACAGCAGTACGAGGAACTCTACGCCCGGTCGGTGAACGATCCCGACGGCTTCTGGAAGGAAATGAGCCAGCGCATCGACTGGATCAAGGCTCCGACCAAGATCAAGAACACCACGTTCCAGTACCCCGACGTTTCGATCAAGTGGTTCGAGGACGGCGAGCTCAATATCTCGGCCAACTGCGTCGACCGGCACCTCGCGACACGCGGCGACCAGACTGCCATCATCTGGGAAGGCGATGTCCCGGGCACCGACGGCAAGATCACCTACCGCGAGCTGCATGATCGCCTCTGCCGCTTTGCCAACGTGCTCAAGGCCAACGGCGTAAAGAAGGGTGACCGCGTCACCATCTACATGCCGATGGTGATCGATACCGCCATCGCCATGCTCGCCTGCGCCCGCATCGGCGCGGTGCATTCCGTGATCTTCGGCGGCTTCTCGCCGGATTCGATCGCCGGCCGCATCAACGATTGCGACAGCCGGATCGTGCTGACCGCCGACGAAGGCCGCCGCGGCGGCCGGACCATTCCGCTCAAGAAGAACGTCGACGAAGCGCTGTTGAAGAGCCCCGGCGTCGACAAGGTCATCGTCGTCAAGGTCACCGGCAATGCCGTCGACATGAAACCCGGCCGCGACGTCTGGTACGACGATGCCGTCAAGACCGTCACCGCCGACTGCCCGCCCGAGCCGATGAACGCCGAAGACCCGCTGTTCATCCTCTATACCTCGGGTTCGACCGGCAAGCCCAAGGGCGTGCTGCACACCACCGGCGGCTACATCGTCTGGGCCTCGCTCACCCACGAGCGCACCTTTGATTACCGCGATGGCGACATCTACTGGTGCACCGCCGACGTCGGCTGGGTCACCGGCCACAGCTACATCGTCTATGGCCCCCTTGCGAACGGCGCGACCACGCTGATGTTCGAGGGCGTGCCGAGCTATCCCGATGCCTCGCGCTTCTGGCAGGTCGTCGAAAAGCACAAGGTCAACATCTTCTACACCGCGCCGACCGCCATCCGGGCCCTGATGGGCGCCGGCCCCGAGTTCGCCGACAAGTACGAGATGCCCAGCCTGCGCATGCTCGGTTCGGTGGGCGAGCCGATCAATCCCGAGGCCTGGCTCTGGTACCACAAGCATGTCGGCAAGGGCCGCTGCGAGGTCGTCGATACCTGGTGGCAGACCGAAACCGGCGGCTTCATGATCACGCCGCTCCCGGGCGCGATCCCGACCAAGCCGGGCTCCGCGACCAAGCCCTTCTTCGGCGTCCAGCCCATCGTCCTCTCACCTGAGGGCCGTATCCAGGAGCAGACCAAGGCCGAAGGTGTGCTCTGCATCAAGGACAGCTGGCCCGGCCAGATGCGCACCGTCTATGGCGACCATGCCCGGTTCGTCTCGACCTACTTCGAGACCTACAAGGGCTACTACTTCACCGGCGACGGCTGCCGCCGCGACGAGGACGGCTACTACTGGATCACCGGTCGCGTCGACGACGTGCTCAACGTCTCCGGCCACCGCATCGGCACGGCCGAAGTGGAGAGCGCGCTGGTCGCTCATCCCAAGGTCGCCGAAGCCGCCGTCGTCGGCTATCCGCACGACGTCAAGGGGCAGGGGATCTACTGCTACATCACGCTGATGGCCGGCGCGCAGGGCGACGACGCGCTCAAGACCGAGCTCCGCAACTGGGTCCGCAAGGAGATCGGCGCTATCGCATCGCCTGACCTGATGCAGTTCGCGCCCGGCCTGCCCAAGACCCGCTCCGGCAAGATCATGCGCCGCATCCTGCGCAAGATCGCCGAGAACGACTACGGCGCGCTCGGCGACACCACCACGCTCGCCGACCCTGGCGTGGTCACCGACCTGATCGAGAACCGCCAGAACCGCTAAGGCCTTAGCCCCTGCAAAAGCCCAACCATCGCGTCCCTCCCCCTTGAGGGGAGGGATCGAGGGAGATACTCCCCTTGATGGGGGCCATGCCGGCGCAGTGACTCATCGTACGGTGACTACCCCGCTTTCGCCGCACTTGTCCGTCACAAGCGCGCCCATCCGATCCCCGAAAGCTCAAATCGATGCGCCTCGCCACGACACTCCTCGCGACGATCTTCGCCCTGTGCACTGCGCCCGTCATGGCACAGTCCCTCGAGCAGATGGCCGGCCAGATGATCGTCGTCGGCTTCGCCGGTGACTCGGTCGACGACAAGGGCGTGGTCGCCGCCCGCAAGCAGATTGCCGACGGCGAAATCGGCGGGGTCATGTTCCTCAAGACCAACGTCGCGAGCCGCGAGGCCGTGACCGCCATGAACGCCGCCTTCCGCGACGCCGCGCCCGCCAACCTTCCGCCCTTCATTACCCTCGATCAGGAGGGCGGCCTGGTCGAGCGGCTGAGCAAGGATGTCGGCTTCAAGGAAATCGCCAACGCCGCCACCATTGCCGGCGACAACACGCCCGAACAGGCCCGCGCCGTCTATGCCGGCCTCGCCGAAGGCGTTCGCGACTGGGGCTTCAACGTCAACTTCGCCCCGGTCCTCGATCTGGCCGTGAATCCCGCCAATACGGTCATCGCCAGGAACGGCCGGGCCTATGGCAAGACTGCCGACGTCGTCGCCTCCTATGCCGCCGAGGTCGTCGCCGCGCACCACGATGCCGGGCTCATCACCTCGCTGAAGCACTTTCCTGGCCACGGCTCGTCCACCGCCGACAGCCACGAGGGCTTCGTCGATATCACCCGCACCTGGAAGCCTGTCGAACTCGATCCCTACCGCGCGCTGATCGCCAAGGGCTACGAGGACTTCGTCATGGTCGGCCACCTGATCAACACCGAGATCGATCCGTCCGGCCTGCCGTCGAGCCTGTCCAAGCCCTGGATCGAGGAAGTGCTGCGCGGCCAGCTTGGCTTCACCGGCGCGGTCATCACCGACGATCTCGAGATGGGCGCCATCCGTGATCACTTCAATCTCGAAGAGACGGTCACCCGCGCCGTGCGCGCCGGCGTCGACGTGCTGCTCTTCTCCAACACCGCCAAGCCCCGCTCCTCGCTCGGCCCCGAAGTCCGCGACATCCTCGTCGCCGAAGCCAAGGCCGACCCCGAGTTCAAGGCCCGCATCGAAGAGAGCTATAAGCGCATCGTCGCCCTGAAGAGCCGCATCGGAAAGTAGGGCGACTCCAAGTCGCCTCCTACCCACCAGCTGTTGTCCTGCGAGAGCAGGGACCCACATCCCAGTGCGTACCGGACGGAAGCTCTAGCTCCAGCCTGCGAACGCACCAACTGCACATCTTGCCACCCCCGCGGGCCTCATGCTGGTTGCAGTCGTCCTGTTCCTGCTCTAGCAGCAAGTTTTCCCCACCTGAGGCCGGTCGCTGGTCGAAAGCGCTCCCGCCCGTTGGTGCAAATGAGCTAAACTCCGGCCTCCGAAGTAGTGAAGGGTGTACGCATGAGTGATGGAACCAGGGAGGTGCGGCGAGTTCGCGCGCTGTTTATCTCCGATGTCCATCTCGGCATGCGCCCGACCCGCATCCACCAGCTCATCGATTTCCTGCGCTGGCACGAGGCCGAGACCATCTACCTCGTCGGCGACATCATCGATGGCTGGCGCCTCGCCAAGGCCTGGCATTGGCCCGCCGAGTACCACCAGCTTGTCGAGGTCTTCCTCGACAAGGCCCTCGCAGGTACCCGCATCGTCGTCCTCCCGGGCAATCACGACGAGTTCCTGCGCGAGTACCTCGGCACGTACTTCGGCGAAGTCGAGGTCGTCGATCGCACCATCCACACAACGGCGCAGGGCAAGACCTACGTCGTTATCCACGGCGACCAGTTCGACGTCGTCGTCGCCCATGCCAAATGGCTGGCGCATGTGGGCGATTGGGCCTATCGCGCCGCGTTGCGGCTCAACATCGCGGTCAACTGGGTGCGCCGCCGCATGGGTCTGACGTACTGGTCGCTCTCCGCCTGGGCCAAGCACAAGGTCAAGAACGCCGTCTCCGTCATCGGCCGCTTCGAGGAAGCGCTGACCCTCGAAGCGCGCGACAGCGGCGCCGACGGCGTCATCTGCGGTCACATCCACTACGCCGACATGCACGAGCGGCTGGGCATCCACTACGTCAACACCGGCGATTGGGTCGAAAGCTGCACCGCCGTGTGCGAAACCGACGAGGGCGTCCTCGAGCTCATCCGCTGGACCGAAGCTCCCCTCCCGCGCAAACCCCGCCGCCTGAGGCTCAGGCGCGCCCCAGCCGCTCCGGGTCAGTAAACCGGGGCCGCAGTGCGCTGACCTCTCAGTCGGCCCGCACCTGCTCCATGTCGGCCGCATCTCGATCGAAAAGAACGTCGAGGCCTTCCTTTCCCTCGACCTCCCCGGCACCAAGATCGTCGTCGGCGACGGTCCGGCGCGCGCCGAGCTCCAGGGCCGTTATCCGGATGCGCTCTTCCTCGGCCTCAGGACCGGCTCCGAGCTCGCCGAAATCTACCGCTCGGCCGATGTCTTCGTCTTTCCCAGCCGCACCGACACCTTCGGCAACGTGCTGCTCGAAGCGCTTGCCAGCGGCCTGCCTGTTGCCGCCTTCCCGGTCACCGGACCGCGCGACATCCTCACCGATCCAGCCTGCGGTGCACCTCGCCGTCGCGGTCCTGCGCGCGTTGACCCTCGACCGGGGGGCAGCGCGCGCCCACGCCCGGAACTTCACCTGGTCGCGTTGCGCCGACATCTTCCTCGATACACTGGTGCCGGGCCGCAACGCCGCTCTCGCGGCGTGACCGCGACATAACGCTCCCCACCTTTGGGCCCGTTGATTATTTCTCCGTCTCATGAGCAAGGTCGGCCAAAGGGGCAGGATTCTCCCGCCCGGAGCACACCCTGATGTCGTCGTCCACGGTCGCACCCCGGGTCTCCCCCGAGTTGCGCGCGGCCATCTACCATTTTGCCGTGTTCGGCTCGACAGGCGTCTCGTCGGTCTACTTCGGCATCTGGCTCGCCAACCGTGGCATCGGCCCCGACGAGATCGGCATCATCAACGCGGCGCCGCTGCTCCTCATGCTGCTCCTCAACCAGCTGGTCGGCCGTATCGCCGATCGGATGCCCGATTGGCGCGGCGTCATCATTGTGCTGTCGCTCATCGCCGGCGCGGTGCCCATCGGCCTGTTCTTTGTCTCCGGCTTCTGGGGCATCCTGCTCGTCTGGGTGCTGTCGATCATGCCGGCCTTCGCGCTGGTCCCCGTCGTCGACGCCGCCACCTTGCGCATGACGCAGCGGCGCGGCACGGATTTCAGCACCGTGCGGGCCTGGGGGACGGTGGGCTTCATGGTCACGACCTTCATTTCCGGCCCGCTCATCGCCTGGCTGGGTGACGGTGCCTTCGTACCGCTCTTCGTCGCCTTCGCGCTGCTGCGCGCGCTGCTCGCGTTCCAGCTGCCCCAGTTCCGGGCCGGTGAGGGGCAGACCAAGTCCGCCACCAAAGGCGCCCGCCGCCTGCGCGAAGTGCTCAAGCCCTGGTTTCTCCTGACCCTTGCCGGCGTCGCCATCCTCTATTCCACCCACGCTGTCATCAGCGCTTTCGGCGCGCTGCTCTGGAAGGAGCAGGGGATATCCGAGGGCCTGATCGGTCCGCTCGTCGCCACCATGGCCGCCGCCGAAGCCGTGATGATGTTCGTCTGGAGCCGGCTGAAGCTGCGCGTCTCGGCCCGCCACCTCATCCTGTTCGCATGCCTGGTCGCCGCCTTCCGCTGGACCGCCATGGCCTTCTCGCCGCCAGTCTGGGTGCTGTTCTGCCTGCAGATGCTGCACTCGGTGACCTTCGCCATGGGCTATCTCGGCGGCATCTACTTCCTCGCCAACTGGACCAGCGACGAGATCGCCGCCGAGGCCCAGGGCTTCTCCTACGTGCTGCAGCAGGCCATGAGCGTCCTCATCATCCTCGGCATGGGCTGGCTTGTCGCCGCCTTCGGCCCGATGGCATGGCTATTCGTCGGCGCCTTCTCGGTGCTCGGCGCCTTGTGCGTCGCGCTCTCGCTGAAACTGCAACCTAAGTCCGCCCACGCCGTCGCCCCCGACGAGATCGTGGCCTCCGATCCCACTCCCTGAGTTTCCACTTTCATGTCCGCCGTGACGATCGCCGAACCACGTCTGAGCCCCGAATTCCGGGCAACGATCTACTATTTCATCCAGTACATGTCGGGCGCCGTCGTCACCGTCTATGGTGGCATCTGGTTCGCCGACCAGGGCCTGACGCCCGAGCAGATCGGCGTCCTCAACGCCGTGCCCGTGCTGATCATGCTCGCCCTCAACGTCGTGGTCGGCCGCATCGCCGACCGGGCCTCGGATTGGCGGCAGGTGATCATCCTCGGCTCGATTCTCGCCGGTCTCCTTCCCCTCGGCCTGTTCTTCGTCTCGGGCTTCTGGAGCATCCTCATCGTCTGGACGCTGCTCTCGCTGCCCGCTGCGGCCGTCGGCCCCGTGGTTGACGCCGCCACCATCCGCATGACGCGCCGCCGCGGCACGCAGTTCGGTCCCATCCGCGCCTGGGGCACGGTGGGTTACATGGTGATGCTCATCCTCACCGGCTTCGTCATCACCTGGCTTGGCGGCGCCATTTTCCTTCCGATGTTCGTCGGCCTGTCACTGCTGAGGACGATCACGGCCTTCGGCCTGCCGCGCTTCCGCGGCCCCGAAACTGCCGACTCGGTAGCCCCGCATGCCGGTGCCGCCCGCCACCTGGGTGAGGCGATGAAGCCCTTCTTCGTGCTGCCGCTCGTCGGCTTCTCGATGGTCTACGGCACGCACATCGTGCTCAACGCCTTCCAGGGCCTCTTGTGGAAGGAACAGGGCTTCTCCGCCGATATCATCGGCCCGCTCCTCGCGGTCGGGGCTCTTGCCGAAGCCGGCCTGATGTTCGTCTTCGGCCGGGTCCAGTCGCGCTTTTCGGCGCGCAGCCTCATCCTCGCCTCGGCCGTAGTCGCGGTGTTCCGCTGGTTCTGCATGGCCCTCCAGCCCGGCATCGAGTTCCTGATCCCGCTTCAGGCCCTCAACGCCATCACCTTCGCGCTCGGCTACATGGGCTGCATGCACTTCATCGCCAACTGGACCAGCGACGAGATTGCGGCCGAAGCGCAGGGCTTCTTCCAGATGCTGCAGCAGGGCATGAGCGTCATCGCCCTTGTCGGCTTTGGCTGGCTCATCGGCCTCATGGGGGCCCAGGCCTACTTCATCGCGGCCGCCTTCGCCGGCGTCGGCGGCATCCTGATCTGGCTCTCCATCGCCATGCAGGGCCGGAAGCAACCGGGCGGCGCGCGCCTCGGCTAGTCGTTTCGCTTTGATAATGGCGGCGGGCAGGAGAGCTGGATACGGTGCCCCTGCCCATGAAGGACGACCTCGTGGCCACGACTTCCAGGACGACATCGACGCCATCGCGCGCATCGATGCCGTGAAGACGATCCTCGACGTTGTCTGCCGGATCACCGGCATGGGCTTTGCCGCGCTCGCCCGCGTCACCCGGCCGACTGCTATCCTGACACAGTCGTTGCCTGTCGAGGTGCGAGCGCAGGTCCCTAGCCAGCTCCAGCGAACCTCAAGCTACTGCGCCCGTCGGCCCGCCCGCCTCGCCCCCATCCCCCAGCGCAAACAAAAAGCCCCGCGATCGCTCGCGGGGCTTTGTTGGTTAGCTGCTACCGGAGCTTAGCCCAGTCGGCCGCTCGCATGGGCCAGCATGGTGTAGACCCGGCCGCGGTCGCTGAGCAGGTACTCGCGAGTCTCGCCCGCGGGGTTCCCACCTGTCGCTGCGCGCTTCAGCAACTGCTCGAACTCGGCCATGTAGGTCGCCGAGGTCTTGGCGAAGTCCTGGTCGCGCTGGATGCGCTTGCGCACCTCGTCATAGGTCGCCTGGCCGCCCAGCGTGTAGATGCGGCGCGAGAAGACGTTCTGCTCGCCCGACTGGTAGCGCTGCCAGGCGTCGGCCAACGCGGCCGGCTCCATGGCCTTGGCGATCTCTTCCGTGAGGGTCGAGAGGTTCTGCTGCGCCACGGGGGCAGGGGCCGGAGCCGGTGCGCTGGCCGCGGCCGGAGTACCGGCGCGGTTCAGCACGTCGCGGAGCCAGCCGCCACTTTCCTCGGACTTGGCCGGGGCGGGGGTCGGAGCAGGAGCCGGCTTTTCGGCGACAGGCTGCGGCCGCGGAGCGGTGACGGTCGGTGCCGGGCTTTCGAACCGCGGTGTGGTCCGGATCGGCTCGGCCGGACGGACCAGCTCGGGGCGCGGCTCCGGCTTGCTCGGGGCTTCATCGCGGATGAAGGACGAGCGCGTCGGCGCCGGCGGCGGGCGGCGGTCGTTGAGGTCGTGCGTCGCCGGCTGCGACCGGACGATGGCATTGAGCTCGGCCAGGGCCTCGATCTGCTCGGCCACGACGCGGCGCATCGCGGCGGCGCTCGACTTGGTCTCCTCGGGCAGTTCCATGACGCCACGGGCGAGCTCCGACCGGGTGCTCTCGAGCTCGGCGCCCACTTCCTTGGCGGTAGCGCGCATGGCCGAGGCCGTCTCGTTGAACCGCTGCGTGGCGGCTTCGAGGGCCTGCTGCATCTCGAGGATCATGGTCGCCTGCGTCTGGCGCAGGGCATCGGCGGCGCGCTGGCTCTCGTTGGAGGCCGTGTCGGTGAACGAGCCGAGCTGGGTCGCCACACGGTGCGAGGTGCTTTCCAGCGCTTCCTCGAGCAGGTTGGTGCTCTTGCCGAGCACCGACTGCATGTCGGTCGTGGCGCCGGCGAGGGCCGACTGCAGCTTGTCCGTGGTGCCGTTGAGCGCCTGTTCGAGCTGCGTCGTGGTCTCGCTGAGCGAGGTCTGGACGCGTTCGGCCGTCCCGGTCAGCACGTGCTCGAGCTGGCCGGTGGTCTCGCCGAGCGAGGTCTGGATCTGCTCGGCGGTGCTGGTAAGCACCGACTGCAGCTGGCCGGTCGTGTCGGCGAGGGCGGCATTGATCGTGCCGGTCGTCGCCTCCAGCGTCTCGGCAACGTTCGAGGTCGTGCTCGCCAGCAGCTGCTCCATCGACTCGCGTGCCGAGACGAGCCGCACTTCGGTCTCTTCCACGGTCTCGGAGATGGACTGGGCGAAGCCGCGCATGCGGCTGTCGATCTCGTCGGCACGAGCGGTGAAGGCGTGAGCCAGCTCGTCCATGGCATGGCGGCGCTCGTCGAGGTTGGCGAGCGTCATCGCGCCGGTGTTACTGAGGTTCTGCGCCGCCGTGTCGAGGCTCTTGGCCTCGCTGTCGAGGTTGCCGAGGATGGCGCCGAACTCGTTGACCATCGAGGCGATGGCCGTCTGCAGCGCGCCGACATGCTCGGTGACCATGCGACCGGCTTCTTCCGTCGAGCCGATCGCCTCGCGGACCGTGCTCGAGTAGGTGGCGGTCTGCTGGGCGACGCTGGTCTCGAGGTTGGCGAGGTTCGCCGTCGAGGCGTCCAGCACCTTCTGCAGCAGCATGTTGGAGTCGTTGAGCTTGCCGAGCGCCGCCGTCACATCGGTGAGGATGCGCGAGGTCGACTGGCTCATCAGCTCCTCGGCCTGCGAGGCGTTGGTGATCAGCGCCTGGGCCAGCACGTTGCTGTGGCCGGCGAGGCTCATCTCGAGCTGTGCCGAACGGTCGGAGACGAGCGCCGAGAAGGCGTCGGTCTGCTCGGAGACCACTCGGTTGATCTCGGCCACCTTGCCGCCGATTGCATCGGCGGCGGCCACGGCCTTGATCGAGATCAGCTCGTCGATGTTGCCCGACGCGCGCTGGATCTGCTCGAGCGCGTTGCGGACTGCGACGTCCATGCGATCGGCGGTCGAGGTGACGTCCTCGGCGATGATCTGCGTCGCTTCGACAATACGGCGGGAGATGGTCTCCTCGATGCGGTCGGCGCCGGCCTCGAGGTCGGTCATCGACTGCACCAGCGCCGTGTTGATCGCGGTGTTCAGCGACGCAAGGCGCTCGGCCGTGATGTCGGCACGGGCGGTGATGGCCTCGGGCAGGGTGCCCAGGCGCTGGTCGACCATGTCGGTGATGGCCTTGCGGGCCGAGTTGACGCCGGTCTCGATGATGTCGGCCGCCTTGCGAGCGCTGTCGCCCACGGTCGAGGCCGCACCGTCGATGCGGGCGGTGACGCCGGACTCGGCGTCGGCAATCCTGAGGATTGCAGCGTCGAGGCCACGGCCGAGCGACTCGTTGATTTCCGAAACCTTGGTCTCGATGACGGTCGCGACGGCGCCGGCACGCTCCGACATGACGTCGGTGACATTGCGCAGGGTGCCTTCGATCTTGTCGCGGGCATTATTGCCCTGCGCCTCGATCGTCCGTGCCAGCTCGCCGGTGCGGTCGCCGATGGCAGCCGCGATACCGACAGTGTGCGAGCCGAGCGTTTCAGCCAGCTGCTGGGTACGGGTGTTGAGGGCTTCGGCAAGCTCGGCCGAGCGGGTCGAGACGGTCGCCGCCAGCGCCTGCGTGCGCTGGTCGAGGCTGTCGCCGATCTGCTGGGCATGCTGCTGCAGCGCGATGTCGATCGCCTGGGTGCGTTCCAGCACGGACTGGTCGAGCGCCTGAGTGCGGCTGGCAACGGCGTCGTCCAGTTCCTTGGCGCGGCCGGTGAGGATCTGATCGAACTGCTCGACCCGGTTGCCGAGCGCAACGTCGATCGCCTGCGCGTGGGTGATGATATTGGTGTCCATGTGCCGCGCATGGCCGGCAATGGTCTCGTCGAACGCCTTCACGTGCTGGTCGAGCGCCGAGGTGATCTCGCCATGACGGCTCGCCAGCGACTCGTTGAGCAGCTGCACGCGCGTGTCCAGCGCATCGGCGATGATCTGCGTGTGCCCTTCGAGGGAGTCCGAGATTTCGCTCGAACGGTTGGCGATGGCCTCGGTGATCTGCTTGGTCCGCTGGCCGAGCGTCTCGGTCATCTCGCGGGTGCGCTGCGCCACCATGTCGTTGAAGCTCTCGGCCTTCTCGTCGAGGGCCATCTCAAGCACGTTCGCGCGGGCCGAGAAGCTCGCGTTGTTCTTGTCGAGAGCAGCGATCAGCTTATCGCCCTTGTCGCCGATCACGCTGTCGAGCGTCGACAGACGGCTGTCGATGGCCGTTGAGATTTCGTCGAGGCGGGCGTCGAACTGGGCGAGGTTCTGCGAACCGGCGCCGGTCAGGGTGACACGCGCGCGCTCAGTGGTGTCGTCGAGAGCGCCCGACAGCTCGATCATCGCGGATTGCAGCCGCGACTCCATCGAGTTGACCTGGATCTGCACCTGCTCGTCGAGCTGGCGCGACAGGCCGCCCAGCAGTTGCTCGGCCTCACGGGAACGGCCCGTGATGTCGGAGGCGATGCGGGTGCCGATCATGTCGAGTGCGCTCGACACTTCGTGGCCGCGGTCGCGCAACTGGTCGAGCAGGGTGATGCCGCCCTGGCTCAGGAGCTTGGCCAGCGACGACGTGCGGTTGTCGATCGCGTCGGAGAGTGTCACGGCGCGGCTGTCGAGGGCCTCGGTCAGCGAGTTCATGCGGCCGTCGATGACGGCGCTCAGTTCCTGCGTGCGGCTCTCGAACGCGCCGGACAGGGTTCCTGCCTTGTCCTCGAGCGTGATGTTCAGGCGCGACGCGGAGTCGTCGAGAGCGACCAGCAGGTGGCTGGTGCGCTGGTCGATCAGCGACACGAAGCTCTCGGTGCGCTCGCCGAAGGCGCCGTTGAGCGAATTGCCGGCGGTCTCGAGTGCCTTGGTCAGGTTGCCACCGGACTCGACGATCGTGCCCGCGATGCGCTGCGAAATCATGTCGAGGTCGAACACGAGGCCCGTATGGCTCTCGGTGATGGCCTCGCGCACGCGCTCGGTGTTGGTAATGACAGCTTCGCGCTGGCTGGCCAGTTCCTGGATCAGGGCGCGCATACGCGATTCATTGTCGGAATAGGTGCGCTCGAGTGCGGTGACCTCGTTGTGGATCATCACTTCGAGCTCGCCGGCGCGCGACAGGGCGCGCTCGAGGCCGTCGCCCAGCGCGTTCACTTCACGGCGCACGGCCTGGCCGACCGACGCGACCTTCTCGGACGCGGTGGTTTCGGGTTCGGCGAGGCGGATCGCCGCCTGTGTCACGGCCGCCGCGGCGTTGCGGAGATCCTGTGCGCGGCGAATGAGGGTGGCGATGGCGAAGATGCCGATCACCGGCACCACTGCGAGCGCGACGAGACCGATGAAGTCGTTCGAGCCCCAGAAGGCCGCCGTGCCCATGTCGCCGCCGTTGCGGATCAGCGCGACGAGGAGGATGGCCACCACCCAGCCGGCCGAAACGATGCCCGCGACCATGGTCGGCGCGCCCGATGACTTGGACTGCAGGCCATAGAGGATCTTGGAGGAGGGGAAGCGGTCGTCATTGGCGACCGATCCGGTCTGCGCCGCGAACTTGTCCGCGATGCGCTGCCGCTCCGAGCGAGCCGAGTTGTCGCGCGGGATCGGCTTGGGGCCCATCTTCTCGGCGGGCGCCGCTTCCTCCGGCTCCGCCGGTTTGTCGAGGTTGGCGAACACCGAGTCCTTCAGCGCGTCTTCGACGGCCGAGAACGCCAAGGTTGCAGGGTCGTTCTGGGGTGCGGTGGTCTTTTTGGCCATACTCTCAATACTCTCGCATCGGCACTCGGCAAGCGATCAGAGCTGGCATTGGACCACCCACCGAGTTCCGGTAAGCCGTCCAAATTGGGTAAAATGCGATTCAAAAGCCCCGCAGTCTTCCCATTACGCCCCACGCCGCCGCGCGCTAGGTAACCTCAAAGATACATACAATTTGAGCCAAACCGAGCGCATTCTTAAGCAAGGGTTAATTTCCGGTGGGAATGCGGCCGGTTAAGGGCATAGATAAAGTTGTCCACATTCGTTTGTCTGGCCCTTCATTCACCCCCGCTAGCCTCAACCCCAATGCGTTCCTTGGAGAACGCGAAGAAGAATGGGGTGCAGGGCATGGCACAGCGAAATGTGGTCGAAGCGGGGCAGGGGGCCCTCCAGCGCAATCTCGAAGACGGTCCGATCGACCTGCGTCACCTCGAGCAGCAGTCGCTCGGCGATCCTGGTCTGCAGGAAGAGGTCCTTCGTCTCTACTCCGATATGTCGGGCGTCTATCTCACCCGTATAGAGGAGAGCGCCACGCCTGAGGACATGCTCAAGCACCTTCATACGCTCAAGAGCGCAGCCGCGGGCATCGGCGCCTGGCAGGTCCGCGATCTCGCCCGTCATGCCGAGGATGCACTGCGCGAAGGCGCGTCCGTCGACCCGGACCTGATCGCCGACGTCGCGCGGGCCGTGCGCGAGTGCCAGGACTACATCGCCGATTTCGTGAGCAGCCTCGACTGAGGCTGTGGCGTCAGCGCGCTTGCAGCGTGGGGATCGCAGGCACTATATGCGGCTGATCCCCTCCCACGAAGACCAGACATGCCCCACATCACCTATATCGAACCCAACGGTACGCGGCACGAAACCGAGGGTGAGGTCGGCTCGACCGTGATGGAAACCGCGATCATGAACGGCGTCCCGGGCATTATCGCCGAGTGCGGCGGCGCCTGCACCTGTGCCACCTGCCACGTCTATGTCGACGACGCCTGGACCGACACAGTCGGTGGCCCTTCCATGATGGAAGAGGACATGCTCGACTTTGCCTACGCCGTGAAGCCGACCAGCCGCCTCAGCTGCCAGATCAAGGTCAAGGACGAGCTAGACGGGCTGGTCGTGCACGTACCGGAACGGCAGGGCTGAACCTTGATTTGGACCATTCGATGGTCTAAATAGATGGACCATATAATTGGTCCATGACTCATGAACATTTCCGTCAGCGAAGCCAAAGCGCTGCTCGCTGAGCTCGTCCGGCGAGCTGAGCAGGGCGAGGAGGTCGTGCTGACGCGTCATGGGCAGCCAGTCGCTCAGATTGGTCCAATTCGGAGAGCACGCCTCACGCCCGCCGAACGGGCACGTGTTATCCGCGATGTCATGAAGTCTGCCGCCGGCAAGGCATCGCCTGGCCCGGATGCGGCCCATAGCCAAGACTTCCTGTACGACGAGAACGGTCTTCCCAATTGATCGCCCTCGATACCTCTGCGCTGCTTGCGATCGTTCTCAACGAGCCGATGGCATCAGGGTGTACGAGAGCCGTGACGGAAGCCGACCGCATCCTGATATCTGCGGGAACCATGGCGGAAGCGCTCATGGTCGCTCAGTACCGATTGATCGGCGACGAGATGCGCGATCTGCTGGCGCGGCTAGATATTGAGGTAATCCCGGTAACACAGGTGGTCGCTGAGCGTGTGGCTTCGGCCAGCCGCCGGTGGGGAAAGGGTGTTCACCCGGCAGGGCTCAATTACGGCGACTGCTTCGCCTATGCCTTGGCAGAGGAGTACGACTGCCCGCTGCTCTACATCGGCAATGACTTCGCTCAGACCGATATCCGCAGCGCGCTTTGAGCTTGCCGTAGCGTCACCATTCCACCATCAGGGCGGTGCATGGATTCTTTTGCCGAGACGGGTTGCCGGGCCTCAACGCAATTCTAATCCGTACCTGCTACGAGAAACATTAAAGCTATTGTTTTTCAATAGCTTGTTACAAAGAGCCGATGTGGGTATGTATCCGGCTTCCGAAAGGCCGTGAATGGGTGAACTGACAACATTTCCTGTCAGCTACAAAGTCGAGGGTAAGCGCATCGTCATAGTCGGCGGTGGAGAAGAAGCCCTCAGCAAAGCCCGGTTGGCAATTAAGACTACTGCTTCAGTCGTCATTATCTCCGCCAACATCGAAGCCGACTTCTCCGATCTGCCCGTCGCCATTCTAGCGCGTCCCTTCGAGGATGCCGATCTCGTTGATGCGGCTCTGGTTTTCGTTGCCGATCACGGTCCCGATGGCGAGGCCGCAAAGCGCGCGGCCCGCGCTGCGCGGGTGCCGCTGAACGTCGTCGACGTTCCCGAGGAATGCGATTTCTACACTCCGGCGATCATCGACCGGGCCCCGGTGTCCATCGCCGTGGCCTCAGAGGGCGATGCACCCGTACTCTCCCGCCTGATCCGCGCCCGCATTGAAGCTGCGCTCTCGCCGAACCTCGGCGCGCTGGCTCGGCTTGCCGGTTCCATGCGCGAGAAGGTTGCGGCTGTGCTCGAGGGCTCCCGTGCCCGCCGGTTCTACGAGGAACTGGTCACCTCTCCCGAGGTCGAGGCCGAGCTTATCCGCGGGCAGGGGACCGAGAGGGCCGACGAGCTCCTCGCGCAGCACGTCGAGAAGGGCGAGAGCCCCGGCGTCGTCTGGCTCATTGGTGCGGGCCCCGGCGCCGAGGACCTGCTGACCCTGCGCGCCCAGCGCCTGCTGCAGGAAGCCGACGTCATCGTCCATGATCACCTCGTCCCCGCCGCGGCGGTCGAGATGGGCCGCCGCGATGCCGAGCGCATTCTGGTCGGCAAGCAGAAGGGCCACCACTCTTTCACCCAGGCCGAGATCAACGCGCTGATCGTGCGGCTCGGCAAGGCCGGCAAGCGCGTCGCCCGCCTCAAGGGCGGCGATCCCATGGTCTTCGGCCGCGCTGGCGAGGAGATCGATGCGCTGAACGAAGCGGGCATCGCCTATCACGTCGTCCCAGGTGTCACCGCGGCCCTTGCCGCTGCAGCAGATACGGCGACGCCGGTGACGTTGCGCAGGGTTTCGACCGGCTTTGTCCTCGCCACGGCGCACGGCGCCGAGTCCGAGGAACTCAGGCACTGGGCGTCGCTCGCCTCGACCGGCCTCACCCTCGCCCTCTACATGGGCAAGTCCGTCGCCGGACCGACCGCCTCGCGGTTGATCGCGGAAGGCGCCAGCGCGTCTATCCCGATCGGCGTCGTCGTGCGGGCAGGGCGCAAGGACCGGGTCCTCTACCGCGGCACTCTGGGCGGCCTCGCCGCCGACGAGCTCGAGCTCGAGGATGGCCCGGCAATCATTTTCGTGGGCGAGGCGATCGCCCATGGTGACTGGCGCGGCGCGATCGAGATCGCCCGCTCCGAATTTAAGGTGGCGTAGGAAGAGAATGGAAATCCTCACCGGCAATGAGCTGATGAGCGGCGCGACGGTCTATCTGGACCGGTCCGGCAAGTGGGTCGAAGAGCTGCAGCAGGCACGGGTCTTCCTCAAGGAAGAGTCGGAGGCTAAGGACGCGGCTCTGGCGGTCACCAAGAAGGGTGGGCGCGTCATTTCTCTTGAGGTCGAAACGGTCACGCTTCGCGACGGGGCGATCTACCCCGACCGCATCCGCGAACGTATCCGCGCCGAGGGCCCGACTGCCCCACGCTTCGACCGGCAGCATCTCGACGAGGACGGCCATGTATCGATATGACGAGTTCGACGCCGCGTTCGTGAAGGAACGTACGGCGCAGTTTTCCGACCAGGTGGCCCGCCGTCTCAGCGGCGAGCTGAACGAGGACCAGTTCCGGCCGCTGCGCCTGATGAACGGCCTCTACCTGCAGTTGCACGCCTACATGCTGCGCATCGCGGTGCCCTACGGCACGATGAACTCCCGTCAGATGCGCACGCTGGCCCACATCGCGCGTACCTATGATCGCGGTTACGGCCACTTCACCACGCGCCAGAACATCCAGTTCAACTGGCCCAAGCTCCGCGACATCCCGAAGATCCTCGAGGATCTCGCTGCGGTCGAGATGCACGCCATCCAGACCTCGGGCAACTGCATCCGCAACATCACGACCGACCAGTTCGCCGGCGCCGCCGCCGACGAGATCATCGATCCGCGTCCGGTTGCCGAAATCCTGCGCCAGTGGTCGTCGCTGCACCCTGAGTTCAGCTACCTGCCGCGCAAGTTCAAGATCGCCATGTCCGGCTCGACCGCCGACCGCGCCGCGATACGCTTCCACGACATCGGCCTGCAGGCGACGACCAACGGCCTGGGCGAGATCGGCTGGCAGGTCTGGGTCGGTGGCGGCCTCGGCCGTACTCCGATGATCGCCAAGATGATCTCGGGCTTCGTCCCGCACGAGCACCTGCTCGCCTATCTCGAGAGCATCCTGCGCGTCTACAACCGCTATGGCCGCCGGGACAACAAGTACAAGGCGCGCATCAAGATCCTCGTCCACGAGACTGGCATCGAGACCATCCGCGAGCAGGTCGAGGAAGAGTTCGCCCACGTGAAGGGCGGTGTGCTCACCCTCCCGCAGGAAGAGCTTGACCGGATCACCAGGTACTTCGCCGAGCCCGACTACGAGTTGGTCAACCAGACCAGCGTCGACGTGGCCCGCGAGAAGATCCTCAACCCGCCATACGGTCGCTGGCTCGAGCGCAACCTCAACGCCCACCGCCAGGCGGGCTATGTCTCGATCACCATCTCGCTGAAGCCCGTAGGCGGCGCCCCCGGCGATGCCACCGACAAGCAGATGGACGTGATCGCGGACCTCGCCGAGCGCTACTCGCACGACGAGCTGCGCGTGAGCCACGAGCAGAACATCGTCCTGCCTTACGTCAAGATCACCGATCTGCCCTCGGTCTATGCCACGCTTGTCGAACATGGCCTCGCCGAAGGCAATGCGGGCCAGATCACTGATATCATCTGCTGCCCGGGCCTCGATTTCTGCGCGCTGGCCAACGCCCGCTCGATCCCTCTCGCGCAGGAACTGACCCGCAAGTTCGCCGCCCCCGAGCGGCAGGCCGAGATCGGCGACCTGAAGATCAAGATCTCGGGGTGCATCAATGCCTGCGGCCACCACCATGTCGGCCACATCGGCATTCTCGGCGTCGAGAAGAAGGGCACTGAGCTCTACCAGATCACGGTCGGCGGCGACGCCACCGAGAACGCCGCCATCGGCGACATCCTGGGTCACGGTTTCGTTGCCGAGGATGTCCCAAACGCCATCGAGCGGTTGGTCGATGCCTACATCGCCCGGCGCGAAAGCCCGAGCGAGCCGTTCATCGCGGCCTTCCGCCGGCTCGGCAAGCAGCCCTTCAAGGAGGCCTTGTACGGCGATGCTTGATCTCGCCGCACCCGGCATACGCGCCCACAAACCCGACAAGCTGCGCCAGCTCGGCATCATGTCGCTCAACGGCATGTTCGACGAGATGGATGGCGTGGGTGTCCTGCGCCAGGCCGTCACCGAGCTCCTGCCCGGCGATGTCGCCATCGTCTCGTCGTTCGGCGCGGACTCCTCTGTGCTCCTGCACATGGTCTCCGAGGTCGACAAGGATTTGCCGGTCTACTTCCTCGAGACCGGCAAGCACTTCCCCGAGACGCTCGAGTATGTCGAGACGCTGAAGCAGCGCCTCGGCCTCACGAACGTCATCGCACTCCATCCGGACGCCAAAGACATCGAGCGCTTCGATCCCAAGGGCAACCTGTGGGAGACAGATCCGGATTCCTGCTGCCATATCAGGAAGACCGAGCCGCTCGAGGCCACGGTCAAGGGCTTCGGCGGCTGGATCACCGGCCGCAAGCGTTTCCAGACCTCAGAGCGTGGCGTGCTTCCGCATTTCGAGCTGACCAGCGACGACCGCATCAAGGTCAACCCGCTCGCCTACTTCTCGGATGCCGATATCACGACCTACAAGCTCAAGTATGGGTTGCCGGAGCACCCGCTTTATTCTAGGGGCTACAAGTCCATCGGCTGCGCGCCCTGCACGAGCGTGGTGGCCGAGGGCGAAGATCCGCGCGCCGGCCGCTGGCGCGGGCTCAACAAGAAAGAGTGCGGCATCCACTTCGATTTCAACGGAGCCATCGCCAAGCCCATGGCCGAGCAGGAACTGAACCTCTGGAAAGACGGCAAGTTCATCGCCGACCCGTTCCACCCGTGGGTGGAGGGCGATGATCCCGCCTCGGTGCGCTACACGCACATCCCCCTGCCGGTGTTCCTCGAGAGACGCGACGCTGTGCTCGCCAACCCCCATCCGGTCGGCCTGCTCGTTTCGCCGGGCGATAATGTCGAACTGGTGAAGGGCGATCTCGATCGCTTCTCCTCCATCGCCATCAACTTCCCTGCCTTTGGCGACGGCCGCGGCTATTCCTCGGCGCGCCTGATCGTCGAGCGCTATGGCTACAAGGGCGAAGTCCGTGCCGTCGGCGACGTGCTGCACGACCAGGTTTCGCACATGCGCCGCTGCGGCATGACGGCCTTCGTGGTCAAGCACGAGCCGACGAGGAAAGCGCTGGAAGACGGCAAGCTCGCCACCGTCGACATCTTCTACCAGCCGGTCGGCCTGACCGAGATTCCCCTCGGCACCCGCCCGTTCCTCCGCCGCGCGGTGGAGAACGCCTGAACACGCCACGATCCCGGTGTCATCCCTGCGACAGCAGGGAATGGCGCCGCCTGCGCAGGCCGGGAGTATCATCCCAACCAGCCGGGATGACACTCGAAGCCAAACGGCAGCACCGTTAGCCGCAGAACTGAGAAGCATATGAGCCAGAACGAAATCGTCACCGATGTGGTCATTATCGGCGCCGGCCCGGTGGGCCTGTTCGCCGTGTTCGAGCTTGGGCTGCTCGACATCAAATGCCACCTCATCGACATTCTCGATCGGCCCGGCGGGCAGTGCGCGGAGCTCTATCCGGAAAAGCCCATCTACGACATTCCGGCCTTCCCGATGGTCACGGGGCAGGGGCTCACCGACAACCTGATGCAGCAGATTGCCCCCTTCGGGCCTGAGTTCCATTTCAACCGGATGGTGACGAAGCTCGAAAAGCTCGAGGACGGCAGTTTCCGCCTGGAGACCGACGCAGACGAAGTGTTCCTCTGCAAGGCCGTGGTCGTCGCGGCTGGTGGCGGCTCGTTCCAGCCCAAGCGCCCGCCGGTGGAAGGCATCGAGGAATACGAGAACAAGTCCGTGTTCTACGCCGTCCGCAAGATGGACGATTTCCGCGATCAGGACGTGGTCATCGTCGGCGGCGGTGACAGCGCGCTCGACTGGACCCTCAACCTGCAGCCGATCGTCCGCTCGCTGACGCTGGTTCATCGCCGCGACGCCTTCAAGGCGGCCCCGGCCTCGGTGAACAAGATGAAGGAACTGGTGATGGAGGGGAAGATCAGCTTCCTCCTCGGTCAGATCGGCAAGCTCGAAGGCAAGGACGGTCAGATCGACCACGTCCACATCACCATGGACTCGGGCGATCTCGCCGTACCGGCGACGCGCC
Organism: Devosia sp. ZB163; assembly: GCF_028613635.1. Lineage (GTDB taxonomy): Bacteria > Pseudomonadota > Alphaproteobacteria > Rhizobiales > Devosiaceae > Devosia_A. Next base: position 466,964 of record NZ_JAQRMY010000002.1, read on the forward strand.
TGCTCCCCTTCTTCGGCCTCACCATGAAGCTCGGTCCGGTTGCCGACTGGGGGCTCGAGCTCAACGACAACCTGATCACCGTCGACACCGAAAAGTTCCAGAGCTCGATCCCGGGCATCTTCGCGATCGGCGACATCAACCACTACCCGGGCAAGCTCAAGCTCATCCTCTCGGGCTTCCACGAAGCCGCCCTGATGGCCCAGGCCGCCAAGGCCATCGTCTCCCCGGGCGAGCGCGTTGTGTTCCAGTACACCACCAGCTCCACCAAGCTGCAGAAGAAGCTCGGCGTCGTCTGACCCCGGCACGGCCTCTCCCTGATCCTCCCCCGCGTGGCGGGGGAGGCGCCCCAAGCTCGAAGTTGCGCTTTGCAGCCATTTTCCAGTAATGGGGCACGCCCCACCTCACCGGAGCCGATGCACCGATGAAGATCCACGTTACAGACCAGTCCGGCGTTGAACACGAGCTCGAAGGGCTCGACGGCTGGCGCACGATGGAAGTGATCCGCGACTGGGGCCTCAACATCAAGGCCGAGTGCGGCGGCGCCTGCTCCTGCGCCACCTGTCACGTCTATGTCGAGGATGGCTGGTTCGACAAACTTCCGCCGCCCAGCGACGACGAGGAAGATCTGCTCTATTCGACGCTCGACAAGAAGCCCAACAGCCGCCTGAGCTGCCAGATCCTGCTCAGCGACGAACTCGACGGCATGCGCGTCACTCTGGCTCCCAGCGCCGCCAAGGACTCCGAAGCCGCCTGAGGCCTACTGCGCCTGTGCCAATGTGCCCGCGGCCTGCGGGGGCGGCGTGGACTCGCGGAGCAGGCTGCTGTGCACCCAGCCTTCACGGCCTTGCTCGTCCTTGACATGCATCCAGCCTTTGACGTTCTCGCTGACGGTCACCCAGCTGCCGTTCTTGAGGGTGAATACGTGCGGCGAGCCCTTCTTGGGGCCCGAGCGGACGCGGGCTGCATCCACCGCTACCTTGTGGGTGAACTTGGGTACGGGCGGCGCCACCACGGGCTCGGGTGCCTTCGCCTGGACCGACAGCGTTGCCGGCGCGACCGGCACCGCCTTGGCGACATTGAGCGCCTCGGGCTTGGTCACCGGCAGACGGGCCACATAGCTCGGCTTCATGCGCGCCTGGATCTGAGTTTCTGCTGCGACCCGGGCCACCGTGTCGGCCGTGAAATTCAAGCCGCCTACTGTCAATGCACCGGATATGAGAACGACGCCCGAAAACAGGGCAACGGAGGTAAAGGGAAGGGCCAATTCCGACTCCTGCGACGCAACTAACGCAGCGCTATGCCGCCTTGCAGTTGGAGTGGCCCTTCACCCAAGCCCCAGGCCGGACATTGCGCGTACGGGCACCTTAACACGCCCGCCCGGCCGGGGTTCCTACACGACGCTGTGACTACGCTGCAGCGCGTGTCTCCGCGCTGTCGCGGCCGGCCTTCAGAGTTTGCGTGTACCAGGCGAGCTCATCGAGCATCGTGGTGACCGTCGGCGCCAGGTACGCGTAGTCGGCGAAGTCCTTGCCCTGCTGCAGCATGCCGAGCAGCGGCTCCATGTTGATGTGGACGCCTGCCTTCATCGGCACCATCGACAGCTCGACCGCGATCTGCCGCAGGTGCTCCACGGCGCGCGCCGCGCCCACTGCGCCATAACCGACGAATGCTGCCGGCTTGCGGGACGGCTCGTCATAGAGGTGGTCGAGTGCGTTCTTCAGCACCGCCGCGATGGTGTGGTTGTACTCGGCCGTAACGAAGATGTAGCCGTCGAGCTCCGACACCTTCCTTGCCCACTTGGTGGCCGCGTCGTCCGTGATCGGCACGAAGCGCGGCGAGGCCGGCGCGTCGAAATAGGGGATCGGATAGTCGCGCAGGTCGACGATCTCGTACTCGGCGTCTCCCCGGGCCTTGGCGATATCGAGCACCCATTTCGCCGGTCGGTCGGCGAAGCGCGTTTCGCGGGTGGTGGAGAGGATGATGCCGATCTTTGGCTTGCTCATGTCTGCTGCTCATGACGAAAGTTTGAGGGGGCAGCCACCAACAGTGACCTAGTCACCGTCAGTAACTGACGCTAAGTATGTGCCCGCGGCAGACACCTGCAAGACGGCACTATTCTCTCACGGAGGCACCCATGGACAACTTGGTCACCCACGCGGAACCGCATCACGAGCAGGACCTGCTGACCGACGCGCTGCCTCGTGAGCCGCACAATTTCGAGGAATGCCAGCGCCACATGCTGCCGGTCCACGAGGTGCTGGCCCAGATCAGCGGCAAGTGGACCATTCTCGTTTTCCGCGTCCTCAGCACCGGCCCCCGGCGCTTCTCCGAGATCAAGCGGCAGATCGAGGGCGTTTCGCAGAAGATGCTGACCTCAACGCTGCGCGACCTCGAAAAGGACGGCTTCGTCACCCGCACGGTGACGCCCTCCATTCCGCCGCGCGTCGACTACGAACTCACCGAGATGGGCAAGGAATTGCAGGAGCCGCTGCGCATCATCGGCAACTGGGCCCACGTGAACCGCCATCGCGTCGAAGCGGCCCGCGAGCGCTTCGCCGAGCGCGAGGCCGAGGCCAAGCGCCTCGCCTGGTAGGGCAGGGCTCCGGCCTATTCATTCGCCATTCAGGCGCCCTTCGCTACGCCCGCCATTTCGCGGGGGGCCGATCCGCGAGAGGGCAAATGGATCTCTACACAGTCTTCAAGTTTCTGCATGTCGTGACGGCCATCGCCTGGGTCGGCGGCGGCATCACCATGTTCGCGCTGGCCCTGATGGCACTGGCGCGCGGCGACGAGGACATGGCCTCACAGGCCGTCAAGCACGTCGCATTCCTCGGCACGCGCTGGTTCGTGCCCGCCTCCATCCTCACGCTCGTCTTCGGGCTCATCATGACCTTCCTCGGCGGCCTGTGGGGCGAGGCCTGGATCATCCTCGGCCTTGCCGGCTTCGCCTCGACCTTCTTCACCGGCCTGCTTGGCCTCAAGCCGCTGTCCGAGCAGATCGAGATGCTGCACATCGCCGGTGCGCACGACGAGGCACGCCCGCTCGAGGCCCGCATCATGCAGCTGTCGAAGTTCGACTATACGGTGATGGCCGTCGTCATCGCCGACATGGTGTTCCGGCCGGCCTGGAACGACCTGATCACCCTCAGCCTCATGGCCATCGTCGTGGCGGGCGGCGCAGTCCTCTTCCTCGGCAGCGGCTTCCGCCGGGCCGTTGACGCCTGAGCCGATACGAAATGGCCCGCCTTGGGGGCGGGCCGGTCTGCTAGGCGGTCTTTCGGACTTCGTCCGCGGCCTCGGCCGCTCGCGGCTCCGCGAATCGCTCGATCCAGCGGACGAACTGGTCGACCCAGATATTGAGGTTGGTCCGGATGCGCTCGTCGGTGAAGTTGCCGTCATCGTCGATCGCGCCCGGGCGCGACTGGAAGTAGATTTCGGGCTTGCCCATCAGAGCCACGCCGACCACCGGCAGGATGGCGCGCAGGTGCGCCTGCGCCGCTGCCGTCCCGCTCACGCCACCGGTCGCCCCGGCGATCGCGCCGGGCTTGTCCGTCCACACGCCGTCGCCATATGGCCGCGACGGCCAGTCGATGGCGTTCTTGAGGATGCCGGGGATCGAGCGGTTGTACTCTGGCGTCACGAACAGCACCGCGTCCGCCTCGGTGATCTCGCGCTTCATGCGGATCACTTCGGCCGGCGGATCGTTCCACAGCGCGTCGTCATAGAACGGCAGGTTGTCGATCTTGATGTAATTGAACTCCAGCCGGCCGGCCGCCAGCTTTTCCAGCGCCTTGGCCAGCTTGAGGTTCGATGAGGTCGGGCGCGTCGACCCGACAAAAACGGCGACCCGGAACATCGGCTCCCCTTGAGTTACGAAATGTTACTCGGGCTCGATATGTGCCTGTGCCGCAGATCGCGCAAGACGGCACAAGGTTGTAACCGGCGTCCACCCATCAACCCTCTCGCCCCGGAGGCGAGAGTCCCTCTCACGGCGTCACCTTCTTCTCCCCCAGCACGTTTGCCAGTTCCGGGATAAAGTCTTTCACCATCGGCTGCTTCGCTACCTCGAACGGCAACGGCCGCACCACGCGCATCGCCGCGATCCCGACGCGTACCGTCATCAGGCCGTTGACCACTCCTTCGCCCAGCCGGGCCGAGAGCTTCGCCGCCAGGCCCTGGCCGACCAGTTGCTCCACCACGCCGTCCGTCAGCACCAGCCCGCCGGTCACCGCGAGGTGCGCGAGGATTGCACCCAGAAGCCGCCAGGTGCCCATCAGTCCCGGCCGCGCGCCGTAGAGCCGCGCGATGTCACCACCCAGCCGCACGCTCTCGAAAATCACGAAGGCGATGTCGATCAGCGCCCGCGGCGACACGGTCGTCACCAGCGCCACCCGCCGCGCCGAAGCCGCCGTCAGCGCGCGTGCCCTTGCATCGAGTGGCGCCATCAGCAGCCGCTCACCCAGCCGCACATGCTCGGCGCCATCGAAGATATGCCGGGCATCCGTCTCCAGTTGTTCCCGTCCGCGTGCGAGGTCGGGACGCCGCGCATAGATGTCGAGCAGCTCACGCGTGATCGCTGCGCCGTCCTTGCCACGGTCACTCGCCAGCGTCGCGATGGCCTGGTGGCGCAGCCGGTCCAGCGCGCGCAGCCGCATCAGCGATGCCGCCTCCCGCGCGATGATCCCCACCAGCGCCACGAGGAAGGCAGCGAGCACCGCCAGCCCGACCCACCCGAGCCAGGGCTGCGTCGCGAACAGATCCGAGATCAGCCGCTCCGCCGCCAGGCCCAGCGCCAGCGACACGAGGATTCCGCCCGTGGTCCACAGCAGGCGCCCGAACCAGCCCATGAGGCGCGGCGGCTCCACCGCTTCGTCGAGCGGCACATCCACATCGGTCAGGAGCTCGATCTCCTCGGGCAGGGCGATGGCCTGCGTCGGCTGGAAGGCGCGCGGGCGGCGCGTATCGTCTTGCTGCTCGGCCTCGGGGCCTACGGGTCGTGCAAAGGGCGGTTTCACTTGAGCCAGTCCCCGATCAGGTAGTCGAGCGCGCGGTCGAAGCGGATATGCGGCAGCACAACGCTTCCCTCGGCGTTCTTTTCGAGCCGCTGCGGCGGCCGGAACCGCATGAATTTGAGCGCCACGGGCCGGCCCTCGTCAAACAGGCTCTCCGGGTGTTCTGGCAGGTCGCCCGGAAAAAGCGCGATCTCCGTCCGCCCGTCATAGGTCACGCCGTCCAGCGTTTCGCCGGCCTCGGGCGTACCCACGATCACCTCGTGCCGCTCGCGGCCTTGGTCGATCACGCTCTCCCGCGTCGCGCGGATGGCGGCAATGGCCATCGAGCGGGTCTCGGCCCCGGCGAACCGGGCGCGCCGCGCCGCATCGGCCACCAGCCGGTTCATCAAAGCTTCCAGCCGGTCATGGCTGGACGAGTGGATGTGGTCCGCCTTGGTCGCCGCGAACAGGATGCGGTCGATCCGCCGCGCCACCAGCCGCGTCAGCACATTGTTGTCGCCCTGCCGGAAGCACGAGAGGATATCGGTCAGCGCCGTCTCGAGATCGGCCACCGCCGCCGGTCCGGCATTCAGCGCACGCAGCGTATCGACCAGCACCACCTGCCGGTCGAGCCGGGCGAAATGGTCGCGGAAGAACGGCCGCACCACGATCGCCTTGTAGGCCTCGTAGCGCCGCTCGAGCATGGCATAAAGGCTCGACGACCGCACAGGGCCGGCCGGCGCGGGCAGGGGCGCGAAGGTGAGCGCCGGGCTGCCCTCGAGGTCGCCGGGCATGAGGAAGCGGCCGGGGGGCAGGGTGCTCATCGCCCGTCCGTCTTCCTTGCTGCGCCTGAGGTAATCCGTGAAGGCCGCCGCCAGCCGCTCGGCATCGGCGTCGTTGGCCTCCTTAAGTACGTCCGTTTGCCCGATTTCGCGGAGAAAGCTATCGGACTCGGCCTGCGTGTGGGGCAGTTTCGAGCGCCGCAGCGCCTGCTCGCTCCAGTCGGCAAAGCTCAGCGATAGCAGCGGCAGGTCCAGCAGCCACTCGCCGGGGTAGTCGACGATGTCGAGGTTCAGCACCGTCGGCCCGAACATGCCCGAGACCCAGCGCTTCGACTGGAACTTCAGTGTCAGCCGGAGCTGGCTGATCCGCCGCGTCGATTCCGGCCAGTGCGGTTCCTTCCCCGTCAGCGCCGCGAGGTGCTGCTCATAGGCGAAGCGCGGTATCCCTGCGTCCGGGTGCTCGGCCAGCCGCGCCCCGATGAACCGCCCCTCGGTCAGCGCCGCGAATCCCGGCAGACGCCCCCCGGTGAGGAGGTTGTGGATCAGCGCCGTGATGAAGATCGTTTTCCCCGCCCGGCTCAGCCCGGTCACGCCCAGCCGCAGGGTAGGGGTGAATGGCGCCGCGGCGGCGTCGGCAAGGTTGCCTAGCGCTATGCCCAGCTCGTCGGTGATGGTCGTCGGCGATTGCGGCACAGGGGCTCCTCGAACACGACCGAAAGGTAGGCGGTCCAGCCCCAAATACAAGCCGCAACTCCCCGCCCGCGCTGGCGTTTTGTGTGGAGGCACCGGAGGAAATGAACCACGGCGGTGTCACCGCCGGCCCGTCGCCCCCACCCGTTCGAGCGCAGCCTTCAGGACGATCGTCAGCACTGCAAGCGCCGCAAGCGTCGAGGCCGCGGCGAACGCGCCCGAGACGTTGAAGTCGTTGAACAGCAGCTCGATCTGCAACGGCAACGTGTTGGTCTGGCCGCGGATGGCGCCCGAGACCACGGACACGGCGCCGAACTCGCCAATCACCCGCGCATTGCACAGCAGCGCGCCATAGAGCAGCGCCCATTTGATGTTGGGCAGCGTGACGTTCCAGAAGATCTGGAAGCCGTTGGCTCCCAGAGACAGGGCCGCCTCCTCGTCCTCACCGCCCTGCTGTTGCATCAACGGGATCAGCTCGCGCGCCACGAACGGTGAGGTCACGAACAGTGAGACGAGGAAGATCGCCCACACCGTGAACATGATCTTGATGCCGTTGTCGGCAAGGACCGGTCCCAGCAGGCCCTGTCCGCCATAGAGGAACAGGTAGATGACGCCGGCGACGATTGGCGAGATCGAGAACGGGATCTCGATGATGGTAATCAGCAGCCGCTTGCCGGGAAAGTCGTAGCGCGTCACCAGCCAGGCCGCGCAGACGCCGAACACGATATTGATCGGCACCACCACGATCGCCGTCAGCACCGTCAGGAAGATCGCGTGCAGCGTGTCGGGCGCAAGGATGTTGGCGAGATAGGCATCGAGCCCGTTGCGGAATGCCATGGTGACGATCAGCACCAGCGGCATGGCAAGGATCAGCGCCGACGACACATAGGTCAGCGCGATCAGCCCCCACCCGGCACGCCCGGGCCGGGTCGGGCTGCCGGCCCGCGATGCGTCAGCGGGATTTGTCTGCATAGCGCAACTGCCAGGCCTGGATGAGATTGGTGACAAGCAGGGCGCTGAACGCCACCGCAAGCAGCACCGTCGCAAGCGCGGCGGTGGCGGGGTAGTTCAGTTCCTCGAGCCGGATGACGATCAGCAGCGACACGATCTCGGTCAGCCCCGGCAGGTTGCCGGCAATGAACACCACTGCGCCGTACTCGCCGATGGCGCGGGCGAAGCAGAGCACCGATCCAGCCGTGAACGCGGGGAGGATCAGCGGGAAGATCACGCGCGAAAAGATCTGCCAGCGCGTCGCGCCGAGTGTCCGCGCCGCTTCCTCGACGTCCTCGGGAACATCCTCCAGCACTGGCTGGATGGTGCGCACCACGAACGGGATCGAGGTGAAGATCATGGCGACGATGATGCCGAGCTGGGCGTAGCTCACCTTGATGCCCAGCGGCTCAAGGTACTGTCCATACCATCCCTCGGGCGCGAACAGGGTGACGAGCGCGAGCCCGGCCACGGCCGTGGGCAAGGCGAACGGCAGGTCGACCAGTGCATCGATGAGGCGCTTGCCCGGAAATTCGTAGCGGACCAGCACCCAGGCGAGCAGCAGTCCAAAGACGGAGTTGAACAGCGCTGCGACGGCGGCCGAGGAGAACGTGAGCCAGTAGGCCGCCTGCGCCCGGCCGGACGAGATGATCCGCCAGAAGTCCTCGAGCCCCAGGCTGGTCGTCTTGAGCAGCATGGCGGCGAGCGGGATCACCACGATGACGGCGAGGTAAAGGAGCGTGACCCCCATGGTCAGCCCAAAACCCGGCAACAGGTGCCGCTTCCTCAAGCGTCCCGCAGCCGGGTGCCCCCGAACTACCGGCGGCGCGGGGTTGGCCGCGCCGCCTCGATCAATATCTGTGGTCAATCCGGACGTCGCCTAGAGGTTTGGAAGGACCTTGTCGAGCAGGCCACCTTCGGCGAAGTGCTCGGCCTTGACCTTGGCCCAGCCGCCGAACGCGTCCTCGACCTTGATCAGCCGGACTTCGGGGAACTGCGCCTTGTACTTCTCGACCGCAGCCGCATCGTTCACGCGGTTGTAGAACGAGCCGATAATGTCCTGGCCCTCGGGCGTATAGAGGTAGTTGAGATAGGCCTCGGCGATCGGCCGGGTGCCGCGCTCATCGACGACCTTGTCAACGACGGCAACCGGGAACTCGGCGAGCAGGCTCACCGGCGGCGTCACTGCGTCATACTGGTCGTCGCCCACGGCCTTCACGGTGCCGAGCACTTCGGTTTCGAAAGTGATGAGCACGTCGCCGATCTTGTTCTCGACGAAGGTGGTCGTGGCCTGGCGACCGCCGGTGTCGAACACCTTCACGTTGGCGAACACCTTCTTGAGGTAGTCCTCGATCTTGGCCTCGTCGCCGGCGAACTCTTCCTGGGCCCAGGCGCGTGCCGCGAGGTAGGTGTAGCGGCCATTGCCGGAGGTCTTGGGGTTCGGGATAACGATGCCCACGCCGTCTTTGGCGAGATCAGCCCAGCTGACGATGCCCTTGGGGTTGCCCTCGCGCACGAGGAACGCCGGCAGCGAGTAGAACGGCGAAGCGCTGTTGGGGTACTTCGATTGCCAGTCGGTGGCAACGAACTGCTTGCCCGCCAGCGTCTCGATATCGGTGACCTGGTTGAAGGTCACGACATCAGCAGCCAGGCCCTCGAGCACGAGCCCAGCCTGCTTGGACGAACCGGCATGCGACTGGTTCACGGTCACGTCGACGCCAGCGCTGGCCTTGTAGGAGGGGATGAACTTGGCGTTCACCGCCTCGAACAGCTCGCGCGACACGTCATAGGACACATTGAGAATATCCGTGGGCTGGGCCCAGGCCTGCGACACGCCCAGAGCGAGCGTCAGCGCCGCGGCAAAGATCGATCTTTTCAAGTAGGCCCCCTTAAGGCTCGGCATGAATTCGGGGGGACAATATGGGTCCGCGTCCCGGGCTCAAGCAGAGTCTGATCCTTCAGGAAGACAATTTCCCCAGCGCGGCCAGACTTGTAACGTCTTGGCGGCAACCTCTGGCGATGCGCAAATTCGCTGCCGGAGGACGACTGCCTGACAAGGGCAACTGCACCATCCGGGGCCTGCGCACCGCACTATCAGTTGGACACCCCCGCCCCCTGAGGGCAGGGGTGGGGGCTATCGGCGACAGGTACGGTTGTCCCCCCTTTGGGCGGAACATCTTACGGCTCGTGCGCGACCCGCCCGACTTTTTCGATCTCGTACGGCGTCGTCTGGTAGATCTCGTTGATCCAGTTCTGGAACAGGAGATGAGCGTGGCTGCGCCAGCGGTTTTCCGGCTCGGCCGTGCTGTCCCCGTTGGGGAACACGTTCGCCGGCATCTCCGGGTTCAGCCCTGCCTTGACGTCGCGGTCGAATTCGTCCGCCAGCGAGCGGTTGTCGTACTCGAGGTGGTTGAGCATGTAGAGCGCCTGCCGCACCTTGTCGCGCAGCATGCAGACCCCGATCTCGTCATTGTCGATCAGGATCTCGAGGTCATCGGAAATGCTCGACCGTTCGATGTCGTTGTAGCGCGACACCGGGATCATCGGGCTGTCCGAGATGCCGCGCAGCCACGGATTCGGCGCGCCGGCCAGCGTGTGCCGGAAGACGCCGAACGCCTTCTTGGGCATGCGGTAGCGCCTGGTCTTGTGGAAGTGGTGCAGCGCCGCCTGCGCGCCCCAGCAGATGAACATCGTCTGGTGCACGTTGCGCTCGGTCCAGTCCATGATCTCGAGCATCTCGGACCAATACTTCACCTCCTCGAACGGGATGTGCGCGATGGGCGCCCCCGTCACGATGAAGCCATCGAACTTGCGCTCCTTCACCTCTTCCCAGGTGGAGTAGAAGGTCTTCAGGTACTCTTCCGACGTGTGCTTGGACTGGTGGTCCGTGATCCGCACCAGCGTCATGTCGATCTGGAGCGGGGTCGAGCCGATCAGCCGTGCGAACTGCGTCTCGGTCCGCTCCTTGTTGGGCATCAGGTTGAGCAGGCCGATCTGCAGCGGGCGGATGTCCTGGCGGGCGGCGCGCGACGAATTCATCACCATGACACCCTCCGTTTCGAGGGTCTTGGCGGCGGGCAGGTTGTCAGGAATACGAATGGGCATGATGTGCCTCTAGATGGGAACGCGAACGGGTGAGCTGAAGCGGCGCCTTGCGGCGCTATCGCATTCGCTTGCCGATCGCCCCGGCGATGAGGTCTACGAACTCATCGCCGTCGCGCACTGTCGCCAGGTCGCTTGCGTCGATGGTGTAGCCGAAATTGTCGGCCAGCAGCTGGTAGCGCGGTAGCCGGTCCTTCAATAGCGCCTCGAAGCCCCAGGCGCCGAACGCATCGGGGTCGACGTCGGCATCGTCCTTGACCTTGTTGAGCGTCTTGAACTCCGCCCATTTCTCCACGAGGAAGTGGGGCTGGTAATACATCGGCTTGGGGCTGTGCTTGAACCGCTCGATCAGCTTGTGGGCGTCCGCCTCGGTTCCGCGGATGTAGACCAGCGCCGTGCTCTGGGTCAGCGCCTTGATCACCGGGTCCTCGGCGTTCGCCGGGTCGACCACCTCGATCAGCGAGCCGCCGGTATCGGCGATGAAGTTGCTGTAACCGTAGAGCTTTTCGGCCCGCTCGATGAAATAGGGCACATCCTCGAGCGCGCCGATCTCGGCCACTCGGTGCTGCTCCTGCCGGCGCTGATACTCGCCGAGCGGCAGGCCGCCGCGCGTTACGTCTCCCGGTCGCCCCAGATAGGTCGAGAGCGGGTCGAGATTGGCAAACGTGATGTTGCTGTCGATCTTGATCGAGTCCGAGCGCAAGAGGTCGCGCAGGAACGGCACCTTCATGGCCTCGGCCTTGAAGTTGTCGACGATGAACTCGCCCATGTAGCGCGTGCCGATGCGGTAGTCGGCCGAGTAATGGAACCACTGGTGCTTGCGCAGCAGCGCCGCCAGCCAGGTCTTGCCGACACCGGCCATGCCGAACACCGTCACGGCGTGACGCGGCGCGCGCAGGAATTCCTCAGCGGAGTTGAACAGCATAGGGCGGGGTCCGGGTTCGGCGCATCGATTTAGACGATGCCGGGGGAGGGGACAAGTAGAGGCCGTTTCCCCCTTTCGCAGCGTCCGTATCCGGATAGACTGCCGTCACTCCCAAAGAGGCTCCCGGTTCCCTCCATGCGCTCACTCCTCAAGGCCCTCCAAGGCGCGCTTCTCGTGCTCCTGCTCCTGCCGCTCGCGGCCTGTGCCGACGACAGTAGGCTGATCATCAAGTCCCAGGGGGGCGAGCACGTCTTCACGGTCGAAGTCGTGGACACGCCAGAGAGCCGGGCCCAGGGACTCATGTACCGCACCACGCTTGCACCCGATGCCGGCATGCTCTTCGACTTCAAGGAGAGCCGCGAGGTCAGCTTCTGGATGCGCAACACGCTCATCCCGCTCGACATGATCTTCATCACCGCCGATGGGCTGATCGCCAATATCCACGTCAACGCCATCCCCCACGACCCCACCGGCATCCCGTCCGATGGTCCGGTGATGTTCGTTCTCGAGATTCCGGGTGGCCGGTCGGTGGAGCTTGGATTGAAGCCGGGCGACCGCGTTGTCCACCCGCGCATCAAAGGCGGCTGATCACCATGCAGTCGAGCACGGCCCATAGATGCAGGCTCGCGCCGACGACAACAAAGCCGTGCCAGATAGCATTGTGGAAGTTCATGCGCTCTGACAGGTGGAACACCAGTCCCACACTGTAAGAGACACCCCCGCCCACCAGCATCCAGAGGGCCATGGCCGGCAGATGTGCCGCCAGCGCCTGCAGGGCAAACACCCCGCTCCACCCGATCCCCAGGTAGAGCACGATGGCGCCGCGCCCGAACCGGGCCGGCACGAACAGCTTGAGCGCCATCCCCGTCAGCGCCGCCCCCCAGATCAGCAGCCCCAGGATGATGTTGGACGGCGTCGCCCCCAGTAGGACCAGAAACGGCGTGTAAGTCCCCGCGATGAAAAGGAAAATCGCCGCCTGATCCAGCCGCGCCAGCGTCCGCTTTGCCGGCGCGTTGATCGGGCAGAGGTTGAAGGCCAGCGAAATGCTGAGCACCAGCAACAGGCTCGCGACATAGATCACCAGCGCCGGCAGCTCGCGCGGCGCCGTTTCATATCCGGCAAAGGCCAGCAGAACCGCACCCAGCGACACCGCCGCCACGATGCCGACGCCATGCACGATCCCGTCGGCGATCAGCTCGGCCAGAGTGAAGGGCCGGCCTCGTGTCCACCAGGTTCGCGGGATGGTCGTTTCGGTCGTCACGGCAAGTCCCGGGTACGCAAACGAAAATAAGCTGTGACAATCCCGTCATCGGACCGTCACAGTCAAGACTTCCGGGCTCCGATCGCTTGACAGGTAACGCAGCTGTTACGATGGTCCGCCATGCCATTGTTTCGGAACGATAAATGAACCTCCCGGAGCTTTTTTCCGCCCTTGCCGACCCAACGCGGCTGAAGGTGCTCGAGATGCTGCACCAGAAATCGCGGCCAGTGCACGAGCTGGCGGCCGCCTTCGACATCAGCCGTCCGGCCATCTCGCGCCACCTGCGCGTGTTGAAGGAGGCCGGCCTCGTCGCTGAGGTGAAGCAGGGCAGGGAGAACGTTTACTCGTTCCAGCGCGCGGTGCTGGGCTCGGGCAGCAAGTGGATCGAGGTCCACGGCACCGCGGCCAAGGCAAGAAAGAAAGCCCCGGCGAAGGCCGAGGCCTCCGCTGCCGTCGCGAAGAAGCCCCGCTCCACCATCGTGGTCAAATCAAAGCCGGCGGTACCGAAGAAGCCCGCCAAGGCTCCTTCGGTCGAGGCCAAGCCAATGGCAAAGCCCGCCGCACCAGCCCCCACACCGCAGCTTTCCTTCTTCGATTTCTAGGGGCCGGGCACCAGCTCGTCGATCCGGCCGGTGAGGTGATAGCCGAGCAGCCCGATCCACTCGCGCAGCGCCATGTTGGCGACGGCGAGGTTCTCGGTTGATTGATCCGGCTTGATCCTCCAGCCCTCCGCGCCGCTGGCGAGATAGTCGGCAGGCCACGGCACCACGTCGAACCCCGCCTTGCGGAACAGCCCGACCGAGCGCGGCATATGGAATGCCGAGGTTACCAGTAGCCAGGTCTGCCCCTCAACCGGCCCCGCCAGTTCCTTGGCGAACTGGGCATTCTCCTCGGTGTTCCGCGACTTGTTGTCGGTGATGATCCGGTCGGCGGAGACGCCGAACGCCTCGAACATCCGCCGCCCCGCATCTGCCTCCGGCTCCTGCTGCACCAGCGCCGGCGGCCCACCCGAGATAAGCACCTTCGCCTCGGGATGCTTCAACGCGAGCCGCAGCGCCTCGACAAAGCGGTCGCCCGACCGGTTCAGCTCCCAGCCGCCGCGGACCGTGTTCACCTCGCCGTCGAGCCCCCCGCCCAGCACCACGATTCCATCGATCCGCGCCGGCTCCGCCGGCCGGACGAAGCGCGTCTCCAGCGGCGTGATCAGCACATAGCCGAAGGTTGTGAAGCTGCAGGCAAACAGGATGACGAACGCCATCCCCACCGCCACCCGAGCCGGCCACCGCCGCTTCAGAAAGCTCAGCGCGAATCCCGCTAGGAGCAGCAGCACCACGATCGACAGCGGCTGAGCCAGCAGCCAGAAGATGCGCGTCAGGTACGGGAACATGCCCCAGGCTCCTCCAATACGCCTGAGAGCTTGGTGACCTCGGGAGGATTCGAACCTCCGACCAACAGCTTAGAAGGCTGCTGCTCTATCCCCTGAGCTACGAGGCCATGGCGCCCGTTTAGCGCAATCCCACCGGATTGTCAGTCCTTGTGACGACCTCGCGCAAGCGTTCGAGGTCGGCGTTGTCGTGGCTGCAGAAAATATCGACGGCGCTGCCGTGGTTTCGCTTGAGCTCGCGCAGCCGATCGAGGTTCGCGCGGCCCGCCGGCGCATCGGTCGCCATGATGCGCTCGTAGATTCTGAGCCCCAGCGGCATATGCGGCTTGGGCGCGAGTTCGCCGGCATTGAGATAGGCGTCGCCTGCATTGAGCAGCCAGCCATCGGACGTCTTGATCGCCACACCGGCATGGCCGAGCGTGTGGCCGGGCAAGGGAATCATCAGGATTTCCGGCGGCAGACCATCGAGCGCCCGGACCGCTTCGAACCCGAACCAGGCTTCACCCCCGGCCGCATAGGTACGCCAATCGCGTACGTCGTCCCACATCAGCGGGCGGTAGCGTTGCCTGGCGACGAAGCTGCGCCGCTTGTGCTCGGCGGCGTCGCGCTCCGTTTCCATCACGTGGATTCGGGCCTGCGGAAAGTCCTCGAGCCCGCCGGCATGGTCGAAATCGAGATGCGTCAGCACGATGTGCCGCACGTCGCTGGCCGGGAATCCCAGCGCCTCGATCTGCCGCAGGGCGGTGTCGGCTTCCCTCAGCCGGGTATTGAGAACCAGCGGCCAGGTGTAGGCGAGGCGACGCGGCGGCGAATGAAGCACGTCCTGCAGCCCGTAGCCCGTGTCGATCAGCACCAGCCCGTCATCGCCCTCGAGCAGCATGCAATGGGTGCATAGGTTGCCCAGCACTCCCTTGCTGGTGCCGTCGAAGAACGCCCCGCCAATAGGGCAATGCGTACCGCAGTTGAGATGATGAATGCGCAAGTGCCGTCCCTCCAGGTCCTCGCGCCACGGTTCACTACGGCTGGTGGGTGCACAACCCCCGCTCAGCGCCGCCCAGCCATTCCGCGGGCGGATCGCCTAGTGCTTGCGCCAGACCTGGGTATCCTCGTCGGCGACGAGGCGCAGTCCATCGCTATTCTCGACATAGACAGCGGCCGCTTCGCCCAGGGCCCGCAGCATGCGGGCAGCAAACAGCGCATCGGATATCGCTTCGTCGCGCTGTGTGTAGGGCCTGGGGCGGCCCGACATGTCGAGATCACGCTCCGGGCTCGCTATCCGCCAGCCGGCGCCGTCATGGTGAACGAGAATTCTGACCGTCATGCCGCATCAAACTCCAGCCCCCGCAACGCTCCAGAACGTCTTCGGTTGCCCGGTCATGCGGCGCAGCCGCGCGAACATATAGCAGACCGCGGTGCAAGTGCGTGACGGCTAGATTGCCCTGGTGCTCTTGCGGACGATCAGGTCCGACATGAGGACGAGGTGAACCGGTTCGTCCTCCGGCTGGATTCCTTCGATGATGTCGATCAGCGAGCGTGTCGCCATCCGGCCGATCTGCTCGCGCGGCTGCCGCATCGTGGTCAGCGGCGGGTCGAAGTACTCGGCGACGGTGATGTCGTCGAAGCCGATCACCGAAATGTCCCGCGGGCATTCGACGCCGGCCTTCCGCATCTGGTGTACGAAGCCGATCGCCATCTCGTCGTTGGCGCAGAAGACGGCCGTGGGCCGCTGCTTGAGCGCGAGCAGCTGCTCGGCGGCCGCGGCTCCCGAGGGCATGTTGTAGTTGCCCAGCGCCATCCACTCGGGATGTGTCTCGAGCCCGGCTTCCGTCATTGCCTCGTGGTAGCCGATCAGCCGCTCGTTCGTGGTGCCGTTGCGCGACGGGAAGGTCACGTGACCGATCCGCCTGTGCCCCAGTTCGACCAGGTGCCGGATGGCGCGCTTCGCCGCGAGGCGGTTGTCGGTGATCACCGAGTTGATCTCGGGGTCGGGGATCTCATCATAGGCTGCGACCAGCGGCAGGCTGACCCCGCCTTCGTCCAGCCCGTGCAGGCGCTTGGTGTCGAGCGAGCCGTCGAACAGCAGCAGCCCGTCTGCCCGCGTCGACAGCAGGTAGTCGCGCAGCCACAGGTTGGGGTCGTCGCCGATGCTGCTGGCGACCAGCACGCTGTAGCCGCGTGCCGCCGCCTCGCTCAGCACGGCGTCGACGATCGTCGAATAGAACGGATTTCCGATGTTCGGAGCCGCCATCAGAATCGTCCGCGCTGCCTTAAGGCGCAGCGAACGGGCTGCCTGGTTGATCGTGTAGCCGGTCTCGCGCACGGCAGCGGTGACCCGTTCGCGCGTTGTTTCCGACACGCGTTCGGGCGAGCTCAGGACCCGGCTGACCGTCGCTGCCGACACGCTTGCGTGCCGCGCAACATCCTGAATTGTCGGCGTTTTCTTCCCAGAGATCATGGTCAAGCAGCGCTCCAATTCCGCTGCGCTCTCACTCTGTCTAGATCGACCTTGACAGCCGCGCAAGGAATGTCTGAAACTCCTGCAATCGATTGCATTGATCTTCTCCGAAGCGCGGTGTAATCGATTACACGCAGTTGGCTCCAGAGGCCGGCCCGTTCAGAGGGGGCCCTGAGTTGCTGTGTGCATTTCGCGAGGGGCGCATCGCTCCTGGGTGAACGTTGGGAGGATACATTATGAAGTCAGTCGTGTCGGTGGTGGCCCTGGTGGCCGCCGCCCTGCTTGGCAGCACCGCCGTGCGCGCCGCGGACGTCGAAGTCATTCACTGGTGGACGTCTGGTGGCGAACAGGCCGCCGTGTCGGTCTTCGCCCGTGAGTTCGACGCGCTCGGTGGCGACAAGTGGGTGGATACCGCTATCGCCGGCGGCGAAAACGCTCGCTCGGCCACGCTGCAGCGCATCCTCGGCGGTGACCCGCCGGGTGCGGCTCAGTTCAACCCCGGCCGTCAGTACGAAGAACTGATCGCCGGCGGCATGCTGCTCGATCTCACCGATCTGGCCAACAAGGAAGGCTGGGCCAACTTCATCCGTCCGGCGTCCATCTCCGAGGCTTGCCTCGTCGACGGTCACTGGTGGTGCGTGCCCGTGAACATCCACTCGTGGAACTGGGCCTGGGCCTCGGTCCCGGCCTTCGAGAAGGCCGGCGTCGAGCTGCCGACCAGCTTCGATGACTTCCTCGAGAAGGCTCCGAAGCTCAAGGAAGCCGGCATCATCCCGTTCGCGATCGGCGGCGAAAGCTGGCAGATCAACGGTGCCTTCGGCGTGATCCAGACTGGTCTGCTCGGCCTCGACAAGCGCGAGAAGATCATCAAGGACAAGGACCTCGAACTCGCCAAGGCAGAGATGCCCGCCGTTTTCGAGAAGTTCCGTCAGTTCAAGCAGTTCTCCGATGAAGGTTCGGCGAACCGCAACTGGAACGACACGACCAATCTCGTCGTGACCGACCAGGCGGCTCTCCAGATCATGGGTGACTGGGCTCGTGGCGAGTTCGGCGTTGCTGGCGAAAAGGCCGGCGTCGACTATGCTTGCCTTGCCCTGCCGCTCGACAAGCCGACCGTCTCCACCGGCGGCGACATCTTCCTGTTCCCCAAGCAGTCCGATGCGGCTGTTGAGGCGGCCCAGCTGAAGATGGCTTCCATGATGGTCAACCCGCAGGTCCAGGCGCTGTTCAACAACGCCAAGGGCTCCATGCCGATCCGTGACGATGTCGATATGTCGCTCGCCGACGACTGCATGAAGCGTGGCCTCGAGATCATCAAGGACCCGGCCAACATCGCCGTCGACGCCGGCCGTTGGCAGTCGAACGACACCACCGGTCAGATGAACGATCTCGTTGCCCAGTTCTGGGCCGACGACTCCATGACTGCAGCGGCTGCGGCCGAGCAGTACGTGACGATCCTTCAGAACGCCGACTGATTTGGTGTTATGATGTCCGGGCGGTGCCACAAGCACCGCCCGGCTCTTTTTTCGGCGTATCCGGGTGGGCAGGGGATCCGGGGCCGGTTGCTTCAACAACGCGGGGAGTGAGCCATGACCCAGATCGCCGAACCTGGCGAACGAGCGGCGCCTGGTTTTGCCGGCACGGCAGCGGGGCGCAAACCGCGCACGCGCCGGAAGTTCAACATCCAGTCGATCCTGGGTACCACACCGATGATCGCCACGGCGATCGGGGTGTTCGTAATCTGCATCATCTTCTCGATCATCTGGTCGTTCACCAGCTCCAAGCTGTTCCCGAACTTCAATTTCGTCGGGCTGTCCCAGTACGAGCGCCTGTGGCGCACCGACCGCTGGATCATCTCGGTGCAGAACGTCTTCGTGTACGGCGTTCTTTCGATGATCGTTGGTATGGTCTTCGGCTACTTGCTGGCGGTCTTCATGGACCAGCGCATCCGGCAGGAAGATCTGTTCCGCTCCATCTTTCTTTATCCCTTCGCCATGTCGCTGGTCGTCACCGGCCTCGTCTGGCAGTGGATGTTCGACCCCAACCTCGGCATTCAGTCCGCGGTGCGCCAGCTTGGCTGGACGAGCTTCGAGTTCGCGCCACTGGTGAAGCAGGAGACCGCTCTCTACGGTCTCGTCCTAGGCGGGCTGTGGAACGGCGTCGGCGTGACCATGGCCATCATGCTGGCCGGCCTGCGCGGAGTGGACGCCGAAATCTGGAAGGCCGCCAAGGTTGACGGCATCCCGACGTGGAAGACCTATCTGTTCATCGTTTTGCCTATGATGAAGGGCGCCATCGCGACCGCCTTCATCCTGTCCGCTACCGGCGTTGTCCGCGTGTTCGACATCGTCATCGCCATGACCCAGGGCGGTCCGGGCGTCTCCACACAGATGCCCGCGATCTACGTCATCCAGCACATCACTGATCGTGCGAATGTCGGTCAGGGCATGGCCGCGGCCACCATGATGCTCGTGCCGGTGATGGTGATCATCAGTCTGCAGTATCTGTTCCAGTGGAACGCCAAGCGCAAGGCAGCGAGGACCTGATGACGACCGAAGCCATTTCCTCGCGCCTCCCGACTGGCGCCATCGATACCTCGGGCCCGCGCGGCCCCAGGCCAAAGTCCGTCACGATCGGCCGGATCGGCGTCTATGCCTTCCTGATCCTGTCGGCGCTGTTCTTCCTGTTGCCGCTCTGGGTGATGGTCGTCACCTCGCTGAAGACGATGCCTGAGATCCGTGAAGGGCACCTGTTCAACTGGCCGGCGCTGCTGACCTTCGATCCCTGGCTGAAGGCCTGGGACACCGCCTGTACAGGGCGCGACTGTAACGGCCTGAAGCCCGGTTTCTGGAACTCGGTGAAGATCACCGCGCTCTCCGTGCCGGTCTCCATCGTCATCGCCATGATCAACGGCTATGCGTTGAGCTTCTGGCGGTACAAGGGCTCCGAACTGCTGTTCGGCATCCTGATCTTCGGTGCCTTCGTGCCTTACCAGGTGGTGATCTACCCCCTGATCATCGGCATGCGCGAGCTCGGCCTGTTCGCCACGCTCCCGGGCATCGTGATCGTCCACACCATCTTCGGCATGCCGATCCTGACGCTGCTCTACCGCAACTTCTTTGCCTCGCTGCCGATCGAACTGTTCAAGGCCGGCCGCGTCGACGGGGCCGGGTTCTGGGGCATCTTCTTCCGCATCATGCTGCCCATGTCGGTACCGATCACCATCGTTGCGGTGATCCTGCAGACCACCGGCATCTGGAACGACTTCCTGTTCGGCACGGTCTTCGCCGGCCGTGAGAACATGCCGATGACGGTCCAGCTCAACAACATCGTCACCACCACGACGGGTATCCGCGAGTACAACGTGAACATGGCTGCGACCATTCTCACGGCGGCGGTTCCGCTGGTGGTCTATTTCATCTCGGGTAAGTGGTTCGTCCGCGGCATCGCCGCCGGTGCGGTGAAGGGGTAATCCTCAATGACGACTAGCGTTTCCATCAAGGATCTCAGCCTCAACTTCGGCAATGTGAAGGTCCTCGAGTCCCTCGATCTCGAGGTCGCACAGGGCGAGTTCATCGTGTTGCTCGGGCCTTCGGGCTGCGGCAAGTCCACGCTGCTGAACTGTATCGCCGGCCTCCTCGACGTCTCCGACGGGCAGATCTTCATCTCCGGCAAGAACGTCACCTGGGACGAGCCCAAGGACCGCGGCATCGGCATGGTGTTCCAGTCCTACGCGCTCTACCCGCAGATGACGGTCGAAAAGAACCTCTCGTTCGGCCTGCGCGTGGCGCGCATGCCCAAGGAAGAGGTCGAGGCTCGCGTCAAACGCGCCGCCGAGATCTTGCAGATCGAGCCGCTCCTCCAGCGCAAGCCGGTCGAGCTGTCCGGCGGTCAGCGTCAGCGCGTCGCCATCGGCCGTGCCCTGGTGCGCGACGTGGACGTGTTCCTGTTCGACGAGCCGCTGTCGAACCTCGATGCCAAGCTCCGCAATGACCTGCGCATCGAGATCAAGCGGCTGCACCAGCGGCTCAAGAACACCATGATCTACGTGACGCACGATCAGATCGAGGCCATGACCCTTGCCGATCGCATCGCCATCATGAAGAACGGCGTGATCCAGCAGCTGGCCGATCCGCACACGATCTACAACAAGCCCACGAACCTGTTCGTCGCCGGCTTCATCGGCTCGCCGTCGATGAACTTCCTCAAGGGCGACCTGAACGGGGGCACGATCAATGTTTCGGGCACGCCGATCCCGCTGACGAACTATGCCTTCGAGCAGCAGCTGAACGGTGCCGCTGTGCTGGGCGTCCGCCCGGAGCACGTCGCTATCGGCGACGAGGCGCGCAAGATGCCGTTCCAGGTCGAGAGCGAGATCGAGATCGTCGAGCCCATGGGCGCCGATACTGTCGCCTGGACCAAGCTCGGCGGCCAGCAGCTCACTTTCCGTGCCGCCGCCGAGGTCCACCTCGAGCCCGGCCAGAAGGTGCTGATCGGCTTCGATCCGGCCCGCGGTTCCGTCTTCAACGCCGAGACGGGCAACCGCATCTGACCTTTTGGCTCGTAGATCTTACCGGGCGCGTGGCGACGCATCCGGCCCGGTGCTACGAACCTCATCAACATGCGATGCGCCGCCCCGGCAACGACCGGGGCGAACGCTTTAGCGGAGGAGATATCTGTTGGACTTTTCGTTTCAGCTCTACAGCGCGCGCAATTTCCCGCCGCTCGACACTGTGCTCGGCCGCCTTGCGGCATTGGGCTATAAGCAAGTCGAGGGGTTCGGCGGTCTCTATGGCGAGGCGGATGCGCTCGCTGCGTCGCTGAAGAAGCATGGTCTCGCCATGCCTACCGGCCATTTCGGCCTCGCCCAGCTCCAGGACACCGAGACGGCGCTGAAGACCGCCGAGACGCTTGGCATCAAGTTTCTTTATTGCCCGGCCATTCCCAAGGAAGAGCGGCTGAACCAGCCTGAGGCCAAGTGGGTGCAGCTTGGCGAGACGTTGGCCCGCCTGGGTGAGGCGTTCCGCAAGCGCGGGTTCGGGTTTGGCTGGCACAACCACGATTTCGAGTTCCATGCGCTCGACAACGGCAGGCTGCCGATGGACATCCTGCTCGAGACGGCGCCCCACAACGAGTGGGAGATGGACGTTGCCTGGGTGGTCAAGGGCGGGCAGGATCCTGTTGCCTGGCTGAAGAAATATGGCAGCAGAATCAACGCCGTGCACGTCAAGGACATTGCTCCGGCCGGACAGAATACGAATGAGGACGGCTGGGCGGACGTGGGGCAGGGGACGCTCGACTGGAACGCCCTGCAGGCCGCCATCAAGCAGCATACGAATGCCCGTTATTGGGTCATGGAGCACGACAACCCGTCCGACGTCGACCGGTTCGCCTCGCGCTCAATCGCCTCTGTACACACCTGGAACTTGGTAGAGAACTCCAAATGAATATTGGCTTTCAGCTATTCAGTGCTCGCAACTTTCCATTGGAAGATGTGCTCAAGAAGGTCGCCGCGCTCGGCTACACCCATGTCGAGGGCTACGGCTCGCTCTACACCGACCCCCAGGCCCTGAAGGCGCAGCTCGACGCCAACGGCCTCACCATGCCGACCGCGCATGTGAGCCTCGGCGACCTCGAGGATACGGGGAAGACCCTCAAGCTCGCCGAGACGCTCGGCATCAAGGTCGTCGTCTGCCCCTGGCTCGCCCCGAACGAGCGCCCGACCTCGGCCGATGGCTGGAAGGCGTTCGGCGACAAGCTGCAGAAGATCGGCAAGCCCTTCCAGGATGCCGGCCTTACCTTCGGCTACCACAACCACGACTTCGAGTTCGTCAGCTATGACGGCAAGTACGCCATGGACATCCTGCTCGAGGCGGCGCCCGCGGTGAACGTCGAGGCCGACGTCGCCTGGATCGTCCGCGGCAAGGCCGATCCGGCCACGTGGCTACCCAAGTTCGGCGACCGCATCGTCGCCGTCCACGTCAAGGACATCGCGCCGGCAGGCGAGAACACCAACGAGGATGGCTGGGCCGATGCCGGCCATGGCGTCGTGCCGTGGAAGACCCTGTGGCCGATCGTCCGCAACCAGACCAAGGCGCAGTACTTCGTCGCCGAACACGACAACCCCAGCGACATCGACCGCTTCGCCTCGCGCTCGATCGCCTTCATCAAGACCCTCGGAGCGTAACGATGGCAAAGACCTATGGCGTCGGCATCATGGGTGCCGGCAACATCTCGGCCGCCTACCTGCGCCTTGCGCCCCTGTTCAAGAACCTCGAAGTCCGGGCCATCGCCGATATCATCCCCGAGGCCGCCAAGAAGCGCGCCGAGGAGTACAATGTAGCGGGCCAGACGCCGGACGAGCTGCTGAAGAACTCAGAGGTCGACGTGATCGTGAACCTCACGATCCCCTCGACCCACTTCGCAGTGACCAAGGACATCCTGAGCGCCGGCAAGCACGCCTATTCCGAGAAGCCGTTCGTCCTCAGCGTCGAAGAAGGCATCGAGATTCGCGCCATCGCCGCCGAGCACAAGCTCAAGGTCGGCTCGGCTCCGGATACCTTCCTCGGCGGCGCGCACCAGCAGGCCCGGGCGATCATCGACAGCGGCAAGATCGGCCGCATCGCCTCGGGCACCATGCACGTGATGAGCCGCGGCATGGAGCACTGGCACCCCAATCCGGACTTCTTCTTCCAGCCCGGCGGCGGCCCGATCCTCGATCTTGGCCCGTACTACATCACGGACCTGATCAGCCTCGTCGGCCCGATCAAGCGCGTCACCGCGTTCACCGGCATGGCCCGCACCGAGCGCGAGGTGACCACGCCCAACTCGCCCTACCAGGGGACCAAGATCAAGGTCGGCACCCCGACCACGATCCATGCCATCCTCGAGTTCCACTCGGGTGCCATCATCACGCTGGGCGCCAGCTGGGACGTGTCGAGCCACGGCCACCACAACATCGAGCTCTACGGCACCGAAGGCTCGGTCTACGTGCCCGATCCGAACTTCTTCAACGGCGACGTCACCATCACCGACCGCGCCGGCGAGAAGGAGAAGGTCACCCCGTGGGATCACCCGTTCGGCGTTGCCAACCAGGACCTCGACAAGCCGAACCCGCGTGCGAACTACCGCAACGCCGGCCTCAGCGACATGATGGATTCCATCGAGACCGGCCGTAAGGCCCGCTGCGACCTCGACGTGGCGCTCCATGCCATCGACGTCATGGTCTCGATCCTCAAGGCCGGCGAAACCGGCCAGGTCATCACGCTGTCGACCACCTGCGAGCGCCCCGCCGCCCTCGGCATCGAAGAGGCGCGCGCGCTGCTCCGCTGAGCCAGCCGCTGCGTCATCCATCCATGAGGGCCCGGGCCATGCTCGGGCCCTCATGCTTTGGACTACGGGGACGACCAGCTCACATCCAACCGTTGCACAATCGACCGGTGGCCGTTCCTCGCGCGAAGGGGACACTCAACTCGTCGCGCTGGCCCGGTGCATGGCGGCGTAGCGGCCGCTGGCGGCGATCAGCTCGGCATGCGTGCCGTGCTCGACCACGCTGCCATGCTCGATCATGACGACACGGTCCGCACGCTCGATAGCCGATGCCCGGTGCGCCACCACGAGCACCGCCCGGTTGGCCGCGATCGTGTCGATGGCATCGAGGATGCCTTCCTCGCGTTCGGCGTCGAGATGCGAGGTTGCCTCGTCGAGGATGAGCAGCGGCCGATCGCGCAGCACCGCACGGGCAATGGCGACGCGTTGTCGTTCACCGCCGGAGAAACGCTTGCCGCGTTGCCCGACCATGGTGCCCAGCCCATCAGGCAGCTGCCGCAACAGTTCACCCAGTCCGGCCTGGTGCAGGGCATCGGTGAGCCGGTCGTCCGTGGCATCCCCGACGCCATAGCTCAGGTTGTCGCGCAGTGTCGCATCGCGCAGGTAGACATCCTGGCTGACGAGGGAGACGGAACGCCAGACATCTTCTTCCGCCAACTCGCTCGCATCGACGCCCTCGACGCGGATGCGACCGCTCGACGGCCGGATCGAGCCGCAGGCGAGGCTGATGATGGTCGACTTGCCCGAGCCGGAATGTCCGGCGATCGCCACGGTCTCACCCCGGCGAACCGAGAACGAGATGTCGTTGAGGAACCGGGACGGTTGGTCCTGCCCATCCACGCCCGCCGCCTCGTTCAGTCGGGTCAGAGATATTCCGGCGAGAAACCCGGTCATGCCGGAACTGGCGCTGGCGACATCCGAAAGCGTCCTGACCGCCACGGCGTCGCGGCCGGGATAGGTGTAGCTCACGCTGTCGAACGCCAGGACCTCAGCGGACGGCGCGGGCCCTGGCGCGCGTGCTGCAGCCACCACTGTCGGCAGGCCCGTGTTCTCTGACTGCAGCACCGCCTCGACGCGATCCAGCCCCATGCCGGCGCGGATCATCGGATAGCGCTGGCCCACCACCTCGCCCAGCGGCTGGCGCACGAGGCCGACGAAGAACAGCGCCGAGACGACGCTGCCGATCGATATCTGCCCGGCCGAGGCCAGCAGCACCCCGATCCCGAGAAACAGCACGGTGATCAGATCGAAGCACAGCCGATAGGCCGCGCTGATCACTGCGCGCCAGTTGTCCATGCGCGCCGCGAGGGCAACGGATTTGTCGGCCAGCTCGGCGAAGCGGTGCTCCTCGGCCCCAGTGGCGCGCGCCTGCCGGACGAGGCTGACCGCGTCGCCGCTGGTGGTGCTCTCGATCTGCGAGGCGACGGCCGCGTTGATCTCGTAGGAGTCCTTGATCGTGGCGTTGATGCGTCCTTCGGCAAAGCGCACTGCCATGAGGGCAAGCGGGACGAGCGCGAAGGCGGCAAGGAACCAGGGATTGATGAGGGCCAGCGCGATCCCGACGGCAGCCAGCCCGACCCAGCCGTGGACGGTGGCCAGCGGGACGGCGGTGAACAGCGGATCGACCATGCGCATGTCGTTGGTCAGGCGGCTGTTCAAGACGCCGGGATTGATGGTGGCATAACTCAGCAGCGGCATGCGGAGAAGCTGGCCATAGAGCCGCCGCGCCAGCTGCCAGGAGAGGCCATAGCCGACGCGAGCCCCAAGGGTGTTGGCCAGCACCTCGGCAAGAGCTGCGGCGACGGCAAGGGCCACGACGAGACCCAGGAGCGGCAGCAACTCGAACAGCCCCGCGCCACGCAGCGCGGCGTCGATAATGCGGCCCAGGAGCACCGGCACGCCGACGGGCAGGGCGGCGGCCAGCGCCGTGCACGCGAGGATGGGCAGGACCCGCACCCAATCGATCGCAAGGCCAAGCCGCAAGACTCTGCCGAACATGTTGGGCCCTCCCAAGCCACCACCCCTTGCCCACATGGGTTACATTGCCGCTCCGGCCGCGCAACCGGATTTCCGATGGCCCCGATGACTGCCCGAAGGCGTGGACCGGCTGCCGATCGCAAGTGGGTCGGGTTCTCAAGGCGGAAGAGATTGGACCGGCCGGGCCAGGGGCCTGCCACTGCGGGCCTGCCGACAACGACAGCTAGGTCATGAGCAGTACGATGACCGTGCCGAACGTGGTGAGGATGATGTTTCCCAGTGCATAGGGGACGGTGAAGCCGAGCACCGGGGCCTGGCTCTTTGCCCGGTCCTGCACCGCCACCATGGCTGCCGTCATGGTCTGCGCACCGGCGACGCCTCCGAACAGCAGGACGGGGTTCATCTTGAGCACATAGCGACCGAACAGGACGCCGACAGTCGGCGGCACGCAGGTGCAGATCACACCGGCAATGAACAGCGCCAGCCCGACCTCCATGAGGCCGGAAATGAAGTCCGGCCCGGCGTGGAGGCCGGTGATGGCGACAAAGCCTGCCAGGCCGAAGTTCACGATGAACATCCGCGACGCTTCCGGGATGTGCCCAACGAGCCAGGGCCGCCGGCTATGCAGCCAGCCGAACAGCAACCCGGCGAGAAGGGTGCCCACCGAGGTCGAAAGCGCCAGCTTGACGCCGCCGATATAGAACGCCGGCAGCCCGATCAGGCATCCGATGGCGATCCCGAGTCCCAGCGTCAGCATGTTGGTGACGAGCGTCGAACGTTCGAGGTATCCCAGATGCGCGGCCGCGGCGGAAAGCCGGGATGGCTGCCCGATGAGGGACAGGACGTCGCCCCTCTCGATGCGGGTCGCGTCGGTGATGGGGATCTGCTGCTGCCCGCGCATCAGCTTGGTGACAAAAACGCCGCGGGCAAAATCGCGCTGAGCCAGTTCGCCAAACGTCTGTCCGTCGACACTGCCCTTCGTGACGATGATGGCGGCAGACTCGATGGGCGTATCGAGCAGGGTCGGATCGTCGACCTCCTCGCCGATCCGGTCCGCGAAATCGAGAATGAAGCGCTGCTGTCCGCCCAGGGCAATGACGTCGCCCTGCCGCAGCCTGGTCGTCGGCGCGGCCTCCTCGATGATCTCGCCGCGCCGGACGCGCGAGACGAAAACCCGCATGCCCTCGGCCGTCGCCTCGGCCTCGAGGGCTGCGACATCGGCATAGCGGTCCGACGTCATCAGGAAGGCGCGCGTCGCGTGGACGGCATATCCGGACTGGAGCCCGAAATCCTGCTTCATCCCCAGCTTGGTCTCCAGCTCCCTTGCCTCGCGTTCGAGATCGATCCCCAGCAGGCGAGGCAGGATGGCCGCGACGAACAGCACTTCCCCCCAGAACCCGAAGAGGTAGCAGACGGCATCGGCGATGGGGACCTGGTTGGCGAGCCGCTGCTGCTCCTCGACCGGGATCGGCAGGTTCATGATCGCCTCGGTGGCAGTACCCATCGCGGATGACTGGGTCAGGGCGCCAGACAACAGGCCCGCCGCGTATCCGACCTCGAGATTCATCAGCCTCGCCATCAGCCAGACCATGAGCAGGCCGGTGAAGCACACCACGAGGGTCAGAAGAAGCGGCCCCACTCCATCCTGTCGCAAGGCGCGGAAGAACTGGGGTCCCGCGCCATAGCCATTGGCGAAGAGAAACAGCAGCAGGAAGATCGTCTTGAGCTCGGGACTGAGCTCGATCGCCAGCTGACCGACCAGCAGGCCCGCGAACAACGACCCGGTGACCAACCCGAGCGCATGCCCGCCGAGCTTGATCTGTCCGATCAGGTAGCCGAGGGCCAACGTCAGAAAGAACGCGATATACGGATAGGTCCGGAGGATGCCGACGAGGCCATCGATCATGGCAGACGTCCCGAGCTCAACGCGGAGCAAGGTCTCCGCGATACGCCGCGGGCTAGTTCCTAGCAGCTCTCAGTTGCGCCACGATTGCCACGGTGCAGACAATTTCCTGACACTTGGGTCAAACCCGGCACGTGGCTCCGGGCGGCCTTCGAAATGGGCCCTTGGTAAGGCCCACTCCGACTGGTGAGGCGAGGCCCAGCTGGCGCCGGGCCTCGCCGTTTGATCACTTCTCGACGGTGACTGCGTCGAAGTAGGGGACGTTGAGCGGCGAGCGCCAGAAGCCTTTCACGTAGGGCTTCATCATCATGTACTGGTTGCGGTGGTACTGCGGCAGGATGACCATCTCGTTCATGATGATCGCCTCGGCCTTGCGCATGTCGTCGAGCGACACCTTCTCGTCACCGGTCGCCTTGGCGTCGGCGATCAGCTTGTCGTAGTCGGCGTTCGACCAGCCGGCGAGGTTGTTGGGGCTGCCGGTGACGAAGTTGTCGAGGAACGTCATCGGGTGCGGGTAATCGGCGCCCCAGCCCATCTGCGCGATCTGGTACTGCACCTTCTGCACTTCGGGGTAGAAGACCTGCCACTCGGACGCCTGGATCTTCACGTCGATGTTGAGGTTCTTCTTCCACATCTGCTGGATGGCCTCGAGCAGCTTCTCGATCGGCGGCGACGAGTAGGTCACGAACACCGTGTCGGGGAAGCCTGCGCCGTCGGGGTAGCCGGCTTCGGCGAGCAGCGCCTTGGCGGCGTCGACCTCAGCGGTCGGCGCGAGGCCGAACGTGTCGCGCCCGTCGGTGAAGTCCTCGCCGGCGACGTTCATGCCGGGCGGCACGAGGGCGAGCGCCGGCTGATCGGCCGACTGCAGCACGAACTCGACGATCTCCTCGCGGTCGATCGCCATGGAGAGTGCCTTGCGGACGCGGACGTCGTCGAGCGGCTTCTGCGCAGGGTTGAAGAAGGCGTAGGTGGTGCCGAGCGCCGGCACGACCAGGAAGCCGTTGCCATCTTCCGACGACAGGCGCGGAATTTCAGGCGAGGGCACGGCTTCGATCCCGTCCACGTCACCGGCCTCGTAGGCCGCGAGCGCGGTAGCCGGATCGGGGATGAGGCGGAAGGTCAGCTTGTCGAGGCTGACGTTCTCGGCGTTGTAGTAGTCGGGGTTCTTCTCGAGCACGACGGACTCGCCGAAGTTCATCGCCGTGACCTTGAACGGGCCGGTGCCGATGTAGGTCTCGGGCTTGGTCGTCCAGCCATCGGGATTGGCGGAGACGATGTCCTCGCGCACCGGGAAGAAGGTCGAGAAGCCGAGCAACTGCAGCATGTAGGGGACGCGCTGCTTGAGCGTGAAGGTCAGCGTCTTGTCATCGGTGGCGCTGACCGCGACGCTGTCCTTGCTCTGGTCGGCGAAGTATTCCTCGGCACCGACGATCGAATAGAGCATCGGCGCGTTCATGGCGCCCGAGGCCGGGGTCAGCACGCGCTTCCAGGCGTAGACGAAATCGCCGGCGGTGACGGGCTTGCCGTCCGACCACTTGGCGGCGTCGCGGATCTTGAAGGTGTAGGTGAGGCCGTCATCGCTGAGGGTCCAGCTTTCGGCGAGCGCCGGAACGATCGAACCGTCCGAGGCATACTTCACCAGGCCCTCGAAGGCGTTGCCGATGATGGGGGTGGCAAACGTTTCGGCCGTGGTGCCGGGATCGTACTTGGCGGATTCGTTGTTGACCACGTAGGTCAGCTCGCCCGCGGCCCAGACCGGACTGGCGGAGGCGAGCAGCAGTGCGGCCAGGGCTGGCAGCAGCGCAGTCTTCAGCATGACGTTTCTCCCTGTTGAATCCGGACCGAGAGCCGGTCCTGCGAAAGTCGGCGGCCGCGTGACGTCACGCAGCCTCCATCTGCCTGGCCATCACCTTCTCGGCGTAGTGGCAGGCGGCGAAATGGCCTCCGTCGAGTTCGCGCAGTGGAGGCTCGGCGGAAGCGCAAAGGTCGGTGGCGAAGGGGCAGCGCGTGCGGAAGCGGCAGCCCGAAGGGACGTCGACGGCAGTCGGGATCTCGCCGCGCATCGGCGCAGTGTCCCGCCGCGCCGTCGGATCGGCGACCGGGATCGAGGCGAGCAGCGCCTGCGTGTAGGGATGCGCCGGGGCGCGATAGAGGGCGTCATTGGGGGCAAGCTCGACGATCTTGCCCAGATACATCACCCCGATCCGATCCGAGATATGGCGCACCATCGACAGGTCGTGGGTGATGAAAAGGTAGGTCAGGCCGAACTCGTCCTGCAGATCCTCGAGCATGTTGACCACCTGCGCCTGGATCGACACGTCGAGCGCCGAGATCGGTTCGTCGCAGATCACGAGGTCAGGGTTGAGCGCGATGGCGCGGGCGATGCCGATGCGCTGGCGCTGCCCGCCGGAGAACTCGTGCGGGAAGCGCGTGGCGTGGTCGGGGTTGAGGCCGACCCGGTCCATGAGTTCGTCGACCCGGGCCAGCCGCGAGGCTGCGTCGCCGATGCCTGCAATCTCGAGCGGCTCGGCGATCAGGTTCCGCACAGTCATGCGTCCATTCAGCGACGCATACGGATCCTGGAAGATCATCTGCATGCGGCGGCGGAACGGCGCGAGCTGCCGCTCGCCGATTTCGGCGATGTCGATGCCATCGAACAGCATCTCGCCGGAGGTTGGCTGGAACAGGCGGATCAACGTGCGGGCGAGGGTCGACTTGCCGCATCCGCTTTCGCCGACGAGGCCGAGCGTCTCGCCGCGATTGATGGTGAGGTCAACGCCATCGACGGCGCGGAGCACGACCTTGCCGCGGCCGAACAGGCCGTTCGACAGCGTGAAGTGCTTGGTGAGATTGCGCAGTTCGACCAGGGGCGTGTCGCTCATGCCGGCACCAGTTCGTTGATACCCTCGACGCGCGGGGCTTCGGCATGGTGCAGCCAGCAGCGCGACCCATGGCCTGCGTCGACTTCGTAGATTGGTGGCAGCGCCTTGACGCATTGCGCCATCGCGTTGCGGCAGCGCGGGGCGAAGGGGCAGCCGGCGGGCGGGCGGCGCATATCCGGCGGCGAGCCGGGGATAGGCGTCAGCCGCTGGTGCGTGCCATCGCGGAGGTCGGGAATCGAGGCGAGCAGACCGCGCGTGTAGGGGTGGCTCGGCCGGGCGAACATGCGGCGCACCGGTGCTTCTTCCATCACCATGCCGCCATACATCACCAGCACGCGATCGGCGGTTTCGGCGATGACGCCGAGGTCGTGCGTGATGAGGATCACGGCCATGCCCAGCCGCGACTGCAATTCTCGCAGCAGCGCCAGGATTTGTCGCTGGATGGTGACGTCGAGGGCGGTCGTCGGCTCGTCGGCGATCAGCAGCTTGGGATCGCAGCTCAGGGCCATGGCGATCATCACCCGCTGCCGCATCCCGCCCGAGAACTCGTGCGGATACGAGCGGAGCCGCTTGGCGGCCGACGGAATGCGCACGAGCTCGAACAGCTCGGTGGCGCGTTGCCGCGCCGCCGCTCGGGAGATGCGACGATGCCTCAGGATCGTCTCGATCACCTGCTCGCCGACCGTCAGCGTGGGGTTCAGCGAGGTCATCGGATCCTGGAAGATCATGCCGATCTCGTCGCCGCGCAGGCGACGCAGGTCGCGATCGTCGAGCTGCAGCAGGTCCTCGCCTTCGAACAGGGCGGAGCCGGCGATCACCTTGCCGTTGCTCTTGAGCAGCCCGAGCAGGCTCATGCAGGTGATCGACTTGCCCGAGCCGCTCTCGCCGACGATGCCGAGAATCTCGCCGGGCCGGAGTTCGAACGACACCCCGCGCACCGCCTGCACCTCGCCACGTGAGGTGAAGAAGCTGGTGCGCAGATCCCTGACCGACAGAAGGGGCTGGCTCATGTGCGCAGCCTCGGATCGAGTGCATCGCGCAGGCCGTCGCCGAGGAAGTTGAAGGCGAACATGGTTAGGCTGATGGCGGCCGCCGGGAAGAACATCTGGTACGGATAGGCCCGCAATGTCTCGACGGCCTCCGATGTCAGGGTGCCCCAGCTTGCTTCGGGCGGCGTGACGCCGAGACCGATGAAGCTCATGAAGCTCTCGATGAAGATGGCGCTCGGGATCAGCATCGTCAGTGCGACGAGGATCGGGCCGATGGAGTTGGGCAGCAGGTGACGCGTCAGGATGCGGCCGGTCGAGGCGCCCATCGTCCGCGCCGCGGCAACGTAGTCCTGCTGCTTCAGCGTGAGGATCTGCCCGCGTACGATGCGGGCCATGTCGACCCAGTAGACCGAGCCGATGGCGATGATCACCGAGAAGAAGCCGGAGTTGAACACCACCATGATGAGGATGACGTAGAGCGTCAGCGGGATCGTGGAGATCACCTCGACGACGCGCATCATCAGCGTGTCGACGCGACCACCCAGGTAGCCGGCGATGCCGCCGTAGAAGACGCCGATGAAGAAGTTCACCAGTGTTGCGACCAGCGCGACGGTCAGCGAAATCCGTGCGCCGTAGAGCTGGCGGGCGAGCACGTCGCGGCCGAGCTGGTCGGTGCCGAAGAGGTTGCTCATGTTCCACTGCCAGCCGCCCGCAGCCAGCACCACGCCGCCGCCGCGCGTCAGCGTCTGGGTTGCCGCGTTGAGGGTCACCTCGACATCGCCGAAGGCAAACACGGTCTGCTTCTTCAGCAGGTCCTTCTTGCCGCGGATGAGACCGGCGATGCGGCCGTCGTCGGTCACCTCGTAGAGGTTGAGGTTGCCGGAGTTGAAGAAGAAGCGCGTGGTCGCGCCGCTCTCGTCCGTCACCTCATAGACCTGGAACACCGGCGGGATGTTGGAGAGCTTCAGGTCCTGGTCGTAGTAGTTGTGCCGCGACACCATCGGGCCGAAGATCGCGGCGATGACCAGCACGATGATGAAGCCCAGCCCGAGCATGGCCGGCCGATTGCGCCACAGGCGCTGGCGCACGTCCTGCCAGTAGGTGAGGCTGGGTGCCGCGATCTGCTCGGCCGCGCCCGCGATCCGGGCAGCCGGCTTCCACATCTCGGGGGCGACGTGAATATCGCTCATCGCGCCTCGCGGTATTTGATGCGCGGGTCGAGCACGAGGTACAGCATGTCGACGATGAAGATCATCACCATCAGCACCGCTGCGTAGAAGATCGTGATGCCCATGATCGCGGTGTAGTCGCGATTGGTGATCGACAGCACGAAGTGGCGGCCGATGCCGGGCAGGGCGAAGATCTGCTCGATCACGAACGACCCCGTGATGAGGTTGGCGACGACCGGTCCGAGCACTGTCACGACCGGGATCAGTGAGTTGCGCAGTCCGTGCTTGAAGAGGATCTGGCCGGGCTTCAGGCCCTTGGCCTTGGCGGTGGTCATGTAGTCCATCTGCAGCGTCTCGAGCAGGCTCGAGCGGGCAAGGCGCGCGATGAACGAAATCCAGAAGCCCGACAGCGCGAAGACCGGGAGGAAGTAGCCGCGCCAGTCGTCGAGGCCGAAGGTCGGGACCCAGCCCAGGCGCAGCGCAAAGAAGTAGAGCGCCACCGTCGCGATGACATAGGACGGCACCGCGACGCCGATGGTGGCGATCACCATCACCAGCGTGTCGGGCCAGCGGTTGCGGTTGAGCGCCGCGACAATGCCGAGCGGCACACCCAGCGAGACGACGCAGATCAGCGCCAGCACCCCGACCTTGAGCGTCGTCGGCAGCCCCTGGGCGATGATCTCGTTGACGCTCATGCCTGCGTACTTGAACGACGGCCCGAGGTCGAAGGTCGCGATGCCCCGCAGGTAATTGAGGTACTGCACCCAGATCGGGTCATCGAGGTGGTACTTGGCGTTGATGGCCGCCTGGATTTCCGGCGCCATCATCTTGTCGGAGACGAACGGCCCGCCGGGCACCGCGTGCATCAGGAAGAAGGTGAGGGTGATGATGGCGAACAGCGTCACCAGCATCAGCGCCAGCCGCTGCAAGACATAGGCGGTCATGCCGGCTGCCCCGTTTGTCCCACCACGCTCAACTTTAGCCCCACTATAATTGGAGGCATATCAGCACCTTGCCGGCGCCCGCGCAACCATCAGATGGTGAAGCGGCTGCGCAGGATCAGGAAGCAGGCGATCGCCGGCACGGTCAGGAGTCGCGCGGCCTCGACGCGCTCGGGCGTGTACCAGCCTTCCTCGTGCAAGAGATTGACGCTTCCGAGCATCTCGCCGCCTGCGACGATCGGCATGTTGATCGCCGAACCGCAGCCCAGCGAAACGATGAGGTCGAGGTCGGGGAAGTCAGCGCGCATCGCCTCGACCGAGTTCGCCACGTAGACGAATCGCTCCTCGGTCATCTTGCGGTAGGTCTCGTCGAACACGATCGGCTTGGTGCCGAGCACCGGATAGGCCGTCTCGTCGCTCGAATAGACGCGTCGCACATATCCGCCCGCGGGATTGTCGGCTGTCATCGTGAACAGCTTCACGCCAACCGTCGCTTCGGCAAGGCGATGCAGCGCCACTCCGACGTCGCGCTCGGTGCGATACGTGG
The DNA here is from genome assembly GCF_028613635.1 of Devosia sp. ZB163. Lineage (GTDB taxonomy): Bacteria > Pseudomonadota > Alphaproteobacteria > Rhizobiales > Devosiaceae > Devosia_A. Next base: position 501,281 of record NZ_JAQRMY010000002.1, read on the forward strand.
CAAGGGCGTCGGCGAACGCGATCTGCGGCGATGTCTGCGTCATGTCGTCGATGATTCCTGCGCGGCTTGAAGATGTCCAGACGGCGCCGCGGCAGCAACCGCGCACCAGGCTGGCGTTGCGGGGCAGGCATGCAGTTCGGCATGACCGCATGCACGTCCCTCTCACCCTGCGGGGAGAGGGACGTGGCGTTGCTTACTTCCGTGCCTTGCGCACCGCTTCGACGGTCTGGCCGACCAGGTCGTCGAAGGCGATCTTGGCCGGGCGGCGCATGTAGGTGACGATGTCGTCGACCAGCAGCGGGGCGGACCAGCGGTCGTCGATGATGCTGCTGCCCTGCTGGATGCCGAGGATGCAGAGCATCTGGGCGGCGTTGCAATCGACGTCGTGGCCGATGCCGCAGATGATCTCCAGCGTCAGGTCGAAATCGCCGTTGCCGAACCACAGCGCCACCACCTGCGCGGCGGCATTCGGGTAGACGTGGATCCAGTTGTACTCGACGTATTCCGCGTCGCACTTCGCCCAGGCGGTCTGCCAGTCCGGCGAATTGCGGCAGGCGTCGAGCGCGAAGGCGAGGACGGCGCCGTACTCGGTGCGGGTCGAGAACAGGGCGATGGTCGAGGTGAGCAGCGCCTTGCTGTCGGTCTCGGTGTAGGCGCGGGCGGCGAGCACGGCGTTGAACACCTCGCCGAGGATGCCGTTGCCGGCGGCCGAGATCTCGGCGTCGATCCAGGCGAGGCGGGCGGCCTCACGGGCCTGGCCGGGGGCGACCATGCCGCAGATGGTGCCGCGCATCTGGCCGCCGATCCACTCGTCGAACGGGTTGTCGAGCGAACCGGTCAGCGGCGGCAGGAGGCCACGGCGGATGCTGGCGAGCGCCACGGCCTCGGCCGACCAGCCCATCGGGATCAGCGCGGTCCAGCGCTCGGCGATATCGGCGCCGGTGACGGCGTGGCCCTTGTCGGCGAAGGCTTCGAGGAAGGCGATCTCGAAGGTGATGTCGTCATTATAGGTGTTGGGCTCGCGCACGTAGTCGCGGATCGGGCCGAACACCTTGGCGATGTTTTCGGCGGTGTAGCCCTCGAGCGCCGTGCCGGCGGCAGCGCCGACCAGCTGCGCCAGCCAAGCGGCGCGGGTGCGATCGACGAAGTCGGCGCTGGCGACGTCGACGGCAGTGTCGGCCGGCCAGTTCACATCGGCATCGAACGCGGCCCAGTCGGCGTAGCGCAGGGTCTTCTGGCTCTTGTGGTTGGGATCGGCCACGGCGGCGCGCATGATGGCGCGCAGGCGGTAGTCGATGGTGTAGAGCGCTTCGTAATTCTTGGCGGCCAGAGCGTCGAGGCCCTGCTTCAGCAGGTCCTCATAGGGAGCGAGCTTGTACCCCTTGCTCTCCATCGACTGCAGCGCGCCGGCCATCAGGCATTCGGGCGCGGCGGAGCCGGGCACGTTGCTCTGCCAGTACATCGCCACCAGCATGTCGCCGCCGTTCATGATGGCGCTGGCGTCCCAGGTCTGCTCTTCGGCAGTGCGGACGATCGGCATGGTGTCGCGCAGCAGGTCGCGGGTCAGTTCCCAGGCTTTCATGGGCTACCTTCGTATCTAGGGTGGTCAGGAATTCGAGCGGGCCTTGGCCTGCCGGCGTGCCGCGTAAACGGTCAGCATGACGGCCGGCACGATGTAGGGGATCATCTGCATCAGCTCATTGGGCAGGCCCTTGGTCTGCATGGTGATGGCGACGGTTTCGGCGATGCCGAGCACCGCCGCAGCGGCGAACGTGCCCCAGGCCGTGCCCATGCCCATCACCTCGGCGGCGAGCGCGATGAAGCCACGTCCGGCGGTCATGTTCTGGGCGAACCAGCTGACATAGCCCATCGAGAGATATGCGCCCGCGGCGCCGCCGAATACGCCGGAGAGAGTCAGCGCATGGAACTGCACGCGATTGCGCGAGACACCGGCGGCCGCGGCCGCCTTGGGGTCGGAGCCGACGGCGCGGATGTGAAGGCCGAAGGGCGTCCGCGCCAGCATGATGGCGACCGTGGGGACGGCGAGGATCGCCACGTAGGTCAGCATGTGGTGGCCCGACAGCAGCGGGCCGAGCACCGGGATGCCGCCGAGCAAGGGGATGTCGATATTGGGCAGCACGCCGCTCTGCAGCGCGCCCGACATCCCCTTGTCGCCGGTGGCAAGGAACAGGCCCAACGTCGTCGCGGCGAGGGCCGCCATGTTGAGCGCAATACCTGTGATGATGAACTGGGTGCCGAGGCCATTGATGAACAAGGCCATCAGCGCGCCGAGCATGCCGCCGCCGATCAGCGCGGCGAAGAGGCCGAGGAACGGGTTGGCGGTAGCGGCGCTGACCAGCACGCCGATCAGCGCGCCCGAGAGCATGATGCCCTCCATGCCGATGTTGAGCACGCCCGCGCGATCGGAGATCAGCACGCCGAGGGCAGCGAGCAGCAGCGGCGTCATCACTCGCAGCACGGTGGCGACGACGGCGGGGTCGGCGATGGCCTGGAAGAACTCGATCATGCGCCGCGCTCCTGACCCTTGATGTCGCGGATGAGGCGCAGGAACGCCGGGTGGCGGAAGATGGCCGCGGCGGTGACGGCCAGCAGGATCGCGGCGGTGACCAGCCCGACGATCTCGGAGGGCACGTCGAGATTGCGCGCCAGCATGTCGCCGCCGACCTGGAGGTAAGCGAGGAACAGTGCGGCAGGGATGACGAGGAACGGGTTCTCGCGGGCGAGGATGGCGACGGTGATGCCGGTCCAGCCGAGGCCGGGCAGGGCGGTCCACGAGAAGCGGCTGTAGAGCCCGAGCACCTCGATGGCGCCGGCCATGCCGGCAATCAGACCGCCGGCGACCTGCGCCTGCATCAGCAGTTTCGACGAGGCGAGGCCGAGATGGCTGGCAAAGCCCGGGCTCGAGCCGACGATGCGGACATTGAGGCCGGAACGGGTGCCGTAGAGCCAGATGCCGCCGAGGATGCAGGCGACGAAGGCGATGATGACGCCGGTATGCAGGCGGGTGCCCTGCAGCAGCCGGTCGAGGGTGAAGTCGGCGGGCAGCTTGTAGGACATCAGCGCGCCGGCATTGGGATCGCGCAGCACGTAGTTGAGGAAGTAGACGCCGGCGAACAGGAAGGCGAAGTTCAGCACCAGCGAGTTGACCATCTCGGAGGCGCCGAAACGCACCCGGAGGTAGCCCGGCACGATACAGGCGAGCGAGCCGACGAGCGCGCCAACGAGGATGGCGGCAGGCGTCGCGACGAAGCCGGTGAGCGGGAGCAGGACGGCAGTCGCGGCGGCGGCGAGGCCACCGAGGAAGAAGCTGCCCTCGACGCCGAGGTTGAACATGCCGGCGCGAAAGATGATGGTCGCGGCAAGGCCGGTCATCATGGCGGGGGTCGCCGCTTCGAGGATGTTGCCCATGTGGCGGATGGTGCCGAACGGGCCGAGGACGAACAGCCGGAGCACCTCGAACGGGTCCGGCTGCGACAGCGCCACCGGCACCAGTACGGCGAGGATCACCAGCACGATGACCAGTGCCGTGAGGGCGAATTCGGTGAGACCGGCGAGGATGGAGCGGGTCATGAGGCCTTCTCCAGACCGAGCATGTAGGGGCCGAGCGCGGCGGGCGTCAGGCCGGCGTGGTTGGCGAGGTCGGCGACGATCCGGCCGTTGAACAGCACCAGCACGCGATCGGCGAGGCGCAGCAGTTCGTCCAGATCGGCAGTGATCAGCAGCACCGCGGCGCCGTTGCGGGCGGCCTGGTCGATGCGGCCGTGCAAGAGGGCAGCGGCCGCGACGTCGACGCCGCGGGTCGGCTGGTCGGCGATCAGCAGTTTTGGCGAGCCGGCGAGTTCGCGCGCTGCGATCAGCTTCTGGGCGTTGCCGCCGGAGAGCGAGTCCAGCCGCTCGCCGGTGCCGCCGGCGCGCACCGCATAGTCGGCGATCATCTGCTGGACGCGCTGGCGGATGGCGCCGCGGCGAAGGAACGGGCCCCATTGCAGCGCCTTGTCGCCATCGGTGCCGGCAATGGCGTTGTCGGCCAGGCTGAGCGAGGCGGTGCCGCCCTGCGCGTAGCGATCGGCCGGGAGGTAGGCGAGGCCGGCCTTGCGCCAGGCGGGGGCGGCGGCTCGCGACATGTCGGCGCCGGAGAGGCGAATGCTGCCGGAGGCCGGATGCATCAGGCCGCTGAGCACCGAGACGAGGCCACGCTGGCCGCTGCCATCGACGCCGGCGATGCCGACGATTTCATCGGCGCGGATCGATAGCGAGATGTCCTCGATGCGGTCGGCGGGATCGTGCGAGCGGGTCGAGACTTTCGCGAGCTCGAGCACGACCGGGGCAGAGGTGGTCTGGCGCTGGCGGCGTGGCACGTCGACGTCGCGGCCCATCACCATGCGGGTGATCTCGGCGTCATCGACCTCGGCAAGCGGCGTGGTGCCCACCACCTTGCCGGCGCGCAGCACGGTGACCGTCTCCGCCAGCGCGCGCACTTCGTGCAGCTTGTGGGAGATGAACAGGATGGTCATGCCCGCGGCGCGCAGGTCGCGCAGGCGGTTGAACAGTTCTTCGATCTCGGGCGGAGACAGCACAGCGGTCGGCTCGTCGAGGATGAGCAGGCGCGTGTCGCGCGACAGTGCCTTGAGAATCTCGACCTTCTGCTGCGCTGCGACCGACAGGGTGTCGGTGCGCGCATCGGGGTCGACTGCGAGGTCGAAACGTTCACTCAGTTCGACGACCTGGCGGCGCGCCTTAGTACGATCGATGAAGATCGAGCTGCGCGGCTCGTGGCCGAGGATGATGTTCTCGGTGACAGTGAGGATGGGGACCAGCGAGAAGTGCTGGTGCACCATGCCGATGCCGTGCTTGCCGGCGAAGTCTGGCGTCGCGGTATCGGCCGCGGCGCCATCGATGAAGACCTGTCCGGCGCTCGGGCTTTCGAGCCCGAACAGGATCTTCATCAGCGTGGATTTGCCGGCGCCGTTCTCGCCGCAGATGGCGTGGATCGATCCTCTCCGGATGTCGAAGGAGGCGTCCGTGAGGGCCACGGTGCCGTTCGGATAGGTCTTGCCGACCTGCCGGAACGAGACGATGGGGCCTTCGGCCATTTGCGGCGCGGTGCTCATCGGCGCTTACGGACGGACGGCGTCGCGGATGGCGCTGATCGCGGCGGTGTCCATGCCGAACGCGGTCGGCACGACGATCTCGCCCGCGGCGATCTTGGCCTTGGCGTCGGCGATGGCGGCCTTGGTCTCGGCGGACGCGAGCTTCTCGTAGTTGCCGGTCTCGACGATGCCGACGGCGCCTTCAGCAAGGCCGACGGTCTCGGCCGAACCGAAGGGGAGCTTACCCTCCTTGTAGAGGTCGTAGGCGCGGACGAGGCTGACGTCGACGTTCTTCAGCACCGAGCTCACCACCTGGCTGGCGATCGCCGGATCGCTTTCGGCGAAGATCGCTTCCTGGTCGGAGTCGACGCCGAGCACGAACTTGCCGGTTTCCTTGGCGGCAGCCGCCTGGCCGAGGCCGGCCTGCGAGGCGGCGATGAAGCCGAGCGCAACGCCCGAGCGATACTGGGCGAGCCCGAGTTCCTTGCCCTTGGCGGCATCGGTGAACGAGCCGGCATAGGCGACCGACACCTTGACGTCGGGGGTGACCGACTGGGCGCCGGCAATGTAGCCGACGAGGAAGTCGTTGATCACGGGAATGTCCATGCCGCCGAGGAAGCCGAGCGCCGTGCCGGCGTCAGCGGGGAGGCCCGACTTCAGGAGGCCCGCGGCAAGGATGCCGCCGAGGTAGGAGCCTTCGTTCTGCTTGTACTGGACGGCGTAGACGTTGGGGTAGGCGCCGCCTTCGAAGGGCAGGCTCGCATCGAACAGGATGTACTTCTTGTCCGGGTACTGCTCGGCCACGGTGCCCAGCGTTTCGGACAGCGAGAAGGTGCCGCCGATGATCAGGTCCCAGTCCTGCTCGGACACTTCGAGCAGCGCCGGCTCCCAGCCGGTCGGATCGTCGCCGATTTCGAGCACCTTGGTCTCGACGTCGTCGCCGTACTTGGCCTTGATCTCCTCGATGCCCTTATTGGCCGAGTCGAAGAACGACTTGTCGCCAAGGGCGCCGTTGATCAGCAGCAGGACCTTGTCCTGGGCCAGCGCGCCGGCAGCGGTGGCGGCCAGCAGCGCCGTGGCGCTGACGAGCCCGAGGGCAGCACGGCGCAGGGCCACGCGGGTTGCGGATCTAGACATGGGGACTCCTCCAGAGCGGTCCGATGAAACTCAACGATCAGGTCGTTTAATCGTGTAAATAGATAACCGAGGTGCTATTGGGGGAGTCAAGCCGCATTTCGTCGGATGCCGCTGGGTGCTTGGCAGAGCAGCGGTCTTGGTCCACAGATTTCAGGCGGGGGAGCGGTCGGGGAAGCATGGGCAAAGAGAAGAGCCCAACCATCAAGGACGTGGCGAGAATTGCCGGGGTTTCCTCGGCGACCGTGTCCTATGTGCTCAACGATCTCAACAAGGTAACCCCTGAAGTTGACGCGCTGGTGCGCCGGGTGGCGGAGGAACTGGGCTACTCGCGCAACAATGCGGCGCGGGCGCTGAAGACCGGGCGCAACAACATCATCGGCTGCATCCTGCCGACGCTGACGAGCCCGGTGTTCCCGGAAATCGCCCAGGCGGTGCAACTGCGCGCCGAGGCGCATGGCTATGCGACACTGGTGATCGATTCCGGCAATGCGCCGATGCGCGAGGAGAGGGTGGTGCGCACCCTCGCCAAGCACGGAGTCGATGGCGCGGTGGCGCTGCTGCACCCCAAATTCAAGCTGGCCAACCCGCCGATCTTCCCGATGGTGTCGCTCGACGCGAAGTTCCCTGGCCTCGACAGCGTCCACGCCGATCACTATGCCGGCGGGCGGCTGATGGCGGAACACGCTATCGCGCTAGGGCACCGCCGCGTCGGCATGCTCTCTGGATTCCAGGATCTCACCAGCAGCTACGAACGCCGGCAGGGCTTCGTCGATGCCGCCGCGGGCAGGGTGGAGCTGGTGTGGGAAGTGAACGTGCAGCTCGTGCCGCAACTGCCGCCCGAGGCGGTCGCTGCAATCCGCCGGCGCGAGGTGACGATGATCGCCTGCGTCAACGACCTCGTCGCGATCGCGGCGCTCAGCGTGCTCAAGGACAGCGGCATGAGCGTGCCCGGCGACGTCTCCGTGTTCGGTTTCGACGACATGCAGTGGGCCAGCTGGCCGCTGATCGACCTGACCACCATCCGCCAGCCGCTGGCCGATCTCGGCAGCCGCGCCACGGACCTGCTGATCGCCCGCCTCGGCAACCGCGACCTGCCCACAGAGGACGTGGTGCTGCCGGTGACGCTGGTGGAGCGCGGCTCGACATCTCGAATTTGATCGAGGCGTCATGCCCCGGGTTTCACCGCGGCTAGGCCCTAGTTGAGCGCTGCACCGACTTCCAGGGATGAGGCGCGGCCTTCCGAGACTGCGTGACAGGCAACGCGCGCCGGACCGGCTTCGGCCAGCGTGGGCAGCTCCGACTTGCAGCGGTCGTTCGCCAGCGGGCAACGGGGGTGGAAAGGGCAGCCGGTGGGCGGATTGAGCGGCGATGGCAGTTCGCCCGTCAACTGCACGCGCTTTCCGCGCTGGTCCGGATCGGCAATGGGGGTCGCCGAGAGCAGGGCCTGCGTATAGGGGTGGCGCGGACGCGAGAAGAGCACGTCCGCTGGCGCCACTTCGACGGCATGACCCAGATACATCACCATCACATCGTCGGCGATGTGGCGAACCACGGCCAGGTTGTGGGAGATGAACATCATGGTCAGGTTGAGCTGGCCCTTCAGCACGCGCAGCAGGTTCAGGATCTGCGCCTGCACCGAGACGTCCAGCGCCGAAGTCGGCTCATCGCAGATCAGCACTTCGGGCTCGAGTATCAGGGCACGGGCAATGCCGATGCGCTGGCGCTGACCGCCGGAGAATTCGTGTGGATAGCGATCGGCCGCCTGCTGCGGCAGTCCCACCCGCTGCAGGATTTCGCCGACGGCCTTGCGTCGGCTCGCGGCATCGCCGATGCCGTGGATGACGAGGCCTTCGCCGATCGAGACGCCGACCGGAACGCGCGGGTCGAGGGAGGAGTAGGGGTCCTGGAAGACCATCTGGATCCGGCGGCTCGAGGCAAAGTCGATGCCTGAGGCGCCGCCGCTGATCGTCCTGCCATCGAAGACGACCTCGCCGCTGCTGGGCGGATGCAGTCCGATGACGATCCGGGCCAGCGTGGATTTCCCGCACCCGCTTTCACCGACCACACCGAGGGTGCGCCCCTTCTCGATGGTGAGATCGATGTCGCTGACCGCGCGGACGCGGCCGACGAGGCGCTGAAAGGTGCCGCCTCTAATCGCGAATTCCTTGTGGATTCCGCGCAGTTCCAGCAGGGCGCTCATGCCAGTTCTGCCTCTTTTCGTGTTTCGCCGGCAGATGGTGCCGTCAGCCAGCACCGGCAGTTGTGTCCCCCCGCCACCGAGAGCAGATCCGGCACCGTCGTCGTGCAGCGCGGCTCGTTGGCTTCGCGCCGGGCGGCGCAGCGCGGGGCGAACAGGCAGCCCTGCGGCAGATTGGTCAACTGCGGGACCCGCCCCTCGATCACCTCGAGCATCTCGCGGCTGGCGTCCATGCTCGGAACCGAGCGCAGCAAGGCCTGGGTGTAGGGGTGCTTGGGCGACTTGAACAGCGTCCGCACGTCGGCGTACTCGACGATCTGGCCGGCATACATCACCGCCACGTGGTCGGCCATCTCGGCGACGACGCCGAGATCGTGCGTGATCAGGATGATGGCGGTGCCGTAGTCGCTCTGCAGCTGGCGCATCAGGTCCAGGATCTGGGCCTGGATGGTGACGTCGAGTGCGGTCGTCGGCTCGTCGGCGATCAGGACCTGCGGTTCGCAGGCCAGCGCCATGGCGATCATGATGCGCTGGGCCATGCCGCCGGACATTTCGTGCGGATAGGCCTTCATGCGTCGGGCCGGATCCGGGATACCCACCGCGGCCAGCAGCCGCGTGGCAGCCGCCTCGGCCTGCTTTGCATCCATGCCCTTGTGCAGGCGATAGACCTCGGAGATCTGCTTGCCGACGGTATGGACGGGATTGAGCGAGGAGGAGGGGTCCTGGAAGATCATCGACAGGCGATTGCCGCGCACCTTGCTGATCTCGGCGGGCGTCATCCTGCGCAGGTCGACGCCTCCGAGCAGCACTTCGCCACCGACCACCTTGCCCGGGTAGGGAACGAGATCGGCAGCGCTCAGCGCGGTGATCGACTTGCCGCAGCCGCTCTCACCGACGATGCACAGGGTTTCCCTCGCATTGAGGTCGAAGCTGACGCCGTCCACGGCCCGGGCAATGCCCGAGCGCGTGGTGAAGACGGTGCTGAGGTCGCGGACTTGAAAGATTGGCTCGCTCATGGCGCTTGCCTCAGCTGTTCAGGCGCGGATCGAGCGCGTCGCGCAGTCCGTCGCCAAGCAGGTTGAAGCCGAGCACCGTGATGACGATCGCGATGCCGGGGAAGAACACGAGGTGGGGCGAAGAGAACATCTGGTCCTTTTCGGTGCCCAGCATCGTGCCCCATTCCGGTGTCGGCGGCTGCGCGCCGAGCCCGAGGAAGCTCAGGCCGGCGGCTTCAAGAATGCCTCCCGCCACACCCATTGTCGCAAGGACGACGATCGGCGTCAGGGCATTGGGCAACACCCGGGTGAACAGGATCCGCCACTTGCTGCCGCCCAGAACGCGGCTGGCGGCCACGAAGTCCTGGGACTTCACCGACAGCACGCTGGCGCGGGTGACGCGGGCATAGCCCGGTACCGACACCACGGAAATGGCGAGCAGGGCGTTGACTATACCCGGCCCGAGCACGGCCACGATGGCGATGGCGAGGAGGAGGGCAGGGAAACCCAGGATCACGTCCATGCAGCGCATGATCAGGTTGTCGGTCCAGCCACCGAAATAGCCGGCGATCGCGCCGAGAAACACGCCCACGATCAGCGCGATGGTGACGGTGACGACACCGATCATCAGGCTGATCTGCGCCCCGTAGACCAGTCTCGAGAACACGTCGCGCGAGTTGCCGTCGATGCCCATGATGTGCTGCGGGCGCGATACGTCGCAGCCGAGCATGTGCACGCAGGGAGGGTCACGGCGCTTGACGTCCTCGATCCCGATCAGAACCTGGTTCGGATCGTAGGGGGCAATGAGCGGGGCAAAGATTGCCACCAGCACCATGAAGCCGATCAGGAACATGCCGACCTGGCCCGACCGCTTGCGCAGCAGTCGTTTCAACGTCTGTTTCCACAGCGGCACCGGATCGCCGAGCAGGCCATCCTCCATTACGTTCGCGGCCGCCTGGGCGCTGGCGATGTTTAGGCTCGTCATATCAGGTCCTATTGAGGCCGAACGCGTGGGTCGAGGTAGGTGTAGGAGAGGTCCACGATCAGGTTCACCACGACGTAGATCGTGGCGATCATCACCGTGAACGCCTGGACGATGGGGTAATCGCGGGCGAAGATCGCCTCGACCAGCATGCGTCCCACCCCGGCGAGACCGAACACGGTCTCGGTGAGGACCGCCCCGCTGAGCAGGGCGCCCATCTGCAGTCCCAGGATCGTCACCACCGGCAGCATGGCGTTGCCCAGGGCGTGCCGCCGCACCACCTTGTTGTCCGGCACCCCCTTGGCGCGGGCCGTGCGGACATAGTCGCGCCCCAGCACGTCGAGCAGGGATGAGCGGGTCATGCGGGCGATCACGGCCATCGGAATGGTGGCCACGGCAAGCGCCGGCAGGATCATGTGCCGAACCGCGTCGGTGAAGACTACCCAGTTCTGCGTGATCAGCGCGTTGAAGATGTAGAAGTTGGAGATGAACTCGGCGAACTGGGCACCGAACGTGCCCTTGGTCAGTTCCCAGCCCCAGACCTGGTAGAACGGCACGGAGCTCAAACCGGCGGTGAGCCGGCCGGACGGCGGCAGCCAGAGGGGCGTACCCTTCAGCATGACGCCGAAGACATAGGCCATCATCAGGCCGAGCCAGAAGATCGGCATGGCGATACCGACATTGGCGAGCGCCATCGTGCCAACGTCAGCGGCGGTGTTGTGCCGCCGCGCCGCGAAAATGCCGATGGAGATACCGGCAACGGCGGCGACGATCAGCGCCAGGATCGCCAGTTCCATGGTCATCGGCAGGCGCTCGATGATGATCTGCGTCACCGGCCGGGAGAAGCGGATGGAGTTGCCGAAATTACCCTGGGCGATATCGCGCAGGTAATAGAGGAACTGCACCGGAATGGGTTGGTCGAGGCCGAAATTGCGCACGAACTCGGCGCAAGTCGCATCGCTGACCTTGTCGCCCAGCATGGCTTTGCACGGGTCGCCGGGAATGAGGCGGGCGAGGGAGAAGGTGACTACCAGGATGCCAAACAAGACTGGAATGGCGCTGAGTAGCCGTTTGATCGCGTAACCAAGCATCGCGCAAAACTTTATGGGCTGAAAGCGGGTGAGGCGGGCGCCGGAACGCCCGCCTCAAGACAGAACTCGCCTTACTGGGCGGGCGCGTTCATCAGGCCCCAGAGGCTCGAGAAGTAGTCGAACGCACCGGTGTTGCCGACGTGCGACGGATTGCTCACGTCAATGCCGGCAGCGTAGGAGGCCACGACGTCGTTGGCGTCGAAGGCCGAACCGTCGGTGAACTTCACGCCTTCGCGCAGGTGGCAGGTCCACTCGGTCGCGTCGGCATTCGCCTCGCAGCCCGTTGCCAGGCCGCCCACGACCTCGCCGCTGTCCTGAGCGTAGTCGAGCAGCGTCTCGGTGATCTGCGTGCAGACCAGGGTCGACTCGCCGTCGCTCTCGTCACCGCAGTAGAGGCTGATCGGCTCAGCGTTCTGCATGACGATCATGGTGTCCTTGCCCGGGTCCACAGTGCTGAACTGCTTGGCGCCGAACGGACGGTAGTTCGCGTTCTTGACGTAGCTGCGGGCCGCCGAACCTGCTGCCGCGTGGGAGATCGGCACCATCGGCACGAATTCGCGGATGGCGTTGTTGGCCTGCTCGTAGACCGGCTTGGCTTCATCGACATTGGCGATCGAGGAGCCCTTGGTCAGCGCCTCGTGGATCTCCGGGATGGAAGCGCCAAACTGCTTGGTGTCCTTGCCGAAGTGGTAGTCGAGGAAGTTGGTGATGTGCGGATAGTCCGCGCCCCAACCGAGCAGGTAGAAGCCGTCGAGGTTGCCGGCGCTGGCCTGGCCGATGAACTCGCCCGACTCCATCGGAGACACTTCGGCGTCGATGCCGATGGCCTTCAGCTGCGACTGGATTTCCACTGCCATGGTGCTGGGTTCCGGCAGGTAGGTGCGGAACACGTCACGGTAGTAGATCTTGGTCTTGAAGCCTTCCGGGAAACCGGCTTCGGCCAGGAGCGCCTTGGCGGCGACGGGATCGAACCCGTACCAGGCCTCGCCCGCACAGCCGTTCGGGATCGTGCACGGCGTGAAGTGGGACGCAACTTCCGACCCATCGGGGAAGTAGTTGTCGACGATGCGCTGGCGGTCGATGCCCATCGCAATGGCCTGACGCACCTTGACGTTGTTGAACGGCTCGAAGGTGTTGGTCATGCCCAGATACAGGGTATTCGGGCCCGACTGCGGCAGGAACTGCAGGTCGGGGTCGTTCTTGACGGCGTCGAAGTCGTCGGGGCTCAGGGTGCTGATCTGGTCGACCGTGCCCGAGCGCAGTTCGTTCAGCTGGCCGGCACCGGACGTGCTCCAGCGGAACACCAGCGTCTCGTAGGGCGACTTGTTGCCCCAGTAGCCATCGTTGCGCTTGAGGATGATCGAGTCGCCGCGATTCCAGGCATCGAGCTTGAAGGGACCGGTCCCGATCGGGTTGGTAAGGATGTCCTTGGTCGTGCCGACGGTGGCGAGGTGCTCGGACGGTTGAATGCCGAACGAGACGAAGGCGGCCTTCGCCTCGAATGCCGGATCCGCTGCGCACATCGTGAAGGTGACGGTGTGCTCGTCGGTGGCCCGGATCGCGCTGATCTTGCCGCCGTAGTTGCAGTCGGGGGCAACGAGAGAACTTCCCTCGAAGCTCAGCGCTGCGCCAGTGGACATCGTTGACACCGCGAGTGCGGCGCCAAGAAATACCAATCGTTTCACCAGTAGGGCTCCTCTGTCCTGGTTGTTGTAGTCGAAAAAGTGCCAGCCTACGCAGGTCGAGCCTGCGTATGAGTCTCCGGGTAATCTAGCTAAGCTTCCGGAGGGGCCGTCAGCTTTATTGTTGTTTTGCTTGCAATCGGCGTCGGTCGCAAAAAAAGACTATCAAAGTCCGGTTTTGGACACCTGTGACCCCATGTTTGTCAAATGTCAGACAAAGGCATGTCGCGAGGCCTGTCAAGGCGGCGTCGTAGCGAAAGAACAGCATCCGATGCGATTCACGCCTCCGACAGAGGCAGTCTTGAGTATGGATGGTGCCTCCCTGGGGCATGTGCCATACGCCCCCGTAGCGGGATCGGAGAGAGTGATCCCGAATCACAGAAGCGGTGCCTATGTCAGACCTCGAACCTGTCCTCACCCGTGCCGACGCGAACCTTGAATCGAGCCTCGAAACCCTATTCGAGCTCGTACGGGTCCCCTCGATATCGACCGACCCAGCCCACGCCGCCGACTGTCGCAAAGCGGCGCAACTGCTCGCCGATTACCTGACGAGCCTGGGATTTGATGCCTCGGTGCGCGATACGATCGGCCATCCTATGGTGGTGGCGCATCACGAGGGCGTCCGCCCCGACAGTCCGCACTTCCTGTTCTACGGTCACTACGACGTCCAGCCCGTCGATCCGCTGCACCTGTGGACCCATCCGCCGTTCGAGCCGGCGATCCGCATCGGCGCCAAGGGCCAGAAGATCATTTCCGGTCGCGGCACCTGCGACGACAAGGCGCAGCTGCTGACCTTCGTGGAGGCCGTGCGAGCCTACAAGGAAGTGCGCGGGAGCCTGCCGGCCCGCATCTCGATCATCTTTGAAGGCGAGGAAGAATGCGGCTCGCCGTCCGCCCGCCCTTTCCTTGAAGCCAACAAGGAAGAGCTCAAGGCCGACTACGTGCTCGTTTGCGACACGGGCATGTGGGACGATGACACCCCGTCGATCTGCGCCGGCCTGCGCGGCCTCGTGGGCGAAGAGATCAAGATCTACGCCGCCAGCCACGACCTGCATTCGGGTGGCTATGGCGGCATCGCCGCCAATCCGCTGCATATCATCAGCGACATTCTCGCCGGTCTCCACGACAAGGACGGCACCGTTACGCTGCCGGGCTTCTATGATGGCGTCCGCGAAACGCCGGCCGACCTGAAAAAGGTCTGGGACGACCTCGAAAAGTCGATGCCGCACATGCTCGATCAGGTGGGTCTCTCCATCCCGGTAGGCGAGAAGAACCGTTCGATGCTCGAGCTCAACTGGGCTCGTCCGACCGCCGAAGTGAACGGCATCAGCGGCGGCTATGCCGGCGAAGGCTTCAAGACCGTGATCCCGGCCGAAGCCACTGCCAAGGTCTCGTTCCGGCTGGTGCACGATCAGGATCCGCTGAAAATCCGCGACAGCTTCCGCGCCTATGTCCGCTCGAAGGTGCCGGCCGACTGCCGCGTGGAGTTCGGCGACCATGGCGCCGCGCCGGCCGTCCAGCTGCCGTTCGACGCGCCGATCCTCGACAAGGCCAAGCAGGCGCTGCTCGGTGAATGGTCGAACCCGGCCATCGTCACCGGCGGTGGCGGCTCGATCCCGATCGTCGGCGATTTCGGCACCATCCTCGGCATGGATGCGCTGCTGGTCGGCTGGGGCAATTCCGACGACCGCGGCCACTCGCCGAACGAGAAGTACAATCTGAGCTCGTTCCAGAAGGGCATCCGTGCCTGGGTGCGGATTCTCGACGCCATTACCACGCCGTAAACCGACCCCACACGGGGCGATGCACTCGCGTGTGTGACAGCAACAATGGCAGCGGGACCAGACCCGCTGCCGATGACAACAAACACGGCCGCATCGCTCCCGGATGGGCAGGCGAGGGGCCAGGACCATACGCCTGAAGGGGGGCGCCTACTGTGACTGTGGATACCAAGGCCAGGCTCGCCGGACTGCGCGAGCGGATGAAGGCACAGGACGTCGATCTCGTTGCCCTCGCCCCGAGCCCGCATATGGACTGGCTCGTCGGGTTCCATCCGCTGCTGTGCGAGCGCCCGTGCCTGCTGCTCGTGGGGCCGGAGCGCGAAGCGTTCCTGATGCCGGCGCTCAACGCCGACGGCTCCCGCGAAGAGACCGAAATCCCGTTCCGCGTCTGGGCCGACGATGTTGGCCCGAAGGCCGCGTTCCTCGAAGCCCTCGCCGATGTCGGCGGCACGACCGCGCGCCATGTCGCGTTCGACGAGACGATGCGCATCGACTTTGCCATGCTGCTGCTCGACGCTCTGCCCGAGGCGAAGCGCAGCTTCACGGACGACACGCTGAGCTACCTGCGCATGCGCAAGGACGCACGCGAATACGCTGCCCTCAAGAAGAACGCCCTCATCGCCGACAAGGCGATGCAGAAGGGTTTTGCGGCGATGCGTCCCGGCATGACCGAAAAGGAACTCGCCGCGATCATCTTCGATGAGTTCAGCGCGCAGGGCGCCAAGCCGGAATTCGCCGTCATCGCCGCTGGCCCCAACGGTGCCTTCCCGCATCATCACACCGGCGACCGGCAGCTGGCGGAAGGCGATGCCGTCGTCATGGATATCGGTGGCCGCATCGCCGGCTTCCCGAGCGACATCACCCGCATGGCCGTGGTCGGCCGTCCGCCCGACGGATACGGCCAGATCCACACCATCGTTGAACGCGCCGTGCAGGCTGCGCTGAAGGCGGCCAAGCCGGGCGCGCTGGCCCGCGATGTCGATGAGGCGGCCCGCAAGGTCATCACCGATGCCGGCTACGGCGAATACTTCGTCCACCGCACCGGCCACGGCATGGGCATTGGCGGGCACGAGCCGCCCTATATCACGGCGACATCCGACACGGTGCTCGCCGAGGGCATGGTGTTCTCGATCGAACCCGGCATCTACATTCCCGGCCGCTTCGGCATCCGCCTCGAGGACATCGTGATCCTGCGGGAGGACGGGCCGGAGATTCTCTCCAGCCTGTCGCGCGACATGCATGTGGCGGCCGACTGACGGCGACGCGACAGCCGGTCACCCGGACAAGTCCGACGGCTCCCATGGGAGCCGTCCCGAGGGCAATGCCGCGACGTCACCGCCGCTGCCCGCCTCCCAGGCTGGGCTCGCCCTACTGGCGGGCCATGGCGGTGCGGGCCAACGCGGCTTCCTGTTCCTTCGTATCGACGATCAGCTTGCCGGTCAGATCGACCGTCACCTGCTTGATGGTGCCGGTGAAGGCGAAGGGCGGATCGTACAGCGCGGAGACCGATGAGCCGCCATTGCGGCCGACAAAGACGCCGCTGCCGATACCGAGCGCCAGCGGCACGGTGTAGGGCAGCTTCATCTCGCCGACGAGCTTGTGCGCGATGTAGAGCCGGCCGGTCCCCGCAGCCCCCTTGCCGCGGGCGAGATCGGGTTTGCCGGTGACCTCGAACTCGTAGCGGAGCTCGACCTTGCCCACCGGCACGTCAGTGTCCGAGACGAGGTGGAATTCCTCCGCGCCCACGTAGTTGTGGACATAGTGGAGCTTTCCATCCTTCACGAACAGCGTGTAGCCGCCGACATTGCCGCCGTGGCAGATCAGTACGCCCTCGGCGCCGCCCTTGGGGATCTCCACCTCGGCGGTGAGGCTGTGCGAACGGTTGAGCAGCTTGGCCGCGACATTCTCCGGCACCATCTGCGTCCCGGGATAGTAGACATAGGTGGCCCGGTCCTTGGTGAGCTGCGGCCGCGGATCGGCGAAGCGCATGGTGCCGCGGCTGTCGAGCGGCAGCACCTTGTACTTGCCCGCCTCGACGTACCAGGTGGCGATCATCTCGATCAGCTTGGCGCGGTTGGTCTCGGCAAGATTGTTGGTTTCGGTGGGGTCCTTGCTGAGGTCGTAGAGTTCCCAACCCGTCGCATCGAGCTCGCGGAGCTTGTCCTCGGTCAGCACCATCTGGCCGAAGCCGAAGCCGGACTCGATGAACGAGGTGCCGGGCACCGGGCACACCGCCCGCCAGCCGTCGTGATAGATCGAGCGGTGCCCGAACATCTCGAAATACTGGGTCTTGTGCCTGTCCTCGGCCTTCGGGTCGGAGAAGGTCTCGGCAAAGCTGATGCCCTCGATCGGCGACTGGGTGACGCCGCGGACTGTCGTCGGCGGGTCGAGCTTCAGCGCGTCGTAGACCGTCGGAACCATGTCAATGGCGTGGGTGAACTGCGTCCGCAGCCCGTTCTTCCTGATGCCGTGCGGCCAGTGGACGATGAACGGGTCGGAAACCCCGCCGCGATAGGTCTCACGCTTCCAGCGGCGGAACGGCGTATTGCCGGCATGCGTCCAGCCCCAGGCGTAGTGATTGAAGTACTTCGGCCCGCCCAGGTCGTCGAGCGCCGCGAGGTTCTGCTTCAGGTCGTCCGGGACGTTGTTGAAGAACTTGTTCTCGTTGATCGAGCCTGTCGGGCCGCCTTCCGCACTCGCGCCGTTATCCGAGATGAACATGATCAGCGTGTTGTCGAGCTCGCCGAGCTTTTCGAGGTAGTCGATGATCCGGCCGACCTGATGGTCCATGTGCGAGCAGAAGCCAGCGTACACCTCCATCATCCGCGCGTAGAGCTTGCGCTCTTCGGCGGGGAGCTTGCCCCAGTCCTGCACATCCGGATCATGGCGTGAGAGCACCGCATCCTTGGGCATGATGCCGAGTTTCTTCTGCCTGGCGAAGGTGCGCTCGCGCAGCGCGTCCCAGCCATCGTCGAACTGGCCCTTGTACTTGTCGGCCCACTCCTTGGGCACGTGGTGCGGAGCGTGGTTCGCGCCGGTGCAGAAGTACATGAAGAACGGCTTGTCCGGCGCCACCTGCTTGAGGTCGCCGATGAACTCGATGGCCTTGTCCGCCAGGTCCTCGGAGAGATGGTAGCCCTCCTCGGGTGTCTTCGGCGGCTCGACCTGGTGGTTGTCGTAGACGAGGTCCGGATAATACTGGTGCGTATCGCCGCCGAGGAACCCGTAGTAGCGATCGAATCCGCGCCCCAGGGGCCAGCGATCATACGGTCCGGCCGCGCTGATCTGCTCGGCCGGCGTCAGGTGCCACTTGCCGAGTGCGACGGTCGCATAGCCGTGCTGTTGCAGCCCCTCGGAGAGGAAGCCGTTCTCGAACGGAATTGCGCCGTTGGAGCCCGGATAGCCGGTTGATCCTTCGGTGATGCAGGCCATCGCGTTGGAGTGGTGGTTGCGACCGGTGATCATGCACGAGCGCGACGGCGAGCAGAGCGCCGTGGTGTGCATGTTGGTGAACAGCAGCCCGTTCTTGGCCAGCCGGTCGATGTTCGGTGTCTCGATCGGGCCGCCATAGCAGCCGAGCTGACCGAAGCCGGTGTCGTCGATGACGATGAACATGACGTTGGGCGAACCGGCCGCGGCCCGCTCCGGCGCCGGCCAGGCCGGCTGGGATTCATCGATCGTGCGGCCCATGCGGCCGGGGAAGGTAGTGCCGGGTTTGTACTCTGTGAGTGCCATCGGGGGGGGCTCCGTCCAGGCGGCGAACGAGGCCCTTCGATCCGTGAGAAATGGCAGACGCGCGATTGCGGCAAGACGACCGTCAGGCGTCGCATGAGGCGATGGAGAGACGACGATTAGGGCGTCCCCCTCTACAGCCCCTTCTCCCGTGGCCTGGCAATCGAGTCGATTTTTCCGTTAACCCGAGACGACCCGCCAGGCACCCCTGCAACGCACAACGGCGCTACGCCTGAACGGTTCGAGGCCGCCACGGTTCGTGCTCATGCGCGAGCCAGATCAGTTGCGGGTTCATCGCCAAGACGCGCAGTTGACCTTCGCTGTGCGGCTCCTCGAGTTCGCCGAACCAGACCGCAACGTCGCCGCCGACCACGATCGGGCGTTCTCCGGTGTCCACGACGACGACCTGCATCCCGTCTGTGTGGCCCGGCGCGGGGACGAGCCGAAGCCCGGGTAGCAGCTCGAGCTCGCCATCCACTGGAATGTACTCAACGCCTGCGGCATCGATCCACTCTCGAATGGGATACTCGTCCTTGTTGCTGCGGGCATCGTCCAGTTCGCGGCGCTGGACGTAGATTGGCTTGCCCGCGAAGAGGTGATTGCCACCGCAGTGGTCGGCGTGCAGGTGCGTATTGACCACGATGTCAACGCTGCCCAGGTCGAAGTTCTGCTTGTTGAGCGGGTGGAGGCAGGGGTTCAGGTCCGCTGCCATCGGGTGAAGTTCGGTCATGCCCGTGTCCACCAGAATCCGCGCATCGGGATGGTCGATGACATGGACGTAGACCGGCATCCGCTCGCCTTCGACCAGCAGATCGGCAACGAAAATCGGCGTGATGGTGATTGGGCGGGAAGCGCTCATCGTCTTTGTCTCCAGCATAGGTTCAGAGTTGGCCATGCCGCACGCTTTCAGGCGATGCGGCCGAACCGAATGCGTAGGGCGCGTCGGGCGAAGCCACCTTGAGTTGCGCACTCATTGACGCGTGCGGACGCATGCGTTGGATTGGTTCGGTGGTGGAAGTGCAGGGCTCGGCGTGAAGTCGCCCCGGGCCCCAGGTAAGCCGCGCTACGCTTTGGTCAGCAGTGCCTCGAGCTTGTCGTAGACTTCGTCAAAGCCGTCCGTCATGCCGTTTCTGATCGCCTCTTCGCGGGCTTCTGCATCGGCGTATCGCATGACGATTGTCATGCGGGTCCCGGTGCCGCGTGCCTCCAGATCGGTCGTGATGGTTGTCCCCGACGCCGTGTCGCCGTTGAAATATTCGACGTGGGTCATGTGGTGCGGCGCGTCAACAGCCAGGATTGGCCCGGAGAAGTAAAAGGAGTTCTCCGGTGAGCCGCCCCATTCGTAATGGAAACTGCCGCCCGGCCGCAGATCCATCTCGCATCGGGTCATCGTATCCATCGATGCCATCCACTTGGGGATCAGGGCGGGGTCGGTCATCGCCCGCCACACCCGGGTGGGCGGGTGGCGAAAACTGCGACGGACGATGATGGCGGTGTCGCCGTCCTGGGTGACCTGCAGTTGCAGCATTTCCACGTTCTTGTTCACGGCAGGCCGGCTCCTCGATCGCGTGACGTTTGCTGTTCATCATCGGCAATCTCGTCGAGTACCGCGTCGAGCTTCTGGAACTGCACCTCCCAAAGCGTGCGGTATTGGCCGAGCCAGTTCCAGAGCTGAGCGACAGCCTCGGGCTTCAGCCGACGGGGCCGCGCCGTGCCGTCAACGCGCGTTTCGATCAACCCCGCGTCCTCGAGGACCTTCAGGTGACGGCTGATTGCGGGCTGGCTGATGGAAAACGGTCGGGCCAGGTCCTGCACCGTTGCTTCGCCCTCCGCCAGCCGCTGGATAAGGGCACGGCGCACAGGATCGGAAAGGGCGGCAAAGGACTGGTCGAGCATCTGAAGCCGTCCGCTTGATAACATACGTCTTATATAACAGACATGTTATGTTGTCAACGCGACGTGGGAGCAACTCTGGAACAGCCGAGCGCTGCCTCAGGTGGCCCAGATGGCGTGCAAGGCGGAATGGCCGCCGGGAGGCCTGCGGCTCTTACGATTTGCTGCGTTATCGCCCCGAATGCGGGGGGTGATGTTCACCCCGTGTTGGAACGGGCTCGCGATGATGTGGTGGGGCAATGTTGCCCCTGAGAGGAGAAGGGTTATGACGCGCATTCGCATTCTTGCAGTCGTTGCTTCAGTCCTGATTATTGCTGGCCCGGCCGTCGCCGCCGAGGCCGACCTGTCCAAGCTGACCTGCAAACAGGCTGCCGAGATGGGGCCAGTCGCCACGGGAGTGGTTGCGGCTTGGGCGAGCGGTTATTCCCACGCCAAGAGCAATAACCCGATGGTAGAAGTCGGGACCCTGACGGCCAACGTGGACAAGGTGAAGGCCGCTTGCGCCACGTCGCCCGATGCTACCGTTTCGAGCATCATCGAGGGCATGAAGTAGAACTAACCCATCGGAACAGGCGAATGGCGGCGAATGGTCACTCTCGCCGCTTGCCTATCGATGGAACGGCTGGAGCGGCAAAGGGCCTTGCCGCTCCTGTCGTTCGGCGCAACGGTTCGCCTCTCCCTGTTCGGCAGCGCCGCGATTGCAGTCTGCTCCCCAGGATCGGTGGGGCAGGGGGCGCGCTCCGAATCCCCGATCTTGCGACGTCTCAGGCCCGGCAAATCCTGCCCATGGACCCGGACTCTTTTGCCTCAATGCGTCCACAGTTCGGCGTGACTGTGAAGAAAATCCAGCAAAAACAATAGCATGCCGGTTTGGCATCACCCTTGCATTGTTTCCGGTGAACCCGCGTGTCCGCACGCCAATGGGGGTACTGGAGCTTAACATGGGCATCTACGGCGCTCTTTCGACCGCAGTTACGGGGCTTCGCGCCCAATCCTTCGCTCTCGAGAACATCTCGGGCAACATCGCCAACAGCCAGACGACCGGCTTCAAGCGCATCGATACCGACTTCGTCGACATGATCCCGGATGCCTCGCAGAAGCGGCAAACCGCCGGTTCGGTGCTGGCCTACTCGCGCTCGACGAACAACCTCCAGGGCGACATCAAGGGCACGACGACCGAAACCAACATGGCCATCAACGGCAACGGTTTCTTCGTGGTCGAGCCGGCCATCGGCATGTCGGACGGCGACACCCTGTTCGCCGGCGCCAGCTACTACACCCGCCGCGGCGACTTCGAGCTCGACAAGAACGGCTACATGGTCAACGGCTCCGGCTACTACCTCAAGGGCCTGCCGATCGACCCCGAGACGCAGAATATCTCGGGCTCCGTGCCGCAGGTGCTGCGGGTTTCGAGCGCGTTCCTGCCGGCCCAGCAGACGAGCACGGTGAACTACGAGCTCAACCTGCCGCAGCTGCCCAAGACCGCGGCCTACCAGGCCTCGCTCGCGCCCGGCAGCGAACTGCTGCGCGCCCAGGACTTCCTGAACCTGACGCCGGACGTGCCGGCGACCACGAGTGGTGCAACGTTGGCAGCTGGCGACCTGGCAACCAATGTTGCCAGCGTCGGTGACTCGCTGACCATCAGCGTCAACGGCTCGCCGGTGACGATCAACTTCGTTTCAGGCGGCGGCCATACCGGCAACAACGTCGACATCGCGGCCGCGGGCACGGTCGGCGGTCTGCTGACTGCCATTCAGAACGTCATCAACGCAGGGATTCCGGCGCCGGGCGACAGGCCCACGATCGCGCTGAACGGCAGCGGCGCCGTCACTGTGACGGCGGCGGACGCCACCGACGTTATCCAGGTCACCGACACGACCACGGGCACCTCTTCGCTCGGTTTCGGTCTCGCCGACGGCACCTACAACCCGACGGTTTCGTCGTCTGTCGCGCTGGCGGCCCGCGTGAACAACATCGCGGCCGACGATGCGAACACCTTCGTCTCCCAGTCGATCTCGGGCGGCGCCATCACCGTCTATGCGGGCAACGGCGCGCCGGCCAACGTGCAGATGCGCTGGGCCAAGGTGAACTCGACCGCCAATGGCGGCGCCGAGCGCTGGAACCTGTTCGTCCTGACCAACTCGGCGGCGACCGGTGCCGGCACGGCCTGGTCCCGTGTCGGGGGCGACTACAGCTTCGGCGCCGACGGCTCGCCCAACCCGCCGATCGAATACACCCAGCTCGACGACCTGCAGGTCAACGGCGTGCTCATCGGCGATGTCCGGCTGCAGCACGGTCAGACGGGCCTCACCCAGTTCTCCGATCCGAACGGCACCGCCGAGGTGACGACGCTCAACCAGAACGGCTACGCCGCGGGTGAGTTCGTCTCGGTGGCGGTGAACGACAACGGCCGCGTGGTCGTCTCCTACACCAACGGGCAGCAGCTCGAGGTGGCGCAGGTCGTGACCGCGAACTTCAACGCCGTGAATGCGCTGAAGCGCATGGACGGTGGCGTCTTCGCCGCGACCTCGCAGTCGGGCGAGCCTCTGCTCGATACCGACGGCGTGCTGGGCTCGGCGGTGGAAGCCTCGAATACCGACATCTCCGAAGAGTTCACCAAGCTCATCGTGACGCAGCAGGCCTATGCGGCCGGTACCCGCATCGTCTCGGCGGCGGACCAGATGCTGCAGGAATCGCTGAACATGATCCGCTGACGCGGGCATCCGAACTCGTCCGGCGCGGTTCAGCCGCGCCGGATGCGACCTAAACTGGAGCAGGGTGTATGGGGCTCTCGGTTACCCTCAGCAACGCACTATCGGGCATGCGCGTCGGCCAGAGCGCGCTCGATACGCTGTCGAACAACGTCGCCAATGCCGGCACCCCCGGCTACCACCGGCGTTCGATCAGCGTCATCGACTCGATGGGCGCCAACTCCACCTATGCCCGCGAGGGGGCGCTTACCCGCGCCTTCAATTCCAGCCTCCAGCAGCACTATACGCGGACGACCGCCGAGTCCGGCTTCGCCAGCGTGAAGGCGAACTACCTCGACCGCGTGCAGACCCTGTTCGGCAAGCCCGGCACCATCGGCTCGATCGACAGCGCCTACAACGCCTTCGAAAGCTCGCTCGCGGCTGTTGCGACGAGCCCCGACAGCTATGCAAGCCGGGCCGACCTCGTGCAGAAGGCGCAGACGCTGGCCACGACGCTCAACCGCCTGAGCTCGGACGTGCAGTCGCTCCGCCAGGAGATCGAGGCCAAGCTCTCCAACAACGTCGACAGCATAAACCAGCAGTTGCAGGCGCTGGAGAAGGTGAACTCGCGCCTCGCCGACCAGGGCATCGATTCCGGCTCGCGGGCGACGCTGATGGACCAGCGCGACCGGCTGATCGAAGGCCTGTCCGGACAGATGGACCTGCGCGTCAGCTACCGCGGTGACGGCACCGTGTCGCTGATGACGCGCTCGGGCGTGGGCATTCTCGACGTGAAGGCGTCGGTCTTCCACTACGAGAGCGCCGGCGCGCTCTCGGCCGCCTCGCGCTTCAGCCCGGACGATGCCGTCAGCGGGGTGGGCAAGCTCACCATCATGACGCCGGCCGGCCTCGAGATCGATCTGGTCAAGCAGAACGTCCTCAGTTCCGGCGAGATCCGCGGCCTCATTCAGCTGCGTGACCAGTCGCTGGTGCAGGCGCAGGACCAGCTTGACGAGATCGCTGCGTCCGTCGCGCAGGCCATGTCGACCAACGTGACCCAGGGCACGCAGGTCACGGCCGGCGCGTTCAACGGCTACGAAGTCGATATCGCGAACATCCGCAACGGCAACGAGTTCAGTTTCACCTATACGCAGGGCGGCGCGGAGAAGACCGTGCGCGTGCTGCGCGTCGATGACGCCAGCAGGCTGCCGATCGACTATGTCGATGCGAACGGCGCCCGTGTCATCGGCCTCGACTTTGCCGGTGGCGCGGCGGGCGTCGCCGCCCAGCTGCAGAACCGCATCGGCGTCAACCTCGCCGTGAGCAATCCCTCGGGCTCGACGCTCAGGATCATGGACGATGGCGCAGCCGGCACGCTCGACATGCTGTCGCTGTCGACCCGCACGACCTCGACGGGCCTACAGAACGGCACGCTCGGCTTCTCGCTCTTCGTCGATACCAACGAGGCCGATTTTACGAACAGCCTCGATGGCGTGGGCCAGAAGCTCGGCTTCGCCAGCCGCATCAGCGTCAATTCGGCCATCGTTACGGACAACAAGCTGCTGGTGCAGCACACCGCCACGACGCCGCTCGGCGACCAGGACCGGCTCAACCAGCTGATCAACAACCTCGACGGCATGCGCTTCGCCGGCACCAAGGGGACCAGCGGAACCACGGCAAGCCTCCGCCTCGGCGGCACCGTCGCCGACCTCATTTCGCAGACCCTCAATTTCCAGGGCAATGTCGCGCAAGCCGCGATCTCGGAAGCCGAGACGCAGGAGCTGACCCTCGATGCCCTGACCCAGCGGCTCGACTCCGAATACGGCGTCGACGTCGACGAAGAAATGGCGCGCCTCATGGAACTGCAGAACGCCTTCGCCGCCAATGCGCGGGTGATGAGCGTGGTGCAGGAACTCATGAACGCGATCATGCAGCTGTAGGACCCGAGATCATGACCTCTGTCGCCAAGACGATGTTCCCGCTGGCCAACGGCATCAAGAACATCACGGACATGAAGGCCCGCTACGACAAGCTGCAGACGCAGCTGGCGACGGGCGAGAAGGCGGCGACGCTCGCCGAGATGGGCTCGGACCGTTATTTCGACCTCGCGCTCCGTCAGCGCATCGCGCGCATGGATGGCTACCAGCAGTCGATCTCGGTGGTGAACCTCAGGCTGGAAGCGCTCGACTCGGTGATGACCCGGCTCGATACCATCGAGGGCGATGCCCGCGCCGCGGCGCTCTCGGGCGGCGGTGGCACGTCCGGGCTCAACTTCCAGACGGCGCCGACGCTCGCCATGTCGCGCTTCGACGAAGTGCTGACGCTGCTCAACACCGACATCGCCGGCCGCTTCATGTTCGGCGGCAACAAGACCGACAAGAACCCCGTCGGCATGCCCAAGGACATCATGAACGGCGTCGGCGCTAGGGCGGGCTTCAAGCAGGTCGCCGCCGAGCGCAAGCTCGCCGATCTCGGCCCCGACCAGCAGGGCCGGCTCGACGTCACGGTCGCCACCGACACGGTGACGCTGGCCGAGGAGAACACCGTCTTCGGCATGAAGCTCTCCGGCGCCACCACGACCTCGGCCAACATCTCGGTGACCGCGCCCAGTGGCAGCCCGGCTTCGCTGACCGTGCAGTTCGGTGCCACCCTGCCGACAGCCGGCGAGAAGGTGCAGGTGAACTTCACGCTGCCGGATGGCACCGAGGAGCAGGTCATGCTGGTTGCGACCACCGGCACGCCGGGCCCCGGCGAGTTCCAGATCGGCGCCGATGCGGACGCCACAGCCGCGAGCTTTCAGACCGCGCTCACCGCCTCGGTGAAGGATCTCGCCCAGACCAGCATGGTCTCCGCCTCCGCCTACGCGGCGGCCGAGAACTTCTTCAACGGGCAGGGGACGCCCGTCCAGCGCGTCGATGGCCCGCCCTACGACACGGCGACCGGCACCATCGCCGGCACCAACGCCAACACCATGCTGTGGTACACCGGCGAGGACAGCGCCGATCCGCGCAGCACGGTGACGGCGCGGGTAGGCGAGGGGACCACCGTCAACTACGGCGTCCAGGCCAACGAGCTCGGCTTCGTCAATCTCATCCAGACCCTCGCCGCCCTGGCGGTGCAGGATTTCCCGGACTCCGATCCTACCTCCTCGGTTCGCTACACCTCGATGATGGAGCGCCAGGCGACCCGACTCGCCGACACCAAGGACAACAACCCGGGCTCGCTCGCGGCCATCACGGTCGAGCTCGGCCTCGCACAGAGCACCACCGGCGCCATCACCGAGCGACATACCGCCCATTCGGCCCACCTGACCAACATGCTCGAGGACATCGAGAACGCACCGACCGAGACCATCGCCATGGAGATCCTGGCGCTGAAGACCCGGCTCGAGGCCAGCTACCAGACAACGGCGCTGCTCAGCCAGCTCTCCTTGGTCAACTACATCAAGTAGAACCGGAATCCCGGCCGCTCCCGCCTTGACAGTTGCGGGCGCTCGTTGAAGGTAGCAGCCGACATGTCAGCGGCGGCTCGGCTCATCGGCGAAGTTGCATCCGAACGGCCGATCACTCCCCGCTAGACTGAGGTACGTGCACCAGACGGCGGCCGAACCGTCGTCCACAGGGAGGTAATCATGATGCGCACCATCAAGGGGCCGGCGATCTTTCTCGCCCAGTTCGCGGGCGACAAGGCACCGTTCGACACGCTCGACAACATCTGCGCCTGGGCGGCCGATCTCGGCTACAAGGGCGTGCAGATCCCGACCTGGCTCACGCACTTCGTCGATGTCGAAAAGGCCGCGACGTCAAAGACTTACGCCGACGAGGTGAAGGGCACCGTGCAGAGCCACGGGCTCGAGATCGCCGAGCTCGCGAGCCACATCATCGGCCAGCTCGTCGCGGTGCATCCGGTCTACGACACGCTGTCCGACGGCTTCGCCATCCCGGCCGTGCGCGGCAACCCCGCGGCGCGGCAGGAATGGGCCGTGCAGCACCTGAAGCATTGCGCTGCTGCATCCAAGAACCTCGGCCTCAAGGCCCATGCGACCTTCTCGGGCGCGCTCGCCTGGCCGTTCCTCTATCCGTTCCCGCAGCGCCCCGCCGGCCTCGTCGAAGAGGCCTTCGATGAACTGGCCCGTCGCTGGACCCCGATCCTCAACGAGTTCGACAAGCACGGCGTCGACGTCTGCTACGAGATCCATCCGAGCGAGGACCTGCACGACGGGGTCACCTACGAGATGTTCCTCGAGCGGGTGAACAACCACCCGCGCGCGAACCTGCTCTACGATCCCAGCCACTTCGTGCTGCAGCAGCTGGACTACCTGCAGTACATCGATTTCTACCACGACCGGATCCGGATGTTCCACGTCAAGGACGCCGAGTTCAATCCGACCGGCAAGCAGGGCGTCTATGGCGGCTTCCAGAACTGGGTGAACCGGGCAGGGCGCTTCCGCTCGCTCGGCGATGGCCAGGTCGATTTCGTCGGCATCTTCAGTAAGCTCAGCGCCTACGGCTTCGATGGCTGGGCGGTGCTGGAATGGGAATGCGCCATCAAGTCGGCCGAGCAAGGCGCGGCGGAAGGGGCTCCTTTCATCCAGAGCCACATCATCAACGTCACCGAGAAAGCCTTCGACGACTTCGCGTCGTCGGGCACCGACAAGGCGGCCAACCGCAAGATTCTCGGTCTGAGCTAAGGGGGAAGAAATGGCAGAGAACGGCGCACCGCGCATTCGTCTTGGCATGGTCGGCGGCGGGACCGGGGCCTTCATCGGCTACGTCCACCGTGTCGCGGCCCGCATCGATGGCGACTATGAACTCGTCGCCGGCGCACTCTCGTCGCGCCCCGAAGTGGCGATCGAGTCCGGCAAGAACATCGGCCTCGCCGAGGACCGCATCTACACCTCCTACGAGGAGATGGCGGCCAAGGAATCGGCCCGCAAGGACGGCATCCAGGCCGTGGCGATCGTGACGCCCAACCACATGCACTACGGCCCGGCCAAGGCCTTCCTCGAGGCCGGTATCCACGTCATCTGCGACAAGCCGCTGACCTCGACGCTCGAGGATGCGCGGGCGCTGGCGGCGATCAAGCCGAAGAAGGGTGCCAAGTTCCTGCTGACGCACAACTACACCGGCTACCCGCTGGTGCGGCAGGCGCGCGAGCTGGTGAAGTCGGGAGCGCTGGGCAAGATCCGCGTCGTGCAGGTGGAATACCCGCAGGACTGGCTGACCAACGCGGCCGACCCGGGCAACAAGCAGGCGAGCTGGCGCACCGATCCCAAGCGCTCCGGCGCGGGCGGCGCCATCGGCGATATCGGCACGCATGCCTACAACCTCGCGCGCTTCGTCACCGGGCTGAAGACCGAGGCGGTGAGCGCCGAGCTCACCAGCTTCGTCAAGGGCCGGAAGCTCGACGACGACGTGCAGATCAAGCTGCGCTTCGTCGGCGGCGCCAAGGGCATGCTCTGGGCTAGCCAGGTCGCGGTGGGCAACGAGAACGGCCTGCAGTTGCGCGTCTATGGCGAGAAGGGCGGCCTCGAGTGGCGGCAGGACAACCCGAACTACATGTGGTTCTCCGAGTTCGGTAAGCCCAGGCAGTTGCTGACCCGCGGCGGCGCCATCTCGGCCGATCCGGCCGCCTCGATGAACGTCCGCATCCCGTCCGGCCATCCCGAGGGCTACCTCGAAGCCTTCGCCACGCTCTACAGCCAGTTCGCCCAGGTCATCCGCGGCGAGGGCAAGGACGTGGCAGGACTGCTGCCCAGCCTCGCCGATGGCGTCGAGGGCATGGAGTTCATCATGGCCTCGGTCGCGTCGTCGAAGAACGACGGCAAGTGGACCAAGCTCAGCGAGGTCTAGTCCAACTCAAGCGGGCGGGAGATCATGTCACCAGTGGTCTTCCGCCATCGCGGTTACCGGTTCCAGTTCTACGCCAACGAGGGCAATCCTCGTGAGCCAACGCATATCCACATGGTCAAGGACGGCAT
Source organism: Devosia sp. ZB163 (assembly GCF_028613635.1). Taxonomy (GTDB): domain Bacteria; phylum Pseudomonadota; class Alphaproteobacteria; order Rhizobiales; family Devosiaceae; genus Devosia_A. The sequence continues at coordinate 530,552 of NZ_JAQRMY010000002.1, forward strand.
CGACGCCAAGTTCTGGCTTTGGCCCGAGGTCACCCTGGCCTATAATGACGGCTTCGACGCACGGACCATCAGGCAGATGATCCCGATCATCGAGGCGCAACGTGGAACGATCGAAACAGTCTGGAACGACTTCTTTGGTGAAGCCGACTGACATCCGGTTCGAGGGCGACAAGTTCTGGGTCGACTTGTCGGATGGTCGCGTACTTGGCGTGCCCCTCTCGTGGTTCCCGATCCTCGAGGAAGCAACGGCGGAACAGCGTGCGCGGTTCTATCTTAGCTCCCGTGGTCTGCACTGGGAGGAGCTCGACGAGGACATCTCGGTCGAGGGACTGCTTGCCGGGCGCGGCGACATGACTAATCGCCGGCGCAAAGTCGCGGCTGCAGAGTAGCAGCAGGCTACACCCAGGCCGCCACCGCGCCCCAGACCAGCACAAGCCCCGACACGGTCAACACCATCAGCACCAGTCGCCGGAACCCGACGGTGCTGAGCTGACGGAATACCAGCACGCCCATGATGGCGAACGGCACCAGCACCAGTCCGGTCACTGCCAGCGGTGCCGCCATGTCCGCCACGATCCGGCCCGACGCGGCGTAGACCGCCAGCGTTCCTGTATGCATGGCGATGTTGAAGCCCTGCAGGATGCCGCGCTGCTCGTCCTTGCTCAGCCCCCTGAGCGTCGCCCACAGCGTCGGCGCCGGCCCCGACAGTCCTGAGAAGCCTCCAAGTACGCCGCCGATCCACCCCACTACCGCGTCGGCGATGCGCCCGCCGGCCTTGATCCGCAGGTCGGGTCGCATCAGCAGCATGGCGGGGCAGTAGATCAGCAGGAACAGCCCCAGCACGAACTTGAACAGGGTAGGGTCCGCCGCCCCCACGAACTGCGCCCCGATGGGAATGCCCACGAGCCCGCCGAGGACAAAGGGCAGGGCCTGCCGCAGGTTGAAGCCGCGCCACACGAAGGGCAGGGTGACGAGCTGGCCGACCAGCGAGCCGAACACGGCCAGCACGGCCGCCAGCACCGGATTGATGCCCCAGGCCCAGACCGACAGCGCCACCAGCGAGAAGGCAAAGCCCGATATGCCCTGGGCAAATCCGGCCGCCGCGGCCCCAAGGCCGATGAGAAGCAGCGTTCCGTCCACCTCTGGCTACCGGCGGGCGCCGTCGACATGCGAGCCGGCTGTGGTGGGCGCATCGATGCGCTCGACCTTGTAGCCCTTGCCTTCGAGCAGGGCTGGCACGCCCTCGGGCCCGACCAGGTGGCCGGCGCCGACGATCACCAGCGCGTTGTCGTTCTCGGCCAGGAGCTGCTCGAGCGGCGCGATCCACTTGGCGTTGCGCTCGTCGATCAGCTTGGCATAGGCCGCCTTGTCACGCGGCGTGATGAACCCATCCATCGCCGCCTTGAGCGCGTCAGTGTCGCCGCTCTCCCAGGCATCGACCAGTGGCTCGAGTTCGACCAGCATGCCGCTCTCGATGCCCTCGACCGTGGACATCAGCCCCTCGATCTGCTCCGCGCGCGTGCCGCCGGCGAACAGGTCCATCTGCTCCTCGACCGTCTCGAGGCTGCGCTTGCGCTCGGGCTCGACCTCACTGTCGATGAGCAGCTCGACGCCGGCGCTCGTCTTGGGCATCGCCATCTGTCCGAGCGTCATCGCCGCCAGCCAGGGCTGCATCCGTTCCAGCGCCCCCATCTCGAGGCCGAGGGAGCTCGTTACCTCCGCAAGGGTCGAGTATTGGTCGGCGCTCAGCATGTCGCCCAGCAATTCGCCGTTGGGGAGCGTCCCCTCGGTCATGGTGATGTAGGTGAGGGTCGAGTAGGCATCGACGTCCATCACCACCTCGAAAACGACGTGGTCGGCCGACTTCAGCAGCGCGTCGAACTGAGGCGTGCGCCAGTTCATCTCGCGCGTGAAGATGTGGACGGAACCGAAGAGGTAGATGTCGCTGTCGCTGTCGCTGACCCGCCAGAGGGCAGGGTCGGCCAGCGCCGGCGAGCTGAGGCTGGCCGTGGCCAGCGCGGTCAGGACGAGGCGTCGGAACAAACCCACGCCGCCGGTCCTCAGTGCGTCCAGGGTGTCTTGCGATCGGAGCGGAAGTTGTCCGAGTAGTTGTTCCGCTTCACGGTGGGCTTGTGGTCGGGCATCACCTGGTAGGCGATGCCGTTGCGGTGCGCGTAAGCCTCGGCTTCCTCGAGCGTATCGAAGGAGAGGCGGATCTGCGCGCGGGCATCGCTGGTCGAAGTGTAGCCCATCAGCGGCTCGATCTCGCGCGGCGAGGCGGGCTCGTAGACGAGCACCCATTCGTTGGACTTGCCTCGGCCGGACTGCATGGCATTGGGCGCAGGCCGGAAGATACGTGCCGTCATGATCGCTATCGAGTCCTTGTCGAGTTTGGCCGAACCATAAGGGTCTTTCAGTACCCTTTCGAGTCCTTCTGCCCCCGTGGGTCAACGCCCCGCAATTTGGACAAAAACCGGGAGCGGTCAACCCTTTCTGCTGCGGCGGCCGGAATCCGGCCCAGCCCTAGCGCCGCCAGTCGGCAACCAGCACTCGCAGCAGCAGGGCCGCCACCACTACGTGCAGCACGACGACCGGCCACAGCAGGACGCCTGTAGCCTCGCCCCGGAAGCCGAGCCAGGCGAGGTAGACCGCGACGCCCGCCCCATAGACCAGCATCCCCGCGATGGGCGGGCCGGGCCAGCAGGCGATCCCGAGGCCGAGCAGCGCAATCCCCAGGATGCGAGCGACCGGCACGGCGATGCCCGCCAGATCCTCTCCGAGCAGGAGCTGCCCGACCAGCGCGGGAGCGAGCAGCAACGCGGCGCCGGTGAGGATCTCGACGAGGGCGGCGAAGGTCAGGGCTCTGCTCATGGAGCTACTGGATCGGCGCGGTGTAGATTTCGCCCAGCAGCATCAGCATCATCGTGTTGGCGGTCGGCTTGGCATCGAGAGCGAGGGTCAGGTTGGTCCAGACGACCAGCGTCACGTCGTTCTCGGAATCCCGGCCCATGAAGGATTGGAAGCCGGGCATTTCCCCGCCGTGGAAGTAGAGCTTGTTTGGACCGACGTTGGTGAACGCGATGCCGTAGCCGTATCGCTGGCCGTTCGGCTTGGCCGGGTCCTCGGGCAGGGGACTCTGAAGCCATTTGTCGTGGTACTCGGCGTCGAAGAGCTTGCCGTCCACGAGTGCTGTCATCCAGGTCGCGAGATCGCTGGCGGTCGAGATGGCGCCGCCAGCGGCCGAGTAGGGCGATGGGTTCTGCCAGGTCACGTCGTTCGGCTTGAGAGTGCCCGCCTTCGCGGCGGCCTGGAGATCGGCGGGGTACGGCGCATCCACCATCGCATAGGAGCTCCCGCCGTAGAGGTAGCCATGCGAGAACGGCTCGGGAATAGCGTTCGACGCGGCGTCGGGCAGAGCCGTGTTCTTCATCCCGAGCGGGCCGAACAGGCGAGCCTGAAACACGGTGGCGAGCGGCTTGCCTTCGAGCTTTTCGATCACGAGGCCGAGCAGCAGGTAGTTGGTGTTGTTGTACTCATACGCCGCTCCGGGTGCAAAGTTCGGCGGATGCGCGAACGCCAGCTTGAGCAGTTCCTCCCGGGTCCACACCTTGTCCGGATCGTTGTCGAGGCTTTCCGAGAGCTCCGGTGCGTCGGTGAAGTTGTAAAGGCCGCTGCGCATCCGGATCAGCTGGTCGATGTCGATGTTCTCCCCGTTGGGGACGCCGGGCACGTACTTCGTGATCGGATCGTCGAAGCCGAGCTTGCCCTCCTGGATGAGCTGCACGATCACCGCGGCCGTCATCGTCTTGGTGTTCGAGGCGGCCCGGAAATGCGTTCCGGCATTGGGAACATCCGACTTGCCCAACTCGGTCGTGCCGTAGCCGATCGCGTAGTCGCCCTGAGGCGTGTGAAGCAGCACCATGGCTCCCGGAAGCAGCAGCTCCTTGGCCAGCGCCGCAACCTTGTCCTCCAGGGCCGCCGGATCGATCTGCCTGAGCGCCGGCGTACTCGCCGCCATGGCGCTGCCGGTCCACCAGACGGCGGCAATCAGCATGCACAGCACTCTCGACATGTCGTCCTCCTCGGTCGGGTGGAGTCGCGTCGGACACTAGGTCCGAGCGCCGCAGCCCGGCCACAGGTCGGTGGGCGTTCGATCTACGAAGGGTGTACGCACCCGGCGCAAGCTGCGCCGAATTAGCCGCTCATTTCCATCAGGGGGCGATCGCGGAAAATCCTTGTGCCTTGTCGTGTCGGCCCCGTCGCCGAACCCCGGGACGCCGCGTATGGTCCTCGGTGCGTCGGGTGGGAAGCCGGTGCGATATCACCCTAAGTAGGGGGATCGAGCGCCGGGGGCAGGCTGTATGTCGACCAGGAGAACACCGGCTCGGTCGATCAAAACAGGCAGCAGATGACCTCTGACATCAGCACCGGCTCCAGCACAGGGCCCACCGACAACCTCCGCGCCGCGATCGATCGCATCATACCGCGCGACAGCGACCCCGGAGCCATCGACCTCGGGACCGAGAACTACGTCCGGGCCCAGCTCGCCGGCGACGCCAGGGGCCATGCCGAGGCGATTGCGGCAGGGTTGGCCGGGCTCGAACAGGCCGCGACATCCCGCTTTGACGCCGGCTTTGCGTCGCTGACCGAGGCGCAACGCGACGATCTGCTCGCCGGGGTTTCGGACGAGGGTTGGTTCGCGGTGCTCGCCGAACTCGTGGCCGAGGGCTTTTATGCCGATCCCGGCAATGGCGGTAACCGCGATGCCGCTTCGTGGTCGATGATCGGCTACGGGCATCGTCTCCCGGACGGGCCGGACGGACCGACTGCCGGACGGCCTCCGCTGGCCCAGCGGCTGGGGCGGGCACAGGATAGCTACGATGTCATCGTCGTCGGCGCTGGAGCGGCCGGCGGCATCATGGCGAAGGTGCTGGCGGAGGCGGGGCTGCGCGTGCTCGTCCTCGAGCGCGGCCCGCACATCGGCTACGAAACGGATGGTCGGCGCGACCACCTGCGCAACCAGCGCCTTGCCCAATATGGCCACAACACCGGACCCGACATCGACCATAACCCGCGCGTCTTCGTCGATGCGCAGGGGATCGAGCGCGTGGTCCGTCCGCATGAGGCGGGCTACCAGAACAACGCGGCAGCCGTCGGCAGCGGGACCGTGGTCTACGGCGCGCAGGCGTGGCGTTTCCTGCCCGACGACTTCCGCATGGCGAGCCTCTATGGCGTCCCGGCCGGCTCGTCGCTGACCGACTGGCCGATCGGCTATGACGAGCTTGCCCCCTTCTATGAGCAGGCGGAGTGGGAGATCGGCGTCGCCGGTCAGAGCGACGACAATCCGCACAAGGGCGGGCGCGCGCGGGACTATCCCATGCCGCCGGTCTGGCAGCACCGGACCGCGGCACTGCTGAAGGAAGGCGCGGCGGGGCTAGGGTTCAGGACCCTCGTGCCGCCGCTCGCCATCAATACCGTGTCGCGCGACGGCAGGCCCGCCTGCATCGAATGCGGCTCGTGCATCGGGTTCGCCTGTCCCAGCGATGGCAAGAACGGCACCCAGAACACTGTGCTGCCGAGCGCCATCGCGACCGGCAATTGCGAGCTGGTCGCCCACGCCATGGTCGAGCAGGTCGATACCGACGCGAGCGGCAAGGTCACAGGCGTCACCTTCATCGACGACAGCGAGGGCCGGCGGGTCCGGCGGACGGTTCGGGCGAAGGCGGTGGTGCTCTCGGCCGGTGCCATCGAGAGCGCCCGTCTGCTGCTGCTGTCGCGGTCGCCGCTGCATCCGGACGGGCTGGGAAATGCGCATGACCAGGTCGGGCGGCACCTGCAGGGGCATTACTACGCCTCGGCCTGGGGCGAGTTCGACGAGGAGGTTTACGATCCCCGCGGGCCGGGCGTCACCGTCGCCACCGTCGACTTCAACCACGGCAACCCCGGCGTGATCGGCGGCGGCATGCTGGCCGACGACTTCATCATGCTGCCCGCGATCTTCTGGAAGACGGCGCGGCCGGCGGGTGTCCCGCGCTGGGGTCTTGGCGCCAAGGAGTTCATGCGGCACGGCTACCGGCACATCACCGCGGTAAAGGGACCTGTGCACGAGATCCCCAATCCGGAGAGCCGGGTCCAGCTCGACCCTCGCGTCCGCGACGGCTTCGGCCTCGCCGTGGCGCGGCTGTCCGGCGTGGCGCATGAGGAGACGGTTCGGACGACCCGCTTCATGAACGAGCGGGCGGCCGACTGGCTGCGGGCCGCGGGCGCCCGCCGGACCTGGAGCCACGATCCCGTGGCGCGGCTCTCGGCCGGGCAGCACCAGGCCGGCACGTGCCGGATGGGCACCGATCCCGAGACGTCGGTGACCGACAAGTGGGGGCGCGTGTGGGGGCACGACAACCTGTTCGTCTCCGACGGCTCGCTCCATCCCACCAATGGCGGCTTCAACCCGGTGCTGACCATCATGGCTCTCGCGTTCCGCAACTCGGCCCACATCGCGAGCCAGCTGTCAGCCGGGTGATGACCCGAGCGTGATCGAGTCGAAAAGCCCTCGCAGCAGCGAGGCGCTACGCTCCAGCTCGGCATGCTCCGCCTGGTCGAGTTCGGGGAACAGGTCGGCGGTCACTCCCTTGCCACCGACGACGCGGGGGAGCGAGAGAGCCACGTCGCGCACGCCCTCGACCTCCGACGTGACGATCGAAACCGAGAGCAAGGCCTCTTCGTCCTGGCGGATCGCCGCCACGATCCGCGCGATGCCGGCGCCGATGCCAAAGTAGGTGCAACCCTTGCCCGAAACGATCGTGTAGGCGGCGTTGCGGGTCTGGGAATCGATCTCTTCACGCACGACCTGCGTGATGGCGGTCAAGTACACTTCAGCGGTGCGCTGACAGAGTTGCTCTCCCTATCCAAGCTCGAGACTGAAATTAGCGTTCTGCTGGCTGGGAGGGGTAGCGAGAAGCTGCCTCTCGATGAACCCACAACAGGGGCAGGGGGCGGTCAGGGTTCGGACCTCGAGCGTGCCACCACGCTCGCGAAGGCGATCGAGATGCTCTACGGTTTTGGAACCGCACCGGGCCTCACCTACCTGGGCGGCGCCGACTTACTCTGGCATCCCGGCATCCTTGAAGCCGTCAAGGAAAGGCTGGCGAGGATCGACGGGAGCGTTACCGAATTGCTCGCCGCGCACCTCGAGGAGCTGCGGGCCGTCGCGACGGCGTTGGCGGCAAAGGAGTACCTCACGGGGGCCGAGGTCGCTGAGATCATTCGGGGTTCCAACGCACGGATGGCATCATGAACCGCATCGACGCGAACCCGGAGGATGAGGCTGTAAGTCGCTTACTGGAGTCAATCAACGAACTAAGTCATGTGGCTGAATTTGATGCCGCAACGTTGACAGAGGAACTCGCTGAGATCGTCGTCCGCCGTGTGACCTTCGAACAGCTTCGCAACCGGTTTGACGCGGGTCATCTGAAACGGCGTCGGACTTAAGTGCTCAATGTCGCCGCCGGAGGGAATCGAAGTATCGCACTTCCCGTGTCCGCAACGGATGACCGGCTGGCAAGCATGCCTTCTCGTCGATAATAGGCAGTTCGAAACTGCACGAGATACCTCGGCCGACTCAGAGTAGAGGGCCCTCACTTCTGGCGCGAAGCTCCTGTGCCGAGAAACGTGCGGCGACGGACCTGGGGAGGCTGTCGTCGCCGCGCGCGGCGGGCTTAGTGGGCCACGCCGGTGGTCGGGACTTCGAGGTTCTTGCGAACGATGTTGCCCAGGATCTGCATTACGGCCATCGAGGTTTCCCCATCGAGACCGTCGACGAGGAAGTCGGTGGTGCACATCATGGCTTCGAGACCGCCGGCATCGAGGCATTGGCGCAGCATGCGCTCTTCCTGAGCCGGGGTGTGGATGATCTCGGGCTTCTTAAGCAGGTAGGCGAGAGCCGCCTCGATGCCGTAGCAGCCCCAGTTGCTCATCATCACCGGCAGCACGATGTCGCAGGCGGTGGTGGTGCCCAAGAACTCGCCGCGCGGCATGGTCTTGACCACGGTGTCGTGGATGGCGCCGAAGCCGATTTCGTTGCCGTGATCGCCGATGCCGATCGTAAGGATGCCACGCTTGGTGGCTTCGGTGACGACCGCCGAGATGTCGATGATGCCGGTGGCACTCGGCGAGGACGGATCATAGAACGGAATGCCGGTGGCACTATGCAGAATGCCGTCTTTGCCCGGACCGATGCGCTCGGCGCTAATCAGAGCCTTGGGTTGGTACTTGTCGAGCAGGTCCTTGGCCCACTTCTGCACGTCGGTCTGGTTCCTGGGCGCATAGACAATGGTCGAGCCGAGGCGCTTGTCCTTGGCGTCCTCGAAGTGCTCCTTGACCATCAGGCCGAGGGCGTGGCTCGAGGCGACGACCGGACCGGCGTGGCACTCTTCGACCACATAGACCGGGACGGCGCCGAGGCCGCGATAGAGGGCGCGCGCGATGGCAGCCGCACCCGGAGGGCCGTCGCTCTCGCCGAACGGCATCTGCGGCGCATAGCCGGCACCGGTCAGCACCAGCACCGAGTCACCCTGGCCCACGTTTTCCCTCAGCTTTTCGGCGGCTACCATAGTGATCGGGCGGTCGCCCACGAGCTTGCGGGCGGCGGCGTACATCGGCGCCAGAACATTAATCGGCATGCCGCGGTTCTTCGCTTCGATGGTGCAGATCTTGTCTATGGCCTCGCCGGTAGTATCAGGCATTCGTCTCTCCGTTGATCTCGGCCACGCCGGGCTGCGCCGGGATGCCGCATCCACCAAGGACATCAGGTCTAGCCTATCACGAGAAGCAGCAATAAGGTTCAGAAGCGATGACCGTGGGTCATCGCCTTGATTGAGTCCCGGGAGTAAGGCCGCACTTTGCTCAAGACGTCGATGAGGTACTTTCTGGCGGTTGTACAGCACGGGTCGATCCGTGCGGCGGCCGAAGCCCTGCTGATCAACCAGTCCGCCATTAGTCGTCAGATCCAGAGTCTCGAAGAAGAATACGAGACGCCGCTCTTCGAGAGGCATGCCCGGGGGGTGCGCCTGACACCGGCCGGCGAGTTGGTGTTCGGCGCCATCCGGGAGATCGGCTTCACCTCGGACCGGGCGCGGTCCGAGATCAATGCGCTGCAGGGGCTCAAGCGCGGTCACATCAAGATGCATGTGATCGAATCCATGATTCAGCACGTGATCCCGAGCGTCATCGAGAAGTTCCACGATCAATTTCCGGGGGTGAACTTCGAGGTGATCATGACAGGCTCGGACGCGGTGGTGACCGCAGTGCGCAACGGCGAGTGCGACTTCGGCATAACCCTCTGCAACCACTCGCATCCGGGTGTCACCGCCATGTTCAGCATCGACTGTCGGCTGACGGCCATTATGCGGCCTGATCATCCACTGGCATCGCAGCGCAATCTTTCGGTCGGCAACCTCGTCACCTGGCCCGTCGGTGTGGCGACGCGGCCAACCGGCACGCGCCAATTCTTCGATGACGCATGCCGAACGCGGGGGGTGGACATCATCCCCAAGATCGAAACCAACTCGGTCGAACTGCTGCACCAGTTCGCATTGATGGAAGAAGCCGTGGTGGTCACCAGCGACCTGATGTTCGCCGCCTCCATCCGGTCGGGCAAGCTGCTCAAACGCCCGCTGGCCGAGACCGAACTCAACAACGGGCGCTTCGAAGTTTTGGTGATGACTGGGCGAAAGCCCACCGTCGCGGCCGAGCGCTTTCTGATGATGCTCGGGCGCGAACTTGAACGGCCCGTGGGTTGAACGCGAATAGTGCCTAAGGCCTACGCACCGACGTCGAATTCAAGGCAGCCAGTGATGACTCCTGCGCATCAGCCTGCTGCCAGCTTTGCGGCTACCGCGAGGCTGGGGGGCGATGCTGTAGTCACCAACGCCTGCTGAGCCGGGCAAAATGATCGAAGGATCATACAGGTTGCACCCGAACCTAGGACGGAAGTTTGGATGACTGAGAAAACGAAGTTGGTCAGTTTCAACCGACGCCAATTCATCAAGACCGCTGCGGCTGGCGCCACGCTCGCCGCGGCTGGCGGCTTCGGCGCCTTCCCCGCTATCGCGCAGTCGGCGCGAAACGATCTGCGCATTGGCCTGTGGGGCGGGGACTTCGGCAACCTGAGCCCGGTCATCCGCTGGGACATCTCCGCCGGCATAATTATGAACCACATCTATGATGGCCTCGTGCGCGTTAACTACGCCGAGCGCACCATCATGCCGTGGCTCGCCGAAGAGTGGACCAACCCTGATCCACTTACTTGGCGCGTCCGCCTCAAGGAAGGCGTCAAGTGGCACAAGGGCTTTGGTGAGTTCACCGCCGAGGACGTTGCGTATACCTGGCGCTACCACCTCGATACGTCGAGCTTCCAGGTCGGTACCGCGATCTTCCCGATCGACACCGTGACCGTCGACAGCAAGTACGTGCTCGAGGTCAAGACCAAGCTGCCCTTCGGCGCCTTCCCGGGCGTGACCATGGGCTATGGCGGCATGACCATTAGCCAGAACGCCCACAAGGAAATGGGTGATGGCGAGTATTCGGCCAATCCGATCGGCCACGGCCCCTATGTCTTCTCGGCTGGCCGCGGCAATGAGATCGAGCTTGCTAGGAACGCCGAGTACTGGCGTCCGGGCTTCCCCAAGCTCGACCATCTGCTCTACCGAGCCATCCCAGACTCGACCGTCCGCCTGCAGGCGCTGCAGAACGGCGAACTGGACTTCATCACCCACCCCGAGGCCCGTGAAGTGGCCGGCGTGCGGTCGAACGCGAATTTCAGCGTCACCTCCACCCCGGGCTGGAACTGGGACTATCAGCAGTTTAACCTGGTCGGCGGCAGCAACTCGCCCTACACCAACAAGCTGGTGCGTCAGGCGATCTCCTACGCGATCGACCGCGAGGCCATCGTCAACGAGATCTATGCCGGCGAAGCAACGGTCACCGACAACCAGATCCCGCCGGGTTTCCTCGGGCACAAGTCCTCGCTCGTCCGCTACCCCAAGAACGGAGATCTGTCTAAGGCCAAGGAGCTGATGGCGCAGGCAGGCGTATCGGGCTACGAAGTCGAGGTCATCACCTCCGACAAGGATTGGCTGCGGCGTGAACTCGAACTGGTGGCCGCGATGGTCAGCCAGATCGGCATCAACTACAAGATCCGCGGCCTCGACATCGGTGGCTTCAACAACCTCTGGCTCAACAAGAACTTCGACCAGACGCTCGAAGACATCACCATCGTGTCGCCCGATCCGGACGCGACCTCGTGGTGGTTCCTGCACTCGCGCGGCACGTCGGGCGCCCTCAACCTGCCGCAGATGGACGAGCTGCTCGATACCGCCCGCGGCGAGACCGACGTGGCCCGTCGTGCAGAGCTCTACGGCCAAGTCACCGATCTGACGCTCGAAGAGAACCCGAACATCTACCACTGCAACGTGAACTTCGTGCGTATCTTTGACGCGCGCCTGCAGGGCTTCGAGCCCACGCCGCAGGAGTTCAACGAGATGGTCGACGAAGTCAGCTGGGCCTGACGCACGTAGGTTCGGATACCACCAGGACCAGGAGCCACCATGTGGAGCTATCTCGTCAAGCGACTGATCCAGATGCCTCTGGTTCTGCTGGTGGTCACGATCACCATCTTCCTGATCATCCGGTTCACGCCGGGTGATCCCGTCCAGATCATGCTCGGCATGCAGACCTCGCCGGAGGCGGAGGCGGCCCTACGCGCCGAGTTCCGCCTCGATCAACCCTGGCACATGCAGTATCTGCTCTGGGTAGGCGATCTGTTGCAGGGCGATTTCGGTCGCTCCATCCGCATGAACACGCCGGTGCTGCAACTGCTGGCTGACCGTCTCCCCATCTCGCTGGCGCTGGCATTGAGCGCCATGATCTTCGCGGTGGTCGTCTCCATCCCGCTGGGTCTCATCGCAGCGCTCAAGCGCAACACCTGGATCGACTATCTCGCCACCGGCTACACGCTATTCGGTTTCGCCGTGCCCAACTTCGCGCTGGCGATGATCCTCATCTACGTCTTCTCGATCACGCTGAGTTGGTTCCCCATTACCGGCATCGGCTCGGGCGCCTCGACCGCGCCGGGCCTTTGGGGCGTGGTCCAGCCCTATGTGCTGCCGGCGGTCGCCCTGGGCACGCTGCAGACCGCGATCTTCACCCGTCTCCTCCGCTCGAGCATGATCGACGTGCTGGGGCAGGACTATATGCGCACGGCCAATGCCAAGGGGCTGCAGCCGCTGACCATCCTCCTCGTGCATGCACTCAAGAACGCGATGATCCCGTTCGTGACTATGCTCGCCATCCAGTTCGGCTACCTCATCGGCATCCAGGTCACGATCGAGCACATCTTCGCCATTCCTGGCATGGGCTCGGCGATCCTCTCGGCGGTGGTCAATCGCGACTTCCCGGTCATCCAGGGTTTCGTATTGGTGATCGCCGCCTTCTTCATGCTGGCCAACATCATCGCCGACATTCTCTACGGCATTATCGATCCCAGGATCCGCTACTGATGGCCTTTCACGACGCTTCCACGCCGGTAGCGGTTGAGCCGAACTACGACTCCGGCTTCCGCATGGCCATGCGCCAGCTGCTGCGCAACAAGGCAGCCGCAGCGGGTCTCTTCTGCCTGTTGCTCATCGTGTTCCTTGCGGTGTTCGCGCCCTGGATCATTCCCTATGACCCGACCCAGATCGCGCTCTCGTCCAAGCTCCATGGGCCGAGTTGGGAGCACTGGCTGGGCACCGATCATTTCGGCCGCGACGTGCTGGCCCGCATGGCCCATGGGGCGCGGGTCTCGCTCTCGGTGGGGCTCTCGACAGTGGCCTTCGCCGCCGCCTTCGGCGTGCCGATCGGACTGCTCTCGGGCTATGTCGGCGGCCGACTCGACAATGTGCTGATGCGTCTGATGGATGCGTTCCTGACCTTTCCGCCGCTGCTGCTCGGCGTCGCGATCGTCGGCCTCCTCGGCGCCGACCTCACCACCGTGACATTGGCCCTCGGCATCGTGCAGATCCCGGTGCTGGCCCGCGTGGTGCGATCGGCGACGCTGGTGGTGCGCGAGGAAACTTACATCACAGCGACCCGGGCGCTTGGTGCTGGCTCGTGGCGGCTCGTCTTCCAGCATGTGCTGCGCAACATCCTCTCGCCGCTGGTGGTGCAGATCACCATCGTCTTCTCCGCGGCCATCGTCGCCGAAGCGTCGCTGAGCTTTCTCGGCCTGGGTGTTCAGCCGCCCACGCCATCTTGGGGCCGCGACCTCGCTGAGGCGCGCCGTTTCATGGTGGATGCGCCCTGGATGTTCCTTGCGCCCACCGGCTTCATCATCGTGAGCGTCATGGCCATCAACTTCATGGGCGACAGCCTGCGGGACTCGCTGGATCCGCGTTCGTGGGTCCGCCGTGCGGTTACTTCCAGGGAGACGCCTCGTGCCTCTGCTGACCGTTAAGAACCTGAGGACGCGGTTCTCCACCGATCGCGGCACCGTGCGCGCCGTCGACGGCGTCTCCTTCGAGCTCGAAGAGGGCGAAGTGATGGGGCTGGTGGGCGAGAGCGGCAGCGGCAAGTCCATCACCGCCATGTCGATCATGCGGCTCATCAAGGAGCCGCCGGGCAGGATCGAAGCCGACGAGATCACCTTCGATGGCGTCGACTTGCTAGCGCTCACGCCGGCGCAGTTGCGCGACTACCGGGCGCGGCACATCTCGATGATTTTCCAGGATCCGATGCGGTCGCTGAACCCCGTGCTCACCATAGGCCGGCAGCTGATGGAAACGCTGCAGCGCCATCTTCGGATGAGTGCCCGCGATGCCCGCCGCAGGAGCATCGAACTGCTCGAAGTGGTCGGGATTCCGCGAGCCGAAAAGCGGCTCGACGAGTATCCGCATCAGTTCTCGGGCGGCATGCGGCAGCGGGTGATGATTGCCATCGCGCTCTCGTGTAATCCGCGCCTGCTGATCGCCGACGAGGCGACGACGGCGCTCGACGTCACCATCCAGGCGCAGATTATCGATCTCATTCGTCGTCTGCGCTCCGAAATGGGCACGGCGGTGATCTGGATCAGTCACGATCTCGGCCTCGTCGCGGGTCTCTGTGATAAAGTGAGCGTGATGTATGCCGGCCGCATCGTCGAAAGCGGCCCGGTGCGCGAAGTCTTCTACCGCCCAGCCCACGGCTACACGCTCGGTTTGATGAATTGCACGCCGCGCGTCGACGATATCGGCCACCGCCTGCGTCCCATTGAAGGCATGCCACCGAACCTGGCCGAACCGATGCCGCTCTGTCCGTTCCTGCCGCGCTGCGAAATGGCGGTCGCCGCCTGTCGTGAAAGCAAGCCCAGGCTCGAGACCATCGCTGAGGGTCACGTCGCGTCGTGCCATGCCAACCTCAGTGCCTATTGGCGCAAGGAGAAGGTGGCATGACCCAGGTTGTGCTGCTGTCGGCCGAAGGGCTGACCGTGAGTTTCCCCGGCCGCGCGCGGCCCTTCGCCAAGCCCGACGTCGTCCGCGCCGTCGATGGCGTCGACATCACCATCAAGCGGGGCCAGACCCTAGGCCTCGTCGGCGAATCCGGCTGCGGTAAGTCGACGACAGGCTATGCGCTGCTGCGGCTCAACAAGGGCACCGGCCGGGTGATGTTCGACGGCGTCGACCTCATGCTGTTGCCGCCGGAAAAGCTGCGCAGCATGCGCCGCCGCATCCAGATCATCTTCCAGGATGCCGCGGCCTCGCTCGACCCGCGTATGACCATCGGCGATCTCATCGCTGAGGCGCTGGACCTGCACAAGCTCCACACCGGCGGCAGCCGGCAACCGCGCGTGCGTGAACTGCTCGAACTGGTGGGCATTCCGCAGCGCTTCGCCGAACGCTATCCGCATGAACTCTCGGGCGGACAAGCGCAACGCATTGCCATCTGCCGCGCGCTGGCGGTGGAGCCCGACCTCATCATCTGCGACGAGGCGGTGTCGGCGCTCGATGTTTCGATCCAGGCGCAAATCCTCAACCTGCTGCAGGACCTGCAGCAGCGGCTGGGTCTATCCTTCCTCTTCATCTCGCACGACCTCTCGGTGGTGCGTCACATAAGCCACGAAGTGGCGGTCATGTATCTGGGCAAGATCGTCGAACAGGCACCGACCAGCCTGCTGTTCGAGAACCCGCGGCATCCCTACACCAAGGCATTGCTCTCGGCCGTCCCCGTGCCCGACCCTGATGTCGAGAAGGCGCGCGAACGCATCGTCCTAGCCGGCGACCTGCCCAATCCTGCCAATCCCCCTAGCGGTTGCCGCTTCCGCACCCGCTGCCCCGTCGCCCAATCCAAATGCGCCGAAACGCTGCCAACGCTGCATGAAATCGAGCAGCGGCACTCTGCCGCCTGCCTATTTGTCTAGGCGCGGTCGGTCCGCCCGCCAAGCTCACTATACCATTCGTCCTCTCACTCCCTGAGGTCTACTTCGGTTGACTTGTTGGCCGTCTGGGTTAGCCGTTAACCGAAACAGGGAGAGGGGCCGATGAGAAGGCCTTCCGCAGACTTCATTCAGCGCGAGGCCTCCGGCTGTGGGTGTGAGTCAGCGTACCAACCCCATTCGACCTTCACGGCTCGCGGAACCAATGCTGTGCTCAAAAGTTGAGCACGCGCGCGCGAAACGCGGCAACCGCCTGGGGCTCGATGAACGCATACCCTCCGACTATCACCAGCGACGCGTGGCTCGCCGCCATCGTCGAAGGTACGACCGATGCGATCGTCTCGAAGACGCTCGACGGCATCGTTACGTCCTGGAACGCAAGCGCGCAGCGGATCTTCGGCTACACTGCGGACGAGATGATCGGGCAGTCGATCCTGAAGCTGATCCCGCTGGACCGTCGCGATGAGGAGACGCTTATCCTCAGCCGCATTCGTCGTGGAGAGCGGTTGGAGCACTTCGAGACGAAGCGCCGGCGCAAAGACGGTTCGCCGATCGACATCTCCCTGACGGTCTCCCCGATTATGGACGACAAGGGGCGGATCGTTGGCGTCTCGAAGATCGCCCGCGACATCAGCGAAGAGCGAAGAGGTCGTGAGACCCAGCGACTGCTCATGCGTGAGGTGAACCATCGATCCAAGAATCTGCTGGCCGTCATCGAGGCGATGGTTCGCCAAACAGTCGATACGAGCACGCCCGTCGATTTCTCCCGCGCCATTTCCGGGCGCATCGCCGCGCTGTCCCTCACTCAGGACCTGATCGTCCGGGCGGATTGGCAAGGCGTCGATCTGAGAGAGCTGGTAATGGCGCATGCCGGCGTGATCGCCGCGATGGCGGAGGGGCGATACACCGTGACGGGCCCGGAGGTTCGGGTTTCGCCCAGTGCTGCGCAGGCCCTTGGTCTGGCACTGCACGAACTGTTCGTCGGATCGGCCCAACGGCTGTCGAGGTCGGAAAGCGGAGCCGTCGCTATCAGTTGGACGAGCGATCAGGACGGGCAGTCCCTTGCGCTCGGGTGGGCAGAAGAGCTCGACGACCCCGGCGGTGTGCCGACCACCAACGACGACTTCGCACGAACGATCCTTAGCAAGGTTGCTCCGATGTCGTTGAATGGGCTTGCGACGCTGAACTCGTCCGACCTTGGCTGGCGCTGGACCCTGACGACCAAGTCCGATTCTGCCTTTGGGCCGCAAATTGTCGACCCTCTTGGATTCCATGCGGGCTGAAAGGTTGTGCATTGGAGCCGAAGGTGACATCGTTGCCGTGCTCCAACGACGGGGCCATTCCAACCAGATGAAGATGATCGACGACGAGTTGGCGATAGCTGTTGCCGAAACCACGCCCGCTATGCTGTGGATGGGGGACGCTTCCGGTCGCTGCGTGTTCCTGAACGGTGCGCTGCGGCGGTTCTGGGGCGTCGATCCGGAGCGTCTCGACGAGTTCGACTGGACCTCGACGCTTCACCCCGATGACATCGAACTGCTGAGCAGGCCGTTCGGCGAGGCCATGGCCGCTCACACCCCGTTTGTCGTCGAGGCACGCTACAAGCGCGCCGATGGCGTCTACCGCATCATGCGCACAGAGGCGAACCCGAGGTTCGGCCGGGACGGTTCATTCCTCGGCATGACTGGGGTCAACACCGACGTGACCGAACAGCGCGACGCCGAGCAGCAGTCTCGATATCTGATGGGCGAACTCAACCATCGCACCAAGAACCTGATCACGGTGGTGATGGCGATCGCACGCGCCACCGCCCGTTCCACCGAGCCCGAGCGGTTCCTCGACGCCTTTTCCTCTCGGCTATCGGGTCTCGCTTCCAGCAATGACCTGCTGGTCGCAAAGGACTGGACGTCGGTGTCATTGCGAGATCTCGTTGCCGGTCAGTTCCAGACGATCTCGATGGAAGGCGATGGACGCATCGCCTTCGATGGGCCGGATATCTCGGTATGTCCGCAGCATGCGCAGACGCTGGGAATGGCGCTGCATGAGCTGGCAACCAACAGCCTGAAGCACGGAGCATTGGCGGAGCCAAGTGGGCGTCTGACCGTGACCTGGCGGGCCAAGGATCGAGACCGCTGGCGCATGGATTGGCGAGAGACCGTGTCGCGGCCTGTCGTCGCTCCGGAGCGAAAGGGGTTCGGGCACGTCGTCATGGTCGACATGGTCGAGCGCGCAGTGGACGGAAAAGTCGAACTGCGCTTCGAGCCGGACGGCGTAGTCTGGAGCCTCGAGGTCCGGCCTCCGGCCTGACTTATTGCTTGGGAACGATGGCACCGATGATGAGCAGGGCAAAAGCCACCCACGCCACACGCTCCACCGTCCAGAACCGCTCCTGAAAGGCGCGATCCTCGGAAATGTCCGGCTTCTGTGCAGTGGTGCGGGCCATGTGGGCAACCGTCAGGCGGCCTTCCGATTGGCTTCGGTGACGCCCAACTGCGAGAGCTTCTCGTCAGTCGCCACTTCTTCGGACAGCGTAGTGTCGAACAGCTTCATCGCATCGTTGAGGCCGAGATCCTTGGCCCAGGCTTTTAGGGTGCCATAGCGGGCGATCTCGTAGTGCTCGACGGCCTGTGCGGCCGCCACGAGGCCGGCGTCTAGGACAGGGGTGCCCTTGTACTCGTCCATGATCGTCTTGCCTTCTTCGAGGATGCCAAGGATAGCGTCGCAGGTCTTGCCGCGAGCCGGCTTGCCCAGCATCTCAAACACTTGCTCGAGGCGTTCGACGTGGACCTCGCTCTCCCTCAGATGGTGCTCGAAACCAGCTTTCAGAGCCGCGGATTCGGCCGCTTTCGCCATCTTCGGCAGCGCTTTCACGATCTGCCGTTCGGCGTAATAGATGTCCTTGAGGGTATCGAGGAAGAGGTCGTCGAGTGTCTTTTCCTGAGCCATGATTTCCTCCGTGGCCTGTTCGAAGTGCAGGCCGAACGTCCCGTCGAAGGCAGAGGTTCCGCCGCATGCGCCCAACGCCGTAGGGGGGAACGTTTCGCGGTCACGCTGATTGTTGGCAGCAGCAACGGGAGGCCACCATGGCGAGATCGACTTCGAAGAATTCAGCGACCTACGGCGATCAGCAGGTCCGCAGAGGCGCAGGCGGCGAGACGCATCAGGTGGCTGAAGAGGGCTATGACGTCCTCACCACGCAGCAGGGCATGCCGGTCAGCGACGACCAGAACACCTTGAAGCAAGGTGCTCGCGGGCCGTCCCTGATCGAGGACGCCCACTTTCGCGAGAAGATATTTCACTTCGATCACGAACGGATCCCTGAGCGGGTTGTGCACGCCCGTGGCTACGGCGCGCACGGCTTCTTCGAGACCTACGAGCCGCTGACCGATCTGACGCGCGCCGACCTGTTCCAGCGGGCAGGGGAGAAGACGCCAGTTTTCGTCAGGTTCTCGACTGTAGCCGGCAACAAGGGTTCGTTCGACCTGGCCCGCGATGTGCGGGGCTTCGCCGTCAAGTTCTACACCCAGGAGGGCAATTGGGACTTGGTCGGCAACAACATCCCGGTGTTCTTCATCCAGGACGCCATCAAGTTTCCAGACGTCGTCCACTCCGTGAAGGATGAGCCTGATCGGGCCTTTCCGCAGGCGGCGAGCGCCCACGACAACTTCTGGGACTTCATTTCGCTGACGCCCGAGTCGATGCACATGATCATGTGGGTCATGTCGGACCGGGCCATACCTCGCTCCTTCCGCTTCATGCAGGGTTTTGGCGTCCACACGTTCCGGCTGGTCAACGCCAAGGGCAAGGCGAGCTTCGTCAAGTTCATCTGGAAGCCCAAGCTCGGCATGCAGTCGGTCGTCTGGAACGAGGCGGTCAAGATCAACGGCGCCGACCCCGACTTCCACCGTCGCGACCTGTGGAACGCGATCCAGATGGGCGATTTCCCCGAGTGGGAACTTTGCCTCCAGAGCTTCGACCAGAAATTCGCCGACAGCTTCGACTTCGACGTGCTCGACCCTACCAAGCTGATCCCCGAGGAAATCCTGCCGGCGAGGCCGGTCGGCCGGCTGGTGCTCGACCGCATGCCGGAGAATTTCTTCGCCGAGACCGAGCAGGTCGCGTTCATGACCCAGAACATCGTACCGGGCATCGATTTCTCGAACGATCCCCTCTTGCAGGGACGGAACTTCTCTTACCTCGATACGCAGCTGAAGCGGCTCGGTGGACCCAACTTCACCCACCTGCCGATCAATGCGCCGAAGTGCCCGTTCAACCATTTCCAGCAGGACGGCCACATGGCCTTCCACAATCCCCGTGGCCGGGCGAACTACGAGCCCAATTCCTGGGGCACCGAGATCGGCGGACCGCGCGAGACTGAAGCCGGGTTCCGTTCGATCGAGGAGGAGCCCGAGGGCAACAAGCAGCGCATCCGGCCGGAAAGCTTTGCCGACCACTACAGCCAGGCTCGCCAGTTCTACCTGAGCCAGACGCTGGTCGAGCAGCGCCACATCGGCGAGGCGCTTGTGTTCGAGCTGAGCAAGGTCGAGACGCCGGCGATCAGGGAGCGTCTCGTTTCGCACCTGATCAATATTGATGCCGACCTGGCGCAGACAGTCGCCGATGGGCTGGGGCTGCGGGCCTTGCCGAAGGCGGCGACGCCGATGGTCGAGCCGCGCGACGATCTGCCGACGTCCGATGCGCTCAGCATCCTCAAGAACGCTCCCGGCACCTTCAAGGGTCGCAAGCTGGGCGTGCTCATCACTGATGGAGTCGATGCCAGCCTGATCGATGCGCTGAAGCAGGCGGTCGATGCGGAAGGCGCGGTGATGGAGCTGGTGGCACCGACCGTGGGAGGCGTCGAAGCCAGTGACGGCACGCTCATTGCCGCCCACCACAAGATCGACGGCGGTCCTTCGGTTGTATTCGACGCCGTGGCGATCCTCGCCGGTGAGGAAGGAGCGCTGGGCCTCCTGAAGCTGCCACCAGCAAGGGACTTCGTCGCCGATGCCTATGCCCACTACAAGTTCGTCGCCTTCACCGAGCCGGCTGAAAAGCTCTTCGCCAAGGCCGGACTGCCCGAGGACCTCGACGACGGCTTTTTTCCGCTGGGCAACGCCAGTGACGTCAAGGCGTTCATCGCTGCCTGTCGCGACCTGCGGTTCTGGGACCGCGCGGACGGCGCTTAATCCGATTCACCAAGGAGATAGCCATGTCTTCTACCAAGCATGAAAAGCCCAATCCCAAGGGCGACAAGCCGAGCAAGGAAAGCCCGAACGAGCCAGCAACCGGCTCCAAGGATGATCGCAAGGTATCCGACCCGCACCCCGACACCGAGGAGGGATATGGCCGCGCCACCGAAGTGCCCATGACGGGGTTGTAGCCGGGGAGGGTCTGCGATGAACCAGATTACGCCGCTCATGGCCTCGCCGCGGTTCGGTCCACTGATCGCTGGCAACACGACTACATTCAGGCTGTGGGCACCGTCGCTGCCCTCGGCGGACCTCATCATCGACGGTCGCCCCGCACAAGCAATGCGGAAGGCCGCAGACGGGTTCTTCACCGTCGATGTGGAGGATGCGGGGCCGGGCACTCGCTATATGTTCCGTTCGGGCGAACTGTCCTTCCCAGACATTGCCTCACGCCAGCAGGCCCAGGACGCGGATGACTGGAGCGTCGTCCGTGCGCCGCTGGCGCCGGGTCGATCGACTACGGTGCGGCCATGGCACGAAGCGGTGATATGCGTTGGAGCGGCGACGCCGGAGGGCACGTTCGCCGCCCTGTCCGAGAAGCTCGAGCACTTCCGCGATGCCGGCTTCACTTGCCTCGAGATCATGCCGGTAAACGAGTTCCCCGGCGACAGGAACTGGGGCTATGACGGGACACTGATCTTCGCGCCCGAACATGCTTACGGATCACCCGAGGACCTTCGAGCACTTGTGGATCGTGCCCATGAGTTGGGCCTCTCGATGGTTCTCGACGTCGTCTACAACCACTTCGGTGAGGCACACAATTTTCTTCCTCGCTATGCCCCTGAGTGGTTCAGGAAAGACGAGACTACGCCCTGGGGGCCAGCAATCAATTTCGACGAGCCGATGGTGCGGCAGTTCTACTGCGAGAATACGGCCATGTGGCTCTCGGAGTACGACTTCGATGGGCTGCGCTTCGACAGCGTCCATGAGGTCAAGACAGGAAGCCGGGATGTCGTCCTGACCGAGATCGCACGCGCTGCCAAAGCGGTGAAGCCCGACTGCCAACTGATCATCGAGAACGTCCGCAATTCTTTCCGCTGGCTTGAGCGCGATGGCAACAACAAGCCCATTCAGTACCTGGCGCAGTGGAACGACGACATGCACCATGTCCTCGCCTAGCTCGTCACGGGCGAGGCGAAGAAGACCGGCTATGACGATCCCGGCAAGGACCCCTACGCCGACCTCGAGAAGGCGCTGGCGAACGGGTTCGTTCACGATCCGACCGAAGGCGACGAAAGCGACGGTCGCACGAGGGGAGGGGCGGCGGCAAAGCTCCCGCCCGACAGCTTCATCACCTACATCGAGAACCACGACCAGATCGGCAACCGAGCGGACTCTATGCGCCTTTCTGCCCGCATCAGTCCGGAGAAGTTGGACTTCCTGCATTTCATCAAGTTTCTCGCGCCGCAAATTCCGCTCTGCTTCATGGGCGACGAAGCCAACCTCACCAGCGGATTCCCTTTCTTCTTCGACCTGCCGGAGGACGTGGCCAGGTCCAAGGCCGACGACCGCTACGAGCAGATGCGCGAGATGTTCGGCGAGGAGGTGAAGGAAGGCGACCTTCCTGAACCGAACGATTCGGAGGCCTTCCTCATGGCGAAGTTGCCATGGGACGACTATCGCGACCTCCCCGAGCGCCGCTCGGCTCTCGAACGTTTCCGCACGCTCGCCCATTGGCGGCGGGAGAGACTATGGCCGCTTGCAGCAACGCCGTGCCTCGAGGCAAGGACCGTTCGCCACGGCACCTGCCTGATCGTCACATGGCAGTTCGAGGCGGGAACACTGTCCATCGCGCTGAACCCAACGGCGGCGCCTGCCGATCTTGCCTGCATGGTGTGCGCAGAGCCGGTCGCGACGGGCGAGTTCTCCCAGCACGGCGATGTCCTGCGACTGGGGCCTTGGTCGGCCGTCTCGTGGTAAACGGGGCGGCCTGAGGCCGCCCCTCCTGATTACATGACGGGTTTACCGCCGGTAACGGCAATGGTGGCGCCGGAAATGTAGCTCGCTTCGTCGCTCGCCAGCATCACGTATGGAGGAGCCAGTTCCACCGGCTGTGCTGGCCGCTTGAATGGCACCTGCTTGCCAAACTCGGCAACGTTCGACGCCGGCAGGCTGGCAGGCCCGAGTGGCGTCCAGACGGGGCCAGGCGCAACGGTGTTGACGCGGATACCCTCCTTGGCGAGCAACTGGCACAGCCCAGCACTGAAGTTCTGGATGGCGCCCTTGGTCACCGCATAGGCGAGCAGTTCCGGGCTCGGTTCGTCGGCTTGCTTGGACGCCGTGTTGATGATCGACGAACCCGACTTCATGTGCGGCACTGCGGCTTTGGTGATGTAGAACATCGCCGAGATGTTCACCGCCATGGTCGTCTCCCATTCCTCGTCGGGGATTTCCTCTAGGCTTTCGAAATAGGACTGGTGCGCCGCGTTGTTCACCAGCACGTCGATCCTGCCGAACGCATCCACGGTCTTCGCAACGAGGTCACGGCAATGCTCGGGAGCGGCGATATCGCCGGGAAGCAGTAGGCATTGGCGACCGTCTGCCTCGATGACCCGCTTCACATCCTCAGCGTCTTCATGCTCGTTGAGATAGGAGATGGCGACGTCAGCGCCCTCCCTGGCGAAGGCGATCGCTACGGCCCGGCCGATGCCGGAATCGGCCCCGGTGATCAGAGCCTTCTTGCCCTTGAGGCGCCCGTTGCCACGATAGGTCTCCTCGCCATGATCAGGCACCGGGTCCATCTTGCTGGCGAGCCCGGGGTAGGGCTGCTGCTGCTCGGGGAACGGCGGCTTGGGATATTCCTTCTGCATTACGACACATCTCCGTTGGGACAAGAGGTACAACTCGAGGCCGCCGGATGAGTTCACCGTAGCCATTGCTTGCCCACGGGCTCGTTCCCGAGGCGGCACGGGATGGCTGCGGATCAGGCCACGGCCCGCCACTGGCTAAGCTGTTGACTGCGATCGTCGAGCACACGTTCCGCAGCAATGAAGACGTCAAAGCGCACCCTCCCGGGCCGCCTGCCAGATCGTCGCTACCTCGGGCCTAAAGCCCAGGCTCTGCGCTAGGGTCCCGTCCAAGACGCCCGACCAGGGATTGGCGAGCGGTGCTGTGCTCGGCTGCATCGGAGCACCAGCCAATTTGCACAGATCGAGTATCGTCATCGGCGCCTCGTCCACCGTATTGACGGTTCTTCCGTCCAACGCGCCGGTTAGTGCCATCTTCACGAAAGAGGCTATGTCGCGGTGATGGATCAGGCTCAGGCGGTTGGCTGGATGCAGTTTCAGGATCTTGGCGAGATGTGGAATTTGGTCCAAATGCCCGTCGCCGTCCCCATAGACGAAACCAAACCTGAGCACCGACCAGTTGAGCCCGCTCTCGCGCAAAATCCTCTCTGCCGCGACCTTGCTCGCGGGATAGTCGCGCTCCGGTGCAACCTCATCGCCTTCCAGCGAGGGCCTAACGCTGTCCTTGTTGTAGACTAGGCCCGTGCTCGCCATGATGAACCGTGCACCGGGTGCATGGTCTTTGACCGCTGCGACCAGATTACGAGTGCCTTCGACATTAACGGCCCACGTGCGTTCGGGGTCGGGCGCACGCAGTACCGCAGCAAGGTGGACGACGGCATCAACCCCTTTCACGGCGAGGGCCAACGACGAAGGGTCGAGCACATCGCCCTCAACCGCCACCGCCCCTGGCGGTACAGTATTCCCTGACCGGACCAGGACGCGGCAGTCGAGTCCGGCGTCGATTAGCCGAGGGAGAAGGCGAGTGCCGACAAGGCCGCTGCCTCCCGTCACGAAGATGCTCATGATTTCTTTCCGACTTTCAGAACGTTGTTCAATCGTTCGGTGCCCGTCCGCAGCACACGGACAACCGTTGCAAGATCTTCTTCGGGCGTGCCCTCGAAGGCGATTGCACGCATAAGCGCGATGGGGTCAGGAAGAGTGTCCCAAAGGGCCCGCCCGGTTGTCGTGATCGACAAGAGTTTCTGACGCTGGTCTTCGGGGGCGGTCGATTGCTCGACAAGGCCCTTGCGAACGAGCGCCGAAACCACCCCGCTAAGTGTGGGTTTCTCAACCTGCAAGAGATCTAGAAGATGGCGTTGGGCCATCGGCCCTTCGTGAACCAGGTGCCACAGCACATACCACTGGGTCGAGCCAAGGTCATATGGCCGCAACGCGGCCTCCATGGCGGAGCGGGCCGCGAGATGGAATCTCTTCACCCAGGCGCCAGCCGAGTCATAGCTCATGTCACCATCCATATGGTACGGTACCGAACCCATATCGTTTGGTAGCGAACTATGTCAAGTCGCCTCGCCATGATCGCTATTGTGCTGAGCTGCGGAGTGAGGACCGCCACTCAGGCGACCGACAAAATCGTATGAGTTTGTGCTCTTCATGCCGCTCGCGCGGTTCGTCTCGAGGGGGCAGGTCGAGTGCCTACGAGGTCGACGATGGCGGATTTGGCCTTACGGTCTCCATGAGAAAAGCCCGCCCTGTTGGGACACAGACGCGGGCTGGTTCGGGCGATTTCGGCCGCTTCAATGCTTTGGGGGCTAGTCCACGGCCGCCGAACGTCCGGGACCATGGGGCGTGGCGCGTGATGGCCGCGTTAGTGGTTGCGGTTACAGGGCACGCCGGCGTGCATCACGGGGATGTGTCCCGCGTTACCATGGCGAACCCGGCTCCCTTCACTCACGTCGCCAATCAAAGCAAGGCCAAGAATCTCGACGAGTGAAGGACAGAAAAATGTACAAAGTCACGAGCGCCATTGGGGTGCTGACCGCACTTGCCTTCCCTTTGGTCGCAACCGCCCAGGACACCCCGCAACAACCTCCGCCCGGATGAGCAGGAGCCAGCTCCCGGCCAGGCCGAGCCGACACCCACAGAGCCGACGCCCACTGAGCCGACCGCTCCGGCCGAGGCAGATTCGGTGACAACACGGATTGCAGTGCACCCCCCGAGCAGCAGGCTCAGATCCGGACCGACATAACGGCGCTCAAGGTCGCGCCGGTCACCTCGATTTTGCCGTCGACGTCGGTGTAGTCGTCCCGAGCACGGTTGTGCTTCAGCCGCTGCCAGCCAGTATCATCACGCTTGTGCCCCGGTGGGCGGGCTTCCTGTTCTTCGTACTGGCAGACGGCCGGATCGTGGTGGTCGAACCGGCGGGTCTCAAGGTCGTCGCCGTCGTCACGGCATAGTCAACCAATGTCCAGTCGACTGGCGTGGCGAGGATATCGTCACGCCGGAATGCGTTTGTACGCCTATCGACCGACACGCGACGCCGTCCCCTGCCTGCGGGCCAGCAGGCCAATCGAAATCCGAAGAGATCGATCCTGATCGCTCGCTGATGATATCAAATTGAAATGCCCCCACGTTTAGAGGGCCTATCCTCATATCTACCAAGACCGGCTTAAGCGGCCAACCAGCGGTTGGCACGACGCACACTGTGGGCCGGGCGGCGACCTCCGCAATATCCCACCGTCTCGATGGAAGGTTTTGCGGAAATGCGAAATCAAACCGCGTTACTATATCAACCCAACGCCATGGTTCTGATGGACCTGGAGAGTGTGCTGCTGGAACTCGGCTTTACCTGCACCACAACCCTTACGCCGCCTGCAACCGTCAGGGCGGGCTATTCTCTTGCCGTGCTTCATCTGGACCAATCGGCTCGTGACGTCGTTCCGACGCTCGTTGCGCAAGGGACGGCGGTCATCGCAATCTCATCGAGTAGCCTTCCGGATTTGCCGGAGCATGTCAGCTATCTGGCGGCTCCGTACCTTTCCGGTGACCTCGTGACGATGGTCGGCTCGCTCACTGACCCACTCCACCGGCGTCGCCCGCCCCAGCTTGAGACCCTGCAGAGGAGGGCGGCTGCTAAGCTGGTGGCGCCCTACGCCAGGCGCCTGCACGATTGGCATAGCAGGGTCGCGCGTCTCAGTGCTATCGGCAGCTTCCGCCGCCCCACGCCTCACGAACGGCAACTGTTGATCGCCAAGATCGCAGGCTTGCGAGAGGAGGTCCGGCGAGCTCACGTCGAGATGGAGTCCGTCACGCGGAGCAGCCCGCGGCATACCCTTATTGATGATGTTGAAACCGGCCTGCTGAAGGTGATGCAGGACCTGGCGGAACTGGGTGCCACTATAGACTGACCAACTGGGGTGGGTAGTGCCGCGGAGCATCCGCGGCACCGTTGTCAGTGGAGATCGCGCGATCCCTCGGGACCAGGCCATCGGCCCCTGGATCGATGCCTACAACACCACCAGGCCACACGCTGCCCTCGGTGGCATCAGCCCATTCCAAAGACTGAACAACCTGGTTGGTAACGGCAGCTAGGCATCGTCATCGGCTCCATAGTCGACGGGATTCCGGAGTCGATCATCTTCGGTTCCAGCAAGCGAGCGGCCAAGCAATAAGCATCGCGTTTCTCTCGGCAGTCGCGATATCCAATATTCCCCAAGCAGTCACCGCCATAGGCGGACCTGGCGGCGAGTGGTTGGCGGTGGCAACGGATTCTCGGCGTGGTGCTTGAGACCGTAGCTGCCCATTTTCCGGTTAGGCAACTTGGTGCGGCCCTGGCGCGACAGGTGGATCAGGGCCAGCTCGAACTGGTCCGCTGCCCAGGCAGACTCGTAGGCATGCTTCCGGCGCTCGGCCAACAACGCGAGCCTTTCCTCACGAGACTTGCGCTGTTCCTCCGGGCCACCTTGCCAGATGGAATCAAGCCTCGCTCGGTCAGCGCCGGATGTTCGTTGAGAACCCCGGTGAGCATTGACTTCGCGATCGCGTGGGAAAGCGGACGGTCGGGACGACCTCCTGAGGCCGTCGGATTGCCCAGTAATGTCACGAAGACGCTCTCGTCCGGCAAGACTCTGACGGGGCCATTGGCTAGTCCGGTCGGTAGGCCGGCATAAGTCCGAAAACCGCAACCCCGAGCTGCCGCCTCCATGCGAAGGCTGGAGCCGGAATCTCATCGGTCGGCAGCAGGACGCCATTTGAGCAGCGGCGGGGATGAAGATCGGCGTGCGCTGATTAGTACGAAAGTTCCGCCGTTCTACTTGGCGACAGGTTCGGAGACACGGTCCAAGAAAATATCCCGGAGGCTGGGTTGAGTCGTCAACCCCGCGGCCCCGGCTGTGTCGAGCCGCCCTATTGTAGGTCCGGTCCTTTGCTGCGCCACGCTCTCGCTCGACGCGGGCCAACCACGCAAGCGCCTCAATCGCTGGGGGCTGCCGCGGACAACAGGACTCGGAAGCTACAGATCGTCGCTTTCTGTCTGATGGTCGGGGCAGAGTGATTCGAACACTCGACCCCCGGTTCCCAAAACCGGTGCTCTACCAGGCTGAGCTATACCCCGAACGGGCACTCCGTACCGGCTGTCGCGGGAAAGCGCAAGCGTGGGCCTATCGTGTCGTGCGTGTTGACGTCGGGCGCGTCAGTCCCCATCAACAGGCCATGACCGATTTGAGCAAACCCTGGCCCTTCGGGCTGTCGCGCCGGAACGCACTGTTCTTCCTCGCCGGCTTCGCCGTCCTGATCGTGCTGCTTCACTTCCTCGACCGGCCGCTGTCGGCCTGGGGCACGGGGCTTCCCCATGATGTGCGCGCCGTCTTCGAGTGGATCACCGAATGGGGGGAGTCGGGCTGGATCCTCATTCCGGCGCTGGTCGCCTGGCTCGTCGCCTGGCTGCTGTCGCTGGTGACGCGGGACAATATCAAGCGGGCGCTGGCCGAAGTGGCGTCCGTCGCCGGCTTCATCCTGCTCGGCGTGGGCCTGCCGGGCCTCGCCTCCGCCATTCTGAAGCGCGTCATCGGGCGCGGGCGTCCGGAGACCTGGACGGTCGACAATCCGCTCAGCTTCCAGTGGTTGAACTGGGGCGCCTACGACTACCAGAGCTTCCCGTCGGGTCACGCGACCACGGCGTTCTCCCTGGCTGCGGTGGTCGCCTTCCTCTGGCCCCGGGCCTTCTGGCCGGCGATGGCGTGTGCGGCGCTGATCGCGTTCTCGCGCATCGTGGTGGGCGCGCACTACCCCACCGACATCACCGCCGGCGCGGTGCTCGGCGTTCTGGGCGCCTATGCCGTGCGCGAGCTGTTCGTCGCGCGCGGCTGGCTGTTCACCTCCTCCGATGGCCGCACCGAGCGTCGCCCGCTTGCGGCCATCACGGGCCTCTTCAGGCGCTGATCGAGCCGTAGCGCGCGAGCGCTGCGGCCATGTCGGCCTTGAGGTCGTCGAGACCCTCGAGCCCGACATGCACGCGGAAGAGCTGGCCGCGCGCCGTCCACGGCACGGCCGTGCGGATGTTGCTCGGGTTGAACGGGATGCAGAGGCTCTCGTAGCCGCCCCAGGAATAGCCCATGCCGAAGAGCTGGAAGCCGTTGACCATCGCCGCCACGGCGTCGCGGTTGCGCGGCTTCAGCCGGAAGGTGAAGAGGCTGCCCGAGCCGGTGAAATCGCGCTTCCAGATCGCGTGGTCGGGGCTGTCGGGAAGGGCAGGGTGGTACACCTCCTCCACCTCCGGCTGCCCGGCGAGCCACCTGGCGAACTCCACCGAGGTTTCGTTGTGGTGCTTCATGCGCACCCCGAGTGTCCGCATGCCACGCAGGGTGAGGTAGGCGTCGTCGGGCGAGATGGTGACGCCGAAGATGCGGTGCGTTCGCTTCAGCCGGGGCCACAGCTTCTCGTTGGCCGAGACCGTCCCCACCATGGCGTCCGAATGGCCGACGAACATCTTGGTCGCCGCGTGCATGACGATGTCGGCGCCCATCTCGAGCGGCCGGTGATAGAGCGGCGTTGCCCAGGAGTTGTCGACGATCACCGTGATGTCGCGCGCATGCGCCGCTGCCGCGATGGCAGGCAGGTCCTGCATCTCGAAGGTCAGCGATCCCGGGCTCTCGACGAAGATCGCCCGCGTCTTGTCGGTGAACAGCTCGGCTACGCCGGCGCCGATCCGGGGATCGTAGTAGCGCGTGGTTATTCCGAGCTTGGCCAGCCCTTCCGTCGCGAAGGTGCGCGTCGGCTCATACGCGGAGTCGGTCACCAGCAGCTCGTCGCCGGCGGACAGTGCGCTCAGCAGCGCGGTCGACACCGCCGACAGCCCCGACGGCGCGAGGACGGTTCCGGCTGCGCCCTCGAGCTCGCTCACGAGGTCGGCCAGCGCCAGCACAGTGGGGTTGTCGTTGCGCCCGTAGCGGTACGGCGCCTTGTAGTTCTCGAGCTCGTCGAGCGTCTCGAACAGGATCGTCGAGCCTCGGAACACCGGCATGTTCACATAGCCGAGGTGATCCCGCGAGGCGCGCCCACTATGCGTGAGAATGGTCTCTGGGGACGCGGAAGCGCCGCTTTCGCGGTCTTTTTTGGTCATCTCAGGCTCTGCCTAAATCAACGTCAGGAGGGATAGTTGAACAAAAAACAGTCAGTCTTGCTGCCCCATTTCGGCCATGGAGCTTGACGCAACCGTCAATTGCCGCTTCGATGCTACCAGCATCACACCCGCCGTCAAAGGCGGAGGTGCCGCCGGCAAGCAGGGCTGGGGCCGCGCTTCCCGGACGAAACAGGGTCAGGAAACAAGGTATAACACCAATGATCAAATCGCTTCTTTCGGTCGCGCTCGCGGCGGGCCTCGGCCTTTCCGCGTCCGCAGCCTACGCACAGACGGCGGCTTCGCCCACCCTCGATGCGATCAAGGCAAAGGGCTACGTGCAGTGTGGTGTGACCGGCGGCGTGCCGGGCTTCTCGGCGCCGGACTCGAACAACGTGTGGTCGGGCCTCGAGGTCGACTACTGCCGTGCACTCGCCGCGGCGATCTTCAACAACCCCGACTCCGTGCGCTACACGCCGCTGACCTCGCAGGAGCGCTTCACCGCGCTCAGCGCCGGCGAGATCGACGTGCTCTCGCGCACCACGACCTGGACCATGAGCCGCGACACGCAGCTCGGCATCAAGTTCATCGGCACGATGTTCTATGACGGCCAGGGCTTCATGGTCCGCAAGGCCGACAACATCGCCTCGGCTCTCGATCTGAGCGGCGCCGCCGTCTGCATCGAGTCCGGCACCACGACCGAGCTGAACGCGGCCGACTACTTCGCCGCCAACAACCTCGAGTTCAACACTGTGGTGTTCGTGGACCAGGACGAGGTGGTGAAGGCCTACGAAGACGGCCGTTGCGACGTCTACACCACGGACTCCTCCGCGCTCGCCGCCGAGCGTTCGAAGTTCGCCAACCCGGATGATCACATCATTCTGCCCGAGATCATCTCCAAGGAGCCGCTCGGCCCGGTGGTTCGCCAGGGTGACGATGGCTGGTTCAACATCGCTCGCTGGACCTACTTCGCGCTGCTCGAGGCCGAGGAACTGGGCGTCACCCAGGCCAACGTCGACGACATGCTGGCCTCCGACAACCCGGCCATCAAGCGCCTGCTCGGCGTTGAAGGCGACTTCGGTACCCCCATCGGGCTGACCAAGGACTGGGCCTACCAGATCATCAAGGCACTGGGTAACTACGGCGAGATCTACGATCGCCACGTCGGCCCGGATACCCCGATCGGGCTCGCCCGCGGCCTGAACGCCCTCTGGAAAGACGGCGGTATCCAGTACTCGCCGCCGATCCGTTAAGGACGGTTCGAATAACAGCCCGGCGTTGCGTCAGCGCCGGGCTGTCCGATTCAGCGGCAATGGCTTGGCGGAGCCATGGCCGACTGTGCTAGACTCTTCTCCTGGGCAGAGGAGATGCATGACCCATGGCATCCTTCGACTCGGCGCAACCGGCGCCGCAGAGGACCTTCTCCCTCAACGACCCCGTTGTACGGGGCGTCATCTACCAGATCGTCGTTGCGGCACTGGTGATCCTGTTCCTGGTCTGGATCATCAACAACACGGCAATCAACCTCAGGGCGCAGAACAAGACGTCCGGCTTCGACTTCCTCTGGAAGACCGCCGGCTTCGACATCAGCTTCTCGCTGTTCCCCTTCGACCGGACCTCCTTCTACTGGGAGGCGTTCCTCGTCGGCTTGACCAACACCATTCTCGTGGCCGTGATCGGCATCGTGCTGGCCACCTTTCTCGGCTTCACCATCGGCATCGCGCGGCTGAGCTCGAACTACCTGATCTCACGGCTCGCGACGGTGTACGTCGAGACCATCCGCAACATCCCGCTGCTGCTGCAGCTGTTCTTCTGGTACTTCGCGGTGCTGAAGACCATGCCGGCGGTGCGCAATTCCATCCAGCTTCCGCTGGACACCTTCATCAACCAGCGCGGCCTGTTCGTTCCCAAGCCCATCTTCGATGACCAGTTCATCTTCGTGCTCGCCGCCCTCGTGGTGGCGGTCATCGGATGGATCGCACTTGGCCGCTGGGCCAAGGCGCGGCTGGAGCGCACCGGCGAGCGCTTCCCGGTGTTCTGGGCCGGTCTTGGCGCTTCGATAGTGCTGGTCGCGATCGTCTGGTTCGCTTCGGGCGCGTCGTTGGCCTTCGATCCGCCGGTGCTCAACCGCTTCAACTTCAAGGGCGGCCTCGAGCTGCCGCCCGAGCTCGTGGCGCTGGCACTGGGCCTCACCATCTACACCGCCTCGTTCATCGCCGAGAACGTGCGCGCCGGCATCCAGTCGGTGAGCTACGGGCAGACCGAGGCCGCCCAGTCGCTCGGCCTCAAGGAGAATGACCGGCTGCGGCTGGTGATCGTCCCGCAGGCCATGCGCGTGATCATTCCGCCGCTCACCAGCCAGTACCTGAACCTGACCAAGAACTCCTCGCTCGGTGCCGCCATCGGCTACCCCGAGCTGGTCAACGTGTTCACCGGCACGACGCTCAACCAGACCGGCCGCGCCATCGAGGTGATCTCGCTGACCATGCTGGTCTACCTGATCCTGTCGCTCGGCACCTCGGCGCTGATGAACTGGTACAACGCCCGCGTGGCGCTGGTGGAACGCTAGGAGCCGATGATGACAGACATTGCCTTCGTCCGTTCCGAGATTGCGCCGGCCATGCCGGCTCCGCGTCGCGTCACGGGTATCCTCGCCTGGTTGCAGAAGAACCTGTTCTCGAGCGTCACCGACTCGATCCTCACGATCCTGGCGGTGCTGTTCCTGCTGTGGCTGCTGCCCAACCTCTATGGCTTCCTCATCGGCCGCGCCGTACCGCCCGGCGGTACGGTGGAGCAGTGCCGCGTCGAGAACGTCGGCGCCTGCTGGGCCTATGTCGCCAGCGAGATCGAGTTCTTCATCTACGGCTTCTATCCGATGGCCGAGTACTGGCGGCCCAACATCGTGTTCGCGATGCTGGCGCTGCTGGGCCTCCCGCTGCTGATCCCGAAGTTCCCTTTCAAGATCGCAAACGCGGTCCTGTTCTTCGTGGTCTTCCCGATCGCCTCGGTGATCCTGCTGTCCGGCGGCATGTTCGGGCTGAAATACGTGCCGACCGAGCAGTGGGGCGGGCTCCTCGTCACGCTGATCATCTCGGTGGTCGGGATCTGTACGGCCCTGCCGCTCGGCATCCTGCTGGCCCTCGGCCGGCAGTCGAAGCTCCCCATCATCAAGACCCTGTGCGTCTGCTTCATCGAGCTGATCCGTGCGGTGCCGCTGATCACCGTGCTGTTCATGGCCTCGATCATGCTGCCGCTGTTCATGCCGCAGGGCATGACGGTCGACAAACTGCTCCGGGCGCTCGTGGGTGTCACGCTGTTCTCGTCGGCCTACATGGCCGAGGTGGTGCGCGGCGGCATGCAGGCGATCGGTCGCGGCCAGTACGAGGCGGCGTCCGCGCTCGGGCTGGGCTACTGGAAGCGGATGGGCTTCGTCATCCTGCCGCAGGCGCTCAAGCACGTTATCCCCGGCATCGTGGGCAACTTCATCTCGCTCTTCAAAGATACCTCGCTTGTCTACATAGTGGGCATGAAGGATCTGCTCGAGGCGGTGAAGACCAAGAACGATGCCATCGAGTGGGCGGCGCCTACCCAGGCCATCAGCGGCTACATCTTCGCCGCTGCCGTGTTCTGGATCTTCTGTTTCTCGATCTCCCGATACTCCCGCTACTGGGAGCGCCGGCTCAATACAGGCCACAAGAGGTAGCCTATGTCAGACGTATCCCCCGCGGTCGTGAACCGCGGCATCGACACCTCGCTCATGCAGGTGAGTGCGACCGAGGTCGCGGTCGAGATCATCGGCATGAACAAGTGGTTCGGTGATTTCCACGTTCTGCGCGACATCAACCTCAAGGTGATGAAGGGCGAACGCATCGTCATTGCCGGGCCTTCGGGCTCCGGCAAGTCGACGCTGATCCGCTGCATCAACCGGCTCGAGGAGCACCAGACGGGCCAGGTCATCGTCAACGGCGTCGAGCTGACCTCCGACCTCAAGCGCGTCGACGAGGTGCGCCGCGAGGTCGGCATGGTGTTCCAGCACTTCAACCTGTTCCCGCACCTCACGATCCTGCAGAACCTGACGCTGGCCCCGATCTGGGTGCGTGGCGTGCCCAAGGCGCAGGCCGAGGAAACGGCGATGATGTACCTCGAACGGGTGCGCATCCCCGAGCAGGCGGCCAAGTTCCCCGGCCAGCTCTCGGGCGGCCAGCAGCAGCGCGTGGCGATCGCCCGCTCGCTCTGCATGAACCCCAGGATCATGCTGTTCGACGAGCCGACATCGGCGCTCGACCCGGAAATGGTCAAGGAAGTGCTCGAGGTGATGATCAGCCTCGCCGAGGAAGGCATGACCATGCTCTGCGTCACGCACGAGATGGGCTTCGCCCGGCAGGTCGCCAACCGCGTGATCTTCATGGATCAGGGGCAGATCATCGAGGAGAACGAGCCCGAGGCCTTCTTCTCCAACCCGCGCCACGAGCGGACCAAGCTGTTCCTCAGCCAGATCCTGCATTGACGCGACACTCCGCCCTCTCCTCGGAGGGGAGGGCGGAGACGCGCCGCATCCGCCCAAATTCGGCTGCGCGACAACGCCGCCTTGACCCCACCATGGCTGATCTGGATATTGCGCGCCGAGGGCGAGCAGGAGCAGCAAGATTGACCATGGCGGTTGCGGCCGTTTGGCGGAGCCTCGTCCGCATCATCACATGCCTGGCGGTCCTGGCGCCCGCGATCGCATTGGCACAGAAGGCGGAACCGGCTGGCCCGACGCTGCAGGCGATCCGCGACCGCGGCCACGTGATCTGTGCGACCGTCGACCCTATCCCGGGCTTTGCCCAGCCCGGCGCCGACGGGCGCTGGACCGGCTTCGACGTCGATTTCTGCCGCGCCGTCGCGGTGGCGATCTTCAACGATGCCAGCAAGATGGAATTCGTGACGCTCTCGGGCGACAGCCGTTTCGCCCAGTTGCAGACCGGCAGCATCGACCTGATCGCTCGCAACGCGCCCTGGACCATGCGCCGCGACACCAGCTACGGCGTACGCTACGTCGCCAACTCGTTCTACGACGGTCAGGCGATCATGGTGCCGCAGTCGCTGGGCGTCGTTTCGGCCTACGAACTCGAGGACGTCACGGTCTGCATCCTCGATGAGCCCGAGCAACTGGCCAACCTGCGCGAATTCTTCTTCGGCACGCAGGCTACCTATGACGAGGTGCTCTACGAAGACCGCGAGGATCTGGCGGTGGCCTATCACAACGGCCTCTGCAACGCCGTCTCGGCCCCGGCCAGCTTCCTCAACGCGGTGCGGCGCAGCCTGTCCGAGCCCTCGACCCACCGCATCCTGCCCGAGCGCATCTCCAAGGACTCCTTCGGTCCGGTGGTGCGCGAGGGCGATGACCAGTGGTTCGACATCGTCGAGTGGACGCTGTTCGCGCTGATCAACGCCGAGGAATCGGGGGTCACGTCGGCCAACATCGAATCCCTCGCCGCCGCCAAGACGCACCGCATCCGCCGGCTGCTCGGCCTTGAAGGCACGTTCGGGCCCTCGATCGGGCTCGACCGCCTGTTCATTGCCAATGTCATCAGGGCCGTGGGCAACTACGGCGAGATCTTCGAGCGCAACTTCGGGCCCGCTACCGGCGCCGCCGTGGTTCGGGGACAGAATGCGCTGTGGAGCAATGGCGGCCTGATCTGGGCGCCGCCGATCGAGTAGGGCTGCAACTTCCCCTCACCCTGACCCTCTCCCCAGAGGGGAGAGGGGACGCGGTTTGCACCGCCGGTGCCATCACCCCCTCTGGGGAGAGGGCAGGAGTAAGGGGCTGTCGCGAGCCGCGCGGGCACCTGACTACCCGAACAGCACCGAGACCCGGCGGTTGATGGCGCCCTTCTTCTCGATCTTGCCGAGGCGCAGGGGGCCGATCTCGCTGGTGTTCCGGACGTGCGTGCCGCCGCAGGGCTGCAGGTCGATGTCGCCGATGCGGACCAGCCGGACGCGGCCCTGGCCAACCGGTGGCTTGACGTTCATCGACTTGATGAGGCCGGGGTTGGCCGCGAGCTCTTCGTCGCTGATCCACTCCGCCGAGACGGCGTGGCCAGCGTTCACCAGATCGTTGAGCTTGCTCTCGATCTCGTCCGCGTCAGGTGCGTCGGGCAGGTTGAAATCGACCCGCCCCTTGTCCTCGGCCACCGAGGCGCCGGTGATCGGGTAGGGCAGCACGACAGTCACGAGGTGCAGCGCCGTGTGCATGCGCATCAGCTTGTGCCGGCGCTCCCAGTCGAGATGCGCGATCACCTCTTCGCCCGCGGCCAGCGGTGGCTGGCCCTCGGCCGCCAAGTGCACGATCGCCGTCTTGTCGCCATCCGGATGAATGGTGCCCGCGAGGTTGATGAACGAGCCGTCGGCGCGCTCCAGCCGTCCGGTGTCGCCGGGCTGGCCGCCCGATGTCGCATAGAAGATCGTCCGGTCGAGCACGATCCCGCCCTCGGGCGTGATCGCCGCCACCAGCGTCGGCAGCGAGCGGACATAGCTGTCCTCTCGAAAGATGAATTCAGTCACGCAACAGGCTCCGCCTCAACGACTGCGTGCCAGTCTATGGGCGTCCCGGGCTCAAGCCAATGCGGCACCGGCAGGTTCTTCGAGCGCAGGAATTCCGGGTTGAACAGCTTGCTCTGATAGCGGTTGCCGTAGTCGGCGAGGATGGTGACGATGGTCTTGCCCGGGCCGAGGTCGCGCGCCAGCCGCACGGCGCCGGCGACGTTGATGCCGGACGAGCCGCCGAGGCAGAGCCCCTCGTGCTCGAGCAGGTCGAAGACGTAGGGCAGGGCCTCGCTGTCGGGGATCTGGTAGGCCCGGTCCACCACGACGCCCTCGAGGTTGGCCGTGATCCGGCCCTGGCCGATACCCTCGGTGATCGAGTTGCCGGAGCTCCTGAGCTCGCCTGTGGTGTAGTAGCTGAACAGCGCCGCGCCCTCGGGATCGGCGAGGCCGATCTGGATGTCCGGGTTCTTCGCCTTGAGCGCCATCGAGATGCCGCCCAGCGTGCCGCCCGAGCCGACGGCGCAGATGAAGCCGTCGATCTTGCCGCCGGTCTGCTCCCAGATTTCCGGGCCGGTGGTCTCGATGTGGGACTGCCGGTTGGCGACGTTGTCGAACTGGTTGGCCCAGATGGCGCCGCCGGGCAACTCGCGGGCGAGCTTTTCGGCGAGGCGGCCCGAGAGCTTCACGTAGTTGTTCGGGTTCTTGTAGGGCTTGGCGGGAACCTGGATCAGCTCGGCGCCGAGCAGGGTCAGCGCGTCCTTCTTTTCCTGGCTCTGCGTCTCGGGGATGACGATGACCGACTTGTAACCGAGCGCGTTGGCAACCATCGAGAGGCCGATGCCGGTGTTGCCGGCAGTGCCCTCGACGATGGTGCCGCCCTTGCGAAGCAGGCCCCTGCGCTCGGCATCGCGGACGATGAACAGCGCGGCGCGGTCTTTCACCGACTGGCCGGGGTTCAGGAACTCCGCCTTGCCCCAGATCTCGCAGCCCGTCGCGTCGGACACACGGTTGAGCCGGATCAACGGCGTGTTGCCGATGGCGGAGATAACGTCGCGGTGGTTGGTCATGGGATCAAGGGCTTAGGGGAAGGATGGGGCAAAGTAGGGGGCACCAGCCGGCATGCCAAGAGATACGGCGCGGATTGGGTAACGCGTGCCGCCGCTTAGCAGAAATAGATTTTCGTTTGCGCGCGCCTCCCAGTGCTGCCGTTTCCACTGTGACGATCGGGCGACAAGCTCCACCTTTTTCGGATCGGGTCCGCGCAAACCAGTGGAATAGTTGACTGATTTAGTAGTCTGTACGCGCTTGCCGGGTAGGCAGAGGACGCGTTATTTCACAGCTCCCAAGCAATACTCTTACCCCAGCGCAAATGACCAATTCCGGCCCGCGTGGGCTCAGCCACCTGAAGTCCCTCGAGTCCGAGAGCATCGAGATTTTCCGCGAAGTCGCGGCAAGTTTCGAGCGCCCGGTGATGATGTATTCGATCGGCAAGGACTCCTCGGTCCTGCTGCATCTGGCCCGCAAGGCCTTCTACCCCAGCCGGATTCCGTTCCCGCTGCTCCACATCGACACGACGTGGAAGTTCAGGGAAATGATCGCCTTCCGCGACCGGATGGCGAAGGAGCACGGCTTCGAGCTGCTGGTGCACACCAACCCCGAGGGGCTGGCGGCCAACGTCAATCCGTTCGACCACGGCTCGTCGCGCTATACCGACATCATGAAGACGCAGGCGCTGCGCCAGGCCCTGAACGCGGGCGGCTACGATGCCGCGATCGGCGGGGCCCGCCGCGACGAGGAGAAATCGCGCGCCAAGGAGCGCATCTTCTCGCACCGCAACGCCCAGCATGCGTGGGACCCCAAGAACCAGCGCCCCGAACTCTGGCGCATCTTCAACACCCGGCTGGCACCGGGCGAGAGCATGCGCGTGTTCCCGCTGTCGAACTGGACCGAGCTCGACATCTGGACCTACATCTATTCCGAGGGCATCGAGATCACGCCGCTCTACTTCGCACGGCCGCGGCCGGTGGTGGAGCGCTCCGGCACGCTGATCATGGTCGATGACGAGCGCTACCGGCTCGAGCCCGGCGAGAAGCCGCGCGAGGAGATGGTGAGGTTCCGCACCCTGGGCTGCTACCCGCTCACCGGCGCCATCCGCTCCGATGCCGCCGATCTGCCTTCGATCATCATGGAAATGCAGGCTTCCCGCACCTCGGAACGCGAGGGACGGCTGATCGACAGCGACCAGGCCGGCTCGATGGAAAAGAAGAAGCAGGAAGGGTACTTCTGATGGCCAGCGTATCCATGACCGCCCCCACCGCCGAAACCGCCCTCGATCTCTGGCTGGCCGAGCAGACCGACAAGGGCCTGCTGCGCTTTCTCACTTGCGGCTCGGTGGACGACGGCAAGTCGACGCTGATCGGCCGGCTGCTCTACGATAGCCAGCTGATCCTAGACGACCAGCTCGCCTCGCTCCGCAAGGAAAGCCGCAACCGCACGACCGGCGACGAGGGC
This sequence comes from Devosia sp. ZB163, assembly GCF_028613635.1. GTDB lineage: Bacteria > Pseudomonadota > Alphaproteobacteria > Rhizobiales > Devosiaceae > Devosia_A. Next base: position 569,645 of record NZ_JAQRMY010000002.1, read on the forward strand.
ATCGACTTCTCGCTGCTGGTCGACGGGCTGACGGCCGAGCGCGAACAGGGCATCACCATCGACGTCGCCTACCGGTTCTTCTCGACCGACAAGCGCAAGTTCATCGTCGCCGACACCCCGGGCCACGAGCAGTACACCCGCAACATGGCGACCGGCGCCTCGAATGCCGATCTCGCCATCGTGCTGATCGATGCGCGCAAGGGCGTGCTCACCCAGACGCGCCGGCACAGCTTCATCCTCAGCCTCATCGGCGTCAAGCACGTGGTGCTGGCGGTCAACAAGATCGACCTCGTCGGCTACGACGCCACCGTCTTCCACGCCATCGAGGCCGAGTACCGCGCCTTTGCCAAGGACCTCGGCTTCGAAAGCCTTGTCGCGATCCCGGTTTCGGCGCTCAGGGGTGACAACATCCTCGCCGCCAGCGAACACATGCCGTGGTATCACGGCCCGCAGCTCGTGCCTTATCTCGAGACCATCGAGGTCGGGAGCGACCGCATCGAGAGGCCGTTCCGCTTCCCGGTGCAGTGGGTGAACCGTCCCAATCTCGACTTCCGCGGCTTCTCGGGCACCGTCTCGGCGGGTTCGGTCAAGGTCGGCGACGACATTCTCGTCGCTGCCTCGCGCAAGCCAGCGACCATCACGCGTATCGTCACCATGGACGGCGACCAGCAGCGCGCCATCGCCGGCGAAGCCGTGACACTGGTGCTCGACCGCGAGGTCGACATCTCGCGCGGCGATGTGCTGGTGCATCCCGGCGAGACGCCTGACTATTCCAACCAGTTCCAGGCGCGCCTCGTCTGGATGAACGACGAGCAGGCCATTCCGGGCCGCTCGTATCTGCTCAAGCTGGGCGCGCAGCTGGTTCCGGCCTCGATCACCGACCTCAAGTTCCGCACCAACGTCAACACGCTCGAGGAGAGCGCGGCCAAGACGCTGGAGCTGAACGAAGTCGGCACGGTCACTATCGCCACCGACAAGCCGATCGCCTTCGACAGCTATGGCGACAATGCACTGTCGGGCAGCTTCATCCTGATCGATCGCATCTCCAACGCCACGCTCGGCGCCGGCGTGATCGATTTCGGCCTGCGCCGCGCCCAGAACCTGAGCTACCAGAGCTTCGACGTGAACCGGAAGGTGCGCGCCGAGATGAAGGGGCAGACGCCGCAGATCGTCTGGTTCACCGGGCTATCGGGCTCGGGCAAGTCGACCGTGGCGAACCTCATCGAGAAGCGCCTGACCTCCGAGGGCCGGCACGCCTACATCCTCGATGGCGACAATGTCCGCCACGGGCTCAACAAGGACCTCGGCTTCACCGACGAGGCGCGCGTGGAGAACATCCGTCGCGTGTCCGAGGTGGCGCGGCTGATGGCCGATGCCGGGCTGATCGTCATCGTCTCGTTCATCTCGCCCTTCCGCAACGAGCGTCGGCTGGCGCGCGAGATCGCCGGCGACGTGAAGTTCACCGAGGTGTTCGTCAACACGCCGCTCGAGGTCTGCGAGGCCCGCGATCCCAAGGGGCTGTATGCCAAGGCCCGGCGCGGCGAGATCGAGAACTTCACCGGCATCTCGAGCCCGTACGAAGCGCCGGAGAAGCCGGACATCGTGCTGCACGGCGCCCTGCAGGACCCCCTCCAGATGGCCGACGAGCTCTTCGCCAAAGTGTTCGAGTGGGACACGGGGTACTCGATCTAGGGGCTGCTTGCGCTGCACGCCTAGTTGCGGGGCCGGCTGATGCCGCTGCATTCCACTGGGTTCCCGCTTTCGCGGGAATGACGGCGGTGGTGGTCTGGACGGCGGCGGAGTTGGTGCGTGCCGTCAGGTGAAGAGGGTCGGGTAGAGGTCTTTCCAGCTAGCGTTCGTCTTCTCGATCGGTTCGATCTTCCAGGCCCGGTTCCATTTCTTCAGCTGCTTCTCTCGGGTGATGGCTGACTCGGCGGTGCCGCGCTGTTCGAACCAGACGAGCCGATGGACGCCGTACTTGCTGGTAAAGCCGGGCACGAGGGCCTCCCTGTGGATGTAGACCCGCCCCACGAGGTCGCTGGTGACCCCAATGTAGATCGTGCCGCCCATTTTGCTGGCCAATATGTAAACGTGGAAATCCTTGTCCATCGGGGCCCTCGTCGGGGCCTAACCTAGCCACGACGTCATTCCCGCGAAAGCGGGAACCCAGTGCCGAGCGCTCGGCATGCCCCTGATCCCGGCCCGCTTCCCTGCAGAGATGGACCTCTCGTGAGGACCACTGGATAGTCCGTCCCATTCGCTGGCGCTGCGTACAAATCGATGCAACAATGCTGTTGGGTTGATCGGTTTTCTTCATGCGCAACGTGCTTCGCCTTGGGTTTTGGCTGCTGCTCCTGTGGATGCCGGCCGGGCTGGCGTACGCGTCTTTTGATGACTCGCGAACCTGGTTCGAGCGCCTGTCCGACGCGGAGCGGACGGCGACTCAGGCGGACCTGATCCTGCTCGGCCACTACCAGCATCTGGTCGATGGCCGGTTCGGCCAGGGGACGTTCGACGCGATCGCGGCCTTCCAGAAGAGCCAGGGCAAGTCGGGGACCGGGGTGCTCTCCGATCCGGAGCGCAATGCCCTGCGGGACGCGGCGAGCAAGGTCGACAGCCGGCTCGGCATCGAACTGGTGAGCGACACCATGGCCCGGGTCGCCATGATGATCCCGGTTGGCCTGCTCTCGATCCGCAACCCGACCGATGTCGGCACCTCCTATGTCAGCGCCGATGGCGAGATTTCGCTCGAGACGATGCACGCCTCGCTCGCCGCGCAGTCGTTCGAGGAACTGTTCGCCGTCATGACGAGCCCGGATCCGGAGCGGATCGTCACCTATCGCAACTTCGGCACGAGCCGCTTCGTCGTCTCCGGCCAGATCGGCGACTACTCGTTCTATACGATGTTCGTGAATGCCGACGGCGAGGCCATCGGCTACTCGCTGGCCTGGGGCAAGACCTACGAGGAGGAGGGGCCGATCGCCTCGGTCTACATCGCCTCGCATTTCACGCCGATCGGCAGCCTGCCCCCGCCGCTCGAGGTGCGCAAGGCGCAGGGCGGTGCGGGACCGGCGCCTGCCGCGTTCCGGCTGCCCAAGGACAATCCCGACCTGATCGTCTTCAGCGCCGATGTCACCGATGACAGCGCGACCGAATTCGAGAATGCGCTCGCGAAGCGGCCAAATGCGAAGATCCTTGTGCTCAACAGCGCCGGCGGTTCCGTCGACGCCGCCGTGGAGATGGCCCGCGAGGTTCACCGCCGGGGCATGAAGACCTACGTCCCCGCGGACATGGGCTGCTACTCGGCCTGCGCCTACATCTTCCTCGGCGGCTCGGACCGGCAGGTCGATGGCGAACTGGGCGTGCACCAGATCTCGGCGGAGGTCGCCGACCTGGTGATGGCCCAGAATGCGCTGGGCGATGTGCTCGATGCGCTGCAGATCTTCGGCGTCCACCAGCAGGTGATTTCGCACATGCTGCGCACGCCGCCCGATGACATGTACGTCTTCACGGCCACCGAACTCGATGAGTTCGGCATCCTGAGCGGGGACAGGATCGAGATCGCGGTTTCCCTGGACGACAAGGCGCAGCCGGCCAGCGGTGGCACGGTCTATGTCGAGCTTTCAAAGCTCACCGACGCCGACGCTGCGGAGCGCTCGCGGGAGTATGCGGCTGATCGCTGGGACGTGCTGTTCGGAGGGATCGAGCCGGAGGTCGAAACCTCCGGCGAGATCTATCGGGTGCGGCTGCCGACCGCTTCCCTCGAACGGGCCAGTGAAATCTGCGCCGCCATCAAGGCCGACGGCGGCGGTTGTTACGTGGCCGGCAGCTGACGATCAGCTCGGTATCGGGCACTCGGACGACTGACGCCCGAACTCGGGATATTCCCATTCGCAATCCGGCTCGCGTGGCGGCGGACGGACGCCGTCGCCGGTCGGGGCGAGCGACTTGAGTTCGTACTGTCCGCTCCCACCGCAGACGGGATCGGCATTGAAGGCCGGGATATCAGTCCACAGCAGCTTCTTGCAGTGGAAGTACTCTTCGATATGCGCCTTCTGCTTGTCCGAAAGGCCGGAAAAGGCAGTGGCGGCGGTGGCGGAGAGGGAGATGCTGGCGGCAACAGCCAGCGATGCCACGCCCAGGAGACGCAGCAGATCGGATCTACGCATTTACTTGCTCCAGTATCGGCCGGTCCCCAAGACGGCCCGGCATGTTGCGACGCGCCGGCAACCGCTTGGTTACCAAACCGGAAACCGGCGTGGTTACCAAAACACTAACGGAACCAATGGGCAAGCGTCCCGCAGCGGCGACCTGCTGCCGTGGTTAAGGCGGGAACGCGTAGGAGAGGGGAGTCGCGGGCAGAAAAATGCCCCCGGCAAAGTGACCGGGGGCCAGTGCTCGCTTCGCAGGCTAGAACTGGAAGTTGATACCGGCACGAACCACGTGGAACGCGACGTCACTGTCAGCGGTGAAGTCGATCCCGTAGTCGTCGAAGTTGATGATCTCTTCCGACCCGAGGTCGGTGAAGAGATATTCGGTCTTGAACGTGATGTTGTCGGTCAGCGCATACTCGACACCGGCGCCGATCGTCCAACCGAAGCGATCGTTCTCGACTTCGTTGTCGATTCCGATCTCGTCGAAGATGTCTACGTTATTGTAGCTGGCGTTGACCGAGGATGTGGTGCGGCCCCAGGCGACACCGCCGGTGCCGTAGACCATGAACCGATCGTTCACCCAGCCGGCGCGGCCGCGCAGGGTCGCGAACCAGTCGAGGCTGGTTCCGATGTCCGCATCGAAGCTGTCGTTCCCGGAGTCGACGTTGATCGAGACGCGCCCGTCGATGCTGGACCCCTGGATGTCGCCTTCGATACCGAACAGGAAGTTCTCGTCGAACTGCCAGTTGTAGCCGCCCTGGATACCGCCGACGAAGCCGCCGGCCGTGATATCCGCGCTACCCGACAACGCATACTCAGAGTAGCAATCGTTGTTGTAGTCGCCTTCTCCTTCCCCTTCATCGAGGACGATCTGGGGATAGTAGTGGCACAGATCGAACGGGTGCTTGAATTCGCCGCCGCCATAGCCCCCGTTAACACCGACGTAGAAACCGCTCCAATCGTAGATCGGCGCGACATAGACCGGCTCGACAATTGGTAGATCAGCCGCAACTGCGCTCGTGGTGAGCAGGCAGGCAGCCCCGAGTAGTAAAAGACGTCCCTTCATTTCATACCTCCGAAGTGGGCCGCTTCCTGACCCCATGCCTATCGGAAGTTAGGCGACGTTTTGCGCCGAGTCTTTAACGTGGCGGCACTTCAGCAGAGGTGTTGCAGTAGTGACAAAGAAGTGGCAAGTGTACACTACCGTACTGCAGCGTAATACGAGTCTGAAAGACAATGAGAATTACAGTTGTGGCGCAGAAAAAAGCGACAGCAATGCTGCTGTGGATTGCGCGGTTTACGGCGCAAAGTTGATGAACGTCCAATTTACGCCAATATTTGCGCAATTTGTGACGATCCGTGGCGGAGTTGTGGCGGGCGTTAGAAAGCGTACGGAGATTGCTTACGCCTTGTCGGGGGCGCTTTCGGCCGCGACCGGGGTGTCTTCAGCGTCGAGATCCGTGGCTTTCACGCCATGATCCATGCCCCAGTCTAGGGTCTCGAGCTTGAGGGTATCGAACAGCGCGTCGGTGCTGACCGAGCGGCCATCGAGCTTGCTGAGGACGGAAGAGAAACGCGCGCCAAGATCGGCGGGAGCTTCGACGGCAGTTACGGGGACCACGGCAGTTGCGCTTTCACCAAGGGAGCGACGGAGCCGGGCATGCCCCCGGCGTTGCGGGTGCGGAGCTACTGCAGGATCTTGGGATTGCTTCTTACGCAAAGTACAATTTCGCTTTCGTTCGGAAAGCGCGCTGTATGTGAAGCAACAGCTTCAGCGCAGGTTTCTACCGCGCTTATGTGAGTACCGACCTGAACCGCGAATGAAAAGCGCCGCCGACCCGATTAGGGCAGGCGGCGCCTCAATTCGGCCGGAAGGGTTAACCGGATACTGCCGGAAGCCGGGAAATCCAGTCCCCGATCCGGGTAAGGTTGCCGCCGAGCTTGGCATGGCCAAGCGGTCTCAGCCCGTCGACGAGCTCGTCCAGCGCCGGGTCCGGCTGGTGGCGGAGCAGGGGCTCCACCCAGGCGAGCATGAAGGGCTCGACTTCCTGCTTGCCGGTCTGGAACGTCTGCTCGACGCCGTTGATCTTCTGGACGATCGACGGGTCGGCGAGGGCGGCCAGGCTGAAGCCGGCGATGCGCGCGAGGTTTCCGTCACAGGCGGCATATCCGTCATAGCCGGTGGCCTTGAGCAGGTCGGCCGTGACCACCAGCGGCGCGGTGGCATGGAGCTGGTAGTTCAGCGCCTTGTCGGCCCGGTTCATTTCGAGCGGCAGGCTGCCATCCGGGGCGGCCTGGCAGGCGACGAGCTCGAAGCTCTCCCTTGCCCAGTCGAGCGACGCAGCGTCGCCGTCGAGGCGGCCGATGGCTGCCGAAGCCAGCCCGGCCCAGGCGCGGAGGTTGTTGCGGCTGGCATTGCGCGGTGCCTCGGTGTCGAAGAACGCCCGCATGTCGGCGCCCGCATCGGAAAGCCAGTCGACCACCCGGGCACGCTTGACGGGATCGAGCGCTCCCACGGTTTCGGCCTGGAGCAGCGCGATGGCTATGCCGGCATAGCGCGCCGGGATGGCGAGCTCGACATTGGCCGTCTCTAGGTTGGTCAGCGCCCCGGCGGCGGCCCACTGATCGAGCCAGTCTAGGACGCAGGACGCCCGGTTCGCGTCGGCGTTCACGAGCGCCGTGTTCGCCATCTTCATCAGCTCGCCGATGAACTTCTCGACCGGCTGCAGGGCCTTGTCGACGTCGGCGTTCGAAGTCTCGTCGATGTCGGAGCGGGTCTTGCTGTCGTCGGTGTAGCGCGAACCGAAGCTGACGGCGATCACCGGCGAGGGGACCTCGGGGCAGGCGAAGGGTTTCTCCTCGGCGCGGGGAGCCGTCGCGCAGAGGAGAAGCGTCATCGCCATCGCGATGCCAAAAGGAGTGTGCATCTCAGTTCTCGACTGCCATTGATGTCAGGAGCTGCTGCGCCTCGGTGTTGCCGAGCCCGGCCGCGTCTTTCAGCAGCACCGTGGCCTGCTGGATCGAAGGCTCGATGCCGATGCCCATGGCGTAGGCCTTGGCGAGTTCGACCATGGCCGGCGCGTCGCCCGCCTCAGCCGCCCGCTTCAGCCATGAGCTGGCATCACGCGCCTCGGTCACGGTCGTGCCCGTCTGGCGCAGGTAGAGCGCCAGTTCGCGCATCGCCACGGCATCGCCCGAGGCGGCAGCGGCGGCATAGCGGGCCGACCAGTCGACCTCGTCCATCACCGCGGTCATGATCGCCGGAGGGGCTTTGAGTACCTTCTCGCGGATCTTGCTGAGGTCGGCGACCGGCGCGTCGTCGATCATGCGCTTGAACATCGCCACCGCCTTGGTGGGCGCGTAGTCCTCGCTGTCGGGGTCGGCATAGATCTTCACCAGCCGGCTTACCGCCGTGTCGTCGCCCAGTGCCACCGCCTGGTCGAACAGCTCGACGGCGGTCTTGGCCCGCTCCTCGCCGCCCATCGCCATGTAGCGGTCGGCGATCGCCGTGTGGCGCCAGCCGTCGTCGCCCGCGAGCCGCAGGCTGACCTCGAGCCAGTGCTCGGTCTCGGCGTCGTCTGCCGTGGCAACGAAGGCGCCAGCCAGCTTGATCGTGTTCTCGAAGGTGCAATCCACTACGCTGGCGGCGCGGTACAGGTAGTCGTGCCGCTGCGCCTCGTCCTTGGTGTTGGACGCGGCAAAGATCAGCGCGTCCGCGTCGCCGCGATCCTCGATGGCCTGATGGTACTGCGCCAGGAGGTCGGCGTCGGTGACGCCCTCGGACTGCATGATCGGCAGCAGGCGGAGGATGGCCTCGCCGGAGCCCATCTGCGCTGCTTCGGTCAGGTAGCCGATGGCTTCCGTCCGCCGCTCCGCATCGCTGGGGAAGTAGTCCAGCAGCACCGAGCCGAGATCTACGGCCGCACGCGGCAGACCCTCTTCACGGGCCCGCTTCAGAGCGGCGATGGTTTCCTCGATCACCTCGGGCGTGGGGGTGACGGTCAGGCGGTGCCGTGCCAGAGCGTCGACGGTCGCCGGCACCGGGTCGATGCGGGACTGCCAGAACGCCAGCATCTCGGGGCTGGCGCCGTTGCGCCCGAGATAATCGAAATAGTAGGCCACCGAGTTCGGTCGACCGTAGAGCGCATGGGTCTGGAGCTTGGCCAGCGAGATCGGATCGGCACTCGGATCGAGCGCGCCGATGTCGTCGGAATCCATGAACTCGGTCGAGTTGCCCGCTGCGTCTTCGGTGCGCTGCCAGAAGCCGGCGAGGCGCATATCCGCACCCTCCGGCGCACGGCAGAGGTAGGCCTGCCGCAGGTCGGTCATCGGGTCGATTTTGCCGGCATTGGTCACGGCGAAGCCGAGCAGTTCGGTCGCCCGCTCGAACAGGCCCGGCTCGTCGCGATGACGCAGCAGGATGAAGGCCAGTTCCTGCGCGGAGTCGGCGTCTTCGAGCGCCACGCCCTTTTCGAGCAGCGCCTTGGCCTCGGCTTCTCCGGCCCAGCGGCCCTTGTCGGTCAGCACGAGCTTGGCGAGCTTGGAGAATGCCCAGCCCGGCGGCTGCGACATGCCGACGAGCTCGGTGAGGCGCGCCTGGTAGGCCTGCTTCTTTTCCGGGATCGACTGCTCCTTCTCGAGCAGCGTCACCAGCCGGAACAGCGCGTTGCGGCTGCCGAGGTCGGACGCTTGGGCATAGAGCGCCTCGGCCCTGTTCTTGTCTTCTGGTACGAGAGCGCCGGCTTCGTAGAGCTTGCCCAATTCCACCTGCGCCGCGGCGACGCTGCGGTCCGATGCGAGGTTCAGGTACTTCAGCAGGCTGTCGTTGTTCTTGACGATCAGCTCGCTCTCGAGGTGGAGCTGCGCCACTTTCCAGGCCGCACTGGCGTCACCGAGATCGGCGGCGAGCCGCAGCCACTGCTCGGAGATGTTGTGGTCCTGCTTGACCACGAGGCCCTTGGAATACTCGCGGGCGATGCGGCCGATGCGGTCGCAGATGTCGGCGTCGAGCTTGCCCACGAGCGCGCCGAACGCCATCGTCACGGCGAGCTTGGGATCGAGCTCCCAGCCCGGCACCTGTTCGCCGTCGATGTTCATCGAGGCGAGGCGGAGCAGGGCATCGGCATTGCCGCCCATGGCCGCGCGGGTGAGGTAGCCGAGACCCTTCTCGCGGTCCTTCTTCACCACCAGCCCGTCGATGTAGAGCGTCGAGAGCAGGTTGAGCGCCTTGGGCGCGAGGCTGTCGGCATTGGTCTCCAGCCCTGCGATGACGCCGGTGTCGCGCAGCTGCGGCACCTTGCCGGCCTTGAGGTAGAGGTTGATCCGGTCGATCGAGGTGTCCGGCACCTTGGGCGCCGGCATCTTGCCAACGATCGCCAGCATCTTGTCGACCAGCTCGAAGTTGCCGGTCGGGTTGAGGTCGCGCAGGCGCCGCGCGTCGCGCAGCACCAGCTCCGGATCGCCCTCGGGCACGGAAGCTCCGTCCCACGCCTGCCAGCGCGCCACCACGTCGGGATCGGCCTTCTTGGCAACGCAGACTTCCTGCGCCGGGATCTCCGGCGGCAGGAAGGTCACATCGACAGGCGCCGCGACAGCGGCAGACACGAGACCTGAGCCGAGCAGCAGGGCAGTGGCGAGGCGGGGGACGAATGAGGGCATCTCAGCCTCCGATTGGCGCGATTACTGCGCGCGGAAGAACGCGTTCTCGACGGCGGCAGCAGTGTAGGTGCCGTTCGAGCCGGTGAAGACGATGGAGACGCCGCCGCGGCGTTTGAGGTCGAGCGCGGCCACGGTGGCGACTGCCTCGCCGTCGGCCTGCACTTCGAAATCGAGCGTCAGCGGCGCCTTGAGCGCGACCGACTTGCCGGTGTCGCCAGCCACGGCTTCGATGGCCTTGGTCTTGGCCGCGGGCACGAACAGGTCGACGCTGGCGAGGTCGGAGAGGTTGTAGAAGTAGACGGTCGCCTTGCTCGGATCGGAGGCCGGATCGTCCTGCAGCACCAGCGGCTCGCCTTCGACGCTCCAGGCATAGGTGTAGTAGGCGCCGGGCGAGGTGGAGACCGAGCCGGAGACGTCGCCGGCCGAGACCGCGATATCGCCCGGCTGCACGTTCACATAGGGCGAGAGGCCGTCGGTGATGTCGTCGACAGTCGCGCCGTTGACCACGGCCACCGCGGCACCCGGCACCAGCACGCGCACGAAGGCGGAGTTCGGATCGACCGGGGCGTCGTACAGCCCGTCATCCTGCGCCATCGCCATCGGCGTGGCGCCGAGCAGCAGCAGGGTGGTCAGTGTGATGAGTTTGGGGGTTGAGCGCAGCATCTGGCTCTCCTTCCTAGGTGTTGCACAGGGAGATCGCCGCCTTCTCTTCCGAGAGGCGATCGAACGTGATGGAGACCTTCGACAGTTCGAGGCTGTCGAGGGACTCGAGCGGGATGAAGAACCGGCCGGTGCCGCGGAAGCGGTCGCCACGGTGGACTTCACGCGTGAAGGTGCGGCCGTCGGTGCTCTCGAAGTTGAGCACCACGTCGCGGCTGCCATCGTCACCGGCATCGGCGAGCAGCACCTGGTTCGGCGCGATCGGCGTGCCGGTGAGGTCGGCTTCGTAGAGGCCCTTCGCCCTGTCGACGACTGGCGCGTTGCCGACCGGCTGGCAGTCGTTGCGGGCCGCGGCGATCAGCTCGGTGAGCGAGCCGGTGCCGAACTGGGCGAGGTTGTTGTAGATCGGGTTTTCCCACACGAGGAATTTCGGCCGGTTGGCCTGGAATTCGCGCGAGGTGAGGTACGAGGTGATGGCGCCGAACTGGTTGCCGCCGGTGATCGCCATGTTGGCGACCGGCAGGCTCGCGTACTGGGCGAGAAAGCCCGAGAAGTTCGGGACCAGTGCATCGGAGAAGCTGGTGCCGACCAGCGCGATCTCGTCGTTGGTTGCGCCTTCCTCGGCGCCGCCGCTATCGCCGAAGATATCGAGGCTGGCGTCGGCACTGGCGACTTCCACCGTCTCGTAGGAGGTGCTGATCACCGGGGGCAGACTCTCGACGCAATAGGCCTGCAGCGTGCGGCGCATGCCGGAGACGGCCAGCTCGGCGCCGGTGGCCCTGGTCTCGTAGGTGACCGGCGTCACGTCGGCATAGGCCGGCAGCTGCTTGATCGTACCGCCGATGGTCTTTGCGGCGGTTTCGGCGCCGCGCGAGGTCCAGTGGAAGTCGGACTTGAAGAACGGCGGATCGTTGCCATCGGTGGTGCGGAGCGCCGAAAGCAGGTCGACCGCGATCACACCCTTGGCGTTGAGCCGCGCCACCTGGTCCTCGTAGACGGCAACCGCGACGTCCTCGTCGAAGCCGAAGAGCCGGGCTTCGTCGGGGAGGAAGGTCGGCAGCGTCACGCTCTTGGTCGGGATCGGCACGTAGAGCATGGTCGTGCCGTGCGCCTTCAGCGCCTCGGCGAGCTTGCCCATCTGCGTGGTCGTGTCCTCGGTGAACGGATGCTGCATGCGCAGGTCTGCGAAGATGCGGAAGAAGAACCCGTCGCGGCCTTCGACCGAAGGGAGGGTGGGGTTGTCCTCCAGATGCTTGCAGCCGAAGGCCGAGTTGGCGGCGAGGGCCGGGCTGGCGGAAAGCAGGGCAGCGAGGGCCGCGCCCAGCAGCAGGGACTTGTTCATGGCCAAGGTCCTCATTGCAGTGTCTCCGTGGAGGCGGTGAGCTGTGGGTCGAGCGTGCGGAGGATGTTCTCCGCCATCGTTCGGATGTTGAGGGTTTCGGAGGTGGCGGCGATCCGGAGGTAGCCGCGGGCCTTGTCGATCTCGTCGGCGTCCGGTGTGCCCGAGAGCAGCTCGAAGGCGAGGTCCAGCGCCGCCTTGCTGTCGCCGGCTTCGGCCGAGGTGACGAGCAGGGTATCGGCGCGGGCGGGATCGAGCCCCAAGGGCTTGCCCTTGCGGTACATGGCGATGAGCGCGTCCCGGGCCACGGCATCGCCATCGGCGGCCAGCCGCTCGAGCTGCAGCTGGGCCGAGGCCCGATCCTCGAAGGAGGACAGCACCGCTCCGCCGTTGAGCACCCGGATCAGGGGGCGGAGGGCCGACGAACGGCCGTTCTCGAGCGCAAGCATGTAGTAGCGGGCAGCCGTGCCGAGCGTCTCGGGATCGTTGTCGGCCTCGATCCGCTTGGCGAGGTAGAACTGGGCGAGGTCGTCGCCGGAGTCGGCGAGCGTCTCGAGTTCCTTGTAGCTGACCTCCGCGCCGGCGATCACGCGGTTGCGGATCTCCTTCATCGGATCGACCGGCCTGGCCTGGCGGAGCTTCGACCCTTTCTGGCCCTGCTTGCAGGGACCCGGCACCATGGGGCCGGAGCGTTCCGAGTCACTCGAGAGCGACGCCGGCACGCGCACCATGCAGGTTGCGCTGACCGCCGGCGTTGCGATCGCAACGCCTGTCGCAACGAAGGCTGCGAGCGAGAGCGCGCGGATCATTCGGTCGCCTCCTCGTTCCAGAGCTTGGTCTGGCCGAGGTAGCGCACCGGGAACTCCCAGATCACCACTTCGGGCGGGGTGTCGCGCAGCGTGTCGCTCTTGAGCAAGGCGCGCATCGGCGCGATCGGGCCCTTGCCCTCTTCGGCGAGGTTCAGCACGTCCGAGCCAAGCGCGACCTTGAGGCTTTCGCCGAAGCTCCACTGCGCGTTGGCGCTGTAGCTGGTGCCGGTGAGGACGAACGGGATGGAGGAGGGTCCGAAGATGTCGGCGGGCGCGGCCTCATGGGGGGCGATGGCCTCGCGCGGCACGACAGTCTCCGGACCCAGACCGACGAGAGGTGCCAACCCGCCGGTAACGGTGAACTTCGAGAGGTCGCCTTCGCGCTCGACGGGAGCGGTATCGGCGATGGTGTAGGCGGCATCGCGCCTGCCGAGGGCTGCCCCCACCGCATCCGCCACCACCTCGGCGCCGAGCGGCGTCCAGTGGGTGTCGGTGGTGAGGAAAAGCGGGCCCTCGGCCTTGGCCTCGAGCAGCGGGGCGCGGGTCTCGATGCTGCGGATGCCCGCACGGTCGAGGACCGTGAGGAAATCTCCGTAGAGTCGCTCGAGATCGGTCGGGATCGCCGCGTAGCTCACATGCTCGCGGTAGATGTCGGCCTTGGCCGGCAGCGGCACGACGACGAGTTCGATGCCCAGCGCCGCCAGCTGGTCGCGGATCGCCGTGACGCCGGCCGCGGCCTCGGCGAGATCGGGCGTGCGCATCAGCGTCGCCTCGAACTCCTCCTTCGAGAACAGCCAGCCGTCCTCGCCGACTACCACACCCGGACGTCCTTCGCGGAACGCGAGGTACCGGGCGGCGCCCATCGCGTCGACCGAAGGCAGCCGGTGCGGCATGATCTTCTTGTAGTAGGTGTCGATCTGATGGGCCGCTTCGCCGCTGAGATAGGCCGAGGCGGTCCTGGGCATCTCGGCGATGTCGCGGCCGAGCCCGGTGACGAACTCGTAGTTGGCGACGACCGCGTAGCCGAGGAACAGCACCGGCAGCGCGAAGGCGGGCGCAACCGAGGCGAAGGTCTTGGCGGTGATGTTGGATTCAAAGGTCATTTCCGGCCTCAGAACTGGAAGTAGAGGAAGGGCGAGTAGGTCTGCTCGGCGAGCCGCATCAGGCAGAAGATCGCCAGCGCACTGAGGGCGCCCGCCTTGACGAGGCTGGTGGCGGCAGCTGTCGCGGTGCCGTCGGCGTTGACGGTGATCTGCGGCTCCCACAGGTGGCGCATGCGCGGTTCGGCAATACAGATGGCGATCGCGATGGCGAGCATGGTCATCGCCTCGCGGCTCACCATCCAGGCCACTTCCGGGCGGATGCCGATGCCGTTGAAGCCGAACATGCCGGCGTACATCTGGAACGCCTGGCCCACGTCGGGGGCGCGGAACATCACCCAGCCGAGGACGACGGCGACGAAGCAGAGCGGCAGGCTCCACCAGTAGTTCTGCGCGGTCTTGTCGAAGCCGGTGAGCCGCTCGACGACGAGGATGCCGCCGTGCCAGACGCCCCACAGGATGAAGGTGAAGGCAGCGCCGTGCCACAACCCGCCCAGCAGCATGACGAGGAACAGGTTGATGTAGGTGCGGACCGTGCCCTTACGATTGCCGCCCAGCGAGATGTAGAGGTAGGTGCGCAGCCACGTGCTGAGCGAGATGTGCCAGCGCCGCCAGAACTCGGTGATCGAGCGGCTGATGTAGGGCATGTTGAAGTTCTCGGCGAAGCGGAAGCCGATCATCAGCGCCAGCCCGATCGCCATCGCCGAATAGCCGGCAAAATCGAAGTAGAGCTGCATCGTGTAGGCGAGGGCGCCCAGCCAGGACTCGACCACAGTCGGGTTCGGCGCCGAGAACATGGCGTCGGCGAGCGGCGCGACGGGGTCGGCGATCAGCACCTTCATGGAGAGGCCGATCAGAAACCGCTGCCAGCCGGCGTTGAACAGCTCCCAGGTGTGCTCGCGCTTCTCGAACTGCGGCGCGAGATCCTTGTAGCGCAGGATCGGACCGGCCACGAGCTGCGGGAACAGCGCGAGGAAGGCGGCGAAGTCGATGATGTTGCGCGAGACCTTGGCGTCGCCGCGATAGACGTCGACGAGGTAGCTGATCGAGTGGAAGACGTAGAACGAGATGCCGATCGGCAGCAGCAGCTGCCAGTGGATGCCGAGTGCGTCCGGCGTCGTGCCCCAGAGGGAAGCGAAGCTGTCGACGAAGAAGTTGAGGTACTTGAACACCCCCAGCACCAGGAGGTGCCCGGTGACGCCGATGGCGACGAACAGTTTTGCGCGCGGGGTGCCCTGGTACTTCTCGACGAGGATCGAGAAGACGTAGGCCCACAGCGTATTGGCGCACAGCAGCACCAGGAAGTCGAAGCGCCACCAGCCATAGAACAGGTAGGACTCGAGCAGCAGCGTCAGGTTCCGGTACTTTGGCGGCGTCAGGTAGTACGCGGCGAGGAAGAGGGGCAGGAACAGGAAAAGGAACGTCTCGGACGAAAAGACCATCAGGCATCTCCCTCGAAGGTACAGCTGGTGGGACGCAGGGCGCCGGTGGGTGTGAGCTTGGCGCCGGCCTTGAGCTGCAGGCCGTCGATGATCGTCGGCGTGCTGTCGGTGGCGCTGAGGTTGAAGAACCGATCGGTGAACTGCACCAGCTCGCCATCGAGCAGGCGCGGTGCCTGGCCGGTGAAATCGTTCATGGCGAACTGCAGCCGCGCCGTGGTCGAGCCCTTGATGCCGACGCGGTTGCCGTCGAGCTCGTTCGACGCGATCTCGATCACCCCGTAATCGGGCTGGTGCGTCACGCTGATCCCGGCATTGCCGTTGTCGATCAGCCGGTTGGCGCTGACCCTGAGCCCGGCGCTGTCGCGGACCGCGAGGCCCGACTGGGCGTTCTGCAGCAGGAGGTTCCCGGCGACGTCGATGCAGTCGGCCGAGGTGATGGAGACGCCGGAGCGCTTGCTGCCGGCGATCAGGTTGTCCTCGATCCTGAGGTTGGCGGCGCCCGCGTCGGCGAAGATGCCATTGAGCCCGGCGTCGATGACGATGTTGCCCGAGACCTCGACCGCGATTGCCCCGCCGGTAACCTTGATGCCGTGGGTAGCGGGGCCGGCGAGGACGACGTTGCCGCGGGCGGCGATATCCTTGCCGCCGTTGAGCAGCAGCGCGGGGCCGGAGGAGGGGCCGAACACGTTGCCATCGACGATTGCCTCGTCGGCATCGACCAGCGCGAGGGAGCCGACATTGTCGAAGCGGCTGTCGCGCACCACCGAGGGCGAGGGGTTGGCGTAGAAGCCGCCTTCGAGAATGGTGACCCCGGTCAGCGGCGGGAACAGCCCGTACCCGAGATCGGCAAACGTCATCCGCTCGAGCCTGGCGCTGCCCGAGAGCGCGACCACGACGAACGGGTTGAAATCCTTGAGGCGCGGGTTGGGTTCGCCCGTTCCGGCGATCCCGGCGGCATTGCCGACGAGGTTCCCCGATGCGAGGAGGAAGGCGCCGGAGGAGCGATCGAGCAGCAGAGTTTCGCCCGGCTGCAGCGATAGCGTCGCGCCGTTCCACACCGCGATCGGCAGGTGGGCGACATAGCCGGCTTCGGTCTTGTCGATCAGGCCGGCAAGCCCGGCCGCGGTAACCGTTTCATGGAGCTGCGCGAGGCTGGTGACGCCGGCTTCGACCAGCAGCACTTCCGGCTTCGCCTGCGCCTGCCGAAGGGCCACGTGATAGTTGGCGCCTGCCTGCAGCGCGAGCTGGCTCAGCACCAGGTCGATCGAGACGACGCTGACCTTCGCCCCGCCGAGTGCCGGTTCATTGGCAGGTTTCGGCTCGGCTGCCGCATAGCTGAATCCGAGAGGCGCGGCCGCCGACTGGAGGTCGGTGGCAGGACGGCCGGCCTCGACCATCGCCGCAAGGGCGGCGACGGTCTTTTCGTAGGCGAGGGTCCGCGCGTAGTCAGCCCCCGTGGCGGCCCAAGGGAGAGAGCATGCCGCGGCGGCAAGACCTGCGCAGACCCACGCCCTACGCATGTTCGCGGCTCCCGTCGGCGACCGCTGCGAGTTCCAGCAGCGGTGTGAGGTGCGTCAGGGGGCCGTCCACATGGCAGGCGACCTCGATGACCTGCATCGGGCCTGTGCCGTCATTGATAACGTCGGCGGTCTGTTCCGGGCCGATCTCGAAGGTGGCGCCGGCGCGGATCTCGCGGCGGCGACTGCCCATGTGCAGCATGCCGCCACCGGAGGCGACGACCATCAGTCGCCGGAACTCCGAGCCGCTCTCCACTGGCAGCGTCGCGCCGGGGTTCACTGTGAGATGGCGGAGCATGTAGCCGGCGCCGGAGGCGAGCTTGCCCTGCTTGCCCCAGTCCGTGGCGCCGACCGAGTGGTCCTCGGCCTCGCGGCGGTTCTGCGCCTTGAGCTGCTCGACGATCGTCTTGACGTTCTGCGACTGGTCGCGCGTCGTCACCAGCAGCGCGTCGTGGGTATCGACCACCACGAGGTTGTCGACGCCGACCACGGCGACCAGCCGGTCCGAGCCGCGGACATAGGTGTCGCGCGAGTTGACCATCATCACGTCGCCGCTGACGACGTTGTTGTCCTCGGACTTCTTGCCGATGGTGTGGAACGCCGCCCAGGCGCCCACGTCGTCCCATTCGACATCGGCCGGCGCCAGCGCGACGGACCTCGACTTCTCGAACACCGCCCGCTCGGTGGGGAGGCTCTCGGCCGAGCCGAAACTCGCTTCCTCGAGCAGCAGGGCCCCGTCCTCGTTCCGGGCGTTGGCCAGCGAGGCGCTGACGGCGCCGAAGGTCACCGGATCGAACCGGCGATACTCCTCGATCACCGTGTCGGCCCGCATCAGCGAGATGCCCGAGGCCCAGTAGGCGAGGCCGGTCTCGATCAGCGACTGCGCGGTCTGCGCGTTGGGCTTTTCGATGAACTTCTCGGCCCGGTGCACGCCGCGATAGTTCGAGAACTCGCCGCCATCGATGATGTAGCCGTAGCCCGTCTCGTTGTAGCGCGGCTTGATGCCGAACGTGACGATCAGGCCGTCCATCGCCGCCTTGTGCGATTCCCGGATACGCGAGTTGAGGTCGCCCTCGATCACGTGGTCGGACGGGCAGATCAGCATCACCGCGTCGGGATCGGTGCGGGCGATCAGCAGCGCTGCAGAGAGCACCGCCGGCCCGGTATTGCGCGCCACCGGCTCGGCGATGATCCGCGCATTGCGCTGTACATCGCGAAGCTGGCGACGGACCGTGCCCAGGTGCCCGCTGGCGACCGACACCACGGGATCGTGGAACAGTTCGCCCCGGTGCCGCTGCACGGTGGTCTGGAAGAAGGTGATCGAGCCCTCATGGTCGATCGGCTGGAACTGTTTCGGTTGCTGGCTGCGGGACAACGGCCAAAGCCGCGTACCCACGCCTCCGCAAAGCACGACTGGATGGATGGCGTTCATCTTAGTGGCCCTCGTTCGCCGGTCCGTTGAAGGAGAAGAACCGTCCCACCGCCGCCAGCGGGTCGGATTTGATCAGCACGTCGACCGGCGACCCCACGGTGCTCGGGTTGAGCGCAGTGGCCGGCACGAGCGTGACCGGGATTGCCGTGCCGTCCGTGGCACTCCGCAGCAGTCCCGGCAGTTCCTTGGCATCGAGCGTCGCGGTGGTGACGGCGCCGCTCGGCATGTGCACCTCGGCATGGGCGCCGGAGGCGAGTGCCCTCAGCCCGTTGCCGTCGACCTTCGAAGAGATGACGACCGGTGCCTCCTTGGGCGCGACGGTCATCACGGTGTCGCCGGCCAGCACCGTGGCGCCGCCCTGGGCCGAGCCGGGTGCGACGACGCAGTCGCACGGCATCGATACGGCGAGCACTTCGCCCGAGGTGGTGCGGATGGCGAAGGCGATCTCGCCCTTGGTCGCGGCAGGATTGACGAAGTCGAGCTGGCCCGGGCTGATGGCCCTGAGGTCCATGCCATCAAGCGTGATGGTGGAGAGACTGGTGACCGGCAGCACGAACAGCCGCTCGTAGAGCTTCACGCCAACGAAGCCGACCAGCAGCAGGCCGAGGCCGGCGAAGGCGCCCCAGCGGATGCCGGTCATGATGCCCTGTGTGGCCGACGGCTTGGCGTTCGGTGCCTCGCTGCGCGCCCTCTCCGGCCTGTCGGCGGTGCGGATCAGCCCGTCGACCCCGACGAGTTCGCCGCCGACGACGGAGTTGAGGATGTAGCGCAGCTGCGGCAGGTGCGGGCCGGTGGGCTCGAGGAAGCGCAGCGTCACTGTGCCGGCTTCGGGGGAGCCGGCGCCGATCGCAGCGTCCACCGGCAGGCTGATGGCGTAGCCGGGGAAGTTGAACACCAGCGTCACCAGCTGCACGCGGCCGTGCAGTTGCGGGTCGATCAGCCCGGTGGCTTCCGCCCCGACGATGCTGAGCGCGTGGCCCTGGAAGGAGCGGCCGTTGATGATGACGTTGAACGGCAGCCGGATGACCGGGTGTTCGCCGTGCACGGCGGGTTCGGCCGCCACCGGGGCAGGCGAGGCGCTTCTCGTGGCTTTTGGTTTGTCGAGTTCTGCATGCGCTTCGGTCATTGCTGGTGAGCCCTCAGTTGGCATGGATCGGGAAGGGGCTGAGGAGCCCCGTGACGAAGATCACTCCGGCGACCAGCAGGCCCAGGGCGAGCACGTGCATGTAGCTGGAGCTGATGGCGCGGACCCGCCCCGCGCGGCCGGCGCTGTTGTTCACGCTGGTCGCCGACTGGCGGGTCCAGCGCTGGCGGTCGAGGCGGAACATGACCGAGGTCTTGATCGCGGCGCCGAACAGCTGGCCGAAGTAAAGCAGGAACGGGTAGGTGATCGGGAACGGGCCGCCGAAGCTGGCGAGCAGCCAGCAATAGGCGTAGCGGGTGGCCATCACCCAGGCGATGTAGGCGACCGCGATCAGCGGATCGACGAACACCGAGAAGAGCACGATGCCGACCGGCGCCGTCAGCGTCGTCCACATCGAGACGCGCTGGTCGAGGATCGACCACCAGGCGAAGGGTCCGATTCTCGTCGGCGACAGTGCCAGGGCCCGGCCATTGGTGCGCAGCATGTTACCGAACCAGCGGCGCATCAGCGTGACGGCGCTCTCGATGAAGCCGGGCTTGGGCTGGGTCTCCATCGAGACGCAGGCGACGTCCGGCAGGTAGGCCATCTCGTAGCCGTGCTTGAGCAGCCAGAACCAGGTCGACTTGTCGTCGCCGGTGAGGAACTTCACCCGGCCCAGGCGCCAGTGATCGATGTAGTCCTGCTCGACCGAAGCGATGAACTCGGGGTTGGTGGCGAGATCGGCGCGGAACACCGACATGCGGCCGGTGAGGGTCAGCACGCGGCGGCCGAGCGCCACCGCCGACATCATCATCTGGCGCTGGGTGAAGCGCAGCTTGAACCAGTCGCGGAACAGCGGGGTGTCGTCGATCTCGGCGCGCTCGTGCGTGGTCAGTGCCCCGACCTTGCCGTTGGCGAAGAACGGCGCGGCGCGCTCGACGATGTCCTCGGGGATCTGAGTGTCGCCGTCGATCAGCAGCACGACGTCATCGGCGCTGGGATAGCGGCGGGCGATGGAGCGCAGCGAGGTGGCGAGCGCGTCGCGCTTGCCGGTGCCGTCGATGCGATCGATGACAACCTCGACGGTGTTGGTGCCGGCGAGAACCTGTGCAGCGACGGCGCGGATCAGCCGCTCGTCGGCGAGATCGACCACCGAGGCGACGACCGTCGAGCCGCCGGGGGAGCGCCGGGCTGCCAGAAAGATCGAGCGGTAGACGCGCGAGGTGATCGCGGCCTCGATCTTGTAGCTGGTGGCGAGGAAGAAGGCGTGCGCCGGCCGCCTGGCGGCGTAGAGCGCCTCGGCGGCAGCACGCCGCCGAGGATAAGCGATGCGGATGTAGACGTGCGCACGCACGAAGTTGACCAGCGCCCAGCTGTAGCGCCAGAGCCCGATCACCCCGAGGGTGAGGAACACCCCGGCGCCGCCCGAGAAGGCGGATGCCGGTACGGTGCTGGCGATGGCCGCGGCCGAGAGGACGTAGATGGCGTGCGCAAAGGGGTTCATGGCGACTACCAGCAGATGCCTTCGTAGGTGCCGTTGGAGCGCAGCGAGGCGTTGATGCGCGTCAGGTCGACCAGCGAGCGGTACTCGCTCACCGCGTTGAGCGGCGCGATGGTCTCCTCGTAGCGGTTGCCCACGAGGATCACATCGGAGGACGAGATCAGGTCCTCGATCCTGCCGACGAGGCGGGCCGGCAGGTCCGGCACCACGTCGTTGCCGCGACCCATGGCGCTGACCCCGCCGGCGACGGCCTGCGAGACGTAGGGGTCATAGACGCGGAGCTCGAGGCCCTTGCTGATCAGCCGGCTCGCAAGTTCCGCCAGCGGGCTTTCGCGCAGGTCGTCAGTACCGGGCTTGAAGGCGATGCCGACGAGGCCCACCGACTTGGCGCCGGAGTTGGCGACCATGGTCTCGGCCCGGTCGATCTGCGCCGCATTGGCGACCAGCACCGAGTCGAGGAGTGGCGAGGAGACGCCCTTCTTCGCGGCGAGATGCTGTAGCGCACGGACGTCCTTGGGCAGGCACGAGCCGCCGAAGGCGAAGCCCGGCTTCATGAAGTAGGGCGAGATGTTCACCTTGGTGTCGGCGCAGATGAGCTTCATCACCTGCTGGCCGTCGACGCCCGAGGCCTTGGCGATGTTGCCGATTTCGTTGGCGAAGGTGACCTTCACGGCGCGCCAGGAATTGGACGCATACTTCACCGCCTCGGCGGTCTTCAGCGTCACCACGTGCGAAGGCACGGGCATCTCGGCGTTGATGTCCTTGAGGATCTGCGCGGTGCGGTCTTCGAGCGCGCCGAAGACGATCAGGCCCGGATCGTAATAGTCGGCGATCGCCGTGCTCTCGCGCAGGAACTCGGGGTAGTAGCCGACGCCGAACCCCTGGCCGGCGACCATGCCGCTCGCTTCCTCGAGCACCGGGATGCAGGTCTCGTCCATGGTGCCGGGCACGATGGTCGAGCGGATGATCACCGAATGGAAGCTCTGCTTGTGGCGGATCGCCTGGCCGATGTCGGCGCAGACACCCTTCACGTATTTGAGCCCGACGGCGCCGGTCTCGTCGCTCGGCGTGCCGACGCAGACGAAGCTGGCGTCGGTATCGAGCACGGCCTGCTGGCCGTCGGTGGTGGCACGCAGCCGGCCCGACGCCACGGCGCGGGCGATGATCTCGTCGAGCCCGTTTTCGACAATGGGGGAGAGCCCCGCATTGACGGCGTCGACCTTTGCCGGATCGAGGTCGACTGCGATCACCTCGTGACCGTCGTCCGCGAGGCAGGCGGCGGACACGACCCCGACATAACCGATTCCAAAGACGCTGATTTTGGCCACAACAGTTCTCTTTTCCGAAGTGTGAGCAGTATCGTTCTCGCCGAAGGGCGAGTTGTATTGAGTAGCGACGTGTACAGAACAGCGAGCTAGAAGCTCATTGGCCCCGTTCCGCTAAGTGGGTGCATTCGTACTCTCCACCGCTGGAGTTTCGACGCAGGCACTTAGTTTGCCGGCATTCTTGCCGAGGGACGGAGATGCTTTCCGTCCGATGCATGAAAGCCTGTTCGTTGGCCCTGAAGCTGAGAAGCAATGGCGATTCATAGGAGCTATGCGTACAGCGCATAGCTTCGCTACTTCTCGCATCTGCGACGTTGGGATGAGTGCGTCATCCAATCGCAGGCGGCGCGCGGGCCTGGCGAGGGCGCGGCTTTGTACGACACCGGACGGAAGAGTGTCCGGATTACGGCAAAACCTTGCCTTGCCTCCATGCTCACGGCCGCGTGATCAAAAACTAGGCAGTTTTTGCTCTTTTGGGGACGTGACATCCGGATGACAGCGGCAGCAGCGCTGACCCGATTGGACTCCCGCCCGGCCGGCGCAAAATCTGCTGTTTCCTGCTGTTTCCGGGGATTTAGTTCGAGTCTTTAAGTAATCGCACGGGATCCCCGCCGGGATTCGTTAGGTGTTTGTGGGCAGTTGCAGCCCGCACGGGAGCGCCGGGGTTCAGCCGCGCTTTTGCCGTCGTTGAGCGAAAGGATTCGCATGGGCAGAATCGGAGGGCACCCTTCGGTTCATTGTTGCCTGGCGTCTCACGCGCCAGCGCTTGGGTAAAAGAACGGGTCTATCGATTGTCAGGTACCGGAAGCAGCAGCCGGCCATTGGTCCTCGTTGTCGAGGATGAACCCATGATCATGTTGGGGGCGGTCCAGCTTTTCGAGACGGCGGGGTTCGAGGCCCTCGTCGCCTTCAGCTCGGACGAAGCCGTCGCGCACCTCGAGGGGCGCGGAGGCATCGTGGTCGCATTCATAGAGTATGACGTGCCAGGCACGCTCGACGGCCCGCAACTGGCCGAGACGGTGCGCAACCGCTGGCCCACCGTCGAAATCATCGTCGTCTCGCGCCCACGCATCGGCCACGCGCCGGACCTGCCGCTCGGGGCGCGCTATTTCGAGAAGCCCTACACGCACTCCGAAATCAACCGCGCTCTCGAAGAGCTCGGGCTGACGGGGGAACTGCCACGCGCCAGGACGAACTTGCCGCCGCGCGGGTGACAACGTTAGCGAGACTGCGAGCCGAGGCTCCGGCCCGGCTCGCTCCCGCTATGGGAATGGCGCGAGGAAGCTGTCGGGCAGGGGGACCCGGTTCTTGTTGACCACTGTCACCGGGCGCGCTTCGAATACGACCTCGCCCGGCTTGTACAGGAAGGCCCCGTCCTTGCCGACCAGCGAGCCCATCGAGAACTTTCGCGCCGCCTCCCACTCCCCGTCGGCCGCCACGAAATCGGTGAACAGCACGATCTGCTCGTCATTGGAGCGCATGTAGTCGAGCAGGGGAATCGCGTCGCCAAGCGCGTCGCGCCGGCCGACCCAGTCGACGCAGCGGCGGAACATCTTGGGGTCGAAGCACTTCGAGCGGAAGGCGCCCGAAGAGTTGTCGTCCCGGTCGCCGTCGCGCATGGACGCAGTCGTCCAGAGTTCGGGTTCGAAATCGCGCAGCTGGCTCGAGACATTGTTCCTGAGGGGCGACTTGCGTTCGCCGCCCGTGCCGTGACCGGCGAACAGTTCCGTCAGCCGCCGCATCTCGTCGATCGCCATGCTGCCGTAGAAGGAGCAGAAGGCGAAGCCGCGGGCGAGCGCATGATCGTTGAGGACGATCTCCTGCCCGTTCCTCGTGACCGTGACGTAGCCGACGACCCGGCCATAGACGTCCACCGCACCATTGATGCTGTCGGCGAGGATCTTGAGCTTGGCGTCTACGAGAACCTCGGGGTTGGCGGAATCGAAGGCGCCGACGCCGAGGGCCGTCCGGAGGCCGGTCGCGAACTGGTCGGTGCACAGCTTGCCGTAGGGCTGCCGGTGCGACTTCTGCCGGGTGACGTGCTTGGCGATCCACCTTGCATAGTCGCCATCGAACATGCCTTCCCGGAAGTTCGAGGCGTAGTGCGTTTCCGGAGCATCGATGCCTTGCAGGCGCACCGACAGGTACTTCCCGCCGGAATTGCGCATGATCGAGCGGAATCGTTCCTCGCCGGGGCGGTTGTCGTCGGGCTGGAAGGTCCCGCCTTCGGTGAAATACGCCGCCACGTTGACCGGCGCAGTGTCGGAGACGTAGGTGGCGGTGGTCAGGTCGGGGATGAACTGCAACGTGTCGACATCGGACTCGCCATGCGGCCAGTACTGGAAGATGTCGACCTTGCCGGAGATTTCTACGAACCCCATGCAATGCTCCTGATATTGTTCCTGGCGCGACCAAGGACTTCCAACAAAGTCCGGTCGGCGCAAAAAACTACGCATCCCCGCGAAGGGACGATTTTCAAGGCACTAGGATTGGATAAGGATGCACGGTTACTTTGAGGTCGAAAGTAACCGATTTCGCTGCCGCTGCAATAGCTGACGATGCACATGATCCCCAACCGCGGCGCAAAGCAGCGTCGCGCAGCAATCAAGCAAATGAGGGGGAATTGGCTCCGCGAGTAGGACTCGAACCTACGACCCAGCGGTTAACAGCCGCTTGCTCTACCAACTGAGCTATCGCGGAACACGGAGCACCTTGTGCAAGGCAGCGCCCGTGTAGCGGGTTTGGTTTCCTTTGCCAAGCACGAATTTCACGCTGGCGGAACTCTGTCCAAAACAGCGGCGCGGCGCTGCATTTCATCGAGCTCGGCCGGGGTGTTGATGTTGGCGAACGGGTCGCCGCGGGATGCGGCCGGCCACTCGAGTGTGACCGAGTTCACGCGCGCCGCCAGCGACTTCAGGCTCCGCGGCGCGGTGCCGGCGAGCACCTGCCGGGGCAGGTCGAGAAAGCTCCGCACCCGCCACACCGAGTTGGTGGGGTAGAGCTGCCCCTCATACGCGGCCAGTGCAGCGTCGGCCGTTCCCAGGGCTCCGACGAGCCGCTCCACATAGTCGGGCGGGAGGAAGGGCGCATCGACAGCGGCGCACACGACAAGGTCGGGTGGAGTGGGCTCGGACGCCAGGAAGCTCAGGGCGCCGGCAAAGCCGGCGAGGGGGCCGCCGTAGTCGGTGGGCAGGTCGGGCACCGGCTGCATTCCTTTGCCGAGGTGCAACTTGTCGGGAGCGATTCCCCCATGGGCCACGAGCAGCTGGTCGCAGCCTTCGAAGCGCGCTGCCACGCGGTCGAGCAGGCGCACGCCGCCCACGACGAGTTCCGATTTGATCGCGCCACCGAGCCGCTCGCCGCGACCCCCGGCCAGGATGAGCCCGGTTATCCGGGGGCGTTCTGGTGTCTGCATTGCAGCACCTCATCCCGGCAGCGGTGGCGGGTCAAGACGGTTCAGCGGCCGGCGGCGCCAGGAGAGCGCTCGGCTCTCCCGGCGGCGCTGGAGCTCAGTGCTTGTGGTGCTCGCAGGTTACTGCGGAGTTGAACGGCTCGAGGTCGCCCCTCGGGTTTTCCCGCATGACCCAGACGTGCTGGTCGTAATGCGGCATGAAGCCATGGGCCTCGTCGCCGGGTGTCGCGGGATCGTCGGACATGAAATCCCACAGCCGCCCGGAGAACTCCGGCGGCTCCTTGTTGCCGGCGGCCTCCCACGACTTGACGAAGACGAGGTTCTCGACGCCGACCAGCTGCAGGCTTCCGTCTGCCTGCGGCTCGTAGATCAGAATCGCGGGCTTGCTCCAGTCGGTATAGGTGCTCTCGCCATCCACGCGGGGGGCGGTGGCCGTGATCTTGAGCAGGCCGGGATTGAGATAGTGGATGCCCATGGCGCCATACTCGGCAGGGAACCCGGCCATCTCGGCAGTCACGCAGTGACCGGACGGATCGGGGATGTATCCGTCGGCGAGCGCGGCGTTCACGTCCTGGTATTTCTCGACGGCGCCGCGCACCGACGCAACGTCGGACGCCTGGTCGGCGCGCGCGATTCCCGCGGCGGCGACGCACAAGACCACCAGCGCCGAAGCGCTGAGCTTCCAAACTGCTGTAGACATCCAGTACCTCCTGTTGAATTCGGAGGCAGCGACGGTTCGTCTGGGCGTTTGACCCCTGTCCATGCGCAGTGTTCCGCCTGTCGGCGGATCGTCAGAAACAGCTCGTTCCGGGCATGGATGCCCTGCCGACGCTTCGCTTTCCTCCACACTTGGCAGGTCTGAGCGAGTGCAATTCCAGCAGCACAGAGTTGGGGTTGCACCAGGTCAAACCACCAATCGCGGCAGCCTAGAGCGGGCCCGGGTTGCGGTCAATCTCGGCAGGCGAACGCCCGGAGAGAGACACCGCCGGCGCTCCGATAGTTTGAGTCAAATGTCACAGTACCTATTGAGTAGTCGCCACGGTCTGAAATAGGGTCGAGCTTGCGACTAATACTTCCGGTGGCCTGACATTTGAGCCGCCCGCCTCGCATAGCCTCTCATCTCTACAGACTGCACCCAGGTAACTCACCCAACAGCCCGACATTGCGTCGGGTCCCGAAGGAGTTTGCGGTGTATTCACGTGCGCTTCTCGTCGCCCTGTTCGCAGTTGTGACCGCAATGGTCACGCAGTCGTTCGCCGCGCCGCTTGTCTTACCACCACCTCCGGCCACGGCCGACGAGGCGTGGGACACATTTGACGCCAGGTCCGAGATTGCGATCAGGTACGGCGCGTGCGGCCGCGAGGTGGACTACGCCACGATCCGGCAGAAGATGAGCGAGGAGGACTACGACAAGCAGGGCGAGAACCTGACCGGCATCCTGATCGCCAAGGTCGCCTGGCTCACCGAGGACAGGTTCCGGGGCACCCCGTGCACCTTCAAGCGATCGGTCGCCCGGCCGAGGGCTGCGGATGGCACCCCGCTCCAGTTGGACGCGGACTTCATCGTGGCGCATCTGGGCTGGTGGCAGGATTCCCGGGCCCCGACGGGATGCTCATACCCGACGAGCCGGATCAATCTCACCGACGAGAAACTCGACATAGCGGTCGTCGTCGAGCCCGATTGCCTGCGCAGGCAGGTCAACGAGGCCATCCGCTCGATGGTCAAGAATCGGCAGATGGGGACGCCTCTGCCGTGCTTCGCCGGTTTTCACGCGCATGAGGGAGACTGGGACGTCAACGTGCGCGAGCTCGTTCGCCTTTTCTACATGGGCACGCAGCCGCGCCGGGAGGTGCTCGAGCAGGCCACGATCGACTACATGTACGAGAACCTGCTGTCGGCGCGCGGGCCCGTTTCGGACGCCAGCTACTCGGTGATCAGCGACTGCGACGATCCCGCCGGCGATGAGCTTGGCAGCCCGGAGGATTTCGCCGATCGGGAGTACTGGTACCGCGAGGTGCTGGGAGCCATCGGAGACTTCTTCAAGTGGCTGGCCGAGCTTCCGATCAAGATCGGCGTGCTGGCCATTGCCGGTGCCGGCAGCGTGGCAGCGGCCCCGTTCCTGATCGCCGACGGCACTGATCCGGTCGAACTGCTCGAGCCGCATAGCGATCTCAGAATCCCCGAGACGGAGAACCACCGTCTCATGATCGAGACCTCCAGGTACCTGACCAACGCCAAGATCCTCGTCGACCTCAGGCGGATGGACCACGACAACATCGACGAGATCGAAGAGGAGCAGGCTGGGGTCCGGGACTGGCTACTTAAGCGGCTGAACGAGATCGCGAGTTCCGACTTCGACGAGTACAACGCGCGGCCCTACACGCGGTACAGCCTGAACGCGATCCTGAACCTCTACGATTTCGCCTGCGATCCGACGATCCTCGTCGACAACACGTGCAACGACAGCGCCCTCAAGACGGCGAGCCAGATCGTGCTGGATCTCTCCGGCGCCAAGTTCGCGGCCTCCAGCAACCGGGGACGTCGCGAGCCGCCGTTCCGCCGGTTGTCGGGCAGCGACAATGTCGGCCCCTACGAGATGGTGCAGAACGCGGACCATGAGGTGACCCGCGCTGCAATGTACGCAGGGCAGTCGCAACTGGTGCCCTGGGGGTTCGACGAGCTCGGCGTGGGCAACATGATCTACGCTGCCGTCAGCTCATACCGGTGGCCCAAGGTCGTCCTGAACGTCGCCATCGAGCGCAGCGCCACGTTCTCGCAGTCGGTCCTGCACGCCGGCGTCGAGCAGTATTTCCAGTCTCCGGCCTTCACGATGAGCCTGGGAGGCGTGCCGCGACCCGCAGCACTTCGCGCCTGGGGGTACGAGCTTGGCGAGGACCGCGGCATCGCCATGCCGACCACGATCATCCCGACGATCAGGGGCATCCAGCCGGGAGAGTTCTTCACCATCGAGGGGACCGGCACGGAGGAGGATCGTGCCCAGAACATGTGCGGGTTCGAGGGCTTCATCTGCGGCACCAATCCAAGTTGGCCGACCCAGTTCGATGCCTGCACCACGCGCGAGGAAAGGCTGATCAGCGGCGAAAAGCTCAAGTTCATGCGGTCGGTCGGCTGCGTTCCGGAGGGGCCGCACTTCTATGCCGCCTTCATGAGCCGGCCTTGCGACGATGAATTCTGCGAGGAGGGCGAGACCTATGGAATGATCGAGGTCGTCCCTGCCGCGGCGACCGATGCGGCGCTGCCGGACCCCGTGTTCGATGCGTTCAAGAACTCGCGGCGGGCAAGCCTGCGCGCCTCAGTGCCGGACGACGATGGTTTCGGGTCGTATCTGGACGATTCCGGGCGGACGATCCGCTACCGCATCCATGAAGACGGCTCCTACCTAGCGAGCGTGAACGGAGCTTCGGTTGCTCCGTCCCAGACCCAGGGGGCGGTCGTCACCCGGGCCAGCAACGGCACCGTGACGATCACGAGCCCGACCTATCCGAAATCCATCACCATCAACGTGTCGCGCTGGAACCTGCCGGTGAGGGGCGAAACACCATGATCCGCTCGTTTCTCGTTGCCTTGGCCCTTTCGCTGCTGCCGGTCGGCGCCCAGGCGCAGACCTACGTCGATCGCTGCAGGTCGGATGTCGAACCCGGCGGGATGAACCTGGCCACTGCCCTGGCGGTCAGCCGCGACATCATCATCGACTGTCCGCGCGGCAGTTCGATCAGAATTACCCAGGGCTATCGGTTGCCACCGGGCGTCAGCATCGAAGGGCAGGGGACCACCCTGGATGCTCATGGGCTTCAAGGGACCATCTTCTACGTGCCGCAAGGCGACTTCTCCGCCCAGAACCTGACGATCCAGAATGCGAAGCGCTGGCGCTCGCAACTCGGGCGGTTGGCCTCGGTGCTGCTGGTACAGGGCAACGCTACTCTGGAAGATGTCGAGCTGGTCGCCAACGAGGCGCCCGTGGAGGTCGGCGGGACGGTCACGGTGATCCGGGGGGCGTTTCTCGGGAACGCCTCGACCGCCCTCTATGCTCGTTCCGAAGCGATCATCCGCGACACCCGGTTCCTCGGCAACGGCACCGGCCTCGTCATGCGATCAGGGACGGTAACGAAGAGCGTCTTCTCTCGGAACACCAACGCCGGACTACGCATCTCCCACGCGACCGACGACGTGACGATCACGGGCGCGACGTTCACGTCGAACGAGGGCGGCGGAGCGGTGCAACTGTCGCAACGGGCCGGAACGGAGGGAGTTCTCATCACTATTCGTCGAAGCCGCTTCGAGAACAACGTGAACACGAGCGGGGGCGGAGCGATCACCATCTACGACAGCACCGCCACCGCTTCGTCCGTGGCGCGGCCGATCCTGATGCGCATGCCTCCGGCGCGCTTTCTCGTCGCCTACTCGCAGTTCATCCGCAACCAGGGAACGCAGGCGGGCGCGATCGAGGCTGACCTGTCCTACAGCGACGGATTGCAGGTCGTCGGCGGGATATTCGTCAGCAACGTCTCGTCGTCGGTGGGGGGAGCGATAGCGGCAAAGGGCAGGGGGATGCTCGTCGAGCACAGCCTGTTCCGCGGCAACGACGCACCGCGCGGCGCCGCGATCTACGCCGACTACCCGGACGGCGACTCGCGCTGGATCGTCTCGAACAGCCTTTTCGCCGGGAACTCGACCACCGACGGGGGCATAATCCAGGCCAATCCCGTCGAGCTCTACAACGTCACCATCGCCCGCAACACCGGAATTGGAGTGGTGTCCGACTTCCATGGTCCCGCGAGCCCGGCAACCAAGCTCGCCAACACCATCATTTCCGAGAACAGCACCGGCAACTGTCGGGGCGTGCCTCGGGCGGCATTCGAAGGGTCGAACCTCGTCTTCGGGATCGTCGATTGCGGCGGTGCTTCCGAACTCGATCCGATGCTCGACAGCATGTTCGTGCCGGCGCTGGGCAGTCCCGTGCTGGCGATGGGCGACATCGACACCTGCCGGTCGGCCCCGGTTTCGAGGAACGACATCGTCTTTCAGTCGCGTGCGACTGGCGACCGCTGCGCCCTTGGAGCCTTCGAACGTCCCCCGCATCGGCGCGCGCCGGATATCCTGGAACGGTAGGAGCCCAGCCATGAAGCGACTCATACTCCTGTCGGTGCTGCTCCTCGCCCTGCCGGGTGATGCTCTGGCCGAGGACCTGAAGGACCTGCTGGTCGCCGCCATGAAGGCCAGTGAGCAGCAGCCCAGTCAGCAGGCCCGCCTGACCTTCGTGAGGGACGGCGGCGAGGTCGAGTACGTGATCGAGCGCGTGCAGCCTGACCGCCTGCACATGACCAGCAGCAACGGCTCTGCCGGCTCGGAAACCTTCGTCATCGGCGACGAGGTCTATCAGCGGACTGAGGCCGGCTGGGTTCGCTCGTATGCCGCACAGGCGCCCGCCGTGTTCTCGGTGGCGGCGCTGTTCGATGACGGGCTGCAGAACGTGATCGAACTCGACCCCGTGGTGGCTGGAGGCCGGCAGCGCGTGTTCTCGGCGGAGATCGACTGGTACACGGCGCGAAACCACAATTCAGGCACCATCGAGGTGTGGATCGAAGAGGCCACGAGCCTGCCGAGCCGCATGTCGTTCGCGGGCACTTGTGGATCGGTGCGTTGCGAGTTCGTGCAGACGATGGCCTATGATGCATCGGTTGTGATCGAGGCCCCCGACTAGCGGGCTATCTCCCGTGCCGCTGCCCTCGGCGCCCCGATTTTCGAGAGTGAGTTCCGACGCTTAGCGGAGTTTCTTCAGAAAGCGGCCGTCGACCGGGCGCGTTCAGCTTGCGTAAAGCGTTGCCGTGCCATATGAACCCCGCGCGTTGAGGCCACGTGGCGGAGTGGTTACGCAGCGGATTGCAAATCCGTGTATTCCGGTTCGATTCCGGACGTGGCCTCCATTCCCCTCTTTCGAAATATGTCTGTGTCGCGCCGAAGGCGCGTCCTTGATGCCCATGTGGGGCGGCGCTATGCACCTGCCAGTCGCTTCCAACCGTGAGGAGTTGAGATGGCTGTCGATTTCGCCGCTGCCCGCCTGAAGATGGTCGACAACCAGTTGCGCACCAGCAACGTGACCGACCACCGGGTCCTCGCCGCCATCGGTGAAGTGCCGCGCGAGCTGTTCGTTCCTGCCAATCGTGCTGCGCTCGCCTATGCCGATGTCGTCCATCATCTGGGTGGCGATCGCTACCTCGCGGCGCCTGCTCCCTTCGCAAAGCTCCTGCAGCTCGCCGAGATCACCGAGGCCGACCGGATTCTCGATGTGGGAGCGGGGACGGGGTATTCCACCGCGGTGCTGTCGCAACTCGGCTCCGAGGTGACTGCGCTTGAGCCCGATACCGCGCTCGCCGAGCGCGCCGAGTCGAATCTCAGGGAACTGGGCGTGACCAATGCGACGGTTGCCGTGGGGCCGCTGAACGGCTCGAGCCTGCTGCATTCCCATTTCGACGTCGTGGTGGTCGAAGGTGAGGTGCGCAGCGAGCCGACCGAGCTGACCTACCTGCTGCGCGACGGCGGCCGGCTGGTCGTCGTGATCGCCGGCAACGGCCCGGGCGTTGCCCACGTGTTCGTCAAGTCGGGCGGGGAAGTGGCGGGGCGCAGCGAATTCAATGCCAGTCTTCCACCGCTGACTGCACCGCCCCGTCTGGAAACCTTCGTGTTCTAGCGATAGGAAATACGTACTGACCCGCGGTCGGTCGGTGTTGCCGTCCGACCACGGACCCAAAGATTTCAAAGGCTAGTACGTAACAACCATTGAGTTGCGCAGTTGTGCCGCCCATGTGGCCGGCATATCGTCGGTAGGGCGTCGGAGGTTTGAATATGGGTTACCTGGGGGCAATGCGGGCGGGCGCCCTTGCCATAGCCTTAAGTCTGGTGCCGGCGGCGGCACAGGCGGAGACGCTGAGTTCAGCGCTCACGAGTGCCTACCTGAACAATCCCGAGATCATGTCGGCATTGCTCAACGTCAAGGCGACGGCCGAGAACATCGCGCTCGCCAAGTCGGCCAAGCTACCTTCGATAGGAGTTTCAGGCACTTTCGGTGGATCGTGGACGGCGCCGCAGGGCGGTGACGTTTTCACTGCGCTCGGCTCGACTGCTGGGATCAACTACAGCCAGACGCTGTTCGACAACTTCAAGACCGAAGCCGATATCGAGCAGGCGCGGGCCGGGACCGAGCTGTCGAAATACGCGCTGCGCAATGTCGAGCAGAACATCCTGTTCTCCGTGGTGCAGGCCTACTACGCGGTAATTCGCGATACGCAGCTGGTGCAGCTGCGGCAGGACAACATGGCGTTCTACGATGCGCAGTTGACCTCCGCTGAGGATCGCCTGCGGCTCGGCGAGGGCACCAAGATCGACGTGTCCCAGGCGCAGACCCGCCAGATCGCGGGCGTCGCGCTCTATCAGTCGGCCATCGCCTCGCTGCAGACGAGCCAGGCAAGCTACGAGCGCTATGTGGGCCACAAGCCCAGGAACCTGGTTTACGACTTCAACTTCGGCAAATCGCTCCCGACATCGATTGACGCCGGCATCGCCTCGGCCGAAGACCGTCACCCGGCGCTTCTCGCCGCCCGCGCGGCCATCCGCGTGGCGCAGGCCGGCTCGGACGCCGCCAGCGCCGCGTTCGGTCCTACTCTCAGCCTGATTGGAAGCATCGAGACGAGCATCGCGTACGCCAGCGAACGAAATCTGCAACCGGCAGGCACGGCTAGCGACCTCACCGGGTCCGCACAGCTTCGGCTCTCGGTCCCGCTCTATTCGGGAGGCGCGCTCAGTGCCAGCCTGCGCAAGGCCAACATCCAGCAGATCCAGAGCGAAGTCGATGCGCTGGGCGCCTTCGACACGGTCAAGGAAGCAGTGATCTCCTCGTGGTCGACGCTGCAGAACGCCATCTCGCAGATCCAGTCGGCGGAAGCCGCGGTGGCGTCGGCCGAGCTGGTCGTCGAAGGCACCATTCAGGAACGCGACGTCGGCCAGAAGACCACCCTCGACGTGCTGAACGCCCAGGCCGAATACTCGACGGCACGCGAGGCGCTGATTTCCGCCCGGACGACGCGCATGGTTGCGGCCTTCGCGCTGCTCGCCGCCTCGGGCCGGCTCTCGCCGGACGTGCTGGGCCTCAACATCCCCGTGCACTCGGCCGATGGCTACATCGCGACGGTCGAGGATGTGTGGCTCGAGCTCAGGGCCCTCGACGAATAAGCTCTGGACGCGACCCTGGCCTCGATAGACCAGGCGTTTCGGGCCAAATACTCTCCTCATTGAAGCCGCGGCGCGAGTCTCGCGTCGCGGCTTTTTCACGCGGGCGCCGTTGGGGCGGTCCCGCCTTGGGGGAGAAGTCATGAAGTCACTACCGTTCTGGTTCATTGCCGTCGGCGTACTGCTGGGCTTCGCGGGCATGTTGTGGGGCCTGCAGATGGCCATCACGCAGGATCACACGCTGTCGCCGGGCCACGCGCATAACAACCTGGTCGGCTTCGTGCTGATGATCATCTACGGCGTCTACTACAAGCTGGTGCCGGTGGCGGCCGGTAGCCGGCTGGCGCTGGCTCACTTCATACTGGCGCTCATCGGGGCGCTGACCATGGGCGCCGGGGTGGCCATGGCGACTTCGGGGCAGGGCGAGTGGCTGGCCCAGATCGCGTCCATCGCCACGATCCTGGGCATGGCGGTCTTCGTCTACACCGTCTTCCGCAACCGCGCGGCGCTGACGGTGTAGTCAAGCAGCAACGTCAACGTCTTCCCCCGGATTTCCCTGGGGGAAGACGGCAGCGCGAATTTACCTCCGATTCACAAACTGCGAGCGCTTGGACTAGATTGGTCGAAGCCGATTCGGTCTTTTCGTCGAATCCGGCCAATCAGCGGCCGCGTATCTGGCGGGTAATGTGAGGCAGTGATGAACAAGCCGGCGCCCAAAGAGCCTTCGATGGACGAGATCCTCTCGTCGATCCGGCAGATCATTGCCGACGACGATGCGGGGGCCGCGCCAAAGAAGCCGGCGGCGGCCACGCCTGCTCCGGCGCCTGCCCGCAGCTTCATGCCGCAGCCCGCCCCGCTGCGCCCGTCCCAGCCGGAACCCGAGCCAGAGCCCGAGCCGCTGGCGCTTTCGCCCGAGCAGATCCTGCGCGACACCGCGGCGGAAGACAGCGCCAAGCCGGGCCTCAGCTATTCCGAGCTCCTCGGCTCGGCACCTGCTACCGATTTCGATGCGGCCTCGCTCATCGATCCGGACGATATCGCGTTCGACGTGGAGCCTGAGCCCGAGGCCGTCCCGGTGTTCTCACCGCCGCCGCGCGCCGCCGCCCCCGCTTTTGAACGGCCGGCGCCGCGCCCCGTGGCGCAGGCGGCTCCGATGCCCGATCCGATGCTGTCGGCCGATATCGCCGAGGAACTGCTTGAGCCGGCCACACAATCGGCCGTGCAGAGCACCTTCGCCAAGCTGTCGGGCATGCAGAGCATCGGCACGGGCATCACGCTCGAGGACATGATGCGTGAGATGCTCCGGCCCATGCTGAAGGAATGGCTGGACGAGAACCTGCCCGCCGTCGTCGAGCGCATGGTGGAAAAGGAAATCTCGCGGGTATCGCGCGGGAAGTAGGGGCGCTGACCGGACAGTGCTCCGGTGCGTTTCCGGTCGCGATCGAGATGACATGGATGGGATCCGCAGGTCTTTGGCGTTCCCGCTGTGCCGGTCCGCCTCGGCGCTCAGCCTTGCCTGCCGCAGGCAGGCTCCCCACATCGGCGTGTTGACTTTCGCCACCCGCCTTTGCTTTAGCACTAATTGTCGAATTCTGGCTCGCCCGGCGCCTCTGGCGCGGACTGGTGGGCCGTTGCCGTTGGAAACCACCGATGCTTGAGAAGAACTACGAACCGGCCTCTGTCGAGACCCGTATCTACGAAGAGTGGCAGGAGGCTGGTGCGTTCAAGGCCGGGGCAGGGGCCAAGCCCGGCGCGGAGACCTTCTCCATCGTCATTCCGCCGCCCAACGTCACGGGCTCGCTCCATATCGGGCACGCGCTCAACAACACGATCCAGGACATCCTGATCCGCTTCGAGCGCATGCGCGGCAAGGACGTGCTGTGGCAGCCCGGCACCGACCACGCCGGCATCGCCACCCAGATGATCGTCGAGCGCCAGCTGATGCAGCGCCAGGAACCGTCCCGCCGCGAGATGGGGCGCGAGAAGTTCCTCGAGCGCGTGTGGGAATGGAAGGCCGAATCCGGCGGCACGATCCTCAACCAGCTGAAGCGCCTGGGCGCATCGGCCGATTGGTCGCGCGAGCGCTTCACCATGGACGAGGGCCTTTCCGAGGCCGTCCGCAAGGTGTTCGTGACGCTTTACGAGAAGGGCCTCATCTATCGCGCGAAGCGCCTGGTTAACTGGCACCCCGGCCTCGAGACCGCGATCTCCGACCTCGAGGTCGAGAACATCGAGACCAACGGCAAGATGTGGCACCTGCGCTACCCCATCGAGGGCAGCGAGGAAACCATCACCGTCGCCACCACGCGTCCGGAGACCATGCTGGGCGACGTCGCCGTCGCCGTGCACCCGGAGGACGAGCGCTACAAGCACCTCATCGGCAAGCACGTCATCCTGCCGCTCGTCGGCCGGCGCATCCCCATCATCGGTGACGAGTATGCCGATCCCGAGCTCGGCTCGGGCGCTGTGAAGATCACCCCGGCGCACGACTTCAACGACTTCGAGGTCGGCCAGCGCCACGGGCTCAAGCCCATCAACATCTTCACCACGACGGCCAAGCTGAACAATTCCGTCCCCGAGGCCTATCGCGGGCTCGACCGGTTCGACGCGCGCACCAGGATCGTCGCCGAGCTCGAGGAATCGGGCGTGCTCGTCTGGGTGGACGAGAAGAAGATCATGGTCCCCTACGACGAGAAGTCGAAGCAGATCGTGATCGAGCCGTTCCTGACGGACCAGTGGTTCGTGAAGGCCGAGGTGCTGGCCGAGCCGGCGCTCGCCTCGGTGAAGGAGGGCCGGACCAAGTTCGTGCCCAGGCAGTACGAGAACACCTATTACGCCTGGATGGAGAACATCAAACCCTGGTGCATCTCGCGCCAGCTGTGGTGGGGCCATCAGATTCCGGCCTGGTACGGTCCCCGGCTGAGCACCGATCCCGACTTCAACAATCGCGAGGCGGGGCCGAAGTGCTTCGTCGCCGACAGCGAGGCGGACGCGGTCAAGCTCGCGCAAGCCTACTACGGCAGCCGCAAGATCGAGGTCTACGCCGGTGGCGCCACTGCGCCCGACTATGCCAAGGCGTTCAATGGCTTCGAAGCCACGCAGCGCGACCGGCTCAATGCCGACACCTGGAACGCGCGCAAGCACAAGGACCCGTTCGCCGAGCTCAGTGACAGCAAGGTGCCGCTGCACCGCGACGAAGACGTGCTCGACACGTGGTTCTCGTCGGCGCTGTGGCCGTTCTCGACCATGGGCTGGCCGAACCAGACCCCCGAGCTGGCCAAGTACTATCCGACCGATGTGCTGGTCACCGGCTTCGACATCATCTTCTTCTGGGTTGCCCGCATGATGATGATGGGGCTCGAGTTCACCGGCACCGAGCCCTTCCACACCGTCTACATGCACGCCCTGGTCCGCGACGAGAAGGGCCAGAAGATGAGCAAGACCAAGGGGAACGTCATCGACCCCCTGAACCTCATCGACGAGTACGGCGCCGACGCCACGCGCTTCACGCTGGCCGCCATGGCCGCGCAGGGCCGCGACATGCGCCTCGCCATTGCGCGTGTCGAGGGCTACCGGAATTTCGTGACCAAGCTCTGGAACGCTGCGCGCTTCCTCGAGATGAACGGCTGCGTCCGCGTCGAGGCCTATGACCCGCGCGCCAACACGCTGGCGCTCAACCGCTGGATCGTGGGCTCGACCGCCCGTGCCGCCGCGGCTATCACGGCAGCCATCACGGACTACAAGTTCAACGAAGCCGCCAACGCGGCCTACGACTTCGTCTGGGGCACGTTCTGCGACTGGTACATCGAGCTGGCCAAGCCCGTGTTCACCGGGGAGGACCAGGGGGCCAAGGCCGAGACACAGGCGACAGCGGCATTCGTGCTCGACCAGATCCTGAAGCTCTTGCACCCGTTCATGCCCTTCGTCACCGAGGAGCTGTGGGCCGAGACCGGCAAGGCGGGCCCGGCGCGCGAGAAGCTGCTGATCATCTCCGAGTGGCCCGAGCTGGCCGGCCTCGAGGATGTCGATGCGCAGGCCGAGCTCGATTGGCTGGTGGCGCTGATCTCCGGCATCCGCTCGGTGCGCCAGGAGATGAACGTTCCGGCCGGCGCCAAGATCAAGCTGCTGGTGGTCGGGGCAGGGGAGGAGACCGGCACCCGCGTCGAGGCCAACCTGAGCGCGCTGACCCGTCTCGCCCGCCTCGAGGGCGTCGACTACACCTCGGACGTGCCGCGCGACTCGGCCCAACTGATCCTCAGCGAGGCGACCTTCGTGCTGCCGCTCGCCGGCGTCATCGATCTCGATGCCGAGCGTGGCAGGCTGAAGCGCGACATTGCCAAGGAACAGTCCGAGATCGACAAGATCGACAAGAAGCTCGGCAACGAGCAGTTCCTTGCCAAGGCCGCCGAAGAGGTGATCGAGGAGCAGCGGACGCGCCGTGCCGAAGCCGAGGACAAGGTCAAGCGCCTCACCGAAGCGCTCTCGCGCCTGAGCTAAAGGGAAAATCTACCATGCCGGCCAGCAGTCAGCGTCCGCCGGTGAAGGATTGGCTGACCATCGTGCAGTTCGATGGTCGCGGCGGCGTTCGTCAGCTCGAGGAGGCCGAGGAGGCCGACTTCGTCACGTTGCAGCGTGGCTTCGCGCTCATTTCCGGTAACGCGCGCGCGCCTGAGTTCAAGGTCTGGCTCAAGAAGCAGGTCGGCGATTTCGTCGCCGATCTGATCACCCTGCCGACGACGCGGACGCGCTGCACCATTCTCGATGACCGGGCGCTGGTGGTGCTTCGTGTCGCCCGCCCGGGGGCCGAGCCGGAGGATGTCGGTCGCCAGCTCCTCAGCATGTGGATCGAGAAGGGGCGGGTAATCATCGCCTCTGAACTCAACATCATCGAGCTGCTCGGCATTTCAGCCTGGCAGCAGACCCATCACGCACCGGTATCGCCAGCCGACCTCGTCGCCCGCCTCGCGCTGCGCGCTGCCGACCGCATCGAACCGCTCATCGAGCGGCTGGGAAACAGCCTCGATACGGTCGAGGAAGAGCTGATCGTCAGCCGCAACCACGGCTCGCGCAACCGGCTGGCCCAGCTGCGCCGTACGCTGATCAACATGCGCCGGCTGATCTGGCCGCAGCGGGATGCGCTCACGACGCTGGAAATCGAGGACCTGTCCTTGGGAGGCGGCCTCGCGCACGGCCCGCCTGGGCGACGAGATGCAGACGCTCTCCGAGCGCGCCGTGCTGGTCCATGAACAGCTGCTGGACACCCGCGCCGAGCAGATGAACCGCAACATGCTGGTGCTCGCGGCGGCCACCGTGGTGCTGATGCCGCTGACCGTCATCAGCGGCCTTCTCGGCATGAACGTCGCGGGCATTCCCTTCCACGACAGCCCCTACGCGTTCTGGATCGTGACGCTCGCGCTGGCTGTCCTTGGCGGGGCCATCTACCTCTTCATGCGCCGCCAAAAGTGGATGTAACGGGCTGAGGATTTCAGGCCCGTTTGCTGGTCCGGCGAGGCCCCGGCGGCCCCTATGCTGAACGCCCTCTGAATTCCTCGTGACGTTTTTGCAACAGCAAGTTTGAATCCCGTTTGCCTCTAGTTGCGATCAACGTTTTGCTGAAGAACCCCGCCACATTCTGACCCTAAAAGAAGACGAGGACAGGGGGCGGTCAGGTCGCAACTGGACGGAACCATTTCAGGTGCCGTGCCACGCCAAAAGCGTCTTTCCCGGATCTTGTGCCCCGTCGGGCCTGAGTCACGACGCCTCTACAGGCGCCGCGGGCTTTGGGTCGGACACGCAGGTAAGAAGAATGGCATCGAACTACGTCGATAAGTCGCGCCTTCCTTCGAGGCATGTGACCGAGGGCCCGGAACGGGCTCCCCATCGGTCGTACCTCTATGCGATGGGCCTGACGAGCGAGCAGATCCACCAGCCGCTGGTGGGTGTTGCGACGGCGTGGAACGAAGCTGCCCCCTGCAACATCTCGCTGGCCCGCCAGGCGCAGGCCGTGAAGAAGGGCGTTGCCGCCAATCGCGGCACCCCGCGCGAGTTCACCACCATCACCGTGACCGACGGCATCGCCATGGGCCATGCCGGCATGAAGTCCTCGCTGGCATCGCGCGACGTGATCGCCGATTCGGTCGAGCTCACCATGCGTGGCCACTCGTATGACGCGCTGGTTGCCATGGCCGGCTGCGACAAGTCGCTGCCGGGCATGATGATGGCGATGATCCGCCTCAACGTGCCGTCGATCTTCATCTATGGCGGCTCGATCCTCCCGGGCCGCTTCCGTGGTCGCGATGTCGTGGTCCAGGACCTGTTCGAGGCTGTCGGCCTCCATTCGGTCGGCAAGATGGACGACGAGACCCTCGACGAGCTCGAACGCGTTGCCTGTCCGACGGCCGGCTCGTGCGGCGGCCAGTACACTGCCAACACCATGGCCATGGTCGCCGAGGCGATCGGGCTGGCGCTGCCTTACAGCTGTGGCGCTCCGGCCCCCTACGAAATCCGTGACGCGCTCTGCGCCGCCGCCGGCGAGCAGGTGATGGAACTGCTCAAGGTGCAGCTCCGCCCGCGCGATATCGCCACCCGCAGGGCGTTCGAGAACGCCGCCATGACCGTCGCCGCCACGGGCGGCTCGACCAATGCCGCACTGCATCTGCCGGCGATGGCGCATGAAGCCGGGATCGACTTCGACCTGTTCGACGTCGGTGAGATCTTCAAGAAGACCCCCTATATCGGCAACCTCAAGCCGGGCGGGCAGTACGTCGCCAAGGACCTGTTCGAAGCCGGCGGCATCCCGCTGGTGATGAAGGCGCTGCTCGACGGCGGATACCTGCACGGCGACTGCATGACAGTCACCGGCAAGACCGTGGCCGAGAACCTCGCCAACGTGAAGTTCAACACCGAGCAGGACGTGATCCGCTCGACGTCCAACCCGATCTCGCCGACCGGCGGCGTGGTGTCCCTCAGGGGTAACCTCGCGCCGGACGGGGCGATCGTGAAGGTGGCCGGGCTGAAGACCCTGCGCTTCGTCGGTCCGGCGCGCGTCTTCGACAATGAAGAGGCGTGCTTCGAGGCCGTCGAGAAGCGCACCTACAAGGAAGGCGACGTGCTCGTCATCCGCTACGAGGGTCCCAAGGGCGGCCCGGGCATGCGCGAGATGCTGTCGACGACGGCGGCGCTCTACGGCCAGGGCATGGGCGACAAGGTTGCGCTCATCACCGACGGCCGCTTCTCGGGCGCCACGCGCGGCTTCTGCATCGGCCATGTCGGCCCGGAGGCAGCCATCGGCGGCCCCATCGCCCTCATCGAGGACGGCGACATCATTACGCTCGACGCGACGACCGGAGAGATTTCCGTCGACGTGTCCGACGACGAGCTTGCCCAGCGCAAGGCCAAGTGGGCCCCGCGCGAAACCGAGTATGGCTCGGGCGCCATCTGGAAGTATGCCCAACTGGTGGGGCCGGCACGCTATGGCGCGCTGACCAACCCAGGTGCAAAGGGCGAGAAGGAGCAGTATGCGGACATTTAGGGCTGGAGCCCTTGTTTCCGTTGCAGTGGGTTTTGTGCTCGCCATGGCGACTGCAAGCGGACCTGCTGCCGCACAGGTGAGCGGCGTCCTGCCGTCCCTGCCGGCCGCGCCGGAAACGGCCGCCGACGCTGCACTAGCAATGGCCAACCAGCTCGATGGTGCCGGTGGCGGCATCTCGAGCAAGGACCTGATCGCTGCGCTCGAGGATGCGGCGCTGGCCGGCCAGCCGATGGCGCTGTTCCAGCTAGGTCTCATGTACGAGACCGGCGAAGGCGTCGGCAAGGATCCGGTCAAGGCTTTCGGCTACTTCAGCCAGATCGCCGACGAGCATGCCGACACGGCCCCCAGGGGCGTCGAGGCCGACATCGTCGCGCAGTCGTTCCTCAAGGTCGGCGAGTACTACCGCACCGGCCTTCCGGAGGCCGGCATCCCGAAGAACGAGGCCTACTCGAACAAGCTGATCATGCACGCGGCGTCCTACTTCGGCGATGCCGACGCGCAGTACAAGGTTGGCGAACTCTATCTCGATGATGCCGAACTCGGCGCCAACCCGCTCCAGAGCGCGCGCTGGCTCAACCTCGCGGCCCGCAAGGGGCATGCAGGGGCCCAGGCCAAGCTCGGCAGCATGCTCTTCAATGGCGAGGGCATCGATGGGGACAAGGTCGAGGGCCTGATGTGGCTCACCGTTGCCTCGCGCCGCTCCGCCGGCACGATCGACGAGAGCTGGATCGGCGACCTGCTCAACAACGCCATGTCCGTGGCATCGCCCGAGCAGCGCAAGCGTGCCGTTGAACTGGCCGATTCGCTCGGCGCCCGGTTCGGCGGCCAGCACTAGCCTGCTACCTTCGAGGTGGCTGATGGTGTCGTCGGGCTTGGCTCGGCGAAGAGCCGTCGCGCGTTGGCGCGGCGTAGGGACCAAGCCAGGCTGATCCACCCGAACTGTGAAACGACCCTAGCCAATGTCGTGCCGGCCTGTCACCGGCACGACTGAGAGGTTTTACCCCACGAACCTGTTGTTGCGCGGGAAGCCGGTCGGCGGTTGGCGTCCGGCGTCGGCGCGGTTGCCGATCCACTCCCCCAGCTCGTCCATCGTCTTGGTGTAGGTCCGGCCCGAGGAATCCGTCCAGGTGAGGCCGGTCGAGGTCGGGAAGGTCTTGAGGTCGCTCAGGCCGCCGTCTTTGTACTTCTGCAGGCGGACACCCTTGCCGCGGCCCATCTCGGGTAGCTGCTCGAGCGGGAACACCACCATCTTGCGGTTCTCGCCGATGACCGCGACCATGTCGCCATCCACCGGCACGATCAGCCGCGCTTCCTCGGTATCGGAGACGTTGAGCACCTGCTTGCCCTTGCGGGTGTTGGCGATCAGTTCGTCCTCGGCAACGATGAAGCCGTCGCCCTTGCGCGAGGCGATGACGCGCTTGCGGCCGGGGCGGTAGACGAAGAGGTCGACCAGGTCGTGGCCTTCCTCGATATCGACCATCAGCCGTACCGGCTCGCCCTGGCTGCGGCCGCCAGGGAGGCGGTCGCCGGAGAGGGTGAAGACCTTGCCGCCCGTCGAGAGCAGCAGCAGCTTGTCCGTCGTCTGGGCGTGGATGAACAGCTTCAGCCGGTCGCCGGTCTTGAAGCCCTTCTCGTCGATGTCGCTCGTGTGGCCCTTCATCGAACGGATCCAGCCCTTCTCGGAGAGGATCACGGTGATGGGCTCGCGCTCGATCATCTGGGTCGCCACTTCCTCGTGGTCGATGTCCAGTGCTTCGGCGAAATCGGTCTTGCGACCCCACAACGGGTGCCGGGTGACCCCGTCCTTCTCGAACTTCGGATAGGCCTTCTTGAGGTCGCCGATCTGCTTGGCGATCTCGCCCCACTGCTTCTTGTCCGACGCGATCAGGGCGTTGAGGTGCGCCTGCTCATCGCTGAGGTTCTTGTGCTCGGTGCGGAGCTCGATCTCCTCGAGCTTGCGCAGCGACCGGAGCCGCATGTTGAGGATAGCCTCGGCCTGGACGTCCGTCAGGCTGAAGGTCGCCATCAACGACGCCTTGGCATCGTCCTCCTCGCGGATGATGCGGATCACCTCGTCGAGGTTGAGGTAGGCAACGATGTAGCCGTCGAGCACCTCGAGGCGGCGGGCGATCTCGGCCAGCCGGTTGTTGGTGCGGCGCACCAGCACGTCCTTGCGGTGCTCGAGCCAGGCGACGATCGCCTCCTTGAGGCCCATCACCCGCGGCACGACCCCACGGTCGAGGACGTTCATGTTGAGCGAGACGCGCTGCTCGAGATCGGAAAGCTTGAACAGCTGCTCCATCAGGATGGCCGGATCGACCGTGCCGGCCCGCGGCTCGATGACCAGCCGGACGTCGTCGGCGCTCTCGTCGCGGATGTCCTTGAGCAGCGGCAACTTCTTCGCGAGCAGCAGCTCGGCGATCTTTTCGACGAGCTTGGACTTCTGCACCCCATAGGGGATCTCGGTGACGACGATCTGGTAGACGCCGCGTCCCTTGTCCTCGCGCTCCCAGCGGGCGCGCAGGCGGAACGAGCCGCGGCCGGTCTCATAGGAATTGAGGATGGACGCCTGGCTTTCGACCAGGATGCCGCCGGTCGGGAAATCCGGACCGGGAATATGGTGCATCAGGTCGGCCGTCGTGGTGTCGTCACGACCGTGGTTGATGAGGTGCAGCGCCGCGTCGCAGATCTCGTGGACGTTGTGCGGCGGGATCGAGGTCGCCATGCCGACGGCGATGCCGGTCGAGCCGTTCGCTAGCAGGTTCGGGAAGTTCGCCGGCAGTACCGAGGG
This sequence comes from Devosia sp. ZB163, assembly GCF_028613635.1. Classification (GTDB taxonomy): domain Bacteria; phylum Pseudomonadota; class Alphaproteobacteria; order Rhizobiales; family Devosiaceae; genus Devosia_A. Next base: position 613,683 of record NZ_JAQRMY010000002.1, read on the forward strand.
TTCCTCGGTGGCGCCGTCATAGGTCGGCTTGAAGTCGACTGCGTTCTCGCTGATGCCCTCGAGCAGGCGCTGCGCCACCTCGGTCATGCGCGCTTCGGTGTAGCGGTAGGCCGCCGCTCCGTCGCCGTCGATATTGCCGAAGTTCCCCTGGCCGTCCACCAGCGGGTAGCGCATGGCAAAGTCCTGCGCCAGGCGGACCATGGCGTCGTAGATCGACTGGTCGCCGTGCGGGTGGAAGCTACCGATCACGTCGCCGACGACCTTGGCCGACTTCTTGTAGGCGCCGCCCGGATCGAGCCGCAGCAGCCGCATGGCGTGGAGAATCCGGCGGTGCACCGGCTTCAGGCCGTCGCGGGCATCGGGCAGGGCGCGCTGCGTGATGGTGGAAAGGGCGTAGGAGAGATAGCGCTCTTCGAGCGCATGCTTCAGATCGACGACCTCGGTTTTCTCGCCTTCCGGCGGCAGGGTCTTGTCGTCGCTCATGGGGTGCTGGGGTTCTTGCGAATCATTTTCGCACTATAGCGACATGCCTCGCGGCTGGGGGCGCAGCGTGGCCGCACCCCCAGTGATTCTGCCACTCAGAGGCGGCACTCGTGCAGCTGACCGTCGAAGCCGAGAAACGTATTGGTATCGGCGTCGTACGACTGATAGCGGGCGTCGCAGCGCGCCGCCTTGTCCTCGTCGATGGTCAGGGCTCTGTTCACCGCGTTGCCTTCAAACGGGACAGCCCTGTTCATGTAGCCTCCACGGGTGACTGTCTCGCTGTTCACGGTGTCCGCATCCAGAGTTTCGTCCTCGAGGGCTTCGTCCGGCCCTATGCCCGGGCCGGCGACCACGATCGGCGCACCCTGGACAACGGCGGGTCCGGGCATCGGATCGCCCCCCCAGCGGTTGAAGTACCGGTCGCCCGGATCGATTGCGTATGTGGGGTCTTCGACCACGAGTGGCCTGTAGACCACCGCGTCGTCACTTCCGAGCCCATAGTTCCAGCGGTTGGAATAGCGTGAGGGGTCCGGGTAGGCGCCGCCCCACATGTTGAGGTAGCCGTCATGCTCCTCGCACAGATTGAAGTCGATGCAGGCAAGGCCCGTCTCTGGGCCGTTCGTCAGGCCCGGTTCGAAGTAGTATCCGGTACTCGGGCCGCCGGAGACGTACTGGGCCAGGGCCGGGGTAGTCGAAATTGCCGTCATGCCGACGACAGTCGCCGCCGCAGCGGCAAGGGCGAGCTTGAGCATCGTCCTTCTCCCTTTCTTGGGTCATGTCGTGAGGCGATGGGCAAACCCGTCGGTTGCAGCAATGGTTGCTAGAAAAACGCTCCAAAAACGAGGTTCATCGCCTCATTTCTGCTTGAAAGACGGTTTCCCGGCCGCGCCCGGATGGGCCGGCCATGCTCTCGGTGGGGGATGCAGCAGGGGCAGCATCCCCCATGCTTGGGCACCTAGAGACGGCAGACGTGGAACTGGCCGTCGAAGCCGAGGAACATGTCGGTCTGCGGGTTGTAGGACCGATAGCGCGCCTGGCAGCGAAGGACGTGGTTGCTGTCGACGACGATGACCTGCTGGTTGACGTAGTTGTCGTCATAGCTGTTCGCCAGGGCAGCGCCTGCTGCAAAGCCGAGTATCCCGGCTCCCAGTCCCCAGCCCCACGGGCGGTAGTTCCAGTTGTTCCAATACCGTCCGCGGTTCCAGTACCGGCCACCGTTCCAGTTGTTCCAGTAGCGGCCGCCGCCCCAGTTGCTCCAGCGGTTACCCCACCGGTTGCCGTTCCAGTTGTTCCAGTACCGGCCGCCGCCACCCCAGGCGCCAAAGTTGCGGCCGCGGTTGAAGTTCATGTAGCGACCACCGCCGCCCCAGTTGCTCATGTGGCCGAAGTTGCCTCCTCCACCAAAGCTGCGACCGCCGCCGCCGCCAAAGCGTTGAGCATCGGCAGGTGTAGAAGTCGCCAGAACGCCGACGACAGCAGCCGCACATGCGGCAAGGGCGAGCTTTTGCATCGTCCTTCTCCCTTCTTGGGTTATGTCGTGAGGCCGTTGGCCAAACCCTGCGACAGGCGCTTTGGTTGCCTGCCGCGCGAGAAATGTGGATCACTGGTGCGAAGGAGTACGAACCGTGCTGCGTCTCATCCTCGTCCGGCATGCCAAGTCAGCATGGGACAGCCCCGATCTGGCAGATTTCGATCGTCCCCTGGCGCCGCGCGGACGGCGGGCGGCGGCGTGGATAGGTGAGACTGTGCGTGCCGAGGGCTGGTTGCCGACCCAGATCCTCTGCTCGCCGGCCACCCGCACCCGCGAGACCCTGACCCTGTCCGGCATCGAAGCTGATCAGCTGGACTTCGAGCGGCGGGTCTACGACCTGCGCGACGAGCACTACTTGGACCTGATCCGCGAGCGCGGGAAGGCGCGCACCCTCATGCTGGTTGGACACAACATGGCGATCTCGGCAACGGCAGAGCTCCTGACAGGCGGAGTTGGACCTGGTCCGATGGCGACCGGCGCCATCGTGGTTCTCGACTTCGACGCCAATGACTGGGCAGGCGTGGAGACGGGGAGCGGCCGCCTGATCGCATCGAGAAGACCGCCAAAGGACTAGGGGACGCCGGGGCAGGGGCTTTTCTCGTCCGGCCAAGTCTGCGATAACGGCACCGTTCGCGCGACTGGCGAGATCAGATGGGGCACCATCGGGGAACGCGAACGAGAAGCTGCCGCTCGCCTGGGCACCCGTCGCAACCTCATGGGAGCCCGTATGAACCCTACATCCCGCAGTAACCGCCAGGCTGTCGCCAGCTTGGAATCGCCGGAGCCGGCGTGCTACACGCAGCCCGGCCCACACGCCACTTACCTCTTCTGCTCCGGGAGACGCCAATGAGCGCCGCCGCGAACCTTCCGCTCTTTCCGCGCTTCTTTTCCAACACGCTGGCCGAGACCGATCCCGAGATCGCCGAGGCCATCCAGCTCGAACTCGGTCGCCAGCAGCACGAGATCGAGCTGATCGCGTCCGAGAACATCGTGTCCAAGGCCGTGCTCGAGGCCCAGGGCTCGATCATGACCAACAAGTACGCCGAGGGTTACCCGGGCAAGCGCTACTACGGCGGCTGCCAGTACGTGGACATCGCCGAGAACCTCGCGATCGAGCGCGCCAAGCAGCTGTTCGGCTCGAACTTCGCCAACGTCCAGCCCAATTCGGGCTCGCAGATGAACCAGGCCGTGTTCCTCGCGCTGCTGCAGCCGGGCGATACCTTCATGGGCCTCGACCTGAACTCGGGCGGTCACCTGACCCACGGCTCGCCGGTCAACATGAGCGGCAAGTGGTTCAACGTCATCTCCTACGGCGTGCGCCGTGACGACAACCTGCTCGACATGGACGATGTCGCGGCCAAGGCCCGCGAGCACAAGCCCAAGCTGATCCTCGCCGGCGGCACGGCCTATTCGCGCGTCTGGGACTGGGCGAAGTTCCGCGAGATCGCCGACGAGATCGGCGCCTATCTGATGGTCGACATGGCTCACATCGCCGGCCTCGTCGCCGGTGGTGTGCATCCCTCGCCGGTGCCGCATGCGCATGTGGTGACGACGACCACCCACAAGTCGCTCCGCGGCCCGCGCGGCGGCATGATCCTCAGCAACGACGAGGACATCGCCAAGAAGATCAACTCGGCCGTGTTCCCGGGCCTCCAGGGCGGGCCGCTGATGCACGTCATCGCCGCCAAGGCCGTGGCGTTCAAGGAAGCGCTGCAGCCCGAGTTCAAGGCCTATGCTCAGCAGGTCGTCTCGAACGCCCGCACGCTGGCCGCGACGCTGGTGGAGAACGGCCTCGACGTCGTCTCGGGCGGTACCGACAACCACCTGATGCTGGTCGACCTTCGCAAGAAGAATGCGACCGGCAAGCGGGCGGAAGCCGGCCTGGGTCGCGCCTTCATCACCTGCAACAAGAACGGCATCCCGTTCGATCCGGAAAAGCCGTTCGTCACCTCGGGTGTCCGTCTCGGCACGCCGGCGGCGACCAGCCGTGGCTTCGGCGAAGCGGAATTCCGTGAGATCGGCAAGCTGATCGTCGAGGTTCTTGATGGCCTGCGTGAAGCCAATTCGGACGAGGGCAACGCCGCAGTGGAAGCCGCCGTGCGCGAGAAGGTGAAAGCCCTCACCGCCCGCTTCCCGATCTACGCCGACTGAGGCCATGGGCTCGATCAGGTCCTCGCTGTCGTCTGCGGCCTCCCTCCCCCTTGAGGGGAGGGCCGGGGAGGGGGTAGTGCGGTTCATGAACCGATGGACCCCCACCCCCAACCCCTCCCCTCAAGGGGGAGGGGAGCCGACCGCTGCCCGGCCCTGGACCTGTTCGAGGATGTACCTCTGATGCGCTGTCCCTATTGCGGAAACGACGATACGCAGGTCAAGGACAGCCGGCCGACCGAGGACTCCAACGCCATTCGCCGCCGCAGGATCTGCAATGCCTGCGGCGGCCGCTTCACCACCTTTGAGCGCGTGCAGCTGCGCGAGCTGCTGGTGGTGAAGAAATCCGGCCGCAAGGTGCCGTTCGACCGCGACAAGCTCGAGCGGTCGGTGAATACGGCGCTGCGCAAGCGGGATGTCGAACCCGAGCGCGTCGAGCGCATGATCTCGGGCGTCGTCCGTCAGCTCGAAAGCCTCGGCGAATCCGAGGTTACCTCCGACCAGATCGGGGAGTTCGTGATGGAGGGCCTCAAGGGGCTCGACGATGTCGCATTTGTGCGCTTCGCCTCCGTTTACAAGAACTTCTCGGCGGCCGATGATTTCCGGTCGTTCCTGACTGAACTCGGGAACGACGAGCGGAGCAAACCCAACCGCGACGATTGAGATTGCGGTCCTTGAGCCTGCTGGACTAAATCTGCGGGCCGAACATTGCGCCACTCGAGCGCGTAACAGAACGTCCTTTATATATGTCCCAGCCTAAGCCGCGCGATCCTTCTGCTCCCCGTCCCGCCAACCAGCGTGGAGCGGCAAGGCTGGCGGCCGTCCAGGCCCTGTACCAGATGGATGTGGGCCGGCAGACGCTCGAGGATACGCTGGCCCAGTTCAGCGCCATCCATGTCGGCCGCGAGATCGAGGGCGAGGAATATCTGCCGGCCGATGCGGACTTCTTCCGCCAGATCGTCTCCGGCGTGATCAAGTCCCAGCTGCAGATCGACCCGGCGGTGGACACCGCGCTGGTCGACACCTGGCCGATGGGCCGGATCGACGCCACGCTCCGCGCTATCCTCCGCGCCGCGACTTTCGAGTTGCTGAAGCGCCGGGATATCCCGGCGCGGGTCGTGATCACCGAGTATGTCGACGTCGCCAAGGCCTTCTACGAGGACGAGGCGCCACGGATGGTCAACGCCGTGCTCGACCAGGTGGCCAAGACCGCGGGGCGCGACAACGACCCGGCCAAGACCAGGTAGCCATGATGCACGGGCGCGCTGGCACCAGCACTGGGTCGCCCGTCCGGAACATTGGCCTGCTCGCCGTCGCCCAGGCAATCATGGGTTCGAACCAGGCGATCCTGATGTCGATCGCCTCGCTTACGGCTGCCGGCATGGTCGCCGACAAGGCCTTCGCCACCGTACCGGTATCGCTGATGATCATCGGCACGGCCCTCGCAACGGGGCCGGCCGCCTGGCTCATCCACTCGTGGGGCAGGCGGAATGGACTCGCCCTTGGCGCCGCCATCGCCATACCCGCTGCGCTGGTTGCCGCCTTTGCCGCATGGATGGGCTGGTTCGTGCTGTTCTGCGTGGCGCTCGCCGCGCTGGGTGCGCCGGCCGCCTTCGCCAACCAGTATCGTTTCGCGGCGGCGGACAGCGTGCCGGAAGGGCTCAAGTCCCGCGCCATCTCGTGGGTGCTCTTCGGTGGCGTGGTGTCCGGATTCCTCGGGCCACAGCTCAGCGCCCACACCAAGGACTGGTTCCCGGGCCACGAGTTCACCGCCACCTACCTGGTGATGGCGGGGCTTGCGATCGTTGCCATCGGCGTCCTCTGGCTCACGCGACTGGCGCCGACGGTGCAGCAAGCCGAGGGCCGCAAGGCCGGGCGCTCGCTGCCGGTTCTGCTGCGGGACAGGAGCATCTGGGTGCCGATGCTGGCTGCGGCGGCGTCCTACTCGCTGATGGTGCTGGTGATGGTCGCGGCGCCGCTCGCCATGGTCTACGTGTGCGGGCACACCAGCGAGGACGCGGCCTTCGCCATCCAGTGGCACATCGTCTCGATGTTCGCGCCGAGCTTCATCACTGGCGCGGTGATCACGCGACTCGGGGCGCCGATGACGGCGGCCATCGGCCTGCTCGCCATCCTCGCGGCAGCGGCGGTGAACCTCAACGGTATCAGCACGCTCCACTTCAACATTTCGCTGATTCTGCTGGGGGTTGGCTGGAACTTCGGGTTCATCGCCTCAACCGCCATGCTGTCCATCGCCTACCGCCCCGAAGAGGCGGCGCGGGTGCAGGGACTGAACGAGCAGGTGGTGTTCGGCGTGATGGCCGTGGCCTCGATCGCCTCGGGCGTGCTGCTGCAGGTGGTGGGGTGGCAGACGATCAACCTGCTGGCGATCGTCGTCGCTACGGCCGCCATCCTGGCACTGGCCTGGGGCAGCCTGGGGCCGAGCAGGTCAGCGGAGCTGACCTGACAAGTCGCGAAATCTGAACGAAGCTTGCTGCGATCCTGAACGGCGTCTGGCGCCGTTCGGGCGCTAGATCGAGCTGAGGATCGATTCGAGGAAGGTGCGGTCCTGGCCGTAGGACGGGGTGCGGCGGCTCTCGATGTTGAACATCTTGCCGTCCTTGATCCCGAGCCGCTCGGTGTCGACGACCTTGTTCTTCTTGTCGAAGTAGACGACGAGCAGGGTGCGCTCCTTGTTCAGCTCCATGCCGAACGCGGTCTGCTGCACCTTCTCACCCAGGTAGTACCAGGCGGTCTCGGATGCGAAGTTGTTGGTGACCTGCGGCGACCCCAGCACGGCAGTGACGAGCGCGGCGCTCTGGCCGACGCGAATCTGCGCCACCGCGTCTTCCGAGATCGTGTAGCCGCGTTGCTTCTGCTGCGTCAGGCTCATGCCGCTCGAGCAGGCCGACAGCGTCAGCCCCAGCACCACGGCGGCACTGATCGGGAGGAGGCGGTTTGTGAAGCTGCGCAGAGGCATCAATTTGACTTTCCCGATCCCTGTCTACTATTAGCTCGGCCTTGGCCGGGCGGGCACTGTTTAGCTGTCAAAGGCGCCCAATGGCAAGCTGGCTAGGTCGACGACCTTGAACCCTTCCACACCGGCAGAAGCTTGTACCGCACAAACGCGGAGTGCCACTGATGATATTGAACTTGTTCAGAAAAAAACCGGCCTCGGACGCCCTTTATTCGGTCTACCGAGCCATTGTGGCGCAATCCCGGCAGCCCGTCTTCTACGCCGAGTGGGGCGTTCCGGACACGGTGACGGGCCGCTTCGACATGATCTCGCTGCACATGGCGCTGCTGTTCCGCCGCCTGCGGGACGACAAGGCCACGACCGATTTCAGCCAGGCGCTGTTCGACCTGTTCTTCAAGGACATGGACCGAAACCTGCGTGAAATGGGCGTCACGGACCTCGGCGTGCCCAAGAAGGTGCGCAAGATGACCGAGATCTTCTATGCGCTGATGACCGGCATCAACGAGGCGATCGACCGCGGTGACCGGGCAGGGGTGGAAGCCGTGCTCAAGCGCAACATCCTCGCCGACGCCGACAACGCCCGCCCCGCGGAACTGGCGGCATATCTCTTCGTTCAGTCCGAAAACCTGGCCGGCCAGCCGCTCGAGGCGATCACCGGCGGCAAGCTCGAAATGGCGGCAGCGGCATGAGTGCTCACCCCAGTACCTTCAGAATCGCCGATGCGAGCATCCGGCTCGATTCGATGCCGTCGGCCGGCAGGGACCTCGAATTCACCGTTGGCCCCGAGGAGCGGCTCGCGATTGCCGATGCGATCGGCATCACGGCCTTGGAAAAACTCGAGGTCAAGCTGCACGCGGTGCGCTTCAAGGGCGGTATCCGCGTGGCCGGGCGGCTCTGGGCGACCACCGTGCAGCCCAGCGTGATTTCGCTCGAGCCGGTGACGCAGGAGATCGAGGAAAGCGTCGATCGCATCTTCCTGCCCGGTGGCGAGAAGGAGTATGCCGGGCCTGCGGACGCCGAGATCTTCGTCGATCTTGAAGGCGACGACCTGCCGGACCATTTCGAAGGCAACGAAGCCGATCTCTCGGCCCTGATCATGGAGACGGTCGCGCTGGCCCTGGAGCCCTATCCCAAGCTGCCCGGCGAAAGCCTGGGAGCAATTGGCGATGATGGCGACACGGAGAGCGAACTGCCTTTCGCCGGCCTCAAAATCCTCAAGACTCCCGAGGACAAGGGCTGAGGCCGGGGCTTCCGGCATCGAGGCTCGTGAGGTAAGCGTTTGACGACTATGTTTTCCGTCCCCATGTGGGGGCGCTGGATCGGGCAGCCATGAGCGACACCATCCGTATTTCCGTGGACGCCATGGGGGGCGACAAGGGCCCGCGCGTGGCGGTGCAGGGTTCGTACCTGTTCTGGCGCGAGCGCAAGAACACCACCTACATCTTCCACGGCCGCGAAGCGGAGCTGACGGTACTCCTCGACGAGTTCCCCGAGCTCAAGAAGGTCTCCCGCATCGTCAACTGCGACAACGTCATCTCCATGGAGGAGAAGCCCAGCCAGGCCCTGCGCAAGGGCCGCGGGAACTCCTCGATGTGGGCGGCGCTGCAGTCGGTGAAGGACGGTGAGGCGGACGTTGCCATTTCTGGCGGCAATACCGGCGCGCTGATGGCCATGGCGACCTTCTGCCTGCGTCCGATCGAGGGCATTTCGCGGCCCGCCATCGCAGCCATCTGGCCGACTCTGCGCACCGACATCATCGTGCTCGACGTCGGCGCGACCGTCGGCGGCGACGCCAAGCAGCTGACCGACTTCTCGATTCTCGGCGCCGCACTGGCGCGCGCCCTGTTCGACCAGGAGTTGCCCACCGTGGGCCTGCTCAACGTCGGGACCGAGGAAATGAAGGGCCATGACGAGGTGAAGGAGGCCGCGCGCATCCTTCAGGCGGCGAGCGGCGAGGGCTTCGTCTACCACGGCTTCGTCGAAGGCGACGATATCGGCAAGGGCACCGTCGACGTGGTGGTGACCGAGGGCTTTGCCGGCAACATCGCGCTCAAGACCGCCGAAGGCACGGCCCGCCAGGTCGGCACCTATATCCGCGAGGCGCTGAAGGCCGACATCGTGTCGATGATCGGCGCGGCCATCGCCTCCCAGGCCCTGCAGGCGCTCAAGCGCAAGCTCGACCCCCGCAACATCAATGGCGGCGTGTTCCTGGGTCTCAACGGCATCGTCATCAAGTCGCACGGCGGCACCGACGAGATCGGCTTCAAGGGCGCGCTCGGACTTGCCTACGAAATGGCGCGCAACCGGGTGATGGACAAGATCGCCGAGGGCCTGCGCCGCTTCCCAACCCTCACCGTGACGCCGGCGCCGCCGGCCACCGCCGAACCCGAGGCCAAACCCGCGTGACCGAGAAGAAATCCATCATCCGCAGCGTCGGCGCCTACCTGCCGGCGCGCGTCATGACCAATGACGAACTCGCCAAGCTGGTCGACACCTCCGACGAGTGGATCCAGCAGCGCACGGGCATCAAGCAGCGCCATGTCGCCGCCGAGGGCGAGAACACGTCCGACCTCGCCGCCGCGGCTGGCCGCAAGGCGCTCGAGAATGCCGGCATGGACATCGCCGACGTCGACCTGATCGTCGTCGCGACCACGACTCCGGACATGACCTTTCCCGCCACTGCCGCGGTGGTCCAGCAGAAGCTCGGCATGCACCACGGCGCCGCCTTCGACATCCAGGCCGTGTGCTCGGGCTTCGTCTATGCCGTGGCGACGGCCGACTCGTACCTCAAGAACGGGCTGGCCAAGCGCGCCCTGGTGATCGGCGCCGAGACGGCGACGCGCATCCTCGACTGGAACGACCGCACCACCTGCGTGCTGTTCGGCGACGGGGCAGGGGCCGTGATCATGGACCACGCCAAGGCCGGCGAGGATCGCGGCGTACTCGCCACCTCGCTGCGCTCGGACGGGCACTACTGGAACAAGCTCTACACCGACGGCGGGCCGAGCTCGACGCGCTCCATGGGCCACGTCCGCATGGAAGGTCGCGAGGTCTTCAAGCACGCGGTCGGGATGATCACCGACGTGGTCTACAAGGTGCTCGAGGATACCGGCCATACCATCGACGATCTCGACTGGTTCGTGCCGCACCAGGCCAACAAGCGCATCATCGACGGCGCCGGCCAGAAGCTGGGCCTGCCGCCCGAGAAGGTGGTGGTGACCGTCGACCGCCACGCCAACACTTCGGCCGCCTCCGTGCCGCTGGCGTTGCACACCGCCGTCACGGACGGCCGCATCAAGCGCGGCGACCTGGTGATGATCGAGGCCATGGGTGGCGGGTTCACCTGGGGTGCCTCGCTCATCCGCTGGTAGCGTACACAAGTGCACCAAACTTCCCTAGCCGTTGATAGTTAAGCCAGATTGCCAGCTGAACGGCGGCGAGTTAATCTTTAGTAATAGTCCGCGGGTGGGGGCGCCTAAGTGGATTTCAACCAGCAGGCGAACGACGGAGGGGCGGTAATGACACAGAAGACTGTCACGCGGGCGGACTTGGCTGAGGCGGTGTACGAAGCAGTAGGGCTTTCGCGCACCGAGTCGGCTGAATTGGTGGAGCGCGTACTCGATCTGATCGGCGACGCGCTTGTCGCAGGCCAGAATGTGAAGCTGAGTTCGTTCGGCTCCTTCCAGGTGCGCTCCAAGAACGAGCGCATCGGCCGCAATCCCAAGACCGGCGAGGAAGTCCCGATCCTGCCGCGTCAGGTTCTGGTTTTCAAACCCAGCAACGTGTTGAAATCCAAGATCAACAAATCTATGGTCCGGTCTGGAAAATAAGACTCTTTCCGGGCGGGTGAGTCCTTTTGGATAAATCTCCAGACGCGTTCCGCACAATCTCCGAGGCGGCTGACGAGCTCGACCTGCCGCAGCACGTGCTGCGCTTCTGGGAGACGCGATTCTCGACCATCAAGCCGCTGAAGCGCGGCGGCGGGCGGCGCTATTACCGCCCCGAAGACGTGTTGCTTTTGAAGGGCATCCGCCACCTGCTCTATGATCGTGGCTTCACCATCAAGGGCGTGCAGCGGATCCTCAAGGATCAGGGCATCCGCTACGTGATCGGCGTCGGCGAGGGAAAGCCCGTCGACTCCCTGCCGGCACCGAGCGAGGCCATCGACGAGGACGACTTCGTCTCCGAGTCGGCGGCGCTCCCCGAGGTCGACGGTATCGAGCCGGACACTGGCGCTCCGGCCCCATCGCGCGGGCTGCGGCTGCCGAGCTTCAAGCCGGCCCCCAAGGCCGGACTCACGGCCGCGGACCGCGACAAGCTGTCCGACGTGCTGCGCGAACTGCTCGACTGCAAGCGCCTGCTGGAGCGGGCCCGCGAGGGCTGACCCTCCCGCGCCTCAGCCCTTGGCACCGCCGGTGGGCGGAGCCGGGTCGAGCACCCCATAGGACTGCGAAGGACCCGCGCCGCCATCGAGGGGGCCGCCGGCGACGCCGAGCCCGCGGCGCAGCAGTTCCCGCACGGCCGCGGCGCGACTCGGCATGCGGTTGGCGAAGCGGAAGTCGTCCAGAACCCGCAACTCGTCCGGATCGAGCATGATCTGCAGGCGCTCGCCGCGCAGCAGATCGTTCCCCTTGTAAGTCGTCTCGGTCATGGCCCCTGCAACCTGCTAAACTTACTCATTCAACTCACTCGGCCGCATTCGGTTGCACGGCCAATGAGCAAGTCACTCACTGTTCGCAAGAGACGGTGCCCCAGCAAAAGCCTCACTCCCATTTTCCTCGACCTGTCGCCGCGCAGCGGGCATGTTCGCCCGAAAAAGGTTAGCCATGTTCAATGAACCACAAGCTGGCAGCGGCGGGCTGGGTATTGTCCTTCTCGTGGAGGACGAGGCGCTGGTGTCCGCAATGATCGAAGATTACCTGCTCGAGCTCGGCGCCAGCCGGGTCATCGTTGCCGCGAGCGCCGAACAGGCGCTGGAGGCCCTGAATCACGAGCGGCCGAGTTGCGCCATTCTCGACGTGCTTGTCGGCGCCAGGGACAGCTTTTCGGTGGCCGACGCGCTGGAGAAGCGGGGCATCCCCTTCGCCTTCGTGAGCGGGTTCGGCCGGGAGGACGTCGTCGCCCGGCATCGCGATCGGCCGTTCCTCGGCAAGCCCTTCCACATCGAGCACCTGACCCGGTGCGTGGCAGGGCTGGTGCCGGGTGCCCGGACGTCTCCGGAGGCACTGGACGGGGCGCCATTGGAGCCGTAACCGTTCTGCATGTCCAGGACCACAGCCGCGACGCTGGCGCTCACCAAGGCCGGTATCGCCTTCACGCACTTTCCCTATGAGTACGACCCCGACGCGCCGCGCATCGGGCTGCAGGCGGCCGAGGCGCTGGGCAAGGATGCCGGGCAGGTGTTCAAGACGCTGATGGCCGAGGTGGACGGCAAGCCCGTCTGCGTGGTGGTGCCCTCCGACAGCGAAGTCAGCATGAAAAAGCTGGCCGCGGCTTTCGGCGGCAAGTCCGCCAACATGATGAAGCCGGTGGACGCTGAGCGGCTGACCGGCTTCAAGGTGGGCGGAATCAGCCCGTTCGGCCAGCGCCGCAAGGTGCCTACGGCAATCGACGAAACGGCCGAGCTGTTCGACGAAGTGCTGATCAACGGCGGCCAGCGCGGCCTGCTGGTCGGCCTCAGCCCGGCCGATGCCGTGCGGACGGCCGAGATGAAGATCGTGGACCTGCTGGCTGTGTGAAGGCGGTTTTCACCCTATGCCCGATGCCCGACCGAGAACCCCTTTTGGAGGGTTGCCTTGGGACACTCTTGCGACTAGATAGGGCGCCAGTCGGGGTGTAGCGCAGCCTGGTAGCGCATTTGTCTGGGGGACAAAGGGTCGTCGGTTCAAATCCGGCCACTCCGACCATTCTTCTACTGACGACTGAGGTTAGCGGATTGGACAGGGCCCCCAACGATCCGCAGGCGGATGAGCTTTCGCTCGTAGCGGCCAGCCTCGAACGCTGGCCAGCGGTGGCCGGCGGAACGCCGGTGCTGATCAACCTCTCCGAAAATCACACTTTCCGCATCGACGGGCCGAAGGGCGCGCATCACGTGCTGCGCCTGCACCGGCCGCGATATCAGTCGCGTGCGGCCATCGGCAGCGAACTCAGCTGGCTCGAAGCCATCACCGACGAGACCGAGATTCCCGTGCCGCGCCCGGTCCCCGGGGCGGATGGCGAGATCGTGCAGGAGGTGGCGCCCGATCGCTACGCGGCGATGTTCGCGTTCGAGCCGGGCGAAGAGCCGCAGGCCGACGCCGACCTCGTGCCGCTGTTTGCCACTCTCGGGAACTACGCGGCGACGCTTCATAACCACGTCTCGGTCTGGCAGCAGCCGGAGCACTTCGTACGCCCGATCTGGGATGCGGTGAGCATTCTCGAGCCGTCGGGCCTGTGGGGCGACTGGCGCAAGGCGCCGCATGTCGAGGGCGAGACGCTGGCGGTGCTGACCGAGCTGGATTCTGCCCTGCGCGCCGATCTCAGGGCCTATGGCACAGATATCGATCGCTTCGGCCTGATCCATGCCGACATGCGGCTCGCGAACCTGCTGGTCGATGGCGAGACGACCGTGCTGCTCGACTTCGACGACTGCGGGCATGGCTGGTTCCTCTACGACCTCGCCGCGAGCCTCTCCTTCATCGAGACCTCGCCGCAGGTACCGGCGCTGATCCGGGCCTGGCTTTCCGCCTATATCGAGGTGCGGCCGCTCAAGGCCGACGACTTCAGGATGATCGACGCGATGATCCTGCTGCGGCGGATGGCACTACTCGCCTGGATCGGCTCCCATGCGGAAACCGATCTCGCCAAGGCCCATGCCGACCGGTTTGCGCTGGACACGGCGGCGCTGGCGGAGAAGTATCTCGCCCGCTGAACCCACTGGGGGAGGGGGCGTGCGCATCCTGTCGGTGGCCGACCTGCACTACAGCCTGCCGCAGTTCGACTGGCTGCTGCGCACTGCGCCGCGCTACGATCTCGTCATCATCGCCGGAGACCTGCTCGACAGCGCCTCGTTTGTTACCGCGAGCGCGCAGATGGTCGTGGTGCTGAAGTATCTCGAGCGGTTGCGCGAGGTGGCGCCGCTGCTGGTCTGCTCGGGCAATCACGACCTGAACCACAAGTACTCGAGCGGCGAGCGCTACGCGCGCTGGATCCCCTATGTCCGCTCGCCCCGTGCCCATGCGGACAGCGACACGCTCGAGCTCGACGAGATCACCTTCACTATCTGCCCGTGGTGGGACGGCGACATCGCCAAGGCCGCGATCGAGCGGCAGCTCGAGGCCGCGGCGGCGCAGCGCGCCGGGAAGTGGTTCTGGGTCTATCACGCGCCGCCGGCCAACGCGGAGGTGAGCTGGTCGGGGCACCGGCATTTCGGCGATGTCGAGCTGAGCGGCTGGATCGAGCGCTACAAGCCGGACCTGGTGTTCGCCGGCCATGTGCACGAAGCCCCGTTCGTTCGCGGCGGCTCGTGGGCATCGCGGGCGGGGACGACCTGGGTGCTCAACGCCGGCCGGCAGATCGGCGACGTGCCGACCCACATCGCGGTGGACACCGGGCGGATGCAGGCGGCGTGGTTCTCGTACGAAGGCGCGGGCGTGCTGGACCTCGCTGCGACGGTGCCGCCCGGCGAGATGTTCGAAATCCCCGAGTGGGTACCGCTCGGCTAGAGCCTCGGGTCGGACGTGGGAGCGGCGTCGGGGGCGGGCGTTGTCTGTTGCTGGTGGACCAGCGCCTCGAGCACCTCGTCGACCATGCCCAGGTGATCGGAACGATCGGCGTACTGATGCTTGATGTCGGCGAGATAGGTCGTTGCGTCGACGAGGCGGCGCGCGAGGATGCGGGCGACGTGGAAGACGACCTCCGGCCGCATCTGGAGGAAGTTCACCGCGTCCTCGATGCGGTGGACAGTCACCGGTTCGACGGCCCGCACCGTGGCGCTGTGGGTGCCACCGAGGAGGGCCGAGATCTCGCCGAAGACCGCGCCGGGCTCATCGACGAGGGCGACGCGGACATCGCCGCGCAGCACTTCGATCGCGCCTTCGACGAGGATGTAGAGCACCCCGCTCGGCGGGCCTTCGCTGATCAGGATATCGCCGGTGTCGTAGCGGAACTTGGCGAGGTCGTCCGTATGCGCCAGCACGGCCTGCATAGAGCTGTCGGAGGTCATGGGGCCCTCATGCCTTGTCCGCGCGGATCATGCGCTCAGGGAACGGGCGGCCTCAAGCCAAATCGCTTGTCCACGTGCCCGTAGCCCGCGGTGACGCCCCAGATGAGGCCGCCCACGAGGAAGAAGTGGCGCCAGTGGTCGACGTCGATGATGGCGGCTTCGCCGGCCAGCGGGATGAAGACTGAAACGAGCGGGATGAGCAGCAGCCGGTTGGGGCTGGGCCGTGCGAGGAAGGTCACGCCGCGCCAGATGGTGACGAAGATGAATGCGATCATGACGAGGCCGCCGCCCCAGCCATAGGCATGGATCACGTTGACGTAGG
The DNA here is from genome assembly GCF_028613635.1 of Devosia sp. ZB163. Taxonomy (GTDB): domain Bacteria; phylum Pseudomonadota; class Alphaproteobacteria; order Rhizobiales; family Devosiaceae; genus Devosia_A. Next base: position 629,347 of record NZ_JAQRMY010000002.1, read on the forward strand.
TGTTGTGCGGCTCTTCCTTGACCCGGTAGTTGCGGAACTCGAGCGGGCCAAGCCCCAGCGGGTGCTGCAGCGCCAGGTCGAACGCATAACCCTGGCGCCCGAAACGGCCGCTCTCGCCGGTGTCGTAATCCTGCGACTGGGTGCGAAGCTCGATGAACGAACTGAACTGGGGGAGCGACAGAATGCCGGCCGCCGCCACCACCAAGGTAGCGGCGCCCGCGAGGGCCAGCATCAGCATGCGCACCTTCTGCAGGGCGTGTGTCTCGAGCCAGAACAGCAGCACGTAGACCATGGCGCTGGAGATGACGATGTGGCCCCAGGCGGCGCGCGAGAAGCTTGCGAACACGCCGACGAACAGGACGCCATAGGCGAGCGTCGCGATAACCGCGCTCCGGCTCTTGCCGATCAGCACGCGCTGCAGCGCGTACATCGCCGGCAGCATCAGGAACGGGCCGTAGACGTTGGGATCGTTGAACAGCGCCTTGGCGCGGTCGTAGCGCGTGAAGATCTCGTGCCCGATCCCGAGATAGCCCAGCGTACCCATGATGGCAGAGAGGAGGGCGGTCCCGAGGTAGGCGCCGATGATGATGCGCATGCGCGCCTGCGGCGCCTCGGCGACATAGTTGGCGACCCAGTACGCGGTGAAGAACAGGAAGATCGTCACCGTCTGGTAGATCAGGGCATCACTGATGGTGAGGAACCGGACCTGGAAAGCCGCGATGTAGGCGAAGGGGACGAGCGCCACGAACAGCACGAGCAGCCCGAGCGTCGAGCGGTGGAAATGGAACGCCGCAAAGAACGACACGCCGAGCACCAGCACGAAGGCGAGCTCGTAGGGCGAGGGCTCGTTGATGACGAAGCCGCCGGCGAAGATCCAGAGCGCAACGCAGGCGTTGAGGATGGCCGTGGCACGGGCGCGGAACCAGGCGGAGGCCTGCTCGCGCGGCATGGTCCCCCAATCGGAAGCTGCCGCGCCCACCATCAGTAAGCGTTCTTGCTCTGCGTAAACAGCGAGAGCGGGGTCAGCGCGACGATCTTGAGGTCCAGCCAGAGCGACCAGTTCTCAATATAGTAGAGGTCGTAGTTCACGCGGTTCATGATCTTGTCGACCGTATCGGTCTCGCCGCGCCAGCCGTGGATCTGGGCCCAGCCGGTCATGCCTGGCTTCACCCGGTGGCGGGCGAAATAGCCGTCGACGGCTTCGTAGTAGAGCTGGTCGGCGGCCTTGGCGGCCAGTGCGTGCGGCCGCGGCCCGACGATCGACAGCTCATCCATCAGGACGTTGAACAGCTGCGGCAGTTCGTCGATCGAGGTCTTGCGGATGAACCGGCCGACGCGCGTCACGCGCGGATCGTCCTTGGTGACCAGCTTGCTGGCGTCGAAATCGAGCATGTCGGTCCGCATCGAGCGGAACTTCCACATGTTGATGTGCTGGTTGTTGAAGCCGTGGCGCTGCTGCCGGAAGAACACCGGTCCGGGGCTCTCGAGCTTGATCGCGATGGCGGTGGCGATCATCACCGGCGACAGCAGGACGAGCGCGGTGATCGCGACGAGCTTGTCGAAGATCCACTTGAGCACGAGATTCCAGTCCGAGATCGGCCGGTCGGCCATGTCGAACACCGGCACGCCGCCGACATAGGAATAGGCCTTGCGGGTGAACTTGAGCTTGCTCATGTGCGCCGAGAGCCGGATGTCGACCGGCAGCACCCACAGCTGCTTCAGCATGTCGAGGACGCGGTGCTCGGCGAACAGCGGCATCGAGACGATGACGAGGTCGACGCGGGTGCGACGGGCAAACTCGATGAGTTCGGCAACGCGCCCCAGCTTGGGCAGGCTCGCGACGGATTCGGGCGAGCGGTCGTCGTTGCGGTCGTCGAACAGGCCGAGCAGCTCGATATCGTCGCGCGCGCCGACCTGGATGGATTGGATGAGCACCTCGGCATCCTTGCCGCCGCCGACGATGACCGTGCGGCGGCGGAGACGCCCCTCCGCAGTCCAGCGCGTGATGAGCGCGCGCAGCACGGCCCGGTAGGCGATCAGAACGACGAGTCCTGTCAGCCAGAACGCGATGATCCAGTTGCGCGAGACCGAATTGCCGCTGTCGAGCAGCAGGACAGCCGCGCCAACCACGACAAACGCGCCGGTCCAGCCGGCTGCGACCTTGAGGTACTGCTCCAGCCCAAGCCGGTAGTCGGCGACGCGTCGCAGCAGCACCGAGCGGATGATGAACTCGGCGACGGCGACCACCGAAAGTGTAACGACGACTCCGAGGAGGCCGTTGCCGCTGCCGAGGACTGTAAGCAGGACGACGCCGGTGAGGGCCAGCAGGAGACACTCGATCGCCTGGGCCGCGCCTGCGACGACTGTTGCCGAATAGCCAGGTTCGACCGGCTTGTCAGCCACCATTGCGGCAAGTTCGTTCAGCCCCGAGGCGGCCAACTTGGACCTGGGCTTTTGCGCGACGTGATCGAGGACGGCCTGCTTGGGGTCGAGGTGGAACATTCGTTAGCTCGCTGACGTCGTGAGGCTAAGCGGGAGCGATGAAAACTCGGTGAAACGGCTCATGCGGCACGCTGCCGGGTGCCGAGGGCCTGCCGGTAGAGTGCCTCGATCTGGTCGGCCATGTGCGACACCGAGAAGCCCGCCCGGATATGGGCCAGACGCTGCGCGGCCTCGGCGCGGGTGGTCTCCGGATCATAGAGTGCCGCCTGCATGGCTAGCCTCAGGGCCTCGCTGTCGGCGGGGGGCACGAGGCTCGCCGCGGTCGGGCCGAAGATTTCCCGCGTGCCGCCAACATCGGTGGCGATCACCGGCAGCCCCGCTGCGGCCGCTTCGAGCACGACATAGGGCAGCGATTCCTTGAGCGAGGGGAGCACCGCGATCCGGCCGGTATGGAACGTCGGCCGGGCCGGCTTCACGCCGAGCAGCGTCACCCGTTCCTCGAGCCCCAATCGGGCGATTTGCTCCTTGATGGAGTCGAGGTCCGGCCCGCCGCCGGCCATGCTGATGGTCGCCGGGCGTCCACCGGGCGCCCGGACATCGACCAGCGCGTCGAGCAGGTAGGTTATTCCCTTCAGGCTGCGGAATTCGCCGATGAACACGAAGTCGGCGGCATCGGCATGGGGCGTGATCGTTTCGAACTCCGCCAGCATCAGGCCGTTGTGAATGACCGGTGCCGGACATTTCGGCGCGACCACCTGCTCACGGAAGGCGGACTGGGCGAAGGCGCTCTCGAACACCAAGGCATCGGTGGCCCCGATCAGCGCGCGCTCGATGAGGCGGAAGGCCATACCTGCGGGCGAAGCCGGCCTGTAGTGGAGGACGCCGCCATGCGGGGTGTAGAGCGCCACCCGCTCGCGCGACCCGATGCGCGCCAGGCGGGCGTTGAGGCCACCCTTGGCGCCATGGCCGTGAAGGACGTCGATATCCAGCGAGGCGGCAAGCTTGCGGATCTTGAGTGGAGTCGTCGCATCCTCGGGCCCGAAGACGCGTGGGATCGGCAAGGAATGGATGCCCAGCCGGGCAAGGGGCCTCAACCGGCCCAGGCGCTCCTCGGTGAGGGCGTCGGTATGGAGGCTATCGGCAACGATTCCAATCTCGTGGCCGCGCGCGCTCAGTTCGTGAACGAGGTCGTAGACGTGCCGGAACAGTCCGCCAACTGGTGCACGGAGAATTTGCAGGATGCGGAGCGGTCGTGGCGCGTTCGGCTTCATGCCCGAGCTTATGCGTAGGCCCGGGTTTCCGAACTCTTTAGAGCCAGCGCTCGCCCACCACGATGGTATCCCCCGGGTAAATGGGGAAATCGAGGCTCACGGTGCCCTTGACCATCTGGTTGCCCTGCCGGCGGTAGACGACCGCCTTGTTCCGCTCGGCCGTCTCGGAATAGCCGCCAGCAGTGCTGATCGCGGCGCGGACGCTCATGCCGTAGACATAGGGGAACTGTCCGCCGTTCTTGACCGCACCCTGGATGAAGAACGGACGATAAGACTCGATCTCGACCGCGACGCTCGGCTCGCGAATGTAGCCCTGGGCGAGGGCGGCGGTGATGGCGGCAGCGGCGATCTGCGTGGTTTTCCCGCGCACCGACACCGGGCCGACGAGGGGGAGTGCAAGCGCTCCGGTGTCATCGACCTGGTAGCTGCGCGTCATGTCCGGCTCGCCGTAGACACTCACCCGGACGACGTCGCCGGTGTCGAGCGTGTAGGGGCCCTTGACCTCGACCAGATAGGTCGCCGCGGCGCCATTCATGGCGCAGGCGGCGAGTGGAATGAACAGCAGCAGTGAGAGAAGACGCAGCCAGCGCATCGCGGACCCGGGACTTGAAGTGGTGCGCAGTTTCGCGGCGGCATGGTTAACATTCTGCTTAGAACCGCGAGGGTTGGTCGCAATCTGCACGAGTGTTTAACCGAATGCTTACCACGTTCGGGGCATGACTCAGGGGTAGTCGAAGGGATGGTGCCTTGAGTTCTGACGCGGTGCGAGGAGAGGATCTGCGTATGGACGTAGGGGCGCTGGTCTCGGCGGTGCTGTCGCGCTGGCTGCGCATCGTGCTGGTTACGGTGCTGCTGCTGGTCGCTACGGCGTCGATCCTGATGTTCGTGCCCAAGGTCTACGAATCATCGGCCAGCATCCTCGTCGAGCCGCGTGAGAATGTTTACACGCGCGCTCCGGGAGAGACCTCGTCGGGTGGCGGTTCCGCCGGAAACGAGGCGGCGCTGATGTCGAGCCAGATCGAACTGATCAAATCTCGCGACCTCCTGCTCGAGGTGATCGGTTCTGAGGGCCTGCGCTCGGTTCCCGAGTTTGCAAAGCCGGCCTTCTCGCCGGTGGGCGCCGTGATGAAGCTGCTGGGCCGGGGTGGCAATGAGGCGGACAGCCTCGACGAGACGGTCCTCGCCAATCTTTCGGAGAGCATGACGGTCATTCGCGAGCGCGACTCGGCGGTGATCTCCATCTATGTGCGCTCGAAGGACCCGGCATTGGCGGCACGGCTCGCCAACGCCATCGCGGCCGCCCATGTGAAGCGGCGCGCGCAGCAATCCCTGACCGACACCGCAGACGCCACCGTGTGGCTCGAGCAGGAGATCGGCAAGCTCCGCGGCAAGGTGAGCGAGGCCGAGACGGCCGTCGCCAACTACAAGATCGACAACGATCTGTTCGTCGGAACCAACGCCACGCCGGTCACCGACCAGCAGCTGAGCGCCGTGGCCCAGCAGATTGCCGATGCGCAGCAGCGCAAGAATGCCGCGACCTCCCGCGCCCAGGTGATCCGGGGCCTGATCGGTTCGGGCCAGTCGCTCGAAGGCGTGGCCGACGTGCGCAACTCGGTGGTGGTGCAGAGCCTGCTCCAGACCAAGGCGGCGCTGCAGGGCGACCTGGCGCAGCGATCGACGACGCTGCTCGCCAACCACCCCACGATCAAGGCGCTGAAGGCGCAGATCCGCGAGATCGAGCAGCAGGTTGCCCTCGAGGCCGACAAGGTCGCCGATTCGCTCGAGGCGGAGGCCGAGGTCGAATCGGGCCTCGAACTGCGGCTGCGCGAGGACCTGACCCGGGCCAAGATCACGGCCAGCGATGCCACCAAGGGCGGTGTGACGCTCGACAGTCTCGAGCGCGAGGCCAAGGCCCAGCGCGACCTGCTCGAGAACTACCTCGCCAAGTACTCCGACGCGGTGTCGCGCACAGCATCGAGCGCGACCCTGCCGGACGTTCGCGTGATCAGCGAAGCCGCACCCTCGACGACACCGTCCTCGCCCAAGACCGCGCTGATTCTCGGAGCCGTGGGCTTTGTGGCGCTGGCGCTGCAGGTCGGTGCGGCACTTTTCGGCGAACTGATGTCGGGCCGGGCGCTGGTCGAGCGCGGGCCGAGAACCGGGCGCGCCGCCGCCACTCCCGAGCCGGTCCTCGCCGCCGAGGCGCTGCCGGAGCCGGAGGCGGATTCCGATGAGGCGCTGGAGCACGCCGTTGCCGAGGCGGTGGCCAGGCCGATGCGATACGTTCCGGCGCCCCATGATGAGCTCTCCGCGTTCTCCGCCGATATTCACGACGGCCCTCCGGGCGTCATTCTCCTCGCTTCAGTCGGGGCCGCGCACGAGTCGCTGCAGGTGATCGAGCGGCTGCTCGAGGACGCGATCATGGAGCGGCAGACCGCGGTGGTGGTCGACGCCGGCAGCGGCGAGATGTCGGAGGCCCTGGGCCTGACCGACCTTGCCGCCGACGGCGCCGAGTACGCCGATGTGATCCAGCTCGCGGGTGAAAACCTCGCAGAAGTGCGATGGGGCCGGCAGCCGGAGCTCGACCGGAACTCGACACGGCCGCTGATTCTCGTCCAGGCGCTGGCCGATCTCTATCAGCTGGTAATCGTCGACACCGGCCGCGCCGGCATGGGCTCGAGCCTGCCGCTGTTCGCCGGCGTCGCCGACCATGCCCGTCTGGTGCTGGTCGCGAGCGAAACCGCCAATCCTGTGGCTGTCGCCGCGGCCCGCCATGACATCGCCATGCTTGGCTTTGATGCAGATCGCGTCGTACACCTCTCCGCGGCGCAGGCGGACGTGGCATAGGCCGGATGGCGGATTTCAAGTACAAGCTTATCGGCGCCGCCTTCGAGCTGCTTTGGGCGAGCCAGCTGACGCGACTGATCCGCAGGCAATCGAAGGCCCGCGGGGTGATCTTCACGCTGCATCGCGTGCTGCCCGAGGACCCGGCGGACTTCTCACCCAACGCCATCCTGCAGGTGAAGCCGGACTTCCTCGAATACACGATCATGCGCGTGCGCCAGCTCGGCTTCGAAATCGTCGACCTCGACGAGGCGGCGCGGCGCATCGAGGCGGACGAGCCCGCCAAGCCCTTCGTCGCCTTTACCTTCGACGACGCCTATCGCGACAACCTGCGCTATGCGCTGCCGATCATGCGGCGCCAGCAATGCCCGTTCACGATCTACGTGCCGACCGCGCTGGTCGACGGCGTGGGTGAGGTCTGGTGGCAGGCGCTCGAGGACATCATCGCCGCCCAGAACGCGCTGGCGGTCACCCAGGGCGGCGAGACCGAATACTACGCGACCGCCAACCTCGGCGAGAAGCACCGGGCTTATGACAGCCTCTATCACCGCATGCGGACCATGCCGGAGGCCGACCGCGTCAAGCTGATCCGCGAACTCGCGGAGCAGTACGGCCTCGATCTCCAGCGGCATTGTCGCGAGCTCATCATGGACTGGTCGGAGCTCAGGCTCTTCGCCAACGAGCCACTCTGCACCATCGGCGCCCATGGCGTGCACCACTATGAGCTGGCCAAGCTCAGCCCGCAGGACGCGCGCAACGAGATCGAGCAGTCGTTGCGGATTCTCAAGGCGCAGTTCGGCAAGGCCCCGATCCACCTGAGCTATCCGATCGGCGGCACGCCCTCCGCGGGGCCGCGCGAATATACCCTGGCGCGTGAGCTTGGCCTCAGGACCGCCGTCACCACCAGGCCGGGCGGGCTCTATGCCGGCAATCGCTACAGCCTGCACTCGCTGCCGCGCGTATCGCTGAACGGCCTGTTCCAGCAGAAGCGCCATGTCGACGTATTCGCGACACCCGCCCTGTTTTCGCTGGTGGCCAGATAGGCTATTGAAACAGTTCCTCCTGCTTTGACGAGTCACCCATGACCGACCTCATCGTCGACGGCGCGCGCCCCGTTTCCGGCACCATCCGTCCCTCCGGCAACAAGAACGCCGTGCTGCCCATGCTATGCGCGACGCTGCTGACCGAAGAGGAAGTCACCCTCACCAACGTCCCCGAGATCAGCGACATCGACAAGCTGGTCGAGTACTTCCGCTCGAAGGGCTCGACCGTGACGCGCGACCTCGCGGCCCAGACGCTGAAGATCAAGCACGACTTCGAAGCCTTCGCGACGTCCGATGCCGAGCTGCCGGTGGGCATCCGTGCGGCCGTCCTGCTGCTCGCCCCGGTGCTGATGCGGAGCGACTTCCTGATCTTCGATACCGAGGCCAAGGGCTGCGCGCTCGGCGTGCGCGAGATCGACCCGCACCTCGAGATTCTCGAAAAGCTCGGCGGCACGATCGCCGGCACGCGGCCTTATCGCATCGAGCGTCGCGGCGAGATCCGCGGCACCGACCTGTGGCCGGACTATGCCTCGGTGACCGGCACCGAGACGTTCGTGATGATCGCCGCGGTCGCCAAGGGCACGTCGCATCTCAACAACGCCGCGTCCGAGCCGCACGTCCAGGCGCTGTGCGACATGCTGGCGGCGATGGGCGCCGACATCGACGGGATCGGCACGTCCAAGCTGACGGTCCGCGGCGTCGAGAAGCTGCGCGGCACCACGGCCCGGGTTCCCGACGACCACCACGAGGTCGCGACCTTCCTCGCCATCGGCGCCGTTACCGGCGGCCGGTTGACGGTCGAGACTGACATGGGCCCGCACATGACGCTGATCCTGCGCCAGTTCGGCAAGCTCGGCCTGCAGTTCGAGGTCGAGGAGGGCAGGGTCACCGCGACCGGCTGGAACCGCCGCATCACCGAGCCCTACACGGCCGAGATGCTGCCCAAGATCGAGGCCGCGCCCTGGCCCTATTTCCCGGCCGACCTCCTGCCGCATGCCATCGGTATTTCCGTGGGTTGCACGGGCGACATCATGTTCTGGAACAAGGTGTACGAGGGTGCCCTGGGCTGGAGCGCGGAACTGCTGAAGTTCGGCGCCCGCGTCCACCTCTCCGACCCGCACCGGCTGATCGTCTTCGGCGGCAACAAGCTGCGACCGGCGACGGTCGAAGCGCCCTACATCATCCGCGTGGTGGTGGCGCTGCTCCTCGCCGCGATCCAGATCCCGGGCGAATCCCGCATCAAGAACGCCGACCCGATCCGCCGCGCCTATCCGCACTTCGTGGAGAAGCTGAGTGCGCTCGGCGCGCATGTGCGGTGGGAGTAGGGGGCGGGTAATGCCCTCCACAAGGCACATCGAGTGAAAGATGCTGGCGCAGTCCACCAGGCAGTTCTGTTTGACAGCCTGGAGGACCTGCTTGCGGCAATCGATCGGGGCGAGCCAGTGGATGCTGAGGATCGGCAGGGCCGAACGGCACTGTTCTACTCCGTTCAACGCGGGAACGTTCTGGTCGTCTCGGCACTGATTGCGGCCGGCGTCCAGGTCAACGTGAAGGATCGGAACGGCGAGACTCCACTGCACTTTGCTGCCCGTGAGCAGCACCCGGAGATCGTCGACCTACTTCTGGTCGCCGGTGCCGAGATCGACCCAGTCGACAGGCACGGGAACACCCCCCTGTTCCGGGCAGTGTTCGACTCCCGAGGTCGAGGAGCGGTCATCAAGCAGCTTCTCGATGCCGGTGCCGACTGGTCGCTCAGTAACTTGCATGGCGTGTCGCCGCTCGAGCTGGCCAAGTCGATTGCCAATCACGACGTTGTTCAATTCTTCGTCGGCCGCACAGCGCCTTGATGCGTCAAGGTATGCACCCCGCCACGAGCCAGCTTACCTTCTCCGTCATCTGCGGGCTTGACCCGCGGACCCATCTCTCCACTCGCGCAGAGCCATCGCTTGGGTCCCCGGGTCTTCGCCCGGGGATGACGGTGGTGAGGAGGCGTCAATGGTGACGGCAGGCGGACGAGAATGGCAGCGCGCTCGCCTCAGTCCGGCTTCGACATCCACCGCACGAGCCAGGCGGCGGGGTAGAACCAGCTCATGCCCATCAGCGCGAAGAAGCCGATGAGCAGCCACCAGGCGGCGGCGCCGAGGAAGCTCATGTAGATCCACATTCCCAGCACCGACCAGACCACGAGCGAGAGCAGCACGAGGACGGTGCCGAGGAGTTTGCGGGTCGATTGGGTCATGGCCGCCTGATCGGATGCGGCATCGCGGTCGTTGCCTCGACCGGATGCAAGGAGTAGGTCGGACGCAAAGGAGCCGATCTTGACTACCAGTGCAACCGCTCAATCCGCCACACCGACAGTTTCCAGCGCCGACCGTCTGCGGCCGGTCCGCATCTGGCTCTATTTCATGGCCTGGCTGGTACTTGCCATGGTTGTGGTTGGCGGCGCGACGCGGCTGACGGAGTCGGGGCTCTCGATCACCTCCTGGAAGCCGATCTCCGGCGCCATTCCCCCGATCACCGACGCGGACTGGCAGGCCGAGTTCGACGCCTACCGGCAGATCCCGCAGGGCGTTCAGAATGCGTGGATGGGGATCGAGGAGTTCAAGTCGATCTTCTGGTGGGAATGGGGTCATCGCCTGCTCGGGCGCGTTCTCGGTTTCGCCTTCGCCATTCCGTTCGTCGTGTTCCTGGTCCAGCGCCGCTTCGACTGGAGCCTTGCCGGACCGCTTGCCGGGCTGTTCCTGCTCGGCGGCTTCCAGGGCTTCCTTGGCTGGTGGATGGTGTCGTCCGGCCTGTCGGAGCTGACTTCGGTTTCGCAGTACCGGCTGGCCGCCCACCTGTTTGCCGCTTCGCTCCTGTTGCTCGCCTTGATCTGGGTGGCGCGCCGGCTCGAGCCGGCCAAGACCGTGACGACTTCGCCGGGCTGGCCGGTATGGGGGCTGCTGATCCTCATCGAACTGCAGATCGTCGCCGGCGCCTTCGTCGCCGGGCTCGACGCCGGCATGGGCTACAACACCTGGCCGCTGATGGACGGGCAGCTGATTCCGCGCGGCCTCGACGTCATGGACCCGTTCTGGAAGAACCTCTTCGAGAACGCGCTGACGGTGCAGTTCATCCACCGCATGATCGCCTACGTCGTCGTCGCCTACACTGGCTGGCTGCTGTGGCGGCAGGCGAGGCGAGGGGGCTTCGCTGGCGTGCACGGCTGGCTGCCGCGGATCGCCGGCCTGATCGGGCTGCAGGTGGTGCTGGGCATCGCAACGCTCCTCGCCATGGTGCCGATCTCGCTGGCGCTCGGCCATCAGGCCCTGGCATTCCTGCTGGCGGGAACGACGATCGCCTACCTCGCGGACGCGCAGCCGCGCCGGGCGAGCTAGCCTTTCGATGTCATCCCCGCGTTGGGATGGGGATTCGGAAAACGGCAAGGTTGAGCAAAATCAATAGCTTAGTATGTGGTATCATAATACCAACGGTGTAAGCTATTGAAATACAGTGCGAAAATCTTGCCGCTTGACGCTTGAGCCACTGCCCCGTATATCCCGCGCCAAGAGAACCGGGCATGGGTCACTTGTCCGCCTTTCCCAAAGGAAAACATCAATGAGCACCTTCTCGGTAAAGCCGAGCGAGATCGACAAGAAGTGGATCTTGATCGACGCCAAGGATCTGGTGGTTGGCCGTGTCGCCTCCATCATCGCGATGCGCCTGCGTGGCAAGCATCTGCCGACCTTCACGCCGCACATGGACATGGGCGACAACGTCGTCGTCATCAACGCCGACAAGGTGAAGCTGACCGGCAACAAGCTCGATCAGCGCCGCTTCTACTGGCACACCGGCCATCCCGGCGGCATCAAGGACCGCACCCAGCGCGAGCTGCTCGAGGGTCGTTTCCCCGAGCGCGTGCTTGAGAACGCCGTCCGCCGCATGCTTCCCGGTGGCCCGCTCGGCCGCAAGCAGTACGGCAACCTGCGCGTCTACGCCGGCGAGACTCATCCGCATGAGGCTCAGTCGCCGACCAAGCTCGACGTCGCCTCGCTCAACACCAAGAACGTGAGGGCCAAGTAAATGGCCGAGACCATCAATTCCCTCGAAGATTTGGGTACTGTCGCTCCGGTCGTCGCCAACGAGGCTCCGGTCCATGTCCAGAAGCTGGACAAGGAAGGCCGCGCCTACGCCACCGGCAAGCGTAAGAACGCCATTGCCCGCGTGTGGGTGAAGCCCGGCTCGGGCAAGATCACCGTCAACGGCAAGGACTACAACGCGTTCTTCGCCCGCCCGGTGCTCCAGATGATCCTGCAGCAGCCGATCGTGGCCGCGTCGCGCGTCGACCAGTACGATGTCGTCGCGACCGTCTCCGGCGGTGGTCTCTCCGGCCAGGCCGGTGCCGTCCGTCACGGCATCTCGCAGGCGCTGACCCACTACGAGCCTGAGCTTCGCGCCGTGCTCAAGAAGGGTGGCTTCCTGACCCGCGACAGCCGCGTCGTCGAACGCAAGAAGTACGGCAAGGCCAAGGCCCGTCGTTCCTTCCAGTTCTCGAAGCGCTAAGCGGTTCGGACTACACAGACTTGCAGGGCCCGCAGCGATGCGGGCCCTTTGCTTTTGGCGGCAATCGGCGTAGTGGCGCCGGCCTCGGTGCCGTGTATCCACGCCCGCGTGGCAGCGATGCTGCTTGCGGGAGCAATGGCCCCACGTTACCCATTGCCGCCTGAAGAACGAGCAGCCAATGCCGCAACAGCCCAAGACCGTTCTGATCGTGACCGATGCCTGGCACCCGCAGATCAACGGCGTGGTGCGTTCGATCGAGCTCGTGGCGCGCGAGATGGAAAAGCGCGGCATCACGGTGAAGCTGCTGACGCCCAACGAGTTCAAGACCTTCCCGATGCCGGGCTATGGCGAGATCCGTCTCAGCCGCACTTTGATGAAGCCGGTCTATGCCCGGATCGAGGCGGCGGAAGCCGATGCGATCCATATCGCGACCGAGGGGCCGCTGGGCATCATCGCGCGACGCTGGTGCCGCAAGAACGGCTTCCCGTTCTCGACGGCCTATCACACCCAGTTCCCCGAATACCTGAAGGCCCGGCTGCCGGTGCCGCTGCGCTGGAGCTACCGGTTCCTGCGCTGGTTCCACGGGGCCGCGACCTACTGCCTCGTCGGCACGCCGCACCTCAAGATGCTGCTCGAGAATCGCGGCTTCACCAACGCGGTGATCTGGCAGAAGGGCGTCGATACTGAGCTGTTCAACCCGTCACGTCGAAGCAGCCTGCCGTATCCGGGGCCGGTTTTTCTCTATGTCGGCCGCGTGGCCGTGGAAAAAAACATCGAGGCCTTCCTCGAGCTCGACCTGCCCGGAACCAAGCTCGTGGTGGGCGGCGGCCCGAGCCTCGACAAGCTTACGGTCGACTATCCGGGCGTCACGTTCCTTGGCTCCAGGCAGGGCGAAGAACTTGCCACGCTCTTCGCGTCGGCCGACGTGTTCGTGTTTCCATCGAGGACCGACACATTCGGGCTGGTGCTGCTCGAAGCGCTGGCGAGCGGCACGCCGGTGGCAGCCTATCCCGTGACCGGGCCGATCGACGTCATCGGCGATGCGCCTGTCGGCGTGCTCGACCACGATCTCAAGGCCGCGGCGCTTCGGGCGCTGGACGTCTCGCGCGAGGAGTGCCGCGCCTATGCCGAGCAGTTCTCCTGGGCGGCGAGCGCGGACCAGTTCATCTCGTACCTGCCGACCAAGGATTAGCGTTGCATCTAATTAGATAGTCGTCTAATTAGAATCCTGTCGCAATATGCGTACGGGACCGATGAGCATCAATTCCGTCTTCGAAGCGCTGTCGCATCCGGTGCGCCGGGAAATCCTGCAGCTGCTGCGGGAGGGGCCGCTGTCGGCCGGCGCGCTCGCCGAGCACTTCACGCTGAGCAAGCCCACGCTCTCCGTCCACTTCAACAAGCTCAAGGAAGCCGATCTGGTGGCCGTGGAGCGGCAGGGGACGAGCCTCATCTATCACCTGAACATGTCCATCCTGGAGGAAGCCCTGTCAGGGCTTCTCAGCCTGAGGAAGCCCACGCCATGACCCCGCTCTTCACCTCGATCCGCATCGCGCTGCTCGTCGCGCTCGTTTCGGCCTTCGTCACCGGCCTGCTGGTCGTGCCGGCCGGCACGATGCTGCCGGTGCATTGGGGCCCAAGCGGCGAGGCCGACGGCTTCCTGCCGCGCGAATGGGCGCTGCTCGTGCCCCTGCTGATGGTCGCCGTGGTCTGGGCGATCTTCCTCGTCGTCGGCCGCTTCGGCCGGCCTGCCGACATCGCCGCCGGCCGGTACAGTTTCGGCGTGGTCGTGACCGCAATCACCGGGCTTGCGCTGGTGATGGAGGTGGCGACGGTGCTGATCGGCATCGGCGTGCCGGTGAACATGGTGCAGGTGCTCGGCTTCGCCCTCGGCGCCCTGCTGGTGGTGCTCGGCAACGTCATGCCGAAGTCGCAGCCCAACAGCCTCGCGGGCCTGCGCATGCCGTCGACGCTGAACGATCCCGCCAACTGGCAGGCCACCCATCGCCTTACCGGCTTCCTGTGCATCATTGCCGGTCTCGTTCTTATCGTCGCCGCCGCGCTGGTGCCGACGCCGGCGCTGATCTGGTGGCTGCTGGGCTGCGTCTTCGCGCCGATCCTGATCGGGGTGGTGTATTCCATCCGCTACGCCCGCCGGCAGAAGCCGAACGGCCTGTAGCGATCGCGGTGCGGCACGAGCCCATCAGCGGGCTTGACCACTCGCCGTTCCCGCCACTAAAGCTCCTCAATCCTCGCTCACGGTTTCGGACATGACTCAGGGAGTAGCAGCGCAGATCGCAGTGGCCGGCAGGGATGCCGGTGCCGCCGCGCGTGCTAGCGCCCCCGCTCTTTAGCTCTCCCCGAGCGCCGCAATGCGGCTGGGGAGAGCGGAACCAGAAGAGCCTGGCGGCAACAGGTCAAGACCTTGCGCCGCTTAACCGAGTCCACACCATAATTCCGCGATAATCGGCGCCACATGAAGGCGATGCATGCACCCTAGGGTGCGTCGCGGGTCCACCGAGGTTCCAATGAACGATTTCCACCGCATCCGTCGCCTGCCGCCTTACGTTTTCGCTCATATCGATCCGATCAAGGCCAAGCTTCGCGCCAGCGGCGTCGACATCATCGACCTGGGCATGGGCAATCCGGACATGCCCACGCCGCAGCATATCGTCGACAAGCTCAAGGAGACGGTGAAGGACCCGCGCACCCACCGCTACTCCTCGTCCAAGGGCATCCCGGGGCTGAGGAAGGCGCAAGCGAGCTACTACGGCCGCCGTTTCGGCGTGAAGGTGAACCCCGACACGCAGGTGGTGGCGACGCTCGGCTCCAAGGAAGGCTTCGCCAACATGGCCGCGGCGATCACCGCGCCGGGCGACGTGGTGCTGGTGCCCAACCCGACCTATCCGATCCACTCGTTCGGCTTCATCATGAGCGGCGGCGTGGTCCGCTCAATGCCGGCCGAGCCGGATGAGAACTTCATGCGCTCGCTCGATCGCGCAGTGCGGCACTCGATCCCCAAGCCCATCGCGCTGATCCTGAACTACCCGGCCAACCCGACCGCCTACACGGCGACGCTCGACTTCTACAAAGAGGTCGTCAAGTTCTGCAAAGAGCACGACATCTTCATCCTCTCCGATCTGGCCTATGCCGAGATCTATTTCGACGAGGACGTGCCGCCGTCGGTGCTGGAAGTGCCGGGCGCCATCGACATCACCGTCGAGTTCACCTCGATGTCCAAGACCTACTCGATGCCCGGCTGGCGCGTCGGTTTCGCCGTCGGCAACGAGAAGCTGATCTCGGCGCTGGCGCGCGTGAAGTCCTATCTCGACTACGGTGCGTTCACGCCCATCCAGGTGGCTGCCGCGACCGCGCTCAACGGCGACGACAAGGTCATCGAGGAAGTCCGCAACATCTACCGGTCGCGCCGCGACGTGATGGTGGAGAGCTTCGCCCGCGCGGGCTGGAACATTCCGGCCCCCAAAGCGACCATGTTCGCCTGGACGCCGATCCCCGATCAGTTCGCCCACATGGGCTCGCTCGAGTTCGCCAAGCTCCTGATCCAGGAGACCGGCGTCGGCGTCGCACCCGGCGTCGGCTTCGGCGAGTACGGCGACCAGTATGTCCGCCTCGCGCTGGTCGAGAACGAGCAGCGCATCCGCCAGGCGGCGCGCAACATCAAGAAGTTCCTCGCCGGCCAGCCCAGCCACGGCAACGTGGTGCCGATCACGGCAACAAAGTAAGGCAGGCGAGACTTCCAAGACGCACGGCCCGGTCACCGACCGGGCCGTTTGCATTTTGCGTTTCGTTCTTGGGGCCGCCCATAGCTCGATGACAGTCGGTAGGGGCACCGGCCGCCAGCGATCCCACTTGCTCAACTAACATGACTGTGATTATCAGCTTTCGATCTCAATCGAGGGCAAGAGCCATGTTCCGCCGACTCGTCGTTGCCGCTGCGATGCTGATCGCGGTGATCATCCCGGCTGCCGCGCAGGAATTCCCCGTCACCATCAAACATGCCTATGGCGAGACGACTATTCCCGCCAAGCCGCAGCGCATCGTCACCTGGGGCTGGTCGACACAGGACGCGGTCATCGCGCTGGGCGAGGTGCCGGTGGGCGTTCCCTTCTTCGGCTATGGCGGCGACGGGAACGGCGCCCTGCGCTGGACCAAGGACGCTGTTGCCGCCCTTGGCGCCGAGTTTCCGTCCATCCTGCCCGACACCGGCCGTGAGCCGCCGGTCGAAGCGATCGCCGCGCTTAAGCCCGACCTGATCCTTGCGGTCTATTCCGGCATCTCGGAAGAGCAGTACAAAGTCCTGAGCAACATCGCGCCGGTCGTCGCCTTCCCTGAGACACCCTGGGACACGTCATGGCAGGACACCATCACCATGTCAGGCGAGGCGATGGGCAAGAAGGCGGATGCCGAGGCGCTGGTGGGCGAGCTCGAGCAGTTCATCAAGGATGAGACCGCGAAGTATCCCGAGCTGGCCGGCGCTACCTTTGCAACCATCGCGGAGTGGAACGGCGAGATCAATGTCTACGGCAACCTCGATTCCCGCGTGCGCTTCCTCGTCGATGCCGGCCTCGCCTCCGCGCCGAGCGTCGCCGAACTCGCCAAGGGGCAGGACCTGTTCTTCACGCTGAGCTTCGAGAACCTCGATCAGTTGACCGGCGACGTGCTCGTCTCCTACTTCGAGACGCCCGAAACCGCCGCCGCCTTCTTCGGCAACTCGGTGATTGCGCTGGCGCCGCAGGTGACCAAAGGCGCGGTTGCACGCATCGTCGGCGCTGAGCTCATCAACTCGGTCTCGCCGCCGAGCGCCCTGTCGCTGAAGTGGGGCTACCCGCAATACATCAAGCTGATCGCCGACGCCGTCAGGGCGGGCAGGGACTAGCAGAGTACTCCGGTCGGCAGCGGCCCGGTCGCTGGCCGGGCCCGCCGGCGGCTCGCAGTTAGCAATCCCACTTGCTCAACTAACATGACCGTGATTATCAAGTTTGTGTCTCAACCGAGGGCCAGAGCCATGTTCCGCCGACTCGTCGTTGCCGTTGCGCTGCTTGTTGCGGCGGTTCTTCCTGCCTCCGCCCAGAGCTTCCCCGTCACCGTCAAGCACGCCTATGGCGAGACGGTGATCGAGAAGGTGCCCAAGCGGATCGTCACCTGGGGTTGGGGCAATCACGACGCGCTGCTGGCGCTGGGGGTGGTGCCGGTCGCCATGCCGTTCTCGACCTACGGCGGCGGGGAGAATGGCCTCCATCCCTGGGTCGAGGAGCGGCTCAAGGAACTGGGCGCAGAGACCCCGGTACAGCTCTCGGATACGTCCGAGATTCCGTTCGAGCAGATCGCGGCGCAGAAGCCGGATGTGATCATCGCCGTGTTCTCCGGCATCAGCGCCGAGGACTACCAGCGCCTGAACCAGATCCGCCGACCGTGGCCTTCCCGGACAAGGCGTGGAGCACGCCGTGGCAGGACGTGACCCGCATCATCGGCCAGGTCGTGGGCAAGTCCGCCGAGGCGGAGCAGGTCGTCGCCGATACGCTCAAGTTCGTGGCCGACGAGACGGCCAAGTACCCCGAGATTGCCGGGACGACCTTTGCCGGCGTGAACGACTTCGACGGCTCGATCGCCGTCTACGATGCGCTCGATGCGCGCATGAAGTTCCTCACCGACATAGGCATGGTGCTGGCGCCGAGCGTGACCGAACTCTCGCCCAAGGACGGCTCGTTCTACTACCCGCTGAGCTACGAACTGTTCGACCGGCTCACCAGCGACATCCTGATCACGTACTACGAGACGCAGGAGGCCTCGGACGAGTTCTTCGCCAAGCCCTATGCGCAGAGCCAGCCGCAATACGTGAGGGGCGCGTTCGCCTCGCTGGTCGGCATCGAGTACGTCGCCGCGGTCTCGCCGCCGAGCGCGCTGAGCCTGCGCTGGGGCTATCCGCATTATGCCGGGACCATTGCCCAGGCGGCGCGTAACGCGAAGAAGTAGTTAGTCCTATTGACTGATAGGGTCTTTCCTATCCATAGCTCTCGGGCAATCTTTTAGGGCCCGTTTAATGTCCGATATCCAGTCCTTCCGCCACTCCGTAGAAGCCTTTATCGCGGCGCGTGGCTGGACTCCGACCCGGTTCGGCCGGACCATCGCCGGTGACCCGCTGTTCGTCTTCGACCTGCGCGAAGGGCGCGAGCCGCGCTCGGATACGCGCACGCGCATCCTCAAGGCGATGCAGGACCATGCCGACGCCGCGCTCGAGGCGCCGCTGCGCATCGGCGTTGCCGGCCTCGGCAATGTCGGCGCCACGCTGGTCCGCATCATCCAGAAGGACGGCGAGGAACTGACCCGAAAACTTGGGCGCAAGATCACCGTGACTGCGGTGTGCGCCCGTTCGCGCAGCCGCGATCGCGGGATCGATACGACCGACCTCGAGTGGTTCGATGATCCCGTCGCGCTGGCCAAGTCCGACGGGATCGATCTTTTCGTCGAGCTGATCGGCGGCGAGGACGGCCCGGCCCTGGCCGCGGTGCGCGCGGCGCTCGAGATCGGCCGTCCGGTGGTCACCGCCAACAAGGCGCTGCTGGCGCGGCATGGCGTCAACCTCGCAAAGATCGCCGAGGAAGCGGGCGCGCAGCTCGGCTTCGAAGCGGCGGTGGCCGGCGGCATCCCGGTGATCAAGACGCTGCGCGAGGGGCTGGGCTCGGCCCGCATCGCCCGCGTCTACGGCATCATGAACGGCACCTGCAACTACATCCTCACCCGCATGGGCAATGAGGGCATCAGCTTCGCCGAGTGCCTCGCCGATGCGCAGAAGCTGGGCTACGCTGAGGCCGACCCCACCTTCGACGTCGAGGGCTACGACACCGCCCACAAGCTGGCGATTCTGGCGTCCCTCTGCTTCGGCTGCGAGATCGCGCCGGACGAGATCTTCGTCGAGGGCATCACCAAGATCAGCCAGGCCGACATCAAGGTCGCCGGCGACCTCGGCTTCAAGATCAAGCTGCTCGGCATCGCCCAACGCTCGCATGACGGCATCGACCAGCGCGTACACCCCACGCTCGTGCCCAAGAGCTCGGCGGTTGCCGGCGTCGACGGCGTGCTGAACGCCGTGGCGCTCGAAACCGACCACGTGCACGAACTGCTGCTCGCCGGCCCGGGCGCCGGCGGCCCGCCGACCGCGTCCTCGGTGCTGTCCGATATCCTCGACATCGCCCGCGGCACCAAGGTGCCGCCGCTGGGCGTGCCGAGCGCGGAGCTGACCCCATATCGGCGCGCGCCCATCCGCGAGCACGAGGGCGGCTATTACATCCGACTAAATGTGAGGGATGTCCCCGGCGCGTTTGCCGCTATTGCTTCTAGGATGGGTGCGGCGGGCATCTCGCTCGAAAGCGTCATCCAACGTCCGGATTTGCGTGTTAGCGAACCCGGCGTGACGGGGACCGACACCCGGACGGTGGTGCTGCTCACGCACTCCACCATGGAGCAGACGGTGCGCGACGCCCTGGCGGCGATCCGCAGCGACGGCTTCATCGTCGGCGATCCGCAGATGATCCGGATCGAACAACTGTAAGCGTTCCCGGCAAGAGTTGCAGACTTTTGCGGTGCGGGAGCGCGACCGCAAAGCTGTAACAAATGCCCCTGCGGCGGGGCAGGGAGTGTTCATGAAGCTCGGCAAATCCGATCCCGACCGGCAGGCGGCCATCGACCGTTCGCTCACGCTCGAACTGGTGCGCGTCACCGAGGCAGCGGCACTGGCCGCGGCCACCTGGCGCGGCAAGGGCAATGAAAAGGCTGCCGATGCGGCCGCCGTCGAGGCCATGCGCGCCGAGATGGGCAACGTTCATATCCATGGCCGGATCGTTATCGGCGAGGGTGAGCGCGACGAGGCCCCGATGCTCTACATCGGCGAGGAAGTCGGCGCCGGCGATGGCCCCGAGGTCGATATCGCCGTCGATCCGCTCGAGGGCACGACGCTGTGCGCCAAGAACCAGCCCGATTCGATCTGCGTGCTGGCCATGGCCGAACGCGGCGGACTGCTGAACGCCCCCGACGTCTACATGAACAAGATCGCGATCGGCGCCGGCTACGCCGATGGCCTCGTCGACCTCGACGCGAGCCCCAGGCAGAACGTGACGGCGCTGGCGAAGGCCAAGGGCGTCTCGGTCAGCGAGATCACCGCCTGCGTGCTGGATCGCCCGCGCCATGCGGCGCTGATCGACGACCTGCGCTCGGCGGGCGTCGCCATCAAGCTCATCTCGGACGGCGACGTTGCCGGCATCATCCATGCGGTGAACACCGAGGACACCGGCATCGACATCTACCTCGGCTCGGGCGGCGCCCCCGAGGGCGTGCTGGCCGCTGCGGCGCTGCGCTGCATCGGCGGGCAGATGCAGGGCCGGCTGATCCTCGATACGGACGAGAAGCGGCAGCGGGCGGCCAAGATGGGCATCAGCGACCCCTTGCGGAAATACCGCACCGAGGAACTGGCCTCGGGCGACGTGCTCTTCGCCGCCACCGGCGTTACCGACGGAAGCCTCCTCAGCGGCGTGCGCTACGGCAAGAACGCGGTCCGCACCAACACCGTGGTGATGCGCTCGTGGAGCCAGACGGTCCGCTGGATCACGGCGGAACATCATCGGGGGAACTGATGGCGCTTAGCTACCGCACCGGCGACCTGCTGGCCTCGTCGCTCCGCGTCATCGGCCACGGCTGCAATGCCCAGGGCTTGATGGGAGCAGGCATAGCGGCTGCGATCAAGCGGGCCTACCCGGGCGCGTTCGACGTCTATGCCAAGGCCCACGCCACGCGCCGGCTGAGGGTGGGTGAAGTCGTTCCCTGGTTCGGCAACGACCGGGTCGTGCTCAACTGCATTACCCAGGAGCGCTACGGCAAGGATCCCAACGTGGTCTATGTGAGCTACGAGGGGATCCGTTCCTGCATGCGGTGGATCGAGAACACGGCGCGGGAGCAACGGACGGCCGGCGTCGGCCCGCTTGCCACCGCCCGTGAAATCGGCTTGCCCAAGATTGGCGCTGGCCTCGCCCGTGGCGACTGGGAACGGATCGCCGCGATCATCGAAGCCGAGGTCACCTCGCTGGACGTCGTGGTGTACGTGCTGTGACGAAGTAGCGAGGGGATCGCCGCGAACCGCGTAGCGCAACGAAAAGGACCGCCCAACGGGCGGCCCTTCGGCATTCTATCGAGGCGCTCAGGCCTCCTGGATGGCGCTCACCAGCCACGGGCCGCCGTTCTGGCGCTGGAAGGTCCAGATCTCGGTCGTGGTCGTGACGCGGTCCTCGCCCGAGACGATCTCGCCGGTGGCGCGATTGCGGGTGATGTCGCGCGACTCGTAGCGGAGCGCCACGGTGGCGTATTCGGTGCCATCCTCGCGCCAGGCCTCGGCAATGTCGCCGGCGAGGAGCTTCATGTCGAAGACCTCGTTGCGCACGCCGCGGGAGGCGTTCTCACCAAGTTCCTCGGCCAGGTAGCCCATGACCTCGGGCGTCGAGATCTTGCGCAGGGTGGCGTAATCCTCGCTGGAGAAGGCGGCCTGCAGCTCGTTGAGGCGCTGCTCGAACACCGACAGGTCGGCGTCGGTCACCCCGACTTCGTCACGGCGACCGGCGCGCTCGGATGCGCTCGAGCGCGGCTCGGCCCCGGCCCGCGGGCGGCTGGAGAAGCCGGTGCTGCCTGCGTTGGGCGGCGCCTCGTAGCGATACGAGTTGGCGCTGGCGTTGCCGGCCATGGCGGGCTGCCGCTGCTGCCGACGGCGCAGGAAGAAGGCGACGATCAGGCCGATGGCCAGCACCTGCACGAGCAGGGCGAGGAAACCGCCGATGCCGCCGAAGCCGGCGCCGAACAGCATGCCGAACAGGCCGCTGAACAGCAGGCCGCCGAGCAGCGCCCCACCGAGACCGCCGAAGAGGCCGGGACGGGCGGGGTTCGTGGCGTTACCCACGGTGTTGCGCTGCGCCGCATTGCTGTTGGTCATCGTGTTCTGCACGGGCGTCGTGGCGTTGGGTGAGACCTGCGTGGACGGGACGGTCCGCTCCGTGCGCATGCCGCGGCCGCCGAAGCTGCCACCCCGCCGCGCCTCGGCCGTATCGACGGCGACGAGCGAGAAGGTCATCACGAGAGTGGCGAGTAGGGCCGAAAGTCGGAAGCCCCGGGAAGCGAACATCATGGTCCCCCTGATAAAAACGTTCGGGCACATATGGGGGACGCTGGCGGCAATGTTGAGTCCCCTGAGACGAGATCGTGTCCGATTTTCTCCTGACGGCATCGGTTTGACGGGAAAACGGCCTCCGGCTCTCGACTAGGCGCGCCGATGGGCTTACCTCGCGGGGTATGGAAGAGCCGCGGGCCAATTTCCTCGACGTTTCGAAATCCGTGCTTGGCCGCGCCTGGACCGACCGGCTGGACCAGCACGGCATTCGCACTGCGACCGCCATCGGGCAGCGCACCGATCTCTCCGACATTCTCGCGCGCATCGTCGCCGGCCGTGGTGTCGATGTGGACGCGGCCGAGCGCTACCTGCAGCCGACCGTGCGCGAACTGATGCCGGATCCGTCGACGCTGGCGGGCATGGATGATCTGGCCGAGCGGCTGGTGAGGGCCATCACCGATGTCGAGCCGGTCGCGCTGTTCGGCGACTACGACGTCGACGGGGCCTGTTCCACCGCGCTGATGGCGCGCTACCTCCGTCATTTCGGGCTCAAGCCCCAAGTCCATATTCCCGACCGCATCTTCGAGGGTTACGGGCCGAACACCACGGCGATCGACAAGCTGGTGGATGGCGGAGCGAAGCTGCTCATCACGCTCGACTGCGGCACGACCAGCGACGGGCCGATCGCCCATGCCCGCGGGCGCGGCCTCGACGTGCTGGTGATCGACCATCACCTCTCCGACGCCGAGTTGCCGCCCGCGACGGCGCTGGTGAACCCCAACCGGCCCGACGATATCTCGGGGCTGGGCTATCTCTGTGCCGCCGGCGTGACCTTCATGGTGCTGGTCGCGGCCAACCGCCTGCTGCGCCAGCGTGGCGAGACGGGCCTGCCGGACCTGATGTCGATGATCGACCTCGTGGCGCTGGCGACGGTCTGCGATGTCGTGCCGCTCAAGGGGCTCAACCGGGCCTTCGTCGCCCGGGGGCTCGAGGTTGCCCGCACCGGATCGAACCGCGGCATCGGCGCTCTGTCGCTTGCCGCGCGCATCTCCGGCCCGCTCAACCCGTATCACCTCGGTTACCTGATCGGGCCGCGCATCAATGCCGGCGGGCGCATCGGCGATGCCGCGCTGGGCACGCGCCTGCTGACGCTCGATGACGAGCAGGAGGCGATGGTGATCGCGGCCCGGCTCAACGAGCTCAATACCGAGCGGCAGCGCATCGAGACGGAAGCGCTCGAGGAGGCCGTGCGCGCCGCCGAGGCGGAAATCGGCGGCGGCGAAGGGCCGCCCGTGCTGCTCCTCGCTTCGGCGAACTGGCACCCCGGCATCGTCGGCCTCATCGCGGCGCGACTGCGCGAGCGCTTCGAGCGCCCCGCCTTCGCCATTGCCCTGGGGCCGGACGGAACGGGTACCGGCTCCGGTCGCTCCATGCCGGGCGTCGACCTCGGGAGCGCCGTGATCGAAGCCGTGGAGCTGGGCCTGGCCGCCAAGGGCGGCGGGCACGCCATGGCTGCCGGCGTAACGCTGGTGCCGGGCCAGCTCGGGCCGTTCCGCGCGCATGTGACGGATCGGCTGGCGCGCAGCGTCGGCGCAGCGCGGGCGATCTCGGCGCTGGCCATCGATGCCGCAATGACGGCGCGTGCGGCAACGCCGCAGTTTGTCCGCGAGATCGAGCGGGCAGGGCCCTTCGGTTCGGGCAGCCCGCAGCCGATCTTCGCCTTCCCGGCGCACAAGGCGAAGTTCGCCGAAGTGGTCGGTGGCGCCGGGCACGTGAAGTTCACTCTGACGTCGGACGATGGCGCACGGATAAAGGCCATCGCCTTTCGCGCCGCGGCCACGGCGCTGGGGGATGCGCTCCTCACCGGAGGCAACGACAAGCCACTCCATCTGGCCGGCACGCTGTCCCTCGATCACTGGCAGGGACGCGAAGAGGTTCAGTTCCGGCTGACGGATGCGGCGGAGCCCAACGGCCTCTGACCGTCCAATTGGTTGAATCTACTGGCTTGCATATCCACTTGTGGTGACTAAAGTGCTGCATCTTCTCGCGCTGCAGCACGGTGAGGGCCGGCACCGCAGCGCTTGTTTGCTGGCATGCTTGCTGGGTCTGAGTGGTCGGATTTTGTAGCGTCATGGACAAGCTTGCGGTTGAAACCAGGGCGGCGTCGCCCACGCTTTGGACACACGTGTTGTCGGGCGTTGCAGCATGGATCGGCAAGCGCCTGGTGGGGCGGCCCAAGCATGGCGCCGTGACCATCACCTTTCCCAACGGCAAGACCCGCACCTTCGGCACCCCCGGCACCGGCGAGCATCCGCGGCTCGCGCTCCGCAATTTCAAGGTCGTGCAGAAGACGCTGCAACGCGGCACGGTGGGCTTCGCCCAGGCCTATATCGACGGCGATGTCGAGATCGACGACCTGACGCCGCTGTTCCGCTATTTCCTGCAGAACCGCGACGTGCTCGATGGCGCCGAGAACTCCTGGTACGGGCGCGCCGCGCACGATCTCGCCTATCACCTGAGCCGGTCCAACTCGCGGGAAGGCTCCAGGAAAAACATCTCCGAGCACTACGACCTCGGCAATGACTTCTATGCCGAGTGGCTCGACCCCTCGATGACCTACTCGTCGGCCTACTTCACCTCCGAGGACCAGTCGCTCACCGACGCCCAGCACGCCAAGTACCGCAAGGTGGCCGAGATGGCCGGCGTGCAGCCGGGGCATCGCGTGCTCGAGATCGGCTGCGGCTGGGGCGGCTTCGCCGAGACGGCGGCGAGGGATTTCGGGGCCGAGGTGCATGGCATCACGCTCTCGTCCGAGCAGTTGAGGTTCGCCAACGAGCGCATGGAACGGCAGGGCCTCGACAAGCTCGCCCGGATGCACTTCGAGGACTATCGCGACACCAAGGGCGAGTTCGATCACGTCGCCTCGATCGAGATGATCGAGGCCGTGGGCGAGGAGCATTGGCCGAGCTACTTCAAGACGGTGCACGACCGGCTGACGCCGGGTGGCACGGCCGCCATCCAGGCGATCACCATCGGCGAGAAGGACTTCGTCGACTACCGGGCGCGGCCGGACTTCATCCAGCGCTTCATCTTCCCGGGCGGCATGTTGCTGACCAAGACGGCAATGAAGGAGCAGGGCGACAAGGTCGGGCTCGTGCTGGAGAACGTCGAGACGTTCCGCCTCAGCTACGCCAAGACCCTGCGGCTCTGGCGGGAGCGCTTCCTCGATCGCTGGTCCGAGATCAAGAAGCTCGGCTACACCGAAGAATTCCGGCGCAAGTGGGTGTATTATCTCAGCTATTGCGAGGCTGGCTTCGCCGAGGGATCGATCGACGTCGGCATCTACCAGTACCGCCGCCCGGTGTGAGCCGGGCGCGCCGTTTCGTGAGCGTTATGTCCAGTGCCATACCGCACGTTCGCCGCTCGATTTGATTTGCGCGAAGTGCAAGAACTGCTCTCGGGGACCGTCGAGTTGGCGGATTCGGCGATGCGTCCCGGGGGCTCGCACATAGGAGACGCCGTTGGCAAAGGCGCTCTATCTCGTCATTCGCAGTCGCGACAACTGGTGGGTCGATTTCGAGGGCAAGGCCCACGGACCCTTCAACTCGCGGGAGAACGCAGCGCTGGAAGCGCGCTCGCTCGCCCGGTTCCAGACCCATTCCGGCCGCGAGGCCGAGGTACTGGTGCCGGACGAGCACGGCAAGTTCTGGGTCGTCTGGTCCAGCCTGCACGATCGCGGCAGCGCCAGCTTCGAACCATACCGCGTCGCCAGCTAGCCGGTCTGCTGGGGGAGGGTGATCCGGCGATCACCGATCGACCCCACCCCCAGGCCTCCCCGCAAGGGGGAGGGGAGCAGAAGTGCGTTGATCGACTGGACGAGCCCCATCGCCTCCCTCCCCCTTGAGGGGAGGGACCGAGGGAGGGGGTGGTGCGGCGATCGCCGATGGACCCCACGAGCAGCTAGCGGATCATCCGCCGCGGTATCTTGCGGACATAGATATCCTCGCGCCCGTCCTCGTGGGCCCGGGTCAGCCGATGCACGCCGTCGAGGATGAGCCAGCGGCCGCGGAAGCGCGTGATCTCGATGGGAAAGGCCAGGCTGGCCGCCCGCACGCGCCGGTATTCCTTGCTGTAGCGATAGGGCGAACGCAGCACCTGGCGAGGCGTCAGCACGTACTTGCTGTCGTCGAGCGGCCATAGCGGCACGTCGAGGTGCCAGAGCAGCCGTTCGATCGGGAAGGGCATGGAGGGCAGGTCCAGCGCCCAGAGCGCCTCGACGTTCCAATCGAAGGCGTACCAGTACTCCTTGATGGCCGGCGGCAGCTCGATCACGCGGGTGCCCGTCTCACCATGCAGTGCAGGAACATAGCACCGATTGGTGACACGCGGGTGACTCTGGAAACATGACTTGACTAATCAATATTGCGCGCGGATACGTGACCAGAACAGTCAACATTCTGGGTCATTGCCATGTCTGTCAAAGCCGTTGCCGCCGCGATCGTCGCGGCACTCGCACTTTCGTTGCCGGGCGTCGCCCTGGCCCAGGCCTGGAGCTACACGGACGGCTCGGGCAAGACCGTAAGTCTCGACCATGTCCCGACCCGCATCGTCGCCCACGCCAATGCGGCCGCGGGCCTGATCGCACTCGGCATCCGCCCCGTCGGCATCTACGTCGACAGCCCGGTTGCCGACGACAAGTCGCTCGAAGGACTCGACCTCACCGGCATCGAGATCGTCGGAGAGGCCTGGGGCGAGATCAATGTCGAAAAGACCGCCGCGCTGAAGCCCGACCTGATCGTCGCCGAATGGTGGCCGCTCGACAATGCGTGGAGTGGTCTCAACGACAAGCTAGAGCAGGTCTCGAAGATCGCACCCGTCACCGGGCCGGCGCAGGGTGCTTCGATCGTCACGCTGATCGAGGACTACGAGAAGCTGGCCGCGAGCCTAGGCGCCGACCTTTCGGCTCCCGAAGTGGCGGCCGACAAGAAGGCCTTCGAGGACGCGCGCGAGAAGTTCAAGGCCGCGCTGGCGGCCAAGCCCAATCTCAACGTGCTCGCCGTCTGGGCCGGTACGGACGCGCTCTATGTTGCCGCCACGGCCGGCGCTGCCGAACTCTCCGACTTCGCCTCCTGGGGCATGAAGCTGGTCGACCCGGCGGTCGCCGATGACCGCGGCTACTGGGAGACGCTGAGCTGGGAGCAGGCAGACAAGTACCAGCCCGACCTCGTCATCGTCGACAACCGCTCGGCGACCACCATCGAGACCGCCAAGGACCAGCCGATGTGGACGGCGATCCGTGCCGCCGCTGCCGGGCAGGTGACCGATTGGCCGGCGTTCTGGCTGCGCAACTACAAGGCCTATGCCGGCGCTCTCGACAAGCTGACCACCGCCATCGCGGCGGCCGACGAAAACCTCGGCGACTGACGTGGCGGAGGCCGCCGCATCGGCAAAGGGACTTGCGCCGTCGGCCCGTGCCGGCGGCCTCGTCGTCCTTGCCGGGCTGCTGGTGGCGGTCCTCGTCCTCTCCATTGCCGTCGGCGCGCGGGCCATCCCGCTCAGCGACATCTGGAGCGCGCTGGTGGCGTTCGACCCCAGCCAGACCAATCACCGCATCATCCTCGACCTGCGCCTGCCGCGAACGCTGGTGGGGCTCCTCGTCGGAGCGGCGCTGGGCCTGTCCGGCGCGATCCTCCAGGGCGCGACGCGCAACCCGCTCGCCGACCCCGGCATTCTCGGCATCAATGCCGGCGCGACGCTCTGTGTCGTGCTGGGCATCTCGGTGTTCGGGATCACGCAGCTGTCCGGCTACGTCTGGCTCGCCTTCCTCGGTGCAGGTGGCGCGACGGTTGCCGTCTACCTCATCGCCTCGCTTGGCCGGGAAGGGGCGACGCCGGTGAAGCTCGCGCTGGCCGGTGCCGCGGTGACCGCGGTGCTGACCTCGGTGACGAGCGCCATCCTCATCACCAGCGTCGAGACGCTCGACCAGATCCGCTTCTGGCAGGTCGGGGCGCTGACCGGGCGCACCAATGAAATCCTGCTACAGGTCACCCCATTCATTCTCGCCGGCATCGTGCTGGCGCTCGCGACCTCCCGCATCCTCGACGGGCTGGCGCTCGGCGACGACGTAGCGCGCGGGCTGGGCATGAAGGTGCAGCGCTCGCGCGCACTGGTCGGGCTCGCGGCGGTGATCCTCGCCGGCGCGGCAACGGCGGCGGCGGGGCCGATCGCCTTTGTCGGGCTGACGGTGCCGCACGTGGCGCGGGCTTTCACCGGTCCGAACTATCGCTGGCTGCTGCCCTATTCGATGCTGCTCGCCCCGGTGATGCTGCTGGGCGCCGATATCGTCGGCCGCGTGATCGTGCCGCCGGGCGAACTGCAGGTCGGTATTGTCACGGCAGCGCTGGGCGCGCCGTTCTTCATCGCGCTGGTGCGGCGCAGGAAGCTGGCCGAGCTATGAGCACCACAGGCTTCGCACCGGTCGGAACCGTGGTGGCGGTACGCCGTCGCCTGCAGCGCCGCTACGCCCTCGTGATGGCGCTGCTCGCGGTCCTGACGCTCGCCGCCATCGGCCTCGCACTGGCGGTGGGCGACTATCCGTTGCCGCTCGCGGAAGTGGTGCGCTCGCTGCTCTCGCCCTTCACCGGCAACGTCGAGCCGGCGGGCGACTTCATCGTCCTGGGCGTGCGGTTGCCGCGTGCCGTGGCCGGCCTGCTCGCGGGCGGCGCCTTCGGCCTCTCGGGCGTCCTCTTCCAGAGCGTGCTCCGCAACCCGCTGGCGAGCCCGGACATCGTTGGCATCACCATGGGCGCAAGCGCGACGGCAGTTGCCGCGATCATCGTGTTCGACTGGTCGGGCACGGCGGTTTCGCTGAGCGCCTGCGTCGGCGCGGTCGTGATCGCCCTCCTGATCTACGGCCTCTCCTGGCGCAACGGCGTGACGCCCTATCGGCTGGTGCTGATCGGCATCGGCATGTCGGCCATCGCGGGGGCGGTGGTCTCGTACCTGTTCACCCGGGCGCGTATCTTCGACGTGCAGGAGGCGCTGGCCTGGCTGACGGGCAGCCTCAACGGCGCGAGCTTCGAGCACCTGGCTCCGCTGGCGCTGGCCTTGCTGGTGCTGACGCCGGTCGCCGCCGTGCTGTGGCGTTCGCTCAATGCGCTGCAGCTGGGCGACGACACCGCCAAGGCGCTGGGCACGCGGGTCGAGCTGTCGCGCCTCGGCCTGATCATCGTGGCGGTGCTGCTGGCGGCCGCTGCGACTGCGGCGGTCGGGCCGGTGGCGTTCGTCGCCTTCGTGTCCGGGCCGATCGCCCGACGCCTGCTGGGGCCGGCCGGCAACGCGCTGCTGCCGTCTGCGCTGGTCGGCGGTCTCGTCACCATCGGTTCCGATTTCGTCGCCCAGCACATGCTCGGCCGCAACCAGCTGCCCGTCGGCGTCGTCACCGGCGCGTTCGGCGCCGTGTTCCTGATCTACCTGCTCGCTGCCGCCCACCGTTCGGGCCGCGGCGGGTAACCCGGAGGCTTCCGATGTCCGCCAACCACCAGCTCTCCGCCGCCGATCTGACGCTCGGCTATGCCGACCGCACCATCGTCGAGAAGCTGAGCATCGCGATCCCGCCGGCCCGGTTCACGGTGATCGTCGGGGCGAATGCCTGCGGGAAGTCGACGCTGCTGCGCGGGCTGGCACGCCTGCTGACGCCCAGAGCGGGCACGGTCTATCTCGACGGCCGCGCCATCCACCAGATGCCAACCAAGGAGGTCGCGACGCTGCTGGGCGTGCTGCCGCAGACCCCGGTCGCGCCCGACGGCATCACCGTCGCCGACCTCGTCGGCCGTGGGCGCTACCCGCACCAGGGCTGGTTCCGGCAGTGGGTCGCCGCGGACGACGCGGCCGTCGCCAATGCGCTGCAGGCAACCGATACGCTCGATCTCGCCGGCAGGGCCGTGGACGAGCTCTCGGGCGGCCAGCGGCAGCGCGTCTGGATCGCCATGGCGCTGGCGCAGGAAACCGAACTCCTGCTGCTCGACGAGCCCACGACCTTCCTCGACATCAACCACCAGGTCGAGGTGCTGGACCTGCTGACCGACCTCGTCCACGAGCGTGGCCGCACCGTGGTCGCCGTGCTGCACGACCTCAACCTCGCCTGCCGCTACGCCGACCACATCGTCGCCATGCGCGACGGCAAGGTCGCTGCCTCGGGCACGCCGCCGGAGGTGGTGACCCCGGAACTGGTGAAGTCGGTCTTCGGGATGGACGCCGAGGTCGTTTCCGACCCGGTGTCGCATACCCCGATGATCGTGCCGGTCGGACGGCACAAGGTGAAGGCGAAGCTCAAGGCGGCGGCGGAGTAGGGCGGGGCTGGAGCCGAAGCAGACTCCCCCCTTCCGGCCTCCCCCACAAGGGGGGAGGTGAAGAGTCGAGCCTCTATCTCCGATCGTGCCCGACGCACCGGTGGGGCACCTCCCCCCTTGTGGGGGAGGATGGGAGGGGGCCGTCTCTATCGG
The DNA here is from genome assembly GCF_028613635.1 of Devosia sp. ZB163. Classification (GTDB taxonomy): domain Bacteria; phylum Pseudomonadota; class Alphaproteobacteria; order Rhizobiales; family Devosiaceae; genus Devosia_A. Next base: position 660,155 of record NZ_JAQRMY010000002.1, read on the forward strand.
GTGATCACCCCCGCAAAAACCCCAATTCTCCCAGTGGGACTGTCGTCAGTTCTGGCGGTCTTCGTGCCGGGCGAGGAACTCGCGCACCGCGTCCCAGAACAGCGGCCGGTTGACGGCGTCGTGGTCGGCATTGGCGATGACCGAGAGTTCGCCAGCCCTGAGGTGGCGATAGAGCCGGCTCGCCTCCTCGGCACCGCCCAGCGGATCGCGGTCGCCCATGATCGCCAGCGTCGGGGCCGAGATCGAGGCCAGCTGCTTGTCGCTGTAGCTCGGCAGCGTGTGCCAGAGCTCGGAGATCTGCACGAGGAACGAGCGCCAGTAATCGGGCCCGTAGTGATGCATGTGCGTCACCTTGATCTGATCGAAATACGGGCCGAACTCGGCCGCCATCCGGTCGAGGTCGACCTGTCCGGCGGCCGGAAAGCCCCAGCCGCGCAGGCCCTCGAGATAGGCCTCGCTCGGTCGGCTGACCGTGCCCCCGAGCACCAGCGCTCCGGCCTTGCCGGGGTGCCGGAGCCCGAACTCGAGCGCCGTCTGCCCGCCATCGCTGTAGCCGACGATCAGCGGCTTCTTCAGCCCGAGCGCCGCGATGAAGCCGGCGACGTCGTCGGCGAACTGCGCGTAGCTCAGCTTTTGCGAGGGGTTGCTGGTCTTGCCGTGTCCGCGCGTGTCGGGAGCGAGGACGCGGTAGCGGTCGGCCATGCGCGGCATCGCCTCGCCCCAGGAACTGGCCGTTGCCATGCCGCCATGCAGCAGGATCAGTGGCTGCCCCCGGCCTTCCTCGAGGTAGTGAACCTCGAGGTCGCCGACCGTCACGGTGTTCGAGCGTGCGCTCATGGCTGTGCGTCGAGCCACTTGCCCATCACGTCGATGAGGTAGTTCGTGCCCGCTTCGCGCTGCTTGTAGTCGTCGAGCCCGTCGAGGAACGCGCCGTCTTCCTTGACCACCATGCGGGTGCCGCCATCCTTGGGGAACAGCTCGATGGTCGCCAGCGAGACCGACATGCGCTTGCCGTCCACGCTCATCTCGTAGGTGTAGACGATGCGGTTGTCGGGCACGATGTCGCGATAGGTGACGTCGAACGTGTAGAACTTGCCCTCCATTTCGCTCTCGTTGTACTCGCGGCCGCCGACGCGGAAATTCATCTCGTCCGTGGGCTTGTCGGGGCTGGGCGAGCCGAACCACTGGCGCTTGAACTCGGGATTGGCCCAGGCCTGGAAGACCTTGCCGGGCGCGTGCTTGTAGGTGCGTTCGACGGCAAAGCTGCCATGGGCAATGGAACGTTCAGTCATTGTCTCTACCTCAGTTGCTTACGTTGAAATCCAGGTGCGTCACATCGGGCGATCCGGCGCTGACGCGGGTACGCACTAATTCGATCTGGGCGTCGCCGATCCGGTCGAAGAGGCGCACGCCGCCCGCCAGCAGGACGCTCACGATCTGGATGTGCAGCGCGTCGGCGAGGCCTGCGCGCAATATCTGCTGGGCGGTCGAAGCGCCCATGACGATCACATCCTTGTCGCCTGCCGCGGCCCGGGCCTCTCGCACCGCGGCTTCGACGCCTTCGGTCACGAAGCGGAAGCTCGCGCTCTTCATCGGCTGCTCGGCGCGCGGGTGGTGGGTGAGGACGAAGCTCGGCACGGGGAAGGGCGTGTCGCCCCAGTGCTGCAGGCCGACATCGTAGGTGCGGCGGCCGACAATGGTGGCGCCCACGAGGCCGAAGGTCGTCTCGACCTCCGCAGCGTCTGCCGGCTCGGGAGCGCCGCCCTGTCGGGGGAACATCCACTCGTGCAGCCTCTCGCCGCCGACGCCCATGGCGTGACGCACCGAGACGTCGGGGCCGGCGACATAGCCGTCGAGCGACATCGAGAAACTCAGCACCACTCTTGCCATCCGATGCTCCCTGGGGTGAGACGCAGGCAAACCCCGCCCGCTGCCGGAAGCGGCGCTCCCGGCCCAAAGTCCAAATTCTCGCTACGTGGCCGCTACTTGTCGGCCTTGTCACTGCTGCCGGGCAAGGCGTCGAGGAACGCCCCGAGCCGGTCCAGCCGGCGCTCCCAGCCGATGCGGCGGTCGTTGATCCACTTCTCGGCCATGCTCAGCGCTCCCGTGTCGATGGTGCAGGTGCGGACGCGCCCCACCTTCTCCGTCGTCACCAGCCCGCTCTGTTCCAGCACCTGCAGGTGCTGGACCACGGCGGGCAGGCTCATCTGGAACGGCTCGGCCAGTTCGCTGACCGAAGCCGGTCCCCGGCTCAGCCTCTCCACCATCCGGCGCCGCGTGGGGTCGGCGAGTGCCTGGAACATGAGGTCGAGTGGTTCAGGTTGTTGCTTAAGCATGATCTTAAGTATCGTGCTGCCGCCGCCCTGTCAATAGATAAGTTTCTGCTTAAGTGTTGTCAGTGCGTCGAGATGCTGACGGCGTCGACTGTCCATTCCTGCTGGCTGTCCGGGCCGAGGCGCTCCACCGTCACCACCTTGGGCGGGCCACTCAGCTGCCCGAAATAGGTGGCGAAGGCAGTGTCCGCCGCATCGCGCCCGACTGCGATCTTGACGATGCCGTCGATGGGGCAGAGCCGGGTGGCATCGAAGAGATACCAGCGCCCGCCCAGGTACGCCTCGAACACCGCGTGGAAATCCTGCGGCACGAGCTCGAGGGCATAGGCGGAGACAAACCGGGCAGGGATGCCCAGTGCCCGGGCGAAGGTCACGCCCAGATGCGCGAAATCGCGGCAGACGCCGGCCCGCAGCGTGAAGGTGTCGTGAGCCGAGGTGCTCGTGTCGCTCGAGCCCTCGAGATAGTCGACGTTCTCGTAGATCCAGTTGCAGATCGCCTGCACCTTCTCGTGGCCGGTGGCGATCGAGCCGAACTGGCGCCAGGCGAAGCGCGCCAGCTGGTCGGACGGGCAGTAGCGGCTGGGATAGAGGTGGGGAAGCACGTCGAAGGGCAGGGCGGCGACCGGCATCTCGGCAATCTTGCCCGGGTCCTCGATCCTGAGCGGCTGGGTGTCGACTTCGGCCCTGTATTCGATGTCGTGCGTACCGGGGGCGAGCACCATCCGGCGGTAGCGGTTGCCGGTCTCGGGCATCTCGTGCGCTTCGCCTTCGGGCCCGGTGAAGCGCTCGCCGATGAGGCGCTGCCCGCTGCTCGTTTGCGCCGCGATGTTGAGGATCAGCGTTGTCTCGCTGGCCACTTCGTATTGCAGCTTGCAGCCGACGGCGAACTTCATCGTTGTACCTCCGTTCTGCCTGCAATTCGCAAGGCTGCCGGTGGTTCCGGGAACCCATGCGCCGCGTCGCGGATTTCGTTGGCACTCCCAACGCAAGCGGATGCTCCCATGACGATCCTCAAGGTGCGGCACGTCACCACGTACAGCTACGCCAGGCCGGTGCGTTTCGGTGAGCATCGCATCATGTTCCGCCCGCGCGACTCGCACGACCAGCACCTGCTGAGCGCCGACATTTCGATTTCGCCGGCGGCGGCAACGCACTGGATCCACGACGTGTTCGGCAATTGCATCACCATCGCCGAGTTCACCGAGCCGTCCGACCAGTTGCGCTTCGAGAGCAACATCGTCCTCGACCATACGCCCGAGATGGTCCCGCGGTTCCGCACCGATGAGCGGGCCAAGCACTGGCCCTTCGAGTACGACCCGGATGCGCTGCCCGATATCGAGCCCTACCTGAGGCCGCACCATCCCGCCCCCGAGGTCGAGGCCTTCGCGCGAAAGTTCACGCGATCGGGTCTGGAGACCGAAACCGGGCACCTGCTCATGACCATGACGCGGGGGATCCGCGAGTGCCTTCGCTACAACCGGCGGACGGACCCGGGCACGCAGTCGCCCATCGAGACCCTGACGACACGCACCGGCACCTGCCGCGACTATGCGCTGCTGATGATCGAAGCCTGCCGGGCCCTCGGCCTCGCCGCGCGATTCGTCTCCGGCTACATCTACGTGCCGTCCCGGGACACGGGTACGACCCTGCGCGGCGGCGGCGCGACGCACGCCTGGGTGCAGGTCTATATTCCGGGCGCCGGCTGGGTGGAGTTCGATCCGACCAACGGCCTTGTCGGCAGCAAGGACCTCATCCGCGTCGCCGTTGCGCGCGAGCCGCGGCAGGCCAAGCCGCTGAGCGGCAGCTTCATCGGCGACCGGGCCGACTACCGCAGCATGACCGTGCAGGTGAACGTCACGGCCGAAGCCGGACACCGGGCACCCGCAGCGGTCGCAGCAGCAGGGCGCCGGCTGCGCGAGGCGACAGCCACGCAGATCGAGAACTCCCGCACCGTCACCGGCCAGGTCATGGATCGATAGGAAGGGGAGATTGGCGCGCCCAAGGGGAATCGCATGATCCTGCTGTTGCCTGCGGCAAGTGATAAAGTGCATCTACGTCGTCGCTATTTGCTGACGGGTGCGACTTTGGGAACACGCCCTTCGGTCCAACCAGAAACTAGAAGTTATGCATGTAGTGAAGGTCGCACTGCTGTCGCAGATAAACTGAGATCGCGTTGCAGTGGCCGCACGCTTGCGTCCAGCCGGCTGCTGCGAAAGATGGCGGGCCACAAAACCTCGATATGGCGTCCCATGGAGTCCCTGGTGCGGCTGGGCTCATGAACGATTGCCGGCGCCCTGGCGAGCTTCATCCCTGTTGTCGCTGAGGTCAGGACGCGTGCGGACTATGGTCATCGACGACACCCTAACAAGGAAGGAGGTCCGCAAGGACCGGAAGAAACCGCGCAAATCCAGCGCCGCGCGAATGTGTTGAGGCGGTGGCGCGCTGACCGTTGGTGCCGCCTCTGGCTCAGCCAAAGGCTGAGGCCGTTCAAAATAGCCTAGCCGTTCCATCTCCTTAATATCCCTCAAGTCGTCGGCGTAAAGCGCGCGCGAGAGTTTGCGCGCTTCTGGCGATTCGATGCTTTGAGCGATCTCCAACTCGTGCAGTCGGGCCCAGTTTGTCATCGGCACCGGCAGCATGTGAAGGATCTGGACCGAGAGCCATGCGGCATCGATTGCAGCGGCCACTCCAACGATGCCCTTCGTGATTAGGGGGTCGATAGTCGGATTGCTCCAAACGAAGACGTAAATCGTTATTCGAGCCCAAACGATGAGCACCAGGATTGAAGCGCCAAAGGCGTACCAAAAATACCCCGATGCCCTAACGAACAGGCCAAACCAGCTGGACCATATTAGCTCTGGCTGAAGTCGAGTGTAGTACGGTGATGGCGGTTCTGCAGGAAAGTACGCGGAGTGGAGAAACGGATGCAGTTCGGGAGGGTAATATGCCCTCGCTAGGCCGCTTATTGCCATCCCGAGTTGGTAAACGTTCAGGGCGCGCGGAAGAAGTGATACCCCGATCATAGCAATGATAAGGACCGACACCTCCCGAAGCCCGGGCGTTTTGGCTAGGGAAACACCCTCAATGCTGACGGTTAGCTCGATTGAGAAGCTTGCCAACAAGAGGTAGGCCGTTAGCAGGAGGCTCACCAAAGACCACCGCCTTGATGTCTGCAGGATTTCGCTACGCTGTGCTGCTAGCTTTTCCAGGAGTGCGATGCCGTCGAGCTCGGGGTCAATCTCCTTCAGTCGCCTTATGTCTTCGCTGATCAGCGATCCGGGAACCCGAAACACTGTCGGAAAGTTGTCAGCGTTCCGACGGCGATACCGGCTACGGTAAGCAGCGCGCGCAACTGCTCGCCGAATGGGAAACAGTAGGCCTTGAGTATTCGGTTTCGATCCCATCGCCGAAAAATCTCGCATGCCGGAGCGCCTTGCAAGAGGCGCCGACGCCTGTCCACATGTGCAGAGGTGAAGGCGACCGGCGGGACGGGCAGCGTTGCCACGCGAGCTAGGCAGATGGCCACGACGAGACGCTACGCTCCACCAAAACCGGATTTCCAAGGAGAGATTGGCGCGCCCAAGGGGAATCGAACCCCTGTTCCCGCCGTGAGAGGGCGGTGTCCTGACCGCTAGACGATGGGCGCGGCTGAACTCTTATCGGCGATCGTCGCCGTACCGTCAACCACCTGCCCATGAGGGGGAAGTGGCGCGCCCTAGGGGAGTCGAACCCCTCTCTGCACCGTGAAAGGGTGCCGTCCTAACCGATAGACGAAGGGCGCCGCGGTGTGGGGGTCGTATAGGGAGGTTCATCGGGGCTGGCAAGAGGTAATTCCTGCCTTTTCGTCGCGTTCAACAACCGGAGAAGGTGACCGGCTTCCTGTACCCGCGCGGGCGGTCGCGAACGTCGACATGGATGAAGCTGCGCCCGGAGTAGCAGCCGAGGCCTCCCACCAGCGGGTTGTCCATGGCGTAGGCGATGAGGCTCGACTTGCTGACGCCGGGGATGAAGAAATCCACCGCTTCGCAGTTCATGTGATGGCTGCTTTCGGTGCCGCCGCCGATGATGTTGCGGATCGGATCGCGGTAGCCTGAGCTGACCACGATCTTGCGCCCGAACCGGCGCTCGAAGGAATCGATGACACGCTGCAGCTTGGGCGAGATGCAGGAATTGTCCACGTCCCAGGAGGCGAGGTACATGCCGCTGCGCTGCACGTAGCCGTTGTAGGAAGCGGGGCCGCTGCCTCCGCCACCCAGGAAGAAACAGCCGGAGAGGAGCGTTGCGCAGCACAGCGCAGCGATCAGTCGTAGCATCGTCGATTTCCCCGACAGCCGGCCCTCGGGCGGCATGAAGCCGGCCTTGCCCGGCCGGCTCCTTCGTTCGGAAAAACCTACGCACTGTTGGCTAACCGCCAGCTAAGCCGCGTGGTTAGCAGGCAGTTACCAGACGCCGGTATTGGGCATGGAGAGCCACGGCTCGGCCGGGGCGAGGGCAGGGCCGGCCTGCAGGAGCTCGATCGACACATTGTCGGGCGAGCGCACGAACGCCATGCGGCCGTCGCGCGGCGGCCGGTTGATGGTGACGCCCATGTCCTGCAGGTGCTTGCAGGTCGCGTAGATGTCGGCGACCTCGTAGGCGAGGTGGCCGAAGTTGCGGCCGCCCGTGTAGACCTCGGGATCCCAGTTGTAGGTGAGTTCGACCTGGGCATCGGGCTGGCCGGGAGGGGCGAGGAAGATCAGCGTGTAGCGGCCCTTCTCGTTCTCGGTGCGGCCCACTTCCTCGAGGCCGAGGCCTTCGGAGTAGAACTTTAGGCTGGCGTCGACATCGGTGACACGGACCATGGTGTGCAGATACTTCACGTCATATCCTCCCGGACAGTAAGCAAGTGGATCGCGGGCGGGGTCGGGGCCGGCCGCCGGCGCGGGGCAGTCTATTGGTGTGGCGTGCGTGCAGCAACCCGGCCACACCCTCGCGCCAGTTTCGAATAACCCCCTACAAAATGGTAAACCCTTCTTAACTTCCCCACCTGAATCGGACATGGTGCCAACGTCTTGTGGCGTACCCCGTTTAGCGGCGGGGCGAGTACGAAAAGGCTAAGGGCATGGGGGCCAAGTTTACAGCCGAGGGTGAGGATCCGGGCTTCCGGTCGAGCGAGATCGGCGGGCAGGATGAACGGACTGCGGGCGAAGGTGCCCACGGTTCCGCTCTCGACGTTATCGAGGTAGTCGGCAGCATCAAGTGGTTCGACGTGGCGAAGGGCTTCGGCTTCATCGTCCCCGATGACGGCCGGCCGGATGTGCTGCTGCACGTCACGTGCCTCCGTCGCGACGGCTACCAGACCGCCTATGAAGGCTCGCGCATCGTCGTGGAGGCGCTGGCGCGTCCGGGCGGATTGCAGGCCTTCCGTATCCTGTCGATGGACGATTCGACCGCCAAGCACCCGGCGCAGATGCCGCCGCCGCGCACGCATGTGACGGTGGAGCCCACGAGCAAGCTCGAGCGGCTCGAGGTGAAGTGGTTCAACCGCATCCGCGGCTTCGGCTTCCTGTCGGCGGGCGAAGGCACCCCCGACATCTTCGTCCACATGGAAACGCTGCGCCGTTTCGGCATCACCGAGTTGCGGCCCGGCCAGTACGTCCTGGTCCGCTACGGCACAGGCCCCAAGGGCCTGATGGTGGCCGAGATCCGGCCCGACGGCTGGGGCGACGCACCGTCCTCGCACTAGGCCCGGGCGTAACCCGCAAGGGTACCGCTGGAAACGAAAAAGCCCGCCATGCAGCGGGCTTTTTGATTCCGAGGCCGCGGAGGAGAGAGCCCTGGACTCAGGTCGACGGGCCGGCGCGCAGGCCTGCGGCGATCTCGCGGTTGATATTGATCAGCACGGTGAGCTTGCCGGGGGCGGGCTCTGCCTGAACGGTCATCGTCTGTTTCATCACGAACAGGCCAAGATTGGCGATGTTCTCGCGCAGCGGCTTGGGCAGGGCGCTCTCCTCGCCGGTAACCGACCCCAGGAACACCGTCCACAGCTTGCGGTTGAAGGCGAGAGCCGTGCTGAGCTCGTGACGCGAGGTCTCCCAGTCGTCTCGAACACGTTGCAGCTGGCCGGCGGCGCGGGAGAGAAGGTTGGCCTCGAGGAGACGAGGGTTGATCGTCTGCTTGCCCACCTGCTGGTAGGCGAGCGCCGCGCTATTCTGCATTTGCTAGAAGTTCCTGCTCGTACTGGATCAGCTTTTTTGCAGCCTTGAGAGCTTTGTAGAGATTGCCGGTTAATATCTCGTTATTGATTTCGTCAACAATGCGGACTGTAGATGGCGCCGCCGAGATGATGTCATTGACCAGTTGAAAGTAGTCTTTCGTGAGTCGATCAACGTCATCATGGATGTACATGAGCTGCACCGCCAAGTAGATGCGCTTGGCGGGACTGTTGGCTGTGTCGAAAGTAAGGATGTCCTTTTCGCGAAGGATTGGCGCCTTGCCATCGATGAACAGCCGCGTGCGCTGATCCGAGTTGGTGATGACGCAATTGCCGACGATAAGCCTTTCGCCAGGCTTCAGTTCGACCTTGAGAGACATGGTACTTACTCGACCCCGTGATTCCGTGGCCGAGCATACTGCATGTCCGGCCACACCAGAAACCTGCTGTGATTCAAAGTCTGCACTTCGTGCGGTAAGGCACTGATCGGCAAAAGAAAAAGGCGGACCGAAGCCCGCCTTTTCATATCGTCTTGCGACTGACTTCTTAGAACAGACGCAGCACGGCCTGGTCGGACTGCGAGGCCATCGACAGCGCCGTCGAAGACAGCTGCTGGCGGGTCTGCAGGGCGAGCAGGTTCGCTGCTTCCTCGTTGGTGTCGGCAAGCGTGAGGTTCGCCGCACCGGTCTCGAGGGTGTTGATCATGTTCTTGGTGAAGTCCTGGCGGTTCTCGACGACCGACAGGTTCGAGCCGAAGGACGACGACATCGAACGGAGCGTGCCCAGGGCATCGCTCAGCTTGCCGAGGCGTGCATCGATCGAGCTGTCGCTGTCGAAGTCCGCGTCGAGCGCAGTGGTGATGCTGAGGGTGGTGTTGTTCACCGAGGTGGCGACGCCGTCGGCATCCTTGGCCTGGATGTCGATGGTCGAGGTGCCGGTCTCGTTGAAGGTCAGCTTCAGCTTGTCGCCGCGGAGCAGGTTGATGCCGTTGAACGAGGCATCGTCCGAGAACTTGTCGAGCTGGTCGCGCAGATCGTTGAACTGCTTGGCCAGGTTCTTGCGGACGTCGTTGCCGTCGACCGTGGAACCACCGGTGGAGGTGCCGTCGACAGTGCCCGAGGCGGTGACGCCGTCCACATCGAGATCAGCCGTCGACTGGTTCTCGAGGCGGAGCTTGCCATTGTCGTTCGACGCACGGACCTTGCCGGCGAACGCGCTGCTCGGAGCGTTGATCTCCGAAACGAGCTGGTCGACGGTCTTGGCCGAATACGTCCTGGTCGTCGTCTCGGTCGGGTTGGCCGCCGAGAAGCCGAAGTTGGCGAGGGTCGGCGCGGTGCCGCCACCGCCGGTCTGAACTGCACCGGCAGTGATATCGATGCTGGAGCTGCCGACAGCAGCTTCCGGACCGGTGAAGGTCAGGTTGTTCGAGCCATCCAGAGCAGCCGTCACACCCATGTTCACGGCCGCGAAGCCGCCATTCAGGGCCGACACCAGTTCGTCGCGGGTGACGGCAGCGCCATCAGCCACGTCCATGGTGAAGCTGGTAGCACCGGCGTCGACGGTGATCTGGTTCGTGCCTGCCGAGCCACGGACGGTCACGGCAGTCGCCGAACCGCCGTTGACGGCGATCGAGAAGTCGAGGCCGTCGCCGGCTTCGTCCAGGTCGATAGTTGCGGCCACGGCGCCGATAGCGGCGGTCGCGGTCGAACCCTTGATCAGGCTGATGCTGGCTTCTGCGCCCTCGGCGAAGGCACCGCCGGAGACCGTGATGGCCTTGGCGTTCGCCGCGGCGTCAGTGCTGACACCGGTGGTGACGTCGGCAGCGGTCAGCGAGTAGGAGGCCGTCTTGAACGACTTGTCCTGACGCGCCTGACGGAGCGTCGACTGCATCGACTCAACGGTCTTGGTGATCGACTTCAGGCCGTTGTCGGCTGCTTCGATCGTCTTGACACCGCTCGACATGCTGTCGAGCAGGTTGGCCATGTCGCCGGCGCGGCTGTTGAGAGACGCGGCGGTGAAGAAGTTGGAGGGGTTGTCGAGCGCAGAGTTCACCTTGAGACCGGTGGCGAGACGCTCCTGCGTCTTGGCCATGGAGGCTGCGGTGGACTGCAGGCTCAGCAGGTTCGAGCGAACTGCTTTCGACAGATTGACATCAACCATTTGGAGGCCCTTTCTGGGTCCGTACTCAGTTACTAAAGCCGTCTCGTCCTGAGACGCGGGCAGATGATTGGCCTCCACCGGCAAAAGAAGTCTTAAGTTCGATTCTTGAATTCGAGTTTGTCTGTCGCATTCGAGGCAAAGTTAATGAGCAGTTGGGGCTTCGATCTGGTACGCGCAATGGCGCGGGCAACAAAAAAGGCGGGCCTAAGCCCGCCTTTTGCGTTTCGATGTGCGTTGGATCAGAACAGACGCAGCACCGCCTGGTCGGCCTGCGAGGCCATCGACAGAGCCGTCGACGACAGCTGCTGGCGGGTCTGCAGGGCGAGAAGGTTCGCCGCTTCCTCGTTGGTGTCGGCGAGCGTCAGGTTCGCCGCGCCGGTCTCGAGGGTATTGATCATGTTCTTGGTGAAGTCCGTGCGGTTCTGAACGATCGACAGGTTCGAACCGAACGAGGAGGCCAGCGAACGGAGCTTCAGCAGCGCCGTGCTGAGGACTTCGAGGCGGGCGTCGAGCGTGGTGTCGCTGTCGAAGTCGGCATTGACGGCATGATCGATGCCCAGCTCGGTGTTGTTGACCGAGATGGGGTCGCCATCCTCGTTCTTGGCCTGGATGTCGATGGTCGACGTGCCGGTCTCGTTGAAGGTCAGCTTCAGCTTGTCGCCGCGGAGCAGGTTGATGCCGTTGAACGAGGCATCGTCCGAGAACTTGTCGAGCTGATCACGCAGTTCGTTGAACTGGGTGACGAGGTTGCGGCGAACGGTGTTGCCATCGATCTGCGAACCACCCGACGAACTGCCGTCGAGGGTGCCCGAAGCGGTGACGCCATCGACATCGAGCCCGACCGTCGACTGGTTCTCGAGGCGGAGCTTGCCGTTGTCATTCGACGCACGGACCTTGCCGACGAAGGCGCTGCTCGGAGCGTTGATCTCCGAGACCAACTGGTCAACGGTCTTGGCCGCATACGACTTGGTGGTCGTCTCGGTCGGGTTGGCGGCCGCGAAGCCGAAGTTGGCGAGTGTCAGTGCCGTGCCGGCACCGCCGTTCGCGATCACGCCGGCGGTGATGTCGATGCCGGCAGTGGTGAAGTCGGTGGCTTCCGGACCCGTGAAGGTCAGGTTGTTCGAACCATCGAGGCCAGCGGTCACGTTCATTCCGACGGCAGCGAAGCCACCGTTGAGGGCGGAAACCAGTTCGGCGCGGGTGACGGCGGCGCCGTTGGCGACGCTCATCGTGTAGCTGGTGGCGCCAGCATCGACGGTGATCTGGTTCAGGCCGGCCGAACCACGAATGGTCACAGGCGTTGCCGCGCCGCCGTTGACGGCGATCGAGAAGTCGAGGCCGTCGCCGGCTTCGTTCATGTCGACAGTGGCGGCCACGGCGCCGATCGCGGCGGTAGCAGTCGCGCCCCTGATGAGGCCGACGCTCGCCTGGGTGCCCGTCGCATAGGCGCCGCCCGAAACGGTCAGCGACTTGGCCAGGGCCTGAGCGTCGGTGGTGACGCCGGTCGTGATGTCCGCCGGGGTCAGCGAGTAGGATGAGGTCTTGAACGACTTGTCCTGGCGCGCCTGGCGCAGGGAGGACTGCATCGTTTCCACGGTCTTGACGATCGAGGTCAGGCCGTTGTCGGCCGCCTCGATGGTCTTGATGCCGTTGCCCATCGAGTCCAGCAGGTTTGCCATGTCGGACGCACGACTATTAAGCGACGCGGCGGTGAAGAAGTTCGTCGGGTTGTCGAGCGCGGTATTCACCTTGAGACCGGTGGCAAGACGCTCCTGCGTCTTGGCCATCTGGGCGGCGGTGGACTGAAGGCTCAAGAGGTTCGAACGAACCGCTTTGGAAAGATTAACTTCCGGCATGGGGTGAAATCCCTTCTGGCTAGTATCGCTATCTCGTTCTGAGACTGGTGAGGATGCTAGCTGCCGGAGACTTCGGAATGGTTAACAGATGCCTGCTCAGCGCAGTTAATTTTTGGTTCTGCGCTGGTGTTCGAAACCGCACAAGCCATTGATATCGCGCCGAAATACGCGACATCGGCAAATCCTGCCGAGAGCCCGGAGAGGCACTCGGCAATTAGTGATTAGCTGTTTCTTAAGGACGGAATCGCCCGTCAGACGAGTCTGTCGTGGAGGGCGAGCGAGCCCTGCGCCGGCAGGTCGGCGCTCCCCAGCCTGAGCATGATCTCGCGCTCGGTCGTGGGCTTGGGCGGCAGCTGGCCGGAAAGCAGCGCGGCGGCAAAGGCCGAGCCGGGCGGCGGGGGTGGCGTAGGAATAGGGGGCAGGGTATCGGCGAGCCGCATCTGGCGCGGCTCCTGCTGCGGTGGCGGCTGATCCTGCTGCTCCGGAGCCGAATGGGAATCGCCGAGCATCGATCGCGAGCGAAAATCCGCGACGGCTCCGAGTCCCGTTCTGATCGGTTCGGGCGCTATTCTGGCGCTCATGACCGGCATTCCCAATTGCCAATTCAGCTTTGGAAACTGCCGGTCCGGGCTTTCATTACGCTTAGGGAGTTCCGGGCAATTTGTAGAAAATTGGAGCTACAGCGCCCGGTTCAGTGAAACGCCGCTCGCGACCTGCGGAGGATGGCCGCTGAGCTGGCCGGTGGCTCCATAAGTCTTGGGGTTGGCCTTGGCGCTGATCGAGCGGGCGACGTCGGTCAGCAGATCCTCGGTGACCGTTCGGGCGGTGGCGATGACCCTGAGGTTCTCGGCCATCTGCGTCGCCAGCTTGTCGTGGCGGGCAAGAAGGTTGTCGACCTGGGCAGGGGCCTCGGCGCGGAGGCGTGCTGCCTGCCGCTGCACCGAGCGGGCAAAGCCCATGTAGTCCTGGGCGAGCCGCGTCTTCTCGGCGGTGAGCTCGCCCGCCTCCCTCGCGCGTCCGGCGCGGAGCAGGGTGGTCTCCTGGTTGATCGCCACCACGAGGCTCTCGAGCGTGTCCGTGGCGAGCGCGCACAGGTCCGCGGCGGGAAGGGAATCTAGGGCCGCAAGGCGTTCGGCAGCGTTCGACATCAATTACATCGCTCCTCTTGTCGTGGTCGCTTTCTGCGCGGCCTCCTGGGCCGCGATGAGATCGGGAAGAATGGACTCGGCGATGCCGATGCCGCCGCCCTTGGCCACGGCATTGGCCATCTGCTCGGCCTGCATGCCGCGCCAGGTCTCTTCGCCGAAGCCGCCGCCGAGGGCGGACTGGTCGGTTTTGAGCGAGGCGAACATTTCCTTCATCAGGGTGTTGAGGAAAACGCCCTCAAGCTCTTCGGCCTGCTCGCGAAGCTGAGCCAGCTTGGCTGGCGCAAGGCTGCTGCCGGCGGTGGTGGTGGTGGCGGAGGCTGCGGGGCCGAACATCAGAGCACCTCGATCTCGGCCTGGAGGGCGCCGGAGGCCTTGATGGCCTGGAGGATCGCGATCAGGTCGCGCGGCGCGATGCCCAGTGCGTTGAGCCCGTCGACCAGCTGCTGCAGGCTCACCGACTCCCGCACCATGGCGAGGTTGCTGCCGGCTTCGTCGACATTGATGTCGGTGCGCGGCTCCACGGCGGTCTGCCCCAGGCTCAGCGGATTGGGCTGAACGACGGTCGGGCTCTCGGCAATGGTGACGGTGAGGTTCGACTGGGCCACGGCGACCGTCGACACGCGCACATCCTTGCCCATGACGATGATGCCCGAGTTCTCGTCGATAACGATCTTGGCCGGCAGGTCCGTCTCGACGATCAGTTGCTCGATGTCCGTCAGCAGGTCGACGATGTTGCCGTTGAAGTTGCGCGGCAGGTTCACGCGGATGGTCGCCGGATCCTCGGGCGTCGCCGAGGGGATGCCGATGAAATCGTTGATGGCGAGCGCAATGCGCCGCGAGGTGGTGAAATCCGGGTTCCGCAGCGCAAGGCGCAGGGTGCGCTGGGCGCCGAGCACGAAGCCGATTTCGCGCTCGATCAGCCCGCCCGAGGAGATCCGGCCGGTGGTCGGCACCCCGGAGACGACCGATGCGGCGTCGCCGTCGACGCGGAAGCCGTTGATGGTCACGGCGCCCTGGGCGATGGCATAGACCTCGCCGTCGGCGCCGAGCAGCGGCGTGACGAGCAGCGTGCCGCCCTGCAGGCTCTTGGCATCGCCGAGGGCGGCGACGTTCACATCGAGGCGCGAGCCCTGCGTGGAGAAGGCCGACAGGTTGGCCGTCACCATCACCGCGGCCACGTTGGCCGTGCGCATGTTCTCGCCACGGGTGTTGACCCCGAGGCGCTCGAGCATCGCCTGAAGGCTCTGCTTGGTGAAGGGCGAGTTGTTGAGGCCGTCGCCGGTGCCGTTGAGGCCGACGACGAGGCCGTAGCCGATCAGCTGGTTATCGCGGACGCCTTCGATATCGACGATGTCCTTGATGCGGGCCGCGGCGCCGTAGCTGATGCTCGGCTGCGGAATGAGCAGCACGGCGGTCAGCAGACCGAACAGCGCGCGCTTGAGGTTGAATTTGGCCATCTGGCAGTCCCCGGAGTTCGGCACATCCCCATGCGCCGTGATCGCCAGTGGTGTTGCGAGAAACGTGCCAACTCACTGCAGTCCGTACTAAGTCGTGGATTTATCGTAGTTTTTCCTCAGTTGGTCATCGCCGGGGCAGGGGTGGGCGGCAAGTCCTGCCGGGCTGGTTAACCTTTGCTTAACCGGTGGCGGCAGAATTTGCCGAGGCAGGTGACAGCAGGTGAGTCCGGTGCGGATCGACAGCAATTCGCGGGTAGGCAATGTGACGGGGCGCTCCGCCTCGGGGCGTGCCTCGGGCTCGGGGACCTTCGAGGTGAACCTCGGCGGTCAGGCGACCGAGGCCCGCGCCGCCATGGGCGCCGGCCCGGTGACCTCGCTCGATGCGCTGCTCGCGCTGCAGGCAGTGGACGACCCGCTGCAGAAGCGGCGCAGGATGGCGCGTCGCGGCACCGACCTCATCGACACCCTCGAAGGGCTGCGCACGGACCTTCTGGCCGGCCGGCTGACCGAGGGGCGCCTCACCCAGCTCATGGCCGTCATGACCCAGGCGCGGGAGCGCGGCGAGCCCGGACTTGATGCCCTGCTGGACGAAATCGAGCTCAGGGCAAGGGTGGAGCTGGCCAAGAGAGGACTGTACCCCG
Organism: Devosia sp. ZB163; assembly: GCF_028613635.1. Lineage (GTDB taxonomy): Bacteria > Pseudomonadota > Alphaproteobacteria > Rhizobiales > Devosiaceae > Devosia_A. Next base: position 675,943 of record NZ_JAQRMY010000002.1, read on the forward strand.
CCTGACACAATCGGCTACAAGCTCGCTCACGTATTAATCACCGAGCTTTTCGAAGCTTGCGAAGATATGCCTTGCGCCACTATAAGGCCCGCCATTAGGGGCGTCTTGGAATGAGTCAGAATGTCGACTGAAGTTCTTGATTATCGTCCTACTGAGGATGAGCCTTTCATGAACCCGCGCCAGCGGGAGTACTTCCGGCAGAAGCTGGAACGCTGGAAGGACGAGATCCTGCGGGAGAGCCGCGAGACTCTCGAGAACCTGCAGGAAGAAAGCCAGAACCACCCGGACATGGCCGACCGTGCTTCTTCGGAAAGCGACCGTGCCCTGGAACTGCGGACCCGCGACCGCCAGCGCAAGTTGATCAGCAAGATCGACGCAGCGCTTAAGCGGATCGAGGACGGCACCTACGGCTATTGCGAAGAAACCGGCGAGCCCATCGGCCTCGCCCGGCTCGACGCCCGGCCGATCGCCACGCTCTCCCTGGAAGCCCAGGAAATGCACGAGCGCCGCGAGAAGGTGTACCGCGACGAGTAACGACAAGGCCCGCAGCGATGCGGGCCTTGTTGCTCGTGGTGGCTGGCGGACTGCGAGGCTGCGTCCGGCCCTCAGCGGCGGAGCAGCATGCCGACTTTCGCCCCGATCACCTTCGTCACAAATCTCAGCGGAATGCCCGCGGCATTCGGCATGTCCGCCGGCACGCTGGCGCCAGCCGGCGCGAACCGGGTGTTGATCCGCATCTCGGGCCGCGGCGCATCCGCGATGCGATCGCCGTAGACCGGCGTCCAGTGCAGGACGTCGTCGAGCCGCATCAGCATCGCCGAGTTGCAGCACGTGGCGACGACTCGGCGCGTACCGGCCTCCGGCTTGAGCCGGTGTTCGGCGACGAGTTCCTCGCCGCGGATGAACGATATCCGGTCATTGCGGTAGAGGGCGTAGGGCGTGCCGCCGCTCGCATCGAGGATGGCCGGCGCGTTCGGCAGGGCCTCCAGCTGGCTCGAGCCGGCCTGGCAGTCGTCACAATGGCACACGAGGCTGATCATCGGCGCCCCCTGCATCTCGACTTCGACCTGGCCGCAGGTGCAGCGCGCCACGTAACGGGTTTTCCTCATCGGGCAGGCCTTCCATATGCCGCGAGAAACACCCGGACCCCGGCTTCGGCGTTGCGGCGCAGGTCCGCCTGTGAGGGTATGGCATCGTCGCCCAGCAGCATCGCCTGGTTCAGCGGCTCGGACATGATCAGCCAGTTGAAGTGGGAGGCCGCGATCTGCGGGTCGTCGATCGTCAGCAGGCCACGCTCGGCCAGCCCCTGGAAGACCCCGGCCAGCATGGCCATGGCCCGCGCCGGCCCGCGCTCGTAGAGTACCCGTGCCAGCTCCGGAAAGCGCGTGACCTCGCCGATCACGAGGCGCCGCAGCTGCATGATGCGCGGCGTCAGCACGACCGTGAGCTGGCGGAGGGCATACTCGACCAGGTAGGCGGAAAGGTCCTCGTCCCGGCCGAGCTCCGCCACGTCGTTGTGCACGATGTCGCCCGCGCCGGTGGTCATGCCCCCCACGATCTCGATGAACAGCGCTTCCTTGCTGGAGAAGTGCTTGTAGACCGTCTGCTTGGACACCGCGGAGAGGGCGGCGATCTCGTCCATGTTGGTGCCGAGATAGCCGCTCCTGAGAAAGACCTCGGTGGCGGCGTCGAGTATCGCCCGGCGCTTGCGCGCGGAACGTCCGTCTCCCTCCGCATCCGTGTTTTCGCTCGCTTCAGATCCCATTTTGCTCGCACCTCTCGCGGAGTTCCGCCGTCCCGATTGACATCACAGTACTGGACAGTCTAGTTTCCTGCAAGCAGAGAACTGGACGGTCCAGTTCTGCAAGAACAGGCAGAGCCACGTGCCAAACGGAAGCCTCGTTCTGGCCGTCACGGTGGCGGGCGCGTTTGCCCTTTCGCTGCCGGCGGCCCTGGCTCAGACCCATTCCGAAGTTCGATCCACAGGAGACGTCCACATGACCGACACCATGCCGACGATGAGCGCCGCCACGCTGAAGGTTCCCGGCGCGACGCTCTACTACGAGGTGCGCGGCAGCGGCCCGACGCTGCTGGTCATTCCGGGCGGCCCGCAGGACGCCGGTGTGTTCGCCGACCTGGCGCAGCGGCTGGCGGATCGCTATCGGGTCGTGACCTTCGATCCGCGCGGCAACTCGCGCAGCCCCTTCGACGGCGCGCCGGTCGAGCTGGACATGATGGTGCAGGCCGACGACGCCGCGGCGCTGATCCGTGCCGCCGGCAGCGGACCGGCCTATGTGTTCGGCACCAGCGGCGGCGCGCAGATTGGGCTGGCCCTCGCTGCCCGCCATCCCGACCTCGTCAGGGCGGTCCTCGCCCACGAGCCACCGTCCATGATGCTGATGGACGACCCGTCCGCGGCGCTGGCGGCCGACAAGGTGATCTACGACACCTACCGGCGCGACGGCGTCGACGCGGCCATGGGCGCGTTCTTCGGCATGAACGGCCTCGAGGACGGGCCGCTCGAGGACATGCCTCCCGAGATGGAGATGAGCCCGGAAGACGCCGAGACCTTCGGCCGGGTGAGCGGCAACTTCGAATACTGGCTCGCCCACGGCATGATGCCGCTCGGGCACTATCGCCCCGATGTGGAGGCGCTGCGCCGCGGCCAGCCACCGATCGTCGTCGCCATCGGCGAAGGTTCGGCCGGCCAGCCGATCGAGGCGATGGGCCAGGCACTGGCGCGGGAACTGGGCATCGAGCCTGTCGCGTTTCCCGGAGACCACATGGGGTTCGAGGCCGCGCCGGCCGAGTTCGCCGCCGCGGTTCACCGCGCCTTCACACGCTGAGAGAGTTGGCCATGCATATCCAGTTTGCCGAACTGCCCGTTGCCGATCAGGACCGGGCCAAGCAGTTCTACGTCGATGCCCTGGGCTGCGAAGTCGCCGCCGACACGCCGATGGGGCCCGATGGCTGGCGGTGGATCGAGTTGCGCCTGCCGGGCGCGGTCACCAACCTGCATTTTCTCCGCCAGGACACCCGGCCGTCGGACGCGCCGGTTCTGGTGCTCGTCGATGACGACGTCCGCGGGACCGTCGCCGCTCTCAGGGCCAGGGGCGTCGAGATCATCACCGAGCCGGCGGAAGCGCCATGGCAGCCCGGCCGGATCGTTGCGGAGTTCCGCGACAGCGAGGGCAACCGCATGGTGATCGGCAGCCCCTAGGCGACGGTCCTCGTGTCGTCCAGTGCCCCGACCATGTACTGGACGAGCTCGGAGGCGTTCGTATCCGCCATGCGCTTCTCGGCGACCTTGCGCCCCCGGTGCATGACGATGATGCGGTCGGCTACCGCGAAGACATCGGGCATGGTGTGGGTGATGAGGATCACCGGCACGCCCTGGTCGCGGAGCCGCCGGATCAGCTCCAGCACCTTCTGCTGCTCCGGTACGCCGAGGTTGTTGGTCGGCTCGTCCATGATCATCAGCCGCGCCTTCCAGTAGATGGCGCGCGCGATGGCGACGGCCTGGCGTTGGCCGCCGGAGAGGCTCTCGATCGGCTGGGTCAGCGTCGGGAACTGGATCTCGAGCGCGGCAAGGCTCTGCGCGGCCTCACGCAGCATCTGGCGATCGTTGAGCGTCTGCACGAGCCCGCCGAGATAGCGGTTCTTCATCTCGCGGCCGAGGAAGATGTTGGCCGGGACATCGAGATTGTTGGCGAGCGCCAGGTCCTGGTAGATCGTCTCGATGCCGGCGCTGCGCGCGTCGATCGGCTTGGGAAAGCTCACGGGACGGCCCTCGAAGCGGATTTCGCCGCTGTCGGGCAGGTGGACGCCCGAGACGCACTTGATCAGGGTCGACTTGCCGGCGCCGTTGTCGCCGAGCAGCGCCACAACTTCGCCCGGATGGATATCGAGGCTCACGTCGTTGACGGCGGTGAGGCCGCCGAAGCGCTTGACCATGTGGCGGATGGAGAGGATCGGTTCGCTCATCAGCTGCCCCTCCCGCGCCGACCGAGGATGAGGTCGCGCGACTGGTCGATCAGCACCGCGATGATGACCACGGCGCCGACCACGATGAACTGCCAGAAGGCCTGGACATTGAGCATCACGAGCCCGGTGGTGAGGACTGCGATGATCAGCGCGCCGATCACCGTGCCAACGATCGAGCCGGCGCCGCCGAAGAGGCTCACGCCGCCGATGATCACCGCCGCGATGGAGCTCAGCAGCAGCGGGTCGCCGATGACGGCCGATCCGGCGGTGAAGCGCAGGGTCGAGAGCACCCCGGCGATCCCCGCCGTGGCCGAGCTCAGCATGTAGAGCTTGATGATGTGGCGGTCGACCGGGATGCCGGTGCGCAGCGCCGCCTGCATGTTCCCGCCGATGGCATAGGTGTGCCGGCCGAACTGGGTGCGCTTGAGCAGGAAGATGCAGAAGATCACGACGACGGCGGTGATCACCACCGGCCAGGCGAGGATGCGGTCCATCGAGCGGAGCAGCGCCCCCGTCACTTCGGGGCGCTCGAGGACATAGAAGCCGCCGCCTTCGCCACGTACCCAGTAGAAGAGGGCCTCGTTGCCATAGTCGCGAACGCCTTCGGGCAGCCCGATGACCGTCGTGTTCTCCGAGAACAGCAACGACAGCCCCCGCACGATAAATGAGGTGCCGAGCGTGACGATGAATGCCGGCACCTTCAGCTTGGCGATGATCAGCCCGTTGACAAGTCCGACCGTCGCCGCTCCCCCGACACCGGCGGCAAAGCCAAGGAAGACCGCAAGGAACAGCGGTGCGCCGGCATTGTAGGACGCGCGGATCGCATGTGCCGACAGGACGGAGGCGAGGCTCATCACCCAGCCCACGCTGAGGTCGATGCCCGCCGCGATGATAACGAAGGTCTGGCCCAGCCCGAGCAGCAGAACCGGAACTATCGCCATCAGGATGTTCTGGCTGTTGCGGACGGTGAGGAAGGTGGCGCCGCCGAAAAGGGGCACCGCGATGATGAAGAAGACGATCATCACCCCGAGAAACACCCAGGCCCACAGCCGGCTCGCGAGAAGGACGAAGCGCTTGTCGGCGGATAGTCGCGGCTCCATTGCGGCCGCGATGGCATTGCTGTCGGTCACGTCTTCCCCGCGTCGCTGGAACGAGAGGGCCGAGGCGCGGTGGCGCCCCGGCCGGTCAGGTTTCGGGCCGGTCAGTTGCCGGTCTTGTAGATGAAGCGCGCGTAGTTCGGATCCGCGACATTCTCCTTGTCGAGGATGGCGAACCCGGTCTCGACGCGGCGCGGCAGGCTGGTGACGCCCGCGGCATCGGCGGCGGCGAACTGCACCGCCATGTAGCCCATGTCGAACGGCTTCTGCGCCAGCACCAGGCTGACGACGCCCTTGTTCATGAGCTCGATCGCTTCGAGCGTCGCGTCATAGGCGACGACCTGCACGGCGCCGCCGAGCCCGGCATTGACCACCGCGTTGCCCGCGCCGCCGGCGCTGAACACGTTGGTGCCGAACACGCCGACGAGATCGGGGTTCTGCTCGATGACAGCCGCGGTCTGCTGGGCCGCCTTGTTCTGGTCATCGAGATTGTAGTCGGGCCCGAGCACCTTGATGTCCGGGAACTCGTTGGCCATCACCTCCTTGAAGCCCTGCTCGCGGCCCTCGACGGAGCTCACGTTCGGGTTGGTGGAGTTGATGTAGACGGTGCCCTTGCCGCCGATCGCCTTGGCGAGACCGCGGGCCGAGATGCGGCCGCCCTCGACATTGTCCGAGCCGATATAGGCGATGGGGAACGTCACCGGGCCGTTGGCATAGTCGCCATCGCCGAGGAACGTGTCGACGGTGATGACTTTGACGCCGGCGTCCACTGCGTGCTGCAGCGGGGCGACCATCTGGTCCTTATCGGTGGGCGCCGTGATGATGTAGTTGAGGTCCCCGCGCGCGACGAGCGCATCGAGGATCGGCGTCTGGGCTTCGACGCCCCAGGTCGGCGGGATCTGGGTCACGACCTCGATGCCGAGATCCTTGGCAGCGGCTTCCACGCCGAGCTGCATCACCTGGTAAAACGGGTCCACCACGCCCGGCAGGAAGCCGATCTTGATGTCGACGGCAGTAGCGGCACTACTCGAAAGAAACAGTGCTCCCAGCAGGGTAGCAGTCATCGTCGACGCCTTGCGCATCGATTCCTCCCCTCGATTGTCCGGCTTCCCAAAGTCCTCCAGCCAGATGCAGCGACGATAGGCCCGCCGCCACGTATTTGTAAATCGGGCGGATAAATTCGGACGACTGATACTTTGGGCGGTCAACCATCGTGCCGGGGATGGTGGGCCGGGATATCGGCCCAGTCGCGCGGCGTGAGGTGGGACAGCGGGTCGGCTTCGGCCTCGACGGGCTCGGACAGCCAGACCAGCAGCGCGTTCCACAGTCGGCCCGCGGCGGCACGAAGGCCCGGGCGCGATGAGCGGGTGAAGGAGAGGGGGATGTGGTCGGTAGCCATGGTTGCCTCCAGGTGCGATGGAGGCAGGGTGGCATCGGTCGGCCGCCGGGTCCCAAAGCGGCGCCAAAAGAGTTCCAGAATCAGGCGGGCAGGCCGGCCTTCCTGAGGCCCTCGACCAGGATCGAGTAGCGCTCCGCATACCGCTCGCCGCGCCGCTCGATATCGGCCAGCCGCATGTGCGGCGCGCGTTGCAGCAACTGGGCGATCACCGCACGGGCTTCGTCGCTGCGCCCGAGATGGCCGTAGGCGGCGGCGAGCGTCCAGTAGGCGCCCAGCCAGTCGGGATTGCTGGCGAGGCTCCGCAGGGCCCAGTCGGCGGCCGGCTCGAACTCGCCGGCAAGGATGTGCGACAGGCCGACCCCGACCAGCGTCTCGTAGTTCTCGAGCGAGCCGGGAGCCACGCGCAGGCCGCGCAGGAAGCACTCGCGGCCGAAGGCGAGGTCGCCGACCATGACATTGGCGAATGCGGTGAGGGCGATGACGGTCGCGTTGTTCGGGTTGGCGTCGAAGGCGCGGCGGAACATGGCGAGGCTGCGTTCGGGCTGGCCTCCGACATTGAGCAGGACCAGCGCGGCGATCGACAGGACGAGTGCATCGTCGGAATCGTGCTCGATGGCCCGTTCTGCCAGCTCGAGCGCGCGCGCACGTTCGGCGGCCGTCATGCCGGAGCCGAAGGTGTCCTGCCGTTCGTAGGCCCAGGCGAGATAGGCGATGGCGGTCGAGAATCCCGGATCGAGCGCCACGGCGTCCTCGAGCAGGCGGATGGCTTCGCGGCGCGTCTCGGGCGTCGTGCCGCGGAAGAGCGGCAGGGCGCGCAGGTAGAGATCGTAGGCATCGAGGCTGCCCGGACGCTTGCTGCGAGCGCGCTCGATCTCGGCCTTGCGAATCTCGGGCTCGACGAGGCCGACGACCTCCTCGGTGATCCGATCCTCGAACGCGAACAGGTCCTCGAGGCTGCCGTCGAGATGTGTGGACCAGAGCTGCGCCATGCTCGAAGTGTCGACGAGACGGGCAGAAACCCGCACGCGCTGTCCCTGCCGGCGGACGCTGCCGGCCAGCACGTAGCGGACGCCGAGTTCGTCGCGGGCGCGAGGCAGGTCCGTGGGCGACAGGGCCCGGGCGGCATGGCGCGCGACGACCGCAAAGCCCCGGAAGCGCGACAGGGCGCTGGTGATGCCCTCCACCACGCCGTCGGCGAAATAGGTGTCCGCGGCGTCGGCGGAGAGGCTCTCGAACGGGAGCACCGCTATGGCAGGCCTGATCTGGGTAGCGGGAGGCGAGGCCGGGCCCGGGTGGGCAAGGCGATAGCCGACGCGCGGCACCGTTGCGATCCATTCGTCACCGTCGGGCGCCTTGCCCAAAGCCTTGCGCAGCGACGCGACCTGCACCGACAGGTTCGCCTCCTCGACGAACAGGCCGGGCCAGGCTTCGGCGAGCAGCCGGTCCTTCGTCACCGGCTGTCCCTCGGCCTCGATCAGGATGCGGAGCAGGGCCGTGGCGCGCTGGCCGACGGCAAGTATCTCGCCCTCCCGCTGCAGCACGCCTGCGGCGGGATCGAGCGTGAACGGGCCGAAGGCATAGCTGAGGCGCGCCATGCCACGAGCTTATCCTGATGACGGAGCATCGGAAAAGCCGGGCCCGCCAAGTTCCAGCTCCCGTTCGATGCCGATCGCCTCGAGGAAGGCGCGGTCGTGGCTGACCACGAGGAGCGCGCCGTCATAGGCCCTGAGGCCGGCCTCGACCGCTTCGATGGCGTGGATGTCGAGGTGGTTGGTTGGCTCGTCGAGGATCAGCAGCTCCGGTGGCCTTCCGCTGCCGATCGTGCAGGCGAGGCCGGCGCGCAGCATCTCGCCGCCGCTCAGCTGCCAGACGGACTTCAGCGCGGCGTCGGAGCGGAACATGAAGCGGGCGAGGGCGGCGCGGGCGGCGTTCTCGTTGTCGCCGGGGTTCAGCCGGAGATAGTTCTCGCGGATGGTCTCGGTGGGATCGAGGATGCCGACCTGCTGGTCGAGCAGGGCATGCCGCGGGGTGATGCGCACGGCGCCGCCCTCCGGCCCGAGGTCGCCGGTGATCAATCGCAGCAGCGTCGTCTTGCCGGTGCCGTTCGGACCGGTGATCGCCACGCGCTCGGGCCCGGTGACCTTGAGGCCCAGGTCGCGGATGATCGGCTGGCCCGGGATGGGCCCGCCCGTCAGCCGGTCGAGCTGCAGCACCGTGGTGCCGCGGGAGAGCCCGCTCGGCTCGAGCTTCACCGACATGGGCTGCAGCACCTCGATCTCGGCCTTGGCCTCGGCCAGTGCGACCGATGCCGTGGCGCGGCGGCGTTCGCCGAGCCGGGCCTGCTCGCCGCTCGTGTTCTCGGAATTGTTCTTCATTCCGCCCAGCAGGATGCGGGGAATGTCGCCGCGGGCCGCCTTCTTTGCGCCGGCCGAGTCCTTCCTGGCCTTGCGCTCGCGCATCGCCTGGGTCTTGCGATCGATCTCGCCGAGCGTGCGCTCGGCATTGGCGAGATCGTGCTCGGCCGCCGCCAGTTCCGCCGCCTTGCGCTCGCGGTAGAGGTCCCAGTTGCCGCCATAGACATTGGCGCCGATGGTCGTGAGCTCGATGATCTGGTCCATCTCGCGCAGCAGTGCACGATCGTGGCTGACGACGATGGCGCCCCCGCGCCAGCCCTTGAGCATCGCGGCCACCGCGGCGCGTCCATCGGCATCGAGGTTGTTGGTCGGCTCGTCGAGCAGCAGCATGTCGGGCTGTTCGAGCAGCAACGCCGCCAGCGACAGCCTCGTCCGCTGCCCGCCGCTGAGCGAGGAAACCGGCCGCTGCATGTCGAGGCTGGGCAGGCCGACATCGGCGAGGACGTTCTCGATGCGCGCGGGCAGGGTCCAGTCGGCGTCGGTCGCATCCTCGAGCGAGCCGGTGCCGGCCTCGAGCCGGTCCAGCCGGTCGAGCTCATCGGCGCAGCCGAGGCCGACACGCACGCTCGCATCGCCGTGCTGCACCGTCTGGCGCAGCAGACCGATCGTGCCGGTCACGGCGACTTCGCCGCTGGCCGGCGCGAGTTCGCCGGTGATCAGCTTGAGCAGCGTGCTCTTGCCGACGCCGTTCCGGCCGATGAGGCCGGTGCGGAGCGGACCGAACGCGAGGTCGAGATTGGAGAAGAGTTCGACGCCGCTAGGCGTCTTGTAGCTTGCCGCTTTGAGCGAGATGGAACCGGGCATGGTTGGACTCCGGGTGACGGATCAGGGCGAAATGATCGGTCATGCGGATATCCATGGGGACCTGCCGGTTGGTGCTGCGGGAGCCCGGAACATAGGGATCGTCGCCCCGATGTCAACCTCAGGGCGGATCGATCGTCCGGTTGGCGGCGATGGCGGCGAACCAGTTCGGCGGCCTCTCGATCATGCGCCGGACCACGGGACGCTCGCGCCCTGGTGCAGGTTGCGGAGCTGGTCGCCGATCACTTCATCGGCGTGGGTGAGGCGCTGGTTGTGCCGGGCATACTCGGTCCAGGTCGGGCTCTTGTAGTTCTCGATCCAGACGTCGGTCTGGCTGAGGTCGCGCCGCAGCGTCCATTCCCGCGCGCCGTCGCGCAGACGCACGCGCTTGCGCTCCGCCATCACCTTGAGGAACTCGCGCACGTCCTGCGGCCGGATGCGATACTCGATGCTGACCACGATCGGGCCCGACCGGGGCTCGATCGGCAGCGATATCTCGGGCTCTTTCCAGCGGTTGGCGGGATCGAGGTCGAGGATCATCCGCGGCGGGATGGCGAGGAACAGGCCGACCGCGGCGCCGACGAGCAGCGCGGCAGCAGAGGCGAGCAGGGCGTTCGAAATACCGAACTGCTCGCCGGCAAGACCCCAGAGCCAGCTGCCTGCAGCCATGCCGGCAAAGGTCGCGGTCTGGTAGAGCGAAAGGGCCCGCCCGACCACCCAGCGTGGCGTCGAAAGCTGGACGGTGATGTTGAACAGCGTCAGCGCCAGCACCCAGCACGCGCCGCCCAGCGCCAGCGCCAGCCCGATGATCCAGGGCGAGGGGCTGATGGCCGTGATCGCGGCGCAGGCGGCAAAGCCGATGAAGGCGAGGCGGACGATGGCTTCGCTGCTGAACTGCTCGGCGAGACGTGCGCTGACCAGCGCGCCGCTCACCGCACCGACGCCGAAGGCGCCCAGCAGCAGGCCGTAGAGCAGGGGCCCGGCACCCTCGATCTGGCGCGATACCACCGGCAGCAGCGCCAGCACCGCGCTTGCGGCGAGGCCGAAGAGGAAGCTGCGCACCAGCACCTTGCCTAGGTTCGGCGACAGCGCGATGTAGCGGATGCCGGCAAGCATCGCGGCGCCCACCGCCTCACGCGGCAATCCCGCAGGCGCAGGCTGCGGCTTCCAGCTGATGAGCACGGCGAGCAGCCCCAGATAGCTCAGCATGTTGACGGCAAACGCCGCGGCGGCGCCGGCGACCGCGACGATGATGCCGCCCACGGCCGGGCCGAGGCTACGCGAGAGGTTGAAGCCGATCGAGTTGAGCGCCACCGCCGAGCCTACGCTCGAGCGCGGCACGAGATCGCCCACCGAGGCCTGCCAGGACGGGTTGTTGAGGGCCGTGCCGCAGCCGATGAGGAAGGTGAAGGTCAGCAGCAGCCACGGGGTGATCAGCCCCATCCAGGCCGTCAGCGTCAGCAGCGCCGAGACGACGAACATGAACGCCTGCGCGATCAGCATCACCCGGCGGCGCGGGAAGTTGTCGGCAATGGCTCCGCCCAGCAGCGAGAACAGCATGATCGGCAGCGAGATGGAGGCCTGGACCAGTGCCACCAGATCGACCGAGTTGGTCAGCGCGGTCATCATCCAGGCCGCGCCGACACCCTGGATCAGCGCGCCGAAGCTCGAAACGAGATTGGCGATCCAGATGTTGCGGAACGTGCCGTGCTGCAGCGGCTGCAGCACGGATGGCCGGTCCTTGGCCATGGGCCGATCTCCTCCCGATCAGCTGAGGTAGCGGCGCGTCAGGTGCTCCTCGAAGTGCTTGGAGTTCAGCTTCTCGCCCGTGGCGCGCTGGATGAGCTCGGGCATGGAGTACTTGCTGGCCTGCTGCCAGATCTTCTCGCGACGCCATTCGTTGAGCCCGACGAAGCGGCCGTTGCGCATGTCTTCGCGGGCGTTCGGCTGGTCGCGCTCGATGGCGTGCCAGATCTGCGCCGCGATGATGGCGCCCAGCGTGTAGCTGGGGAAGTAGCCGATGGCGCCCGACGGCCAGTGGACGTCCTGCATGGGGCCGTCCTTCATGTTGTCGATGGTGGAGAGACCCAGGTACTCGCGCATCTTGGCGTCCCAGGCTTCGGGAACGTCCTTGGGCTTCAGCGAGCCGTCGATCAGCCCCTGTTCGAGCTCGAAGCGCAGGATGACGTGCAGTGGATAGGTCGCTTCGTCCGCATCGACGCGGATCAGGCCGCGCTTGATGAAGTGGACATGCGCGAGCACATCCTCGAGGTCCCAGCCGGCAATGGCTTCGTCGCCGAGCTTCTCGCGGATATGGGGCATAGCCCACTCCCAGAACTCCGGCGAGCGGGCGATTTCCTTCTCGACGAACAGGCTCTGGCTTTCGTGCATGGCCATGCCGCGGGCGCGGCCCACGGGCCAGTGCGTCCACTCATGCGGCAGGTTCTGCTCGTAGAGGCCGTGGCCGGTCTCGTGCATGATGCCCATCAGCGAGCTGATGAACTCGCCCTCGGTGTAGCGGGTGGTCATGCGGATGTCGGTCGGCACGCCGCCGCAGAACGGGTGGTGCGAGATGTCGAGCCGCCCGTGGTCGAAATCGAAGCCGACCGCCTCCATCATGACGAGGCCGAGGGCCTTCTGCTTGTCGATCGGGAAGGGCGCGTTGAACGGCTTCAGCGGCCGGGCCGCGAGCTTTTCTTCCTGCCGCGCCAGCGCCTTGGGGATGAAATCCTTGAGGAACACCTTGAGGTTGGCGAAGACCGGCGCGACGTCGGCGGCGCGGTTGCCGGGATCGTACTGCTCCATCAGCGCGTCATAGGGCGAGAGCCCGAGCACGTCGCCGCGCAGCTGCGCTTCCTCGCGCGCGGTGGCGACGACGCCCTCGAAGGCCGGCAGGAAAGCCTTCCAGTCGCCGGTTGGGCGCAGCTCGCGCCACAGCTGCTCGCTGCGGATGCGGGCGTTGACCTGCTTGCGCACGAAATCGGCCGAGAGGCAGGTCATGTTGGTGTGGACGCGGCGGAACTCCTGGATGGCGAGCTTCTGCATCTCGTCCAGCGGCTCGGCCTCGGCATCCGCCAGCCAGTCGCCGACCTCAGGACCGGTCGCCATCTCGTGGTACATGCCGGCGAGCACGCCCATCGTCTCGGCGCGCTTCTCGCCCCCGCCCACGGGCATCATCACGGCCTCGTCGACACCCAGCATGGACTGGGCGTGCTCGATGGCCTCGAGTCGGCGGCTCAGCGCATCGAGCTTGGTGAAGGCGGAATTGGCGGACATGTAACGCTCCGAATTCGAGTGGCCGCCGTTCGTAGCGTCAAATCGATGGGCGTGTCATCCCCGGGGGACTGTCTCAATTGCATCAACGGTGTTAGGCACCACCGCACCATGCCGGATCTGCCGATACTCGTCTCCTTCATCGTCGCCGCGTTCGTCGTCGTCATCGTCCCCGGTGTGACGGTTTCGGCGCTGGTCTCGACGTCGCTGGCCCGCGGCATGGCCGCCGGCTTCTGGATGGAGGCCGGCGTGCAGGTCGGCCGCCTCACCATGGTGCTGATCGTGGCGCTGGCGCTCGAGGCGGTGACGAGCGTCGTGTCGGCGGCATTCGACATCATCAAGTATGCCGGCGCGGCCTACCTCGTCTGGCTCGGCTGGGGCTACATCACCAGCCGCCACGGCCTCAGTACGGACCGGCCGGTTTCGGCCCGGACGCCGCTGCAGCAGATGGTGGCGGGCTTCCTGGTGCTCTGGAGCAACCCCAAGGCGCTGATCTTCTTCGGCGCCTTCCTGCCGCAGTTCGTCAACCCGGCCTATCCGGCCTGGCCACAGGTGATCGGGCTCGGCCTCATCGAGATGGGCGCAGGGCTCATTACTGACGGCGTCTACATTTATCTCGCCGCCAAGGCCCGCACCGCGCTGGGCGACGACCGGATCAACCTCGTCAACCGCATCGCCGGGGTCATCCTGATCGGCGCCGCGGTGTGGCTGGCCGTCCAGCATCACTGATCCCCGGCGGATTGTTGCGAAATCAACACGATCATGAGTCCCATTGGGCGATCGAGGCGTGACGCTTGTCACCCCATTGCCTAAACTCTGCCTAGTTCCGCGGAGATTCCCGGGCCCGTGCTAAACCGGCTCTTCATTATCGTTGGGGTCATCGCGATCCTCGCCATCGCCGCGGCCTTTGTCGTGCCCAGCTTCGTGCCGTGGAACGACTATCGCGATCGGCTGGCCGTGATCGCGGGCGAGGTGCTCGGCGAGCCGGTCCGCATCGACGGCGACGTGTCGTTCTCGCTGCTGCCTGCGCCCAAGCTCAAGTTCGCCGATGTCAGCGCCGGTCCGGTGGACGCGCCCAACCTCACGGTCGAGACCGTCGAGGCCGATTTCTCCCTCATCGACTTCCTGCGCGACCGCTACAACATCACGCGGCTGCAGCTCGGCAACCCCACGGTCTCGCTGGACGTCGCCGCCGACGGCACGTTCGCGGGCGGCCTTGCGCCGACCCGCCGGATCGAGAGCAACATCTCGGTCGCCAGCGCCTCGGTGAGTGGTGGCGCCGTGCGCGTCGCGGATGCCCGCAACGGCGAGACCTACGAGGCGACGGGCATTTCCGGCGAGCTCAAGCTCGAGGCCTTGCAGGGACCTTTCAGCTTCCAGGGAACCGGCACGCTCGACGGCGCCGCTTACGCGGTGCGCCTCGCCATGGGTGAGCTGGGTGCCGAGGGCGGCGGGACGCTGTCGCTGTCGGTGCGGCCGGCCGACGAGACGTTCTCCTTGCTCGCCGAAGGCACCGTTTCGCCCGGGCCCGCGCTGGCATTCACCGGTTCGATGATCTACCGGCAGCCGCCCCCCAGGCAGGCGGAAAAGGACGCCGGGCAGGGCGACCTCGTGATGACCAGCAAGGTCTCGGCGACACCGGCCCGCGTGCTGCTGTCGGACTACGTGCTCATTCCTGACGAGAACCGCGCCGCGACCCGCCTTCTCGGCGCTGCCGACGTCACGCTGGGACAGAACTCCGCGTTCAATGCCGTCATATCCGGTGGGGTGCTGGCGCTGCCGCCGCGCGACGCAACCGCCGAGCAGACCGTCGAGCCCTACGAGCTCATCCGCCTCCTGAAGGAACTGCCGCTCCCGGCCTCGCCGGCCATGCCGGGGACAGTCGGCGTTGATATCGCCGAGCTGAACCTGCGCGCCTTCTCCCTGCGCAATGTCCGGCTCGATGCCACGGCGCGCGGTGGCGGCTGGGTCGTCGAGCGCTTCTCCGGGACGCTGCCGGGCGACACCATTGTGGGGCTCTCCGGCGATGTGAGTCTCGCGACCGGCTCTCCCGAGTTCACCGGTGCGCTGTCCATCAGGTCGGGGCGCCTTGATGCGCTGAGCACGCTGTGGCGCAAGCCCGCCGAAGGAAATCCGCTGTTCGGCCTGCCGGGCAGCCTCGACGCCAAGGTCGACCTTGTGGGGCAGACCCTCTCGATCAGCGACGGCCGCCTCGAGCTCGATGGCGAGAGCCGGTCCTTCTCGGCGCAGATCGGCTTCGGCGCCGTCCGCGACCTGCACATCGACGCTCAGCTGGGCGTGCTTGATCCGGCGCGCAGCGCGGCGCTGGCGGCGCTCCTGCCCGATCTGGGCGCGGACGCCCAGTTCCCTGCCACGTTCCCGGCTGGCGAGTTCGACCTGAGCGCGGAAGCCATGTCGCTCTCGGGCCTCGAGGGGCGCGGGCTCAAGGCGAAGGGCACGTGGGACGGCGGCGTCCTGGTGCTGGACGAGGTGTCGGCCGAAGATCTCGGCGGCGCCCGGTTCTCCGCCAAAGGCACCGCCTTCGGTTCGTTCGCGAAGCCGGAAATGTCGGGTTCGGGCTCGGTTACGGTTTTTGCGGCCGATGCTCCGGCCCTCGCAAGGTTCTACGAGGCCATCCGGGTGTCGCCGGCGATGGCGGACTTCCTCGCGCAGTCGCTGCCGGCCGAGCTCAACCTCCGGCTCGACGCACCTACCGGGGAGGGCGCCCAGAGCCTCTCGGTTACGGGAAAGCTGGGCCCCTCGGATGCCACGGCGGAGGCCCATCTCGACGCCGGCTTCCTTCGCGCGCTGAACGGGCCGGTGAAGCTGAAGCTCGACCTCAAGGCGCCCGATGCGGCCGCGATGACGACGCAGATCGGGCTCGGCGACACACCGCTCTTCGCCGACGGCGTGCCGGCCCGCTTGGTCGGAGTGCTCGAGGGCAACACCGCCAACAGCATCGAGACGACCGTGCTCGTCGAGGGCGGCGGGGACTCGCTGGGCTTTTCCGGCAACGTGGTGGTTACCAATCCCGACGCCCTCAGCGGCAAGGGCACGCTCAAGGCCAGGCTGGCCGAGCCTTCCGCGCTCGCGGCCTGGCTGGGCGCCGAGGGTATTACGCTGCCGGCATTGGCGGGGTCGGCGAGAGTTGCGTTCGAAGGGGCCACCAGCGTCACGCTGGAGGACCTGACGGGCACGTCCGGCGACGAGACGTTCAAGGGCAACCTCAGCCTCGTAGCCAAGGGAACGGCGCGGGCCGTGACCGGCAAGCTCGAGCTCGGGACCCTCGATATCGCGAGCCTGCTCAAGACCTTGACCGGCCCGGCGGCACTTCTTCCGGGCGCAACCGGCATCTGGCCGGACGGACCCTTTGCGACAGGCGACGCGCCGCGCACGACGACGGGCCGCATCGCCGTAACCGCTACCGATCTGGTCGCCGCCGGCAAGCCGATCGCGTCGGACCTCCGGTTCGATCTCGATTGGGACGCGAAGGCGGCCCGCTTGCGCAACGCCAGCGCCGCCATCGGCGAGGGGCGTGCCGAGCTGGAGCTGTCCATCTGCTGCTCCGGTGCATTGACGGACAAGCAGGTCGCGGGCCGCATCTCGCTCGCGGGCGTCGCCCTCGACGACATCGTGCCGCCCGCCGTAGCCGCGGCCATCGACGGCAAGCTCGATGCCGCAGGGCGCTTCGACGGCACGGGCGGGAGCCTTGCCGGCATCCTCGGCGCCATGACGGGCGAGGGGACCTACAGCGTGACCAGCCTCAGGGTCGAGCGCCTCGATCCGCAGGCGCCGACCGCCGTGACCGGCGTGGCCAACGTGCTCGAACTGCAGCCCGAGCAGCTCATCGCGCTGATCGAGGACCGGCTGGACGACGGGCCCTTCATCAGCCCGACCATGGGCGGCAATTTCACCGTGGCCGGCGGCGTGTTCCGCAGCCCGAACGTCTCGATCGAAGGCGAGGGCGGCGCCCTGTTCGGCAGCGGATCGATCCGGCTGCCCGACCTCGGGATCACCGGCGACTACACGCTGACGCCCACCACGGTGGCGCCTGCGGCGCTGGTCGATGCCAGCACCGCACGCGTCGCGACACGGCTCAGCGGGACGCTGACCGAGCCGCAGCGCGTCTTCGATGTGTCGGGGCTCGTCGACGCCATCATGGTCAAGGCCTTCGAGGCCGAAGTCGCGCGCCTTGAAAAGCTGCGCGCCGAGGAAGAGGCACGGCTCAAGGCCGAAGCCGACGAGAAGGCGCGCCTGGCGGCCGAGGAGGCTGCCCGAAAGGCCGCAGCAGAGGCCGAGGCCAGGAGACTTGCCGATGAGGCGCGTCTGAAGGCTGAGCAAGAAGCGCGCCTCAAGGCTGAACAGGAGGCCGCCAGAAAGGCGGCCGAGGACGCAGCGGCCAAACAGGCGGCCGAGGAAGAGGCGAGGCAGGAAGAAGAGCTGCGCAAGGCGCTCGAAGAGTTCAACAACCGGCCGATGGATATCGGTCTGGGGAACTAGCCGGCGCGGTCGCGATACCACGCGAGCACGGCCAGCCGCACCGCCGAGGAGAGGTTCTGCACCTCCCGCGCTTCGTCGATCTCGCCAACCATGGCTGCGATGGATTTGCCCGAGGCCTCGGCCAGGGCTTCGAGCCCGGCCCAGAACTCCGGCTCGATGGCGATGCTGGTGCGGTGACCGGCAATAGTCAGCGAGCGCTTCTCCACGCGCCGCGCCCGCTACTTCTTGCGGAAGCTGTCGAGGCTCACGACCTTCTCGCCCTTGCTCTCGGGAGCAGGGGCCGGGCTGGGCTCCGAGGCAGCATCTTCGGCTGCCGGTTCTGCGCTCGCTTCGGCTTCGTCGCCTTCGACGCGCTCGACATCGAACTGCAGCCCGAACTGCACGGACGGATCGAAGAAGCCCTTGATCGCCGAGAACGGGATGGCCAGCATTTCGGAACGGCCATCGAACGACAGGCCGACCTCGAAGCCGGTCTCGTTGACCTTGAGGCCATCGAACTGGTTCTGCAGCACGATGGTCATTTCCTTGTCGTACTGCTCGAGCAGCCGCTGGCTCAGGCGCA
Source organism: Devosia sp. ZB163 (assembly GCF_028613635.1). Classification (GTDB taxonomy): domain Bacteria; phylum Pseudomonadota; class Alphaproteobacteria; order Rhizobiales; family Devosiaceae; genus Devosia_A. The sequence continues at coordinate 693,973 of NZ_JAQRMY010000002.1, forward strand.
CGCCGGGCGCCCGGGTGACGAAGGAGATGAAGAAGTGGTGGTCGCCGGGCAGACCAGTCCGCGCCACTTCGGAAAGCACCTTGCGCACGACGCCGCGCAGCGCTTCCTGGGCAAGAATATCATAGCGGATCAGGTCTTCGGCCATTCAGAGTCCCTAGTCTCGGGGGAATCCCCATTCCGCTATCATCGCCGCGCGAGGGGGGGCAATTCAAGGAGAAACGCCGAATTCCAACGGTGGCGTACGCTGGTTGTTCCGTTTCGGCGAATGGGAAGTGCAGGCTTCTGTTGCCAGGTGCCTGCGAACCCCGCCTGTCGGCCTGCTAGGACCGGAGGACTTCTAGTTCAGGTGCCGGCGCCGCATTAAGCAGCGATAGCAACCTTAGCATAGTTGTCGTTGGCAACTATTAGGATGGCCCGATATCGGTGGTACCATGCCGAGCGAAAGTCTACCCTTTACGCCCTTGTCGATCCTGTTTCGCCCCCGTGAGCCCGCCACGACGGGGAGTTCTGGTGGAGGCGCCGGGCACTGCCCCCGGGTCCAATGGGTTTATTACGATAGCCGTTTATCGCCATAGCCGTTTCCGGCAAACCCTATATAGGGGCGTTGCCGACGGGATGCAAACGCCCCTGTGGATGCGGGCGGGAGCGCTCACGAATCGAGATAAGCTGTACGCATGCGCCAATACCTAGACCTACTCCGCGATGTCCTCGAAAACGGCACCGATCGGCCCGATCGCACCGGTACCGGCACCCGGTCCGTGTTCGGCCGCCAGGTGCGGTTCGACCTCTCGCAGGGCTTCCCGCTGCTGACCACCAAGAAGCTCCACATCAAGTCGATCGTCTACGAACTGCTGTGGTTCCTGCGCGGCGAGACGAACGTGCGCTGGCTGCAGGAGCGCGGGGTCAAGATCTGGGACCAGTGGGCCGACGAGAACGGCGATCTCGGACCGGTCTATGGCTCGCAGTGGCGCAGCTGGCCGGACGGTGAAGGCGGCACGATCGACCAGATCAGGAACGTCGTGGACTCGATCCGCAACAAGCCCGATTCCCGCCGCCACATCGTTTCGGCGTGGAACCCGGCCGAGGTCGACGACATGGCGCTGCCGCCATGCCACTGCCTGTTCCAGTTCTATGTCGCGGACGGCAAGCTCAGCTGCCAGCTCTACCAGCGCTCGGGCGATATCTTCCTCGGCGTGCCCTTCAACATCGGCTCGTACGCCCTGCTGACCGAGATGATGGCGCAGGTGACCGGGCTGAAGGCCGGCGAGTTCGTCCACTCGTTCGGCGACCTGCATCTCTATCACAACCACTTCGACCAGGCCCGGCTGCAGCTGTCGCGCGATCCGCGCCCGCTGCCGCGGCTGACCATCGACCCGGACAAGCGCGACATCTTCGATTTCGAGTTCGAGGATTTCATGATCACGGGCTATGATCCGCACCCGCACATCAAGGCCGAGGTCGCCGTATGAAGGTTCTCGCTGCACTGCTTGCCTTCACCGCCCTTGCGGCGCCCGCCATCGGCAACGACACCATGTCGACGCTCGGCGCCGGGGGACTGGTGTTCATCCAGACCGAGCAGGTCCGCATGGTGCGCGAGGATCTCTATGTCTCGCCCGAGCAGGTGCGGGTGAAGTACGAGTTCCACAACGAGAGCGAGACCGACGCCACGAGCCTCGTCGCGTTCCCGCTGCCCGACATCACCGGCAGCGGCGACTTCATGGTCGCGATCCCGACGGTGGACCCTGAGAACATCTTCGGCTTCGAGACGCGCGTGAACGGCGAGCCGGTTGATACCGAGCTGCAACAGTACGCCTTTGCCACCAACATCGACTACACCGAGTACCTGGTCGACCTCGGCATCCCGCTCGCCCCCTTCGGCGACGACACCGTCAAGGCGATCAACGCGCTCGACGATGCGACCAAGAAGGAACTGCAGCACCGCGCCCTCGTCATTCCCATGGAATACGATGCCGGGCAGGGGATGCAGACCGAGTACTGGCCGACCTGGACGCTGCGTTCCACCTACAGCTGGGAGGCTCACTTCCCGGCCGGCGAAACCGTGATGGTCGAGCACAGCTACAAGCCGAGCGTCGGCGGCACGGTGGCGGTCAGCTTCCTTGGCGAGCCCTACGAGGGCTACGACCCGGCCGCCGAGTACAAGAAGAAGTACTGCACCGACGACAGCTTCGTGAATACGGTGAAGAAGACGCTGCCGAACCCCAACGAGCCCTGGGGCGCGCCCTTCACCGAGAGCTGGATCAGCTACATCTGGTCGACCGGCGCCAACTGGGCCGGCAGTGTCGGCACCTTCCACCTGACCATCGACAAGGTGCTGCCGCAGAACCTCGTCTCGTTCTGCTGGGACGGCGAGGTGAAAAAGACTGGCCCGACCACGTTCGAGATGGAGGCCAGGGACTGGTGGCCGCCCTATGGCCGCGAACTCGAGATCCTGATCCTCAACCGGCAGGATCCGGAACCGACGGTCGGCTGATGGCATCCCTCGCGGAACTGGCCGATCGCGTCGAGCGCGTATCGGCGATCTATGCCGAACGCTGCAACATCAATCGCGATGCGGACTGGTACGCGCTGAAGCTGCAGGAAGAGGCCGGCGAGCTGGTCGCCGAGTACCTGCGTGGCAGCGGTCGCGGCAGGACCGGGGACCGGTCGCCGGAGGCCATTCGCACGGCGCTGGAGAACGAGGCCGCCGACCTCATGGCGCAGCTCCTGCTGTTCTGCCGCAACAATGCGATCGACGTCGAGGCAGCGCTCGATCGCAAGTGGTTTGTCTACCTGCCCGAGTCCGACCGCCCATGACCCTCACCATCCGGAGCGCGACGCCGGACGACGCCGCGCTCATCATCCATTTCATCGCGGCGCTGGCCGAGTACGAGAAGCTGGCGCACGAGGCCGTGGCGAGCGAGGCGGACATCGTCCGCGACCTGTTCGGTGCCGATCCCAAGGTGTTCTGCGAGATCGCCGAATGGGACGGCAGGCCGGTAGGCTTCACGCTCTGGTTCTACACCTACTCGACCTTCCAGGGCCGGCACGGCATCTGGCTCGAGGACCTGTTCGTCGAGCCGGAGGCCCGCGGGCTGGGCGTCGGCAAGGCGCTGCTGATCAACCTCGCGCAGCGCTGCGTGCGCGAAGGGCTGGGCCGGTTCGAATGGTGGGTGCTCGACTGGAACGAGCCCTCGATCGAGTTCTACAAGTCGCAGGGCGGCGTCATGCAGGACGAGTGGACCAAGGTCCGCGTCGATGGCGATGCACTTGCGAGGCTCGGCTCGCCATGACCGTCCCTGTCGCCATGATCGCTGCCATGGGCGAAAACGGCGTCATCGGCGCCGCGGGCGAGATCCCGTGGCGGTTGCCGACGGACTTCGCCCATTTCAAGCGCACCACGCTGGGCAAGCCGCTCATCATGGGCCGCAAGACGTTCGAGAGCATAGGCAAGCCCTTGCCCGGTCGCACGAATATCGTGGTGACCCGCCAGCAGGGCTATGAGCCCGATGGTGTCGTCGTTGTGGACAGCCTCGCAGCTGCCCTCGAAAAGGCTCAGGCGATCGCCGCTGCCGATGGCGCCGGAGAGGTGATGATCGGGGGCGGAGGCGAAATCTACCGGGAGGCAATGCCTCTGGCGGAGCGACTTTACGTCACACATGTGGCGCTGGCCCCGGCGGGCGATGCTTACTTTCCTGCCATCGATCCCAGTATCTGGGAGGCGGAGTCTATACCAGAACTGGTGCGGACCGAACGGGACAGCTCTGATTTCACGGTAAGAATCTATCGACGGCGTCAAACGGGCGCACGTTGATCGCTGCGGGACCCTTCCCTATATAGGTCGTCACATCGATAACCCGGCAGAAAGGTGGCGTATGCCCTGGGACAATAATACGGGCGGGGGAGGCCGCAACTCCAATAGTGGCGGTCCATGGGGCCAGGCCCCGGGCGGCGGCGGCGGCGGACCACGCCGCAGCGGCGGTGGCGGCGGCGGTACGCCGAACCTCGAGGATCTGCTGTCCCGCGGGCGCGACCGTTTTCAAGGCGGCATCCCCGGCGGGCGCTGGACGATTGTCGGCGTCATCGCGGCCCTTGCCGTGTTCTGGGGTCTCAACGCATTCTACACCATCGATCCGCAGGAAGTCGGCGTGAAGCTGCGCTTCGGCCGTCCGATCGAGACGACCGGACCTGGCCTGCACTTCCATCTGTGGCCGCTCGAAACCGTCGAGCGCGTCAACATGACGGAAAACCGGACCGAGATCGGCTCGGTCGGCTCCAACCGGGCGCAGTCCGATGAAGGCCTGATGCTCTCGGGCGATCAGAACATCGTCGACGTGAAGTTCTCGGTGCTGTGGTCGGTCAGCGATCCGGCGGCCTATCTGTTCAACGTGCGCGAGCCGGACGACATGGTTCGCTCCATTGGCGAAAGCGCCATGCGCGAGATCGTCGGCCGCCGTCCGGCGCAGGACATCTTCCGTGATGACCGCGCTGGCATCGCCAACGATGTGCGCAGCATCGTGCAGTCGATCGTGCAGAGCTACGGCATGGGCGTGACCGTGTCGCAGATCGCCATCGAGCAGGCGGCACCGCCGACCGAAGTGGCTGACGCATTCAACGAGGTGCAGCGCGCCGAGCAGGACGAGGACCGTTTCCAGGAAGAAGCCCGGCAGTATGCCAACGAGCTTCTGGGTAACGCCCGCGGCCAGGCGGCCAAGCTCCGCGAAGACGCGGCCGCCTACAAGAACCGTGTGGTGCAGGAAGCCGAAGGTGAGGCAGCCCGCTTCCTCTCGGTCTATTCCGAGTACGCCAAGGCCCCCGAGGTGACGCGCAAGCGCCTGTTCCTCGAGACCATGGAAGAAGTGCTGGGCGGCACCGAGAAGGTGCTGGTCGAAAGCAGCGCCGGCGGTTCGGGCGTGATCCCCTACCTGCCTCTGCCGGAACTAAGGTCGGGCGCCAGGCCCACTTCCACCCTTCCCAGCACGACCACCGACGGGGCGCAGTAAGCCATGAACCGCTGGATAGTTATTGGCATCGCCGCTGTTGCGCTGCTCTACATCTTCATCTCGTCGATTTTCGTGGTCAACGAGCGTGAGCAGGCCATCGTCATGCGCTTCGGTCAAATCACCGACGTGAAGACCGAACCCGGTCTCTACTTCAAGATCCCGACCAACTTCGTGGACACGGTGCAGATCGTCGAAGATCGGCTGCTGCGCTACGACATCGCCAACATGACGGTGCAGGTGTCGGACGGTAAGTTCTACATCGTCGATGCGTTCATCACCTATCGCATCTCCGATCCGCGGCTGTTCCGTGCCCGCGCGCTCGGTGAACTGCGCGTGGTCGAAGACCGTATCTCGAGCCGTTTCGACGCAGCTCTGCGTCAGGTCTACGGTCTGCGCGACTTCACCGAGGCGCTCTCCGAGCAGCGTCCGGAGATGATGCGCGAGGCCCGCGACCTGATCCGTCCGGACATGGCCCAGCTCGGCGTTGAAGTCGTCGACGTGCGCATTCTGCGTACCGACCTCGATCCGAGCGTGTCTGCGGATACCTTCAACCGCATGAAGGCCGAGCGTCTCGCCGAGGCGGCACTGCTTCGTGCCCGTGGCCAGGAAGCGGCCCAGACGGCGCGCGCCGTGGCTGACCGCCAGGCAGTCGAAGTGCTCGCCGCTGCCCGCCGCGACTCCGAGATCCTGCGAGGCGAGGGCGAAGGCCAGCGCAGCCAGATCTTTGCCGATGCGTACAACCGCGACCGTGACTTCTTCGAGTTCTATCGCTCGATGCAGTCCTACCGCGCGGCGCTGGGCGGCAACGGAACGACCATGGTCCTGTCGCCGGATTCGGAGTTCTTCCGGTTCTTCCAGAACCAGAACCCCGACAACGTGACGCCGCCGCCCGAGGCCGCGACGACGCCGATCCCGGCGACGCCGCTGGTCGAGGAACCCGCCTTGGATTCGCCGATCCTGAACGACCCGGCGGCAACTCCGGCCCTGCCGGAAGCCGCTCCGGCAGACGCAGCGCCGGCGACGACTCCGGCTGAGGCGGCGCCTGCGGCCCAGTGATCGAGTTCTTCTCGGCACTGGCCCTGGTCCTCGTCATCGAGGGGGTGCTGTACGCGGCATTCCCCGAGCAGATGAAGAAGGTGCTGGCATCGATCCAATCGATGCCGGCATCAAGCATTCGTGCGGCGGCTTTAGCTTGCGCCGGGGTCGGACTTGTTCTCTTGTGGCTGCTCCGCGGCTGAGGGTTGAGGCCGCCGCGGCCGAGTCGTTGCGGGAGAAGTCGATGCGTGCTGCCGGTCGTCTGGTGCGGTCTCTGTTCTTTTCGGGGCTGCTTGCGCTGCCGGTCGCGATCACACCCGCGTTGGCCCAGGGGCCGGCCTCCGTTGCTGGCCTCGCCGAAAAACTCTCCCCCGCGGTCGTCAATATCGGCACGTCGCGCCGGGTGCCCGGTGGCAGCGGCGTTCCGTTCCCGGACCTGCCTGACGGCTCGCCGCTGCAGGAGTTCTTCGACGAACACAATCCCAATGACGGTCTCGGCGACGACCTGATGCAGGAGGCGCGCAGCCTCGGCTCGGGCTTCATCATCAGCGCCGACGGCACCGTCGTGACCAACAACCACGTCATCGATGGCGCCGAGGAGATCGAGGTCTACCTGACCGACGGCACACGGCTGCCCGCCAAGATCATCGGCAAGGACGACAAGACCGACCTTGCGGTACTCAAGGTCGACGCCGGCCGTGAGCTCCCCTTCGTCGAGTTCGGCGACAGCGACACGGCCGTGGTCGGCGACTGGGTCATGGCCATCGGCAACCCGTTCGGGCTCGGCGGCTCGGTGACGATCGGCATCGTCTCGGCCCGCAACCGCGACATCCAGTCGGGTCCCTACGACCAGTTCATCCAGACTGACGCGGCCATCAACCAGGGCAATTCCGGCGGCCCGCTGTTCGACATGAACGGCGACGTCATCGGCATCAACACCGCCATCATCGCGCGCGGCGGCTCGTCGCTGGGCATCGGCTTCGCCGTGCCGGGGAATCTCGCCGCCCCCGTCATCAGGCAGCTTGCCGAGTTCGGCGAGACCCGGCGCGGCTGGCTCGGCGTCGGCATCCAGGAAGTGAGCGACGACATCGCCTCGAGCCTCGGGCTGGCCAACACGGCCGGCGCGCTGGTCATCGACGTCACCAAGGGCGGCCCGTCCGAGGGCAAGGTCTCCGAGGGCGACATCATCCTCGAGTTCGACGGCAAGCCCATCGCCCGCATGCGCGACCTGCCGCGTGTCGTGGCCGAGACCGAGGTCGGCAAGGCCGTCCCGGTGAAGATCCTGCGCAACGGCGCCGAGCAGACCCTCGACATCACTCTGGGGCGGCTGGAGCTGGGCGAGCAGCTCATCGCCAGCACCAGCACGCCTCCGGCGGCGCCCGAGCCTGCTCCGGCTCCCGAGGAAACTGTCGCCGAGGAAGAAGTCGCGCCGCTGGGCCTGCCCGACATCGTCGGCTTCGACGTCGCCGCGCTGGACGAAGCCAGCCGCTCCACCTACGGCATCGCGCCCGAGGAGAAGGGCATCGTCGTCACAACCGTGAAGCGCGGCAGCGATGCCGACATCAAGGGCTTCATCCCGGGCCTGATCGTCAACGAGGTGAACCAGAACCGGGTTGCCACGGTCGACGAGCTCAACGCCATGGTCGGGCAGGCCAAGGAGGCCGGCCGCCCGGCGGTGCTGTTCAAGGTCACCGACCCCACCGGCACCAGCCGCTTCATCGCCGTGCGGCTGGGCTAAACCGGCCTCGTGATCCGGTAGACCACGTGTGACCGCAGCGGGTGCCCCTGCGCCAGCCGCGGGTGCTCGAAGTCTGCGTCCGGGTCGCGGACCATCCCGATCTTTTCCATCACCCGCTGGCTCGGCACATTGCCCCGGAAGGTGAAGGCGACGATCTCGTCGAGGCCGAGGGTCCCGAACCCATAATCGAGCCAGGCCAGCGCGCCCTCCGGCGCCAGGCCCTGGCCCCAGAACGCCTTGTCGAACTGCCAGCCGATCTCGACCGCCGGGTTGCCGCGGATGGCGGCGCGTGTCTCGTCAGGGATGTAGCCGAGCCCGATAAGGCCGACGAACTGCCCCGTCGCCTTGACCTCGGCCGCGCCGAAGTGAAACCCGACCTCCGCGGTCTTCTGCATCGCAAAGTCGAGCTGGGCGCCCGCCTGCTCGGGCGTCAGCACCGAGGGGTAGAATCGCCGCACCTCGGGGTCGCCGAGGACGGCGGCGAGCGGCGCCCGGTCGCGCTCTTGCCACGGCCTCAGGATCAGTCGCTCCGTCTCGAGCCTCACCTGACGATGTCCTCTTCCTCAAAGCCCTGCAGATAGAGCAGGGCGGTGAGGTCGCCGTGGTCGATGCGGATGCCGGCCTGGGCTGCAACATGCGGCTTGGCGTGCAGCGCCACGCCGAAGCCCGCCGCCTTGATCATGTCGAGGTCGTTGGCCCCGTCGCCGACAGCCAGGGTCGCGCTCAGCGGCAGGTTGCGCTCGGCAGCGAGTTCCTCGAGGCGCCGGAGCTTGGTCGTCTTGTCGACGATCGGGCTCGCCACCGTGCCGGCCAGCGTGTCGCCGTCGAACTCGAGCACGTTGGCGATGGCCTCGTCGAAGCCGATGCGCTTGGCGAAATAGTCGGCGAACAGCGTGAAGCCGCCCGAGACGAGCGACGTGTAGGCGCCATACGCCTTCATCGTGTGGATCAGGGCCCGCCCGCCCGGCGCCAGCGTGATCCGCTCGCGCCGGATTTCCTCGATGACGCGGCGCTCGAGCCCCTTGATCAGCCCGACGCGGGTGCGCAGCGCCTGCTCGAAATCGAGCTCGCCATTCATGGCCCGCTCGGTGATCTCGGCGACCTTGTCCTTGATGCCGACGGCGTCCGCCAGCTCGTCGATGCACTCCTGCTCGATCATGGTCGAGTCCATGTCGGCGACGAGCACCTGCTTGCGCCGGCCGGATTCGGGGACCAGCGCGACGTCGACCGCACGGCTGCCGATCACGCTGCGCGCCGTCTCCACCGGGTCGGCGGACCCGGGCGAATGGATCTCGCAGGCGATGCGCTGGTGCAGCCAGTTGATCTCGCCCTTGGTCTCATGCTGGATCGCCGCCACCAGTTTCGAGTCAAGCGCGGGGTCGGCCGGGTTGGCGATGAGGCAGAGAACTGTCATTGGAAGCTTCCGAGAGGCCTGAGAAGATGGGCAAAAGCCCGGAAAAGCGAGCGGTGTTGATAGCGGGTCCAACCGCCAGCGGCAAGTCGGCGCTGGCGGTCGAGATAGCTCGCGCGCAGGGCGGGGTGATCGTCAACACCGATGCCCTGCAGGTCTATGACGTGCTGCGGCTGCTTACCGCCCGCCCGTCCGAGATCGAGATGGTCGGGATACCGCATCGTCTCTACGGCTCGGTGCATCCGTCGGTGCGTTTTTCGACCGGCGAGTGGGCCCGCGCCGCCGAGGCCGTCATCGCCGGGGAAGGGAATCGGCCCCTGATCTTCGTCGGCGGCACCGGCCTCTACTTCGACGTGCTGACAACGGGCTTCGCCGACGTGCCCGAGGTGCCGCCCGAAGCTGTCGCGGCCGCCGAAGCCGAGGTCGCCGGCCTCGATCGCGAGGCGCGCGGACGGCTCATCGCCGCGCGCGACCCGCTGATCGCGGCCCGCCTCAAGGCGCCCGATCCGCAGCGGGTGATCCGCGCGCTGGCCGTCCTCAACGCCACCGGCAGGTCGCTCGCGGCGTTCCAGGACGCAACCCACAGCCCGCTGCTCGAGAACTTTGCCGTCGAACGCATGGTGCTCAACCCCGATCGCGAGGTGCTGCGCCAGCGCATCGCCCGGCGCTTCGAGGCGATGTTCGCGAGTGGTGCTGTCGAGGAGGTCGAGGCGCTTCTGGCGCTCGACCTGGACCCTTCGCTGCCGGCCATGAAGGCCATCGGCGTTCCCGAGATCACGGCCATGCTGCGCGGCGAACTCGAGGAGGGCGACGCGATCGAGCGCGCCGTCATCGCTACCCGCCAGTACGCCAAGCGGCAGCGGACCTGGTTCCGCAATCGCATGGCCGATTGGAACTGGATCGTCCCCTAGGCCGGCGTCATGGCCTTTGTCCGGCGATGATCTTCATCAGGCCGAAGCGTTCCCGCAGCGCGAACCGTCCGACGAGGAGTATCGCCACGAAGGCAAGTCCCGTCGCCAGTCCGAGCCAGACGCCGATCCCCCTCAGTTCGAAGACGAAGCCGAGAAGGTAAGCCGTCGGCAAGCCCACGAACCAGTACCCGAAGATGGCGAGCAGCATCGGCGTACGCGTGTCCGACAGTCCGCGCAGCGAGTGCGCCGCCACGACCTGGGCGCCGTCGACCAGCTGGAAGATGCCTGCAATGCCCAGGTAGGTCGCAGCCAGCATCAGGGCGGTGGCATTGCTCGGATCGCTCGGGTCAAGGAAGATGGTGACGAGCAGGTGCGGCGCGACGAGGAAGAGCGTCGCCGTCAGCGCCATGAAGCCGACACCCAGGATGATCGCCATCCAGCCGGCGACCCGGACGCCCTCGACATCCCCGCGGCCGGCTGCGAGGCCGACGCGAACCGTCGCCGCCATGCCGAGCCCGAGCGGCACCATGAACGCCATGGACGCAAGCTGCAGCGCCACGGCATGCGCCGCGACCTCGTTCGTCCCCAGCCGCCCCATCAGGATGGCGGCGACCGAGAACAGTCCGACTTCTGCCGCGACGGTGAGGCCGATCGGCAGGCCGACACGCAGGATCTCCCGGAAGTGCCCCCAGTCGGGCTTGAAGAACCGCGCCATGACGTGGAAGCGCTTGAACTTGCGGTGGGTCAGCACATAGCCGAGCAGGGCGGCGAACATGAACACGTTCACCAGGCCCGTGGCGATGGCGGCGCCGCGCAGTTCGAGGCGCGGCAGGCCGAAATGCCCGAAGATCAGGACATAGGCGAGGATGGCGTTGAGGATCACGCCCATGACGGTGACGGCGAGGATGATCCTCGTCGAGTCGTGGGCGGACAGGAACGAGCGCAGCACCATGATGCCGAGTATCGGATAGAGCATCCAGAAGCCGGCCTGCATGTAGGACTCGGCGAGCGCCGTGACCTCGGGGTCCTGGCCCAGGGCGAGATAGATCGGCCGGATACTGAGGACTATCGGCACGAGCAGGGTCGCGATGAGGATAGCCACCCAGAAGCCCTGCCGCACGATGCGGCGCACGGCCTTCACGTCGCCGCGGCCACGGGCCTGCGCGACGAGCGGCGCGACCGCTCCGACAATGCCGATGCCGGTCAGCTGGAACGGCATGAGGAAGGCGCCGGCCAGCGTGCCGGCCGCCAGATACTTCGGTCCGATCCAGCCCATCAGCACCACGTCGGTGGTGAAAAGCAGGTTCTGCGCCAGCTGCGCGATGATCAGCGGCCACGCCAAGGCGAGGCTTGAACGGAATTCACCGGCCCAGGTGTGCGTAGAAGCGGAACTGTCGACGCCCTTCTCCGGCGTCGCCAAAGTCTTGTCCATTTCGGAGATCCTAATCGTGGCCGGAGCCATAGCCCAATCGGCGAGGAGCCTCAAGCCATTGGAACCAATCGGCTTCGACCGCATTAACGCAACGGGCTCGTGTACCAACAACTCCCGGAGGGTTCTTCATGCGTAAATTTCTATCTGTGGCGGTGGTGCTGACGGCGACGATGACGCTCGCTGCCTGTACCACCACCGAACGTACGGCGAGCGCAGGCGCCGTGACCGGTGCAGTGCTCGGCGGCGTGACGACTGGCACTGTCGGCGGCGCGCTTGCTGGCGCGGCCATCGGCGGCGTGACTGGAGCGGTGGCTGGTCAGCTTCTCGGCCGCTATCGCGACGACCCGACCCGCTGCGTCTACGAAGACCGCTACGGTCGCCGCTACGTCGACGTGTGCTGAACCTGTTCAGCGAATGAACAAGGCCCGGTGATGCACCGGGCCTTTTTCTTGTCTAGGGCGCGAGGCCGGCCGGCACCGGCGGCGCCTCGTACTTGACCACGATCTCCACGCGGCCATTGCCGGCGAGGTAGGGGTCGTTGGGGAACAGCGGGTCGGCCGCCGCTCGCCCCGAGACCGAGCTGAGCCGGTCGTCGGAGAGACCGAACTCGCCGAGAATGGAGCGGACCGCGTTTGCCCGGTCGCTCGACAGTTCCCATGCGCCGTAGCGCGGATTGGGATAGGCGGCGCCCGCCGCCGTGTGCCCCGAAATCATCAGTGGCCGCGCCAGCTTCTGCAGGATCGGCGCCAGCGCTGCGATGGCCTTGCGCGTCGTCTCGTAGGGGTACTTCGATCCCTCGGGGAACATCGGCCGGCCTTCCTGGTCGATGATCTCGATGTTGAGACCTTCCTCGGTTTGTTCCACCAGCAGGCTGTCGGCGAGGGTGGTGAGGTCCGGATTGGCCTGCCAGGCCTGCCGGATGCTGGCCGCCGCGCTGTGGAAGTCCTTGTTGTACTTGGACTGCAGGCTGACCGTAGAGGCGAGCACCGCGTCCTGCTGGTTGCCTCCGGCCAGGTCGCTGCCGCCGCGTGCTTCTGCCTGCGGGCCCGCCTCGCTGCTCTCGGGGGCCGTGAGCGCATCCTTGCTGGCTTCGACACGAATCTTGGCCCCGTCCTCGGAGAAGGCCTGTCCGCCCATCACGCCACCGGCGCCGCTCGGGCTCTCGCTCACGTTGGGCGGAGCGAAATAGTCGGCCAGCCCCTTCTTCTGCTCGGGCGTCGTCATGCTGATGAGCCAGAGCAGCAGGAAGAAGGCCATCATCGCCGTCACGAAGTCGGCATAGGCGATCTTCCAGGCGCCGCCATGGTGCGCATGGGCCGCCTTCTTGACCTTCTTGATGATGATGGGCTGAAGGTTGCCGTTGGCCATCGCGATGGTCCTAGGTCAGGGCAGGGAGGTTGGCGGTCGCTTCGTCGATCTCGGCGAAGCTCGGGCGCACCTCGCTCATCAGCGCCTTGCGGGCGAACTCGATGGCGATGGATGGCGCGTAGCCCGACATGTGGGCGAGCAGGCCGACCTTCATCGACAGGAAGTACTTGGACTCGGCCTCGAAGGTGTTCTTGAGCGACTGCGCCATCGGGCCGAAGAAGCCGTAGGCGACGAACACGCCGAGGAAGGTACCGACCAGCGCGCCGCCGATCATGTGGCCGAGCACCTCGGGCGGCTCGCTGATGGAGCCCATGGTCTTGATCACGCCCAGCACGGCGGCAACGATGCCGAGTGCCGGCGTGCCGTCCGCCAGGGCCTGCACGGCGCTGACCAGCCGCTCGTTCTCCTGGTGGTGGGTCTCAAGTTCCTCGTCCATGAGCGATTCCATCTCGTGGACGACGTTGGTCCCCAGCGTCACCATGCGCAGGTAGTCGCACATGAACACCACCGCATGGTGGTTCTTCATGAAGGTCGGAAAGCGCTGGAACAGCGGGGAGTTTTCCGGGTCCTCGATATGCTGCTCGAGCGCGAGGACGCCCTTGGCCTGCACGAGCTTGAACAGGCTGAACTGCAGCCCCAGCAACTCGACATACGCTTCCTTGTTGTATCGGGGGCCGCGGAACAGGATGCCGAACAGGGATCCTGTCTGCTTGAGCACCGGCCCGGTGTTGCCGATGATGTAGGCGCCGAAGGCCGCGCCCAGGATGATGACCGCCTCGAAGGGCTGCCACAGCACCTCGAGGTGCCCACCCATGGCGACATAGCCGCCGAGTACGCTGCCGAAGATGACAACAATGCCGATGATAAGCCGCATACGCCCGAACCCGCGCCAATTCCCAAAAACAAGGACAAAGTCCTACAAAACCGGCGGTCGGTCCGTTCTGCGCGGTGTGACCTGGCTCCGGCGGCCCGTAGAAACTCAGCATTCTGCTGCGACCCGCCCGGCTTCGCCTCCTGCTCGGCCACTGGACTTGCGCTGCGGTCACCTTCCTATGCGCGCAGTTAAGGTTCGCCTAACCGCGGGTGCGTACGTCAGTCTATGTCGTGATGCTGGCGTGACCGCTTGCACAGACTGGTCGTGCTGCATACCTGAACGAGACAGACGGCGCCTTCAGGCTGGACCCGGTCAGGCGCTCCAGCCCATACTCCCCCCAGACAGGAGGACCCCATGACCTTCGATCCGATCCTGCCCTCCATCGTCACGCTGCGCGCGACCGTCCCCGACGATGCCTTCACCGCTGCAACCCTCGGCACCATTCGCGAAGGGAGCGGCGTCGTGATCCGCGAGAGCGGTCTGGTCCTGACCATCGGCTATCTCATCACCGAGGCCGAAGAGGTCTGGCTGGGCACCCATGACGGCCGCCAGGTGCCGGCCCATCCCGTCGCCTACGACCAGGAGACCGGCTTCGGCCTCGTCCAGGCCCTGATGCCGCTGGACCTGCCGGCGCTGGAGTTCGGCAAGTCGTCCGAGTCCGATCTCGGCGACTCCGTGGTCTTCGCCGACGGCCAGGGCAATTCCGTCCGCGCCACCATCGTCGCCAAGCAGGAATTCGCCGGCTACTGGGAATACCTGCTCGACGAGGCGATCTTCATCGCGCCGGCGCACCCGTCATGGGGTGGGGCGGGCCTGATCAGCGCCGACGGCAAGCTGCTCGGCATCGGCTCGCTGCGGCTGCAGATGTCGCGTAACGGCGACGTTGCCGATATCAACATGGCCGTGCCGATCGACCTGTTGCCGCCCATCCTCGACGACCTCCTCACCCGCGGCAGCGTCGACAAGCCGCCGCGCCCGTGGCTCGGGGTGTTCTCGGCCGAGAGCGATGGCGAGGTGGTGGTGATGAGCGTCGCCGACAACGGCCCGGCCGCCCGCGCCGGCCTGCGGCGCGGCGACATCATCTCCGATGTCCGCGACGGCGCGGTGGAGGGGCTCGCCGATTTCTACCGCAAGCTCTGGGAGATCGGGCCCGCCGGCGCCGAGGTGCCGATGCGCATCGTGCGCGATGGCCGCGAGAACTGGGTCCGCGTCAAGTCCGCCGACCGCAACACCTATCTCAGGAAGCCGATGATGCAATGAGGCGCAGGGCGGCTTGACGGCTGCCGACGAGTCCCTGCACGGTTCGCCATGCCCTTGACGATGCATGAGAACACCCGCCTGGGCCGGAGAAGACCATGACCGCATCCCAGCGCGTACTCGACATGCTGCGCACCCAGTACACCTTCCAGATCTCGGTCGACGTCGACAGCATCCCGCAGGGGCTGGCCGTGGCGCAGGCGGCGCTGAACGCCGGCATCACCATCGTCGAGCTGGGCACGCCGCTCCTCAAGTACGAGGGCGTCCGCAACGTCGTGCCGGTCTTCCGCCAGCGCTTTCCCGAGGCCCTGCTTCTCGCCGACATGAAGACCATGGATGGCGGCGGCTTCGAGGCCCGCACGGTCTACGAGGGCGGCGGCAACATCATCGATTTCCTCGCGGCGGCCGGCGTGCCGAGCGCCAGGGCCGTCTGCGCCGTCCGCGACGAGTACCGCGAGCGCAACCCCGGGATCCCGCGCCTCGCCTTCGCCGATATCCTCCTGCCGCTGCAGGGGCCGGCGGCAACGGCCGTCGAAGTCGCCGAGCAGATGGTCGAAGCCGGCGTCGATGGCGTCGGCCTCCACCTGCAGCTCGACGCCCGCCGCGCCGATCCCTCGCTCTGGGCCTCCAGCTACCTCGCCGACGTGGCGCAGGCCGTCTACGAGCGGGTCGGGGGCAGGGCCTCGGTGCAGGTCGTCGGCGGCCTCAGCGCCGACCAGGCCGTCGGCCTCGCCCAGGCCGGGCTGATGGCCTTCGTCATCAGCGGCAACATGGGCCTGCCCGACGGCAACGCCCGCTACGACCTGCCTCCCGCCGAGCTCGAAGCCCTCATCGACGAGTTCATCGGGCGCGTGAAGGCAGACTGATGACCCGCATCAACTGCATCCCCCCGGCCGAACTCAGCCGCCAGCACCTCGTCGCCGAATACCGCGAACTGCCGCGCATCTACGCGCTGGTCCGCCAGGCCATCGCCCGCGGCGAGCTGCCCGACGATCGGCGCAACCCCACCGAATACACCCTCGGCCGCGGCCACATCCGCTTCTTCTACTCCCGCCTGGGCTACCTCACGAACCGCCAGCGCTCCCTGGTCGCCGAGATGCAACGCCGCGGCTACCAGCCCACATTCGTCGAAGTCGACCAACTGGCGGAGGGGATTCCCGCGGAATGGTGCCGCGACTGGCAACCAACGGAAGCCGCCATTGCCCTCAACCGGGCCCGGATCGCGGAGCGGAGCGCAGCCGCGAGGCTCCCCCTTGACACCGCCCCCTCACCCCCCTCATAACTCCCCACCTAATCTTGGAGCACGATCCGTGCAGAAGCTTATCGTAGTAATGGGGCGCATCGAGCACGTGGGGTAAATCCCTGCGAGGGTCGGTGCGCTTGTAAGGTCCCTAACGGGGCCTTTTTTGTTGCCGAATTTCCGCCGGTGACGGCGTAGCGAATAGAAGACCGGCTAAGCCCGGGTGGAGTGAGAAAATGGCCGAACAGATGACGGGCGCGGAGATGGTGATCCAGGCGCTCACCGATCAGGGGGTCGAGCATATCTTCGGTTACCCCGGTGGTGCGGCGCTGCCGATCTATGATGCGCTGTTCCAGCAGGACAAGGTGCAGCACATCCTGGTGCGGCACGAGCAGGGCGCCGGCCACATGGCCGAGGGCTATGCCCGCTCGACCGGCAAGGTCGGTGTCGTGCTGGTGACCTCGGGCCCCGGCGCGACCAACGTCGTCACCCCGCTCACCGATGCGCTGATGGACTCGATCCCCATCGTCGTCCTCTCGGCCCAGGTGCCGACGCCGCTGATCGGCTCGGACGCGTTCCAGGAATGCGACACGGTCGGCATCACCCGCTCGTGCACCAAGCACAACTACCTGGTGAAGTCGGTCGCCGAGCTGCCGCGCGTGCTGCACGAGGCGTTCCACATCGCCCGCACCGGCCGTCCCGGCCCGGTCCTGATCGACATCCCCAAGGATGTCCAGTTCGCGCTCGGCACCTATTACGGCGCCGACGAGATCGGGACGACCCGCCACAAGAGCTACCACCCGGCCACATCAGGCGACATCGCGGCCATCGAGCAGGCGGTGGATCTGATGCTGCGCGCCGAGCGGCCGATCTTCTATACCGGCGGCGGCGTGGTGAACTCCGGTCCCGAGGCCAGCGAGAAGCTGCGCGAGCTGGCCGAGCTGACCGGCTTCCCGGTGACGTCCACGCTGATGGGGCTCGGCTCGTTCCCGGGCTCGAACCCGCAGTGGATGGGCATGCTGGGCATGCACGGCACCTACGAAGCCAACATGGCGATGCACGACTGCGACCTGATGATCAACATCGGTGCGCGCTTCGACGACCGCATCACCGGCCGTATCGATGCGTTCTCGCCGAACTCGACCAAGATCCATGTCGATATCGACCCCAGCTCGATCAACAAGAACGTGCGCATCGACCTGCCGATCGTCGGCGATTGCGGGCTGGTCCTCGAGGAAATGGTCCGCATCTGGCGCACCAGGACCAATCAGCCGCGCACCGAGGCGATCGCGCCGTGGTGGAAGCAGATCGAAGGGTGGCGCCAGCGGCATTCGCTGGGCTTCAAGAACTCCGACACCACCATCAAGCCGCAGCACGCCATCCAGCGCCTCTACCAGGCGACCAGGGATCGCGACGTCTACATCACCACCGAAGTCGGCCAGCACCAGATGTGGGCGGCACAGCACTTCCACTTCGAGCAGCCCAATCGCTGGATGACCTCGGGTGGCCTGGGCACCATGGGTTACGGCCTGCCGGCCGCGGTCGGCGTGCAGGTGGCGCATCCGGATGCGCTGGTCATCGATATCGCCGGCGAAGCCAGCGTCCAGATGACCATGCAGGAGATCTCGACGGCGGTGCAGTACCGCCTGCCGATCAAGATCTTCATCCTCAACAACGAGCGCATGGGCATGGTGCGCCAGTGGCAGGACCTGCTGCATGGCGGCCGCTACGCGCACAGCTATTCCGAGAGCCTGCCGGATTTCGTCAAGCTGGCGGAAGCCTATGGGGCCAAGGGCATCAAGTGCGACGATCCCGGCAAGCTCGACGCGGCGATCGCCGAGATGCTCGACTATGACGGCCCGGTGATCTTCGACTGCCTCGTGGAAAAGCACGAGAACTGCCTGCCCATGATCCCGTCGGGCAAGCCGCACAACGAGATGATCCTGCCCGATTTCGAGGACGATATCGGCGCGGTGATCGACGAAAAAGGCCGGCAGCTGGTTTGAGGAGCTAAGCCATGAACGCACATTTGCAGCCGAGCGGTTCGGCATACTTCCTCGCCGCGGAGACCCAGAAGCCGGAGCGGCACACGCTCTCGGTGCTGGTCGATAACGAGCCGGGCATTCTCGCCCGGGTGGTCGGGCTGTTCTCGGCCCGCGGCTACAATATCGACAGTCTCACGGTCTCGGAGACCGAGCACGAGAAGGGGCTGTCGCGTATCACGGTCGTTACCGTGGCGACGCCCAAGGTGCTGACGCAGATCAAGCTGCAGCTCGAGCGGCTGGTGCCGGTGCACAAGGTCCACGACCTCACCGCCGAGGGGAAGGCCCTGGAGCGCGAACTGGCGCTGGTTAAGGTCGCCGGCTCCGGCGAGCACCGCGTCGAGACCCTGCGTCTCGCCGATGCCTTCCGCGCCCAGGTCGTCGACGCGACCACCGAGAGCTTCGTGTTCGAGGTGACCGGCAAGCCATCCAAGATCGACAGCTTCATCACGCTGATGGTGCCGCTCGGGCTGGTGGAAGTTGTGCGGACGGGCCTCGCGGCAATTTCGCGCGGGCCCGAGGGCATGTAAGACGATGGGGCCGGGAGCAATCCCGGCCTTTCGTTTCTGAGAGGATCCGTCGTGTCGTTTGCCAACCACCCGTTCCGCGGACCGCTGTTCATGGTCATCGCGACCGGGTCCTACGTCGTCAACGACACCTTCATGAAGCTCGCGACCGAGGGGTTGCCGCCGTACCAGGTGCTGATGATGCGCGGCATCGCGGCGATGGTGTGGGGCATGCCCCTACTGTTCATCCTCGGCTACGGGCGCAACCTGCCGCAGCTGTTCGAGCGCCGCGTGCTGGTGCGCAACCTCGCCGAGATGGTGGCCATCCTCTGCTACATCGTCGCACTGGCCAACATGCCCATCGCCGATGCCTCGGCGCTGGGGCAGATCACGCCGCTGCTGGTGCTGCTCGGCGTCTCGATCCTGTTCGGCGAAAAGATCGGCGCGGTGCGCATGGCGCTGATCGGGCTCGGCTTCGTCGGGGCGCTCATGGTGGCGCAGCCGACCATGCAGGGCATCTCGATCTACGCGCTGCTGGCGCTCGCAAACGCGGTGCTGTGCGCGGTGCGCGACATCGCCGGGCGGCGGATCGAGCATCATGTGCCAGGGCTGATCGTCGCCATGTCGGCGGTGATCGTGGTGCTGGTCGGGGCAGGGGTCATGCACTTTGCCACCGAGAGCTGGGTGATGCCGCAGGCGCACCACCTGATGCTGCTGGCTGGATCTGGGCTGTTCCTGATCTTCGGCCACTTCTTCATCTTCATGTCGTACCGGATCGGGCCGACCAGCGCGGTCGCGCCGTTCTACTACTTCTTCACGTTCTGGGCGGTGGTGTCCGGCTTCCTCGTTTTCCAGCAGCTGCCCAATGCCCTGGCGCTTGGCGGCATCGTGCTGGTGGTGGCAAGCGGGCTCGCCATCGTGCTGCTCGACGAGCGCCGCCGCCGGCTCGCGCCGGTGGCGTGACAGGGGACTGTCCCAGACGGTGCGTACCCATCTTCGTGGCTGATTGAGCTTATCAAAACGTTCGATTGGCCGGGGCGATGGCGATGCGCTAAGCAGCACTGGCCAAGCCAAGGGGCTGCCATGACGCACCTATCCGTGAACCTCAATGCCATCGCCTTCCTCCGCAACCGCCGGAGCGTGCCGTGGCCCAGCGTCAGCGACATCGCGCGGATCGCGCTCGATGCCGGCGCCGATGGCATCACGGTGCATCCGCGTCCGGATGAGCGACATATCCGCCGAACGGATGTGTTCGAGCTCGTGACGCTGCTGCGGCAGGACTACCCGGGCCGTGAGTTCAACATCGAGGGCTATCCGACCGAGGACTTCCTGACGCTCGTCGAGCGCGCGAAGCCGGACCAGGTGACGTTCGTGCCGGACGATCCGCTGCAGGCCACCTCCGACCATGGCTGGAACATCGAGGCCAACCGGGCCGTGCTCGAGCCGGCGATCGCCCGGATGAAGGCGGCCGGGATCCGCGTTTCGCTCTTCATCAACGCCGATCCGACGGCTCCCGCCTCGGCGGCGAGCGTGGGCGCCGACCGCGTGGAGCTCTACACCGGCCCCTATGGCGGCTCGCTGAAGCCGGAAGTACAGGCCGTGCATCTGGCGGCGCTCAAGGAGACGGCCGATGCGGCGCGGGCCGCCGGTCACAACGCGCGCCCGGGGCAGGGCGGGCTGCTGGTGAACGCCGGGCACGACCTCAATCTGGTCAACCTGCCGCCGCTCAAGCACGCCATCCCGGACCTTGCCGAGGTCTCGATCGGCCATGCGATCACCGCGGATGCCTTGGTCTACGGCATGGCCGAGACCGTGAAGCACTACAAGGTTGCGTGCGCTTGAGCGCTGTCACGCAACCGTCACCCCGCTGTCTGTGAGCGTAGCGCAGCCCTCCTGAGCCGGTGCCCTCAATTCAGGGGGACGCCATGCACGTGCTGCTGTCCCTGGCCGGTGGCTCGCTCGATCCGGAATCGCTGACCAAGGTCGATCTCACCGGTCTCGCCACCATCGCCGGCGACGACGCGGAACCTGAGTATGTCGCGATCAACGGCCTCGATGAGGTCGCCGTGACGCTGCAGGAGAACAACGAGATCGTCATCGTCGACGGCCGGACCGGCCAAGGAGGAGGTTCGCGACCTGATCCCCGACCTCGCATCCAACAACGGCTATGTTGTCGACAAGGTCGAGAGCTTCGCCATCGACACGGCGGGCACCGGTTACGTCATCACCGACAACGACGGCGTCGCGGACTCCTCGGGGGAAACCTTGTTCTGGACCGTCGGAACAATCCGGTAATTCCCCGGTACTTCGCCGGTCGTTACCCACAAAGTAGGGGTCGGTACAACGCCGGCCCCTTCGCTTTTCGCCCCCAGGGAACATGACAGTAGAATGAATTTGCCATGCACCGAGCGCATGTCGGCACTGTATTTTGCCCCGATGCGCATCCCCGCAAATCAGCGCATCCTACCCTGGTCGTGATCCGCGAAAGGAGACCGCCGTGTTCGTACGCGCCGTCTGGCGGCAAAGGCGACTGGTCGACCTCAGGCAGACGCCACGTGAGGCAGATGCTCCGACAATCCGTGATGGAATAGGGATTTGCGGGTCGGACTTCCGAAAAATGACTCGCGGCCTGTTCGACCGCTGACCCTTCATTCTTCGCTAACCATACCCGCCCCTGCCTGGTCGCCACCTTGTCGCCACCAAGCTGAATCGAAGATGAACGCACCCAGTCATAGCCATGCACAAGACGCATAACGGCACTGAGACTTTCCCCACTGCTCAATCACCCACGCTACGACTATCTCTTGGTGCGTAGACGAAAGGAGAAAACAAATGGGCATCCGTACTACCTTCAAGAAATGGGCCGCTTACCAGCAGACCGTCCGTGAGCTTGCTGCTCTCGACAATCGCCAGCTGAGCGACCTGGGTATCACCCGCACCGACATCCAGCGCGTCGCACGCGACCATGCGCGCACCATCTAACGGTACGCCGACTGGTTCCTGCGTAACGCCGGCATCCTAGAACGCTCGCTTCAGACCGAAGCGGGCGTTCAGCCTTTTCTGGGTGGCTTTCCGGCTGAGCTCAGCCGATGGTGCGCTCGAGCAGCGACAGCCAGTTCCCGCTCGCCAGCCTCTCGAGCAGCGTCCGGTCATAACCATGCCGCTCCAGCGCCTCGAACAGTACCGGCAGGCCAGCAGCTGACCCGATCGCCGCGGGGATCGTGGCGCCATCGAAATCCGAACCCAGCCCCACGCGGGTATCGCCCAGCGCCTCGATGAGCGCATCGAGGTGGCGCACCATGTGCTCGACGCTGGTATCGGTCGTCATCCGTCCATCAGGCCTCAGAAAGCCCGTCGCGAAGTTGAGGCCCACCATGCCGTCGCTCTCGCGGATTGCGCGCAACTGGTCGGCGGTCAGGTTGCGCGGACTGGGCGTCAGCGCGTGGACGTTCGAGTGCGTCGCGACCAGCGGTGCGGTCGATATCTCCGCCACGTCCCAGAAGCCCTTCTCGGTGATGTGCGAAAGATCGACGAGGATACGCTTCTCGTTGCAGGCCCGGACGAGCCGCTTGCCCGCCTCGGTGAGCCCCGGGCCGATATCCGGCGAGTGCGGGAAGCGGAAGGGCACGCCATAGCCGAAGATGTTCGTGCGGCTCCAGACCGGCCCGATCGAGCGCAGCCCGGCGGCATGGAGGACATCGAGGAAGTACAGGTCCTCGTCGATCGCCTCGGCGCCCTCGATGTGCAGCACCGCCGCGATGGCGCCACGTCCCATCGCGGCTCGAACATCGCCAGCCGACCGGCAGACCGCAAACGATCCGTCGGACGCGGCTTCGAGGCGCAGCAGCAGGGCGATCTGCGCGACCGTGATCCGCCGGGCGGCATCCATCGGCAATTCGGGCGGCAGCGGGAGGTCGGGAGCGGTTCCCGACGGTCCACTGATATCCCTGGCGTTCGGTGAGGGGCAGAAGACGGCGAACAAGCCTCCGGCAAGCCCGCCGGCCCGCGCCTTCGGCAGATCGATGTGTCCCGTACCGCCGCCGGCAAGGAAGCGGGCGACCGGATCCGGCGAGCTGTCGTTGAACAGACGCAGCAGCGCGTCGTTATGGCCGTCGAATATGGGGATGTCGGTCATGCGGTGCCCCGAGGTGCATTTGGCACCTTCGGCGCCACGACCCAGATAGAGCAGGGATGTCGGGTCGGAACAAGGCGACCCGACGTCACTGTTCCTACTCCGCCGCCTGCACGCGCTGCGGCCGGCGTTCCATGACTTCCTTCAGGAACTTGCCGGTGTACGAGCGCGTGTTGGCCGCAATGTCCTCGGGCGTGCCCTCGCCGACCACCTCGCCGCCGCCGTCACCGCCCTCCGGACCCATGTCGATGATCCAGTCGGCGGTCTTGATGACCTCGAGGTTGTGCTCGATCACCACCACCGTGTTGCCGCTGTCGACGAGCTCGTGCAGCACCTCGAGGAGCTTGGCGATATCGTGGAAGTGAAGGCCCGTAGTGGGCTCGTCGAGCATGTAGAGCGTCCGGCCGGTGGCGCGGCGGCTCAGTTCCTTCGATAGCTTGACGCGCTGCGCCTCGCCGCCCGAAAGCGTCGTGGCCGGCTGGCCGACCTTCACGTAGCCAAGGCCAACTCGTTGCAGGGTCACGAACTTCTCGCGGATCGAGGGGACCGCCGCGAAGAACTCCACCGCCTCGTCGATGGTCATGTCGAGCACGTCGGCGATCGATTTGCCCTTGAACTGAACCTCGAGTGTCTCGCGGTTGTAGCGGTGGCCCTTGCACACCTCGCAGGTGACGTAGACGTCGGGCAGGAAGTGCATCTCGATCTTGATGACGCCGTCGCCCTCGCACTTCTCGCAGCGGCCGCCCTTCACGTTGAACGAGAAACGACCCGGGCCGTAGCCGCGCGCCTTGGCTTCCGGCAGGCCGGCGAACCACTCGCGCATCGGGCCGAAGGCACCGGTATAAGTGGCCGGGTTGGAGCGTGGCGTGCGACCGATCGGCGACTGGTCGATGTCGATCACCTTGTCGAGGTGCTCGAGGCCGGTGAGGTGGTTGTGCGGCGCCGGGTTGACGCGCGCGCCGTTCAGCCGGCGGGCGATGGCCTGGTACATGGTGTCGATCATCAGCGTCGACTTGCCGCCACCGGAGACGCCGGTGATGGCGACGAAGTTGGCGAGCGGCACGTCGACCGACACGTTCTTGAGGTTGTTGCCCGTGGCGCCGTCGAGATGGAGCTTCTTGGATTTGCTCTGCTTGCGCCGCTCGATCGGCATGGGGATCGCGAGCTCGCCGGTCAGGTACTTGCCGGTGATGCTCTTGGGGTTGGTCATGATATCCTTGGGCGAGCCCTCGGCAACGATGTGCCCGCCATGGACACCGGCCCCGGGGCCGATATCGACCACGTAGTCGGCGGCAAGGATCGCGTCCTCGTCATGCTCGACGACGATCACGGTGTTGCCGATGTCGCGCAGCCGCTGCAGCGTCTCGAGCAACCGCTCGTTGTCGCGCTGGTGCAGCCCGATCGAAGGCTCGTCGAGCACGTAGAGCACACCGGTGAGGCCCGAGCCGATCTGGCTGGCGAGACGGATGCGCTGGCTCTCGCCGCCGGACAGCGAGCCGGAGTTGCGCGCCAGCGTCAGGTAGTCGAGCCCGACGTCGTTGAGGAAGCCCAGCCGCTCGCGGATCTCCTTGAAGATGCGCTCGCCGATATGGTTCTGCTGCTCGCTGAGCTTGCCGGGGAGGGTCGCAAACCACTCGGCCGCCGCCTTGATCGACTTGTCGCTGACCTGGCCGATATGGAGGCCGTCGATCTTCACCGCCAGCGATTCCGGCTTCAGCCGGAAGCCGTTGCAGGCGAGGCAGGGCGCCTGCGACATGTAGCGCTCGATCTCCTCGCGCATGCCGGCGCTCTCGGTCTCCTTGTAACGGCGCTCGAGATTGCCGATCACGCCCTCGAAGGGCTTGGTCGACTTGTAGGTCCTCAGGCCATCGTCATAGACGAACTGGATCGCCGTCGAACCCGTGCCGTAGAGCACGGCGTGCTGGACCTCGAAGGGCAACTCGTCCCAGGCCGTTCCAGTCGAGGCGCCGAAGTGCTTGGCCACTGCTCCCAGCGTCTGCAGGTAGTACGGCGCCGAGGTCTTCGACCACGGCAGGATGGCCCCATCGCGCAGCGACAGGCTGCCATCGGGCACGATCAGGTTCGGGTCGATTTTCTGCTCGGTGCCGAGGCCGTCGCAGACCGGGCAGGCGCCGAACGGGTTGTTGAACGAGAACAGCCGCGGCTCGATCTCGGGAATGGTGAAGCCCGAGATCGGATCGGCGAACTTCTCCGAGAAGATCAGGCGCTTTGGCGCGCCCTTCTCGTCCAGCTCATCAGCAAACTCGGCGAAGGCGATGCCGTCGGCCAGCTTCAGCGCTGTCTCGAAGCTCTCGGCCAGCCGACCCGCGATATCCGGTCCGACGACCACGCGATCGACCACGACCTCGATGTCATGCTTGAGTTTCTTGTCGAGGTTCGGCGCATCCTCGATGTCCCAGAACTCGCCGTCGATCTTCACGCGCTGGAAGCCCTTGCGCATGAGGTCGTTGAGTTCGCGCTTGTACTCGCCCTTGCGGCCGCGCGCGATGGGCGCGAGCAGGTAGAGGCGCGTCTCCTCGGGCAGCGCCATGACCTTGTCGACCATCTGGCTGACGGTCTGGCTTTCGATCGGCAGCCCGGTGACGGGCGAGTAGGGGATGCCAACGCGCGCAAACAGCAGGCGCAGGTAGTCGTAGATCTCGGTGACGGTACCGACGGTCGAGCGCGGATTCCGGCTTGTGGTCTTCTGCTCGATGGAGATGGCCGGGGACAGGCCCTCGATGCTCTCCACATCGGGCTTCTGCATCATCTCGAGGAACTGGCGCGCATAGGCGGAGAGCGACTCCACGTAGCGCCGCTGGCCCTCGGCATAGATGGTGTCGAAGGCAAGCGACGACTTGCCCGAGCCGGATAGGCCGGTCATCACGATGAGGCTGTCGCGAGGCAACCTCAGATCGACGTTCTTGAGGTTGTGTTCCTTGGCGCCACGGATGACGAGGTCGCGGTTCGGGTTACGTTTGTCGGCCATTGATACTATCCACCTGCGAGGCGCGCGACCTTAGTGCCGCAATGTGCCAAATCGTGTCAGGGTTTCCGAAAATGTGGGATCGGCTGCTCATCTGGGGATCGGGCGCCGGAGTTGCAACTCTAACCACGTGACGGCTCCCCCTGTCACCATCAACACCGTCATGCCACGATCAACTGATCGAGAACATAAGTAGAACAATCCGGATTCGGTCAAGTCCGTTCACGATGGGCAGCCGGCTCGGGATAAAAGCAGTTGGAACTGCCTGACCGGACAGCGGGTTCGAACCTCGTGCGTCGGGGCTGGGGCCCTGGCGTACGCCCTCGCTGCTTGACAATGGCGCGACAAAGTAGAACATAAAGCGAACGGTTTCGACGAAACTGTGGGCGACGCGCAATGTCGCGCGCACCGCCGATACGATAGCGGTAGGATACGCGCCTCAGTTTTCAGCCCGGTGCGTATCCGGGAACGGATGAAAGGAATGTGCCATGGCTGGCAGTGTGAACAAGGTTATCCTCGTCGGAAACCTGGGCAATGATCCCGAGGTGAGGAACCTGCCAAGTGGCGGCAAGGTCGTGAACCTGTCTGTCGCCACTTCGGACCAGTGGCGCGACAAGAACACCGGCGAGCGCAAGGAGCGCACCGAGTGGCACCGCGTGGTGATCTTCTCCGAGGGCCTCGTGCGCGTGGCCGAGCAGTACCTGCGCAAGGGCGCAAAGGTCTACATCGAGGGCTCGCTGCAGACGCGCAAGTGGCAGGACCAGTCGGGCCAGGACAAGTACTCGACCGAGATCGTGCTGCAGGGCTTCAACTCGACCCTGACCATGCTCGACGGGCGCGGCGAGGGTGAGGGCGCCGGCGGCGGCTTCTCCGGTCCGCGCGAAAACTCGTCCTTCGGTGGCGGCGGCGCCCGCCAGGAGTCGCGTCGCCCCAGTTCCGCGCCGGCCTTCGAGTCCGGCTCGATGGATGACGACATCCCGTTCTGAGGACGGGCAGCGATTGTAGAAGAGAAATGGGCCGCATGTCGGCCCATTTTCGCGACTGGACGTGGTTCTGGAGGGGGACGAACGTGCTGGCAGAAGAAGTTCAAGCGATCGATCGCCCGGAAAAGCACTTGGTCGGCTTCAGGATCCGGGCGACGCTCAACGAGATTCTGAAGTCGAAGGTTGTGCACCGGCTGCGCCAGGAACTTGCGTCGAGAGCGGGGGAAATTGCCGGCAAGACCGAGGACGGCATCTATCTCGTCCAGGTCTATGACGGGCCGGGCTGGACCCCGAATACCCCATTCACGCATGTCGTGGGCAAGGCGGTCGACCGCCTCGGCGCGGTGCCGACGGGCATGACCGCACACACCATCCCCGCCGGACATTTCTTGCGCTTCGAGCACAAGGGTCCCGAATCCCGGATCGGCGGCAGCTACGCCGCCATGAACGCCTGGATGAAGGACAACCAGCGCGAGCAGTGTGCGCCGTTCGACTTCGAATACTGGGGCGACATAGCGAAGCTGGAAGCGCCGGACAGCACCATCGGCATCCATCTGCCCGTTCGCGCGAGCGCTTGACGTTCGTACTTGGTGCGTGAAGGGCGGCCGACACACCACCCGAGTTCAGCCCCCTCAAAGTACTCCCACCAACCGGGCGCGGGTGCTGCTCGGGGCCGCGACGACCTGGTTGCGGCCCTGCGCCTTGGCGCTATAGAGCGCCAGGTCGGCAGCACTGATAAGCCAGGGCCCATCATGGCTGGCGTCGTCCCGCCTCGGATCGATGGTCGCCACGCCGATGCTGACGGTCGCCACCTTCCATGGGAGGTTCCGCTGATGCGGGATGGCAAGCGCCTGGACCTGGCGGCAGATGTCGTTGGCGATGTGCCGTGCACCGGCCGCGTCGCTTTCCGGCAGAAGTAGAGCAAGCTCCTCTCCGCCATAGCGGGCGGCGAGGTCGGTAGTGCGGCGCGCCGCGAGTGCCACTATCGATGCGATGGCCTTCAGGCAGGCGTCGCCGGCAAGGTGCCCATTGTCATCGTTGAAGCGCTTGAACCGGTCGGCATCGATCATCAGCAGCGACACCGGCGCGCCGCTGCGGCGAGCGCGGGCGAGCTCCGCCACGATCGCCGCGTCGAAGGCACGCCTGTTGGCGAGCCCGGTCAGGCCGTCGCGCATCGCCATTGCCTCCAGCTTCATCTCGAGGCGCTTGCGCTCGGTGATGTCGCGCGTCACCCCCACCACCGAAAAGCCCCCGCCGGTCTCGGCCGCGACTCGCAGCGATGTCTCGAGCCAGATCTCACGTCCGTCGCGGTGCAGGCGGCGGAACGCCACCGTTTCCTGCTCGGACGCCCCGCTTCGCAGCCGGTCGGCTGCTGCCACGACTGTCGGGCGGTCGTCGTCGTGGACCACGTCGAAGGCGTTGAGGCCGATGAGCTCGTCCGGGCGGTAGCCGGTGAGACGCTCGAGGGCAGGGGAGATGTAGGTACGCGTACCCTCCCGGTCGAACCGCTCGACCAGGTCGCTGGCGCTCTCGGCAAGCAGGCGAAACTCGGATTCCTTTTGCTCGAGAACAGCCTCGCTGCGGTGACGACGCCGAATCTGGTCGGCAAGCCTCAGCCCGAGCAGAGCAATTGTGCCGGCCAGCGCCAGTGCGAGCAGCCCCCGGAGGATGGCTCCCTCCCACCAGGTGGCAAGGGCCTCGTCGCGCGAAAGGCCGACGACCGCTACGAGCGGGTAGCTGACGCTCTTGTCGTAGCCGCCGATCCTGTTCTCGCCGTCTATGGGTGAGGTGAACTGGTACGCGCCGGTGTTGGACTTCGCGAGCTCCTGGGCAAAGAGCTCCCGACCGCTCATGTTCGAACCGATAAGCGTGGCCTGATAGGGCGAGCGACTGAGGAGGTGACCGGCCGTGTCGAACAGGTTGATGGCGCCGCGCCGTCCCACGTCGATGACGTCGTAGACTTGCGCGAAGTATCGGGAGTCGATGGTGGCGAGGACCACCCCGGCAAAGGTCCCGTCCGGATTGTTGAAGCGCCGGCTTACGGTGGTGACGAGTGCGCCGTCGCTGGTGCGGATCGGTGGGCCGTAGAATGTACCGAGGCTGCTCGACGCACGGTGATTTTGGAAGAACTTGATGCTCCCGAAGTTGCCGCTGCTGGCCTCCGATGACGTGCTTGCGATCCGACGACCGTTGCGGTCGATGATGGTGATGGAATGCAGTCGCGGGCTGCCCGCGATCATCCGCCGGATGAAGGAGTCGGCGCGAATGAGCTCATCCGGATCGTCGTCGATCGCTTGAGCCTCGAAGGCCACCATCGAGACGGCTGTATCCGCCATCTCGTACGTATCCTCGGCATGTTGGCGAAGCGAGTGCGCAAGATTCTGCGCCTCGAGGCCAGCCCGGTTCAGGGCGGCACCATAAGCCGTCCATTCCCTCCATCCCTCGAATCCGAGGATGGCCAAGCAGATCACCGCGACGTAGAGCGCGGTCCTCAAACTCAGGGATGGAAGGGCCGGACGGGCCATAGACATACTTCGGGCTGGCAATAGCCTCTAGGTGTGGCATGGCTTCGTTAACGTCGAACGTAGCCGTCCGGTCGCATCATCCCATTGAAATTCACCAAAAAAAGAGGGCGGACGACTGTTGTCGTCCGCCCGATCGGTAGGGCGATAAGTGGAAGCAGTTACTTCGAAAACGGCACCGAGGCCTTCAGCATTTCGCCGGTCGCATTGAAAACGACCTGGAACTCGACGTCGATACGCTTACCCTTGCCCTTGAGCGCAATGGCTGCCGTGATCGTGAGGTCGTTGCCTTCCTCGTCCTTGTTGCGCTCGCGCAGGTTGAACACGACACCGTCACCCTGCTTCTTGCCGATGGCAACACCGGTGAAGGTGACGTTCGAGGTCATCGCCGCTTCGTAGCGCTTGGCGGAGTCGTTGTAGAGCAGGGTGCCGTTGACCGACAGGCTCGTGCCGGCAAGCGAACAGCGACCGGAATAGTTGATCTTGTCCTGGTTACCCGGGTTGAGCGACAGCCGGCAGACAACGGATTCGCTCTCCGCGCCAATGAGTTGGCCACGCCCTTTCCAGTCGCCCACATAGGACTTCAGCAGGGCCACGTCGGCAGCAGCGGCATAGGCCGGTGCGGCAGCCATGGGGGTAGCGACAAGCAGACCGACGAGCGCGGCGACGCGCGTCAGGGGTCCGAAGAGCTTCATTTCTTAACGCCTCCAAGCGGATGAAAGAATCGCCCCCCGGCGACCAGCAGTGCAGGTAGGATGAACACATCCCCGATCAATGCAAAGCCGAGAGTTATCACAAAAAGCGTACCAAACAAGGCGACCTGCGGCAGCGCGGAGAACATGACGATGGCCATGCCCGAGCAAAGGATCAGTGTGGCCGCGATGATCGCCCCGCCAATACGCTGCATCGTGTGATGGATAGCATCCATGTGTGAACGCCCTTCTTCACGCCGCGAATGGAGATAGTGCGACAGGAAGTGCGTAGTATCGTCGACCGCTATACCAAATGCTATCGTGAGCGCCAGCACGGTGGTGAGCTGCAGGCCGGAGCCGCTGAAGTATAGCCAGGCCTCGGTGCCGAGGACCGGGAAGAGGTTGGGGATGGCGGCTGCGACGGCGACACGCAGCGAGCGGAAGGCCCAGCCGATGAGGAAAAGGTTGACGATCACCGACAGCGTCAGGTCGAGCTGCAGGCCGCGAACGATGCTGTCCGTGGCGTAGGTGGTCATCACCCGGAAGCCGCCAACTTCGGCGCCTGCAATCCCCGCGGCCTTGATATCCGCCTCGATCCCTTCCTTGAGCCGGATGAGCTCCTCGGAGGAAATGATTGTGGGCATGAAGCCGGTGACGAGGGCGCGGTTGCCGTCGTCGGTCACGAAGCGCCGCTTCAGATCGCCCACAGCGTTGAAGATCTGTTCGCGGGTAAAGCCGGAGTCCGCGTAGTGCGTGAACGCGGCAGCCGAGATCACCTTGTTCTGGCCGAGGTACTTCTCGACGATCTGGTGGACCTGCTTGACCTTCTCGAAGTCCTGGTCGCCGACATCGGCGATGCCCTCGTCGAGCGGGACGTTGACATAGAGCGGCGCCACACCGCCCACGCCGGCGTCGATCTCCTCGGCCGCGGTCAGCGCGGTCGAGTCTTTGGCCATGAAGTCTTCGAATGAGAACCGCGGCTGGATCAGCGCGTAGGGGATCAGCAGCAGACCGGTGAGGACGATCGCGACTGCAGCGAGCGGCCGACCGAGGCGGCTGGCGACGAACCAGGCGACCGGGATCGGGGCCGTGATGGCATAGCTCGGCTTGGGCGCCTTGAAGCCGAGCCGGACGGCCAGCTTCAGCAGCAGCGGCAGGAACGTCATCAGGCAGATGAAGTTGGTCACCGAGGCGATCGAACCCGCCCAGGAGAACTCCTGGATGCCCTGGCCGGCCGTCAGCGACAGCGACAGGAACGACACCAGCGTGGTCAGCATCGTCAGCCCGCTGGCCGGGCCGACGACGCGGACGGTTTCATCCACCGCCTTGTACGGATCCATGCCTTCGCGCCAGTAGGCGAGCCAGTTGAAGATGAAGAACAGGCTCTCGGCGAACGCGATCACCAGGACGATCGTCGTGACGATGATGGTGAGGAACGAGAACGAGCCGAACAGGGCAATGATGGTGCCCATGACCCAAACGACGGCGACGAAGGGCGTCGCGGCTACGAGGATGGCGCCCCAGAACGAGCGCAGCGACAGCAGGGCAATGAGGGCGCCGAGGGCAAAGCCGTAGACCGTGAAGGTGATCTGGTCGTCGACCGCGGCGTTCAACATTTCGCTGGTCCAGATCGGCGGACCGGTCAATTCGACCTGCACGCTGTCGGACTTGTAGTCATCGACCAGCGAGCGCAGGTCGTTGATCATGGCGCGGGTGCCGCCACCCTTGGTCATTTCGGGGTTGGGGAACACGATGATGACCACGCCGGACAGGTCCGGGTTGATCAGGTTCTTCATCATCGGGTCGTTGTTGTAGAGGTCGGTGAGCGCCTTGCTGACCTCTTCCGGCGACTGCAGCCCCTCGGGAACCGCGGGCAGGGTGGTACCGTCCGGCCCCGGCACGCGCAGCGTGAAGGCCGACATGGTGCCGGTAATGTATTCGCTGTTCGAGAGGTCCAGCGCCATGGCGCGGATCGTCTCGATGGTCTCGGGATTGGTCAGGTCGGGCGAGTTGACGAGCAGGTAGATGTCGTTCTCGAACGTGCCGAATGTATCGGCCAGGTGCTGGTAGGCCGTGTACTCTTCGCCCGAGTGCGCGAACACGCGCAGCATATCGCCATCGACACTCGCACGCGGAATCTGTGTCACGGTGAAGATGGTCATGGCGAGAACGAAGGTCGCCACAATCCTCGGCCACCTCAACGTCGCCTTGCCAATGTTTTCGAGCCCGAAGCCGATGGAGCGGTCATGCCCGAAGGACCAGTTCCAGATCCGGCCCAGCAGAGTATCCTTCGACAATAGAATCTTCCCTTGGTGACTAAGCCCCGCGTCAGGCGCGGATCATTAAGGGCTGCGCGTCACACCGTCCAGACGTTTAGGGGGCTCGGGCAGCGCCTTCCTGTGCAGCCCGCGAGTTTTGGGCCCAAAGTTGCCGCAAACCCACTGCATTGTGACCACAAGAAGCGCCTGGCAACTCCAATGCCGTGGACATCTCGTCCCGAAAACCCTCAGTCGTTGGTTTCCTCGACGGGAATCGCCTAAAGCTTCCGCAGTTTTTCTTAGCTCGAATACGGCTCCGTGGCAGACAACACCCAAGACGAGAGCGGCGCTCCGGCGCCGTCCGACATCGCCCCGATTTCGCTGACCGACGAAATGCGCAAGTCGTATCTCGATTACGCCATGAGCGTTATCGTGAGCCGAGCCTTGCCGGACGTCCGCGATGGGCTCAAGCCCGTGCATCGGCGCATCCTCTTTTCGATGCACGAACAGGGCTATGTCTGGAACCGGCCCTACCGCAAGTCGGCCCGCGTGGTCGGCGACGTGATCGGTAAGTACCACCCGCACTCGAACGATGCGGTGTACTTCTCGTTGGTCCGTATGGCGCAGGAATTCTCCCTGCGCGTGACGCTGATCGACGGCCAGGGCAACTTCGGCTCGGTCGACGGCGATATGCCGGCCGCCATGCGCTACACCGAAGTGCGCATGGAGAAGGTGACCGACAGCCTTCTCGAGGACATCGACAAGGACACGATCGACTTCAAGGACAACTACGACGCGTCCGAACGAGAGCCGACGGTCCTTCCCGCGCGCTTCCCCAATCTGCTCGTCAACGGCGGCAGCGGTATCGCCGTGGGCATGGCCACCAACATCCCGACGCACAACCTGGGCGAAGTCATCGACGCGCTCCTGATGCTGATGGACAATCCGGAAGCGCTGACCGAGGACCTCATGACGGTCCTGCCGGGCCCGGACTTCCCGACCGCCGGCATCATTCTCGGCCGCGCCGGCATCCGCCAGGCCTACGAGACCGGCCGCGGCGGCATCATGATCCGTGGTCGCGTCCACACCGAGGAAATGCGCAAGGAGCGCGAGGCGCTCATCATCACCGAGATCCCGTTCCAGGTGAACAAGGCGGTGATGATCGAGAAGATCGCCGAGCTGGTGCGCGACAAGCGCATCGAGGGCATCTCCGACATTCGCGACGAGTCGGACCGTAACGGCATGCGCGTCGTGATCGAGATGAAGCGCGACGCCGTGGCCGACGTTGTGCTGAACCAGCTCTACCGGTTCACCCCGCTCCAGGGCTCGTTCGGCTGCAACTTCGTCGCGCTCAACGGCGGCAAGCCGGAGCTGATGAGCCTCAAGACGATGCTCGCGGCATTCATCGACTTCCGCGAGGTCGTGGTCACCCGGCGCACGCGCTTCCTGCTGAACAAGGCGCGGGATCGCGCCCATATCCTCGTCGGCCTGGCTGTTGCCGTGGCCAACGTGGACGAGGTCATCCGCCTCATCCGCACGTCGCCCGATCCGGCCACCGCCCGTGAGCGCCTGATGGAGCGGGATTGGCCCGCCCGCGACGTGGCGCCTCTGATTGCGCTGATCGACGATCCGCGTCACCGCATGAACGAGGACGGCACCTTCAAGCTCTCCGACGAGCAGGCCCGCGCCATCCTTGCACTGACCCTGAGCCGTCTCACGGCGCTGGGCGTCACGGAAATCGGTGAAGAGCTGAACGGTCTCGGCGCGGACATCTCCGAGTACCTGGACATCCTGCGTTCGCGTGAGCGCGTGATGCAGATCGTCCGGGACGAACTGACCGAGATCAAGGACCAGTTCAACACCCCCCGCATCACCACGATCGACGATGCGGCCGGCGACTTCGAGGACGAGGACCTCATCGCCCGCGAGGACATGGTGGTCACCGTCACCCACGGCGGCTACATCAAGCGCGTGCCGCTCTCGGCCTACCGGGCCCAGCGCCGCGGCGGCAAGGGCCGCTCGGGCATGGCGACCCGTGACGAGGACTTCGTCTCGCGCCTGTTCGTCGCCAACACGCACACGCCCGTGCTGTTCTTCTCGTCGGCCGGCCAGGTCTACAAGATGAAGGTCTGGCGCCTGCCCATCGGCGAACCCCAGGCAAGGGGCAGGGCGCTCATCAACATGCTGCCGCTCGATGAGAATGAGCGCATCACCTCGATCATGCCGCTGCCCGAGGACGAGAGCAGTTGGAACCAGCTCGACATCATGTTCGCCACCCGCTCGGGCGGCGTGCGCCGGAACTCGCTGGCCGATTTCGTCGAGATCAACAAGAACGGCAAGATCGCCATGAAGCTCGACGAGGGTGACGAGATCATTGGCGTCGAGACGGCGACCGCTGCGAATGACGTGTTGCTGGCCACCTCGGGCGGCCGTGCCATCCGCTTCGAAGTGGGCGACGTCCGCGTGTTCAAGGGCCGGGATTCGACTGGCGTGCGTGGCATCAGCATGGCCGATGGCGAGCGCGTCATCTCCATGTCGATCCTTCGGCATTTCGAGGCGACCCCGGCAGAGCGCAACACTTTCCTCAAGCAGTACGGCGCGTTCCGCCGGGCGCAGACCGGCGACGGCATCGAGCCCGAGGTACCCGCGGTGGGCGAGGATGCCGAGGAGGAAGGCGGCGAGGTCGCACTGTCGGTCGAGCGCTACGCCGAGATGGACGCCAACCAGCAGTTTGTGCTGACGGTCACCGAACTGGGTTACGGCAAGATCTCGTCGTCCTACGACTTCCGTACGTCGAACCGCGGCGGCAAGGGCATCCAGGCCACCGACCTCGACAAGCTGGACGAAATCGGGGCGCTGGTTGCCGCCTTCCCGGTGGAGGAAAGCGACCAGTTGATGATGGTGTCCAACGGCGGGCAGCTGATCCGGCTGCCGGTCGAGGGCATCCGCTTTACCAAGCGGGCCAGCAAGGGCGTGCGCGTCTTCAAGACCGCGTCCGAAGAGAAGGTGGTCTCGGTCGAGCGCATAAGCGAACCCGACAGCGACGACGATGCCGAGGGCGGCGAGCCCGCCGATGACGGCGCCGAGTGACGGCGACACTCCTTCGATCAAGCAGCGGGCGGCAATTGCCGCCCGTTTGCGTTTGGCCATCGAGGGGAGCTTCGCCCACTGGGAAGCGGTACCCGAACTCGACTTCGAGTCGGCGTTTGACGCGTATCTCGAAGAGGCGCTGAGGGCGGAAACGCGGCTGGGTTTCGTGCTGGCCTCGCAGCGGTTGGTGGCACAGCTGCGCAACGGCCACACCGGCTTTCATGACGACCGGGTGATGCGGCGGCATGGTCGCTCGTTCGGCCTGATGCTGCGGCCGCTTGGCGAGGCGTGGACGGTGACGATCAGCCGGCATGCCGAGCTGACACTAGGCAGCGTGGTCGAGACCATCGACGGCGCCCCGGTGGCTGAGACGTTCGCCCGGGCGCGGCGATTTCTCGCAGCGTCAAGCGACCGTGCGGCCGCCGACAGTCTGTTCTTCCGTCGGCACCTGCTGCCTGATGCGCTCACCCTCGGGCTGGAAGGAGGCGCCACGTTTACCGTGGCGAAGGGGGAATGGCCGGTGGTCGAGGTGCCTCTGCCCGCCGTGCGGTACGGGGAGCGCGGTGTGGCTGTGCTGGCCATCGCCAGCTTCGACGGTCCGAGGTTCGAGGCGGCCGCGGTGGGTGCGGTTCGGACGCTCGACCGCGACGCGCCACTGGTGATCGACCTGCGCGGCAACGGCGGCGGCAACACCCCGTTGCAACTGCTCGCGGCGCTGATGGACCGGCCATATCGGCGCTGGCGGTCGACCGTACTGTCCACCACGACGCTGCAGCGCGCCCTTGGAGAGAAGCCTGAGCCGGTGATCTACCAGGCGCCGCGGCACGAGCCGGTCGCCGGCGCCCATCGCGGGCGGCTGGCCCTCGTCATCGACGCCACCGTCGGCTCGGCCGCCGAGGACTTCGTCATGCCGTTCAAGGACAATGGCCGTGCCGTTCTGGTGGGCGATACGACCGCCGGCAGCAGCGGACAGCCGCATCGGCTCGACCTAGGTGACCGGATGCTGGCCTGGGTCGGCGCCAAGCGCGAATGCTTCCCGGACGGAAGCACCTTCGAGGGCGTTGGAATCGCGCCGGACATCCGCGTGATCACCACGCCGGAGGACCTTGCGTGCGGCCGCGATCCCGCCTTGGCGGCGGCACTCGAGGCTGTGCGCTGATCCCTCTTGCAGTCTGGCTGCCGCTATGGCTGGCTCGCCTTCCTTCGGGAGCCGCCGCCGGTCGCCGCGTGCCCTGCAAAGTGTGCATGACCACTAGGAGCCTCTCGTGATCGACCCCACTATCCTCCTGCCCTACATCGCGGCCTGTTTCCTGTTCTCCATCGTGCCGGGTCCATCGGTCGCCGTCGTCGTAGCCAACTCCCTCGTTCGCGGCACCAAGGCCGGCCTCCTCACCATCCTCGGCACAGAGATCGCCATGCTGAGCATGGTGATCGTCGTCGCCCTTGGCCTCGAGGTCGTGATGGGCCTCGTGTCCGAGGCCTTCACCGTTATCAAGTTCGTCGGCGCCGCCTATCTCGTCTGGATCGGCTTCAAGATGTTCACCTCGTCCGGCAAGCTCGAGATGGGCGAGCCCGGCGAGCGGCTGCCGCTCGGGCGCTACATCTGGCAGGGCGCGCTCATCAACTGGTCCAACCCCAAGACCCTGCTGTTCCTCGGGGCCTTCCTGCCGCAGTTCGTCGACATGAGCCGGCCAGCCTTCGAGCAGATCATGGTGCTCGGCCTGATCGTCATGGCCGTAGCGACCTTCACCGACGCCATCTACGCCATCCTCGCCGGCAGCGCCCGACAGCTGCTCACTCAGGCGCGCGTCCGCATGATGAACCGCGTGTCCGGCATCATTCTCATGATCGGCGGCGTGTGGCTGGCCTTCCAGAAGCGGGGTTAGGCTGGAGCCGCCGGGCCTGACGGACCGCGCCGGCGACCTATTTGCCCGCTTCGTAGATGACCTCGTCTTCCTTGATCGTCGTCAGCACCTTGAGGTCGACGAGGGTTTCGGGGTCGACCGCCGTCGGATCATCCGAGAGGATGACGAAGTCGGCGAGCTTGCCAACTTCGATCGTGCCCTTGTCGTCCTCCTCGAACTGCTGCCAGGCGGGCCAGATCGTCATGGCCTTGAGGGCAGTGGGCACGTCGACCCGCTGGCTCGGACCGAGGATGTCGCCTGAGCGCGTGCGGCGCGTGACCGTGGCCGAGAGGACACGCATGCTGTCGGGCAGGGCGACCGGAGCGTCGTGATGCGTCCCGAACATCATGTCGCGTTCCCGCACCCAGCCCGTGGGCGAGATATTGTCCGCGTTGACCGGACCGACGGTGTGTTCGCGGTGCCAGTCTCCCCAGTAGAAGGTGTGCATTGGGAACAGCGAGGGAAACACACCCAGTGCCTTGTAGCTGTCGACCTGATCCTCGCGCAGGAACTGGCCGTGGATCAGGACCGGGCGAATGTCCTTCCTGCCGTACTTGTCCTGCGCTGCCTTGAGCGCGGCGATCAGCATGTCGGAGGCGCCTTCGCCGTTGGCGTGCACCATGATCTGGATGCCGTGCTCGTAGCACCAGTCCACGGCGTCCTGCAGTTGCTCCATGCTGATGGACGCGTAGCCGGCATAACCCGGCGGGTAGTCACCCACCGGGTCGTAGTAGGGGCGGTCCCTGAGGGCGGTGAAACCCTGCGGGGAGCCATCGATGGTCAGCTTGCACCCGGCGACGCGCACATGGCCGTCATAGTCCCGCGAGACATTGGCCTCGATGAAGTCCTTGGCTTCCAGCACGTCGGGATAGGCAATGACGTCGACCTTGATCTTGCCCGCTGCATCGGCTGCCTTCAGGGCGTCGACGGCGCCGGCCGACGATCGTCCATCTTGAGCGGTCGTGTAGCCGTAGCGGGCCCACAGCTCCGCCCCCGCCGCGGCAAATGCCTCCAGTCCCTCCGGGCCCAGTCTGGCCAACAATTTCCCGAGCACATCGAAGAAGGCGTACTCTTCGAGGACGCCGTTCGGTTCACCGTTCTGATCCCGACGAATGATGCCGCCGGCCGGATCCTTGGTCGACGCCGTGATCCCGGCCAGCTCGAGCGCCTTGGAGTTCGCCACGCCCAGATGGCCGGATTGGTGGATGATGAGCACCGGCAGGTCCTTGGAGACCTTGTCCAGGTCCTCGCGGGTAGGGTGGCGCAGTTCGGCGAGCTGCGAGTTGTCGTAGCCGAAGCCGACGATCATCTTCGCCTGATCGACCCATTCGGCGTTCTTCTCTGCCCAGGCCGAAAGCGCCGAGATCAGGCTCGCGATGTCCGTCACCTCACCGTCCGGGGGCGCCAGAAGGTTCGCCGACAGCGCCTGCAATCCACCCATGACGACATGGCTGTGGCTGTCGACGAAACCAGGCAGCATGGTGCGGCCGTTCAGATCGAAGTCGTCTGTCGCCTCGCCTCGGTACGCTTCGACCTCGGCGAGCCCACCCACCGCGATGATTCGACCATCCTTCACGGCGACTGCCTCGGCGGTCGGCTGTGCGTCATTCATCGTGAGGATCGGGCCGCCGGAATAGATGGTGTCGGCGACATCCTGCGCCACGACGGTTCCAGCCATCATCAGCCCGCTCGCGAGGAGCACCGTCAGATGCGCGCAGATATTCATCGCAATCGCCTCCGATCGTACACCGTGACGCCAAACTGATCGCCGGACCTGACTTCCGGGTTGAGGCCGGCGCGCGAATTGGTCACAAAACCGCTGAAACGCGAGCAACACAGGCCTGAGCGTCGTCCCAGCCAATCACTGCTTCCCGACCTGTGAGCGCAACCGAGTGAACGCCATGTCCCTGCCGACTGCGATCTTGTTCGACCTGGACGACACCTTGGTGGGCGAGGGGCATAGGCTGCCAGCACTCGTCCAGGTCTGTGAGGAGTTCGCAGCGGCGCTCGGCGATAACAACCCTGGCGCCGTGGCCGACACCCTGGAACGCGAGCTGCAGGCGTTCTGGTCGAACTCGGACGCCTCGAAAGCGGCGCGACTTGATGGTTCCGGCAGTGGTATCATAACCGCGAGGCGTAACATCATCGCGCGCTCGTTCGAGCGTCTCGATGTACCCTATGCCCTGCGGCAGGCTCACCTGTTCAGCGACCGGTTCACCGAGCTCCGTGCAGCCGGCGCCGGCGTGTTCCCGGGAGCACGTGAGGCACTCCATGACCTGAGAACCCTGGGGGTGCGGCTGGCCTTGGTGACGAATGGTGCGGCCGAACTGCAAAGGGCGAAGCTGGAGCGCTTTTCGCTGACCAGCCTGTTCGACCATGTGCAGATCGAAGGCGAGTGCGGCTTCGGCAAACCCGATGAGCGCGCCTACGTCCACGCGATGGCCGCCCTCGACGTCCAGCCGGCCGAGACGTGGATGGTTGGCGACAACCTCGAATGGGAAGTCGCCGCTCCCCAGCGCCTCGGCATCCATGCCATCTGGCACGACCATCTCGGAAGGGGGCTGCCCACTACCACGGCGATACGGCCGGACCGGATAATCCGAAGCGTCCGCGAGCTGATCGCGCCGCCTCCTGCTCCTCGGAGTCCGTGATCAGCTCCCTGTCAGGTCGACCGTCGCCTGCTGAAATCGCCGGTCAGACCGATCTGGTGGTCAGCC
This sequence comes from Devosia sp. ZB163, assembly GCF_028613635.1. GTDB lineage: Bacteria > Pseudomonadota > Alphaproteobacteria > Rhizobiales > Devosiaceae > Devosia_A. Next base: position 734,071 of record NZ_JAQRMY010000002.1, read on the forward strand.
GCAGCGATCGAGCAGCTTCTTGATGGTCGCCGACGATCCCTTTGCGCCGAAGGAGTTGCTGTCGAACACCTCAAGCTTGCCCTGTTTGTTCGTTCGCACATAGGCGACCTGGATAGCATTCCGCGCTTGCTGCGCAATCCGGGCCCACTGCCGCGCCACCGGCCCGCGGACGATCATCGAGCTGCCGTCACTGTGGATGAGCGGAATGTCCTGCGCGAATCTGGTGCCTCCGCCGGCAGAAACGCCGGTCCCTTCCGGCGGGTCCGCCGTGATGGCGAGGTTCATCGCCGAGGCTCCCGCCACTTCCCGGTGCGGCGCCCGCACCCAGAAGCCCATCGCCAGGTCGCCGCCGCGGCAGGCGAACTGGAACTGCGCGTCGCCGTTGTCGAAGTACGCGATCGGCACACCCTGGTCCTCGTACCGCCAGTCCTGAGCGCTCGCTGTCGTAGCCAGCAACAGGACGAGAAAAGCCGGAAACACTCTGAGCATGCACAACCCCTGAAAAACCGACGGACCGTAGTCGACAAGCCGCGGCGCTCGCAAGCAAAGCCGCCGCGGCCTGTGGGAATTAACGGAGGTTCGGGTGACTGGCCTTGCCGTTTCGCGATCGATCCTGACGCGATCTCGCTCCCTGAAATGGGGAAAGGGCGCAGCCGGGGAGACTGCGCCCTCGTGGCGGGCTCTGTTCTGGAACCTGCCTGGGCTGCCGGCACCAATGGGGGATTGTGCCGGCAGCGGGGAACTGTGGGATCAGAAGGGCAGGATCGCGTCGGCGATCTGCTGTCCGTAGCGGGGTTGCTGGACCTGGGTGATCTGGCCGCGACCGCCGTAGGAGATGCGGGCTTCGGCGATCTTGGACGAGGGGATCGTGTTGTCGGCGTGGATATCCTCCGGCCGGACGATGCCGGCGACGATCAGCTCGCGCACCTCGAAGTTCACGCGCACTTCCTGGCGGCCCTCGATGACGAGGTTGCCATTGGGAAGCACCTGCACGACCACGGCCGCGACCTGCGTCTCGAGCGATTCCTTGCGGTTCACCGAACCCGAGCCGCCGTCCGTCATGCTGCCGCCAGTGCTGATGGCGCCGTTCGCCTTGACGTCGGCGAGGGGAACATTGCCGCCGAAGATCGAGCCGAGCACGCCGCCGACGCTGGCTTCCGAAGCCGAGCTGCGCTCGCGGTCGGTCGTATTGGAGATCTTGGCGCTGTCGTCGATCGTCACCATCACCGTGAGGATGTCGCCGATCTTGTGGGCGCGCTGGTCCTTGAAGAAGCCCTTGGCCTGCGTCGAGAACAGCGAGTTGGGCTGGTAGGACGCGACAACCGGCTCCGGCATCGGCATCTGCACCGGACGGTAGCCTGCCTGAGCGGTCGGGTCGGCAATGGCGGTGAGCCGGGGCTGTTCGCCGACCGAAGCCAGCTTGTCCATGGTGGAGCAGCCGGCGAGGAGGGCAGCGAAGGCGAGGGCGGCGGTAAGCTTGAGCATGTTCATCTTGATAGTCCTTTCGCCCGTCAGAGCCCGGCGACCTTGAGCTGGCCGGCAGCTGTGACGACTTCGACGGTGCCTTCGGCTGTGGCGACGCCGTTGAGGATCTTGCGCGAGACCGGGTTCATGACCTGGACCGGCTGGCCCGTGCTCGCGTCGGCCAGCGACTGGCCGATCATGGTGAGGGTCATCGGGCCGGTGTGCAGAAGCACGGTGACCTGGGTGTTCCGCTTGACGATCACCGGTTCGGTGACATCGGCGGCCTTGAGCATGACGCCGGCGCGCGAGGTACGGCGCATCTGCTTGCCCACGAGATCGTCGAAGCTCTCGATGCCGGTCTGACCGACGAAGGCGAGCGGCACGCGCTTCATCTCGAGGTCTGCCGGCGTGATGGTGGCGCCGGCCTTGAGGGAGCTGGCAAGGTGCGGGACCTCGACCATGAGGTCGATGCGGCCGTTCACGTCGATCGGCATCTCGATGCCCTCGATCTGGAACCGTGCCGCAAAGGTCGAGCCATTGGGCTGGTACTGCAGCGAGCTGAGGGCTGCCGGCACGGCCACGTTCTCGGCCTTGAAGGTGAGGTCGGAGCTGTCGAAGCGGGCCTCGACTTCGACGCCCGGCTGGAGCAGGCCGCGTGTCGCGAGGTCGGCGCGGATCAGTTCCGACAGCGCCGCGGCGTCGACGATGGCGGCCTGGCGTTCGACGCGGACGTTCAGGACGCCGTCCTGGGCGTAGTCCGTCAGGCCGGCGCGGGCCGCGGCACTGCGCACCGCCTCGAGGCTGACGATCCCGGTGGTGCCCGGCTCGGGCGCCCGGAACAGGGCGCGCTCTGCGAGAAGGCCGGCATCGTCGAACATGTCGCCGACCGTGATGACCGGGCGGTTGACCGAGACCTCGGCCTTGAGCACGGGCGCGGCATGGGCGGTGGTGCTGAGCAGCGCGAGCAGGGCAGGGAGGAGGATCTTGTGCATCTAGTGTCTCCCGGTCAGCGCAGCTGCGAGGTCGCCTGCATCATCTCGTCGGCGCCCGAGATGACACGTGCGTTCATCTCGTAGGCGCGCTGTGCGGCGATGAGGTCGGCGATTTCGGTGACGGAGTTGACGTTCGAGCTTTCGAGATAGGCCTGCAGCAGGTCGCCCATGCCATCGGCATTGGGGGTGCCCACCTGCGCCGGGCCGCTCGAGGCCGTCTCGACGAACAGGTTGTTGCCCGCCGAGGCGAGGCCGGCCTTGTTGACGAAGCGGGCGAGCTGGAGCTGGCCGATCTGCGTAGGGATGGTGTCGTTGTCGAGATAGGCCTCGACGATGCCGTCGGCGCTGATGTGCACCGAGTTGGCGTTGCCCGGAATGGTGATGCCGGGCTGGATGGCATGGCCGTCGACGGTGACAAGTTGCCCGTCCGCACTGCGCTCGAACGAGCCGTCGCGGGTGTACCCGGTCCGGCCGTCGGGCATGTCGACCATGAAGTAGCCCTCGCCGCGCACGGCGACGTCGAGTTCCTTCTCGGTCGGCGCCACCGTGCCCTGGCTCATGATGCGGGGCGTGGCAGCGGTGCGGACGCCCGAGCCGACTTCGAGGGCGACGGGAGCCATCGTGCCGTTTTCCGAAGTGGTGGCGCCGGCCTGGCGGTACTGCTGGTAGAGCAGGTCCTGGAACTCTGCGCGGGCCCGCTTGTAGCCGGTGGTCCGCATGTTCGCGATGTTGTTGGAGATGACTTCGACGTTGCGCTCCTGCGCAGCCATCCCGGACGAGGCGATGTAGAGGGCTTTCATGTCGTGTCTCCGGTCAGGCCAGGGTGCCGAGTTTCTGGATGGCGGTGCGGCGCTGCTCGTCCTGCTTCTGCATCAGGGAGGCCACACTCTCGTAGGAGCGCTGGACGCGGATCATTTCCGTCATCTCGCCGACGCTCGAGACGTTGGACTTCTCGATCGAGCCCTGGATGACGGTGGTCGCCGTGGCCGCCAGGGGAGTACCGCCCGACCACAGGTTGTCGCCGAAGCGCTCGGCCGCCTGCGGGTCCTCGAACTCGACGACGCGGAGCGTGCCCTTGAGGCCTTCGCTCGAGGAGATCGTGCCGTCGGGGCTGATATTGATATCGGTCTCGGTGGCGGCGAACTGGATCGGTCCGCCATTGCCGAGGACCGGGTTGCCCGAGAGGTCCATCAGCGTGCCGTCGGCGCCGATGGCGAGGCTGCCGGCCCGGGTGTACTTCTCGCCGTCGGCGGTCTGCACCACGAGGAAACCCTCGCCCTGCAGTGCGACGTCGAGCGGGTTGCCCGTCTGGATGAGGGTGCCCGTGGACAGGTCGTGAACCGTGGCCCAGCTGTTGGTGTAGCTCAGCGGCTGGTCGGGAAACTCGAAATCCCGGTCGCGGGCGACCGGCATCATGTATTCCTCGAACAGCAGTTGCTCGGCCTTGAAGCCGGTCGTGTTCATGTTGGCGATGTTGTTCGCCACCACGTCCATCTGGCGCTGCAGGGCAATCTGCCGCGACAGTCCGATGAGCTGCGCATTTTCCATGGCGCACGGTCCCCGTTAAGTCCCCGAACCATCCGACCTCCCCAGGCCGTCCGGCTCGCCATTAACATTGCAGCAACCATGCCAAGTCGGTAAGTGTAGTAAGATCAATGTCTTAGAGATAGTCGCGGCGCGGCATGATGTGCCGCCGGGCGTGCGCGTGGCAAAAACTGCCCGGCAATTTCTGCCCGCTTTGGCACACTTCGTAACTAATCGTTAACCCTCAGCCGATTAGCTCGAATTCGTACGGAATCGTCCGGTGGGGCAGGGGTTTGGGGCATGGCCGCGGAAGCCGATATTGAGAGTGGCGACGCCGCGCCCGACAAGAAGAAGCTGCCCATCATGCTCATTGCCATGGTGGCCGCAGCGGTCGTCCTGCTCGGTGGCGGTGCGGCGAGCTACTTCCTGTTCTTCTCGGCGCCGCCGAAACAGGACACCCACCTCGAAGGGGTCCATGAGACCTTCATCTTCAATCTGCCGGCCATGACGGTGAACCTGCGCGGTGACGGCGACCGGTCGCAGTTCATGAAGCTCACGGTTGCGCTCGAAGTTGCCAATGAAGAGGTGATGACCGAGATCCAGCCGCGCATGGCCAAGGTCGTCGACGCCTTCCAGGTCTACCTGCGCGAGCTGAGGAAGTCCGATCTCGAGGGCTCGGCCGGCATCTACCGTCTCAAGGAAGAGCTGCGCCGCCGCGTCAACATCGCCATCTTCCCGGCGCAGGTGGACTCGATCCTGTTCAAGGAAATCCTGGTGCAGTGATGGCTGGACCGGGCGATCAGGACAAGTTGAGCGACGACTGGGGGCTCGACGCCACCAGTGGACAAGCTGCACCGGCTGCTGACAGCGAGGACGCCATGGGCGCCGAGTGGGCAGCGATGCTCGAGGCGGACAGCGCCGAGGCCGGCGCCGCCGATCGCGTGCTCAACCAGGATGAGATCGACAGCCTCCTCGGCTTCGATCCTAATGCTGGCGGCAGCGCCGAACTCAGCGGCGTGCAGGCCCTCATCAATTCGGCACTCGTCTCGTACGAGCGCCTGCCGATGCTCGAAATCGTCTTCGATCGGCTGGTCCGGCTGGCGACGACGAGCCTGCGCAATTTCACCTCCGACAACGTCGAAGTGGCGATGGATTCCATCTCCTCGGTGCGCTTCGGCGATTACCTCAACTCCATTCCGCTGCCCGCCATCCTCTCGGTCATCAAGGCCGAGGAATGGGACAATTACGGGCTGCTGACCGTCGACTCCTCGCTCATCTACTCGATGATCGACGTGCTGCTGGGCGGCCGCCGCGTCGGTGGTCAGATCCGCGTCGAGGGGCGGCCTTACACCACCATCGAGATGGCGCTGGCGCGCCGCATGATCGAGGTGATCCTCGAGGACACGCACCGCGCCTTCGAGCCGGTGACCGACGTCAACTTCCGTATCGAGCGGCTCGAGACCAATCCGCGCTTCGCCGCCATCTCGCGCCCGGCCAATGCCGCCATCCTGATCGAGCTCCGCATCGAGATGGACGATCGCGGCGGCAAGGTCGAGATCCTGCTGCCATACGCCACGATCGAGCCCATCCGCGAGCAGCTGCTCCAGATGTACATGGGCGAGAAATTCGGCCGCGACCCGATCTGGGAAGGTCACCTCGCCACCGAGATCTACGCCGCCGACGTCGAGATCGACGCGATCCTCCATGAGATGGACCTGCCGCTGAACCGGGTGCTGAACCTGCAGCCGGGCGACACCGTGATGTTCGAGCGCTCGCCCGGCGATCCGGTGAAGCTGCGCTGCGGCGAGGTCGACCTGACCGAGGCGATCATGGGCCACATCGGCAACCATGTGTCGGTGCGCGTCGCGCAGCCGCTCAACCCACCCAAAGTTACGATGGCCAGCTTCGAAGCCATCGATGAGAACAAGATGGAGCAACGCTGATGTTCGGGCTGCCGCTGGGGATCGTGGTCGAAACGCTGGTCGCGATACTGCTCGCCACCACGATCGGCTATTGCGTGATCCTCAACCAGAGGCTGAAGCGCCTCCACGCCGACCGCAGCGAGCTGCGCCAGATGGTGGCGGACCTGGTGCAGGCAACCGGCCTCGCCAATTCTGCGATCAAAGAGCTGAAGTCCACCGCCCAGGAGGCCGAGACGGTGCTCGCCTCCCGTCTCAACGAGGCCGAAACCTTCGGCATCCAGCTCGCCAGCCATGTCAGCGCTGGTCAGCAGATCATGGAGCGGCTGGCCCGCATCACCAGCGCGGCGCGCGCCCAGCCGCTCGACGACCGGCTCGAGGCTGAGCCGAGCAAGACCCAATCGGCCCTGCAGCAACTCTCCATGCGGCCGCGGATCAGGGGCAACGCCGCCTGATGTTCAAGACGCCGCGTCTCCTCCCAGTCGTCATAGCCGCCGGCACGGCGCTGCTGCTCCTCAAGGGCATCGGCCTCGTGACCAATGGCGGCTACGTCCTGACGGGTACGACGCAGGTCGTCGCGGCGGGCGACAAGGGCGGGAAAGGGGCGACGCCGGCAGCGGCGGGCAACGATCCGACCATGGCCCTGCCACCCGAAGCGACCATGACCGACGCCAACCCGACCCTCGAGGATTCGTCGCCCGAGCTGTCGCTCGAACCGGCGACGGGGGGCGAGCACGGGACCTCGGCGCCAAAGGAGGGTTCGGGGCATGACGCGCCCCCCGAGGAGGCCCAGCCGCTGGCGGGAGGGCCGGCGCTGGACGCTGCCTGTCCGCCGATTTCCGAAGCCCTCGAAGTCGCGACCGGACATGGCGCGGAAGCGCCGGCAGCGGCTGAAGGCGAACACGGTGCAGACCCCGCCGGGGGTGCGGCAGCCGAGCCGGATTGCATGCCCATCCCGGTCAACGAATATGGCGACGCCATTGCCCTCGAGCTGAACGACAAAGGTGTCGTCGCACCCGTCGTCGCCGACGAAGGCAGCAAGGAAGGCCTGATCGAGCGCCTCGGCGAGCGTCGTACCTCGCTCGATGCGCGCGAGAAGGAACTCGAGATGCGCCTCGCCCTGGTCGAGGCGGCCGAGAAGCGGCTGGAGGAGCGGACGCAGGCGCTGCAGGCCATCGAGGCCCGGATCGATGCGCTGGTCGAGCAGAAGAAGGCTGACGAGCAGCAGCAGTTCGCCGGCATCGTCGCGATGTACGAGACGATGAAGCCCAAGGAAGCGGCAACGATCTTCAACACGCTTGATAGCGAGGTGCTGCTGCGGGTCACTCGCGCCATGAACCCGCGCAAGATGGCGCCCATCCTCGCCCGCATGGAGCCGTTGAAGGCCAAGACGCTGACCGCGGGCCTCGCTCGCCAGGAGGCTGAGCCGACCATCGACGCGGCGACGGTCGAGGACCTCGCCAACCTGCCGCAGATCGTCGGTCAGTAAACCAGCCAATTCCCGTGAGTTCTCCGCGCTTTGCGGCTCCGGGTTAGCCCGCCGTTAAGCCCGTCCCGCCTATTGTCGCCCCACCAGAAGTGTGTAGGGCGGGCAGAAAGCCGGCATGTCAGCGCGGGTTGCATATTGGCGCGGGGAGCTATTCCCGTTGCGTGGGGTCGTGCTGGCGCTGCTGGCGATCCTCATGCTGTATGCCGCACCGGTCCGTGCCCAGGACCAGGCACAGATCCTCACCTCCGCGGAACAGGGCTTTGCGCGGATCGTCCTGAGCTTTCCCGGGCGACTGGACCTGCCCAAGTATCGCGTGAAGTACGACAACGGCGTGCTGGCCATCGAGTTCGATGAGCCGATCTCGATCCTCCTGCCCGACATTGCGCTGGCGCTGCCCGACTACGCGACGATCGCCCGCGTCGATCCCGACAGCCGCGGCATCAGGATCGGGCTGCGCAGCACGTTCAACATCAACCGCATGGATGCGGGCGAGGCGCTCTACATCGACCTCCTGCCACCCAACTGGGTCGGCCTGCCGCCGGCGCTGCCGCCCGAGGTCATCGCGGCCCTGGCCGAGCGCTCGAAGCGCCTCGCCGAGCAGGCCGAAGAGGAGCGCAAGGTCGAGGAAGCCAAGCGGCTGAAGCCCGTCGCCACGGTGCGCGTGGGTCGCAACCCGACCTTCGTCAGGCTGCAGGTCGACTGGAACGTCGACACCAAGGCGCAGTTCACGCTCAAGGGCACGCAGGGCTCGGCCAGGTTCGACTGGCCGGCTGCCCTCGATCTGACACCTCTGAACGAGGATCTGCCGGCCGAGATCAAGCGCGCCTCGAACAAGGTCGGCAAGGCCGCCAGCACGCTCGACGTCGCGGTTGCAGAGGGGGTGATCCCTCGCTTTTACCAGATGTCGCCGCGCCAGTTCATTCTCGACATCGACATCGCCCCCACCGACGGGCTCAAGGTGGTGCTGGAAGCCGAGGACAAGGCCAACAAGGCGCGCCTCGACCTCGAGGCCGCTGCCAAGGATCAGGAACAGCGGCTGGCGGCCCGGCTCGGGCTTGAAGCGTCTCACGACAATGCCGCCGAGCTCTATCCGGCGAGCAGGGGGGCAGTGACGCCCGTCGTCTCCACCGTCGGCAACACCGTGCGCATCGCTTTTCCATTCGATGCCGATACACCAGCCGCAGTCTTCCGCCGCGGCGACGTGGTCTGGATGGTCTTCGACACGCCTCAGGTCGTGGCGAATCCGCCTTCGTCCGATGCCCTGTCCAGCATCGCCAGCGGGTTCGAGGTCGTGACTGCCGGTGAGACCAAGGTGGTCCGCATGGATCTCGCCGCTGACCGCCTGGCGACGCTCGGCTCCGAGGGCAGGGCCTGGGTCCTGTCGCTCGGCGACACGCTGCTTGCCGCCACCGAGCCGGTGGCGCTCCTGCGCGAGCGCGACGAACAGGGCCGGTTCCAGATGTCGGCGAACATGGAGCGCCCGGGCAAGGTCCACGTGCTGCGTGATCCCGTCGTCGGCGATACGCTGCGCGTCGTGACGGCCCTGCCGCCGGCACGCGGCATGACCCGCAGCCTTCAGTTCGTTGACTTCGATGCCTTGCGTTCCGCCCACGGCCTCGTCATCAAGCCGCGCACCGACGAACTCGATGTCGAGCTCGAAGACAAGGTGGCGCTGATTTCATCGCGGACCGGACTGACGCTGTCCGAGGCAGAGGCGTCGCGCAAGCTCGATGCCGGTAACGCCCCGCAGTTCAGGGCGAGCTACCTCGACCTCAACGTATGGCGCGAAACCGATCCGACAGCCTTTGCCCGGCGCAAGGAGGCGGCCATGTCCAGCGCCGCCGCCGCCGAAGGCCGCCTGCGCGACGTGGCCCGGCTGGAGCTCGCGCAGCTCTATGTCGGCAACGAGTTGGCCTACGAGGCGATCGGCGTTCTCGACGTGCTCCAGGCCGAGCTGAAGAGCGACGATCTGCGCAAGAAAGCCCAACTGGTGCGGGCCATTGCGGATACGCTCGCGACCCGACCGAAGGACGCGCTGCCAATTCTCAATGCCGGGACCTTCCCCGACGAGGCGGATGCCCTGCTGTGGCGCACCATCGCGCGGACCGAGGTCAGCGACTACCGGGGCGCGCGGCTCGATGCCGTGGCGGCCGAGGGCATCATCTCGAGCTATCCGGTCTGGGTGCAGACCAAGTTCCTGTTCGCCGCCACGCGTGCGGCCGTCGAGACCAAGGACGAGCAGCTTGCGCTGCGGCTTGTCGCGAAGGTGGATTTCCCCAAGCTCGATCCCGAGCAGGTCAGCTTCTACCAGCTCATGCAGGGGCGGATTTCCGAACTCGGCCGGCGTGACGATGAAGCGCTCGAGACCTATGGCACCGTCATTGCGGCAGACTTCCGCCCGACGCGGGCCGAGGCCGTCTACCGGACCCTTCTGCTGCTCGACAAGGGTGGCAAGATCGACCTCTCCAAGGCCACCGAGACGCTGGCGGCCGAAGTGCTGACCTGGCGCGGTACAGCGCTAGAGGCCGACATGCAGAAGCTCTTGGCGCAGCTCTACTTCAAGAACCACGCCTATCGCGAAGGCTTCATCACCGTGCGCGAGGCGGCAGCCAGCTTTCCGGACAGCACGGTCATCGACAGCCTGCTGACGGATGCACAGGCCACCTTCGAAGACCTCTACCTGAACGGCGCCGCGGACAAGCTCGCCGATCTCGATGCCCTCGCGCTCTTCTACGACTTCCGCCAGCTCACCCCGCCCGGCACCCGGGGCGACGAAATGATCCGCAACCTCACGCGCCGGCTGGTGAAGGTCGACCTGCTGCAGCAGGCGGGGGACCTCCTCGAGTACCAGGTCGACAGCCGTCTCACCGGCGTGGCGCAGGCGCAGGTCGCGACCGACCTGGCGCTGATCCGCATTGCCGACCGGCATCCCGAGGAGGCGCTCAAGGTGCTGGCGCGCACCCGTCTCGCCGACCTGCCGCCCCAACTCGAGCGGCAGCGCCGCATCCTCGAGTCCCGCGCGCTGATCGATGCCGGCCGCCAGGAACTGGCCCTCGACCTCATTTCCAAGCTCGAAGGCCGCGACGCCGACTACCTGCGCGTCGATGGCTACTGGAAGGCGAGGAACTATGCCCAGGCCTCGGAACTGCTGGAGGTGCTGAGCACGCCGGCCGCACGGACCGACAAGATGAACCAGGACGAGCGCATGAGCGTGGTCAAGGCGGCCGTCGGTTTCGTGCTGGCTGGCGACAAGCTCGGCCTGTCGCGCCTCCGCTCGAAATTCTCCGACCAGATGGCCAACTCGGCCGAGTGGCCGCTCTTCGAATACGTGACCCGCGATATCGCCCCGCAATCGGTCGAGTTCCGCAAGGTAGCGCAGGAGATCGCCAGCCAGGATTCGCTCAACGCGTTCATCGCGTCCTACCGCGAACGCTATGGCGAGGCGGCAGCGGTGACGCCCGACAAGGCTGTCGCGCCGGCCGCCTAGATTGCGGTGAAACTTCGGATCAGCGAGCCGGCGACGAGGTGCCAACCGTCGACGAGCACGAAGAAGATCAGCTTGAACGGCAGCGAGATCACCACCGGTGGCAGCATCATCATGCCCATGGACATCAGCACCGACGCCACGACCATGTCGATGATGACGAAGGGCAGGAAGAGCAGGAAGCCGATCTCGAAGGCGCGCCTCAGCTCCGAGATCATGAAGGCCGGGATGAGCGTCTGAAGCGGCGTCGCCGCCGGATCGGCGGGCGGCTGGGTGTTCGACATGTCGAAGAACAGCCGCAAATCCTGCTCGCGCACGTTGGCCAACATGAACTCATGGATCGGCGCAGAGGTGCGGGCGAATGCCTCCTCGATCGGAATGGTCCCCGCCACGAGCGGCGCGATACCGTTGTCGTAGCTCTGCTGCAGTGTCGGACCCATCACGAAGAGCGTGAGGAAGAGCGCGAGGCTCACCATCACCGAGTTGGGCGGCGCGGTCTGCAGGCCGATCGCGGTGCGGAGCAGCGACAGCACCACGACGATGCGCGTAAAGCTCGTCACCATCACGAGAATGGACGGCGCCAGCGACAGCAGCGTGATCAGGCCGACGATCTGCACCGCACGTTCGGTAATCGTCGTGTCGTCGCCGAAATCGATCGAAACGTCCTGCCCGAAGGCGAGGGCAGGGATCAGCAGCGCTGCGAAAAACGCAAGGTAGGCGAGGGCGCGCCGAAGCGATGGCCGGTCAGTGCGACTCCGCCGTCGTTCCGTCACCGAGGGTTCGCTGAGCCCCAACCGCAGTCCGCCCGTTGTCCTTGCCTTCGGGGGTTGTAGCTGAGTCGGCTCTGGCGCGGCCGGAGTTATCCCCAGCCATCGGAGGCATGGGGATCACGGCGGGCTCCATGGTGCTGACCGGACGCAGCAAACCGGTCTGCCGCAGGGTCGGCGACTTCCGCTGAGCGCCCGAGCGCACGAACTCGCGCAGCTTGTCCAGTTCGGGCTTGGTGAGCGTCGGTGTCGGCGCCGGCGGAACTTCCTTCTCGACGGGGCGGCGCGCTGCGACCGGCGGACGCTCCACGGGAATGCCCGCCTCGACGACGAGGTCCTGGGGGCCGCCGGTCAGGATCAGGTGCTCGACGTCGTCGCGCCGAACGATGAGGAGCTGGCGCTTGGCGTCGACCTGCATGTGGTCGATGACGCTGAGCCGCCGGTTGCGACCGCGGCCCACGCTCGCCGTGGAGCGGGTGACCAGCTTGAGCAGCCATAGACCGAGGACGACGAGGACGAGGACGATGCCGAGTGCAAGGACCGAGGTGACGATCATGCCCGCCGACTCACCGAGCAAACTGGTCAGGAACTGCATGGCCGGGCACCTCCAACGCCGGTCCGGTGTGGCCATCCGAACCGATAAGAGTGGAACTTGTTGCCGAGTAATGCGCCCAGATTATGCAAAATGCGAGACATCGGGCGCCTCAAACCTTCGTGGTTAACACTTCGTTAACCGAAGATCGGCAACATTTACCTAGTTGCCTAAGGGACTCGGCGGAACATGAAGCTCGGACTGCTGGACGCGATCAGCGAGAAGATGCGCTGGCACCAGACTCGGCAAACCCTGCTCGCCGAGAACGTCGCCAACGCCGACACCCCCGGCTATCGGGGCCGCGACCTCAAGGCCTTCGGATTCGAAGAGCATATGAAGATGCGCTCGCGGGTGGAAGTCGCCACCGTCGCGACGCAGCCGGGCCATATCTCGGTGCGTGGCACCGGCCCAGACGGCTTCGGGGCGCGCGATCTGAACAGCTTCGAGATCACCCCCGAGGGCAACGGCGTCACGCTCGAGGACGAGATGATGAAGGTGGCCGGCAACCAGCTCGACTACCAGTCCATCACGGCGCTCTACACGCGCTCGGTGAAGCTCCTGAAGACCGCCCTTGGCAAGCAGGCATAAGCGATGAACGATTTCCTCTCCTCCCTCAAGATCGCGGCCACGGGCCTCCACGCCCAGTCGGCTCGCATGCGCGTGATCGCCGAGAACCTTGCCAACGCCGACTCTGCCGGCAAGACGCCGGACGAGGACCCGTACCGGCGCAAGATCCCGACCTTCAAGGCCGTGATGGACCGCGAGCTCGGGGCCACCAAGGTCGAGATCGGCCGTATCGCCTACGACCAGTCCGACTTCTCAGACCGCTACGAGCCCGGCCACCCGGCTGCCGACGCCAGCGGCTACGTCCGCTACCCCAACGTGAACTCGCTCATCGAGACGATGGACATGCGCGAGGCGCAGCGGAGCTACGAGGCCAACCTCAACGTCGTCACCGTCACCCGGCAGATGCTGGGCGCCACCCTCGACATCCTGCGCGGCTGACGCGCCACTAGCCGGAGAGCATCATGGCCATTCCCGTGAACGCCGCCACGAACGCCTATGCCAGCGCAGCCAAGCTCCTGCAGCAGGCACGGCCCAGCGCGCTGAACCAGGTTGCCGAAGCAGGGCAGGGCGACGACTTCGCCAAGATGCTGGGCCAGGCCGTGCAGGGCGTGGTCGATAGCGGCAAGGTCGCCGACACCAAGGCCATGGAGATGGTCAATGGCCGCGGCGACATGGTCGACGTGGTGACGGCCATCAGCCAGACCGAACTCGCCATGGATACGATGGTGACAGTCCGCGACCGCGTGATCTCGGCATACGAGGAAATCATGCGGATGCCGATCTGAGTCACCACCGACTCGCGTTAGGACTGGGCCAGAAGGTCCGTAAGATGCACCAGCCGATCCAATCCACCGAGATGCGCCCGTGACCGGCGACATGGTCCTCGACATTGCCCGAGAGGGCATCTGGGTCATGATCCTGATTGGCGGCCCGATCATGATCGTGGGCCTGATCGTTGGCGTGGTGATCGCGCTGTTCCAGGCGCTGACGCAGATCCAGGAAATGACGCTGGTCTTCGTGCCGAAGATCCTCGCCATCTTCGTCACCATGCTGCTGACGCTGCCGTTCATGGGGGCCGTGCTGGGCGGTTACATGACCCGGATTGCCGACATGATCATATCCGGCAACTGACCATGATTTCGCTGAACTGGCTGCCGGAGACCGCTTACACCTACCTCGTCATCTTCTCGCGCGTCGGGGCGATGATGATGCTGATCCCCGCGCTTGGCGAAATGACCATCCCGTCCCGCATGCGGTTGAGCTTTGCCCTGATGATGGCCGGGGTGCTCTACCCGATCGTCGCCGACCAGATCCCGCCGCTGCCGACGGACCTTCTTGGCATCGTCGTCATAGTACTCCATGAGATCGCCGTCGGCCTCATTCTTGGCTCCATCGCGCGGCTGGCCGTTTCGGGCACCCAGACGGCCGGCGCGGTCATCGCCTCGGCCTCGGGTCTCTCGCTTGCGCAGGCCGCCGACCCCACCAACGGCGGCGTGCAGGGCGCGCTCATCGGCGCCTTCCTCAGCTTCCTCGGCATCGCGCTGATCTTTGCCACCGATCTGCACCACGTGGCCCTGTCGGCGGTTCACGACAGCTACATGATCTTCACGCCGCGCGAACCGCTGATGTTCGGCGACGCGGCCCAGACAGTCATCGACGTCGTGTCCGGCGCCTTTGTGGTCGGCGTCCAGATGTCGGCGCCGTTCATCGTTTTCGGGCTGGTGTTCAACCTTGGCATGGGCATCCTCAGTCGGCTCATGCCGCAGTTGCAGGTGTTCTTCATCGCCATGCCGGCGACCGTGGGCGTCGGCCTCGTGCTGATGGCGCTGCTGCTCACGATGATGATGGGGCTCTACCTCACGCACTATGAAGGCGTGCTCGCCATGTTGCGGGGCGTCTAGTGAGCGACGACGCCCCCGATCAGGAACAAAAAACCGAAGACCCTTCGGAAAAAAAGCTCCGCGACGCCCATGAGCGGGGCGACGTGGTCAAGAGCCAGGAGGTCAACACCTGGTTCATCCTGTCCGGCTCGGCCCTCGTTTTCGCCATGATGGCGGGCCCCACGAGCGCCAGCCTCATGGAGAGCCTCCGCCAGATCCTCGACAATGCCGAGAAGTTCGAGGTCGGCAGCCAGGCGTTGCAGGCCTTCTGGGGCAATCTTGCCGGCTCGATCCTCCTCGTCGCGATCATCCCGTCGATCATTCTTGCGGGCTTCGGCGTTGCAGCCAACCTCGTCCAGCACCGGCCGCTACTCTCGCTCGATCCGATCAAGCCGAAGCTCTCCAAGATCAATCCGATCGAAGGTGCCAAGCGGCTCTTCGGCATGGATGCGCTGGTCAACTTCGGCAAGGGCCTGATCAAGCTCTCGATCGTCTCGGCGGTGCTCTGGTTCGTGCTGGCGCCCGAGATCGACAGCCTCGAGAACATGATCAACCTCGAGCCGGGGATGATCCTCCAGGACTTCATGGACCTGAGCCTGAAGATCTTCGGCGCCGTGCTCGCGGTCGTCACGATCATCGCCATCGCCGACTATCTCTATCAGCGCAACCGCTGGTGGAAGCGGCTGCGGATGACGGTCCAGGAAACGCGCGACGAGTACAAGCAGCAGGAAGGCGACCCCAAGGTAAAGGGCCGCATCCGCCAGATCCGCATGGAGCGCAGCCGCAAGCGCATGATGGCGGCGGTGCCCGAGGCCACCGTGGTCATCACCAACCCGACCCACTTCGCGGTGGCGCTCAAGTACGACAGCACGATGGGCGCCCCCCAGTGCGTCGCCAAGGGCGCCGACGCCATCGCTTTTCGCATCCGCGAGCTCGCCAAGGAGCACGACGTTCCCATCGTCGAGAATCCGCCGCTCGCCCGTGCGCTCTACGCCTCGGTCGACATCGACGACGTCATCCCGACCGAGCACTTCAAGGCAGTTGCCGAGGTCATCGGCTTCGTCATGCGCCTGAAGCGCTCCGGCGGCAGCAATTGGAAGGCGAACTGATCGTCGGCGCTAGTGGCTCGTCGCCAGTTCCCGCTCGAGCACCAGTGCCAGCCGGTCGAAACCGCCCGCGGTCCCTGACTGGCGCTCGGCGACCACTGCCGCATCCCGGAAAGCCGCTTGCTCGGTGAACGTCATCAGCGTGCCCTTGTCGGCAAGGCTGAACTCCACCGTGACGAGCGAGCTGGAGAGAGGTTCGCCGCCGATTTGCATCGCGTAGGCGTAGATAATGCGCTCGCGCGGCTGGATATCGAGATAGTGCGCCGCAAAGACCTGCTCGACGCCATCGGCGGTGCGCCATCGCATCGTCTCTGCCCCGCCGACGCGAAAATCGAAGGCGTCCTCTAGCACGGTCCAGTCCGGGTGGCAGCTGTTCCACTGGCGCTTGAGCTGGTGCTCGGACCAGAAGCGATAGGCGTGACGGGGGCTTCCCGGCAGGTCCCGCTCGATCGTGAAAGTCGTATGGTGCACCGGCAATCCCATCAGCTCTCCTCCTCGGGCATGGCTTCCATGGCCGCCGCCAGCCGGTCGAAACCCTTCGCCAACTCGGCCTCGCGCCCGCTCACCCAGTCCCTGATGATATCGAGCGCCTGCGGCTGCATGCGATAGGTCCGGACACGCCCGACCTTCTCGGACAGCACGATGCCGCCGTCCTCCAGCACCCTCAGGTGCTTCAGAGCAGAGGGCAGGCCGAGCCCGTCCGGCTCGGCCAGTTCCGTCACCGAAGCCGGTCCCCGGCTCAGCCGCTCCACCATCCGGCGGCGCGAGCCGTCCGCAAGGGCGTGGAACAATCGGTCGAACTGCTGCGAAGCGTGCAACGGGCGGAGTTCCCTAGAGGTTCAGATATCGCTCCGGCATAGCATCCCGGTAGGGAAACATCGAGAAGTAGGGCTCGGCTTCCCTGAGGGCCCGGCGCACCGATGGCCGCTCGAGCAACCGGTCGAGATAGGCGCTCAAGTTGCCGTGCTCCGGCGGAAACGGCTCGACGATCGAGGCGAAGAACAGTGCCGGCGCCGCGGCGCAGTCGGCGAGCGTGAAGGCTTCGCCCATCGCCCATTGGCCAGCCCACAACTGTCCCTCGATCATGCCATAGGCGACCCGCAGTGTCGCCCGGGCCTCCTCGACGCCGTACGGGTCCTTCGCGTCCGCTGGCCGGATGCGGTCGATGACGATCTTCTGCATGGGAACGTTCACGTAGAGGTCGAAGAACCGGTCCCACTGCCTTGTTTCCAGGCTCAGCTCGTCGTTCTCGGGAAGGAGGCGAACCGGTCCTGGATAGTGGGCCTGGAGGTACTCGATGATGATGCTGGTCTCGGGCACCACCCGTCGGTTCTCGCTGTCATGCAGCACCGGGATCTTGCCCACGGGCCAGCGGGCCAGATGTGCCGCGGCCGCGCCCTCGTCGTTGAGGTCCACCATCTGCGGTGTGAAGGGCGTTCCGTTCTCGTAGAGCGCGATCAGTACCTTGTGGCAGAACGAGGCGAGCGGATGGAGGTAGAGCGTGAGTGACATCGCCGATCCAATAGTTTCCATTGTCGGAAACAATCGCATCAGGCGCCCCTGCGTGCAATATATAGTTTCTGGATTGGAAACTATCGTCTGGATGCCGCAAATCCGCCGGGCGCGACGGGGATAACGCCTTTGGCGCTACCCAAGCGATAAACCCATTTGCTAGACCTCTAGAAAGCCGATTCGAAGCGATTTCCCCGAGGCCCCACCAGCGCATGGCCCCTCTGCCACTCGACGAGGACAACTACCCCAGTCCGCTAGTGAACCGTGGTCGCCCCGCCGCCGGGCTCTGGCGCGTCGTGGCGCTGGCCGGATTCTTCATTCTCGTTGCCGTTCTCATCGCCACGCTGGGCGATCAGCTCCCGGCCGATCTGATCCTCGTCTTCCTCGGGCTGCTCGCCGTGGTCGGCGTATTCTGCCTCTTCGCCATCGCAGCGGGCCTGTTCCGGTTCTCGGCCAGCGAGGATACCCAGACGCTGAGCCGCGCCGTGGTCGACAGCCTGCCGTTCGGAGCGGTGGTGACCGACCGGGACGGCAAGATCAGTTACGTCAACGCCCACTATGGCGAGTTCGCCGGCGGCGTCACGGATGGCGTGCCGGTCTCCGTGCCGCGCTTGTTCGCGGGCGAGCCGGAAGCCGCCGAAGCCATCTACCGCCTGGCGCGTGCCGCACGTGATGGCCGACCTGCGCTGGAGGACCTCCGTATCATCGGCGGCCTCGGCGGCTCGGTCGGCGGTTCGACCAAGCCCTTCTGGTACCGGGTCGGCGTCCGCGCGCTGCCCTCGATCGGCGAGGGTGGCAAGCCGCTCGTGCTTTGGACGGTCGAGGACATCACCCGCGACCGCGAACGGCAGGACCACGCCTTCATCGAGCTGCAGCGGGCTATCGACTACCTCGATCACGCGCCGGCCGGCTTCTTCTCGGCCGATGCGAAGGGCAGGGTGCAGTACCTCAACTCGACCCTGGCCGACTGGCTGGGCTATGACCTCGCCGAGTTCGAATCCACCGCCATCCGGCTCGACGACATCGTGCGCGGCGATGGCTCGACGCTGCTGATGCGCGGCCGCTCGGACGGCGAGATTCGCACCGAGATCATCGACATCGACCTCGTGCGCCGCAACGGCACCAGCTTTCCGGTTCGCCTGATGCATCGCGCCGCCCGCCTTGCCGATGGCGAGCTTGGCGAGACCCGGACTCTGGTTCTCGATCGCCGCCAGGGGGCGGACACGGAAGAGGCCCTGCGCGCTTCGGAAGTGCGTTTCTCGCGCTTCTTCAACGACACGCCGTTCGCCATTGCGACGCTCGACCAGTCGGGCCGCATCATCCGCACCAATGCGCCGTTCGGGCGCATCTTCGATTGGCATGGCGGCGAGAAGTCCATCGACATGCAGCCCATGGTGGAGCTGCTTGCCGAGGGCAACCGCGACGCCCTCCAGAAGGCCATAGCCGCCGCGCTCGCCAGCCGCTCGGAGATCGAGCCGGTGGACGCCCTCCTGGCCGGCACCAGCGATCACGCAGTCCGGCTCTATGTCTCCGGTTCCGAGACAGCCGAGGGCTCAGCCGAGCGGATCAACGTCTACGCACTGGATATGACCGAGCAGCGCAAGCTCGAGGCGCAGTTCGCCCAGGGCCAGAAGATGCAGGCCGTCGGCCAACTCGCGGGCGGCGTGGCACACGACTTCAACAACGTGCTCACCGCCATCATCGGTTTCGCCGACCTGCTGCTGTTGAAGCACAAGCCGGGTGATCCGAGCTTTGCCGACCTCATGTCGATCAAGAACAGCGCCAACCGCGCTGCCGGCCTGACGCGCCAGCTCCTCGCCTTCTCCCGCCGGCAGACGCTGCGCCCGCAGGTGCTCGAGGTGCCGGGCCATCTCGACGACCTGACGGTGCTGCTAAAGCGCCTGATCGGGGAGCAGATCACGCTCGGCGTCGAGCATTCGACGAACGTCTGGCCCGTGAAGGCCGATCTCGTGCAGCTCGAGCAGGTGGTGGTGAACCTCGTCGTCAACGCCCGCGACGCCATGCCGAACGGCGGCACCATCACGCTGCGCACCCGCAACGTCACCGAGCAGGAAGCGCAAGGTTTCACCTACACGGGCATGCCGCCGGCCGACTACGTGCTGATCGAGGTCGAGGATACCGGCACCGGCATGTCGCCCGAGATCCTCGAGAAAATCTTCGAGCCGTTCTTCTCGACCAAGGAACTCGGCAAGGGCACCGGCCTCGGTCTCTCGACGGTGTACGGCATCGTCAAGCAGAGCTCGGGCTTCATCTACACCGACTCCGTCGTCGGCAAGGGCACGACCTTCCGTATCTTCCTGCCGCGCCACGTGCCGACGGAAGGGGAAGTGCCGGTCAAGCAGGTCGCCGCCCCGGTCAAGGACCTTACGGGTCACGAGCGCATCCTGCTGGTCGAGGACGAGGACAGCGTCCGTGCCTTCTCCGCCCGTGCCTTGCGCACCACGGGCTACGAGGTCTTCGAGGCCGATTCCGGCGACGAGGCGCTCGATGTGCTCGACGAGCTGAACTACGAGATCGACCTCATGATCTCGGATGTTGTAATGCCCGAAATGGATGGGCCGACCCTGCTCACCAAGGTCCGCGAGCGCGTCCCCGACCTCAAGGTCATCTTCGTCTCCGGCTATGCCGAGGAGAATGTCCGCCAGGATATCGCGGACAACCAGAGCGTCGAGTTCCTGCCCAAGCCCTATTCGCTCGACCAGATCAACACCAAGGTGAAGGACGTGCTGGGCAAGGTGGATCTGGGCCAGGAGTAGCTGGGCGGTAGCGTTTCGGGCCGACCGGGCCTATATGGCTGGGCATGGATACCAGCCTGCCCAAACTCGACCAGTTTCTCGCCGCCGTCGAAGCCGCCACTACCGATGGTTCACTCGTGCGGCTGGCGCTGCGCATGCCGTTCGGCGCCGACGAGACGCTGAAGAGCGTCGATATCAAGCCCGCGACCATCCGCGATGCGCTGAAGCTCAGCTTTACCTTCCACCACAAGACCCGCGACCTGACCCAGAACCATCCGCCGGATGGTGCCATCGGGCAGCTCAAGCGCTTGATCGAAAAGGACTTTCGGCAGGCGTTCCTGTTCACGACCGGGTTCGACCTGGCCTATGACGCGCAGGGCAAGCAGCCCCGCCTGAAGCAGACCGAGGCGACGAGCAAGGCCCCCGCCACGCTGGAGCATGACCGCGAAAAGGCGAGGCCGATCAAGGCTGTAGAAGCGAACTGGCTGGCAGCGTTGGGCGTCACCGGCGCCGATGGGCAGGTGCTCAAGGCGGCGGGCGACAAGTTTCGGCAGATCAACCGCTACGTCGAGATTCTTGGACCATTGCTGAAGGCGATCCCGCCGGACCGGTTGAAGCGGGTGGTCGATATGGGGGCCGGCAAGGGCTACCTGACCTTCGCGGTCGCGGACTACTTGTGCCAGTTGGACCGGCAATCCACCGACGTTGTCGGTGTCGAATTCCGGCAGGATCTGGTGGACTTCTGCAACCGCACCGCGCAGGACTCAGAGATCGGCAACCTGAGCTTCGCGCAGGGCACGATCGAGAGCTTCGACTCAACCGGCGCCGACGCGCTGATCGCCCTCCATGCCTGCGACACGGCCACCGATGATGCCATCGCCAAGGGCATCGCCGCCGGAGCAGAGCTGATCGTCGTCGCGCCGTGCTGCCACAAGCAGATCCGCCGCGAGATGGAAGCGGCGCACCAGGGCACCGACCTCGATTTCGTCACCCGCCACGGCATCTTCCTCGAGCGCCAGGCCGAGATGGTCACCGACGCCATGCGCGCCATGATCCTCGAGCACTTCGGTTACTCGACCAAGGTCTTCGAGTTCATCTCGGACGTCCATACGCCCAAGAACGTCCTGATCGTCGGCACGAAGACGCGGCGTGGCAAGGATGCCGGCGCCCTCAAGCGCCTCGAGGCGGCGAAGGCCTATTTCGGCATCCGCCGCCACCATCTCGAGGACGCGCTCGGGCTGTAGCGCCCGGGAGTCTCAGGCCACGCGTCCGTTCGGTAACGGTGTACCCGCAACGACCAGCTTCTTGTCGGCCAGCGCGTCCCAGAAGGCGGCCGGGATCGACGTGTTCCACCACTTGAGGATGCCTTCGAGCTCGGCGGGCGATTTCGGACCGGTGAGGACCGAGACCACGACGTCGTCGGCGAGGCCGAACTGCAGCGCGGCGGCGCCGAGCGGGATATTGAACTCGTCGCAGACGGCGCGGAGGCCGCTGACCTTCTCGACGATGTGCGGCGGCGCCTTCTGGTAGGCGCCGTTGCTGGGCCCCCATACGTCCGTGCCCGCGAGAATGCCGGCAGCGAACGGACCGGCCGCGATCACCGACGTGCCGTGCGCCTTGCAGAGCGGGAACAGCGTCTCGAGCGGCGACTGCTCGATGAGGTTGTAGCGGTTGGCGATGAGGAATACGTCCCAGTTGCCGATGTCGAACGACTGGACGAGGGCCGGCACCTCGTTGACCCCGAGGCCGATGGCCTTGGCATCGCCGTTGCGCCGCAGCTCCTCGAGCGCCTTGTAGCCACCGCTCGCGAGGTCGGCCCAGTGCTTCTTGTTGCCTTCCTCGCCGTGGCTCTGCACGCCGATATCGTGGACGAGGAGGATTTCGACGTGTCCGAGGCCGAGGCGCTGCAGGCTCGCCTCGTAGGAGCGCATGACCCCGTCATAGGTGTAGTCGTACTTGATCTCGAACGGGAACGGATAGGTCCAGCCGCGCGGCACGGTACGGTCCGCTTCGGAACGGAGGGGACGCAGCAGGCGGCCGACCTTGGTGGAAATCGCGACGCCGTCCTGCCGGTAGCGCAGGGCATCGCCCATCAGGCGCTCGGAGCGTCCGTCGCCATAGTGGGGAGCAGTGTCGTAGTAGCCGATGCCGGCATCGAGCGCCGCCGTGACCGTGGCGCGCGCCTGATCGTCGGGAACCTCGTTGCCCATCATTCCGGCCAGCGTGGCGCCGCCGAGGCCAAGCTCGGTCATTTCGAGGTCGGTCCGTCCGACGCGGCGCTTCCTGAAGGCACTGGCGGTCATTCGTCTACTCTCCTTGGCGCCGTCCGGCCGGCGGCGGAAACTGACATGTTAGTTGGAAGGGGTAAAGCAGCCAGAGCGCCAAGTGGCAAGAGCGGCTGCGTTTTTCCCACCGGGAGACAGGCGGGATGCCCGCCGCAGACCTCAATCCTCGCGGAACGCGTGGCTCAGCTGCGCAGTCAGCGGTCCGAGCAGGTAGCTCAGCACTGTCCGGTCGGCCGTCCTGAGGAAGGCCTCGGCCGGCATGCCGGCGACGAGGTGCTGGCCTCGCGGCAGGCGACGCACCTCGGACTCCGGCAAGCCGATGCGCACCGAGAAATAGGCGATGCCGGTCGCCGGATCGCGAGACAGGTCCGGCGAGACGGAGTCGACCCGCGCCACGAGCTCGGGCGTGGTCCGCGCGTCGAGGCCGAGGAGACGGATCGTTGCTGTCTGGCCGATGGCGAGCTTGTCGACATCGAGTGGCGAGGCGCGTGCCTCGAGGACCAGCCGGTCGTTATTGGGAACCACCAGCATCAGCGTTTCGCCGGCCGACACGACCCCACCGACGGTGCGGACGATCGACTCGTGGACGGTGCCGGATTGCGGCGCACGGATCTCCAGCCGGGCCAATCGATCCTCGGCGGCGATCTTCTGCTGCATCAATTCGGCGACCTGCAACCCGACATCGCGCATCTCCTCGAGCACTCCGGAACGGAAAGTGGCGACCGTCTCGGCAAGTCTCGCGCGGTTGGCGGCAATGGCGGCGCGGGCAGACGCGATCTCGGCCGCGAGGCTGCCTGCCTCGCCTTCGAGCTGCGCAAGATCACGCTTCGCCGTCGTGACCTTGGCCTCGGGGACGAGGCCATCGCTGAAGAGCGTCTCGGCATCCGCCAGCTCGCCGGCGACAATGTCCGCCTGCGCCTTGACCGAAGCCTGCTGCGCTTCGAGGCCGGTGATCTGCTCGCCCAGTTGCGCGATCTGCTCCTCGATCTGGCCGTTGAACCCGGCCTGTGCCGCGGCGCGGCTCTGGCGCAGAGTGTCCTGTTCGACGACCAGCCGCCGCAGCGTATCGCGGTCGGGCCAGTCGTCCAGCGATCGCGGAAGCGTAACGGACGCGTTCCCGGTGCTCTCGGCGCGCAGGCGCGCTTCGAGCGCGAAGGCGCCGCTGAGTTGCGAGACGATCACGGCGAGGTTGGCCGCAACGGTCGTTCCGTCGAGGCGGAGCAGCGGCTGGCCGGCGCTGACCGGATCGCCGTCTTTCACCAGGATCTCGGTGACGACGCCCCCCTCGGGATGCTGCACGCGCTTGGTGCCCTCGATGGGGACGATGCTGCCCTGGGCGATCACCGCGCCCGCGATTTCGGTCGTGCCGGCCCAGCCTCCGAGCGCGGCGACGAAGATCGCGATTGCGGCGAGGCCGACGAGCGCATGGCGGCGGAGACTTCGGAGAGGATCAGCCACTGACGCGGACCCCTTCGATACGTGCGGCCGGCGTCGTCACCTGTCGCAGCACCTCGTCCTTGGCGCCGAAGGCCGCCTGCCGTCCTCCGACGAGGTAGAGCAGCCGGTCGCAGACCGCGATCGCGCTCGGCCGGTGGGCGATGACGATGACGATTGCCCCGCGCTCCCGGGCCTGGCGCAGTCCGGCGGTCATGGCATCGTCGCCGGCGAAGTCGAGGTTGGAGTTGGGCTCGTCGAGGACGAGGAGGAAGGGATCGCCGTAGAAGGCGCGGGCGAGCCCGATGCGCTGGCGCTGGCCGGCCGAGAGCGCGGCGCCACGGCTGCCGATCCGCGTCTCGTACCCGTCGGGCAGGGCGGCGATCATGTCGTGCACACTGGCCAGCCTCGCGGCCTTGAGGATGGTCTCGCTGTCTGCGTCGGACCGGAAACGGGCGATGTTTTCGGCCACCGTGCCATCGAACAGACCCACGGATTGCGGGAGGTAGCCGACGCGACGGCCAAGAAGACCGGGCTCGTAATGCGCGAGTTCCGAACCATCGAGCCGGATCTCGCCTGTGTATGCCGGCCACACGCCGACCAGCGCGCGTGCCAGCGATGTCTTCCCCGAACCCGACAGCCCGAGCACACCCATGGCCTCACCGGCCGCGAGTGAGAAGCTGACGCCTGAAACCAGTGGCGGGGCCTCCGGGCCGGGGCCGGTCGCGAGGTTGCGCACGTCGAGTCGCCGGTGCGGATCGGGCAGGGCCAATGCTCGCGGTGCGGCACTGGAAGACGCGACCACCGGTCCGATCCGCTTCAGCGCCTGTGTCGCGCTCACGAGCCCGCGCCAGTGCGCCACCACCTGCTCCACTGGAGCGAGCGCCCGCGACGTTACGATGGATGCTGCAATCATCAGGCCGGCCGAGAGCTCGCCGCGGATCACCAGCCACGCCCCGAGCGCGAGCACCGCCGACTGGAGCAGCAGGCGGAACGACTTGGTTACCGATGCATAGAGCGCGCCGATGTCCGCCGAGCGGTATTGCAGGCCGGAGACGACGGCCGACCGTGCCTGCCAGCGCGCCTTGATATCCTCGATCATGCCCATCGCGAAGATCGGCTCGGCATTGATGCGGGCGTCCTCGGCGAAGGCCTGCCGTGCGACCTGCGCCGTAGTGGCTTCGCTCGCCGGCCGCGCCGTAAGGCGCTCGTTGAAGACGAGCAGCAGGATGGCCGCCACCGCGCCACCAGTCGCCAGCCAGCCAAGCGCCGGATGGAAGAGGAAGACGATCAGCAGATAGACGGGCAGCCAGGGCAGGTCGAGCAGCGCCATCGGACCGGGGCTCGCCACATACTGCCGGATGGTATCGACGTCCCGCACCGGATCGGACCGCAGCCCCAGCGGCGAAAGGGCGAGCCTCAGCGAGGCCCGGAACGCCTCCGGCGCGAGATCCGCCTCGATCACCCCGGCGAAGCGCGCCGCCATGCGCGAGCGCAGCAGATCGATAAGGGCAAGAAAGCCATAGGTCGCAGCGACGAGCAGGAACAGGGCCACCAGCGTCGGCACCGAGCGGCTCGCCAGCACGCGGTCGTACACCTGCAGCATGAAGAGCGGGCCGGTGAGAACCAGGAGGTTCGCGGCAAAGCTCAGCACGCCCAGTGCAAGGATGGGAAGGCGGGTGCGCCTCACGAGGGCGCGGACGACGCTCGTCCGCCGGGCGCCGTTCGGCATGTCGTTACCCCGTCGCTAACCCGTTTCGGGCAACCGGCCACAGTCTCGGCATCGCAGGCGGCGGCCTGAACCGGTGACGGAGCGAGGGCAGCCATGTGCGCCATGCATGCGTGAACAGGCGCCGCCCACTAAAAAGCCCCGGAACGCGGAGTTCCGGGGCC
This sequence comes from Devosia sp. ZB163, assembly GCF_028613635.1. Lineage (GTDB taxonomy): Bacteria > Pseudomonadota > Alphaproteobacteria > Rhizobiales > Devosiaceae > Devosia_A. The sequence continues at coordinate 759,735 of NZ_JAQRMY010000002.1, forward strand.
AGTGACGGCACGGTGGCTGTGCCGCATTTTTCAGCAGGCGAGGTTTGGGGATCCCGCTGCCGAATTCGAATGCACGTCAGACGATCCAGTCAGAGGACGAAAGCAGCGACTCAAGTGTGGCGCCATTGAGTCCCAGCCGCAGGCTTTCCCCAGCCGCATCGGCCACCCGGATCTCGACGTGATAGCCGCTGCCATCCACATCGATGCCGAGGCTGTCGAACGTGTCGCCGCCCGTCGTTGCAGCCTCGTTGAAGGCAGCGAGGAAGGCGGAGGCTGAGGCAAAACGGGTGAGGCCGATATCGAGCCGGTCCCCCGACTTGAGCGAGAAATCCTCGATCGTGTCGCGCCCCGCCGAGAATACGAAGGTGTCCGCGCCGGAGCCGCCGTTGAGGAGATCGGTGCCGTCGCCGCCGAACAGCCGGTCGTTGCCCGCCTGTCCATAGAGCTCGTCGTCGCCTTCGCCGCCGGAGATGTAGTCGTTGCCGCCGCGCGCGAAGAACCGGTCGTCGCCTCCGAGGCCATAGAGCGAATTGGCCGCCTCATTGCCGGTGAAGCTGTTGGCCCGCTCGTTCCCGGTGCCGGTGGTGGCGGCGCTACCGGTGAGCTCCAGCGCCTCGCTGTCGGTGCCCAGCCTGAAGCTGTAGTCGGAGACGACGCGGTCGTAGCCATCGCCCGAGAGCACCACGTCGCGCGAGGAGCTGACGATGATGCGGTCGGCATCGTCAGTGCCGAAGTAGGTCGTCGGCAGGTCGGTGAGCGTCGAGGCCGCGACCGTGCCGTCCTTGAAGCGGAAGGCCTCGATGCCGCCGACGACGTCATAGGCGTCGCCCGGCTTGTGGACGACGAAGCGGCCGGAAATGTCGCGGGTGATGAGGTAGTCGTCGCCCTTGCCGGCATAGGAGAGGACATCCGTCCCCAGCCCGCCGTCGATCGTGTCGTTGCCGCCCGAGCCGATGACGAGGTCGTCGCCCTTTTCCGCATAGAGCAGGTCGCAGCCCTTGCCGCCGATGAGGATGTCGGCGCCGGCGCGGGCGCGGAAATAGGCGCCGTTGTCGGAAGCGACGAGCACCTCGCTCTTGTTGGTGCCGGCGACGGTCTGGAACGTGACCTTGTTCCCGTCCGGATAGGTCGGTGCGCCGTAGCTCGTGCCCTCGTCGTTGATGAACAGCGTTGGCGACAGGTAGGTGGCTTCGAGTTCGGTTCGGACCGAGCTCAGCACCTCGATGACGTTGCCGTGGTCGGGGCCGCCATGCAGGTTGATGTCGCGGTTGGTCTCGCGCAGCTGGATCCGGTTGTTGGCCTCGCTGGTCCAGCTGGCGAAGAGCACGGCGTGGCGGGTGTCGAAGGCCTCGAGGCCGACGAGTTCGCTGTCGTAGGTGGCCTTGAGCTGGAAGGCATAGCCGTTGCCGCCGTCGCCCTTGTTGACCGCGCCGTCCACCGAGAGGTTCGAGGCCTCGAGGAAGATCGACTGCGCCACGGTGAAGCCGTTGGAGGGCGCGTTGTCGACGGCGATGTCGAACAGCTTCGCATGGCTGGTACCGGACAGCGAGATGACGTTCGAGCGGCCGAAGCTCGAGCTGACGTTGCTGAAGTCGCCGGGGTCCTGCTCGGCGAGGCCGGATTCCACCGAGAAGCCGCCGAGCCGCACGTTCTCGGCGACCTCGATCTTCTGGATCGAGGCGATGGTGGAGAAGTCGAAGGCGAGGCCGTTGGTCAGCCGCACGGTATTGCCGTGGACCGAGGCCACTTCCACCATCGAGGTGCGCAGCGGCTTGTCCTCGCGCCACTCGGTGTCGCCGATCGAGTCGAGATATTCGTCCGTGTTCTCGAGCTCGACCCACAGCACGTCGCCGGTCTCGATACCCGTGGCATCGTCGAGCCGGAGGTACATCGAGCCTTCCGCGGCGGATTCGGAGAGGCCGAACTCGCCCGAGTAGCGCGGCACGTCGATCTCGCCGCCGACCTGGAAGGCGCCGCCGGAACGGGCGCTGCCCACGAGGTTGATGGTGGTGTGCCCGGAGCCGGTGCCCATCACGGTGACGTCGTCGCGGTCGATGACCACGGTGCGGTCGAACTCGAACTGCCCGGCACCGAGAAGGATGGTTTCGCCCGCCGGAGCGGAGTCAATAATGGCCTGCAGCGCGGCTGCGCTGGTCGATGCGGATACGGTGATCATGAGGGAGGTGCCTTTCGCTAAGCTGTTGGACTTGTGGCGCGAATGCCTCCCTTTGCATCGCGACGGCAGTGTTCCCACGGAGCGCGCTAATCCCGGCTGAGGCCGATGGTTTGGATTTTCGGCAAATGCCGACGATCCGCGGAACACCCGAAGCACGCCCGCCAAATCGGGCGAGGAGGGGGCGAGCGGAGAAATCGGCTGGGGAAAGGTCGTCGGAAACGAAACGAGCCGGGCAGGGGCCCGGCTCGCTGGATGCTTCGTGCTGTGACGCTTGCGCCTAGAGCTGGCGCACCGCGAACGGCTTGTCCTTGTCCCAGGCCACCGAGTTCCTGAGCGGCAGGCCGAACTGGGCCTCCTCGATCTCGAACACGTCGCCGGCCTCGGTCTTGATGCCGTCGGCAAAGCTCAGCGTCGCCGTGCCGAACATGTGCACGTGGATGTCGCCGGGCTGGCGGAACAGGTCGTACTTGAAGTGGTGATGCTCGAGGTTGGCGATGGTGTGGCTCATGTTGTCCTCACCCGAGAGGAACGGCTTCTCCCACAGCACCTTGCCGTCGCGCAGGATGCGCGACATGCCCGAAACGTTCCGCGGCAGCTCGCCGACGCGCAGTTCGGGTCCGAACGAGCACCAGCGCAGCTTCGAATGGGCGAGGAACAGATAGTTTACCCGCTCGGTCACGTGGTCCGAGAACTCGTTGCCGAGTGCGAAGCCGAGCCGGAAGGGCGTGCCGTCCTTGCCGATATAGTAGATGCCGGCGATCTCGGGCTCCTCGCCCGCGTCCTTGGCGAAGGCCGGCGACGGAATCGGCTGGCCCGGCCCGGCGACGATGTTGCCGTTGCCCTTGTAGAACCACTCCGGCTGCACGCCGGTCTGTCCCGGAGCGGGCTTGCCGCCCTCGAGGCCCATGCGGAACATCTTCATGGAGTCGGTCAGCGGCGCCTCGGCGGCCTGCTGGTTCGACTTGTGCATGGCGTCGCGGGTCGAGGCCGAACCCAGATGGGTGAGCCCGGTGCCGGTGACGTAGAGATGCGCCGTATCCGGATGATCGACGGGGGCGAGCAGGCGGCCTTCGGCGGCCAGCTTCTGCTTGTCCACGGTGGCGCCCAGGCCCTTCTCGATCACCACTTCGCGCAGGGAGAGGCCGCGTTCGGCGGCTTCCTTGGCCAGCGCGTAGACGCTGGGCGCCCCGGTGACGACGCTGGTCGTGCCGCCTTCGGTCACGGCCACGGCCCGGCTGCCGCGCTCGTCGGTGAACTGGATCAGATGCATGACGTCCTCGTCCCCTCGCTGTCAGGTCGGCGCCCTATAGCGCGCCTCGCCGCCGAATGCATTTGGATTTTGGATGTAGATCACCAAGACGGGTGATTAAGCGGCGTCCGTCGCGAATCGCGTACTGCCGGTGAGTAAGGCACAGCGAATTTACCCCCTTGACGATTTGGAAACGAAATGAGAACAAAGTAAGCACATTAGATGGACATTAATCGGTTTGCGCGGCGCGGACCGAAGTGGAATAAGGGGAGACCTGTTATGGCTGCTGCAGCGCCTCTGCGCGTGATTGAGGGATCGATGGATAAGGAAAAGGCTCTGGCGGCTGCCCTGAGCCAGATCGAGCGGAACTTCGGTAAAGGCTCGGTCATGCGTTTCGACGCCAACGCGATCCAGCAGGTCGAGGCCATCTCGACCGGGTCGCTCGGTCTCGATATCGCGCTGGGCATCGGTGGCCTGCCGCGCGGCCGCATCGTCGAGGTGTTCGGGCCGGAGAGCTCGGGCAAGACGACGCTGGCACTGCATGTGGTGGCCGAGGCGCAGAAGAATGGCGGCATCGCTGCCTTCATCGACGCCGAGCACGCACTCGATCCGGTCTATGCCCGCAAGCTCGGCGTGAAGGTCGATGACCTGCTGATCTCCCAGCCCGATACCGGCGAGCAGGCTCTCGAGATCGCCGACACGCTGGTGCGTTCCGGCGCCATCGACGTCCTGGTCGTGGATTCGGTCGCCGCGCTGACGCCCAAGGCCGAGCTCGAAGGCGAGATGGGCGATTCGATGCCGGGTCTGCAGGCTCGTCTCATGAGCCAGGCCATGCGCAAGCTCACCGGCTCGATCTCCAAGTCGAAGGCGATGGTGATCTTCATCAACCAGATCCGCATGAAGATCGGCGTGATGTACGGCTCGCCCGAAACCACCACGGGCGGCAACGCCCTCAAGTTCTACTCCTCGGTCCGCCTCGACATCCGCCGCATCGGCGCGATCAAGGAGCGCGAGGAAGTCATCGGCAACCAGACCCGCGTCAAGGTGGTCAAGAACAAGCTGGCCCCGCCGTTCCGGCAGGTCGAGTTCGACATCATGTATGGTGAGGGCATCTCCAAGACCGGCGAACTGCTCGACCTGGGCGTGAAGTCCGGTATCGTCGAAAAGTCCGGCGCCTGGTTCTCCTACGACAGCCAGCGGCTCGGGCAGGGGCGTGAAAACTCCCGCCAGTTCCTCAGGGACAACCCGCAGATCGCCGACCAGATCGAAAAGGGTGTCCGCGAGAGCTCCGGCGTCCTCTCCGAGGCACTCCTCACCGGCCCGGAAAGCGATGATGGCGACGAAGGCGAACCGTGATCGGTTCGCCGCAGGCTAGGGTTCAAGGGCGCCTCCGGGCGCCCTTTGCTTTTGGGCCTTCTCCGGAATGACGGCCGATAGGTTGAACTCAATCCGACCCATCCACGGCCGGTAGCTTGAACGCGAACCGCGCCCCACGCTCCTCTGCACCTCCCCCTGGACGGGGGAGGCCGGGTGGGGGTGCGCACCACGCTCATGGCCCGCAGCAGGCACGCTCGCCCCACCGACTTATCCCCACGCACAACCACCCGGCCTATCCTCCCCAACGCGCAACCAGCGCCAGCGGAGAGATGGGTCCGCGGGTCAAGCCCGCGGATGACGGCGCGTTTTTTGCCGGCATCGCGCGTATTGCCCGCAGACTTTGCATCAGCCTCGCACCGAACAAGCCTCCACCCTCCGTCGTCCCCGGGCTTGACCCGGGGACCCATGCGATGGTGCGGCTCCGTCACTGCTCGAAGCGCCGGCCCACGCCACCGCCCCCTAGATGCTCCCCGTATGCTCTTCCGGTGTCTCGATCGTGCGGAGCCATTTGACCGACTTGATCTCCCAGGCCGGGTCCTTGGACCGCAGCAGTGCGAGCAGGCCGGGCGGGTGGCCGGCGCCGTAGTGGCCGGGCAGGACGGCGAACTTCGCGGCAAATCTGTCGGCGCTGCCGGTACGTGTGCTGGACATCACGGCAACCCCCGCGATAGAAGGCGTTTCCTGTTTTTGCTGGCGAGGCGCAGGCCTCGCCTTTTCTCTGTAAGAGACCCGTCATGACGAGCATGAACGATATCCGGTCGAGCTTCCTCTCCTACTTCGTGAAGAACGGCCATGAGGCAGTCCCTTCGAGCCCGCTGGTTCCGCGGAACGATCCGACGCTGATGTTCACCAATGCCGGCATGGTGCAGTTCAAGAACGTCTTCACCGGCGTCGAAAAGCGCGACTATGTGCGCGCGACGACGTCGCAGAAATGCGTGCGGGCCGGCGGCAAGCACAACGACCTCGACAATGTCGGCTACACCGCCCGCCACCACACCTTCTTCGAGATGCTCGGCAACTTCTCGTTCGGCGACTACTTCAAGGAGCACGCGATCGAACTGGCCTGGAACCTGCTCACCAAGGAGTGGGGCCTGCCCAAGGACAAGCTGACCGCGACGATCTACGAAGACGACGACGAGGCCATGGCGCTCTGGAAGAAGATCGCCGGCCTGCCCGAGGATCGCATCGTGCGGCTCGGGGCCAAGTCGAACTTCTGGCAGATGGGCGACACCGGCCCCTGCGGTCCGTGCTCGGAAATCTTCTACGACCACGGCGACAAGTACTGGGGCGGCCCTCCGGGCTCGCCCGAGGAAGACGGCGATCGCTTCGTCGAGATTTGGAACCTCGTGTTCATGCAGTACGAGCAGTTCGCCGACGGCTCGCGCGTCAGCCTGCCCAAGCCATCGGTGGATACCGGCTCGGGCCTCGAGCGCGTCGCCGCGGTGATGCAGGGCACGAACAACAACTACGAGATCGACCTGTTCCGCTCGCTCATTTCGTCGACGCAGAACGCGGTCGGCTACAATGACGACCCCAAGAACCCGAGCCTGCGCGTGATCGCCGATCACCTGCGCTCGATGAGCTTCCTCATCGCCGAAGGCGTGCTGCCCTCGAACGAGGGTCGCGGCTATGTGCTGCGCCGCATCATGCGCCGTGCCATGCGCCACGCGACGCTGCTCGGGGCCGAGGAGCCGGTGATCCACAAGATCGTCCCGACGCTGGTCAAGGAGATGGGCCAGGCGTACCCCGAACTCGTCCGCGGCGAGCAGATGATCGAGGAGACGGTGCGTCTCGAGGAGCAGCGCTTCCTCAAGACGCTGAGCCGCGGCCTCCAGATCCTCGACGAGGCGAGCGCCGATCTCAAGCAGGGCGACATGCTCGAGGGCGTCACCGCCTTCAAGCTCTACGACACCTACGGCTTCCCGCTCGACCTCACGCAGGACGCGCTGCGCAACCGCGGCATCAATGTCGACCTCTCGGGCTTCGAGGACGCGATGGCCCGCCAGCGCGCCGAGGCGCGCAAGAGCTGGGCTGGCTCCGGCGAGGTCGGCGAAGACAAGGTGTGGTTCGCGGTCGCCGACAAGGTCGGCCCGACCGAGTTCCTCGGCTACGAGACCGAAACGGCCGAAGGCGTGGTCACCGCGCTGGTCAAGGGCGGCCAGATCGTCGACGAGCTCAAGGCCGGCGACGAGGGCTATGTCGTCGTCAACCAGACGCCGTTCTATGGCGAGAGCGGCGGCCAGGTGGGCGATACCGGTGTGATCACCGGCGACGGCAGCGCCGCCGACGTGCTCGACACGGTCAAGAACAGCGGCGTCTTCGGTCACCGCGTGAAGGTCACGGCCGGCTCGCTCAAGGTAGGGGCGCCGCTCCTCCTCGTGGTCGATCACTCGCGCCGCAGCGCCATCCGCGCCAACCACTCGGCGACGCACCTGCTGCACGAGGCGCTCCGCCTGGTGCTGGGCGATCACGTCGCGCAGAAGGGCTCGCTGGTTTCGCCCGATCGGCTGCGCTTCGACTTCGTCCACACCAAGCCGCTCACGCCGCAGGAACTTGCCGAAGTCGAGGACATCGCCAACGACATCGTGTTGCAGAACTCGGCTGTCGAGACGCGCCTGATGGGCGTCGAGGAAGCCAAGGAATCCGGCGCCCGCGCTCTGTTCGGCGAGAAGTATGGCGACGAAGTGCGCGTCGTCTCGATGGGCGACCCGACGGGTAACGCGGTCGGCTGGTCGGTCGAGCTCTGTGGTGGCACGCATGTGCGCCGCACCGGCGACATAGGGCTCATCACCGTGCTCAGCGATTCCGGCGTTGCCGCCGGCGTGCGCCGCCTCGAGGCGCTGACCGCCAAGGGTGCGCGCACCCATGCCCGCGCCAACGCCAACATCGTCGGCAGCGCCGCCGAAGTGCTGCGCGTCGGCCCGCACGAACTCATCGGCCGCATCGAGGTGCTGCAGGACAACCTCAAGAAGTCCGAGCGCGCCCTGAGCGAGGCCAACAAGAAGCTGGCGCTCGGCGGCGGCACCGCTGGCGCAGGCGCCGCGGCCCCGGCGGACGAGACCGTGAACGGCATCATCTATGTCGGCCGTACCGTCGAGGGCGTTTCGCCCAAGGACGTGAAGGGCCTCGTGGATGCCGAAAAGAAGCGGATCGGTTCGGGTGTCGTTACGGTCGTGCTGAAGGGCGAGGATGGTCGCGGCACCGTGGCCGTGGGCGTCACCGACGACCTGACGGGCAGGTACTCGGCCGGCGACCTGATCAAGCTCGCGACGGCAGCGCTGGGTGGACAGGGCGGCGGCGGCCGTCCCGACATGGCCCAGGGCGGCGGACCGGACGGCGCCAAGGCTGCCGACGCCATCGCCGCGGTGCGCGGCGGGCTCTAGTCGCAAGGGCCGTCGCCGTGGCCACGCTCGATCGATCCTTCGGTCGGGAAGCGTTCGGCGACGACCCGGCGAACTACGACGCGGCGCGTCCGGGCTATCCGGATGCGACCTGGCACGCCCTGTCTCGACGCCGCGGCCCGTACGAGCGACTTCGCTGCGGCCGGCTTTCGAGCCGACGAACCGGAGATGATCCAGGACGCTGGCGCTCGACCCGGAGGCGGTGCGGCGGCTCTATGCACCTACTCGAACGTCACGGCGCTGCCATCGGTCGATCGTGAACAGTTGCTCGATGGCCTCGCGGAGGTGGCGCAGCGGCAGTTCGGCGGGTGCGTCGAGCGCAACCTCTCGACCGCCATCTACACGGCGCGGCGCTAGACCGGATCAGGGCCGGGGCCGTCGAACCCGCTCGGCTCGGGCTGGTCGCGCCGCGCACGGTATTCGGCCCAGCGTCCTGCGATACGGGCCCGCGCTCCGTCGATGAAGATGTTGCCGATGCCGGCGGCGACGACCAGGGTGAGGCCCACCAGCCCGACAGCGTCCGGCGCCTCCTCGAAGAACAGCGCCCCGAACAGCAGTGCCCAGACGATCTGGCTGTACTGCATCGGCGCCACGCGGCTCGCTGGCGCGAGGGTAACCGCCGCGATCTGCAGCAGGTAGCCGATGCCGCCCAGCACGCCGCAGACGAGGAGGCCGCCGAGCAGCATCCAGCCGGGCCAGATGGCGCCAAAGATGACGAGGCCGATGGCATTGGCGATCAGCGTGAGCAGGCCGGGAAGGGCGAACAGCGTGACCTTGCGCTCCTCGCCCGAGATAAGGCGCATCGCCGTCACCGAGATGGCGGCACTGATGGCGCAGCCGAAGGCGGTGATGTGGCCCAGCTCAATCTCCTTGAACCCCGGGCGGACGACGATCAGGACGCCGACGAAGCTGATGATGGCCAGAGCCCAGCGCTCTAGACCAACGCGTTCGCGCAGAACGACCACGGAGAGGACGATCGTCATCACCGGGATGAGGAAGACGAGGCTGTAGGCTTCAGCCAGCGGAATGGTGACGAAGGAATAGGTGATCAGCATCGCGCTGGCGGTGCGGCAGACGGCGATGAGGCCCATCAGCCACGGGCGGCGCAGCTTGAACGTATCGCGCCAGCGCTCATCGGCGGGCTTGGAGAACAGCGCAGGGATTACCGAGAACAGCGTGGTGAAGAAGCCGATCTCGAACACGCTGAGTTCGCCGCCGAGCCCTTTCACCATGGCATCGGCGATCGAATAGACGGCGTAGGCGGTGAGGGCGGTGAGCACCCCCAGGGACGTAGGCGACAAGGAACGAAGCATCTACTTGCTGGCCACCGTCGCGTCGTTCTTGGCCACAGCGGACGGAAGCTTCGCATCTTCCCCGAGCGGCGGACTGACCTCGGAGACGGCGCTCGCCGGCCCGAAGACCGACAGTCGCGAGAAGATGCGGATCCGGGTCTCGTCCGACATCACGTTGAGGATGCCGCCAAAGGCGACGACGACGAGGCCGCAATAGCCAATGGCGTCAGGATACTCGGCGTAGAACAGGGCGCCGAAGGCGATGGCCCAGGCGATCTGGCTGTATTGCGCCGGCGCGATCAGGCTTATCGGCGCGCTGCGGGTGGCGGCAATGAAGATGATGTTTCCGGTGCCGCCCAGGGCGCCGATCAGCAGCAGGAAGGCGAACTCCTGCGGGCTCGGCCAGTTGAAGCCGGCGACCACCATCAGGACGGAATTCACCACCACGACATAGCCCAATGGCAGGCCGAGCAGGGTGACCCGCTTCTCGACCGGCGCCACCTTGCGCAGCGCGGTGGTGGCGATACCGCCCATCAGCGCGGCGCCCAAGGCTGCCAGATGGCCGAGCTGCAGCTCACGGAAGCCCGGCCGGACGACCAGCAGCACACCGCAGAAGGTTGCACCCAGGAAGAGCCAGCGCTGCCACGTGACCGTCTCTCCGAGATAGGTGCGGGAGAGCGCTACCACGAAGATCGGCGCGAGGAAGGCGATGGAATAGGCCTCGGCCAGCGGAATGTGGGTGAAGGCGTAGATGATGCAGAGGTTGCCGATCACACCCGCGATGCTGCGCAGATGCACGAGGTAGGGATGGCGCATGCGATGCATGTGCCGCCAGTGCTCGCCCTTGGGCTTGGTGAAGATCGCCGGAATGAAGGAAAACAGCGCCGTCCAGAAGGCTATCTCGAAGACGGAAAGGCTGGTGCCGAACCCTTTGATGATGGCGTCGCAACAGGAATAGAGGAAATAGGCAAAAAGCGCGTACGCGACGCCGACGGGCATCTCAATGGGAATCCGAAGAGGGAGGAGCGGGCAGCTAGTATGTTAGTTACGTCGTATACGCTGGCCGCCCGGGGCCGTCGATGGGCGCGGAAGCCACACTGGCTAATTATTTAGTCTCTATTGAAGCGGTCGCGTGCGAGCGGGCCGATTGTCTCGATCTTGTTGGTCCAGATGTAGCCGGCAAAAACATCGGGCACCTGGGCCAGTAATTCCGGCGTGTCTATGCCTGCGGTGCCCGGGTCTCCGGCGGAATAGGGCCCGAGCAGGATCACCTCCGACCCCGCAGCTTTCATGCGCTCGAGGAACAGGTTAGGCCAGCCCCAGACGAAGGGGGCGACGTTGATCGGCAGCATCACCTTGGTGTTCCGGCACGCCTCGGGCATGAACCCCGTCCAGCCCAGCCCCTCGTACTGCAACAGGCAGTCGACGAGGCTGCGACGCGACCAGACGTTGAGCCCTTCGATGAGTTCCGCCGCGCGGAAGGTCGGCGGATCGCCGCCATAGGCGCCCCACACCCCCTTGCGCCAGTCCGGATGCTCCGCCAGCACGGCAGCGACCATGTCGCCCTCGCGCGCCTCGTTGCTCTTGAAGTTCACGAGGAAGCGGCCCTCGGGCATGGCTGCGAACACCTGCTTGAACTCGGGCATCATGCCGACGCCCTTGCCGCGGAAGGGCAAAGTCGCGCCGCCGTCGGCGGTGTAGCCGTAACCGATGTCGAGCGCCCTCAGGTAAGCCATGTCGTGGCTGCGGGTCGTGCCGGTACCCTCGGTGCGGCAGTCGATGGTCCAGTCGTGCATCACCGCAAGCTGGCCGTCGGTGGTGGGGTGGACGTCGAGCTCCACGATATCCGCGCCGGCCGCGAAGGCGGCCTGCATCGAGGGCAGGGTGTTCTCGAGGTAGTCGTGGGTCGGCGCAAAGATGCGTTCGGCCGTGCAGGTGTCGTTATCGAGTCCTTCGCGGTTGAAGGTCTGGTGCACGCCGCGATGGGCGATCAGTTGCACCTCGCCCTCGGGCGGTGCGACGCGCCAGGACGCGTTGAACACGTAGATGGCGGCGCTAACCACCACCAGCACCAGCACAATCCTGCGAAACATCGAGCCCCCCGGAATCGGCGGCCAGATTTTGCAGCGTTGATGGCTTCATTGTGACGCGCGGCGTCCCGACGTTGCGGGACGCGGCGTCAGCCGCCGCGTCGCATCTCCTGGATGGCCCAGCGGTTGCCGTCGGGATCGGCGAAGAAGATGAACCGGCCCCAGGGGAAATCCTGCACCTCGCCGACATCGACGCCGCGGCCGCTGAGTTCGGCCCGCGCCGCGTCGACATCGGAAACCACGAGCTGGAGGCCTTCCACCGACCCCGGTTGCGCGTTGGTGATCCCCTTGCCCAAAGCGATCGAACAGGCCGAGCCTGGGGGCGTCAGCTGCACGAACCGGATGTCGTCACTGACACGGTGGTCATGATCGGCATTGAAGCCGACGCGGTCGACATAGAACGACTTGGCACGATCGACGTCGCTGACGGGTACGGCAACCAGTTCGAGCTTCATGTCCATGGCCTTGCTCCTCTCGGCAGGGGGCTGCCGGGGTACCAGCCCATTGGGGCGGAGGTACGGAGGGGCAGAAACGAAAACCGCGCCGGCCCGGACGGGCGGCGCGGCTTCGAATGTCGGCAAAAGAGCCGGATCAGGCGGCGGCCATGGCCTTCTGCAGGTTGGCATCGACCGCGTCGAGGAAGCCCAGCGTCGAGAGCCACTTCTGGTCGGGACCGACGAGCAGCGCAAGGTCCTTGGTCATCTGGCCGGACTCGACCGTATCGATGCAGACCTGCTCGAGCGTCTCGGCGAACTTCGCCAGCTCGGCATTGTTGTCGAGCTTGGCACGATGCTGCAGGCCACGCGTCCAGGCGAAGATCGAGGCGATGGAGTTGGTCGAGGTCTCCTTGCCCTGCTGGTGCTGGCGATAGTGGCGGGTCACGGTGCCGTGGGCTGCCTCGGCCTCGACGATCTTGCCATCGGGGGTCATCAGCACCGAGGTCATCAGGCCGAGCGAGCCGAAGCCCTGGGCCACGATGTCGGACTGCACGTCGCCGTCGTAGTTCTTGCACGCCCAGACATAGCCGCCGGACCACTTCAGCGCCGAGGCGACCATGTCGTCGATCAGGCGGTGCTCGTACCAGATCTTCAGCTCGTCGAACTTCGCCTTGTAGTCGCGGTCGAAGATCTCCTGGAAGATATCCTTGAAGCGCCCGTCATAGGCCTTGAGGATGGTGTTCTTGGTCGAAAGGTAGCACGGGACCTTGCGGTTGATCGCGTAGTTGAACGACGCGTGGGCGAAGTCGGCGATCGAGTCGTCGAGGTTGTACATGCCCATGGCGACGCCGGCGGACGGGGCATCGAACACGTCGTATTCCTGCACGGTGCCGTCATCGCCGACGAACTTCATCGTCAGCTTGCCCTTGCCCGGGAACTTGAAGTCGGTGGCGCGGTACTGGTCGCCGAAGGCGTGGCGGCCGACGATGATCGGCTGGGTCCAGCCCGGCACGAGGCGCGGCACGTTGCTCATGATGATCGGCTCGCGGAAGATCACGCCGCCCAGGATGTTGCGGATGGTGCCGTTGGGCGACTTCCACATCTTCTTGAGCTTGAACTCTTCGACGCGCTGCTCGTCGGGGGTGATGGTGGCGCACTTGATGCCGACGCCGTGCTTCTTGATGGCGTTGGCGGCATCGACCGTCACCTGGTCGTCGGTGGCGTCGCGGTTCTGCACCGAGAGATCGTAGTACTCGATCTTGAGATCGAGGTACGGGAGGATCAGCTTGTCCTTGATCGCCTGCCAGATGATGCGGGTCATCTCGTCGCCGTCGAGATCGACGACAGGGTTGGCAACTTTGATCTTGGCCATGCGTAAGCTCCTCAGCGGCGCGGAAAATCTGATGCCGCGGCTAATAGCATGAAATTTGGCGGGAGGAAGCGGGCGGCGGCCATTTGGCTCAGGGAGAGGGCGCGCGGGTGAGGGGGACTGGCGAAGAGGGCACAGGGGCTGTCCGCGCTCTCTCCGATAGCTAAACCCGATTTACGGATGACACGTCCTCTAGAACCGGAAGTTCAGCCCGGCCTGCACTGTCCCGAGATCGTGCGTGTATTCGTAGGTCCAGTTCGACGGATAGGCTGAGCCATAGTCGAAGGTGGCGCTGCCCGTCTCGAACCGCACGTAGGTGTATTCGGTGAACATGGAGACGTTCTCGGTCACGCGGTACTCGACGCCCGCGCCGATGCCCCAGCCGGTGCGGGTTGCGTCGAGGCTGTCGTCCACGAGGCCCCAGCGCTCGTCGACGCTGGCATAGTTGAACTGGCCCGCAACGACGCTGGCGCTGACATAGCCGAGCAGTTGCGGCTGGAACAGGTAGCCGGCACGGGCCGACAGGCTGGTGAGCGCAACGGCGTTGGACGACACCAGTTCGTCCACCTTCATGAAGGAATCACCGTCGGAATTGGTGACCGCGTGCTGCAGCTTGAGGCCGAGCACCGTGCTGCCCAGCTGCAGGTCCAGCCCTCCCTGGATGCTTCCATAGGGATGCCAGCCCGCGTAGTCGGCGGCCGCATAGCCGCCATAGCTCAGCTGGGGCGGAGAATACTGATCGGTCGAGAGATGCCCGGCGCCGAGCCCGGCTCCGACATAAGCGCCAGTCCACGACGGCCCAGCGGGCGCCTCCTGGGCCAGAGCTGGAATCGCAGCCAGCACCACAAGCGCCGACAGCGCGGCCAGTGCCGTTGATAAGCGGATAGTCATGGCAGCCCCCATTCACAGGGCGCCTTGCGACTCCACTGTTGCACTTAGGTAGGGGCCCGCCGCCGACATGGTCAAGCGCATCGCGGCAGGAGCGGCCTATCCGTTGGTAGTGCTGCAGGCAGAGGGCGACCTCACCAGAGGTCAGGCTTGGCGACCATCAGCCAGAACGTGCCTGCAAGCCCGATGAAGGCGGGCCATCCCAATGCGAACCAAAGCCGCATCACGCGGAAGTACTCTGGAGGCAGCTCGCCTTTCGCCGCCGCTGCGGCCGAAGCGAGGTCGCGAGCCCGTATCCGCAGCCAGACCACCGGCGCCCAGCACGCGAAGGCGATCGCATAGAGTATGTAGGTGGCGACGAGCCAGCTCGCGCCGAGGTCATATCCGGCGCTGACCGCGAGCAGGAGGCCGGAGACTGGCTGCACGATGCCGCTGGTGCCGGTGAAGATCCAGTCCGCGGTGACCACCATGCTCCCGACGGTGGCGATGGTGCGGGCATCGCGGCTCAGATGCGCCATCCAGAAGTAGTAGGCCGTTCCGGCACCGAGGCCGAACAGCACGGTCGAGCTCAGGATGTGGACCCACTTGAGAACGAGGTACGGGTCCATCAGCGCGACTCGGAAAGAGCTGCGTTGACCGCGATTAGGGCAAGGATGGGCACGTTCTTGAGCAATGCGCCAAAAGGATCGGCCCAAAGCCCGGGCAGGGCGATGGTGAGGCCAATGGTGTAGCCGAGCACCAACGCGAGCTGGAGCGTCAGGGCCAGCCGCCACCGGCGTGTCAGCAGAAGCGCGGCTGCCACCAGATCCAGAAGGACGGTGACGACTATGAGCGGCTCCACCAGCGCCGCGGGCAGACCAATCGCGGCTGCAAACGCATCGGCCTGGGCGCGGCCGAACAGCAGGCCGCTCAGGGCAGACGCCAGCCAGAGAAAAATGAGGCTCGCCCGCACCGCTATGGCGAGGAAGAACAGTCGGGCATGCCAGCGGTCCTGAACGCCCGCGGGTTCCGCTTCGAGGACAGCAGTGAGCTCACGCGGCGCAAAGCCTGTCGCGGTGGTGAAGGCCGCAGCGTCACCGGCATTGCCAGCAGCGAGCTGGCGCATGGTGGTGGTCGATATTGGCCCACCGAGCCATTCGCCCATCCGGGCCACAGGTGCGACCAGTGCCTCCGAAAGCCGGAGCTGACGGGAGGCGCCGTACCCGAGCCAGCGCCGATAGACGGCGACGAGTTCGCCAAGCGAGTAGGTTTCCGGACCGCATGGCTCAAGTGTCTGCCCCATCAAGCGGTCGTCGCCGCCGACGCGGGCAATGATCCGCCCCAGGTCGCTGGCATGAAGGGGAGAGAAGCGGGCGTCGTTGGACGGAAGAACGGGAGTCAGGAATGGCAACCCCGCAAGGCCGCGCAGGACCGAGCTCCCTCCGAAGCTGTCCCCGGCGACGACCAGTGAGGGGCGGAGAATGGTCCAGGCGACGCCGCTGCTGCGCAGGACTTCCTCACCCTCCAGCTTGGTGCGGGCGTAGTCGGTGTCCACATCCGGCCGTGCACTGATGGCGGAGATGAGGATGATGCGGCGCACCCCAGCCGCGAGCGCGGCACGATAGAGCGCAGCGGGGCCATCCACGTGCACGTTCCGCAACTGCCGGTTCAACTGGCCGGCCGCGTTCACGACCACATCGATGCCGGCGAGCGCAGTGCACCAATCCTCATCGGTGGTGGAACTGAAGTCCGCTCGCAGTGCCGTGATGGACGGGAATATCTGCTTGAGCCTGTCAGCATCGCGCGCGGTACCCGTGACCCGATGGCCCTCGGCCAGGAGCGCGGCAACGATGTGCCGGCCGATGAATCCGGCAGCGCCGACGACCAGAAAGTGCATTTCGAGCCCTCCGGATTCGAGCTTAGCCGAAACGGCAGGGTCGCCAAGGCCGATTGACACCGTGCATATACACACTATCTTCCTGCGCATGGATGATTTCAGCCGGTGCATGGTTTCGAATACGCGGATGGCGGCGCGGGCGATCACGCGGCGGTATGATGCCTATGTGCGGCCGTTCGGCATTACCTCCACGCAGTATTCGGTGCTCGGGCTGATCGTTGCGTCGGGTGAGCGGAACGTCAGCGAGCTGGCGGAGAAGCGCGGGTTCGAGCGGACGACGCTGACGCGGAACCTCGATCGGCTCGAGAAGATGGGGCTGATCGCTTCGCGGCCGGCCGAGCATGGCAATGGCCGCATCTGCTCACTGACGCCGAAGGGCAGGGCGCTGGTCGATGAGCTCTTGCCGCTGTGGCGTAAGGCGCAGGCGGAGATCCGCGATGAGCTGGGCGCCGACGGCTTTGAAGACACCCTGATGAAATTGCAGCGGCTCGCCACCATCTGAACCGGACGCGGGCGGCGGCAGTTTCCGCTCCAACCCGTGTAACTACACGAAAGGAAGAATACCGATGGCAACCCAGTCCGATCCGATCGTCGTCACCGGCATGGGCGTCGTCAGCCCGCTGGGAACCGGCGTCGACACAGTGTGGTCGCGCCTCATCGCGGGAAAGAGCGGCATCGTGAGGAATACGCGCTTCGACGTGACCGACTATGCCGCGAAGGTCGCGGGGCTCGTGCCGACGACGGAGACGGACCCGCAGGGCTTCGATCCGCTTGTGGCTATCGACCCCAAGGACATCAAGAAAATGGACCTGTTCATCCAGTACGGGCTGGTGGCGGCGCAGGAAGCGATCGCGCAGTCGGGCTGGGTGCCTGAGACCGAGGACCAGAAGGCGCGGACCGCCACGGTGATCGGCACCGGCGTCGGCGGCTCGCCGGTGATGGCGGCGGCGGTCGAGACCATCATCGAGAAGGGGCCGCGGCGGCTGTCGCCGTTCACGGTGCCCAGCTTTCTCGCCAACCTCGCGGCGGGCTGGATCTCGATCCGCTATGGCTTCAAGGGCCCGATCGGCGCGCCGGTTACCGCTTGCGCCGCCTCGGGCCAGGCGATCGGCGACGGCATGCGGCTGATCCTCACCGGCGAGGCGGATGTAGCCATCGTCGGCGGCGCGGAAGGCTCGGTCGATCCGATCTCGGTCGGCGGGT
The DNA here is from genome assembly GCF_028613635.1 of Devosia sp. ZB163. GTDB lineage: Bacteria > Pseudomonadota > Alphaproteobacteria > Rhizobiales > Devosiaceae > Devosia_A. Next base: position 777,093 of record NZ_JAQRMY010000002.1, read on the forward strand.
TCGGTGCGGCGCGGGCTCTGGCCACGGCGTTCAACGATGACCCGGAAGGCGCGTCGCGGCCGTTCGACCGGAAGCGCGACGGGTTCGTGCTGGCGGAAGGCGCGGCGGTGCTGGTGATCGAGCGGCTGAGCCACGCCAGGGCACGCGGCGCGACGCCCCTCGCGATACTTGCCGGTTACGGAACGTCGGCGGATGCCTACCACCTGACGGCAGGCGAGCCAGGCGGCGCCGGGGCGCAGGCGGCGATGCGCGGCGCACTGCGGATGGCCGGGCTGTCGCCGGGCGAGATCGACTACATCAACGCCCACTCGACCTCGACGCAGGTCGGCGATGCGGCGGAACTGGCCGGCATCGGGGCGGTATTCGCCAATCGCGGCAAGGACCTCGCGATTTCCTCGACCAAGTCGGCGACCGGGCACCTGATGGGCGCCGCCGGCGCCATCGAGGCAGTGTTCTCGGTGTTGGCGATCCGCAACGGTATCGTGCCGCCGACCCGCAATCTCGATGACCCGGACGTGGGCGAGCAGTTCAACCTGGTGCCCAAGGTGGCGCAGGAGAAGGCCGTACGCCACGCGCTGTCGAACGCCTTCGGCTTCGGTGGGGTCAACGCGACATTGGTGTTTTCGGCCGTCTAGGAACGGTCCCTGGGTGTTTTCGGCGATCTGGGCTTTTTCGGTTTCTGGACCTTGAGCGGGCGCTGGACGACCGCCGCTTCGGCAAAGCGGACCCAATCCTCCAGCGCCTCGTCGTCCTCGATGGCGTCGCCGTCGATCCAGAAAAAGCCCGACATCACCCGGCCGTTTTGAACCAACTCGGTGGTACCCGGCCGGGCCTTTGCCGCCTCGTGATTGTCCTTGCCGACCGAAATCAGGATGCCGCCATCCTTCCTGCAGCCGACGAGGATGTGGCCGTTGAGGAGGAAGGTGAGGCCGCCGAACATGTACTTTTCGGTGATGCGCGGATCGTCGCCCACCAGCATGCGGACGCGCTCGGCCAGGTGATTCATCGTCTCGGAGTTCTTCATTTCGGGGGCAGGGTCTCCGCGAAGCCGAGGGCGTAGGCGATCCAGCGGTTGAGCGCGGCATCGTCGGACGTGCCGGTGGCATCGACGGCAATGAAGCCGGTCATCGGGCGCGGGCCCATGTGCATCTGGTAAGCGCCGGACCGGTCGAGGGCTTCGGCTTGCTTCGCCGGATTGATGCGCACGAGTAGCTCACCCTTGGCGGTGGTGCCGATGGCCATGTTGCCCCGGAGCATGAAGCCGATGCCCCCGAACATCTTCTTTTCGACGAGTTCACGGGAGGCGAGCAGGGGCCTGAGCCGCGCCGCGAGCTCGTCGGACGCAATGGACATCAGTGGCCTCCCTCGTTGCGATAGGTGGCGTGATGGGGGAGGTCCGGCGCGACAATGTCCCAGTCGCGATGGCTCCGCGCAAAGATAAGCTGGTTGGGCACGAACCAGTCCGCAGCAGCACCGAACAGGCCGACCGGCAGCATGGCGAGAGCCGGTGCGCGGCTCGAGGCGGCATAAATCGGCGTGCCGCAGCGCGGGCAGAACCAGCGCGTCAGTGTCGCGCCGGAGTTGGCCGGTCGGGCGAAGCTGGCGACGTCTCCCGTAACTGTGACGTCACCAATGGCAACGAGCGCGACGGCCGAGTGCCCCGTGCCGGTGGCGCGCTGGCAGTCCTCGCAGGAGCACAGGAACATGGAGCGGACACGACCGCGCACGGATAGCGTCACGCCCCCGCAAGCGCAGGCGGCGGTGAGGTCAACCTGCGGCTTTTCGTTGTTGGTCATGACGGCGAGCAGACATCAGCGCCTGCCGATCCGCAAGCAGTCGTATTGATCGCGGTTGGCTCTGCCTCTATGCGAAGGCATGGTCTACGCACCCCGCTATCCCATCGAAACGGATCGGCTACGGCTGCGCCCCTTCACGCGCGGCGACGTCGATGCAGTATTCGCCTATCGCCAGCGCGCCGATGTCGCCCGCTACCTGTCGGATGGGCCCATGACCCGCGAGAGCGTGGCCGAGGCGCTGCAGATGCGCGTGGGTCAGGAAGCGCTGCGGGTCGAGGGGGACAAGATCTTCCTCGCCGTCGAGACCAAGGAGCGCTCCGGCGTCATCGGCGAGCTGTCGCTGATCCTGCGCGACGAAGCCGGGCGGCAGGGCGAGATCGGCTACATCCTCGATCCCGGTTACCACGGACAGGGCTACGCCACCGAGGCCGGCGCAAAGCTGCTCGAGATGGGGTTCGACGGCGCCGGTCTCCACCGCATCTATGCCCGCTGCGCCGCAGCCAACCATGCGTCCTGGCGCGTGATGGAGCGTCTCGGCATGCGGCGCGAGGCACACTTCCGTGAGCACGCCTTCGTGAAGGGGGCATGGGACGAGGAGTTCGTCTACGCCGTGCTCGAGGACGAATGGCGAACGGCAGAGCGCCGCTAACGATTTGAATCGTAAGGCATTATTCGCGGACAAAGGTCCGTCGGGCAGGATTTTTCTGACCTGTTGCCGGAACCGCCGTATGGGCACCACGTTCCCGCCGTATGAGTTCTTTCGGGGAGGAACGGGAAGATGCCGATGCCTGAACTACCTATCGAGACGGACCGGCTTTTACTTAGGAATTTCCAGAAGTCGGACCTGGACGCCGTAATGTCCTACCACGCTCTGCCCGACGTGCAGCGCTACCTCGACTGGAAGGCGCGGGACAAGGTAGAGGTCCAGGCAGCTCTGGATACCATGATCCAGGAGCACCGCATGCACCGTCCAGGCGACGCCATTTCGCTCGCCGTGGTGCGCAAGAGCGACAACGCGCTGATCGGGCAGGTGTCTCTGCGCTGGACCGACGCCACGGCCGGCCAGGCCGAACTCCGCTTCATCGTGGGACCGACCTATCGCCGGCAGGGCTACGCACGCGAAGCCGCCCGCGCCATGCTCGACCTGGGCTTCGACAAGCTGAGCATGCACCGCATATTCGCGCGCTGCGCCGCCCGCAACGAGGCGTCGGCGAAGATGCTGAGGGACCTGGGCATGCGCCTCGAGGCGCATTATCGCGAGCACGCCATGTTCCAGGGGGAATGGGACGAGGAACTGCATTTCGCACTCCTCGACCGCGAGTGGCTGCGCGGAAGCAAAGTGAAAGAGCTGCGCCGGCATATGGTTGCGTAAGTCTCACGCGCGCGAAATGCTAGTTGTCGAGTAGTCGGCCGTCGACTTGCGAAACCGCATGGCTGGCCTGCAATAGTTCCTGACGCGAAGCACTGTGCGTGGTCTACTGCCGACGTTGAGGGCATCGCGGCAGATGCCGGGTGCTGATTGAGGGGTCAGGTGCCCGGGTGCGATGTCCAAGGTTGGATGCACGCGCAGGGGACCCCCATGGACTTCACTCCGGCGGCCGGAGACGGCGAAGGCCGCAGCCGTCTGTTTTCTTTTTCCCCTCGCGACATCCTGATCGTCGCCGTTCTCGTCTTTCTGGCCGCGATTGCCGGCAGCATGTCCCGCCCGGCCGGCTTCCTTGCCGCGTTCTGGCCGGCCAACGCCATTCTGGCGGGCGTGCTGGTGCGCGACCCGCGGCTGCGCACCGTACTGGTGCTCACCGGTGCGGCCCTGGGCTATGTCGCGGCAGGGCTGGTGATGGGCGACAGGCCACACATGGTCATCGTGCTGACCATCGCCAACCTCGTGGGCGTGCTGGCCTTCACACTGCTCTTCGGTGCTTTGGAACCCGAGGATCGTGCGCTGTCGCGGCCTCAGGGGGTGATCTCGCTCCTGCTCATGGCGTGCGCAGGCTCGGCGGCAGCAGGCGTGGTCGGCGGTCTGGCGATAAGCGAGCTGACTGGGCGGAGTTATTTCGAAGGCTGGGCCGGCTGGTTCGCCGCGGAGCTGGTAAACTATCTCGCGCTGCTGCCGGTGATCCTGACGCTGCCGACGCCGGCGAAATGGTGGCCGCCGCCGCGTCTCGACACACGGGCGAAGCAGGCGCTCCTGCCGATGGCGGTGGTGATCGTGGCGATCGCCCTGTCGCTGCTGGTGCGGCATCCGGTGTCGATGGTGTTCCCCGTGCCGGCATTGATCTGGTGCGCCCTCACGCTGCCGCTCGCCGCATCGGCCGTCCTCGTAATGCTCTACTCGGGCCTGACGATGATCGGCATCAAGCTCGGGTTGTTCAACCTGGGAGTTGGGGCCGAGGTGGTCGGCGACTCGATCACGGCGGTACACCTGGGCGTAGCGCTGGTGGCGCTGGGTCCGATGGTCATCGCCAGCGTCAATTCCGAGCGCCGCCGCCGCATCGAGCATCTCGAGCGGCTGGCGCGCCACGACTCGCTGACCGATGCGCTGACGCGCAGCACCTTCATGGAGCAGGGGGCCGGGTTGCTGGTCCAGTTGCAGCAGGAGCAGGCGGCGACAGCGGTGTTGGTGCTGGATGCCGACCACTTCAAGCAGATCAACGATGTGCACGGCCATCCGTCGGGCGACCGGGTGCTGGTGGCGGTGGCAGCGGCGATCCGCACCGCGATACGCCAGGGCGACCTGTTCGGCCGCATCGGCGGGGAGGAGTTCGCACTGGTGCTGCCGCGGGTCACGCGGCGCGAGGCGCAGGCGGTGGCCGAGCGGATGCGGAAAGCAGTCGCCAATCTTGCGGTGGTGCTGGAGACCGGCAGCCTGCAGCGCATCACGGTGAGTATCGGAGTGGCGTTTGACGCAACGAGCGGGGCCGGGCTCTCCGAAATGGTTTCGCTCGCCGACCGCGCGATGTATGAGGCCAAGCGGGCGGGGCGCGACCAGGTGGTGGTCTGCGACTTCGGAGAGCCGGAGCGCCCGCCGATGCACTGAAAGGGCTTGTGGCGCCGATGGCCGGAACCGACAAATCGCAGGAGTTCACGCTCCGGCCGAGCCCGGCCATCATCCTGTGCGAACCGCAGCTGGGCGAGAACGTGGGGACCACGGCACGCGCCATGGCCAATTTCGGGCTCTGGGACCTGCGGCTCGTCAACCCGCGCGACGGCTGGCCGAACGAGCGGGCGATCGCCGCGGCATCGCGCGCCGACCACGTGATCGAGCAGGTGCGTGTCTTTGATACCGTCGAGGCCGCCGTGGCCGACCTCTCGCTGGTCTTCGCCACCACGGCGCGCCGGCGCGACATGCAGAAAACCGTCTACGGACCGGAAGAGGGCGCCCAGCGCATCATCTCGCACATCGCGGGCGGCGCGAAGGCGGGGCTGCTGTTCGGCCGCGAGCGCTGGGGCCTTTACAACGAGGAAGTGGCGCTCTCGGACGCCATCGTCACCTTCCCGGTCGAGGCGGCCTTCGCCTCACTCAACATCGCCCAGGCCGTGCTGCTGATGTCCTACGAATGGCGCCGGCAGTACGACAAGGGCGAAGTGCTCCCGTTCACCGGCGGGCTCGATCCGGCCGCGCCGCGCGAGGAACTGATCGGGCTCTTCCACCACCTCGAGGAGACGCTCGACCGCACCGGCTTCTTCAAGACGGCCGACAAGCGCCCCACCATGGTCGACAACCTGCGCAACGCCTTCACCCGGGCCCAGCTCTCCACCCAGGAAATCCGCACCTTGCGCGGCGTGATCTCGTCGATCGATCGCGCCCACCTGAGGCAGGGGCGGCTGGCCAAGAAGGACTAGGCCGCCTATCGCCCCATAGCCATCGCCAACCGCGCCTTCAGCAGGCGCCAGACGAAGCTGAACGGAAAGCTGCGGTAGCTCGGCACGTCGTTGGGCACGCTGGTCCCCGCGGGAACGAAGCGCGTGTTGACCCGCATCTCCACCGGCGGCGCATCGGCGCCGAGGCGCCCGCGATAGACCGGGTTCCAGTGGAGCGCGTTGTCGAAGGTCACCAGCATCGCCGAGTTGCAGCAGGTCGTGACCATGCGATTGGTCGGGGACTCCGGCTTGAGCTTGAGGCTGCGCAGGCGCTCGGCACCACGGAGGATCCGGACCCGGTCCTTGCGGTAGTGGACATAGGCGGTCCCGGCAGCCGCATCGAGCACAGTCGGAGAACCGGGCAGGGCCTCGATCATCCGCGAGCCCGCCTGGCAGTCGTCGCAGTGGCAGGTGGCAGCGAGGATCGGAGCTCCGGCCAGCTCGATCTCCACCTCGCCGCACAGGCACCGGGCGGTTCTCACGGATGTCGGCGACCCAGACGGCATGCGATGTCCTCCAAAAAAGACGGAGTGTTGGAAGATCGGCCGGCAATGTCCAGTCCCGGGGCCGGGCCAGCACAAAGTAGCCTTTGACCGCGGGTCGACCGGCGTGCCATCTGAGCGCCCATCATGAGCGCCCACGCCCCCTCCGAGCCATCGAAGCTCGCCTTCAGCTACCGCAGCTTCCGCTTCTTCTGGGCCACGACCCTGCTCGTGAGCTTTGCCGTGCAGATCATGTCGGTCTCCATCGCCTGGCAGATCTACGATGTGACGGGCGAGCCGTTCCTGCTCGGTCTGGTGGGGCTGTCGCTGTTCCTGCCGGCGCTGGTGCTGATCCTCGTGACCGGGCTGGCAGCCGACCGGTTCAACCGTCGTGGCATCATGGCCGTGTGCCTCGGTGTGGAACTCCTCTGCGCGCTGGGCTTCCTCGCCTTCGTCAACGCCCAGGCGCACGAGGTCTGGCCGATCTTCGGCATCCTCGTCGTCCTCGGCACGGCCCGGGCCTTCTGGGGGCCGGCCGCCCAGTCGCTGGCGCCCAATCTCGTGCCGCCCGAGGCGCTCTCGAACGCCATCACGGTCAATGCCTCGGCCTGGCAGTTCGCCTCGATCATGGGGCCGGCCGTCGGCGGGCTGCTCTATGGCATCAATCCGTCGGTCGCCTTCGGCACCGGCGCTGTGCTGCTGGTCGCGGCCATGGGCTCGGTGCTGATGATCGCGCGGCCACCCAAGCGCGAGTCGCACCAGGCGACGAGCCTTGCCACCATGCTCGCCGGCTTCCGCTACATCTTCTCCAACAAGGTCGTCCTCGGCGCTATCTCGCTCGACATGTTTGCCGTGCTGATGGGCGGCGCCGTGGCCCTGTTGCCGATCTACGCCAAGGACATCCTCCACGCCGGCCCGGCCGAACTCGGCTTCCTGCGCGCTGCACCCGGCGTTGGCGCCATCGTCATGGCGCTCGTCCTCACGCGGTTCCCGATCCGCGACCATGCGGGCAAGCTGCTGTTCCTGTTCGTGGGGCTGTTCGGCGCGTTCACGGTGCTGTTCGGATTGTCGACCACGGTGTGGATTTCGATACCTGCGCTGGTGCTGGTCGGTGCCTCGGACATGGTGAGCGTCACCATCCGCGAGACCATCATGCAGCTCTGGACGCCCGAGGAGGTCCGCGGCCGGGTCAACGCGGTGAACTCGGTCTTCATCGGCGCCAGCAACGAGTTGGGCGAGTTCCGCGCCGGCTCCGTCGCACACCTCATAGGGCCGGTCCCGGCCGTGGTGCTGGGCGGTATCGGCTCAGTCGCCATCGCCGTGATCTGGAGCCAGGTATTCCCGGGTCTGCGCGACCAGCGCACGCTCGACAGGAAGATGGTCGAAGCCTAGAGCCGCACGGTCACCTTGCGCTACCGGGCCCGAACAGACGGCCGCCCGGTGGGCCGTTCGAGCTTGACATGCCGGGATCGCACCTCTATCACGCGGCCACTTGTTGAGCCCTAGGGCTCCTCGAGCGCACCCGGGATTCCCCAAATCGTGGAATCTGTCGGTCCGTTCCGCAAGGACGGGCAGAGGAGGGCGCAATCACTTTCGACAACCTGAAAGGATTACGATGTCGAAGCGCATTCAGTCTAAGCACAAGATCGACCGCCGTCTTGGCGAAAACCTGTGGGGCCGTCCGTCCTCGCCGCTGAACAACCGTGCCTACGGCCCCGGCCAGCACGGCCAGCGCCGCAAGGGCAAGACTTCGGACTACGGCCTGCAGCTCCGCGCCAAGCAGAAGCTCAAGGGCTACTACGGCTCGATCACCGAGAAGGCGTTCAAGAAGCTCTACTCCGAGGCCGCCCGCGTGAAGGGTGATACCGGCGAGAACCTGATCGGCCTGCTCGAGAGCCGTCTCGACGCCATCGTTTACCGCGCCAAGTTCGTGCCGACCGTGTTCGCCGCGCGTCAGTTCGTGTCGCACGGCCACATCCTGGTCAACGGCAAGCGCGTGAACATTCCGTCCTATCAGGTGAAGGTCGGCGACAAGGTCGAGATCAAGGAGCGTTCGAAGCAGCTCGGCATCGTGCTCGAAGCCAACCAGCTCGCCGAGCGCGACGTTCCTGAATACGTCGAGGTCGACCACTCCAAGCAGACCGCAACCTACGTCCGCGTCCCGGCTCTCGCCGACGTGCCGTACCCGGTCCAGATGGAACCGAACCTGGTCGTCGAATTCTACTCGCGCTAATCGCGCGGTACACCACACAGTTCTCGAATGGGCCGTCCGCAAGGGCGGCCCATTTGCTTTGGGGCGATCGATGATGTCGGTCGGTCGTCGGGGGCGATGGGCCGTTCTCGTCAGCCTATCTCGACATCGAGAAGAGGCCGCCCCGAGGGGCGGCCTTGTTGCTAGACGGCGGCGCCGCTGAAGGACTCCTTGATCGGCTCCTGGTCCGGCGGGATGAAGGACTCGAAGCGCCTGAGGCGAGCGTAGACCGAGATCAGCTCGACGATGGTCGTCCAGGCCCGGGCAAAGAACTGGAACGAGCTCGAGACCTGGCCGAAGGCGTTCTGCACCTGCTGGTAGATACCCAGCGTCAGCGTGCCGGCGAGGATCGACGGGGCCATGGCCAGCAGCGGGATGTAGCCGGCCAGCTGCAGGTACCCGTACCGGGCGAGGTTGAAGTACGTGTAGTGGAAATACAGCCTGAAGTAGTTCCTCTGCACGCCCGCGAACAGCTCGCGCACGGTCGGAGGATCGGCCCTCGTGGGGTTATCCTCGCCGTACACCAGCTCCTTGCGATAGGCGGCCTCGACCAGCTGGTTCTGGAACTGCAGGCCCGGCAGCTTGAATCCCACGACGCCCAGGAGAACCGTGCCGAGGGCGGCGGAGATCAGGGCGACGAAAACGAGGCTGCCCGGAATTGAGCCTATCAGCGGCAACTCCGTGATGTGGTGCGAAAGCCCCCACAGGATGGGCAGGAACACCACCAGGGTGATCAGCGAGCTGAAGAAGCTGGTCCCAAGGTCCTCGAGGATCTGGGCCAGGCGCATCGTATCTTCCTGAACACGCTGTGCGGCGCCTTCGGTGGTCCGGATGTTCTGCCAGTACGCCATGTAGTAGGAGTTCATCGCCTTGCGCCAGCGGAACACATAGTGCGAGGTGAAGAAGCTCAGCACGATCAGGAACAGGATGTTGGGTACGGTCACGGCAATGATGGTGACCACGTACGGCCAGAACTCCTCAGGCGTTACAGAGCCAGGCTGCGACAGGGCCTTTTGCAGCACGTTGAAGAATGCGCCCTGCCAGTCGTTGATCCAGGCATCGACCTGCACCTGCGCGTAGATGCAGAGAAGGATGGCGGTCGAGGCCACGACGGACCACCAGTACCAGTCGTTGCGCTTGTAGAAGTACCAGAAGACGCAGAACAGCGCCGCGACCATCAGGATGTACTGATACTCCCAGAGCTTGGCGCCGTTGAGGAAGTTGGTGTCCTCCGCAACGCAGCCTGCCGTCGCCGAAGCTGGCGGGGGAGCGCTCTCCGCGGCGCCAGTGGCCTCGGGCGTAGGAGTGGCGGGCTGTGCCTCGGCGGCCGGTGCTCCCTCGCCAGGGGCACAGATCGCCGGGGCGAAGAAGCGGTCAAGGCTGATGGCCGACCGGATCGGCCCGCCGGCGAAGAAGAAGATCAAGGTCGCGGCCAGCATCCAGAGGATGGCTGACGTGAAGAACAGCTTGGGTTCAGGGAAGAATGAGCGGAACAAGGGTAAACTCCTTGCAGTTCCGTGGGGTCGCGGTCATCTAACTGACTAAGTTCGGAACCGGCAAGGAATCCGCGCTCACCTTGCCATGATGTAATGTGGCGCGCTTCCTGTCGGGCGCGCGGTTTGCTATCAGGCAGCCATGAACGAGATCGCCACGCCCGCCCTGTTCGAAGCCCATGCCGATCCCCTGGCAGAGGACCTCTCGGGCGCACATCCGCTGTTTGCCATGGCTCCCCGGTCGGTTGAGTTCAACAAGCTCAGGAAGCGCCTCATCCGCAACATGCGCGAGGCGATCGAGAAGTTCGGCATGGCCCGGCCCGGGGAGCGCTGGCTGGTCGCCATTTCGGGCGGCAAGGACAGCTACGGCATGCTGGCGCTGCTGCTCGACCTCAAGTGGCGCGGCCTGCTGCCGGTCGAACTGCTCGCCTGCAACCTCGACCAGGGGCAGCCGAACTTCCCCAAGCACATCCTGCCCGAGTGGCTGACCGCCAGCGGCATCGCGCACCGCATCGAGTACAAGGACACCTACTCGATCGTCACCGACAAGCTGCCGCAGGGCGCGACCTACTGCTCGCTCTGCTCGCGCCTGCGCCGCGGCAACCTCTATCGGATCGCGCGCGAGGAAGGCTGCTCGGCGCTGGTGCTGGGGCATCACCGCGAGGACAGCCTCGAGACGTTCTTCATGAACCTCTTCCACGGCGGCAAGCTCGCCGCCATGCCGCCGCGGCTGATGAACGACGACGGCGACATCGAGGTGCTGCGCCCGATGATCTACTGCGCCGAGCCCGACCTCGAGAAGTTCGCCGAGCACATGCAGTTCCCGATCATCCCCTGCGACCTCTGCGGATCGCAGGAGGGGCTCGAGCGCAACGCCATGAAGGCGATGCTCAACGATATCGAGAAGCGCATGCCGGGCCGCAAGGACGTGATGATCCGCGCTCTGGGCAACGTGAACGCCAGTCATCTGCTCGACCCCAGGCTGTTCGATTTCCTCGGCCTTCAGAAGGCCTCGACCGGGACGGGTGCCGGCGCCTGATCGCGCCCGAACATGCGGCCCCGCTCGGCGATGGCGAAGCAGCCGAAGGCGCAGATGCCCATCACGCCCATGCCGACGAGCAGCGGAATGACGGTGCCGTCATAGGCCTGGGCAATGCCGAAGCCGAGCAGCGCCCCGAACACCATCTGGAACAGGCCGAAAACAGCGGCAGCCGTGCCGGCGACCTCGCCCAGGGGCTCCATCGAGAGCGCGCCGCTGCCGGCGAAGGACGGGACGATGCAGGGCGCGAGCAGTACCATCGCAAGCAGGAAACCCCAGTCGGGTAGTCCCGGGCCGAGACTGACGAGGGCAGCACCGAAGGTGATGACGGGGATGAGGATCGAGCCCCCATGCGAGCAGCGCCTCAGCCCGATGCGGCCGAGCACCCGCGAGGCAATCAGCGAGGTGATCGCCGCCGATCCGGCTATGATGACCATCGAGAGGGGGTAGAACACGCCCCAGGGGTAGATCTCGGTGAAGATCTGCTGCGTCGTGACGACCATGCCGAGGATGGCGCCCTGGAGGAACACCGCCGCGACGCCGTAGAAGAAGGCGCGCCGGTTGCGCAGCACGATCAGGAAGCCCTCGGCGACCACGCCGAAGTCGAGCGAGCGCCGGTCTTCCGGCCGCTGCGTTTCACCGAGGCGCAGGAAGGTCCAGACCCACGTGGCCGCGGCAATGGCCGCCATCGCGACGAATATGTACTGCCACGGCGCCGCGAGGATGATGAGCTGTCCCACCGTGGGCATGATGATGGGGACGAGCAGGAAGATGGAAAGGACCAGCGACAGCACCTCGGCCATTTCCTTGCCGCTGTATCGGTCGCGAATGGTCGCGTTCAGGCCGACACGCACTGCTGCGGCGGCGGTGCCCTGCAGGAAGCGCAGGATCAGCAGCCACAGGAAGCTGGGAGCGACGGCGCCGGCGAGCGCGCAGACGATATAGGCCGCCAGCCCCCACAGGATCGGCCGGCGTCGCCCGAAACGGTCGACAAGCGGGCCGAAGAATATCTGCGGCAGCCCGAAACCGATGATGAAGACGGTGATGACGAGGGAACGGTCGTTCTCGCGCAGCACGGCGAAGGTATCGCCGATGTTGGGCAGGGCCGGCAGCATGATGTCGATCGCCAGCGCGTCGACAATCATGAGCGCTGCAACGATCGCGACAAATTCCGGCTTCGATAGCGGGTGACTGCTCATGGCTCGATCGCGTCCGACGAAGAACAGTATTAAGGTCAGGTTATACTGTTATTCACGTCATGGTCAAAGACGTTGAGTGCGAACCGGCCGGCTCGACGTTTTGGTGGGAGACGCCGCCGTCGCAATCAGTGCATATGAAGGCATCACCAGCAGACCCGGGACCATCATGACCACGATCGATATCACCCGCCTCGCCAACATTCTGAGGGACGCGGCCAAGGCCGAAGTCCTGCCGCGGTTCCGCCGGCTCGATCAGGGCATGGTGCGCCAGAAATCCGAGGCCATCGATCTCGTCACCGAAGCCGATGAGCAGGCCGAGCACCGCATCAAGGCCGAGGTGTCGGCAGCCTGGCCGGACGCGCTGTTCGTGGGCGAGGAATCGGTCGCCGCCGATCCGGCGCTGCTGGACCGGTTGGACGATGCAGACCTCGCCATCGTGGTCGATCCCGTCGACGGCACGGCCAACTTCGCGGCCGGGCTGCCGCTCTTTGCCACCATGGCCAGCGTTGTCGTCAAAGGCGAGACCGTCGCGGGCATCATCTACGACCCGATGGGTGACGACTGGGTGCTGGCCGAAAAGGGCTCTGGCGCCTGGCAGCGTCGCCCCGATGGCTCCGACTGGCGCCTGCAGGTGGCCAAGGCGCCCGCACTCGACCAGATGGTCGGTCACGTCTCGATCACGTTCCTGCCGGCCGACAGCAAACCGAAGGTGCTCGCCAACCTCGCCAAGGTCCGGGTGGCTGCGAACTACCGCGTGGCGGGCCACGACTATCGCACCTTCGCCTCGGGTCACTGCCACTTCGTCATGTTCAACAAGCTGATGCCCTGGGATCACCTGGGCGGCACGTTGATCTGCCAGGAGGCCGGAGGCCATGTGGCCCGTTTCGACGGAAGCCCCTACCTGCCGTCGCATCGCGCCGGCGGTTTGCTGATGGCCCCCGACGCCGACGCGTGGAATTTGCTGCGTGCAGAGGTGTTTACGGTATAGTCGGGGTCACAACCGTCGAGGGAGGGCTTCGGTTTGGATCCGCTGAACTACTGGGCTATCGCCGAGCGCGACATCGAAATCCAGAACCCCATCACCGACCGCAAACTGAGGCTGCTCGACGACTATTGTGATGTGGCCGATGGCCTCAGCGTCCTGGATATCGGCTGCGGCAAGGCGTGGCTGATGCGGCAGTGGGCCGAGCGCCATGCCATCGAGGGCGTCGGCATCGACGTCAATGCCCGCTTCCTCGAGGTCGCACGTCGCAAGGCCCCGGCGCGGGGGCGGCTCACCTTCCACAATTCATCGGCCAAGCGCTTCCCGGTCGCGATGGAGAGCTACGACATCGTCCTCTGCCTGGGAGCCTCGTTCGCCATCGGCGACGTGCCCGCAGCGCTCGAGTGGATGGTCGCAGCGACCAAGCCGGGCGGGCGTGTGGTGATCGGCGACCTGGTGCTCAAGCACCCGCCCGTGGTGTCGAAGGGCGATATCCTGCCGCCCGACACTATCGGGATGATGGGCATCGTCGAGCGCCACGGTGCCGAGGTGTCGGCAACGATCAGCGCCTCCGAGGCCGATTTCGAGCGCTATGCCAGCCATCACCGGCACGCGACGCTCACCTGGGCCCGGGCGAACCCGCAGCATCCGGACCACGATGAAGTGCTGGCCAAGAGCCGGACGGATTGGCTCTACTACCAGCGGACCATCCGCCCGATGCTGGGCTGGACGATCTTGGTGGGACGCAAGGGCTAGCGGCGGGTCAGTGCCCGCCGTCGCCGTGATGCGCGTATTGCGGGCTGACACCGAACAGCCGGCCCTTCTCGGCGATCAGCACGCAGCCCAGCGTCAGCAGCCCCATGATGAGGTAGCCGGCGGCGGTGGGGGTCACCGTGCCGTCGAACATCTGGCCGAAAGCGGTACCGATCACCACGCCGCCAACCGTCTGGGTGAAGCCGAACACCGATGCCGCGGTGCCGGCGACCGCGCCGAGCGGTTCCATGGACAGCGAATTCATGTTCGAGGCCGCCCAGCCGAACATCCACTGCACGACCAGCAGCAGGCCGAAGAACAGCCATAGCGGCATGAAGCCGGCGAGGCTGAAGGCAACGAGCAGCGCCGCCGCTCCTACATAAACGATGATGGAGAAGTGGCTGAGCCGGCGCATGCCGAAGCGACTGACGATGCGCGAATTGGTAAAGGCGCCGATCGACATTGTGCCGGCCATCAGCGCGAAGGCGACAGGGAACAGCGCCCCCAGCCCGTAAATCTCGACGAAGATCTGCTGGCTGGTGGAGATGAAGCTGAACAGCCCGGCGAACAGGAACATGCCGGCGAGGCCATAGAACAGCGCCGAGCGGTTGGTGAGCACGAGGCGGAAGCCCTCGGCGATGGCGCTGAGCGTCAGCGGCCGGCGGTACTCCGGACGCAGCGTTTCGGGCAGGCGGAAGAAGGCCCAGATGCTGATGAGCGTGGCGAGGCCGCCCATGAACAGGAAGATGTACTGCCACGGCCCCGACAACAGGATCACCTGGCCAATGCCCGGCGCGAGGATCGGGACGACCATGAACACCATGAAGGTCAGCGACATCACTTCGGCCATGGCGCGGCCCGAGTATTTGTCGCGCACGATCGAGGTGGCGATCACACGGGTGGCGGCGGCGCCCAGTCCCTGGGTGAAGCGGATGGCGAGCAGGATCGCGAATGTCGGCGCAAACACGGCTGCGAAGGCGCAGATCACATAGATCGCGAGCCCGATCAGCAGCGGCCCGCGCCGGCCGAAACGATCGGACAGCGGCCCGAAAGCGAGCTGGGCAAAGCCGAAGCCAAGCATGTAGACGCCGACGACGAACTGACGCTCGTTCTCGTGGCTTATGCCGAGTGCTTCGCCCATGTAGGGCAGCGCGGGAAGCATGACGTCGATGGCCAGCGCATTGAGCGCCATCAAGGCAGCGACAAGGGCAATGAACTCGACGCGGGACAGCTCCCGCGTTGAATGGGCAGTATCGGACATGTGGTAGCTCATGATGGCCGGGGAGGCGGCCGGAAAGGCCGGCAACATGCTCCCACGGCTTGGATTTGGCAACCCGTTAGGGTCCTAATAGTTCCGTGGTTCAGGCCGACTTCAGTGCGAAGGACGGGGCGCTCCGCTCCTTGATCGGCAGGTGTACGGCAGCCGAGGCGAGCCCGAGCAGGATACCCAGGTACCACACGAGACTGTACGAGCCCGTGTGGTCGTAGACGAAGCCGCCCAGCCATACGCCGACGAACGAGCCGACCTGATGGCTGAGGAAGGCGATGCCGTAGAGCATGCCCATGTACCGCGCCCCGAAGAACAGCGTCACGAGGCCGGCGGTAGGCGGCACCGTGGAGAGCCACAACAGGCCCATCGCGCCGGCGAAGACATAGGCGCTGAGTTCGGTCACCGGCAGCAGCACGAACAGGCCGATGGCGACGGCGCGACTGAAGTAGATCGTCGCCAGCAGCATCTGCTTGGGCACGCGGCCGCCGAGGTACCCGGCGAGCAGCGAGCCGACGATGTTGAACAGCCCGATCACCGCGATGGCCCAGCTACCCACTTCCGGCGGCAGGCCGCACTGCACGAGGTAGGCGGGCATGTGCACGTTGACGAAGGCAAGGTGGAAGCCGCAGACGAAGAAGCCGATGACCAGCAGCCGATATGAGCTGAAGCCCCAGGCCCGGCGCAGCGCCTCCATGAAGGGCAGGTCGATCTGGTCGGGCGCGCGCTCGGTACGGCCGCGCAGCGCAAAGGTCAGCGGGATCGTCAGTGCGAGGAGCACCGCTGCGTAGAGCAGGGCAGTCTGCCAGCCAAAACCGGTGATGACGGCCTGGCCGATCGGCGCGAACAGGAACTGGCCGAAGGACGAGGCTGCCGTGGCGATGCCGAAGATGAGGGTGCGCTTCTCCTGCGGCACGCTGCGCCCGAACGCGATCATCACGATCGAGAAGGACGAGGTGGCGATGCCGACACCGGTGATCACGCCGGCCGTGAGGTTGAGCAGCGTCCCCGTCGGCGAGACGATCATCAGCAGAAGGCCCGCGGCGTAGATCAGGAGGCCCCCGACGATCACCTTGGCCGTCCCGTAGCGATCCGCAAGACCACCGGCGAACGGCTGGGCGACGCCCCAGGCGAGGTTCTGGATGGCCATGGCCATGCCCCAGGCCTCGCGCGTCAGCCCCAGGTCACCGGCCATGGGCAGCGTGAGCAGCCCGAAACTCGTGCGGATACCGTTCGTCACCGCGGCGATGGCGCAGCCGGCAACGATCAGGAGGAGGAGCGGCATCGCGATGGAGCGGGGTGCGGCAATGGAGGACATCGTGAGGACTCGATGAGAATTGTCTGCCGTGTACTTACACGTGCGAGCGTCCGGCGAGAAACGCATTTCGGTGATGCCGGCGATCACCCAAAGTGATTGCGAGGCTATGCCGCAGTTGACCCGCCGCGACGGAGGACTATCTACGGGGGAGCATCGGAGCCAGCCACGTGATCCGCCATATCGTCTTCTTCACCGCCAAGGATCCCGCCGATCTCGAGAGGATCGTCGAGGGGCTCGAACTGCTCGGCCAGATCCCCCATTCGCAGCACTTCGAGGTGACGCGGAACACCAAGGTGGACCAGTTCGGCAACGACGTGGACGTCGTGGTCTATGCCGAGTTCGCCGACGAGGCGGCGCTCGCCGCCTACAAGGCGCACCCGATCTATGCCGAGGCCACCCGGCGCGTCCGGCCGCTGCGCGAGCTGCGTTTCGCGGCCGATGTCACCGCGCTGGAAGCCGACGTCGCGATGGTGCGGCGCTCCGCCTGACCGGGTAGATTATTCTCACATCGCTGCAAGAACCCCTCCCGAACGGATGAATATTCTCGCGCTTTGGTTGCGTCCGGACTGAGCGCGGCTCAGTTTGCCCCAACTAAGCGAGGGGCGAGTGCCGTGGAGATCAAGGAAACCGAGCCGATGCTGGTGCTGAGCGCCACGCGCCGGCTCACCATCCCGCAGATACGGCAGGTCAGTCCCGAGCTCACTGGCGAGATCGACGCCGAGATCGAGCGATGCGGCTTCGGCATGGCCGGACCGTGGGTGTTCATCTCGCACCACCTCCCCAGGGACAGCAGGACCGCGTTCGACATTCGCTTCTGCCGGCCCGTGGCGAACCTCGATGGCTATGATGGCCCGTTCGAGGTGCAGCAGCTCGAGCCGATCATGGTAGCGAGCGCGCTCCACCAGGGATCGATGCGGACCCTGTTCACGCAGGGCTACGCGCCTCTGGTACAGGCGATCGAGTTCTCACGGCACACCTTCTCGGGCGAAAGCCGCGAGATCTATCATCAGTGGGCCGGGCAGGGCGCCCGTTACCATCGCATCGAAATCCAGTTCGGACTGGCTTCGTAGGCCGCGGTAGGTTACGTGCCATGTCCGCAATCACTGCGCAGTCGGGGGGAACACACATGACAGCACTCATCGCCGAGCGCCGGCGGGCCCATGCCGGTATGTGTGCGAGCGGTTTCTCCGCTCTTTCGATTGTCTGCGGTGCTCCGCACGCCGCGATTGCAGGATCCTTGCTTGATGCAACTCCTCAACGAGACTGCCTATGAGGCCGTCCGCCCTCTGCTGACAGAGACCATCTCACGCCACGCCCCGGTTGCCGCGATACTCGCCGGCACACTTGAGGGGGTGATCTGGACCGACGACCCCGCCCAGCCGACCGTAGTGCTGGTATCCGATGGGGAGGCCAGCTTCCTCGCCGGTGATCCCGACCGACTGGTGCAGCCCGCCGTGCTGCGAGCGCTCATCCCTGCCTGGACTTACCTCCTACCGGATGACAACTGGATCCACCGGTTGTCCGAGGTCTGGGACAACCCGTTCGCGCGACCGCATCCGAGGCTGCGATTTGCCCTGGAGCAGCCGCCGACCGGGTCGACGCTGCCGCCTGGATTCGAGCTCGTACGCATCGACCGGGCCGGTGTGGCGGAGCACCCCGCACTGCACGATCTCGCGGGCGATGGCTGGCGATCCCGCGATGACTTCCTCGAACTGGGCATCGGCTACGCTGTGCTGCACGAGGGTGCCGTGGTGAGCCATTGCACCGCCGACTGCGTCGTCGACGGTCGTGCCGAGCTTGGTGTCGGCACTGAGGAGGGCTTCCGCCGGTTGGGGCTGGCGCGCGCAGCGGCCACCGCGGCAGTCGGCGAATGCCTGCGGCGCGGCGTCGCCGATGTTGGCTGGCACTGTCATGCCTCGAACGCCGGCTCGATCCGCATCGCTGAAGCCGTCGGCATGCGGCGGCAAGCGGCCTATTTCGGCTATTCGAGCAATCTGCCGGCCGAGAACGTCGGCGATCTGAGCCCGGAACAGTGCCGCGACTGGGCCGCGCACCTCGAAGCCGCCGCGGCGAAGGTGATCTGGCACGGCTTCCACGCCGCCGGAGCCTGGGCGCTGGCTGGTGAACCCGACCGGGCCCTGCGCTGCCTCGAACGGCTGGTGGGGAGCGGCTGGCAGGGCCGAGCCGAATGGCTCGAGGACCACTGGGCCTTCGCCGCGATCCGCGACAGCGCCGCATTCAAGGCCATCGTGGCCCGGCAGCGTGGATAGTCACGAGAAAAAGCAAAGGCCGCGCCTGTTGGCACGGCCTGTCTGCTCGTCTGCGAGATGGTGTCAGGCGGTCTGCTTGACCGCGATGCCCTTCTCGGCGAGGTGTGTCTGCAACTCGCCCGCCTGGAACATCTCGGTGACGATGTCGGCGCCGCCGACGAACTCGCCCTTGACGTAGAGCTGCGGAATGGTCGGCCAGTTGGCATAGGCCTTGATGCCCTCGCGCAGTTCCTGGTTCTCCAGCACGTTGGCGCTCTGGTAGTCGACGCCGAGATAGCCGAGAATCTGCACGACGCGGCCCGAGAAGCCGCACATCGGGAAGTCGGGCGTGCCCTTCATGTAGAGGAACACGTCGTTGTTCTTCACCTGCTCGTCGATCAGTGCGTTGATGTCGCTCATATGCATGCCTTTCAGGCCGGAGAACGTGCCGGCTGCGTTACCCGTTAGATAGTCCTGCAATGCGGCGCTGTCGAGGTGGTCATCGTCATTTGACGATGCTTAGCCGCTCCGCGATCCAGGAATGGCCGCTGCAATCGGTCACGTCGGTGAACAGCACACCTTCCCAGCCATGGGCGTTGGCGGCGGCGATGACTTCTGCGGAATCGTCGAAGAGCAATGGCGGCTGCTCAAGCGGGCCGATGAACGCTTCGGCGCGACGGAAGAACTCCGGGTTCGGCTTGGCTGCTCCGAAACGTGCAGCGTAGAACATGTCGTCGAACAGATGACGCAGCTTCAATTCGTTCCAGAGATATGTAGCGCGGATGTGCTCCTGGTTCGTCGCCACGTAGAGCCTTACGCCGCGCGCAGACCGGAGCTGCTTGATTACCTCGAGCAGCTGGAAGTTGAGGTGGCTGTCCCGCGCGATCCAGTAGCCGATGAAATCCATCGTGCTGCCGCGGTAGCCGACCGTGGGCAGGAACTCGTCGAGCGCGGCCACCAGCGATTTCTGGCCGGTCAGAACACGTTCGAAGGATGGGTCGAACAGCGCCTGGAAGCGGGAGGGCTCGACACCCATGTCCGCCAGCAGGTGTTCATCCCAGTATCGCCGCGCCGCCTCGTCAGCGTGAAAGCGGCTATGGACCAACACCCCGTCTACGTCGAAAAGCACTGCCCGCGTCATCGCTGCTCCAGATCACTGCAGTTGGCGGATCACCCACGGATGTCCGGTGACGTCCTCGATCGCCTCGTACTGCACCGCCTCCCAGCCGTGGGCACGGGCGGCCTTCACGATGTCCTCGCGGTCGTCGAAGAAGAGCGGCGGCTCGGCCTGCGGACCGAGGCGGTTGCTCACCCAGTCGAAATAGGGCTTGGCCGGCTTGGCATGCCCGATGCGGGCGGAGTGGAACATGTCCTCGAACAGCTCGCCGAACCTGAGCTGCTGCCACAGCCATTGGGCCCGCATGTGCTCCTGGTTGGTGGCGAGATAGAGCGTCGTGCCGGCCGCCTTCAGCCGCGCCACGACGTCCAGCAGCGGCTGGTTGACGTTGCTGTCATGGCTCAGCCAGTAACCGGCAAAGGCCATGCTCGGCCCGCGATAGCCGAGGCCGGGCAGCGTCCGATCCAGTGCCTCGAGCAACGACATTTGCCCGACGATGACCTTCTTGACGAAGACGTCGTAGATGAACTCGTGGTTGAACCGGTCGGGGTCGACCCCGAGATCGGCCAGCAGGTTCTCGTTCCAGCGGACATGCTTCTCAGGCCGGCCGTGATAGCCGTGG
Source organism: Devosia sp. ZB163 (assembly GCF_028613635.1). Classification (GTDB taxonomy): domain Bacteria; phylum Pseudomonadota; class Alphaproteobacteria; order Rhizobiales; family Devosiaceae; genus Devosia_A. Next base: position 797,522 of record NZ_JAQRMY010000002.1, read on the forward strand.
ACGAGCACGCCATCGACGTCGAAGAGAACGGTGCGGGTCATGGTGCCGCCCCCGATCCTCCCCCGCGGGGCGGGGGAGGGGCTTCGAGCCGTCCCGAAGGGCAAATCGCTCCAGTGGAGCGATTTGAGGCGAGAAGGCCTTGAGAGCTATGCTCGAAAGGCCCGGCGGCCCCATGCCCCATCAATCCGGCGCCTTCGTCTGCAGGGCCAGCGAGTGCAGCACGGTGCCCATGTCGGACCCGAACGCCGCGTTCACCATCTGGTGCTGCTGGACGCGGGTCTTGCCGCGGAAGGCCTCGGAGATGACGGTCGCTGCGTAGTGGTCACCGTCGCCGGCGAGGTCGCGGATTTCGATCTTGGCGTCGGGAAGCGCCGCGAGGATGCGTTTTTCGATTTCGTGTGCAGCCATGGCCATGGCACGTCTCCCGAGAAATAGTTGAGCCCGTTGGACATATGGCACGTGGGGCGGGGCGCTTCAACGGAAGCGGGCGCCGGTTTCCCCGGCGCCCGTTGCAGTCAGGCGGCCTCGCGCTTGGGCAGCTTCCAGTTGGGCCGCACCCAGTGGCAGGTGTAGCCATTGGGTATACGCTGCAGGTAGTCCTGGTGCTCGGGCTCGGCCTCCCAGAACGGGCCGACCGGCTGCAGCTCGGTCACGACCTTGCCGGGCCAGAGGCCGGAGGCGTCGACATCCTTGATGGTGTCCTCGGCCACGGCCTTCTGGTCGGCGTTCTCGTAGAAGATCGCGGAACGATAGGCGCGGCCCACGTCGTTGCCCTGCCGGTTCTTCGTCGACGGATCGTGGATCTGGAAGAAGAACTCCAGGATGTCGCGATAGCTGATGCGGCTCGGATCGAAGATGATCTCGACGGCCTCCGCATGGTCCCCATGATCGCGATAGGTGGCGTTCGCCTTGCCATCGTCGCCGGAATAGCCGACGCGGGTGGAGATGATCCCGTCCTTGTGGCGCAGCAGCTCCTGCGCGCCCCAGAAGCAGCCGCCAGCGAGCACCGCCCGCTCGGTATTGGTCGTCATGATGCGCTCTCCATGTTGGGATGCTCAGTATATACGTATTCCGGGCGCCGATTGTTACAGCGGCTCACGGAAACGGTACTGGAGGCAGTCACCGGGCCCTCCGCGCCCCTCCCCCTTGAGGGGAGGGGTTGGGGTGGGGGTCGTGAGGCGATCACGGTGATCCCCGCGCCACCCCCTCCCTCTGTCCCTCCCCTCAAGGGGGAGGGAAGCGAGGCGGCGACATCGAGTCCCCTAGACCTCGGTGATCTCGCCCTTCATGAACTCCGGGAACCAGCCCTCGTGCGCCTTGCGCAGTTCGGCGACCGCCACCGGCCGTGCCTCGCCCAGCTTCAGCGTCTTGCCGCCGGTCGTGCCGATCCACGGGGCGAAGACGCCCGCATAGGGGTAGATCTCGGCGTAGAACTTCTCGAGGTTCTCGCGCGTCATGGTGACGAGGTAGCGCCCCTGGTCCTCGCCGAAGAACAGCGGAATAGGGTCGCCGCCGTCGAGCTGGTTCACCGTGGCGCCGATACCGGACGCCATCGCCATCTCGGCGACGCCGACCGCTAGGCCGCCGTCGGAGAGGTCGTGCACGGCGGTCGCGATGCCGTCGCGGATCAGGATGCGGACCAGGTCGCCGACCTTCTTCTCGTGGTCGAGGTCGACCGGCGGCGGCGTGCCGTCCTTGCGCTTGAACATCTCCCGCAGGTAGATCGACTGGCCCAGGTGGGTGCCCCACCAGTCGGGCGCGCCGAACAGCAGGATCGCCTGGTCCTCGCCGGCAAAGCCGATGCGGGCCATCTTGCTCCAGTCGGGGATGAGGCCGACGCCGCCGATGGTCGGGGTCGGCAGGATGCCGCGCCCGTTGGTTTCATTGTAGAGCGACACGTTGCCCGAAACGATCGGGAAGCCCAGCGCCCGGCAGGCATCGCCGATGCCCTTAACCGCATGGACGAACTGCCCCATGATCTCGGGCCTTTCAGGGTTGCCGAAATTGAGGTTGTCGGTCGCCGCCAGTGGATCGGCACCGGTAGCCGTCAGGTTACGCCAGCACTCGGCCACCGCCTGCTTGCCGCCCTCGTAGGCGTCGGCCTCGCAGTAGCGTGGGGTGACGTCGGATGAGAAGGCGAGGGCCTTGGTCGCGTGGCCCTCGACGCGGATCACGCCGGCATCGCCGCCGGGGCGCTGCAGCGAGTTGCCCTGGATCAGCGTGTCGTACTGCTCGTAGACCCAGCGGCGCGACGAGAGCGCCGGCGAAGCCAGCATGCGGAGCAGGGCGTCGGCCACGTCCATCTGCGGGATGTCGTCGGCGGCGAGCGCCTTGGGCGGCACCGGGGCCGTCCACGGGCGGTCGTACTCCGGCGCCTCGTCCCCCAGTTCCTTGATCGGCAGATTGGCGACTTCCTCGCCCTTCCACATGACGCGGAAGCGCAGGTCGTCCGTGGTCTTGCCCACGGTGGCGAAGTCGAGTTCCCACTTCTCGAAGACGGCGCGGGCCTCGGCCTCCTTCTCGGGGTGCAGCACCATGAGCATGCGCTCCTGGCTCTCCGAGAGCATCATCTCGTACGGCGTCATCGCGTCTTCGCGGACCGGCACCATATCGAGGTTGAGCTCGACGCCGAGGTCGCCCTTGGCGCCCATTTCGACGGCCGAGCAGGTCAGGCCCGCAGCGCCCATGTCCTGGATGGCGATCACCGCGCCCGTCGCCATCAGCTCGAGGCAGGCCTCGAGCAGGCGCTTCTCCGTGAAGGGGTCGCCGACTTGCACGGTCGGGCGCTTCTCCTCGATGTCGTCGCCGAACTCGGCCGAGGCCATGGTGGCGCCGCCGACCCCGTCGCGCCCGGTCTTGGCGCCGAGATAGACGACGGGCAGGCCGACGCCCTCGGCCTTCGAGTAGAAGATCTTGTCGGTGTCGGCGAGGCCGGCCGCGAAGGCGTTGACGAGGATATTGCCGTTGTAGCGCTCGTCGAACTCGACTTCGCCGCCCACCGTCGGGACGCCGAACGAGTTGCCATAGCCGCCGACGCCGGCCACCACGCCCGCGACGAGGTGCTTGGTCTTTTCATGCTCGGGCGCGCCGAAGCGTAGCGCGTTCATCGCCGCCACCGGCCGCGCACCCATCGTGAAAACGTCGCGCAGGATGCCGCCCACGCCCGTCGCCGCGCCCTGGTAGGGCTCGATGTAGCTGGGGTGGTTGTGCGACTCCATCTTGAAGACGATCGCCTGCCCATCGCCGATATCGACGACGCCGGCATTCTCGCCCGGACCCTGAATGACGCGCTCGCCCGTGGTCGGGAGCGTGCGTAGCCACTTCTTGGAGCTCTTGTAGGAGCAGTGCTCGTTCCACATCGCCGAGAAAATGCCGAGCTCGGTATAGGTCGGCGCCCGGCCGATCAGCTGGATGATCTTCTGGTACTCGTCGAGCTTCAGGCCATGGTCGGCAACCAGCTCGGGCGTGATGGCGATATGGTTGTTGAACGTCATCGAAGAATCCGGGGAGGGGCAGGGGTTCAGGCTCGCTATAACCCAAGCCTTCCCGGGACGACAGGAGAAATCGGCTCAGATCTCTCCGCCGACAAGCATGGCCAGGCTGGAGTTGTAGTATTGGGGGTCGCCGGTCACCTCGTCACCCAGCCAGTCGGGTAGCGTCAGTGGTGCGTTGGGGCTGTCGAGCTCGACCTCGGCAAGCACCAACCCGCTGTGGTGGCCGAGGAACTCGTCGACCACCCAGTCGCCGCCGCCCAGGTCGAGGGTGTGCCTGGTCTTCTCGATCCGCGCCCCGCGCCCAAGGGCGAGCAGCTGTCGCGCATCCGTGATCGGCACCTCGTACTCGAACTCGGCCCGGGCCAGTGCCGAGCCGCCGCTCTTGATGGTGATGTAGCCGCGAGCGTCGTCGATGGTCCGGACGCGCACCGTGACGCCGGAGCCGCCTGTGCTGAGATATCCCTGTCGCAGCGTCTGGCTGCGCTTCACCAGGGGCCGCCATCGGTCCGTCGCCACGAGGAATTTGCGCTCGATCTCGATGGCCATCTACTCGGCCGCCTCGCGCGTCGACCAGCCCGAAAGGTAGGCGTCGAACCGCGCCTTCAGTGCCTTGGGTGTCTCGGCGAAGACCTGCCGGCCGAGCTCGTCGATGCGGCCTTCAAACTCCTGCTGCCGACGCTGGATCGCGTCTCGCGCAAATGCCAGGTCGATGTCGAGGCCCAGCACCGCGACGGCCTCGTCCAGGTTGCCTTCCAGCAGAGCGAGGTCGTGGTGCAGCCCAAGTGTGTCGGCGAGGTCTCCCGCCGTCTTGTGGGCCGGCGGCAGGATGTCCTCGGCGCATTCCTCGAGCAGGCCGAGCTGGTTCCAGTAGTACTTGGCGTACTTGCGCCACTCGTGGAATGCCTCGTCCGTGCGCTGTCTCTCGGCGTGCCGGCGGGTCCAGCGGCCTCGGCGGTAGGTGTGCTTCAGCCCCCGCGTGAGCGTCCGGGCGTCGATGTCATCGGTCGACCAGTGGGTGCTGCGCGCCTCGAGTTCCCGCATTCGTCCGGCAAAGACCCGCAGCACATCGGCCTCGACCGCGGCTTGGTCGTCGCCGGCCTTGTCCGAACGCGGCAGAGGCCGCCCGGCCCAAGCCAGCAGTTCGGCCAGCGTCTGGCCCAGGACGCGGGCGTCGCGGGCGCCCGACAGGTCCCGGGCCGCGTCGCGGACGAACGCGTTCTCTTGCTTGTAGCTGTCGAAGTCCGTCCGGATCAGGCGGAACAGCGCCCTCAGCTTCTTGCAGCGACGGCGCGCCTCATGCACGCGGCGCTCCGGGCTGGTCGACACGTCCTCGGCGTCGGAGATCGCCTTCGCCAGCTGCTCACGGACGATCCTGACGAACCCATCCCCGATGGTCGTGTCGCTCCGGGACCACTGAAAACTCATAGACGCTCCACCCGTTCGGGCCAGCGCAAGACTACCGGTTGCTCGATGTCACAAACAAGCCGTCAGGTGGCAGTCGCTCAGGCCGGGCGCTGTCTCCGCGCGAACCATCGGTCGCCCGCCACGATGATCACCGAAAAGACCGATACCGCCACCAGCAATACGCCGACCCCGATCGCCACTGCCAGGTAGCCGAACCTGCCGGCATCGAGGATGTCGTAGGGGTACTCGTTGACGAAGGCGCCGCGGACCAGCACCCAGGCGACGTAGCCGATGCCCGGCAGCAGCATCAACGGGATGTATGTGAACCGCAGGCGGCCGTGGGGCGCGAAGGCCGTCCACCACACGAGATAGAGGATCGGCGCGATGTAGTGGAGCAGATACGTGGCGACGCCGAGGGCACCCTCGAGCCTGAGGCCCGGCGCCAGCATGAAGTGGTAGTAGAGCATAACCAGCGTGATGAACGCTGCAGCCGAGCCCATCATCACGGGCGTCCGGAACCAGGCCAGCCAGCGCCAGCCAGACAGCACCGCCACGTAGGTGACGATCAGCCACAGGTTGGTCAGGTGGGTGAAGTAGGTCCAGAAGTAGATGAACGCGTCCGGGAACGACCGCGCCACCGGGTTGGCTTCCGAAACGGTCATCACCGATGGAAAGATGGCGGACCAGTCCAGCGCAAGGCCGGTAACCCCGACCAGCACTGCGGCCCAGGCAAGCACAATCCGCAAAGCACTGCCTCAACGAACCAGACGCAATGAGCAACAGACTAGAGCGCGCCGCCGCGCGCCGCTACCGCTAGTTAGGTCGACTTCGCTTCAAATCAGGCTGCGTTGAGCAGGCCGGAGAACAGCTGACGGCCGTCGGAGCCGCCATGCGCCGCCTCGATCAGGTTCTCGGGGTGCGGCATCAGGCCGAGCACGTTCTTCTTCTCGTTGAACACGCCGGCGATGTCGTTGATCGAGCCGTTCGGGTTTGTGCCGTCGGCGTAGCGGAAGGCAACCTGGCCCTGACCTTCTACGCGTGCCAGCGTCTCGGCATCGGCAAAATAGTTGCCGTCATGGTGGGCGACGGGGCAGCGGATGATCTGGCCCTGCTTGTAGCCGCGCGTGAACGGCGTCGAAGCGTTCTCGATCTGGAGCTTCACCTCGCGGCAGACGAACTTCAGCGAGGCATTCCGCATCAGCACGCCCGGCACGAGCCCGGCCTCGCTGAGAATCTGGAAGCCGTTGCAGACGCCCATCACCTTGACGCCATGGGCGGCGCGATCGCGGATGGTGTCCATCACCGGCGAGCGGGCAGCGATAGCGCCGACGCGAAGGTAGTCGCCGTAAGAAAAGCCGCCCGGGATGACGATGAGGTCGACCTTGGGGATCTCGGCATCCTTGTGCCAGACCACTGCCGGCGCCTCGCCCCCGATCTTGGTCAGGGCGGCGATCATGTCGCGGTCGCGGTTGAGACCGGGGAACACGACGACGGCGGCTTTCATCGGCAACTCCTCAATGGCGTCGCCGATCCTTTGGTGAGTCTTGATGGCAAAAGCAAGAGCGGAGCCGTGGCTCCGCTCAATGAGGCGCCTACTCCGCCGGCACCGCAGCCGGCTTGACGTAGCTGCGGCTGCCCGGCGCGCCGGGGATGTGGGCCCAGGCGGGGCGCTCGAACAGGAACTTGCCCCATCCGGTGCGCTTGATCAGCCAGTAGAGCACCAGCGGCGAGACGAGCGCGATGGTCATCACGAGGACACTGACGACGCTGACGTCATCGATGAGCCCGGTCTTGAGAATCAGGGTGCGGCTCGCGGCCATCGGGATGGAGAAGCTGAGGTAGATCACGATCGAGCGCTCGCCGAGCCAGCGCAACCAGCTCATCCACGGCAGTTTCACGAGCAGGGCCGCCGTGACGCAGACTGCGAGCGCACCCACGAAGGCCAGTACGAGGTGGACGACCGGCAGGGCCGCATAGCCCATGTACATGTGACGCGGCGCGACGGTGGCGCCGCCGGAAAAGACGAGGATGCCCTCGATGACGGCGGAGGCCAGCAGCGCGACAGTCGACAGCGCCGGCCGTTCCTGCGCCGCCGCGACGATGCGGAACACCAGCGGTGCGAACGCATATCCGGCGTAGAAGTACACGGAGTAGGCTGCGAAGTGGTCGACCAGCGGGATGCCGGTGGTGACCGGGAATATCTGGAGGAGCGCGGCGGCGCCGAAGGCGGCCCAGTGCGGCACCTTCAGCGAGTAAAGGACCTTCGCCACCAGCGAATAGACCGCGAGCATGTAGATGAACCACAGCACGCCATAGGGCTCGACGACGGCCCACAGGATCTGCGTCGCAACGCCACCGACGTCGCCGGTGCCGAGGCCGACCTTGAAGGCGATCTGCAGCACGGCCCAGAGCGCATAGAAGTACAGGTAGTGGACCACGCGCCGGTCCGTGTAGTGCAGCCACGGCCGCGCGATGACCTGGCTGAGGAAGAGGCCCGAGATCAGGAAGAACTCGGGCATCCGGAACGGGGCGGCCCAGCCGATGATGTAGTGCAGGACGCCGACACCGTTGAGATCCTCGCCGACCCCGTAGGCCGAATGCATCATGACCACGAGGATGATCGACAGACCCTTGGCGGCGTCGACCCAGTCGAGACGATTGGCGTTTGGCATCGCGAGGCTCCCGGTAACCTGGCCACATATAGCCGGGCGCGTCCGGGATGCCGGAAAAGCCTGCAAATAGGCTTAAGCCAACTGCTTAATAAACAAGGACATATCGAGCTGGCAGGGGCCGGGACCGGCGGCGCGCCTGGACCCGGTGCAGCCGTCCGCGTGCCTTAGAACGGCAGCGACAGGTGCGTGGCGAGGAGGAGGCCGACGGTCATGAAGAAGAGGGCGGAGAGCGAGAAGGTCTTGAGCATCTGAACGGTCGTATTCTGCGCCGGTTCTGGGCGCGTTGGGGTGCGGGTTCTGTAGGTCGGTTCGCCGCGGGCGGATAGTCCGTGTCCGTGCATGGCTCCAATGCACTGCTTTGGCTGAATGGAGTCTGAACCGGCACGGTTAACGGGCTGAGTGACGCAACTCTGCGACTATTCGGTGAGGTCGCCGCGGCGGAATAGTGGCAGCGGATCCATGTGGCGTATGCGCCACAGGCGAGCCAGTCGCGGGACGTGTAGCCAGCCGCCCTCACTCCCCGGATGCGAAAGCCGGGAGGACGGGCGGCGCAAGACCGCGTGCACCGGGGCAGTGAACAGTTGGGATAAGACCTGTCTGTCCGCGCGGGGCAATACCCCGCTCGTCAATCGGCCGTCGATTTGCTTGGGGAGTCGCCCGGTCCTAGACCGGAACCGATGCGTACGCCGCGAAGAACAGGCCGAGCGTGAGGAAGAAGGCGATCGAGAGCGAGAAGGTCTTGAGCATCGGCTGGTCTTTACTGGAGCGCGCCCGGCTTGTGCAGGCTGCGCCAACATATGCGGTGATTCTTAAGGCGTGATTTCGATCGTGTAATTTTCGATGACCGTATTGGCGAGTAGTTTCTCGCACATTGTACGTACGTTCGCCTCGGCCTGTGACCTATCGGCGTCACCCAGCTCGAGGTCGAACACCTTGCCCTGCCGCACGGCGCCGACGCCGTCGAAGCCGAGGCTCTTGAGCGAACCCTGGATGGCCTGGCCCTGCGGATCGAGGACGCCGGATTTGAGCGTGACGGTGACGCGGGCTTTCATCGAAAATTCCCGAAAGAGGGCAGGGCGATCGCTCTGCCGAGGGCGCTATTGCACGAGTCGCGGACCAGTGGTCAACGCGTTGTCGGTTTCCACCAGGATCCCGAGGCGCTGGGCCACTTCGCGGTAGGATTCCACCAGCCCGCCGAGGTCCTCGCGGAAACGGTCCTTGTCGAGCTTGTTGCGCGTCTTGATGTCCCACAGCCGGCAGTTGTCCGGGCTGATCTCGTCGGCGAGCACGATCCGCATCAGGTCGCCATCATAGAGGCGGCCGCACTCGATCTTGAAATCGACGAGCTGGATGCCGACACCCATGAACAGGCCGGTGAGGAAGTCGTTGACGCGGATGGCGAGGGCCATGATGTCGTCGAGTTCCTGGGGTGTTGCCCAGCCGAACGCGGTGATGTGCTCTTCGCTGACCATCGGGTCGTTGAGCGCATCGTCCTTGTAGTAGAACTCTATGATCGAGCGCGGCAGCTGCGTGCCCGGCTCGAGGCCGAGGCGCTTGGTCAGCGAGCCGGCGGCGACGTTGCGAACCACCACCTCGAGCGGGATGATCTCGACTTCCTTGATCAGCTGCTCGCGCATGTTGAGCCGGCGGATGAAGTGCGTCGGGATGCCGAGGCCGTTGAGCTTGGAGAAGATGAACTCGCTGATGCGGTTGTTCAGCACGCCCTTGCCGTCGATGATCTCATGCTTGGCGCCGTTGCCGGCGGTCGCGTCGTCCTTGAAATACTGGATCAGCGTACCCGGCTCCGGACCCTCGTAGAGTGTCTTGGCCTTGCCGTCATAGATCTTGCGGCGACGGTTCATATGAGGTCTGCCTCGTGGCAATGTGGGGAATTGCGGGCCTAATGCGCCAGAATGGTTGCGGAATGCAAGCTATTTCGCCGCCTCACGGCCCGACTCGGGCACGCCCAGGGGCATCCAAAACGAACGCTGGCCGTTGATGAAGCTGACCAAATGACGCGACGGACGCCGTTGATTTGACTGTCCGTCCAGCTTATGTCCAAACGCAATCGAGGGCGCCCGGCAAGCGGGCCGAAGAGCGGAGAACATCATGTCGGGTTTCAGCGATCGCGAAAAGGGCCAAGAGGCGAAGTTCGCCCATGACTCGGAACTCCGCTTCAAGGCCGAGGCGCGCCGCAACAAGCTGCTCGGCCTCTGGGCCGCCGAGCACATGGGCCTTTCCGAAGAGCACGCCCGCCAGTACGCCGCCGAAGTCGTCGCTGCCGATTTCCAGGAAGCCGGCGACGAGGACGTGTTCCGCAAGCTTTCGACCGACCTCAAGGCTAAGGGCGCCTCGGTCTCCGACGACATGATTCGCCAGAAGATGGCCGAGCTCGTCCCCGTCGCCCGTGAGCAGGTTCTCAACGAGGGCTGATCCCTCGCGGTAAGCCGCCCGAAACCATGACCCTGATTTGCCTTGCGCCCGACGGGCGCGAGGCGTTTCGTGCTGCGTCATGCACAGGAGATCGAGCATGGACGTGGGCTTGCACGTGGGCCGCCGCGCCGCCACGGCGTTGATCGTCGGCGCCATGTTCGCTTTTGCCGCCGGCGCAGCGATGGCCAACAGCACGACCGTCACCGGCGCTGTGATCTATCGCGAGCGCATGATGCTGCCGGAGGGCGCCGTGGCCCGGATACGGCTCGAGGATGTGTCGCTGGCCGACGCGCCCGCGCGGGTCCTGGCCGAGACGACCGTGCCGGCAAGGACCAGCCCGACGGCCTTCACGCTCGCCTACGATCCGGCCGAACTCGAGGCCGGCCATACCTATGCCTGGCGCGCCACCATCTCGGTGGGTGACGTGCTGCTGTTCACGACGACAGAGCGGCACGCTCTGGATCCGCAGGCCGACCGCGTCGAACTGCTGGTGCGGCGGGTCGCTGATGGCGAAGCCACGGCCTTGCCCTTGACCGGCGCCTGGCTGGCCGAGGACATCGATGGCGGCGGCGTGATCGACAACCTGCAGACGACGCTGGAGATCGCGGCGGACGGCAAGGTGTCGGGCTCGGGCGGCTGCAACCGCTTCAGTGGCAGCGCGAAGGTCGATGGCGACACCGTCACCTTCGGCGACCTCGCCTCGACCATGATGGCCTGTACCGAAGCCGCGATGAACCAGGAACACAAGTTCCACGCGGCGCTCGCTGCCGCGCGAACCTTCCGGATCGATGCCGGACAGAAGAAGCTCTTCCTCAGCGACGCAGCCGGCAAGGTCGTGCTGCAGTTCACGGCGATGTAGCCGTCAGATCCGCTGCATCAGCCGCGTGAACATCAGCAGCCCCTCGGGCCAAGGTCCATGCCCGGACGCGACGTTGATGTGGCCGGCCTCGCCCGCGAAATGCAGCTCCGAGCCCCAGGCCGTCGCCATGTCCGCAGCGCGCTGTGGCGACACCAGCTCGTCATTGTTCGAGACCACAAGCAGCGACGGAAAGGGCAGGGGATCGAGCGGCACGTTGGCGAAGCTCATTGCCTCCCGCGGCACGGCCTTGCCCTCGTGATCGGGAGGCGAGACGAGGAACGCCCCCTTCACCTTGCCCGCCGGCAGGCGCGACGCGGCATGCACCAGCGCCGAGACGGCCAGGGAGTGGGCGACGAGCACCACAGGCTTGCTGGCCATCTCCACGGCTTCGACGATCGCTGCTGTCCAGTCCCGGATATCGGGATTGTCCCAGTCTTCCTGTTCGACGACGCGCCCGGTCGAGAACCGCTCGGCCCAGCGTCGCTGCCAATGGCCTGGCCCGGAGTCACCGAGCCCGGGCAGGATGAGTATTTCGACGTCGGCGATGCGCATCAGACCTCCGGCCCGAACACCCGCTCGAACAGGGCGTCCACGTGCTTGAGGTGATAGAAGTCGTCGAACATGGCGTCGATGTCGGCTGCTGAAAGCTTGGCCGACACTTCCGGATCCGCCTTGAGCAGTTCAGCGAACAGCCCGGTGCGATCGCCGCGATGCTCCCACACCTTCATCGCGTTGCGTTGCACGGCCGCATAGGACTCCTCGCGGCTGAGGCCCGCCTGGGTCAGCGCCAGGAGGACACGCTGGCTGTTGTGCAGCCCGCCCAGCAGGTCGAGGTTGCGCTTCATGTTGTCCGGATAGACGAGCAGGTTCTCGATCAGCCCGGTCAGGCGGTGGAGCGCGAAGTCGAGCGTCACCGTGGCATCGGGTCCGATCATACGCTCGACCGAGGAGTGCGAGATGTCGCGCTCGTGCCAGAGGGCCACGTTCTCGAGCGCCGGGGTCACCATCCCGCGCACGATGCGGGCGAGCCCTGTGAGGTTCTCGCTCAGCACCGGGTTGCGCTTGTGCGGCATGGCCGACGAGCCCTTCTGGCCGGGAGAGAAATACTCCTCGACCTCGAGCACCTCGGTACGCTGCAGGTGCCGGACTTCGGTCGCGATCCGTTCGATCGACGAGGCGATGACGCCGAGCGTGGCGAAGAACATGGCGTGCCGGTCGCGCGGGATGACCTGAGTGGAGATCGGCTCGGGCTTGAGGCCCATCTTCTCGGCCACATAGGCTTCGACCCGCGGATCGATATTGGCGAAGGTGCCGATGGCGCCGGAGATGGCGCAGGTGGCGATCTCCTCCCGTGCAGCGACGAGGCGCTCGCGGTTGCGCACGAACTCGGCATGGGCCTCGGCCAGCTTGATCCCGAACGTGGTCGGCTCGGCATGGATGCCGTGGCTGCGGCCGATCGTGATCGTGTACTTGTGTTCCTTGGCGCGGCGGCGGATGGCCGAGAGCAGCCGGTCGATATCGGTCAGCAGGATGTCCGATGCGCGTGCCAGTTGCACCGCAAGGGAGGTATCGAGAACGTCCGACGAGGTCATGCCCTGGTGCAGGAAGCGCGCTTCCGGCCCGACGATCTCGGCGACATGGGTGAGGAAGGCAATCACATCGTGCTTGGTCGTGCGCTCGATCTCGTCGATGCGCTCGACGTTGAACGTTGCGTCCTTGCCCTTGGCCCAGATGGTCTCGGCGGCTTCCTTCGGCACGACGCCGAGCTCGGCGAGCCGGGTCGTGGCGTGTGCCTCGATCTCGAACCAGATGCGGAAGCGGGTCTCGGGCGACCAGACGGCGACCATGTCGGGGCGGGAATAGCGCGGGATCATAGGCTTATCGCTCGTTGTTCGCGTAACCGGCGAGTTACGCGGTGACTGCCGTGGCAGCGTTGCGGATGGCCGCGATGCGGCCGGCATAGGTCTGGGGGTCGTTGCCGGCAAAGACCGACGTTCCTGCGACGTAGAGGTCGGCTCCGGCGTCGGCCAGCGCCCTCGAGTTCTCGACCGAAACACCGCCGTCGACCTCGAGGTCGATCGGGCGGCCGCCGATCAGCGCGCGCGCCTGCCGGATCTTGGTCAGGCTCTCCGGAATGAACTTCTGCCCGCCGAAGCCTGGATTGACGCTCATCACCAGCACGAGGTCGACGTCGCCGATCACATGCTCGATGGCGGAAACCGGCGTCGCCGGGTTGATGGCGACCCCGGCGCGCTTGCCCTCGGCCCGAATGGCCTGCAGCGAACGGTGCAGGTGCGGCCCGGCTTCGACATGCACCGTGATGGAATCGGCGCCGGCCTTCGCGAACGCGGCGAGATAGGGATCCGCCGGCGCGATCATCAGGTGGACGTCGATCACCTTGCGGGTCAGCGGGCGGATGGCGGAGACGACCAGCGGACCGATGGAGATGTTGGGGACGAAGTGGCCGTCCATCACATCGACATGGATGTAGTCGGCGCCCCCGTGGTCGATGGCGCGAATCTCCTCGCCCAGCCGCGTGAAATCGGCCGAGAGGATCGAGGGGGCGATACGGATGGGGCGGACCATGAGCACACTCGTCAGTTGCAGGCCGAGAGACCAAGGGCTGCTTACCCCGAGCCAACCCCGATGTCATCCCTGCGAAAGCAGGGACCCGACTGTCCACAGGTCACGGGGAGCGCAATGCGGTCGCCTCGAGGGACAGAAGAACGCCCCGGGGGCAGTCCGCCCGGGCGCTCCTTCACTTCCCGGCGAGCGCCACCCCGCCGCATTGCCTTCCGCCTTGAACCCGCTATGACTTCGCCCGCTATGGATCAGATTTCCCTTTGGTTGGTGTTCGGCGCGGGCGTTCTCAGCTTCCTGAGCCCCTGCGTGTTGCCCCTGGTGCCGCCTTATCTCACCTACATGAGCGGTGCTTCCTTCGATCAGCTGCGTGACGACGGCGCCACCGCCGGCGCGATCTGGCAGAAGAGCGTGTTCACCTCGCTGTTCTTCATCGCCGGGTTCTCGATCGTCTTCATCCTGTTCGGTGCCACGGCGACCGCCTTCGGGCAGGCGTTCCGGCAGGCGCTGCCGATCATCACGCCGATCGCCGGGCTGTTCATCATCGCGATGGGGCTGCACTTCCTTGGCGTCTACCGGATCGGTTTGCTCGATCGACAGCTTCGGCACAGCGGTCCGGGCGTCGCGAGCGGACCGGCGGGTGGCTTCCTTCTGGGGCTGGCCTTCGCCGTTGGCTGGACGCCGTGCATCGGACCGGTGCTGGCGGCGATCCTCGCAGTTGCCTCGACCAAGGAAACGGCCATGGATGGCGCGGCTCTGCTGGGGCTCTACTCACTCGGGCTCGGCGTGCCGTTCCTGCTGGCCGGCATCGCCATCGGCCCCTTCCTCACGTTCTTCTCGGGCTTCAAGAAGCATCTTGGCGTGGTGGAGAAGGTAATGGGCGGACTCCTGGTCGTGACTGGTCTGTTGTTCCTCACCGGCCAGTTCACCCGCATCTCGTACTGGTTCCTCGAGACCTTCCCGATCCTGCAGCAGTTCGGGTAATCGCCGCTTAACTCTGCCGATAAGTTCGAGCGGCGCCGTGTTCCGGACGTGCCCGCGTCAACCTGCAGTTCATTCGGTTTGGGGATAGATCGCTCGATACTTGTCGAGGACGCGACATGGCTGTCGAAGCCTTTGCCGATCATTCCCAGCCGGATGCCCACGCCCACGCCGATGGCCCGGTAACGGTCAGGCTGGCCCATCGCGCCGCCGATGTCGCGCCGGTCTGGGCCGCGCTCGAAGCCGGCAACATCGAGTCGCCCGGCCAGAACTCGGCGTTCACGCGTGCCTGGGTCGAGGCGCTCGGCATCGCCGAAGCCGACCAGTTCTATCTCACCGCCGAGATCGATGGCGCCGCGGTGGCGCTGCTGCCGCTCTGGCGTCGCCACAAGCACGGCGTGCGCATGCTCACCTGGTTCCCCGGTCCGCATGTCGGCTGCAACGCGCCGCTGGTCGACGCGACGCGGCTGGCCCGCCTCGGCTCGGTCGGACGCGCCGCCCTGTGGTCCGCCATGCTGCAGGAGCTCTCGGGCGCCGATCTCATCTATCTCAAGTCGGTGCCGCAGCTCAGCGTCGAGGGCATCGACATCTTCGCCGAGCTGGGCGAGTCCATTGCTGCCGAAACCCTCTACCGCGCCCAGTTCGCGAGCTGGGACGAAGCCAACACCACCCAGCGTTCCAAGTCCCGCCGCAAGCACGATCGCCAGCAGGGCGAACGGCTCGAGGCGCTGGGGCAGGTGGAGTTCGAGGAATTGCGCGGCACGCCCGAAACCATGCCGGTGCTCGATACCCTCTTTCGCCAGCGCGCCGCCCGCTTCGTCGAGATGGGGGTGTCCGATCCCTTCACCGAGCCGGGCATCCGCGCGTTCTACGAGTCGACACTCGACCCGGCTCGAGGTGTAGATGTCCGCTTTCACGTCCTCCGCCTCGACGGCGAGATCGTCGCCCTGCGCTACAACATCGCCCACGGCAACCGGCTGTTCTGCCTCATCTCCTCGATGAGCGCCGACCCGTCCATCCAGACGGGCTCGCCCGGCAAGCAGTGCCTGCTCCGCGTCATGCAGACGATCTTCGAGGCCGGCTGGCGCGTCTTCGACATGGGCGCCGGCTTCACCGACGAGAAGCGCCACTGGTGCAACATCCAGATCCCGGTGCGCCAGCACTACGTCCCGCTGACCCCCGCCGGCACCATCGCCGCCAGGACCCACCTCGGCTGGCAACTCCTCCGCCAACGCATCAAGTCCAGCAAGACGGTGATGGAGATGGTGAAGGCGGTGCGGGGTCGGATGCTGCGGGCGAAATCCGCATCAGTGCCTGCAGAAGACTGACAGAGACGGCCCACTCCCATCCTCCCCCATGAAGGGGGAGATGAAGAGTCGAGCCTCTTGCTTCGATAGTGCCAAGTGAACCGGCAGAGCACCTCCCCCTTCATGGGGGAGGATGGGAGGGGGCGTCTGCCTCAGTCGGCACTCTAGATCAGCTTCAGCCCCCGCATCGAGGCATGCCCGCTCTTCCCGATGATGATGTGGTCATGCACCGTGATCCCCAGCGGCCGGGCCACGTCGTTGATCTGCCGCGTCATCTGCACGTCGGCGGATGAGGGCGCCGGGTCACCCGAGGGATGGTTGTGGACGAGGATCAGCGCGGTGGCGCTGAGTTCCAGCGTGCGCTTAATCACCTCGCGAGGGTAGACCGGCGTGTGGTCGACCGTCCCCGTCTGCTGCACCTCATCGGCGATGAGCCGGTTCTTCTTGTCGAGGAACAGGATGCGGAACTGCTCGACATTGTTGAATGCCATCTGCGTCGAGCAGTAGTCGATCAGCGCCGACCATGAGCTGAGGATCGGCTGGTCGGGCACCATGCGGTCCCGTGCAAAGCGCTGTGCGGCAGCCTGGATGATCTTGAGATTGGCGGCGGAAACCAGCCCCAGCCCTTTCACATCGTCGAGCTGCTGCGGCGTTGCCGAGAACACGCCGGAGAACGAGCCGAACTTGTGGATCAACTCCTTGGCGAGCGGCTTGGTGTCCTTGCGAGGAATGACGATCTGCAGGATCAGCTCCAGCAGTTCGTAGTCCTCGATATGCTGCTCGCCCAACTGCAGGAAGCGCTGCCGGGCGCGCTCGCGATGTCCAAGATAATGCGGGGCCGGAGCTTCGCCGAGTCCGTCCGGCGATGGCTTGGCCCCCCGCGTCATTGCTAGCGCCGCGCTTCGAGCGGGTTGAACAGCCCCCGTGGCGAGGTCGTGAAGATTTCCGCCCCCGACTCCGTGATGCCGATCGAGTGCTCGGCCTGCGCCGAGAGCGTCCGGTCGCGCGTCACCGCGGTCCAGCCGTCGGCGAGGATCTTCACGTGCGGCCGGCCCAGGTTGATCATCGGCTCGATGGTGAAGATCATCCCCGGCTTGAGCGGCACGCCCGTTCCCGGCACGCCGAAATGCATGATGTTGGGCTCGTCATGGAACAGCTGGCCGACGCCGTGGCCGACGAAATCGCGTACCACGCTCATTCGCTCGGCCTCGGCCAGCGCCTGGATCGCCGCGCCGATATCGCCGGTCGTCGCACCCGGCTTGGCCACCGCTATGCCGGCCATCAGACCGGCATAGGTCACCTCGATCAGCCGCTCGGCCTTTCGGGTGATCTCGCCGACCGGGTACATGCGCGAGCTATCCCCGTACCAGCCATCTACAATTAGGGTGAGGTCGATGTTGACGATGTCGCCTTCACGCAGCGGCCGTTCCTCTGGGATGCCGTGGCAGACGACGTGGTTGATCGAGGTGCAGATCGAGTGGCGGTAGCCCTTGTAGAAGAGCGTCGCCGGAATGGCGTTGTTGTCGCGTGCGAACTCATAGGCCAGCCGGTCGAGTGCCGCGGTGGTGACGCCCGGCTGCACCGCGTCGACGAGCAGGTCGAGGGCCTCGGCTGTCAGGCGGCCGGCCTTGCGCATGCCCTCAAACCCGGCCTCGCCATGGAGCGGAATCACCCCCTGCGTCCGGCGCGTCTTGGTCTCGGCATCGACAAAGGTGATCATCAGGGGCTCCGTTCAGAACGTCGAAAGTAGGCGTTCATCCGCGTTAAGAAAAGGGCGTTCAGCAGGTCAGCAATGCTGTGGCATTCCCCCCGGATTGCTTGACCATTCGGGCCCTCGTAAGGCAATGCATTGTGCCTCTCGAAGCGAGGGGCTCTCATGCCGTCGTCTCTACCCGTCACCGCCGCTCTCGTCGTCATCGGCGATGAAATCCTGTCCGGCCGGACCAAGGATGTGAACATCGGCGCCACCGCCGACTTCTGCACCGACCTCGGCATCGAGCTCAGCGAAGTGCGAGTCGTTCCCGATATCGAGGACGAGATCGTCGCTGCGGTGAACGCCGTGAGGTCCCGCTACACCTACGTTTTCACCACCGGCGGCATCGGCCCCACGCACGACGACATCACCGCCGATGCCATCGCCAGGGCCTTCGGCGTATCCCTGCCGATCAACGCCGAGGCGCGCGCCATGCTGGAAGCGCGCTGGCAGCAGACGGGCACCGAGGTCAACGAAGCGCGCCTGCGCATGGCGCGCATTCCCGAGGGCGCCTCGCTGATCGTCAACTCGGTCAGCGCCGCCCCCGGCTTCCGTATCGGCAATGTGCACGTCATGGCCGGCGTCCCCAAGATCATGCTGGCGATGCTCGAGGCCATCGCACCGACCCTCGAAGGCGGGCAGAAGGTCAAGTCGGTCACCATCCGCTGCCGCGTCGGCGAAGGCACCATCGGCGTCCCGTTCGGCCGGATCCAGGCCGATTTTCCCGACGTGAAGATGGGAAGTTATCCCCAGATGGGCCAGACCGCTGTAATGACGGAACTGGTGTTGCGTTCGCCCGACGAGGCGCGGCTCGCCGAGGCCGCCGGTCGCGTCCGCGAAATGGTGACCGAGGCGCATCGCGCTGCCGGCCTGCCGCTCGAGGTCGAGGCGTACTGAGTTTCCGGGCCGATCCGGCCCACAGAGTCAACGCGGCCGAGCCCGCGACAGGAGAGTGAATTGAACCAGACTGCCCAGAAATCCTTCCCCGTGACGTGGGATCAGTTCCATCGCGACAGCCGCGCGCTCGCCTGGCGCCTGCAGGCGCTCGGCCCGTTCGACGCCCTCGTCGCCATCACCCGCGGCGGGCTTGTGCCCGCAGCCGTCGTGGCGCGTGAACTCAACATCCGCGTCGTCGAGAGCGTCGCGGTCAAGAGCTACGACCACCAGAACCAGAGCGGCATCAAGGTGCTGAAGCCGATCACCCAGGACCTGCTCGACAAGGCCAGGAACGGCGGCAAGATCCTGATCGTCGACGACCTCGTCGACACCGGCGCCACCGCCCGCGTCGTTCGCGAAATGCTCCCCGGCGCCCACTTCGCAACCGTCTACGCCAAGCCCAAGGGCCGCGACATGGTGGATACCTTCATCACGGAGGTCAGCCAGGACACCTGGATCTTCTTCCCGTGGGACCTCGATGTCGCCTACGTCCCGCCGATCTCGGGCGCGACGGACTAAAGCTGCTGCACCACGTTGATCCACAGACCTGACGGGTCCTTGATGCTGAAGCGGCGCTGGCCGAAGGGCTCGTCGGTGAGGGGATAGTCCGGCTCCTTGCCGGTCGCCTGCATCTCGGCGAGCGCGGCGGCGGCGTCCTTCACCTCGAGCTCCATGCTGGAGCCGGCAAAATACGCCTCGGGCCCGGGTGGGTACGACGGATGGCTGGGCGACATGAAGGCCATGCTGGCGCCATCGGCCTGCATGAGGACGAACCAGTCATTCTCGAACAGCACGGCAAAGCTCAGGTGCCGGGTCCAGAAGTCGCGGCACTCGGCGAACTTGTCGGTGACGATGATGGGGTAGCGATCGATGAACTGCATGTCGGCCTCCCGTTGTTGGCATCGTCAGGCTTAGCGCAGGTACACTGCCACTCGATGTCAGGGTTTAGAGCCCCACAACCGTTTGAGTTTCTGCCACTTCTGTGAGAAACGGCATGGCGCATGCGGGCGTGATGGAATGGTAGACATACGGGACTTAAAATCCCGAGGGTGTACACCCGTGTGGGTTCGAGTCCCACCGCCCGCACCAGTTCGAGGAGATCCCCGGTGCTCTTGAAGCTCGAAGTGCTCGAGGCCATCAAGCGCGGCGACATCACGCTGCAGTTCCGGCGCTGGACGCGCCCCACGGTGAAGCCCGGCGGGACGCTCAAGACCAAGGTGGGCCTGCTCAGGATCGGTCGCATCGACGACATGTCGCCCGACGACGTGAGCGAGGCCGATGCGAGGAAGGCCGGGTTCAAGGATGTGCCGGAGTTCCGGCGCTGGCTCGACACGATGAAGCAGGGCCCGCTCTTCCAGCGCATCGAGGTGAGCTATCTCGGAGAAGCCGAATGATCCGGTTCCTGGCGCTGGCGCTGCTGTTCGCGACTCCGGTCGTCGCCGAAGACGAACTGCCGGCCTGCACGACCTGGTCGGCGCAGATGCAGGAAGACGAGGGCGGTGAAGTTTTCACCGCCTCGGCCTGCGCCACAGACCGGCCGGATGCCTTCATGATGCTGACCTGTTCGGCCGGCGAGGTGTTCATCCGCTATGACCTGGCTGCCGGTGCCGAGCGCTCGCCCGATCTCGGCGAACGGGCAGGGGTCGATTTCACCATCGGGGTCAACATCCAGCGCGTGCCGATGACCTATCAGGAGATGGACGGCCTCTTCGCCGGGACGGTCCCCGCCGGTGGCCCGCTCGTCACCCTGATGCGCTCGGGCGACTCCATGACGCTCGCGGATGGGGACGGGCGCTATCCCATCCACACCTTCAGCCTCCGCGGTTCGTCGGGATCACTGGGTGCGCTGCTCGAACGCTGCTTCTAGGCGCACCCGCTCGCGCATCCACGGCTGTTCGTCGAGGTTGGGCCCGGTGACGGAGAAGCTCGACAGCGTCCCGTCCAGCGTCCTCTGCAGCACGATGAGCGCCCGGACCCACTCGGTGTAGAGCCGTCGCGATCTCCGCACCGCTTCCAGCGACACGCATTGCGCCTGCACGGCATGCCAGTCGGGTCGGCGCGCCTCGCGGGCAAAGCGGCGGATCATGGTCGCATGGGGCACGGGCAGGGCGAGCACGGCCCAATAGACCGTCAGAGCGTCCGGGTCCGCGGTAGGAGTCGTCTCCACACCTTCAGTCTGGAACGCCCAGATCAGCAGATCCTGGATGTCGATGCGCGGCGGCATTTGCACCTCTCGGCGCCTACTTAGCCCATGAGGAAACGGCGGGCGGAATACACGGTTTCCACATTCTGCCGCCATTGCATCGGGGCTGGTTGATGCGCTGTAAAACGGGCCAACGGCTTTCGCGCAAATGAGTATTGACCCTCACGCAACGTCAGGGGCTACCCGCCATATCCCCGGCCGGGCTCGCCGACCTCTACCCGTCGCACCCGGACTTTGCCGCGCACTACGAAGCGATCGAGTCGGGCTTCGCCGAGTACCTGGCCGGAGCCATGAAGGCGTACACCGCCCGTCTGGCCGGCTGGCGGCCCGACACATGGGATAGGACCGCCCACCCGGCGGCCCTTTCCGCTAGTCTGCCAGCGCACACAGGGAGTCGCGCATGATCGGCAGCATCCTCACCGGCGTCGTGGCGCTGATTCACGTCTACATCGTCGTCCTCGAGATGTTCCTGTGGGACAAGCCCCAGGGTCGCAAGGCCTTTGGCACCACGCCCGAATTCGCAGCCGAAACCAAGGTCTTGGCCGCCAACCAGGGCCTCTACAACGGCTTTCTCGCCGCTGGCCTCGTCTGGGGCATCTGGCTGGGAGAGGCAGGAGACCCGATCAAGGTGTTCTTCCTCCTCTGCGTTGCCGTTGCCGGCGTGTTCGGAGCAGCGACCGCCAGCCGCAAGATTTTGTATGTACAGACGTTTCCGGCCGTCGCGGCGTTACTGGCGGTGTGGCTGACCTGAGCCTTTTGCACAGGTCAGTTTGGAAATGCCCGCCAAGATTTGCCGGGCAGCCGCAACTTGGCTAACGTCACTCACGGCGGCGTGATCTGCGGGAAACCTCCAATGCGAGGTTTCTCCAGCGGTCGGGTACTTTCGCCAGTCTAGGCAGTTGCTTGGACTGTGCGAACCCGGTCGGCCCGCCAGCAAGCCGGACGAGCCCGCGAGTTGCGGCGCGGACTCGTCGATGCGTCCCGCGCGGTGCGGGCGGGTTCCGCGCGGGCCAGAGGCCAGGGCCGCGCTCAGGGACCGATCACGTCGTATTTCTGGCGCATGGCACAGGTTCAATGAGCATACGCAGGGGGTTGTCTATCGATTGGGCGGGAACTGCGCCGCATTTGGAATGGGCGCCTCAACACGATGAGACGCGGTCCACGGTGAAGCAGGTCATCTTTCGCATCGATTTCGGCATGGTCAGCCACGGCATCGCGCCGCTTTTCGTCGATGGGCATGCCACCGAACTCGGTTTCTGGGGCCTCTCCAGCGATATCGTCCGGCGCCTCAAGCGGCTGAGCGAGCTCTACGACCGCCAGGTCAACTGGGATAACCCGACCGACCCGAACTGGCGCATCTCCGAGCGCGACCGGCACGAGTTCAATGCGCTCCTGCCATTCGTCGTCTCCGAGTTGCAGATTGCCCTTGGCGAGCGTTGGCAGATCATCGTCGAGAGCGAGGCGATCTGACCGTCTATTCGAAGGAGTAGTGCAGCCGGGCGCAGCCACTTCCGAGCGACTTGGCCGAAAGCAGCTTGATCGACTTCGAAAAGCCGGTAGGCGGGAACAGCGGGTAGCCGCCGCCCAACAGTTGCGAGATGACGTAGACCTCGAGTTCGTCGAGCGCTCCGCGCTCTATGAATGCCATCTGCAGCTGTCCGCCGCCCAGCATCCACACGTCTCCGTCGTCGAGCGCGCGCAGCTCCGCGACCAGCGCTTCGACATCGGTCCGAGTCTCGAGCGGTCCGATCGGGTCGGGCAGGGGCCGCGATGTGACGACGATCACGCGTTGCTCGGCATAGGGCCAGGGGATGTTCTCCTTGACCAGCCACTCGTAGGTCCCGCGACCCATGACGACGGTGCGGATACGCTTGATGAACAGGTTGTAGTCGTGCTCGCCCAGTTCCATGTCTCGCCGCTCGGTGAGCCAAGCCAGCGACTCGTCCGGGGCGGCGATGAAGCCGTCGAGGCTGCTCGCAATGTAGCCAACGATCCGTGCCATTCCGATTCTCCTGTCCGATCGATCAGAAACCGTATATAAACAAACATTCGTTTATATTGGAAGCCATGGCGAGACCCAGAAAGATCTCCGATGAGGACGTCCTCGAGGCGCTGGCGGGGCAACTCGCGACGCAGGGCCCGCAGGCCCTGACCTTTGCTTCGGCCTCTTCGGCGACCGGCCTTTCCCCGGCGACCCTCGTCCAGCGCTATGGCAGCCGGGAGGCGATGCTGCGTGCAGGTCTGCTGTGGATGTGGGACGAACTCAACAAGCAGACGGCCTTTCTCGACGCGACGCAGTCACTCGATGCGGAGGGCGCCATAGGGCTGCTCATTCGCCTGTCGGCCGACTATGGTGGCGGTGACGAGGCTGCACAGGGCCTGCTTCTGCTGCGCGAGGATCTCCGCGATCCAGTGGTGCGCGCTCGCGGAGTGGCCTGGAACCACACCCTGTCCTCAGCCCTCGGGAGGCGTCTCAGTGCCGATGCGAACGGGCAGGAACGGCTCGGGCGCCTGATGGCCAGCCAGTGGCAGGGTGCGGTCCTCTGGTGGGGCTTTTCCCGCGAAGGGACGTTGCGCAGCTACCTCCGCCGCGAACTCCGTGAATGGCTGTCGGCCGTGGGGGTGCGCTGACCCAGACGCCCGGCGTGGGTCAGATTCGGGTTCAATCCGCCGCCGCGGCGTCCTATCTTGCTGCCATGCGCTACCGCATCTTCGACACGGCCCTTGGACAGATGGCGATCGGCTGGACCGAACGCGGCATCTGCCGCGTGATGCTGCCCGGCGAGTCGCCCGATGAAATGCGAGCTCGGCTCGCAAAGGCCGATGGTGTGGAAGACCGGGACGGTCAGGAGGAAGTCGTCGACCGGATCGTCGCCTATGCCGAGGGTGCGAAAGATAACTTCGCCGACCTCGCGCTGGACCTCGCGGAGGTTCCAGCTTCCAACCGGCGCATCTACGAGCACATACGGGAACTTCGCTGGGGCGAGACGACGACCTATGGCGCCATTGCCCGCTGGCTTGGCGACGTTGCGCTGTCCCGCGCGGTAGGGGCGGCCATGGGCGCCAACCCGCTCCCGCTCGTCATTCCCTGCCATCGTGTGCTGGCCGCCGACGGCAGGACCGGCGGCTTCTCATCGCCCAACGGCGTCCGTACCAAGATGCAGATGCTGGCCCTCGAGAAGGCCGCTTCGCCGACGGGACAGTTCTCGTTCGGGTTCTGAGGGCGAGCCTACTGCCCGCGCTTGAACACCTTCAGGTGCCCCAGTTCCTTCGCCACCTTGCTCGCGATGGTCTCGACCGGATCGGACACGTCCACCACCAGCACGTTCTCGTCCTCGCCCGGCCGCTCCAGCGTCGCGAACTGGCTATCGAGCAGGGCCGGGTTCATGAACTCGTGCCGCCGCGCCTCGATGCGCTTGCGGATCGTCTCGATGTCGCCATCGAGGAACACGAACAGGATCGGCTCGCCCGCCTTCTCGGTGAGATACTCGCGATAGGCGCGCTTCAGCGAGGAGCACGCCCCGACGGCGACGCCCTTCTGTTCCGCCGCCTCGGCCAGCGCCTTGGCGAGCGTTTCGAGCCACGGCCAGCGGTCGTCGTCGGTGAGCGGGATGCCGGAGCGCATCTTCTCCTTGTTGGCGGGCGGGTGGTAGCCGTCGCCATCGAGGAAGGGGGCATGGAGCCGGCGCCCGAGTGCTGCCCCGACGGCAGACTTGCCCGACGAGGACACGCCCATCGCGATGATGATGCGGGCCGGCTCAAACTGTCGCTGTAAAGGCGCCGTCGACATAGAGGATGTGTCCGTTCACGAAGGAGGAAGCATCGGAAGCGAGGAAGACCGCAGCGCCACCGAGTTCGGCCGGCTGGCCCCAGCGCCCCATGGGGGTGCGCTTTTCGATCCAGGCGTTGAACTCTTCGTTCTTGAGCAGCGCCTCGTTGAGCTCGGTGGCGATGTAGCCGGGGGAGATGCCGTTGACGTTGATGCCGTGCTTCGCCCAGTCGACCGCCATGCCGCGCGTAAGGTTGGCGAGCGCCGCCTTGGAGGCAGAGTAGGGCGCAACCGAACTGCGCGCGAAGTTCGACAGCACCGAGCAGATGTTGATGATGCGCCCGCGCCTGCGCTCGATCATGCCGCGCACCACGGCCCGGCTGACGAGGAAGGCGGAAGTCACGTTGGTGGACATCACCTGCTCGAACTTCTCGAGCGGCCAGGTCTCGAGCGAGGCGCGGTGCTGCATGCCGGCATTGTTGACGAGGATGTCGATCGGCCCGATCTCGGTTTCGGCATGCGAGATGGCGTCCTCGACGCTGTCCTCGCTGGTGACATCGAATGCCAGCGCCTTGACCAGAGCGCCGCCCTCGGCGAGCCGCGCAGCCGCTTCACCGAGCGCCTCGGGGTTGCGCGAATTGATGATGATCTCCGCTCCGGCACCCGCAAGGGCCTCGGCGATGCCATAGCCGATGCCACGGCTTGACCCCGTCACGAGGGCACGCCGACCCTTGAGGTTGAACTGAGAAATAGAATCCAACTGACGGTCCTCCCTAGCCACAGGCGGCGGAGACTAGAGGAACCGTCGCGGCTTGGTAAGCCTGCAAAAGGTACGTGCACAATGCTGCCACGAGGCCGCCTTCCGGGGTGGCATTTGCGCGGTGACCGTGCCAAAAAGCCGCGCAAGAAATCCTGATAACTCCCAATGGAGAACACGATGGCGTCTGCCGACATCGGCCTGATCGGTCTTGCGGTCATGGGGTCCAACCTGGCTCTGAACATTGCCGAAAAGGGCTACACCATTGCGGTCCACAACCGCACGGCGTCGCGCATCGACGAGTTCGTCCATATGGCCAAGGAGCAAGGGCTCGATGGCAAGGTCGTGCCTGAGGCCGACCTGGTCCAGTTCATCCAGTCCGTGAAGCGGCCGCGCTCGATCATCATCATGGTCAAGGCCGGCAAGCCCGTCGACGAGATGATCGAGCAACTCCTGCCGCACCTCGAGCCGGGCGATGCCATCCTCGAATGCGGCAACTCGCTCTATACCGACAGCCAGCGGCGCTTCGAATACCTGCGCGACAAGGGCATCGGCTTCCTCGGCATCGGCGTGTCCGGTGGCGAAGAGGGCGCACGCCATGGTCCGTCGATCATGGTCGGCGGCCCCGAGCAGCAGTGGAAGAACGCCCAGCCGATCCTCGAGGCGATCTCGGCCAAGTTCAACGGCGAGCCGTGCTGTGCGTATCTCGGCGAAGGCGGCGCCGGCCACTTCGTCAAGATGATCCACAACGGCATCGAATACGGCGACATGCAGATGATCGCCGAAGTCTACGGCGTGATGCGCGACGGGCTCGGCATGACCCCCGCCGCCTCGGCCAAGGTGTTCAAGGACTGGGACAAGGGTCCGCTCAACTCCTATCTCATCGAGATCACTGGCTACGTGCTCGAAGCAATCGAGCCCAAGACGGGCAAACCCCTGGTCGAGCTGATCCTCGACAAGGCTGGCCAGAAGGGCACGGGCACATGGTCGGCCATCGCCGCCCAGCAGCTCGGCGTTCCGGCCACCGCCATCGAAGGCGCCGTCGCGGCCCGTTCGATTTCGTCCCGCAAGGACGAGCGCGTGGCGGCCGAGAAGGTCTACGGCAAGCCGTCCGGCGGCAAGGCGGACGTCTCGCTGACCGACCTCGAACAGGCGCTCCTGGCCGGCAAGATCGTCTCCTATGCGCAGGGCTTTGCGGTGATGGCAAAGGCATCCGAGGAGTTCGGCTGGAACCTGCCGCTCGCCACCATTGCCAAGATCTGGCGCGCCGGCTGCATCATCCGTTCGCGCTTCCTCGACCAGATGTCGGCGGCCTATTCGAAGGGCGAGGCAGTCAATCTGCTGATGGTGCCGGACTTCATCGCGATCATGAAGACGGCAAACAAATCCCTCCGCAAGGTGGTCGCTGCGGCCGCACTCGGCGAGTTCCCGCTCATCTGCCTCTCGGCTTCGCTGGCCTATTTCGACAGCTACCGCCAGGCCCAGGGCACCGCCAACCTGACCCAGGCCCAGCGCGACTTCTTCGGCGCGCACGGCTTCGAGCTGATCGACCGTCCGGGCGAGCAGCACGGCAAGTGGCCCTCGACACTGGGCAAGTAAGCATCCACGGGGGCGACGATCATGTTCTCAATTGTCGCCCTTGTCCTGGGCATCGTCCGTTGGCCCTGGTGGACCCTCGTGGTCTTGCTGGCTGCCCGGGTCGCCTGGGTGATCTACGTCGATCTGCCGGGCCTCAACGCGCTGAGACCGCCAGGAGAACCTGCAGTCGGTCTTGAGAGTGAAGCGGCAATGATCGGATTGGTCCTGTCGCTCGCTCAGATCGCCGCAGCCTACGTGGCCGGTCGAGGCGCCCGCGCATTCTTCGAGTGGACTCGCCGCCCGTCATAGCGGTGAGGCAAAGGCAGGAAACCAGAAAGCCTGACTACTCGCCTAACGGCTGCTGTGTGCCGTTGCCGTTTTCGTCATGCGGCGGCGTCTGCTGCTGGCCGGGCTGGGCCATCTCGTGGATGTGTTCTTTCTTCGACACGCGCGGGCGGTGCATCAGGTCGAAGCGGCGCACGACGTAGACGAAGAGCGCGGCGGCACAGACCACCAGGATGCCGGCCCCGAGGAACGGGGCACCGGGGAAGTAGCCTGGCTCGCCCGGCTGGGCCTGGGTGAAGCGGCTGAACAGCTGCGTCGCGAGCAGCGGACCAAGGATAGAGGCCAGGGAGTTGGTGGCGTTGATCGCGCCCTGCAGCTCGCCCTGCGCATCGTCAGGCACCTGGCGCGACATCAGCGAGTTGATGGCGGGGCCGGCAAGCCCAGCCAGCGAGCCGAACACCAGGAAGCCGTAGAGCGGCAACTCGGAGTGGATGAAGGCCGTGCCGGTGAAGGCGATGGCGGCGGCCAGCATGCCGAGCAGCACGGTCGACCACTCGCCGATACGCTTGGTCACCGGGGCGATCAGGAAAGCCTGGCTCATGGCGAAGCCGATACCGAAGGCGCCCAGCGCGATACCGATCTGCGACGACGAGAAGCTCAGCACCTCGATGGTGAAAAAGTTCCACACCGAGGGGAAAGCCTGGCTGGCGAGGACGAAGAGGCCCAGCACGGCCAGCAGCCAGAGCACCACGGGGTTCTTGCTGAGGCTCCACAGCACGCCGAACGGGTTGGCGCGGCGGATGTCGAACGGCCGGCGCTTGTCCCGGGGCAGGCTCTCGGGCAGGACGAAGAAGCCGAACAGCAGGTTCGCACCGGCCAGCGCCGCCGCGGCGTAGAACGGCCAGCGCGGACCCAGCTCGCCAAGCAGGCCACCCACGACGGGGCCGAAGATGAAGCCGAGCCCGAACGCGGCGCCGATCAGGCCGAAGCGGTGAGCGCGTTTCTCGCGTGGCGTGATATCGGCGATGTAGGCAGTGGCAGTCGCGACCGATGCGCCCGAGATACCCGCGATGGTGTGGCCGATGAAGATCAGCACCAGCGAGTTGGCGAGGCCCATGATCGTGTAGTCGATCGTGAGGCCTGCGAGCGCGATCAGGATGATCGGGCGCCGCCCGAACCGGTCCGACAGATTGCCCAGCGCCGGTCCGAACAGGAACTGCATCAGGGAATAGGCGAAGACCAGATAGCCGCCGATCACCGCGGCCTGCGCGACGCTACCACCCGACAGCTGGCCGATGAGCTGCGGCAGCACCGGCAGGATGATGCCGTAGCCCAGCATGTCGAGGAAGATCGTGACGAGCACGCAAGCGAGGGTGAGGTTCGACTGTGGGGAAACGGGCATGCGGGGGCATTCAATCCCTTTTTGGAGGCCGCAGTTGACACATCGCCTCGCGTGAAGGCAAGCGCCACTCGCCTCAGTGGACGTCCTGTCGCGGCCGCCGCGGGACCGGTGGAACACCGGCCGGATCGGGCGCCGCGTCGTATCCATAAAGCCAGCTCAGTCGACGCAAATGCCCGCGCGGGCCCTGAAGTTTCACCACGGCATTCCGGCCGAGCGTGAAGGGCCACTCGAGGTGGAAGGCAAAGCCGTTGAAATCAGAGAGTTTGCGGACGCGCTCGACACGCGGACGGCGGAGCGAAGCGTAGCGTCCGAGGGCCGACTCGGCATCGGCCTCGGTCATCAGCAGCGGCGCGAGGATCGCGGCATCCTCGATGGCCATCACCGCGCCCTGGGCCTGGAACGGCATCATCGCATGGGCGGCGTCGCCAACGAGGCCCACCCCACCTTCGGTCCAGACTTCGGTCGTCACAGTCGATAGCGGCCAGTAGCCCCAGCTGTCGCCGGCGGCGGCAAGGATCGCCGCGAACTGCTGGCTCTTCTTCATCGCCCAGGGCAGGTCAGGCGCGCGCGGCGGATCCTCGCCGAAGGCCTTGTCGGCCTTGGCTTTGGCGAACAGCGCGATGTTGACCTGCTTGCGGAACGGCAGCGGGTAGGTGACGGCGTGGAATCCCGGGGCCCAGAGCAGGCTCGTGCGGTCCGCCGCCACGACGCCTGCCAATGCGGCCTCTTCGAGCGTGACGCGCCACGCCACCGAGCCCGAGTAGACTGCCTCGGGGCCCATCAGGACGCCGGTCCGCGTAAGCGAGTTGACGCCATCCGCTCCGATGAAGGCGAAGGCCCGTGCTGCGCGTGACTTGCCATCGGCCTCGTCGACCGTGACGGACACGCCGCGCGCGTGGCTCACGACGTCGTAGGAGCGGACACCGAACAGGATGTCGATGTTGGCGAAGCGCTTGCACGCCTTGTAGAGGACATTGGCGAGATCGGCCCGGTGCATCACGGCATAGGGCGCGCCGAACGTCTGCTCGACCGCCTTGCCCAGTTCCAGCGTCACCAGCGGCCGGTCGAACCCATAGGGATAGATGTCGATGCCTTCGGGCTCGAACGAGCGGGCCGCGAGGGCGCGGTCGAGGCCGAGGCGGTTGAGGATCTTGCGGGCGTTGGGGCTGAGCTGGAGGCCGGCGCCGACCTCCTGCACGCGCTCCCGCCGCTCGAGCACGACCACCGTCGCGCCGAACTTGGCGAGTGCGAGGGCCAGCGTCATGCCCGCGATGCCTGCGCCTGCGATGTAGACCGTGCGTCCGTTGCCGGACATGGGCGTACTAGGCGGCTTCGTGGTGATAGACGGCCGAGAGCGGCTGGGACGTGCCAGGAGCGAGCTCCGGGTTGAAGACATAGAGCGTCGAGCAATACGAGCAGACGATCTCGTTGTCCCTGCCCATGTCGATGTAGATGTGCGGGTGGTCGAACGGGGGCAGGGCGCCCACGCACATGAACTCCTTGGACCCCACCTCGATCCGCGGCAGCCCCTCGGTGTTGTGGAAATGCGGGGTGCTCTCGTGCGCCATCGGACAGTCCTCGGTTCGGAATTCGGCGCGAACATAGCGATGCGAGTGGGGGAATGGAAGTCTCCGGCAGTCGATGACACCTGCCATATCGGGGAGGCTGGTTCTGCTTTCGCGGGGATGTTGCGCTGTGTATGACCTCCCCGAGCGCCCACCTGCACGAGAGGCCCCGACTTGCCCCAGTTCAATTCCGCCGGCATTGCCATCGACTACGAGGTCCACGGTGAGGGTCAGCCGATCCTCCTGATCCACGGCTTCGGATCCTCGGGCAAGATAAACTGGATCGATACGGGGTGGGTGGAGACGCTGCTCGGGGCAGGATACCAGCCGATCACCTTTGATAATCGTGGGCACGGCAAGTCCCGCAAGCTCTACGACGCGCAGCTCTACTACGCGCACGAGATGGCCGAGGATGCGCGGCGCTTGCTCGATCACCTTGGCATCGCCCGCGCGCCGGTGATGGGCTACTCGATGGGCGCCCGCATCACGGCCTACCTCATGCTGCAGCACCCGGAACGGGTGAGCGCGGCCATCTGGGGCGGCATGGGGCTCAACCTGATCTCCGGCCTCGAGGACAGCGAGGAGATCATCACGGCGCTCACCGCCGAGTCGCTCGATCAGGTCACCGGCCGCACCGGGCGCCAGTTCCGTATCTTCGCCGATCACAACAAGGCCGATCGCGCCGCGCTTGCCGCCTGCATGGTCAACTCGCGCGAACCGATGCGCGAGGCCGATGTGCGACGCATCGAGGCGCCGGTACTGGTCGCCGTGGGCAGCGAAGACGACATGGCCGGCTCGGCCGAAGCCCTGGCCGCCCTGCTGCCGCAGGGGGAGGCCTTCACCATCGAGCGGCGCGATCACATGCGCGCCACCGGCGACAAGCAGTTCAAGGCGGCAGCACTGGATTTCCTCGCGCGGCACTCTGCGGAGTAACCACTCGACGCGACTTCAGCTCTCGCGAACCAATTTGTGCGCTAGGGGTTGGTATCGGAGCACGAGTTGGCTTATATCGGCATCCGCCGATGGAGACACGGATGAGCACGAGTTTGAAGAAGGCCGAGATCACGGCCATCGATCCGGTTTGGGATGCAGTGGTGTCGGGCGCACGGCAGATCGTTGCCGGCGAGCCGTCCCTCGCCAATCTCGTCTACTCCAACATCCTCAACCACGGCTCCTTCGAGGAAGCGCTGGCGCACCGGCTGTCCGAGCGCCTGGATCATCCGGATGTCTCGGCAGAGCTGATCCGCCAGGCGTTCCGCGACGCACTCGAGATGCGGCCCGAGATCGGGCTCGAATCTCGCGCCGACCTCGCCGCGACGCTCGAGCGGGATCCGGCCCTCCACAAGGCCGTGGACGGCTTCCTCTACTTCAAGGGCTTCCACGCCATCCAGACCCACCGTTTCGCGCACCAGCTGTGGAACTCGGGTCGCAAGGATTTCGCGCTTTACCTGCAGAGCCGCTCGAGTTCCGTGTTCCAGGTCGACATCAACCCGGCCGCGCGCATCGGCAAGGGCATCCTGCTCGACCATGCGACCGGATTCGTCGTCGGCGAGACGGCCGTCATCGGCGACAATGTCTCGATCCTTCAGGGCGTCACGCTCGGCGGAACGGGCAAGTCCGAGGAGGATCGGCACCCCAAGATCGGCAATGGCGTGCTGATCGGTGCCCACACCGTGGTCCTGGGTAACATCAAGGTCGGCGACTGCGCCCGCATCGGCGCGGGCTCGGTCGTGGTCAAGGATGTGCCACCGCGCGTCACCGTGGTTGGCGTTCCGGCTCGGATCATTGGCGAGGCGGGCACCGCTCATCCGGCCTCGGTCATGGACCAGACCCGCGGCGTGCAGGACATCACCGGCTGATCGAACGGCGGCAACGCCGTATTTGCGCCATCTCGCACGGGAAAAAGCTGTAGCACGGGATTGCCCGCCAAGCCGCAATGCCTATTGTGGCGGTCCCAACGAACCCGAGTAAAGGCGTACGCCATGAATCATCCCGAGATCATCAAGCTTCAGAAGTTCCTGCAGCAGAAATTCAGCAACAGGAACATCGACGTACGTCCGCGCAACAAGCAGAACGACAGTGTCGAGGTGTATCTGGGCGAGGAGTTCCTGGGCCTGATCTACGTCGACGACGAAGACGGCGACCGCTCCTACAACTTCCAGATGGCGATCCTCGACGTCGACCTGGACGAAATCCACTAAGGGGCCGGGCCGGTCCGGCTCCACCCGAACGACTGGCCGACCGCCAGGCGGCGGCAATCAAGGGGCGCCGCTAGAGCGCCCCGATCTGCCTGAGCCTGTCGCCCACGATAGCGTCAAAGTCCCGCCACCCCGCGAGTACCGGCTCCGGAAAGGCATAGACCGCCGCGATCCCGGTACCCAGATAGACCATCCTGAGGCATTGCCCGGTCCCGTTCGCGGCGATCGGCTGCGAACACTTGGCGACGAACGGGTCGCCTGACAGCGGATCGTACCAGACCGTTTCCCCGGCATATCCCTCCACTGGCTTGAGAGGCTTGCCCACCAGCCCCGGCGGTCCGGTCAACTGGTCGTCCAGGAACTGGTGCAGGTACACTCCGTCCAGAAGCGCGGCGCTGGGGCGGACCCGGCTGCGCGGCAGCAGTGTCACATCCACGGCGGCGAGACTTCCCTCCGCACCCAGCGGCAGGTCGAGCCGAAGCTCGATCTGCTTGGCGAAACCCTCGACCCGCTGCTCGTCGTAGCGGAACCATGAGCGCGGGATCTCGAAATCCACGCCGCCGAGGGTGCGCGTCCGGGTGGTTTCCGCGTCGCTGCGATGCGTAGAAACCGCAGAACTCCGTACGGTCGCGTCGAGCAGATAGGCGGCGCCAAGGCCGAAGAGTACCATCATCACGGCGATAGCCGCGAGATTGAACCCCAGTGGATGCGTGTGATGCCGTGCCTCGACCTGATCGGGCATGTGAGAATTAACCAGTGGATCGCGCTTCAGATGACAGGCGACTGGGCGCTCGATATGCTTAACAAAGCGTTAATTGAGTGGCTTGAGGCTCATCTATGTTGCGCGAACTGATGCTCGCAGGGTTGATCATGGCTGTCGGCCTGACGGTTGCCGGCATGGGCACGCACCTCTATCAGGGGCTGGCGCGGACGCAGGCCATGCTGCGCTACGACGGCAGGACCTTTGCCCACTCCCTTGGCCACCTGGCCGTGAGCTTCGTCTGCGGTCCCTACATCATGCTGCAGATGGGCTGGCAGCAGGACAGGAACGGCACCCTCTCGCTCGCCATGGCCCTGGTTGCTGCCTTCGTCGCCTTCGGCTGGGCCTTCATCACGGGCCTTCTCTATGTCGGCAGCTACTTTGCGGTCGTGGGGTAGGGTCCTCGACCCAGCGCGCCATGCCGCCGCCGGTTCCGGTCGAGCTGCAACCACACAATCCGGGCTGGGCGGCCGCCGCAGATCAGGAGGCCGGGCGCCTCCGATCGACGCTCGGGCGGGCGGTCCTCGACATCCACCACATCGGATCCACCGCGATCCCGGGCCTCGTCGCCAAGCCGACGATCGACCTTGTTCCGGTCGTGGGCTCGCTGGACGCATTGGATGCCGCGCGGCCCATGCTCGAGGCTCTGGGCTACGAGTGGTGGGGCGAGTACGGGCTACCAGGCCGTCGCTACTGCACTCTCAGTGATGCTCCGACCGGCAAGCGCCTCGTGCATCTGCACTTTTACGAGAATGGCGACCCGGCGATCACGCGACACGTCGCCTTCCGGGACTACCTGCGAGCTCGACCCGACCTGATCGCCGAGTATGAAGCGCTGAAGCAGCGCTGCCGCGAGGCCCACGCTGCCAGTTCGCACAGCTACAGTGCGTGCAAGGGGGACTGGATCAAGCGCATCGAGGCCGAGGCTATGGCGGCGCTCGGCTGACTTACTTCGACGCGACGAACGTGGCGCGCTTGTCGACGATGTCGATCCACTGGCCGGCATCGGCCTGCGACTGGCGCTTGAGGTAGGTGTAGGGCGTCTCGTTCCAGAGCAGGATCCGACCGTCCTGGTTGTCGAGCACGAGGTCGCCGCGGTCGGTGCGCACCATCAGCACGGCATGGCCTTCGCCATTGGGCTGGCGGACGACGGTCATGAGCAGGGTGGACGGGTTCCAGCCGGCGTCGATGAGCGCCTTGCGCTTGGCGAGGGCGAAGTCCTCGCAGTCGCCATAGCCGTCGGGATAAGTCCAGTACTCGCTGACCTGGTAGTAGTCCTGGTCGGTCACCGGTACGATCGCGGTGTTGACGAGGTTGTTGACGTCGACCAGCTGCTCCCAGCGCTTGTCGGTCAGCACGCTTGCCGCAACGGCGTGGGGGTTGGCCGTGCACTCGCCCTTGTGGGCCTTGCAGAAGTCGTTGGCTCCGACCGGGATGCTGGTGAGGCCGCCGGCCGGCGCGAAGGCCGGGTGGGTGAAGTCGACCTGGTCAGCCCGTGCCGGCATGGCGAGGATGAAGATCGCCATCCCGAACACCATTGCCACGCTGAAGAACTGCTTGATTTTGCCCGGCATCTTCTGAAGCCCCGTTGATGGAGCCAGAATGCCGGGGGCCAATTGCCCCGAACGAAAAACTGCAAGCTAGTTTTTACGCGAATTCTATCG
Organism: Devosia sp. ZB163; assembly: GCF_028613635.1. Taxonomy (GTDB): domain Bacteria; phylum Pseudomonadota; class Alphaproteobacteria; order Rhizobiales; family Devosiaceae; genus Devosia_A. The sequence continues at coordinate 832,122 of NZ_JAQRMY010000002.1, forward strand.
GTCCCGGTGAGGACTCGTTAGCCATGACTTCGCGGGGTTGGGTTCAGTTGACCCGGAGGTTCTGCTGGACGACGTTCAGCATTTCCTGCGACGAGGCGAACTCGACTGCCACGCCGTCGGCGAAATGACGAACCACGCGCGCCCGCATGCGGCCCAGGGTAACCGGAGTACCCATCGCCGGACGCACGGCGAGTTCGATCGCGGCGCCGGAAAGCGAGATGTCGATGATCTTGCAGTTGTAGCGCCGACCGTCGTCGAGAACGACGGTCGAGTGCCGGTTATCGGGCACCACGCGCTCGTGGCGCCGATCCTCAGGCAGGTTCAATACGTCCTTGTTGGCGAGCCAGGTCAGCTGTGCCGCCATCTTGTCGCGCTTGCGCGAGGTAGCGGCCAGATCCATGCTGAACCCGCCTTCGAAGACGGTCGTGATGTCGCCTTCGATGCGCCCAAGATGATCGAGATAGGCGATGACCTTTTCGCCGGCGACGCCCGAGACCGGGGCAATTACCATCGCGTCACCCGGCGACATCTCGATCACCTGGCACGGAAACTCGCGACGGTCGGTCAGCATGTAGCGGCCCAGCAGCGATACCTTCACGCGCTGGAACTTCGGCATCTGCGCATAGCTGCGAGCCGGCCTGGCCAGTCGGGATTCATCGGTGAGCATGGATCTGGATCGCCCAGTCAAGTATTTGACGGGATCACGCTAATCCACTCAGGGTTAACCGAAGGTAAGATAGGTCCGCAGGATTGCCGGAATCTGGCGATTTTTTACTGCCGACCGCCGTCAATCACCGCCAGATGCGCGTAACGCCGGGCCGTGCGGCCAAATACGGTCGCCGACATCGGAGTGGGGACCGCACTGGCGGCCGCGGTGAAGATCAGATCGTCCGCCGGCACGCTGGTGGCCATGTCGCGGCCCATGTCCGACAGCGAGACGTCGTCCGGCCAGATGAGGCGCAGGCCGGTGATCCGCTGCTCGAGGATCGGCTGCACGCCGAACCAGTAGGGCTCGTCGATGGCGGTCATGGCGCCGAGGAGGCGGGTCTGGGTGCTGCCGTTGTGACGCAGCGGCAGCAGCATGGTCTCGACCGACAGGCGCGTGTGCACCGCCGTCGTGCCCTGGAATGTGACGAGGGCAACCGCATGATCCTCGGTGACGGCGCGGACCAGGGTGTCGATAGCGTCGCGGTCACGGTCGTGCCACAGACGTGTAAAGGAGCGGCCTTTGAGCTCGCGGGCATAGGCCGTGCAAAGGTGCGAGCCGGCAAGGCGGAAATCGAACTCGCTATGATCGTTGAGTTCGAGAATGAAAGTGTTGGCGAGGGCCGCGCGGATACGGGTAGGGTCGATATCCCGGCGATCCGGCGCGCTGCGGGAACCGCGCAGCGCGTTCCAATAGTCGAACAGCGCCTTGGTGCTGGCCTTTTGCATTGTCTTCTTGTGCCTTGTTCCAAACCCCAGCATCGCAACCCGGGGAAGGGGCGAACGCCGCGAGGCACAGACTGTCAAATCGGGATCGGGAAATCGCCCTTAAACAATTGTTAGGGTTAACGCGGCGGACCCTGTGTGGATAAGTCGGGCGAATGGGCTACAAAGCCCGGAAATCCGGGAGTTTCTATGTCTGACCACCAAAATGGTGAGGAAAATCAAGGGCAAAGCGGGCGCGAGCCTGCCATTCTGTTGCCCGGTGTGGTGATCGGCCTGCTGGGGGCGATGTTGGCCGTCCACCTCGCCAGAGCCTTCATTCTTAACGAGTCTGGCGACCTCCAGCTCATCTACTGGTTCGCGTTCATACCCCTTCGCGGAGTCATCCCGGCCGAGTTCGACGGAGGGTGGATACCGCTCCTCTGGACCCCCCTCACGCATGCCTTTTTGCATGCGGGATGGGAGCACCTTTTAATCAATTGCGCCTGGTTGGCCATTTTCGGCACCCCGGTGGCCCGTCGCTACGGACCGATTCCCACCCTGATTCTCTTTTTCGTGAGCGCCGCGGCCGGCGCCGCATTCTTCGCCGCAACGACACTGCCCGAGTTGCAGGTTCTGATTGGCGCCTCGGGTGGCATTTCCGGCCTCACCGGTGTGGCGTGCCGCTTCATCTTCCAGCCGGTGATCGTTGCCCGCGATCCCGAGACCGGGGCGACCCATGTGCTCGGCCGGCGCCTCGCGAGCCTGGGTGAGCTCGCGCGCAACCAGCGGGCTGCCTTCTTCATTGCTATATGGCTCATACTCAATGCCGCCGTGCCGTTCCTGCCCATGCTGATCGGGCAGTCTGTCGGCATCGCGTGGCAGGCGCATCTGGGTGGCTTCCTCGCGGGACTGTTCCTTGTTCCGCTGTTCGAACGCCGCCCCAAGGAGGAGACGACATGACGCAGGAACCGGACCTCGATCTCGACGTCGCCGCCCGTATCGAAAAGCTCGAGACGACGATCGCATTCCAGGATCAGACGATCGAGGAGCTCAGCCAGGCACTGGCCGGGCATTTCAAGGAGATCGAGGCGCTGAAGCGCGAGGTCCACAATCTCGGCTCGCAACTGCGCGACGTGGAATCGCATCCGGCGCTCACGCCACCGGCCGAGCCTCCACCTCCGCACTACTAGGAGAACGCAGACCGTTTAGCGGTGGCGTTCAGCCACCGTAGACGTCCTTGGGATCGAACAGCCGGGGCTCGCCGCTCTGGCGCAGCGTGTCGGCATCCTCGACGATCCGATAGAAGCAGCTCTTCCGTCCGGTGTGGCACGCCGCACCGCGGCCGGTCTGCTCGACCAGCATCAGGACGACGTCCTGGTCGCAGTCGGTGCGCATCTCGACGAGCCGCTGGATTTCGCCAGAGCTCTCGCCCTTCTTCCAGAGCTTGCCACGCGAGCGCGAGTAATAATGCACCTCGCCGGTCTCGATGGTCAGCCGCAGGGCTTCCGCGTTCATGTGCGCTACCATCAGCACGCGGTTGCTGCCCGCTTCCTGCGCCACGGCAGTGACGAGGCCGTGGGCATCGAACTTCGGCGCGAAGACCGTGCCTTCGTCGCGTTCGTCGTGGCTCAGGGTGCTGGGGTCGGCAAATGTGGTGCTCATGAGCGGTTTCTAGCGTGCGCCCGCACGACGCTCAATCCACCGCGTTCAGTCCTCGAGCGCGAGCCAGATTTCGACGGTGCCCAGGCCAGTGGCCCCGCTGAAGTCGGGGCCGTAGTACTCGATGAAGTTGTAGGGGGCCTGCGACCGCCGATAGCCCGATTGCGGCAGCCAGTGCGCGTAGATCGCATCGATGGTGGAGCGGATGGTGGTGATGTGGCCCCGGTGGCCAAGGCGGGCGTAGCGCTGCGCCGGGATGGTGATCACGTCGAGTTCCGGCGGCACCTCGGCGACATCGCTCACCTCCATGCCGGCCATGTACTCGCTTTCGCCCCGCTCTCCGGCACAGTGTCCGCAGACCCCGTAGGCGACGCCTTCCACGGCGCCCGGCACGTTGCCGAAGTAGGGATTGACCTTCTGCCACTGCGCCGGGATCGACGCTCCCAGCGGCGGCAAATGCCGCTCCAGTACTCCGGCGACGCGAAAGGCGGCGCGTCGTTCTATGCGCGGCGCGCTGAGTTTCACCTCGGTCTGCGGATCCATGCGCAACGGCTGCAATAGCGGCAGCCCCTCGAGCGAGCGGCCCTGGCGGACGTCGTCCGGTGTCGCTCCCATCACCTCGTGGAAGGCGCGCGTGAAGGCCTCATGCGAGCCGTAGCCGGCATCGAGGGCCACCCCGAGGATGTCCGGCGCGCCGCCTGCCAATGCCTTCGCTGCTTCAGTGAGACGGCGGCCGCGCAGGTAGCCCGAGATCGAATGCCCGGTCTGCTGCGCAAAGACCCGCGACAGGTGGTATTTCGAGATACCGGCATGCACAGCCATCTCGTCGAGCGACAGCGGCACGCCAAAGCGCGACTCGATCATCCAGATGGTCTTGGCGACTGCGGACATGGTCTCACCCTAGGGAGCAACCTTACCACAGGCTTGATCGCGGTTGCGGTAGGCTCAGGCCCGCCGGCCGATCATGGCGAAGAACCGGTCCTGCAGGTCGCGCTCCTCGGCGAACTTGCCCGTGAAGCGTAGCGTTGTCGTTACGGCTCCGTGGGCGCGCACGCCGCGCATCGACATGCACATGTGCTCGGCCTCGAGCATCACGGCGGCCCCATGCGGGTCGAGATGCTCGTTCACCGCGTCGATGACCTGCTGGGTCATGTTCTCCTGCACCTGCAGGCGCCGGCCGTAGACCTCGACCAGGCGCGCGAGCTTGGACAGGCCCACGACGCCGCCATTGGGGAGGTACGCTATGTGCGCCTTGCCGACGAACGGAACCATGTGGTGCTCGCAATGCGACGCAAAGGGGATGTCCTTGACCAGCACGATGTCGTCGTAGCCACCGACCTCCTTGAAGGTCGTCTCGAGGGTCTCGGCGGCGCTCTGCTTGTAGCCGGCGAAGAACTCGCCATAGGCCTCGGTGACGCGGCGCGGCGTATCGAGCAGGCCTTCGCGGTTGGGATTGTCGCCGGCCCAGGCGAGCAGCGTCCGCACGGCGGCTTCGGCTTCTTCGCGGCTCGGGCGGGGGTAGGCGGCGACAGACGACAAAGCCGGCTGCGGCTTGGCGCGGGCGTCCATGGTGTTCTCTCCCGGTCAATTTCCGGCGGCATGCGCACACGTCGCCTAGCGGTTCACGGATTGTCAGTGACGTGGACGCCCCTGACTTGATGCATCCTCGTGACTATATAGGGTGTTGGATGCGCGGCTCAAGAAAAGGTTTCATGTCGGTCATGGACTTAGGCGATCTCTATTCTGAAAAGATCCTCGAAATCGCTGGCAACCAACCAATCCCCGGCCGGCTCGCCGATGCCGATGCAAGTGCGCGTCGCGTCAGTCGCGTGTGCGGCTCGACCATCGAGGTGGACATCAGCGTCACGGACGGAGTGATCACTGGCTACGGCCACGAGATTCAGGCCTGCGCCCTGGGCCAGACCTCTGCGGCAGTGGTCGCAACCAACATCGTCGGCACCTCGGTCGAGGAATTCCGCCGCGTCCGCGACGAAATGACGGCCATGCTCAAGGCCGACGGCCCGCCGCCCGCCGGCGAAAGGTGGAGCGACCTCAGGTACCTCCAGCCCGTCCGCGAGTACCGCCCCCGCCACACGTCCACGCTGCTGGTGTTCGATGCAGTGTGCGATGCGCTGGACAAGATCGAGGCGCCGAAGGTCGCGGCGACGGCCTGATGGACAGCCCCGTCCGTCTGTTCTGGACGATCGTCGACTGGCCCTTCAGGATCGCCTCCTATGTGTTGATCCAGGGCTACCGCTACTCGCTCTCGATGTTCATGGGCCGCAACTGCCGGCACGCTCCCAGCTGCTCGGAGTTCACCCGCGACGCCATCTGGCGCCATGGCTTCTGGCCCGGAGGCTGGATGGGCCTTGCCCGCATCGTCCGCTGCCGACCCGGCGGCACGCACGGCTACGATCCGGTGCCGGAGAAGGTGCCCGACGGCGCGCACTGGTACGCGCCGTGGAGCTATGGTCGCTGGAAATAGCCCTCAGGCGTGGACCGTCCAGCGCTCCTCGCGCGGGGCGGTCGGCCGGAAATCATAGCGGTCCTTCCCCAGGGCATGCAGCGTCGCGCGCTCGATCAGCGAGAACTCCCTCGGATCGTCGCGGTTGAGGTTCATCGGCTCCTTCAGCACCACCGGCGGGTTGGTCATGAACCGGACCCGGCCCGAGTGGTTGTTGGACGAGGCGTGCAGCATGAACGGGTGGAGGATGATGAAGTCGCCGGTCTCGCCGGTGATCTCCTCGAACTCCTGGCACTCCTCGATCAGCTTGCCGAACGCGTCCCCGTCATCCACGCCCTCCGGGTGCTCGGCGAGGTACTTCGCCACCACCTTGATGGAATCGGGCGCCACGAACGTGCCGCCGCCCTTGTGCACCACGTCCGACCAGTAGACGATCGTCAACAGACCCTGTTCGCGGCTGTCGAGGAAGTGGCGGAAGAAGCTGCCGTCCTTGTGCCAGCCGCCGGCCGCGGCCGATGGCTCGACCCACGGCTTGTCGGCGCCGCGGCGGAAGTTGACGACGAACGCATCCGACCACTCGGTGGAGTCGATGGTCGTGAAGTGCTGCGACTCGATCTCCATGATCCGGTGTTCGATGCGATCCTCGCCGCCGGTCACGTCGCAGAGCGCCGCCCAGCCCTTGGGCGAGATGTCCTTGATCGCCGCCGTGTTGTGGCGGTCCATCCAGACGATCTCCTTGGTCCAGGTCGAACGGTCCTCGGGGTCGTAGCCGAGGCGCGTGTAGGCCTCGTCCGTCCATTTCTTCGCCAGGGCTGGGTCGACGCACCCTTTGACGCGCACATAGCCCTTCTCGATGAAATGCTGCGCCTGTTCCGGTGTGAGCACCTGGAGTTCGCGGGCCATCAGAATATCCTCCTCGTTCTGGAATGGCTGGAGGCGCCGGCGCATTGCCCCGGCGCCGGATGGGTTACGGACGGACGATACCGCCATCGCGGCGGCGGTCTTCGGCCATGTAGTGCGACTTGGCCGCCTTGTCCGGATCGAGCAGGGCTTCCGCCTTCTTCACGTCGATATCGATGCCGAGGCCGGGCTGCTCGTTGCCGTAGAGATAGCCGCCCTCGAGGATCGCGTGGCCGGGGAACAGCTCGTACTCCTCGGGCTTGAAGTGGTTCTCCTCCTGAATGCCGAAGGCGGTGGAGGCGAGGTCGACATGCATCGCGGCCATCTGGTTGACCGGATCGTTGTCGCCGCCCTCCTGCCAGGCGGTCTGCACGCCGAACCATTCACAGAGCGTCGCGATCTTGCGCGCCTGGGTGATGCCGCCGCCCTTCGAGATGCGGACGCGGACGAAATCGATCAGCCGCTCGGTGATCAGCGGCAGGTATTCGTGCGGGTTGACGAACAGCTCGCCCATCGCCTGCGGGGTGGCGCATTGCTGGCGCACCTGGCGGTACCAGCCGACCTGTTCGGGCGACAGCAGGTCCTCGAGGAAGTAGAGCCGATAGGGCTCGAGCAGCTTGGCCAGTTGCACCGCATTGGTCGGGGCGAGGTGCTCGTGCACGTCATGGGTGAATTTCGGGCCCCAGCCGAGCTTGTCGCGCAGGTGGGCGAACATTTCGGGGATCGCGTGCAGGTACGCGTCGTCGTCGAAAGCCTTGTCCTGCGGCCAGTGGTTCTTGGGCCCGCGGGCGTTGGCGCGATCGAGGAAGCCGCCGCCGCCATAGTTGCCGAGCTGGCAGCGGATGACGGTGTAGCCTTCCTCCCAGTAGCGACGGACGTCGTCCTCGAGCTCGGTGAGCGAGTTGCCCTGGGCATGGGCGTAGGCGGCGACGGCGCTGCGGGTCTTGCCGCCGAGCAGCTGGTAAACCGGCATGCCAGCTTCCTTGCCCTTGATGTCCCACAGCGCCATGTCGATGCCGGCCTGCGCGGTGTTGCCGATGGCCTCGTTGCGCCAGTAGCTCTGGGTGTAGACGGACTGCCAGATATCCTCGATCTGGCTGACGTCGCGGCCGATCAGCAGGGGAGTGACGTTCTCGATCGCCGCCTGCACCACCTTGGCGCGGTAGTGGTCGGAGGCCGAGCCGATGCCGTAGAGGCCCGGCTGGTCCGTCAGAACCTTGACGAACAGCCATGTTCCATCGGCGCGCGTGCGGATCGTTTCGATCCCCGTGATCTTGGTCATCTCTTCCCTATGGTGCTTGCCGGCCGCTGACGGGCCGCTTGGTGTGCAGGACCCCAGCTTGGCAACGCGCGGAAGGCGAGGCAAGTCGTGCTTAGGTCGGTTTCGGTCCCCAGGTGGCAGACCCGCCACAGGGCCGGCCCCACGCTCAGCCCGCGTTGGCGTCGCCCCTCGCGCTGACGGGCTGGCGCAGGATCGTCCGCAGCTTGGATGGCTCGGTGCGTCGCGGATCGTTGAGATAGATCTCGTGATGCTTGCCGGTGAGCATGAGCCCGTTGGCCGGGACGAACTCGTCGTGCAGGCGCGCGAGGGTAGGGGCCTCGTCGTCGTACGAGCCCACATGCAGCGTCTGCACGCACAAGCCCTCGTCGAGCGTCTCCAGCCTGATGCGGTCGATAGCCGGTGCGCCACCGGCCTTTGCCAGCGCTGCGACGACATCGTCGAAGTGGTCGTCGCTGATCCACTCCGGGACGAGGTTCATCACGGTCCAGTCCCATTGCGACTTGTCCCGGGCGCTGGTGAAGGCCTCCATGTCCTCGGCCCACCACAGGGCTTCGAGCGGCATGACGACATAGTCGCGCTCGAGGCTGACCTTGCTGAAGAACTTCAGCTTGTAGGCGACGGGATAGAGTGTCGTCAGGGCATCGACGTAGGCTTGCGCGGTATTGGGGTCGCCGTGGCCGTCGATCATGAGGTACCGCAGGGGCGGGATGACCACGATCTCGAATCGGCCTTTGGGTGCGGCGTAACTCGGGATCTGGGCCTTAAGGTCGATCTTCACGCTTGGCTCGCCGATTGTGGCGCGGATTCGCGCCGAGGGTGTCGGCAGCGTGGCACGCGACTCTTCGCAAGCGCCAGCATCAGCGACGGTCCACGGATCGATTTTCGTTGTTCTCCGTTATTTCCCGAAGCCGGAATGTTCTGGCTGGCTGGGTACTTAACGAGGAAGGAGACGCAAATGGCTTTCGATGGAGTGGGTTGGATTGCTGCGATCATCATCGGCGGCGTCGCCGGCTGGCTCGCCGGCCGGTTCATGAAGACCGACACCGGGATCGTGATGAACATCATCCTGGGCATCGTCGGGGCGATCGTCGCCAATCTGGCCCTTGGCTTGCTCGGGATATCGTTCGGTGGCTGGGTCGGCTACCTGATTGCGGGCTTCATCGGCGCCTGCATCATCATCGCCATCGGACGAGCCGTGACCACCAGGCGAACATAGCGCGCGCCGTCGCGACACGCTTCGGCCGGCACTGTCCACAACGGATGGCGCCGGCTTTCGACTGGCGAAGGTCCGCACTCGGACCTCGCCACCACCGTGCCTCCGCACGATCCTTATCCCCTTCCTCCATTCCCATTGTATTCTCGCTTCGTCCTCCACGGGGCGGCGCTCGCGACGAACGAACGGTGGCGGATATCGAGGGTCATGGGAGTCGTCCCATGGCGGGCTTTTGGGGCTGACACCCGGCCGCCCATCCCGGCTCCGATGCAGCAATGCAGACGAGAGGAGCGATGGGGGCACGCTTCTTGGTCCCCTCAGGTCCAACTCCACCTCGCTCGGCACCGGCGCGGCGACGGCCGTTCATCTGCGGACTACCCGCGTGGCCAGAAACCGCGCCGGTCCCCGCCCGACTGCTGCAAAACCCGGGGCTGGAGGCCATCGGGCGATTCGGCGCGTCCGCTTGGCGTATGCCCGCGACGCGTGCTAGACACCCCGCCTTGCCGGCATTTCCGCCGACGCCAATCCCAATTCTGGAGATGAAAATGATCAAGGTGACGTTCCCCGACGGTGCAGTACGCGACTATGCGCGTGGCACCACCGGGACCACCGTGGTCGAGGGCATCTCCCCAAGCCTCGCCAAGAAGACGGTCGCCATGAAGTGGAACGGGGTCCTCAGCGACCTTTCCGATCCGCTCGAAGAGGACGGCAAGATCGAGTTCGTGATGCGCGACAGCGCCGATGGGCTCGGGCTGATCCGTCACGACGCCGCGCACGTCCTCGCCGAGGCAGTGCAGGAGCTGTGGCCCGACACGCAGGTCACCATCGGCCCGGTGATCGAGAACGGCTTCTACTACGACTTCAAGCGCGACACGCCGTTCAGTGAGGACGACTTCGGCACCATCGAAAAGAAGATGGCTGAGATCATCGCGCGCGGTGCTGCCTTCACCAAGGAAGTGTGGACGCGCGACGAGGCCAAGAGGGTGTTCGCCAGCAAGGGCGAGAACTTCAAGGTCGAACTGATCGATGCGATCCCGGCGGATCAGAAGATCAAGATCTACAAGCAGGGCCAGTGGTTCGACCTCTGCCGCGGCCCCCACATGCGCTCGACCAAGGACATCGGCACCGCGTTCAAGCTGACCAAGGTGGCCGGCGCCTACTGGCGTGGCGACAGCAACAATCCGGTGCTGAGCCGCATCTATGGCACGGCGTTCGCCAGCCAGAAGGAACTCGACGAATACCTGCACATGATCGAGGAAGCCGAGAAGCGGGACCACCGCCGCATCGGCAAGGACCTCGACCTGTTCCATCTGCAGGAAGAAGCCCAGGGTTCGGTGTTCTGGCACCCCAAGGGCTATGTCCTCTACAACCAGATGGAGGCCTATATCCGCCGCCGGGTGAACGCCAACGGCTACAACGAGGTGAAGACCCCGCAGCTGATGTCGTCGAAGTTCTGGGAGGCCTCGGGCCACTGGGGCAAGTACCGCGAGAACATGTTCGTGGTTCCCGACGAGGTGCCCGGCACCGAGGAAGAAGGCCCGGTCCTGTCGGGCAAGGCAGAGCTCATGGCGCTGAAGCCGATGAACTGCCCGGCCCACATCCAGATCTTCAACCAGGGCATCAAGAGCTACCGCGACCTGCCGATCCGCATGGCCGAGTTCGGCTGCTGCCATCGCAACGAGGCCCATGGCGCGCTCCATGGCCTGCTGCGCGTGCGGCAGATGACGCAGGACGACGCCCACATCTTCTGCACCGAGGAGCAGATCCAGGCCGAAACCGAGCGTTTCGTGCACCTGCTCTACTCGGTGTACGAGCACATGGGCTTCGAGAACGTCGTCATCAAGCTGGCGACCCGGCCGGATAAGTTCGGCGGCACCATCGAGCGCTGGGACGCGGCCGAGAAGGCTCTGGGCGACGCCCTCAAGGCCACCGGCTACGACTTCGTCATCGCCGAAGGCGAGGGCGCCTTCTATGCGCCCAAGCTCGAGTTCCACCTCAAGGACGCCATCGGGCGCTCCTGGCAGGTGGGCACGCTCCAGCTCGACTACGTGCTGCCGGAGCGCCTTGGGGCCATGTATGTGGCCGAGGACGGGACCAAGAAGTACGCGGTGATGCTGCACCGCGCGATCCTCGGCTCGCTCGAACGCTTCATCGGCATGCTGATCGAGCACTATGCCGGCAAGATGCCGATGTGGCTGGCGCCGACCCAGGTGGTCGTCGCGACCATCGTCTCGGAGGCCGACGACTATGCCCAGAAGTTGGTCGACCGCCTTCGCGCCGGCGGCATCCGGGCCGAGCTCGACGCGCGCAACGAGAAGATCAACTACAAGGTGCGCGAGCACTCGGTGCAGAAGGTGCCGCTGATGTTCGTGGTCGGCAAGCGCGAGGCCGAGGAGGGCACCGTATCGGTCCGCCGCCTCGGCACCGAAGGCCAGAGGGTGATCCCGGCGACTGATGCGATCGTCGAGCTGATGGCGGAAGCGGTTCCGCCGGACCTCAAGCAGCAAGCCGCTGCGTAAATGCGAAAGGGCCGCTCTTGGCGGCCCTTTTCTTGGATCAGGCGGCTGTCAGCTGAACAGTGACGCGGCAATGCCGGCCCGATGGTGGCACCGGCGCTGTCCGCGACAGCAGCCGGACCGGGAAATCACTGGGGTTGCGGTACGCGAACCAGACTCCCGGCGGAACCCTCACGTGAGAGCCTGCCCCGACGAGGGCAGCCGCGCCGTTGACCATCATCTCGAGTGTGCCCTGCGCGACGACGATGACGGTCTCGGCGGATTCATGACGTTGCGGATCGACCTGCACCTGCGGCAGCAGGACCTGCGACGTTGCCTGGTACGGAAAGGCCGCCCCCGCCGGGTTGGCGACGTGGAGCACCTGGTCACCGGCGATGATGAACGCGTGCTGGGGCATGGCAACCCTCCTTCGGACGCTGACCGAACTGTGCTGCCATCAATGATATAGTGCGGCTGAACGGGAGTTGAATGGAAAAGGGCGGCCCTGAGGCCGCCCCGTCGGTCAGACGACGTCCGGAAGCTCCGGATAGTCGTAGCAGCCGGAGGCCGCCACGAGGAGCTTCTCGTCGGCAACGCGCGTCCCGAAGGAGCTCTCGACAATCCAGGGAGCCTCGGTGCAGTCCCCGCTCTCGACCAGCGAGCCGTTGGCACCGACCTGATCACAGAAGCCGCCCTGGGCCTTGTAGTTTTCCGGGCCGTCCGGGCCGCATAGCGACGTGATACCGGTGTCGACAGCGAGGGTCGGGGTGGCGGCCGGGAAAGCGACAAGCGAGAGGGCGATCAGCGAGATCGCGATAGTCTTCTTCATAGTTTTCTCCTGAAAGACGTACGTCCCGGCGAGGAGCCGAAACGTCGGCGAGCCTTGCGTTCGCCGATGGACGTCTGACTAGGAGGGAGACTTTGAACCGATCCCGAACTGGCCGTTCAGTGCGGGTTCAGCGTAGCGACGTGTCCTGGAACTGCACGCCGAGTTCCTTCACGGAGCGCCACACCACGAGGCACGGCTGTGGCCGGACCTTGTCGACCACGAGATCGAAGGTGCGCGGAATCTTCGTCACAGATGCGACTTCGAGCTTGGCACCGGATTCTGACAGGTTGCGGATGATGCACCGCATGCGCGATCGACCACCATCGAACACGATCGTTGCTTCGATCACTGTGTTGCGACGCGGCGAAAGACGCTTTTCCAGTCGAATGTCCAAGGCACTGCCCCCGTAAACCCGCGCGCAGAATGCCCTGCGAAGGTTGGAGAAACACTTACGGGATGAATAAAGTTGCGTAGGGCCCTAACGAAGCCCTGCCAACTGCAGCCCTTGCAGGTAGCGGGCCAGCAGCGAGGGATACATGAATCGCAGTCCGTCGCCCACGCCGGCGAGGGTGACATGCGGGTGGTGGCGTTGGAATCGCCCTAGGGCATCGCTCGCCGAGGCGAGGTCGCCCTGGTGGGCGAAATAGACGGCGAGGTCGCGATTAGGCCAGGTGAGGCCGGGGCGCTCGGCCATGGCACGCTGCGCCCACTCGATCGCCCGCTGGGGCCGGCCCGAGGCGAAGTTGGCAAGGCCCATCCCGAGATGGACGTTGAAGCCGAAGGGATCCATTGGCGACAAGCGGGCGGAACGCTCGAAGGCGGCAAGACCCTCATCAGGGTTGCCGAGATAGACGTGACCCCAGCCCCGCCGCATCCAGGCCCAGGCATGGTTGGGGTCGAGATGCAGCGCCCGGTCGGCGAAAGCGGCAGCCTGCGCGACATTGCCACCCAGCATCATCATCGCAGAGGCGAGGGCCGTCAGGGCTGTGGGGTCGTCCGCGACGTTCATCGTCGCGGTTTCCACCAATTGCGAGGCCGTGCTCCGCTCGCCCGCGAAATCGGCGGTCCAGTTGTAGGCGATCTGCTGCCCGTGCGCCCACGCCGCCAGCGCTGCCGCTAGCCCATACTGGGGCTCGAGTTGCAGGGCCCGGGTCAGGAAGGCGATGGCCTCGCGATTGTCGTCGGGGCTGTGCGCCCAGAGGTGCGGAAACGCCCGCATGACGAGATCGTAGGAGGCGAGCGTTTCGGGGCGCTTCTTGCGGGCGCGCTCCACCTCGGCGCGACGGATCGAGGGCTGTATCGCGCTTGCGACTTCCGCCGCCATGCGATCCTGCAGGTCGAACAGGTCGGCGACTGCGCCGTCGATCTTGTTGGACCAGATGTGGCTGCCCGTCTCAGTCTCGACCAGCTGCGCCGTGATGCGGACCCGCTCGCCGACACGGCGCACCGAGCCCTCGACGACATAACGGACCCCCAGGTCGCGGCCGATCTGGCGAATGTCGATGCCGGCGCGGCCCTTGTAGGTGAAGGCCGAGTTGCGGGCGATGACGAAGAAGTCCTTCACCCGGCTCAGCGTGGCGGTGATTTCCTCGACGACTGCATCGGCGAAGTAGCTCTGGTCAGCCTCGCCAGAAAGGTTGTCGAACGGCAGTACGACGACTGACGGCCGATTGCTCGGGGGCGGCGGTGGCGGCGCATCGATGGGTAGCGGGCGCGTCACGCCAGCCGGGTGCCAGGTGTAGATTCGTACCGTCTTGGTGATGTTCTTGAGCTCGGTCGGCCCCATGTCGACGAAGGGCAGGTCGATGGTGCCGTCGAGGTACTGGTACATCCACTTGGTGATGCACATGCCGCCGGGCGGGGAGTGGCTCTGCACGCGCACGGCGAGGTTGATGCCCGAACCGTAGAGGTCGTTCCCGGCCACCAGGACGTCTGCCAATACAATTCCCGCGCGGACCTGGAACAGCTCGCCGCCCGGCGCGTGGATCTTCCGCTCGTGGATCTTGCGCTGCAGTTGGGAGGTCCACTGGACAGCCGCCACGACGCTGTTGAACTCTGCGAGAAGACCGTCGCCCATGGTCTTGAAGACCTTGCCGCCAGCCGACCCGATGGTGCCCGCAATCAAGCGATCGTAGACCCGCTGCACGAGGCGGAGGGTCTGACGTTCATTGCGCTCGATCAGGCGGGAATAGCCCACCACGTCCAGCGATACTATCGGGACCAGTCTTCGGTCTGGCTGAGCCATTACATGTGCTTCTGCTGCAAGCCTTTTCTCTATAGCACCGGCGCTCGTCGTGGAGATAGCAGGACACATCTTGCCGCACGAACAATTCGCGGGGACCTGCCAACCTAATGAGTTGACGACGACTCAGGCGGCTGGGTCGCAGGCGGCCGCCCGCTCCAGCAGCAGCGCGCGTTCCTTCTCGTTGCGGGTCATGCCTGCCGCCCGTTCGAACTCCTCACGCGCCTCCGCCAGCCGCCCGAGCCTGAAGAGAAAGTCGCCACGCACACTCGGGAGCAGGTGGTACCCCTTGAGCGCCGGGGCGTCGGCGATCAGAGCGAGGATGACGAGACCATCGGCCGGCCCGAAGGCCATGGAATGGGCAACGGCACGGTTGAGTTCAACCACCGGGTTCGGCGCCGCCACGGCCAGCCGGTCATAAAGTGCCGCTATCCTCTTCCAGTCAGTCTCGTCGGCGCGCCGGGCGCGGGCATGGCAGGCAGCGATCGCGGCCTGGAGCACGTAGGGCCCGGTGCCGCCGAGGGCTTCCGCACGCTCCAGTGCGGTCAGTCCACGCCGGATCATGAGCTGATCCCAGAGCGCCCGATTCTGGTCGAGCAGGAGGATGGGCTCGCCCTTTGGACCGTTCCTCGCTCTCAGCCGGGAGGCCTGGATTTCCATCAAGGCCACCAGCCCGTGGACCTCGGGCTCATCGGGGGTAAGACCGGCGAGGATGCGTCCGAGCCGCATGGCTTCGTCGCAGAGGGCCGGGCGGGTCCAGTCGTCACCTGCAGTTGCCGAGTATCCTTCGTTGAAGATGAGGTAGAGCACTTCGAGCACTGATCCCAAACGGCCCGCCCGCTCTCCGGCCCGCGGCACCTCGAAGGGCAGGCCTGCTTCGGCAAGGCTCCTCTTGGCCCGAACGATGCGTTGGGCGATCGTTGGCTCCGGAGCGAGGAAGGCGCGGGCGATCTCATCCGTCGTCAGTCCACCGAGCAGCCGCAGCGTCAGGGCCACGCGAGATTCGGGTGAGATCACCGGGTGGCACGACGTGAAGATCAGCTTCAACAGGTCGTCGCCGACATCGTCATCCAGCGGTGTGTCGAGGTCCGGTGCCGTCGACTCCTCCTCGCGCAGGTCGTGCCCGAGTTCGTCCAGCTTGCGCGCGGCCATCTTGTTGCGGCGGAAGTAGTCGATGGCGCGGCGTTTGGCCGTCTGCATCAGCCAGGCGCCGGGGCTACGAGGCAAGCCGTTCTCGGGCCAGTGCCTGAGCGCAACGATCAGAGCGTCTTGCGCCAGCTCCTCGGCCATGCCCACGTCGCGCACGATCCGCGTGAGGCCTGCGATCAATCTGGCCTGCTCGAGACGGAAGACAGCCTCGATGGCGCTATGGGTTTCGTGTTTCGACATGGCGGCGGATCAGACCAAATCCGATCCGCCTCGGCAAGACGCTCAGCTCCTCGCCTTCTCGTCCTCGCGCATGTTCGCGTGACGTTCCTGCAGCTCGGGCGTGAAAGCGTCGCCGAAATCCTCGGCGGTAAAGATCTGGCGCAGCTCGAGTTCGACATTGCCGTGGCCGTCAAGCGGCGGCCACTGCCTGAGCCATTCGATCGCTTCCTCGCGAGAAGCGACGTCGATCAGTGTGTAGCCCGCGATCAGCTCCTTGGCCTCGGCAAAGGGACCGTCGAGCACCGTCGGCTTGCCCGCATTGAACTTGACCCGGGCGCCTCGCGCACTCGGGTGCAGTCCGTCCCCCCCGACGAGGACGCCGGCCTTGTTCAGCTTCTCGTTGTACTCGGTCATCTGCTCGATGAGGGCGGTGCCTGGCATCACCCCCGCCTCGGTCTCGGCATCGGCTTTGCGGATGATCATGAAGCGCATGCGGAATCCCTTTCAGTTCGTGATCGGCTTCTGGTTGGCATCGCGCCAGGCCTGCTCCTTGGCGATTTCATCGGCTGAAAGGACCTCGGCGAAGTCGGCGGCCTCGAAGACGCGGCGAAGTTCGATCGTTTCGCCGTCGTCGAAGGGAATGCGCTTCACCCATTCGAGCGCCTCGTCCTTCGACTTAGCCGTGATGATCCAGAAGCCAGCAATCAGCTCCTTGCTCTCGGCGAACGGGCCGTCTGTGACGGTGATCTCGCCCCCACTGGACGTGACGAGGGCACCCTCGCTCGATGGGTGCAGGCCTTCACCGGCCAGCAAGACGCCGGCATTAATGAGCTCTTCATTGAACTTGCCCATCGCTTCGAAGACTTCAGGCTTGGGCATGATCCCGGCTTCACTTTCCGGGGTGGCCTTGACGATGATCATGAACCGCATGGTCGTTCTCCTTCCGCGGCAGTGCCTCATCGGATGATGGGGCGTTTCCTGCCTTCATGACCACGACGAGCGGAGGGATGGAGGATCGACACGCGTCAGGAAGAAAATTCGAGGGCACTCACTTGTCTCAGTAGACCGCGGTGAGGACCTCGATCTCCTTGGCCGGACCGGGCTGGACTTGGAATTCGCGATTGTAGACCTGTTCCCCCCGCTTGGCCAAAACGAGGTAGTCGCCTTCGGCGAGGACCGTTGAGGGGAAGGCACCGATATTGGTGAAGACGGTCTGCCCGTCAGCGGTCTTCACCGTCCAGTCGATGTCGGCAATGGCTTCGCCACCAGCCTCGCTCACCAGCTTGAACGAGATCTGGGCCGCCTTGTGGTAGAGCGTCGCTTCCGTCAGTTGGCCCGGCTCGACCCGGAGGTCGGCGCGCACCACGGCGTTCACATCGCCGAAATAGGAGACGATGTGATAAGTGCCCGCGTTGAGCGTCACGATGTCGTTGGAGCTGAGGTTCTGCGCAACAAGCGTCCGGTCGCCTTCATTTCCGGACGTGTAGATGTCGAACCGGAGCAGGTTGATCGGAATCGCTACGTCGCCGGTGGCGAGCGCGCTGAGGCGCATGGCGCCCGCGTCGAGCACCAGCTGCTTGTTGTTCTCGCCCTCCGCCACCGTCAGCGTGTCCGTGGTCTGGGCCCGGCCGTAGGCGACATGCACCACGTAGTTCCCCGGCGCGAGCTCCATGTGGGCAGTCGCATCCTCGGACTTCTTGGCCAGAATCAGGTCGCCTGACGCATCGGTCTTGGTCTCGAACACCCGCCAGGTGACGCCGTCGGGCAGCGTGCCGCCCTGTTCGGTAATCTTTGCTACGAGGGTGACGGGCTGCGGCGTGGTGATGGCCGCGATCTGCGCAGCGGCCTCGGCGGCGGCCGCCGCCACATCGGGTGCCGCCTCGGGGACCTCGTCGGCCGCGGCTTCGTCGGTGGTCGTTGCTGCCGGCGCGCTGGGCGCAGCTTCGATGCCGGCCGGCATGCGGTCGGCACGGCGGGGCAGGGGGACCGGTGCTTCCTGGCCGATCGCCAGTGTCGGCACCAGCAGCGACGCCAGCACCAACATCCCGATCCACTGCCTGAGCATCACGCAACGACCCCGCAATTCACGCCCTTCGGCGCCCGCCAGAAAATCCGCGTCCCTACGCTTGGATTGGGGAAAAGCTGTGTCATAAGGTCCACACTCTCGCAAGGACCTGACCATGCCCATCAACGCCGCACTGCGCGACTACCTCAAGACCCGACGTTCCGTCGGGATCGGTTTTCTCAAGGATCCCGGGCCAACACCCGAGGAACTTCAGGAAATCCTGACCATGGGGACGCGTGTGCCGGATCACGGAAAGTTTGTGCCCTGGCGACTGGTACTGATCGAGGGCGACGACCGCATCAAGGCGGGTGAAAAGCTGGCCGAGATCGCCAGGCGCCGTCGGCCGGACCTTGATGAGGCCGGTCTCGATATCGAGCGGCGTCAGTTTCTGCCGGCGCCGCTGACCATCGGCGTGCTGCTTTCCCCCAAGCCGAATCCGAAGGCACCCGAGATGGAGCAACTGCTCTCGGCCGGCAACGTCTGCTTCAATCTCTCGCATGCGGCCTTCGCGATGGGATTTGCGGCAAGCTGGACCAACCGCTGGTATGGCTTCGACACGGAAGCGCAGACCATGCTGGGCGCCCGCGGCGGCGAGCGCTTCGTCGGCTTCATCCACATCGGGACGCCGACCACGGAGATCGAGGATCGCGATCGGCCGGTTCTCTCGGATGTAGTGACACGCTGGCAGGGGTAACCAATCGTTAACCTCCATAAGTGATTGGTTAACCGAACGTTAGCAGCCGGACCCGCGAGTCGATGGGCGTAAAGCCGATATCGGTGCCTCAGCCACTCGCCTATGCCATCGACACGGCAGGGGCGAAGAGCCGGGTCGACTTCGACTATCTGCTGCAAACGGCTATCCGCGAGAGCAGCCTGAAGCCGGATGCCAAGGCCGCTACCTCCAGCGCCACGGGGCTCTTCCAGTTCATCGATAGTACCTGGCTCCAGGTGATGAAGCAGGAAGGGCCGCGGCTGGGCTACCAGGCCTACGCCGATGCCATCTCGGTTGATGCCAGCGGCGACTACTCGGTTCCGAACAAGGCAATGCGGAAGGAAATCCTGGCGCTGCGCGAGGATGCTCAGGTCGCCTCGGACCTCGCCGCAGCCTACACCCGCAGCAATGGCGACTACCTGTTTGCGAAGTTCGGTCGCATGCCTAGTCCCGGCGAGCTGTACATTGCGCATTTCCTGGGGGCGCAGGGGGCCGAGAAGCTCTTCAACGCTGGCCTCGCCAACCCGGACCAGATCGCCGCCAAGCTCTTCCCGAAGGCGGCCCAGGCCAACCGCGCGATCTTCTATGAGGATGGCAACGCCCGCACGATCCGTGAGGTCTACCAGGCGCTCGTCGCGCGGCACGACGCTCCGGCTGACCCACGGTTCTCGGCACAGCAGCTGGCGGCGGACCCTTCCGGCAAGTGGCCCGATGCGACGCCCCTGCCTTCGCGCTTCTCTGCGGACGACATGTCGTTCACTTCGCTCTTTTCCAGCGAGGGCGAAGTGCAGAGCAGGGTCCTCATGAGCCCGGATACCGAGGCCCAGGGCAGCGCCCTCTTCACCCAGCTCTACGGGCAGGGGAAGGCGACACCCTGACGGGCTCATTTATGGTGAACCGTTCCTTAAGCCTTCACGGATAGCGTGACGTCAGCGCCTCCCGGAGAGCTTGATGGTCGCCTACCAGGACTTCGTTGCCCTGAGCCAGTCGCGTGATAGCGAAGAACGTGGGCAGGCTGCCCATCTGGCGGCGATAGCATACCTCAACCATGTCGGCCCCGCGGACGAGCACGCGGCCCTCTATGCGGCGCTTATCGGCTTCCTTGATGATCCCTCGGTACGCGTACGCGGCGCGCTGGCCTATGGCCTCCTTCACGCCATCGAAGCGCCGCGCCCCATCCTTCTGGCACTGCTGCAGGACAGTGCTGTCATCGCTCGTGCTGTCGTGCAGTATTCGCCGGCGCTGATCGACGCTGATCTCATGGCTCTCATTGGCCAGGCTGACCAGGGCATGCTCCTGGCCACTGCCATGCGCGAGCGCCTTAGCTCGCGGGTGGTGGAAGCGCTGATCGCCCGCGGCGGTGAACCGTTGACGACAAAGCTGCTCGGCCGTCCGGATGTGCCGTTCTCGCCGGACTTGCTGAGACGACTCGCCGAGGTCGAGGGCCGGGACAGCGCGGAGATACGCGGTCTTCTGCTTGAGCGCGAGGACCTGCCTGCCGACGCGCGCCTTGTATTGGTTCAGGCCGTCGCGAGCGCGCTGCTCGGCACCCGCATGGTCGTTGGTGCCGTCGCGCCACAGCGCCTGGCCCGCCTGCTGCGCAATGCCACCGATACCGCGCTGACCTCGATTGGCGAGCGGGAAGCCGCCGCTGGTCGTGAACCTTACGCTGCCCGCCTGGTCGACACCGAGCTCGTCTCGACGCGCGTCATGCTGCATGCCCTGGTACAGGGGCATGTGCTGTTCTTCTCCAACTGCATTGCCAACCTGGCCGACACCCCTCAGGGGAAGGTCTTCAGCCTGCTCGAGAACGGCAGCCGCGCCGCGCTGAACGCGATGTTCGCCCAATGTGGATTGAGCGAGCCGGTTCGCAACATGCTCGCACGCCTCATTTTCCACGCCCGCGCGGCCGACCTGGCGGACGATCTTTCGGCCCGCCACTTCGTGGTCACGGCCCTGACCGAGGAACTGATCGTGGAGCACGACGGGGCGATCCCGCCGGAACTCGAAGAGGCCTTTGCCTACCTCAACGAGCAGAACGTCATCCTCGCCCGGCGCGCTGCTCGCGGCGTGATGGCGGGTTTCGCTGGCGCGGCCCGCACGGAAATGCCGCTGCCCCGCGTCGAGTTCGAGGACCGCTTGGCCCTGCCAGCCGCTTAGTAGCGGAACTGCTCGGTCAGGACCCGTTCCTCGAGGCCGGTGCCCGGGTCGAACAGGAGCGTAACCTTCTGGTTACGGTTTTCCCGCACGGTCACTTCGACGACCCGCTGGAACTCGACATTGTCGGCCACGGCGCTCACGGGGCGCTTTTCCGATTCGCGGGTGCGGAAGGTCACGACCGCATGGTTGTTGAGAATGGCGCCGCGCCAGCGGCGGGGCCGGAATGGCGAGATCGGCGTGAGCGCCAGCAGCGGCGCATCTATCGGCAGGATCGGGCCGTGGGCGGAGAGGTTATAGGCCGTCGAGCCCGCTGGAGTTGCGAGGAGCACGCCATCGCAGATGAGTTCATCGAGGCGCACATGGCCATCGACCACAATCTGCACCTTCACGGCCTGGTAGGTCATGCGGAACAGCGAGACCTCGTTGAGCGCAAGGGCCATGTGCTCCGAGCCGTCCGCGAGCATGACGTGCATCTCTAGCGGGTAGATGTCGGTCGGTAAGGCGGCCGCCAGGCGCTGCGGCAGGCTGTCGGCGCCGAACTCGTTCATCAGGAACCCGACGGTCCCGAAGTTCATGCCGTAGACCGGCACGTTCATGCCCATCTTGCGGTGAAGCGTCTGGAGCATGAGGCCATCACCCCCAAGGGCGACGACCACGCTGGCATTCTCGAAGCCGCAGTCACCGTAGCGGTCGCGCAACTGCGCCGTCGCGCGGTCGGCTTCGGCCGTACCGCTGGAAACGAAGCTTACTCCTTCGATGCGCTCAGTCACGGCCTGCCCTCGTCGATCTGCCTCGCTGCGTACCATGGGAGGGTGACGCGGGGAAGAACGGGTTGATTGGGCCCTTCGTCTCAACTACATGAGCGATCAATGTGATTGAGGACAGCCATGCGCGCCGAAACGACCAAGATCATCGCCGAAATCGAGCAGGTCATAAGCCTGCTGAGGAGGCATCTTTGACTGGGGTACTGCCCAGGCACGCCTAGACGACCTCAACGCCCGTACGGAGAATCCGAACTTCTGGGCCGATCCCGAAAAGGCCCGGCCGATCATGCAGCAGCGTGATGAGCTGGACGCCCAGATCGGCGCGGTAAAGCGCCTCGAGGCATCGATCCGCGACAACTCCGAACTCATCGAGATGGGTGAGGCCGAGGGTGACGCCGACGTCGTGAAGGAAGCCGAACAGGCCTTGCAGGAGACCCTGAAGGAAGCCCGCTCGGCACAGGTCGAGACTCTCCTCTCGGGTGAGGCCGACGCCAACGACTGCTACCTCGAAATCCACTCCGGTGCCGGTGGCACCGAAAGCCAGGACTGGGCCAACATCCTTCTGCGCATGTACACGCGCTGGGCCGAGCGGCGGAAGTTCAAGGTCGAGGTCATGGAAATGCATGACGGCGAAGAAGCCGGCATCAAGTCCGCGACCGTGAAAGTGTCCGGCCACAATGCCTATGGCTGGCTTAAGACGGAAAGCGGCGTGCATCGTCTCGTCCGCATCTCGCCGTACGACAGCGCGGCCCGCCGCCACACGAGCTTCTCGAGCGCTTGGGTCTATCCGGTGGTGGACGACACCATCAACATCGAGATCAACGAGTCCGACCTCAAGGTGGACACGTACCGGTCCTCCGGCGCCGGCGGCCAGCACGTGAACACCACCGACTCCGCCATCCGCATCACGCACATTCCCACCGGCATCATCGTCGCCTGCCAGCAGGAGCGCAGCCAGCACAAGAACCGGGCCACGGCCATGGCGATGCTGAAGGCGCGACTGTACGAGGCCGAGTTGCAGAAGCGGGAAGAGGCGGCGAACGCCGAGTCTGCGGCCAAGACCGACGTTGGCTGGGGTCATCAGATCCGCAGCTACGTGCTGCAGCCCTACCAGATGGTCAAAGACCTGCGCACCGGTCACGAGACCTCGAACACGGCAGCAGTGCTCGATGGCGATCTCGACGATTTCATGGAAGCATCGCTTGCCGCCCGCGTCACCGGCTATGCCGACAAGGTCGCGGACGTAGACTAAGAGATCGGCCGGTGAATCCCTCCACCGGCCGACGACTTAGAAAGGTCCGAAATCTAGGTATTGCGCGCCTAGTGCCACCCGGCGCGCAACGACCAAGTCCTATCATGGCATGGACATGCATGCATGATCCATTTGCACTAGCGCATTCCACAGGTAGGAACAATTCCGCCTCAGCGGGGCGACTGAACCGTCGCGATCGCTGCGGCGTAGGTGATGCCGCCGCCGAAGGCCACGAGCCCGAGCTTGTCGCCCGGTTTGGTCGTCGGCAGCGCATCGATCAGGGCCAGCGGGATCGTCGAGGAACTGGTGTTGCCGTAGTTCCGGATGATCGAATGGGCCGGGCGGCCCGAACGCCGGGCAATCGCATCGATGATGCGCTGGTTGGCCTGATGCGGCACCATCAGGTCGATGTCATCCATCGCGATGCCTTCGGCAGCGCAGGCCGAGGTCAGCGTTGACGTCATGGCGCGGACAGCATCGGCGAAGACTTCGCGCCCGTTCATCTTGATGTAGCCTTCGCCAGCCCGCGGGACGCTGAGCAACTCCCCGGATTCGGGAGAGCCGGCAATCGTAGGCTGCGCAAAGGTGAAGAGTGGAGCCGGGTCGTGGTCCGGTCCCTGGATGAGGGAGGCCGAGGCCGCATCGGCAAAGAGCACCGCGGTGTTGAAGTCGTTCTGGTCGAGTAGCGGCGAAAGGACTTCCGACGTCACGACCAGCACCCGCGCGGACGGGTGGTTGGTGACATAGTCCCGCGCCTGGGCGAGGGCGTAGAGGTACCCCGAGCAGGCGGCGTTGATGTCATAGGCCGGCAAGCTGGTGCGTCCGGAGGTGCTCACGGCATCGGCGACGCGGCAGGCGAGCGACGGCGTGATGACGTCGGGCGTGCCGGTTGCCGCGATCACCAGATCGATGTCCTGGATCACCAGTTGCTGCTCGTCGAGCAGCTTCTTCGTGGCCGAGACAGCGAGCGAGAGAACGCTCTCGCCTGGCTGTACCCATCGACGGCTCTCGATGCCGGTCAGTTTGACGATGTCATCCGCATCGCGGGTCTGCCAGTTGCCGCGCAGGTCCGAGTTGTTGACCTTGCGGGCGCCGGTCACCGCGGCAATTCCGGCAACGCCGACGGCAACCTGGGCCCGACCGATAGTGACAGGTGCGGCGGCAGCACTGCTGTGGCGCCTAAGGATAGCCTTGTCGATGCGCTCCGAGGTGACCGTCACCTGCTGTCTGGCCACTGAAGCGTCTGCCTCGACGAAGATCAGCGGCGCGCCGACGGCAACCTTCTGCTTCAGCTCGACCGGAATGGACAGAACCTTGCCCGAAACAGTGGCCTGGACGTCGACGGCCGCCTTGGTGGCCTCGACGACGGCGACGAGATCGCCGGTCTTGATAACGTCGCCCGGTTTTACGAGCAGCTCGACAATCTCGACTTCGTCGTCGGCCGGGCCAGACCCGATCGCAGCGACCGCGGCCGGGCCGGTTTCGGCCTTAGGTGCCTCCCACTCGAGGTCAAACTCGAGCAGCGCGGCAGCTGCTTCCATGATCCGACGATAGGAGGGCAGGGTATCGATCTGCCGCTCGAACTGGAACGGCACGTGGATATCGTCGCGGGTGACTCGCTTTGCCGCCACGACGACGCCGGCCTTCTCCATGACCGTGGCCATCACCTCCGCGCCGAAGCCGGCCGTGTGGTTGTCCTCGTGCACGACCAGCAGACGCCTGGTGCGGCGGACCGAGCGGAGAACCGCCTCCTCGTCCCAGGGCGAGATGGAGCGCAGGTCGATCAGGTCGATCTCTGCTCCCGCGTCGGACAGGGTCCCAGCGGCGAGCAACGACTGGGCCAGCGGATTGCCCCAGGTGACCAGCGTCAGGTCGTTGCCCTGACGAACGGTGCGCGCCTTGCCGGGCGCTACAAAGTGCCCCTCCACATCGTCGGAGGTCCGGCGATCGGAGAGGTTCAGGGCGCTCTTGGGATAGAGGAAGACCGTAGGGCGGCGGCTTTCGAACGCTGCGTTGAGCAGGCCCGCTGCGTCTCCGGCGCTCGACGGCATGACGACGTCGATGCCGGGAATATGCGCGAGGATCGATTCGAGCGTCTGGGCATGGAACGGGCCGAGGCCGGCTTTGTATCCGCCGCAGCTGACCATGAGGATCACTGGCGTCTGCCAGGCTCCGTTGGTGCGCCAGAACATCGAGCCGAGCTCGGAGATGATCTGGTTGAACCCGAGCGGCAGAAAGTCGGCGAACTGGATGAAGGCAACGGGTCGCTGGCCGACGAGCGCGCGACCGACCGAAGTGCCGACTATGGTCGATTCCGACAGGGGCGCGTTCCGGACGCGGCCAGGGAACGCTGTAGAGAGGCCCTTGGTGACGCCAAACACGTCACCCTTGGGGTCCTCGATGTCCTGGCCGAGGAGGTAGACGTCGCGATTGGCGGCAAGCTGCTCGCGCAGCACCCGGTTGAGAGCCTCGCGCATCGTCAGGCTGGGCGCCTTGACGTCGCCGCGATACTCCTTGGCCTGGGCGAAGGCAGCCGGGTAGGGCGCCTTGGCCGACCCGGCCGTCTCCGGCACGGGCTCGCCACGCGCCTCAGCCACCGAAGCCGCGACTTCCGCGATCAGGCTCGTTTCGAGCTGCGCGAGGGCCGTGTCACCCATCTGCGACTGGCGCAGGGACTGTCGGATGGCTTCGAGTGGATCACGCGTCCGGCCGGAACTCAGGTCCTCGGCGGTGCGATAGAGCGCCTGATCGTCGGCATTGGTGTGATCTGAGAGCCGCTCGAGCTCCATCAGGATCAGCGAGGGGCCGCGCGTGGCGCGCGTATGCGTCACCGCAGCTTCGAACACGGAGCGCGTCGCGCCCAGATCGTAGCCGTCAACTCGACGAATCGGCAGTCCGAGGAAGCTGTCGGCCGGCCCGCCCGGCAGGTCGAAGAACGTCTGCCCAGGAGTCTTGGTTGAGATGGCCCAGTTGTTGTTCTGGATGACGAAGACCACCGGCGCCTCGGTGCGGACCGCCTCGGCAACCGCCTCGAGGAACTCACCCTGCTGGGTTGTGCCGTCGCCGACACAGCAGATCACCACCGGTGCATCCGGATGGAACTTCACGGCCTGCGCGTTGCCGACGGCATGCAGCGCATTGTTGCCGACAGGACCGACCATCGAGGCGACGTTGAGGTCCCGCGCGGAGTAGTGCGCGCTCATCTGCCGTCCGGCCGAATGCGAGGGCCCGGTAGCCAGAAGGCTGCGGAAGAACTCGACGAGGGGCAGGCCGCGCGCAACCAGGAGGGCCTTGTCGCGATAGTGCAGGTGCAACCAGTCCTCGGGACCGAGATAGTCGGCGACAAGTGCCGTCGACTCGTGGCCGGCGCCCGATACATGGAAGTGGGCGAGGCCCTGCTTCACGAGGTCCTGTTCGACACGGTCAATCTCACGCGCAAGAAACATCGCGCGGTGGAGACGCAGCATCGTCGGAATATCTGAAGTCATCAGCATTGCGCCGGGACCCTAAACCCGCCGGAAACGAAAAACCAGAACAACCACCCGGCCTTGCGCTTATGCATGGCTGATTTGCTCGGGACGTTGCTTCGGTGCACGCCTCACGCGCCGAGGAAGCGAGCGAGGCGCTTGCCGACGGCTAGATACTTGCCGGGATCGACGGCCACATCCTTGCGGCGGACCTCGAAATGGAGATGGGGTCCGGTGGACCGGCCGGTGGATCCCACCCGTGCGATGGGTGTACCGGCATTCACGATGTCACCTTGGGACGCGATGAACGCGCTTAGGTGACCGTAGCGTGTGACGAGGCCCGTGCCGTGGGTGATCTCGACCGTATTCCCGTAACCGGGACGTTCCCCGACAAAGGTCACCTTGCCATACCCCGCGCTGAGTACGACCGTTCCCTTGGCGGCAGGGAAGTCGAGGCCGGAGTGAAAGGCGCGGCCCCCCGTGAATGGATCCTTGCGGTTGCCGAAGCTCGAACTCATGCCCACCAGTCCGTCCATGGGCCGGTGGATCGGAGCGACGTCGATTGCACTCTTCGCGGCCTTGAAACGGGCCAG
This sequence comes from Devosia sp. ZB163, assembly GCF_028613635.1. Classification (GTDB taxonomy): domain Bacteria; phylum Pseudomonadota; class Alphaproteobacteria; order Rhizobiales; family Devosiaceae; genus Devosia_A. Next base: position 858,997 of record NZ_JAQRMY010000002.1, read on the forward strand.
GGCGAGATATGCCTCGTTGGCATGATCGACCAGTCCATCTGAATCGCCGGCGCTATCGACCGCGGCGAGAAGGGGGCCGCCGACGCCATTCGTCAGGTCTGGCATATCGGGCCTGATGCCGAGGCCGGATAGTGCGTCCAGGATCGTTTCGGTCGACTCCTCCGCCGACTCCGACAGCGCCAGGAGGGCGAGACGGCTCTCGTCCATCATCGCTGCCATCGAGGAACCTACTTCAGCGAGGTCGCCGCTTCCCCTGGCGACGGGCACGACGGCTGCAACAGGCGGCTGATCCGACGTCTCGATCGGATCGAGGCCGAGTTCGGAGGCCTTCTGGGCGAGCTGGCGGACGAGCTGATGCTGTTCGAGCAGGACTTCCTGCTGCTGGGTTAGTTCCTGGAGTTGCAGGTTGATGTCGCCGACCTGGGCAAACTGGCGCGAATGGAGGCGATCGACCTCCATACGCAGTTGCACGATCCGGTCTTCGTAGGCGGACAGAACCTGATCCTTGCGGCCCTCGACAAGCGCTGAGATGTCGGACGACATAAGCAGCCCGACTGCCATGAGAGCGTTTGTGCCGACGAGGGCGGCGAAGGTCAGGTAGAAAAACCACGGACGTATGCCAGCGCTAGGCTGTGCTGACGCCCTTCTGGGCGGAGAGCCGAAGACCTTCGAGGTCGGCTGCACCCCATTCGCATTAGAACGCACAGCTACTCCGGTCGTTACTTACCCATCCGGAGCATGATCGGTTAAGGTTAACAAACGCAGAAAAGCCGGCGACGTGGGGGGCTTCAGCCGCGCTTGCGGCCCCGTGCCGGGCTGTCCTGGCGCTCAACCAGGGCGCGTGTGGCGGCCAGGACCTTTTCGGCATGGCCCTTGATTCGCGTGGCGTGGAAGACCTCGGCTACCTTGCCCTCAGGATCCACGAGGATGGTGACGCGCTTCACGCCCATGAACTCGACGCCGAACATCTTCTTGAGCTGCCACACCCCATAGGCCTCGATCGCCTTGCGGTCTGGATCTGCGGCCAGGGTGACGCCGAGGTTGTATTTGTCGCGGAAGGAGCAGTGCTTCTCGACGCTGTCCGGCGAGATGCCGATGACGACGGCACCAAGTTCCCGAAAGGCAGGCATCTGGGCGGTGAACTCGATGCTCTCGAACGTACAGCCTTGGGTGTCGTCCTGCGGGTAGAAGTAGATGACCACCGGATGACCGCGCTGGCTGGACAGTCGAAATTTCTCGTACCTGTCAGTGACGAGCTCGAAATCGGGAGCAGGCGTGCCGGGGGCGGGGAATGTCACAATGTCGACGCGCAAAGTTCACGACAGCGCCGGAAAACTGCGCCGCCAAGGGGTGTTAGTGCCATATTGCAGCCGGTATCATCAGGCAGTGAACGCCGGCTCGGTTTGATTCTAGGATAGGGCGGCAAGGCGAGCATTCTCAAGTCCGGAAAGCAGTGAAACCTACTCCAGTCCCTGGTCAGCTCCGCAAGCGCTCGGCATGGCGCATCCTGGGTCGGGTTGCGGCGGCGGCAGTGGCCGCGCCTGTTGCGCTGCTCGTCGTTCTCTACCTCGTCCTGCTAGTTACCCCAGTTCCATTGCCGCTGTTGAACTCCCAGGTGCGCAATGCCGTGCTGGCCTCGATGCCGGCGGGCAGCCAGCTCGAGCTCGGCGACATGGCCTTGGCGCTCGAGGGCTTCATCTGGCCGGTGATCCAGTTCAAGCCTGTCACCTATACCGACGTGAAGAGTGGCGGCAGCGTCAGCATGGAGGCGCTCGAAGTCGGCTTCTCGCCCATCCGCATGCTCATCGGCCAGCCGGCCGCGAGCGTTACGGTCGTGGGCGCGCACCTGCAGGTCAACCAGGACCTCTTCGGGCCGCGCCTTGCCAAGTTCGAATATGTCGACGAGCCCAACGGCGAGCGCACCGTGCGCATCATCGAAGGGCAGGACACCTTCCCCGAGGTGAACCTCTCGTCGGATGGCGTGGACGTGCGGGGCGAAGTCCCGAACGGCGGCATGCGGTCGGACAACGACTGGCTGGTCTACAACCTCGAGGCCGCCGCGCAGGGTATCGCCGGCATCGTCCAGCAGGCGAAGCTCGGGACCTTCTCCCGCCTCGTCATGCGCGAGGGCAAGCTGGACATGAACGACGCCCTGTACGGCGTCCTCCGGCACTTCACCGACATCACCATCGACATCGCTCCGAGCGCCGATGCCAAGACGGCGTCCGGCCAGTTCTCGGCCGAGATCGGCGGATCGGTTATGAACGGCATTCTCGAGTGGATCGAGCAGCCCGACGGCTCCGCACGGATGAAGGCCTCGATCACCAATCTAGACCCTGGCGCCTTCGCCCCCTTCGTCGGTGAGCAGGAAACTGCGATCGCCGTGGTCGGAACCGCGTCCGTGTCGATCGACGTCGGCTTCACGCGCGAGAGCAAGATCACTGACGGGGTGTTCCACATCGACGCCACAGGCATGGATGTGCGCGTCAACGGCGAGTACTTCCCCATCGCAACCTCGATCGCCGAGGTGAAGTGGGAGCCGGCGATCGGCCAGTTCACCATGGACGAGACGCAGGTCAGCGTCGCCGGCAGCACGGGCTATGTCAGCGGCGTGTTCAAGCTCGGCCTCGATCCGCTCTACGGTCCGACCGTGGGGATGAAGGTCGCGGCTCGCGACGTTGCCATCCACAACGAACTGGGCGCACCCGCCGAGCCGTTCAGCGAAGTCAATTTCCAGGGCTGGTCGGCACCGCTCTACGGGGCGACCGGCATCGATCAGTTCGAGGCAAAAAAGGCCGATGGCAGCCGCCTTGTCTCGACCGGCCGCATCGACATGGTGCGGCGCGGCACCGGCTTCGAGATGAACATCGCCGGCGACGGACTGACGGCGGACGATCTGAAGCGCCTGTGGCCCGCCTTCCTCGCGTCCGAGTCGCGGGACTGGTTCGTCAAGAACGTGGTGGGCGGGCGCATCAAGACCTCGTCCATGCGCTACTCGTTCCCCATCGGGTCGCTCGGGGAGCCGGGCGAGAACAAGCCGCTGCCCAAGAACTCGATGTCGATCGACATCACGGGCGTGGGCGTCCAGATCAAGGCGCTCGAGACGATGGAGCCGATCGCCATCGACGGCGAGATGAAGCTGACCATGCGCGACACCGACATCACCATGTCGGCAGACGGCGCCAGCATCCCTACGCCACAGGGCAACGTCGACATCACCAATGCCGCCTTCATCATCGGGGCCAATAGCGATACCGAGGCCGTCTACGAGATTTCCGGCGACCTGAAGGGTGGCATTCCTGCGCTGATCGCCTGGACCAAGAAGCATCAGCCGGATGCGCTGGGCCAGGTGGCGCTGCCGATCAACCTCGACATCCTGCAGGGGCAACTGTCCCTGGGGCTGGTCGCGACCATCGTCACGGACAAGGCGACCAACGAGCCACGCAGCATCGACTACGTGGTGAACGGCGCGGTTCAGGACTTGGGCACGTCGTCGCCGATTGAAGGGCATACGCTCAGCGATGGGCAACTGGCGTTCCGCGTGACGCAGGCCGGGTTCAGTGTCGGTGGGACGACCGAGTTCGACGGGGTATCGGCGGAGGTCGAGGCGACAGGCAAGCTGGATCCGAAGGCTCCGGACCTGGTTCTGCGCGCCAAGGTCGATTCGAACGCCTTCGCAAAGCTCGGCTTCGACGCCTCCCAGTTCCTCGACGGTCCGTTGACCGTGGAAGCACGGCCACAGCCGGATGGCAGCATTCAGCTTGCCGCCGACCTCAAGGATGCGAGCCTGGCGATCAAGGATCTCGGCATCAGCAAGGCGCGCGGCGTTGCGGGTATCGCGCAGGCCAACATCAAGCAGACCGGCGACGTGGTCGACGTCAGCAAGCTGGACGTGGCCTTTGATGACGTGAAGCTTGAAGGCAGCCTCGGCGTCGACGTCAAGAAGGGCCTCCAGTCAGCCGAGTTCAGCAACTTCGCGCTGAGCCCCGGCGATCAGGCTCAGATCTCGCTGACCCCGATCAACAACGGCTACGAGGTGCGGCTGCGCGGCGAGCAGCTCGACCTCAAGCCCATGCTGCAGCGCTTTTTCAGCCTGTCCGGCGATTCCACCGGTGGGCCGCAGGCAACAGCGATAAACCAGACCATCGCCGTCGATCTCGAACTCAAGCGTGCGTTGGGCTTCTACAAGACCACCGCATTCAACGTGAACCTGGACCTCGTCCTTCGCGGCGCAGACCTGCAGCGCGTGAACCTCCAGGCGAATCTGGGTGGCAACCGCAACGTGTCGGTCACCACTAACCCGACGCCGGATGGCAGGGTGATGTCGGTCGCGTTCAACGACCTGGGAACCCTCCTGCGGTTGATGAATGTCTATCCCAACGTCGAGGGCGGGCAGGGCAGTCTCGTGGTCGAGACCCTCAAGGACCAAAAGATCGATCAGGGCCAATTCACCCTGCGCAACTTTGCCTTCGTCAATGAGGAAAACGTCGCACAGATCCTTGGGAATCACAGCGAGTCGCGGCAGATGATCGCCCGCTCGAACAAGCTCGAGTTCCGGAGTGCCGAGGCCGACTTCATCCGCCGCAAGGATCGCGTCGAAATTTCCGATGCGGTGCTGGCCGGGTCGACTGTGGGCGGGACAGTGCGCGGCTTCATCTACACCGACCAGCGCCAGTTCGACCTGACGGGGACCTACGTGCCGCTGTTCGGGCTCAACAATGCCTTCGCCAAGCTGCTCGGCCCACTCGCTGGCCGCGAGGGCGAAGGGCTCTACGGCGTGACGTTCGCCGTCCGTGGGCCGCTCGACAAGCCGGACTTCAAGATCAACCCGATGTCGGCCCTGGTGCCCGGTGCCTTCCGCCGCATGTTCGAGTACCGTGCCAAGGAAATTCCGCGGGTCGAATAAAGTGCGTTGATTTCGATCAATCCGGTGGTTGGCACCGCCGGGTAGCATCTCCACATGACGTCTGGAGGCAATTGAAATGTATGCACATATTCTCGTCGCAACCGATGGCTCGGAACTCGCCGCGCGCGCGCTGGATCACGCACTGGGGCTCGCCAAGGCGCTCGGCTCCAGGCTGACGATCGTCACGGTGACAGAACCGGCGGCACTGGTCGGGGGCGGCTATGCCACCATTGCCGGCACCGCATTCGACCCTGTTCCGGAACTGTTGGAAGCACAGGAATCCGCGGCGCGTGGTCTGCTCGACAAGGCAGTCCAGACGGCCGCCGCCGCCGGGATCGACGCCAAGTCCGTCTACGTGAACGACAGTTTCCCTGCCGAAGGGATCATCACGACGGCCGTCACCAGTGCGGCCGACCTGATCGTCATGGGCTCGCACGGACGCCGAGGGTTGGGCCGGCTGCTACTCGGCAGCCAGACCAGCAACGTGCTGGCGCACACCTCGATCCCCGTGCTGGTGACCCGCTGAAGCCGGTCAGACCGGCTTCAGGAGGGCGTGCTTCTTCTTTCCGACGGAGAGCTTGATCACGCCCTCGGGCAGAACGGCGGCCGAACCCAGCGAGGCGCGGTCGTCGGCGGTCGCTTCGTCGTTGACCTTCACCGCACCCGACTGAACGAGACGGCGGGCTTCGCCGTTCGAAGCGGCGAGGCCGGCCGTCACCAGTGCGGCTAGGAGACCAACGCCGGCATTGAGATCAGACTTCGGGACCTCGACGGTGGGCAGGGACAGATCCAGAGCACCTGCCTCGAAGGTGGCTGCCGCAGTTGCTGCCGACTGCTCGGCCGCTTCCCGTCCGTGGACGATCGCGGTCACCTCGGTGGCGAGGATTTTCTTGGCCTCATTGAGCTCGGAGCCGCCGAGCGCGTCGAGCTTGGCAATCTCGTCGAGCGGTAGGCGCGTGAAGATCTTGAGGAACTTCGCGACGTCAGCGTCCTCGGTGTTCCGGAAGTACTGCCAGAAATCGTAGGGGCTGAAGAGCTCGCCGTTAAGCCAGACGGCGCCGGAGGCCGATTTGCCCATCTTCTCTCCGGAGGCCTTGGTGAGCAGCGGCGTGGTCAGTGCATAGAGCTGCGGGCCGCCCATCCGGTGGCTGAGGTCGACGCCGTTGATGATGTTGCCCCACTGGTCGGAGCCACCCATCTGCAGCACCGTGCCGTAGCGCCGGTTCAGCTCCGTGAAGTCGTAGCCCTGCATGATCATGTAGTTGAACTCGAGGAAGCTCAACGACTGCTCGCGATCGAGCCGCAGCTTCACCGAGTCGAAGCTCAGCATGCGGTTGACCGAGAAGAAGCGGCCGACGTCGCGCAGGAACTCGACATAGTTGAGCTTCAGCAGCCAGTCGGCATTGTTGACCATGACGGCATCCGTCGGGCCGTCGCCATAGCGCAGGATACGGCTGTAGACCTTCTTGATGCTTTCGATGTTGGTGTTGATCTTCTCGACGCTGAGCAGGCTCCGCTGGTCATCGCGGAACGAGGGATCGCCGACCATGGAGGTGCCGCCGCCCATCAGGCTGATCGGGCGGTGGCCGGTTTCCTGCAGCCAGTAGAGCATCGTCACCGTGATCAGGTTGCCGATGTGGATGCTGGTCGCCGTGGCGTCATAGCCGACGTAGCCGGTGATCCGCTCCTTTGCCGCGAGGGCGTCAAGGCCCTCGGGATCGGAGATCTGGTGGATGAAGCCTCGCTGATCGAGGACGTTCAGGAAATCGGACTTGAACTTGGCGGCCATCGGCTTGCCCTATGTAATCGACCGGCTCGTCATGAGGGCGCGCAGCCCCCATGAGGACCTCATCCCGAGCCTTCCGAAGGAGGAGGTCCGGGGCGTATGGCTAGCGCCCCTTGCCCGCCGCGATTTCCGCGCGGCGCCGGTCAAGATAGTCGGCGCAGCGCTCGGTGAGTTCGTCGATCTTGCCCTCGTAGAAGTGGTTGGCGCCCTCGACCTGCTGCTGCTCGATGGTGATGCCCTTCTGCGTCTTCAGCTTGTCGACCAGCTTCTGCACCGACTGCGGCGGCGCCACGCGGTCCTTGTCGCCATGGATGATCAGGCCCGAGGACGGGCAGGGGGCGAGGAAGGAGAAGTCGTAGAGGTTCTCGGGCGGGCTCACCGAGATGAAGCCCTCGACCTCAGGGCGGCGCATCAGCAACTGCATGCCGATCCAGGCGCCGAACGAGAAGCCGGCGATCCAGCAGCCGCGCGACTCGCGGTTGAGGCTCTGCAGCCAGTCGAGGGCGGCAGCCGCATCGGAGAGCTCGCCGATGCCGTGGTCGAACATGCCCTGGCTGCGGCCGACGCCGCGCGAATTGAAGCGCAGCACGGAGAAGCCGCGCTGGGCGAACATGTAGAACAGGTTGTAGACGATCTGGTTGTTCATCGTGCCGCCGAACTGCGGATGCGGATGCAGCACGATAGCGATCGGTGCGTTGGGGTCCTTGCCCTGCTGGTACCGCCCCTCGAGGCGGCCTTCAGGTCCGTTGAAGATGACTTCTGGCATAGGTCGTTTCCTTGGGCCCCGCCCAGTCTTCATGCGCGTGGCTCATACCTCGCGCGCGCGCCGGTCTCTCGGCTTGACGAATGGTCTGCCGCTGCCTAAAACATGGGCGGAAATGTCCAGTTTCGAATTATTCTAAACTGGTTTTTCGAAAGGCGGCAGTTGGTCTTCCAACCGCTTCCGGTTGCTGGTGAGCGCTCCTTGTAGAGAAAGTGAGCGCCCGATTTCAAGAATTGTTTCGGGCTCCAGCGAGCGCCTCGGCGTCGCAGGCAGCTATTCGAAGCAGATGAGCGAGCCCCTGGACTCATGACGCGACAGTCGATCTATCTCGATCACAATGCGTCGGCACCGATGTTGCCGGAGGCTCGGGCTGCTCATATTGGTGCCCTGGACCTCGTGGGCAACCCCTCGTCCGTCCACGCCCAGGGCAGGGCGCTGCGTGCCGCGATCGACAAGGCGCGTGCCCAGGTGGCCGCCCTTGCCGGCGCCGAGCGCGACCAGGTCGTCTTCACGAGTTCCGCTACCGAGGCCATCACCCAAGCCATCGTTGGAGGCGCCAAGGCTTTCGGCGTCGACGCTATCGTGGTCTCCGCCGGCGAGCACGCGGCGGTGCTCAAGGCCGCCGAAGCGACGGGTCTGCCGGTCAAGAAGGTGGGCCTCGACGCGGACGGCTACATCAAGATCGAGGAACTCGCTTCGGCCATCGCCGCAGCGGACCTCGTGGGGATGCGCTTGCTGGTGGCGGTCCACCTCGTCAACAACGAGACCGGCGTAATCCAGCCGGTGGACCGCATCGAGGTCATGGTTGGGCCGAGCCCGCACTATCTCTTCGTCGATGCCGTACAGGCTTTCGGCAAGGTGGCGCTGGAATTTGCCTCGCGCGCACCCGATATGATGGCTGTCAGCGGTCACAAGATCGGTGGCCCGGCCGGAGCAGCGGCGCTGCTCATGAAAGGGCATGCCGATCAGGTTCGGTTGATCCCGGGCGGCGGCCAGGAAACGGGGCGACGCGGCGGCACTGAGAATGCAGCGGCGATCGCCGGGTTCGGGGCGGCCGCGGAAGTGTTCGCGGAACGCTTCTACCACGCCAATGTCAGTGAGTTGGTTCGCGTGGCCGAGGACGGGATGCGGCAGATCGCGCCCGATCTGGTCGTGTTCGGCGAGAAGGCAGAGCGGATCGGCAATACGAGCAACTTTGCCGTGCCAGGCCTCAAGAGCGCCGTGGCAATGATGGGACTGGACCTCAGCGGCATCGCCGTTTCGTCCGGTTCAGCCTGCTCGTCCGGCAAGGTCGGGCCGAGCCACGTGCTCGAGGCGATGGGTGTGCCGGGAGAGCTCGGCGAGTGTGCAATGCGGGTGAGCTTCGGCTGGTCCTCCACAATCGAGGACGTCGAAGCCTACCTGAAGGGTTTCAGCGAAGTCGTCGGGCGTCACCGCGCCCGCCACGGCGTCGCAGCATAGGAAGAAGACGATGGCGCGTTACGATATCCCGACTTTGAAGGAAGAGATCGAGGACGATACCGTAGAAAAGGTACTCGCTCTCGATGTCGAGAAGTACAAGTACGGGTTCGAAACTCAGATCGAGGTCGAGAAGGCCCCCAAGGGCCTGAACGAGGACACGATCCGCTTCATCTCGGCCAAGAAGGACGAGCCCGAGTGGATGCTCGAGTGGCGCCTCGAGGCCTATCGCCGCTGGCTGACCATGGATGAGCCGACCTGGGCGAAGGTGAAGTACCCCAAGATCGACTTCCAGGACATGTACTACTACGCGGCCCCCAAGGGCGCGAATAAGCCCAAGTCGCTCGACGAGGTCGATCCCGCCCTGCTCGAGATGTACGAGAAACTGGGCGTGCCGCTGCGGGAGCGCGAGCTCCTCGCCGGCGTCGAGCAGCCCAGGGTGGCCGTGGATGCGGTGATCGATTCCGTCTCGGTTGCGACGACCTTCCGCGCCGAGCTCGAGAAAATGGGCATCATCTTCTGCTCGATCTCCGAGGCGATCCGCGAGTACCCGGACCTGGTGAAGCAGTACCTCGGCTCGGTCGTGCCTGTGTCCGACAACTACTACGCGACGCTGAACTCGGCCGTCTTCACCGACGGGTCGTTCTGCTACATCCCCAAGGGCGTCCGCTGCCCGATGGAGCTCTCGACCTATTTCCGCATCAACGAGGCCAAGACCGGCCAGTTTGAGCGCACGCTGCTGATCGCCGACGAGGGCGCTTACGTCAGCTACCTCGAAGGTTGCACGGCTCCGGCTCGCGCCGAGCACCAGCTGCATGCGGCGGTGGTCGAGCTCGTCGCGATGAAGGACGCCGAGATCAAGTACTCGACTGTCCAGAACTGGTTCCCGGGCGACAAGGACGGCAAGGGCGGCGTCTACAACTTCGTCACCAAGCGTGGCGACTGTCGTGGCGACAACTCCAAGATCAGCTGGACGCAGGTGGAAACCGGCTCCGCGATCACCTGGAAGTACCCCTCCTGCATCCTGCGCGGCGACAACTCGTCGGGCGAGTTCTACTCGATCGCCATTTCGAACGGCTATCAGCAGGTCGACAGCGGCACCAAGATGCTGCACCTGGGCAAGAACACCACGAGCCGGATCATCTCCAAGGGCATCGCGGCAGGCTACTCGGACAACACCTATCGCGGGCAGGTCTCTGCCCATGCCAAGGCCAAGGGCGCGCGCAACTTCACCCAGTGCGACAGCCTGCTGATCGGTGACAAGTGCGGTGCGCACACGGTGCCTTACATCGAGAGCCGCAACGCTACGGCCGTGTTTGAGCACGAGGCGACGACATCCAAGATCTCCGACGACCAGATGTTCTACTGCATGCAGCGCGGCCTCTCCGAAGAGGAAGCGGTAGCGCTGATCGTCAACGGCTTCGTCCGCGACGTGCTGCAGCACCTGCCTATGGAGTTCATGGTCGAGACGCAGAAGCTGATCTCGATCTCGCTCGAGGGCAGCGTCGGCTGATGACGTCTTCGCCCCGCTACATCGTCAACGTTGCCGACCTTGAGCTCAACTGGCTCAAGGTCGGGAAGCGTTTTGAGGTGGGGCTGCACGACATCGACGCGGCCGTCGGCACCGACCAGATCGGTGCGACCCTGCATGTCGTGCCGGCCGGCAAGACTGCTTGGCCGTATCACCGGCATCACGGGAACGATGAGCTGTTCTTCATCGTCTCGGGGACCGGGACGTATCGGGTGGGCGACCAGCGGCTGCCGATCAAGGCGGGCGACTGCATCGGGGCGCCGGCCGGTGGCGAGGCGCACCAGATCATCAACAGCAGCGATGCCGAGCTGCGCTATATCGCCTTCGCCAATCATGGCCGGGCGGATGTGACCGAGTATCCCGACAGCGGGCGAATTGCGGTCGATATCGCACACGGCAACGACAAGGAGCCAATGTCGATCTTCAGCACGGCTGGCAAGCTGACGCCGTTCGGCTACTGGGACGGCGAAGACACCGAGGGCGCGCAATGACCAAGCCGGTGATCAACATTGCGGACCTGGCGCTGGAGACCTGGACCAAGGGCTCGAAGTACGCTTCGACCGATGCCTCGTTCGGCCGCCAGATCGGCATGACCGGGATGGGCATCAGCTACAACGAGGTGCCCCCCGGCAAGACCGGTTGCCCCTACCACAACCACCACATCGAGGATGAGCTGTTCATCGTGCTCGAGAGTGAGGGGACCTATCGCTTCGGCGCCGAGAGCTACCCGATCAAGGCGGGCGATGTGCTTGGCGCTCCTGCTGGCGGCCGCGATGTGGCGCATCAGATCATCAACACAGGAGCGGTGACGCTCCGCTACTACGGGGTTTCGACCAAGGCGCAGAGCGAAGTGGTCGAATACCCGGACTCGAACAAGTTTGCAGCCTTCAGCCGGCTCAAGGACGGAACGAGGCTGTTCGACCGCATCGGCGGAGCGGACGCTTCACTCGACTACTGGGCCGGCGAAGACATCGGAGAAGACAAATGACCACCCCCATGCTTGAAATCCGCAACCTCCATGTTCGCATCGAGGAGCGCGAGATCCTCAAAGGCGTGAACCTCATCGTCCCCAAGGGCGAGGTGCACGCGATCATGGGGCGCAACGGCTCGGGCAAATCGACCCTGAGCTACGTGCTCGCAGGCAAGGAAGACTACGAGGTAACCGACGGCGAAGTGCTGCTCGATGGCAAGAACATCCTCGAGATGGAGCCGTCGGATCGTGCTGTCGCGGGCCTGTTCCTCGCGTTCCAGTACCCGATCGAGATCCCGGGCGTCGCCACGATGACCTTCCTCAAGTCGGCGCTCAATGCCCAGCGCAAGGCGCGCGGCGAGAGTGAGATTTCGACGCCGGATTTCATGAAGGCGGTCAAGGAAGCCGGCAAGGCGCTCCATATCGACGCCGATATGCTGAAGCGCGCCCTGAACGTGGGCTTCTCGGGCGGCGAGAAGAAGCGCGCCGAGATCCTTCAGATGGCACTCCTGAAGCCCAAGATGTGCATCCTCGACGAGACGGATTCCGGCCTCGATATTGACGCGCTCAAGGTCGTGTCCGAGGGCGTGAACGCTCTTCGCGGCGCCGACCGCTCGATGCTGGTCATCACCCACTACCAGCGTCTGCTGAACCATATCGTGCCGGACGTGGTCCACGTGTTCTCGGATGGTCGTGTGGTCGAGAGCGGCCCCAAGGAGCTCGCGCTCGAGCTCGAGGCTAAGGGCTACGCCGGCTTTGACGAGGAGCAGGCGGCGTGAGCATGCATGTACCCGTTCGTCTCGGCCCGGCCGAGACCAAGCTCATCGAGCAGCTGACGGCCATCGGCGCCGCTTCCGAGGCCGAACGCCTCACCGGCACGGGTCTGCCGACCCGCCGGGTCGAGGCCTACCACTATACCGACCTCAAGCAGCTGCTGCGCGCGGTGCCCGAGCTCGCCGGTGCGGCTATGGAGGCGAGCGCTCCGGCGCTGCGCGTCGCCGGTGCCTACCAGCTGATGATCGCCAACGGGGTGGTGCAGGATACCGGCACCGCGCCCGCAGGCGTCATCGTCGGCAAGGCCAATGGCGGAGTGCTGTCCACGCGTGACGATGTCGTCACGCGTCTCAACAACGCGCTCACCAAGCAATGCCTCACGCTCGACCTCGACGGCTCGGTCGATCCGGTGATCCAGATCGACCGCCGCACCGAAGGCGCCGCCGGGCACTCGACCAGCGCGGCGAAGATTTTCGTCGCCGACGGCGGCAGCGCGGTGATCCTCGAGACCTATTCGGGGAGCGACGAAGCGCACCTGGGCAACCACGCCACCTATGTGGCGCTGGGCAAGAACGCCAGAGTGACCCACATCACGGTGAACCTCGCGGCCAAGGCGGCAACTCACTTCGCCTCGAACGAGTATCACATCGCCGAGGGTGCGCAGTTGCGCACGCTGGTGATCAATGCCGGTGCGGCGTTGAGCCGGACCCAGCTGTTCCCACGCTACATGGGGGCGGGGGCGCATGCCGACCTCACCGGCCTGAACCTCGTCAGCGACGGCCAGCACGCCGACATCACCATGGATGCGCTGCACGCCGTTCCGCACACCACTTCGAAGCCGCTGTTCAAGTCGATCGCCCGCGGGCGCTCGAAGGCAGTGGTTCAGGGGCGGCTCGTGGTTGCGCGCGATGCACAGAAGACCGACGCCAAGCTGATGAGCCAGGGGCTGATGCTCTCGGACGAGGCTGAGATCCTCAGCAAGCCCGAGCTCGAGATTTATGCCGACGACGTCGTCTGCGGCCACGGCTCGACCTGCGGCCGCCTCGACGAGGACTCGATGTTCTATCTGTTGAGCCGCGGCATTCCCAAGGTGGAAGCCGAGACGATGCTGGTGCGGGCGTTCCTCGCCGAGCTGGTTGATCCCATCGAGGACGAGGCGCTCAACGAAGCGCTGACCGCGGTGATCGAGGATTGGCTGGCGCGGGGCTGATCCCGCGCCATCTCCAACGGTAAGCAAGATGACCTTCGACCTCGCCAAAGTGCGCTCTGACTTTCCGATCCTCGAGGAGAAGATCCACGGGAATCGGCTCGTCTACCTCGACTCGGGCGCTTCGGCGCAGAAGCCGAACCAGGTGCTCGACCGGATGGATTGGGCGCATCGGCACGCCTATGCCAACGTCCACCGCGGGCTCCATACCCTCGCAAACCGGGCGACCGAAGCCTACGAAGGCGGGCGCGAAGCCGTGCGGCGCTTCGTCAATGCGGGGCGGAACGAGGAGATCATCTTCACCCGCTCGGCCACCGAGGCGATCAACCTCGTCGCAGCGTCGTTCCTCGGGCCGCGGATCGGGGAGGGCGATGAGATCGTGCTCTCCATCATGGAGCACCACTCCAACATTGTGCCATGGCATTTCCACCGCGAGCGCAAGGGCGCGGTGCTGAACTGGGTGGATGTCGGCGATGACGGCAGCTTCTCGATCGAGGCGTTCGAGAAGGCGTTGACGCCGCGCACCAAGATGGTCGCCATCACTCACATGTCGAACGTGCTGGGCACGGTGACGCCGATCAAGCAGATCGTCGAGATCGCCCACGCGCGGGGCATCCCGGTGCTGGTCGACGGCAGCCAGGGGGCGGTGCACCGGAAGGTCGACGTCCAGGATCTCGACGTCGACTTCTACGTCTTCACCGGCCACAAGCTCTACGGCCCGACGGGCATCGGGGTGCTTTACGGCAAGTACGAGCTGCTGGCAGACATGCAGCCCTACCAGGGCGGCGGCGAGATGATCGATACGGTCACGATGGAGCAGGTCACCTACAACGAGCCGCCGCACCGCTTCGAGGCCGGCACACCCCCCATTGTCCAGGCCATCGGCCTGGGAGCAGCCATCGACTACGTCGAGGGCATCGGGCATGAGGCAACCGAGGCGCACGAAGCGGAACTGACCAGTTACGCGATGGAGCGCCTGGGCCGGATCAACTCGCTGCGCCTGATCGGCACGGCGCCCGGAAAGGGCGGCATTTTCTCGTTCGAGCTCAAGGGCGCACATGCCCATGACGTCTCGACCATTCTCGATCGCTACGGCATCGCGGTGCGGGCTGGAACCCACTGCGCCATGCCGCTGCTCAAGCGTTTCGGCGTCACCTCTACCTGCCGGGCCTCCTTCGGCCTATATACCGGCAAGGATGACATCGATGCGCTGGTCGAAGGTATCGAAAAGGCGCGAAGCTTCTTCGCGTAAGGGTTGGATATGACCGACGAAGTGAAAGACCTGGCCCCCGCGGCCGAAGCCCCCGAGCCCAATGCCGGCGATGCCCCGCGCATCAAGGCGAACGTGGGCGGCGCGATTCCCGCCGACGAGGTCGAGCGGATCACCAAGGACCTGATTGGGGCGCTGAAGACCGTCTACGATCCGGAGATCCCGGTCGACATCTACGAGCTTGGGCTGATCTACAAGGTCGACCTGGACGACGACCGCAACCTCGCCATCGATATGACTCTGACCGCTCCTGGATGTCCTGTGGCCGGCGAGATGCCGGGCTGGGTGGAAAACGCTGCGCTGTCCGTCGAAGGCATCCAGAACGTGACCGTGAACATGGTCTACGATCCGCCATGGGATGCGTCTCGCATGAGCGAAGAAGCCCAGGTTGCGCTCAACTGGTGGTAAGTTCCGCGCGTTAGGTCTATATATCGTCTTGTTACGATGAAGGTCCGCAGCCGATGCCATTGAAGATCATGAGCCTCACCGATGCCGCCGCCGAGCGCATCAATGAGATCATTGAGGATAGCGACAAGCCCGTAGTCGGCGTGCGAGTCGGCATCCGCAATGCCGGTTGCGCCGGGCAAGCCTATACACTCGACTACGTCTCCGAACCGGTCTCGGGCGACGACCATGTCGAGGACAAGGGCGTCCACGTTTTTGTCGAGCCCAAGGCGACGCTGTTCCTTCTCGGCACGGTGATGGACTTCGAGGAGGACATTCTCAAGTCCGGGTTCACCTTCAAGAACCCCAACCAGACGGGTGAGTGCGGCTGCGGCGAGAGCGTCCAGCTAAAGCCGGCCGACCTGAAGGCTCTGGCCGACGCACGGACGACCGGGCACGCCTGAGGGCGATGCCCGTTGCAGCATTTGCCCCGATTGGCTACACCCATCGGGCTTGCTTCAACCTCACCCCGGCGAAGGACCGGGCCATTCGACAGATCGATGTGTCCGGCTCGACCGGAGTGAGTGCGGCCATCGGCCGCCTGTTTGACGGAGTGCTCCATTGACTGCTGCCGCTTCCTCAAAGCTCGAGGCTTTGACGATCGTCCCCCCCGCCCGTCCCCTGGTGGGACGCGTGACGCCCCCGGGCTCCAAGTCGATCACCAATCGTGCACTGCTGCTGGCAGCCCTCGCCAAGGGCACGAGCCGCCTGACCGGGGCGCTGAAGAGCAAGGACACGGCCCTGATGGCACGGGCACTCGGCCAGATGGGCGTCACGGTCGAGGAGCCTGACGCGACGACCTTCATCGTCACCAGCGACGGGACGCTCAAGGCGCCCACCGAGGCTCTGGTGCTGGGGAACGCCGGCACCGCGACACGCTTCCTGACCGCCGCAGTGTCGCTGGTCGAGGGCAGGGTGGTCGTCGACGGCGACGAGGCAATGCGCAAGCGCCCGATCGAGCCGCTCCTGGTGGCTCTCCGCTCCCTCGGTATCGACGCCACCAGTGAGACCGGCTGCCCGCCTGTGGTGATCGACGGCACAGGCTCGTTTGGCAGCGGGCGTGTCGAGATCGATGGTGGCCTCTCGAGCCAGTACGTCTCCGCGCTGCTCATGGCGGCACCCTATGGCGACGGCCCGATTGAGGTGGCGCTGACTGGCAAGGACCTCGATGCCCGCGGCTACGTGAACCTGACGCTCGCCGCCATGCGCGCCTTCGGTGCGAAGGTCGAGCAACTGGACGAGATGACCTGGCGCGTTGAGCCGACCGGCTACCGGGCCACTGATTTCCACATCGAGCCCGATGCTTCGGCTGCCACGTACCTCTGGGCGGCGGAAGCGCTCACGGGCGGCTCCATCGAACTCGGCGTGCCCATGGATGCCTTCACGCAGCCCGATGCCGAGGCCGCCAGGTTCATTAGCATGTTCCCGCACCTGCCGGCCGTGATCGACGGCTCGCAAATGCAGGACGCCGTGCCGACGCTGGCCGTGCTGTCGGCATTCAACGAGACGCCGGTCCGGTTCATCGGGATCGCCAACCTGCGGGTCAAGGAGTGCGACCGCATCTCGGCGCTCTCGACCGAACTGAACCGCATTCGCGCCGGGCTGGCGCATGAGGAAGGCGATGACCTCGTGGTCAGTTCGGACCCTGGCTTGGCCGGTCAGGCGCTGCCCACGAAGATAGAAACCTACGAGGATCATCGCATCGCGATGAGCTTTGCCCTCGCCGGACTGAAGATCGGCGGAATCACCATCCTCGATCCACTATGCGTCGGAAAGACCTATCCCGGGTACTGGGACGCCCTCAGATCCCTGAGCGTCGAGACGCGGGAGGCCTAAGCGCAGGTCAGGCGGCACCTAGAGCCGGGAAAGTCTCGTCGTTGTCGAGATCGGTCTCGCTGACCACCTTGTTGCGTCCCAGGTGCTTTGCGGCATAGAGGCAGCGATCGGCGCGCTCGATCAGGCCCGAGGGGGTATCCGAAGCCCGGTACGAGGCGACACCGAACGAAGCGGTGACCCGGCCCAGCTTCTCGTTGGTGGAGCGCTTCAGCAGTTCCTTGGCCTGGATGGCCTTGCGGATGTTGTCGGCAAGGATCACGGCGCCTTCGAGGTCGGTGTCCGGCAGAATGGCCGCGAACTCTTCACCGCCGTAGCGGGCCGCAATGTCCTTACCCTTGATGTTGGACTTCAGCGTCATCGCCACGAGGCGCAGGACTTGGTCGCCCGTCTGGTGGCCCCAAGTGTCGTTGAAGTTCTTGAAGTGGTCGATGTCGATCAGGATCAGCGACAGGTGGCCGTGGCCTTCGGCAGCCCGGCCGACGGCGCGCAGCAGTCCGTCATCGAAGGCCTTGCGGTTGTGGATCTTGGTCAGCGGGTCGAGCAGCGCTTCTCGGCGGACGTCGTCGAGATCGCGCTGCAGGGCGTCGATGTCGTCTCGGGACGCCTGCAGGCTCATCTCCAGCTGGTGGTTGGCATCCTGCATACGGCGCGTCTCGGCGAGCAGCGCACCGGCCAGCTTCCGCAGTTCGTCGGTATCGAGTTCGTCCGCGCCGAGGTCCCCCGAGGCGATCTGCAGGGAGGCGGAGTAGGCGCTGGCCGTGGTCATCGCCGTGTCGATGGCATCGTGTACCGCGACGATGCGCCGGGACATCCGCTCTGACACGCCCGAGATGCGCGCATTGGCATCCTGGGCCCTCAGAAACTCATTGTAGAGCCGTTCGGCAATATCGGAAGTGGCGTGGCCGTCGCGGAAGATCTCGTTGATGCGAGAGTTGAGAGACGGGTTCACGCCGGTCGCGTAGGTGTAGAGCAGTTCGTAGAACTGCGGGTACGGCGGAATCGTCGCCCGCTTCAGCAGGTCGATCGCCGAAGTGGCATAGCCAAGGGCGCGTCTGAATTCCTGCTCTGACACCGTGCCCCCGAATCCCACCGTAAGCCGATTGATTGGCGCGCATTGTCCGATGTTCGGCATTAATGCCGCGTAAAAGCACCGTAACCCAATGGGAGTTATACTGACATGTCAGGTGTTAGTCTGTATTTCGGTCAGCGCCGGAGCAGGAATGCCGGAACAGGTCCATCGGTACCGAACGGTGAATCCGCAACGATCCCCTCGATATGCTTGTCGGAGGACACACGCGCCGGCCGATCCTCGTGATTGTCTTCCGGCCGTCCACGCCGCCGCGACCGCTGGGGACGCTCGGTGCGAGGCTCCTCACGCTCGGCGCGAGCCGGACGCGACTGCGGTTCGCTGCGCGCGGGACGCGACTGTGGCTCGGCGCCACCGGGCATCGGTACCTCGGGAATGCCCTTGCCGATCAGCTTGGTGATCGCATCGACGTACTTTCCATCCGCAGGGGATGCTAGCGTCACCGCGACGCCCGAGCGGCCGGCCCGACCGGTGCGGCCGATACGGTGCACATAGTCTTCGGCATGGGTCGGTACGTCGAAGTTGAAGACGTGGCTCACTGCCGGAATGTCGAGGCCACGGGCGGCCACGTCGCTGGCGACGAGCAGCTGCAGCTTGTCCGACTTGAACGCGTCGAGCGTCTCCATGCGGCTCTTCTGGTCCATGTCGCCATGCAGGCCGCCAGCCGAGAAACCGTGCTTCTGCAGCGAACGGGCTAGGGTGGCGACGTCGCGCTTGCGATTGGAGAAGATGATCGCGTTCTTGAGGTTAGGCTCGGCGCGGATCAGGCGACGCAGCGCGTCGCGCTTTTCCTCGGGCTTGCCGGAGACGCGAACAAGGCGCTGCTCGATCGTTTCGGCGGTCGAGTTCTGACGGGCGACCTCGATGCGGATCGGATCGCGCAGGAACCGGTTGGTCAGCCGCTGGATCTCCGGCGGCATGGTGGCGGAGAAGAACAGCGTCTGCCGGCGCGGCGGCAAGAGGCCACAGATGCGCTCGATATCGGGAATAAAGCCCATGTCGAGCATGCGGTCAGCCTCGTCGATGACGAGGATATCGACACCGGTAAGCAGGATCCGTCCGCGTTCGAACTGGTCGAGCATGCGGCCCGGCGTTGCGATCAGCACGTCGGCGCCACGATCGAGGACCTTGTTCTGGTCCTCGAAGCTGACGCCACCGATAAGCAGTGCGACGTTGAGCCTGTGGTTCTTGCCGTATTTCTCGAAGTTCTCGTGCACCTGCGCAGCGAGTTCGCGCGTCGGTTCGAGGATCAGCGTGCGCGGCATGCGGGCCCGGGCGCGACCACTTTCGAGCAGCGTGAGCATGGGCAGCACGAACGATGCCGTCTTGCCGGTGCCGGTCTGGGCAATGCCGATAATGTCCTTCTTCTCGAGGACATGCGGGATAGCCTGCGCCTGAATGTCGGTGGGCTTGGTATAACCAGATGCGGCAACCGCATCCATCACCTTGGTGCTAAGGCCGAGCCCAGAAAAGTCATTTGCCAAATCAGTGGTCCGCTCAAGTAGGAGGGCTGGTCGACAGGCAGCTACTTGAGAAGGTGCGGGTCGACAGAAATGTCGCCGGGTGAAATCAGCAAACTCGACTCCGCCTTCAGCAACCCAACCGGTCTCCACCCTTCCCGGTCGTGCTCGCGACGGGCCGGAACATAGTGGAAACCCCTTGCGAGTCAACGCCAATTGCAGGCGCGCGGTTAATGTCGTGCCCGGGCGACCGCCCGGTTCGCCGTTCGGCTGATCAGGCACCCAATTCGAGCAGGACGATTTCGGGCCAACTGCCGAAGCGGATGGGGAGACCTGAGCAGCCCAGTCCGCGCGAAACGATGAGTTCGCGGCCGCCTTCGTTGAAGTACCCGGCCGGGTAGGGCCGCGAGCCGGCCGACGCCGCCACTGGCCGCCAGCCGAAGATATTGACCTGCCCGCCGTGCGTGTGCCCGCTGAGCGTGAGGCTGACACGCTCCGGGACAGACGGGTAGATGTCGGGCTCATGCGCCATGAGCAGCACCGGAGCCTCGTCAGGTATCGAGGCAAGGACGCCCTCAAGGTCATCGATGCCGGTGAGCCGGGGGCGACCGGCGGAACTGTTGGGCCGAAGCGCCAACTGGTCGCCCAGCCCGGCCAGCCAGAAGGCGTGGCCGTCCTTCTCGAGGCGCACCGCTTCGTTGACATGGGTGGAGATGCCTGCTCCACGCAGGGCCTCGACGACGAAGGGCAGCACCGTGCTGTCACGTTGGTAAGCCCGATCCTCCCAGTAGTCGTGATTGCCGAGAACAGCGTGCACCCCCAGCGGCGCCTGCAGCTTGCCGAGCGAAGCCGCCCAATCCGATGCTGCGAAATGCTTGGTTACGAACCGCATGGCGCCGGGGACATAGTCGCCGAGCGGCAGGATGATGTCCGGTTCGAGTGCCTGGGCCTGGGCGCAGATGCTGTCGACGCGCTGCAGGGTCATCCACGGTTCGCAGGCATGGAAGTCGGTGAGAACCGCGACGCGCAGCTTGAGGCCCGGGGTCCAGCCGCGCGGCGTGAGCGGGTAGCGCGTGACGAACGGACTGCCGAGAACTTCCACGAAGGGGTAGGCGGCAGTAGCCACGAGCGTAGCCAGGCCAGCTCCCAGGAGCTTAAGCACCCTGCGCCGCGTTATCATCTATGCGCTTGCCCCTGGCGTGGCAGTGCACGCCGCCCACATCTGTCAGATATCGAGATCGGTGACGAATGCGGCGTTTTCCTGGATGAAGTCGAAGCGGGCTTCGGGGCGGTTGCCCATCAGGCGGTCGACGGTGACCTTGGTCTCGTCGAAGTCGTCTCGGATGCGGACCTGCAGCAGAGTGCGGGTCTTCTTGTCCATCGTCGTCTCGCGCAGGTGCACGTAGGGCATCTCGCCGAGGCCCTTGAAGCGCGTGATATCCGGTTTCTTGCCCTTGAACTCTGTGGCGAGCAGCTGGTCCCGGTGCGCGTCGTTCATCGCGTAGGCGACCTTGGGCCCCGAGCTGATGCGGAACAGCGGCGGCATCGCGAGGTAGAGGTGGCCGCCCTCGATGAGCTTGGGCATCTCCTGGAAGAAAAAGGTCATCAGCAGCGAGGCGATGTGCGCGCCGTCGACGTCGGCATCGGTCATCAGGATGATCTTGTCGTAGCGCAGCTCGTCTTCGCGATAGCGCTCGCGGGTGCCGCAGCCGAGCGCCTGGATCAGGTCGGCGATGGCCTGGCTGGCCTGCACCTTGTCGCGGGTGGCGCCTGCGACATTGAGGATCTTGCCGCGCAGCGGCAGGATGGCCTGGCTCTTGCGGTCGCGCGCCGACTTGGCGCTGCCACCGGCCGAGTCGCCCTCGACGATGAAGATTTCTGCACCCTGGGCAGCCGACTGGGTGCAGTCGGCGAGCTTGCCAGGCAGGCGGAGCTTCCTGGTCGCCGACTGACGGTCGACTTCCTTTTCCTTCTTGCGGCGCAGGCGCTCCTCGGCGCGCTCGATGGCCCAATCCAGGAGCTTTGAAGCCTGGTTGGGCGAAGCGGCGAGCCAGTGGTCGAACGGGTCGCGCAGCGCGTTGTCGACGATGCGCGAGGCTTCGGGCGAGCTCAGCTTGTCCTTGGTCTGGCCGACGAATTCGGGCTCACGCACGAATACCGACAGCATGGCCGAACACTGCACCAGCACGTCGTCGGCGGTCAGCTGGGCGGCGCGCTTGTTGCCGCTGAGCTCGGCGTAGTTGCGGAGGCCGCGGAGCAAGGCGACGCGGAGGCCCTGTTCGTGCGTGCCGCCATCGCCCGTCGGGACGGTGTTGCAGTAGGAGTTGACGAAACCGTCGCCGAGACACCAGGCGACGGCCCACTCGACGGCGCCGTGCGTGCCGGGCTTGCCGATGGTGCCCGAAAAGATGTCCTCGGTGATGCGCGGCTCGCCATCGATGCGGTTGGCAAGAAAATCGCGGAGGCCGCCGGGGAAGTGGAAGGTCGCCTTGGCCGGCACGTCGGAGGTAGCGACGCTCTCGTCGCAGGACCAGCGAATCTCGACACCGCCGAACAGGTAGGCCTTCGACCGGGTCATCTTGAAAAGGCGTGCGGCGGAGAACTCGGCCTTGTCACCGAAGATCTGCGGATCGGCGTGGAAGCGCGTGGTGGTGCCACGGCGGTTCTGCACCCGTCCTACGGTCTCCATGCCGCCAACGGGCTTGCCACGCGAAAAACTCTGGCGATAGAGCACCTGGTCGCGCGCCACTTCGACAACGAGGTCGTCCGACAGCGCGTTCACGACCGAGACGCCGACGCCGTGGAGGCCACCCGAGGTCTCGTATGCCTTGCCGTCGAACTTGCCGCCGGCATGCAGCGTGGTCATGACGATCTCGAGCGTCGAGCGCCCGGGGAACTTCGGGTGGTTCTCGACCGGGATGCCGCGGCCGTTGTCGGCGACAGTCAGGTAGCCGTCGGCGCCGAAATGCACCTCGATACGGTTGGCGTGGCCAGCAATAGCCTCGTCCATCGAGTTGTCGATGACTTCGGCGAACAGATGGTGCAGCGCATTGGCGTCGGTGCCGCCGATATACATACCGGGGCGGCGGCGCACCGGCTCGAGGCCTTCCAGCACTTCGATGTCGGCGGCGGAATAGCTGTTGGCGTGCGAGACATTCGGCGTGGCAGGCGCAGCGGGGGCAGGGGCGGGTGCCGCAGGCGCCGGCTTGACGGAGCGGGGAGCCTCGTCGTCCGAGCCGAATAGGTCTTCGATGGCCGCCATGAAATCTCCGTCCAAGGCGCGAATCGGCGCCTCTCAAGCTCTAGCATATTGCCGAAATGGGTGGGTAAGGCCCGAGGTAAGACGGGGCACCGCAGGTGTCAACCACCTGTGAACGGCATGTGAACGCACGGTTCCGCGAGCCTTCAGTCTGCGGGGACTAGACGCCCGGCCGAGATTGCAGGGCACCCTGCCGGGGCCAGTATGCAGCGTCCGGGCCGGGAGTTCGGCAATCTCACCATCTACGCACGTGACATCACCTGTTCCGTCTGCCGCCGTGTTGCCACCAACATGAACGGCAGGTGAACGGGCGATGCCGTTTCGATTAAGATTGGAACCACTAGGGTCGCGGTACGCTAGTGGACCTGGCACCACAGACGACTTGTTCTAGGAGACCTCACATGACCCCCATCCTTTCCACCGTGATGAAGTCGGGCCGCGCCGCCATAGTTGCGCTTACGCTCGGCGCTGCAACGCTCACGGCCATGCCGGTGCAGGCTCAGTCGGGCAGTCCCTCGTTCAACTTTGAGTTCGGCATCCGCGGCGGTGGGGACGGCTTCTCCTACCGCTTCGACAACGGCCGCCGTTTCCGCGGCGAATGCCTGACCAACAACGAAGTTCGCCGTGGCCTCGGTCGGCTCGGCTGGGATGACATTCGTTTCGTCGATCGTCGCGGCGTCCGCGTGAAGGTCGTTGCCGACTGGGGCCGTCGCACCTACGCAATGACCATCAACCGCTGCAGCGGTCGTGTCACTGATATCGAGCGGCTGCGTCGCTCCTATACCCCCGGCTTCCGCTTCGAGTTCAACCTCTAGGCAAAGACCCGGCGGGGGCCGGCTCCTCCCCAAGGCTCCCGCCAGAATCCCGGCCCCCATGGGGTCGGGATTTCTTGTTTCAGAAGACCAGGAGCTGGAAATGAAGGCGACGCCAATCCTTCGCGCTGCGGTTCTGGGCTTGTCCCTCGCAGCCTCGACCATCCCGGCCATGGCCCAGTCGCCGTTCCACTTCGGCTTCGGCACCGATGGCTTCGGCTATCGCCGGCCGCTCATCTGCGTGGAACTGACCGATCGCCAGATACGCAACGCAGTACGCGATCAGGGCTATCGCAATATCTCTCTGAACGTCCGAAACGACCGGCGCATCCAGGTGCGGGGAACCCGTGGCGGGTGGGTGCACCTGCTCAGGGTGTCGACCTGCACCGGTGCCATCCTTGTGCGTGACAGGCTCCGTCCCGCCTAAGTGATTTTTCCAATGATTCCAAAGCGTCCGGTACCGCACAAAAGGACCGGGCGCCTTGTTTTGGAGCACTCCGTTTAGGTTTCATTTGCTTTCTCGAAGCACTTTTTTAAGCGCGTCCCGATACAGTCCCTTCATACGGTTTTGAGTGTTGGAGTAGCCGTATGCGCGCCCGTAGCGGTGGTTTCGCGTACCTTGAGACCAGTTCCCTGGCGCAACGAAACAGCGGATGGCAGCAAGCCGGATTAAAGAGTTTTGCGTACCGGTTTGCCCATCTTGCCTTTCCTCGCCCCCTGACGGTCGCCGCAGTGGCCACACTGTTCTATCTGGCCTAGCGGGCAGGGGGTCTTCCCTTTGGTGGTCCGTGCTGGGCCGCCCCTTGATCTTCGCTGGTCCGCGCGCGATAACGCGACGTCCGCCACACCAATGAGGGAGGGTCGCGTGGGCTTTCGCCATGACCAGCACCGCAGCCGCGGCCCTGTCTTCGCCCTGCAGCAGCAGTTGCAGGGCTGACCGAACGGGTCCGGACGACAGCTTCGTCTCATCCACTTCTGGTCTGCCCAAGCCGGCCCCGCATTGTGTGGGCCATTGACGGCAAAGGCGCTTTGATCGCGCCGTAGATCCAGAAGAGACGAAAATGGGCTCGATCAGCCTCAAGAACCTTTCCACCATTGCCACTGCGCCGCTGTTCAGCGACCTCAACCTCGTCGTCGCCGACGGGGACCGGGTAGGCCTCGTCGCCGGCAATGGTCTGGGCAAGACCACGCTTCTGCGCATCATCATGGGCCTTGCCGAGCCGACCACCGGCGAGGTGATCCGCTCGCGCGGCCTGCGCATCGGCTATGTCGAGCAGCATGTCCCGGCGAACCTGATGCAACTGAGCATGCGTGACGCCGTGCTCGATGCCCTGCCGCCGCCCGACCGGGAAACCGATGCCTGGCGCGCCGACGTGGCGCTAGATGGCTTCGAGACGCCCTACGAGATGCGTGACCGCAAGGTCGCCGAACTGAGCGGCGGCTGGCAGCGGCTGATGCTGATCGCGCGGGTGTGGGTGACCGACCCCGACGCGATGCTGATGGATGAGCCGACCAACCATCTCGATCTCAGCAAGCTGTTCCGCCTCGAGACGTGGCTGAACCGCGAGGCGCGTAACGTGCCACTGCTCGTCGCCAGCCACGACCGGGACTTCCTCGACGCCGTGACCAACCGGACGCTATTCCTGCGGCCGGGGACTTCGCGGTACTTCCCATTGACCTATAGTGCCGCCCGGTCGGAGCTCGAACGGGAGGACGCATCGCGGCAGGCCCAGAACGAGCGCGACCTCAAGGAAGCGGGCAAGTTGCGCAAGCAGGCCGCCAAGCTCAACAACATCGGCATCAACTCGGGCAGCGACCTGCTGGTGGTGAAGACCAAGCAGCTCAGGGAACGGGCCGCGAAGCTCGAGGAGGCCGTCAGGCCGGTCCATCGCGAGCGCTCGGGCGAGATTCGGCTCACCAACCGTGGCACCCACGCCAAACTGCTCGTCGCGATCGAGAACGTCGCCGTCTCGACCCCGACGGGACAGCAGCTCTTTCGCATCGACAAGCTGCACATCTTCCAGGGCGACCGGATCATCCTGCTTGGGCGGAACGGCGCGGGCAAATCCCAACTGGTCAAGCTGATCCACCGCGCAATGACCGGGCTCGACGGTGTTGCGGGCATCCGCGTCACACCATCGCTGGTGCTCGGCTACACCGACCAGGACATGTCGCAGCTACCGGTGAAGGAGACGCCGGAAAGCTTCATCTCTGTCGGGTTCAATCAGCCCGATGCCCGGGTACGTAGCCTGCTGGCCGCAGCGGGCTTCGTCATCGAGAAGCAGTCCAAGCCGATCGGACAGCTGAGCTTCGGGCAACGGGCCCGCCTTGGCCTGCTGGCGCTGCGGCTGACCGAGCCAAACTTCTATCTGATGGACGAGCCGACCAACCACGTCGACATCCCCGGACGCGAGACGCTCGAGAGCGAGATACTCGCCCACGATGCGACGGCCGTTCTCGTCTCCCACGATCGCAGCTTCGTGCGGAATGTCGGCAACCGCTATCTGCAGATCCAGGGCAGGCGGCTGGCGGAGGTCGAAAGTCCGGAGTCCTTCTTCGAGGAGATGATGCTCGAGGAGAGCTGACGACGGCGCGCTGGTGCAATGTCGGGGTGCGGCGTCCTTGTTGCGCGTACGGATGATGCTTCGCTCTCCCACCACGGGTACATGGGCAATATTACCTATGGACGTCGACCGGGGCGGGCGGAGTCGAAAAGACGAATGCGCGATATTGCTGCGAAATTGCAGGAAACTGCGTCGGAAATACTGTCGATCAACTAGTCAGGTAACTTTCGATTCAGATTCCGATGCGTAGTCTTACCCATGGGTTGGAGAGGCTCGGATGTCCGGTTCAGAAGATCGACATGTCCAGCGGCTGCCCGAACGGCGGTCGGAAGTTCGGTATGATGGCGGGTTGCTCGCCTCGTTCACTTACACTCCGCGGGCAGGGGGCGTGCGGGCCGTCCACTGCACGGTGGTTAGTCTCGCGCCGTCGGCGATGGTGATTGCGGCGCCCGTCCACGGCGACGTGGGCGAGCACCTTTGGGTCGAACTCGAGGGCTTCGGGCTTATCCGCTGCGAGATCGAGTCAGTCCGCGAGGACGGATTCGTCTGCGTCAATCTGCTGAACGACGAGGCCCGCAAGCGGCTCACGACCTGGGTCGCGTGGCTTCGCCGGCATGGCGGGCGGATCTCGGGAGATAGCCGCGACTTCATGCGGACGCGCCCGCGCGATGCCCGCACCACTGTGACCTTCGCCGACGGCATGACGGCCGACGCGACGCTCAGTGACATTTCCCGATCCGGCGCTGCTGTGCTGGCCGATCGAACCGCTACTCCTGGTGACGCCATTGCAGTGGGCCGGGTGCCGGCGCATGTGGTGCGCGTTTTCGAGGGTGGATTTGCAATCGCCTTTGACGAAGCGCTGGACGCGGCAGACGCCGACCGCCTTGTCGCGGGATACGAAGTAGTTCTCACCCCCAAGCGCGAAGCGATGTAGCAGATGGCAGTTGCAGCCCAGATGAGCGGCCCCGCCGGTGCAGCGACAGGCGTCCAGGGCCGCAAGGACGTCCGGTTCATCGGCGACGTGATGGGCAGCTACGTGCTGGCCAGCCGTGCACAGACCGCGGGGGCGGTTCAGGTGTTCGCCTGCCGCGCACGCAGCATTTCGCCGTTCGAAGCGGTGATCAACGCACCGGTCGCCGGACCTCTGGGCGACGGGCTGATCGTAACCTTCCAGGGCCTCGGCATCATCCGTGGTAAGATTTCGCGCGTGCTCGACGGCGGCTTCGCTGCAAGCTTCGAGTGCAGCGACAGCGAGCGGAACCTGTTGGGCGCACGGATCGACTGGTTGAAGCGCAAGGCGCTGAAGGCGGTCATCGATCGGCGTGCGCACCGGCGTGTGCTGCCACGCGAGACGAAGGCCAGGCTGATCCTGGGAGACGGGACGAAGTTCGACTGCTTCATCATCGACATGTCGCAGTCGGGCGTAGCCGTGTCGGCAGATGTGCTGCCGCCACTTGGCTCGCCTGCCGGCGTGGGTGGGGTCCCCGGCAGGGTCGTGCGACACATTCCGACGGGCTTCGCCATTCAGTTCGCCGAGCTGCAGCCCATGGACCAGATCGAGGCCTTGCTGACGCTCAGGACCGGCCCCGACCGCGTGCTTGCGGCCGAGCACCCCGAGATTGGCGAGTAGGCTAGCGCTCGGTCAGCGCTAGCTTGGCGCCGAGCGCGACGAAGGCCGCCGCAAAGGTGCGGCGCATCCAGTTGAGTACGCGCGGACGCGTCACCACATGCTTGCGCACTGCGGCAGCGAACACACCGTAGATAGCGAAAATCACGAACGTCATGGCCATGAACACGCCGCTGAGCTCCAGCATGCGGGTCAGGCCGTCGGGCGCGCCCGACGGCACGAACTGTGGCAGGAAGGCAAAGAAGAAGATCGAGAGCTTGGGGTTGAGGATGTTGACCAGGATGCCCGACAGCAGGACCTGGCGCACCGACTTCGGAGCCGCGTCGGTATCGACGCTAAGCGCGCCCTTCTCCCTGAGCGTGGCCCAGGCCATGTAGAGCAGGTAGGCGACGCCGAAATACTTGATGATCTCGAAAGCGAGCGCGCTCGTGTGCAGCAGAGCCGCAAGTCCGGTGATCGCCGCCGCCATATGCGGAATGACGCCCAGCGTACAGGCGAAGGCGGCCACGATGCTGGCCCGCGCCCCGCGCGTGAGGCCGGCGGCAAGCGTGAACAGCGCGCCGGTGCCCGGCGAAGCGACGATCACCAGCGTGGTGATCAGGAATTCCGGAGTCATCCCGCACGCTCCTCGCGCTTGAACAGGCTGCGGATCGCGCGCCAGGCCGGGACGATGAGCTTGCTGGCGACCGGAATCAACAGCAGTCCGAGCACGAGGCCAATGACGAGATCAGCAAAGATGATCGCCAGCTGGCCGAGGAAGCCGCCGATCTGCGGCAGGAGCGCCTCCGCGCCATGGGCGAAGGCCTCGACGACGTGCTCGACCTGATTGAGCCCGAACCCGGCGAGACCGTGCACGACGATGCCGCCGCCGACCCAGATCATGGCTGCGGTGCCCAGCACGGAGAGAAAGCGCATGACCCACGGCATGGCTCGCAGGATGCCGCGCCCAAGCGCCTTGCCGACTCCGGTGCGGGCGCCGTTGGCGAGGGCAAGGCCAATGTCGTCGGCCTTCACGATCAACGCCACGGCCCCATAGACGCCCACGGTGATGCCGAAAGCGACGACCACCAGCACCAGTGCCTGCTCCCAGAAGGGCAGGTCGGGCAGGGCGGCGAGCGCGATGGTCATGATCTCGGCCGAGAGGATGAAGTCGGTCTGGATGGCGCCGGCGACGCGCTCTTCCTCGAGCCGCTTGGGATCGCTGGGCGCGTCTGCGAGCTCCGCCTCGTGGGCGTGGCCGGCATGGGGGAAAACCGAGCCGAACACCTTCTCGGCACCCTCGTAGCAGAGATACGCGCCGCCGATCATGAGGAGGGGCGTGATGAGCCAGGGAGCGAAGAAGCTGAGTGCCAGCGCGGCGGGCAGCAGGATCAGCAGCTTGTTGCGGATGGAGCCGACGGCGATGCGCCAGACGATCGGCAGTTCGCGCTCCGCGGCAAAGCCGTGGACATAGCGCGGCGTGACTGCCGTGTCGTCGATGACCGCGCCTGCAGCCTTGAGGCCGGCCTTGGTGGCCTGTCCCGCGACATCGTCGATCGAGGCGGCTGCGACCTTCGCGAGCGCGGTGATGTCGTCGAGCAGTCCAAGCAGTCCAACGCTCATGGCGAATCCTTCAGGGGGTTGCAGTCACCATGCCAGCGGCCAATGAAGCTGCAAACAGGAAGTAGCCAGGGCCTGGGCGGTTCCGCCTCGGCCCGACGGAAGGCGGATTCCGCTTCGCGCTAGGCGGCTGCTAGAGCTTGGCAGCAAGGCAAATGGGAGTTGGAGCCATGACGATTGGGGCAAGCCGCACGGTCATCGATCTCGGAGCGGTGGCGTTCGAGGCGAGGGAGCGGCAACTCGCGGAGTTGGGCGCGCTGCGGGCCAGCGTGTTCCGCTATGCCTCCGGCGTCGCCGCAGTTCGTATCGCAAACGCCGATGGCGAGATCGTCGTCCTGCCCTACCATGGGCAGCAGATTTGGGACGCGACGTTCTACGGCCGGCGGCTGACCATGCGCTCGGTGTTCGACGAGCCTGTGGCGAGCACGGAGTTCTTGCGCAACTACGGCGCGTTCCTTGTTCACTGCGGAGCTTCCGCGATGGGCAACGTCGGGCCGAACGACAAGCACGCACCGCACGGCGAGTTGCCCAATGCAGCCTACGAGGCGGCTCGACTGGTCCTCGGTAGCGACGACGCAGGTGCCTATGTCGAGGTGTCGGGAAAGCACGTGCAACGGGTCGCGTTCGGGCTTCACTACGAGTTCGAGCCGGTGCTCCGGGTGCGGGAGCGGGGAGGGCGCATCGAACTCGATCTCACGGTGACCAACCGGCGCAGCAAGCCGATGGAGCTCATGTACCTCGCCCATGTGAACTTCCGCCCGGTGGACGGCGCACGCCTGGTGGATGCGGTGCCGAACACACCCGAGCATTTCCGTGTCCGCACGCACATGCCCGGCTACCGATTGGCCGACCAATCGTACCACGACCTCATGGCGCGCTTTCAGGACGACCCCGCGTCGCATCGCACCATCGTCGCTGGCCGCCGGATCGATCCGGAGCTCGTCGCCGGCATGGACTATCCGGCGGGAGCAGACGGCTGGGCCCACACCCTGCAGCTCCTGCCGGACGGGACGGCGGACTTCATCAGCCACCGCCCGTCCGAGTTGGACAAGGGCGTGCGCTGGATGTCGCGCAACGGCGACGAGGACGCGCTCGGCCCATTCCTGCCGGCGACGGCGGAGGCAGATGGTCGCGAGGCCGAGCTGGCCAAGGGTAACGTCAAGTTCATCGCCCCCGGCGGCACCTTCCGCACCCGTTTGGCCTTCGGGGCGCTGACAACCGACGAGGCCGCCACAATGGCGGGCGAGATCGCTGCGCTGGCGCGATGAGAATGAAGGGGGGCCCGTGCGAGGCCCTCTCGAGTTCCGTCCATCTGTCAGTCCTGAAAAGTCGGGTCATTTGAACTGTCGCCGGGGCGAAGACAGCGCTAAAGCTGCCGGACCAGTGACAAGGAGAATGCCGTGCTGCCGTGGGTTGAGCTCGATCGTGCGAAGGTGCCCGGAGGCGGTGAGTTCAAGCTGATGCAGCGCGGGCAGGAGTTCACCATCTTCGCCGGCACAATCGGACTGATGAGCAGCCGGCAAGCCGGCTCGGAAGAGGCGATGTCCAATGTCGCTGCCGAACGCATCGGCGGACGGCCGAAGGCGCGGGTGCTGATCGGCGGGCTCGGCATGGGCTTTACCCTGCGCGCGGCGCTCGCTGCATTCCGGCCGGACGCCGAGCTGGTGGTGGCCGAACTGGTGCCGCAGATCGCCGGGGCCTGGGCCCGCGGCCCGCTCGCTGCGATCCACGGCGACAGCCTCGATGACCCGCGGGTGACCCTGCGGGTGGGTGATGTCGGCGCGGTGATGGCCGGCGACGCGCAGAAGTTCGACGCCATCCTGCTCGATGTCGACAATGGCCCCGAGGGCCTGTCTCGGCCGGGCAACGACCGCCTGTACAGTCACGGCGGGATCGCCGCTGCGAAGGCAGCGCTTCGGCCGGACGGTATGCTGGCGGTATGGTCGGTGGCGCCCGACGCGCACTTCACCAAACGGCTGCAGCAATCGGGCATGAAAGTCGAGGAGCTGAAGGCGCGGGCGCATGGCGGGAAGGGCGCGCGGCACGTCATCTGGGTGGCGACCAACAGTCCGCCAGCGCATGCACCGGGCAAACCCGGATCGGCCACGCATCGCAGGCCATGAAAGAGAAAGGGCCCCGAGGGGCCCTTTCATGTTCCTGCGATCGATCCGACCATCAGGCCGAATAGTACATCTCGTACTCGACCGGATGCGGGGTGTGCTCGAACTTGATGACTTCCGTCATCTTCAGCTCGATGTAGCTGTCGATCTGGTCGTCGTCGAACACGCCGCCGGCCTTGAGGAAGTCGCGGTCCTTGTCGAGGGACTCGAGCGCTTCACGGAGCGAGCCGCAAACGGTCGGAATCTGCTTCAGCTCTTCCTTGGGCAGCTCGTACAGATCCTTGTCCATCGGGTCGCCCGGGTGGATCTTGTTCTTGATGCCGTCGATGCCGGCCATCACCAGGGCGGCGAAGCCGAGGTACGGGTTGGCCAGCGGATCAGGGAAGCGGACTTCGACGCGCTTCGACTTCGGCGACTGGCCGAAGGGAATGCGGCACGAAGCCGAGCGGTTGCGCGCCGAGTAGGCGAGCAGCACCGGAGCTTCGAAGCCCGGCACGAGGCGCTTGTACGAGTTGGTGGTCGGGTTGGTGAAGGCGTTGATGGCCTTCGCGTGCTTGATCACGCCGCCGATGTAGTACAGCGCTTCCATCGAAAGGCCGGCATACTGGTCACCTGCGAAGAGCGGCTTGCCGTCCTTCCAGATCGACTGGTGGCAGTGCATGCCCGAGCCGTTGTCGCCATAGACCGGCTTCGGCATGAAGGTCACGGTCTTGCCGTAGGCCTGGGCGACCTGCTGGATCACGTACTTGTAGATCTGCACGTCGTCGGCCGACTTGATCATCGGAGCGAACTTGATGCCGAGCTCATGCTGGGCCGAGGCCACTTCGTGGTGGTGCTTTTCGACGGTGACGCCCATCGACGCCATGGCGGCGAGCATTTCGCCGCGCATGTCCTGCGCGCTGTCCAGCGGCGGAACCGGGAAGTAGCCCTTCTTGAGGCCGATATGGTGGCCGGTGTTGCCCGACTCGTACTCGGTGTCGTTGTTGATCGGCAGTTCCGAGTGGTCGACCGAGAAGCCCACCTTGTACGTGGTGTTCGAGTAGCGCACGTCGTCGAAGATGAAGAATTCGGGCTCGGGGCCGAAAACGATGGTGTCGCCGATACCGAGCTCCTTGACGTACGCCTCGGCCTTCTTGGCGGTGGTGCGCGGGTCGCGGTTGTACGGCTGATAGGTCAGCGGCTCGAGGACGTCGCAGTTGATGGCGAGGGTCAGGGCCCCGAAGAACGGGTCGATATAGGCCGAGTTCGGATCGGGCATCAGCACCATGTCGGACTCGTTGATGGCCTTCCAGCCGGCGATCGAGGACCCGTCGAACATGGTCCCTTCCTCGAAGAGATCCTCGTCGACGACGGTCACGTCCATGGTGACGTGCTGCAGCTTGCCGCGCAGATCGGTAAAGCGGAGGTCGACGTACTTGATGTCCTCGTCTTTGATCTTCTTGAGGATGTCGCTTCCAGTGGTCATTAGGTTCCCCTGTAAAAGTCTGGAGTTGAATTAGGCGGGCGGACGATGGCTCAGGCGCCCTAGAGCGCGTCGTCGCCGAATTCGCCGGTGCGGATGCGGATGGCCTGTTCGATCGAATAGACGAAGATCTTGCCGTCGCCGATGCGGCCGGTTTGCGCAGCGGTGCGGATCGCTTCGATCGCCTTCTCGGCGAGTTCGTCGGGGCAAACCACCTCGACCTTCACCTTGGGCAGGAAATCGACGACATACTCGGCACCCCGATAGAGCTCGGTATGCCCCTTCTGCCGACCGAAGCCCTTGGCTTCAGTCACGGTGATGCCCTGCAGGCCGACTTCCTGCAGCGCTTCCTTCACTTCGTCGAGCTTGAACGGCTTTACGATAGCCTCGATCTTCTTCATTCAGGCCTCCAACAGGCACCGGTCGGGTGCCGCACGGTTGTATGCAGGGTCCGTGCCAGCTTGCCAGCGCCGGAGAAAACCTTGCCAAGATAAGCGCCTACGGCGAACATCTGATCCAGCAGTCGAGATGCGCAGCCGGCCCAGTGATCAAATAGTAGGCATGCTGAGCGTGATTTGGTCAATTCCGGTGTCCAGAATGGCCGATCCAAGTGTGACAAAGGTCGGTTTGCAGCGAAAGTGGGCAGATGCTTGAACTGAAGCGCTGCAAGAACGCGCTGTTCGGCCGGCACCCGTGCCACGATGGGGCAGATTACAGCGAGCTGAAGGGCGCGTTCATCGACGTAGCCAAGGCACGGCTCGCCCAACTACGCTTGGCGCCCCACCTCTCCCTTTGACCTTCCCCGTTTCTTGCCATATATGCACGCGACCCGGCCGACGGGGCACCTTGCGGGTGTGGCGGAACTGGTAGACGCACTGGATTTAGGTTCCAGCGCCGCAAGGCGTGGAGGTTCGAGCCCTCTCACCCGCACCAGAGCTTGCCAGCGCTACTGCCAGCGACTTCGGCCAAACGAGTTTTGAAGAGACAACGGGATACCCCAATGCAGGTTACAGAAACCCTCAACGAGGGCCTCAAGCGCAAACTTACCGTCGTCATCCCCAAGAAGGATCTCAGCGACCGGCTGGATGCGCGGCTCGACGAGCTCAAGGGCACCGCGAACATCAAGGGTTTCCGCCCCGGCAAGGTGCCGACCGCGCACCTGAAGAAGGTCTATGGCCGCTCGGCCATGTCGGAAGTGCTGTCCGACGCAATCAACGCGACCGTCTCCAAGACCCTGGACGACCGTTCCGAGCGCGCCGCAACGCAGCCGAAGGTTGACCTGCCGGAAGACCAGGACGTCATCAACAAGGTGCTCGACGGCGACGCCGACCTCAACTTCGAGGTCAGCTACGAGGTACTGCCGCCCGTCACCCTGATGGACTTCAAGGGCCTCAAGGTCGACAAGCCTGTCGTCGAGATCGACGACAAGGACGTTGATGCCGAGGTGCAGCGCGTATTCGCGCAGCAGCGCGGCTATGAGGAGAAGGGCGAGGACGGTGTCGTCGAGAATGGCGACCGGCTCGGGCTCTCCTTCAAGGGCACGATCAAGGGTGAGGCCTTCCCGGGCGGCACTTCGGACCATGCCCACCTCGTCGTCGGTTCGGGCGAGTTCATCCCCGGCTTCGAAGAGCAGCTGGTCGGAATGAAGAAGAACGAGACCAAGACGGTCAAGGTCACGTTCCCCAAGGACTACGCGCAGGACGAGCTGGCCGGCAAGAAGGCCGAGTTCGAGACGACCATCCTGCACATCGACGGCCCCCGCGCCGGTGAGCTCAACGACGATTTCGCCAAGAATCTCGGTCTCGAGAACGTCGAAGCCCTGCGCAACGCGGTCAAGGACCAGATGCGCGCCGCGCTCGACTCCATGGGCCGCCAGGCGATCAAGCGCCAGATTCTCGATCAGCTCGACGAAGGCCACAAGTTCGACGTTCCCGAGCAGCTCGTGGACGCCGAGTTCAACACCATCTGGCAGCGCGTCGTGCACGAGGTTGAACACCACGGCCGTTCCTTCGAGGACGAGGGCACGACCGAAGAAGCCGCCAAGGAGCAGTACAGGAAGATCGCCGAGCGCCGCGTGCGCCTGGGCCTCGTGGTCGCCGAGATCGGCAACCAGAACAAGGTCGAGGTCACCGAGGAAGAGCACCAGCAGGCCCTGATCGCCGAAGTGCGCCGCTTCCAGGGCCAGGAACAGCAGGTCTACGACTACTACCGCAAGAACCCGCAGGCTCTGGCCAGCCTCCGCGCGCCGGTGTTCGAGAACAAGGTGGTGGATTTCGTCACCGAGCTCGCTGAGAAGACCGATAAGCCGATGACCCGCGCCGAGCTGAGCAAGATCATCGCGGCCGACGAGGACGAAGTTCCGGAAGAGCACCACCACTAATCGGTAGGTTTCTGCCAGAATAATCGGGCCGCCCTTTGGGGCGGCCTTTTCTTTTTGCGCCATTGGACGGCTGGGGCGTTGCTGCGCTAGGCTTCTGCCGGAGAGCGACGGCGATCAGCGCGAAAGGAACAGCCGATGCCGCTATACCTGACCCGCTTCACCTACACGCCCGAAACCTGGGCACGCCTAATCCAGAACCCCGAGGACCGCCGCAAGGCCGGCCAGCAGTACATCGAATCCGTGGGCGGCAAGCTTCATGGATTCTGGTACTCGCTCGGCGAGCACGACGGCTACACCCTGTGGGAAGCGCCCGACAATGTCGCGATGGCCTCTACAGCGATCGCGATCGCCGCCGGCGGCGCGATGAGCAGCATGCAGACCTCGGTCCTCCTGACGATCGAGGAGACCATGGAGGCGCTGCGGGCGGCCTCTTCGATCGCCTATAGTCCGCCGGGGCGCGTCGGCCAGCCAGCGCGATAGCCGGCAAGCCTCTGGTGGCTTTTGGTTTTCGCCGGGCCCGGCTAGGCTCGCGGCATGACCATTGACCAAGAAGTGCTCCTGACGCCCACCGAAATGGGCCGCGCCGACCAGCTGGCCGTCGCGGCCGGCGTGCCTTCGCTCCGGCTGATGGAGGCCGCTGGCGCCGCAGTGGCCGATCTCGTGGCCGAGCACTATCCCGGCCAGGTCCTCGTACTGTGCGGTCCCGGCAACAACGGCGGCGACGGGTTCGTGGCGGCCGAGAAGCTTCGGCAGGCGGGGCGTGCGGTGCGGCTGGCCCTGTTCGGCGATCGGACGAAGCTGAAGGGGGATGCGGCGCACTATGCCGACCTTTGGCAGGGGCCGATCGACGACGCGCGGGCAGTGGCCCTGCAGCCGGCCGACGTGATCGTCGACGCCCTTCTGGGAGCTGGCCTCGATCGCGACATCGAGGGCAAACTGGCGGCATTGATCGAGGCGGTGAATGCCACGGGCGTGCCGGTGGTGTCGGTGGACGTGCCGAGCGGTATCGACGGCGCGAGCGGACAGGTGCGCGGCGTTGCGGTCAAGGCTGCGGCGTCGGTGACGTTCTTCCGGCTGAAGCCCGGACACCTGTTGCTGCCGGGACGGGCACGCTGCGGCGAGGTGGAGCTCCGCCAGATCGGCATTCCGGACAGCGTTCTCGGCGAGATCGGAGCGCGGCTCTGGCGGAACGCGCCGACGCTATGGCATCTGCCAGCGGCCGACGCCGAGGGGCACAAATTCACGCGCGGACACTGCATGGTAATGTCCGGCGGCCCGCTGCAGACCGGCGCCAGCCGGTTGACCGCGACAGCAGCCCTCCGCACCGGCGCCGGGCTGGTGACGCTCACGGGGCACCCCGAGGCGCTTGCGGTCCATGCCAATCACGTTACGGCAGTCATGCTGAAGCCGGCCGCGGCGGCGCCCGAACTCGGTCAGTTGATCGCCGATCACAAGGTGAAGTCGTTCGTCATCGGCCCGGCAGCGGGAGTAGGGGATGCAACCCGGGCGAACGTGCTCGCCATTCTCAACCGCGGGCCGGCAACTGTGCTCGATGCCGACGCACTCACGAGCTTCAAGGACGACCCGGACACCTTGTTCGCCGCGATAGGGCAGTCCCCGGACCGGCCGGTGGTGATGACGCCGCACGAGGGCGAGTTCGAACGGCTGTTCGGCAAGATCGAAGGCACCAAGGTCGAGCGGGCGCGGGCTGCAGCGGCGCGTTCGGGAGCCGTGGTGATCCTCAAGGGCAGCGATACGGTCGTGGCTTCGCCCGATGGACGTGCGGTGATCAACGACAACGCGCCGCCGACGCTGGGGACCGCCGGGTCGGGCGATGTGCTGGCTGGTATCGTCGCGGGGCTGCTGGCTCAGGGCATGGTCGGCTTCGAGGCCGCTTGCGCCGGGGTGTGGATTCACGGCGAGGCGGGCAACCTGTGGGGTGGTCCGGGCTTGATCGCTGAGGACCTGCCGGCACTGGTTCCGGAAGTGCTGGCGGAGCTGGTCGAAGGCCCGAATGGGCCCCCCTGGGCAAGCCCGAGAGGCCGCTTCTGAGCACCAATCAGGCAAACCGTCATCCCCGGGCTCGACCCGGGGACTCAGCCGGACGCGCAGCGCGCTCCGAATGCCGCGCGGCTACCACTCCACCTCGAGCCGCTCCAGCCCGTGGAAGTGGTAGATGTTCTTGTACTGTGGCTCGGTAGCCAGCCTCAGCCCGGGCAGCCGGTCGAACAGCGTCTTCATCGACACCTGCAGCTCGATGCGGGCGAGCGGCGCGCCGATGCAGAAGTGGATGCCGGCGCCGAAGCTGACATTGGCGCCATCCGTCCGGAACGGATCGAAGGTGTTGGCGTGGGCGAAGCGCGACGGGTCGCGGTTGGCGGCGGCCAGCATCAGCCCGATCGTCTCACCCTGCTTGAAGCTCAGCCCGTTGTCGAGCGTCACATCCTGCAGCGCATAGCGCGTGAACATGTGGAGCGGCGCGTCGAAGCGCAGTCCTTCCTCGACGGTGGCCTCGGTCTGCTTTTCGTCGGCAAAGATCGCCTGGTGGTCGAGACCGCTCTCGAGGATGGATTTTAGCGTGTTGCCCGTAGTGTGGACGGTCGCCTCGTGTCCGGCGTTGAGCAGCAGGATCGTAGTCGAGATGACCTCTTCCTCGGTCAGCTTTTCGCCATCGACCTCGGAGGTCAGCATGTGGGTGAGCAGGTCCTCGCGCGGCTGGCGGCGGCGCTCGGCGATCATCGCCCGGACATAGTCCATGAACTCGATCGAGGCTTGGTTGGCGTCGAGCTCGGTCTCGTGGCTGACCCCGTGCATGTACATTGCGACCATGCGGTTGGACCAGTCGACCAGCTGCATGGCCATGTCGGCTGGGAGGCCGATCATCTCGGCGATGACGATGGCGGGGATCGGCACCGCATAGGAGCGGAGCAGTTCAGTGCCGCCGTCAGCCTCGAAGCCATCGATCAGCTCGTTGGCGAGGCGCTCGATGCGGGGGCGCAGTTGCTCGACATTGCGTGACACGAAGGCGCGGTTGACCAGTGCGCGCAGCCGGGTGTGCGATGGCGGCTCGAGCGTCAGCAGCGAGTACTTCTCGGTCAGGTCGAAGGCCGCCGTGTGCGCCTTTGGCTCCGGCATGCCGAGTTCTTCTCGGCTCATCAAATGCAGGATCTGGCGACCGAAGCGCTTGTCGCGGAGCAGGGCGCTCACATCCTTGAAGCCGGCGAAGCACCAGTGGCCGTAATTCTCCCAGAAGAAGGCCGGGGAGGTGGCATGGACCGCGTCGTAGAAGGCGTAGGGATCGCGGTAGAAGGCAGCCTCGCGCGGCTTTGCCTCGGCGTGCCGGGTCTCGGGGGTCAGTCGGAAAGCGGTGGTAATGGGAGTCGTCCTCAGCAGGCCACGTCGTGCGGTGGAAGACCGCCGGTCATCCTTGCCCTACTGCCTGCCGGAGGTAAAGTCCGGCCCCAAGCGGCGGTTTGGCACTTGTCCGGCCGCAAAATCCGGGTAGTGCATAGCGCCGACGATTTCCAACGGAGCGGACCAGTGGCCGACCTGACGCTGAACGAAGCCATCGAGAACATCTATGCCTCGCTCAAGGCCAACAATGCCGATATCGACGAGCACATCGCAGGGCTGAAGGCGGCCATGGCGCGCGAGGGCGTCAAGGAGGCAACCTTCGATCCCGGCAAGCTGGCGCAGAACAACCGCCAGGGCCGCAAGATGATGCAGGCCTACTTCCGCCAGCGCGGAGTTTCGATCGGATTCTCGGGCTGAGCAGCGGCCTCCCCATCCGGGTAGCTTCCGCGACTCCACGGGATTGCGCGAAACTGTGAGTATTGCGGCCTGCCACACTGGTGCCTATCTGTCGCTTTACCCGCCCTTAACGGGGCATCGCCTGAAGTCGGCCGCGAAGCGCTGATTCTTCCTACATTCCCAGGGGCAAATCTCGAAATGAGAGATCCGGTCGATACCTTCACCAACTACCTTGTGCCCACGGTCATCGAGCAGACCAACCGTGGCGAACGCGCGTTCGACATCTATTCGCGCCTGCTCAAGGAACGCATCATCTTCGTGACCGGTCAGGTCGAGGACACCATGGCCTCCCTGATCGTGGCGCAGCTTCTCTTCCTCGAGTCCGAGAACCCGAAGAAAGAGATCTCGATGTACATCAATTCGCCGGGCGGCGTGGTGACGTCGGGCCTTGCGATCTACGACACCATGCAGTTCATCCGTCCGCCGGTTGCGACGCTCTGCACCGGGCAGGCCGCCTCGATGGGCTCGCTCCTGCTCGCCGGCGGCGCCGCGGGCATGCGCGGCTCACTGCCCAATTCCTCGATCATGGTTCATCAGCCTTCCGGCGGCTACCAGGGCCAGGCGACGGACATCCTGATCCACGCCCAGTTCACCGAGAAGCTGAAGCGCCGTCTCAACGAGATCTACGTCAAGCACACCGGCAAGGACTACGAGGCCATTCACAACGCGCTTGAGCGTGACCGCTTCCTGAGCCCTGAAGAGGCTAAGGAATTCGGCATCATCGACTCCATCTTCGAGAAGCGCTCTGAACCTGAAGCGTCGTGAGCCTTTTACGCATTAACGTGAACGGCAAAGCCACGCTTCAGTGTGACACTTGTGTGATTGTGTGGGTCCCGGCTGGCCGCTAAGGTCGGTCGGGCTTACATTTTGTTTAGCTATGCGGGGCTAGCGTTCTACTCTAGCCGGGCATGGGAGCCCACCCTCCCAGGAGTGACAGGATGTCCAAGGACACGACCAGCGGCGAATCCAGCAAGAACACGCTTTACTGCTCGTTCTGTGGAAAGTCGCAGCACGAGGTCAGGAAGCTGATCGCGGGCCCCACGGTATTCATCTGTGATGAATGCGTGGAGCTGTGCATGGACATCATCCGCGAGGAAAACAAAACCTCGATGGTGAAGTCCTCGGACGGCGTCCCGACGCCTGCCGAAATCTGCAAGGTGCTGGATGACTATGTCATCGGCCAGTTCCGCGCCAAGCGCGTGCTGTCGGTCGCCGTGCATAACCACTACAAGCGCCTGCACCACGCCACCAAGAACCAGGACATCGAGCTCTCGAAGTCCAATATCCTGCTGATCGGTCCGACCGGTACCGGCAAGACGCTGCTCGCGCAGACGCTGGCCCGTATCCTCGACGTGCCGTTCACCATGGCCGACGCGACGACGCTGACCGAAGCCGGTTACGTCGGCGAGGACGTCGAGAACATCATCCTCAAGCTGTTGCAGGCCGCCGACTACAACGTCGAGAAGGCCCAGCGCGGCATCGTCTACATCGACGAAGTCGACAAGATCAGCCGCAAGTCGGACAACCCGTCCATAACCCGCGACGTGTCGGGCGAGGGCGTGCAGCAGGCTCTGCTGAAGATCATGGAAGGCACCGTGGCTTCGGTTCCGCCGCAGGGCGGCCGCAAGCACCCGCAGCAGGAATTCCTGCAGGTGGACACGACCAACATCCTGTTCATCTGCGGTGGTGCCTTTGCCGGCCTCGAGAAGATCATCGCCGCGCGCTCGGAAGGCTCGGGCATCGGCTTTGCGGCAACCGTGAAGGATCCCAAGGATCGTCGCGTCGGTGACCTCCTGAAGGAAGTCGCGCCGGAAGACCTGGTGAGGTTCGGTCTTATCCCCGAGTTCATTGGCCGTCTGCCGATCCTCGCCACGCTCGAGGACCTCGACGAGGCGGCCCTGATCCAGATCCTCACCGAGCCCAAGAACGCCCTGGTGCGCCAGTACCAGCGTCTGTTCTCGATGGAAGAGGTCGAACTGACCTTCCACGAGGACGCGCTCAAGGCGATCGTCCGGCATGCCATCGAGCGCAAGACCGGCGCCCGCGGCCTCCGTTCGATCATGGAGGGCATCCTGCTCGACACCATGTACGACCTCCCGTCGCTCGACGGCGTGGAAGAAGTGGTGATCAGCGAGGAAGTGGTGAACGGCAAGGACGCGCGTCCGCTGTACATCTACGCCGAGCGCAAGAAGGAAGAGGCGCCGGCCAGCGCCTGATCCTCGCATCAGCGACGAGACACGAAGGCCCTGCCATCCGGCGGGGCCTTTGCTTTGGTGGGGCCGCCATCGCATAAACGGGATCGACCAGGAGAGACGGCATATGCGGATTGGGGTGGCTTTGGGCAGCGGCGCGGCGCGCGGGCTTGCGCACATCCCCTATATCGAGGCCATGGACGAACTCGGCCTCAGCCCTTCGGTGATCGCCGGCTCGTCGATCGGCGCCCTGATCGGTTCGGGCTGGGCGAACGGCATGACTGGCGCGGAGCTGAGGGAGCACGCCTATTCGGTGCTCGGCAGCCTCAAGCAGATCGCCAACACGCTGTGGACCCGCAACCGGCCCGACTTCAAGCAGGTGCTTGCGACGGGACTATCGGTGCAGGTGCGGTCCGAGGGCATCGCCAATGCCTTCCTTCCCGAGGGTTTCCCGGACGATTTCGCTGAGCTGAAGGTGCCCTTCCTTGTCGCCGCGACCGATTTCTATGGCTGGAGCGAAGTGATGTTCGAATCCGGCCCGCTCCGCTCGGCAATCGCAGCTTCGATGGCGATCCCGAGCCTCTTCCGGCCGGTTCTGATCGATGGCAGCTACTACATCGACGGCGGCGTCACCAATCCGCTGCCGCTGGGCTACATCCAGGATCGCTGCGATGTTCTGATCGGCATCGACGTTCATCGCACCCCGGACCCGACGCTGGAGCGGACGGAGCCCAGCATCGTCGACGCCGCGGTTATTTCGACCGAGATCATGTCTCAGAAGCTCGTCGACGCGACCGTGCTGCGCTATCCGCCCGATGTCTATGTTCGCGCCGAAGTTGGCCCGTTCGGCGGGCGCGAGTTCTGGCGGGTGCGGGAGATCGTCGAGAACGCGACGGCGGACAAGGATCGGTTCAAGCGCGCCGTGAGCGACGCGCTCCTCGCCAACAGCCTCAAGCGGGCGGCCCGGTGAGCGACCTGCCGCGTGCCCTGGCGGAAGCGATCCGCCGTCTCGCCGACGAGCGCGGCCGCAAGGGCCTCGCCGAAAGCGCGTCGCAGATGTCGGCGCACTATCGCCAGCGCGGCACCTCGCGGCAGGTGATCGGCGCCG
Source organism: Devosia sp. ZB163 (assembly GCF_028613635.1). Classification (GTDB taxonomy): domain Bacteria; phylum Pseudomonadota; class Alphaproteobacteria; order Rhizobiales; family Devosiaceae; genus Devosia_A. The sequence continues at coordinate 901,422 of NZ_JAQRMY010000002.1, forward strand.
CCGGCGACGCGCTCGCCTATGCCCTGAGCCGGATGCCGGCGACCTACGCCGCCGTCTCTGCAGTGCTGGAGGAACTGCAGCGCCGGGCACCGAACTTCGCCCCGGGCAGCGTTCTAGATGTCGGGTGCGGACCGGGGACGGCGTCCTGGGCGGCCGCGGAGGCCTATCCCGGCGCGGCGCTGACTCTGGTCGACCACAACCGGGAGTTCCTGACGCTCGCCGAGGCCCTCGCGGCAGACGGCGCGGCCGGACCGGTGGATCTGAGGCTCGGCGACCTCGCCGGCCTCGATCTAGGCAAGCCGAGCGACGTCGTGGTCTGCGCCTACGCCCTCACGGAACTGGCGGATACCCAGCTGACGCAGGCCGTGGAGCGGCTGTGGCGCCACTGTGCGGGTGTGCTGGTGATCGTCGAGCCGGGGCGGCCGCGGGACTACCAGCGGCTGATGCAGGTGCGGCGACACCTGATCGAGGCCGGGGGCAGGGTGCTGGCGCCCTGTCCGCATGAACGCGAGTGCCCGCTGGTTGAGCCCGACTGGTGCCATTTCTCGGTGCGCCTCAGCCGCTCGCGCGATCATATCCGCATGAAGGGCGCCTCGCTGGGCTACGAGGACGAGAAGTACAGCTATCTCGTCATGGCGCGGCCCGGCATCGGAGCCGCCGCCCCCGGCCGAATCCTGCGGCGGCCGGAGGAGAACAAGTTCTCGGTCACGCTCTCGGTCTGCGGGGAGGCCGGGCTCGAGACCCGCGTTGTCGCCAGCCGCGACAAGCCGGCCTTCAAGGCCGCGCGGAAACTGGAATGGGGCAACCCGGTCGAGAACTGAGTCATATGCTGAATTCTGCACCATAGGTTCACTTGTCGCCTCGTGAGCCCGGGAGTACCTTTTGCGCCCAGCGGGGTACACAGAGGACGAACCATGAAGTTCAACGACATACTCGGCACGATCGGCAACACGCCCATCGTTCGGATCAACAAGCTGGGTCCGAAGAATGTGAAGCTCTACGTCAAGATCGAGGCCTTCAACCCGTTGGGGTCGGTCAAGGACCGTCTCGCCCTGGGCGTGATCGAGGCCGCCGAGCGCTCGGGCCAGTTGAAGCCGGGCCAGACCGTCATCGAGGCGACCAGCGGCAACACGGGCATCGGCCTCGCCATGGTCTGCGCGGCGAAGGGCTACCCGCTCGTCGTCACCATGGCCGAGAGCTTCTCGGTCGAGCGGCGCAAGCTGATGCGCTTCCTCGGCGCCAAGGTCGTGCTGACGCCTGCCTCCGAGCGTGCCAACGGCATGATCCGCAAGGCGGAATCGCTGGCGGCGGCCAATGGCTGGTTCCAGACCCGCCAGTTCGAGAACGAGGCCAATCCCGACATACACTCAAAGACGACCGCCCAGGAGATCCTGCGCGACTTCGCCGACGAGAAGCTCGACTACTGGGTCACCGGATTCGGCACCGGCGGCACGCTGACCGGCGTAGGCCGCGTGCTGCGCGACAAGAGCCCGAACACCAAGGTCATCGTGGCGGAGCCCGAGGGCGCGCCGATGTTGACGAGCGGCGAAGGACAGGAACGTCGCGCAGACCATGCGGCTACAGGCAGCCATTCTGCCTGGAAGCCACACCCGTTCCAGGGCTGGAGCCCGGACTTCATTCCGTGGATCACCGACGAAGCGGTGCGTGAGAAGCTGTTCGACCAGGTGCTGACCGTTGCGCCGCCGGACGCGATGAAGGGCTCGATGGAGCTGGCGCAGAAGGAAGGCATCTTCGTCGGCATCACCGCAGGCGCCACCTTTGCCGCCGCGCTCAAGGTGGCCGAGACGGCGCCGGATGGCTCGACGATCCTCGCCATGCTGCCGGATACGGGCGAGCGCTACCTCTCGACCCCGCTCTTCGCCGACGTGCCGGCCGACATGACGCAGGAGGAAGAGGCAATCTCCGCCTCGACGCCGGGCCAGCAGCTACCCCCGAAGGTAGCCGCCTGACAAAAAAAGGCCCCGGCAAGTGCGGGGCCTTCTCATTTTCGGCGATCACCGGCGTCGAGACGCGCCTAGGCGGCCTTGCGCGGCATCGGCCCGACATAGCGCGACTTCGGCCGGATCAGTCGCCCTTGACCCGCCTCCTTGGCATGGGCGATCCAGCCTCCGACACGGCCGGCGGCGAACACCGCGGTGAAGGCGTCGCGCGGGAACCCCAGCGCCTCGAGGAGAAGCGCGGTATAGAACTCCACATTGGTATCGAGCTGCCGATCCGGCTTGTGGCGCCGCAGGGCCGCGAGCGCCGTGGTCTCGACCGCGTCGGCAAGTGCCATTCGATCGGCATTGACGGCACCGACCTTGTGGATGCGACCGAGCGCTGCCTTCAGGGCGTCGGCACGCGGATCGCGGACGCGATAGATGCGGTGACCGAAGCCCATGAGCCGACCACCGCGAGCCAATTCTGCGTCGATCCAGCTCTCGGCATTCGACGGAGCGCCGATGGCATCGAGCATGTCGAGCACGGGCCCGGGCGCGCCGCCGTGGAGGGCGCCTTTGAGCGCGCCAAGGGCGCCGAGTACGGCGGAGTTCAGCCCGGCCTGGGTCGAGGCGATGACCCGTGCCGCAAAGGTCGAGGCATTGAGGCCATGGTCGGCCACGGTGACGAGATACGTGTCCAACGCGGCTGCCGCCTCAGGCCGGGGTACAACGCCGGTCGCCATCCGTAACATATCGGTTGCATGTCCGAGGGCGGCGTCCGGGGCGATTGGAGCGGCTCCAGCCCTGAGACGGGGCAGGGCGGGCAGGAGCACGGCAGGCGCCGCGGCAAGAAGCAGGGCGCTGTCCAGGTCCGTCTCGTCGGGCAGCCGCGCTATCAGGGCCCGCATGCCGTCATAGACGGGACGATCGGCCAGCAGGGGCAATTCGCGCTCGGTGAGCGCGTAGACGCGCTGACGAGCCTCCCCGAGAGGGAGGGAGAGATCAGCTGGCAGTGCTGGAAAGAAGCCATCCCAGAGCAGCGACAGCACCTGCGCGTAGGTGCTGTGTCCTGCCAGCGCCTCGAGTGGCTGACCACGGACAATCAGCCTGCCTGCCAATCCATCGACATCGGAAAGCACGGTTTCGGCGGCGACGACGTCTTCGAGACCATCGGTCATTTGAGCCTCCTTGGCTGTTCCCTGCAGAAGGTAGGCGCGCTAACATTGACGTCAATCTTGATCATTTCGATCAATGTGAGGCTCAACATGTGGCTCAGTGCGACGGAGGCGCTTGCCCGGCTCGGCAGCAAGCCGCAGTCGCTCTACGCAAATGTCAGCCGCGGCCGCATCAGGGCCAAGCCGGACCCTGCCGACAGCCGCCGCAGCCTCTATCGCGAGGACGATGTCGATCGCGTCGCTGCGCGTTCTCGCGGTCGGCGGAGTGTTGCGGCCACCGCTTCAGAGGCGATCAGTTGGGGCGAGCCCGTGCTGACCTCGTCCATTTCGACGGTTGCCCGGGGCCACCTGATCTACCGAGGTGTGGACGTGGCCACACTGGCGGCAACGGCCACACTTGAGGATATTGCGGCCCTGTTGTGGGATGGGTCGGTCAGCACGCCTGCCTCCTTCGAGCCTGTCGCCAATCCCTCGGTTGGCGCGGCCCTCGCTGCCCTGGCCGGGCGTGCTGCAGTCGATCCACCCAGCGCCGGACGAGGAGCCGCGGCGTTACGGATCGAGGCCGCGGAGGTCCACGCGAGGATAGGGGAATCGCTTGTTGGCGGGGGCGATGGGCAGCTCCACGAGCGGCTGGCCCAGTCGTTCGGCCGACCCGATGCAGCAGACGCGCTGCGACGTGCCCTCGTCGTCCTCGCAGACCACGAACTCAACGCCTCGACTTTCGCCGCCCGCGTGGCTGTATCGACCGGTGCCTCGCTGGCCGCAGGCGCCTTGGCCGGTCTGGCGACGCTCGGTGGCCCGCGGCATGGCAATGCCGCACCCGCCGTCCTGGCTCTCGCCGAGGATATCGGCTCCGGTCACGATGCGCTCGAAGCTCTGCGCGACTGGCTCGGGGAGGGAAGGGCGGTCCCGGGCTTCGGTCATCCCCTCTACCCGCGCGGCGATGTCCGTTGTCCTATCCTGCTCGCTGCGTTCGAGATCCCGCCAGCCTTCGCCCGGCTCCAGCAAGCCGGCGAGATCATGCTGGACGAGGCGCCCAATATCGACTTCGCCCTTGCGGCGCTGACGTCGGCCTATGGCTTGCCGCGGCATGCGCCGGCCACCATCTTTGCCCTGGCGCGTTCGGTGGGCTGGCTCGCGCACGGGATCGAGCAGGCGACCTCGGGACAGCTCATCCGCCCACGGGCGCGCTACGTCGGGCCTCCGCTCCAAACCGCACCCTGATGCACCCGCAGCACACACTGGTGCCGCATTGCAGGCATACCCACCATAACGGGCAGGTAGACTTGCCCTTTGATGCTGAGGCCCTATGTAATCAGCAGAATCAGGCTTGCCGCCCGTCTCGGGGGCTAGTCCGGTTGCTAGACGGACGCGGGCTCGCAAAAACTCCTCCCAGAGCCCGGCGTCCAGGAAAGGACCAAATATGTCGGATACGACCCAAGGTAGCGCCGGTTTCGATCGCGATCGGGTTTACCCGGTGCTGCCGCTCCGCGATATCGTTGTCTTTCCGGGCATGATCGTGCCCCTCTTCGTCGGCCGCGAGAAATCGGTGAAGGCCCTCGAGGAGGTGATGCGCGACGACAAGCACATTCTCGTCGTCACGCAGAAGAATGCCCAGGACGACGATCCGTCGCCTGACGAGATCTATTCCACCGGCACCATCGCTTCGGTGCTGCAGCTGCTCAAGCTCCCCGATGGCACCGTGAAGGTGCTGGTCGAGGGCCTGCGCCGCGCCAAGATCGACAAGTACCTGCAGACCGTCGACTACTTCGAAGCCGAGGCGAGCAACCTCGACGAGCCGAAGGAAGACGAGACCGAGCTCGAGGCCCTGGCCCGCTCGGCGCAGAGCGAGTTCGAGAACTACGTCAAGCTCAACAAGAAGATTTCGGCTGAGGTGGTCAACGCCGTCAGCCAGATCACGCATTACTCCAAGCTCGCCGACACCATTGCGAGCCACCTGGTGATCAAGATCGAGCAGAAGGAAGACCTGCTGGCGACCGTGTCGGTCAGCGAGCGGCTCCAGAAGATCCTCGGCCTCATGGAGGGCGAGATCGGTGTTCTGCAGGTCGAAAAGCGCATCCGCTCGCGCGTCAAGCGCCAGATGGAGAAGACACAGCGCGAGTACTATCTCAACGAGCAGATGAAGGCGATCCAGCGCGAGCTGGGCGACGGCGAGGAAGGCTCGAACGAGCTGACCGAGCTCGAAGAGAAGATCAAGAAGACCAGGCTTTCCAAGGAAGCCCGCATCAAGGCTGATGCTGAGCTCAAGAAGCTCAAGACGATGAGCCCGATGTCGGCGGAAGCGACGGTTGTCCGCAACTATCTGGACTGGCTGCTGACGCTCCCCTGGGGCAAGAAGAGCAAGGTCAAGCGCGACCTGGTCTACGCCGAACAGGTGCTGGACGAGGATCACTATGGCCTCGAGAAGGTCAAGGAGCGCATCCTCGAGTACCTCGCGGTGCAGTCGCGCACCGGTAAGCTCAAGGGCCCGATCCTCTGCCTCGTCGGCCCTCCGGGCGTCGGCAAGACCTCGCTCGGCAAGTCGATCGCCAAGGCGACCGGCCGTGAGTTCGTGCGCATGGCGCTCGGCGGCGTCCGTGACGAAGCCGAGATCCGCGGCCACCGCCGGACCTATATCGGCTCCATGCCGGGCAAGGTGATCCAGTCGCTCAAGAAGGCGGGCAAGTCCAATCCGCTCTTCCTGCTCGATGAGATCGACAAGATGGGCCAGGACTTCCGTGGCGATCCGTCTTCGGCGCTGCTCGAAGTGCTGGATCCGGAGCAGAACGCGACGTTCAACGATCACTACCTCGAGGTCGACTATGACCTCTCGGACGTGATGTTCGTGACCACCTCGAACACGCTGAACATCCCGGCGCCGCTGATGGACCGCATGGAGATCATCCGTCTGTCGGGTTACACCGAGGACGAGAAGTTCGAGATCGCGCGTCGTCACCTGATCCCGGAGACGCTTAAGGAAAACGGCCTCCAGGCTAAGGAATTCGTCCTTGGCGACGAGGAACTGCGTTCGGTCGTCCGCGACTACACGCGGGAAGCCGGCGTCCGTAACCTCAAGCGCGAGATTTCCAAGCTGATGCGCAAGGCGGTTCGCGACATCATGACCAAGAAGGTCCTGAAGGTCGAAATCACGCCCGAGCTGATCGAGGAGTATCTCGGCCCGGCATTCTTCCGGAACGACAAGATCGACGCCGAGCCGCAGATCGGCGCGGTGACGGGCCTCGCCTGGACTTCGGTCGGCGGCGAGATCCTGACGATCGAAGGCGTGATGACGCACGGCAAGGGCCGTATGACGGTGACCGGCAACCTCAAGGAAGTGATGAAGGAATCCATCACTGCCGCCTCGGGTTACGTCCGCTCGCAGGCCGTCGAACTCGGCATCAAGCCGCCGCTGTTCGACACCCGCGACATCCACCTGCACGTGCCGGAAGGCGCGACGCCGAAGGATGGTCCGTCCGCTGGTATCGCCATGGCCACCGCCATTGTCTCGCTGATGACGGGTATTCCGGTCCGCAACGACGTCGCCATGACTGGTGAAGTCACGCTGCGGGGCAGGGTGCTGCCGATCGGCGGCCTCAAGGAGAAGCTGCTCGCGGCCCTCCGTTCTGGCATCAAGACGGTGCTCATTCCCGAGGAGAACACCCGCGATCTCAAGGAGATTCCGGAGAACGTGACCCAGGGGATGGAGATCATCCCGGTGAGCCGGATGAACGAGGTGCTTAGCCGCGCCCTGGTGCGCCAGCCCGAGCCGATCGAGTGGCAGTTCGACGACGACAAGCCGGCGGCGCCGGCCACGGCGATCGAAACGCCGGAAGGCGACGAGGCGGGCGCAAGCCTGCCGCACTGACCGGTCGACGCAAACTGAACTAGGAAACGGCGCCTTCGGGCGCCGTTTTCTTTTCGAGCGTCTCTGGTGACCGCCGTGGGCGCCTCCCATCTGGGTTTTTCGCGTTTGCTTCCTGGCATGGGAACGAATATAGAACGCGTCCCGCGTAAAGCCGGCCGGAGGGAACCGACTTGAACCGTGCACTTGCCGTAATACTGGCCGCCGTGACGCTTGATGCGATCGGCATCGGCCTCATCTTTCCGATCCTGCCGCGCCTGCTCGAGGATGTGAGCCACTCCCACGAGGTGGCGACGCTCATGGGACTGATGCTGGCCATCTATTCGGCCATGCAATTCCTGTTCTCGCCAATTCTGGGCGTGCTCAGCGATCGCTTCGGACGCCGGCCGGTACTGCTCATCTCGCTTGCCGGCGCGGCCATCGACTACGTGGTCATGGCGTTCGCGCCCGAACTCTGGATGCTCGTCGTCGGCCGCGCCATCGCCGGCATCACCAGCGCCAACATGGCCGTGGCGACTGCATACATCACCGACATCTCGGCTGAGGAAGAGCGCGCCAAGCGCTTCGGCTACTTCCACGCCATGTTCGGCATCGGCTTCATCATCGGCCCGGTGCTGGGAGGGATCATCGGCGACATCTGGGTGCGCGCTCCGTTCCTCGTCGCCGCTGCCCTCAACGCGCTCAACTTCGCCCTCGCGCTGTTCGTGCTGCCCGAGTCGCGGCGCGGCGATGCGGGCACGCGCTTCAGCTTCGATACGCTCAATCCCTTCAAGCCGCTGGGCTGGGCGCTGTCATTCGCCTCCCTGCTGCCGCTGATGGTCATCTTCGTCATCATGAACTTCGTGGGCACTATGTACGGCACCGTGTGGGCGCTGTTCGGCCAGGACACGTTCGAGTGGAACGGCCTGATGATCGGCCTGTCGCTGGGCGCGTTCGGCCTTTTCCACGCCGGAGCACAGGCGCTCCTGACGGGACCGGCCGCGGCGCGGCTCGGGGAACGATGGGCGCTCGTCGTCGGCATGGCCTGCGAACTGACCGCACTGGTGATTCTCGGATTCGCAACGCAGGGCTGGATACTCTTCGCCCTCGCGCCGCTCTTCGCCCTTGGCGGAATCGGCATGCCGGCGCTGCAATCGCTCACCACCCGGCAGGTCGATGCCGACAACCAGGGCAAGCTGCAGGGCGTGCTCGCGAGTCTTGTCAGCCTGTCGGCCATATTCGGCCCGATCTTCTTCTCCTGGGTCTATTTTGTGCTGAAACCGACCTGGCCCGGCCTGGTGTGGATCGTCGGCGGAGCCGTGTATTTGCTGGCTTTACCGCTGCTTTTGGGGATTCGCAGAACACGTTCCGCCACAGTCGTGCCCGACGTCGGCCAAAGTTGAGCCAAAATTGAGGGTTCATTAACAAAATTGCTGTGCCTCACCTCTGGAGAAGCCCGGAATTCCTTGCGTTTCGGTCAGAATCGAAGAAGGGTCACGGCGTTTTGGTTCGCCACCGCAGGCGGGCATCCCACAGTGAGGAAACGCTATGTCTAATAAGAACGATCTGATCGGCGTGGTCGCCGACAAGGCGGAACTGACCAAGGCCCAGGCCGGGGAGGCCGTTGATGCCGTGTTTGAGGCGATCACTGCTTCCCTGAAGAAGGGTGAAGAGGTCCGTCTCGTTGGCTTCGGCACCTTCGCCGTGTCCAAGCGTAAGGCTTCCATCGGCCGCAATCCGGCCACCGGCGCCGAGATCAAGATTCCGGCCTCAAACCAGGCCAAGTTCAAGCCCGGCAAGGGCCTCAAGGACGCCATCAACTAAGACCGGCTTCCAGGTCGGCTCGACCACAATGGCCCCGCGCGCCTGTCGCCGGGGCCATTGTTGTTCCCAGGTGGGGCAGGGCGTTCCGCAACGGGTTGACGCGTCCGGGCCGAAATCCTAGTTAGTGCGCCTCATCGGGCGCACGACGCCCGGCGGGCGGTTAGCTCAGTTGGTAGAGCATCTCGTTTACACCGAGAGGGTCGGCGGTTCGAGACCGTCACCGCCCACCAGCCTTCACAAGCGGAGCGCCGCGAAGGCTGCAGCCTACGCGCTCCCCGGGGCTGTGCCCCAACATCATCCCCCTGTAGGATAGCCCCGCTACGCTGACGGTTCGTCGGACCAAGGCCAGGGAGGGCTTGATGTCGATTGCCGAGGTAAGTCGCTTCGATCTGCCCGGTTTTTCCGGCACTCTCATTCACCCGAGTCACGCCGACTATGACGACGCGCGCCGCGTCTACAACGGTATGATCGACCGCCGGCCGGCGGTTATCGCCCGCTGCAGCAGCGCCGACGACGTGGTGCTGGCGCTCGGCCTCGCCCGCCGCGAGGGGCTTCCGGTCTCGGTATTCGGCGGTGGCCACTCTGTCACCGGGTCCGCCGTTTGCGAGGACGGGGTGTGCATCGACCTGCGCGGCATGAAGGCCATGCGAATCGACCCGGCTGCGCGGACCTGTCGCGCTGAAGCCGGGCTCAACTGGGGCGAGTTCGACGCAGCGACGGGCGCGCACGGGCTTGTGCTCACCGGTGGTCGCAACCCCACCACGGGAATCGCCGGCCTGTCGCTCGGCAGCGGTAGTGGCTGGCTGGAGCGCAAATACGGCTATGTCTGCGACAACCTGATCTCGGCCGAGGTGGTCACAGCCGACGGCCGCAAGGTGATTGCCTCCGAAAGCGAGAATCCCGACCTGTTCTGGGGCCTGCGCGGCGGCGGCGGCAATTTCGGCATCGTCACGGCGTTTCATTTCCAGCTGCACCGGCTGGGCCCGATCGTCCTCGGCGGCGCGCTGATGTACCCCGCTCCGATGGCGGGGGCGGTGATGCGCAACATGCGCGACTTCATCCGCACGGCGCCCGACGAGGTCGGAACCGGCATGGTTTTCACCGTCGCCCCCGACGCGCCGTTCGTGCCGGAGCCCGCGCGCGGCAAGCCTGTCGTTCTCGTGCAGTTGGTCTATGCCGGCGACATGGAGGAGGGGGCCCGGGTACTGGCGCCGTTCCGCGCCTTCGGCCCGCCGGTGGCCGACCTGGTGCAGCCGATGCCCTACACCGAGTTCCAGAAGATGGGCGGCAACTTCCCGGGCTCGCAGAACTACTGGACCGCCGACTTCCTCGACGAGCTGCCCGACGAGGCGATCGATGCCTACGCGGCGCTGGCGCTGACGCCGCTGTCCCCGCAATCGGCGCTCATCATGGTGCCGGGTGGCGGTGCGCCGTCGCGTGTCGATGAAGAGGCTACGGCCTTCGGCATGCGCACTGCGCCGTGGAACGTCCACTACATTTGCGGCTGGACCGACCCGGCCGACAACGATGCCAACATCGCCCGGGTGAAGCAGATCGCCTCGGTGCTGAAGCCGTGGTCGACCGGCCGAGTCTATCTCAACTACATCGGCAACGAGGGGCAGGAACGTGTCGATGCAGCGTTCGGCGCCACGAAGCTCGCGCGGCTGCGGGCCCTCAAGGCCAAGTGGGACCCCGACAACGTGTTTCGGCACAACCACAACATCCGTCCGGCAGTTGTGGACGGATAAGCGGGCCGTCCGCGCACGGGAAAAAACGCCAGTCCGCAAAGGCATTTGCAGGCGGACGTGGAAAAGTCGGAAGAAAGTATGCCGGCGACGCGCTTTCGACGCTTGACACTCTCCGACCCGCCCTCTAAACGGACGCCACGTTGCGCGGACGACTTGTTCGCCAAGCGCTGCGGGAGTAGCTCAGTTGGTTAGAGCGCCGGCCTGTCACGCCGGAGGTCGCGGGTTCGAGCCCCGTCTCTCGCGCCACCCTTCCCTTTGATATCATTGGTAGATTACGGGTGGCGCGTGTCGCTTCGAGCGACGTTCGCATTGCTGTAGCCGACGTGTTCGAGCTCTGCGCCGATGGCAGCAGTTGCTGCCACCAACGCGTGCTTGTGTCCTACTTCTCTTCTTCGGAAACCGGAGTTTTCGTCTTGGACAGACGGGCAGCCGGAAGCCCGTTGATCCGGCGTTCGATGGCGCTGGCAGCGCCGATGGCGAACTCCCTGGAGCGGTAGGGGCCCCATTCCACCTGCTGCCCATTTACATAGGCGTAAAAGTACCATTTCCCGTCCCGTTGGTCGGGTCCGAATATCTGCTGAGTCAAGGCAATGCCCTCCGTAACCAAACCCGGTAGGAGATTCGCCGGCAGGTGGGCGTTCAACTTTGGCATAGGATCGACGGAATGCTTGTCCGTGGTGGCCTTCCGGCATCTCCGCAGAGGGCTGGCTGCGGAGCAACCCTGCAGTCGACGAGCCGTTCCATCAAATGCTGTGGAACAGACGGGCGAGCCCGAGGAAGCATCGCATTCGCGGCGTTCCTGTCAGCCCTCGTTCAGGAAGAGCCAGGTACCCTCACCATGTGGCGGTCTTGCATCAATGTGCTAGATTGCACATCTCAGACTGGCGCGAGGCGGAACTGTCGGCGCTGACTGTACATTGGGACGCTGGGAGGCGACCCCGGAGAAGCTGCATGCGGATGTCACGACGTCTGCTGATCGTCGGAATTGTGCTGGCTTGCGGGACCGGCGCCGGAATGGCGTCGGACCTGATGTCCGTGCCTGTGCAATCGAGCGCGGTGGCCATCCCGGTGGGCGGCGAAGGCTACAACTGGAACGGCTTCTACGCCGGCCTGTACGGTGTGGTGCAATCTAGCGCCGAGCGCGATGTCGAAACGGGCGTCGGCGTCGAGGCCGGCGTCAACGCCCAGTTCGACTTCTTCCTCGTCGGCGGCGAGGTCGCCCTGCAGGGGCTGACCGGCGACACCATCGACACCGCCTACGGACAGGTGACCGGCCGCGGCGGTGTGCTCATTACCAATGACCTCCTGGCATATGCCTCGGCCGGCTATGGCATGGAACTGACCGGAACCGGCGAAAGCGACCTGCTGGCCGGCGGCGGCATCGAGTACGCGATCAACGACGCCCTCTCGGTCAATGCCGAGTACACCCGCAGCTTCTCGATCGAAGGCGACAACGACAAGAACCAGTTCACGCTGGGCGCGCGTTTCCACTTCTGATCCGGTTCTTCGACGTTCTCCACCGGTGGCGTTGCGAGGCATCAAATGCCAGGCCCGGGCAGGGTGCTCGAACAGCCTTGCGCGCCGGGCCTCTCAGGTACAAAACGCGCACTAACTTGAGCGTAATAATCAACATTAGTTTTCCTTGAAACGGGTCAAGGCGTGGGCTAAGCCCGTGCCACAAGAATTCGCGTCGTCTCGCGGGCCCAAAATCGCCCGCTTGGCCGCGCGGAGGGCCGGCACCTCCCGCCGGCGTGACCATTAGGCTGCACAATGAACGAGTTGCTCAGCAACTACCTGCCGATCCTCATCTTCGTCGGCCTGGCTGCCGTCATCGGCCTGGCTCTCATGATTGCCCCCTTCGTTATCGCCTACAAGAAGCCGGATCCCGAGAAGGTGTCCGCTTTCGAGGCGGGATTCGACGCCTTCGACGATGCGCGCATGAAGTTCGACGTCCGGTTCTACCTGGTGTCGATCCTCTTCATCGTGTTCGACCTCGAAGTGGCGCTGCTGTTCCCGTGGGCTGTGGCATTCCGTGAAGTCGGGTGGTTCGGCTTCTGGTCGGTCATGATCTTCCTCGGGGTTCTGACCATCGGCTTCATCTATGAATGGAAGAAAGGCGCGCTGGAATGGGATTGACCGAAGGCACGCTCGTCGCACCGCAGCCCAAGGGCGTCATCGATCCGCGCACCAACAAGCTGGTCGGCGCCGACGATCCGTTCATGGCGGACGTCAACGCCGAACTCGCGGACAAGGGCTTCCTCGCGACCACGGCCTCCCAGCTCATCACCTGGGCTCGCACCGGCTCCCTGATGTGGATGCAGACGGGTCTCGCCTGCTGCGCCGTCGAAATGATCCAGATGTCGATGCCCCGCTACGACATCGAGCGATTCGGCACCGCCCCGCGCGCCTCGCCGCGCCAGGCCGACGTGCTGATCGTCGCCGGCACGCTGACCAACAAGATGGCTCCCGCGCTCCGCAAGGTCTACGACCAGATGCCGGAGCCTCGTTACGTCATCTCGATGGGCAGCTGCGCCAACGGCGGCGGCTACTATCACTACTCCTATTCGGTGGTGCGCGGTTGCGACCGCGTCATGCCGGTGGACATCTACGTCCCCGGTTGCCCGCCCACGGCTGAGGCGCTGTTGTACGGAATTCTGCTGCTGCAGAAGAAGATCCGCCGCACCGGCACGATCGAACGTTAGGACCGGCCATGACCGACGGCCCCACTCCTTCACCGCTTGCGGCGCTTGCCGAACGTGCGCGCAACGCACTCGGCGACAAGATCATCGACCATGTGTTCGCCTTCGATGAGCTGACGCTGCTGGTCGAGCGCGAGGCCATCGTCGATGTCGCGACGTTCCTGCACGACCACGAAGCGTTCATCTCGATCACCAGCGTGTGTGGTGCCGACTATCCGGATCGCGAGCAGCGCTTCGACGTCGTCTACCAGCTGCTGAGCCCGCGCCAGAACCTGCGTGTGCGGCTCAAGGTGAGGACCGACGAAGAGACGCCGGTTGCCTCGATCACGGGCATCTACCCCGGCGCCGACTGGTTCGAGCGCGAGACCTACGACCTGTTCGGCATCCTGTTCACCGGGCATCCGGATCTGCGTCGCCTGCTGACCGACTACGGCTTCGACGGCTACCCGCTGCGCAAGGACTTCCCGACCACGGGCTATGTCCAGGTGCGCTACGACGAGGAGCGCAAGCGTGTCGTCTACGAGCCGGTGAAGCTCGTGCAGGAATTCCGCCAGTTTGACTACCTGTCGCCCTGGGAAGGCACCGACTACGTGCTGCCCGGCGACGAGAAAGCGAAGAACTGATGTCCGAAGTCGACGTAAGAAACTTCACGATCAACTTCGGGCCGATCCACCCCTCCGCGCACGGCGTGCTGCGGCTCATCCTCGAGCTCGACGGCGAGGTGGTGGAACGTGTCGATCCGCATATCGGCCTGCTGCACCGCGGCACCGAGAAGCTGATTGAGACCAAGACCTACCTGCAGGCGATCCCATACTTCGACCGGCTCGACTACGTGTCGCCGATGAACCAGGAGCACGCGTTTTGCCTCGCGGTGGAAAAGCTGCTCGGGCTGGAAGTGCCGATGCGCGGCCAGTTGATCCGCGTGCTCTATGCCGAGATCGGTCGCCTGCTGTCGCACATCCTCAACGCCACGACGCAGGCCATGGACGTGGGCGCGCTGACGCCGCCGCTCTGGGGCTTCGACGAGCGCGAAAAGCTCATGATCTTCTACGAGCGCGCCTCGGGCAGCCGCATGCATGCGGCCTATTTCCGTCCCGGCGGCGTGCATCAGGACCTGCCGCAGGCTCTGGTCAACGACATCGAGGCCTTCTGTGACCCGTTCCTCAAGGTTCTCGACGACCTCGAGAAGCTCCTGACCGGAAACCGCATCTATATGCAGCGCAACGCCGATATCGGCGTGGTGACCGAAGCGGAAGCGTGGAAGTGGGGCTTTTCGGGCGTAATGGTGCGTGGTTCGGGCGCCGCTTGGGACCTGCGCAAGGCGCAGCCCTACGAGTGCTACGACCGCTTCGATTTCGACGTGCCCGTCGGCAAGAACGGCGACTGCTACGACCGCTACCTCGTCCGCATGGATGAGATGCGTCAGTCGATCCGCATCATGAAGCAGGCGATCGCCTTGCTGAATTCGCCGGAAGGGCAGGGCCCCGTGTCGTCGACCGACGGCAAGGTGGTGCCGCCCAAGCGGGGCGAGATGAAGCAGTCGATGGAAGCGCTGATCCATCACTTCAAGCTCTACACCGAAGGCTACAAGGTGCCCGCCGGCGAGGTCTACGCCGCGGTCGAGGCGCCCAAGGGCGAGTTCGGCGTCTACCTCGTGAGCGACGGCACCAACAAGCCGTACCGCTGCTACATCCGCGCTCCTGGCTTCGCACACCTGCAGGCTATGGATTTCCTTTGCCGGGGGCACATGCTGGCTGACGTCGCCGCCATCCTCGGTTCGCTCGATATCGTGTTCGGTGAGGTCGATCGGTAATGTCCGTCCGCCGTCTAGCAGATGAGGCCCTCCAGCCGGCTACCTTCGCCTTCACGAAGGAAAACCAGGCCTGGGCCGAGAAGAAGATGGCGGAGTACCCGCCTGGCCGGCAGCAGTCCGCCGTGATTCCCGTGCTCTTCCGCGCGCAGCAGCAGCAGGGCTGGGTCAGCCGTGCCGCGATCGAGACTGTCGCGCGGCTCCTCGACATGCCGTACATCCGCGTTCTCGAGGTCGCGACCTTCTACACGCAGTTCCTGCTGAGGCCCGTCGGCACGGTCGCCCACATCCAGGTGTGCGGCACGACCCCCTGCATGCTGCGTGGCGCCGAGGACCTTCGCCACGTCTGCGAGCGCCGCATCAATCATGAGGCGTTCGAGACCAACGCGGACGGCACGCTGAGCTGGGAAGAGGTCGAGTGCCTCGGCGCTTGCGTGAACGCGCCGCTCGTCATGATCGGCAGCGACACCTACGAGGACCTGACCCCCGAGAGCTTCGAGGCCATCCTCGAGGAGTTCGCGGCGGGCAAGGGCTCCAGCGTGAAGCCGGGCCCGCAGATCGTGCGCCAGTTCGCCGCGGCCGAGGGCGGCCAGACGACGCTGCTCGAGAAGCCGACCGCCACGCGCACCTACAAGCCGTTCCCGCCGCCGCCGGCCCCGGCCGATGCGCCGGCTGCTGCTCCGGCTCCCGCCGCGGCGCCGGCCGCCGCCAAGGTCGAGGAAGCTGCTCCGACCAAGCCGGGCCGCAAGCGCGGTGACGTGCCTGAGGAAGCCGCGCCGGCTCTCAAGGAGCCCAGGCTTGCGCCCAAGGCCTCGGTCGAAAAGGCTGAGTCCGAGCGATCGAAGGCGGACGCCGAGGCCAAGGCCGACGGCAAACCGAACAAGGCCATGCGCGACGACGCCACCGGGGCTGAATCCCCGGCCGGCAAGATCGATGCAGGCAAGGCGCCGGGCAAGCCGCGCGGCAAGAAGGGCAGTGTGTGATGCTCGAAGACAAAGACCGCATCTTCACCAATCTCTACGGCAACGGCGACTGGGGCCTCGAAGGCGCCCGGGCCCGCGGCGGCTGGGTGGACACCAAGAAGTTCATCGACAACGGTCGCGACTGGATCGTCAACGAGGTCAAGGGCTCTGGCCTGCGTGGCCGCGGCGGCGCCGGTTTCCCGACCGCGCTGAAGTGGACGTTCATGCCCAAGGAAGGCGTCAATGACGGCCGTCCGAGCCAGCTCCTCGTCAACGCCGACGAGTCCGAGCCCGGCACCTGCAAGGACCGCGAGATCCTGCGCCACGATCCGCACCACCTGATCGAGGGGTGCCTGCTCGCCGGCCGCGCCATGGGCGCTCACATCGCCTACGTTTACATCCGCGGCGAGTTCATCCGCGAGCGGCAGAACTTCGAAGCCGCCGTCCAGCAGGCTTATGACGCCAGGCTGATCGGCAAGAACAACGTCCACGGCTGGGACTTCGAGATCGTCGTCCACCACGGCGCCGGCGCCTACATCTGCGGCGAAGAGACCGCGCTGATGGAGTCGCTCGAGGGCAAGAAGGGCCAGCCGCGCCTGAAGCCGCCGTTCCCGGCGGCGATGGGCGTCTACGGCAACCCGACGACCGTCAACAACGTCGAGTCGATCGCGGTCGTCCCGGAAATCCTGCGTCGTGGCGGCGCCTGGTTCGCCGGCATCGGCCGCCCCAACAACACCGGCACCAAGCTGTTCATGGCCTCGGGCCACGTCAACAGGCCGGCCGTGTTCGAGGACGCGCTCGGCTGCACCTTCGAAGAACTGATCGAGAAGCATTGCGGTGGCATCCGTGGCGGCTGGGACAACCTGCTTGCCGTGATCCCGGGTGGGGCCTCGTGCCCCGTCGTGCGCGGTGAAGACATACGGACCGCCATCATGGATTTCGACGGGCTGCGCGAGAAGAAATCCTCGTTCGGCACGGGCGGCATGATCGTGCTCGACAAGTCGACCGACATCATCAAGGCGATCTGGCGCATCGCGGCTTTCTTCAAGCATGAGAGCTGCGGCCAGTGCACGCCGTGCCGCGAAGGCACCGGCTGGATGATGCGCGTCATGGAACGCATGGTGCAGGGCCGCGCCCAGAAGCGCGAGATCGACATGCTGTTCGAAGTGACCAAGCAGATCGAGGGTCACACCATCTGCGCCCTGGGCGATGCGGCCGCCTGGCCGATCCAGGGCCTGATCCGCAACTTCCGCGACGTCATCGAGGCGCGCATCGACCAATATACCTGGTCGTCGACCTCGGAAGGCGCCGTTCCCTCGATCGCGGCAGAGTAAGGCAAATGGCGAATATCAAAGTCGACGGCCAACTCGTCGAGGTCCCGGACTACTACACGCTGATGCAGGCCGCCGAGGCCGCCGGCGCCGAGATCCCGCGCTTCTGCTACCACGAGCGCCTGAGCGTGGCCGGCAACTGCCGCATGTGCCTCGTCGAGGTGAAGGGCGGGCCGCCGAAGCCTCAGGCCAGCTGCGCCATGGGCGTCAAGGACCTGCGTCCCGGCCCGAACGGCGAGCCGCCCGAGATCTTCACCAACACGCCGATGGTCAAGAAGGCCCGCGAAGGCGTGATGGAGTTCCTGCTGATCAACCACCCGCTGGATTGCCCGATCTGCGATCAGGGCGGCGAGTGCGACCTGCAGGACCAGGCCATGGCGTACGGCGTGGACAAGAACCGCTTCGCCGAGAACAAGCGCGCCGTCGAGGACAAGTACCTCGGGCCGCTCGTGAAGACGTCGATGAACCGCTGCATTCACTGCACGCGCTGCGTCCGCTTCACCACCGAAGTCGCGGGCATCACCGAGATGGGCCTCACCGGCCGCGGCGAGGATGCCGAGATCACCTCCTATCTCGAGCGCGCGCTCTCGAGCGAGCTGCAGGGCAACGTCATCGACCTCTGCCCGGTCGGCGCGCTCACCTCCAAGCCCTATGCCTTCCACGCCCGCCCGTGGGAACTGGTCAAGACCGAGACCATCGACGTTATGGACGCCGTCGGCTCCAACATCCGCGTCGACAGCCGTGGTCGCGAAGTGATGCGCATCCTGCCGCGCGTCAACGAGGCCATCAACGAGGAGTGGATCAGTGACAAGACCCGCTTCATCTGGGACGGACTCAAGTCGCAGCGCCTCGATCGCCCCTATGTCCGCTCCGGCGGCAAGCTGAAGCCGGCTTCGTGGGACGAGGCCTTCTCGGCCATCGCCAAGGCGATCAAGGCCTCGGGCGGCGGCAACAGGGTCGGTGCCATCGCCGGTGATCTCGCCTCGGTCGAGGACATGTATGCGCTCAAGGCGCTGATGACCTCACTGGGCTCGGGCATGACCGACAGCCGTCCCGCCATGTCGGGCATCGACCCCTCGATGCCGCGCTCGGCCTACATCTTCAACCCGACCATTGCCGGGATCGAGGAAGCCGACGCCATCCTCATCGTGGGCGCCAACCCGCGCAAGGAAGCGGCGCTCGTCAACGCCCGCATCCGCAAGGCCTGGCGCGCCAAGTCGACCCCGATCGCCGTGATCGGCGACCAGGCCGACCTGACGTACGATTACGAGTACCTGGGCAACGGCTTTGCCACGCTCGCCGACCTCGCGACCGGCAAGGGCGCCTTCGCCGAAGTCCTCGCCAAGGCCACCAAGCCGCTGATCATCGTGGGCGAGGGGGCCGTGTCGCACGGCGCCGCCAAGTCCAAGCAGATCGGCCGCGACACCATCGCGCTCGCTGCCAGGCTCGCGACCGGCGCGAACGTCGCCGAAGGCTGGAACGGCTTTGCGCTGCTCCACAACGCCGCCGGCCGCGTCGGCGGCCTCGACATCGGCTTCGTGCCGCACAATGGCGGCGTCTGCTCGGCCGATCAGATCGGTCTCGCCGGAGACGGCAAGCTCGACGTGCTGTTCCTCTTGGGCGCCGACGAGTACGACATGTCGGCCATGGGCAAGGCGTTCGTTGTCTATGTCGGCACGCATGGCGATGCCGGTGCCCACCGCGCCGACGTCATCCTGCCGTCGGCCACCTACACCGAGAAGTCCGGCACCTACGTCAACACCGAGGGTCGCGTGCAGATGGCCGAGCGGGCCGTATTCCCGCCGGGCGATGCCAAGGAAGACTGGGCCATTTTCCGGGCCCTGTCGTCCGTCCTCGCCAGGCCGCTGCCGTTCAACTCGCTGAGCCAGCTCCGCGCCGCGATCTACGCCGAGTTCCCGCACCTGGGCCGGATCGACCAGATCGCCGCGCGCTCGGTCGACGACGTTAGGAAGCTGGCGGGCGCCACGGTCAAGACCAAGACCGCGACCTTCGCCTCGCCGGTCAGCGACTTCTACCTCACCAATCCCATCGCCCGCGCTTCCGCGACGATGGGTGAATGCGCCGCGCTGCAGGCCGGTCTCCGGCAGGCAGCAGAGTAAGGGGCCCAGATGGATTTCGTCGTTTCAGCGCTGGACTACCTGCTCGGTATCCCGATCTTCGGATGGGGTACGCAGGTGGGCTTCATCTACAAGGGGTTGCTGCTCCTCGTCGCGCTGCTGATCTTCACCGCCTATATCCTCCTGGCCGACCGCAAGATCTGGGCGGCTGTGCAGGTCCGTCGCGGCCCCAACGTGGTCGGCCCCTTCGGCCTGCTGCAGAGCTTTGCCGACCTGCTCAAGTTCGTGTTCAAGGAGCCGGTGATCCCGGCGAGTTCGGACAAGGTCCTGTTCCTGCTCGCGCCGCTCGTCACCTCGATCCTGGCGCTCTCGGCTTACGCTGTCATCCCGTTCGACAAGGGCTGGGCGCTCGCCGACATCAATATCGGCGTGCTCTACATCTTCGCCATCTCGTCGCTTGGCGTGTACGGCGTGATCATCGGTGGCTGGTCGTCCAACAGCAAGTACGCCTTCCTCGGCGCGCTGCGTTCGGCCGCGCAGATGGTCTCGTATGAAGTCTCGATCGGCCTCGTGATCATCACGGTGCTGCTGGTCGCGGGCTCGCTGAACCTCACCGACATCGTCACCGCGCAGCAATCGGGCGGCATTGCCCACATGCTGGGCGTCCCTTGGCTCAGCATCCTCAACTGGTACTGGCTGCCGCTCTTCCCGATGTTCGTAGTGTTCTACATCTCGGCTCTCGCGGAAACCAACCGCCCGCCGTTCGACCTGCCGGAAGGCGAGTCCGAGCTCGTGGCTGGCTACATGGTCGAGTATTCCTCGACCCCGTACCTGCTGTTCATGCTGGGTGAGTACATCGCCATCATCCTGATGTGCTCGATGACCACGATCCTGTTCCTCGGGGGCTGGGCGTCGCCGCTCGACATCGCGCCGTTCAACTGGATTCCCGGCGTCGTCTGGTTCGGGCTCAAGCTGTGCCTGGTGTTCTTCATGTTCGCGATGGCCAAGGCCATGGTGCCGCGCTACCGCTACGACCAGCTGATGCGCATCGGCTGGAAGGTCTTCCTGCCGATCTCCCTCGCCATGGTGGTCATCGTCGCGTTTGTTCTCCAGCTCACCGGCTGGGGCTGGCACGGAGGTGCTGTCTGATGCGGTTCACCCAGTTCCTCAACGGCCTGTTCCTGCGGGAGTTCGTGGGCGCCTTCTTCCTGGCGATGAAGTACTTCTTCGCCCCCAAGAAGACGATCAACTACCCGTTCGAGAAGATCCCGTACTCGCCGCGCTTCCGAGGGGAGCACGCGCTGCGCCGCTATCCCAACGGGGAAGAGCGCTGCATCGCCTGCAAGCTGTGCGAAGCGATCTGCCCGGCCCAGGCCATCACCATCGAGGCCGGCCCGCGCCAGAACGACGGCACCCGCCGTACGGTCCGCTACGACATCGACATGGTGAAGTGCATCTATTGCGGCTTCTGCCAGGAAGCGTGCCCGGTCGACGCCATCGTCGAGGGGCCGAACTTCGAATTCGCGACCGAAACCCGCGAGGAGCTCTATTTCTCGAAAGAGAAGCTGCTCGCCAACGGTGATCGTTGGGAGCGCGAGATCGCGGCCAACCTCGCCGCTGACGCGCCTTACCGCTAAGGGGCCACCATGACCCTCCCGCTTTTCTTCTTCTACGTGTTCTCGGTCATCACCGTCGCTTCGGCGCTCATGGTGATTGCGGCGCGTAACCCGGTCCACTCGGTCCTGTTCCTGATCCTCGCGTTCGTGAACTCGGCTGGCCTGTTCATGCTGGCCGGCGCCGAGTTCCTCGCGCTGATCCTGATCGTCGTCTATGTCGGCGCGGTCGCGGTGCTGTTCCTGTTCGTCACCATGATGCTCGACGTCGATTTCGCGTCGCTGCGCCAGGGGATGCTCCAGTATGCCCCCGTGGGCGTGGTGGTCGGCGTGATCCTCCTGCTGGAACTCCTGCTGGTGGGCGGCAGCTTCGTGCTCCCGACAGGCGTCGAGGCGACGGCCATGGTGCCGATCGAGCAGGGTGTCCAGAACACCAAGGCAATCGGCCAGCTGCTCTACACGCGCTACGTCTTCCTGTTCCAGGGAGCCGCCGGGATCCTCTTGGTCGCCATGATCGGCGCCATCGTCCTGACGCTGCGCCACAAGTCGAACGTCAAGCGACAGGACGTGTTCCGCCAGACCGGGCGCAAGCGCTCGGAAGGCGTCGAACTGGTCAAGGTCAAATCGGGGCAGGGGCTCTAAATGCTGGCAGCAACAGGCATCGGCATCGGCCACTATCTCGCAGTTGGCGCGATCCTCTTCACGCTGGGCGTGTTCGGTATCTTCCTCAACCGCAAGAACATCATCGTCATCCTGATGTCCGTCGAGCTCATCCTGCTCGCCGTCAACATCAACTTCGTGGCGTTCTCGGCGCAACTGGGGGATCTCGCCGGGCAGATCTTTGCCCTCCTGATCCTCACCGTCGCCGCCGCGGAGGCCGCCATCGGCCTCGCCATTCTCGTTATCTTCTACCGCAACCGCGGCACGATCGCCGTGGAAGACGTCAACCAGCTGAAGGGCTGATCGCAAGTGATCCAGGCGATTGTATTTCTCCCGCTGGTCGGGGCGTTGATTGCAGGCCTGCTCGGCCGTGTGATCGGTCACAGGACCAGCGAGTACATCACGACCGGTCTGCTGATCATTGCCGCGGTCCTGAGCTGGGTCGTCTTCGCGCAGTATTGGCTGGCGCCGGCTGCGGCCGAGGGTGCCCATGGGGCCGCCACCAAGGTCGAAGTCTTCCGCTGGATTACCTCGGGCGCGCTCGACCTGCGCTGGGTGCTGCGCGTCGACACGCTGACTGCGGTGATGCTGGTCGTGGTGACGACGGTCTCGAGCCTCGTTCACGTCTACTCGATCGGCTACATGTCGGACGATCCGCACCGGGCGCGCTTCTTCAGCTACCTGTCGCTCTTCACCTTCGCCATGCTGATGCTGGTGACCGCCGACAACTTCCTGCAGATGTTCTTCGGCTGGGAAGGCGTGGGCCTGGCCTCGTACCTGCTGATCGGCTTCTGGTACAAGAAGCCCTCGGCCAATGCGGCCGCCATGAAGGCATTCGTGGTCAACCGCGTCGGCGATTTCGGCTTCGTGCTCGGTATCTTCGCCGCCTTCATGGTGCTGGGGCAGCTCGATTTCGACAGCGCCTTCCACGCTGTGCCCGAGCACGCCGACGCGACGATGCGGTTCCTCAGCTGGGACCTGCATGCCATGACCGTGGTGTGCCTGTTGCTGTTCATGGGCGCCATGGGCAAGTCGGCCCAGTTCCTGCTCCACACCTGGTTGCCGGACGCCATGGAAGGCCCGACACCGGTTTCCGCGCTGATCCACGCCGCCACCATGGTGACCGCGGGCGTCTTCATGGTCGCGCGCCTGTCTCCGCTGTTCGAGGCTTCGGACATCGCGATGATGGTGGTGATGCTGGTTGGCGCGATGACGGCGTTCTTCGCCGCCACGGTCGGCCTCGTGCAGAACGACATCAAGCGCGTCATCGCCTACTCGACCTGTTCGCAGCTCGGCTACATGTTCGTGGCGCTGGGGGCGGGGGCTTACTCGGTGGGCATCTTCCACCTGTTCACCCACGCCTTCTTCAAGGCGCTGCTGTTCCTTGGCGCCGGCTCGGTCATCCATGCGATGCACCATGAGCAGGACATGCGGAACATGGGTGGGCTCCGGCACAAGATCCCGGTCACCTACTGGATGATGATCATCGGCACGCTGGCGCTCACCGGCGTCGGTATCCCGGGCACGCCGCTTGGCTTCGCCGGATTCTTCTCCAAGGACGGCATCATCGAAGTCGCTTACGCGGCGGGCGCCTCCACCGGCTACATCGCCTTCTGGGCACTCGTCATCTCGGCCATGTTCACGAGCTTTTACTCGTGGCGCCTGATCCACCTGACGTTCCACGGCAAGCCGCGCGAGGCTAACCACGGCCACGACGCGCATGCCGCCCACGATGACCACGGTCATGGCCACGGCAGTGCTTACGACAACGCCCACGAGAGCCCCAACGTGATGCTGGTGCCGCTCTACATCCTCGCGGCTGGCGCCGTGCTGGCGGGCGTCGTCTTCAACGACGTGTTCTTTGGCCACGCCGAGCATATCGAGCACTTCTTCCAGGGTTCGCTCGTCGTCTCGGCGGATCTGCTCGACGCGGCGCATCACGTGCCGTGGCAGGTGAAGTGGTCGGCCACCGGTGCGATGCTGATTGGCTTCGTTGCGGCGTTCCAGATGTACATCCGGGATACGGAGGCGCCCAGGCGCCTGGCTCACGCCAATCCGGGCCTGTACCTCTTCCTGCTCAACAAGTGGTACTTCGACGAGCTCTATGACCGCATCTTCGTCAAGCCGGCCCTGTGGCTCGGCAACGCGCTCTGGAAGGGTTTTGACGACCAGTTGATCGACAAGGCCCTGACTGAAGGCCTCGGCGCGCGGGTCAAGGCAATCACCGGCCGGGTGGTCAAGCTCCAGTCCGGCTACCTCTATCACTACGCATTCGCCATGCTGATCGGCATTGCGGCGCTGCTCACCTGGGCCATCGCCGCCGGGGGACTTCTGGGATGATCTTCAGCGACCACCTTCTGACGGTCATTACCTTCCTGCCGACGCTGGGCGCGCTCGTGCTGCTGTTCGTCGGCGGCCGGGACGAAGCGTCGGAGAACCTCTCACGCTGGATCGCGCTCGGCTTCACGCTGGCGACGGCGGGGCTCAGCCTCTGGCTGTGGGCTCTGTTCGACCCGGCTAACACCGGGTTCCAGTTCGTTGAGGACTACAACTGGATCGGCGACTCCATCGGCTACCGCATGGGCGTCGACGGCATCTCGGTGCTGTTTATCCCGCTGACGGCGGTGCTGATGCCGGCAGTGGTGCTGACGAGCTGGGGCTCGATCACCAAGCGGGTCAAGGAATACCTGATCGTCTTCCTCGTCCTCGAGACGTTCATGATCGGCGCCTTCGCGACGCTCGATCTCGCCATGTTCTACGTCTTCTTCGAAGGCACCCTGATCCCGATGTTCCTGATCATCGGCATCTGGGGCGGTTCGCGGCGCATCCAGGCGACCTACAAGTTCTTCTTTTACAGCTTCACCGGCACCGTGCTGATGCTCATCGCCATCATGGCGATGTTCTGGCAGGCCGGCACGCTCGACATCAAGCAGCTGCTGACGTTCAAGTTCCCGCCGGAAGTGCAGACCTGGCTGTGGATCGCGTTCTTCGCCTCGTTCGCGGTGAAGATGCCGATGTGGCCGTTCCACCGCTGGCTGCCGGAAGCACACGTCGAGGCGCCGACCGGTGGCTCGGTGATCCTGGCTGCGATCCTGCTCAAGCTTGGCGGCTACGGTTTCATCCGCTTCTCGATCTCGATGTTCCCCGATGCCTCGCACCAGTTCGCGAACTTCGTGTTCGTGCTGTCGATCGCGGCGATCATCATCACCTCGCTGATCGCTCTGGTGCAGACCGACATCAAGAAGCTGATCGCCTATTCGTCGGTGGCCCACATGGGCTTCGTGACCATGGGCATCTTCGCCGGCAACATCTACGGCATCCACGGCGCGATCTTCCAGATGATCTCGCACGGCATCGTCTCGGCCGCGCTCTTCCTCTGCGTGGGCGTGATCTACGACCGGATGCATACGCGTGACATCGAGGCCTATGGCGGTCTCGTCGAGCGCATGCCGCGCTATGCCGTGGCCTTCATGGTCTTCACCATGGCCAATGTCGGCCTGCCGGGGACGTCCGGGTTCGTGGGCGAGTTCCTCACCATGTTCTCGGTGTTCCAGGTCAACACCTGGGTGGCCTTCTTCGCCGCCTTCGGCGTGATCCTGTCGGCGGCCTATGCGCTGTGGCTCTATCGCCGCGTGATCTTCGGGGCGCTGACCAAGGAGTCCCTCAAGGGCATCCTCGATCTCGACAAGCGCGAGGCCTTCGTGCTGGTCCCGCTGATCATCCTCACGATCCTGTTCGGGTTCTATCCGGCGCCGATCCTCGATGCGACAGCCGCATCGGCGAACGTCGTCGCTGAAAACTTCGCCAACGCCATCGGCGCCGCCCCCGCGGCTGTTGCCGCGGCGACCGGCCACTAGGAGACGGGCATGCAGTCCGACGTCACGAGCTTCGCTTCGCTCGCCCCCGCCTATCCCGAGCTCCTGATGGCCGTTGGAGCGGTCGTGGTGCTGCTGCTGGCCCTGTTCTGGAAGAACGTGCGCCCCGGCGTCATCGCGGTCGTCGCGATCGTCCTGCTGCTCGCCACCCTGGCGGTCCTTGTGCTGCAGCCGGCTTCGGGCGTGCTGTTCAACGGCATCGTCATCGTCGATGGCTTCGCTCGCTACATGAAGGCGCTCGTCCTCGGCGCCGCTGCGGCAACCGTGATGATCTCGCTGTCGAACAGCAAGGAGCACGGCATCGACAAGTTCGAGTACTCGGTGCTCGTACTGCTCGCGACGCTCGGCATGATGATCATGGTCTCGGCCAATGATCTCATGAGCCTCTACATCGGCCTCGAACTGCAGAGCCTTGCGCTCTACGTCGTCGCCGCCATGAAGCGCGAGGACCCACGGGCAGCGGAAGCCGGCATCAAGTACTTCGTGCTCGGTGCGCTGAGCTCGGGCATGCTGCTTTACGGCGCCTCCCTGGTCTACGGCTTCACCGGCACGACCCAGCTCGACCAGATCGTCGCCGCCATCACGCTCGAGACCCGCTCGATCGGGCTGATCTTCGGCATGGTGTTCCTCCTCGCCGGTATTGCCTTCAAGATTTCGGCCGTGCCGTTCCACATGTGGACGCCGGACGTCTACGAGGGCGCGCCAACCCCGGTCACCGCCTTCTTCGCGGCCGCCCCGAAGGTCGCCGCCATGGCGCTCTTCATTCGCGTGACGACGGTAAGCTTTGGTCCGATCACCAAGGACTGGCAGCAGATCGTCATCTTCCTCTCGATCGCGTCGATGGTGCTCGCCTCGTTCGCTGCCATCGGGCAGGACAACCTCAAGCGCCTCCTCGCCTATTCGTCGATCGGCCATGTCGGCTTCGCCCTGGTGGGGCTCTCGGCCGGTACGGCAGTGGGTGTCGAAGGCGTTGCCGTCTACATGGCGATCTACGTCGCCATGACCGTCGGCATCTTCGCCTGCGTGCTCGCGCTGAGGACCGAGGATGGCCGTCCGGTCGAGACGATCACGGCACTGGCGGGGCTCGCCCAGCGCAAGCCCTTCGTCGCCGCAATCATCGCGATCCTGATGTTCTCGCTGATCGGCCTGCCGCCGCTGGCCGGGTTCTTCGCCAAGTGGCAGGTGTTCCTCGCCGCGGTGGAGCAGAACCTCTTCGTCCTTGCGGTGATCGGCGTCCTCGCCTCCGCGGTGAGCGCGTTCTATTACTTGCGCATCATCAAGGTGATGTACTTCGACGAGCCGGTGGCCAAGTTCGCCGCCGTGCCCGGCGAGCTCACTGCCGTGATGGCCGGTGTCGGCTTCCTTATCGTCACCTATTTCTTCACGGTGGCCCGGCCGCTGACCGACGCCGCCCACGCCGCGGCCGGAAGCCTGTTCTAGTGGCCAACTTCTGGCTCGGGCCGAAGGCAACATCACGCGGTTACCGCCTCCACGGCTTCGATAGCGTTGGCTCCACCTCGAACGAGGCGGCCAACGCTGCCCAGTCCGGGGATGTCGGCGATGTCTGGTTCTGCGCATTGCAGCAGACGGCCGGACGGGGCCGCCGCGGCCGCCACTGGGCGACCGCCCATGGCAACATGGCGGCAAGCCTGCTGATCGTGCCTGAAGCCGATCCGGCGATCTCGGCCACGCTCGGCTTCGTTGCCGGCGTTGCGCTCAACCGCGCGCTCGCCACCGTGGTCCCCGAAGCGCAGCTCAAGACCGGCATCGACGGGGCGGATACCGCCAACGGCAGGATTGCGCTCAAGTGGCCCAATGACGTCCTCGCGGACGGCGCCAAGCTCGCCGGCATCCTGCTCGAGGCACAGAAGCGCCCGGATGGCGGCATGGCCGTCGTCATCGGCTTCGGCGTCAACGTCGTCGCCGCCCCGGAAGGCCTGCCGTACCCGGCCACCTGCCTGCGCGACCTCGGCCTCGATACCAGCGCCGAGACTGTTTTCGGGGCGCTGTCCGACGCCTGGGTCGACGCGGTTGAAACATGGGATCGGGGCAGGGGCGTCAGCTCTATCCTCGAACAGTGGCGTCATGCCGCAGCGGGAATCGGCGCAGAAGTGGCAGTGAACCGCGATGGCGACGTGGTGCGCGGCATCTTCGAAACCATCGACGAAGCCGGACGCTTGATCGTCCGCGCCAACGACAATAGCCGCATCGCCATTACCGCCGGCGACGTTCATTTTGGTACAACTGCGAGCGTCAGGAGCTGACCATGGCCAAACCAGGACTCGACGAACTGGTCTTCGTGCCGCTTGGCGGCGTCGGCGAGATCGGCATGAACATGGCTGCGTACGGCTTCGGCCCGGCGCGCAGCCGCAAATGGATCGTCGTCGATTGCGGCGTTACCTTCGCCGGCCCCCAGGAGCCGGGCGTCGAGCTGATCCTGCCGGATCCCGCCTTCCTCGAGGAGAACGCCGACGACATCCTGGCGCTGATCCTCACGCACAGCCACGAAGACCACTACGGTGCGGTGCTCGACCTGTGGCCGGCCTTCGATCGACCGGTCTATGCCACCGATTTCACGACATTGATGCTGAGCGCCAAGCGCGAGTCCGAGGGCATCGTCGAGAGCGTCGACGTGAAGCGCATGGTGGTCGGCAAGCCCTTTGCCGTCGGGCCGTTCACCATCGAGGCCATCAACGTCACGCACTCCATTCCCGAAAGCTGCGCGCTGCTGATCACGACTTCGGCCGGCCGCGTCATCCATACCGGCGACTGGAAGCTCGATCCGCATCCGGTGGGCGGGGCTCCGACCGACCTCGCGCGCTTTGCGAAGATCGGCGAGGACCGTTCGGGCCCGATCGCGCTCATCTGCGACTCCACCAACGCCATGAAGGACGGCACCAGCCCGTCCGAAGACGAGGTCGCTTCAACGCTGGAAGCGCTCATCGCCGAGGCGCCGCATCGCGTCGCCATAACCACCTTCGCCTCCAATGTCGGCCGCGTGATCTCGGTTGCACGGGCCGCGCAAAAGGCCGGTCGCAAGGTGGTGATGTCGGGCAGGGCGCTCCACCGCATCACGGGCATCGCGCGCGAACTCGGCATGCTCGAGGGGATCGAGCCTTTCCTCGATCAGAACGAGTACAAGACGCTGCCGCGCAAGGATGTCGTGCTGCTCTGCACCGGCAGCCAGGGCGAGGCCCGCGCCGCCATCGCGCGCATCGCCCGCGAGGAGCATCCCGAGATCTCGCTCAATGCCGGCGACCGCATGATCTTCTCGTCCTGGGCCATCCCGGGCAACGAGCGCGAAGTCATCGACATCCAGAACCTGCTGATCGATCGCGGTATCGAAGTCATCACCCGCGACCATGCCATGGTCCACACCACCGGCCATCCGCGTCGCGAGGAGCTCAAGCAGCTCTATGACCTGGTGAAGCCGGATGTCCTGGTGCCTGTTCATGGCGAGGCCGCCCATCTCGAGGCCCACGCGCTGCTCGGCCGCCAGCACGGCATCGACACGGTCGTTCATGCCCGCAACGGCGACATGGTCCGCCTGTTCCCGGAAACGACCCAGTTCCCCGGCGAAGTCCGCGTCGGCCAGCTCTATCTCGATGGCAACGTGCTCTGCACGCCCGAGGAGAGCGGTGTGAAGGGCCGCCGCCGGCTGAGCTTTGGTGGCCACATCGTCGTCAGCCTCTGCGTGAACTCGAGCGGGCAGATCATGGCCGGGCCGGAACTCGTCATCGAGGGCCTGCCGGATGTCGAGGACGACGAGGAGTCGCTGCCCGACGTAGTGCGGCGCGCCGTCACCGGCACGCTGAAGTCGATCCCGCCCAAGCGCCGGAGCGACTCCGAGATGGTGAACAACGCGCTTCATCGTGCAGTGCGCAGCGAGGTCACGTCCTACTGGGGCCGCAAACCTAACGTAACCATCTTCGTCCACCGCGTCTGAGTTGGGGCCATGCAAGTCGGTACCTACATCGCCATCTACTTCATCGTCTGGTGGCTCTGCCTCTTCGTCGTCCTGCCCTTCAAGGTCCGCAACCAGATCGACGAGGGCAAGTGGCAGGAAGGTACCGAGCGCGGCGCCCCGGCCGGGGTCTTCCGCTTCTGGCCCAAGCTGCTGATCACCACGGTGCTTGCCGCCGTGGTCACCGCGCTGCTGCTCTGGCTGCTGAGCAACCCGGCACTGCAGGAATACTGGCGCTAGTCAGCCCGTTATGTCGGGAGCGGTCCGCAATCACCGCGCCCGCTTGGCCACCGCATGCGCGTGCGCCATCTCCAGCGCGGCGCGCAGTTCAGCTTCATCGGCCCGATCCAGTTCGACGGTGGTCCACCCCTGCCGGCCCCAGGCATTGTCGATACGGTGGAAGACCTCGGGCGCCATCATCGTCTTGAACTCCTGCTCGTCGGGCGTGAGCTTGAGGTTCGCGCTGACACCGTCCGCCGCAAGCGTGGCGTAGATGCGGACAACCTTGAAGGCGTGACGGTCGAAATGCGGCGCCTCGGTCGTGCCGGCGAGTGAGAGTGCAATTGCCCTGAACTCAGAACTATTTGTCATCGTTTCTTCACCCGCAAATGAAAAAAGCAGGGCCAAGGGCCCTGCTTGATGAGTTTCTCGACAATACGCTGGTCTTAGGCACACGGTTAGGTGGCTGCCAACGCTCCTCCCTTGACGTTGTCGACGTCCGGCAACTTGCGGTTGCCTGTGTTCTTATGGCGTCGGAAACTAACAACAGTTTCTGAGGCTGCCAAGCGGATTCTGCATGGCAGGCCTCGCAATCTTGCATAGTATTCAAGTCATCAATTGGTAGCGCCCCAGGGCTGCGCAAAAGCGCCGCAGAGCCAAGCGTTTGCCTAAGTTTCGCGCGCTTTTGCGGGCTCCACTTTGCCGCGCTTTGCGCTATAGGGATCGCAATCCGAATCCGGCGCCATCGAGGACCGTCCATGCGTTTGAGCCGCTACTTCCTGCCCCTCCTGAAGGAGACGCCGAAAGAAGCTGAGATCGTCTCGCACCAGCTGATGCTGCGTGCGGGCATGATCAAGCAGCAGGCTGCGGGGAGCTATTCCTGGCTGCCGCTCGGCTTCAAGGTCCTCAACAAGATCATCCGGATCATCGAGGAAGAGCAGAACCGCTCGGGTGCGATCCAGCTGCTCATGCCGACCATCCAGTCGGCCGACCTCTGGAAAGAGTCGGGCCGCTACGACGCGTACGGCAAGGAGATGCTCCGCATCGAGGACCGGCACGAGCGCGACATGCTGTTCGGTCCGACCAACGAGGAGGTGATCACCGACATCTTCCGGACCTACGTGAAGTCCTACAAGGAACTGCCGCTGAACCTCTACCACATCCAGTGGAAGTTCCGTGACGAGGTACGTCCGCGCTTCGGCACCATGCGTTCGCGCGAGTTCCTGATGAAGGACGCCTATTCGTTCGATCTCGACGAGGCCGGCGCCATCCAGGCCTTCTATCGCATGTTCGTCGCCTACCTCCGCACCTTCCACCGCATGGGCCTCGTCGGTGTGCCGATGCGCGCCGACACCGGCCCGATTGGTGGCGACCTGAGCTACGAGTTCCACGTCTTGGCCGATACCGGCGAGAGCGGCGTGTTCCTCGACAAGCGCCTCGTCGACAAGCCGATTCCGGCAATCGACACCGACTATCGCAGCGACCTCACGGCCATCTTCAAGGACTGGACCTCGCTCTTCGCCGCCACCGACGAGATGACCGACGAGGAAAAGTTCAAGGCCGCCGTCGAGCCTGAGCACCAGCTCGCGGCCCGAGGCATCGAGGTCGGCCACATCTTCTACTTCGGTACCAGGTACTCCAAGCCCATGAAGGCCACCGTCACCGCTCCCCAGGGGCAGGTGGAAGTGCACATGGGCAGCTACGGCATCGGCCCGACCCGCCTCGTGCCGGCCATCATCGAGGCCAGCCACGACGACGCCGGCATCATCTGGCCGGTGAGCGTCGCCCC
The DNA here is from genome assembly GCF_028613635.1 of Devosia sp. ZB163. GTDB lineage: Bacteria > Pseudomonadota > Alphaproteobacteria > Rhizobiales > Devosiaceae > Devosia_A. The sequence goes on from NZ_JAQRMY010000002.1 coordinate 932,950, forward strand.
GTTCGAGGCCGTGGTGATCAACCTCAAGGTCGGCGACGCTGAGAGCGATGCGGCCGCCGAGCGCCTCTATGATGAGCTGACCGGTGAGGGCATCGACGTCGCCTACGACGATCGCGACCAGCCGGCCGGCGCCAAGTTCGCCGCCGCCGACCTGATCGGTATCCCGTACCAGTTGATCGTCGGCCCCCGTGGCCTCAAGGAAGGCACGGTTGAGATCAAGCACCGCAAGTCCGGCGAGCGCGAAGCGCTGTCGGTCGACGAAGCTGTCGGCCGCCTCAAGGGCCTGATCGTTCCGCAGCGTCGGGACACCGTTTGAGCGACACAGCGCCCATCGCCGCCAAGGCTCCGGGCCCGTTCTCGCGCTTCGAGTTCCTCGTCGCCGGGCGCTACCTGCGCGCCCGGCGCAAGGAGCGGTTCGTTTCGGTGATCGCCGTCCTCACGCTCGTGGGCGTTGTCCTCGGTGTCGCGACGCTCATCGTCGTGATGTCCGTGATGAACGGCTTCCGCACCGAACTGCTTGGCAAGATCCTCGGCCTCAACGGGCACTTCGTGGTCCAGCCGGTCAATGGCGGCTTTGCCGACTACAACGATGCAGCGGTACGGCTCGAAAGCGTCGACGGCGTGCTCTACGCCATCCCCTATGTCGAGGGCCAGGCGCTCGCCTCGGGCACGTCGAGCGCCACCGGCGTCGTGGTGCGCGGCATCAACGAGGCCTCCCTTGCCAAGCTCGAGTCCCTGCGTGACGCAGCCGTGCTTGGCGGCTGGGACCAGTGGGACGTGGGGCAGGGGCTTGCCATCGGCCAGCGCCTCGCCAACCGGCTCGGCGTGACCATCGGCGACAACGTCACCATCATCAACCCGAACGGCACCATGACGCCCTTCGGCCGAACCCCGGCCGAACGGACCATGCCGGTCAACGTCATCTTCGATCTCGGCATGCCCGAATATGACAGCTTCTACGTCTACCTGCCGATGCAGGAGGCCCAGGTCTACTTCAAGCTCTACGAGGACCGCCTGAAGCCGGGCCTCGAGATGCCCAGCGTGATGGCCACCGATGAAGAGATCGACGCCGCCTACGAGCGCGCCTACCAGGCCTCGGGTGTCGAGGTGTTCGTGCGCGATCCCGACGACATCGGCGGCATGCGCGATCGGCTCCAGGCTTCCCTGGACCGCCCCTTCACGATCACCGACTGGCAGCAGCGCAACGCCACCTTCTTCTCGGCCCTGCAGGTCGAGCGCGTGGTGATGTTCGTCATCCTGTCGCTGATCATCCTCGTCGCCGCCTTCAACATCATCGCCAGCCTCGTGATGCTGGTGAAGGACAAGGGCCCCGATATCGCGATCCTCCGCACCATGGGCGCGACCAGCGGCTCGATCCTGCGCATCTTTTCGATGACCGGCTTCGCCATCGGTCTCGTGGGTACGCTGCTCGGGCTGGGGCTGGGGCTGCTCGTCGCGACCTATGTGGAGCCCATTCGCGCCACGGTGTCGGGCCTGCTCAACATCCCGATCTTTCCGCCCGAACTGTTCCTGATGGCCGGCCTGCCGTCCCGCATCGACCCGTCCGAGGTGACACTCGTCGTCCTCCTGTCTCTCGGACTCACGTTCCTCGCCACGCTCTACCCGGCCTGGCGCGCGGCACGGCTCGACCCGATCGAGGGCCTGCATCAATGAGTACCCAGCAGCCGGCGGCCGATCCCGGACCGTTTTCCCGCTTCGAGTTCCTGGTGGCCTGGCGCTACCTGCGCGCCCGCCGCCGCGATCGCTTCGTCTCGGTGATCGCCGGGCTGACCCTCACCGGCATCGCGCTCGGTGTCGCGGCGCTGATCGTCGTGACCTCGGTGATGAACGGCTTCAACTCGGAGATCGTCTCCAAGCTCCTCGGGCTCAACGGCCATTTCTCGGCCTATCCGATCGAGGCGCGCTTCACCGACTACGAGAAGTCGGCACAGCAAATCCAGGGCGTCGACGGCGTCGTGGCGGCCATTCCCTTTGTCGAAGGGCAGGCGCTCGCCTCGGGCGTGCGGGCCGACGCGACCGGCGTCATCGTACGCGGCGTGTCGCTGGCTTCGATCGAAAAGCTGAAGCTGCTGCATGACGGCGCGATTCTCGGCCACTGGGATGGCTGGGACGCCGGCAACGGTGTCGCCATCGGCCGTCGGCTGGCCGAAAAGCTCAAGGTCAACATCGGCGATTCCGTCACGCTGCTGAGCCCCGACCCTGCGGGCATGCAAGGCGATACAAGGCCGCGGACGCGCTCCTTCCCGGTCCAGGTGATCTTCGACTTGGGGATGACCGAGTTCGACAGCTTCTACCTCTACATGCCGCTGCAGCCCGCCCAGGACTATCTCGACATGTTCGACCGGGTGCTCAAACCCGGGGCCTCGGTACCGCCGCTAGATGCCACGGAGGACGTCCGCGAGGCGGCCTATGACCGGATCTATCGGGCCACCGCCGTCGAAGTCTTCATCGACGACCCCAACGCCGTCGATGCGATGCGGCTCAAGATCGGCCAGGAGATCGAGCGGCCGCTGATCCTCTCGGACTGGCGCCAGCAGCACCAGAACTTCTTCGATGCCCTGCAGACGCAGGGCTCCGTGATGTTCGTGATCCTCTCGATGATCATCGTCGTGGCGGCCTTCAACATCATCTCCAGCCTCATCATGCTGGTGAAGGACAAGGGCACCGACATCGCCGTGCTCCGCACCATGGGGGCGACGCGTGGCTCGATCATGCGCATCTTCGGCATCGCCGGCGTCGCCATCGGCGTGGGCGGAACGCTGATCGGGCTGGTGCTCGGGCTGATTATCGCCGCCAATGCCGAGCCCATCCGGGCCTTCCTGTCCAGCCTCCTCGGCGTCACGATCTTCCCGCCCGAGGTGTTCTTCCTTTCCTCGCTGCCCAGCCGGACCAACCCGTCGGAGGTCGCGGCCATCGTCGCGGTGGCGATGGGCCTGAGCTTCCTCGCGACGCTCTATCCGGCCTGGCGCGCCGCCCAGTACGATCCCGTCGAGGCTCTCCGCTATGAGTGACGTCCACCTGCAACTCTCCAAGGTGCATCGCCACTTCGGCGAAGGAGAGACGCGCGTCCGGGTGCTCGAGGCGGCCGACCTCGAGGTGCGCGGCGGTGAACTCGTCGCCATCGTCGCCCCGTCGGGCGCCGGCAAGTCGACGCTGCTGCACATTTCCGGCCTGCTCGAGCGGCCCCAGGGCGGTGAGGTGACGATCACAGGCACCCCGACCAGCAAGCTCAGCGAGCGCGGCCGCACTCTCCTGCGCCGCAACACGATCGGCTACGTCTACCAGTTCCACCATCTGCTGCCGGAGTTCTCGGCGCTCGAGAACGTGGCCATGCCGCAGCTCATCTCCGGTCACGACCAGGCGGCAGCCGACAAGCGCGCCATGATGCTACTCGACCTGCTCGGCGTCGGGCCACGAGCCCATCACCGGCCGGCGGAGCTCTCCGGCGGCGAGCAGCAGCGCGTCGCCATTGCCCGCGCCGCGGCCAACAATCCGCGCATCATCCTCGCCGACGAGCCGACCGGCAATCTCGACCCCACGACCAGCGACGTGGTGTTCGAGGCCCTCGCCAACCTGATCCGCGAGGAAGGGGCCGCCGCACTGATCGCGACGCACAATTTCGACCTCGCACGCCGAGCCAACCGCATCGTCACGCTGCGCAACGGCCTCATCGAGGATACGACGCTCTAGGTGTCGAAGCGGTAGACGCTGAACAGCTCCGTCTGCGTCGTCAGCACGTGAGCGGCCCGGCTGAAGCCGGCCTCGTGGCCGAGGCGATGCCAGGTCTCCGTCGTCTCCGGATAGTCGGCCGCATGGACATGGCCGGTGACGGTGTCCCACTCCGGCTCGCTGAAGGCCGTCCAGCTCGGTCGCTGCTCGTCCCAGCGGCGCATCCAGCCGTCGCGATCCTCGTCCGGACGCAGTGAGTTCTCGTAGATGAGGAAACTGCCGCCGGGCGCGAGGGCCGACCGGACATGGCGCATGAACGCGAGCTTGTCGGGCTGCTGCAGGTGGTGGAGCGAGAGCCCCATCCAGACGACATCGGCGATGTCCCGCCGGTTCGGCACAAGATCGAGGAAATCGCCTTCCTCCAGCACCACGTGGCAACCGAGCCCGGCGAGCGCCGCGGCCGCCAGTTCCAGGGCCTGCGTCGAGAAGTCCATGCCGCGATAGTGCGCGACGGCCGTGCCCTGCAACGCATCGGCACTGGCCGTGGCGTCGCCGCAGGCAATGTCGAGGAAGCGGAAGGGGGATCGACCGCGGCCGGTCAGCGCGTCGTGGAGCGCGCCATAGGCTTCGCGGTGGCAGAGGTAGTTGTTCTCGACGACCTTGCGATACAGCGTCCAGGTGTCCTGGAACACCGCCACCGTGGATGCATCCGCAGCAGGATGCGCCGCCGGACCGGATTTCCGTGTCGCCATGTGCAAGACCTCGATCCGTTGTTCGAGACTGCCGCCCGCAGCCACAGAATAACACGGAGCGAATACTGCCGACAGGCGGCAATCAACTGTCCGAAGTGCTGTCTTCGGTCTCGGCCTGCTGCCGTCGCTGCCGTTCGCGCTCGGTCAGCGTGTTGACGCGAGTGCGCAGCGCCTTGATCTGGCGCTCCTGCCGCTCGGTGGTAGCCTTGAGCTGGCGGATGCGGGCCTCGGCCGCATCCTGATGATTGATGTCCCACTCCCGTACGCGCTGGACGACGACCTTGGGCGCGGCGCGCTCGGCGAGCAGTTCGTCCCAGTTGAGCCCCAGCGTTTCGACCAGCTTGTGGGCGGCAAGCGCCGCCGACGCCCGCTCCCCGGGCTGGTCGGAGCCGAGGAGCTTCAGGATGCGGGTGAGCTTGGCGCGGTTACGGGCGGAGAGTGACATCGAGGAGGCCTGACCGTGGAGTGGGGCGAATTGCAGCTCAGTTCCGCCCGCGCATGTACGGGTTGACCTCGGCCGTGGTCATGATGTCGTTGAGGTAGGTCAGTGTGCCGGGGCCGAGCACCTCTGCGGCCGCGTTGCGCAACCCAGTGAGGGCGGCGCGGGCAAAAGAACCGCCGGCACTGACGCGCTGCACGCCGGCTGCCGCCAGATCGGGGATCGTGTAGGGCGAGCGCTTCTGCCACAGCACGACATTGAGCGGCTTGCTGACCGCGGCGACCACCTTTCGGATGGCCTCGAGATTGGGCAGCCCTGGTGCGAACAGCACGTCCGCCCCGGCGGCCTCGAAAGCCTGGAGCCTGCGGATCGTGTCATCCAGATCCGGCCGGCCGTGGAGGTAGTTCTCGGCCCGCGCCACGAAGGTGAAGGGGAAGGGCAGGGCGTGCGCCGCCTGGGCCGCGGCTGCCACCCGTTCGACGGCAAGTTCGAGTTCGTAGATCGGTTGATCCGGGTTGCCCGTCGCGTCCTCGATCGAACCACCGACCAGTCCCGCCTCGCCGGCGAGCCGGATGGTCTCGGCGGCGTGGTCGGGGGCATCCCCATAGCCGTTCTCCAGGTCGCCGCTGACCGGCACATCGACCGCGGCCGCGATCGCCGCCGCGTTCTGCAGCGCCTCATCGCGCGTTACCGCCCCGTCCTTGCGCCCCATGGTCCAGGCGAACCCGGCACTCGTGGTCGCCAGCGCCTTGAAGCCCATTCCCCCCAGAATTCGGGCACTTCCGACGTCCCAGGGATTGGGCATGACGAAGAGCGGTCCACGGTGCAGTTCGCGGAAGCGCTCGCCCTTCTGCTGCTGGTTCATCATGTGTTCTCCTCTGGGTCCGGATTCTGAAATTAACCAACGATTCACTGCCAGGCGACCTGTAGTAGACAGGAACGAAATAGGAACATATAAGAACATAACCGAAACCGGAGGTTCTGATGCTCATTTTCGTCAAAGATCTGCTCGCCTTTGTCACCATCTGCGGCTTCTTCGTGGCGTCGCTCACCTGGATGGATATCGCCTCCCGACTCGTGTGACGAGTTTGTGGATAGAGCACCTGCCGGGTGGCCGCGGCGCCGTCGCGGCGTTAGGAACGACTTATGGCTGGTCCAGGCTTCATCCACCTTCACGTTCACTCCGCATATTCCCTGCTCGAGGGAGCGCTGCCGCTCGGTAAGCTGCTCGATCTTGCCAAGGCGGACAAGCAGCCCGCCCTGGGTATCGCAGATACGAACAACCTGTTCGGCGCTCTCGAGTTCTCCGAGAAGGCGGCAGGCAAGGGAATCCAGCCGCTTGTCGGCGTAGAACTGGCCGTCGACTTCTCCGCCGTTGAGGACAGCCAGGACCGCATGCAGGAGCGTGGCCACGACCGTGGCCGCCTCGGCAAGAGCGCCGTAGTCCTCCTTGCCGCCACCTCCGAAGGGTTCTCCAACCTATCCACCCTCGTAAGCCGCGCCCACATCGAAGGCGAGAACGGCCGCGCCGCGGCCAAGCTGGCCTGGATGGAGCGTGAGCGCCTCGAAGGGATCATCTGCCTCACCGGCGGCCCGGAAGGGGCGATCGACCCGCTCTTCGGTAACAACATGGATACGCTTGCGCTGGCCAGGTTGGACCGGCTGCGCGACATGTTTGGCGACCGGTTCTATGTCGAGCTGCAGCGCCACGGCCGCCCGCAGGAGGCTGCCAACGAAGCCCGGCTGATCGACTACGCCTACGAGCACGGGGTGCCGCTGGTCGCAACCAACGAGCCCTTCTATCCCGCGCCGGCCGACTACGAGGCGCATGATGCGCTTCTCGCCATCGCCGGTGGCACCGTGCTGGCCCAGACCGAGCGGCGCAAACTCAGCGACCAGCACTACTTCAAGACCCGCGAGGAGATGCAGGCGCTCTTCGCCGATCTGCCCGAAGCGATCGAGAACACGGTCGAGATCGCGCAACGCATCAGTTACCGGCCCAGGAAGCGCAACCCGGTGCTGCCTACCTTCGCGGCCACGCCCGACCAGACGCCGGAAGACGCCGTCGCAGCCGAAGCCCAGGCTCTCGCGCACATGGCGCGCACCGGGCTCGACGAGCGACTGAAGACCGTCGGCATCGCGGCCGGCAAGACCGAAGAGATCTATCGCGAGCGCCTCGAGTACGAGCTCGGCATCATCGAGCGCATGAAGTACCCCGGCTACTTCCTCATCGTGGCCGACTTCATCCAGTGGGCCAAGGCGCACGACATTCCGGTCGGGCCGGGCCGCGGTTCGGGCGCCGGCTCGCTGGTCGCCTACGCGACCACCATCACCGACCTCGATCCGCTCCGCTACAACCTGCTGTTCGAGCGCTTCCTCAACCCCGAACGTGTTTCGATGCCGGACTTCGACATCGACTTCTGCCAGGACCGGCGCGAGGAAGTGATCCGCTACGTCCAGCAGAAGTATGGCGAGGCCCAGGTCGCCCAGATCATCACCTTCGGTACGCTCCAGGCGCGCGCCGTGCTGCGCGACGTCGGCCGCGTGCTGCAGATGCCCTATGGCCAGGTCGACCGCCTCGCCAAGCTCGTGCCGGCCAACCCGGCCGACCCCTGGACCCTCGAGCGCTCGCTCAAGGAAGTGCCGCAGCTCCAGCAGATGGCCGACGAGGACGAGCAGGTTCGCGAGCTTCTCGCCATCGGCCAGAAGCTCGAGGGGCTCTATCGCCACGCCTCGACCCACGCCGCCGGTATCGTCATCGGCGACCGGCCACTACAGGAACTCGCGCCGCTCTACCGAGACCCGCGCTCGGACATGCCGGTCAGCCAGTACAACATGAAGTGGTCGGAAACGGCCGGGCTGGTGAAGTTCGACTTCCTTGGCCTCAAGACGCTGACCACCATCAAGCGCGCCGTCGACATGATCAATCGCGGTGGCGACGGCACATTCCGCATCGAAGACATCCCGATCGACGACGAGAAGACCTACAAGCTCTACTCGATCGGCGACACCGCCGGGGTGTTTCAGGTGGAAGGCGCCGGCATGCGCCGGGCCCTGGTCGACATGAAGCCCGACCGCTTCGAAGACATCATCGCGCTCGTCGCGCTCTATCGCCCGGGCCCGATGGAGAACATCCCGCTGTTCAACGCCCGCAAGCGCGGCGACGAGGACATCGAATATCCGCATGACGCACTGAGCGAAGTGCTCGACGAGACTTACGGCATCATCGTCTACCAGGAACAGGTGATGCAGATCGCGCAGATCCTCAGCGGGTACTCGCTGGGTGAAGCCGACATGCTGCGCCGCGCCATGGGCAAGAAGATCAAGGCCGAGATGGACGCGCAGCGAGCGCGCTTCCAGGAAGGCGCGATCAAGTACGGCCTGAAGAAGGGCCTCGCCGACACCATCTTCGACCTGCTCGCCAAGTTCGCAAACTACGGCTTCAACAAGTCGCACGCCGCGACCTACGCTCTGGTCAGCTACCAGACGGCCTATCTCAAGGCGCATTACCCGCACGAGTTCTTCGCGGCGACCATGACGCTCGACATGGGCAACACCGACAAGCTCAACGAATTCCGCCAGGACGCCAAGAAGCACGGCATCGAGATCGTGCCGCCCTGCGTCAACCGCTCGGACGCGGTGTTCAACACTCACGACGGCAAGGTGTTCTACGCCATCGGCGCGGTGAAGGGCGTCGGGCAGGCGGTGGCCGAGCACATCATGGAAGCGCGCGGCAACCAGCCCTTCTCCGACCTGGGCGACTTTGCCTCGCGCGTCGATGCGAGGATCATCAACCGGCGGACGCTGGAAGCGCTGATCAACGCCGGCGCTTTCGACCAGCTCGTGCCGCGTCGAGAGCAAGCCTTCGCGGCCATCGATGCGATCGTCGCCACGGCGCAGCGCACCAATGCGAATGCCGCCGACGGCATCATGGACATGTTCGCGGCCGATCGGCCCGAGCCGATCCTGCTCAATCAAAGCGTAACGAACTGGCTTCCGGCAGAGCGGCTGTCCAGAGAGCACAGCGCCATCGGTTTCCACCTCAGCGGCCACCCGCTCGACCAGTATGCCGAGCTGTTCGACCGCCTGCGCGTGACGCCCTATGCCGATTTCGAGCGGGCGGTGAAGGAAGCCGACGCGCGGGCAGGGCGCCTCGCCGGCACCATCGCAACCCGTAACGACCGGCGCACCAAAAAGGGCACGCCGATGGCGATCATCTCGCTGTCCGATGCCAGCGGCGGCTATGAGGTGATCGCCTTCTCCGAGCAGGTCAGCCAGTTTTCCGAGGTCCTTCAGCCCGGCAAGTCGGTCGTCCTCACCATCGAGGCCGATGAACGCCCGGATGGCATCAGCATCAGGCTCATCAAAGCTGAACCGATCGAGGGACTGGCCGAAAAGATCGGGCGCCGCCTCACCGTTTTCGCCGGGTCGGAGAAATGCCTCGCTCCGATCCACTCGCAGCTCAAGCCCGGCGGCGAGGGGCAGGTGAGCTTCATCGTCATCCGCGACGCCGGGGCGAAGGAATACGAGATCGAACTCAAGGGCGGCTACCGGCTGAGTGCCGAACTCGCCGGCAGCATCAAGGCGATGGAAGGCGTGGTGGACGTACGGCTGAACTAGGGCCGCTGCGTCACCTCAGCGCCTCCGCCGGATCAGGCCGGCGGGATATTGTGGTTGAGGTGGAAGACGTTCTGCGGATCGTATGCGCGCTTGACCTTCGCCAGCCTCTGGATGTGGTCTTCGCCAAAGCCTGATACGACGCGCTCGGTGCCCTCATCCCCGATGAAGTTGAGGTAGACGTTCCCGCTCGACCACGGCTCGAGGTCGGCCACGATGCTCTGGGCCCACTTTCGCCCGCGCGCGTCATCGCCCTGATTGGACCATAGGCCGAACGGGTGGGCACACCACGGGGCACTGCGCCACGGCACCGGCCAGTCAGCTGATGACCGGGAGACCTGTCCTCCGGCGGGGAACAGCACGTGCTGCGAGGCCGAGGGGACGATCATGTCGCCGGCGCGTGCGCAGAACAGGTCGACCGCTTCGTCGGGGAGGGATCTGAGGTGCTGCGCCGACCAGTAATTGCGATAGCCCGGAGGATCGTCGAGCATGCACTGGAACTCGGCATAGGGCATCTCGGCGATCATGCCGCCGGCATGGCCCAGCGACAGCATAGGCGCAATGGCCTGCCGGGCCTCGGTCTCTCCGCCGGCGAACACGATGAGGGTGGCGAAAGCCAGCTTGCCGACCAGCGGCTCCGGGACGAACTCCGCTTCTGGCCCCGTCAGGTAGATCACGCCACCGCCCACATCGTCGGGGGCACCTGCAATGAAGTCGCGGAATATCCTGACGATCCCCGGGCCACGCTCCGGCGGCCACAAGAGTAACGCAGCGGTTACGGAAGCCAGCGGGTAGAGGCGGAGCGTGAGCGACGTCACCACCCCGAAATTGCCTCCTCCGCCATGCAGGGCCCAGAACAGGTCGCTGTTCTCGGTCTCGGACGCAACGAGCCGGCTGCCATCGGCCGTGATGATGTCCACCGACAGCAGGTTGTCACAGGCAAGGCCGAACTTGCGGTCGAGCCAGCCCGTGCCGCCACCCAGCGTGAAGCCGCCGACACCCGTCGTCGAGACGCGCCCACCGGTCGTGGCCAGCCCGAACGGCTGGGTCGCCCGATCGAGGTGGCTCATGGTAGCGCCCCCGCCGACGCGGGCCGTCTTGCGGTCCGGGTCGACCGATACGGAGTTCATCCGCCTCAGGTCGATGACCAGCCCGCCGTCGGTCACTCCCTTGCCGGCGACACTGTGCCCGCCACCTCGGACCGCGATCTCCAGGGCGTTCCGTCGCGCGAATTCCAGTGCCGCAACAACGTCTTCGGGCGACGCGCATTGGGCGAGGGCTGCCGGGCGCCGGTCGATCATGGCGTTGAAAACGGCGCGAGCGTCCTCGTAGGACGCACTTGCCGGGGTCACGACATCCCCTGCGAAGCGGTCGCGCAGGGGTTCGAAAGCCTGTTCAGGAAGTAAGCTCATGCCAAGCCTCACCAGAAGTGGTGCGCCGAGCGTCGAGGGTCCGTTGCCCATCGAAGCGATCGGCATAGACAGAGCGGAGGAACTTACAGCCGGGGAAGCATGCAGTCGAGGTCAGGCAGCCCTCGGAGGACAGAGCGAACCCGTACCGGCTTTGAAGGCGCTTGGATGGACGGCGCTGCCAGTGGGCATGGCAGAGCGCGTGATTGCGGGCTAGTCGGTGATGAGTGCGCCCACCCTTGCCTATGACGCCAAAACCCCCTATATGCGCGACGCGTCCGGACAACCGGGCGTAATTCACACGCGAAGCGCGGCCGTCCCAAAATGACTTGGGCGTCCATCCGGTGGCAGGTTTCCTGCCAACATCCTTCGCGGAGGCAATAACCGGTAAAGGAAGCCTTCCATGGCATTGCCCGAATTTTCTATGCGCCAGCTGCTCGAAGCAGGTGTTCACTTCGGCCACCAGAAGCACCGCTGGAACCCGAAGATGGAACGCCACATCTTCGGCGTGCGCAACGACATCCACATTCTCGATCTGTCGCAGACCGTCCCGGCCCTGCAGCGCGCCCTCCAGCTGATCTCGGACACCGTCGCTGACGGCGGCCGCGTCCTGCTCGTCGGCACCAAGCGCCAGGCCGCTCCGGTCGTCGCCGAGGCTGCCCGTCAGTCCGCGCAGTATTACGTGAACTCCCGCTGGCTCGGCGGCACGCTGACCAACTGGCAGACGATCTCGAACTCGATCAACCGCCTGCGTGAGCTCGACTCCCAGCTCGGCGAAGGCGCTACTGGCCTCACCAAGAAGGAAGCGCTGCTTCTTTCGCGTGAGAAGGAGCGTCTCGAGCGCGACCTCGGCGGTATCAAGGACATGGGCAACCTGCCCAACCTGCTGTTCGTGATCGACACTAACAAGGAAGCGAACGCCATCAAGGAAGCCAAGCGTCTTGGTATTCCGGTGATCGCGATCGTCGACTCCAACTCGGATCCGGATCTGGTCGACTACGCCATTCCGGGCAACGACGACGCCGCCCGCGCGCTCGAGCTCTACTGCTCGCTGGTGTCGAGGGCCGCGATCGACGGCATCGGTCGTTCGGCCGCAGGGCGTGGCGCCGACCTTGGCGCGTCTGCTGAGGCTCCCGAGGAGCCGGCGCTGGGCGCCGAAGGCGCCGACGAGACGTCCGCCGCCAACTAATCCGGCTCGTCCGGGTTTTCCTTCCGAACAAAGGCGCGGCTCCCAGGTGGGGCCGCGGAAAGGTGATATCAAATGGCTGTTTCCGCTCAGCAGGTTAAAGAGCTCCGCGAACTTACCGGCGTGGGGATGATGGACTGCAAGAAGGCGCTCGAGGAGACCGGCGGCGACATGGAAGCCGCCATCGACTGGCTGCGCACTCGTGGTCTCGCCAAGGCTGCCAAGAAGGCTGGCCGCATCGCGGCTGAAGGCCTCGTCGGCGTTGCCATCGACGGCACCCGCGCTGCCATCGTCGAGGTCAACTCCGAGACCGACTTCGTTGCCCGCAACGAGCAGTTCCAGACGATCGTCGACAACGCTGCCAAGCTGGCGCTCGATGCCGGCGGCGATGTGGGCAAGCTCTCCGAGATGCCGTATCCCGGCACCGGCCGTTCGGTTTCGGCCGAGCTGACCGACGCGATCGCCAAGATCGGCGAGAACATGAACCTGCGCCGCACCGGCACCCTGTCGGTAAACGACGGCGTCATCGGCACCTACGTGCACAACTCGGTCAAGCCGGGCCTGGGCAAGCTGGGCGTCATCGTCGGCCTCGAGTCGACCGGTGACAAGGCCGCGCTCACCGCGCTGGGCAAGCAGCTCGCCATGCACATCGCCAACACCAAGCCCCTGAGCGTGTCGCCCGACGACATCGACCAGGAAGTGGTGGCTCGCGAGCGTGTCATCTTCGCCGAGCAGGCCAAGGAATCCGGCAAGCCGGCTGAGATCGTCGAGAAGATGGTCGAGGGCCGTGTGCGCAAGTTCTACGAGGAAGTCACGCTCCTTTCGCAGGTGTTCGTGATCGACGGCGAGACCAAGGTCGCCGACGTCGTCAAGAACGCCGAAAAGGAAGTCGGCGCTCCGATCAAGGTGACGGGTTTCGTCGCCTACTCGCTCGGCGAGGGCATCGAGAAGCAGGAAACTGACTTCGCGGCCGAAGTTGCTGCCACTGCCGGCGTCAACTAAGACCTCGGGATAATTCCTGGACGGGCTGGTCACCAGCCCGTCCAAATATGCCATAACCGCCCGCGGTGCCTGAGAATCGGCGCCGCGTTGCGCACTTTCGGGGAGACTGACGGATGGCCAAATCCGCCTACAAACGGATTCTGCTCAAAGTCTCTGGCGAGGTGCTCGCAGGCGACCAGTCCTTCGGCATCGAGCCGAAATTCCTGCATGCCATGGCCGATCAGATCGCCGAGGTCGCCAGGAGCGGCGTCCAGGTGGCGATCGTCATCGGTGCCGGCAACATCTTCCGCGGCATGGCTGTGGCCGCCAAAGGCGGCGATCGCGTCACCAGCGACCTGATGGGCATGCTGGGTACCGTGATCAATTCCCTCGCGCTTGGCGATGCGATCGAGCAGAAGGGCCTCAAGGTCAAGGTCTACTCAAACGTGCCGATGGAGACCGTGGCCGACACTTTCACGGCCCGCGACGCCAACCTGGCGCTGGCCGATGGCTACGTCGTCGTTTGTGCCGGCGGTACCGGCAGCCCGTTCTTCACCACCGACACCGCTGCGGCCCTCAAGGCGATCGAGCTGCGCTGCGACGTGCTGCTCAAGGGCACCAAGGTGGACGGGGTCTACTCCGAGGATCCCAAGAAGAACCCCAAGGCCCAGCGTTACGAGACCATCACCCACGAAGAGGTCCTCGCACGTGACCTCCGGGTCATGGACACGGCGGCCTTCGCGCTTGCCCGCGACAACGGCTTGCCCATAATTGTCTATGCGCTCGACGACAAGGAAGGCCTCAAGGGCGTTCTTGCCGGCAAGGCGCGGAGTACCCGCGTCGGTTAGGACGCGGCATTACAAGGAGAAGTCCCATGGCCGAGGCGTTTTCGCTCCCCGCCCTCAAGGAACGCATGCAGAAGTCGATCGCGTCGCTGCGCGATGAACTGGCGGGTCTGAGGACCGGCCGTGCCAGCGCCAGCCTTCTGGAGCCGGTCCAGGTCGAGGCCTATGGTGGGCGCATGCCGCTCAACCAGGTGGCGACGGTGACGGTCCCCGAGTCACGCATGCTCAGCGTCCAGGTCTGGGACCGGACGCTTGCCGGCGCCGTCGAGAAGGCCATCCGCAACTCGGGCCTGGGCCTCAATCCTGCCGCCGAAGGCCAGGTAATCCGCGTGCCGCTTCCCGAGCTGAACGAGGAACGCCGGCGCGATCTGACCAAGGTGGCGCACAACTATGCCGAGCAGGCGCGCGTGGCCGTTCGGCACATCCGCCGCGACGGCATGGACCTGCTCAAGAAGCTTGAGAAGGACGGCGACATCAGCCAGGACGACAGCCGCAAGCAGAGCGATCTGGTGCAGCAGGCGACCGACGCCGCGGTTGCTGATATCGACAAGGTTCTTGCCGTCAAGGAACAGGAAATCATGCAGGTCTAGGATAGACCTGCTTCGCATCGCCCCTGGAGGGCTCAATGTCCGTCGATACCGCCGTCGCAACTGCGCCCAGCATCCGGTCGGGGCTGAAGATTCCCGACCATCTGGCGGTGATCATGGACGGCAACGGCCGCTGGGCCCAGGCCCGCGGCAAGGTGCGGACCGAAGGCCATGTCGAGGGCGTCAAGGCCCTCCGCCGGCTCGTCGACCTCGCTATACGCTACGGCGTCAAGCACCTGACGGTCTTCAGCTTTTCGTCGGAGAACTGGCGGCGGCCGCGCGACGAGGTCAACTTCATCTTCGGGCTGCTGCATCGTTTCGTGGCCTCGGATCTGGCGACGCTGATTCAGAACAACGTGCGCGTGCGCATCATCGGCACCCGCGATGGCCTCGATGACCCCATGAGCCGTCTCATCGAGGATGTGCAGAAGAAGACCGCTGCAAACACGGGCCTCGAGCTGATCGTGGCGTTCAACTACGGCGGCAAGAGCGAGATCACTGATGCCGCCCGGCGCATCGCCGCGAGGGTTGCCGCCGGCAAGCTCAGCGTCGAGGACATCACCGAGGAGACGCTCGAGCGCGAGCTCTATACCTTCGGCATCCCCGATCCGGACCTGATCCTGCGCACCAGCGGCGAGCAGCGCGTGTCCAACTTCCTCCTCTGGCAGGGTGCCTACTCGGAACTGGTGTTCGTCGAAGAGAACTGGCCGGATTTTGGCGAGCAGGTCTTCCTGAAGGCCCTCGCTGAGTATTCCGCCCGCTCCAGACGCTTCGGCGGCATCGAGTCGAGAAGCAAGTGAGCACGCCCGAGGGCCCGCGTCCCCAGTTTGACCCGTTCGCCAAAAGGTCATGGACTGACCTCGGCCCTCGTGTTGCTTCCGCCATCGTCCTCCTGCTGATGGCGGCCTTCGGCCTCTACTTCGGTAGCTATGTGTTCGCTGCCCTGGTCGGCGCCGTATTCGCCGGCTGCTACCGCGAATGGGAGCGGATGGTGACGCTCAGGCCGCTGACCACCACCGGCGGCATCCTCATCGGCATCCTTGCCGTGTCTGCCCTGATCTTTCCTGCCCTGGGCGCACTGGCCTCGCTCGCGCTCGTCGCGGTGGGCGCCCTTGTCGCCGGGGTCACCGGCGCGCCGGAAGCGCGGGCGTGGAGGGCAGGGGGGATGCTGTTCTACGGCATCGTGATCGTGCTTCTCCTCATGATCCGGGGGGACGCGACCTGGAACGTTCCTGGCGCATTCGACACCGGCCTCTGGGCCGGCCTGATCCTCGGTTGCGTCATCTGGGCGACTGATACGGGAGCCTATTTCACTGGCCGTCAGGTGGGCGGAGAAAAGCTCGCGCCCGATATCTCGCCGGGCAAGACATGGTCCGGCGCCATTGGCGGCTTCGCTTTCGGCACCCTGGTCGGCCTCGTCCTGTGGCTGCTCGTCGTGCCGCAGTCACCCTGGTGGATCGGCCTCGTGCTCGCGGCAACGCTGAGCATCGTGGGGCAGGTGGGTGATCTGGCCGAGAGCGCCATCAAGCGCCGGTTCCGCATCAAGGATTCGGGCGACATCATTCCCGGGCACGGTGGCCTCATGGATCGGCTCGACAGCCTCACCTTCGGGACGATCTTCGTCTTTCTCGTCGGGGCCCTGCACTCCGGTCTAGGCAGCGTGGCCGCAGGCTTCCTATATTGGTAAGTATGGCCACTAGGCCATATCGCAATCTCAACGCATTCCGCTCCTAGGCTCAACGAGTTAGGGGCGCCACGGAACCGACGACATGGACTTCTTGCTCTGGCTGCTTTCCTACGTGGTTCCGTTCCTCGTAGTGCTGACGATCATCGTGTTTGTGCACGAGATGGGGCACTACCTCGTCGCCCGCTGGAACGGCATCGCCGTCCAGGCCTTCTCCATCGGCTTCGGGCCCGAGCTCATCGGTTTCAACGATCGCAGCGGCACCCGCTGGCGCCTCTCGGCGATTCCCCTGGGCGGCTACGTCCGCTTCGTCGGCGACATGAACGCCGCCAGCGTTCCCGATCCCGAGGTCATCGAGCGGGCAGGGCCAGAGCTGCGCGAGCAGCTCTTCGTCAACAAGAACGTCTGGCAGCGTATCGCCGTCGTCGTGGCCGGGCCGATCGCCAACATCATCTTCACCCTGCTCGTGCTCTACGCGCTGCTTCTGGGCTATGGCCGCTACACGTTGCCGCCCGTCGTGGGGAATATCGGCCCGTGGTCCCCGGCCATGGCCGCCGGTCTCTCGGAGGGTGATCGCATCCTCTCCGTCGACGGCTACAAGGTTCGCGGCTTCGAGGATTTCCAGCGTCTCGTGGCCACCGCGCCGGAGCGCACGATATCGATCGTGCTGGATCGCGATGGCGAGACCCGATCCATCGCCGCAACCCCTGATGCCGTCGAATCGACCGACCGCTTCGGCAACACCCACCGCATCGGCCGGCTTGGGGTGACCAACCAGGTCGGCCAGCAGGATGTCGAGCTCTACCGCCCCGATCCGGTCGAGGCCATCGGCATGACCTTCGAGGAAGTCCGGTTCATCATCGATCGCACCGTGGCGTTCCTCGGCGATTTCTTCGTCGGCCGCGGCGACGTTGAGCAGCTCGGCGGCCCGATCAAGGTCGCGACCGTCTCGCAGCAGGTGGCGACGCTCGGAATCATCCCGTTGATCAACCTGATGGCGCTGCTGTCGCTCAACATCGGCATCTTCAACCTGTTGCCGATCCCGATGCTGGATGGCGGGCACCTCGTCTACTATCTGGCCGAGGCCATCCGCGGGCGGCCGCTGCCGCAGCGGGTTCAGGACATCGGCTACCGGTTCGGACTCGCGATCGTCTTCACGCTCATGATTTTCACGATCATCAACGACCTGTTCTGAGCGATTCCACGCGACAAACGTCTGTGGACAGCCCGGTGGCGCCATATTAGCGCCCCCGCTGCGCCCCATTTTGAATACCGAGCATTCTGGGTGTTAACCCTTGGATAAGCTTGGTTTTCTAGGTGTTGCAGGAATGCACGGCGGCCAATCTTTCGCTAACCTCGAGGGGTGTCGCGGCTTGTCCGTGGTTAAAAATCCAGTAAAAGCACTCAATGGAGTGAACTGGGGTGCTGTGCATGGCGATTCCCCGGCTTAGGTCGCAAGAGGCAACAAGAATCATGACGAACCCGAAAAAGCTGATGCGCGGTATGTATCTGGCGCTCGCCCTCGCGGTAGCGGCCCCACTCGCCGGCATCGGTGTCTCCTTCATCGGGGTCGACGCTGTTCAGGCCCAGCAAGCACGGCTGGTTTCTGCCGTGCTGTTCGAGGGCAATAGCGGCTTCTCGGATTCCCAGCTCCTCGCGATGGTCAACGTCGGCGCGCAAAGCACGTTCACCGAGAGCAGCCTCGCGTCCGACGCCGAGTCCATCCGCCTGGCCTATGTGGGCAAGGGCTACACGGGAGTGACCGTTGCCCCCCGCGTCGAGCAATCCGAGAATGGTCGCGCCCGCGTCACCTTCGTGGTGAATGAGGGGCAGCGCACTGGCATTGCCGCGATCAACTTCACCGGCAATAATTCGATTGGCGCCGGTACGCTGAAGTCGGTCATCCGCACCCGTGAGACGGGCCTGCTCAGCTGGCTGTTCCGCGACGACGCGTTCAGCGAGGACATGCTGCAGATCGATAAGGGTCTGATCGAGCTCTATTACATGAACCACGGCTACCCGGACGCGCAGGTTACCTCCGCCGTCGGCGAGTTTGATGCGGCTCGCAACGCGTATTTCGTGAACTTCACCATCAGCGAGGGCGAGCGCTACCGCTTCGGCGAGATCGGCGTCGAGACCTCGATTGCAGGCCTTAATCCCAACGCACTGAATGCCAGCATCCGCACCGGCAAGGGCGGCATCTACTCGCTGGCAGATCTGCAGAAGACGCAGGAAGCGATGGCCTTCGAGGCCACGGCCCAGGGTTACGCCTTCGCCGACGTGCGTCCGCGTGTCGATCGCGACGTCACCAACAGCACGTTCAACGTGACTTACCTGGTGGACGAGGGCGCGCGCATCTATGTCGAGCGCATCAACATCGCTGGTAACACCAAGACCCGCGACGCCGTGATCCGCCGCGAGCTGGATTTTGGTGAAGGCGACCCCTTCAACCGTTCGATGATGACGCGCGGCAAGGCCAATATCGAGCGGCTCGGCTTCTTCAAGCTGGTCAATATCGACCTGCAGCCCGGCAGTGCACCCGACAAGGTCACGATCAACATCCTCGTCGAGGAGCAGTCGACCGGTGACTATGGTCTCACCGCTGGCTACGACTCGAGCGCCGGTATCCTGGGCGAAGTGTCGATCACCGAGCGCAACTTCCTCGGTCGCGGCCAGTATGTCCGCGCTGCCGTGAGCGCCTCGCAGAACGGCCAGAGCTACGACTTCTCGTTCACCGAGCCCCGCTTCATGGGCCTGCGCGTGTCGTCCGGCTTCGACGTCTATCATCGCGTCGTCAATGAGACCGACAGCAACGTCTATGGTTCGACTGCAACCGGTGGCCAGGTTCGCTTCGGCGCCCCGATCACCACTGACCTGTCGGCCTCGGTGTTTACCGGTCTCGAGACCAAGAAGATCGAAGACGCGAAGGGCGACCCTTCGGTGATCGTTGTGGATGGCCAAGATTACAACAAGGCTTGGCTCGGTTACTCGTTGGTTTACAACACCCTCGACGACACGAAGCGTCCGAGCGAGGGCTTCTACGGCACGTTCAGTCAGCAGTATATCGGCTGGGACTTCAACCTTCTGAAGACGGAGGTCAAGGGCCGGTACTTCATGCCCCTCCTCTCCGACTGGAATGTCATCGGCAGCGTGAAGGGTCAGGCTGGCTATATTACCTCGCTTGACGATGATGCGGTGTTCCCGCTCGAGGCGTTCCGTAGCGCTGGTTCGCTGGTGCGCGGCTTCCAGAGCGGCGGGATGGGCCCGAGGGCGAACACTGCTTCCGATGAACTGCTCGGCTACACAACCTATGCGGGCCTGTCGGCCGAAATCGAGTTCCCGATCCCGATCCTGCCGGAGACCTACGGCGTGCGCGGCGCGGTCTGGGCGGATGCAGCCTGGATCGATGGCAGCGGCAACAGCACCCCGGCCGTTCCGATCGCCCCGGGCAGCATCGACGAGAACTTCAAGTCGTCGGTTGGTGCGTCGATCATCTGGGACAGCCCGTTTGGCCCGCTGCGTGGCGACTTCGCCCACGTGCTGAGCAAGGCGACGGACGACGAGACCCAGGTCTTCACGCTCACCCTGCAGCAGCTGCTGTAATCAGTCGGGCCGGCGGAAACGCCGGCCCTTTCCTTTGCGCCAAGGCCGCGGGGCGGTTGCCCAGCGGCCTTGTTGTTTGTAAACACACGCCCATGGTCGATACGCGTTTCCATTCTTCGTCGGAGCCGATCTCGCTTGGTGTCGTGCTCTCGACACTCGGCCGCGACACGGGCTACGACAGCAGCCGGGCAGCCGGCATGATGATTTCCGGCGCCGAGGAGCTGCATCTCGCGGGGAGCGACCACATCGCCTTCGCCGCTCAGGCCGAGTATCGCCCGGTGCTCGCTGAAACCAAGGCAGGGGCTGTCATCGTCCACCCGTCGCTGGCTGCCGACGTCCCGTCAGGTAGCTTCGCCATCGTGGATGTCCGGCCGCATGACCTGTTCGTGGATCTGCTCGACCGGCTCTACCCGATGGGCACCCGCGATGTCGCCAAGGGCTTGCTCGAGATCGGTGGCCCCGCGCCTTACCTCGAGGAGGGTGTGCGCCTCGGCGCCAACGTCGTGCTCGGCCCCGGCGTCGAGATCGGGCGCAACACCATCATCGGCCCCAACACGGTGATCGGCCGCGGCGTCGCCATCGGGCGCAACGCCGTCATCGGGCCCAACGTCACCATCGAGTGCGCCTATCTTGGCAACAATGTCGTGGTCCACACCGGCGCCCGCATAGGCACCGAGGGATTCGGCTGGCTCGGCCATGGCCGCACCAACCGCAAGGTTCCCCAGCTCGGCCGTGCCATCATCCAGGATGGCGTCGAGATCGGCGCCAATACTACGATCGACAGGGGCGCTCTGGGCGATACGGTGATCGGTGAAGGCACCAAGATCGACAATCTCGTGCAGATTGGCCACAATTGTCACATTGGACGCTATTGCCTGATCGCCGCGCATTGCGGTCTCTCGGGATCGACGGTACTTGAGGATTCCGTCCTAATGGGCGGCCGGGCCTCGACTGTTGGTCATCTGACAGTAGGCAAGGGCACCGTGATCATGGGGGCAGGGGTCGCTACCAAGGACATCCCTCCCGGCTCCAAGGTGGGCGGCTATCCGGCTCAGGACGTGCGAAAATGGTGGCGCGAGGTCGCCACGTTGCGGCGACTGAATCAAAGGGGACTAGAGTGACGGTTACGAATGAGGCACCAGCGACCGAGACGAGGGAACTTTCCTCGATGGATATCCAGGATATCCTCAGGGTCCTGCCGCACCGCTACCCGTTCCTGTTGATCGACAAGATCATTGACGTGGATGCGGACAATTCCGGCATCGGCATCAAGAACGTGACGTTCAACGAGCCGATCTTCCAGGGGCACTTCCCGGGTGAGCCAGTGTTCCCCGGCGTGCTCATCATCGAGGGAATGGCGCAGACCGCCGGCGCGATGGCCATTGCAGCCGGCGCGGCCGCTGGCGTCGATCACATCGTCTATTTGCTGACGGTCGACAAATGCAAGTTCCGCAAGCCGGCCAAGCCGGGTGACCGGATCGAATACCACATCAGGAAGTTGCGCCGGCGCATGAGCATGGGCTGGTTTGAAGCCAAGGCCATCGTCGACGGCGTGGTCATCGCCGAGGCCGAGGTCGGCGCCATGGTCAGCCCCAGCGAGAAGTAACTTGCCAGCATCCGTTCATCCCTCGGCCATCGTCGAACCGGGTGCCCAACTCGCCGACGGCGTAAAGGTCGGCCCGTTCTGCCACGTCGGTGCGAATGTCCAGCTTGGCGCCAATGTCGAGCTCATCTCGCATGTCGTGGTGGCTGGCCATACCAGCATCGGTGCCGACACCCGGGTCTATCCGTTCGCCTCGCTTGGCCAGCCACCGCAGGACCTCAAGTACCACGGCGAGCAGAGCCGCCTCATCATCGGCGAGCGGTGCCAGATCCGCGAGAGCGCGACGGTCCATCTCGGCACCGAGGGTGGCGGCATGGAAACCCGCATCGGCGATGACTGCCTTCTGATGACGGCGTGTCACATCGCGCACGATTGCATCGTCGGCAACAACGTCATCATCGCAGCGTATGTCGGGCTCGCCGGCCACTGTCACATCGGCAACTACGTGGCCTTCGGCGGCATGACCGGTGTCCACCAGTTCGTTCGCATCGGCGACCACGCCTTCATCGGCGGCTATTCCATGATCCACGCCGACGTGATCCCCTACGGCATGGCGCTGGGCAACCGGGCACGGCTCGCCGGCCTGAACCTCGTCGGCCTCAAGCGCCGCAAGTTCGACCGCGAAGCCATCCACGCCCTCCGCGCCGCCTATCGCATGATCTTTGCTTCCGAGGGCACCCTGAAGGAGCGCGTCGAGGACGCCGCCGAGCTCTTTGCCAATGAGCCGCTCGTCCAGGACGTCGTTTCCTTCATCACCGCCGCCAACGACAGGCCGATCTGTCTGCCGGCCGACGTCGCGACCGAAGAGTAATGTCGCGCCGGCTGGCGATCATTGCTGGCGCCGGCGTGCTTGCTCCGGCGGTTGCCAGAGCCGCGCTCGCGACCGGGGACACGGTGCAGATCGTCGCCCTTGCCGACATCGACGCCCCCGAAGGGGCCGTTGCAATCAGGGCAACGCTGGCGGAGCCGCAACTGGTCATCGGGGCGGTCCGGCAGTTCGGCGCTTCGCACCTCGTCCTCGCCGGCGCCGTCAGTCTCGATGATGCCGCGCGCGTGCGCCTCGCAGGCGCGCTTGGCAGCGCCGACGGGGAAGGGCGCGGCGACGCTGCCCTCTCGGGCCTCGCAGGCCAGCTCGAGAAGCTGACCGGCGCTAAGCTGATCGGTGCGCATGAGGTGGTGGGCAGCCTGCTCGCGCCGGAAGGCCTGATAGCCGGTCCTGACCTCTCCGCCGAGACGACTGGGACGGCCCGCCTCGCCCTCGAAGCGGCGCGCGCCATTGGCCGGCTCGACCTCGGCCAAGCCGCTGTCGCACAAGGCCGCCGGATCCTCGCCGCGGAAGATGCAGCCGGCACCGACGAGCTCATCGCGCGGATCGCCACCTATCGCCAGCGCGGGCTCATTGCCGGCACCGCTCCACTGGTCCTCGCCAAGGCCAGCAAGCCCGACCAGCCACTACAGATCGATCTGCCCGCCATTGGCCCCACCACGGTAGCCAACGCGGCCGCCGCCGGCATCGCGGTTATCGCCGTGGAAGCCGGACGTACCCTCGTCCTCGATCGTGCCGACCTTGAACAAGCTGCTATCGCCGCCGGCGTGACGGTCATCGGCCTCGCCACCAATGGCTGAACCGCTACGCCTGTTCATCCTCTCCGGCGAAGCGTCGGGCGACATCATCGGTGCCGACCTGATCCGGCGGCTACGCACCCGCACCGAGCTGGAACTCGTGGGTGTCGGCGGCCAGGAGATGCAGGGCGAGGGTCTCCGCAGTCTCTACCCGATGGAGAACCTGTCGGTGATGGGCTGGAGCGACGTTCTGAAGCGCCTGCCGCTCCTCCTGTGGCGGGTCCGACAGACAGCCGCCGCCATTCTCCGCATGCGGCCGGACGCGGTCGTCCTCGTCGATTCCCAGGTCTTTGCCAAGGCGGTGGCCGAACGCGTGCGGCGCGTCGCGCCCGACCTGCCCATGGTGCTCTACGTCTCCCCGACCGTGTGGGCATGGAAACCAGAGCGGGCCGCCGAACTCAGGCCGATCTTCAACGAAGTCCTGGCCATCCTGCCCTTCGAACCCAGGGTAATGGCGGATCTCGGTGGTCCGCCGACCTCGTTCGTCGGGCATCCTGCGCTCGGCCGCTATACCACGCGCGCCACCCAGCCGGAGCGCGGTCCGCTGCTCCTGCTGCCCGGCAGCCGTATCGGCGAAGTCCGCCGCCACCTCGGCCTGATGCGGCAAGCCGCCGAGAGCCTCCGATCGCACCCGCGGATAAGCGGCTTCGTCATCCCAACGTTGCCCTCGCTGATGGATCGGCTGAAGCGCGAAACGGCCACCTGGAGCGTTCCAGTCGAGATCGTGACCGGCCCTGCGCGCCGTACGGCCTTCGAAACTGCCTATGCGGCCTTTGCCGTCAGCGGTACGATCACCCTCGAGCTGGCGCTATCCGGTGTGCCGATGGTCGCCGCCTACGTGGCCGACCCCCACCAGGCCAAACGCGCCAAGAAGCTCCCGCATCCGATCGTGATGAGCCTGCCTAACCTGATCCTGGGCCAGCCGGCCGTGCCCGAGCTGCAGTTCGCCGATCCCGATGCCCCGCGCTCCATCGAGCCGCTGGTCCAACTGCTCGACGATTCTTCGGCAGTCGCCGCTCAGTTGGCGGCCTTCCGCGAGATGCGCACCCTGATGCAAAAAGGGGCGCCCGAGGCGCCCCTTGTCGATCCCGCCGAGCGGGTCTTGGCCGTTGCCGATCAGCGGTTGGCGATCGGCTCGTAATCGCGGACCGGCGCGCCATTGTAGAGCTGGCGCGGGCGTCCGATCTTCTTCTGCGGATCGCCGATCATCTCTTTCCACTGCGCGATCCAGCCCACGGTGCGGCTGAGCGCGAAGATGGCGGTGAACATCGAGGTCGGGAAGCCGATCGCGTCGAGGATGATGCCCGAGTAGAAGTCGACGTTCGGGTAGAGCTTGCGATCGATGAAGTACTGGTCCGAGAGCGCGATCCGCTCCAGTTCCTTGGCCACCTGCAGCGTCGGCGACAGGTTGTCGGCGCCGAGCTGGGCCAGCACCTCGTTGGCCGCCTGCTGCATCACCTTGGCGCGCGGATCGTAGTTCTTGTAGACGCGGTGGCCGAAGCCCATCAGGCGGAAGCCCGAGTTCTTGTCCTTGGCCTTCTCGATGAACTCCGGGATCCGATCCACGGTGCCGATCTGCTTGAGCATGTTCAGCGCCGCTTCGTTGGCGCCGCCATGGGCCGGGCCCCAAAGGCATGCAACGCCCGCTGCGATACAGGCAAACGGGTTCGCATCGGACGAGCCGGCGAGGCGCACGGTCGAGGTCGAGGCGTTCTGCTCGTGGTCGGCGTGCAGCGTGAAGATCAGGTCCATGGCGCGCGCCACGACCGGGTTCACGACATAGTCCTCGGCCGGGACCGAGAAGCACATGCGCAGGAAGTTCGAGGCGTAGTCGAGGTCGTTCCGCGGGTACACGAAGGGCTGGCCCACCGAGTATTTGTAGGCCATCGCAACGATGGTCGGGATCTTGGCGATCATGCGGATCGAGGCGATCTCGCGCTGCTGCGGATCGTTGATGTCGATCGAGTCGTGGTAGAACGCCGCCATGGCGCCGACGACGCCGCAGACGATCGCCATCGGGTGCGCGTCGCGCCGGAAGCCACGATAGAAATAGTGCATCTGCTCATGCACCATCGTGTGGCGGGTAACGCGCTGCTCGAAATCGGCCATCTGCGCCTTGTTGGGCAGCTCGCCGTACAGCAGCAGGTAGCACACCTCGAGATAGTTCGATTTCTCGGCCAGCTGCTCGATCGGGTAGCCCCGATACATCAGCTCGCCCTTGTCACCGTCGATATAGGTGATCGAGCTGTCCGTCGCCGCGGTGGAGGTGAAGCCCGGGTCATAAGTAAACATGCCGGTCTTGGCATAGAGCGATCGGATATCGATGACGTCCGGCCCAACCGAACCCGAGAGCACCGGGAACTCGTAAGTCTGGTCCCCGATGGTAAGTTTGGCGACGGTATCGCTCATGTATCGCTCTCCTTTTGGGCCGTTTGCGCCCGCGCGTAGGAAAGGAGCGGGCAGGCCGGATCGTCGTTAAGGGGCAGTTCGGTGTGGGGTATCCCATATACCCCACACCACGCAACAGGTGGGTGAATAGGGCTGACCTAATTACAGAACCCAATACATATCAGGCCACCTGGTCCCCCAGGCGGGCCAGGGTTTCCTCGCGTCCGATCAGCACCATAACCTCGAAAATGCCGGGCGAGACCGTCCGGCCGGTGAGCGCGGCGCGCAGCGGCTGGGCCACCTTGCCGAGCTTCAGCCCCCTGGCTTCGGCGAAGGCGCGGGCAGCGGCGTCGATCGCATCCACGGACCAGTCGTTGAGCCCTTTCAGGATCTCGGCGAAGGCGCCGACATTGGCCCGCGCATCCGTGGTGAGCTGGTCCGCGGCGGCCTGGTCGATGGCCAGCGGACGCACCGCGTAGATGAACTGCGCGAGGTCGATGAGCTCGAGCACGGTCTTGGCGCGCGGCTGCAGCTCGGGCAGGGCGGCCAGCACCGTGTCCTTGTTGGCGGCAAGGCCGGTGGCGTCGATGTCGCGGCCGACTTCGGCCGCCGTCGACAGCATCACGTCATACAGCCGCTCGGGCCTGGCCTCGCGGATGTAGTGGCCGTTGATGCTCTCGAGCTTGACGAAATCGAAGCGCGCGGCGCCCTTGTTGAGCGCGTCGAGGCTGAACCACTCGACCATCTGCTCGGTCGAGAAGATCTCGTCGTCGCCATGGCTCCAGCCGAGGCGCGCCAGGTAGTTGCGTAGCGCCTCCGGCAGGTAGCCCATCTGCCGGTAGGCCTCGACGCCGAGCGCCCCGTGGCGCTTGCTCAGCTTCGCCCCGTCGGGCCCATGGATCAGCGGGATATGGGACATTTCCGGCACGGACCAGCCCATGCCGTTGTAGATGACGATCTGCCGGGCCGCGTTGGTCAGGTGGTCGTCGCCGCGAATGATATGGGTGACGTCCATGTCGTGGTCATCGACGACGACCGCCAGCATGTAGGTCGGCGTGCCGTCCGAGCGCAGGATGATGAAGTCGTCGAGGTTCTCGGCCTTAAACACGACCTCGCCCTGCACGTGATCCTGCACGCGGATCTCGCCCGATTGCGGCGCCTTGATGCGGATCACGGGAGCGACGCCCTGCGGCGCCTCGGACGGGTCGCGATCGCGCCAGTAGCCGTTGTAGCGCGGCGGCAGGCCATTGGCCCGGGCGGTCTCCCGCATCTCTGCAAGTTCCTCGGGCGAGCAGTAACAGTAGTACGCCTGGCCGCGCTTCAGCAGCTCATTGGCCACCTCAGCATGGCGAGCGGCGCGCGAGAACTGCATGACGGGCTCGCCGTCCCAGTCCAGTCCGAGCCACTTGAGCCCGTCGAAGATGGCTTGCACCGCAGCTTCGGTCGAACGTTCGCGATCGGTGTCCTCGATGCGCAGCAGCATCTTGCCGCCGGTGTGGCGCGCGAATGCCCAGTTGAACAGGGCAGTGCGCGCTCCACCGATATGCAGGTAGCCGGTGGGCGAGGGGGCGAAACGGGTGACGACAGGGGTGCTGGCCATGGGTCGATGAAATGTCCCGGTGTATTGGCGTTTCGCGGTGTGTAAGCACCCCCGCACCCGAACGCAAGGGCGGCGGTTGGCAGGCTCGTCCGGCCCCGCTAGCATCGCAAGGATCACGCGAGGGTTGGGGGCTCTCCGCATGTCCGTGACGGCTGACGAGACGACAGTCGAGACGCGACCGCCAGCGGTCGTGGCTAAGCTGCCTGCACCCGTGCTGCCGCCGCCCCGGCGTGCCACGCGCAGCTGGGCGTCCGGCCTCGCCCAGGGCCTGCAGACTGCCCTCGATCACCGCCGCACATTCCTGCTCTGGCCCTATGCCATGGTCGCCGGCCTCATCGCCTGGGCCGCCAGCCCGTTCGAGCCGGACTGGCTTGCCCTGGTCGCGGCCGGCGCCCTTCTTGCCCTGATTGCCCTGCTATCCGTGCACAGGCTCGGCCGTCTTCGCTTGGTCGGGATCGCCATCGCGTTCTGGCTCGGCCTCGCCCTGTTGCCACTTCACTCGGCACTCTTCGGTACACCCATGCTCGCCCGTGCCACCTACGGCACTTATGAGATGCGCGTCGACGAGATCCTGTCGGAGGTCGAAAGTGGCCTGAGGGTCATCGTCTCCGCCATCGCACCGCAGGGGCAGGCTCGTGATCCCGGCGTGCGGCGAGCCCGGCTGGTGGTCGCGGATGCAGGTGATCTCGCGCCGGGCGATATCGTGCGCGCGCCAGTCCGTTTCTATCCTGTGCCCGGACCGGTGGTGCCCAACGGCCATGACACGCAGTTCCATGCCTTCTTCGACGGCATCGGCGCCTACGGCAACACGACCGACACGGTCGAGCGCGTCGCCACCGGAGCAGCGGGTGCCCCAGATCGCGTGATCGACGGCATACGCCGCGGCATCGCCGATCGCATTGAGACCCATCTCCAGCCGCCGGCGGCCGGGATCGCCCGCGCGCTGATCACCGGCGACCAGAGCGCGGTGCCCGAACAGGCCCGTGAGACCATGGCGACGGCCGGGCTGGCGCATGTGCTCTCCGTCTCGGGGCTGCACCTCACCATCGTGGCCGGGCTGGTACTGGTCACCCTTCGCGTCGGGCTGGCGCCATTCTCCGCTCTCCACGGCATCGTGTCGGTGAAGCGGATCGCCGCTGCAGGCGCAGTTCTCGCCGCACTGGCATACTTTGCCATCTCGGGTGGCAATGTCGCGGCGCTGCGTTCGACCATCATGCTGGTGCTCATCCTCGGCGCCGTCATCTTCGGCCGCCGCGCCCTCACCATGCGGAACGTCGCCATCGCAGCGCTCATTGTCATCTCAACCGATCCGGCGAGCGTCTTCCGGCCGAGCTTCCAGCTCTCCTTCGCCGCCGTCGTCGCGCTGATCGCCGCGTGGGAGCTGATGCGCCCGCCCGACGACGGCAAGCGGTCGATCCCAAGCAGGATCCTCGGCTACCTCTGGGGCATCGTGCTCACGAGCCTGGTCGCCGGCGCCGCCACCCTTCTGTTCTCGATCTACCACTTCCAGCAGACATCGCCGCTCGGCGTGCTCGGCAACCTGTTCTCGCTCCCGCTGGTCGGCTTCGTGATGATGCCGGCCGCAGTGATCGGCACGCTGCTCATGCCGCTTGGTTGGGAGGGCCCGGCGCTCGCCGTGATGGGGTGGTCGATCGACCGGATGCTCGACCTCGGCCAACTGGTCGCCGGCTGGAGCGGCGGGCTCGACTACAGCCCGCTGCTGGCCCCATTGGCCCTCGGCATCGGGCTAATCGCGTTCGCCTGGTTCACCTTCGTTCCAACCTGGCACCGGCTGCTCGCGCCCGCGCTGGCGATCCCAGCCGTCCTGCTGCTCGCCCTCGATCACCCGCCTGACGTGCTGATCGCGGACACGACACAGGCCGTGGCCATGCGAACGGACAACGGCCTCGCCCTGGTCGCGGGAAAGAGCGACAGCTTCGCCGTCGACGTCTGGCGGGAGACCTATTCGGACCCGATCGAGGCCGGCTCGCCGATGCGCTGCGACAGCCTCGGCTGCTTCGGTGGCAGCCCACGCGGCTTCACCGTCGCCATCGTGCGCGACACCGCTGCGTTCCACGAAGATTGCGCCGCTGCCGACCTCGTCATCATGCGAGCTCGAGCGCCCGGCACCTGTGCCGCGACGGCCATCGACGCCGACACCCTGACCGCTGGCGGTGTACATTGGCTCCGCTGGGATGCGGGCAGGGCGGACTTCGAAGTCCGCCCCGCAATCCCCGCTGTCAGGCGTCCGTGGCGAGCAGAGCCACCGTGACGCCCGCAGGCCCGATCTGCGCGCCGCCGAGGACATAGCCCTTCTCGTCCTGCGCCGGGGCGAGGTTTGCCGCAGTGTCGCCGTAATTGAAGTAAACGCGCCATTTACCACGCACCCGGCAACGCACGCCGGCGGGCAGGTCGAGCGTCGGGACGTCGGCCTCCTCGATCAGGTGGTCGATGACACGCTGCATCAGCGCCCGGTCGCCGCTCGCCGCGAGATAGTTCAACTTGCCCTGCGCCACGAGCACCGGAAAGTCCTCCTCGTCCTCGAGGACGACCTGCGCCCGGGTGTCGAGCCGTTCGCGCCAGTGGCCGACCGCGCCGCCACCCTTCACCGAAACCGCGCGACGCGGATCGGTGCTGTCGACGCGCGTGACCTTGGCATCGAGCAGGTTCTGAGGGAGGTCCGGCCCAAGGGCTTGCGGGATCGAGAAGTTCTCCGTCTTCGATCCCGATCGCGGGCCGATCAGCAGGTGCCCCTCGAAGTTGGCGATCGCCGTCCGCAGCGCATCGTTCCACGAGAACAGCGCCGGGATGATCACCAGGTCGTAGCCCGGGAAATCGGTCGTCGACGGCGGCAGGATGTCGACATCCACACCGCGCTTGCGCAGCGGCACGTAGCAGTTGCGCACATGCTGGTGGTGCGAGAAGCCCTTGGCCTGCGGCTGGATCTGCCACGCCCATTCGCTCAGATAGTCATAGACGATGGCCACACGGCCCTTCCGCGCCGCGCCACCGATGCCCAGTTCCTTGAGCTCGCGCGCCACCTGCGAGGCCTCGTGATAAGCCGGTGCGGGCTCGCTGTCCGGCCGCAGAAGACCGGCATGCATCTGCTCCTGCGAAAACGGCGCCTGGCGCCAGCGGAAGTAGCTCACCACCTCGGCCCCGTGGGCAAATGCCTCCCAGGCCCAGAGCCGGGCCATGCCGGGCAGCGGATCGGGGTTGTACTCGGCCCAGTTCACCGGACCGGGCTGCTGCTCCATGATCCACCAGCGGCCGTGCCCGACGGCGCGGTAGATATCGTGCTGCAGGCCCTGCGCATCCGGCTCGCCCTGCCGGAAGTAGGTCGCCTTGACCTCGTCGCTCTCGTTGGAAACGGCGAGGTGACCGATCGGGTAGGAATCCCAGCTCGCCACATCGAGTGTCCTGGCGACGTCGTAGTGATCGAAGTCGGTGAAGCGCCCCATGAAATTGTGGATCACCGGCAGGTCCGGCCGGGCCGCCTTCATCAGGTCGAACTGCACCTTGTTGAAGGCCGCCACCTGGTCCGAGGAATAGCGCCGGAAGTCGAGCCAATGGGCTGGCGCCGCTTCCGTGACCGTGAGGTTGGGCAGGTCGATCTGGTCGAAGCGGTTGTAGTCCATCGACCAGAACACGGCGCCCCAGGCCTCGTTGAGCGCCTCGATCGTGCCGTATCGCGCCTCGAGCCACTTGCGGAAACCCTGCCGCGCCGCCTCGGAGTACGACAGGATCGTGTCGTGGCAGCCGTACTCATTGTCGGTCTGCCAGCCGGCGAGGGCAGGGTGCTTGCCGATCTTCTCGATCAGCAGCCGCGTGATGCGCGCGCATTCCTCGCGATAGCCGAGGTGCGAGAAATCGTAGTGCCGGCGTGAGCCGAAGCCGCGGGCCTGCCCGTGCTTGTCGACCGCCAGCATGTCCGGGTGCTTGTCGATCATCCACCGCGGCGGCGTCGCCGTGGGCGTGCCGACGATGACCTTGAGCCCGTGCCGGCCCAGCGTGTCCATGGATTGGACCAGCCAGTCGAAGCGGAGGTCACCCGGCGAGGGCTCTAGCCGCGACCAGGCGAACTCGCCGATCCGGACATACTGGATGCCGACCTCGGCCATCCGGTGGGCGTCTTCTTCCCACCATTCGACCGGCCAGTGTTCAGGGTAGTAGCAGACGCCGACAGCGGGAAAAGGCACGAGCCGATACTCACAGCTTGAGGAAGGGTTCCGCGAGGCCGGGAACGTCGACATCGATGGCGAAGACGCTGCCCGCATGGGGCTCGCGCTCTGCCTCCTCGTCCGTCATGCCCTCCCGGGCAGTGGTGAGGAAGAGCGTCTTGTAGTCCTTGCCGCCAAAGGCCGGGCAGCTCACGCGGGTGACGCCCGGCACCTCGATCACGCGGTCGAGCTTCCCGTCGGGCGAGATGCGGATCACCTTGCTTCCGCCCCAGCGGGCATTCCAGACAAAGCCCTCGGAGTCGACGACCGACCCGTCGGCGCCGCCCGGTCCGTCCATGGTGAAGAAGTCCTCCCACGGGGTGATCGGCAGCCCCGTCTCGGGATCGAGGCTGCATTTCACGATCATCCGGCCGGAATCCGTGAAGTAGGCAGTGCGGCCATCCGGAGAGAAGCAGATCGAATTGGGTATGCGGATATTCTCGATCACCTTGGTGACCTTGCCGGCCCGGTACTGGTAGACGCCACCGACGCCGGGCTCAGCCTTCCGCCCCATCGTGCCGATCCAGAACCCGCCTGAGCGGTCGACGCGGCTGTCGTTGGTGCGATTGCCGGGCACGTCATCCTCGATACCGACGATGGTCGTCGAACTGTCGGAGGCGAGATCGTAGCGGAGCAGGGCGCCGGACTGGGCGACGGCAAGCGTGTCCTTGTCGATGACGGCCGCGGCACTGACCGTGTCCTTGAACACGATGCGGTCGACGATGTGCCCGTCGTCGCCCGCGCTCAGCATGGTGCGGTTCAGGATGTCGAACCAGAACAGGCGCCCGAGCAGCGGATGCCAGAACGGCCCTTCGCCGAGTTCACAGCGGCTGTCGGCGAAGAGTTCGGCTTTCTGGTTCATTCAGACTTTCCCTGATCATAGGCGGACACGGCGGTAGCAGCCCGCTGCGCGACCTCGTTGACGCTCATGCCGGGCTTGTAGATGTACGTGCCCAGCCCGAACCCGGCGCAGCCGGCGGCGAAGTACTCCCCGAAATTGTCCGGGTTTGCGCCCCCGACCGCATAAAGCGGAATGGTCGGCGGCAGCACCGCCTTCATTGCCTTGATACCCTTGGGGCCCAGCACCTCGGCCGGGAAGAATTTGAGCCCGGTCGCGCCCGAACGGATGGCAGTGAACGCCTCGCTCGGCGAGAACACACCGGGATACGACGCGAGCCCACGCTCGACGGTGGCCTCGATGACCTCAGGATTGGCATCCGGCGAGACGATGAACTTGCCGCCGGCATCGGCAACCTCATCCACGTCAGAGCGCGAGAGGACGGTGCCGGCGCCGATCATGGCCTGCCCATCGAACGCCCTCGCCGCGTCGCCGATCGAACGCAGCGGTTCCGGCGAGTTGAGCGGCACTTCGATCATGGTGATGCCGGCCGAGATCAGCGCCTCGCAGACGGCAATGGTCTCGGGAGGGGTGATCCCGCGCAGGATTGCGATGATATGGCGATGGTTCATGGTCTTACCCCTGTCTTGCCGCCTTGAGGCCGGCCAGCGTTGCGTCCGTCGCGTCGACGACGCGGGTCAGCGCACCAAGCCGGTTGAAGGCGATCTGATACAATCCACATAGTCCGACGCTGCCGATCAGCGGGATCTCGGCATTGCCGATCCAGTCGCGCTGGCCGCCGATCTCGGCACCGATCAAGAGCCCCGAGAGGAAGCCGGCGCACCACGGTGCGCTCCGGCCCGAGAGCAGCGAACCTGCCCGAACCTTGAACAGCGTCGCCGTGAGGCGTTCCGGGTGCTCCAGCCCCTGGTCGAGGCCGGCATCGAACCCGAGATCGCGATCCTCGCCCTCGAGTTCGCCGCCCAGCGAATGGCGCAGCACCGAATGAGTGCGCAGGAGTTCGAACACCTCGCCGGTCATGGCGCTGGAGAAACGCGTGAGCCGAGTTCCGTCGAGCAGGGCCCACTTGCTGTGGGTACCCGGCATGACGACGAGGCCCGAGAAGCCTGGGATCATCGCTGAGAGACCGAGGAGCTGGGTCTCTTCGCCGCGCATCACATCTTCTGCACCGACGTCGCGCAGGCAGACGCCCGGCAGGATGCGCGGATCGAGTGGACCCGGCATCTCCGGTGTCACGGCGCCCGCTGCAAGGCGGCCGAGTTCGGCCGGGGCATCCAGATAGGGCGCCTCCATCCAGCCTTGTCGCGCGCCCGCCATCCCGCAGATCAGCACATCGCTGACCTCGTCGGCGACGCCGCTCAGCAGGGCCGTCAGCACATCGGGGTACTGCTCGCGGCTCAGCCGCCCCATCCCGTCGGGTGAGGAACGCGCGAACGCGACGTCCCCCTCGGAATCGATGCCCCAGGCGCGCAGATTGGACGTGCCCCAATCGACGGCGACCCACTCGACCTGTCCTGCCAACATTCTCTCCCGGGGCCGCGAGCCCGCATACTAACCACGCCGCCTAGAGCGCAAACGGAAAGGTTGTCCACTCTTCCAGTACGATCCAAGTGCCGGAAACGCCGCAGCTATTGCGCCGCTGCACATCGGCGGCGCGGACCCTACCGTCTTTGCAGCACGCGCCCTAGAGCAAATTGCCGCGGGCGGACTCCGGTTTCATAAGAAAAAGGGCCGGCGCAATGCCGGCCCAGGGACCCGATTGGCAACAGGTCGGAGGTCAGTACTTGCGGAGCAGGCCGACGAGGCGACCCTGCACCTTCACCCGGTCGGGTGGGAAGATCCGTGTCTCGTACGCGGGATTGGCGGCCTCGAGGGCCACCGAATTACCCCGGCGGCGCAGCCGCTTGAGCGTCGCTTCCTCATCGTCGACCAGCGCAACCACGATTTCGCCGGTCGAAGCCGCGTCCTGCTTTTTGATCAGCACGGTATCGCCATCGAAGATACCTGCCTCGATCATCGAGTCGCCGCGGACCTCGAGGGCGAAGTGCTCGCCTGGCCCGAGCATCTCGGGCGGCACGCTGATGGTGTGGCTGTGCGACTGGATGGCCTCGATCGGCGTGCCCGCAGCAATACGGCCCATCACAGGCACTGTCACCGAGCGCGACGAGTCGATGCTGGATACCGTCGCCGACCGGGCAGGGGGCGCCGCCACCTTGCCGAGATTGCCCTCGATGACGGACGGCTCGAAGCGCGCCTTGCGGCCGCCGAGCGACGGATTCATCGAGTCTGGCAGCTTGATCACTTCGAGCGCCCGCGCTCGGTTGGGCAGGCGGCGGATGAAGCCGCGCTCCTCCAGCGCCGTGATCAGCCGGTGGATGCCGGATTTGCTCCGTAGGTCGAGCGCATCCTTCATCTCGTCGAACGACGGCGGGATGCCGGATTCCTTCATCCGTTCGTGGATGAACATCAGCAGTTCGTGTTGCTTGCGCGTCAGCATGGCCGTCCCCATGAGAATCGGAACAAAGACTGAACGTTCTTGTATCCGTTCCAGTTATGTTCTGCAACATCCGGGTAAAGATCGGGTTATCACCCGTGCCGGCGGGGGAGGAGCGACGATGCATCGATCACATCCCGCCCTGTGCCAACGATTGGATTTAGCTAAAATTGCGCGGAAATTGGAGCAATCACCGCAAGCGACAGCTGGAATGATGCCCCCAGGTCCAGGACGGGACCGTTTGGGGGCTGGAAAATGAACAAGGCCGGTTTTCTCTGCGCGATTGCTCTGGTGGCTGGCGGTGTGACGTTCGGCGCACCTGCCCTGGCCGAGGCGTCGGCGTCGCTGTCGCCTCTCGGGTTCAAGGTCTTCTGCATCCGCAATCCCAACCAGTGCACCGGCGGCGGAGCGGCTTCCATCAACCTCGATGACGCCGGCCTCAGCAAGCTCAAGCGGGTCAACTCGGAGGTCAATCGGTCGATTCGCCCGCGGAACGACGCGAAGCGCGACACCTGGACGCTGAACCCAGCCTCCGGCGATTGCGAGGACTACGTCGTGACCAAGCGTGCGCGCCTGATAAAGATGGGCTTTCCGCCCAGCGCCCTGCGGATTGCCTCCGCCAAGACACGCTCGGGCGTCGGGCACGCGGTCCTGATCGTTCGCACGTCGGAGGGGAATTTCGTGCTCGACAACCTGACCAACGCCATCAAGCCGATGGCGCAGGCGAACCTGCGCTTCCTGGCGATGTCCGGCGCAAACCCGAAGAGCTGGTCGGCGATCTGAGTACGGCTCAGGCGTCGCTGGCCGGTGTCACCACGATCGCGGCGGTCCCGCCGATATCGCAGTCGGTGATCTGCTCGCCGATCAGGATGTACTCGGCCTTGATCACTTCCTCGAAGACGCCGCCGGCCGCCGTCGCAATGGCAAGCGGCAGCTCGGTCTCCCTAATCTTGCACTGGTCGTCATCGCGATAAAGCTCGGCGAGAGCTGCGACCAGTTCGCCGATGAGCGGATCGGCGCTCGGGCCAACTGCACCGACGACGGCGAGGAAGCCCTCGACTGCACCTACGCACTCAAGCCAGCGGGGCAGGGGATCCTCACTGCTCTCGTACTGCTCGGCGATCACCGAGGTACACACGGCCATGGTGTCGTCGACAGCCGAAGACTGCGCAAAAGCATTGGTGCTCGCCATCATGGAGAGCGCCACCGCGCCTGCTACGATCCATCTCATATCGCGTACCCCTGCTAACCTTTTGTTAATCCTACAACTGGTGGGGCGACGGAGTCAATCGAGACTGTCTCAGAATGACACGCAACTAAAGTAAGCGTCCAAGAATATCGTCGCCGATCATGGGCGTGTGTCTCGGAGGCCGCGTGATCTATTGGCCATGCGGCGGTGAAAAACGAGTAAATCGGCTGAACGCGACAGCACGACAGCTCGTGTGAGGTTGCACGGAGGAGCAAACCAGGTCAGTTGTTCTGCAGGCGTGATGGCCCGTTCGGGTGTTGCGTCCATGTTACTCTTGAACGAACGGGTGTTCACACGGAACGTGGAATCGCAAAATCCTGTTGGCGCGTCATTAACTTGATGTTAATTATCACACTGCGGTAACAACTCACGATGGCCACCCGTGAGAGTCGACCACTCACGGTGGAACAATGAGCATCGAATTCGCATCCGGAGGTCGCGCTGCCGCTCATTCGCGGTCCGGATTGCCTCGTTCGAGGCTCCTCCCGACAGTCCCGTCGCCCGACGCTGTCGTTTCCGTCAGCGGTCTTTCGCTGGCTTTCCGCGACGGCGTGCCCGACGTTTCGAAGGTGCGGCCCGGTTCGGCTTACCGCGTCAAGCGAGCAGTGGATATCGTCGTTGCCACGGCGGCGATCGTGGCCCTCTCGCCGCTTCTGGTCGGCGTCGCGCTCGCCATCAAGCTGACGAGCAGGGGGCCTGTCCTGTTTCGCCAGTCGCGCGTCGGCTTCCGTGGCGTCCCGTTCGATATCCTCAAGTTCCGCAGCCTGCGGGTGGATCAATGCGATGCTTCAGGCGTCGACCAGGTGAGGGAGCGCGACGACCGGTGCACCCCCGTTGGGCGCTTCCTGCGTCAATCGAGTCTCGATGAGCTCCCGCAGCTGATCAACATCCTTCGTGGCGACATGTCGCTCGTCGGTCCGCGGCCGCACGTGCCGGGCCAGCTGGCGGCCGGTGCGCCCTACGAGGAGCTCGTGCCCTACTATGGCCTGCGCACCCTGGTGCGCCCAGGCCTCACCGGCTGGGCCCAGGCGAACGCGCTGCGGGGACCGACCAGGGACGCCGACAAGGCGACCGCCCGGATCCAGCACGACCTCGCCTACCTGCAGAACATGTCGCTGGCGCTCGACCTGAGGATCATCCTCAAGACGGTCCGCCAGGAAGCCCTGCGCCGAACCGGCTCCTGATCGGAGCTACCCCCGTCAACGGGGTTTCCGCGCGTCCATCGCCCCCAGTCCAACGATCAGCAGGAACAGGATGGTGTTGGCCTGGATCTCGAGGCTGAAGTCGACGAGCGAGTGGACTGCCGCAACGATGATCACGCCCAGTGCCGCGGCACGCGCCGGCCACTCGGCCCGTGCCTTGGCCAGCCGCGACAGCACGCGGACGAGAGCCAGACCAAGTAACACCAGCACCGCGCCCCCTGCCACCACGCCGAGTTCGGCGAACAGCGCCAGATAGCTGTTGTGTGCCCTGTCCCAGACGAGGTCCGGGCTCACCGGCAACTGGTGGAACAGCGGATAGGCGAGCTCGAAGCTGCCGCCGCCATAACCGATCCATGGACGCGCCATGATCATCTCGATCACCTGCGCGTAGAGGTCGAGCCGCACGTCCGCGCTCGATTCCAGCGAGCCGAGCCGGTCGACGAGGTTCTGCCCGAAGACGTAGACGGCGAGCCCGAGCACCCCGACGAGCAGCGGCAGCAGCAACAGCGCCCGCGCCCACAAGCCGCGCATGCGGCTGATACCTGTCAGCGCCACCACGACGCATCCTACCGTTGCCGCGAACGTTCCCATGCGTGATTGCGTCGCGAGCAGGGCGGCCACGATGGCCGCGAGCGCCACGAGATAGAGAAGCACCACCGGGTCGAACCGGCGCCCCGAGAGGCTGCCTGTCTCATCGGTGCGGCTCACGAAGCTGCCGCAGATCAGCGACACCGCGACCACAGCGCCGAAGGCGAGGAAAGTCGCGAAGGAGTTGCGGTTGACGAAGGTTGCCGTTGCCGATCCCTCGTAGGTCCACTTCTTCAGCCCCAGGATCGTATCCCCGAACTGCAGCAGCGAGCCGAGCCCGAACATGGCGTAGAACGTCGCGATCGCCAGTACCGCATGGAGGATGAGTTCGCGCCGCCGCTCGTTGCTCGCGATCTGCAGCACGAGAAAATAGAACATGCCGTAGGTTGCCCAGCGCAGCAGCATCAGCAGCGTCGCGTCGGGTGCGACGCTGATCGACCCGACTGCGATCGATGCCCCGGAACGAGTGACCACGGCGAGATAGGGTCTCACCCCATCGGCAAGTGGACCAAGGATGCCGGCTGGAAGGGCCTGGATCACCAGCCACAGTCCGATGCCGACATAGAGCACCGCCGACGGCCAGTACGACGCAAGGCGCCGATGCGGCTGCTCGCCTAGCCGCCCAAGCCGCCACAGGTAGATCGACCCGATCGCTCCTACGATCGCGGCGTTCACGGCCCAGAAGAACGGGCGGTGGCTGCCGAAGGGCACCGGCGCCAGCGCGACGAAGACGATCAGCGCATAGGCCAGTACGTTGTTCAGCTGCGATTGCCGGCTCCACGCCCGCGGGCTGGGGGTGCTCGAAATGGCCGGCCGCGTCTCTACCAGGATGGTCATCTAGGCACCTGCAGCGCGCTGCACGTTGGAAAGGAACCGCTGCTGGGACCGCTGCGGCATCTGCTCGACGATCGTCGTGATGCGGTCGCGGAAGTCCGGGTCGCGGACATAGCGGGCCGCAATCGCCCGCACGCCGCGATCGCTGGCCACGAGCAGCGCAAGATCCCGATCGTGCTGCGTCCTCACATCGACCGGCAGGTCGGCCAGGTAGGTCTCGGCAAGGCCGACGCGGAGCTCGGCGATCCATTGTTCGGTGGGGCCCGTGACCTGCGACTGGCGCAGCCGGTCGACGACT
Organism: Devosia sp. ZB163; assembly: GCF_028613635.1. Classification (GTDB taxonomy): domain Bacteria; phylum Pseudomonadota; class Alphaproteobacteria; order Rhizobiales; family Devosiaceae; genus Devosia_A. The sequence goes on from NZ_JAQRMY010000002.1 coordinate 971,701, forward strand.
CCCTTGGTGTCGCCCAGCCGCGACGCGGCCACCGCCCCGACATACCAGGCGTAGGAATAGGCCGGGGTCCGCGCGACGATCTCGTCGACGACGCTCCGGCACTCCTCGGCGACCCTGTCCCGCTTCTCCGGCGGCTGCGTGCGCGCGTGGACGGCAACCACCCCGTCCAGACAATTGTCCAGCACCAGCCGCTTGGACGTCGTCGACATGCCGATGGTCTGGGTTCCCTTCGCCAGCGCTTCGAAGCGCTCAAGCGGCAGGTCGCCGCCCGAGAAGTAGGACTTCGCTTCGACATAGGCAATCCAGACGCCTGCCAGCAGAAGCACCAGCGACAACAGTAGAGCGATGCGTGGTGGCGAGCGAAATGCGGCCATTCAACAATTCCACCAAGTCATCGGTGGTTCCCCCAACCCCTGAACTGCCGCGTTGCAACCCTGACAGGCCGGTATCCAATAGGCAAGCCTGGTCGCCTGCGCCAGTCTCCGGCGGCACCATTCGCATTTACCTTGCCCCCTAACCTTAACGCACGGAAGTAACTCTGCTGCCGGATCAGCGCGTAACTCCGGCGTCCCGGTTGTGCTAGGCGTCGTCCGTTCATTTGAGGGGAATACTCATGGCCGGGGCGTTGCGATCTCTCATGCTGGTGGCAGCAATGATGTTGCCGACGGTTCTCCCGGCCACCGCGGCGGATGCTCGTTCGCAGACCTATGAGCGGGCCGACGACGCACCGGCCGCGACGAGCGAGGCATATCTCGAGCGCCGCGCCACACTCCTGCTTCTGAGAGCGCGGTTCGACGTCATTTCGGACGAGGACGTCCCGCGCATGTTGGCGGCCGACGCCGCTACACTCTCCACGCGGGGCCCGAGCGACGAAGCGCTCGATGCACTGGCAAGCGATTTGCTGGCCGAGGGCAGCTACTACATCGTGTCCCTGCGCTATCTGATCGAGAGCGGCGGCTCGCTGTGGCCCGCGGACAAGGCGGAGACCACCTACGTCAACGATGCGCTGTCCAGCCTGCGCGCCCTGCAGGTGGAGTTACAGGAGGTCGTGGCCGGTGCTGGCGATCCGCTCCCCATCTTCGTCCGCGTCGACAGGATCAACGCCTGGACCGAGGGCTTCGCCGAGTCCCCCGCCGAGCTCGACCACTTCCGCGATCGCGATGCCCTGGTCGAGGCGGCATTGGCCGGGGCCGCGCCGGTCTCCCTCTAGGAGAAAGCCTGTTCCGGCGCAGAGTTGACGAAAACTAGGCCAGTATCTGCCGCAAAAGCCGCGTGAGCCGTTAAGCGCCGGCTTGGAAGCGCGGCTCTACTGTGCGCAGCAGACGGCGGGGCGGACTGTGCCGTCCATCAGGTCCTCACCACCGGCGGTATCCGCCGGTGACCATCCAGCGAGCCTTGGCTCGGTGCGTTCGGGAGGACAAGCAATGCGCAACCTACGGTCGATGATTGCCGTCGCTGCAGCGATAGCCTTGCCGGTGACCTATTTCGAGGTCCCCAGGTTCTATTCCTACGCCCAGGAGGTAGCGGCGGTTCCCCCTCCTTCCGCGCCGGATGAGGATGCGGCCGAGCCGGCGGCGCTGACCGAGGAGCAGCTTCAGGAACTGGTGGCGCCCATCGCGCTCTATCCGGACGAGCTGCTCGCGCTGATCGGCGCGGCCTCCCTCTTTCCGCTGCAGGTCGTCGAGGCCGAGCGCTTCCTCGAAAAGAAGAAGAGCGACAGCAGTCTGGAGCCGGACAAGGATTGGGATGGCAGCGTCATCGCGCTGCTCAACTATCCCGAAATCGTCAAGATGATGAGCGACGACCTCGAGTGGACCCAGAACCTGGGTACCGCGCTCGCCTACCAGCAGAAGGACGTGCTCGTCGCCATCCAGCAGCTGCGCGACGAGGCGGTGGCGGACAACGTCCTCAAGTCAGACGACAAGATGACGGTGAGCGAGAAGGGCGACAATGTCGTGATCGAGCCGGCCAGCTCGAGCGTGATCTACATCCCGCAGTATCCACCCGAGATGCTTTACGAGCCCGACTACGCCGCGGTTCCGATCACCTACTACGAGGACCCGTACCCCTACTACTACGACTATGACGACGCTCCCTACTTCCCCGGCTTCTGGACCGGCGCGTTCTGGGGGGCGGTCATCGACTGGAACGACTGGGGCATCTGGGGCGGCGACATCAACAGCGGCATCGACATCGACTGCAACCGCTGCATGAACGACATCGACATCAACGGAAAGGTCGACATTGGCGACATCGACTGGCGCAACGTCGACCGCGACAAGATCAGTCACTTCGACCGCAACCAGTTCAGCGCGATCGAGAACAGCAACATCCGCAACAACATCATGGACAACAACGCGAATAACATTCGCGACCGGGCCCAGGGCGTCAAACGCAACGAAATGTCCAAGGTCGACCGCGCGGCCAAGGCCAAGGACGTACGAGCTGGTGGCGAGGGCAGGGGAGCGGCCGCCGCAGCGGGTATTGCCGCAGGCGGCGCTGCCGCTGGGGCAGCCAAGCTGGCCGGATCAAGGGCTGCAGGAGCCAACCCCAAGGCAACAGCGGCCAGGGCCAAGGCCGCAGGGGCCAACCCCAAGGCCACCGCAGCGAAGTCGAAGGCAGCAGCTGCCAAGGGCAGCGGAACCAAGGCAAAGGCGAAGGCCAAGGCGGGAAAGCCAAAGGCCGGGAAGCCCAAGGCCAGTACCCGCAGCAAGAAGCCGTCGAGCCTGGGCGAAGTGAGGGGCGGCAAGTCCTCCAAGGTCTATTCGAACCGCGGCAAGAAATCGATGAGCCGTAGCGGCGGATCGAACCGCTCGTACAGCCGCGGCGGCGGTGGCCGCTCCATGAGCCGTGGCGGCGGTGGTCGCGGTGGTGGTGGCCGCGGCGGTGGTGGCCGTGGTGGCGGGCGTCGCTGAAGAGAGGAGCAGACAAATGAGCACGACAAACCGGATGACGTTCACCTGCTCCCTCCTCGGAGCCAGCCTGCTGGCGCTCGCCCTGGCGAGCCCCGGCCTCGCCCAGACCGACCAGCCCGCCCAGACCGACCAGACGGGATCGACCGACCAGTCTGGACCGGCCGACCAGCCCGGACTGGCCGACTTCGCGGCCGACGAGGATCCACCGGCATTCGATCAGCCCGCGCAGGCCGTCGATGCCTTCAAGGCGGCCCTTGCCAGCAACGATTTCGACGGGTTGGCAAAGCTGCTGGGTCTCGATGCGGCGAAGCTTCGGACCCAGGACGGGGCAATGGACACCTTCAACCAGATGCGCGACGCGGCAGCCAAGCGCGTCCATGTCGACGATAAGCCCAACCTGCAGATCATCGAGCTCGGCAAGCAGCTCTGGCCGCTGCCCTTCCCGCTGGTGAAGGGTGATGACGGCAAGTGGGCCTTCGACACCTATGCCGGCATCGACGAGATCATCGACCGGCGCGTCGGCGAGAACGAGATCGAGACCGTTGCCACGCTCCGCGCCCTCGCCGATGCCGAGGATGAGTACATGACGCTCGATCGCGACGGCGACGGTGTCCTCGAATATGCCCAGAAGCTCATCAGTACCCCGGGAACGATGGACGGCCTCTACTGGCCCGAGGATCAGGGTGACGGCGAGAGCCCGGCCGCCGAGATCCCGGATGAGTCGGAGATGGCGAAGGCCCGCAATGACGAGGGCTATTACGGCTATCGCTACCGCATCCTGACCGGGCAGGGCGCCAACATCATCGGCGGCAAGCAGGACTATCTCGTCAACGGCAACCTGACGGGCGGCTTCGCCATCGTCGCCTGGCCGGTCACCTATGCCGAGACCGGCGTCAGCACCTTCCTCGTCAACAAGGACGGCATCGTCTACGAGACCGACCTCGGGCCTCAGACGGCGGAGAAGGTCAAGGGCATCAATGACTTCAACCCCGACGACACCTGGGAACTGGCCAAGGACTGAGCCTCAGCTCCAGTTGAGGGGAATGACCTCGACGATCTCGCCCGGTGGCACACCGGGCGAGTCCTCCGGCAGCACAATCAGGGCATCGGCCAGTGCCAGCGACATCGAGTGGCTCGAATCCGTCTCGAACATCGGCGTCACCTGCAGGAAGCCGATATCGTTGCGGGTGAGCGTCGCGCGCATGTAGTGACGCCGCGGCCCGTTCGCCGGCAGCCCGAGCAGTGTCGGCGCCCCGATCCGCGGCCAGAAGGGATCGGCAAAGCCGGTCATGGCCCTCAGGGTCGGCTTGAGGATGATCGTGGCGGTGACCAGCGCCGAGACCGGGTTTCCCGGCAGCCCGAAAACGAGCGTGCGCCCGCGTGTTCCGAACATCAGCGGCTTGCCCGGCCGCATCCTGAGCTTCCAGAAGTCGAGTTCCACGCCCAGGTCGCGCAGCACTTCCTGCACGTAGTCGCGCTCGCCGACGCTTGCGCCGCCGGTCGTCACCAGCATGTCGACGCCCTGGTCGAACGCCGACAGCAGGGCGGCCTCGATCCGCGGCTTGTCGTCCGGCACGATGCCGAGGTCGAGGACTTCGGCTGCATAGGGAGCGAACAAAGGCACGAGGCCATAGGAATTGGAGGCTATGATCTGGTCCGGCCCCAACGTCGACCCGGGGGGAACCAGTTCGTCCCCGGTCGCGATCACGGCAATCCGTGGGCGCTTCGTGACCACCAGTTCCGGCCGGTTCGCCGACGCCGCGAGGTTCAGCATCGCCGGCGTGAGTCCGACACCGGCGGGCAGCAACTCGGTGCCGCGCAGGAACTCGAAACCCTGCTTGCGCACGCTCTGGCCGGTCGGCGGCGTCTTCTCGAAGCTGATCTGGTTGCCCTTGGCCGTCGCCTCTTCCTGCATGATCACCGCATCGGCCCCGATCGGCATTGGGGCGCCGGTGAAGATGCGCACGCACTGGCCGTGCTCCATCATGCCCACGAAACGGGCGCCGGCCTGCGAGGTGCCCGCAAGCTTCAGCGGGCGGCCGGGGACGACCTCCGCCGCGCGCACGGCATAGCCGTCCATCGCGCTGGCGTCGAACGGCGGCTGGCTATGGGTGGCGACGAGCGGCTTTGCCAGCACGCGGCCATGAGCAGCGGTGAGCGGCACGGTCTCGCTGCCAAGCGCCGGCAGCTTGCGGAATATGCGATCAATCGCCTCGTCGACCGGCATCATCGGTGGAAATCACCCGATTTCCCGCCCGACTTCTCCTCGAGCTGCACCGAGGCGATCCGCACCGCCCGGTCGTGCGACTTGGCCATGTCGTAGAGTGTCAGGGCGGCCACCGATGCGGCCGTCATAGCTTCCATCTCGACGCCGGTCTGGGCCGTCGTTTCGGCCGTGGCGGTGATGAGCAGGGCAGGGCCATCGCCCGCGATCTCGACGCTAACCTTGGTGAGCGGGATCGGGTGGCAAAGCGGAATGAGTTCGGCCGTCTTCTTGGCCGCCATGATCCCGGCGACGCGGGCCACAGCGAGCGCATCGCCCTTCTTGAGCTCGCCGCCGAGGATGAGCGCCACCGTCTCGGGCTTGGCCTCGAGGCGCGCCGTCGCCACGGCGCGGCGTCGGGTCACCGCCTTGTCGCCGATATCGACGATATGCGCTTCCCCACGCTGGTTGAGGTGGGTGAGAGCCATCGTCAACCCCTGAGGAGCTTGGTCGTGGCGCCGGTCACGTCGTCCTGCCGCATCAGGCTCTCGCCGACGAGGAACGTGCCGATGCCCGCCTGCTCGAGCTTCAGCAGGTCGGCGTGCGTGTTGACACCGCTCTCGGACACGAGGTGCACGCCCTGCGGCACGCCGCCGGCCAGCTGGACCGACGTGGTGAGCGTCGTTTCGAACGTCCTGAGGTTGCGGTTGTTGATACCGATGAACTCGGCACTGAGACCAAGCGCCCGATCGAGCTCGATTTGGTCGTGGACCTCGACCAGTGCATCCATCCGCCACTCCTCGGCGGCATCGAGCAGGTACCGGGCCGTGTCGTCGCTCACCGCGGCAAGGATGATGAGGATGCAGTCGGCACCCCAGGCGCGGCTTTCGGCGACCTGGTAGGTCTCGAACAGGAAGTCCTTCCGCAGCACCGGCAGCTGCGTGGCGTTGCGGGCCTCGATCAGGTAGCCCGGCGCGCCCTGGAAACTCGGCCGATCCGTGAGGACCGACAGGCAGGCCGCTCCACCCATCTCGTAGGCTCGCGCGATCTCGGCCGGGTTGAAGTCCTCCCGGATCACGCCCTTGGACGGGCTCGCCTTCTTGACCTCGGCGATGAGCGCGAACTGCTGCTCGGCCCGCTTCTTCTTCAGCGCCGACAGGAAGCGGCGCACCGGCGGGGCATCATGCGCCTCCGCCACCACCTCGTTCCAGGGCCGCAAGGTCTTCGCCGCAGCGATCTCTTCGCGCTTGTAGGTTTCGATCTTGGACAGGATGTCGGACATGGTCACCGTAGGATTTCGACGAGGAGTACCCAGCCATTGAGCAGGGCCGCGATCATACAGAAGATCACCGCTGTGGCGACCCAATAGAGCCCGGAGGCGTCGCCCGCAATGAGGAAGACCGCGCCGACCAGCATGGGCAGCGTCGCGACCGCCACCAGCGTCAGCGGCGTCAGCGTCCAGGTCAGCGGCTCACCGCGTTTCAGGCCCGCGAGGGCGCGCGGCAGATGAACCAGCCCGGAGGCGCCGATCGCCCCTCCGACGGCAAGGACCTCCCAGCCAAACACCCAGAGCGGCTGCCCGGGAAACAGCGCAAAGCTGGAGATGACGAGCGCGCCGCCAATGACGATCAGCGTCTGCGCGGCGCGCCGCGGCAGGCTCGGCGTCGCGAGGATTCGCTCGATGTTGATCGACATGGCCACGACCAGCAGGCCGGCAAGCGCTCCGGCGGCGCCCAGTTCACCAAGGAAGAAGTCCGACCACGCTTCCACGACCGGACCGGGCTGCTCAGGAGTTGCTGATTGCGATCAGTCGGTCGAGTGTCGCCCTGGCGCGGCCGGAATCGATCTCCCGTGCCGCCATCTCCACACCGAGCTTCAGCGTATCGGCCCGGCCCGCCACGATGAACGCCGCCGCCGAGTTGAACAGCACGATGTCGCGGTAGGGATCTTTCACCCCGTCCAGCAGTCCGCGCAGGCGCGAGGCATTGTAGGCCGGGTCGGCGCCCTTGAGGTCCGCCATGGTGGCGCGAGGCAGGCCGGCGTCTTCCGGCGTGATCTCGAAGCTGCGCAGATCCCCGCCCTTGATCGAGGCGACGAAGTTCGTGCCGGTGGTCGAGAGTTCGTCGATCCCGTCGGCGCCGTGCACGACCCAGGCCGAGATGGCGCGGTTGGCGAGCAGCGCCGCCGCGACCGGTTCAACCCATTTCTTGTCGTAGACGCCCAGCATATAGCGGCGCGCGCCGGCCGGGTTCGACTGGGGACCGAGCAGGTTGAACATCGTGCGCGTGCCCATCTCCATGCGGGTGGGCCCGACATGCTTCATCGCCGGATGGTGCGCCGGGGCGAACATGAAGCCGATCCCCGCTTCTCGGATGCACTGGCTGATCTTGTCCGGCCCGATGTCGATCTTGATGCCGAGCGCCTGGAGCACGTCCGAGGCGCCGGATTTCGAGCTCAGTGCGCGATTGCCATGCTTTGCCACGGGGATACCCGCTGCAGCGGTGACGAAGGCCGTCGTTGTCGAGATATTGAGCGTTTCTGCCCCATCGCCACCCGTGCCCACGATGTCGATCACGCTGTCCGGCGCGTCGACCTCGACCGGCACCATCTTCAGGCGCAGGATCGACACCGCCGCGGCGATCTCGCCCACGGTCTCACCCTTGACACGCATGCCCATGAGGAAGGCCCCGATCTGGCTCGGCGTCGCGCCGCCATCCATGATCGTGGTCATCACCGACCGCATCTCTTCGCCGGTGAGGTCCTGGCGCGAAGCGATCTTGTTGAGTGCCCCCTTGATGTCCATCACGCGGCCGTCCTGAGGTTGAAGTCACGGGCAAGGTTCAGGAAATTCTGCAGGAGCGCGTGGCCGTTCTCGGACGCGATGCTCTCGGGATGGAACTGCACCCCGTGGCTTGGGTAGCGGCGGTGCTGCATGCCCATGATCAGCCCGTCGTCGGTGGACGCCGTCACCTCCAGCACGTCCGGCAGCGTATCCTGCTTGACGATCAGCGAGTGGTACCGCGTCGCCTCGAAGCCGGAATTGAGGCCACGGAACAGGCCGCGATTGGTGTGGTTGATCTTGCTGGTCTTGCCGTGCATCAGCTCCGGCGCCCGGATCACCTCGCCGCCCATCGCCTGTCCAAGCGCCTGGTGCCCGAGGCAGACCCCCAGGATCGGCGTCGTCGGCGCGAACCGGTCGATCAGCGTGAGGCAGATACCGGCCGTATCGGGCGTCGCCGGGCCCGGCGACAGCACGATGGCCTCGGGGGCCATGCTGGCGATTTCGTCCAGGGTGATCTTGTCGTTGCGCCGGACATCGGAGTCGGCGCCGAGTTCGCCCAGGAAGTGGACGAGGTTGTAGGTAAAGCTGTCGTAGTTATCGATGACGAGGAGACGCATGTCTGAGGTTCCCAGCTCGGAAAGCTTTGTAACACCGGGCCATTCCCGCAAAAGCGGGAATCACTGTTTCAGAGCCAGCGTCGCCATCGTCTCGTCATGCTCATTGTCCGACCCTGGCTTCGCCCGCATAACGTAGAGCTTCTTCGGCCGCGCTGAAAAGGGCGCGAGCCTTGTTCTCGCACTCGAGCTGCTCGAGCTCCGCCTTGCTGTCGGCGACGATGCCGGCGCCCGACTGCACGTAGATCTTGCCGTTCGACACGATCGCCGTGCGCAGCACGATACAGGTATCCATCACCCCGTCGGCGCCGAAATAGCCCACGCAGCCGCCATAGATGCCGCGGCGCGATTTCTCGAGTTCGTCGATGATCTCCATCGCCCGCACCTTCGGCGCGCCCGACACGGTGCCGGCCGGGAAACCGGCGGCAAGCGCATCGACGAAATCGTTCTTCGGATCGAGCTCGCCCACCACGTTCGAGACGATGTGCATGACGTGCGAGTAGTACTCGAGGAAGAACTTGTCCGTAACCTTGACGCTACCGATCTTGGCCACCCGGCCCACGTCGTTGCGGCCAAGGTCGAGCAGCATCAGGTGCTCGGCGAGTTCCTTGGGATCGCTCAGCAGCTCGTCGGCCAGTTCCTTGTCGCGCGTCGGCGTCGCGCCGCGCTTGCGGGTGCCGGCGATCGGCCGGATCGTGACCTGGCCCTTCTCGACCTTGACGAGGATTTCCGGGCTCGAGCCCGCAACGGCGAAGTCGCCGAAATCCAGCATGTACATGTAGGGCGAGGGATTGGTGCGGCGGAGCGCCCGGTAGAGCGCCGTCGGCGGTAGCGTGAAGTCGGCCTCGAAACGCTGGCTCAGCACTACCTGGAAGATGTCGCCCGCCCGGATGTACTCCTTGGCGTCCTCGACCATGCGGGCATATTCCGCCTTGGTCGTGTTCGACCGAACCTCGATCTTGTCCAGTTCCGGTGGTGCCGCCGTGTAGGGCAGGGTGCGCCCCAGTCGGGCCACGGCATCGTCGATGCGCGACTGCGCCGCTTCCCATGCCTGCCGGGCGGTGACACCCTCGCGCACGTAGACCGGCGCCGTCAGATAGAGCTCGTCCTTGAGCGTATCGAACACGGCCAGGACGGTTGGCCGCATCAGGATCGATTCCGGGAACCCCAGCGGGTCCTCGTGCCGATCCGGCAGCACTTCCATCAGCCGGACCATGTCGTAGCCGAGATAGCCGTAGATGCCCGCCGCCGTGGACGGCAGCCCCGGCGGCACGTCCGCCTGGCTCTCCGCCACCAGCGCGCGCAGCGCCTCGAGTGGCGGCTGCTCGACGGGGGAGTAGGCCTCGGGTGTCAGTCCGGCATTGCGATTGATGCTCGCCTTGCCCTTCTCGATCTTGAGGATGACGTCGGGATCGAACCCGATCATCGAGTAGCGGCCGCGGGTTGCTCCGTCCTGCACACTCTCGAGCAGGAAGGTATTCTTCCGGCCTTCGGCAAGCTTCAGGTAGGCGCCGATCGGCGTCTCGAGGTCGGCGACGACGCGGCGGAAAACAATCTGCGCGCGTCCGCCCTCGTAGCCGGCGGCAAAGCTGCCAAACTGATCGTCGGTTGTCATTGCAGCGCGCCGGTTTCCAGCAGCTGCGTCAGGACCTGCTGGTTGACGCGCAACGCGGCCTCGCCCTTCAGCCCCTGCAGCAGGTCGGAATAGACGCTCTCGCGCGTCCCATCCTCGACATACTGCTTGGCCTGCGGAGTGGCGTCGGCTGCGGCCTCGTTCACCTCGGCCACCTGGAAGACCACGTGATCCCCGTCGCCATTGACCGCCGAACCGAAATGCCCCGGCCCGCCGTTGAAGACCTCGTTGGCCACCGCCTGGTTGAGGACGGTGGAACCGTCGCCCGACCGCTTCAGCGGCTGGCTGAGATTGGGGAACTGGCCGTTCGCGGCAGCGACATCGGCGAAAGGCTTGCCGGCCTTGAGCTCGTCGGTGATCCGCGTCACTTCCGCCGCCAGGGCTTCCTGCGTCTTGGCGTCTGTCCACGCGGTCACGACAGCGTCGCGAACCTCATCCAGCGTCTGGTCGCGCGCCGGCTCCACCTTCGTGAGGTCGAAGAACACGTTGCGGTTCGACGCGAGGCCGACCGTCGGCGACAGCTCGCCCTGCGTGGCGTTGAAGACCGCCGTGCCGATCCGCGTGACTTCCTCGGGCGTGACTTCGGGCGAGCTCAGTTCCGGCGCGCCGGGCGTGAGCGCCACGGTCGCGACATTGAGCCCGAACCGCTCGCCGATCTGCTTGAGCGGCTGGAAGGCGGCCCGCAGCTCTTCCACCTGGTCGAGAATGTCGCCGTACTCGTTGCGGGCCTGAGCCATCGCAAGCTGCTGCCGGATGGTTTCCTTGGACTCTTCGAGGCTGATCTGGCCGCCGGGTTCGATCGCGCTCACCGTGATGGCGCGCTTGGAGCCGATCCCCGGGATAATCGCGAAGTCGTTGAGCGCGAGGCCGAAGGCCGTGTCGGCGAGCGTGGAATCGGTCACCTCGGACTTGGCGAGGTTGCCCAGGTCCTGCACCGTCGCGCCGGTCGAGGCGATCAGGTCGGCGATCGGCGTGCCTGCCGCCTTGCCGTCGGTGAAGGCCTTCTCCATCTCGGGCGTCGTCAGCGCGATCTGCTTGATCGTGCGCCGCTCGATCTTCACCCGGCTATCTTTGGTCCGCTCGTATTCGGCCGCGACCTCGTCGTCGGAAATCGTCTTGGTGGCGGCAATCGCTTCGGGCGAAAGCCCCAGCAGGTCGATCGTCCGCGTCTCCTTTGTCCGGAAGTCGGACTGCCGCTCCTTGAGATAGGCGGTCAGGTCCTCTTCCGTCGGCTCTGCAACCGGCGGCAGTGTCTGAGCATTCAGCACGAAGTAGTCGATGGTGCGGGTGTCGCCCGCATAGCGATTGATCAGCTCGACTGCGGTCGAGGAAACCGGAACGCCACCAAGCAGGCCGCTGATCAGTTGCTGACGGCGTGCTGCATTGGTCTGGAGGTCGAAATACTCAGCTTCGGTGAAACCGCTCTGCTGCAGGATCCGCACGAAGTTGTCGCGGTCGAATCCGCCCAGCGCCGTCGCGAAGGTCGGGTCCTCGCGCACCAGGCGGCCGAGCCGGTCCTCCGACACGCCGAGCCCCATGTCCTTGCCCAGTTTGTTGACCGCAGCCTCGCCGGCGAGCCGGTCGAGCACGGCACCGGGCACGCCCAGGGCGATCGCCTCTTCCTGCGTCGGCAGGCGTCCGAACTGCTGGGCCAGCGCATTGACCTGCGAGTTGTAGGCCCGCTGGAAGTCGCGCACCGAGATGTCCTGTCCGGCCGCTGTGGCCACCGTGTTGGTACCGAACTGGAAGATCACGTTCGAAATACCGAACCCGGCCAGGCCGATCAGGAGCAGAACGCCCATGATCTTGCCGAACCAGGTCTTGGAGAGGTTGCGAAAACCTTCGAGCATCGAGACAAATCCAACAACGTCCGCCAACCCGGCGGGCGGCGGATACTAGACAGGGTCGAGTTTGTGCCGCAAGGCACATCGGGACGGGGGTTATGGGAAACTCCCGCAATAGGCAAGTAGAAGGAGCGTCAAGTGACGGCAGAGATCACGCCGCTGATCGCGGGAAACTGGAAGATGAACGGCACCAGCGTGGCGTTGGCTGAAGTCCGGAACCTCGCCGCCAGGCTCGCTGAAGGCGGGCCGCCCCGCTGCACCATCGTCATCTGCCCGCCCGCGACCCTGCTCGAGCGCCTCAGCGAGTTCGCCGCTCCCGCCGGCATCGTCACCGGCGGCCAGGATTGCCACCCGGCCCTGAGTGGCGCCCATACCGGCGATATCAGCGCCCAGATGCTGGCCGATGCCGGTGCCCAGTACACCATCGTCGGCCATTCCGAACGGCGCACGAACCATCGGGAAACCGACGAACTCGTGCGCCTGAAAGCACTTGCGGCCATGGCGGCGAACCTCATCCCGATCATCTGCGTCGGCGAAACCGAGGCCGATCGTGACGCCGGCCGGGCGGAAAGCGTCGTCGCCAGCCAGCTCGCCGGCTCGATACCCGACGAGTGGGCAGGGCAGGGGATCGTCATCGCCTATGAGCCCGTCTGGGCCATCGGCACCGGCCGCACGCCTACTGCCGCCGACATCGAACAAATGCACAATGCCATCCGGCGCGACCTCGTTACCCGCTTCGGCGATCGCGGCGCCGCCACGCGGATTCTTTACGGTGGCTCGATGAAGCCGTCCAATGCCGCCGAGATCCTGCGCATCGAGAACGTCAATGGCGGGCTGGTCGGGGGCGCAAGCCTCTTGGCAAATGACTTCCACGCCATTATCTCGGCGGTCTGAAAGACGCTTCCGCTGCCATGCGAATGGTGGCGGATGGCGCTGGCATTTGTGTTTGGGCGCGTGTAGAAGCGCGCCAAACCGAAATCGAAAGCCTAGGGTTCCATGGCCAACGTACTGATCGTCGCCTACCTCCTGATCGTGCTCGCGCTGATAGCAGTCATCCTGCTCCAGCGGTCCGAGGGCGGCGGGCTTGGCATGGGTAGCTCGAACTCGAACGGCCTGATCTCCGTCCGCGGTTCGGCCAACCTCCTGACCCGGACGACGGCTATTCTCGCCGCGCTTTTCTTCGCCTCGGCCATCGGCCTCACCATCCTGTCCGAACTCGACCGCGGTACGAGCTCCATCCTCGATCGCGCGAGCCAGGGCGGCCAGACTCCGACCACGGTGCTCGATGCCATCCAGCAGATGCAGCAGCAGTCGGGTGGGGACCTGCCGGTCCCCGGCGCCGAGACCACGACGCCTGCCGCTCCCGCCACCACCGATGGCGCAGCGACTCCCGCAGCGCCCGCTGGTTCGGATCTCCCGGTCCCGCAGCAGACGGCTCCGGCGGCACCCGCCACCGAAGCGCCCGCGGCCGATGCTCCGGCAACGACAGAACAGCCTGCGGCGCCCGCCAACTGAGGCCGCCGCGACAGCGAACCGGGGAAGGGGATGGCAACATCCCCTTCTTCTTTTTGTGTGGGGGCGTGCCTGATCGTGATCGGTGACGCCCTTGAGAATCAGAACTTCGACCGAATAGGATAAAGGCCCATGGCTCGGTACGTTTTCATCACCGGTGGCGTGGTATCCTCTTTGGGTAAAGGCCTTGCATCCGCTGCTCTCGGCGCGGTTCTGCAGGCACGCGGATACAAGGTCCGCCTGAGGAAGCTCGACCCCTACCTCAACGTTGATCCGGGCACGATGTCGCCCACCCAGCACGGCGAGGTGTTCGTCACCGACGACGGCGCTGAGACGGACCTCGACCTCGGTCACTATGAGCGCTTCACCGGCCGTCACGCCAACAAGCGCGACAACATCACCACCGGCCGCATCTATTCCGACCTGATCGCCAAGGAACGCAAGGGCGAGTTCCTGGGCGCCACCGTCCAGGTCATCCCGCACGTGACGGATGCCATCAAGGACTTCATCCGCGAGGGCAACGAGGACTTCGACTTCGTTCTCGTCGAGGTCGGCGGCACCGTCGGTGACATCGAGGGCCTGCCGTTCTTCGAGGCCATCCGCCAGTTCGGCAACGACCTGCCGCGCGGCCACGCGGTCTACATGCACCTGACGCTGATGCCCTTCATCCCGTCGGCGGGCGAGCTGAAGACCAAGCCGACCCAGCACTCGGTCGCGACCCTGCGCTCGATCGGCATCTCGCCCGACATCCTGCTGGTCCGCTGTGACCGCCCGATCCCGCAGTCCGAGCGCAAGAAGCTCGCCCTGTTCTGCAACGTGCGCGAAAGCGCCGTGATTCAGGGCCTCGACGTCAGCTCGATCTACGACGTGCCGCTCGCCTACCACAAGGAAGGGCTGGATACCGAGGTTCTCGCCGCCTTCGGCATCACCGATGCGCCCGTGCCGGACCTGAGCTCGTGGGAGGAGGTTTCGACGCGCCTCCACAACCCCGAGGGCGAGGTCAACATCGCCATCGTGGGCAAGTACACAGGCCTCAAGGACGCCTACAAGTCGCTCTCGGAAGCGCTCGTCCATGGCGGTATCGCCAACCGGGTGAAGGTCAATCTCAACTGGATCGACAGCGAGATATTCGAGCGCGAGGACCCCGCGCCCTATCTCGAGCACATCCACGGCATCCTCGTCCCCGGCGGCTTCGGCGAACGCGGTTCGGCCGGCAAGATCCAGGCGGCGCGCTTCGCCCGCATCAAGGACGTGCCCTATTTCGGCATCTGCTTCGGCATGCAGATGGCCTGCATCGAGGCCGCGCGGAACACCGCCGGCATCAAGAACGCCAATTCCACCGAGTTCGGCCCGACCAAGGAACCGATCGTCGGCATCATGACCGAGTGGACCAAGGGCAATGATCGGGAAACCCGCTCGTCCGAGGGTGATCTCGGCGGCACCATGCGCCTCGGCTCCTATCCGGCCCAGCTCAGCAAGGGCAGCCGCGTCGCCGACATCTACGGCACCACCCGCATCAGCGAGCGGCACCGCCATCGCTACGAAGTGAACATGAACTACCGCAAGGTGCTCGAGGCCAACGGCTTGCTCTTCTCCGGCGTCTCGCCCGACGGCAAGCTGCCCGAGATCGTCGAGCGCACCGACCACCCGTGGTTCATCGGCGTCCAGTTCCACCCGGAACTCAAATCCAAGCCCTTCGAACCGCATCCGCTCTTCGCCAGCTTCATCGAAGCCGCGAAAGCCCAAAGCCGGCTCGTGTAGTGGAGCTGCGCACGGCGCGACTGGTGTTGCGCCGCGCCCGCCCGGGCGACCTTGACGACGTCCACGCGATCCTGTCGGACCCGCGCGCCATGCGCTACTGGTCCACGCTGCCCCACGAAACGCTCGCAGAATCCGCTGCCTATCTCGACGACATGCTCGTTGCCGCAACCGATCGCGACCTCTTCATCGTCGAGCAGGCGGGCAGGGTCATCGGCCGCGTCGGCATGTGGAAGCAACCGGAGGTCGGGTTCATCCTCCACCCCGACAGCTGGGGCAGAGGCTTCGGCTACGAGGCGATGCAGGCCTTCATCGCGCACGCCTTCGCCACTCATGACATTCCGGAACTGACGGCGGACGCCGATCCCCGCAACGAGGCCTCGCTGGGCCTCCTGCGCAAGCTCGGCTTCGTCGAAACCGGCCGCGCCGAACGCACCTTCTTGATCGGCGGGGAGTGGTTTGACAGTGTCTACCTGGCGCTCCGGCGCCCCAGCTAGCGAGGAAGCCGTGGCCGAAATCCTGTCCTTCTCCAAGGCCCGCAAGGCCAAGGCGCGCGCCGACAAGGAACAGCTTGCGGCGGAGAATCGCGTCAAGTTCGGCCGCACCAAGTCCGACAAGCAGCGCGAAACGGCGCAGCAGGCGCTCGACGCCAGGAAGATCGACGCCCATCTCAGGGACACGGACGACACCGGCAAATAGCCGTCGGGCCCTACGGTTACACACCTGACCCTTGAAACGGCGGCTGGCCCGCTCAAGCTATGACGAACAGGGGCAGCGATATTGCCCAGGCTGGAGCCCCGCTTTGACCACGCTCTTTGATTTTTCCGCGCCGCTCATCGACGGCCGCGAGCAACCACTTTCCACGTACCGCGATCAGGTCGTGCTGTCGGTGAACGTCGCCAGCAAGTGCGGCTTCACCCCGCAATACACCGGGCTCGAGAAGCTCTACGAGACCTACAAGGACCGCGGCTTCATCATCCTCGGCTTCCCCTGCAACCAGTTCGGCGAGCAGGAACCGGGCACGGAAGCCGAGATCGCAGCCTTCTGCGACCTCAACTACAACGTCACGTTCCCGCTCTTCGCCAAGGTCAGCGTCAACGGCCGCGGTTCGCTGCCGCTCTACAGCTGGCTGAAGCGCAAGGCACCGGGGCTGCTCGGCGTGCAGCTCATCCCGTGGAATTTCACCAAGTTCCTCGTCGATCGTACCGGCACCAGGGTCAAGCGCTTCGGCTCGTCGGTCGAGCCGGCGGACCTCGCATCCGAGATCGAGAAGCTGCTCTAGCTCTTGTGGTGCAACCGGCGGCGCTCGCCGCGCGTCTCATGCCGTTCCTCGCGGTCGATGATCCTGCCGCGCCAGAACAGCGACGCGCCCCATAACGCGAACCCGAGCAGCACGATGACGCCGAACCATACCCCTAGGTGCATCTGACCCTCCTCAAGGGCTGACGACGCAGTCTAGTCCTGTTGCGGGCGCCTATCCAGCCGCAGCGAAGGCCAGAATCAAAACGACCCGGAAGCGCCGGCCACCGGGTCGTCTCGTCATAAATGCAGTCGCAGCGCCTATTCCGGCTGCAGTTCCTTGCCCGTGTAGACATCGTCGACCCGGTACTGGTCGCGACGCCAGAAGCCGTTGAACGGCGTCAGCGAGGCCTGGGTGTAGGCCCCCATCAGGCCGAACTCGACCCAGTCGTCCTCATCCACGTCCGAGGGCAGGGTGAAGATCTGCGGCAGCACGTCGTAGCTGTCGCAGGTCGGGCCCCAGACGGTGAACTCGGAGAACTCGCCGTTGTTGTCGTGCAGCCGCGGGCCGCGCCAGACGCGCGACGGCGGGGTGAAGTGCATGAACTTCACTTCCATCAGCGAGCCATAGGCGCCGTCGTTGAGATAGACCGACTGCCCGCCGCGCTGGTGCTTGACGCGCAGCAGCAGCGAGGTCGAGGACGTCACCAGCGCCCGGCCCGGCTCGATGATGAGCTCGGGTTTGTGGCCGCCGAAATTGTCCTTCACCGCCTGGCCGATGGTCTCGAAATAGTAGTCCATCGGCGGTGCTTCGCTGGTCGGGTAGGGGGCCGGATAGCCACCGCCGATATTGAGGCGCTTCAGCGTGATGCCGCTCTCCTCGGCGATCTTTGCCGCCGCCGCGATATGCCGCTCGTAGGCGTACACGTCCTCGCACTGCGAACCGACGTGGAAGCAGAGCGACGGCGTGTAGCCCATCTGCTGGACCAGCTTCACGATCTCGGCCGCGCCGTCCTGCATCACGCCGAACTTGATGCCGAAATCGTAGGATTTCAGCGCCTTGCCGGCCTTGAAGCGGGTCGTCACCTCGATGTCGCGGCTGGGCGACACCACGGCTGCCAGCTGGTCGAGCTGCTGCGGATGGTCGATCGTGAACGAGCGGACCCCGAACTCCTCGTAGGCGCGCTCGATCTCGCGCTTGTTCTTGATCGGGTTGTTGTAGTGCATCACCGCGCCCGGAGCGTGGTCGCGGACGAGTTCCATCTCCATGTTGGAGGCGACGTCGAAGGCCTTCAGCCCTTCGTCGTGCAACTGCTTGATGATGTGCGGCGAAGGATTGCACTTCACCGCGTAGGTCAGCAGGCCGTCGAACCCCTTCTTGAACACCTTCACGGACCGGTGCAGCTCCTTTGTGGAGAACAGGAAGCTCGGAAAATCCGGCTCCTCGGCCGCAATCAGTGCGCTGGTGTTACTGTAGACCGTGGTCGGCTCAGTCATTGGCGGCTAACCTTTCAGGGGGTCTGAGGGGATGAAACCTCGGTGCGTTGAAAAACGCGCTGCATATAGGGGCGATTGCCCCTTGGGGCAACGTCATAATTCGAGATTGCCAAAGCGTAATGCAGGCACCAAAAAGACGCCGGATTCACGGAGTTTCTCGCCAACTCGACAGGTACGATTCTCACCAGGGAAAGAGGATGTCGAAGCAGAACTGGTTTTTGGCGCTCGGAGCCTTCGCCGCGGGAGCCGCACTGATCGTCGGCTATGCCGAAATATCGAGCCGCACGGCGACCCCGACCCCGCGGGTCGCGGCCGCCATCACACCCGCGCCGGTCGAGACCCGGACCCCGCCCACATCGCGCGCCGAGCTGCAGATGAGCTATGCGCCGATCGTGAAGCAGGTGACGCCCTCGGTGGTCAACGTCTACGCCACCACCATCAGCCAGAACTCGAGGTCGCCCTTCGTCGGCGATCCCTTCTTCCGCCGCTTCTTCGGCGACGGCCCCTTCATGGACAGTCGCCCGCGGACGTCGCAGTCGCTCGGGTCGGGCGTCATCGTCGATGCCGCCGGCGTGGTGCTGACTAACCATCACGTCATCGAAGGCGCCACCGACATTCGCATCTCGACCACCGACGGGCAGGAGTACCCGGTCGACCTGGTCCTCGACGATCCCAAGACCGATCTCGCCGTCCTCAAGGTCAGGGATCCCAAGGGCACCTCGTTCCCGGCCCTCCAGTTCGCCGATTCCGACCAGCTCGAGGTCGGCGACCTCGTCCTCGCCATCGGCAACCCGTTCGGCGTCGGCCAGACCGTCACCTCCGGCATCGTCTCGGCGCTCGCGCGGACAGGCGTCGAGAGCGACAACTACGAATTCTTCATCCAGACCGATGCCGCCATCAACCCGGGCAATTCCGGCGGCGCCCTCGTCGATATCGAGGGCCGGCTGATAGGCATCAATACCGCCATCGTCTCGCGCTCGGGCGGCTCGGTGGGCATCGGCTTCGCCATTCCCGCCAACATGGCCAAGCTGGTCGCCGAGACCGGCATCGCCGGTGGCGCGCTCGTGCGGCCATGGTTCGGCGCCCGCCTGCAGTCGGTGACGACCGATCTCGCCGACAGCCTCGGCCTCGGCCATGCCCGCGGCGCGCTGATCAGCGACATCGCGCCCGGCGGTCCCGCCGAAAAGACCGGGTTCCGCGACGGCGACGTTATCCTTTCGGTCGACGGCTTCGCCATCGAGCAGCCCAGTGCCTTCGACTTCCGGCTCGCCACCAAGCCCGTCGGGGCCACGGCCGAGATCGAGTATTTCCGCGGCGGCAAGTCCGAGAAGAAGGTCGTCAGCCTCGAGGCGCCGCCCCAGGCCGGCGCCCCGGTCACCGTTTCGGGCAACACCCGGTTCTCCGGCACTACGGTCGAGACCATTACCCCCGCCGTGGCGCAGGAACTGGGCCTGTCCTACACCGCCAAGGGCGTTCTGGTGCGCACCGTCGAGCGCGACTCGCCCGCCGACGACATGGGCCTCAGGGCCGGCGATCTCATCCTCAACCTCAACGGCCGGGACATCGCCGACGCCGAAACCTTCGGCAAGGTCGCCAATGATCGCCCACGCAGCTGGCGCGTCGTGCTACAGCGGGGCGGCCGGATCTTCCGCGCCGAGGTCGGTGGTTGAATGCAGTCCTTGTTCGATGAAGCGGCGCCGCGCCCGCTCGCCGAGGCCCTGAGGCCGCAGCGCCTGTCCGAGGTCATCGGGCAGGACCACCTGCTCGGGCCCAACGGCCCGATCGGCCGCATGGTCGCCGCTGGCCGCGTCTCGTCCTTCATCCTCTGGGGCCCGCCGGGCGTGGGCAAGACGACCATCGCACGCCTTGTCGCCAAGGAAGTCGGCCTCGATTTCGTGCAGCTCTCCGCCGTGCTCTCAGGCGTCGCCGACCTCCGCAAGGTCGTGGCCGACGCCAAGGCGTTGCGGGCCGGGGCAGGGCGGCAGACGGTGATGTTCGTCGACGAACTCCACCGCTTCAACCGCACCACGCAGGACGCGCTGCTGCCCCATGTCGAGGATGGTACCGTCATCCTCATCGGCGCTACCACAGAGAACCCGAGCTTCTCGATGGTCGCGGCGCTGCTCTCGCGGACCAAGGTCTACACCCTCCGCCGCTTCGAGAAGGCCGACCTCGCCATCCTCGCCGATCGGGCCGAGGCCCATGTCGGCAGGAAGCTCCCGGTCACCGACGAGGCCCGCGATGCCCTGCTCGATATGGCCGACGGCGATGGCCGTTACCTGATCGGGCTCTGCGAGGAACTGCTCGCCCTGCCGGAGGGCACGGCGCTCGACGTCGCCGGCCTCGCCGAGACGGTCCAGAAGCGCGCTCCCGTCTACGACAAGGGGCAGGAGGAGCACTACAACCTGCTCAGCTGCTTCCATAAGAGCCTGCGCGGATCCGACGTGCAGGCCGCCATGTACTGGGCTCAGCGCATGCTGGTCGGCGGCGAGCATCCAGACACCATCTTCCGCCGCCTCGCCTGCGCCGCCTCCGAGGATGTCGGCATGGCCGACCCGCAGGCCATGGTTCAGGTCATCACCGCCTGGAACGCCTTCGAGCGCACCGGCCTGCCCGAGGGCGAGCTGTTCATGGCCCAGGCCATCGCCTACGTCGCGACTGCGCCCAAGTCGAACGCCGCCCATGTCGGCTTCAACAACGCCAAGGCGCTGGCGATGCAGACCGGCTCGCTGCCGCCGCCCAAGCACATCCTCAACGCCCCGACGCGGCTCATGAAGGAACTCGGCTACAACAAGGGCTACCGTTACGACCACGATTGGCCCGATGCCTTCTCCGGCCAGGAGTTCTTCCCGGACGAAATGGCCGGCGACAGGCGGCCTGAGTTCTATCAGCCCAATGAGCGTGGCTTCGAACGCGAAGTGAAAAAGCGTCTCGAATTCTGGGCCGGCCGCCGCGAAATGCGACGGCAAGAGGAAGACGACAGCTAGAGACTGGCCGTTGCTTGGTCGATCCGTCGACCGCCAGTATTAGCGCAATGACCAGGAGCACGAGGAAGGGCACCCGGCCGACGGAGAACCAGGTGAGGACCTGGGAGAACGGGCCGACTTCGGCTCCGCTCAACTCTGGGGCCGTCATGCTGGCGATCGGAGCGATCGAGCTGTTGTCGCAGCTTGCTGCCGGTTGCCCCGAAGGTGGCCCACTGCACGGCGTAGCCGCAGATGGAGAAGGCGGTCAGCGAGGCGAAGCAGGGTCAGCCTGCCGAATCCAAGATGCCGCCCTCCGCGGCCGCAGCCAGGCCCCGCTGATCGACGCGCTCCTCGCTGAACTCGGCCTCAAGGGCGGCTCGCTCAACGGCCTCGTCTCGTCCGCCGTGGCTCCCGCCCTCGACATCGACGAGGGTGAGGTTGACGGCGTCGCGGTGTCGCCCGCCGCCCGGTAGCCGATCCAGCCTTCGTCCCTTCCCGCCGATGGTGGAGGGGACCGATGCTGCGGGGGCTAGCGCAACCAGGGCCCGCCCCGTATTACACGCCGATGCAAGCTTATCTCCTTGTCGGTATTGGCGGCGCCATTGGCGCCATGGCGCGCTACGGCGCGCAGGTGCTGATCGGCTCCCTGCCGAACGGCTTTCCGGTCTCGACCTTCCTCATCAACATCGTTGGATCGATCGCCATGGGTGTCCTCGTGGGCGTGCTCGCCAAGTACACGCCGAACTACCAGAACGAGATCCGGCTGTTCGTCGCCGTCGGTATCTTCGGCGGCTTCACCACCTTCTCGAGCTTCTCGCTCGACGCCATTGCGCTGATCGAGCGCGGCGACGTCCTCCTCGCCGGCGTCTACATCGTCGGCTCGGTGCTGCTCTCGATCGCCGGGCTGTGGATGGGCATGCTGGCCATGCGGGTGATCGCATGAGCGGGGTACGTCAGCAGGTCGTCGCCCGCGACGAGGACGGCATGCGGCTCGACCGCTGGTTCCAGACGCATTTCCCTCAGGTGACCTTCGGGCACCTCCAGAAGCTCCTGCGATCAGGCCAGGTGCGCGTCGATTCCGGCCGCGTGAAGACCAATACCCGCCTCGCGACCGGCCAGGTCGTGCGCGTCCCGCCCATCGAGGCCGCGCCGGACAAGCCCGAAGGCGCCGTGAACAGCAAGGACGCCGAGTTCCTCCGCTCGATCATCCTCTACGAGGACGACGACCTTTACGTCTTCAACAAGCCGCACGGCCTCGCTTCGCAAGGCGGCAGCGGCACCAAGCGGCACATGGATGGGCTCCTGAAGAGCCTGCCCAACAAGAAGGGCGAGGCCCCGCGCCTGGTCCACCGCCTCGACCGCGACACCTCCGGCTGCCTCGTCGTCGCCAAGACCAAGGCCGCGGCCACGCATTTCGGGACGGTGTTTTCCTCGCGCCAGGCCCGCAAGATCTACTGGGCCGTCGTCTGGGGCAACCCGCACCCCAAGCAGGGCTCCATCTCGTGCTTCCTCGCCAAGCAGGCGACGACCGACGGCGAGCAGATGGTCGTCGTCCCGCAGGGCACGCCCCACGCCCAGCACTCGATGAGCTACTATTCCACCACCGACACCGCTGCCCGGCGCTTCGCCTGGGTGACGCTGAAGCCGGTGACCGGCCGCACGCACCAGTTGCGCGTCCACATGGCTCAGCTCGGCAACCCCATCATGGGCGATCCGCGCTACTTCAACATCCAGAACTGGGAAGCGCCCGAGCAGATTTCGAAGGGCCTTCACCTCCACGCCCGCCGCATCCGCCTGCCGCTCCGCAACGGCCAGTTCCTCGATATCTCGGCGCCGCTGCCCCCGCACATGCAGGCAACCTTCGACGTGCTCGGCTTCGATGCCGATCGCTACGACGCGCAGGATCAGGACCCCGAGGACGCCTGATCAAAACCGCGCGAGCGGCGGACGTATTCGCGTTGTCACGTGTTCCTCTCCTGGCGCCCGTGGTGGGCCCATAGGGAGATGACAATGCACACGTTCGTATTCGCCGCCGCCACCGCGGTCGGCCTCGCATTTGCCGCCGCACCCGCACTTGCCCAGGATGCCTCCACTATGACGTTCTTCGTCACCTCGGTCGGGGCCGGTGACGGGGCCAATCTCGGCGGCCTCGCGGGCGCCGATGCCCACTGCCAGAAGTTGGCCGAGGCAGCCGGCTCCACCGGCAAGACCTGGCACGCCTACCTCAGCGCCGAAGGCACGAACGCCAAGGACCGCATCGGCGCCGGACCCTGGCAGAACTTCAAGGGCGAGGTGATCGCCACCGACGTCGCCAACCTCCACTCCGCCGACAACAAGCTCACCAAGGCCACTGCGCTCGATGAGAAGGGCATGGAGATCAAGGGCCGCGGCGACCAGCCCAACCAGCACGACATCCTCACCGGCTCCAATCCGGATGGCACCCTCGCTGCCGGGCAGACCTGCGGCGACTGGACGCTCAACGGCGAAGGCAGCGCCATCGTCGGCCATTCCGACCGCATGGGCCTCGACGATTCCGACGCCGCCAAGTCGTGGAACTCCTCGCACCCGTCGCGCGGCTGCGGTCAGGAAGCCCTCGTCGGAACCGGCGGGGCGGGCCTGTTGTACTGCTTCGCCGCGATGTAGAATCGCCCCACGGCGCGGGGCGTGTCACGCCCCGCGACCTGTGGCTCTCAACGGGCCGGAGAAGGGATCATCCCGTGCGGCTCATCGTCTTCGACATGGACGGAACTCTGATCGACACCGAGGCGCTCATCTCCGAGCACATGGGGTCGGCATTCGCCTCGCTCGACCTGCCGGCGCCCACGCCGGCCGAGGTCCGCCAGATCATCGGCCTCTCGCTCCCCGTCGCCGTCGGCCAGCTGGCCCGCACCGACGACATCGACCTGATCGAGGGGATCGTCGGCCAGTACAAGCAGTTCTACCGGGCCTCGCTGGCCGACGACATCGATCGCGAGCCGCTCTATCCCGGCGCCCGCGACGCGCTCGACCGGCTACGCGCCCAGCGCGGCACCATTCTCGGTGTCGCGACAGGCAAGGGCCTCACCGGCGTCGCCCGCATTCTCGGCAAGCACGGCATTGCCGGCCATTTCGTCACGCTGCAGACGCCGGACCACAATCCGAGCAAGCCGCACCCCGGCATGCTGTTAAGCGCCATGGCCGAGACCGGCGCGCCGCCGGAGCAGACCGTGATGATCGGCGATTCCGTCTACGACATGGAGCTCGCCCGCGCCGCCAACGTTCGCGCCATCGGCGTCACCTGGGGCTACCACGACGCCGCCGACCTCCTGAAAGCCGGGGCAGGGGCCCTGATCCACAACTATTCCGAGCTCGAAGCCGCGATCGAGCGGGTCCTGGAGTAGCACCACGTCGGTGCAACTCCTCGCGAATGAGCTATGCCTTTGCAGGGCGTGACACATCGGGGAAATTGTGGTTCTGAGCGGGCCTAACAGGAGTTCTCCCGATGCGGCTCGTCGTCTTCGATCTCGATGGTACCCTGATCAATTCCGAAGCGCTCATCATCGAGACGGTCCGCGAGTCCTTCGCCTCGGTGGGCCAGGCGATCCCCACCGACGACGCCATCCGCTCCATCTCCGGCATCACCGCGCGCGACGCCATGGGCATCCTCGCGCCCGGTGTCGACAGCGACCGGATCGACGTGATTCTCAACGCCTACCGCGCTACGTACCTGCAGAAGGCCGGTCTCGCTCGCGAGCCCATGTTCGACGGCGCCCTCGAGGCCCTCGATCGCCTGCAGGCCGATCCCGAAACGATCCTCGCCGTGGCCACGGGCAAGGGCCACGCCGGCGCCATCACGCTGCTCGAGCGCCACGAGATCATCGGCCGCTTCAGCTCGATCCAGACACCCGCTCACAACCGGGGCAAGCCCGATCCGCAGATGATCGAGACGGCGATGGACAAGGCCGGCATCGGCCGCGAAGCCACCGTAATGATCGGCGACACTTCCCACGACATGAAGATGGCCCGAAACGCCGGCGTCAAAGCCCTTGGCGTCAGCTGGGGCTATCACTCGGTAGCCGATCTCGAGGCCGCAGGCGCCCACCTCGTCATCCATCGGATGGAAGAACTGGTCGACGCCGTCGACAAGCTGCTGGAGGCCTGATGCGCGAGTTCCTCGAAGACGCCGACAAGCACCGCGACGACGGCTACGGCCGGGCGCAACACCTCAACAAGGTCGAGCTGCCCAAGCGCTTCTATAAGGAAGTTGGCGTCGGCTCCGCCAGCGGTGGCTTCGCGGTCACTCTCGACGGCAAGACGCCGCGCACCCCTTCGCAGAAGCCGGTGGTGGTGCCGCACCAACCTGTGGCCGCCGCCATGGCCGAGGAGTGGGCGGCGCAGCAGGAATTCATCGATCCCAAGACCATGCCAGTGGTCCGCCTGATCAACTCGGCGGTCGAGGCCGGCGACGAGCGCCTCGAGGCGCTGCGCGAGGAGATCGTCAAATACTCCGGCAACGACCTGCTGCTCTATCGCGCCGATACGCCGCGCGAGCTGGTCGCCGAACAGGAACGGGTTTGGGACGCGGTGCTGGTGAAGCTCGCCCGCCATTTCGAGATCGGCTTCCAGCCCACCACCGGCATCCTGCACCAGCCACAGCCCGCCCCGACTCTGGAGCGCCTCCGCGCTTCGCTGGCCGACGCTGCACTGATCGAGGCCGTAGCGCTGAACTCGCTCACCGGCATCACCGGCTCGGGCCTCCTCAGCATCGCGCTTCGCGAAAGCCTGCTGACCCCGGAAGAAGTCTGGACCGCCGCCCACGTCGACGAAGACCACAACATCCGCCTCTGGGGCGAAGTTGAAGAAGCCACCGAACGCCGCACGAAGCGCCGGCTGGATTTCGACGCCGCTGTGCGCGTGCTGGAGATGGTGAGGGGCTAGAGGCATGCGCCCCTCTCCCCCTGAGGGGAGAGGGTAGTGCAGCTAGGACCTTCAGGTCCGCAGCGAAACTAGGGTGAGGGGCTCAGCTTCTCGGCGAGCGCGTGTTGTGTGCGCCGGCAGTCGTAGTCGGGTGTTCTTCTCCCCGTCGGGGAGAAGGTGGACCGGCGAAGCCGGGACGGGTGAGGGGCGCAGGCCCGTGAACAACGAAATCTAGGTGCATGCGGCGGCCGAGCGGATGGCGGCCCCTAGGTGCCGGTCGCACGCCCCACAATCCACTCCGCCACCTCGGGCGCAATCTCCCGCAGCGGCTCCAGCACGAAATCGCGTTCATGCGCATACCGGTGCGGCACGTGCAGGCGCTCCTCGTCGAGCTCCAGTCGCTCATAGGCCACAACGTCGATATCGATCCGCCGCGGGCCCCAGCGGATGTCGCGCACCCGGCCCATCCCGCGCTCGATGCCGAGACACGCGTCCAGCAGCTCAAGCGGTGCGAGGCTGGTTTCGACCTCTACCACCATGTTCGAAAAGTCCGGCTGGTCCGTCTTGCCCCACGGCTTGGTCAGCAACATCCCGGATTGCCGGACGACCCGGATGCCGGGCCACCTGTCCAGCCGCTCGACCGCCTCACGCACCTGCGCCGGCGGATCGCCGATATTGGCCCCCAGCCCAAGCCACGCGCGCGCCATCAGCGGTCGTCCCGGTGACGGTGCAGCTCGATCGCCGCCTCGCCCGAAGCCATGGGAATCGGCGCCGAGGGCTTCCGCACCCTGATCTGGATCCACTGGATCGGCCCGAAAGCCTCGAACAGGCGATCGACGACATGCTGCGCCACGGCCTCGATCAGCTTGAACCGCCGCCCCTCGAAGGCTGCCTTCGCCACCTCGTAGATCTCGGCATAGGAGACGCTGGCGGAAAGCTCGTCGGTCCGCCCGGCCGCCAGGAGGTCGATTCCACACACGAGATCGACATGGAACCGCTGGCCGAGCACGGCCTCCTCGGGCATCACCCCGTGATAGGCGTAGAACCCCAGATCGCTGAGGGTGATGCGGTCGCCGGCAAAGTCTCTGGTCACGTCAAAGTCCTGGTTGCGCGGGCCCATACAGGGCCGCTTCGGCCACGCGCAGGGCGTCGCGGTTGGGCCGCACGTCATGCACGCGAAAAATCTGGGCGCCCGCGGCATAGCCGAGCACCGACGTCGCCACGGTTCCCGCCACGCGCTGGTCCGCCGGCACATCCAGCAACCGCCCGATCAT
Source organism: Devosia sp. ZB163 (assembly GCF_028613635.1). GTDB lineage: Bacteria > Pseudomonadota > Alphaproteobacteria > Rhizobiales > Devosiaceae > Devosia_A. The sequence continues at coordinate 998,834 of NZ_JAQRMY010000002.1, forward strand.
CGACTTCCGCGACGTCCCGACGAGCACCGGAAAGCCCAGCGCCACCAGCTCCGGCAGTCGCCGCAGCAGCTCGTAGTTCTCCTCGAGCGACTTGGCGAACCCGAAGCCCGGATCGAGCGCGATCTGGCTCCGCACCACGCCGGCATCTTCCGCGATCCCGAGCGTGCGCTCGAAATAGCGGCGCATCTCATCGATGAGATCGCGGCTGCTGTCCCGGTCCTTGTCCCAGTGCATCGCGATGATCGGGGCACCGCGATCCGCTGCAACCGTCGCCAGCTCAGGGTCGCGCTGCAGCCCGTAGACGTCGTTGACGATGTCGGCGCCCGCATCGAGCGCCCGTGCCGCAACGGCGGCCTTGTAGCTGTCGATCGAGATCGGCAGCTGCACGCCATCGCCCCGCAGCGCCTCGATCACCGGGAGGACGCGGCCGATCTCATCGTCCGCCCCCACCTCGTCGGCGCCCGGCCTTGTGCTCTCGCCGCCCACGTCGATGATATCTGCGCCTTCCGCGGCCAGCACCTGGGCATGAGATCGCGCCGCCGGCACGGCATCGAACCGGCCGCCATCGGAAAAGCTGTCCGGCGTCACATTGAGGATGCCCATCACCCGGGCGGTCCGCCCGAGCGCCATGGTGCCGCCGCCGGGCAGCGTCAGCACATGCTCACGATGGAGAAGCATCACTTCGACGCGGTGACCGCGGCCTTCTGCTCGTCCCGGGCAGCAACGTCCGCCGGCACGCCGAAGAGGTCGTACTCGTCCGAATCCGTCACGGTCACCGACACCATGTCGCCCGGCTTGATGCCGTCGGCTTCGTGGATGATCACCGTGCCGTCGATCTCGGGCGCATCCCACTGGCTGCGGCCGATAGCGCGGCCCATCTCGGGCTGCACGTCGTCCACCAGCACGTCGATGGTGCGGCCGACCTTCTTGGACAGCACATGCGCCGAAATGTCCTGCGCCACTTCCATCAGCCGCTCGTAGCGCTCGCGCTTCAGCTCATCGGGCACAATGCCCTCGATGTCGTTGGCGGGCGCGCCCGTCACCGGCTCGTATTCGAAGCAGCCGATCCGGTCGATCTCGGCCTCTTCCAGCCAGTCGAGCAGGAACTCGAAGTCCTCCTCGGTCTCGCCCGGGAAGCCGACGATGAAGTTGGAGCGGATCGCGAGGTCCGGCGCCACTGCACGCCAGGCCTTGATCCGGTCGAGCGTCTTCACCTGGTTGGCCGGGCGGCGCATCGACTTCAGCACCGACGGCGCGGCGTGCTGGAACGGGATATCGAGATAGGGGAGGATCTTGCCCTCGGCCATCAGCGGGATGACGCTGTCGACGTGGGGGTAGGGATAGACGTAGTGGAGCCGGGTCCACACGTCCATCTTGCCCAGTTCCTCAGCCAGCGTCTGGAAGCGCGCCTCGACGTCGCGGCCGCGGAACTTCGAACTCTGGTACTTGATATCGAGCCCGTAGGCCGAGGTGTCCTGGGAGATCACCATGATCTCCTTGACGCCCGTCGCCACCAGCCGCTCCGCCTCGTACAGCACCGACGCGATCGGGCGCGACACCAGGTCGCCGCGGATCTGCGGGATGATGCAGAAGGTGCAGCGGTTGTTGCAGCCCTCGGAAATCTTCATGTACGCGTAGTGCCGCGGCGTCAGCTTCAGGCCGGCTTCCGGCACCAGGTCGACGAACTTGTTCGGCACCGGCGGCACATGGGTGTTCACCGCGTTGACCACATCCTCGTACTGGTGCGGGCCGGTGACGGCGAGCACGCTCGGATGCGTGGCGCGGATCATCTCTTCCTCGACGCCAAGGCAGCCGGTGACGATGACGCGCCCGTTGGCGCCGACGGCTTCGCCGATCGCCTCGAGGCTTTCCTTCTTGGCGCTGTCGAGGAAGCCGCAGGTGTTCACCAGCACGACGTCCGCGCCCTCGTAGTCGCGCGAGAACGAGTAACCCTGCGAGCGCAGGGTCGTCATGATGCGTTCGGAGTCGACGAGCGCCTTGGGGCAGCCGAGGCTGACCAGGCCAATCTTTGGAGCTTGTGTCATTGGCGCGCGGATATAAGCCAAACTGTGGAAAAAGCAATGATCGGCACTCTGCGATAGAAGCAGGGCAGCCCTGATCACGCCCGATCACTAACCGTTTAGTTGACCAGAATCTTGATAGCGGGGCTCTCCTTTCGGGCGCCCACCTCCCAGGGCGTCAACTGAAAGACCACTTATGAACTTCGACTCCCTCTCCAGGTACCGTCCTCAGGCTCTCGCAGTGCTCCGCATCGTCACGGCATTGCTCTTCATCGCGCATGGCACGCAGAAGCTGTTCGCCCTCCCGGCCGGCGGCATGCCGGGCCCGGTCGACTATTTCTCGCTGATGGGGCTCGCGGGCTTCCTCGAAGCCTTCGGCGGCCTTGCGATCCTCGTGGGTATCTTCACCCGCCCGGTGGCCTTCGTGCTCTCCGGCCTGATGGCCGCCGCCTACTGGATGGCGCACGCTCCGAACAGCATCTTCCCGGTGAACAACGGTGGCGACGCCGCCATCATGTTCTGCTTCGCCTTCCTCTACCTCGTCTTCTCCGGCCCCGGGGCCTGGAGCATCGACGAAGCGCGCGCCAGGAGCGCCTGATCCGCGAGACCTCCCCTGCAACGCGGGGGAGGATCCTCCTCCCGACCCTGCAACCGGCACCACGGGCAGGACAGTCCCGGATCACGGGCAATCACAAACATGTCAGGTACGAAACCTTCAGTTGCTCCGAATCTTGAGCGTTGTCCTCTTCAATTGCGCCCACATCCGAGGCGTCAGCAGGACAACACCGATGAATTTCGAGGCCACACTCAACAGATACCAGCCCTATGCGCTGGCGGTACTTCGCATCGTTACAGCTCTCTGCTTCATGACTCACGGCACGCAGAAGATGTTCGGCTTTCCCGCCTCGCAGGGTGGCGGCGGCGGTTTCGAGCTCTTCAGCCTGATGGGTCTTGCCGCCATCCTAGAAGTCTTCGGCGGCCTCGCCATCCTTCTTGGCCTCTTCACCCGTCCCGTCGCCTTCGTGCTGGCTGGGCAGATGGCCTACGCCTTCTGGTTCGTCCACGTGCCGTTGATGGGGCAGGGCAACATCATCCCGATCGCCAACGGCGGCGAAAGTGCAGTGCTCTTCTGCTTCATCTTCCTGTTTCTCGTCTTCGCCGGCCCCGGTGCCTGGAGCGTCGATGGAGCGCTCAAGTCCCGCAGCCGCGTCACTGCTTGATCGGGTGGGCGACAAAAACCCAGCCCGGAAACGAAAAGGCCGCCCCAGGGCGGCCTTCTTGCTTTCAGATGTCCGGCTTGCTGCTTGGCGGCGACCGTCGCGCCGTGCGGCGCGGTGTCGTGGGGGCAGGGGGCACAACCTCTTCGCTGGTCTCGATGTCCTCGTCGGGCGCATCCTCGGCGATATCGTGGATGGCGTCCCGAACCTCGTCGATCAGCGACGTCGGCACGCGGCTGAGGCTCACCGCGCGCGTCACGCCCTCGTTGGCCTTGAAGAAGACCAGGAGAACCTCGCACACCACGCGCAGCACGATCAGGAACAGCGCGCCGTACACCGCGATCTCGAGCAGGCCCCAGAGCCCGTCCCCGAAATTGCGACCGAAGCTCGCGAACAGGTGGCCCACCGACCACAGCAGCAGGGCCGCAAGGCCCGTCACATACAGCACCGGCACCAGCCGCGGCGACAGGATCGTCTCCAGCCGGAACAGGGTGGGCGAAAGGAAGATTTTCTTGAGATCGTCCAGCGTCATGGCCAAAGCCCCAGAACGGAATCGGTCAGGCGTGAAAATGGCGATATCAGGCCGCCGAAACAAGTGCTTCCGGCGCCAGGTCCTTGGCCGCGCCGAACCTCCGCTCGAAAGCGGCGCGCAGGGCACCGTCCACCTCCGCCATGGAAACGATCTGGCCGAGGTCCTCGAAGCTGGTCACACCCTGGTCGGTGATCCCGCACGGCACGATGCCGTCGAAATGGCCGAGCGTGGGAGACACGTTGATGGCGATGCCGTGGAAGGTCACCCACCGGCTGACCCGCACGCCGATCGCCGCGATCTTGTCCTCGCGACCCGGCCCCTTGTCCGGCCGCGCCACCCAGACACCGATCCGCCCGTCACGCCGCTCGCCCTTGATGTTGAAGGCGGCCAGCGTGTCGATCACCAGCCCCTCCAGCCCCTGCACGAGGCAGCGCACGTCGCGCCCGCGCTGGCGCAGGTCGAGCATGAAGTAGACCACCCGCTGTCCCGGCCCGTGATAGGTGTACTGCCCGCCTCGCCCGGCGTCGTAGACGGGGAATCGGTTGGGCGCCAAGAGGTCATCGGGCGCCGCCGACGTGCCGGCCGTATAGAGCGGCGGATGCTCCAGCAACCACACCTGCTCGCCGGCCGTACCCTCTGCGATGGCCGCAGCACGGGCGCGCATCGCCTCGAGCGCCGCAGGGTAGGCCACGAGCTCGTCCGAGATTCGCCATTCGACCGGCAGCCCATCGGCACGCATCAGTTTGGCGCCGGTGTCGCAAATTGGCTCAGTCGTTAACGCTTCGGTAAGCAAGGGCATCGGATGCTCCGATCCATCGGGCCCGGCATGATTCAGGCGGGCGGTCGTTCGTGGTCTATGTATGAACACTCTAGACACAATTGAAGTCGATATCACGGTGGAACTGGGTGCGGCGACCATGCCCATCCATCACCTGCTGCGCATGGGCCGTGGCGCAGTGATCGAACTCGACACGACCGAGAACGACCCGTTCCGCGTCTATGCCAACAACACCCTCATCGCCCGTGGCGAAGTGAAGGTGGAAGACGGCCGTCTCAGCGTCGAGCTGACCGAAAAGGTCCGCCGCCCCGCCTGATCGGGGGCTGCGCACGGCTTCCAACCGGCTATTCCCCGGACCACTTTCCCACTTGTGGCAAAAGCGGAATTAATCGCTTGCACCATCCGCCGGGCGTTGCTACACGCTGCCTCGCTTCGCCGAAAGGTGTTGCTTCTACCTCGGCGTGCGGTCGTGGCGGAATTGGTAGACGCGCAGCGTTGAGGTCGCTGTGCCGCAAGGCGTGGAAGTTCGAGTCTTCTCGACCGCACCAGGGTCCCTCCCGATCCTGCAGTCCAAAACAAGCGGCTCCCCTTGGGGAGCCGTTGTTGTTTCGGCGCCCGGTTTCCTCGCGCAACAACTCACCCGCCGCCAGCCCAAGCGCGCACCACTCGAAATCTGCCTATTGACCCGACTCAATGCCGCAGACACTGCGCCCGGCTCGGTCTCGCCCCGGTGTTCGCCGAGACCGAGAACCCGTTCCCCTGGATGAGCGAGGCGATGAACCTCAGGAAAGAGAAGAACTTCTTCGAAACCCGCGTCATCGAATATCAGAACGGCGGCGCCCTGAACTGGGACTGAGGCTTGAGATACCATTCACCGGCAAGCAAGCGGCTCCTCAGGCGAGCCGCCGCCCCCGCGCCAGGCGATCGAGTCAATCCGCTGAAATTCGGGCGATACTGCACCGAGAGTGGCAGAAGTCGTTGACTGAAATCACAATTTCAGTATCGCCGAAATGTGAGAATGTGGTTGTTGTTTTACGACTTTCACGGCCAGAAATATCGGTGGTAATTTAAGCTTCCTCTGCTGAACGACCTTACGTCGTTGCCCGGCGCCAATCCCGCCGGACGCAGGAACGTTGTTTGCTTGAAGTTCGCCAGGGGCGCACGGGAGAAATCCCTCTCCGTGCGAACAAGGGAGGAGTACCAAATGAAGCTCAAGCTCATCGCAGCAACGATAGTTCTCAGTGCCGCTTCTCTCGCCGCCGGGCCGGCGTTCGCCCAGCAACAGGCCACAAACGCAACGGCTCCGGTTGCGCAGGGACAGTCGCAGGCGGCGGCGCCCACCAACCGGGGAGGCTTCGGCAATTTCGGTTCGACATCGCTGATGTGCCTCGAGTGGCATTGCCAGGGAAGTGAATGCATCTGCATCCGCTTCACGACCGCGCAGGTCGTCCAGAACTAGACTTCCCAAACCGGTCTGACCGGAACGCGAGGGGGGGCAATGCGGTCGGCGCTCCGCCCCTTCGGTCGAAATGTCCCCTTGGTATCGTCGCCGTCCCGGCCTACATACCTTTAGTCACTAGAGGAATGTCGGACGGATTGGCGATGAATCTCCCCATTGGCGAACTGGCGCGGCGCACCGGCGTGAAGGTGCCAACCATCCGGTTCTACGAGCAGATCGGCTTGCTGCCGCAGCCCCCGCGCACCGAGGGCAACCAGCGCCGCTACGGCAAGGCCGAGGTCAACCGGCTGAACTTCATCCGCCACTCGCGCGAACTCGGCTTCGACGTCGACGACATTCGCGGGCTGCTCGAAATGTCATCCCAGCCGCAGGCCTCGTGCCATCAGGCCGACAGCATCGCCCGCAACCACCTGGCCGAGATCGACCGCCGCATCGCCAGCCTCAGGGCGCTGCGCGGCGAACTCTCCCGCATGGTCGAGGAATGCACCCACGGCCGCATCTGCGATTGCCGGATCATCGAGGTGCTGGCCGATCACAGCCAGTGCAAGGCCGAGCACGCCCACTAGAGGTCGGGGTATTTCCTCTTGGCATAGGTGAGGAAGATGCCGGCGATCACGCCGAACACGATCCCGGCAAGGAGCAGGGCGATCCCCGGAACGACAGCCCCGATGACACTCGCCGGCGTCGCCCCCGGCGCCATTATCGACATCACCGGCATCAGGATGGTCGCCAGCACGCCGAACACCATCAGCAGAATGGCCACCAGCAGCAGCTTGCTGCCAACATCGATCGAGAACGGTTCGTGTGTCGTAGCCAAGTGTCGCCCCCTCAAGCGCCCGCCCGCCGACACGCCGGCGGACGATTGCCGTGAGTCTGGCAGGGCTTAACCGCTAGCGCAACCCGCTACACCACCTCGGCGAGGTGGAAGTTCCGCGCAACCGCATGGTCGCGCAGCCCGAACGCCGGCAGCCGCCCCGGCACCAGCGCATCGGCCACCGCGTCCTTGTCCGCCGCCTCCGTGGCATCGACCACCACGCGGACGAACGGCTCCGCCATCCCGAGCCGCACCTTCTCCTGCAGCTCGAACAGCAGCACCCGCACATTCCCGCGGCTCTCGCACGCGATGCACTCCGTTCCCGGCGCATGCGCATGCAGCGGCGGATCAAGCTTGACCACCGCCGTATCCCGCCCCCCGAACCGCGCAAGCGCCGCCTTGTCGGTGACCACGATCACCGGCACGGAGCGATCGCGGCGCGCAAAGGGGGCAGGGGAGGTCACCGTGGGATCCCCCCGTGGCGCTGCCGGTGCAGAACGCGTCCCCTCGCCCCTCCGGGGAGAGGGCTGGGGTGAGGGGCAGCCAGGTGAACCAGACGAGCCATCACCCCTCCCCACCGGAGCTCGGCGTGTAGTTGAGGATCGGCCCGAGCCAGCGCTCGACCTCGCGGATGGCCATGCCCTTGCGCCGGGCATAGTCCTCGACCTGGTCGCGCTCCACCTTGGCGACGCCGAAATAGAAGCTCTCCGGGTGGCTCAGGTAGATGCCCGACACCGACGAGCCCGGCCACATGGCATAGCTCTCCGTCAGCTCCACCCCGATCCGCTGCTTGGCGTTGAGCAGGTGGAACAGCGTCGTCTTCTCGGTATGGTCCGGCTGCGCCGGATAGCCCGGGGCAGGGCGGATGCCCGCGTAGGGCTCGCCGACCAGCTCGGTCGGGGCGAAGGTTTCGGAGGCGCCATAGCCCCAGAACTCCTTGCGCACCCGCTCGTGCATCAGCTCGGCGAACGCCTCGGCGAAGCGATCGGCCAGCGCCTTGATCAGGATCGACGAATAGTCGTCGTTCCGCCGCTCGAAGCGCTCGGCGATCACGTTCTCCTCGAGTCCCGCAGTCACGACAAAGCCGCCGAGATAGTCCGGCGTGCCCTCCGGCGCCACGAAGTCGGCCAGCGCCATGTGCGGCTTGCCGCCGGTCTTCGACAACTGCTGGCGCAGCGTGAAGAACGTCGCGAGCTGGTCCTTCCGGTCCTCGTCCGTATAGAGCCGGATATCGTCGCCGACCTGGTTGGCGTGCCAGAACCCGACCACCGCCTTGGGTCGGAACCAGTTCTTCTGGATCACTTCCTTCAGCATCTTCTGGGCATCGTCCCACAGCTGCCGCGCCGCCGGCCCCTGCGCGGGATCATCCAGCACCGCCGGGAAGCGGCCCTTGAGCTCCCAGGCCTGGAAGAACGGCGTCCAGTCGATGTACTTGGCGATCTCGGCCAGGTCGTAGCTCTCGAACACCCGCGTGCCGAGGAAGGACGGCTTGGGCGGCACATAGCCGTCCCAGTTCGGCTTGAACCGGTTGGCGCGCGCCGCTGCCAGCGAGGTCCGCTGCTTCTCGGCCTCCGATTGCCGGTGCTTCTCCGCCAGCCGCTCGTACTCGGCGCGGACATCCGCCACATAGGTCGGGCGCTGTTCGTTCGAGAGCAGCGACGACACCACGCCCACGGCACGGCTCGCGTCATGCACATGCACGGTTGGCCCGCCATGATACTGCGGGTGGATCTTCACCGCCGTGTGCACGCGCGATGTCGTCGCTCCGCCGATCAGCAGCGGCAAGGTGAAGCCCTCGCGCTCCATCTCGGAGGCGACGTGCACCATCTCGTCGAGCGACGGCGTGATGAGGCCGCTCAGCCCGATCACGTCCACGTTCTCCGCCTTGGCCGTCTCGAGGATCTTTGCCGTCGGCACCATCACGCCGAGGTCGATGATCTCATAGTTGTTGCAGCTCAAAACCACGCCGACGATGTTCTTGCCGATGTCGTGCACATCGCCCTTCACCGTCGCCATCAGGATCTTGCCGGCTGACTTGCGGCCCGCCGCCTCGCCGTTGGCCTCTTTCTCGGCCTCCATGTAGGGCAGGAGATGCGCCACCGCCTGCTTCATCACGCGGGCGGATTTCACCACCTGCGGCAGGAACATCTTGCCCGAGCCGAACAGGTCGCCGACCACGCTCATTCCGGCCATCAGTGGCCCCTCGATGACGTGCAGCGGCCGCTCGGAGGCCAGCCGGGCCTCCTCGGTGTCCTCGTCGATGAACTCGGTGATGCCGTTGACCAGCGCATGCGAGATGCGCTCTCCGACCGGCTTGGTGCGCCATGCCAGATCCTTGGCCTTCTGCTCGCCGCCGGCTTGTCCCTTGAACTGCTCGGCGATCTCCAGCAGCCGCTCGGTAGCATCGTCCCGGCGGTTGAAGATCACGTCCTCGCAGGCCTCGCGCAGTCCTGGCTCCAGCGTGTCGTACACCGCCAGCTGGCCGGCATTGACGATGCCCATGTCCATGCCCGCCTGGATGGCGTGGTAGAGGAACACCGAGTGCATCGCCTCGCGCACCGGCTCGTTGCCGCGGAACGAGAAGCTGAGGTTGCTGACGCCGCCGGAAATATGCGCGTGCGGAAGGGTTTCCCGGATCTTCCTCGTCGCTTCGATGAAGGCGATGCCGTACCCCGCGTGCTCTTCGATGCCCGTCGCGACCGCGAAGATATTCGGGTCGAACACGATGTCCTCGGGCGGGAAGCCGACCTCTTCGGTCAACAGCTTGTAGGCCTTGGTGCAGATCCCGACCTTGCGCTCGAACGTATCCGCCTGGCCCTGTTCGTCGAAGGCCATCACGACGACTGCTGCGCCATAGCTGCGCACCAGCCGGGCCGTCTCGAGGAACTTCTCGACGCCTTCCTTCATGGAGATCGAGTTGACCAGCGGCTTGCCCTGCACGCACTTGAGCCCCGCCTCGATCACCTCGAACTTCGAGCTGTCGATCATCAGCGGCACCCGCGCGATGTCGGGCTCTGCCGCGAGCAGGTTCAGGAACTCGGTCATCACCTTGACCGAGTCGATCAGGCCCTCGTCCATGTTGATGTCGATCACCTGCGCGCCGTTCTGCACCTGGTCGCGCGCCACATCGAGCGCCGCGGTGTAGTCGCCGGCGGTGATGAGCTTGCGGAACTTGGCCGAGCCCGTGACGTTGGTCCGCTCGCCAACGTTCACGAACGGAATGTCCTCGGTCAGCGTGAAGGGCTCGAGGCCCGAGAGCCGGAGCAAGGTCGGCACCTCGGGGATCCTGCGCGGCTTGTACTTGCCCACCGCTTCCTTGATCGCCCGGATGTGATCCGGGGTCGAACCGCAGCAGCCGCCGACAATGTTCAGGAACCCGTCGCGCGCAAAGCCCTCGAGCTGCCGCGCCATGAACTCCGGCGTCTCGTCATAGCCGCCGAACTCGTTGGGCAGTCCGGCGTTCGGATAGGCGCAGATCAGCGTGTCGGCGACGTCGCTCAGTTCATTGACGTGAGCGCGCATCGCGTTCGCACCCAGCGCGCAGTTCAGCCCGATCGTGAACGGCTTGGCATGTCGCACCGAGTACCAGAACGCCGTCGGCGTCTGGCCCGACAGAGTGCGGCCCGACAGGTCCGTGATCGTCCCCGAGATCATCACCGGCAGCTCGTAGCCGCGCTCCGCGAAGATGCGCTGCGCCGCGAAGATGCCGGCCTTGGTGTTGAGCGTATCGGTGATCGTCTCGAACAGCAGCACGTCTGCGCCACCATCGATCAGCCCGTTGATCGCCTCGGAATAGCCGACGACGATCTGGTCGAAGGTGATCGAACGGTGCCCGGGCGAAGTCACGTCGGTGGACATCGAGGCCGTCTTGTTCAGCGGCCCGAGCGCGCCGGCGACGAACCGGCGCTTCCCGTCCTTCTCGAACGCCAGCTGCGCCGCCTCGCGGGCGAGCCGGGCGCCGGCGACGTTGAGTTCGTAGGCGAGCTCCTGCATCCCGTAGTCGGCCATCACGACGTCGGTCGAGGAGAACGTGTTCGTCTCGACAATGTCGGCGCCCGCCAGAAAATACTGCAGATGGATCGAGCGGATCGCGTCCGGCTGCGTCAGGTTGAGCAGGTCGTTGTTGCCCCGCACGTCCTTGTGCCAGTCCTTGAACCGCTCACCGCGATAGGCCGCCTCATCCAGCTTCAGCTGCTGAATCATTGTACCCATGGCGCCATCGAGGATCAGGATACGTTCGGAAGCCGCCTTGGTAAGCGCGGCTCGCACCTCCTCGCCGTCCGGCAAGGAATTTCTATCGATCTCAATGGTTTGAGCAGAGGTCATAGCTCGACTTTCCAGCGTCAGTAACGCCACTATGCGGCAGGTCCCGCCTGTCTTCGCATGCGGGATATAAAGATATCTTTATATGACTGTCCGTTCGCGGGCAAGCAAGGGGGTTTCGGCCAGCCGGCCGGAACCGAAACATTCACGCGAGACGTTCCCGTTCATGGCAATCCCGATCCTGCTCATACCCGGCCTCAGCTGCACCGCCCAGATCTATGCCCGACAGGTGCCGGCACTGTGGCGGTTCGGGCCAGTGACGGTCGCCAACCACACCGAGGGTGGCAGCATGACCGAGATCGCCGCCGCGATCCTGAGCGACGCACCGCCAGGATTCGCGCTGGCCGGCTTCTCCATGGGCGGCTACCTCGCCTTCGAGATCATGCGGCAGGCGAGGGACCGCGTCCTGGGCCTCGCCCTGCTGGACACCTCGGCCCGTCCTGACAGCCCGGAAGCCACCGAAAAGCGCCGCTCCGCCATCGCGCTGGCGGAGCAGGGGAAGTTCACCCTGGCCGTGCAGCAGTCCTTCCCCAACACCGTCCACCCCGACCACCTGGACAATGCCGCGCTCAAGGCCCTCCATTCCGGCATGGCCAAATCCGTCGGGCCACAAACCTACATCCGCCATCAGAACGCGATCATCGCCCGCCCCGATTCCCGACCCGACCTCGCGGCGATCGCGGTCCCCACGCTTGTCGTCGTGGGCGAGGCCGACGCCATCACCCTCCCGGACGCCGCCCGCGAAATGGCAACAGGCATCCCCGACGCGAATCTCGTGATCGTTCCAAAAGCAGGCCACATGGCCCTCGCCGAACAACCCGAAGTGGTGACCGAAGCAATGGTGCAGTGGCTGGAAACCGTCGCCGCGGCCTAGTTCTGCTGGGAGGCCGCAGCTACGAGAGAATCTACGAACCCACCCTTCGCACCCACCGCCACCACACTTGCATTCCCCCCACCGTCATCCCCGGGCTTGACCCGGGGACCCAGCGGAGCGCCCCTCAAGCTCGAAGCTGGCAGCACCATCCATGGGTCCCCGGGTCAAGCCCGGGGATGACGGCCGATAGAGGCGCCCCATCAGGTACGTCACAGCCGAATCCCCAGCATTTGAAGCAAATTAACTCCCGCTCAACCACGTTCCGTTTCCCCCGCAGCATGCGGGAAAGGGTTTGGCTAGAATCCACGCCAAACAGGCTTGGGTTGACTTCGACTTGCTCTTCTCGTCTCGCAAATTCCGTGCAGCCACCCGGCTGCTTGTGCTCGCCACGCTCGTGGCGCCGATTCTGGCTGCCTGCGGCGGAGCAGGGGGCTCCGTCCCGCATGTGAAGCGTGGCGCGTTCACCTCCAAGGAGTTTGGCGTCGCCGTCAGCCCGCGCCTCTCCAACGCCAGGAACCCGCCCAAGGGCGGCGGCCGCAACATGGTCGGCAAGCCCTACACGGTGCGCGGCGAGGTCTACACACCGCTCGAGAACCCGGTTGGCTACGTCGCCTCCGGTAGCGCCTCCTGGTACGGCAACGACTTCCACGGCCGCCAGACCGCCAATGGCGAGATCTTCTCGGCCACTGGCATCTCCTGTGCCAGCCCGGTCCTTCCGCTCCCGAGCTACGTCCGCGTCACCAACGTCGAGAACGGCCGCTCGGTCGTCTGTCGCGTCAACGACCGCGGTCCGTATCTGCATGGTCGGGTCATGGACCTGAGCTATCGCACCGCCGAAATCCTCGGCTACGCCAACAAGGGCGTCGGCCAGATGCAGGTCCAGTACATCGGCCCCGCGCCGCTCAATGGCGACGACACTCGCATGCTGCTCGCCAGCGTCGATCGTGCGACCCATATGGAGCAGCAGACGACGCGCCTCGCCATGCTCGACAGGCCCGTCGCCGCCGGCACCACCGGCGGTCGGGTCAACTTCGGCTCCATGAACACCGCGGCTCCCGTGCCGACCGATCGGCCCGACCTCCTCGGCGACTTCATCGGCCTCTTCGGCTATGCCGAGAACGGTAGCGCGGACCGCGACATCACCGGCGCCCACGCGGCCGTCAACGCCATGGCGACCCAATCCGGCGCGCTCGAGGGCTGGGTAGCCTCCGTCGACGAGGACAAGCGGGCTATCAGGCTCCAGCTCGGGGTCTTCACCGATGCAACCGCGGCCGACGAAATCGCCCGCCGCTTCGCCTTCCTCGGTGCAGTTGACCAGGAAGCCGTGCGAATCCCTGGCGCCGATGCGACTCGGCTCACGCTGACGCACCTCAAGCCCGGTGTTGCCCGGAATGACGCAATGGTGCTCGCACAGGAACTTGGCCTGAACGACCTCGTGCTCTATTAGTCGGATACGGCCGTGTGGAGGCCGCGATGGGGTTGAATCGTGCGGACTTTCAGCCTGAAGCTTTTGGCGCTCTTTCTGGCTGTCTTCACGGCAGCCATCGGCGTGGCCAGTGCCCAGGATTTCGACACCAAGGCGAAGTTCGCCGTGCTGATGGACTACGAGTCCGGCACCATCCTTTTCCACAAGGCGGCTGACGATCAGCTCGAGCCGGCCAGCATGGCCAAGCTCATGACGCTGGCCGTGGTCTTCGACCAGCTCCAGACCAAGAAGCTCCAGCCGACCGACGAGTTCTTCATCTCCGAGCACGCCTGGCGCGACGGCGGCGCCTCCTCGGGCGGTTCCACCATGTTCGCCGAGCTCAACTCCAAGATCCAGGTGATGGACCTCGTTCGCTCCGTCATCATCCAGTCCGGCAACGACGCCGCCATTGCGCTGGCCGAAGGCATCGCCGGCAGCGAGCCGGCCTTCGCCCACATGATGAACCAGCTCGGCACCGAGATCGGGCTCACCAACTCCAACTTCACCAACGCCACGGGCCTGCCGGATCCGGCGCAGTACTCGTCGGCGCGGGACCTCGCGACGATCGCGCGCTTTATCATCGCGCAGTTCCCCGAGTACTACCCGATCTTCGCCGAGAAGGAGTTCACCTGGAACAAGATCCGGCAGACGAACCGCAATTCGCTGCTCGAGATCGGTATCGGCGTTGACGGCCTGAAGACCGGCCACACCGAGGCCGCCGGGTATGGCGAGGTGGTTTCCACCGCATCGTCCGGCCGCCGCCTCATCGCCGTACTCCACGGCCTCAAGTCGATGAATGAACGCACCGAGGAAGCCCGCAAGCTCGTCACCTGGGGCACCCGCGGGTTCGAGCTGATCCCGGTCTATCCGGAGGGCCAGGTCGTCTCCCACGCCGACGTCTATGGCGGCAGCTCCGCGCAGGTTCCGCTGGTGGGCAAGGGCAGCATCGACCTGTTCCTGCCCAAGGGCGCCCAGAACTGCCCGCAGGCGACTGTCACCTACAAGGCGCCCATTCGCCCGCCTGTGAAGAAGGGCGACCAGATCGCCCAGCTCAATGTCATGTGCAATGGTGCTGTGGTACAGGTCACGCCGCTCTTTGCCGCTGAGGACGTCGGCGAGGGCGACATTGTCCGCAAGGCAGCCGACGCGTTCAAGGAACTGGCGCTCGGCTGGCTCTAGCTCTAAAGGACCGGCGGAAGTTCCCGGACTTCGACCGGACGAAAGATAGAGGAAAGCACGGCGAATGCTCGATGTTCCGGGTAAGCCCGCGGCCAGATTCATCACCTTTGAAGGCGGCGAGGGCGTCGGCAAGTCCACGCAGGTCAAGCGCCTGCTCGTCCGGCTCAACCGCATGGACATCGAAGCCGTCCGCACCCGTGAACCCGGCGGAACCCCCAAAGCCGAGGCCGTTCGGGCCTTCCTCCTGCAGGGCCGCTCCGAGAGCTGGGGCGCCGGCGCCGAAGCCGTCCTCTTCGCCGCAGCCCGCTACGACCACGTCAGCACACTGATCGCCCCCAGCCTCAACAGCGGCAAATGGGTCATCTCCGACCGCTTCCACGATTCCACCCGCGCCTATCAGGGCCTGACGGGCGGCGTCGACGAGAAGCTGATCCGCGGCCTCGAGGAACTCGCGCTCGACGGCCACCAGCCCGACATCACCTTCATTCTCGACATGGACCCCGCCGCCGCGTTCGCCCGCGTGCGCACCCGCGCCATCGAGAAGACGCTCGCCCAGACCGGGGATCGTTTCGAGAAGGAAGATCTCGAGTGGCACCGCCGCCTGCGGCAGGCCTTCCTCGCCATCGCCGACGCCAATCCCGACCGCTGCGTGGTCCTGCCGGCCGGCCAGTCCGAGGATGCGCTCGAGCAGGAGATCTGGGACACGCTGACCCGGCGCTACCCCGAACTCGAGGCAAGGAAGGCCGGGTAATTGGACTTCCCCCAGCGCGAACCCGACCAGCTTGAGGGCGTCCCGCCCCCCGAGTACCAGCAGGCCGTCTACGGTCATGCCCAGGCCAGTGCCGCATTGCTGGAGCGGCTCAATGCCGGCCGGATGCCCGGTGGCGTCCTGATCCACGGTCCGCGCGGCATCGGCAAAGCCACGCTCGCCTTCGACCTCGCCCGGCGCATCTTCGAAGCGACCGGCGATGAATCGCCCCAGCACATCGCCGCCCAGGTCGCGGCCGGCGCCTATCCGAACCTGTTCGTGATGCGGAAGGCCCCGCGCGACACGGGCAAGGGCTACTACACCGTCATCCGAGTCGAGGAAGTCCGCGGCTTCATCGAGGAGATGCGCATGACGCGCGGCCGGGCCGGACATCGCATCGCGATCGTCGATCCGATCGACGACTGCAACGCCTCCTCGGCCAACGCGCTTCTGAAAATCCTCGAGGAACCGCCGGCGGATACGACCTTCCTGCTCGTCTCGCACCGACCGGGCTCGCTCCTGCCGACCATCAAGTCCCGCTGCTTCCAGGTAGCGCTGCGCCCCGTGTCCGATGCCGACGTCCGCACCGTCCTGGAGCAGAACAGCGCCGACCCGGCGCTCGTCGACCGTGCTGTCTCCCTTGCCGGTGGCAAGCCGCGCCGGGCCTTCGAGGCCATGCTGCTGGGGGAGGGCGGCACGCTCACGCTGCTTCAGTCCTGGCTTGCCAATCCGTCCGGCTCGGCCGCTCCGCGCCTGGCGCTGGCCGACGCACTGGGCGGCGACCGGGAGTCGGCCGAACTGCGCTTCGCGCGCGACATCATTGCCGACTGGATCGCCGATGAAGCGAAGGCCGCGGCCTTCGCCGCTGATGGTGCCCGGCTTGCCTCGGCCAACGAGCTATGGGACAAGGCCCAGCTTTCACTCGCCGATGCCGATGAATACAACCTCGACATGCGGCAGACCCTGGTCGCCATTTTCGACGCGATCCGGAAACACCATCAGTTGAGCGTCGCCCCGTCCGCCCCATGACCGATTCATTCTACGTCACCACCGCCATCGCTTATCCCAACGGCGAGCCCCATATCGGCCACGCCTACGAGATGATCACGACCGACGCGATTGCCCGCTGGGCCCGGCTGCAGGGGAAGGACACCTTCTTCCTCACCGGCACCGACGAGCACGGCATCAAGATGGTGCAGACAGCCGCCGCACAGGGCATCACCGCCCGCGAGCTGGCCGACCGCAACGCCGCCCGCTTCCGCGACCTCGCGGCGCGCCTCGACGTCTCGAACGACGATTTCATCCGCACCACCGAGCCGCGCCACTACGAGGCGAGCCAGGAGATCTGGCGCAAGATGGCCGCCAGCAACAATGGCGACATCTACCAGTCGACCTACAAGGGCTGGTACTCGGTCCGCGACGAAGCCTATTTCGACGAGGACGAGCTTACGGACGGCGAAGGCGGCAAGAAGTTCGCGCCAACAGGGGCCGAGGTGAAGTGGGTCGAGGAAGACAGCTACTTCTTCCGCCTCTCCGCCTATCAGGACCGGCTTTTGAAGCTGTACGAGGACCGGCCGGATTTCATCGCACCTGAAGAGCGCCGCAACGAGATCGTCTCGTTCGTGAAGGCCGGCCTGCGCGACATCTCGATCAGTCGCACCACCTTCGACTGGGGCATTCCGGTGCCGGGCGCGCCAGGGCACGTGATGTACGTGTGGGTCGACGCGCTCACCAACTACATCACCGGCGTCGGCTATCCGGATGCCAGCTCAGAGCAGTTCAAGAAGTTCTGGCCGGCAAACCTGCACGTCATCGGCAAGGACATCATCCGCTTCCACACCGTCTACTGGCCGGCCTTCCTGATGAGCGCCGGCATCGATGTGCCGCACCGCGTCTTCGCTCACGGCTTCCTGACTTCGGAAGGGAAGAAGATGTCGAAGTCGGTCGGCAACATCGTCGATCCGCACGAGCAGCTCGACCTCTACGGCACCGATCCGGTCCGCTGGTACTGCGTGCGCGAGGTCAGCTTCGGCCAGGACGGCGACTGGGGCCGCGAGAAGTTCATCAACCGGAACAACTCCGACCTCGCCAACAACTTCGGCAACCTGGCGCAGCGCTCGCTGTCGATGATCCAGAAGAACTTTGGCGGCGCGCTCCCTGAGGCGCAGCCGACCGAGGCCGAGCGCGCCATCGTCGCCACGGCCATGGAGACCATCGGCAGGATGGATCTCGCCATGAAGACCCAGCAGATCCACGAGGCCGCCGGCGAGCTCACGACACTCCTCAACGCCGCCAACCTCTACTTCGCCGACCAGGCGCCGTGGGGACTGAAGGCCGACCTGCCGCGCATGGGCACGATCCTCGCAACCACGGCCGATATCGTCCGCCGCGCCGCCATCGCGGCGCAGGCGTTCGTCCCGGGCTCCGCGGCGAAGTTCCTCGATGCCCTGGCGGTACCGGCGGATCAGCGCCTGCTGAGCCACGCGCTCGGCGCGTCCGGCGTTCCCGCGGGAACCGTCTTGCCGCCGCCCGAGCCTGTGTTCAAGAAGTTCGAGCACGCAAAGACGGCATAGGCCAATGCTGATCGACTCGCACTGCCATCTCGATTTCCCCGAACTCGCCGCCGATCGCGCCGGCGTGCTCGCCCGTGCCAAGGCAGCCGGGATCGACGGCATGGTCACCATCTCGACGCGCGTAAAGCGCTTCGACGAGATCAGGGCCATCGCCGAGGAGAATGCCGAGGTCTGGTGCTCGGTCGGCACGCATCCGCACCATGCGGACGAGGAGCTCGACATCTTCACCGAGGACCTGGTCCGCCTCAGCGAGCATCCCAAGTGCGTCGCCATCGGCGAAGCGGGTCTCGATTACTTCTACGACAACGCGCCCAAGGAGGCGCAGGAGACCGGTCTGCGCCGACACATCGCCGCGTCGCGCCTCACCGGTCTGCCTTTGGTCATCCATTCCCGTTCAGCTGACGTTCATATGGGGGCGGTTCTGGCTGAAGAAATGGGGCAGGGGACCTTCCCTTTCGTGCTCCACTGCTTCACCGGCGGTGCCGATCTCGCCCGCCAGGCGCTGGACCTGGGCGGCTACATTTCCTTCTCCGGCATCATCACCTTCAAGAACGCCGAGGAGATCCGCGAGGTCGCGAAATTCGTTCCGGCTGACCGCTATCTCGTTGAGACAGATGCACCTTATCTGGCTCCCGTGCCGCATCGCGGCGGCACGAACGAACCGAGTTTCGTAGCCCACACCGCCGCCAAGGTCGCCGAAGTCCGGGGCGTCGGCCTCGATCAGGTCGGCACTGAGACGACCGACAACTTTTTCCGTTTGTTCTCAAAGGCTAAGGCGTAATGCCTGAAGCACAGCGCATCGTCGCGACGATCATGGGATGCGGCTCGTCGGGTGGCGTGCCGCGCATCGGCGGCCACTGGGGCGTCTGCGATCCGGACAATCCCAAGAACCGCCGCAGCCGCTGCTCGCTGCTGATCGAGGGCTATTCGGCCGGCTCGGACGAACCCACGCGCATCATCGTCGATACCGGCTGCGACCTGCGCGAGCAGTTGCTGCGCGCCGAGGTGGATCGCGTCGAAGCCGTGCTCTACACGCACGAGCACGCCGACCACACGCACGGCATCGACGACCTGCGCGTCCTGGCGCTTAACAACCGCAGGCGCGTCGACGTCTACTTCAGCGCCGAAGCCGCCAACCGGATCGTGCCGAGCTTTGCCTACTGCTTCACGGCGCCGCCGGGCTCCGGCTATCCGCCGATCCTCAACCAGCACCTGATCGAAGCCGGCCACCCGCTGACCGTAGACGGGCCGGGCGGTTCGATCACCGTCCTGCCGTTCCGCCAGGATCACGGCGACATCAACTCGTTGGGTTTCCGGGTGCAGGATTTCGCGTACTCGTGCGACCTAAGCGGCATTCCAGACGCCTCGCGCGGGGCCGTCAGCGGGCTCCACACCTGGGTGCTCGATGCACTGCGGCCCACGCCGCATCCGAGCCACCTGAGCCTCTCCGAAGCGCTTGATCTGGTCGAGGAACTGCGCCCACGCCACGCAGTGCTCACCAACCTCCATATCGACCTCGACTACGCCCAGACCGACGCAATGACGCCGGACCACGTCCGGCCGGCGTTCGATGGCCTGCAGATCGACGTCACCGCAGGCGAGATCATCAGTCCTCGCTAGCCACAGCTGGCGCTACTATCGCCGCCACACCACGGAGCCACGCCACCAATGATTGAAGTCATCAACACCGGCATCGCGCCGTCCAGCGGTCCTATCAACGACTGCGTGCGCGCCGGCAATCACGTCTGGCTCGTTGTGCTGGCCGAAGATCCGAAGACCGGCAAGATCACCGACGGCGACATCGAGGCACAGACGCGTCAGGCGCTGTCGAACCTCAAGCAAGCGATCAACGCCGCCGGTGGCGAGCTCACCAACATCGTCCAGGTGCAGATCTTCCTCGTCGACAGCGCCGACGCGGCGGGCATGAACCGTGTGTATGTCGAGTTCTTCAACACCAAGCCATATCCGATCCGTGCCACAGTGGTGGTCAAGGAACTGCTGGCCAAGGGGCTGAGGATCGAGATCACCGCAACAGCGGTACTGGAGTAGAGCTGTACGGACAACCGCCAGCCGTTCAGTTCGCTCAACGAGATAGTTCCATAATATATCTTATGCGAATGGAGGATTGTCAGATATGCCGACCGAAGCCGACCTCACCCAGCAGCTCATTGAGGCCCAGCGTGCCGGCCGGCACGACGTCGACGCCGCCCCCTATGCTGCGCTCGATCGTGCAGCCGCTCTCCGCATCCAGTCCGCGACGATGAGCGCGCTCGGCGAGACGCCGGCGCTGCTCAAGACGATCGTCACGCCGGACGGCCTTGGTGCCTGTGCGCCGATCTACCGTTCCCGCGTCGGCAACAGTGGCGCGCTGCAACTGTCGTCGCCGACGATCACCGGGCTCGAGGTCGAGGTCGGCCTGGTGCTGGCCAGCGACCTCAGCACCGAGGCCGCCAACCGCGACGAGATCGACATCATCGAGGCGATCAGCCACTACTTCGTCGGCATTGAGATCTGCGGTACGCGCTACACCGATCGCTCGCTGTCTGGCGTCAATGGCGGCCTCGCAGACAACGCCTCGGCGTATGGCTACGTCTTCGACCCATCTCACCGCGACGCCGGCGCCGAGATCGAGAACTACGACGTGCACCTCGAGTTCGCCGGCAACGAGATCTGGTCTGCGCCGGCCAAGCACTCGTTTGGCACGGTGCTCAACTCGTTCATCGCCTACGCCAAGAACCAGAACCCGGCATTCCCGCTGAAGGCAGGCACCGTGGTGACTACCGGTTCGCTGTGCGGCCTCGTGCCCGTCTCCGGCACCGGTCATGTGGTCGGCCGCCTGGGCAACCACGCCGTCAGCTTTGATATCACCTGAGGCACCGATGCAGCCCTCGCGCGACATTTCCCGTCTCATCGAGATCATGGCCGCCCTTCGCAACCCGGATGGCGGCTGTCCGTGGGATCTGGAGCAGGATTTCGCCAGCATCCGCCACTACACCATCGAGGAGGCCTACGAGGTCGCCGACGCTATCGAGCGCGAGGACTATGCGGACCTGCGCGATGAACTTGGCGACCTCCTGCTCCAGCCCGTCTACCACGCGCAGATGGCCTCCGAACGTGGGTTGTTCGACATCGGCGACGTCGTCTACGCCATCACCGAGAAGCTGATCCGGCGTCATCCCCATGTTTTCGGTGAGGAAGCCGCACGTAGTGCTGGCGGCGCCAAGGCCAAGTGGGACGAGGTGAAGGCCGACGAACGGGCGAAGAAGGCTGAACGGAAGCAGGTGCCCTCCTCCATCCTCGACGACGTTCCGCACGCCCTGCCCGCCCTCGCTCGCGCCGAAAAACTCAGCCGCCGCGCCGCCTCCGTGCAGTTCGACTGGCCGGACTGGCGCCAGACGCTGGCGAAGGTCCGCGAGGAGCTCGACGAAGTCGCGGAGGCCGCGGAGGCGGGCAACACCGCGGAGGTCCAGGAGGAGCTGGGCGACCTGCTGTTCGCAGTCGCCAACCTGGCCCGCAAGCTTGGTGTCGAAGGCGAATCCGCGCTGCGCGACGCCAACGTCAAGTTCGACCGTCGCTTCCGCTACGTCGAAGCCCGCGCCAACGAAGACGCTGTCCCTCTCGCCGAAGCCGGCCTCGACCGGCTCGACGGGTATTGGAACGAGATCCGGGCCAAGGAGCGCTCAGGCGGCGTCTGACCCCTCGATACGGCCGGCGAACCGCTCGGTGAAGGCCATCTTGTGCCGTGCCTCGACCCGCACCTCGTAGACCTGCCCGTTCTCGTCGGGCTCTTCCTTCTTGAGGATTTCGGCGTGGCCATAGAGCCAGCCCACATCGGCGCCGGCCGTGTGGGGAACCAGCACGCGGTAGGTGCGTCCCTGCCCGGCCAGCACCTGTTCGATCGTGGCGAGCAGCTTGTCGAGTCCCTCACCCGTCTGCGCGGAAACCGGCACCGAAGCCGCGACCTTACCGGCAGGCGTCAGCGTCGCGAGAGCCGGCATGGAGCCGTCCGGGTCCCGCGGCAGCAGGTCGACCTTGTTCCAGACCTCGATCATGGGGGTAGCCTCAGCGGAGACGCCAAGTTCCTCCAGTACCTTGAGCACATCGTTGGCCTGGGCGGCATGATCCGGATTGGCGACGTCGCGAACGTGCAGGATCACATCGGCCTCCAGCACCTCCTCAAGCGTCGCCCGGAATGCGGCGATGAGATCGGTCGGCAGGTCGGAAACGAACCCCACAGTGTCGGACAGCATGACCTGGCGGCCATGTGGCAGTTCGATCTTGCGGACCGTCGTGTCGAGGGTTGCGAACAGCAGGTCCTTGGCGAACACCCCTGCCCCTGTCAACGCGTTGAATATGCTGGATTTTCCGGCGTTGGTATAGCCTACCAGGGCCACGACCTGGAACGGCACGGCGTCGCGACGACCCTTCTGCTGGCCACGCGTTTGCCTAACCTTTTCAATGCGTTCTTCCAGGAGCTTGATTCGATCCTGGAGCTGTCGGCGGTCGCTTTCCAGCTGGGTTTCACCTGGGCCGCCCATGAAGCCGAAGCCACCTGAGCCGCGTTGCCGCTCGAGGTGGGTCCAACTGCGAACGAGCCGGCTCTTCTGGTAGTTTAGGTGCGCCAGTTCGACCTGCAGCACACCTTCTCGAGTGGCCGCTCGCTCGCCAAAAATCTCGAGGATCAGCCCGGTGCGGTCAAGCACCTTGCTGCCGGTCTCCTTCTCGAGGTTGCGCTGCTGTATGGGATGCAAGGCCGCGTCGACGAGCAGAAGCTCGATCTCGTCGGCCTTCACCCGCTTGGCAATCTCGTCGACATGCCCGCCGCCGATGAACGTGGCCGGCTTCACCTCGCGTACCTTGGCGATCTCGGAGAACACGATGTCGACGTTGATCGCGCTCGCCAGCCCCTCGAACTCGGCCTTGCGGGCCTCGATCGTATGGTTGGCGGCGCGCCCACGCACGTCCGGAATCACGAGGCCGACCCGGGTCGGCGCCAAACGGTGATCTATGAATGCCTGCGGGCCGCCCTTTTGGGCGGCCTCATCGTCGTACTCGTCGCCCATCGGCTTGCGTCAGTCCTCTGACGGGGTCTCCGGATCGAACAACTGGATCGGAGCTCCCGGCATGATTGTGGAAATCGCGTGCTTGTATACCAGCTGCGATTGCGCGTCGCGTCTGAGGAGCAGGCAGAAGTTGTCGAACCAGGTGATCACGCCCTGCAGCTTGACCCCGTTCACGAGAAAGATCGTGACCGGGACCTTCTGCTTGCGAACGTGGTTGAGGAAGGCGTCCTGGAGGTTCTGGGTCTTTTCGCTGGGCATTCTGAGGCCTCTTCTCGCATTGTTGGGCGGGCGCGCCCTGTTGTTCGGACAGCGGCCGCCACCGCCCTGCCCTCTCACATGCCGTCACATCCCAATCGCAGGGAAACTATGGCACAGAAGATACCGAGTGCCTACCCGGCCGGGCAAGCCCCGCTATAGTCCGAGGGACTTGATCTTGCGGTGCAGCGCACTACGCTCCATCCCTACGAACTCGGCGGTTTTTGAGATGTTCCCGCCGAACCGTTCGATTTGCGCCATGAGGTACTGACGCTCGAACACTTCCCGCGCATCGCGCAGCGGCAGGCTCATCAGGTGCGCCGAAGAATCGCCGTCGCCAACGGTGGGCAGGACCTCGCCGATATCCGGAGGCAGCAACGCCGCGGTGATAACCCCGTCCGCCGGCGCCTGATCCTTCACCAGGATCAGCAGGCGCTCGATCGAGTTCCTCAGCTGGCGGGCATTGCCCGGCCAGTCCTGCGCCTGCAGAACCGCCACGGCATCATCGCCGATCGACATGCTGCGCAGGTTGTGCAGCCGGCAAACCTGCTCGATGAACACCTCCACCAGCGGTGGAATGTCCTCGCGGCGCTCCTTCAACGATGTCAGTTGGATGGGCACGATGGACAGCCGGTGGAAGAGGTCCGAGCGGAGCTGCCCCGTCTCGATCAGCGATGCCACGTTCTGCGAGCTGGATGAAATCACGCGGACGTCGATGGGCACCGCCACGGCGCCGCCAACCCGGTTGAACTTGCTCTCGACCAGCGTCCGCAGGAGCGACTGTTGCACTGGGGGCGGCAGCGTCGCCACCTCCGACAGGTACAGCGTACCGCCATGTGCCCTCTCGAGCGCCCCGACTTCGGTCCTCAGGATGCCCGACTTCTCGCGCGTCTCCCGCCCGAACAGCACGACCCCGACTTCCTCGGGCGAGTACAGCGAGCAGTTGATTTCGATGAACGGCGAGTCTGCACGCGCGCTCCTTTGGTGGATCAGTCGCGCTGACAGCCCCTTGCCCGTCCCCGACGAGCCGGAAATGAAGATGCGCGAGTTGGTGGGTGCAGATTTCTCGATGACCGCCCGCACGCCCTGCAGTGTCGGAGAGTTGCCGACCAGTTCGACGGTCTTGCTGGAGCGCTCCCGCAGGTCCGCGACTTCGTTCTTGAGCCGCGCCGACTCCATCGCTCGCTGGGTAATCAGCAGCAACCGGTCCACCTTGAACGGCTTCTCGATGTAGTCGTAGGCCCCTCGCTTGATGGCGCTGACGGCCGTCTCGACGTTGCCGTGGCCCGAGATCATCACCACCGGCATGTCGGGGTGCTGGCTCTGGAACTCGTCCAGCAGCTGCAGGCCGTCGAGCCGGCTGCCTTGCATCCAGATATCGAGGAAAACAAGGCTCGGGCGCCGTCGCGCAATTTCGTTGAGCCCCGAGTCTGCGTCATGCGCCTGACGGGTCTGGTACCCTTCGTCCTCGAGGATGCCAGCGATCAGATCGCGGATGTCGTCCTCGTCGTCGATGATCAGAATGTCGAGCGCCATCAGGTATTGTCCACCGCTTGCAACTGCGGCTCCTCTTGCTGTCCGCTATCGGGCCCTGCCCCGGCCGTAGCGCCGCTCCCAGTCTCGGTGGCGGTCTGCTGTTCCGCCACGGTTTCGGGAGCCGCAGGCCCCCCTTCGTCAGCCTCACCGGGCCGATTCCGCGGCAGGGTGAAGGTAAAGCAAGCGCCGATACGCCCGTTCTCGTCCGGCTCGGCGTCGATCAGGTCGACCTTGCCGCCGTGTTGTTCGATGATCTTGGCGACGATCGCGAGCCCCAGTCCCGTGCCCTTGTCGCGGGTCGTGACGTAAGGTTCGAGCAGCCGCTGCCGGTTGTCTTTCGGCCACCCTTTGCCATTGTCGGTAACCGAAATGCGCACCTTCTCGCCTTCCGGTGCGGCAGAAACCGTGATCACCGGGTTCTTGATCGCCTCAAGCCCGGCGCCCTCGATGGCCTCCACAGCGTTCTTGATGAGGTTCGTCAGCACCTGGCTCACCAGCCGGTTGTCGAACCAAGCGACGATCGGCTGCTCCGGCAGTTCCATGTTGATGGCGACTTCCGGAAGCCGCACGCTTTCGAGGAACACCGCCTGACGGATCGAATCCGTCAGGTTCCCCTTCTCAAGCTTGGCCTCGGGCATCCGCGCGAACGACGAGAACTCGTCGACCATACGCCCGATATCGCCGACCTGCCGAATGATCGTGTTGATGCACTTGTCGAAGATGTCGAAATCGTCGGCGAGCTTGCTGGCATAGCGTCGGCGCAGACGTTCGGCGCTAAGCTGGATCGGCGTCAGCGGGTTCTTGATCTCGTGCGCAATGCGTCGCGCCACATCGGCCCAAGCACCGGTGCGCTGCGCCGAGAGAAGGTCGGTGATGTCGTCGAGGGTCACGACGAAGCCCTTGCTCTCCGTCATCGTGCCTTCGCGAGTCAGCTGCACCTGGTAAGTGCGGTAGTCCGGCCCCGAGCCGATCTCGATCTGGTCGCGGATGGTGCCGCGCCGCGCCGACTTGGCGCGCTCGATGACGGGGGCCAAGGCCGGGATCACCTCGTCGATCCGCTTGCCTACCAGCGCAATTTCGTCCGCCCCAACCATCTCGGCCGCGCGCAGGTTCACCAGTGTGATGGCACCGAACGGATCGAGCCCGACGATGCCGGCCGACACGCCCTCCACCACAGCTTCAGTGAACTGGCGGCGCTTCTCGTTGGTCTCGTTGGCCTCGACAAGCGCAAGACGCTGCGACTTCAGCTGCTGCGTCATCGTGTTGAAGCGATTGGTGAGGTCGCGCAGGTCGCCCCTGCCCTCCTGCACCGGAACCCGAACGTCGAGATCGCCATCCGACACTCGGTTGGAGGCAATCATCAGGTTTCGGATCGGGTCGACGAAGCGGTTGGCGAGCGCAATGCCGATCCAGACGGCGGCGAGCAGCAGCACAAGCGCCAGGCCGACATACATGATGGCCGACGTGATCTGGAAGACCACGCGATTGCTCTCGTAGTTCCGGTATTCCGTGATGTTCTGGTCGGTGAGCCGTGTGAACTCCAGAACCTCAGGATCAACTGGCCGCGCCACGAACAGGTACGTGTCGTCGTAGCCCCGAAGCTTGACCACCGAGCCGACCAGGTTGGTGCGCCCCGGCGCGATCTCGGTGGGCCGCCCCTCGATGACGCCCTGGGTCAGACCGGCCGGTACCCGTGGGGCCGTACCCGGCGCGTTGATCTGTGCCTTCATCAGCGTGTCGCCGTCCGCCGAGATCAGTGAAGTGAAAGGCAGCGACCGTGTCACAGCCAGCGCTGTCAGAATGCGCTGGAACTTCACCCGATCTGTTTCGAACGTCCCGCGCGCCTGCTCCAGTTCATTGGCGACCCATATGATGTCGTCGCGCAGCACCTGCGAGTGCTCGAGCAGGTAGGAGCGCGCCACAAGCCGCGAGCTTTCCACCATTGTCCGCGTGCGTTCCGAGAACCATTGATCGAGCCCCTGGTTCAGCGAGAACATGGCGACGACAGCCACCAGCAGCGCTGGCACCGCCGCGATGCTGGCGAACATGCCGACCATTCGGATCTGCAGATTTGCGCCGGGTTGCCCCTGCATCTTTGCCTGGAACAGCAGCATCGCCTCGGTGAGAACGAGCGCAACCACCGACAGCACCAGCAGGCCGTTGACCAGCCAGATGATGGTCCAGACTTCCGGTGTCGGCTCGATATCCGAGGCGCCGGTCAGGATCAGGAACGAGCCGGTCGTCACGAAGACCGACAGCAGCACGATGATCAGCCCGATCGTGCGCACCGCTTTGCGGCCCGTATCGCCAAACAGAACCGGGCGCATCCGCTTTGTCGCGGACGCGAGCGTCGGCTCAGGCATTGCATCGCTCGGGAGCGTGGCTTCGTGCATCAAGGGCCGGTTTCGGGAACTCGGCGGGCAACCCTAGCCCGAGAGCTCAGCCTTCAGTCTAATTGGTGCAAAAATGTGACACCCGCGAGAGGTGTCCCCTGGAACCTCCGTAGGCCCTATGATGCAGAATTGCAACAGCTAAGGGGACTGCCCTCCACCTTGTGAAGGATCAGCCCTGCCGGCGGGACTGCTTCACGATCTCGATCGAGTGCGCCCGGATCTTCTTGCGCAATGTGTTTCGGTTGAGGCCCAGGAGGTCAGCCGCGCGAATCTGGTTTCCGCCACAAGCATTTAGAACCATCGCGATGAGCGGAGCCTCGACCTTGTCGATGACCCGTTGATAGAGGCCAGCGGGCGGCAGGTTCGGTTCGTACTCCCTGAGCACTTGCGCGACGTGGGTTTCCACTGCCGTCGAGACATCGACCGGCCCGGAGGCAACAGCCGCAGGCTGTCGGTCCGCGAGGTTCAACTCGCTCTGCACGATCTCCAGCGAGATGTTCTCGTCGGCGTAGAGCGCCGAAAGGCGCCGAACGAGGTTCCCCAACTCGCGGATGTTCCCGGGCCAGGAGTAGTTCTGGAGCAGCCGGATGGCATCGGGCGAGATGGTCTTGACCGGCTCACCTTCGCGCTGCGCCGAGCGCAGGAAGTGCTGCACCAGGTCGTTGATATCGTCGATGCGCTCGCGCAGGGGCGGCAGCCGGATCGGCACCACGTTGAGGCGGTAGTACAGATCCTCGCGGAAGAGCCCCTGCCGGATCATCTGGCTGAGGTCGCGGTGCGTCGCCGCCACGATGCGCACGTTGGACTTGATCGGGGTCCGACCGCCGACCATCGTGTACTCACCCTCCTGCAACACGCGCAGCAGGCGGGTCTGGGCGTCCATCGGCATGTCGCCGATCTCGTCGAGGAACAGCGTGCCGCCCTCGGCCTGCTCGAACCGGCCGGACGAGCGCGAGGTAGCGCCGGTGAACGCGCCCTTCTCATGGCCGAACAGTTCTGCCTCGATCAGGTCGCGCGGGATGGCAGCCATGTTGATGGCGACGAACGGCCCGTTGCGGCGCTTGCCGAAATTATGGAGCGCGCGCGCTACCAGTTCCTTGCCGGTGCCGCTCTCGCCGGTGATCATCACCGTAAGGTCGGTCTGCATCAGGCGCGCCAGTGCCCGGTAGATGTCCTGCATGGCCGGGGAGCGGCCCACGAGGGGCATGTTCTCGCCCGGCTCATCGGCCTTCTTCTCGGACGCGGATGACTTCTTGGCGTCCGCCAAGGCCCGCGCCACCACCGACAGAACTTCGGCAATGTCGAACGGCTTCGGCAGGTACTCGTAGGCGCCGACCTCGTTGGCCCGTATCGCCGTCATGAACGTGTTCTGGGCGCTCATCACGACCATCGGCAGGTCGGGCCTGAGCTTCTTGATCTTGGGCATGATGTCGAACGCGTTGCCGTCCGGCATCGAAACGTCGGTGATCAGGAGATCCCCTTCCCCGCGGCTCACCCAGTTCCACATCGTGGACATGTTGCCGGTGGGACGGACTTCGTAACCCGCTCGCGTCAGCGCCTGGTTCAGCACCATGCGGATCGCGGCATCGTCGTCGGCGAGCAGCACAGTGTGGCTCATCTGGCCAGAACCTCTTCGGTCTCAGTCTCAGTGATGGTCGCCTTGGCGGCGACGGGCAGAAGAATGCGGAAGCGGGTGCGGCCAGGACGGCTGTCCATGTCGACCACGCCACCATGATCGCCGATGATCTTGGCGACGAGCGCCAGCCCCAGACCCGACCCGTTCGACTTGGTCGTGACGAACGGATCGAACAGGATCGGCACCAGGTCGGCAGGCACCCCGGGACCATTGTCCTCGATCACGATCTCGATCGGCAGCGAGATGCGCTCCGACACGCCCTGCACTGAAATGCGGATACCCGGCCGAAATGCCGTCGAGAACCGGATCTCGGGCTTCGGTGTGCGCTCAAGGGCTTCTGCGGCGTTCTTCACAAGGTTGAGGAACACCTGAATGAGTTGGTCCCGGTTGCCGGCAACGGGTGGGAGCGAAGGGTCGTACTCCTCATGAAAGCTGATGCCCCTCGCCACGCCGTTCCGCGCGAGCAGCTTCACCCTGTCGAGGATCACGTGGATGTTGATCGGCTCACGTTCGATCGGCCGGTCGTCGCCGAACACCTCGACGCGGTCGATGAGGTTGACGATCCGGTCCACCTCGTCGCGCACGAGGCGAGCCAGCGGCAGTTCATCCGGCGTTACGCTCTGTTCGAGCAGTTGGGCGGCGCCGCGGATGCCCGACAGCGGGTTCTTGATCTCGTGCGCCAGCATGGCGGCGAGCCCGGTAACGGAGCGCGCAGCGCCTCTGCTCACGAGTTGTCGATCGATCTTGTCAGCCATCGTCCGCTCCTGGAAGAGGAGCGCGATGCGGCCGTCGCCTTCGGACAGGGGCGAGGCAAACACATCGACGATGCGATCGTCATCGGCTTCCGAGAAGCGCGACGAGCCGACGCGCACGCGGTACTCGGTCATCGGGCCCCGACGGTCGGCGACGGCTTGCATCAGGCCGATGATGGGCGAACCGAAGGCAATGAGGTCGTCGAGCCGCTGCCGCGTTAGAACGCTCAGTGAAGCGCCGAAGAAGGCTTCCGCGGCGTAGTTGACGAAGATGATGCTCCGGTCCTCGCTGCACACGATCACGGGCTGTGGCAGCGCCTGCAGCACAGCCGTACTGAGCGCTGGCGGTGGGACTTTGGTCATGCTGCGAGCCTCCGGTCGCTCGCGTATATGTCAGGTATCATCGCCTGGACCTCCTGTGGGTCCTCGGCATTGAGCAGGCTCTTGCGCACAGGCTTCTCCAGCTCGATCCCGGCGGCCTCGAGATACCAGTCGAGATGCTTGCGTGCCGCGCGGACACCGATATGGGTGCCGTAGGCGAGCAGCATGGCCTCGTAGTGCTCGGAGACGATGTCAACCAGTTCGCCGTCGCTCGGCGATGCGGCCGCTTCCCCGCCGTCGAGCTCAACCCCGATCTGTCCGACTTTCCACGGCTGCCCCTGCGCACCGCGCCCGATCATCACGGCGGCGGCACCGGATTGCTTCAGGGCCTCGCGGGCAGCGACGAAGTCGACGATGTCGCCGTTGACCACCACCGGGACCGCGACCGCCTCGACGACCGGGCGCACCAGATGCCAGCGAGCCTCGCCTTTGTAGAACTGCTGGCGCGTGCGGCCGTGCACCGTGATCATCTGCGCCCCCGCATCGACCGCCCGCCGGGCCAGGTCGGGCGCATTCATATTGTCCTCGTCCCAGCCCAACCGCATCTTCACCGTGACCGGCAGTGGTGTTGCCGCCACCACCGCATCGATCAGCTTCAGGGCCTCGTCGGGCACCCGCATCAGCGCCGAACCGGCATAGCCGTTGGTGACGCGCTTGGAGGGGCAGCCCATGTTGATGTCGATGATGTCGGCGCCGGCGGCGTGGGCAATCTCCGCCCCGCGCTTCATCCATTCGGCCTCGCAGCCGGCCAGTTGCACGACGTGCGGCAGCGAGCCCGAGGTCTTCCCCAGCTTGCGGACCATGTCGTCCATGCCGGTCGCCAAAGCGTTGCTGGCGATCATCTCGGAGACGACCAGGCCTGCCCCGAACCGCTCGGCCAGCCGCCGCATCGGTTCGTCCGTAATACCCGCCATGGGAGCGAGGAAGGCACGGTTGGGCAGTTCGTGACCAGCAATGCTCAATGCGCAGGCAAACTCAGACAATCGCTGCCCCAGATTTGCTCATTTCCAGGAAATGCCCGCAGAATAGTCAAAAAACGCGCGCGTGCAACCACGTATCGTGGCCTGCGGCTCAGTGTCCAACATCCGTGCTTGCTGGGTAGGTGAGCCGCCGCTAGGACTGGCGGCGCCAGTAAGGGGCTCCATGTACCACCTATGACAGCCGAGAAGACCATCGCCGTAGTCGTGGTCGCCGCGGGCCGCGGCGAACGCGCCTTTGCTAACGGAGGCACGAGCCCGAAGCAATACCGGGAACTCGCCGGCAGACCTGTCATCAGCCGAACCATCGCGGCCTTCCTCACCCGCAAGGACGTGTCCTGGGTCGTCCCGGTGATTCATCCCGACCATGCCGAACTCTTTGCAGCACTTGGTCTAGCCGACCCACGCCTTCTGTCTCCCGTCTCCGGCGGTGCGCAGCGGCAGGCATCAGTGCTGGCCGGGTTGACGGCGCTGAGCCCCCGGCGCCCCGACTACGTCCTGATTCAGGACGCCGCCCGTCCGCTGGTTGACGACGACATCATCGACGGGGTGATCGCAGCCCTCCGCGAGCACGATGGCGCGCTGCCAGTCGTACCCGTGATTGACACGATCAAGCGCTCAACCGACGGACGAACCGTCACCGCAACGGAAGATCGCAACACCCTTTTCGCCGCCCAGACGCCGCAGGGATTTCGCTTCCCGCAGATTCTCGGCGCGCACCTGCGCGCTGGCCGAATGCCGCGCGAGTTCACGGACGACGCGGCCATCGCAGAGTGGGCGGGCCTGACCGTGGCGCTGACGCCGGGCAGCACCCGCAATATCAAGATTACGCATCCAGAGGATTTCGCACGTGCGGAACGCCTCCTCGGTGGGGAGAAAGCCATGGAAACCCGCGTCGGCACTGGCTTTGACGTCCACCAGTTCGACACCGGCGACGCGGTCTCGCTGGGAGGCGTGGAAATCCCGCACACTGCAAAGCTCAAGGGCCACTCCGATGCCGACGTCGCCCTCCACGCCCTGACTGACGCGATCTACGGCGCCATGGGTGAAGGCGACATCGGCAAGCACTTCCCGCCCTCGGATCCGCAGTGGAAAGGCGCCGCCTCGACCATCTTCCTCGCCCACGCCGCCGGTCTTGTGATTGAGCGTGGCGGCCGCATCGTGAACCTGGACGTGACCATCGTCTGCGAAGCCCCGCGGATCGGACCGCATGTCGAAGCCATGAAGACCGTCATCGGCAAGACCTGCGGCATTGGTACGGGGCGCATCGCCATCAAGGCAACAACCAGCGAGCAACTGGGTTTCACCGGCCGCGGCGAAGGCATCGTCGCCATGGCCTCGGCTTCGATCGAGCTGCCCAGGGAGGATTGAGATGACACTGCCCGAAGACATCGCCGCCCTCGCCGTCGAAACGATCGAGGCCCTGAAGGCTGCCGGCCTCACCATCGCGACCGCGGAAAGCTGCACCGGCGGCCTCATTGCCGGCGCCCTGACCTCAGTCTCCGGCTCCTCCGACGTCGTCTATGGCGGCTACGTGACCTATGCCAACGAAGCCAAGATCGCGATGATCGGCGTGCCGTTCGGCCTGCTGAGGCAATATGGGGCAGTCTCTGAGGAAGTGGCCATGGCCATGGCCGATGGCGCCCTGACGGCGGCCGGAACGCATATCGCCGTTGCTGTGACCGGAATCGCCGGTCCGACCGGCGGTACCGCCGACAAACCTGTCGGGCTGGTGCATTTCGCCGTCGCGACCGAGGACGGCACCACGCACTTCCGGAAGATCTTTTCCGGCAACCGCGACGAAGTCCGGCACGCGACGGTCGTGCAGGCGCTCAAGCTCGTGCTGAAAGCCGCGAAAGCCTAGCCGAAGCGGCGGTCCGCTTCGTCCTCGAAGGCATCGATGATCTCGGTCTGCTTGGCCGCAAAGGCCGGCTCGGCGACCGCGGCGATCAGCGGATTGGCGATCTTGAAGTCGATGTGGAAGCGGATGCGGGTCCCCTCGCCTTCCGCTTCAAAGCTCCACTTGCTGTCGAGATAAGCGAAAGGGCCGTCGACCGCCTTTGCGGTGATGGTCATCGTCTCGGGGTCGGCGACCACGCGGCTGGTATAGGCTTGGGTGATCGGGCCAAACTGAATGGTCATCTTGGCCAGGACAGCACCACCAGCGGCGTCCTCGCGAACCTCCATCCCCTTGCAGTTGGGGATGAAGCGCGGATAGGCCTCGAGGTCGGAGACCAGATCGAACATGCGCTGCGGCAGATGCGGCGAGTGCCGCTCGAGAAAGAGATCAGCCATGGGCGAGTTTGGCCATACGGTTGGCGCGGAGCTGTTCGAAGTCTTCACCCGCGTGGTGCGACGAGCGAGTCAGCGGGCTCGATGACACCAGCAGGAACCCCTTGGTCATCGCCACGGTCGCAAACGACTTGAACTCCTCGGGGGTCACAAACCGCTGC
Source organism: Devosia sp. ZB163 (assembly GCF_028613635.1). GTDB lineage: Bacteria > Pseudomonadota > Alphaproteobacteria > Rhizobiales > Devosiaceae > Devosia_A. The sequence continues at coordinate 1,032,263 of NZ_JAQRMY010000002.1, forward strand.
ACTGGATGGTGCTTCTTGGTCGGCGCAAGGTACTGGCCGATGGTCAGGAAATCGACGTCGGCCGAACGGAGGTCGTCCATCAGCTGAAGGACTTCGTTCCGCTCCTCACCGAGCCCGACCATGATGCCGGACTTGGTGAACATGGTCGGATCGAGTTCCTTCACGCGCTGCAGCAGGCGAATGGAATGGAAGTAGCGGGCGCCCGGACGGACCTTTAGGTACTTCGAGGGCACCGTCTCGAGGTTGTGGTTGAAAACATCGGGCTTGGCAGCCACGACGATCTCGAGCGCCCCGTCCTTGCGCAGGAAGTCCGGCGTCAGAATCTCGATAGTGGTCTTGGGCGTGCGGACACGGATGGCGCGGATGACCTGGGCGAAGTGCTCGGCGCCGCCATCCGGCAGGTCATCGCGGTCCACCGAGGTGATCACCACGTGCGCGAGGCCGAGTTTCTCGACGGCGATAGCGACGTTCTCGGGCTCATTGGGATCGAGCGCGGTCGGCAACCCGGTTCGCACGTTGCAGAACGCGCAGGCACGGGTGCAGATCTCGCCCATGATCATCATGGTCGCGTGCTTCTTCGACCAGCACTCGCCGATGTTCGGACAGCCGGCTTCCTCGCAGACGGTGACGAGGCCGTTCTCGCGCACGATCTGCTGGGTCTCCTTGTAAATGGGAGACCCCGGCGCCTTGACCCGGATCCAGTCCGGCTTTCGCAGCATCTCGTTCTCAGGCCGATTGGCCTTTTCCGGGTGCCGCGGGCGGGTGTCTAAACTGTCGATCAGGGTGACCAAGAGGCGTTCCTAGCCGGCAATGAGCCTGGCAATGATGACAACGATGATAGCACCAACCGTCGAGGTAATGATCTGCGTGACGATCGGGCTCTTGATGCCGAGGTTGATATTGAGGGCGGTGAACAGGTAGCCGCCCACGAACGAACCGATGACGCCGCTCACGAGGTAGGTGATCAGCCCGCCGCCGCCGACCACGAGACTGGCGAGGAAGCCGGCCACGAGTCCGATGACGAGAAAGATGACCAGTGAGCGAGTATCCATACGACCCATTTGAACTTCTCCCCCAAACTGCTTTTCCGGCAGACCCATTGTTGTGACCCCAGGTTGACCCGCTAGGGATATCGCGTTGCGATATCGCCGGTTCAACCCTCGGAAGCTACTTGGCCACCACCCTTGCCACGGCGATGACCAGCAGCGCGCCAATGGTCGCCGTAGCGATGCTGCTGACCCAGACATTGTCGATCGGCAGGCGAATACCGGCAAGGTCAGCACGTAGCCACCAACGAACGATCCGATCACACCGACGATCAGGTTCCGTAGCAGGCCACCGCCACCGAGCACGAGGCTCGCCAGCCAGCCGGCCAGGAGGCCGATGGCAAGAAACACGATTAACGGCGTGATGTCGTTGGGCAATCCCGGAATGTCGGCGGGCGGCACCATGACGGCCTCCTCAGAGGTTCAGCGCGCGGCCATAAGCGTCGAGGACCGACTCTTTCATGGTCTCAGAAAGCGTCGGGTGCGGGAAGATGGTGTGCATCAACTCTTCCTCGGTGGTCTCGAGGCCCATGGCCACAACGAAGCCCTGGATCAGCTCAGTGACTTCCGCACCCACCATGTGGGCGCCGAGCAGCTCGCCGGTCTTGGCGTCGAAGATGGTCTTCACCAGGCCCTCAGGCTCGCCAAGCGCAATGGCCTTGCCATTGCCGACAAACGGGAAGCGGCCAACCTTGATCTCGCGCCCGGCCTCCTTGGCCTTGGCCTCAGTCAGCCCGACACTCGCCACCTGCGGCTCGCAATAGGTGCAGCCCGGAACCTGCAGCTTGTTGAGGCCGTGCACGCCCTTGAGGCCGGCAATGGTCTCGACCGTGATCACCGCTTCATGCTCGGCCTTGTGGGCCAGCATCGGCGGACCAGCGACGTCGCCAATCGCCCAGACGCCCGGAACATTGGTGCGGCCGTAGTTGTCGATGACGATGGCGCCGCGATCGATCTTCACGCCGAGCTTCTCGAGGCCGAGATTCTCAGTGTTGCACTGCACACCCACGGCGGAGATCAGCGCATCGGCCGAGATGGTGAGCTTGTCACCGGTCTTGGGCTCGATGTGCGCGGTGATCCCGTCCTTGGTCTTGTCGACCTTCGACACCTTCGCGTCGGTGATGATCTTGATGCCGCGCTTCTCGAAGCGCTTTTTCACATGCGCCGCGATCTCGGCGTCCTCGACTGGGAGAATGGTTGGCAGCAGTTCGACCACGGTCACTTCGGCACCGAGCGACCGGTAGAACGAAGCGAACTCCATACCGATGGCGCCGGAGCCCATGATCACCAAAGACTTCGGGAACTTCGCCGGCTTCATCGCCTCGAAATACGTCCAGATCTTTTCGCCATCGGGCTCGATGCCGGGCAGCACGCGCGGCCGGGCGCCGGTGGCGATGATGATGTTCTTGGCCTTGTAGGTACCCTCGGGCAGCACGGTCTTGGGCTGCGGCCACTGCGGCTCGACCGGCTTCTTGGTCATCTTCTTGACCACGATCTCGCCCGGCGCCGTCAGCTGCGCCTCGCCCCAGATGATGTCGACCTTGTTCTTCTTCATGAGGAACTGGACGCCGTTGTTCATCTGGCCGGCGATCTTGCGCGAGCGATCTACGATGGCGGCGATATCGAAGCCGAACTTCTCGGCGCTCAGGCCGTAGTCCTTGGCGTGGCCCATATGGCCGTAGATCTCGGCCGAGCGCAGCAGCGCCTTGGTCGGAATGCAGCCCCAGTTGGAGCAGATGCCGGCCATGTGCTCACGCTCGACGATGGCGGTCTTCAGGCCCAGCTGCGCAGCGCGGATGGCGGCAACGTAGCCGCCCGGACCGGCGCCGATGACGATGAGATCGTATGAGTCAGCCATGTTGTTGGTCCTTCATCATCAATAGCCAGTCGCTGCCCGGGGCCGTACCGTTGGGGTACTTGCGCATCGGGCGCGACGCGGAAACCTTGAAACCTTCGCGCTCGTAGAGCTCTCGTGCCCGCACGTTCACGTCCTCGGTGATCAGTGCCAGGCCGTTGCAGCCGGCTTCGGCACGCTTCGTCTCGGCCAGCTCGAGCAACAGCCCGCCGACGCCATGCCCGCGCCACGGTGCGTGTACCGCCAGCATCGAAATGAACCAATGCCCCGCAGACAGCCATTCGAGTTCAACGATCGGAACGAGAAAATCCGGGAGGTCGTCCGGCATCGGCGGCATCACGTCGGGTTCGGGATAGCCGAGCAAGAGCCCAACCACCTCGCCGTCGCTCTCGGCGATGCTGGAGTTGCGCCAGTTCAGGCCATCCTCCTCGTCGAGCATGTCCAGCCGGCCAACTTCAACCGGGTTGTAGGTGCCCTTGGCGCGCTCGTCGTGCGCCCAGCTCATGCCGATGCCGCCATGCGTTGCGATGTTGACCAGCAGCGCGATTTCACCCGCATCTGCCTTGGTCGCCGCGCGAATGGCGATCGGGGCGGTCACAGGCCCAGTACCTGCTTTACCAGCGGTGCGAGACCCTCGCCGATGGCCCGGGTGTTAGCAGCATCCAGATGTACGCCATCGGCCGGATGCGCTTCGGCGACGGTGGCGGCATCGAAGAAGCCGGTGCCGTATTCGTCGGCGCGCAGCTTGTACCACTGAGCGAACAGCTTGGACTGGCCGATCGCCTCGTCGCCGAAGTGCAGCAGCATCTCGGGGTGATCGGTGTCGCGGATGTGCGGCGGCGCCACGAGGATGATCTTCGCAGCCACGTCGCCGGGCTTCTGGTAGTGCCCCCGGGTGATCTGCACCAGCCGGCGCATGCCGTTGGCCGCTTCCTGCGCCGTGCGGCCATGGAACGGCTTCAGGTCGTTGGTGCCGAGCATGATGACGACAAGATCGAGCGGCGAATGCGACTCGAGCAGTGTGGGCAGCAGCCGCGCTCCGTTCCGATCAGCGCCAGCCCAGCCGTCGTCATGCACGGTGGTACGGCCACCGAGACCCTCGGCAATCACCCGCGCCTTACCATCGAGCGCACGCTCTAGCGCGGTCGGCCAGCGATCCTCATAGGGGTGACGCGGCCCACCCGGGACTGGATTGGCGCCGAAGGTGAGGCTGTCGCCAAAGGCGAGGATAGTCTTCATCAAGGACCCCTGCCCTTATGCCAGCATCATCACCGGGTTTTCGATCAGGGCCTTGAAGGCGGACAGCACTTCAGCGCCGAGCGCACCGTCGACGGCGCGGTGGTCGCAGCTGAGCGTGACCGTCATGAAGGTCGCCGTCTTGATCTGGCCCTTCTCGGCATAGACGCGCTCCTCGCCGACACCGACCGCGAGGATGGTTCCGTGCGGCGGGTTGATGACGGCCTGGAAGTTCTTGATACCGTACATGCCGAGGTTCGACACCGACGAGGTGCCGCCCTGGTATTCCTGCGGCATCAGCTTCTTCGAACGGGCGCGGCCGGCGAGGTCCTTCACCTCCTCGGAGATCTGGCGCAGCGACTTGGTATCGCAGGCCTTGACCACCGGGGTGAAGAGGCCTCCCGGCACGGCCACGGCAACCGCCACGTCCGCGTGCTTGTGGTAGAGGATCGAGTCGCCAGCCCAGGTGGCGTTGGCCGTCGGCACCTTCATCAGTGCCGCTGCCCAGGCCTTCATGACGAAGTCGTTGACCGAGAGCTTGTAGGCCGGTTTGCCGTCCTTCACCGGAGCGGCGGCGTTGATCTGCTCGCGGGCTTCCAGCAGCGCATCGATCTTGCAGTCGAGCGACAGGTAGAAGTGCGGAATGGTCTGCTTGGCCTCGGTGAGGCGCGCGGCGACGACCTTGCGCATGCCGTCGTTCGGGACGAGCTCGTAGCTGCCCTCGGGATACAGGGCGAGCACCTGCGCCTTGGTCATGCCGCCGGCGAGAGTCGCGCCGCCCGATGCGGCAGTTGCGGCGGGTGCCGGGGCGGCCTTTAGCGGCGCCTTGCCGGAGCGGGCAGCTTCAACGTCGGACTTCACCACACGACCGTGCGGACCAGAGCCGGAGATGGCGCCGAGCTCGATGCCGGCCTCCTTGGCGAGACGCTTGGCAAGCGGCGATGCGAAGACGCGGGCACCATTGCTTGCAGCAGCTGCTGCTGGCTTGGCGGGCGCTGGAGCCGGAGAAGCGGCAGGTGCCGGCGCTGCAACTGGAGCCGGAGCCTCCGCCTTCGCAGGCTCAGGCGCCTTGGCCGCGGGAGCCGGAGCTGCCTCCTTCACGTCCGCGGCAGTCTCGCCGTCCTGCAGGATCACGGCGATCACGGCGTTCACCTTCACGCCCTCGGTGCCCTCGGGCACCACGATCTTGCCGATCTTGCCCTCGTCCACTGCTTCGACTTCCATCGTCGCCTTGTCGGTCTCGATCTCGGCAATGACATCGCCCGAGGAGACGGTATCGCCTTCCTTGACGTGCCACTTGGCGAGCTTGCCCTCTTCCATGGTGGGAGAGAGCGCGGGCATGGTGATGTTGATGCTCATGGTGCCTTACTCGCCGATATCTTCGTTCCAGAGTTGCGGATGCTTCTCGATGAAATCCGCCATCATGTGCTCGCAGCGTGCGTCGTGGTAGTCCACCACGTCAACGCCGGCCAATGACAGAACATCCTGGAAGCCTTTGAAATTCTTCGATTCTGCCACGACCACGCGGGAGATGCCGAACTGGATGATCGTGCCGGTGCACATCATGCAGGGGCTGAGCGTGGTGTAGCAGGTCACATCCTTGTAGGTGCGCTGCCGGCCGGCATTCTGGATCGCATCCATCTCGCCATGCAGGATCGGATCACCCTTCTGCACGCGCCGGTTGTGGCCGCGCCCGATGATCTCGCCATCGCGCACGAGCACCGAGCCGATCGGGATGCCGCCTTCGGAGAGGCCAAGCTGGGCCTCCTCGTAGGCTGCATCGAGGAACTTCCGATCGAGTTCGGTCTGCGCGACCATCCGGTCAGCTCCGATAGGTCACGGCGTTCACCGCCGCGATGACCTCGTCGACATTGGGGAGTGCCAGCTTCTCGAGGTTGGCGGCGTACGGCATGGGAACGTCCTTGCCGGTGACGCGGGTCGGCGGAGCGTCGAGATAGTCGAACGCCTCGGCCACCACCACCGCGGCCAGCTCGGCACCGATGCCGCCCTGCGGCCAGCCTTCCTCGACCGTGACGAGACGGCCGGTCTTCTTGACTGACTCGACTACGGTCTTGGTGTCCATTGGACGCAGGGTGCGGAGATCGATCAATTCGACATCGACACCGGCAGCGACCAGCTTCTCCGTGGCCTGGGTAGCGTAGCGCATGCCCATCGAGAACGAGACGATCGTCACATCCTTGCCCTGACGGGCGATGCGCGCCTTGCCGATCGGCAGCACGTAGTCATCGACCTTCGGCACGAGGCCGGTCGAGCCGTAGAGGATTTCGTTCTCGAGGAAGACCACCGGCGTATTGGACCGGATGGCGGCCTTGAGCAGCCCTTTGGCGTCGGCGGCGCTGAACGGCGCGACGACGTGGAGACCGGGAACGTGGCTGTACCAGGCCGAATAGTCCTGGCTGTGCTGGGCGCCGACACGCGCCGCAGCACCGTTCGGGCCGCGGAACACTATGGGCGCTGTCACCTGGCCGCCGGACATGTAGAGCTGCTTGGCGGCCGAGTTGATGATCTGGTCGATCGCCTGCATGGCGAAGTTCCACGTCATGAACTCGATGATGGGGCGCAGCCCCGCAAAGGCAGCGCCGACGCCGAGGCCGGCGAAGCCGTGCTCGGTGATCGGCGTGTCGATCACGCGCTGCGAGCCGAACTCCTGCAACAGGCCCTGGGTCACCTTGTACGCGCCCTGGTACTCGGCGACTTCCTCGCCCATTACGAAGATGTCCTTGTCGCGGCGCATCTCCTCGGCCATGGCCTCGTTGAGAGCCTGGCGGACGGTCATCTCGACCATCTCGACGCCAGCCGGAAGATCGGGATCGGATGCTACCTCGAGAATGGCGACAGGCGGGACGCCCGCGGGCGCAGCCGGAATGGTGTTCGGCGCATCGACTTTCACCGGCGCGATGTCGACCGGCTTCAGCTGGGCACTGCTGGGCTCGGCATCACCGGGGACTTCGCCCTCGCCAAGCACCATGGCGATGGGAGCATTCACCTTCACGCCTTCGGTGCCTTCCGGCACGATGATCTTCTGGACCACGCCGCTATCGACGCTCTCGACTTCCATCGTCGCCTTGTCGGTCTCGATCTCGGCCAATACGTCACCGGGCTTTACCGTGTCGCCTTCCTTGACGAGCCATTTGGAGAGTTTCCCCTCCTCCATCGTCGGCGAGAGTGCGGGCATCAAAATCGTGGGCATCTAGGTCTCCAGCGGGAGATCGAATGGGAAAAGTGGCAGTGCCGATCAGGCGGGAGCGTAGACGTCGGTCCAAAGTTCCGACGCGGGGGGCTCAGGATCGGTCGTGGCGAAATCGGCAGCCTCGGTGACGATGGCGCGGATCTCGGTCTCGATGTCCTTGAGGCTCTCCTCGGTGCCGTAGCGCTTCTCGATGATGCGCTGCTTCACCTGCTCGATCGGATCGTGCTCGGCGCGCATGGTCGAAACCTCGTCCTTCGACCGGTACTTTGCCGGGTCGGACATGGAGTGGCCGCGATAGCGGTAGGTCAGCATTTCGAGGATGTACGGCCCCTTGCCGGAGCGGGCGTGCTCAATGGCGCGCTTGGCGGCGTCGTAGGTCATGCGGACATCCATGCCGTCGACCTGCTCGCCCTCGATGCCAAAGGAGATGCCGCGCTTCGAGAAGTCCGGCTGGCCGGAAGCGCGCTCCACGGAGGTGCCCATGCCGTAGCGGTTGTTCTCGACGATGTAGACCGCAGGCAGGTTCCAGAGCTTGGCCATGTTGAAGCTCTCGTAGACCTGGCCCTGGTTGGCCGCGCCATCACCGAAATAGGAGATCGATACGGTGTTGTCGCCGCGATACTTGCTGGCGAACGCCAGGCCCGTGCCGAGCGAAACCTGGGCGCCAACGATGCCGTTGCCACCGTAGAAGCGGTGTTCGTTGCTGAACATGTGCATCGAGCCGCCCTTGCCCTTCGACAGCCCGCCCTGCCGGCCGGTCAGCTCGGCCATGACGCCCTTGGGGTCGAGGCCCATCACCAGCATGTGGCCATGATCACGGTAGCCGGTGATCTGGGCGTCTTCGCCCTTCCTGGACGCCATGGTCACGCCAGTCACCACGGCTTCCTGGCCGATATAGAGATGGCAGAAGCCGCCGATGAGGCCCATGCCGTACATCTGCCCGGCCTTCTCTTCGAAGCGGCGGATAAGCAGCATCTCGCGGTAAGCGGAAAGTTCCTGTTCCTTGGTGAATTCGGGGACGTTGGACTGGGCCGTCTTGGTGGCCACCGCTTTACGCGCCATGGGCGAAGCTCCGGAAGATGGGTATGCCGCATCGTCGTCACGCGGCGACAGGCCGCGAACCGCAAGAGCTTATCGCAAGATTGTGTCGGAAGCGAATCCGCCTGTTACATAAAGAAACAGGTCTATCAGTCTGAACTCTCGTCGATAATCGACGTTAACTCATTCTGAGTTGACAACGAAGATGAACCGGACTGCGGTTTACCTGTCGCCGGATCGACCATGACGACGATATCGCCCGCCTCGGCCATCGACAACAGCGCCCGTGCCCGCTCCGACACGAGGTCGGGGTCGAGACGCGTGGTCTGGAACAGGTCGATCCGGTGCCGGTAGGAATCGATCTCTGCCTGCAAGGCAGCCGACTTGGCTTCCAGTTCGCCGATCTCGCCCTCGAGCGCATCCTGGCTCTCGATGCCGAACTGCCCCGTCACAACGCTGTAGCCCAGATATCCCTGAAAAGCCACGAGCCCCAGTGCGACCAAGACATGGCGCCAGAAAGGAGGACGTTTGAGGCGAGTCGGCATGGTGTTCGGAAACCCGGTTTCGTGCCCTCCAACATAGTTCACCGCAGCTTAACGGGTCGTTGCGCAGCGGGGATATCAAGGGTGCGGAGAGGCCGCCATCCGTCACCAGGGCTCGAAGACGATCTCCGGCCAAACCGAACGGGCCCGTTCACCCTTCTTCGTGTGGGTCACGCGATTGTCCAGGGTCCGGTTCGGGGCGAGGCGGAAGCTGAACACATCATCGAGCCCGAACGGTGCGTAGAGCTCGATATCCCCCGCCCCGCCAAGCCGCGCCGCCACCGAATGGGCCACCGTCGCGAAACGATCCACAGCCTCGCACGATGAGCGGAGCGGCGGATAGGAACCGCCGAAGCGCTCGGGGTACCACAGGTGCACCCGCGCCTGGTTGCGCAACTGCGCGGGCAGAGGCAGATCCGCAAAGACCGCCTCGGCATTCTTCATGGTCCGGTCCTCGGCCTCATAGCTGAGGTCCGTCGCATCGAAATAGAACAGGTCGATGTCGTTGATGCCCGTCAGTGGGGACCGGCCGGTGAGGTGGTTCCACACCGTGTTGTAGATCGCGCCGGAAACCAGCCAGCAGTCCGGCAGGTTGAGCGCCCGTGCCCGCACCAGCACGTCAGACAGCAGATCCGAACTCCTGATGATCTCGCGGAGCGCGTCGGCCTGGGCCGCAGCCGATAGTCCGGACAGGCGAAGGTGGTTGCTCATGACGCGAAGGCTAGCTGATTCCCCTGCCCGCAACCGTCAGGGTTTGCCGCCTGCCAGCACGGCCAGGGGCGCGGCCGGGGCACCTGCTCCAGCCGCAAAACTTGCTCGGGCGGGCCGTCTCGTTCGTAAACGGGGCCCGCATCGCCGAGTGAGCCTCAGCCCTTCAGGACGCTGCGGCCGGCATACTTGGCCGTCGAACCGAGCTGCTCCTCGATGCGGATCAGCTGGTTGTACTTGGCCAGCCGGTCGGAGCGGCTCAACGAGCCCGTCTTGATCTGACCGCAGTTGCAGGCGACCGCGAGGTCGGCAATCGTCGAGTCCTCGGTTTCGCCCGAACGATGCGACATGACGGAGGTATAGCCGGCACGGTGAGCGGTATCGACGGCGTCGAGCGTCTCCGACAGCGAGCCGATCTGATTGACCTTCACCAGGATCGAGTTGGCGACGCCCATCTTGATGCCGGACCGGAGGCGCTCGGTGTTGGTAACGAACAGGTCGTCGCCAACGAGCTGCACCTTCTTGCCGACGAGATCGGTGAGCGCCTTCCAGCCATCCCAGTCGTCCTCGGCCATGCCGTCCTCGATCGAGATGATCGGGAACTTGGAGACGAGATCGGCGAGGAACTGGGCGTTCTGCTCGGAGGTGAGCGACTTGCCCTCGCCCTCCATCTCGTACTTGCCGCCCTTGAAATACTCGGTCGAGGCGCAGTCGAGGCCGAGATAGACGTCCTTGCCGGCCGTGTAGCCGGCCTTCTCGATCGACTTCACGATATACTCGAGCGCCGCCTCGGCGGACTTGAGGTTCGGTGCGAAGCCGCCCTCGTCGCCCACATTGGTGTTGTGGCCGTCGGCCGCGAGGCCCTTCTTCAGGGTGTGGAAGATCTCGGCGCCGATCTGCACGGCATGCGCGATGCTCTCCGCACCAACCGGCATGATCATGAATTCCTGCATGTCGATCGGATTGTCGGCATGCGCACCGCCGTTGATGATGTTCATCATCGGGACCGGCAGCACGTGGGCGTTCGGCCCGCCGACATATTTGTAGAGCGGCAGCGAGCTCGAATCGGCGGCGGCTTTGGCGACTGCCAGCGAGACGCCGAGGATGGCGTTGGCGCCGAGGCGCGACTTGTTCGGCGTGCCATCGAGCTCGATCAGCGCGCGGTCGACCCCGATCTGGTCGAGCGCGTCGAGGCCCTGGATCTCCGCGAAGATCTCGGTGTTGACGAAGTCGACCGCCTTGGTCACGCCCTTGCCGAGGAAGGGCTTGCCACCGTCACGCAGCTCGACGGCCTCGTGCGCGCCGGTCGAGGCGCCCGAGGGGACCGCAGCGCGACCGAAGCTGCCGTCGTCCAGAACCACGTCGACTTCAACGGTCGGGTTGCCGCGGCTGTCGAAAATCTGCCGGCCGGTGACGTCGATAATGGTGGACATGTGCGCTGACCCTTCTGCAATCGATTGCTCAGGCCCTTGTTAGACAAGGCACATGACACAGTGAAGGGGGACGGGAGAATATTTCGCGAGTCTGCCGCCCCGCCGTCACTCCTGGCTGTGCCGAATGCCCTCAACGCTCGGCAGCCCGTCGCGCCGCAACGAAGGCGACGCCGTCGGGAAGGCGGCTTGTAGTGGGGCTATCCTCGTCGAGCACACGCCAGAACGGGGTGATGGCTTCACTTGGCAGGCCCGCTGCGTGGGCTTCAAGAGCGGCTTCAGCGACAGTTCGCAGGTGGTAGCCGGTATAGATCGGACAGGTGACCTCGGCATCGTGGCGCTCCGCCAATGCGCGCCGCATAGCCTTGGTGTCGACGGTCTGGCCAGGCGGGATCGACGACATGAAGTCGGCAATCATCCGCGCGGTAGGGACCAGCGTGATCTGGCCGGCACGCATGCCGGCGATGCTGATGGGAGCCGGCTTCACTACCGGTTCGGCTGGTGCGTTGAGCTTCTCGGTCCAAGACTTGGCCATGATCACACCAGCGGCAGGTAGAGAACGGTGAGCAATTCCGACGGCGCCGTGTCGCGCGGACTGTTCAGGTATTCCTCCAGCACCGGGGCATCGGCGATGTCGCGGCCGGACTGCGGCAGCCAGGTGCCGAACATCCAGTTGTACTCGGCGAGCATGTCGGGGTACGGGCCCTTGTGGCGCAGCACGGCGTAGTCGCCGGCGCGGGTCGTGGTGACCGGCAGGCCCGGGGGCGGCGAACTCAACGTGGCGGCCGCGGCCGAGCGGAGTTCGTCCACCGGCACAGCACTCGGATCGTCGCCGTAGACCCCGAACATGCGGGTATTCTGGTCGATCAACCCAGCCGTGGCGAGGCGGCCGAACAGCTGATCGAAGGCCATGCCGATGTTCATGTAGTCGCCGACATGCGGCTCGGTGGCGATGGTCATCGCCGGCAGATGCCGGACCTCCACCGCATAGTGTGGGGTCGGGGCGCCGTTTCGCGCCGGGTTGAACACGGTGTGGCTGCCTTCTCGGCGATATCGCGCCGGCGGCATGCCATAGGCGTCGGCGAAGATACGTGTGAACGACTGCAGATTGTCGTAGCCGGAACGCTTCGCGATGGCCTCGACCGGCGCATCGGTGTTGGCCAGCTCGTTGGCCGCGCGCATCAGCCGGAGGCGGCGGACTGCAGCGGCAACGGTCTCGCCGCGCATCGCCGAATAGACGCGGTGCCAATGCCACGGCGACATGGCGGCGACGTCGGCGAGGCGCTCGAGATCGAGCGGCTCATCGAGGTGATCGTAGATGTAGGCGGTGACGCGGTTGATGCGGTCTTCGTAGCTGTGGGTCATGGGCATACCTCGTGATGACGATGGTGTGCCATGAGCCGATTTCACTAGTCTTGCGGACCTTGCACGCGACCATTGGCGATCAACCAGGTCACGGCCTCTTGCACCGCCTCGAGCGACGAGTAGCGCGGAGTGAAGCCGAGCAGGCGCTTTGCCTTCTCCATGGAGTGGCTGGGGCTTCGCACGATGTGTTCCCACGTCGCTTCAGCCTCCTCGGGCACCTGATGCGTGCGCCACTCGTCGAACGGCAGGTAGCGCAGTTTCGGCTCATGCCCGAACCAGCGGTACATCGCCTCGGCATAGCCCCGCAGGTTCACCGCCTGCGGCGAGACGGCGTTGAAGGTCTCGCCAACCGAGGCCGACCGGTTGGCGATGATCGCCATGATCAGCCCCGCGATGTCGTCCGCATGCACGTGATGGACCGTCTCGAGTCCGAAGTTCGGCAGCGTCAGCTCCTCACCACGCGCGATCCGCGAGAAGACCTCGGAGTTGAAATGTCCGGCCGGATTGAGCGGATCCCAGCCCGGGCCGACGATGTGCCCCGGGCGAAACAGGGTCGCGGGAAAACCCGTGCGGCTCGCCTGGTCCAGTAACCAGGTCTCCATTGCCGCCTTCTGTATCCCGTACTCGCCGAACGGGTTGAGCGGCTGGTCTTCGGTCGCCGGCACCGCAGCGTTGTGCCCGTAGACCCAGATCGTTCCGCAATGGAGGAAATGCTGGACGCGGCCGCGCAGCGCTTCGACCAGATGCTGGGTGCGCGGCAGCACGAAGCTGATCATGTCGATGACGATATCGCCACCCAGCCCCGCGACGGTGGAGCCAAACGTCCCCTCGTGCTCGGCGGCGTCGCGATCGATCAGCACCGTTTCTACACGATCCCACGCTCTGTGCGGACGATAGGGCTTGTGTCGCCCCCGGGTCACATTGACGACCTGGTGGCCGGCATCGACCAGCCGTGGCACCAGATAGGTCCCCACGTGGCCGCTGCCGCCAATGATCACGACCTTCGACATGCTGTCCTCCCGTTTGCTACTGGTCTAGCTCAGCCTGCCCGGCGAGGCGACAGGGATGTGCAGAAGCGCCCGAATGACCGGAGCCATCGGGTTGATCACCTGTCTCGCCGCCTTCAGGAGAATGCGGCATGGGCGGGACTTCGTCCCGTGGCGGTAGTCCGCCAAATCTAGAAGGTGGGACTGTCGCCCCGCCCATTGCGAACGGTCTTTTGGCCCTCCGGCACCACGAAGCGATGCAGGAACCGGCTGACCCCAGGGGGGGCGGCCTCCCCCTGGCCCGAACCCTCAACGCAGTGCCCCGTCGGCACCTCGCATCGATGAGGTGAGTGCAGTATAAGGCTCGCCCCGGGTGCGGGGATTGATTTCACGAGAAAGTCCATGTCCATCCTGCCGCTCGCCGCTCTGGGCGACCGCATCGTAATCAGCGGCCCCTCCAATTCCGGCAAATCCACCCTTGCGGTCGCGCTGGCGCGCAAGCTGGATGTGCCGGCCGTGCATCTCGACCTTCTGCGCCACAAGCCGAACACCAATTGGGAAGTAAGGCCGGCCGAGGAGTTCCAGCAGGCCCACGCCGACGCTGTCGCCGGCGAAGGCTGGATCATCGAAGGCAACTACACGAGCCTGTTCCCGCCCCGGCTCGCCAGGGCCACCGGCGTCATCTACTTGGGCAGCGAGCCGGTCCGCGGCGCGCTGCGCTACTTCCGCCGCACGCTGTTCGAGAAAGGTCGACGCGCCGGGCAGCTCGAGGGCAACATCGACCGCATCAACTTCCGGATGCTGCACTGGATACTCGTTGCCCAGCCACCCAAGCACAGCCGCGACCGCGACGTGCTGCGGGCCGCCGGGCTGCCCATGGTCGAACTCGCATCCATGAGCGAACTGAGCAGCCTCTACGAGGCCTGGAACTTCAGCCGATAGGCGTCAGTGAGTATGCTCCGGCTCGCCGGCATAGTGCCGGTGCTTGGTGTCGCCGCCGATACCGGGGTTGAAGCTGTTGGTCGGGTCGAGCGAGCGGTAGAAATCGCGCTGTTCGGCCTTGGCCTCGTAGACATGCCCGACATTGTGCTCGGCCGGGTACTGGGCGCCGCGCCGGTCGAGCTGCTCCAGCATCGCATGCTTCACCGCATGCGCGTCGGCACCTTTCTTGAGCACGTAGTCCTGGTGCAGCACGTGGCAGAGGAAGTGCCCGTAGTAGAGCTTGAGCGCCAGCTTGTCGTCGATCTCGGCCGGCAGGTGCTCGTACCAGTCGGGATCGTTGCGCCGTAGCGCAATGTCGAGCGCCAGCAGGCCTCCGGTGTCCTTCTCGTGCAGCAGGCTATAGCGGATCGCCGCACCCGCAGCGGCGAAGCGGTGGAGGAAGGCCTGTGCCCCTTCCCTGGGCGTGCAGCGGAAGTAACCGCCCTCGGCCGTCGCAAACAGCCGCTCGAGCAGGCTCTCCGCCTCGGCGATGCCGTCCCCCGACATGCGGAGCATCAAATGGTGCTCGTAGCGGTCGCGATACTCGAGCATTCGCTTGGGCAGATGCTCCGGAAAGAACCGGCTCAGGCCCTGCAACACCCGGTCGCTGAACTGTTGAGGCAAGAGGGGCAGCTTGTTGAGCGTCGCATCCGCCCTGCCCTTCATGTTGAAGAAGGTCGGCATCACGTCGGTGCCGAACCGCTGGATGACGAGGAACGTATCCTTGCCGTAGCGGCGGGCCACATCGAACATGTCGCGGTGCATGTACTCGCCGGCGACGGGAAGCGACTCGAGCGCCAACAACTCGCGCCGCAGCTGAGTCAGCACCGCCACGTCGTTGGTACCTATGTAGAACACCTGCTCGGCGCCGGCCTTCTCGAACGTATCGAGCCGTACGGCAAAGACTGCAAGCTTGCCCCCACACCCCGCCGCCTCGTGCAGGCGCCGTGGATCGGCATTGAACCGCGCCGCGGTAGGCTCATCGACCTGCCGCACGCGCTGGGCGTACTCGCTGTCCGACGCGAGGCCCACATTGTGCCGGACGTCCTCCGGGGCGTAGCTGCCCGACTGCAGCCGATCCAGGATCTCTTCCGGTGTGGTGCCGAGATCGATACCGAGGTGATTGACGAGCTCGAGCTGGCCGTCGGCGCCGATCTGGGCAAAGAGCGAGAGCTCTGTATAGGCTGGCCCCCGCTGCACCAGCGAGCCGCCGGAATTGTTGCAGACGCCGCCTACGATCGAGGCGCCGAGGCAGGATGAGCCGATCACCGAATGGGGCAGCCGGCCAAGGGGCTTCAGGAGGCGCTCCAGACGGTCCAGCGTACCGCCCGGGAAACTGACAATCTGTTTGCCCCCATCCAGCAACTGGATGCCCGAGAGCCGCAGAGTGTTCACGACAACGACAGGCCGATCGTAGTGGCCGCTGGGCGTCGAGCCCTCGGTAAGGCCGGTGTTGGCGGCCTGCATGATGACGATGGCGTCGTGCCGTACCGTTGCCTCAAGCACGCGCCAGAGCTCCAGCAGCGTGCCGGGCTTGGCGACCGCCACTGCGTCACCCTCGCCCGAGCGGAAACCCCGCCGGTAACGCTCGGTGCTCTTGCTGCCTGTCAGGAGATAGCGCCGCCCGACGGCAGCGCGGAGTTCGTCGACGAGTTGGTTTTCGGGCACGTCAGGTGGTCTTCTGCTTGATCAGCCCCAGCTTGATGACGCTATCAGCAGTAGCAAGGATGGCGTCCTTGGCCGGGATGAACTTCCGCCCTAGCAGCTTTTCGCCCTTGGAACCATCGAAGACCTTCTCGTTGCCGATGTCGTTGATGATCTGGCGGGCCGGCCCGCCGAACCGGGCGATCAGCTTGATGATCCAGTCGGGCACGTGCTTCTCGGTGACGTGCCAGTCCGGGTGCGCGGTGCGCAGAATCTTGCCGATCTCCGGGAACGGCACATACTCGGCAGTCGCCAGGTAGCGCTGCCCCACCGTCTCCGGGTTCTCGAGCGCCGCCACATGCAGCGCAGCAACATCGCGCACGTCGATGATCGAGAAGCCGTTGGAGGGCATGGCCGGCGTCGAACCGTCCAGCAGACCCGACACCATCCTGAGCGAGATGCTGGCATGCGTGTCGAGCGCCGGCCCGATGATCGCGCCCGGATGGATCGTCGTCAGCTCGATGCCGTGGTCCTTGGCAAAGGCCCAGGAGAACTGCTCGGCCTTGGTCTTGCCCACGCAATAGGCCCAGGTCCACCGCATGTTGTCGAGGTTGGTGAAGTAGGTCTCGTCATAGACCCGCCGGCCGCTCGTCTGCCCGTGACCGTAGCCGACCGTCGCAATCGACGATGTCATGATGATTCGCTTGATGCCCGCCTGGTTGGCGAACCGGAACACCCGCGTCGTGCCTTCAAGCGCCGGCCGAACAACGACATCCTGGTCCTTAGGCTCATCGGCGCGAATAACCGTCGCCACGTGCATCACCGTGGAGACGCCGCGCATGGCCTCTGCCCAGCCCTTGTCATCCAGCAGGTCGGCCTCGACGAGTTCGAGGTTGGCGAGAGGCCCCTGCCCCAGGTTCTCCCCGAGCGGCGCGGTGACTTCCCCCGCACGAGCCAGCGACCGCACGGTTCCCCGCACCCGGTAGCCCTTCCGCAGCAGTTCGAGGATCGTCCACTTGCCCACGAACCCGGTCGCGCCGGTGACAAGGATAAGGCCCTGCTCAGTCATGTCACTCTCCCCAAGACGAGTGTCCCATTACCGCAGACCTTAAGTTCCGCGGTCAAACGAAAAAGGCGGCCCGGAATTCCGGACCGCCTTCTAACTCTGTGACCTAGACCACCGGCTTATGCCGCGGCGGCTTCGTCCTGCTCGACGTTCACCGGGCCGGAATCCAGACCCTTGGCATCGACGTCGCGATCGACGAACTCGATCACCGCGAGCGGGGCATTGTCGCCGTAGCGGAAGCCAGCCTTCAGGATGCGGATGTACCCACCCTGACGCTCCTTGTAGCGCGGGCCGAGAACGCCGAAGAGCTTCTGCACCTGCGTCTCGTCGCGCATCTGAGCGATCGCCTGGCGGCGGGCATGCAGGTCGCCGCGCTTGCCCAGCGTGATCAGCTTCTCGACGATCGGACGCAGTTCCTTGGCCTTGGGCAAGGTGGTCACGATCTGCTCGTGCTTGATCAGCGAGGCAGACATGTTGGCGAACATGGCCTTGCGATGGGCCGAGGTCCGGTTGAGCTTACGGTTCGCGTTACCGTGGCGCATTTTGTTACTCCCTAAGGCCCGGGCGTCTCACGACGGGCGGTTAGCGGCTGTGTTGGCCGGCTTAATAATGATCTTCGTAGCGCTTGGCCAGATCGTCGATGTTCTCAGGCGGCCAGTTCGGCACGTCCATCCCGAGGTGCAGGCCCATCTGGGCGAGCACTTCCTTGATCTCGTTGAGCGACTTGCGGCCGAAGTTCGGCGTACGCAGCATCTCGGCTTCGGTCTTCTGGATCAGATCGCCGATGTAGACGATGTTGTCGTTCTTCAGGCAGTTCGCCGAACGGACCGACAGCTCGAGCTCGTCGACCTTCTTGAGCAGCGCCGGGTTGAAGGCGAGCTCCGGAACAGCTTCCGGCCCCTTCTCCTTGGTGGGCTCTTCGAAGTTGACGAACACCGACAGCTGATCCTGCAGGATACGCGCGGCGTAGGCCACGGCGTCATCCGGCGAGATCGCGCCGTTGGTTTCGACGGTCAGCGTCAGCTTGTCCTTGTCGAGGCTCTCGCCGGCACGCGTCGCATCAACCTTGTAGGAGACGCGGCGGACGGGCGAGAAGAGCGCGTCGACCGGGATGTAGCCGATCGGAGCGTCGTCCGGACGGTTCTTCACGGCCGGGACGTAACCCTTGCCGGTGTTGACCGTGAACTCGATGTTGATCTCGGCGCCGTCGTCGAGGTGGCAGATCACCAGCTCGGGGTTCAGCACTTCGATATCGCCGGAAACCTTGATGTCGCCGGCGGTAACGGCCGCCGGGCCCTGCTTGGTCAGCGTCAGCCGCTTCGGGCCCTCGCCGCCCATCTTCAGGGCGATCTCCTTGACGTTCAGCACGAGGTCGGTAATGTCCTCGCGCACGCCCGGCAGAGACGAGAACTCGTGCAGGATGCCGTCGATCTGGATGGCAGTGACAGCCGCACCCTGAAGCGAGGAAAGCAGAACACGACGCAGCGCATTGCCCAGGGTAAGGCCGTAGCCGCGCTCGAGCGGCTCAGCCACAACCGAGGCGATGCGTACGTTACCGCTGTCCGAAACGATGTCCAGTTTGGTCGGCTTGATCAGTTCCTGCCAGTTCCGCTGGATGGTCACGGTATTGTCCTTTCAAATGGGCGGTCCGCCTAACCGCCTGTCCAAAGCGATGTCCTATCCCGGCGCGAGAGCGCGCGCCGGGAGATCTACCGTGACAAATCAGACGCGGCGGCGCTTGCGCGGCCGGCAACCGTTGTGCGGGATCGAGGTGACATCGCGGATGCTGGTGACGTTGAAGCCAGCAGCCTGCAGCGCACGAAGCGCCGACTCGCGACCCGAACCGGGACCACGGACCTCGACCTCGAGGGTCTTCATGCCGTGTTCCTGGGCCTTCTTGGCCGCGTCTTCCGCCGCAACCTGGGCGGCATAAGGGGTCGACTTGCGCGAACCCTTGAAACCCATCACGCCCGAGGACGACCAGGAGATCGTGTTACCCTGCACGTCGGTGATGGTGACCATGGTGTTGTTGAACGACGCATTCACGTGCGCCACACCATTGGTAATGTTCTTGCGCTCCTTACGACGGACGCGCGCGACTTCAGCTTTTGCCAATTTGCTTCCTCAGTTCGATATCGACGCTGCCGTAGTTCCAGCAGCTACATCGGGATGGCGGAGAGGTACTCCGCAACCCCAGTTACTTCTTCTTGCCGGCGATCGGCTTGGCCGGACCCTTGCGGGTGCGGGCATTGGTGTGGGTGCGCTGGCCACGGACCGGCAAACCCTTGCGGTGACGAAGGCCACGGTAGTTACCGAGGTCCATCAGCCGCTTGATGTTCATGGCGACGTTACGGCGGAGGTCACCCTCCACGACGTAGTCGCGGTCGATCGCCTCACGGATCTGGATGACCTCGGCGTCAGTCAGATCATTCACGCGACGCTCAGTCGGGATCCCCACCTTCTCGGTGATGTCCTGGGCGAACTTCGGACCGATGCCGTGGATGTACTGAAGCGCGATGACAACGCGCTTATTGGTCGGGATATTGACGCCAGCAATACGAGCCACGTCCGCTCTCCTTTAGTCGGCGGCCGAAGCCACCCGTTTGATAACGACAAGGGACCGGAGTCCGACCCCTCACTCTGCGAGGAACCGAATCCAGCCCAATAATCCATGAGACTGGCGCGGTTCATAAGGACATGGCCCGGCAGAGTCAACTGCCGAGGGCCCTGCCCCGGTCATACTAGTTATGCAGCGACCGGCGGATGGCCGCCGTGACTTCCTCGACCGGCTGCATGCCGTCGACAGTCTTCAGAATGCTCTTGCCACGGTAGTACTCGACCAGCGGTGCGGTCTGTTCGCGATAGACGTTGAGGCGGTTACGCAGCACTTCCTCATTGTCGTCGCCACGGGCAACCCCCGATTCCTTGGCACGCTTGGCAATGCGCTGCACCAGGATGTCGGGCTCGGCCGTGATCTCGACCACGGCGTCGAGCTGCATCCCCTTGTCGGTCAGCATCTCGTCGAGCGCCTCGGCCTGCGGAATGGTCCGCGGGAAGCCGTCCAGCACGAAACCGGCCTTGCAGTCTTCCTGGTCCAGGCGTTCGGAGACGATCCCGTTCACGATCTCGTCAGAGACGAGGTCG
Source organism: Devosia sp. ZB163 (assembly GCF_028613635.1). Classification (GTDB taxonomy): domain Bacteria; phylum Pseudomonadota; class Alphaproteobacteria; order Rhizobiales; family Devosiaceae; genus Devosia_A. The sequence goes on from NZ_JAQRMY010000002.1 coordinate 1,052,515, forward strand.
CCACGATCCATGATCTCCTTGGCCGCCAGGCCCATCGGGGTCTTCGCCGCAATCGCGGAGCGAAGGATGTCTCCGGTCGACAGCTGCGGAATACCGTAGCTGTCGATCAGCACCTTCGCCTGGGTACCCTTCCCCGCCCCCGGGGGCCCAAGCAGAATCAACCTCATTTACGCTTGCTCCCAAGCCGCGAACGCTTCACCAGACCCTCGTACTGCTGCGCGATCAGATGGCTCTGGATCTGCGTCACGGTATCGAGGGTGACAGTCACGATAATCAGCAGCGAAGTGCCGCCGATGAACTGGCTGACGTTCAACTGGCTGTGGATCAGCTCCGGAATAAGCGCGACGACCGTGAGGTAGAGCGCGCCGATCACCGTGATGCGGGTCAGCACATAGTCGATGTACTGGGCCGTCCGCTCGCCCGGACGGATGCCCGGGATGAAGCCGCCGGAGCGCTTCAGATTGTCCGCGGTATCGGTCGGGTTGAAGACGATCGAGGTGTAGAAGAACGCGAAGAAGATGATCAGGACGGCGAACAGGATCAGGTAGAGCGGCTGGCCACGGCCGAGCAGCGCTGCGGTCACCTGCAGCCACTGGGGCGCATCGCCCTGGCTGGCAAACGACGCAATGGTCGCCGGCAGCAGCAGGAGCGAAGAACCGAAGATCACCGGGATAACGCCCGCGGTGTTGAGCTTGAGCGGCAGGTGCGACGTGTCGCCCTGGAACATCTTGTTGCCCACCTGGCGCTTCGGATACTGGATCAGAAGCCGTCGCTGGGCCCGCTCGAAGAACACGATCACTGCGATCACCAGGATGGCGATCAACGGCAGCAGGATGCTCCAGAAGCCGGCAATACCACCCGTACGGGTCAGTTCCAGGGTCTGGACGATCGTTGCCGGCAGGTTCGCCACGATACCGGCGAAGATGATCAGCGAGATGCCGTTACCGATGCCGCGCGAGGTGATCTGCTCACCCAGCCACATCAGGAACATCGTACCGCCCACGAGCGTGATCACGGTCGAGACACGGAAGAACCAGCCCGGATTGATCACCACGCCCTGGCTGCTCTCGAGACCGATCGCAATGCCGTAGGCCTGGACCGCACAGAACAGCACCGCGAGATAACGCGTGTACTGGTTCAGCTTGCGGCGCCCGCTCTCGCCTTCCTTGCGGAGGGCTTCGAGGCGTGGGGACGCCGTCGTGATGACCTGCACCACGATCGAGGCGGTAATGTACGGGATGAGGTTGAGCGCAAAGATCGCCATGCGCTGCACGGCACCGCCGGCAAACATGTCGAACATCCCGAAAATGCCCTGCGAGGCATTCTGGAACGTCTGCGCATAGGCATCAGGATCGATGCCCGGCACCGGGATGTAAGTCCCGAGCCGATAAACGAGAAGCGCACCCAGCGTGAACCAGATGCGCTGCTGGAGGGCCTTCGCTTTCGCGAAGGTCCCGAAGTTGAGATTTCTGGCCAGCTGTTCGGCTGCGGACGCCATAGTCGCTCCCTTTAGAATGGGGCCAGGCGCTCTTAGGCGTCAGCCTTCACTTCTGCCTGAGGCATATCGACCTTGCCACCGGCTGCTTCAATAGCAGCAAGCGCACCCTTGGTCGCGTGAGCAACCTTGAAGGTCACCTTCTTGGCAGTGAAACCCGAGCTGCCGATCAGGCGGACGCCGTCGAGCTCGCGACGGATCACACCGGCCTGCACGAGCGCCGCCGCATCGACCACGCCCTTGATGTCCAGCTTGCCGCTGTCGATGTAGGCCTGGATACGATCGATACGCAGCTGGTTCCACTTCTTGGGATTGGGAACGTTGAAGCCGCGCTTCGGCATACGCATGTGAAGGGGCATCTGGCCGCCTTCGAAGCCGTTGATGGCAACGCCGGAGCGCGCCGTCTGGCCCTTGCCGCCACGGCCGCCGGTCTTGCCGACGCCCGAGCCGATACCACGACCGACGCGTACGCGCTTCTTGTTGGCGCCCGGGTTGTCCCGGAGTTCGTTCAAACGAGTCATTGTTCTCGTCCTTATTTGGCGTCGACGACGCGCACGAGGTGCGGGATCTTACGGATCATGCCGCGGACCTCGGGGGTGTCCTTGAGGGTCGACTGCTTGCGGATCTTGTTCAGCCCCAAACCGATGAGGGTGGCGCGCTGGTCCTGCGGACGGCGCGTCGGGCTGGCGATCTGCTCGATGGTGACGGTCTTGTCGGCCATAGTACTAACTCCCAAGCCCTAATCAGGCTTCGACGGTCTCGCCACGGCGAGCCTGCAGGTCGGAGACCTTCAGGCCACGGCGGGCGGCGACCGAGCGCGGGCTATCAACGCGCTTCAGCGCATCGAAGGTGGCCCGGACCATGTTGTAGGGATTGGCGGTGCCCTGCGACTTCGCCACGATGTCGTTGACCCCGAGGGTCTCGAACACAGCGCGCATCGGGCCGCCGGCGATGATGCCGGTGCCGGGGACAGCTGCACGCAGGATGACCTTGCCGGCGCCGTGGTGGCCGACCACATCGTGGTGCAGCGTACGGGCTTCGCGCAGCGGAACGCGGATCATCTGGCGCTTGGCCTGCTCGGTGGCCTTGCGGATGGCCTCAGGCACTTCACGCGCCTTGCCATGACCGAAGCCAACGCGGCCCTTCTGATCACCAACCACGACCAGGGCGGCGAAGCCGAAGCGACGGCCACCCTTCACAACCTTGGCGACGCGGTTGATGTGAACCAGCCGGTCGACGAATTCGCTTTCGCGCTCTTGAACGTCTCTCATCGAAATTTCCTTTGTCGCCGGATCAGAACTTCAGGCCGCCTTCGCGGGCCGCCTCGGCAAGGGCCTTCACCCTGCCGTGATAGAGGTAGGCGCCACGGTCGAACACGACCTCGCCAACCTTGGCAGCAACACCGCGCTCGGCGATCAGCTTGCCGACGGTGGCCGCAGCCTCCGCAGTCGAGCCGCTCTTGAGCTTGGCCTTCACATCCTTGTCGATCGTCGAAGCCGCCGCGAGCGTACGGCCCGAAGCATCGTCGATGATCTGCGCATAAATGTTCTTGTCGGTGCGGTGCACGGACAGGCGCGGCTGGCCACTGGAGTTGGCCTTGAGCGCCTTGCGGACGCGGGCCTTGCGGCGATCCGCACCTTTGAGCTTGGTCTGCATCTGGCGCTTCCTTACTTCTTCTTGCCTTCTTTGCGGGCGATGAACTCGCCCACATAGCGCACACCCTTGCCCTTGTAGGGCTCCGGCGGACGCCAGCCGCGAATGTCAGCGGCAACCTGGCCAACCTGCTGCTTGTCGATCCCGGTGACGACGACTTCCGTCTGGGTCGGGGTCGCAATGGTGATACCCGCGGGGGTCTCGAACACCACGTCGTGGCTGAAACCGAGCGAGAGCTTCAGATCCTTGCCCTGCATGGCAGCGCGGTAACCCACGCCCTGGATCGCCAGCTTCCGCTCGAACCCGTCCTTCACGCCGACCACGAGATTGTTGATCAACGCGCGGGTCGTCCCCCAGGCAGCGCGGGCTTCCTTGCTGTCATCGATGGGCTCGATGACGATACCGTCATCGGTCTGCTTGGCGTTCACGATATCCATGAGCGTCAGCGACTGCTCGCCCTTCGGTCCCTTCGCGGTGACCGTGCGATCGGCGATCGTGACGGTAACGCCACTGACCGGTGCGATCGGCTTTTTGCCTGTACGGGACATTCTGTTCTAACTTCCTTCGGAGTAATCGTCACACCGACGGCTTCAAGGCGTTAGCCTTAGAAGACGCGGCAGAGTACCTCGCCACCCAGGTTCTGGGCTTTAGCTTCGTGGTCGGCCATCACGCCCTTCGGGGTCGACAGGATCGACACACCGAGACCGTTCGCGACGGACGGGATATTCTTCACCGACGCATAGACGCGGCGGCCGGGACGCGAGACACGCTCGATCGTCCGGATAACCGGCTGGTTGTCGGAGTACTTCAGCTCGATGTCGTACTGAAGCACGCCGTTGTCCATGTGCGACTCCGAGTACCCGCGGATGAAGCCTTCCGACTTCAGCACGTCGAGCACACGGCCACGCAGGGTGGACGCGGGAGTGGTCACCACATCGCGCCGGCGAAGCTGCGCGTTGCGGATACGGGTCAGCATATCGCCGATGGGATCAGAAAAGCTCATGTCGCCTTCTCCTTACCAGCTCGACTTGACCAGGCCCGGGATGAGCCCGAGGCTACCCAGCTGGCGCAGTGCGATACGGCTCAACTTGAGCTTGCGGTAGTAGCCGCGAGGACGGCCGCTGACTTCGCAACGGTTGTGAACGCGGTTCTCAGCCGAATTGCGCGGCAGCGCGGCGAGCTTGAGCTGCGCCGAGAAGCGCTCCTCGAGCGACACGCTCTGATTCATGACAATTGCCTTGAGCTTCGCACGCTTGGGAGCGAGCTGCTTGGAAAGGCGCTTGCGCTTGTTGTTCTTCTCGATGGAGCTGGTCTTTGCCATGTCCTACCTCGTCTCTTCCGTTACTGCCGGAAGGGGAAATTGAAAGCCTTGAGCAGCGCCCGGGCTTCGTCGTCCGTGCGGGCCGTCGTGCACACGATGATATCCATGCCCCAGGTCTGATCGATCTGATCGAAATTGATCTCGGGGAAGATGATGTGCTCTTTGATGCCCATGGCGTAGTTGCCGCGACCATCGAAAGAATTCGGGTTCAGCCCGCGGAAGTCACGAACGCGCGGCAGCGCGATGTTCACCAGGCGGTCCATGAACTCGTACATACGAGCCTTGCGCAGCGTGACCTTCACGCCGAGCGGCATGTTCTCGCGCACCTTGAAGCCGGCGATCGACTTGCGGGCATAGGTGATGACGGGCTTCTGGCCGGAGATCCTCTCGAGATCGCCCGCAGCAGCCTTCACCTTCTTGGAGTCGTTCACGGCCTCGCCGACACCCATGTTCAGCACGATCTTGTCGAGCTTGGGGGCCTGCATGACGTTCTTGTAGCCGAACTCCTTGATGAGCTCCGGCTTGATCGTCTCGTCGTACTGCGTACGGAGACGCGGAATATAGATGGTATCAGCCATCGATCGTGTCTCCGGTCGACTTGGCGACGCGCACCTTGGTGCCGTCATCGTTGATCTTGAACCCGACGCGGGTCGGCTTGCCGTCCTTGTCGGCGACCGCCAGGTTGCTCAGGTGAATCGGGGCTTCCTTGGTGAAGATGCCCGCATCCTGGCTAGCAGTCTGCTTGGTGTGGCGACGAACGAGGTTCAGGCCCTGGACCACGGCGCGGGTCTCGGTCGGAATGACCTGCAGAACCTGACCGGTCTTGCCCTTGTCCTTGCCGGCCAGAACGACGACGCGATCGCCCTTCTTGATCTTGGCAGACATCACAGCACCTCCGGCGCAAGCGAAATGATCTTCATGTGGTTCTTCGAACGCAGCTCGCGCGGAACTGGCCCGAAGATACGGGTACCGATCGGCTCGGCCTGGTTATTGATCAGGACGGCGGCGTTGCGGTCGAAGCGGATGACGGTGCCATCGGCGCGGCGAACCGGGAATGCGGTGCGCACAACGACGGCCTTCATCACCTGGCCCTTCTTGACGCGGCCACGCGGGATCGCGTCCTTGACCGAGACAACAATGATATCGCCCACCGAGGCGTACTTGCGGTGCGAACCGCCGAGTACCTTGATGCACATGACACGACGCGCGCCGGAATTATCGGCGACATCGAGATTGGACTGCATCTGGATCATGGCTTGATGCCTTCTTCAGTTTCGGGGTCTGCCCACACGGCGAGCCCTAAATTCCGGTTACGCCGAGGGCTTGAGGACCCAGCGCTTGTTTTTCGAAATCGGCGCCGACTCTTCGATCCAGACGACATCCCCGACCTTGGCCACATTGGCTTCGTCATGGGCGTGGTACTTCTTGGACCGGCGCACGGTCTTCTTCATCACCGGGTGGGTGAACGCACGGTCGACCCGCACCACCACAGTCTTGTCGTTCGTGTCGGAGACCACGGTCCCCTGCAGTACGCGCTTGGGCATCTCGGTCTCCTTACTTCGCCACGGCCTTCTCGCCGAGGATGGTCTTGACCCGCGCGATTTCGCGGCGGACCTCACGCACCCGGGCGGGCTTCTCCAGCTGCTGGGTAGCGCGCTGGAACCGCAGGTTGAACTGCTCTTTCTTCAGCCCCAGGAGCTGATCCTTCAGCTCGTCGGGGGTCTTGGCGCGCAGGTCGGCGGTTTCGCCGATCTTGGCCTCGGATTTCTTCTTGGCTGCCATGGCTATCAATCCGCGATGCGGGTGACGACCCGCGTGGTGACCGGAAGCTTCATGGCGCCGAGGCGCAGGGCTTCCTTGGCAACGTCCTCGGGGACGCCGTCGATTTCGAACAGGATGCGGCCCGGCTTCACACGGGCGGCCCAGAACTCAACCGAGCCCTTGCCCTTACCCATACGAACTTCGGTCGGCTTCTTCGAAACCGGCAGGTCCGGGAAGACGCGGATCCAGACGCGGCCGGCGCGCTTCATCTCGCGGGTGATCGCGCGGCGGGCCGCCTCGATCTGACGAGCAGTGACGCGCTCGGGCTCCTGGGACTTCAGGCCGAACTGACCGAAAGCCAGCTCCGTGCCACCCTTGGCATTGCCATGGATGCGGCCCTTATGCGCCTTGCGGAACTTGGTACGTTTTGGCTGCAGCATTTCTGTCTATGCCTTCTCAGTTCGCGCTTTCGCGATCGCGACGGCTCGGACGATCGCCACGATCGTCACGGTCCCCGCGCTCGCGGCGCTGGCCTTCGCTCGGCGCGGCTTCCGTTGCACGGCGCTCATGCGCCGACGGATCGTGCTCGAGCACTTCGCCCTTGAACACCCACACCTTGATGCCGATGATGCCGTAGGTCGTACGGGCTTCGGCAGTGCCGTAGTCGATATCGGCACGCAGCGTGTGCAGCGGAACGCGACCTTCGCGGTACCACTCGGTACGAGCGATGTCGGCGCCGCCGAGACGGCCACCAACGTTCACGCGGATGCCGCCGGCGCCCATGCGGATCGCCGTCTGCACTGCACGCTTCATCGCACGGCGGAACGCCACGCGACGCTCGAGCTGCTGGGCAATGCCCTGGGCGACGAGGTTCGCATCGGTCTCCGGCTTGCGCACTTCAACGATGTTGATGTGCACTTCGCTGTCGGTGAACTTCTTCACCTTGGCGCGGATCTTGTCGATGTCAGCGCCCTTCTTGCCGATCACGATGCCCGGACGGGCAGTGTGGATCGACACGCGGCACTTGCGGTGCGGACGCTCGATGACGATCTTGGACACCGCGGCCTGCTTGAGGTCTTCGAGCAGCGTCTCACGGATCTTCAGGTCTTCCTGCAGCAGGTTACCGTACTCACCCTTGTTGGCGTACCAACGCGAGTCCCAGGTGCGGTTGATGCCGAGGCGCAGACCGATCGGGTTGATCTTCTGACCCATTATGCGGTCTCCTCAACTTGGCGAACCACAATGGTGAGGTTCGAGAACGTGTGCTCCAGGCGAGCCGCGTGGCCACGACCGCGGGCCATGAACCGCTTCATGATCAGGCCGTCGCCCACATAGGCTTCGGCAACGATCAGGCTGTCCGGGTCCAGGCCGTGGTTGTTCTCGGCGTTGGCGATGGCGCTCTCGAGCGTCTTCTTCACCGGACCGGCGACACGCTTGCGCGAGAACTCGAGCTCGGCCAGGGCCTTGTCGACCTTCTTGCCGCGGATCATCGAGGCCACGAGGTTGAGCTTCTGGCCCGAGGTGCGAAGCATGCGGAGTACCGCCTTTGCCTCGTTGTCCTTGAGCGACCGCTGGGTTTTCGGCTTGCCCATGTTACTTCCTCTTGGCCTTCTTGTCGGCCGCGTGACCGTAGTACGTACGGGTCGGCGCGAACTCGCCGAACTTGTGGCCGATCATCTCTTCCTGAACCATTACCGGCACATGCTTTTGGCCGTTATGGACACCAAAGGTCAGACCGACGAACTGCGGCAGGATCGTGGAGCGACGGCTCCAGATCTTGATGACTTCGTTGCGGCCACTCGAACGAGAAGTCTCTGCCTTCTTGAGCAGATAACCGTCGACGAACGGGCCCTTCCAGACTGAACGCGACATGGCTTAGCGGCCCTTCTTCACGTGACGCGAGCGGACGATAAACTTGTCCGTCGACTTGTTGCTGCGGGTCTTCTTACCCTTGGTCGGCTTGCCCCACGGGGACACCGGGTGACGGCCACCAGACGTACGACCTTCACCACCACCGTGCGGGTGATCGACCGGGTTCATGGTCACGCCGCGGTTTACCGGCTTGCGGCCGAGCCAGCGGTTGCGACCAGCCTTGCCGATCGAGGTGTTGGCGTGGTCCTGGTTCGATACCGCGCCGACAGTGGCGAGGCACGAGCCGTGGACACGGCGCTGTTCACCCGAGTTCAGGCGAAGGATCGCCCAACCAGCGTCACGGCCCACATACTGGGCATAGGCACCGGCCGAACGTGCGATCTGACCGCCCTTGCGGGGCTTCATCTCGACGTTGTGCACGATCGTGCCCACCGGCATGCGCTCCAGCGGCATCGCGTTGCCCGGCTTCACGTCGGCCGAACCGAGCGTGGAGATCACCTTGTCGCCGGCAGCCAAACGCTGCGGCGCGATGATGTAGGCAAGCTCGCCGTCGGCGTACTTGATCAGCGCGATCCAGGCCGTACGGTTCGGATCGTACTCGAGGCGCTCAACGGTAGCCACTTCCTCGAACCGCACGCGGCGGAAATCGACGACGCGGTAGGTCCGCTTGTGACCGCCACCGCGATGGTAGGCAGTGATGCGACCGGCGTTGTTACGGCCGCCCGACTTGTTGAGACCTTCGGTCAGCGCCTTGACCGGCTTGCCCTTCCACAGCTCCGACCGATCGGTCGTGATGAGCTGGCGACGGCCAGGAGAGGTCGGATTGTAAGTTTTCAAACCCATGTTCTTCTCTCCCCTTAGATACCGGTCGAAATGTCGATCGACTGGCCGTCAACGAGGGTGACGATAGCCTTCTTGACGTCCTTGCGGGTGCCAAGTTCCTGACGGAAGCGCTTCACCTTGCCCTTGCGGACCAGCGTGTTGACCGCCTTCACCTTGACCGAAAAGAGAGCCTCTACGGCTTCCTTGATCTGCGTCTTGGTGGCGTCGATCGCGACGTCAAACACGACCTGGCCGTGCTCGGACGCCATCGTCGACTTCTCGGTGACGACCGGGTTCCGGATCACGTCGTAGTTGGTGAACTTGCTCATGCGAACCGTGCCTCGAGCGCCTCAAGCGCTGCTTTGGTCAGAACGAGCTTATGGCGACGGAGAATGTCAGCGACATTGATCCCCTGCACCGGCAGCACGTCGATCTGCGGAATGTTGCGAGCCGCGTGGGCGAAGTTCTTGTCCACCTCGGCGCCGTCGATGATCAGAGCGCTCGTCCACTCCAGCTTGCCAAACTGCTTGGCAAGCGCCGCGGTCTTGGGCTCCGTCGTCGCAACGGTCGGAACGACGACCAGCTCGCCGGCCTTGGCCTTGGCCGAAAGCGCATGCTTCAGGGCCAGGGCGCGGACCTTCTTGGGCAGCTCGATCGCATGGCTGCGGGGCTCGGGGCCGAACGCACGGCCACCGCCGCGGAACTGCGGAGCCGCCTTGTTGCCGTGACGGGCGCCGCCGGAGCCCTTCTGCTTCACCGACTTCTTGCTGGTGTAAGCGATCTCGGAGCGGTGCTTCACCTTGTGGGTGCCGGCCATCGCCTTGAGCTGCTGGTAGCGGACCATGCGGTGCAGGATGTCCTGACGGACTTCAAGACCGAAGATCTCGTCCTTCAGGGTGACCGAACCGTCGGCCTTGCCGTCCAGAGTAGTGACCTGGAGTTCCATTATTTCGCCTCCTCGGCCACGGCTGCGACAGCCGCCTTGAACGAACCGGGCACCGAAGCGCCCTTCGGAGCGGGCTTCTTGACCGCGTCCTTGATCTGGATCCAGGCACCCTTGGAGCCCGGCACAGCACCCTCAACCATGATCAGGCCGCGCTCCACGTCGGTGCGGACGACCTTCAGGTTCTGGGTGGTTACGCGACGGTCGCCCATGTGGCCGGCCATCTTCTTGCCCTTGAACACACGGCCGGGATCCTGGCGCTGACCAGTCGAACCGTGCGAACGGTGCGAAACCGACACACCGTGCGTGGCGCGCAGGCCGCCGAAATTCCAGCGCTTCATGCCGCCGGCGAAACCCTTACCGATGGACGTTCCGGTCACGTCGACCAGCTGGCCCTCGACAAAGTGGTCGGCCTGCATGGTGGCGCCCACTTCGATGAGGTTCGCAGGATCGACACGAAACTCGGTTAGCTGACGCTTCGGCTCGACCTTGGCGACGGCGAACTGGCCGCGGTCAGCCTTGGTGATGTTCTTTGCCTTCACGGCACCGGCGCCGAGCTGGAGGGCGGTGTAGCCGTCCTTCTCCTGCGTGCGCTGGCCCACGACCTGGCAATTCTCGAGGCTGAGCACGGTCACGGGGACGTGCGTGCCGTCCTCCATGAACAGCCGGGTCATCCCCACCTTCTGTGCGATCAAACCAGAACGCATCGGTTGTTACCTCTTCTCTTTGGCGGCTGACCGGGTCATTTTTCAAGAGGACCCTTTGGATGATCAGCGCGAAAACTCGTTTAGAGCTTGATTTCGACGTCGACGCCGGCGGCGAGATCGAGCTTCATAAGAGCATCGACGGTCTGCGGCGTCGGATCCACGATGTCCAGGAGACGCTTGTGGGTCCGGATCTCGAACTGCTCGCGCGACTTCTTGTCGATGTGCGGCGAACGGTTGACCGTAAACTTCTCAATCTGTGTGGGCAGCGGGATCGGCCCGCGCACCTGCGCACCCGTGCGCTTGGCCGTGTTCACGATCTCCCGGGTGGAAGTGTCGAGCACACGGTGGTCAAAGGCTTTGAGCCGGATGCGAATGTTTTGACCGTTCATCTTGCTTTCCCAGCGAAAAATGGAACGCGGCGCGCTGTTAAGCGGCGCGCCGCGCCCTGGATTACCAGGTCTTACTTCAGGATCTTGGCGACGACGCCAGAACCGACGGTGCGACCACCCTCACGGATAGCGAAGCGGAGCTTCTCTTCCATGGCGATCGGCACGATCAGCGAAACCGAGATATTCACGTTGTCGCCCGGCATCACCATTTCGGTGCCTTCCGGCAGCGTAACAACGCCGGTCACGTCGGTGGTCCGGAAGTAGAACTGCGGACGATAGTTCGCGAAGAACGGCGTGTGACGGCCACCCTCTTCCTTGGTGAGGATATAAGCCTCAGCCACGAAGTCGGTGTGCGGGGTCACGGAACCGGGCTTGCAGAGCACCTGGCCGCGCTCGACCTGCGTACGGTCGATACCACGGATCAGCGCGCCGATGTTGTCGCCAGCCTGGCCCTGATCGAGCAGCTTGCGGAACATTTCAACGCCGGTCACGGTCGTCGACTGGGTCGCCTTGATGCCGACGATCTCGACGGTCTCACCAACCTTGACGATGCCGCGCTCGACACGACCGGTGACGACAGTGCCACGGCCGGAGATCGAGAACACGTCTTCGATCGGCATCAGGAACGGCTGGTCGATCGGACGAGCCGGCTGCGGGATGTACTCGTCAACGGCAGCCATCAGCTTGATAACGGCGTCGTGACCGAGGTCCTTGTTGCCGTCATTGAGCGCTTCGGTGGCCGAACCGCGGATGATCGGAACGTCGTCGCCCGGGAATTCGTAGGACGACAGCAGCTCACGGACTTCGAGTTCCACGAGCTCGAGGAGCTCCGGATCGTCGACCATGTCGCACTTGTTCAGGAAGACGACGAGCGCCGGCACACCGACCTGACGGGCGAGCAGGATGTGCTCGCGGGTCTGCGGCATCGGGCCGTCGGCAGCCGACACGACCAGGATCGCGCCGTCCATCTGGGCAGCGCCGGTGATCATGTTCTTCACATAGTCGGCGTGGCCCGGGCAGTCGACGTGAGCGTAGTGACGGTTAGCCGTCTCGTACTCGACGTGCGACGTGTTGATCGTGATCCCGCGTGCCTTCTCTTCCGGCGCGTTGTCGATCTGATCATACGCGCGGGCGGTCGCGCCGCCGGTCTCGGCCAGAACCTTGGTGATCGCTGCGGTCAGCGAGGTCTTGCCGTGGTCAACGTGACCAATGGTGCCGATGTTGCAATGCGGCTTATTGCGGGAAAACTTTTCCTTAGCCATCACTATTCTCCGTATTCAGCCAGAGCGGCTGGAGTTGGGTTCTTCTACTTACCGAAAGGATCAGGCGTACTTCGCCTGAACCTCCTGAGCGACCGCCTGCGGCACCTGCTCGTAGTGATCAAACGTCATGGTGTACTGCGCGCGCCCCTGGCTCATGGAACGCAGCGAGTTCACGTAGCCGAACATGTTGGCTAGCGGGACCATCGCGTCGATCACCTGGGCAATACCCCTGGCCTCGGTGCCGCGGATCTGACCGCGGCGAGAGTTCAGATCGCCGATGACGTCGCCGACATAGTCTTCCGGGGTGAGAACTTCAACCCGCATGATCGGCTCCAAGATCTTCGGAGCTGCCTTCTCGATAGCCTCACGGAAGCCCGCGCGGCCGGCGATTTCGAACGCCAGGACCGACGAGTCGACGTCGTGATAGGCGCCATCGGTCAGTACGAACTTCACGTCCACGATCGGGAAGCCGATGATCGGACCGGCACCCATGACGGAAGCCACGCCCTTCTCGACGCCCGGCACGTATTCCTTCGGCACGTTGCCGCCGACGACTTCCGAAGCGAACTGGAAGCCGGCGCCCGGCTCATTGGGCTCGATACGGAACTTGATGCGCGCGAACTGACCCGAACCACCCGACTGCTTCTTGTGGGTGTAGTCGTGCTCGACGGTGCGGGTGATCGCCTCGCGGTATGCCACCTGCGGCGCACCGATGTTGGCTTCCACCTTGAACTCGCGCTTCATGCGGTCGACGAGAATGTCGAGGTGAAGTTCGCCCATACCCGAAATGATGGTCTGGCCGGACTCTTCGTCGGTCTTGACGCGGAAGCTCGGGTCTTCGGCAGCCAGGCGAGCGAGGGCGAGGCCCATCTTCTCCTGGTCGGCCTTGGACTTCGGCTCGACGGCGATATCGATAACCGGCTCCGGAAACTCCATGCGCTCGAGGATGACCTTGTGGGCCGGATCCGAAAGCGTATCACCCGTCGTCGTGTCCTTGAGACCGACGATGGCGACGATGTCGCCGGCGTAGGCCTCATTGATCTGCTCGCGCGAATTCGCGTGCATCTGGAACATGCGACCGACGCGTTCCTTCTTTTCCTTCACCGTGTTCTCGAGCGACGCGCCGGCTTCGAGGTGACCCGAGTAGATGCGGCAGAAGGTCAGCGAGCCCATGTGCGGGTCGTTGGCAATCTTGAACGCCAGCATCGACAGCGGCTCGTCATCGGTCGCGTGGCGCTCGACTTCGGCCCCGGTCTTGACGTCGATACCCTTGATCGCGGGAATGTCGGTCGGAGCAGGAAGGAAGTCGATGACGCCGTCCAGCAGAGGCTGCACGCCCTTGTTCTTGAAGGACGAACCGCAGAACACCGGGTACAGCTTCACGTCGCAGGTGCCCTTGCGGATCAGCCGGCGCAGCGTGTCGTTGTCCGGCATCTCGCCGTTGAGGTAGGCCTCGGTGGCCGCATCGTCCATCTCGACGGCGGTCTCGATCATCTTCTCGCGGTACTCAACGGCCTTGGCCTTGAGGTCCTCGGGAATCTCGACCACGTCCCACTGCGCGCCCAACTCTTCGTTGCGCCACACGATGGCGTTCATCTCGATGAGATCGACGACACCGCGGAAATCGCTCTCCGAGCCGATCGGCAGCTGCATCACCACCGGCTTGATGCCGAGGCGCTTATCAAGCGTGTCGAGGCAGAAGTAGAAATCGGCACCGATCTTGTCCATCTTGTTGACGAAGATCAGACGCGGAACGTTGTACTTGTCGGCCTGGCGCCAGACGGTTTCCGTCTGCGGCTCGACGCCCTGGTTGCCGTCAAGCAGCGCGATGGCGCCGTCGAGCACACGGAGCGAACGCTCGACTTCAATGGTGAAGTCCACGTGTCCGGGAGTGTCGATGATATTGAAGCGGAACTGGGTGCCGTCACGGCCCTTCCAGAACGTGGTGGTCGCGGCGGACGTGATCGTGATGCCGCGCTCCTGCTCCTGCTCCATCCAGTCCATGGTCGCGGCGCCGTCGTGAACTTCGCCGATCTTATGGGACTTGCCGGTGTAGTAGAGGATACGCTCGGTCGTAGTCGTCTTGCCGGCATCAATGTGGGCCATGATGCCGAAGTTGCGGTAGTGATTGATCGGGTATTCGCGGGCCATCTGAGCGAGCCTTCCGTTACCAGCGGTAGTGCGAGAAGGCACGGTTGGCGTCAGCCATACGGTGCGTGTCTTCGCGTTTCTTGACGGCCTGACCGCGGCCATTGACGGCATCCATGAGCTCGCCGGAGAGGCGCTCCTTCATGGTGTGCTCGCCACGCTTGCGGGCGGATTCGATGAGCCAGCGGATGGCGAGAGCCTGCTGACGATCGGTACGGACCTCAACCGGGACCTGGTACGTCGCACCACCGACGCGGCGCGAACGGACTTCGACGGCCGGACGGATGTTGTCGAGCGCACCGTGGAACACGGTGACCGGATCCTGCTTCAGCTTGGCCTGCACGATGTCGAAGGCACCGTAGACGATCGACTCTGCGACCGACTTCTTGCCGTCTTCCATCAGCGAGTTCATGAACTTCGAAACGACGAGATCGCCGAACTTCGGATCGGGATTGACTTCGCGCTTCTCAGCAGCGTGACGACGGGACATTGGATCTGCTCCTTACTTCGGCCGCTTCGCGCCGTACTTCGAACGGCGCTGCCTACGATCCTTCACCGACTGGGTGTCGAGAACGCCGCGCAGCACGTGGTAACGCACACCCGGAAGGTCACGCACACGACCGCCACGGATAAGCACAACCGAGTGCTCCTGGAGGTTGTGGCCTTCGCCGGGGATGTAGGAAATGACTTCGCGAGACGTGGTCAGCCGGACCTTGGCGACCTTACGCAGAGCCGAGTTCGGCTTCTTCGGGGTAGTCGTATAGACGCGAGAGCACACGCCGCGCTTCTGCGGGTTTGCTTCCATCGCCGGTACTTTGTTCCGCTTGGGCTTGGAAACCCGAGGCTTGCGGATCAACTGATTAATGGTCGGCATTGCGCTCTTTCCATCGGTCCGAAATCGTTGCGGAAGACGCAAACAAACCAAAGGGGCGCCATTCCCACCCATACTTGGGCAGCGGCGCCTCTCATTGCAGCGGACCACCGGGGCTACCGGCGTTCATGCGCACAAAGATTTGTCGTCGTCTCGTGCCTTTGGCAGTGTGTTTGAGGTTCCTGGATGCCCGCTCTAGTTGGCAGATACCCGCGTGAACTTCACGACCGACCGCTAAGGTTGCGCCTCTATATGGGGAGCGAGTCTCCCCGTCAAGGATTCTTTGCTGGGAAAGAGATGCCAAGCAGCCCGCAAAACCGGGCATCTCGGCCCGCTGGGCACTTCTTGGTCGGAAGGCAGACCTTGTTTGCCCCGAGCGCATGGCTATTGCCAGCCTAGAGTCGTGGTTTTCCTCGACTTTTGAGAATCGGGCCGGCCGATGCATTGGCCGGCGCAAGTCCAACGTGTAGTGTCCGGCCGCTCAGGAGACATGTCATGAAGCTCGCCGCTGCCGTTCTTGCCGCCGCCCTCCTCGCGTCCCCTGCCCTGTCCCAGGAGATCGTGGACGGCAGCAAGGTCGACGAGGTCGTGGCCATCGCCAAGGGATACGGCACTGCCACGCTGGAATCGCAGCCCGACGGCGCCCCCCGTATCGCCGGCAGCATCGGGGACATGACCTACTACGTGTTCTTCATGAACTGCGCCGCCGACAAGGCCTGCGAGGACCTCAACTTCTACGCCGCATTCGCCGACATCAAACCGACCCTGGATGCGCTCAACGCCTGGAACCGGGACAAGCGCTTCGGGAACGCCTACCTGGACTCCGACCTGGATGCGGCCATCGAGTACGACGTGAACCTCGAGCACGGTGTCACCCGGGACAACCTGGATGCCGCCTTCAGCCTCTGGTCGGTGCTACTTCAGCAGTATGCCGACTATGTCGGGTTCACCCCGGCCCGGTAGCTCAGTCGAGGATGGCTATCGCGAAGCCGTCGTAGCCCTTGGCGCCGACGGTCTGGAGGGCTGTCGCTGATAGTCGGGAGTTGGCGGCTATCAGGTCGAAGGCGCCCCGGCTTCCCAGCACATTGGGATCAGAGCTGGCCGCATTCACCAGTTGGCCGTCGCGTACGACGTTGTCCAGGACGATCACCGTTCCCGGCCGCCCGAGCTTGATGGCCCAGTCGAGATAGACCGTGTTGCTGGGCTTGTCGGCATCGATGAACACGAGGTCGAAGGGCTCCGGGTTCTCTGCTGCCAGCAGGGGCAGCGTTTCGGCGGCCGCGCCGACACGAACGGTGATCCGGTCGGACAGCCCTGCCCGCTTGATGTTCTGCCGCGCAACCTCGGCGTGATGCGGATCGTACTCGAGCGTCACGACGGCACCGTCCGCCGGCAGCGCCTTGGCCATCCAGATCGTGGAGTAGGCTCCCAGTGTTCCGATCTCGAGCACCCGTTTTGCGCCGCTCATCCGGACCAGCAGGTTCAGGAACTTGCCCTGGGCAGGCGATACGTCGATCGGCCGGAGGCCAGCCTCGGCGTTGGCGCGAAGAGCTTGGCTGTTGGCCCGGTCCTGCTTCACCAGCTTGAGCTCGATGTACTCGTCGACCTTGCTCCAAACCGCTGCGGTCATTGGCCTTCTCCTCGTCGCACATCTTCTAGGACCGCCGTGATGACGGATCAATGACACGATCGCCAATGAGAAAGGGCCCCGAGGGGCCCTTTCGAAGTCACTTGCCTGAGCCCGCTTACTCGGCGGGTTCGGACGGCACGGCGTCCGGGGCCGGGATGGCGGCCGTTTCGGCCTGGCGGCGGCGCTCGTCGAGGATCATCTCGTCGCGACGGCCGGCAATGGCCTTGGCCTTGGAGGTACCGGCACCGGTGCCCGCCGGGATGAGGCGGCCGACGATGACGTTTTCCTTGAGGCCTTCGAGCAGGTCGGCCTTGCCGGAAACGGCCGCCTCGGTGAGGACGCGGGTGGTTTCCTGGAAGGACGCGGCCGACACGAACGAGCGGGTCTGCAGCGACGCCTTGGTGATGCCGAGCAGTACCGGGTTGGCAGTCGCCGGCTTCTTGCCGTCGGCCACCAGCTGGTCGTTGAGCTCGTCGAAGTCCAGCTTGTCGAGCTGCTCGTCCTTGAGCATGCCCGAGTCACCCGGGTTCACGATCTCGACCTTCTGCAGCATCTGGCGAACGATCACCTCGATGTGCTTGTCGTTGATCAGCACGCCCTGGAGCCGGTAGACCTCCTGGATCTCGTTGACGAGGTAACGAGCAAGCTCTTCCACGCCCTTGATCGCCAGGATGTCGTGCGGTGCCGGGTTGCCGTCGAGGATGTACTCACCCTTCTCGATGGTGTCGCCTTCCTGCAGGTGGAACGGCTTCCCCTTCGGGATCAGGTACTCGACGGGCTCGCCACCCTCTTCGGCCGGCTCGATGATGATCCGGCGCTTGTTCTTGTAGTCGCGACCGAATTTGATCGTGCCGGTGATCTCCGCGATGATCGCGTGATCCTTGGGACGACGTGCCTCGAACAGCTCGGCCACACGCGGCAGACCGCCGGTGATGTCCTTGGTCTTGGCGCTTTCCAGCGGGATACGGGCCAGCACGTCACCCGGCGACACCTTCTCGCCCGGCTCGACGGCAATGACCGCATCCACCGAGAGCAGGTACCGGGCTTCGCCGCCGCGATCGAGCTTGACGACGGCGTCGCCCCGCTTGACCGTCAGCGCCGGCTTCAGCGCATCGTTACGCTGGCTACCGCGCCAGTCCATGACGACACGCTTGGTGAAGCCGGTGGTCTCGTCGGTGTTTTCCGCCACGGACGCACCGTCCACGAGGTCCTCGAAGCCAACTTCGCCGTCGACTTCCGCAAGGATCGGACGGGTGTACGGATCCCATTCGGCGATACGCTGGCCACGCTTGACCTCGGAACCGTCGTCCACGCGGAGCTTGGCACCGTAGGTGACGCGGTGGGTGGTCCGCTCCTTGCCATCGGGATCAAGGATCGCGATGGTCACGTTGCGGCCCATGGCGATCAACTGCCCGCCGGCGATCTTGGCGACGTTGCGGTTGCGGATCTCGACCTTACCCTCGGCACCAGCCTCCAGGTACGAGGAGTCCACCACCTGCGCCGTGCCACCGATGTGGAACGTGCGCATGGTGAGCTGGGTGCCCGGCTCACCGATCGACTGGGCGGCGATAACGCCGACAGCCTCACCGATGTTGACCGGCGTACCGCGAGCGAGGTCGCGACCGTAGCACGCGGCGCAGCAGCCCTGGCGGAGATCGCAGGTCAGCGGCGAACGGATGCGCATCGACTGGACCTTGTAGCTCTCGATGAGCTCCACGTCCTTTTCGGTGAGCAGCGTGCCCTTGGGAACGATGACTTCGCCGTTCTCCGGGTTCACCACATCGTCAGCCGCAGTACGACCGAGGATGCGCTGGCCCAGCGAGGCTACGACCTGGCCGGCGTCGACGATGGGTTCCATCGTCAGGCCGCGCTCGGTGCCGCAATCGAGCTCGGTGATGATCGAGTCCTGGGCGACGTCAACCAGACGACGCGTCAGGTAACCCGAGTTCGCGGTCTTCAGCGCGGTGTCCGCGAGACCCTTACGGGCGCCGTGGGTCGAGTTGAAGTACTCGAGAACGTTCAGGCCTTCCTTGAAGTTGGCCGTGATCGGGGTCTCAATGATCGAGCCGTCCGGACGCGCCATCAGGCCGCGCATACCGGCGAGCTGCTTCATCTGCGCCGGCGAACCGCGGGCGCCCGAGTGGCTCATCATGTAGACCGAGTTGATCGGCAGCTGACGACCGGTCTCCGGGTCAAACTTGACCGCGGCGATACCCTTCATCATCTCCTCGGCGACCTTGTCACCGCACTTGGCCCAGGCATCGACAACCTTGTTGTACTTCTCGCCCTGGGTGATGAGGCCGTCGTTGTACTGCTGCTCGAACTCCTCGACCAGCTTCCGGGTCTCCTCCACGATCGTGTACTTGGAGGCCGGGATGACCATGTCGTCCTTGCCGAACGAGATGCCGGCGCGGGCCGCGTGCTTGAAGCCCAGGTCCATGATGCGGTCACAGAAGATGACCGTCTCCTTCTGACCGCAACCGCGATACACGGTGTCGATCATCTTGGAGATCATCTTCTTGGTCATCAGCTGGTTGGCCGTCGCGTACGGCACCTTGATGCTCTTGGGAAGAAGCTTGCCCAGGATCATGCGGCCCGGGGTCGTCTCGACGACCTCGGTGGTGCGGTTCCCGTCCTCGTCATAGACGTCGACGCGACCCTTGATCTTGGAGTGCATGGTCACCACGCCCGAAACGAGCGCGTGCTCCAGCTCGCCCATGTCCGAGAAGGCCATGCCCTGCCCGGGCTCGCCCTCGTTCATGAGGCTGAGGTGGTACAGACCCAGCACGATGTCCTGGCTCGGCACGATGATCGGCTGGCCGTTGGCCGGGTGCAGGATGTTGTTGGTCGACATCATCAGCACGCGGGCTTCGAGCTGCGCCTCGAGCGAGAGCGGCACGTGAACGGCCATCTGGTCGCCGTCGAAGTCGGCGTTGAAAGCCGCGCAGACGAGCGGATGCAGCTGGATGGCCTTGCCTTCGATCAGGTGCGGCTCGAACGCCTGGATGCCCAGACGGTGAAGCGTGGGCGCACGGTTCAGCAGAACCGGGTGCTCGCGGATCACTTCGTCGAGGATATCCCAGACCTCGGGCTTCTCCTTCTCGACCAGCTTCTTGGCCTGCTTCACCGTCGACGAGAGGCCCTTGGCCTCAAGGCGCGAGTAGATGAACGGCTTGAACAGCTCGAGCGCCATCTTCTTGGGCAGGCCGCACTGGTGGAGCTTGAGCTCCGGACCCACGGTGATCACCGAACGGCCGGAATAGTCCACGCGCTTGCCGAGCAGGTTCTGGCGGAACCGGCCCTGCTTGCCCTTGAGCATGTCGGACAGCGACTTCAGCGGACGCTTGTTCGCACCGGTGATGGTGCGGCCACGGCGGCCGTTGTCGAACAGCGCATCGACCGCTTCCTGAAGCATGCGCTTCTCGTTGCGGATGATGATATCGGGTGCCCGCAGTTCGATAAGCCGCTTCAGGCGGTTGTTACGGTTGATCACGCGACGATAGAGGTCGTTCAGATCGGACGTGGCGAAGCGGCCGCCGTCCAGCGGGACGAGCGGGCGGAGCTCCGGCGGAATGACCGGAACGACAGTCATGATCATCCACTCGGGCTTGTTGCCCGAGACAATGAACTGCTCGACGATCTTCAGGCGCTTGGCCAGCTTCTTCGGCTTCAGCTCGGTGGTCGCCTCGGCGATCTCGACGCGGAGGTCCGCAGCGATCTTCTCGAGGTCAAGCGAGAGCAGCAGGTCGCGGATGGCTTCAGCGCCGATCTTGGCGGTGAAGGTGTCGGCCCCATACTGGTCCTGCGCGTCGAGGTACTGTTCCTCGGTCACGAGCTCGTTCACGCCGAACGGGGTCAGACCCGGGTCCAGCACGACGTACTGCTCGAAGTAGAGGATGCGCTCGATATCCTTCAGCGTCATGTCGAGCAGCAGTGCGATGCGGCTCGGCAGCGACTTCAGGAACCAGATGTGAGCGACCGGAGCGGCGAGCTCGATGTGGCCCATGCGCTCGCGACGGACGCGCGACAGCGTGACTTCAACGCCGCACTTCTCGCAGATGACGCCCTTGAACTTCATGCGCTTGTACTTGCCGCACAGGCACTCGTAGTCCTTCACGGGCCCGAAGATGCGCGCGCAGAACAGGCCGTCGCGCTCGGGCTTGAACGTGCGGTAGTTGATCGTCTCCGGCTTCTTGATCTCGCCGTAGGACCAGCTGAGGATCTTCTCCGGGCTGGCGATCGAGATTTTCATCTGATCGAACAACTGCACCGGGGCCTGAGCGTTGAACGGGTCCATGACGTGGTGATGAGTAGACATCGGTATTTAGCTCCTCTTCTCGATGGCTCCGGGTCTCAGGCCCGGAGCGCACCGAAGTGGTGTGTGGGTGAACGTGGCAGCCTTATTCCGCCGCGTTCTGAGGAGGTGCGAGCTGGTTGTCGGCGGGGCCGCCCTGGGGCAGCGCATCGCCTTCAAACGTATCCAGCTCGACATTGAGGCCCAGCGAACGGATTTCCTTGACGAGAACGTTGAAGCTCTCGGGGATCCCCGCCTCGAAGGTGTCGTCACCGCGGACGATCGCTTCGTAGACCTTGGTACGACCGGCAACGTCGTCCGACTTGATCGTGAGCATTTCCTGGAGGGTGTATGCAGCGCCGTAAGCTTCGAGCGCCCACACCTCCATTTCGCCGAAACGCTGGCCGCCGAACTGCGCCTTGCCACCCAGCGGCTGCTGGGTAACGAGCGAGTACGGGCCGATCGAGCGCGCGTGGATCTTGTCGTCCACGAGGTGGTGGAGCTTCAGCATATAGATGTAGCCCACGGTCACCTGGCGATCGAACTGCTCACCGGTACGGCCGTCGAAGACGCTCGACTGGCCGGTGGCCTTGAGGCCGGCCCGGTTCAGCATGTCGACGATGTCGCTCTCCTTGGCGCCGTCGAACACCGGCGTGGCGATCGGGACGCCCTTGGAGAGATGCTCGCCCAGCCGTGCGATCGAGTCGTCGTCCAGGTTGGAGACGTAATCGTCGCCCTCGTAGAGCGCGCTGATCTCCTTCTTGAGCGGCGTCAGATCACCCTTCTGCTGGTAGATCCTCATCATCTCGTCGATCTTCTTGCCCACGCCACGGCATGCCCAGCCGAGGTGCGTCTCGAGGATCTGGCCCACGTTCATGCGCGACGGCACACCGAGCGGGTTCAGCACGATGTCGACGTGCGTACCGTCTTCCAGGTACGGCATGTCTTCGATCGGCACGATGCGCGAAACCACACCCTTGTTGCCGTGACGGCCGGCCATCTTGTCGCCCGGCTGGATCTTGCGCTTGGTCGCAACGAAGACCTTGACCATCTTCATCACGCCCGGCGGAAGTTCGTCACCGCGCTGCAGCTTGTCGACCTTGTCGATGAAGCGCTGCTCGAGCAGCTTGCGGCTCTCCTCGTACTGAGCGTGGAGGGCCTCCATCTCAGCCATGACCTTGTCGTCTTCGAGGGCGAACTGCCACCACTTCGACCGCGGCTGGGCGTCGAAGGTCGCGTCGTTCAGCTTGGTGCCCGCGACATAGCCCTTCGGGCCGGTCGTGGCGGTCTTGCCGAACAGCATTTCCTTCAGGCGCGCATAGACGTTGCGGTCGAGGATCGACTGCTCGTCGTCACGGTCCTTGGCCAGGCGCTCGATTTCCTCGCGCTCGATGGCCATGGCGCGCTCGTCCTTGTCGATGCCGTGGCGGTTGAACACGCGCACTTCAACGACAGTACCAGCATCGCCCGGCGGAACGCGGAGCGAGGTATCACGGACGTCCGAGGCCTTCTCGCCGAAGATGGCGCGGAGGAGCTTCTCTTCCGGCGTCATCGGGCTTTCGCCCTTCGGCGTGATCTTGCCGACCAGGATGTCACCAGCCGCGACCTCGGCACCGATATGAACGATACCGGCTTCGTCGAGGTTCTTGAGCGCCTCTTCCGAGACGTTCGGGATGTCGCGGGTGATTTCCTCGGGACCGAGCTTGGTATCACGGGCCATCACTTCGTATTCCTCGATATGGATCGAGGTGAACACGTCCTGCATGGCGATCTTCTCGCTGAGCAGGATCGAGTCTTCGAAGTTGTAGCCGTTCCACGGCATGAACGCGACGAGCACGTTCCGGCCGAGGGCGAGATCGCCCAGTTCGGTCGACGGACCATCCGCAACGATGTCGCCGGCCTCGACGTGGTCGCCCACCACAACCAGCGGACGCTGGTTGATGCAGGTCGACTGGTTCGAACGCTGGAACTTCATCAGGTTGTAGATGTCGACGCCCGGCTTGCCCGGATCGGTCTCTTCGGTGGCGCGGATAACGATACGGGTCGCATCCACCTGGTCGACGATGCCCTTGCGCTTGGCGACGATCGCGGCGCCCGAGTCACGGGCCACGACCGACTCCATGCCGGTGCCCACGAACGGGGCCTCGGCGCGCAGCAGCGGCACAGCCTGACGCTGCATGTTCGAGCCCATGAGCGCGCGGTTGGCGTCGTCGTTCTCGAGGAACGGGATGAGCGCCGCGGCCACCGAAACGATCTGCTTCGGAGACACGTCCATCAGGTCGATGGTCTCTTTCGGCGTCAGGCCGTTGTCGCCAGCGTGGCGGGCAACGATCAGGTCGTTCTTGAACTCGCGCTTGTCGGTCAGCTCGGCATTGGCCTGGGCAACGAAGTGCTTGGCCTCTTCCATAGCCGACAGATAGACGACGTCGTCAGTGACCTTGCCGTCCACGACCTTGCGGTACGGGGTCTCGATGAAGCCGTACTTGTTCACGCGAGCAAACGTCGCGAGGCTGTTGATCAGGCCGATGTTCGGGCCTTCCGGCGTCTCGATCGGGCAGATACGGCCATAGTGGGTCGGGTGCACGTCACGGACTTCAAAGCCGGCACGCTCACGGGTGAGACCGCCCGGCCCAAGCGCCGAGAGACGACGCTTGTGCGTGATCTCGGAGAGCGGGTTGGTCTGGTCCATGAACTGCGAAAGCTGGCTCGAGCCGAAGAACTCGCGCACGGCGGCCGCCGCCGGCTTGGCATTGATCAGGTCCTGCGGCATGACGGTGTCGATCTCGACCGACGACATGCGCTCCTTGATCGCGCGCTCCATACGGAGCAGCCCGAGCCGGTAGTGGTTCTCCATGAGCTCGCCGACCGAACGCACCCGGCGGTTGCCGAGGTTGTCGATGTCGTCGATCTCGCCCTTGCCGTCACGCAGTTCGACGAGCGTACGAACGACCTCGACGATGTCCTCCTTGCGAAGGATGCGCACGCTGTCCTCGACCTCGAGGTCGAGGCGCATGTTCATCTTCACGCGGCCGACGGCCGAGAGGTCATAGCGCTCGCTGTCGAAGAACAGCGACTTGAACATCGCTTCGGCGGTTTCGACGGTCGGCGGCTCGCCCGGACGCATGACGCGGTAGATGTCGAACAGCGCGTCCTCGCGGGACTCGTTCTTGTCGACGGCCAGCGTATTGCGGATGTAGGCACCGACGGTCACGTGGTCGATGTCGAGGATCGGCAGCTCGTCGAAGCCCTTGTCCTTGAGCTTGGTCAGCAGCTTCTCGTCGATCTCGTCGCCCGCCTCGGCAAAGATCTCGCCGGTCCGGAGGTCGACCAGATCCTGCGCGATGAACTGACCGTAGAGGTCCTCTTCCACCACTGCGAGGTGCGTCAGACCGCCCTCGGCGAGCTTCTTGGCCTGCCGCGGGGAGAGCTTCTTGCCGCCTTCGTGGACGACGTCGCCGGTGTTCGCGTCGATGAGGTCGAACGTCGGCTTGGCGTTCTTCATCTTCTCGGCGTCGAACGGCTTGCGCCAGCCGGTCTTGGTCTTCTCGAACGAGACGGTGTCGTAATAGGTCGCGAGGATTTCCTCGGCGTCCATGCCGAGCGCCTTGAGCAGCGACGTCACCGGGATCTTACGGCGACGGTCGATACGGGCGTAGACGATGTCCTTGGCGTCGAATTCGATGTCGAGCCAGGAACCGCGGTACGGGATGATGCGCGCGGCGAAGAGCAGCTTGCCCGAAGAGTGGGTCTTGCCCTTGTCGTGATCGAAGAACACGCCCGGCGAGCGGTGCATCTGCGAGACGATAACGCGCTCGGTACCGTTCACGATGAACGTGCCGTTCGACGTCATGAAGGGCATGTCGCCCATGTAGACGTCCTGCTCCTTGATGTCCTTGACGGAGCGGGCGCCGGTCTCTTCATCAACTTCGAACACGATCAGGCGAAGCGTGACCTTGAGCGGCGCTGCGAACGTCATGTCGCGCTGACGGCACTCGTCGACGTCATACTTCGGCTGCTCGAACTCGTACTTCACGAATTCGAGGGATGCCGTGTTGGAAAAGTCGGTGATCGGAAAGACCGACCGGAAAACGGATTGAAGCCCCTCATCGGGACGCCCGCCCTTGGGCTCGGCCACGAGGAGGAACTGATCATAGGAGGCCTTCTGGACCTCGATCAGATTGGGCATCTCCGTGACTTCGCGAATGCTGCCGAAAGACTTGCGTACCTTGCGGCGGCCGTTGAACGTGGTAGCCATACCAGCTCCTCAATTTTCTCGATGTCTCGGAGGCAGATGTCCAAAGGCCCGACTATCAGCCGTCGGGCATCAGGACATCGGCCTTGTTCTGTATTCGTCCGGGCCTCGATGGGAGGGAGACCCTAAGTTCCGCAACTCAATATCGTCGCGGGTTATTCCCGCTATGAGCGCCCTGCCCGACCATCCATTCGTCGGGTGGCGACCGTCCCTATAGTCAACACTGGGACGGGAATGAGGCAGCGCCGGTGGCGCTGCCCCGTAGATCGATAGGCGAACTTACTTGAGTTCGACCTTGGCGCCGGCAGCTTCCAGCTTCTTCTTGATGTCTTCGGCCTCGGCCTTCGAAGCGCCTTCCTTGACGGCCTTCGGAGCACCTTCGACCAGAGCCTTGGCTTCGCCGAGACCCAGACCGGTGATGGCGCGGACTTCCTTGATGACGTTGATCTTGTTGTCGCCGAACGAGGCGAGGATCACGTCGAATTCGGTCTTCTCTTCAGCCGGGGCAGCAGCGGCAGCGGCCGGGCCGGCAGCGACGGCGACCGGAGCGGCAGCCGAGACGCCCCACTTCTCTTCGAGAAGCTTCGACAGCTCGGAAGCCTCGATCACGGTGAGGGCAGACAGGTCGTCTACGAGTTTGGCGAGATCAGCCATTTGATTTCACTCTCTTTGATGTTTCAGTTCGAACCGTGGAGGGCCAGATCGGCCCCACGTGGGTAGTTTGCCTATGCTGCATTGCTCTTCTCGGCGTGCGCCGAGATGACCCGTGCAACCGCACCGCCAGGGGCCTGCAGGACAGACGCGATACGCGTGCCGGGCTGCTTGAGCATCCCTGCGAGCGTGGCGCGGAGCTGGTCCAGCGAGGGCATCGTGGCGAGCGCCTTGACGTTGTTCGCGTCGAGCCCGGTCTTCCCCATTGCGCCACCGAGAACCACGAACTTCTGGTTCTTGTCGGCGAAAGCGGCCGCGACTTTCGGCGCGGTCATGGGATCCTCGGCGAAGGCGACGACGGTCGGACCTGTGAACAGGGCCGAGATGTCCGCGTTGTCGGTTTCCTTCAGAGCAAGCTTGGCAAGGCGGTTCTTGGCCACCTTGATCGTCCCACCGGCCTGCTTCATCTGCCTGCGCAGATTTTCCAGGTCGGCAACGGTCAAGCCGGCGTTCTGGGCGACCACGATCGACCCGGCCGTCGCAAACGACGACTGGAGCGAGGTGATGAGCTCAGCCTTTTCCGCTCTTTCCACTGCTAGTCTCCACATATGGCCCGGAGATAGGTCCCGGACCGTTTGCCAATTGCTGCCCTCCGTTTCGGGAGTACAGCGGTTGATGCCTGTCAACCGGCTGACCGTCGGAGGGCGAAATGCCCCTTGGCGGCAACTGGCCTGGTTCGAACCGGAACGAATTCCGGTCTTCACCCCATCTATGCAGGCCCCTTTTCCTTTGATCGCGCGCTGCGCGTCTCTGGGCCGGGATTAGGCGCCTGTTGGCGCACCCGCAGTCTCGGACAGGACTTCTGCCAATCTCACGATCGGCATCTCCGGCGGCCGAAGCCGCCGGAAACTGGATTCGCCGGTCTTAGTGGACCGACGACGGGTCGACATGGACGCCCGGGCCCATGGTCGACGAAACGGCGACGCGCTTCACGTAGGTGCCCTTGGCACCAGCCGGCTTCGCCTTGTTCACGGCGTCCGCAAACGCCTTGATGTTCTCGAGCAGGGCCTGCTCGCTGAACGAGGCCTTGCCAACGCCGGCGTGCAGGATACCGGCCTTCTCGACGCGGAACTCCACGGCACCGCCCTTGGCGGCCTTGACCGCACCGGCGACGTCCGGAGTCACGGTACCAACCTTCGGGTTCGGCATCAGGTTGCGCGGGCCGAGGATCTTACCAAGACGGCCAACCAGCGGCATCATGTCCGGGGTCGCGATAACGCGATCGAACTCGATCTTGCCCGACTGGACGATCTCGACGAGATCTTCCGCACCGACGATGTCGGCGCCGGCCTTCTTGGCCTCTTCAGCCTTGGCGTCCTTGGCGAACACGGCGACGCGAACGGTCCTGCCGGTGCCATTGGGGAGGTTCACCACGCCGCGGACCATCTGGTCGGCGTGACGCGGGTCGACACCCAGGTTGAACGCAACTTCGACGGTCTCGTCGAACTTGGCCTTGGCGCGTTCCTTGACCAGCTTGATGGCCTCTTCGACGCCATAGAGCTTCTTGCGGTCGATGCCTTCGCGGATCGCGACAGTACGCTTACCGAGCTTCGTCATCGCTTAGCCCTCCACCTGCAGGCCCATAGACCGGGCGGAACCAGCGATCATGCTCATCGCCTGCTCGACGTCATAGGCGTTGAGATCCTTCATCTTCGCTTCGGCGATCGCACGGATCTGCTTCTGCGAGATGGTGCCGGCAGATTCCTTGCCCGGAAGCTTAGAACCGGACTTCAGGTTCACGGCCTTCTTGATCAGGTAGGTCACGGGCGGCAGGCGGGTCTCGAACGTGAAGCTCTTGTCCGCATAGATGGTGATCACGACCGGGGTCGGAGCGCCCTTTTCCTGCTCGGCGGTCTTCGCATTGAAGGCCTTGCAAAATTCCATGATGTTGAGGCCGCGCTGGCCGAGCGCGGGGCCGATCGGGGGCGACGGGGTCGCCGAGCCGGCCGGGACCTGAAGCTTCAGGTAGCCAGTAATCTTTTTTGCCATGATCTATCTCCATGTTCGCCCACGATTGGGCAGGCGATCCGCGTCACCGGATCAGTGAGACGCCGTGGTCCGGGACTTATGAGCGCTTGGCGAGCGCCCGACCCTCCCACGATTTCGGGCAGCCTTGCAGCCACCCCATCGGCTTGCGCCGAATTCTTCAACCAGCCCGAGAAGACTAGACCTTCTCGACCTGGCCGTATTCCAGTTCGACGGGCGTCGGACGCCCGAAGATCGAAACTTCCACCTTGAGGCGCGAACGCTCCTCGTCGACCTCTTCCACCACGCCATTGAAGCTGGCGAAGGGGCCATCCGAAACGCGCACCTGCTCGCCGACCTCGAACGAGACCGACGGCTTGGGGTGCTCCACGCCTTCCTGCACCTGCTGCAGGATGGCCATGGCTTCCTTCTCGGAGATCGGCATGGGCTTGTCGCCCGAGCCGAGGAATCCGGTAACCTTGGGCGTGTTCTTGATCAGATGGAACGCCTGGTCGGTCATCTCCATCTTCACCAGCACGTAGCCCGGGAAGAACTTGCGCTCGGCATCGACCTTGCGGCCGCGACGCATCTCGACGACCTTCTCGGTCGGCACGATCACGTCGTCGAACAGCTCCTCGAGCTTCTTCTGAGCAACCTTCTGCTTGATATCCTCAGCGACCTTGCGCTCGAAGTTCGAATACGCCTGAACGATGTACCAGCGTTTGGCCATGCCGCGCCGTAGCTCCTAAGAAATCCGTTTGCCGCTCAGCGGATCGACAGCATCAGCTGCACGAGCCATGCAATAAGCTGGTCCGCAGCCAGGAAGAACAGGCTCGCGATCACCACCATGATCAGCACCATCACCGTGGAGATCAGCGTCTCCTGCCGTGTGGGCCAGGTCACCTTGCCAACTTCCTGACGAACCTCTTGCAGAAACTTCAGGGGGTTAACGCCAGCCATCAGCCATACTTTCCGTAGCGGCCTTGCGGCCAAAAACCAAGAACCGCGCGAGTCACCTCGGGCGGCTGGGGATGCGGTATCTAATGGCTTGCCTCCACCATTGCAACCCCCGATGACGCTTCCGTGTCAACTCCTCGCGATCCGGCTCGGCCACACCGGGCCTGGACGTCCGCACCCAGGAGGAACTCTCGAAGGGCACAACGAGCGCGCTCTGGCCGATCGTCAGAGATGTCGGGAGATGCAGGTGGCAGGGGCAGCAGGACTTGAACCCGCGACCCTCGGTTTTGGAGACCGATGCTCTACCAACTGAGCTATACCCCTAAACCTGCGGCCCTCCCTCTACTGAAAAGGTGGGAGCTTCGCAAGTGGCAAGCGTGCACAGTTGAGTGCCTGTCGAAAAGCCAAGCCCGGCAGCAGGGCCGGGCCAGTCTCAGTTCCCCTCTCGCAGTCGGCGCCGCTGGTCACCCTCAGGATCGACAGGGATAGCTCCCGCCCGGCGCGCCAATATCGGCACGAAGGTACGGGCTGAGGTCGCGTATGTCGGTGAGTTGGTGGGCGGGGCGGCCGGCGGGCACGAGGCGCGCCAGCCATTGCCAGCGTGCGCGGTGGGCCGGGCCGGTATCTCGATAGAGCATCTCAATCTCCATTCGCTTTCGATGCGTTGAAGCAGAGATGCGTCACCAAGGCTTTGAATTCCAACCAAAGGTCGAGTATCGTGCATAAGGAGGCCTTATGCCAGATTACCTTCCCCCGCTCGCCGCGATCCGCGTGTTCGAAGCTGCGGCCCGTCACCTGAGCTTTACGCGGGCGGCTGCGGAACTGGGGATGACCCAGGCCGCCGTGAGCTACCAGATCAAGGTGCTGGAAGAACGCGTCGGCGCGCCCCTGTTCCTGAGGCGCCCGCGCGAGGTTGTACTGACGGCCGCCGGACTTCGCCTTGCTCCCGAGGTCACCCGTTCCTTCGAGATCCTGCGGGGAGCTTTCGAGGAGTTGGGAGAGCGCGAGGGCGGCATGCTCATCGTCAACACCATGCACACCTTCGCCTCGCAATGGCTGGCGCCGAGGCTGGGCGTGTTCCAGATGCAGCATCCCGATATCGCCGTGCGGCTCGAGGTCATGCAGCGCCTCGTCGATTTCTCGCGCGAGGAGGTCGATATCGTCGTTCGGGCCGGCAAGGGCAACTGGCCGGGTCTCGTCGCCATCAAGCTCATCGATGTCCGGTTCACGCCGATGCTCTCGCCCGAACTGGCAGCCTCCATCGGTGGCGTGCACGAACCGGCCGATATCCTGAAGCTGCCCCTGCTCGATTCGAAGGACCCCTGGTGGATTACCTGGCTGACCGCCAACAACCTGCCCACCGATGTGCTCGAGCGCCAAACGCTCCCCTCGATGAACATGCAGACCCTCGACGCCGCCGCCGCGATGGCCGGCCAGGGCGTAACCCTGCTCACCCCAGAGTACTTCCGGCGTGAAGTCGCCGACGGTCGCCTCATCCAGCCATTCGACCAGGTTATCGACGAGGGAAACGCCTACTGGCTGGCCTACCCGGAAAGCCGCCGCAACGTGCCCAAGATCAGGGCCTTCCGTGACTGGATCGTGAAGGAAGCCGCCGGCGCTTGAGTGATATACATACGCTCCGCCCCCCAACCTCGTATGCTGGGCGGGAAGGAATGTCGTAGCCGGAAGGGCATCAACACGCCTCGCTGAGGATCGCACATGAGGAAAGGCGCAGAACGTCGAAGCTGGTTTGCCCGCCGCGAATCCACCAGGCGCAGCGCGGCCCGTCATCTCATTATCTGCGCGGTGTGGGTGGCACCGCTGCTGGGCATCGGCGCGGCAGGTGCAGTTGACACCTTCTCCCTGCGCTCCTCGCTCTACTACTCGGCTGTCGAAGCTGACTACCACCCAGGCGAGGACGCCCAGTTTCGCGACATCAAGGGGAACGTGCTCGCTGCCGGCTCGCGGCAGTTCGTCGAGGCTGCGTCGATCGAAGGTACCGCGGAGCTCGCGGATGGCACGATCCTCAACTTCGACCGGATCATCCGCGGCGAAGTCCGCTGGCGCCGCGTCAGTGCCCCCCACGGAATAGATGCGCGCGGCTGTGCCCTCGTGCCGTTCCGGTCCGCCGCGGTCGATCCTGACCTCGTCCCCCTCGGCTCCCGGCTGCTCATTGCCGAGACCCGCGGCATCCGCCTTCCCGGCGGCGGAACCCACGACGGCATCTGGGTTGCCACCGATACGGGCGAAAAGATCAAGGGACGCAGAATCGACCTGTTCACGGGGCGCGGGAAAGCCTCGATGGCCACCATCGAGAAAGTCGGGATAGACTATCTGGACCCCGTCCAGGTCCGTGTCGTTGGCCGCGGCGCAAGCTGTCCGCAAAGGCACTGAAGGGGGAAACTGGAGCGGGTGAAGGGAATCGAACCCTCGTATTCAGCTTGGAAGGCTGCTGCTCTACCATTGAGCTACACCCGCGCCGGGCGGATCGCTTTTAGTGGCTGATGCGCCGGACTGGCAAGCCTCTTCAATCCCGCTATTGTGCATTGTCAGCAAGCTTGTGCCGGAGTCACCCTCCCGTATGCGTGCCGTGGCTACCCTCGCGCTCCTGCCGCTCCTCGCGGCTCCCGCCCCGGCCGTTGCCGAGGAGGCCGGCTTCATGCTCTGCGAGGCCCTGCCCCACATCACCTGCGTGCTCTCGGGCGACAGCTTCTACCTGCGCGGCGAGTTGATCGTGCTGTCGGACGCGGAGGCACCGGCCCGCTACACTTCGGCCTGCCCCGCCGCCTCCAATCGCTCCTGGCTCGCTGCCCTTAAACTGCGCGACCTCCTGAATGCCGGCCCCTTCGACCTGGGCGAAGCAAACGAGGCCGATCTCCGCCTGGTAACCCGCCACGGACGATCGATCGGCGAGCAACTGATCGAAGCCGGCCTCGCAAAGGCCCGAAGCACCGAGCGTGCGAGTTGGTGTGAGTAGCCGCCCCATCGCTATCGGTCGCCGGGCCCCGTGCCTCGCGGCGAACAAGCCCAGTCGCGGGCCTACACCGAACAGAAAGAGAGCATGAGCCAGCCAGCCCAGAGGTCGGCGGGCAACTTTCCGCAAGGCTCTGTAACGACTACCAATTTCAGGGAGTGGTGGAGGGGACTGGATTCGAACCAGTGTACGCTAAGCGAGCAGATTTACAGTCTGCCGGATTTAACCACTCTCCCACCCCTCCACAGAGCCGGAGAAACGATCGGCGCCCGTCCCCGGGCGCGTCGTCGGGGCGGTATATGTAGGGGCGCCGCCCGCCTGTCAACACCCAATCGGCGCTTTGCCCAGGAGCTGGCTTGTCTTGCTGCGGGACATCAAAACCGCTAGGGCATCCCTATGAGCCGCAACAAATTCCCGCCCAAGCCGAAGTACGACCCGGATACCGGTCCGGTCTATCTCTACGGCCTTCACACCGTGCGCGCGGCGCTCGACAATCCACTCCGGGAGAAGCGGGCCCTGCTGGTCACGCCGAACGCGCTCATGCGCCTCCAGGAAGGCGGCGCGCCGGTCACGATGAGGTACACCGAAACCACGCCGAAGGAGCTCGATCGGCTGCTTGGCGCCGATGCGGTGCACCAGGGCGTGGCGCTGGAGGTCGACCCGGTGAGCCGGTTCGGGCTTGCCGACATCCGGGACATGCGCCTCGTCGTCGTGCTCGATCAGCTCACCGATCCGCATAATGTCGGTGCAATCCTCCGCACCGCCTGCGCGTTCGGCGCAGATGCCGTGGTGACGACCGCCCGCCATTCTCCCCGCGAGACCGGTGTCATGGCCAAGGCCGCCTCGGGCGCCCTCGACCTCGTGCCGATGATCGAGGTCAGGAACCTGGGCGACGCCATCGAGACGCTCAAGCAGCGCGGCCTCACCGTGCTCGGATTCGATTCCGAGGCCCCTGCTCCGCTTCGGCCACGTACCGGCAACGATCCAATTGCGATCGTGCTCGGAGCCGAGGGCAAGGGCCTGAGGCAACGCACCCGCGAACTCTGCGACGAGATGGTGCGCCTCGACATGCCGGGGCCGATCAAGTCGCTGAACGTGTCGAATGCCGCGGCGATCGCGCTCTTCGCCGCCACGGCCGGCCGCAGCGAGTAAGGGCCGGGACTAGCCCGGCCCCTTCGTTCAGGGCAGCGTGCAACGCACCATCGCGGTGCCGTTGATGCTGATGGCATCCGGACCCGCCTGGACGATCTCCACGCTCTTGTCGCCCGCCTTCAGCGTCGCCTTGTCGCCGGTAGCCGGAACGGCATCGACGAGGAGGATGTCGCTCCCCTGCCGCAGGCTGATCTTCGTGATCACGGCGTAGCCGCTGCTGCCGGGCTGGTCCACGGCGCCGCACGCAGCGTAGTCAGGCGCCCACACACCCAGGTAGCCGATCTCATCGGTCTTGGCCCCGACGGCGAGGCGCGTATCGGGCTTGAGCCCGCTGGCGGGCAGGATGCCCATTGCCGGGGTCGTCATCACCGGCTCGGTGGCCGCAGTAGCCGCAGCCGCGGCATCGGCTGCACCCTTGCTTTCGGCCTCGCTCGCCGCGGGTTTTGCTTCTGCCGCGGTAACTGCACCGGCAGCGTCCGCGCCCCCCTTGGCCTCGGCGGCCGCCGCGCTGGCAGCGGCCTCCTCTGTCGTGGATGTGGCCGTAGAAGCGGCGACTTCGGCCGACGATTCGATCTGGGCAGCGGCAATAGCCGCAGCAGCATCGGCAGCACCCTTGGCTCCCGCAGCCGTGACAGGCTTGGCGGCAGCCGCAGCCTCAGCTGCCTTCTTCTCTTCCGCTGCCTTGGCGGCAGCAGCAGCCTCGGCTGCCTTCTTCTCTTCCGCTGCCTTGGCGGCAGCAGCAGCCTCGGCTGCCTTCTTCTCCTCCGCAGCCTTGGCGGCAGCGGCGGCCTCGGCTGCCTTCTTCTCTTCCGCAGCCTTGGCGGCGGCGGCAGCCTCAGCTGCCTTCTTCTCTTCCGCTGCCTTGGCGGCAGCGGCAGCCTCAACTGCCTTCTTCTCTTCCGCTGCCTTGGCGGCGGCGGCAGCATCAGCCGCCTTCTTCTCTTCCGCAGCCTTGGCGGCGGCAGCGGCCTCAGCCGCCTTCTTCTCCTCCGCAGCCTTGGCAGCAGCGGCAGCCTCGGCTGCCTTCTTCTCCTCCGCAGCCTTGGCGGCGGCGGCAGCCTCAGCCGCCTTCTTCTCTTCCGCAGCCTTGGCGGCGGCGGCAGCCTCAGCCGCCCTCTTCTCCTCCGCAGCCTTGGCGGCGGCAGCGGCATCGGCCGCCTTCTTCTCTTTTGCAGCCTTGGCAGCAGCTGCCTCAGCCGCCTTGGCGTCGGCGGCGGCCTTGTCCGCAGCAGCCTTTTCCTCAGCAGCCTTCTTCTCCGCCGCCGCCTTCTCGGCCGCTGCGGTGTCGGTGGCTGCGGCCGGAGCCGCAGGCGACTCTGCCGCCGGCGTCGTCGCGGCGGGAGGCGGTGGTGGTGGCGCTGAGTTGTTGCCGCAAGCAGCGAGCAACAGCCCCAGCGATAGTGCTGCGGAAACAGCCAGAAGGCGGATTTTTCTCATCTTTTGCTTTTCCTCAAGACAAGCCGTCGGGCGACTTGGGATACCCTCCATCACGCCCGATCCCCAAGCGAAGTCAACTGCCCGCCACCGCGACGACGACATTCACCGTCGCTGCGACGATCACCGTATTGAAAAAGAACGCGAAAACCCCGTGCAGGGTGACAAGCCTGCGCATTCTGGCCGACGAGACCGCAACGTCAGCGACCTGCGCTGTCATCCCGAGCACATAGGCGAAGTAGAGAAAGGCTTGGCCGTCCGGCCGCTCATCGCCAGGAAACTCCAACCCGCCGAGCACCTTGGAGGTCTCCTGCGTGTCATCCAGGTAGTACACGTGAGCGTAGTGAAGTGCAGCCATGGTGTGCACTGTGAACCAGCCGAGCAACACCGACACGACGCTGATTGTAATCGCGAGCTGGTCCCTGCCCTCACCGCTGTTGAGGGTGAGAAACAGCGTCGCCACCGCGACGATCACCACCAGCACGACAATTCCGAAGATCGCCGCAACGGGCACATCGGCTTCATCCGGTCGCTGGTAGAGGAAGTCGGCCGTCAGCCGCGGAAACTCTATCGCGACAAGCGTCAGGTAGGTGACGAACATGGCATTCGCGCCGACTGCCACCGCGTAGCGAGGCAGCACCAGCAGAGTAGCCGCAAACACAGCTATGCCCACAACCGCTGCCCACGCGAAGGCTGCGTGCCGCGGCAGACCAGCGATAGCCGACTTGGTCCTCTGTCGCCTAGCCAAATGGCTCTCCGAGGAATCACTGCCTGCCGAACATTGGCATCTCGCTCGGCCGGCATCCAGTCCACGCATAACCTCGCCACTCATAGCCTAAAGTGGGACGCCACGATGCCGGCACCAGCATTGACACATCTCTTCCGCAGACTGAATACTTGAAGCATTGGAACGCAATGTTCCAGATATGGGACGCTGTACTGCCCATTGAAACAAGTATAGCGCCTCCGGAGGAGGAGGCGGTTGTGCGCGGCGACAAACAACAAGTCGACCCGCTCTGGAGGAGAAGCTAGCTATGAGCATATTTGGCGGTCGCCCTGGCAGCGGCCTGTTCAAACTCGCCCTTACGACACTGTTCTTGGCGGCGGCAGGACTGTCGCCAGCCGCTGCGCAGAGCGCATCCGAGGGCGGTACGATGGTGTTCGCGCACGAGCAGGAGCCGGGCAGCCTCAACATCCTGCACCCGAGCGCTGGCGGCGGCGCCGCCTCGGCGACCGGCGGTCTGTTCAACGTCGGGACCTACCGCTTCCCGCCCGGCGGCGAGCCGGTGCCGTTCATCATCTCCAAGGAAGCCGAGATCACCAACGACCCGTTCACGGTGACCTACACCATCCGCGACGACGCGGTGTGGAACGACGGCACGCCGATCACGGCAGCGGACTACGCCTTCACCTACGAGACGATCGTCAACCCGGACTGGACCATCTCCAACCGGCGGCCGTACGACCTGATCACGGGCTACGAGATCATCAGCGACAAGGTGATCCGCTTCGACTTCAGCCAGCCTTACGCCTACTACCAGCAGATGTTCCCGCTGCTGCTGCCCAAGCACGACCTCGAGGGCAAGGATTGGGATACCGCCTGGCGCGACGGCCCGGGCGTCACCAACGGCGCCTTCAAGTTCGAGGCCTGGGAGAAGGGCCAGCAGATCTCGTTCGTCAAGAACGAGCACTACTGGGCCGACGGCCCCAAGCTCGACCGCATCGTCATCCGCTTCGTGCCGGAGACCAACACGCTGCTCGAACTGCTGCGCAGCGGCGAGATCGATGCCTCAGATCCGCAGCCGCAGCCGCAGATCATCAGCGCGGTGGCCAATCTCGATGGCATGAAGGTGAACGCCCGCTCCGGCCTCGTCACCGAGTTCATGCGCTTCAACCTGAAGACTCCGGGCCTCGACAAGCCGTTCGTCCGCCAGGCCATTGGCATGGGCATCGACCGCGTCGCGCTGGTCGAGAACCTGATGGGCCCCATCGACCCCGAGGCCAAGCCGACGCAGAGCCTGTTCTTCGAGACGACCAGCCCCTACTACAAGCCGAACTTCTCCAGCCTCGACTATGATCCGGCGGGCGCGATCGCCCTGCTGGAGCAGAACGGCTGCGTGCGCGGCGCCGACACG
This sequence comes from Devosia sp. ZB163, assembly GCF_028613635.1. GTDB lineage: Bacteria > Pseudomonadota > Alphaproteobacteria > Rhizobiales > Devosiaceae > Devosia_A. The sequence continues at coordinate 1,089,263 of NZ_JAQRMY010000002.1, forward strand.
GTGTTCGAGTGCGACGGGGTGCGGCTGGAGTTCGGCTACCTCAGCACCTCGGGCAACGAGCGGCGCGAGCTCACCTTCGAGATCGTGCAGTCGTTCCTCGCCGAAGTCGGCATCAAGGTGAACGCCGACTTCGCGCCGGCGGCGATCCAGTTCGGCACCCGCCTGCCCGAAGGCGACTTCCAGATCATCAGCCATGGCGGCCCCTATAACGACGCCAAGGAAATCCTGACGGTCTATGGCTGCGACTCGCCGACCAACACCACCGGCTACTGCAACCCGGAAGCCGACGCCCTCGCCAACGAGGCGCTGAAGACTCCGGATCCGGCGGCGCGTGCCGACCTGATGAACCAGTACGAGGCGATCATCGCCAAGGACGTTGCGCTGATCCCCTACTTCGGCCTGCCCCGTATGGTGGTCTACAACTCCAAGCGTGTCGAAGGCTTCAACGTCAGCCCGGCTCAGGACGGCAGCGTCTCGATCGGCGGCTGGTACTGGAACTGGAACTCGCACGAGATCCACCGGGTGCAGTAACGCCCGCCCCACCGCAACGCTTCGTCCCGGCGGCACCACGCCGCTGGGACGAACGACTCCCGACGCAGCGCGCCCCGAGCTTGATCCATGCGGTTTGTCTTCCAGCGTCTCGCGTTCAGCATGGCTGTGCTGTTCGTCGCGACCATCATCATCTTCTTCGGGATATCCGCCATCGGCGATCCCCTGGGCGAGATCCGCTCGCAGCCCGGCATCAGCCAGGAAGCGCTGCAGCGGCTCATCGACAAGAAGCACCTCGATGACCCGCTGATCATCCAGTACGGCTACTGGCTGCGCGACCTGGTGTTCAACCAGTTCGGCACGGACCTGCTCTACGACCGGCCGATCTGGCCGGAACTGAGCCGGGCGCTCGGCACGACGCTGCAGGTCGTGCTGGCGGCCGAGGTGCTCGCCATCGTCGTCGCCATCGTCATCGGCACCCTCGCTGCCCGCTACCAGTATTCGCTGTTCGACTACGGCACGACGCTCGCGAGCTTTATCGGCTACGCCATCCCGGTGTTCTGGCTGGCGCTGATCCTGCAAATCCTGACGGTCAACTTCTACGAGGCAACAGGCATCCGGATCTTCTACATCTCCGGCCTCAGCTCCGACAATGCGGGCAGCGGCTTTGCCTGGCTGGTCGACCGCATCCAGCACCTGGTGCTGCCGGTGCTGGTCCTGTCGATCGCCTCGATCGCCTCCCACAGCCGCTATGTCCGCGCCTCGATGCTCGAGGTGATCAACTCCGACTATGTGCGCACGGCCCGGGCCAAGGGCGTCGACGAGCGAACCGTGCTGATACGGCACAGCCTCAGGAACGCGACGCTGCCGCTGGTGACGGTGATCGGGGTCAGCATCGGCCACCTGTTCAACGGCACCATCCTGATCGAGACAATCTTCTCGATGCCGGGGATGGGCCTCTACTTCTTCAACGCCCTCAACACCCGCGACACCTACTCGCTGATGGCGTGGCTGGTGGTCACCTCGGCCGTGATGCTGCTGATGAACTTGATCACCGACCTGCTCTATGGCGTGCTCGACCCGAGGATCAACAAATGACCGACCACGGCATAGCGGCTGCGGCCGGCGATCGCGAAGGGCTCGACGTCAAAGTGCGCTCGCAGTTCCGGCTGGCGCTGGGGCGCTTCGTGCGCCACCGCGTGGCCATGGCGAGCCTCGTGATTCTCGCCGCCATAATCATCGTCGCGTTCAGCGCCGAGTACGTGACGCCGTACAGCTTTGACGGGATGAACCTGCGCGCCGCGCGGCTCGCGCCGACGCTTGAGGGCGGGCACCTGTTCGGCACCGACAAGCTCGGCCGGGACTACTTCACCCGCGTCCTCTATGGCGCCCGCACCTCGATCTTCGTGGCGCTGGTTGTGGCGTTGCTCTCGACGCTCATCGGCACCCTGATCGGCGCCACCGCCGGCTATTTCGGCGGCTGGGTCGACGACCTCTTCATGCGCTTCACCGACCTTGTGCTGATCCTCCCCGGCCTGGCGCTGCTGATGATCCTCATCGCCTTCATCGGCGAGGGCTCGCCGCTGCAGATCGCCATCATCCTTTCGTCGCTCATGTGGACCCTGATCGCCCGCGTGGTGCGGGCGCAGGTGCTCTCGATGCGTACCCGCGAGTTCGTCGAGGCCGCAACGCTGTCCGGCGCCTCGCCGTGGCGGGTGATCTGGCGGCACATGCTGCCCAACATGATGGGGCCGATCATCGTCAACGCCACGCTGACCGTGTCGTCGGCCATCCTGATCGAATCGGCGCTGTCGTTCATCGGCTTCGGCGTGAAGCCCCCTACTCCTGCACTGGGCCAGCTCATCTCGGACGGCCGCGGGGCGATGCAGACGCAATGGTGGCTGGTGACGTTCCCCGGACTGGTGATCATCGCCATCTGCCTCACCATCAACTTCATCGGCGACGGGCTGCGCGATGCGCTCGACGCGCGGCAGGCGCAACGGAACTGATCGATGGTCCATGAAAACTCCGGCCAGCCGCTGCTTTCGGTGGAAGGCCTCATCACCGAGTTCCGCAGCGCCGAAGGCATGGTCCGCGCCGTCGACGAGGTGTCGTACCAGATCTGGCCGGGCGAGACCCTGGCTGTGGTGGGCGAGTCCGGCTCGGGCAAGAGCGTCACCGCCATGTCGGTGCTCGGCCTCATCCCCCGGCCGCCTGGCCGGATCGCGGGCGGGCGCATCCTGTTCGAGGGACGCGACCTGCTGACGGTGACACCGGGCGAGATGCGCGCCATCCGCGGCAAGGCCATCTCGATGATTTTCCAGGATCCGATGACCTCGCTCAATCCGGTGCTAACCGTCGGCTTCCAGATCGCCGAGGCGATGCTGGCGCATGGCGACATGGGCCGGACCGAAGCGGCCGAGCGGGCGGTCGAACTGCTAAAGACGGTGGGCGTCCCCAACGCCCCAGAGCGCTACCATCAGTTCCCGCACCAGTTTTCCGGCGGCATGCGGCAGCGCGCGCTGATCGCCATGGCAATCGCCAACCGGCCGCGACTGGTGATCGCAGACGAGCCGACTACCGCACTCGACGTGACCATCCAGGCGCAGGTGTTCGAAGCGCTGCGACTGGCGCAGGCCGAAACGCAGGCGGCGATGGTCCTGATCACCCACGACATGGGGCTGGTGGCGGAACTGGCCGACCGGGTGGTGGTGATGTACGGCGGCCGGGTGGTCGAAACCGCCGACGTGCGGACGCTGTTCCACGCACCGCGCCATCCCTACACCAAGGGGCTGCTGGCAAGCCTGCCGCGCATGCATGAGCGGTCCGAACGGCTGACCCCGATCCCGGGCGCGCCGCCGAGCCTCGTCAACCGTCCCTCTGGCTGTGCCTTCCACCCGCGCTGCGCGCATTCCGCCGGCCGCCTGCCGTGCCGGACGGACGTGCCGGTCATGCGTGAGATCGAAGCCGCCCACTGGTCGGCCTGCCACTATGCCGAGGAACTCCGCCAGAGCCAGGAAAGGGTTGAAGCATGACCGCCGAGGCAAGACCGGCGCCATCGGGGTCGCCCCTGCTGCAGATCGACAACCTGGTCAAGCACTACGGCGCACGCGGCGGCGCGCGGAAGCCGGCCATCCGGGCGGTGAACGACATCAGCCTGACGCTACGTGCCGGCGAAACGCTCGGGCTGGTCGGCGAATCCGGCTGCGGAAAGTCGACCACCGGGCGCTGCATCATCGGGCTCGAACAGCCAACCGGTGGCCGGATCGTGTTCGACGGCAAACCTGTCGTGCATGGCAAGCGCACAGCACTCACCGCCATGTGGCGCGACATGCAGTACGTGTTCCAGGACCCGTTCGCCTCGCTCAACCCGCTGATGACGGTGTTCGCGATCCTCTCCGAACCCCTGCGGCTTTCCGGCATGAGTGCGGCCGAGGCGCAGGCCCGGGTAGCCGAACTGATGCGGCTTGTGGGGCTGGCGCCGGAGCACGGCAACCGTTTCCCGCACGAGTTCTCGGGCGGACAACGGCAGCGCATCGGCATCGCCCGCGCGCTGGCGCTCAATCCCAAGCTGCTGATCCTCGATGAGCCGGTCTCGGCGCTGGACGTCTCGATCCAGGCGCAGGTGATCAACCTGCTCGAAGACCTGCAGGAGCGGTTCGGACTCGCCTACCTGTTCATCGCGCACGACCTGTCGGTGGTGAGCCACATCTGCGACCGCATCGCGGTGATGTACCTGGGGCGGATCGTCGAGATCGGCACCCGCGAGGAAATCTTCGAGCACCCGCAGCATCCCTACACCCAGGCGCTGCTCAGCGCCGTACCGATCGACGACCCCGACCTCCGCGGCAAGCGCAAGCGCATCGTACTGCAGGGAGATCCGCCCAGCCCCGCCAACCCGCCCTCGGGCTGCTCGTTCCGCACCCGCTGCTGGAAAACGACTGAGGTGTGCGCTGCCGAAGCGCCGGCGCTGGAGCCGAAGCCGCATGCCCGGCAGGCAGTTGCCTGCCACCATGCGGGGGTGTTGACCGCTGAACCGGCGTAGCTCCTGACCAAGCTGCAGTAAAAAAGAGCCGCCCGGCATCACCGGGCGGCTCCTGAGTTGGAATAGAGGCTCACGTTCTTGCGGGCGTTGTACCTTGCCCTCCGAACGGCCTCTGCCTGCAAAAGGTTCCACCGATGGCTAGGGCCTGCACCGCTTGGGCATGCCGTTGCTGCCGATATAGGTGCCCTTCCTCCGGTCATAGCTGACGTATCGGGCCTGGCAGCGCGCGTGGTAGCTCTTGAACGCGCTGTAGTCGCCGCGCTCCATCTGGTCGATCAGGCTGAAATCGATCGGACTGGAGTAGCCGCCCCGCCGATGACCATACATCGCGTTCAGCGAGTTGATCGCCGCCGCAGCCGGATCGAAATTCGGGTTGTTGGGGTTCTGCGGCCAGCCGTAGTTGTAGTCGTCGTTCCAGAACTGCGCCTGCGCGGGCGACGCCAACGCGATCACGCCGGCGAAAGCCGACGCTAGAAGCAGGAGCCTCATCTCAGACCTCCTATCCTCCCACCGGACATCCTGCCGACGGAAACTGGATCAGAGGTTCAGGCTCCAACCATCATTGGCTTCAAATGAGCGCACACTTCGCCACGAATGCAGGCAAACACCGCCCGGATTCCAGGACGACTCGATCGGGGCTTCGGGGAGGCTGGTGCCGGCAGCAGGATTTGAACCCGCGACCCACTGATTACAAATCAGTTGCTCTACCAACTGAGCTATACCGGCGCGACGCGGTCGATAACACCGGGGAGCAGCGTGTGCAAGGCTTGCCGCGCGGCTGGTCCCGGGCCGCCGATAGTGGCGGCTCGGGGAAGCTGTCAGTGCCGGAATACGGCGTCGAGGCTTAGCACCTGCCCCGCGGGCGCAACGCAGACATCTGCCGGAGACTGGCTCTCGGCAAGCGCGAAGTGGATAGCTGCGGAGCGATCGTTGAAGATCCCGCCGGCAAGGCCCTTCGCGTCGGTGACAACCCAGTTGCCCCGCACGTCGCGGCCCACGGTGAAGCGCGGGGCGCGAACGTTCGCGCGCGGTCGTTGCCGATGCATGGTCAGGCTCCTGCCGCCACCGCCAGCAGAACGATCACAAAGCCGCCGATAGCCACGGCCGCGACGATCGACAGCGCGCGTTCGAGCGATCTGGCCTCGTCGGCCGATGGAATGAAGGTCCTGGCGCGAGCCCGCTCGTGCTCGCGCTTCAGGACCCCGCTGCGTGCTGTCGCCGAAGCCTGGGACACATGGCCAAGGCCGGAACGGGGGAAATACATGGTCTTCTTCCTTTCAACCGCCGGGCCGATGATCACGTCACCGGCCGGCGATCGAAAGCTAGAAGCCCCCGCATAGGCGTTCGATTGCGACTTGGGCGACCCGGCGTAAGGAAGCCGTAAGCGCTGGCGGGCCTAGAACAGCCCGCCGCGTCCCAGTGTCATGTCGGTCGCCGCAGGGTCCTGCCCGGTCTGGATGGCCTGGAACGCATTGGAATCGACGCCGATCACCGAGGTCACGAGATTGGGGCCCGTGCCGGGCTTGAACGCCTCGTAGATCGCCATGTCGCCGCCATTGGCTTTCACCCCGGTGCTGGGGTCGATCCAGACCTGTGCCATGCCGCCCGGCATGTTGAACGGCGTCGGCGGCTTGCCCTTCAGGGCATCGGCCACGAACTCGGTGAAGATCGGCACCGACAGCTCACCGCCGGTCGCCTGCCGGCCCATGTTGCGCGGCGTATCGAAGCCGACATAGACGCCCACGGCCAGCTCGGGCGTGAAGCCAATGAACCAGGCGTCCTTGTAGTCGTTCGAGGTCCCGGTCTTGCCGGCCACGGGACGATTCAGCGACTTGGCCGACGTGCCGGTACCGCGCTGCACCACGCCTTCCATCATCGAGGTGATCTGGTAGGCCGTCATCGGATCGAGCACCTGCTCGCGATTGTCGATGATCAGCGGCTCGCCCTGCTGGTGCCAGCCATCGGCGACACAGCCATCACAGACGCGCTCGTCATGCCGGTAGATGGTCTTGCCGTAGCGATCCTGGATACGGTCGATGAGCGTCGGCACGATCCGACGGCCGCCATTGGCAATCGTCGCATAGGCCGCGGTCATGCGCATGTCCGTCGTCTCGCCAGCGCCGAGCGCCATGGCCAGCACCGGGTTGAGGTCGTCGTAAATGCCGAACATCTTGGCGTAGTCGGAGATGAGCGGCATGCCCAGGTCCTGCGCCAGGCGCACGGTCATCACGTTTCGGCTGCGCTCGATGCCGCGCCGCAGCGTCTGCGGGCCATAGAACTGCTGCGCGTAGTTCTCCGGCCGCCAGACCGAGCCGTCGGCATTGACCACCTCGATGGGCGCGTCGAGCACCACCGAGGCCGGGGTGTAGCCGTTGTCGAGCGCCGCCGAGTAGACGATCGGCTTGAACGACGAGCCGGGCTGCCGCATGGCCTGCGTGGCGCGATTGAACTCGGACTCCGCATAGGAGAACCCGCCCACCATGGCCAGCACACGCCCGGTACGAGGGTCCATCGCCACCAGGGCGCCCTCGAGCTCGGGTATCTGCTCGAGCGTATAGGCGCCCTCCTTGTCGGGGACCTTGGACACGTAGATCACGTCACCCGGCGCGAGGATTGTCCCGAGCTTCTTGCTCACCCACTTGATGTCAGGGCCCGCGAGCGTGCCGGTCGCGCGCTCTTCCGAGACCTTGCCTTCAACGTCGGTGGCCGGACGTAGACCGATCCGCCCCTCGTTGGCGCCCATCTCGAGCACAACGGCGAGCTGCCATTCCGGAACGTCGTTGAGCGGCTTGATCGCGTTGACTGCGATACCCCAGTCATCCGTGATGTCCACCGATGCTACAGGCCCGCGGAACCCTTCGTTGTGGTCATATCGGATGAGCCCGTTCATCAGGGCCTTGCGGGCATATTCCTGCAGGTGCGGGTCGAGCGTCGTACGGACCGACAGGCCGCCGCCATAGAGCTCGGATTCGCCGTAGAGCTTGCCGAGCTGCCGGCGCACTTCCTCGGTGAAGTACTCGGCCGAATAAAGCTGGCTGCCCGAGGTGCGCGGCTTGACGTTCAGCGGCTCCGCCTTCGAGGCGGCCGCATCTTCCGCCGTCACGTAGCCGTTCTCGACCATGCGATCGATCACCCAGTTGCGGCGCTCGACGGCCTGCTGGGCCCGGCGGAACGGGTGATAGTTGTTCGGCCCCTTGGGCAGGGCCGCCAGATAGGCCGCCTCGCTGAGCGTCAGCTCGTACAGCGCCTTGTCGAAATAGTTGAGCGCGGCCGCGGCCACGCCATATGAGTTCAGCCCCAGGAATATCTCGTTGAGGTAGAGCTCGAGGATCTTGTTCTTGGAAAAGGTCGACTCGATCCTGAGCGACAGGATCGCTTCCTGGATCTTGCGGTCCCAGGTCTGCTCCGAGGTCAGCAGGAAGTTCTTGGCCACCTGCTGGGTGATGGTCGAGCCGCCGCCCTGGATGGCATCATTGCCCTCGACGCGCGCCATGATGTTGTCGCGCAACGCACGAACCACGCCGTCCACTGCGATGCCGGAATGCTTGTAGAAGTCCTTGTCTTCCGCCGAGATGAACGCATTGGTGATCAGCGGCGGGATGGTCTCGATCGGCTGGAACAACCGGCGCTCCCGCGCATATTCGGCGAGCAGCGTGCCGTCGGCCGCGTGAACGCGCGTCGTCACCGGCGGCTGGTAGTCCTTGAGAACCGTGTAGTCCGGCAGGTTGTCATTCAACTGGTTGAGATAGACCGCGCCCACCGCAACGGCACCCAGGGCGCAGAACACGCCAAAACCAAACAGCCAGCCGAGAAGTCTGAGCATTAGTACCTGAACCTTGGAGCGGGCGCCTCCGGGGAGGCCGGATCAGGCGCGATAGAACGCGGAATCATACCAGACAAGGGCGGAAATGTGGACGAGCCCGCCTTTTCAATAACTTGCGACGAACGGCTCTCGCATTGCGGCGGTTCCGTCACGGAGCGACCGCTGCCGATTTCTGCGTCTGGTCGAAATAGTCGGCGATACCGCGGGCCAGCGCATTGACCACCCGGTCCCGCCAGTCCGACTGCTGCAGGTTGGCGATATCGGCGGCATTCGAGAGGAACCCGAGCTCGACGAGGACGGAGGGAACATCCGGCGCCTGCAGCACGAAAAAGTCTGCCTGACGCACAGGGAAGCGCCTCAGGGCGACGCTAGGCTCGAGCTGGTGGACAATGGCCTCGGCGGCGAGGAAGCTCGACTTGCGCATCTCCCGACGCATCAGGTCGACGAGGATATCCATCACCGCCGGGGTGGCCTGCGGCAGGGCGAAGCCGGCAACGATGTCGTATCGATTCTCGCCATCCGCCAGCACCTTGTCGAGCACGTCCGTGGCGTTCTCGTCGCGCGTATAGACGCTGGCGCCGCGAATCTCCGGTTCCTGGAAGCTGTCGGCGTGGAGCGAAATGAACAGGTCCGCCTTGTTCTGGCGAGCGAGGTCCACGCGCTGGTTGAGCGTGAGATAGGCATCGTCCTCGCGCGTCAGAGCGACATCGAAGTGCCCGGTCTCCATCAGCACCTTCTGCAACTGCAGGGCGAAGGTGAGCGTGATGTCCTTTTCGTGCACCCCGTTGGGTGCACTGGCGCCATTGTCGATACCGCCATGTCCGGGATCGAGCACGACGAGCGGACGCGTCTCCGCGACGGGGGCGGCGTGCGTGCCTGGATCGGTGGACGTCGTTTCCGGAACTGCGCCCTGGTTGGCAACCGAAGCGGCGAGGTCGGCGGCCACCTTGGCATTGAAGGTCATCTCGTCCGTCGGAATCAGGTCCACCACGAGCCGCGCCGGCTGATCGGCCACCGCTTCCATCATGTAGGCCTGCTGCACCAATGCGGGCTTGGCGAGCGTCAGGAGCGTCCGCGCCCTGCCCTTCTCGGCCATCTCCACAGAGTAGCTGCTGACGAGGCCGTCGCCGGCCACGTCGGCCGGCGCCAGGATCTTCACCTCGAACGCCTTGACGTCGATGGCGATGCGGTTTGGGTTGTCCAGCGTCGCGATGGCGAACTCGGTCGGCCCCGACAAGTCGATGATGAGGCGCGCGCGCTCAGCCGTCGCAGAGACGCGAGCATCCATTACATCGGGGTAATCCTCAACGGACACGATCTGCGCCAGCGCAGGCGTCACCCCGAGTAGACACAATGTCGCGACCAGGAATACGGCCAAAAACTCGAAAAATCCGCCGGAATTACCGCCGGAACCGGCAGACTTCAGCAATCAGCAATGCTCCCGTGAATCGCGCGCTAACCAACAGATCACTCGGGCGATTCTGCGGCGTTATCTATGGCGAGTCGATAACACAACACAGCGCCTCTCTTGGAACCCTAGCGTACCTGCGGGTTTTGAGTTTCCTGTTGCCAATTTGCGGCAACAACCCTAAAGCCATCTTGAGGCGGCCTGCTGCCCCCACCATATGCCGGAGCGGCGCAATTGGCGCCTCGGGCCTCGGATGATGGCAGCGGCGGACCAGCGTTTTCCGGTCCGAAGTGCGGCACATTTGGCGTCTCACGATAGAATCTCGGTCCTTTGAGGACCGAAGAACAGGCGGCGAAAGCTGGCACGTTCTCAAGGAAGAGGTCTGATGGCGACCGGACGGACAAAGATTGACGCGATCCCGAATAGCGGTTGCGCTTTTGTCGACGAGGTCCCGTTTGCCTTCGCTCTCCAGTCTCGTGGCGGCGCCTGCGCCGTCGCTCTCGTCGGCGCCAATCGCGCCACTTTCCTAGAACCATTCGCCTCGCATGGCGCCACCGCAGGAGGACCGGTTCGCCGGTCTCCCAGTGTCGGCGCGCGACGGCGCGGAGACTTAGTTTATGGCTACAAAGCGTATGCTGGTGGATGCCATCCACCCGGAAGAGACACGGATCGTCGTTACCAACGGTAACAAGCTCGAAGAATTCGATTTCGAATCCGCCACGAGGCGGCAGCTCAGGGGTAATATCTATCTCGCCAAGGTGACGCGCGTGGAGCCCTCGCTCCAGGCAGCCTTCATCGAGTACGGCGGGAACCGCCACGGCTTCCTGGCCTTCTCGGAAATCCATCCCGACTACTACCAGATCCCGATCGCCGATCGCGAAGCCCTGCTGCGCGACGAAGAAGATCACGACGACGATGATCACGATCAGGCCTCTGCGCCGGCCGAGGCTGGTGCCGAGGACGATTCGCAGTCGACCGACGCCGAAGAAGGCGACGAGGCCAGTCACATCGAGCAGGCGCCCGCCAACAACGAGCCGGTCGAGAGCATCGGTGGTGGTGACGCGCTCGAGGACGCGCAGGAACGCCGCCGTCCAGCGCCCCGGCGTCACGACTACAAGATCCAGGAAGTGATCAAGCGCCGGCAGGTCATGCTGGTGCAGGTCGTCAAGGAAGAGCGCGGCAACAAGGGCGCGGCTCTCACCACCTACCTGTCGCTCGCCGGTCGCTATTCCGTGCTGATGCCGAACACCGCCCGTGGCGGCGGCATCTCGCGCAAGATCACGAACGCCGCGGACCGCAAGCGCCTCAAGGAGATCGTCGGAGACCTCGAAGTCCCCCAGGGTCAGGGCATCATCCTGCGTACCGCGGGCGCCTCGCGCACCAAGGCCGAGGTCAAGCGCGACTTCGAGTACCTGCAGCGCCTGTGGGAGAACGTCCGCACCCTGACTCTCAAGTCGCAGGCGCCCTGCCTCGTCTATGAGGAAGGCTCACTCATCAAGCGCACCATCCGCGATCTCTATTCAAAGGAGATCGACGAGCTGCTCGTGGCCGGCGACGACGCCTACCGCGAGGCCAAGGACTTCATGCGCATGATCATGCCGAGCCACGCCAAGAACGTGCAGCTCTACAAGGAAGATGCTCCGCTCTTCTCCAAGTATGGCGCGGAGAACCAGCTCGACCAGATGTTCTCGCCGCAGGTCACGTTGCCTTCCGGTGGCTACCTTGTGATCAACCCCACCGAAGCACTCGTCTCCATCGACGTGAACTCCGGCCGGGCGACCAAGGAGCACAACATCGAGGACACGGCGCTCCAGACCAACCTCGAGGCGGCGGAGGAAGTCTCCCGCCAGCTGAGGTTGCGCGACCTCGCCGGCCTGATCGTCATCGACTTTATCGACATGGTCGAGAACCGCTCCAACCGCGCGGTCGAGCGCAAGCTCAAGGAATGCCTGAAGAACGATCGCGCCCGCATCCAGGTGGGCCGCATCTCGCACTTCGGCCTGCTCGAAATGAGCCGCCAGCGAATCCGCTTCGGTGTCGTCGAGAGTTCGACGCACAAGTGCCCGACCTGTAGCGGCACCGGCCTCGTTCGCTCGGTCGAGAGCCTTGCGCTCATGGTCATGCGCAATGTGGAGGATCACGTCCTCCGCAAGCCTGGCCAGTCGATCAACGTCCGCGTCCCGACCGACGTCGCGCTCTACATCCTTAACTCCAAGCGCGGCACGCTGAACGCGCTCGAAGCCAAGTACAACCTCTCCGTCACCATCGTCGCCGACGATCACGTCGGTCCGTCCCACTACGCTATCGAGCGCGGCGAAACCCGCGTCATCGACCGCGTCGAAACTGCCGGCACCCACGTCCGCGTCGACACTGCGACGCTGGCCGAGGACGCCGAGCTCGACGCCGCGATCGAGGATGAAGAGGAAGAGGACGAGGCCCAGGGCGAACGCCCGGCGCGCGCCGAGGATGGCGAGCGCGGAGGTCGTCGTCGCCGTCGCCGCCGTCGTGGTGGCGAGCGCGGCGAGGAACGTCCCCAGCAACAGCAGCGCAAGCCTGCCGAAGCCGCAGCCCCCTCTGACGAGGAAAGCGATGAGGACGAGGACGAGGCTGCCGATCGTTCGACCGCCGAAGTCGGCGCCGATGGCGAACCCCGCCGCCGCCGCCGTCGCGGCCGTCGCGGTGGTCGCCGCAACCGCCGCAACGAGGATGGCACGCCGCAGTCCGAGACGGCCGAGGCCGATGCACCCGCCGCTGAGGTGGTCGCCGAGGTCGCCGTCGTCGCTCCGGTCGAGGTCGTCACCGAGGCTGCAGAAGTCCCGGCCGAGGTCGCCGAAGCCCCTGCCGAGAAGCCCAAGCGTGGCCGCCGGAAGAAGGCAGAGCCCGTAGCCAAGGAGGCTCCGCCGGCGGTAGCCGAAGCCGCACCGGCAGTTGTCGAGGCTGCTCCGGCGCCCGAGGCAGAAGCTCCGGCCGAGGCTCCCGCCGAAAAGCCCAAGCGCACCCGCGCCCGCAAGCCCAAGGCCGCTCCGGCCGAGGAAACGGCGGCGGCCCCAGCCCCCACGGCAGAGGAAGCTGCTCCTGCGGCGGTGGAAGCTGCCCCCGCTGCCGAGCCGGCAGCCGCGAAGGCCCCGAGCCGTCGCGCCAAGAAGCAGATCCCCGAGGGCGAGATCCTCGTGAGTTCGACCGCTGCGGACGAAGAGAAGCCGGCCGAAGAGGCCAAGCCCAAGAAGGCCGGCTGGTGGCAGCGCCGCCTCGGCCTCGGCGGCTAAGGCAGAAAACAAGGGCGGGATCAGATCCCGCCCTTCTTCTTTCCGGGTCTAGAGTCTCCGCCTGTGCCGATAGACCAGATCCTCGGGATCCTGCTTGGCTGCCCCGGGGTCCCGCACCGCCCCGAGCCGCTCCGCCACGGCGATTGACCGGACGTTGGCCGGATCGAAATAGCTGACCAGCGTCGGCAACCCCAGCGTTCCGAACGCCCAGTCGCGCAATGCAGCTGCCGCTTCCGTGGCGTAGCCGAGCCCCTCGAACCCATCGTAAAGCAGCCAGCCCAGTTCTTTTTCGGGAAAGAGCGGACCGTGGTTGATCCCCACTTGTCCGACACAGACACCGTCGGCCACCCGCTCGATCATCAGCGCCCCGTGGCCGAACAGCTCCCAGCACGCGATATCGTGGCAGAACACCCCCCATGCCGCCCGCGTGTCGAACGGCCCACCCATCCCCGCCGATCGCGGCGAAGCCATCAGCACGCGATAGGCCTCGAAATCCGCCTCGACCGGCGGCCGCAACACCAGTCGGTCGGTACGGAGCGTGGGGAGGCTGCCGCTCACCGCCGCCTCAGGAAATCGCCGATCCGGTTCAGGCCCTCGTCGATCGTCGCGCGCGTTCCGGCATAGGAGAACCGCACGAAGCGATTGCCGTTCAGCCGGTCGAAGTCGATCCCCGGCGTCGCGGCAACCCCGACCTCGTCCAGCATCTGGATGCAGAAGCTCAGCGAGTCGTTGGTGTAGCGGGAGAAATCGACATAGGCGTAGAAAGCCCCGTCGCCCTCGCTCGCCGCCGCCAGCCCGAACTGCGCCAGCCCCTCGGCCAGTGCGTGCCGGTTGATCGCATACTGCGCCTTCTGCGCCTCGGAATAGTCGCGCTCACCCAACGCCACGCGTCCCGCCACCTGGCTTAGCGTCGGCGCCGCGATGAACAGGTTCTGCTGCAGGATATTGGTGCGCCGGTTCAGTTCCTCCGGCAGCACCATCCAGCCGATGCGCCAGCCGGTCATGCAGTAGTACTTGGAGAAGCTGTTGATGATGATGGCATCGCGCGTGAACTCGAGCGCCGACACCGAGGGCGCCCGATAGTCGAGCCCGTGATAGATCTCATCCGAGATGAACCGCACGCCCAGCCGCGCACAAGTCTCGACAATCTCGCGCAGCGCTTCCCTTGTCACCGCAGCCCCGGTCGGGTTCGCTGGCGAGGCGAACAGCAGCCCGTCGAATTTCTCCCGGGCGTAGGCAGCCTCGATGTCGGCCGCGCTCAGCCGCCAGCCGGCCGCCGCGGTGACGGGGATCTCCACCGCCTCCATGCCCAGCCCGTCGAGCGTGTTGAGATAGGCAGGATAGCCCGGCCGCGTCACTGCGATCTTCGCCCCGCGCCCGAATGCCGCAAGAAACGCGAGGATGAAGCCCGACGACGAACCCATTGTCACGACGACGCTTTCCGGGTCCGCCTCGACTGAATGCTGGCCCTGGTAGTAGTCCGCCAGCGCCCGTCGCAGCTCGATCTGCCCGGCCGAATGCGTGTAGTGCTGCGGCAGCTCGAGCGCCGCCGCCACCGCCTCCCGCACCTTCGGCGCGGGCGGTGCACCCGGCTCGCCCGACTCCATGTGCATGATGCTGCGCCCCGCGGCTTCCGCTGCCTTGGAGCGCGCCGTGATCTCCATCACGTAGAAGGGCCTGAGGCCCGTGAGTTTCTCGTCGCCTTGCATGCCGCCTTGGCTACGGGAAACGCTTCCGCCGCTCAACTAGAATTGAACCAGCGCCTGCCGTCTCAATGGCAAATTCACTCCAGTCTGCTAAGCAGGCACGAAACCGCGCCGCCTCACGGAGTATCTATGTCTCGCCTCACCACCGTCCTCGTCCTGCTCGCTGGCGCCCTTGCCGGGGGGCTTGCCGTCTCGGTGGCAACACGGCCGTCCGTCGATGAGGCCAGGGTCCGCAGCATCGCTGAGGAGGTGGCGGCCAAGTCGGCTCCCGCCGGCGGCCTGACCCAGACGGCGGTCGAAACGATCGTCGCCGACCTCATCGCGCGCCAGCCCCGGCAGGATCTTCCCCCGTCTGCCGCCGGTGTGGACGCCGCGACCATCAATCCGATGATCGAAGACTACCTGCTCGGCAATCCCAAGATCCTGCAGCGCGTCTCCGCGGCCCTCGACGCCGAACTCAAGTCCGAGCGGACTGCCGAGAACAAGGTCGCGCTCACCGAACTCCAGCCGGTCCTCTACGAGGCCGAGAACCAGATCGTCCTGGGCAATCCCGAGGGTGATGTCACGCTCGTCGAACTGTTCGACTACAACTGCGGCTATTGCCGCCAGTCGCTGCCCGACATCGCCGCCCTGCTCGACGAGGACAAGAACCTCAGGATCATCCTCAAGGAATTCCCGATCCTCTCGCAGGCCTCCATCGATGCAGCCCGCATCGCGGTGCAGGTCGCCGACACCGATGTCGACTACTGGGAGTTCCATCACGCGCTGTTCACCGGTCGTGGCCAGGTCGACAAGGCCGCCGCGCTCAAGGCCGCCAGCGACCTCGGCCTCAACCCGATCACGCTCGAGCTTGGCATGAAGTCCCCCCGGGTCGATGAAGTACTCCAGCAGAGCTACCGGATCGCCGACCGCCTCGGCATCTCGGGAACCCCCACCTTCATCATCGGCGACGAGATCATCCCGGGTGCCATCGGCATCGACGGCCTCAGGGAGCGCATCACCAATATGCGCGCCTGCGGTGCTTCCTCCTGCCCCGCGCCGGGCCAGCCCGGATAGTCCCGGAGCGCCCTGCATCATTCTCTCTCCCCACGGCCGCTGGCCTCGTGTCGGGGGGAGAGGCCAAGTCGCCGTAAATCCGCCCTTTTTCGTGCATTACTCCGCGCCGCGCTTGCGCCCGCTGGGGGGGCGGTGCAAAAGGCACGGACCATGGCTCACCGCGTACTGCTCCTCAACGGCCCGAACCTCAACATGCTCGGCATCCGCGAGCCTGCAACCTACGGTTCGCAGACCCTCGCCGACATCGAGAAACAGGTAATCGACGAAGGCAAGTCCCTCGGCATCGAGGTCACCTGCAAGCAGTCGAACATCGAAGGCGAGCTCGTTACCTACATCCAGCAGGCGCTGGGCAACTTCGACGCCATCGTTATCAATCCCGGCGCCTACACGCACACGTCGGTCGCCATTCACGACGCCTTCCGGGCCGTCGGTTTGCCGGTGATCGAAGTCCACCTTTCCAACATCTATACCCGTGAGGCCTTCCGCCATCACTCCTACGTCTCACCGGTGGCGATGGGGGTGATTTGCGGTCTGGGTGCTACCGGATATAGGCTGGCCCTCCGCGCACTGGCCGAAAAACTATAAGAGGCAGAACATGACCAAGGCGTCCCCGAATGCCGATCAGGAACTGATCGAGGCCATTGCCAAGCTGCTCAACGAGCAGAACCTGGCGGAGATCGAGATCGAGCGCGACGACCTCCGCGTCCGCGTCACCCGTTCGTACGCCACCCAGGCCGTGCAGCAGGTCGCCGTTCCTGCCTACGCCCCGGCCGCGCCCATGCCGCCGACTCCGACCGTTCCAGCCGGCGCAGCGGCAACCGCTGCCCCCACGGCCGATGACCTCGCCTCCAACCCGGGCACGCTCACGTCCCCCATGGTCGGGACTGCCTATCTGTCCCCCGAGCCCGGCAAGCCCCCGTTCATCAGCGTCGGCGCCCGCGTCTCGGAAGGCCAGACCGTCCTCATCATCGAAGCGATGAAGACCATGAACCAGATTCCGGCGCATCGCTCGGGGACCATCACCCGCATCCTCGTCGAGGACGCATCGCCGGTCGAATACGGCCAGCCGCTCGTCGTTATCGAGTAATCAGGCATGTTCCAGAAGGTCCTCATCGCCAATCGCGGCGAGATCGCGCTCCGCATCCTCAGGGCCTGCAAGGAGCTCGGCATCCAGACGGTCGCCGTTCACTCGACGGCCGACTCCAACGCCATGCATGTCCGCCTCGCCGACGAGAGCGTCTGCATCGGCCCGCCGCCCGCCAAGGACAGCTATCTCAACATTCCGTCGATCATGGCGGCCTGTGAGATCACCGGCGCCGATGCGGTTCATCCCGGCTATGGCTTCCTCAGCGAGAATGCGCGCTTTGCCCGCATCCTCAGCGAGCACAAGATCACCTTCATCGGCCCCTCGTCGCACCATATCGAGATCATGGGCGACAAGATCACCGCCAAGAAGACGGCGGTGGAACTCGGCATCCCGGTCGTTCCCGGCTCCGCCGGTGAGGTGAAGACCGATGCCGAAGCCAAGTCGACCGCAGCCGAGATCGGCTATCCCGTGCTCATCAAGGCCACCGCCGGCGGTGGCGGGCGCGGCATGAAGGTCGCCCACTCCGAAGCCGACGTGCTGCTCGCCTGGTCGACGGCCCGTTCCGAGGCGAAGGCCGCCTTCGGCAACGATTCCGTCTATATGGAGAAGTATCTCGGCCAGCCCCGGCACATCGAAGTGCAGGTGTTGGGTGACGGCCAGGGCAACGCCGTCCACCTGGGCACGCGCGATTGCTCGCTGCAGCGCCGCCACCAGAAAGTCTGGGAAGAGGCGCCCGCGCCGACCGTCCCGCTCAACGAGCAGCTCGCGATCGGTGAGGTCTGCGCTGCTGCCATGCGCAAGCTCCGGTACTCCGGCGCCGGCACGATCGAGTTCCTGTACGAGAACGGCGAGTTTTACTTCATCGAGATGAACACGCGCCTCCAGGTGGAGCACCCGGTCACCGAGCGCATCACCGGCGTCGACATCGTCTACGAGCAGATCCGCGTCGCCTCGGGTGAGCAGCTCTCGCTGCAGCAGGACAAGATCCAGTTCAACGGCCACGCCATCGAAGTGCGCATCAATGCCGAGGATCCGCAGACCTTTGCCCCCTCGCCCGGCAAGATCCAGTTCTACCACCCGGCCGGTGGCGTGGGCGTGCGCGTCGACAGCGCCGTCTACCAGGGCTATTCGATCCCGCCCTACTACGACTCCCTTATCGGCAAGCTGATCGTCTACGGCCGCACCCGCGACGAGTGCCTGCAGCGCCTTCGCCGCGCCGTCGACGAGTTCGTAGTCGACGGGGTGAAGACCACCCTGCCCTTGTTCCAGCGTCTCATCCAGAACCAGGATATCGCCAAGGCGAACTACGACATCCACTGGCTTGAGAAGTTCCTCAAGGACAACAAGGCCTGATCAGGGCCTGAATAGTAAACGAATTCTGAATGGGCGTCCCAGCGCCCGTTCAGACGACTTCTGGCATGGTCCCCGCAACAGTAGGGGTTTGCCATGACACACTTCATCGATTACCTCGACGCCATCGTCATCATGCTGCCGGTCGTGCTCGCTGCCATCAGCCTGCCGCTTCTGGTGCGCTTCGTCGTCCGCTGACTTCAGCCACCCAGGCTATTGAGCCAACCCAGCATCTCACCCCGATAGCGCTCGGGGTTCTCCTTGAACGACCGCAAATGCTGCGCATTCGTTCGGACATAGGTGGTCGGCGCGGTCCGCTTGGCCGCCAACCGGTCGCTGATGGTCACCGGCACAAGGCTGTCAGTCGCTCCATGGGCGAGGAACAGCGGTCCTGGGAAATCCGCCACCGCACCCAGGCTGACCGCTCCACTCAGGCTTGCTCCCCGATAGGCATCGAATACCGCCACGCCTGCACTTGCGAGCGTGTGGGCGAACGGCAGCGCCCGTGCGCCCAGCTTGTCCGCTACCAGTTCCACGAAGTCGAGCGCCGGGGCATCGAGGGCGAGCGCCACGACCTTGTCGGCCTTCTCCGAATGCATGAGGAACTGCCCGGCGATCGCCCCTCCCATCGACTCCGCGACGAGGATGATGCCCGGCGCTCCGCGATCGACCATCCAGCCTACCGCTGCATCGACGTCGCGCCACTCGTTCATCCCGAAGCTGTAGAGGGCGCGCTCCTCACCCGGTGCACCGCGATCGTTGCGATAGGTGATCATCAGCGTCGGCACGTCGGCCTCATGGAGGATCGCCAACTGCCTGTAGCCATTCTCCCGGATGCCACCGATGCCGTGCACGTAGACGGCCCAGGGCCCATCCATGTTCGCCGCCGGCACGAACCAGGCCTCGGCGGGGCCAAGTTCCGTATCGATGCTCACAGTCTCGAACGGCAGCCCGAGTGCCGCCTGCGGATCACCGCGATAGCCCAGCTCGAACGGATCCTGCGGCGGGTCCGGATTGTTGTAGCCGGCCCAGTCGACCCCGCCCGGTGTCAGCAGGTGGTTGAGCACCGCCGACGTCCCGATTGCGCCGGCCGCGACATAGACAGCCACCAGCACCACGACGCCAATGCCGATCCACCTGACCCATTCATTCATCGGAGGTCCCCTTGGCCCGACCATGACCCGAACAGCACGGGGACGACAAGCACCCGGCCGTTGTTTCGCCGGACGCGGAGGCTCATATTCACCCCATGTCCCGCAAGACCGACCCGTTCGCTATCGACCTGACGCCTGAGCTCATTGTCCGGGCCTACCAGGCGGGCATTTTTCCCATGGCGGAGGACGCAGACTCGCCGGACCTGTTCTGGGTCAGTCCGCAGAAGCGCGGCGTCATTCCGCTGGACAAGTTCCACATCTCGCGCACCCTCAGGAAAACCCTGCGCACCCACCCCTATCAGATCAAGGTCGACACCGATCTCGCCGCGGTCATCGAGGGCTGCGCCACCTCAGGCGTCGATCGCGAGACGACCTGGATCAACCCCGAGATCCGCCGCCTCTACGGCGCGCTGTTCGATCGGGGCATGGTGCATACCGTCGAGGTCTGGGACGGCCCAGACCTCGTTGGCGGCCTCTACGGAGTGTCTCTCGGCGCCGCCTTCTTCGGCGAGTCGATGTTCCACCGGAAGACCGACTGCTCCAAGATTGCCATGGCGCATTTGCTGCAGCGCCTCGTCGCCGGCGGCTACCGCCTGCTCGACACCCAATTCGTCACGGATCACCTGCGCACCTTCGGCGGCATCGAGATTGCGCGCGAGGAGTATGAGGCGCGCCTGGCCGAAGCTCTGAAACACAAGGGCGATTATTTCGCATGCGACCGCTAGAGCTGCCGCCCGGCTGGGTGAAGGGCCTGACGCTGACACCGCAGACGGTCGGCAAGTCCGGTGCCTTGGTGTACCGGGCGGGCGACAGCCTCTTCATCAAGTCGGAGCCGATCTCGCACCTCACAGAGCTGCCGGGCGAGATCGATCGGCTGCGCTGGCTGCATGGCACCGGGCTGCCCTGCCCCGAGGTCATCGATGTCGCCGACCATGCCGGCCGGCATTGGCTGTTGATGACTGCGGTGCCGGGTCGCGACCTCTCCTCGACTTCGGGGGTGCCGGCCGAAGTCGCCGTCCCGCTCGTCGCTGGGGCGCTGCGACAACTGCATGCTCTGGACCCGGCGCGTTGCCCGTTCGACCACCGGGCCAGCATCCGCGTCGCCAGCGCCTCTGCCCGCTACGAGGCAGGCCTCTATGATGGTGAAGACCCCGAAAACGGCCCGACAGCCCACGCGAGGCTCATCGGCAACGTGCCGACGACCGAGGACCTCGTAGTCACGCATGGAGACGCGTGCTTTCCGAACTTCATGGCCGATGGCAACCGATTCACCGGCTTCATCGATTGCGGCCGGCTCGGGGTAGCCGACCGCCACCAGGACCTGGCCCTGGCCTGCCGCAGCCTCGAGCGGAACTATGGCGCGGCATCGATCCCGGCGTTCCTTGCCGCCTACGAGATCACGGAACCCGACGAGACGAAGCTCGACTGGTACAGGCTGCTCGACGAGTTCTTCTAGTCGACCTGCGCGCCACCGGTGGCGTTGGCGACCGTCGCCGTCATCGAGGCCGCGAGGTCCGAGGACAGCAGCACCGCCACATCGGCGATCTGTGCCAGCGGTGTCAGCCGTCGCAGCGGCGTACGCTCGCCGGCCCGCCGTTCCATCTCTTCGAGTGAAATCCCCTCTTCCCGCGCATGGAGCATGAACGCCTCGCGTACACCGGGCGCGTCGGGAGAGCCCGGCGAGCGCACGCAGACGCAGCGTACTCCGGCGGGGCCGTTCTCGACCGCCAGGTGCCGGATGAAATGCTCGATCGCGGCCTGCGACACACCGAACCCGCCCATGATGTCATAGGCTTCGCGCGCCGCGTTGGCGGAAATGCCGACAATGACGCCGCCGCCATTCGCCGCCATGTGACGGGCGTTGGCCGTCCCGGTCGAGAACCACGTCTTCATCCCCGTGACGATAGGTGCCAGGAATTTCTCGCGTGGAGTGTCAACGAGCTTCTGTCCCTGCGTGTCGTCGACGCCAACCGCGTTGAACATGATCTTGATCGGCCCCGCCCCGGCGACAATGGCCGCAAGGTGCGCGTCGACCGCCTCGTGGTCGGTGGCGTCCACGGCAGCGGCCTCCGCCCGGCCGCCGGCGCCGACGATCTCCGCGGCCAGCGCCTCGAGCTTGTCGCGGTTGCGCGCCGCGAGAAACACCCGGGCGCCTTCACGAGCGTAGGCCTTGGCAACCGCGCTGCCCACAGCACCCGATGCGCCATAGACGATCGCGTTCCTCCCCTCGAGCAGCATCTCGCCTACTCCCTGATCTTGATCTGGACGATGGTCTCCCACTTGCCCGGGTCTGGCTCGTCGTCAGGTCCGTTCAGGTAGGTCTCGAGTCGGGCAACGAACGTGTCGCCCTCCGGCGTCTCGATGGCATCCCAGCGGATACCGTTGTCGCGGGCCCAGCCGATCAGCGCGGCGTTCGCATCGATGAGACCGTCATAGTGTCCGGTGTAGGTCACCTCCGCATAGCGCCCCGCCGGCAGCACGCCGGTAACCACGCCCCCGCCGATCGGGCCGTTGGTCGCGACCGGCACCGAGAAGTCGATCTCGAGCTCTGGCATGTTGATGAAGTTGTACTTGAAGAAAACCGGCCCTCTCGGCTCAATTCCTTTGCTTTCCAGCGTCTGGAACAGCTTGCCAAGTGCTCCGGGGATCGCCTCGCCGAAGGGGATGGTCAGGCTCGTGCGCACGGCCGCATAGGGCTGCGCCTGGCGCTCAATGATCCTGGGTTGCGTCAGCATTCTTGTGTTCCCTCTCCTCTTCGGCCCGACGGCGCGCCGCAATGATGTCCTCCGCCACACCGTCGCTGCGCGGCCTGCCCTTGGGGCTCCAGTCACTGTCGGTGAACTGCGCGAGGTACCGCGCGAACACCTCGAATCCGCTGTTCCAGCCCCAGCCGTGGCCGTCGCGCTCCTCACGGCTGATGAAGGGCGTCTGCCGGAACAGCATCCGCGTCCGCCCGCCCTCGAACTCGAGAAAGTCCATGCTCACCACGGTTTCGAAGCCGTCGTACTCGTTGATGTAGGTGAAGCTCAGCCGGCTCGGCTCGGCGATCTCGAGATACTCGCCGCTGATCCAGTGCTGATGTCCCGGCCCGTTGCTCATGCAGCGGCGCCACTGCCCACCCACGCGAAAGTCGATGTCGCAGTGGAGCAGCGCATAGCCTTCCGGCCCGTGCCAGCGCACCATGTGCTCGGGGTCCCGCCAAAGGCGCCACACCAGTTCTCGCGGCGCATCGAATATCCGATCGATCTCGAGCACCAGCTCGCGCTGCTCGGCCGTAGCGCTACTGTTTCGCATCGGGGTCTCCCTTCTGAAGCTCGGCAAGATAGGCATCCATGCGCGAGAAATTCTGTTCCCAGTGCCGGCGGTAGCGCTCGACCCAGTCGGAAACTTCCGCCAGCGGCGCTGCGTTCAGCTGGACCGGACGCCATTGCGCCTGCCGCGTCCGCACCACCAGCCCGGCCTGCTCCAGCACCTTGAGGTGCCGCGATACCGCGGGCATCGAGATGTCAAAGGGTTCCGTCAGTTCGCTCACCGAGGCCTCGCCTCGGCTCAACCGCTGCAGGATGGCGCGCCGTGTCGGATCGGCCAGGGCCGCAAACGTCTGGGACAGATGATCGGCATTCATATTTCGCGAGTCCGTTACATAACACATCTGTTAAATACCGGACGCGGCAATGAGTCAAGACGATGGGTCCCCGACGACGCCGGGAACCCAACTGAGGGCTATGCCAGCACCTTGTCGCCGGGCAGCACCGTCGTCACGAACTTGTAGCCGGGGTTTGCCTTGTAGCGCGCGTCCGTCTTGACCAGCGCCATGAACTCGCGATGCCCGTCCTTGGTCCGGCCCACGAGGCAGCCTGCGCTCGTCTGTCCCAGGTCATCCTTGGGCGCGTTGTAGCCCCAGTGCTGGTTGATGCCGAACAGCCCGACATCGAGCCTGTCGTCGATCCGCTGGTAGTCCTTGTTGAGGTCCCGGTGCACCGTGACCGGCTCCACCTGCACAAGCGCCTCGTGCGACGCGGAGGGCTTTCCCGGCAGGTGCGTGCCGACGCGCCAGGCCTTGTACTGGTTGAACGCAATCCGCGCCGCCCCGCCCGGGTTCATCGGGTTCACGGTCCAGAACGTGCCGGGCTCGGTCGTGCCCTCCCACGTCGTAAGCTGTGGGACGCCGTGCGGATCGACGCTGAAGACGATGCGCAGATCGTTGAAGACGTTGGGCTTGTCGTCGTTCGACTTTCCGTCGGCGTCCATACCCTCGACATAGACGATGTTCTGGCAGTCGCTGTGCCGGCAGATGAAGTAGCGCTGCGCCTGCATGTAGTCGACCACCCTGTCGAACCAGCCTCCGGTTCGCGCAACCTCCGGCAGCTTCCGTCTCGGGGCCCTGAGCGCCGCAGCGATCTCCGCAGTGAAGCCGTCGCTGGTGCTGAGGCCATTCATCCGGCAGAACTCGTCGAGCGCCCAGCGCGTGACGTCGCCGAACTTCCCGTCCGAAGGTGGATCGAGGTAGCCCAACCCAGTCAGGGCGTCCTGCACTGACAGCACCAGGTCCTTGTGGCCGCCCAGCAGGGACATCGGAATCGGCCCGCCGTTGAACTGCACTTCGCTAACGACGACCTCCGGCTCGGCCGAGGGTGAGACCTCCATCCGGATCGATTCGAGCTCGACCGGCTGGCTCAGGAACAGTTCGCGCTCCGCTTTGCGGCGGCGCTCCAGGCCCGGCAGCCTTACGCGTTCGCCATCCGGGGTCGTTCCATACACCCAGCGCAGCAACTCGTCGGCGGCGCCCGCCACGTCGTTGGCATTGAGCTTGCGCAGCAGGGTCGAGCTGCCGAAGTTGCCGTTCCCGACATTGAACGCGAAGGACACGAGGGCCGCGCGCTGGTTCTCGGTGAGTGTCGCCGTCACCTTGGCGTCGACGAAGTTCTCGTGCTTCTTGAGATCGTCCTTCAGGAGCTTCTCGGCCTGATCGACGGTGATCCTCAGGCCCTCGTACACGTCGCCCCCTGTATGGCCCCACCCGATGGTCCAGATGTCCACCGGGTCGAGATAGGCCTCGAGCCTCAGGCCCTCGAAATGCTTGATCAGTTCCAGTCCCGCCTTGTTGATGGCCATCTCGCGCTCCCTCCAGCCCCACCAGGGACCGCCGCGCAGTGGATGCTCGACGGCCTCCGGTATTTTAGCCGGCGCTGGGCGCACGGGGATCGAACTAGAAATCCCGTCAGTAGGACTCGGTACGGAGGCGCGCGGAGCTCATTGGCCCAGCCGGAAGGCGACCTCGGTCACCCACCGTTGCGGGTCGGGCTCCTGCTGGGGATCCGTCCAGTAGATCTCGAGATGCGAATGGTCGTACTGCCCCCTCGACTGGCTCGCCATCGGGCGCGGCTCGTCCTGCTTTTCCAGCCACGCGCCAAGCGCATGATTGGCCTCGTAGAGCCCGTCATAGGGTCCGGTATGGCTCAGCGTCGCAAACCTGCCGGCAGGGATCGTGCCGGTGCGCACGCGGCCATCACCGACGAGTTCCGTGTCAGTAGGGAACCCGACCTCCATGACCATCGGCCTGCCGTCGGTCATCTCGATATAGTTGAAGAACGGGGCGCCGGCCGGCGCGACACCCTTCGACCCCAGCCAGCCGGCAACCTCGCCGATCAGCGGTGGTGCCCTGGCGGCAATCTCCTCGCGATCGAGAGAAATGCGGATCGCGGCGAAGGGCTGGTCCGGGCGAGAGACAATCTTCGGTTCGCTGAGCATCGGGCTCTCCTCTGGTTCGGAGATAACCTAGGCCCTGCACAACGCGCTTGGTTTGATCGTCGTTGCGGATCAGCCCGCCGTGGGCGGCGGTACGTCCGAGCCCTGCTTACAGTCGAGCAGCCAGATATCGTACACGGCGTGGTCGATGGCGTTGAGCGCCGGGCTGTCGGCGAACATCCAGCCGGTGAAGATGCGCTCGATCTTGCCGCTGAGGTTCACCTGGTCGACTTCGACGAACACGGTCGTGCGCTGCGTCTCGGTCGGCGGCCGGGTGTAGCAGGCGCGCGGCGTGATCTGCAGCGCACCGAACTGGACGGTCTCGTTGATATAGACGTCGAACGTCGTGATCCGGCCGGTGATCTTGTCGAGCCCGGAGAACTGCGCCACGGGATTGGCAATCGTCTCGGCCGTCGCGGGCGCGACGAGAGCAAGCATGGCGACGAAGACGGCAAGTCCCTTGCGGACCATATGCATGGGCTTCCCGGCGATGGTTGGGCTTACTCGGGCGACCAGGCGTCGTAGTCACCGCTGACGCGCGGGCGCTCGCCCTTCTTCAGCAGGCTTCCGTCCGGACGATAGGCAGCGACCGACCCTGTGAGGTTGGGCTGATGCGGCTTCTCCCACTCGCGGGCCCGGTACTCGGTCTCGGTCGGCGGAGTGTTGGTGCGGTAGTGCATCCAGCCATACCAGCCGGGCGGGATCGTCGTCGGCTCGGCATAGCCGCCGGCATAGGACACCATGCGGCGCTCGTAGCCGTTCGGACCGGGCTTCGCGCCCTTGCGCGAGCGGTAGTAGCGGTTGCCGGACTCGTCCGAGCCCACATACTCGCCCTGGGTCGCGATCCAGAGGCGCGTGCCCCAGGTGTTGCCCCGCCACCAGGTAAGGATCTCGAGCAGGAAGTCCTTCCAGCTGAACCCGTCGCGATCGTCGCGTGCCATGCCGTCCGTCCATTGCCGGCGGGTCGTCGCCCGCCTCTAGAAAATCAGCCTGCGTCTAGCATGTGGCGGCGCCAAGGACTAGGCCCCGGCCACATCAGATTTGCCAGTCCCGCCATCTACCTATGGTGTGCGAGACACCCCCAGGGGGCCGGCTATGGTCTACGCTATTGTGACGGAAATAATGCGCTTGACAGGTTTCGCACGGAAAACGGCACCCGACTTAGCCCCTTTCGCTAACCCTCGCGCGCCGCTCAAACAAGGCGAAAGAGTGGCGGGTTTCCCGTGGTTTAGAGCCGGTTTCCGTAGCGGAATCAGAGGCCCGAACAGAGAAAATTGACCATCGGCTTGCGCGAATCGAGCTTGGAACTTTTCCCCGGAATCCACATATGAGATACTGGATTTAGCCGTCGGATGCAGGCGATGCCACTACCGGTTGTATGTTGTGATGGTGCCTCGGCATTGACCGACTCGGTGAGAAGGGCCAACCCTTTGGAGGTTGCGCCGAGCTCATGGAGTCGGTGCGGCAACGACTGGGACCAAGCGGTGGCTGTAGTTCGCCGGAGGTCTCGAACGGGGCTCGATAGGTCGTTTTGTGCGGCCGTTAGACAGCGTCATACAAAGAGGCAGAGACTGTCATTGGCGGTCCGCGGGCTTTCCTGTCCGCTATTTTTGGGGAATCTATAGAGAATGCGCATCGAACGCCGGTATACCAAAGCCAACGAGAGCGCCTATTCCGGGATCGAATTCCGCTCGGTAACGAGCGAAATCCGCAATCCCGACGGCTCGGTTGTCTTCAAGCTCGAGGACATCCAGGTCCCCAATTCGTGGTCGCAGGTCGCGGCCGACATCATCGCGCAGAAGTACTTCCGCAAGGCCGGCGTCGCCAGGATCCTCAAGAAGGTCGAAGAGAACGACGTCCCGTCGTGGCTCTGGCGCTCGGTTCCCGACGAAAAGGCGCTCGCCAAGCTCCCCGAGGCTGAGCGCTATGGTTCGGAAACCGACAGCCGCCAGGTCTTCGAGCGCCTCGCCGGCACATGGACCTACTGGGGCTGGAAGGGCAAGTACTTCGCCACCGAGGAAGATGCGCGCGCCTTCTTCGACGAACTCTGCTTCATGCTGGCCACGCAGCGGGTCGCCCCCAACTCCCCGCAGTGGTTCAACACGGGCCTGCACTGGGCCTATGGCATCGACGGCCCCGGCCAGGGCCACTTCTATGTCGACCCCTTCACCCACAAGCTCGTCTCGTCCAAGTCCGCCTACGAGCATCCGCAGCCGCATGCCTGCTTCATCCAGTCCGTGAGCGACGACCTCGTCAACGAGGGCGGCATCATGGACCTGTGGGTGCGCGAGGCGCGCCTGTTCAAGTACGGTTCGGGCACCGGTTCGAACTTCTCGGCCCTGCGCGGCGAAGGCGAGCGTCTCTCGGGCGGCGGCAAGTCCTCCGGCCTGATGAGCTTCCTCAAGATCGGCGACCGCGCTGCCGGCGCCATCAAGTCGGGCGGCACCACCCGCCGCGCCGCCAAGATGGTCGTGGTCGACATCGACCACCCCGATATCGAGGAATACATCAACTGGAAGGTGAAGGAGGAGCAGAAGGTCGCCGCCCTCGTCACCGGCTCCAAGGTCGTCTCCAAGCACCTCAAGGCCATCATGAAGGCCGCGGTGAACTGCGACGGCACCGGCGATGACTGCTTCGACGTCACCAAGAACCCGGCCCTGAAGCGCGAGGTCCGCGCCGCCAAGAAGGCGCTGGTGCCCGAGAACTACATCGGCCGCGTCATCCAGTTCGCGCGCCAGGGCTACACGGACCTCGAGTTCCCGATCTACGACACCGACTGGGACAGCGAGGCCTACCTCACCGTCGCCGGCCAGAACTCGAACAACTCCGTCCGCGTCACCGACGATTTCCTCAAGGCCGTCGAGACCGATGGCACCTGGGACCTCAAGGCCCGCATCACCGGCAAGGTCACCAAGTCGCTCAAGGCCCGCGATCTGTGGGAGTCGATCGGCTACGCCGCCTGGGCCTCGGCCGATCCGGGCCTGCATTTCCACACCACCATCAACGAGTGGCACACCAGCCCCGAAGCCGGTCCGATCGTCGCGTCGAACCCGTGCTCGGAGTACATGTTCCTCGACGACACCGCCTGTAACCTGGCATCGGTGAACCTGCTCCCCTACCGCAACGCGGACTCGACCTTCGACGCCGCCGCCTTCGAGCACACCTGCCGTCTGTGGACGATCGTGCTCGAAGTGTCGGTGATGATGGCGCAGTTCCCATCCAAGGCCATCGCCGAGCGCAGCTTCGTCTACCGCACCCTCGGCATCGGCTACGCCAATATCGGCGGCCTGCTGATGACCTCGGGCATCCCCTATGACTCGGCCGAAGGCCGCGCCATTGCCGGCGCCATCACCGCCGTCATGACCGGCGTCTCCTACGCCACTTCGGCCGAGATGGCCGGTGAGCTCGGCGCCTTCCAGGATTACCCGCGCAACGCCCAGCACATGCTGCGCGTCATCCGCAACCACCGCACCGCCGCCTACGGCAAGACCGACGGCTACGAGGGCCTCTCGATCCTCCCCGTCGCGCTCGACCACAAGAACATCACGGACGCGCAGCTCTCCGCCCGCGCCAAGGCGGTGTGGGACGACGCCCTCGCCCTCGGCGAGAAGCACGGCTACCGCAATGCCCAGGTCTCGGTGATCGCGCCCACCGGCACGATCGGCCTCGTGATGGATTGCGACACCACCGGCATCGAACCCGACTTCGCTCTCGTGAAGTTCAAGAAGCTCGCCGGCGGCGGCTACTTCAAGATCATCAACAACGCCGTGCCCCCGGCCCTGCGCACCCTCGGCTACTCCGAGGCGCAGATCGCCGAGATCGAGGCCTATGCCGTCGGCCACGGCAACCTGAACCAGGCGCCGGGCATCAACCCCTCGACGCTGCGCGCCAAGGGCTTCACCGACGACAAGATCGACGCGCTGAACAAGGCGACCAAGTCCGCCTTCGACATCAAGTTCATCTTTAACCAGTGGACGCTGGGCGCTGATTTCCTGAAGAGCCTCGGCGTCACCGATGCCCAGCTCTCCGACATCAGCTTCGACCTCCTCGCCTTCCTTGGCTTCTCAAAGAAGGACATCGAGGCCGCCAACGTCCACGTCTGCGGATCGATGACCCTCGAAGGCGCGCCCTTCCTCAAGGACGAGCACCTGCCCGTCTTCGATTGCGCCAACCCCTGCGGCAAGATCGGCAAGCGCTACCTCTCGGTCGAGAGCCACATCCTGATGATGGCCGCCGCGCAGCCCTTCATCTCGGGCGCTATCTCCAAGACCATCAACATGCCCAACGACGCGACGGTCGCGGACGCCAAGGAAGCCTACATGCTGTCCTGGCGCCTCGCGCTCAAGGCCAACGCGCTCTATCGCGATGGCTCCAAGCTGTCGCAGCCGCTCAACGCCTCGATCGTCGCCGATGACGAAGAGGACGAGGACGACGCCGTCGAGCTGCTGAACGCCGCCAACCAGATGGCGCGCGTGCCGGCCGTCACCGAGAAGATCGTCGAGCGGATCGTCGAGCGGGTCACCCGCGAGCGCGAGAAGCTGCCGAACCGTCGCAAGGGCTACACCCAGAAGGCCAATATCGGCGGCCACAAGGTGTACCTGCGCACCGGCGAGTTCGACGACGGGCGCCTGGGCGAGATCTTCATCGACATGCACAAGGAAGGCGCCGCCTTCCGTGCCATGATGAACAACTTCGCCATCTCGATCTCGCTCGGCCTGCAGTATGGCGTGCCGCTCGACGAATACGTGGAGGCCTTCACCTTCACCCGGTTCGAGCCGGCCGGCATGGTGCTCGGCAACGACCGGATCAAGAACGCCACCTCGATCCTCGACTACATCTTCCGCGAGCTCGCCGTCTCCTATCTGGACCGCGAGGACCTGGCCCACGTCCACACCGACACGCCGACCGCGCTGTCGAAGTCCGACGAAGGCCAGCGCCCTGCCCCGATCCCGGCGCAGAACCTCGTCTCCCGCGGCATGACCCGCGGCAAGGTGAAGGACCAGAACCTGATGCTCGTCTCGGGCGGCCTCACCGCCGCCGCGGCCTACAACCCCGTCGCCTCGATGCAGACCTCAACCGTCACGGCCCTCAAGGCCGCCACGGCCCTGAAGATCGAGACGAGCCCGACGGTGCTGAACGAAGCCGAACTCAACCCCATCCCCAGCCCCCCGACCCAACAGGACGCAGGCCAGCTCCGCGCCCAGGCCCTGATGCAGGGCTATACGGGCGACCAGTGCAGCAACTGTAACTCGATGCGGATGAAGGTCAGCGGCCACTGCATGGTCTGTGAGGACTGTGGGACTACGACTGGGTGCAGCTGAGATTGCGGTGAGTTCGTGTGACCTGCTAGTTTCTAAATGATCTTTCCTGATGCCTAGCAAAAAGCCCGGAATTCCGGGCTTTTTCGCATCTACGCTCTCGGTTGGGAATTTCCTGATCGACCGAAACCGCCAACATGGGCGTGCAAGAGAGTTGCCGAGGCTGCGCGATCCACGCGGAGGTCCTTACCGTGATCGCCCACAAAGGATAGACACATCCCCAACCCGAACGTGTCTCATTGCCAACAAGCAGTGTGGCTTAGGTCGGAGGAAGAACAAACAGCCCCCGGAACCCGGGGCCTTTCGTTTTCGACGACCGCTTTGCGCCGATATCGTTGATTTAGTCGGCGATTTGGCTGCGTTCGGTCCTTCTGAGAAGCCCGTTCGTGCTCGGTGAGCTTGGCTCGGCGGCGCGGAAGGCCGCCGGATACCTGCTTAACCTATGCGAGCGCGGTCATCGGTCTGAGCTTGGCGAGCTTTCTGAGGTTCTGGGCGGTGGCGGCGAGCAGGAACTCGTCACGGGCGCCGCTTGGACCTCGCAGTCGGAGCCGACCGAGCCGGAGGATGCGCTTGAGGTGGGCGAACAGCATCTCGATCTTCTTGCGCCGGTGCCGGGAACGTTCATAGGCGGGGGTGTTGGTCAAGGCGCGGGCGACGTCGCGGGCATCCTCGTCGATGTCGCGCGGGATTTTGCGGGCTGGGGTGTTGGGACAGCATCTAGGCTTGAGCGCACAAGCATCGCAGTCGCGCTTGCTGGCGCGATAGATCCGTGTCCCCTCCTTGGTGGTGCCGGAGCGCGGTGTGGCGTAGGTGCGGTGGAACTGCACCAGGTGCTTGCCCTCCGGGCAGGTATAGCGGTCCTGCTCGGCATCGAAGGCGAAGTCGGAGCGCGAGAAGGTGCCGTCGGTGCGGTTGGACTTGTCGAACACCGGGATATGCGGAGCGATCCCGCGCTGCTTGACCAGCCAGGCCAGGTTCTCGGCTGAGCCATAGGCGCTGTCGGCAACCAGGCTCTGGGGCGTCAGGCCGAAGCGCTCGGTCGTCCGGTCGAGCATGGTGCGCGAGGCGCCGACCTCAGCCTGGCGGATGGCGCGGCTCGCCTCGACATCGAGGATGACCGCGTGCTCGGTGTCGATGAGATAGTTGGTGGCATAGGCGAAGAAGGCATGACCCTTATGGGCACCGGTCCACTGCGCTGCCGGATCAGCCCGCGAGATGAACTTCGGTGTGACCGGGCTCGCTGCGCCGAAGGCCGCATCGTCGAGGGTGGCCAGATACTCCTGCACAGCCCGACCGGCATCTGCATCAGCTCGCCACTCTTCTCCCGGCACTGAGCGCTGCTTGTTGGCGTCAGCGGCGATCAGGCTGGCATCGACCGCAAAGCCCTCGCCGCCGACCAGCCCCTCGCGCAGGCAGCGCTCGACCACAGTCTCGAACAGGTGACGCAGGATATCGCTCTGCCGGAAACGGCCGTGCCGGTTGCGCGAGAAGGTCGAATGGTCCGGCACCTTGCCGTCGAGGCCAAGCCGGCAGAACCAACGATAGGCGAGGTTGAGGTGCACCTCCTCGCACAGCCGCCGTTCGGACCGGACGCCCATGCAATAGCCCACGATCAGCATCCGCATCATCAGTTCCGGATCGATCGAGGGCCGGCCGATGGTGCTGTAGAAGGGCCTCAGCTCAGACCTAACGCTCCCGAGGTCGAGGAAGCGATCGATACGCCGCAGCAGGTGATCGCCAGGGACGTGATCGTCGAGCCGGAACTCGTAGAACAGCTGCGCCGGCTGAACCTGCATCCCCATCATCGTCGCGTCCTCCTGCATCTCTGCAGAACGGAATCACGACCACGGCGCTCGATCAACCGCCGACTAAATCAACGATATCCGCCAAAAGCGGACGTCCACTGAACGGACTTTACCAGGCACTCTGGAACGCATGGTTTGCCTCGCCGACACCGCTGCGACTTCTGGGCTGTGCCCGTCAAATTGCTGCCAGGGCGGCCGGGCCGCCCCAAGGGAGCGGGCGCCCACTTCAGGAACATGGTCGGCGTCGCACTGAACGTCACCGCGGGTAGCGGCGCACGTTGCCTCCTCTGCGAGCGCGGTACACAGCTTTCTAGTGCGTGACAAACTTCTCTATCGCGCACAGAATGACGTGCGCATCTATTGGGGGATATGTGCAATGCCGGCTGAGGACGCTGAGTCGGACAAGCAACAGCTAAAGGATGCTGTTCGCTCAATCATTCTTGTGCAAGGCAATGAGTTTATCAAAGAGCTATTGCGCAAGCACAAGCTACAGATCGGCACAAAAAAGGCCGACTTCTCTAAGAACATCCTTGCGGCCATCGACGCCGGAACATTGACGAGGCCGATGATCGAGGACTGGCTATCCGAGGTAGAGGGGTGGGGCAACCAACACATCTATCTGTTCAAGCCACCCATGGTGCCTAAGGCGGAAATCCGGAGGAAGTTCGAGAAATCTGATTTCGCCAAGCTCATCGACACGGCCGTCAGCTACGAGTTCCCCGAAGACCTCGAGCTTAGCGCGGTTTCGCTAACAGCCGACCACCTTTTCATCTCCTGGCACAGGGGCGCGGGCGGGTGGGAACGAACGCCGTCGAAGGACTTCGAACGGATAGAGGATGAGGAGCGCTACAAGTATCAGGCCTATCGAGAGCGGTTCGACCGTTCCGTGGTTCGCTTCGCCTGGCGCTTCACGGACCCGTTCTGCGCGGTGATGATCCAGCTGGCCGTCGAGGGTGACGCCCATACACCCATACATCTGCACGTACGCGACGATCTTAAGCACATCGGGCTCTTCGATGCGAACCCGGAGCGGATCCCGCTCAGTCAAGCGTTCAAGAACATGACCCTACAAAACGATACGCTGGTCCAATCAACCCGAATGATGACGGACGGCGGTCACGTCGACGCCGTTTCCACATTGAGCGAGGGTGGTATCGGTGATGTGGAAGCCCTCCTTGAGGCCCGGCGAGGCGTCAATGATAACAGCTTTGCGGGCGCCGACGGGCAGTTCCACTTCCTCCAAACCAAGCACGGCAAGCTCAGCCGAAACGTAAAGGTACAGGGTTACGGGGTTGAGAGCCGCGTGCGGGTTTGGGTTCAGTGCAAGCGTGAGGACGTCTACATCGTTCTCGGCGTGATCTGGGCCAACCAATGAGCGAGTCAGTGGTACGGAGACAGTTCGGCAACCGGGCGGTGGATGCCCTGCTGGCGCGTATATCGAGTGGATCGTCGCCGGAGATTGACCCGAAGCTATCGGCTCAGCACTTCGGTCTTCAGCCGGAAACAGCGGCGGAGTTCCTGGATGCCGCTTCGGTGGCCGGCTTGGTCGAGCGACGTGATGGTCAAGTCTGTCCGGCTTGCAAAGAAGACTTGGGTGCGCTGGATCCGGACACGGTTCTATGCCCGCTTTGTCAGGAGGCTTTCTCGGACCACGGCGGTATCGTGACCAAGGTCATTTACCGGGTAGGCGGACATCCTCCCCGCGCAATTCCGTGGATGATCGTGATCCATGGATTCAACACTTATGGGGAGTGGCAGCAGGATCTCAGCTGGCGCCTGGGGAACAAGCTCAAGTACAGCGCCCCTGTCCTGATCTACAAGTACGGGCTCATTCGCTTCAGCGTCCTCGTGCGCTGGCGTCATCGGCAGCTGGCAAGGCAATTGGGGGAAGCCATTCGCGCCGCAGTTGCGCACGCGAAGGCCAATCGAATACCCGAGGCACCGGACGTAATTCTCCATAGTTTCGGGAGCCAGTTGTTTGTCCAGCTGCTCGCATTGCCGGAGTTCGACGACCTATCGTTTGGACGCGTGATAGCGGCCGGAACTGTGATCCGGCCCAACTACAATTGGTCCGAACGGATCTCCCAAGGTCGCCTCGAGGGAGTGCTCTGTCACTGCGGCGGCAAGGACCGGGCAGTTCCGTTCGCACAATATTTCATACCAGGAGCAGGGCCCGGCGCACGTTGGGGATTCAGCGACGTCGCTGCAATCAATGTGATGGACGCCGGCTACGAACATGGCGGCTGCTTTGAACTCAAGGAGTTGGAAGCCAATCTTGGGCCTGGAGGATTGTGGGATCGTTTCTTGCGGCGTCACTTCAGTGCACTAAACGGCGATCCCAAACTGTTTCAACCGAAAGTATGGCGTCCCATGTGGGCGCCCATTCGGGGCCTCGTCCGCGTGACCGGCGTGCTCTTGATGGCCGGACTCGCGGCGGTAGCATTGACGTTGGCTTCCTGGGCATGGCTCGCCGTTATCGAGAGGTTCGTATGATTTCGATGCGTTATCACTATCCTTGGTGGCCTTGGGACCTTCACAAGCACATCGCCGACCATGTCGGCGGGAGCGAGTACTACGTGTTCGTCGAGGAGGCAGGGCCGGCAAATCCGGAAGGTCTGATGGGCCCAGACGAAAAGCCGATCGACAAGAATGTCTTTATCGAGGAGCTCAGCCATCGCTCTTGGCGCATTCGCGCAAGCGGTATCGACGCAGCTAAATTCCGTCAGAGCGCGGACACGTTCGAAGAGCTGGACCACGACAACGTCACCGACGGTGAGCGAAGGCGGCGAAGGGATCAGCTGAACGAGGTGTTCGGTGAACAACCACTCCCCATTTTCGACCTCTATTTGGGACCGAAGGATGCGGACTATCAATATCTCAGAGACATCCTTGTCCCCGGGGCATGGTATTGGGTGGTGGTGAGGCAGCGGTCTCCTGGCGAGTTTGCGCTGCCCATCTTTGTCGGTGCTCCAGAGTTGCCGGGCGGCCTGTATATGCCCGGCGCCCTCGAACTAGTGGATGCAGTTCCGCTCCCGATAGAGTACCGGCTCAGGGACATATTCTCGCTGGTACACATCTCTGACGCCGAGTTTGGAGAAGAGACTGGCGGTGAAGGGGAGCCGCTCCCCCCTGAACCCGATGGGCCCGAACTAGGCCGCTGGGAGCAGCCCGCTCGGCAGCTCTACTTGGCGCCGCAAGCACTCAAGAGCGCAGGAAACTGAAATGGCTGTCCGCACAAGAAAGGCGATTGCAAGTCCGGACCTGGCCAGTGTTTCGGGAATTACGCCGTTGTCTGCTGCATCGGGAATCCTCGGCGTCCGCGTTTTCGATGTCGGACAAGGAGACGCGATAGCTATCTTGGCGAAGGTTGGCGACACCGAGCAAGTGGCGCTTCAACTGGACTATGGCGGCCGTGAGCGTAACCCGTTCACTACCAGCGCGGACGTCGATACTCGTATGCCGGTATCGCAGAACAGATTGCTGATGCTCACGCATTGGGATGAGGATCACTGGTCATCGGCACCGAAAGGAAGCCAGGCAAAGGGCGCCAAGTGGGTGGTCCCGCGCCAGGTGACTTCGCCGCGAGCGGTGCGGTTCTCTGCGTCACTCAACGACATCCATTGCATCCCCGAAAAGCATGTCGGTCAAACAATCCGGTTTACCGCGGGAAACGGCGACTACATCGTTGCGGAGAAGATTGGTTCGTTCCCCGGAGCATTTGCCAAGAACGAGGATTGCAACAAAAGCGGCGTCGCACTCGCCATCGTTCACCGTTCGAGCGATGGCGATGAAGCCATTTTGCTTCCTGGCGACGCTCCCTTCGACAAGGTCGCCCCCTTTGTCAGTTTGGAAAAGCAGGGAGTGAAGCTCAGGGCCATTATCGCGTTTCATCATGGCGCTGGCACGCACTGGACAGCGTCCACGGACACGCTCCTGCAGAACTGGTCGAGGGCGCCGATCCTGGATGTGGTCTTCTCCTGCTCGCGGCCCAACAGTTACAGCCATCCAGACGACGGGCGATACAAGGCCCTCTTGCCGGGTGCGAACTTCCACATGACTGCCGATCTGCGAACAAACGCAGCGGTCTCTAGGGACATCCTGTTCTAATCCGCGGGCAGCGCTAGGTACCCACCATGAACTTGTCGCCTTCCACCAAGCTTGCCGTCGCGGTGAAGCCTCTTCTATGGAGCTTGAACGGATACGACGGCCCGAGCAGCCCGCGGGTAGCTGGGGGCTTCGTGAGAAGGCACGGGTTTGGTGGCGAAGAATGGAACGGACGCGGCAACCGCATCTGGAAAGGGCAACGGGTCTTTCACACCGAGACGAAAGACAAGCTTGATCTCTACGCCAGCTACGGACACCTCGGCCTGGTGATGATCGCCATGCGCGACGACGTACAATACATCGTCGGTGTGGCATGCGGCGTGCGTGCCAACAATGACGGTGATCTCGCCTCTATCTTCCGACACGCAGCTTTCAAGAACACAATCGATGAGCTTTGGAACGCGAGCGCGGTTCGAGCTCGCTACGCCTCAATCTCTGCACTGAAAAAGGACTTTCCGGCCGGCTTCGACGCACCTAGGTGGCGCTGCCCGTCGGAGTGTTTTCACTGGTTCGAAGAGCCGATTCCGCTGCCAAAGGACCCACTCGGCTTCGGAAAAAAGGTTCTGGCCAAGATGCACAACAACTATCAGGCCATCCGACCCGAGCATGCGCTCAAGCTGCTGGATGCCCATTTGGCAGCCGACAGCCTAATACGGCAGTGGTTCATTGACGGTGAGTTCGACGAGGCATTTCTGCCGCGTTACGTCAGAAGCAAGCCAGGTCAGTCGTCCTCAGAACGTGCGGACAACTTCGGTTCACCAGCGGCTACGGATCCCTACACGCGCTACCTACAGAAAAAGGAGATCAGGGTAACTCCCGAACACCATTTGCTTGAGAAGGCCTTCCTCGTCTTTTTGGGGACGCTTGGCGCAACGGCCATAGTGCAGAACAAGAACGCGATCGATGTTCGTTTCGACCTTGCAACTCGCGGCAACGTCATCGCCGAACTCAAGCCTGCGGTCGCGGGGCAAACGAAGTACCCCATTCGCTTTGCCGTGGGCCAAGTGCTCGAGTATCGACATTTCCAGAATCCGAACGCACACCCTCTAATCGTCTTGGGAGCTAAACCGAAACCCGATGAGGTCAAGTTCTGCCATTCGCTTGGGATTAGCTTGGCTTGGAAGACAGCTGAGACGTTTGTCGTTCATTGGACAGAGTGATTCATCCGAGCCGCCGCTTCGGTCTATTGGCGGACATCCGGCGCCCCAACCGGCATAATTTGTGCGTGCAGGCACTCATGATCCGCGCTCGTGAGGCCCCTGGAATTGCTCATATCGCACCGTTCTAGTGGGCTGCGGTTACCTGCTAACGAAGACCAGCCAACTCCGACAACTCTACAGGGGGCGCAGTCATAACCGGCTCACTTTGGACGTACTTGACGTTAGGTGGAGACCAACCCCCGACGATTGGCGTAGTCACTACCATGATGATGGCGAGATGCTATGGGCGTCCGCTTCCTGGCTGGATAAGACCCTCGTGCGGCACAGAAAGCGTCTGGTGTATGAGATCAGATTCTCGAAGTACGGCTCGACGCGAAGCTACGATGAGACCACGGGGGTGAAAGCCGTCTACGTGGGGCTGCGAACAGACAACCCAAACCTCAGAGTTTGGCACGCGAAGCGTGCATCAAAGCTCGACTAGGCGCTTGCTGAAGCTCGGCGTCGGCTTGATCATCGAGAGGGGAACCGAAGCCGTTCCCCGCTGCGCGACATCGAGAGGGTCAACAGTGTCGGATGCGTTCATGATGATCTGCAAGACGGAGATGGACCTTCTTGCGCCGCCGACTATCGACACTCCGGCAAACTCACCCCGACGGGTCTTTCAAAGCCGGCTTCTCATCTCAAACGTAGTGGTGACGCGCACTTCGCCGCAGGCCGACAGACGGCCTGGGGGTCGCGAATGGCATGCGTGGCCAACGTCGGCGCAGCGGGCTAGACTCTATCGAAATGGAGCCGATATGAGCGACTGGAAATTCGGCAGCGACTGGATGGCGAAGATGGGAAACATCGGCGAGAAGACGCTGGGGCCCGTGACCATCTATGGCGGCATGGTCATGGAGCAGCTCAAGAAAAACCGCGAGAAGTTCAAGGCCGAGAAGCTCTTCCCCGATATAAGTCAGGCGCATGCGTCGGCGATCAGCGCGCTGGTGAACTTCTTGTCCCGCATTGCCGGTAAGCCCATCCCCGAGAACCGGGACGACATTCAGGGCCAGATGACGTTAATCGCCCACTTCGTACAGGGCATC
The DNA here is from genome assembly GCF_028613635.1 of Devosia sp. ZB163. Classification (GTDB taxonomy): domain Bacteria; phylum Pseudomonadota; class Alphaproteobacteria; order Rhizobiales; family Devosiaceae; genus Devosia_A. The sequence continues at coordinate 1,127,867 of NZ_JAQRMY010000002.1, forward strand.
CAATTCGTCGAGACCGCCATCGTCGAGGGCCTCTATCCGCAGGCAGCGACCTTGCTACGGCAGGAGCATGAGATCGTTGCCGCCGTAGAGGAGTACTCAGCTGGGCGCCGCAAGGAAGCCAAGACACCATTCGCGACGATCGGCGTCCTCAAGAACATGGGGCAGGTCTACGGCGACCTGAGCGGGGCGGCCCACGTATCGCAGGCACAGCTCCTGAAGGACATCGTAGTCATGGAGATCGGCGAAAAACGAGGGCCATCGCTGCTACCCATCTACCACAAGGAGCTTTCGCTGAATCTTTACGCGCTGCACGTCAGCTACATCATCATGATCGCACAGCTGGCCAACGAGGTCCATCGTGGCCTCACAGGCGAGGAGCTTCACGAGGACGAGCTGAAGCTGTTAGTGATTGCGAAGAAGATCCTGATCGACAGCGGGCTGATGAAACTGGAGACGCCCGAAAAGGCCTAAGCCAAGGCGGATGATTGACCTGACCAGATATCGATAACTCGCGGCCCTTAATTTGCCGTCCGCTTCTGGTCCACCATGTCAGATTAAAGGTTCGCCTTCGCAAAAGACCGTTTCAAAAACAAACAGTCGGCTACCCATCCCTATCTCAGACAACCGCACGCTTATCCTGCAATGTCCGCTTCGGGCCAGTAGCGGCCCCTGCCCCGTATCCGTTCCAAGAAGAAGTTTGCGTTGATGCAATGCCAACGGCCGGCAGGTGGCCGCTAGCGAAATGCCGGCTTGTCTGATGACTGATCTGAGTCGTTGAGGCCGCGCCGACGGTAAGACCCTAGTGGACAGTCTACTGCGCTACCGAGCGGGCTGGATGATCAAATGCTGAGGCAAACCTGGACCACGAGATCGCGAACGACACCTCCTGCGCGCTGCCACTAAAGTGCCCAGACCAGAAGCGTGGTATCACACGGAGTTTTCGCGAAGGCGTTGCGTCGAGCGGAATCGACCAGAAAGCGAGGTCCCAGCCGGGACAACAGCAAGCTGGACTAGACCCCAGGTTTGGCCGGCATGAATACTGAGCTATGACTGCGATGTTATGGTGTAACCCATCACGCGTAGCGTAGATTTTCGGCTTGTTGCTAATTTCTAGATGATCTTTCCTGATGGTCAGCAAGAGGCCCGGATTTCCGGGCTTTTTCGCATCTCCGCTCTCGGTTGGGAATTTCCTGATCGTCACGTTGGCAACCGTTGCCAGCGGACCTATTGACTTGCGAGCCCGCTGAGCCCTCGGGCCAGCAACGGAAAATGTGCCCCAAACTCTGAACGGATCCAACTTTCGTCAACGCCACTGGTGACGTCTGATCGTTAATCGGCGCCGGTCCGCGTCGACTGATGACCTGCCGCGTAGGCAGCTTGTAGATTCGGGCACCTTCACCCACGCTGTAGAGTCGGGCATGCACCCGCCGATACCCATAGCGGATGCGGGTCTTGCAGATCTGCTTGATCCTCAACTTCAGGTCGGCCTGCTCGCCGCGCTTGCCCTTGTAGTGGTACGGCGACCTGTCGTCCCGCAGCGCATCGCACGCCTTGCGGATCGCCACATTCCAGGCCTGCCGCACCTCATCAACGAGGGACCGCCTGCGCGCAGGCCTCAGAGCTTGAGAGCACATCCTGCAGCATGGCCTTGTCTAGGCGGAGGTCCGCGACGATGCGCTTGAGCTTGGAGTTCTCCTCCTCGAACTGGCGCCGCCGCTTCACCTCAGACGGCATCAGACCGGCTTAGCGCTTGCGCCAATTGTATAAGGTGGCGTCGGCAATACCGGCCTTGCGGCACACCTCCGCAACCGGCGTGCCATCCTCAGTTTGCTTGAGCACAAAGGCGATCTGACCCTCAGTGAACTCTTCGACCACCTCTGCCGTCGAGGAGCACGACTTTCTCACCGACAGGGAGTGTCAGGATGTCCTTCGCTATCAGGTGATGCCTGCGGGACGTTCTCTGGATCCGTTCGGTGCTCTTTGCTACAAATCCTCACGAGTCGGAGCTAGGTCGCAGACCTAAACTCACTTTGCGTGAAGACCACTAGGCGCCCTGAGCAACTTCGAGACGAAATCGGGGCAAGACCTCTAGGTGGTTTGGCCTAGCACTGTGCGCGAGAGGACTGCTCAATAAGTCGGCCACAAGCATGTTCGCGCAGCCTGGTTGCGTCGAAAACGAGGGCGCAATAAGCATCTATGGCAAAGGGCTTCAGTGCATCGACTATAAAGTCTTGGTTCCAGTACCGCTGCGAGCGAAAAGTACGGTTTGAACTTTCAAGCAACGAAGAACTGAGAGCAGCCGCAGTCGTGAAGGATATCCGTCAAGCGAGTTGGGCTGCGCTCGGTACCGCCTACGAGGCCCGAGTAGTCCGACGTCTTGGCCACGAGCAGGGTGTGCGAACCCCAGTCACGCCGCGCGAGCCCCTGGACGAGAAAGTGACTGCCGCCTTTCTGCGGGGCCTGATTCAAGTACCGTATGTCGCGCAGGCAAACTTGACCCCGCGAAGCGTGCCCCGCTTTTTGGCCGGTACCGGCCTTACCCTGAACCGAAATCTGCCTGACCTTATACGGCGCGCAAAAGACGACGGAGGTGACAGCCACCTCTTCACCGTGATCGACGTCAAGGCCACGCGGCGCGCCACCGCGTTCCACAAGACCCAGGTCGCCTTCTATGTTCGGGTGCTGGAGGAATTGCTGCGGGAACTCGACGCTTCCGCCCCGACCGGGGCAATGCTCGACCCCTTCGGGGAGATTTGGCGAATTCCAGACGACGGCACCGCGGAAGGCGATGCATGGCAGGTAGAGCGGTTCGCCCTCGGGCCATACCTTCGCCTGGTGGACGAGTTCTGCAATGACATTCTCCCCGGCATCGGCGCCAAGAAGCTCGGCCCCGGAATTGATCAGACGTTCTTCCATCTCTATTTCAAATGCGAGCAGTGCGAATACCTGGGACACTGCTCCAAGAGCATTGACCCGTCGCTTCCGCCAGAGCGGCGCGACGTGTCTGCTGTTCCAGGCCTCACTCACGAGGGCAAGCGGTCGCTGCAGCGGCTGAAGATCAGGTCGTTGCGCGATCTTAGCAAGGCATCTGGTCTTTCGGGAGCGCCTGGCCTCGGATGGTCGCTCAGCAGGCGCGCGGCGCTCCTTGCTGCGCGCGCGCAGGCATTGGCGACCGGCTCAGTATTGCGGACCGAGGAGGAACACACGTTCCTGATGCCACCGCGAGCCGATTCAATTCTCATGCTTACGGTTGATCACGATCCGGTTGATGACCGCTTGGCCGCTATCGGGTATCGCCGAGTTCATAACGGAACTGTTCAAACGGAGCGGGTAGAGGTTCCCGCGAGCGGCTCGCTCGCCGATGAGGCCGCTGCCATGATCAGCGTGCTCGGTGCGCTCATCCTCGACCTCACCGAGATCGACCAGGCCAACGCGGCGCTCCCGCCTGGCTCGGCGGACGGAGTGTACGCACACATATTCTTCTACGAGCCAGCCGAAGCCACCAACTTGCAGCACGCGATCGGCCGACATCTAGACAATGAGATCATACGAACGGGCCTGCTCCACCTGGTTCGCCTGTTTCCCCCCGACGACATCGTTCCCGAGCCGGAGTTTCGCGGCGTCCACCACTTGCCGGCCACGACCGTTCGGAGCGTGCTTGAGCAGCTCTATGCACTTCCGGTCGCGGTGGCCTACGACCTCCGCCAAACAAGCCAGGCTTTGGCTCTCGCCGGCGCGCGCGAACCCTACCGGCCGGCGGAAGCCTTTGCCCGTCCGTTCTCTTCCCTTCTATCGATCGATGTCATCCGGCCAATCCGAGAGAAAAGCGAAACGGCTGTCGCCCCGGGGAAGATAGTAGACGATGTGCGGTCCCGCCTCGCAGCGCTGCAGGGGATCGTAGATTGGCTTTTCGAGCAGAACGCAACCGCGACAACAGTGGGAAGCCCGCTTCTTCGCTTGGCGAAGAAGCCCTTCCGATTTCAGGACACATTCAACCCGCTCAATGCGGCCGACTTGGACGTGCTGCTCGCGTGCGAACTTTTGGAAAGTCGCGCGGGCCTTCTCGATGCTCTCATCGGCCTAGCGCAACCGAGCGCCCGCAGGAGGGATAGCGGTAGAAGCCTTACCGGCCTCACTTTCCTGAAAGAATGGAAGTTTGGCGGCTCCCACGTTCTCCTGTTTACGGTTCCAGAGGCGAGCCGCGACAGCGAACTCGGCCCCGGCGACCTTGATCTCATCCTTCATGACGACTCGCCGGACCTGCGCCTCAATCCCGGGTTGTGGTCCCAGATAGAATGCCGCATTAGGCCAAAGAGCGCGGGATTTGAGGATCGCCGCGATCAACTGCAGGTCGAAGTGTCGGATGCGGTCTTCCGGACTGCCATCTTCCAGGACCTCATGCGCACCACGTCTCCCGGCGGATGGTGCGTGGATAGCGCATTTAAGGATATCAACGCCCCGAGAGCGGTAGCCTTCCTGGCCAACCTCGCGCAGGGGACTGCGCCATGACCGTTCGCGCTGACCTCCTGAACTTTCTCCGCGACCCCGCAGCCTTCGCAGCGAGGGCGTCTGATCCTGACGTTTGGCGTGCCGGCCTGGACGGTTTCGCCAAACCGGAGCTCGCGCGAGCTGGCGATCAGCCGCTCGTCGAGGCGCAGGTACTCGCGTGGGAAGGACTTGCGGACGCCCGCGTCGGGCTTCTGCTCGGCCCGCCCGGCACCGGGAAGACGCATCTGCTTTCTTGGCTCATCCTCGGGTACGTCCACGCTCGGCACTCCAAGGGGCTGCCGGCCCGCGTCTTCGTCAGCGGATTCACACGCAACGCCATCGGCAACGTCCTAGACGGCGTCGCGAAGCGCGCAGCCAAGTACTCGCCTGGAGCGTTCGCCACGCATTTCGTCGGCACCGGCCCGGCGGCAGGATTGTCATCTCTCGTCCGGCATCGCCAGTCGGTCTCCGGAACGCAGGCGGCCGCGGCGCTCGCCGACCTCCAACCAAGTTCGGTGGTGATGGGCGGCTCTATCTGGTCGCTGTATCGCATGATGCAGCGCCCGGAAGCACGAGGCGATGGATACACATCGGAACTCTTCGATCTCGTCTGCATCGATGAAGCGTCGCAGATGGTCCTCGGCCAGGGCTTGATGGCGATGGCGGGTATCAAGCAGACCGGGCGGATAGTCGTCGCCGGCGATGATCAGCAGCTTCCCCCCATTCGGGCTGGTCGCGAGATCAAGCTAGGCGACCGGGAACTGGGCGGATCACTGTACTCGTTCCTGAAATCGAGCAGGGTCCCGGAATTTGCGCTGGACACGACATTCCGCCTCAACGGTCCACTCGCCGCGTTCCCCGAGCGGAAATTCTATGCCGGCAAGTACGTGTCGGCGGTACCAAGCGAGCAGCTCAAGCTAATAGAAGGCTGGCGCGACGGGCTCGACAGCTGGGAGCAGGCCGTCCTCGATCCGAACTGGCCCATCGCCATCCTTCTGCATGACGGTCCCCCCGCCGCCACTCGAAATCCGTTTGAAGCAACCTTGGCCGCACGAGTGGCTACGCTTCTCGCCGACCGTTTGATCGGGGCGAAAGCGGGCGGATCATATCAGGCGCAGCTTTGGCAGGAGCACCTCGCGGTAGTGAGCCCGCATCGCGCGCAGAACGCCGCAATCCGCTCGGCGCTGCCCGATCCGCTCGCGGCAGGCTCGTTTGTCGAAACGGTTGACCGGATACAGGGGAAAGAACGCGATACGGTGATCCTCTCCTACTGCGTGGCAGACGCCGAGTTTGCGGTGGCCGAGGCGGACTTCATATTCGCGCCCGAGCGCCTGAACGTGGCGGTCACGCGCGCGAAGACCAAACTCGTCGTTATCGTGAGCCGCCGCCTGCTGGACGCCGTGCCTGGCGACCAGGAAGCAATGGATAAAGCGGAAATACTTCGGGAGTTCATTTTCAGCGCAGCCCCGAGCGGCGACGTCCCGCTACTCGATCCGTCGGGCGTGCCCGTTACGGTCCAGGTGCGACTGCTCGGCTTTGATGGTCCGCCCCAACTCCAGGATTTCGCCACGGCGCAGCGCGACCGACTCGAGCCGCAACCGCTTGTCCTGACTCGGGAACTCCAAGACCTGCTTGATGCGGTAGTGCAGTCGGCAAGCACTTCGCCGTATCGCAAAGCCACACTCAATGCTCTAGCGCAGCGCCTCGCGACCAGGGCGACGCTCCTCCCCGGCCTGGCGCTGCTGCATGCGATGGGCCACGTGGCCCTCACCCAGCCAAAGCCGGATGCTCCGGACTTCTGGCTGGCCCAGCCGCTCGATCCGCAGAGGATCATCTTCGCCGCAAACCTTGATACCGTGCGTGCCCGGCTCGAAGAGGCCATAAACCAGGTGCGGCAGGGACGGCTTCCTCCCTTCTACTGGAAGGTTCGCGACCGCTTTGCCTGGATGGATGCGACCGGCCGCGACGTCTTCCGCCCTGTCATTGAGTCCCTCAGAAACGAAGGCTTGGTGGCAATCAACTCGACCGGGCAGCACCTTACCGTCGAGTGGCTGGCCTCGGACCTCCCCAAGCAAGATCCCGCACCGATCGCGGAGGAACCGGAACTTTCGGACGACGACTTCCGAGTGCTCAATCTGCTCGAGGACATCGAAGCCGCCCGTATAAATTTCGGCGTATTCGAAGGCTGGACGTCGATCGCGACACTCGCCGATCGGAACTCGCTGCGCCGCCAGTCGACCCTTGAGGCCATCACGCGCCTGAGCGCCAACGGCTGGGTGTTCCAGGAGGAAGACGGTCGCGTTCGCAGCCGCATGGCAGAGCTCGCGCGCGAGCTACGCCAAGTCAAACAGCGGTTCCAGCGCGACGACGCGGCCACGCGTCCATACCTTGTTCGCAGCCTGAAGGTTGAGATACGAGATCGAGACAAGCCTGCACGGGACGATGCGATCGAGACTGCTTTCGGCCGCGCAGCGGAAGGCGTAAATGCCGACTATCGTCGCGCCCTAGGCGGCCTGGCTGGCGCGCTCGCGGATCTCTGGGGCTCGGGCGCCAAGCTGGCGTTGTTCCAAAGCCGCAGCTTGGTGGCGCTCACGGAAGCTTGGTCGGCCGGCACCCATGACGCGTATGCCATCGCCGCCGACACCGGCTCCGGCAAGACCGAGGCAGCAGCATTGCCGCTTATTGCCGGGGCGGCGGCCGATGTACTCGCGGGAATTCAAGGCGTCCGGGCTATTCTGACCTATCCGAGAATTCGTCTGGCAGCCAATCAGGCTCAGCGTCTGGCGGGGTATCTCGCCGCGCTGAGCCGGCAAGGCGGGATGCCTACGGTGACGCTGGGCCTGCAGGTCGGCCAGGTTCCCGAGCGCCTCGATCGTTTGGGCGAGCGGGAGACCGAAGCTGGCTGGGCGGCGCTCGGATCGGACAGCTTCGCGTTCCCGCTGTTTGGTTGCCCGGCCTGCGGGTCGAGCCTCTTACTGCGCCAAGGAGCCGGCGTCCGCGGCGCCGACGAACTCGCGTGCACGTCGTGCACGTGGACGTTCACCGGATGGATCGGCTCCAAAGAGCGGATGCGCGAGCAGCCCCCCGCTCTCTTTTTACCGACCACGGATTCGCTTCACCAGTGGCTGCATGATCCGCGCTATGGCCGCCTCTTCGGGGACGACGCTGCGTTCGCCGCACCGCGCGCACTGTTGGCGGACGAGATACATCTCTACTCCCACGTTCACGGCGCGCAGGTGGGATATGCCATGCGCCGAATGTCCGCGCGAGTTGCGCTGAACAATCCCTCCGGACACACGCTCCTGACTGTCGGGATGAGCGCGACGCTCGGCGACCCGGCTGATGCGTGGGGCAGATTGGTCGATCGGGAGAACGTCGTCCTACTCACGCCGCTCCCGGCCGAAAAGGTGCCCAATCCACGGGGGCGCGAGTATTTCTATTTTGTTCAGCCTGAGGTGGAGTCCCGAGGCAAGGACGTGGCCGGCAACTCGACCACCATCCAATCGGTCATGGCGCTCACGCACGGCATGCGCCGACGAACCGGAAGAAGTGGCGGCTTTCGCAGCCTGGTCTTTCTCGACTCGGTAGATAAGCTCCGCCGCCTCCACGCGGCATACGATGACGCCGAAACCGCCAAGAATTTATCGGCCTATCGCACTCGGCTCTATTCGGATGACCCGGTAACGGGCGCACCTCGCGAAGGCTGCTGCGGCAACCCCGTCGGGTGCGACCTATTCAGCGACGGCGAGTGCTGGCTGTTCGCCGCCACCGATCGACGGCAAACTGGCAGCCGGGGTCGTACTGAGATCGGCAGGCCACTGCGCGTGGCGCCTCAGCCGATCTTCTCTGGCACCGCGGGCCGGGTCGAGAGCCTGCTGAAAGACTCGGACGTGATCTTCGCTACGTCGTCGCTTGAGGTCGGATACGACGACCCCGACATTTCTCTGGTGTACCAGCACTACGCGCCCCGCAACTTGGCGAGCTTCATCCAGCGGAAGGGGCGCGGCGGGCGGGGCGCGGACGATCGGCCCATCACCGGCGTTACACTGTCTATATACAACAGCCGCGACAGCTGGTGGTTTCGGCGGCCGGAGGAGATGATCTCGCCGAGTAGCTTCGAGAGCCCGCTCAATCCCGACAATCACTTCGTGCGCCGTGGGCAGCTCGTTGCGACCATTCTCGATGGGCTGTCTCGCCGCCTCGGGCGGGGAGGCGCAGTCGACCTGGAGCGGCCGTCCGCTCCGGCGCTCGCCGACGCAGAGCAGCTCGCCATCGAGATATTCGGCCCTGAGCCCTGGCGGGAGTTCGGTTTTGACAGCCTATCAGAGTTTTTCGCAGCCGCTCTTGGAAGCGGTGGCGGTTCCTCGCCCAAATACTTGTCGGACCTTCGCAAGAGGATCGATTGGGCTCCTGACGTCCTGTTTGAGACAGTGAACCTGCCCACCATTCAGGTGGCGACCGGCACCGAGTCAGCCCGAGCAGAGGACGTGGCCCTTTCCCTTTCCCTCGCCGCCCCGGGTAACGCGAGTCGCAGGTATGATCCGATAGCGGTCTATTGGCGCCCGCCGATTCAGGGAAACGGCCCTTGGCTTTCGAGCGATGACTATCGGCACGGAACCAAGCGGCGGCCGTTCGGCGATGACGCACAAGGCTGGCTTCGCCAGCTTCCCGATCACGTGGCGCTCGCCCTCGCCAACCTATCGCCCGACTACTTTCGTCCAAGCCAAATCACTCTGGAGACCCTGGGACGCAAGCACGGCACGGGCTGGCAATCCGACTGGGCCGTGCCCGCGCCAACGTTTGTGTCCCCGATCCGCGTCCAAGGGAATGATAACGAGCGGGAGCGCGTTCGAGACGACGCTCGTGGCTTCTTGCGCGGGTTTCCCGTGGTAAAAGCAACCCCCGAGCGCGCCCGTCAGGTCGCGTCGCGCGCCACTCCAGCATGGCTCGAGCGCGTCGAGGCATATTTGGGCGACGGCGTCGGCGGCCGGGAGACTGGTCTGGCTCTGGCGCGCGTGTACTGGGGCGCGGACGCCGAACTCAACCTGGAAGGGCCGCCGGCTCAGTCCGTGGCATTCTCGCAGATATTCACGTCCCCCGACGACGACCGCCCGATGCTGCACGGATACCACGTGCAGTCCGAAGGGGTGCGCTTTGTACTGAACGCCGAGCTGATCGGCATGTTCGTCGATGAAGAGGTGCGCCGGCTGACAAGCGATCCAAGCGACCGCCAATGGCACCTGTCGCAGATGATGCGCTTTCTGGTCGTGCAGGGCGCTGAAGCGGTCGGGATAAATACGTTTGACGCTCACCGGGCGGCCGAATTGCTGCTGAGTGCATATGCAGATCCGGAACTGAGTGGCCGAATGGCACACTTGTCGCGCTTCTGGAGCAAGGCCGCTCTGGCGGCTCTGTTTGAGGACACCAGGGCGCGGCTCTTGTCCCGCCATCCGCTCCTCTCACCGTCGAGAGTATCGCGGGTCGCCGACAATCTATCCGGTCAGGCATTTCAGCAGGTCTTTCAAAAGACCATGGCGGCGGTGCGGGCAGCCGACAGCCTCCCACGCTACCTGCAGAGCGTCGTCGTCCACTCGCTAGCCAGCCGCTTGAAGGACCTGTTCGTGCGGTGGGGGCAAGGCGACGAGCGGCAGGTCATCATGCACGTTGAGCTGCCCATCATGTTCTCGCGCGCCGCAGATATGTCTGTCACCATATGCGAAGTTGGTGCGTTCGGGGATGGCACGACGAGGGCCTTTGTCGACAAGTTCGAACGGGCGGAGCCGGACGTGTTCAAAGGATACTTCGGCGATTGCCCGAACGCACGCGAAGACGCCGTAGTCGATCGGCTGCTCGGGCGGGCCGAGCGTCACGATGCCTGGCGTGCTATCGATGCAACTGACGTCAGTGCGCTGAGATCGCTGGCGGGCGATTTGGGCCTGGCACCGGGAGAGAGTATCCCGAGCGCCGCTCTTCGACTGCTATTCGGGCAGGAGACCGTGGGGATCGAGCAGTTCCCGCTGTACGATCTCGCCATATCGCTTCGAGGGTTGAACCAGGGCCTTGCCGGTCGCTTTGGCCGCGATCCTACTGCATGGGAGTTGACCAGCGCCGCGGTGGCGGAAGCTATCGAGCAGCCCGATACCATCGCAGGCCGCCTGTTGCATGCGTACGCGGACATTGAAGCTTCAGTGCAAGAGGAATCGCTCAGCGCGGACGGGAGGCTCGCTGAGCAGGTCTTCCGCTTGCACCCCCGGCTATGCGTCGACGGCTGCGCCGCGTGCGTCCATCAGGAGAGCGACATGATGTCGGACGGCATGCTGACCGCGTCTACGAGCCGTCGGTTACTTGATCGCTTCCTAGGAGCGGTCAGTGTCACGAAATGACCCTGAAGCTCTCAAGAGCGCCGTTCTCATCCAGCCATTCGAGCACCGCTGGCGTGAGCAGCGCCAGGGTTGCCGTATTGTTCCCGACCGCGATCAAGAACTCGCCTACCGCCGGTATGGCGCCGACTCTCTCGGTCCTCTCACGCTGAAGCCGGGACAACTGCTCCTCCAGGCGCATAACCTCGTCGCGGAGCTCGGGCCACTTCACGATCTGCGTGTTGGTGGCGGCTTCCCCACACTCCCGCATCTCCCGTCCCAGGGAAGCGAGATTTTCGACCTTCTCGAGTAACTCCCCAAACGAGATGAGGGGCCTGTAGTTTTTTGCGACGACGTCGTTCTTCCAATGCCGCGCGACCTGCATACCGACGCTGGGAAGCGTCTTCAAGAAATCCTGGTATGCATCGCTCCCACTACGCAGCTCATCAGAGGTCGTAGCCGAAGAAAGTGCGTGGCCGGCGGCCAAGGCGTCTTCGAGCAGGTCTGACAGATCCTGGCGCGGAAACCCGATCAACCCCGCCAGATCGAGGACCGCCTTCAATCTCTCGATTTCAGCATCGGCATTCCTCACCACAGCGGCGATCTGAGACAGGGACTCCCCCAATCGTCGGCGCTCAAGCGCCGGCGCGAGCGAAGGCAGCATGGCGCGAAGCTCGAGCAGCGTATCAGCCATTGTCCGACTCCGGCGACCTCGGCCGCTGTTGAGCCGCTTCGATCAAGGATGCACCAACCCTGCGTATCCCCTCGAGTGAGGCCGTCCCGCCGCTCCTGACAAGATCTCCCACGCTTAGGAGAAGCACGCCCAACACTTGGTCGCCTTGCGAAGCGAGACTCAACAATTCGTCGAGCTCGCGGGCGGGCGCTCGTGCAAGCCACGTTAACAGAGCCGCTCGTTCGAGCGACGAGACTGCCGGATCATCCATACTCATGAGAAATGCCTCTGCACGGCCGGCTGCATCGACTAGCTGCTTACCCAGCGCCTTGGTGTGAGCTCGCTTCCAATCGCTCACTTTCTCGGGGGCGACCTCGGGAAGGTGCGCGGAGACTTCGGAGATGATGCCATCGACTTGGGTCAGATGCTCAACGATTCCCCTCCCGCCAAGGAACGCAAGCAGCCGACTCCCGCGGCCGATAAGCTGTTCCCTCTCAATCCGGCAGATTCGCGTCAACTCGTAGGCGGCGCCCGGTAACTCGCGAACTATGTCGTACTCATGCACTGATGTCGCAGCGGCGCCCTTCGGCGCCAACTCGAATCTGAAGTCGTCCCGCAATCCGATCATCGCCCTCGAGACGAGGGATAGATCGGCAATTCCTTGGCCGTCCCCTAGGGACAGGTCTAGGGCGCGCCGAAGCTCGGAGCGAAGTCTTGCCTGGTAAGCATCCGTTCCCTTGACCCACTCCTGCCACGGCGCCGACCTAGATGAGCGGTCCCCTTCACCCACGCTCTCGTCTTCGAGAATTGACCGCAGTTGTTCGGACCACGGCGCAGTTGGCGCAACCGCTCCCCGCAGCCAACTTCGCGCCAGCAACACTTGCGCGAGGAGTGGCACCGGCGACCAAAGGCTGCCGTCATCAGTCCGCCCAAGCCGTTGTCCGACATAGTCGGCAACGAGCACACCAAGGCGCCGCATCATCGCAGCAAGCTTCATGCGATAGAAGGCCTGGTCGCCGCTCGTGCGCGCGTCACCTTGCTTGAGATTGATGTACGCCTCGAGGCCCGATCGGATCCACTCTTCCGGGGCGATGGTCAGGTAGTTCAGCTGGCGTCCGGTCGTACCCTCAAGCTTCACCATCTCCTGCGTGACTATTCGCTCGAGGACAGACCGAGGGAACCCCAGTGTAGGAGCGTCCAAGGATTGTATGAGAGAATAGATCGTCTTGTTCCATTCCGCTGCGCTGGTGATCGCATTGCCAGCGCTCCAACTTCGTAGCTCGTCCCGAAGGCGCTCCAACTCGCTCTTCGTCGGAACCTTCTTCGGCGGCGAAGCAGTCTTCTGCTGGCCAGTGGGGGCTGGTACCGGCGGGCGCGCCGGGCGCGCCGCTTCCTCTTGACCGGCGCTCGTGCCAGCCTGCTGTGGCGCTGCAGCTGGCGCAGCCCCCTCGGCGGCCGGCGGCACTTCTGTGTTCTCGGGAGCAGCGATGTGCTCCCCGTCTGCGCGATCGCGGCCGATCCAGGGAAGGTTGAAGGCGCGAAGGAGGCTTTCGCTTACGCCCGCGAGCGCGAGTTCTCCCTTGTTGTCCAGGGTGTCGGCGCGGTCAGGATCGCCCCAGTACGCGAATGTTCTGCGCATTCGGCTTCGCTCTTGCTCCGAACTGGCGGCAAGTTGCGTATTGATGATCGCACCAAGTCGGTTCCCAGAGAGCACTCGGTCTGCCCGTCTGTGCTCTTCGATGGGCAGCGGCTCAATCCCGACGCCTGGATACGATCCGTCGTCCAGTCGATGTGGTTCCGACAGCGACGGAAGCAGAACTGCCTGGAGCATCCCCCTGGGAGTCTTCCAGGTGAGGCCCTTGTCGCTTTCTTTCAGGCCGTCGTAGAGGCGATCGAGCGCGGTACCCGTGAACGGAAACAGGGAAACACCTGCGACTTCGCCGAACGTGCTAACGCATTCGTCGCGCTTGTTGCAGCCCAGGCACAGGTTCGGCCTCGGAATGTCGGGGTCGGCAGCCACTTCCGACGCCCATGCCGCGAGCCGCTCGGGACCGGCCCGCACGGCCGCCAGATAGCGTGCTGCGAAGCCGTGTCGCGCGGAGCGGTCGCGCAGCGTCGCCACGTCCTGCAGTTCTCGGGTTACGCGGCCCAACCGAATTTCATGAGTGATCCTGCCCCGGTAATTTCCCTGCAGCTTGTCGTAGTACGTAGGGGTCAAGCCGACGACCGAAATGAGGGGGCAGACCTCGACCGTTCCTTCGTCGCCTCTGGCGCCCGCATTGAAGACCAACACGTCTATGAGGCTGTCATCTAGCCCTTCCCAACTGGTAATGTCCTCAAGAAGTAGCACCAGGCGCTGCCCGCGCGTCGCCAGCCTCTCGCGGACCTTTCTGAAGAGCGCTTTGAGGCCCACGGCGGAGACACCGAGCAAGTTCTGTATGGCGTGATTGCGCCGCTTGTTGAGTGCTTTGATCAGTTCGAGGCTAGTTCTCAGCTGTGCCGACGCTTGCTGCGCAATCTCCTCGGCCGTGTACTCCTCAGCAGCCCACTGCTCGATGGTTTCGGCCTCTTTGATCAGCCGCTCGACGAGCAGTTCGGTCGCGGGCCGCACGCCACTTCCGTGGATGCCGTAGCAATGCTTCGCTAGATCTAGGATGTCGAAGAGGTCGAAATCGGCGCTGGCCGAGTTCCGGTTTCCCCCCGCCCCTTCGAGCAGTCTCAGGATGCGCAGCGGTGCGGTCCATTTCTGACGCACGTCGCCATGCCGAAAGAGCGCTGCCGGTAGATGCTTTTCGCACCAAGCCTCGTCATCGAGGGGCGGGTCGAAGTGATGGGGTTCAAGGCTCTCTGCGAGCGTGCCGAGAAAAACGTTTGCCCGCCCGAGCTCGGACGCCCGCTGCGCCTGTCCGAGGTTTGCGAAAAGTGCCTCAAATTCGGCGGGGAGTCGCTGCTTCAACTGACGCAGCGCTCCTTCAAGGCTGCCATCGGAACGGCGCAATAGAATCTTAACGTCGTTGCTGTGCGGCCACTTTATCGAGAGCCAGCGTATGAGGTGGGACTTGCCCGAGCCGGGCTCGCCCTGCACCACACAGAAGGCGTGCGTGCGGTCTGGCGAGGACATCGCATCAAGCACAGTCTGCTCGTCCGGCGACGATATTTCGGCCCGGCCCGTCCCGGCCACTTCAAACCCCGTCATTGCCGTGTGAGTGGCGAGAAAAACCGCGTCGTCGCCCTCGAGCGCCTCGGTGGCTATGACGTAAGATGCATTGGCGGCCGTCCAACATGCATATGCGTGTGTCACGAACGACGCTCCCCGGAGATCACTACCCGGTCGAATCCGGCCACAGGATGAGTGGGATCGGAAGCGAGGCTTACGACGTCGCGCGAGTCCCCCAACTGCTGAAGCTCGATTCTGCCTTCGTCGTGCAATTCCCGCAGCGCAGCGCTGAGTAGGGGCGACAAGAGCCGGTCCGTTGGCGGCCACTCAAGTCGGCGACAGGCCTGGAGAAAGAGGGTCCCGCGATCGAGATACGGCATTCGCTGGGCAAGGTTCTCGAGGAACGCGTCGGCCGCTAGCGTAGTGCCGCGGACATCCGCCCGCGCCAACTCGCGGGCCAACCGTCCGGTCGGTGACATCTGGGCAAACCATGGCGACGGCATCGGGACCGCCAAGCCTAGAAATACCAGCCATCGACGCCAGGCCACCACCTTCGAGCTGTTCATCTTTTTTCCGCCATCGTCATCGTCGCCCACGAGCCCGGCAGCCGCCGCGTCCGCGAAGCCGTCGGCGGTAAGTTCGTAAATCCAGTTTGCGGAGCCCGCTTGGGCGCTTCTGCCGATCAGCCACGCATACGCTTCGAGAACGACAGCGTCCTTGCTGTCGGAGGGCAGCGAGACCAGTTTGTCGTGCATCCAGTCGGCGACCGAAGCGGCATTCGCAAGCGTTGCGGGGTCGACCTCGGTGTGCGTTGCTAATCGATCACCGCTAACCGCACCCAGGCTCGAGGCAGCACCAATCACCTGTCGGACGTTCTCAATCTTAACGAGGCCCGCATCGGGCTTGAGCGATCCAGGGTTTAGTAGCGCCTCAAGCTCCTCGCGTGATTGCTCGCCGAGGAAGGCGAGGCCGGCCAGCGCGGACCAGACCCTCTCTGGCGATCCCTGGGTATTTGACAACAGGCTCACGGAAGGTCCTCCATGGCAATTTCGTCGAGCATCTCTTCGGCGAGGGGGGCGCGGGGAGAGACCGTCTGGTCGAGCCGCCTGCCGTTGACCTCGCGATCCGGTTCGGCAATCACCAGGACCGAGAGCTCCGGCCAGGCTCGTGACAACTCCTCGACGCGCGCCAGCAGTAGGCGAGCCGACCCGTCCTCTGCGGGTAGCAACACCGCGGTGGCGATGCGCGCAAGACCGGTGACGCTCCCCGACCACTCGGGGTACGACAGGACAAACCCGAACTTGGCATCAGTCGCGGCAAGTAGCCGCGCAACTCGTGTCGTGTGCCGCTCTGCGACGATCATCTGCTCCACGCCAACATTGGCGAGCCGAACGGCCAGGATTGGGAGGCCCGCCTCGAAGTATGGATCAGCAGGCGCAACCAGCGTTACGCCCGGCGGAAGCGACGTCCGCCGCTCGGAAGCCAACGCCGGCGTGGCCCCAAGCAGTCTCAAGCCCCTCGCATGAGAGCACGGCCGGAGCGCTCAGCAAGCGGCTGCGACACGAGGGGCATCGACCGCAAGGCTCAGACGACGCCCCGGCACCCTCGATCATCTCGAACGCTGCCCTCATCAGGCAGCTTTTCTCCGGGTGGCGCATGAGCCCCACGAACTTGTCGAGCTCGGCTTGCGCCTCGGCTTGCTCCGCGTTGCGTATTGAGAAGATGTGATCCCACACATTAGTCGAAGCGCCGTCGAATAGGCGGGCGTCGGTCACGTCAACGATCCAGTCCTCGCCCGGATCATCCGCTATCGGGCCAGTGGAAACGACTTCCAGAACGCCGGCACGCTGAAGGAGCGTGAGTAGAGCGCGGTTCCACGACCGGTTGTAGTCGCTCGATCTGTTCGGAAGTCCTTCACGAACGGCGTCGAGGTCGAGCGTCAGCCAGCGCCGATCTCCATGCCAGGTATCGCTCGTCTTTTTCCTGAGTAGGGCCGCCCAGCGCAATTCGGCTAGATCCCTGCCGATCCAGCCACTGGTCGCTAGCCCGTACGCCGTCGTTACGTCGCCCGGCCTGGTGTCTCGATATGGGGGATCGGTGAACAGGCACGCCGCCAGTGCCTGATGACCGTCGCGCCCGCCGCGGCCAATCTCCTGGTACCACCGCGCAGGGCTTTCCGGCAGGCAGGCGTGAACGACCGCGCGGACGTCAGATTTGTCGATGCCCATGCCGAATGCACTCGTCGCAACGACGAGGTCCAGTTTGTTTTCGGCCCATTCCCCGACAATCGACTTGCGAACTCGCGGGTCGGAGATCGCCCCGGTAAACAGGGCGATGCGCCTGTATCCGCGCTCCGACCTCAGGCGGTCGTACAACTCGGAAGCCTCTTCTACCAGCGTCGTGTAAATGACCGCCGGTCGGGGCGCCCGGTCTATGAGGAGATCGAGCGCGCGCTGACGATTCGCTCCTTCTTCGAAGGACTTTACGACCACGTCGAACTCACAGCGGGGCACGTGGGCGTCTATTTCGAGCCACTTGCCCGGGTCTGTTCGATACGATCGGCGCAGTTCTTGTCTGGAAGCCGCAGGCAGGGTGGCCGACAGCAGCAGCGCTCGGATGTCGGGTTTGCGGTCGCGGAGCGCAGTTAGCACGGACGACAGGCGCTGAAAGTCCGGCCTGAAGTTGCGCCCCCATTGCTCCACAATGTGAGCCTCGTCGATTACGAACGCTGCAAGGCTCGCCGCAAGCTGCCCCGCCTTGTCCGATGGAGGGGCAGCCGCCTCGAAGAGCGCGCTGGCAACAGCGGTCGAGAATGCCTGCTCGGGCGACAGAAGCAGTACCGGCACTTCCCCGCGCCTGAAGGAGAAGAGCGCGTCCTCCCGCGCCCTGCCGGTCACATCGCCTGTCAACGCAATGCTGCCCTCTAGGCCAGGAATTCCGGCGAGCGTCCGCTGGTGATCAAGCGCCAGCGCAATGGTCGGAGTTACAACGATAACGCACGCGCCGGGGTTTTCTCGACGAGCCTCGAGGGCTGCGACCTGGAACAGAAGGCTCTTTCCCGATCCGGTGGGCATGCTGACCAAGAGGCTTCCTCCCGCAGGCATGGTGAGCAGCGCCCGCATGGCGGACTTCTGCGCCGCGCTTTTGTAGCGCGCGTGACTGGTCAGGCGGAAAAGAGCAGCATCGGGCGATCCGGGCCGAAAAAGTTGGCGCTGGGCACTGTCCAATCGCAGCGCTGTCCGCAACTCAGGGAGGTGGCGGTAATCAAGGTCAATCTCCTGCAGCCGGAGGGCATCGCCGTCGCGGGCTAGGCCGAATCGGCCGAGGAGTCCCTCCTCTTCGGCGGAAAGCGCAATGTGGGCCGCGGAAAGGGAAAGTCGCCCGTCGGCAAAGGTCACAAGAGACCGGATCAGCACCAGCCGATCAGCGGCGGAGTCGGCCTGTCCCAGCGCTCGCAGGCTTCTCTCTTGGCCAAGCGATCGCCATCGCGCCGCAACCTCCGCTGGGTCGAGGCTGTCGTCCTGTGCCAGCATGATTTCCCGCGCTTCGGCCATCCGTTTTACCGGTCGAGTCTGGCGTCTCGAATGGAATGGGCGAAAACACGAGCACAGCCGTGCGGCTCAGGCCGACGCGTGCTTTTCGCGCCTGCCGGCGCGCAACGCACCGCATGATCGCAGCAATCAGAATCCAATGAACAAATCAAAATCATGCTCACCCCCTGCGTGAGGTGATACGATCAAGCATCCTTTGGCAACAGGATTGTCTTGTTCCCTATCTGGCGGGGCCTTTTCGCGCCAGCCTACAGCTCCCATCAGCAAGCATAGGCGCTTCCCACTTCCCGCGCCGGACTATCATTCGGAGTGGGGCCGTTGCACATGCACGCGATCCACCCCCGGCTAGGCCGGCATCATGCCCATCCTTCGATCACGCGATCTGATCCAGGTCAGCACCGGCAAAGCGATAAGAACCATCCAAAGCTTGCCCAGCACCTGTCCAGCGAGAAGATCCAGACTGCCAAATGCCAGCGTGAGAAAGACGATGCTATCGATGATCAGCCCAACGACGCTGCTCGCAGTCGCGGCCAGCACAAGTCCACGCCGCTGAAGCGGGGTGTAAACCACCAGGTCCGCCGTTTCTGACAAGGCGAAGGCGACCGTCGAAGCAAGCACCAAAGCAGGGGCCGCGAGAAATGCTGAGAGAAAAGCGCCGACAGCTATGGCCGCAAACGACCAGATAAGACCAAGCCTCCGCTGTACGAGATCGCGCAGAACCAACGCGGCGCCGATGGCGAGAACGCCGCTGGGCGCGAGAATGCCGGGCGCTACGGGGATGAGGCAAGGTCCATCGGGAACACAAACCGTGCCGACGTTTCCGATAAGCCAGTTGGCCAGCGGAATCGTGCAAGCGAACGCGACAAGGAATATTGCGCCCTCGATCTTTCTCCGCGTATTCAAGTCAGTCATCGGTCGTCTCCTGAACCACTAGGCGGTATTGTTCATATCCACGGGACCGCAACTCACACGCGGGACATGAGCCGCAACCGTAACCCCATTCATGGTTGTGTTCGATGTCACCGTTGTAGCAAGTCAGCGTCTCGTTCCGAATTAGGTCGACCAGCGCTCCGCCACCCAGTTCCTCCGCGAGAAGCCAGGTCTGTGCTTTGTTCATCCACATAAGCGGTGTCTCTAGGACGAAGCGGGTCTGCATGCCGAGATTTAGGGCAACCTGAAGCGCCTTGATGGTGTCGTCCCGACAGTCGGGATATCCGGAGAAGTCCGTTTCACAAACGCCGGTCACCACATGCTTCAGCCCTCGCCGGTAGGCGACAGCGGCGGCGAACGTAAGGAAGACGATATTTCGACCGGGCACGAACGTATTCGGCAGACCAGACGCCGAAGTCGCTATTTCGACTTCCCGCGTAAGTGCCGTATCGCTGATTTCCCCCAGGACCGAGAGATCGAGCACGCGATCCTCACCAAGCTTCTCAGCCCATGCGGGGAATGCGGTCGTCAGCCCCGCGCGAAACCGATCGCGCGCATCCAGTTCCTCACGGTGCCGCTGACCGTAGTTGAACCCGATGGTCTCCACTCGCGAGAAGCGATCGAGCGCCCAAGCGAGGCATGTGGCCGAGTCCTGACCGCCGGAGAGAAGCACAAGTGCGCTGTCAGACATTGCGGCCTCGATTTTGTGCGACTGCGTTGCTCACGATCATGCCGCCCGTTCTGTCTCTGAGAGACGCCGCTTCAAGACTTGCATGAGGTGGAAAGACAACTGGCGGATGTCTGCTGGCACGTTCTGCAGTCCATTCCACCGCCGCCTCTCGTCCCCGAAGTCCCACTCCCCAGCGGTCCATGCCGTCCGACCCTTGAGCAGTCGAAGCCCACCTGCAAATTCATCTCGCGTTGCCGCGCCCGTCACGCTGTTGAGGTAGTCCATTACGAACCCAAGCGCGACAATTCCGGTACCATGCATTAGGCGAGATGACTTCGGCGTGTGGCCCGCCCAATCGTCCGAGAACGTATGTTGAACTGCGTGGAAGAACTCGCTGATGGTGGTGACGCCGCGATCAAGGAGTAGCGCGTCGTCGCCCTCATAAAGCCGGAGCGCTCCGTCGCTGAGCGAATTCATGATAACCCGCTGCAGCACCGTGTCCCGAATGACTCCCTTGGGATTGGTCTGCTGCTTTATCAGTCCCTTGAGGGCGGAACCCGTCTTGTAGTTGAGGGCTTCGGTGATTAGCGCGGCTTGCGATCGGCTTGACATCCGGGGCGGCAGATCGGCGACCTTTGGAAGTAGCTCGTAGACGAGTGCCTTCGGGAGTGGCCGCGTGTTGTTAACCAGGATGAACTGTTTCTGCAGTTCCTCCTCCGTCTCGCAAATGAACCCAGATACCAGCACTTCAAATTCGCGACCGCGAAGTTCCGAAAGTGCGGTGAACCGTTGTTGGCCATCAACGATCCACCCTGGAGGGCCATCAGAGATGTCCACTACGAGTTGCTGGACGCGGCTCCCCTGCGTTTCGTTGCGTTCGAGTTGCGCATTCCCCAAGAACGCGACCACAATCGCGTTCGGGAGTATCGAATTTGGCTTCTCGAGGTAGTCGCGGATTTCGCGAATGTGGCCCGCTATCTGCGGGCGCTGGAAGCCTTGCAGCATCCCGGCATTGTCGCGTCCCGCCCGTTCGATGCGGGCAATCCGCCCCACATCGGCAGCGCTCGCGATGAAGCTGAACACCGCGACATCCTTGCTTTGTGCCGGCACCAGCGCATCGAACCGGAGCGTGTTTTTCTTCGTCATGGGGGATCCTGCCGGAATTCGCTAAGATGGGTGTGAAACACATGGAGATTGTGGATGCCGCGACGCTTGTTGCGGTTCGACGTCCTGAAGATCACCGCCTCGACGCCGCCCTCCCGGCACACCCGGCAATCACATCGCTCCCAAGGGCGATCTCCGAGAGTCTGGGCATAAATGCGGCGCTGCCTCGCGACGGCATCCGCGCGGCGGCTTTGTGAAGGCTCTTCGTCCCAATTCAGCGCCGCCCAGTAATCCATGACCGCATCGAGCGCGGGATCAAGCTTTCCCTGTCCGGACGCATAAGACCGCACGCCTTCGAGCGCCGCGTCTTCTAGGCGCCGCGCATGCTCCTGGTTGAGGCTGCCTTCAAGTGCTTTGTGCTTAAGCTTGTTGTTCTGCGTCGCTTGCGGGATGCGAATGGCGGTGTAGTACGACAACTCACCGCTCGCGTTCCTCGCCCAGTAATTCTTCCGGGCGTCCTTGAAGGCCCGCAACAGGGGCGAGGTCGTGTCGAAGCTGGTGACATTGAATTCGCGCAGCGATGCCAACTCCTCGATCTTTCCGAAGCCCAAAAGGTGCAGCCGCACCTCGCGCGGGATAGCGTCGCGCAGCGCAGACAGCACGCGCCGAATTTGTGCTATCCTTAGAGGTACGGTGCCTCCAATCGCCAAGTAGTCATACCCCATGGAGACGAGGTTGCGAGCGGCCTGCGCCATGCTCAGATCTGACCAGCCCTGGATCACACCGAGGGGCGTAAACTCGCGCCCGAGGCGCTTCGCGGCGGTAAAAAACTCGGTCGCGTTCTGGAGCGTCACCTCGTAGCGGCCCCGGATATCGTCAGAGACATCGGCGATCGTTCGAAGGACGCCCATGTCGTCAAAGTCGAAGATCAGGTGGTCAGGCGAGCATCCGTGGGTAAAGCCGCCGTCCCCGTAGAACTCGACCGTGTCGTCGGCGCGGTATGGCGGCTCAGGAAGATTGCGGTACGAGAAGGCGCCGCAGTCTCCCATCATCATGCTGCCAGGAAACTTGTCCAGCGGATATCGCAGAAACCGGCGCGCGCCCTCGCGGCGAAAGCGCATGAGTTGGGCCTCTGAGTACTTGCCAGGATGCCGCACGTCGCCGACAATGCCTCTAGACACGAGGATCCCGTCATACGGCGCCGCCTCCAGGAACTCGTGCGGGTACTCGTCGTCTCGATGGACAGTGCGACCAAGCCGATGTCGGTCGCCCAGAAAGTCGTATTCAGGGTCGATCGTGTCGACACTGTCGGAGAACAAGAACCGCATCAGGCGACTCTCACGAAGGCATGCGTATGGTCTAGCCGCGCGAGGTGGCTAGACAGCATCTTAATGTCCCGGCCCGTGTTCTGAACCTCATTCCAATCGCGCTGCAACTCCGCCCAGCGTCCGCCGGTCCACCGGCAGAAGGGTGCGATGCGTGAAAGCGCTTCCACGCAATGGTGCTTCACGTCCGTGCCCGGGGCAGCCCGGGACATGATGCGATCCATCAGAACACTCATGGCCTCGATCCCGGCCGAATGCATGAGTCGGCTCTCAGTTGAAGGCTTACCCCAGGCGTCTGGAAAGACCTCCCGGACCGCGCCCCAATATGCAACGAGAAGGCGATACATCGCGTCCACGTCAGCCGGGGTCTGCGGCGTTGCTTTGTGGGGGGCCAGTGACCCGAGAGGCCCGTTGATGCTGTTACGGATGCCCTTCACAAGCGCGGAATCTGTAACGACGGCTGCAGCAAACTCTCCGGACGGCCGCTTTATCAGGCGGTAGAATGGGGACTCTGCAGAGTTCTGGAGGCGGTTGACGAGTTCGCTTGGTATCTTTCGGGCGGACAGGTCGCGCGGGAAACTGGCGTCGACCTCCGGCAGCAACTCATCAATCAGGCGAGGGTCAAGAGGCTTTGCCTTGTTGACCAAAATGAACTGCTCGCGATGAACGGCAAGTTCTTCCGAGACGAAAGCGACCACCGGGACGGGGAATTCCTTGTTCTGCGCCTGCGCAAGGGCGATGGATCGTTGTTGCCCGTCGACGATCCAAGCGGCTTTCGGCCCCTCAGTTGGAACTGGAATCCTGAGGGTCCCCGCTTCGCCCGATCGCGCGTCGCCGCTAGGCCTTTCGCCGCGTGTCTGGGTGAAGCGCGCTCGGGAAGAAATGGCGAGGATTATCGCGTTCGGAAACAGCACGGGTCCGCCGTCGAGGAACTCAGTGATCGCCTGCACGTGGCTCTTGATCCCTTTGCGCTGAAATCCCTGGAGCGCGCCGCCCTCGGGATCGCGATGCACTCGGCTGATCTCAGCGAACTTCAAGAGGTCGGCCCCGGCGACGAAGAAGGCGAAGACTGCCTTCCCTGCCTGACGCGTCCTGACTGCGCGGACTGCCAGCGTTGGCTCAGTTGTCTTACGCGGACGCGTCATGTCAAAGCCCCCTCGCCGACTGCGGCACCGTAGAGACGCTTAAAGCGGGACTGCTCGCAGGCGACACCATCCTGATCGCGAAGCCTCCGAAGAACACTGCCGATGCCGGATTGAAATCTCAGGTGCTCCCGAATGAGCCGGATTATTTCCTCGTCCGTCTGCCTCACCCTTTGAGCCCGTTGCGGGGCAGTGACTGCTACAAGAGCATGGCGAACGGCCTCGGCATCAGCTTCGCTGTTCTGGCTACCTACACTCGGGGCGACGGCCCGCACGAAGTGATAAAGGGCGCGTTGCGAAAAGTCGGCGCGCGTGCCGGGAGTGATCGCGTCGAGGCGCGCATCATATGGCATCAGCGCGCAGTGGACCTCGGTCGGAAGGAGCGCCGAAAGCGAGGCACCAAAAATACGCAGCCGCGCGAGAAAGCTGGGATCAAGATCCCGCAAGCTGCTGCCAATCATATCCGCATATGGTCGCGTGAGCGCGATCAGCACACGCCCTCTGCCTCTTGCGAACGTGTCGCTCCACTGAACTGAGTGCGGCCCCTTCAGCAGCGCCGAGAACCAAAGGGCAGCATCAAAGTCGCCTTGCACACGTGCCCCAACAGATTCAGCGTGACCAGGAGAAACCGTGAGCCCGTAGACCGGCACCCGATGATCGGCGGCGACCAAACCCAGTCCGGCCGACAGAACGTAGAGTCTAGCGCCCGCGCTTGTAGCGGCACTTCTAGCCAGCCCAAACCCGCGCCCGGCGTAAAGTTGGCTGACAGGCAGTCGCGAGGGCAACTTCGAAAGCTTTTCAAGCCACGCTGCTTCAACGGCCGCCTGCGGCGCTCTCGAAAGCGAAAGCGGAGTTGAGGATCTTGCGGGCTGCGTAGACTTGCGACTGGTGCAAGTAGTGACGATAGACGTTATCGAACCACAGGTGCTCGACGCCCCTGCGCACTGCGCTAATAACTGCATCCCTAGCTGGTCTCCCTCAAGCGTCGCTATTTTGGGTTGCCCCATATCTAGTGGCCCAACCTCTCCGTTCATACGACACAAGCCGCAAACAACATCCCACAACCTCAGCTACAGCGATTCCGGTCCCTTTGCAAAATGATTGCCCCAATAACTGCAGGCAGTCGAACACGGCGCTTGAGGTTGACGTCAGTTATCGGCCCGCACAGGCTTTCGTAGGGCTGGACTCGACCGGGTGCCAAAGGCCCAGCTTACATGGCTTTCGGCACTCCGTGCCTGAACTCTTGCGTCTGAAGGGTTTGGTCAGTCTTGATCCCAAACCCTGTTGAGCACCTGCGCGGCGATAGCGGCCTTGTCCTGCGGCAGGAAGCGGCCGTAGTGCTGCTGCACCATGTCGGGCGTGTCCTGGATGGCATAGCTCGCCTGCTCGTATGAGCCGGTCTTCTTGAGGATGTGGGTGGCCAGCACGTCGCGAACGTTGTGCGGTCCGTGCGGCAACAGGCCCTTGATGGCGCCGCGCTCGGTATACGGGTTGTAGATCCCATAGCGCTGGATGATCAGCCGCCAGGCGTCGTAGAAGGTCGTCTGGTCGTAGCGGGCATTGGTGCTCGACTGCTTGACCGTCTTCACGAAGAAGGTCCCCGGATCATCGGCGCTGGCCAGTAGCCGCGCGCGATGCCGATCGACATAGGCGTCGATCATCTCATAGAGGCCCGCCATGTCGGGCAGCACCAGCCGGAACGGCTTCTGGCCGAAGAAGGACGAGTTGGCATTCTTGAAGGCCACGGACGGGATCAGGATCTCCCAGCCTTGGTCTCGGACGCTCCAGCGAAGCTCGCCGCACTTCATGTCCTCGAGGTTGCGCTCAGACGTCGGCATCCTGCCCGGTGGACAGATCCGCAGCTCGCGCAGGTTCTTCTGCCGCAGGCCGGTGTGCAGCCCGATACGGAGCATGAGAAAGGAGCGCACGGCTTCGGCCGCCGGCCGCGGATAGAGCCGCTCGTCCGGCATGAAGCGCAGGATCTCCTCAGTGATCTTTCGGTACTCGCCGACCGGGCTGTCGGCTTCGAGGATGGGCAGGATCGGCTCGAACGGATCCCGGTGGACCTTCGCCACGCGCTCAATCTCCTTGAGACGCTGTCGGGCGTGCCGGTACATCTCATCGCAGGCGCCGTTCCAATCGGCCCGCACCCGCTCAATATCGGCTTCTGTGATCAGGCCATCGATCGGACGGAGGCGATCGGCCAATGCCGGCGTCTGCCTGATCCAGCCGGTGTCCGCCTTCACCACCGATGTCAGAAGGGCCAGCATGCCGACTTCCCACTTGGTGAAGAAGCCACGGCGCTGCTCGCGCCATTGCAGATACCAGTCCCAGACCGGCGGGAACACAAGCATGGCGAAGCAGAGCGACTCCAGCGGGGCGCCGAAGCCACGGACAGGACCATCCGCCGGCGCGGTCAGCGCGCCAAACATCAAACCGAGATGCTCGACCTTCTGCGATGCCGTCTCCTCGCCCCAGACGCCGTTGCGCTGGAAACCGAAGGCGGTCAGGGTCGCGGTCTTGAACTTGAGCAGGCCAGCCATCTCGCGCTCGAGCTCTGCAGGCGCATCCACCACCGACGACACGACCTCCTGATCGACATCGGCAGCTGCCGGCTGCTTCTTCGGGAATCCCTTGCCCTGGAACGCGCGGAAGCGGACGGCATAGCGGTTCTTGATCGCCGCCGCCTGGAAGGCCCTGTAGTCGGTCGATCCGGAGATGATCACCCGGTTCACCCAGTCGAGGATCTCGTCCTGCTCCGCCGGCGAGCGAGCGTTGAAATCATCCGGGAGGTGCCACGCCAGCCGCCGCCGCTCGGCCGGCGTGAAGTCCTCGAGGACGTGACCGGTCCGGGCCCGCCCGAGGTACGGCAGCTTGGCCTTGAAGTAGCCGGCCGGCAGGCGATATCGGCGCTCGATGCGCGCCAATACCTCGAGGCTCTGGATGGACCTTGGCGTGAGCTCGCCGGTCGCCCATTTCATCAGCGTTCGATGATTGGTGGCCTTGTCCTCCTTGGCCACGGCGTAGAACAGGTGACGGACGCTATCGCCGTGGCGTCGAATGTGCAGGTTCAGGGCGTCGGCGAAGCCATCCACGTCCTCCCATTCGATCCAGAGAGGTTCCGGGAACTCCACGATGGGCCGCCGCGTGTACTGGCGCTTCGGACGGGAAGGCGCGGCCGGCACCGCATCAGGCTTCCGCTCGACCTTGCCTGAAAGCACGCGATCTGCACGATCGGTAACATCAAGGTTGCGCTTCGGCCGCGCATCGGCCCTGACCGGAGGCGGCCTGACGGTCGTCTGCATCTTGATGGCAGAACGCTTCGGTGCCCTGGTCACGGATCGGCCGATGGCATCGAGCAGAGGGGTGATGTGCCGCCCTGCCCCGACCAGCATCTCCGCCGGCACGTTGGTCAGCATGCCCATGGCCGTCCAGTCGTACTTGCCGGCGTAGCGGGGAACGCCAACGCCGGTGTCGACCGATGCGATCAGGAACTTCCTCAGGGCTTCGGTGTGCACCGGCAGCAGGTAAGGAGCAACGCGCTTCCGGCAGAAGTCGGAGATCATACGTTCGGTGATGGGAGCGTTCGTCGGCACTGTGGTCTCCGGCTGCGGGGCCGGCAGACATAGTGGTTTGGTAGCAACGATTTACCCGGACATCTGTCCGGGTAAATCGGGCAACGCACAGAGTGGTTCGAACTACGGCTTCGGAGTAACCACACAAGCGAGTGGCCAGACCGAGGAAGCGCCATTTGACGCGCACCTGAACTCCCCGATGTTCCACTTCTGTAGATCCGGAGAGCATGCGGCCCAGATCGATTGGCGCTTCCCGTCGCTCCAAAGATTCGGACGCGCCTTCTTGGTCTTGGCGCCTCGACCGTGCAGTTCGTGAAAGATCGGTCGTACTGCACTAGAGATTTGGGGAGCGGCCGCCTTTCGCCAGCGGTTGTCCCAGCAGATCATCGTTGTGGTGTGTGTGCCATCCTTCAGGACGTAGTGATAATGAATGCCCTGTTCCAAGTGCCTATCCAACTTGTCCACCTCGTCTGCAACCGCGATCAGGGCGAGAACACGATGGGAGACTGAAAGTGGGACGGGCACTTCGCGGACTGGAACCAAGTATCCACGCAGGATGTCCCGCGGCGCCAGCACCTCGAATTGGCTGGCGATGGATACCTCTTCTACTGCTGGCACCTCAGGAGGGAAATCGACTTCGTCCAATTGCCGATCTAGATCATCCAACGTCTCTTGGAGCTGCTGCCGTAAGGATCGGGCTGTTGGCACTTCGATATGGGCTCGGTCGGGCCAATGCTGTTCTGCCATTCCGGCCCAGGCCGCTCCGAAGCTGGCCAACCGGCTCTGGCGAGCCAGTCGACCAATTTGCTCCAGCTCCGATTTCAGTTTGCCCACGAGATCAGCAGTGGTCATGTTCCCCTCAACCATCGCCCCGTCCGCCCTTGCCCAGAAGCTGCGACTGGTGCGCACCGCTACGGGTCGACTATTTCCTCAGCATTGGCAACCACCTGCACCGATCGCGATCGATAGTTGCTGGTACCGCGTCCCTCGCAGCGCGGATGCGGTACTTCCATCTTTGCGAAGGTGACCTAGACAAAGGCCCAATCCAGCGCCAGAACCTGACTGGCCGTCAGCCCGTAGAATATCGCCTTGTGATCGCTTCCGTCGAACCGGAGTTCCGTTTTGCCAGCTTCCTCGAAGAGGTTCGAGGAGACGTCTGAGATGGACTGAAACCCATCAACGCCGTTGAGGACAAAATGATCATCGGCGCCAGCAGCATTGATCGTGTCCTGCCCCCCATCGCTGAAGATCACAAAGGTATCGGAACCCTCATCCATCCAGATGGTGTCGTTACCGGCACCGCCCTCAATGTAGTTCTGGCCTGAACCGCCACGCACAGTGCCGCCGATCTTGACGCTGGAGAAGGACCCGTACGGGTACGTGTCGTAGCCAAGGTAGAACTCATCATTACCATCGCCGCCGTACATCGAACCGTGACCGTGGAACGTGTCGTTGTCGTCCCCACCCCAGCCAGACTGGGTTCTGGAATACAAGGTGATCGTGTCGTTGCCTGCTTCACCCTCCACGTCTCCGGATCGAACGGAAATGGCGTCATCCCCGCCTCCGGCCTTGACCACTCCGGTCGTGGAGCCGTTCATGTCGAACGTGTCGGCGAAGCCGCTGCCGATCAGCTTGAACGATCCAAATATCTGGTCGCCTTCCGCATGACCTCCGGTAGCGACAAGAGCTCCATTGCTCAGGATAAGACTGACGCCTGCGTCGGATTCTGAATAGCTCAGAGTGGACGAGGGATAGCCACCGGTGACGAAGGTGATGGTGTCACCTCCGGTGCCGCCATGCACGACAATGTCCTTGGCGTAGACGTTGATGGTGTCATCGTCACCGTCGCCATAGATTGTGCTGCCCTCGCCTGCGGTGATCGTATCCTGACCGGCGCCGCCATAGACCAGCGAGGTCTTCCCGACAGAGATCGTGTCGTTGTCCTCTTCGCCAAAGACGATCGTCGAGGATTGAGTGCTGCTGATGAGGTCATCACCCTCGCCCCCATGAACTACCCCGTTCCTGAACGTGATGGTGTCCGCGCCTCCACGACCATAGATGACATCATAACCAGATCCGCCGCCGCCATTGATGTCGTCGGCATCATTGGTCCCCTTGATGGTGTCACCGAGGGATGTACCGACTACCCTGTCGAATTCGCCGGTGACGGTGTCGGACTGGTCACCAAAGACAAAGGTCCCGTCGATGAGGTCAATGACGGCCGCCCTGCTGGATGATGCGTAGTTCAACTCACCACCACCCGAGCCGAAGTGAATTGTGTCGTTGCCGTCGCCGGGTGACATGAATTCGGCATAACCATCTGCGCCGATGAGCGTGTCGCCGTTCTTCCATCCTATCAGAAAGTCGTCGCCGCCATTGCTGTGCAAGGTGCCATATGCGCCCGCAACCGAGAGCGTGTCTTGGTCGGTCGAACCGATGATCTCGGACTTCCCGGCCACTGACAGGTAGTCGCCGTAACCCATGCCACCTATGCCCAATGTGGAGGTCCCCGTCACGGCAGCCGTGTTGCTGCTTCCCGAAGCTCGAGACAGGTGGATGGGAGCAGTTGACGCTGAGTAGTCAACAGTCAGGTCGCCCGTGGTCACGACTGTGTCGGCGCCCAACGAGCCGATGAGGGTGTTCGATCCTCCGCCGGCATGCCAGTACTCGTCGACGACGTCTGTACCGTGGAAGGTGTCGTTCCCGACACCGGAATGGACGCGCTCGAAACCGGTGGCGATGATGTTGGTACCGCCGATCAATGCCTCAAGGCCGTAGACGATCGGTCCGGACACCCCTGTCAGATAGAGTCTGTCGTACCCCTCTCCCGCATCGATGGTGATCAGCTGCGTGCCGAGATGCGATTGATAGAGGTAGACCTCATCATTGCCACCCGTGAGATTCCACTCGTCGATGCCGAGCAGGCTCACAGCGGTGGCCCCAACGTGGATAGCCTTCGAACGCCCCGCTTCGCCCGTTAGCGACAGGATGGCGCGCTCGGAGCCATCGTAGGTTACGATGTCGGTCGAGCCGGCGGTGAAATCAAATGTGGTGGCACCTGCCATCGCGATATCGGCCGCAGTCCCAATCCTGATCTCATTGGATTCGCTGCTGGCCCTGATGATCTCGACCCCCTGGACGAATGCGTCGCCGGCGGCCATTTCGATGCCGATCCCGTGACCGGTAGGCGCGGCGAACCCGTTGGCGACGATCTGGTTCCGGATCGCAGTAGCTCCTTGGGCGTCGAGACGGTAGGTTCCACGACGTCGCCTGTACCTGTGTGGGCGCCGCCATTGACGTAGTCGACATCGCCTTCTTCGGCATCGCCGAGGTGGAAGGTGTCGTTGTCGGCCTCGCCGAACATCGCGTCGGAGCCGGTGCCGCTGTGGAAGGTGTCGTTGCCGATGCCTCCATGAGCCCGGTCGTTTCCAGAGCCGTCGTGGATCTTGTCGGCACCCGCAGAGGCATAGATCACGTCATTGCCAGCACCGCCCCAGATGTTGTCGAAGAAGGTCCCATCTGAGCCCATCGACAGAATGATATCGTTCTCATCAGAACCATAGACGTCATCGACGTACTCGGATCCCAAGAAGATGGTCCCGCCCGGTTGCAGGTAGGCGGTACCGCCATAACCTGACCATGCAACGGCCAGGTTAGCGACCGGAATTTGGCTCAGATCGAAGAACACTCCTGCTGGTACTACGGCGGCAAACTCGATGAAGTCGTTGATGGTGCCAATCGCATCCAGCGTTCCGGAAAGATCGATGTTCGCAGCGCCATTCACATGCTTGATCAAGCCGACGCTCATCCCTGCATCACCGTCACCCGCAACATGAACGGCATGCACGACGGACAACTTGCCAAGCGCGCCAAAATACCTGCTTGCGGGAATGGACTGGTTTATCTCAGCCAGCCGCATGGCACCGAGTTGATCCATGTCGGCAAAGAGACCATCGAGTGCGGCGGTACCTGAATCGTCCAAGGTGTACGCCAAGTTCTGGCGGAGAGCCTCTGAGTCGACGAAACCCAGCCTAACCGCGAGAGCGCCATCAAAGAGGTGGTGGTAGACTGCGTCACCGCCGACCTCGCGTTCTGCGCTATGCTGAAGCCCTCCATGCAGGGCGATCGCCATCAACGCCTGACTGTGCAGATCCTCAACGTCAGAAACGGTCCCGCCCCGAATTTCGTTCTGTACGATGGTCTGAGCATCTAGCCCGCTCGTCACGGTCAGCCCGCCTGCGTAGCTGAAGCTAGTACCCTCCCTAAGAGGCTCAAGTGCCTCGTTCTCCATGGAGGCAGAAACAATGCTGCTGAATGAGGGAGCCGCGATGCCGTTGGGATAGGCCAGTTGCTGCCAATACTCGTACTGAGCCGCGTCGTCCCCCGTGACATCGAGGTAAAGTTTCAGGGACGCTTGAACGAACGGCATAGCGTCAAACACATAGGCACTCTCGCCGCTGACCGATGCAACTAGCCCCGCCAGGGCGCCACCCAACGAGTGACCTGTGAAACACCATGTCAGGCCGGATTGTCCTGACATCGCCGCCGTGACGTCGTTGAGGAAGGCGAACGCCAGATCCACCTGCGATTGGACCCAATCGTACTGGCCAACCGCGATCGGATAGCTGGTGACTCCGTCCCAAAGCAGGTCGGTCGTACCTCGGTAAGCAACGACGATTTCGTTGGTGTCCGGAAGATGGTACGCTACGGCCGCGAACTCGCCATCCTCACGATCGAGAATTACGGTCGCTCCGAACGGCACCTCAAGGCCATCTGGGGGATTTGCACGGTTGTAGGCATCCAGTGCAAACAGGGCAGCGCTTGTAATGTTCATGGCTTGACCACGAAGTCCTTCTGATAATGCTTGGCTGGAATGAAGTTGCCACCTTCTGGAATTGTCGGAGGCAGCACTGACGGTTCTGTTACCGGAAGCTCTTCGATCCACGGAAAGCGGGCAGCCAAGTCGTAGGAAGGCTGCAGGGTGGTCGGCGTAATGGTGAACTCAACTGCGAACTCAGGATAAGCATCGGCAGGACTTGCCCGGCGCAATCGCTCGAACCCACCGTGGTCGCCAACCTTCACGACCATCGGCGTCCGCGTCTTCAAAGTGCAAGTGGAGCTGAGGAAGCCGGCTCGATCGTAGTCTGAAAGGCTATCTAGCCCCAGACACTCTCGGAGGGGATCAAACGTCCCGGCTGAACTCCCGCTATAGCTTCGCTTCAGCGCGAAATAGTCATCGTCACCTATCTCGAAATGCAGAGCCTCGCCGAACACGCGAGCGACCAGCTGATGGCGTGCGCTGTCACGATACACCACCGTTTCCCAGACTTCGGACACTCTGATCGCCGGCTGCTCACCGGTGGTCGGCGTGATCACCGCTTCGACAGCATACTTCTGCTCGAAGACCTGAGCTGACGCAGAGCTGAGTGCCAATAGCGATGCGAGAACCGCCGATCCGACAAAACGACAAAAGTTCCTAGCTGTCACAACCTTACCCTCGAATCGAATACACGAAAACAATATCGTGCATGCGAAATCCGAGGGCAAGTTTCTTGTATGCGTTACAGTTAATTAGATACACGAAACGGCGCTGACGCTCCCATCTGAAACATCATTACGGATGCACGAAATCGCGTTGACGACTCCCCCCACCCCCGTGCACACCTTTGCCATGGGAAGACCGAAGCAGTTCGACGAGCGAATCCAGCTGACGCTGGTGGAGGGCACCACCGGCCGAATCGATGCTTTGCTGGAGGACGGCGAGTACCGCCTCGACTTCATCCGAACGGCCATTGAGGTCGAGATCGCCAAACGGTCGCAGGAGAAGCCAGCGACGAAGCGCGGCAAGCCTTCGCTGGCCGGTATGTTTTCAGGCCCCAACTCGAAGAAGCGCTGACCCGGTCGCACTCCTCCGGGGATCCGCAACAGCACTCGCTCCTTCGCCCCTTGAAGGACAGTTATGCTCTTCACCGAGGAATCGGTGATTGCGATGCGACTGCCTGAATGGACATGGCACTGGGCGTGGGCGGCTTTCCTCAGATGGAGCCTGAACCCGACGCTGGCCAGCAACCTCACCGCCCGGCAGCGGTGGCAGGTTGTGCTATGGTCGCTCGGCCCCGGCACCAAGCGCCACTACCTGTCCCCACTGACGGAATGGCTTCATCGCCACCTGCCGACAGCTATCCTGCTCGCCCGCCTGCAGCGCCAGGGCGCCGGATGGTATCGCGTGCCGACCATGCCAGCAGCGATCCACCTCTGGCGGCGCTTGGGCGTCCACGTCCTCGAGGGCGACTTCGTGAGGATCGAGAGCGGCTCGGTGACGATGAAGGGCTATGTCGATGAGGATCGTCAGGTCTGCGAGTTCTGGCCGATTGAGGAATAGCAGCGGGGGCGCGGCATTGCTTCACCGCACTCCAGAGCCTATCTCGCCAGCATGACGACGAAGGACCAAGCGCCAACCGACCTGATCCGCAGCTGGCAGTTGCCCTACGCGGCGCGGCTTGGTTCGTCGGTGCGGTCCAAGGGCGTCTACCTCGAGGCCCGGGCACGTCTGCCGAAGTCCGCACGCAAAGCGCTGTCCGTCTCTGCCGGCGATCTCACCTTGAGGATGGCCGAGGGCTCGGCCACGGAATTTGAGGACGCGGCACGGATCGTCGAGAAAACTCTGACCGGCATCGAGGACCTGCCCGTCATCCCGCGCGAGATCGAGGATATCCTGTCGATCTCGACCACGGAGCGGCATCGCTGGCTCAAGGATGGCCGGCTGCCCAGCGCTGGCACGCGGACAGTGAAGCTCCCCGGGCGTGCAAAGAAGATCACCTTCCATGTGTTCGATCCGAGAATGGTCGAGGACCTGCTTGACCGCGCCGTGGTAGATGCCTGGCGCGAGGAAGACGCCGAAAGGGCCGCCGAGAACCGGCGCAAGGCAGCATGGAAGGCCCAGCTGACGCGATCAACCAAGAAGACAGCCGCTGTAGCGAACTCGACGGAGGCGCTTGAGGACGACGATCGCTTCAAGCTGCGCGGCTGGGCCGAGTTCGAGCGCGAGGGGCCGCGATAACCCTTAGCAGATACACACCCATCCTCTGCTCGCCGCAAGCGGAAGCCGAGATTGTGCGCTCCCTCGACTTAAGCGCCGACGTACACCTCAACAAACGTGTTCACAATCACCTTCGCAAGTTGCGCGGCAACTATAGCGACAAACGTTATCACCAGCCACTTCCAGATATCCATGGTACCTATGGTGGCCTCCAAACTCTGAATTACCGAGTTTCCATTGATGAACAACAGAGCGCCAAAGCCGAGGCCCATTACAGATCCCATCATTTCCATCCGATTGGCTTTGTAATTCTTAGGATCACGGGGTGGGTTCAGATGGAAAGCATCCATTATTGTTAGGCACAAATTAGAAGCAATAATGAAGACGAAGAACATGTCCATAGTGGCCCCGCTTCGAAGAGTTGAATCGTATACATGAAATTATCAGTCTCAGAGCGCCTCTGCAAGTGAGTGTTGGATGGCTGGAGGGATCGCGAACACAAACCGACAGTTCGGACCACTTCCCCGCTCCGCCTCCACTCAAATGGTGCTGGCTAGGTCATACCGGGTGACGTTTCTCAGCGCGCCGGCGGCCTGAGGCGGAACAGCCGCTAAGGGCGAGGATCGCTGTCCCGTTTCAGGATTATTCCGACGCCGGCATCGGTTTCGAAGAATGCGGCGCCTGCTGCCTCCAACGCGACCTGGATGCGCTCGATCGTAGAGTCGTGAGGATCGGTGACACCGGTCTCCAGTCGAGAGATGGCCAGCCGCTTCAGACCAGCCAACGCAGCCAGTTCGTCCTGACTGATGTTGAGCATCGCGCGGGCGCCGCGCACCTGTGACGGCGTGATCGCCATGGTCCCTCCGGGGCCGAATCCGTTCGGCAATCCTATGTTAACCACGATTCACCTCCCGGATGCGATATGCATCTTTTCGTCTTGAAGGACTGAATTCTCCGGACTATCTGGCTGGTCATGGATGCAGACACGCATCCTTGCATACGTCACCGGCAACGGTGGTCGTTTCCCGCGCCGCGACGGTCTCGTCTGCACAGCGCGTCGGCTTAGTCATCGCAATCCTCGCAATTCCGCGAAACCACCCGGAAAGAGCATTTCCGGGACCAGGAGAAGTCATGCCCGTCGCTACCGCGCACCGCGCCACCCCGAACACCGCCATCCAGACCGCCAAGCCCGTCGTTGACTTCCGTCGCGCCCGCCAGATCAAGCGCAACGTCAAGCTTCACCAGCAGATCAAGGATCTGATCACCGCCAATCCGAGCTGCCGCTACATCGGCGGCAACCACGCCGTCGAGCACATCGCGGCCCGGCTCGGCTTCGAGCCTCATGACCTCGCGATTGCCGATGTCCGCATCGGCCGGCGCATCGTCACGCTGATCGTGCTCCCTCACCGGATCTGGGACCGAGCCTTCCCGGCCGCCAAGGCCATCGATCTGCGCCATCAGGCCCGCTCTGAGGGTTATGCCGCCATTCTCGTGCCGCAGGCGGTGGTCGAGCGCGAACCCCGGTTGGGCAACAGCCAACTCCTCGCCCGCACGGTGAACGTCAAGGTCGACGCGACCTCTCGCATGACCATCTTGGCCCATCTGATCGAGAACGGTCCCAGTTGCCTGAGCGAGCTGGCCGGGCTGATCGAGCACCACGATCCTTTCGGCGCCGTCTTGCACCTCGTCACCACCGGGGCGATCGCGCTCAACATCGAGGCCTGCATCACGCCCTACTCGATGGTCGATATCGCCGATCCGACCAGCTCGACGCGGCACTGAGGGCATCCACCATGACCATTCTCTTCCCGGGTGGGGGCGACAGCGCCTCCACCATCGCGAACCTGCGCGCCCTCGCGGACGACCTCGAGCGCATGACGATGTTCCAGCCCAATGGCGAGCTCGAGGAGGCCCCAAGCCTGAACGGGTGGTCCCCGGTCATGCGTCCGGTCGGTGGCCTCTCCGGCTATGTCGAGGGGCACCCACTCCTCGGCTGCCGTCATGTGGTCACCAGCGAGGTCTTTGCCATCGATGCCGAGCGCGGGTGGGCTCGGACCTTCTCCCGCTTCTATCGCCTCGGCGATGCCGCCGCCCCCACCAAGGATCTCAGCCAATGAGCGACGACTATCAGGACACGATCGACATGATCCTCGAGGCCGCGACGTTCGGCGAACTCAATACTGCGATGAAGGACCTGCACATGAAGACCCGCCCCCTGTCGGCAGCCGTACTGGTGGATCTGGTGGTTGCGCGCGCCATCGGCGAAGAACTGCGTGATCAGCTGCGCCGTGGCGGCACCAAGGCTCTCGTGGTCGAGGTTCCGGACGGCGGCTGGGCCGAACCGATCGGCGACGCGATCAAGTCCCTGATCGGGGATCTGGCCTACGTCATCGCCAGATCGTCCATCCCCCGCGGCAATGACCTCAATGACGGGATGCTGCCGAAGAAGCTGCGGGAAGGCCGGGTTGCGGTCGGCGTTGCTGCGCAGCCTGATCGCACCTTGCCGCCGCTGCTGCTCAGCCTTGCCGAGGTCAGGGTCGCCGTCGTTGCGCCCGACGCTGAGATGATCATTGAGGTCATCCGCAAGTCCCAGGGTGGCCGCATCCCGAAGGAGGCTTCGACGCTAATGCCGGAGATGTTGAGCTTCGACGAGATCACCGCGTTGATCGATCGCAACGGCAATGCAGTCGAGACGGTCAGGCGAATCCGCGCGGCCATCGAGCGCAAGACCGGCACCAATGGCAGCCGGAATGACAGCAGGCCCCTGCCCCGACTCGAGGACGCGATCGAGTATGGCGATGCTCGCACCTGGGCGCTCAGCCTGCGTGACGACATCGCCGACATGAGGAAGGGTTTGATCGGTTGGGAGGACATCGACCGCGGCTGCGTGCTGCATGGGCCGCCGGGCACGGGAAAGACGCTGCTTGCTCGGATGCTGGGCGAGGCCTGCGGCGTGCCGGTCGTTGTCAGCTCGATCGCCGAGCTCTTCGCAAACTCCAGCGGATATCTCAACGACGTCATCAAGGCTCTTCGAAAGACCTTCGACGAAGCCAGGGCCAAGGCACCATCGATTCTGTTCTTGGACGAGATCAATGCCCTGCCGAACATCGACACAGTCGGCGATCGCAACAAGGACTACTGGGCCCCGGTCATCTTCGACTTCTATACGCTGCTCGACGGCGCCATGTCCGTTCGTGACGGCGTCATCGTCATCGGTGCCACCAATCGCATCGAGGACATCCACCCGGCTTTGTTGAGGCCCGGCCGGCTGGAGCGTGCGATCCATGTCGGTGCCCCCGATGCCGCCGGCGTCGAGCGGATCATGCGTCACCATCTTGGTGGGGATCTCGCCGACGGCGACCTCGAGAATCTGGCCATCCAGAATGTTGCCCGCGGGGCGACCGGTGCCGTCGTCATGGAACAGGTCCGTGCCGCGCGGCGGCTTGCCCGCCGTGCCGGCCGACCAATGGTCTTGGCGGATCTCGAGGCACAGATCGTCGAGGAGGAGACCCGAACGCCCGAAGAATTGCGCCGGTCGGCCATCCATGAATCCGGGCACGTCATCGCCGGGCTGGCGGTCGGCAGCACCCTCGACATCGTCAGCATCGCCATGAGCGGTGGCAATGGCGGCTGTGCACGACTTTCGATGCCTACTGGTACCCTCGTGACCCGACATCAGCTCGAAGGCGTGGTCATGTCCTTGCTGGGCGGACGCGCCGCCGAGCAGTTGCTCATGGGCGAGCCCTCTCAGGGCGCCGGCGGCGCGACGGATTCCGACCTGGCTCGGTCCACCGGGATGGTCGCCTCCATGGAAGCATCTTTGGGCTTGGGGCATAGCCTATTGTTCCGCGCCCTGCCCGAGGACGCGTGGCAATTGCTGCGCGAGCCGGACTTCCGCCGTCGCGTCGAGAAGCTGCTGGACGAGCTCTACCAGCGCACCATCGACATCCTCCATGCGCGCCGGCCGGCACTGGAAGCGGTCGTCGAGGCACTGCTCAAGCGTCGGTTCCTGACCGGCGAGGAGGTCGAATCGATCATCGAAAGCAGCGAGTCGGTCGTCGAAAATCGCGAATCGATGCCCGCTCAAGGGGGCCAAAGGCAGCCCGTGGCGACGGGCTAGAGACGCTCTCGGACCGTTCGACGGTCGGAAACCGGGGATTTGTGTGTCAGGGCTGCCACAAGATAAACTTTGCCTCAAAGGCAATCCAACGGCTTCGCAGCAGAATGGTAAACAACGCCGCGAAAACGGCAAAAACAACAACAACTCGTCAATATTGTTAACGTCGGAGGCTCCGGGAGATCCGGAAGTTTGAGGCGTCGGCACTCCGACATGCACCTCGCCAGGACCATTGAAAAGCGTGATGGCAAAATCGCTCGAAATTGGCGATTTTGGGTGGTTTCGAGTGATTTTGGTGAGTTTCGAGCGGCCTTAACCACTGAGGCTGCTCAGAAAAATCGACGACGCCCTCTTGCACGGTCCGGGCGTCACGAGCCAAGTCTTCATCGTTGCCAGCCGGCAGCAAAAGAAAAGCGCCCCGCTCTTTCGAGCCGAGCGCCATCCTGAAACCGGTCCTCGTCCCTCCTGCAAGATGAGCGAGGACCACACACAACGACGAACGTCATGTTCGCCCAGAACCTACGAGGTGACCTGCTTCGGGTCAAGCTCGTGAAACTGGGCCGGCATGACGAAGGAGAAGTCATGCCTGAGAACAAGAATGCCAAGCACGCCCTGACCTACAACAGTCTCTACGACTTCGAGAAGGGCTACGCCGATGCGCTGCTGAGGTACTTCAGCAACCGCGACGATGCCGCGGCGTGGTCCGGCATCGGTGTCGAGAACCTGGCCCCGGAAACGTTGGAGAACATCCGGCGGGATTGCAGGTCCTTCGTGATCAACACGATCGAGAGCGCCGTCGACGAGAACGGATCGATGGAAGTCGGCGAGGGTCTCTATGACTACGACCTCGGGCGTCACCTCTTCCTTGAGCGGATGGAAACCGGTGTGGGTTTCGGCGATCTGGCCAGCGTAGACGATGAGCTTCGCGCCCAACTGATCGACGCCGCGGGTGATCTCAAGCCCTTTGATCTCGAGATCGACGACGACCGCCTAGTCCGCATCGTCTCGTCGCCGCTCACCTACAGCAAGCTTACCCAGCTGCAGCAGGGGTTCGCCGACGCCCTCGTCGAGTTCGAGAGCCAGAACCAGGAGGATCTCGACTGGCAGGAGGATGACGAAGAGGACGAGGATGAGGTCAGCGGTGAGTGGGACGGCGTCACCGTCCACCACTTCTCCCTCGAAGCCCTGAAGACCATCGTCGAGGACTGCGAGCGGTTTGTCTCCGACATCGTCGGCGACGAACGCGCCAAGTGGGACGACCTCTTCGCCGAGATCAGCGAACACGACCTCGGCTGGTACCTCTACCTCGAGCGGCAGGGTGCTGGCGTC
The DNA here is from genome assembly GCF_028613635.1 of Devosia sp. ZB163. Classification (GTDB taxonomy): domain Bacteria; phylum Pseudomonadota; class Alphaproteobacteria; order Rhizobiales; family Devosiaceae; genus Devosia_A. The sequence continues at coordinate 1,167,326 of NZ_JAQRMY010000002.1, forward strand.
GGCCTCCGCGACCTGCTGCCCGAGGGCGATCTTCTCGACCGCGTCCTGAAGTCTGCCGACGAACTTGGCGAGCTGAGCGTCGAGGTCGGCGACGACGGCCAGATCCACATCCAACGGCAGCGGGGCTGGGCGGCAACGCCCACCAGCTGATCGACCCGTAAGGAGACAGCTATCATGCTCGAACGCTTCAGGCGGTCGCTTCGTCCGCACGCCCCGTGGTCGCCCCCTGCCCGGGACCATTCCTCAATCTCGGTCCGGGTTCCCGCCCGTCACCGTGGCTCGCGTCCCGTGTCCATGGCCACCCGAGGGCACAATTCCAGCATCTCCCGTCGATCCCAACGACATGCTGGCCAAGGAGCTGGAATCCGGCATTGAGCACAACGCCTACCTGGTGCTCACCGCCGATCCTCGCGTCACCGGCATCACCTGCCAGGCGCCGCCGGTGGAATGGGTCGATCGGGACGGGGTCGTGCATGAGCACACCTTCGACTTCCTCGTCGACATGACCACGGGCATGCGCACGGCGGTGATGGTGAAGAGTGCCAGCAAGGTCCGCAGGGCGATGCTGGAGACTTTTGCCGCCGAGCTGGCCGCGCAGATTCCCGACGACTTCGCCGATGCGGTCCTTCTCGTCACCAACGAGGACCTGCCGGAATGGTTGGTCAGCAATGCCCGGCTGATCCGCTCCGCGCGGATGGACAAGCCGTCCTCCTACGACTCGGCCATCGCTGAGCGGGCGGCCGGCTTGTTCGAGCCGATCACCATCGAGGAACTGTGCCGGCCGTTTGCGCCACTCGGCCTCAGGTCGGTGGCCCGGCTCCTCTACGCCGGTCTGCTGCGTCAGGTCTCGCCTGGCCTGATCGAGCCCGAGACCCTGGTGGTCGCGGCGACGCCTCGGAGCAACTGATCGTGAAAACCAATCCGCTGGCGGCCGATCGCCTCGGCCCCAATGCGCTCGTCCGGATGGAGGGCAAGACCTATCTGGTCGATCGCCCGACCAGTCGCGGCTGGGAGCTGGTGGAAACCGGCTCCCGCCGCCGGCGGGATATCACCCATGCCCAGCTCCAGCGCGGCGAGGACGACCGCACGATCGTGGTCACGCGGAGCAAGGGCGAGGACCCGAGCCTGCAGTCGCTGTCGCTGAAGTCCCGGCGCGACATCTTCATCAAGACCTGGTGGCTCAACAAGATCATCGACGCTCTGCGGACGAAGACGCTCGACAGCACGGGCGACGTCGCGCTGCGAAAGTTCTTCGACAGGCATCTTTCCGACATGCGGGAAGCGCTGACCGCATGGGAGAAGGACTCCGGCTACGACCACTCGATCGACCGGGAGAAGAAGCCCCGCAAGCCCAATGTGGGTTCGGAGAGCCAGACCGTCGAGCCTGTGCTGCACCCCCGCACCATTCGTTACCTGTTGCCCAAATATCTGACCAAGAACCGCCATCCGCTTGCAATGCGAAAGCGTACCGAGAATAGCCGGGCCGGCGGCCGCCGGATCGATGAGCGCGTTCGCAAGATCGTCGAGGAAGAGATCGCCAAGTACGCCGGCGAGGCAAACACCACGATCGAAGGGCTGCGCGAGCTGGTGAAGGCGCGGATCGTCCTGCGAAACGAGGGCATGGCCAAGAACCTTCGCCTGAAGGTTCCGTGCTGGGGAACGCTGGATCGGATCAAGGAGGATATCCCGGCGGGTCGCAACATCGGTGGCCGAAAGGACGCCAGGGCCATCAACGAGATGCTCGGCCCCTATGGCGAGGGCCCTCAATACACCCGCGTCGGCGAGCGGTGCGAGATCGACTGCTGGAACATTCCACTTTTCCTGCTGCTCGAGCAGGCCGGCGTCACGGGCGAGATCCCTGACGAGGTCTCAGACGAGCTTCGCAAGAGAGGCAAGCGCATCCACGTCGCGGTCGTGGTGGAGAAGGCGACCGGCTACATCCTGAGCATGAAGTTCGGCCTGGGGGAAACGGCCGAACTGACCACTGCGGCGCTGAAGATGGCGCTGACCGACAAGACGGACATTTCGAACTGGGCCGGCTGCGAGCAGCGCTGGAACCTCTTCACCGGTATCGAGGAATGCACGACCGATGCCGGTCCCGGATTCATCGGCGACCGCTTCCTGTCGGCAGTGATCCCGGCCACCAGCAGCCATGTCTTCGCCGCCAGTGGTTTGCCGCACTTGCGCGGGCTGGTCGAGTCGATCTTCTCGACCCTTCACAAGGGCTTCATCTCCAAGTTCGTCGCCCGCGCCTTCGAGAACATCGTCGCCAAGGGCAAGTACGAGGCCGAGTACCGCGCCGTGCATCAGCTCGAGGAGTTCTTCGGGCTGATGACCCGCTACGTTGTCGATGTCTACCACAACAAGCCGCGCCAGAACGGCCTGCGTCAGAGCCCTCACAACGAGTTCGTGGCCAAGGCCTCGTCGATGGAGACCAAGGAGCCGCCGACGCCCGAAGAGGTTCGCGTGTGGTTCGGATTCGAGACGACGCGCAAGCTCGGCCCGATGGGCATTCGCTTCATGCACATCCACTACGACAGCAACTGGTTGGTGAAGTATCGGACCCATATGGGTCTCGAAGAGGTGCTGATCCGCGTCGACGAAGATGACCTCGGCGCCATCTCGGTCTTGCTCGACGGCGAGTGGATCACCGTTCCGGCCCTCGACACGGATTTCGTCGGCGTGAGCCTCGACCAGTGGATCGAGCTGCTCGAAGACCTTCGGATGCGGTTCGGGGAGCAGGCCGAGATCGACTTCGAGCGCTATGTGGCGCCGGCTCTGCTCGACATCGAGAAGGCCAACCGCAAGGCCGAAAAGGCGCTGGAGCTCAACGACGTCTTCTGGAGCGAGGAGCGCTTCGAGGACTTCGAGGACCAGAACCAGATCAACTTCGTCAACCGCACTCGTCCCGAGGCCGGCGTTCCGGCGCCGTCGTTCGGCGAAGGCACGATCGGCCGTCGCTTCGAGCGCCCTGCCCAGCCCCGGCTTCCTGAACCGCCAACTGCCACTACCTCTCCGCCGCCGGCTGAACCGACGCAGCCGGATCATGACCAGCCGACCGACCAGCAGCCTCGGCGTCGGCTCACCTATCGCGAGGACTAGAGATGACCCAACCCAGCAAGATGCCCGATGCCGAACTCACGGCGCTCCGCAACGAGCTCATGGCCAAGCCCTTCCTCACCGACGACCTGACGGCGGTCGAGGACGCCATCGCCCGGCGCCACCAGGCGCTGCTGCACGTCAAGGATACCAGGAAGCCCAGGTCCGGCGAGAACCGTGCTCCGGTCAAGGCCTTGGTGGTCGTCGGCGCATTCCGCTATGGCAAGTCGCGCGCGGTCGAGAACGGCATCTCCCGACTCAAGCAGCTGGAGACCCCGAGCGGACCGTTGCTCCCTCGGCCCCTGAGCATCAACGCCCCCGAGCACTTCACCATCGAGGCCTTCGGTCGCTCGGTGCTGGGGCGACTGAAGCTGACGCCTGCGCGTGCCCTTGGCCCGTCCATGACCATCGAGCGCCTGCACAGCCGCATCGTCCGCAACAAGCCGACCCTTCTGCACATCGATGAGGCGCAGCGCATGCTGACCCCGGAGAGGGTCGCCCAGCACCGTCGGGAGGAGGAACAGGTGAAGATTTTTGGGCAGCTCAGGGCCCTGATCGACCTCGACGAGTGGCCGTTGCCTGTCGTCCTGAGCGGCACGCCCGAACTGGCGAGGGCCCTGGAGCGCGACAACCTTGGCTTCTTCCGCGAAGTGGCCGAGATCATCGCCATCGCCCCGATGCGGGTCGGCAACCAGACCGATCAGGAAAACCTGGAGGATGCGCTGGCGGCGGCCGCCGAGAAGGTTGGCATGACCGTCGATATCGCCGTCGACAAGTTCTACGACCGCCTGATCCACGCAGCCAATCGAGCCCGCGGGCTGGCCTTCGACATCTGCCACGAGGCCATCCTGCTGGCGGCCTCGGCCGGGCGGAAGTCGGTGACCGTCGAGGATTTCATCGCCTTCTACGCCCGGAAGGCCGGCGCCCTGCGCGCCGCCAATCCGTTCGCTGCGGCGGACTGGCACCGCATCGATCCGAAAGTGCTGCTGGCCGCCATGAGCGGCGAGAAGGTCCCGCGCATCTGGGAGGTGAAGTGATGATCGTCGAACTCGATCCCCTCGAGGAAACCCTGCCGCAGCTTCCCTTCGAGCCGGCACCCAGCCTCGCCTCGCGCCTTGCGGCCTTCCACCGGGCCGGCAATGCCCGCCAGTTCTGCTGGGACCAGTACCTTCGGTTCGAGCGGATCGCCCATGGCGACCGCGATGAGCTGACGAGGTTCAGCGCCTTCGTCGGTGCCGATCTCGAAGAGCTCGCCCGCTGGACGCCGTCGATGGTCAGCAAGAACCGCTTCACCCTCAACGGTGAGATGATCAGCAGCTTCCGGTCGCGCCGCATCCGCGTGCGGCTATGCCCAGCCTGCGCGGAGGAAGACATGGCGGCAGCGCCCGACCTGCCCCCGGACGCCGCGGTGGGCATTCGCGCCTTCGCGCTTGTGGAATCCATTCGCACCTGCCCGGTCCACGGTCTTGGTCTAGTGCAGGTCGCCGATCGAACCACCTTCGGCGATCATGGCGACGACTATGCCATCGCGGTCGATGAAGCCCTTGAGGACATCGATGATCTCAGGTCCCGATCCGTCCAGCGACCGATCACGCGCTTCGAGGCCTATCTGCTGGGACGCCTAGGTGTCGTTGCTATGAAGGTTGTTCATTCGGAGAGGGACTGAGAAGCTGGGGTTGCGAAGCCAACCAACCTTCAGCGGAGCTCCCCGAATGAACGTCCACAAGAATGCGCGTCTGACGCCGCGCGGTCGAGTCCAGATGATTGAGCGGATCGAGGCGGGCTTGCCGGTGCAACGGGCAGCAGCGGCAGCGGGGGTATCGGAACGCACCGCGCATCGGTGGCTGGGGCGCTGGCGTGGTGGCGACCG